>NZ_JBVVTW010000007.1:0-2677500 GCF_055809415.1 Woeseia sp. D3-10 | reverse complement strand
TCGCCTCGATGTCTTCAGGGCTCAAAGGCGGTCGGGTGGCGTTCTTGCCACTGGGGTCGCCGATCATGCCGGTGAAATCACCAATCAGAAACACCACGTCGTGACCCAGCTCCTGGAACTGGCGCATCTTGTTTATCAGCACTGTGTGGCCGACATGAAGATCGGGAGCCGTCGGATCGAAACCGGCCTTGATCACCAACGGACGACCTAGCTCCAGCTTTTCCTTCAAGCCGCCTTCCGGCAGAATCTCGTCACAGCCGCGCGCCAGTTCGTCCAGTTGTTCCTGTATTTTCATAGTTATGAGACTACCCGTGATTTTCAGCAGCAGAACTTTAGCACTACACGGCCGCTTTTGAAGCCCGAGCCGCGGATATACGTCTCAAAAACAGGCATTGGCGACGACAATTTCCAAGCATTTGGCAGTTGCCATCGGTAAACATTTTTCCGACCCAGAACCCACCTCAGTTTATTTTTTTAACGCTATGATTTTGAGAGTCTTTTCTTTGACGTTAGCTATGGCCGGCTGTAAAGTACCGGCAATGCCGCACCCCCGGAGATTTACACCGTGCCAAGACCGGTGAGCCTTTTGCTTCACGACTACAAACAAAATTCCGCCAAACCTGATGCCCCTGGCAAAGCCTGGCGATGGTTCGCACTGGGTTTGGGCTTGCCGCTGCTCGTTGTCGCCGGCGTCATAATGATCAAGAACGCATCCGGATCGAATCAGACGAGCGAACCGGCTGCAGGAGCGAATCTGACCAGCCAAGCCGTCGAACAATTCGATGTAGTAACGGACGCGGTAGAGGTTGCGCTCAACGACGCTGCTCAGACCTCAGAACCGTTCCCGCAATTCGTCAGCCGCCCAACAGTTGTTGCCAGAAGCGCATTTCATCCACCTCTGGCCCTGCCAGAAGCGCCTGTGTTCGATGTTGTCCGCCATACGATCAAGTCGGGCGACACTCTTGAGCAGGTCTTCAGGCGCAATAAAATCAGCCTTGCCGACCTGGCGGAAATTGTCCAACTACCCGAGGCCGCCAGCCACTTGAAAATGCTGCGCCCTGGCGACACTTTCGAGATTGGCCACGATGCAGGCCAGTTGATGAGTCTCTATCGAGAACTAAACCTCACACAGTCATTACAAATTTCCCGCAGCGACGAAGGCTTTTTTGCCGAGCTGGTGGAACGCCCGATAGAAACCGTTCGTCGCAACGCCTACGGCCGGATCGAATCGTCGTTGTTTGAAAGCGCCGCGTCGGCGGGGCTGCAAGACAAGCTCATTATGAATCTCGCAGGCATATTCGCCTGGGACATAGATTTCGTACTTGATATAAGAACGAACGACGATTACTACATTCTCTACGAAGAAATTTGGCAGAACGGGAAGTTCGTAACTACCGGCGAAATCATAGCGGCCGAGTTCAATACCAATGGCCGAACTTTTCAGGCGGTCCGTTACGTTGACCCGGAAGGTCGCTCGGATTATTTCACGCCGGATGGGCGCAGCGTGCGAAAGGCTTTCGTTCGTGCGCCGGTCGACTTCACCCGCATCAGTTCAAACTTCAATCCGAACCGAAAACACCCGGTGCTCAATACGATCCGTGCGCACAAGGGAGTGGACTACGCCGCACCCAAAGGCACACCGATTAAAGCAGCGGGGGATGGCAAGGTTATTTTCCGCGGGCGTAAGGGCGGTTATGGCAACGCCGTTATCCTTCAGCATGGTGGCAACATCACCACCCTCTACGCGCACATGTCGAGCTTCGCGAAGAATGCACGTGCCGGTCAACGAGTCCGTCAAGGGCAAACTATCGGCTTCGTTGGCAGTACAGGCCTCGCAACAGCAGCGCACCTGCACTACGAATACAGGCTCAATGGGGTGCATCGAAACCCACGTACGGTACAGCTGCCGCAAGCAGACCCGATAAAAAAAGAGTACCGCAACGAATTCATGGCGACGGCCGAGCCCATTCTTAATGAGCTGCAGAACTACAAGCGCACGCAAATTGCCGCAGCATCTTTTGACTAAGCGCGCGAGTTCATTAATTGCCCGGTAAGCCGGCATGGTGCGGCCTGTACGTCGGCCTAATTTCCGGAACCAGCATGGACGGTATCGACGCTGCCCTCGTCGAGCTCGATGACGCGACCTGCAAAATTATCGCAGCAAGAACCTTTCCTTACGCGACAGAACTACGCGACACGCTGCTCCACCTGAGTCGAAACCCGAACGAATGCACGATCGACGAAGTCGGTCGCCTTGATCAATGGATAGCCGAGTCTTTCAGAGATGCCGCTCTAAGTGTGATTCGCCAGGGCGGCGCGGCAGCCGACGCAATTACGGCAATTGGTAGCCATGGGCAAACTCTGCGGCACAAACCACGCGCCAGCCGTCCATTCACAGTACAGCTCGGTGACCCGAACACCATAGCCGCGGGAACGGGTATCACGACCGTGGCTGATTTCCGCCGACGCGATCTCGCGGAAGGTGGCGAAGGCGCACCGCTGGCCCCGGCTTTTCACGCCTGGGCATTTGGCAGTCCTGCACAGCGGGTGATTCTCAATATCGGAGGTTTCGCGAACGTCACGGTTTTGAACGGCGCGAATAGCAACATCATTGGCTTCGATACGGGACCCGGTAACTCACTCATGGATGCCTGGAGCTTGCTGCACACGGGCAAGCCCTTTGATGAGAATGGTGACTGGGCAGCAAGCGGTACTGTAGATGTCGGCCTGCTTAACAAAATGCTGACCGACAAATACTTTGCACTTGCCCCTCCGAAAAGCACTGGCTTCGAGTACTTCGATCATGCGTGGCTGACACGACATTTGAGCGGCGAATCAGACCGACGAGTGAACGACGTTCAGGCCACGCTGTGTGAACTGACAGCGCGCACTATCGCCGACGCGGTGCATGCCCACGCGGCAGGCGCCAACGACGTCCTGGTTTGCGGCGGCGGCGTGCACAATCAACATTTAATGCTGCGATTGCAGGACAACCTGCCAAACCAACGGGTCGCCAGCACAGCAACGGCTGGCGTGGAACCGGACTGGATCGAAGCGGCTGCTTTTGCCTGGCTCGCAGCGCGCCGCCTGGCCGGCCTTCCGGGCAATATTCCAGCGGTAACCGGCGCCCGCGTACCCGCCATACTCGGCGGTATTTTTTCGGGACGTATTTAACCTTCCCGAAACATCCCGCTTGCTACACTTAGCGATTCAATCAAGAACCCGAGAATTACCTTGGACGCGCCTGCCGTACCTGCCACCGACCCCTACATCAACCGGGACCTAAGCCTGCTGGAGTTCAATCGCCGTGTTCTCGAACAGGCGAATGATCCCGAAATCCCGTTGCTGGAACGGCTGCGCTTCTTGTGCATTTCGTGCACCAACCTCGATGAGTTTTTTGAGATTCGAGCAGCATCACTGAAACAACTACTCGAGATTGGGGCGCCAGCGCCCGGCCCCGATAACATGACTCCGCAGCTGCTACTCGACGAAATTCGGCGGCGCTCTGTTGAACTGATACGCGCGCAGTACGACCTGCTGAACGACGTACTGCTGCCGCAACTCGCCGAACACCGAATCGAGTTTGCCCGTCGCGAAAACTGGAGCGATGAACAGTGCGCCTGGTTGGCAAAGTTCTTCCATACGGAAATCGTGCCGGTACTCACGCCATTAACACTCGACCCGTCGCGGCCATTCCCCCGAATACTGAACAAGAGCCTCAACTTCATTGTGCGCCTGAATGGTCAGGACGCGTTTGGTCGACGCCGGCACCGTGCGATTGTGCAAGCGCCGCGGTCATTGCCACGCATCATTCAATTGCCAGACCACCTTTGCAATACCGACTCAGAGTGCTTTGTTTTTCTGTCATCGATCATTCATGAGCACGTTAGTGAGTTATTCCCCGGCATGGCCGTCGATGGCTGCTACCAGTTTCGGATCACGCGAAACAGCAATCTGTACGTCGACGACGAAGAAGTCGACGATCTGGTACGCGCGCTTGAAGGTGAATTGGCGGCCAGTCGCTATGGGGAAGCAGTACGACTGGAAATCAGTCAACAATGCCCGGACGACCTGTGCGAGTTTCTGCTTGACCACTTCGCGCTGGATCATACGGACATGTTTGCCGTAGATGGTCCGGTAAATCTGAATCGACTGATCGCAGTCTGCGAAATGGCTCACCGCCCTGAACTTTTCTACCCGGCATTCACGCCCGGCATACCGGATGCGCTGCGCAACGAAGAAAATGTATTCGCTGTTCTGCGAAAGCAGAACATCTTGTTGCATCATCCGTATCAGTCGTTCGCGCCGGTGGTCGACTTTATCGCGGCTGCTGCAGCTGATCCGAAGGTGCTCGCGATCAAGCAAACCCTGTACAGGACGGGCGCCGCGTCGCCAATTGTTGATCGATTGGTTGAAGCCGCCCGTGCCGGCAAAGAAGTTACCGTGATCATTGAGCTAATGGCGCGCTTCGACGAAGCGGCCAACATTTCGCTCGCCAATCGTTTGCAGGAAGCTGGCGCGCACGTCGTTTACGGCCTGGTCGGGTTCAAGACCCATGCCAAAATGTCGATGGTCGTCCGTCGGGAACAGGACAATCTCCGTCGTTACGTGCATCTCGGTACCGGCAATTACCACCCAGGTACAGCACGTGCCTATACGGACTACGGATTGCTGAGCGCAAGCCACAAGCTGGGCGAGGATGTCCATAAAGTTTTCATGCAGCTCACCAGCCTGACCGAAGCAAAGAATCTGGATCGCCTGCTCACTGCGCCATTCTCGCTGTTCAATGAATTAATACGACGCATCGATCGCGAAATCGAATTAGCAGAAGCGGGCCAAGACGCTCGCATCATTGCCAAGGTAAACGCTTTGATTGAGCCGCAAATTATCGACGCGCTTTACCGCGCTTCGGCCGCGGGAGTTCAAATCGACCTGATCGTCCGGGGTATGTGCTCGCTGCGGCCTGGCGTTGCGGGGCTATCTGACAACATACGGGTACGCTCGATCGTGGGCCGTTTTCTCGAACACTCACGTGTCTATTACTTCCAAAACGGGGGCGCTGAAGAATTTTTGTGCTCAAGTGCGGACTGGATGGGCCGTAACTTCTTCCGCCGCACCGAAGTGTGTTTCCCGATACGGCAACGGCCACTCAAGAAACGCTTGAAACGCGATCTCGAACTCTTTCTTGCCGACAATTGTGGCGCCTGGACACTCCAGGGCGACGGTCATTACGTGCGCCTGCAGCCGAGAGACGATGAAGAACGCGTGTCAGCGCAACTTACGCTGCTCGACGAACTGGGTGGCAGCGCACCCTGAACTAGTTTGCAATCGTCTCTACTGAAAGAGAGAAACCCACCTGCTTAAGGTAGCCTTGCTCCCGCTGCAAATCCGCCAGCGTCAAAGGGTTTTCCTCCAGCCAATCGGCGGGGAAGGCAATAACCAGTGTGCGTTTGCTCACTTCGAGTTTGATTGCTGGCATTAGCTCGGAACTTCGACTTCGATTGATCAGCACCGCAAGCCGCAGCAGAATACCCAAGCGCAATCCTTTGCTCCGCCAGCCGGCCATCAACTTGCGGCTCGATGACCGACTTAGTTGTCGACGCTGGCTGGCAATAAGAAACGCCAGCAACGCCTGCTCCGACCATGGAAAGCCCGGCATATCCGCGTTGGCAGCAATGTATGCGCCATGACGCTGATGACCATCGTGAGAAATATCCAAACCGATCTCGTGCAAGCGGGCCGCCCAACTCAGCATGCTGCGCGCAAGCCCCGACGTCAGGTCCCAATCTTCCGCACACTGCTGCAGCAAGTCGCGTGCTGTTGCCGCAACTCGATCGGCCTGCCATTCATCGACATGATAGCGAGCTGCCATCGCTCTGACAGTACGTTCGCGTGCATCCTCGTGTTGCAAGCGGCCGAGCATTTCATAGAGCAGCCCTTCCCGCAGCGCTCCGTCCGAGGTTTGCATGCGCGGAATACGCAATACCTGCAGCACCTCAACCAGGATCGAAAGGCCGCCGGGCCAAACCTGGGCACGGCGTTCTGACAAGCCGGGCAGCTTCAGATTCTCAATAGTCCCAAGTTCGGTCACACGGTCAATGAGTGCCTCAACTACCGGCAGCGTCAGCCCCGCTCCGTCGAGAACGCCGATTTCGCGAGCAACGACTTCGGTGGCCAGTATTGTTCCTGACGTACCGATGGCCTGCAGGTCCGGCGCTTCGCGAAAAAATGCTTTGACTGGTCGCAACTCCAAACGCGCGGCGAGGCGCGCACGCTCGAACGATTCACGGCTAATCTCACCATTTCCAAAAAAGCGCTCGGTCATGGCAACACAACCGAGATGGAGACTCTCCAGCGCTTTCGTAGTATCGCCCCAACCGAGAATCAGTTCGGTGCTGCCTCCGCCGATATCGAGCACCAATCGATGACCGGCATGTGGCGGCAGGCTGTGCAGTACCCCTTTATAGATCAGGCGTGCTTCTTCTACGCCCGAGATAACTTCAATAGGATGGCCAAGAGCGTGCTCTGCCGCAGTGCCGAAAAGGCGCGCATCTTTTGCTCGACGCAGGGTACTGGTGCCGGCTGCACGCACATTCTGGGCATGCATATCCCGCAATCGCTCACCGAATCGAGACAGGCACTCCAGCGCACGCTGCTTCGCAGCTTCACTGAGCTCACCGGTGATTTCCAGCCCTTCGGAAAGTCGAACAGTCTCCCGCAAACGATCGATGATAGTCAGTTGGCCGTGGCGCAACTCACCCACGATCATATGGAAGCTGTTCGAACCCAAATCAACAGCCGCAATAACTTCAGGCGCATCCGCGCCGCGGGGTGACCGATCTATTGCTTGTACGGAGTCGACGCTAATGGCCCCGCCCTGGTGCGCTGGCTCTGCTCGCCAGCTTCAGACGTTAAAAGAAGAACCGCAACCGCAGGTGGTCGATGCATTCGGGTTCCGAATGACGAACTGCGCGCCCTGCAAATCTTCTTTGTAATCAATTTCGGCACCCATCAGGTACTGAACGCTCATCGGATCGACAAGCAGTGTCACTCCGCGGTTCTCAACCTTGCTGTCACCCTCTTCCATGGCTTGGTCAAACGTAAAGCCGTACTGGAAGCCGGAGCAGCCACCGCCGGAAACAAACACTCTTAGTTTCAGGTCCGGGTTGTCCTCTTCTTTTATGAGCTCACTAACTTTGTCCGCCGCCGCATCGGTAAAGACGATCGGTGGTGGCGGCATTGCGTTACTGCTGTTGTTTTCAACTTGCATGATTTTTGTCCTGCCCGAGCAATCACCGGGGTGTTGTCAGGTATTTCCGACGGCTTTCGCCGGCTCAGCATCTTCTGCCTTCGACAGCAACGGCACCTGCCCACCTGGCTGGTGCACCAGCTTGCCGTTGATTTCAGCGCCTATCGCCATTTCGATCAGATTGTAATACACATTGCCAATGACTCGCGCTGTGGGACCGAGTTCCACCCGATGCCCCGCAACGACGTCACCACGGACAATGCCGTTCAGTATGACATGGGGCACTGTCACGCCACCTTCAATAGCACCGTCCTCAGATACCGTCAGTGCGGAGTTGCTTTCCGGATCAGCCGTGACACTGCCTTTGACGACACCGTCCACATGGCAGCCTCCGGCGAAGTGCAAGTCCCCGTTAACCTTGGAGTTACTGCCAACCAGGGTATCAACAACAGTGTGTCGCTTGTGCTTGCGCCCGAACATTTCCTCTCCTCAGCTCTGACTCATCTGCCAGAGGTAGCTTTGTTTCACGCTTTCGACCGATTTGGTGCGCGATGTCACTTCAATATTGATGCGTTCCGGCTGAAAACCGGCCGGCATTATCAGTTGACGGTCAAAATCCTGAAAATAGCGGAAGGCGAAAGGCCAGCTGCTGTCCTCATTCTCCGGCAGCAGCTCGTCCAGCGTGTAGGTACGGGCGGTGCCATCCTGCTCGCCTTCCACACTAAAGTCGACCTCACCTTTGACCGTCTGATCGTGCTGCTTCACCTGAACCAGCACTACTCGAAGGTTGTACACGCCCTCGTCATTCGCCTTGGCCAGCTTCACGTCCTGGACGCGCAGACCGCGACCGCCATCCTCTGGCGAAATAATGCCGCGGTAAAATTCTATGGCGTCCCGCTGCTCCTGAATCTTGCGCTGAAACTCGCCCAGACTCGCCTCGACGTCCATGTAGGCTGCCCGATCTATATCGCGATGCGTCTCCAGCACCGCAATTTGCTCCTTCTGAGCCTCAATTGCCGCCTCAAGCTGCTCAATCTCCAAGGTAAACGCCTGTCGATCGGCGAACGCGTCTGCAACGTTGTAGCCAGCCTGTATTCGACCGAACTCAAAGGTAAGATAAGCGCCGAGCAACACTGCGACAACGAGCCCGACGCGTACGGCCCAGGCAGGCACGCCGCTGATGTGTACCGGAGATTTTCTGCCCAAGATGTACTGCCAAACCGTGTTAAAGGCGTTATGTTACGCGCAGGCCAGCGCAAACAGAAGTGCAGCAGATCACGGAATCGCACAATAACAATATGAAAAATACGCGAAACTTATTGGTACACCGCCAGAATTCGGGGCAAGTTCTGTGGCAATTATGCAGCTAAGCCAATGGTACCCGTGGGTCAAAGCCCTGCATGTCGCGTTCATGGTGACCTGGTTTGCCGGTTTGTTTTATTTGCCGCGGTTGTTCATTTACCACGCAGAGGCAAACGACGCGATCAGCCTGCAACGCTTTCAGGTCATGGAACGCCGGCTTTACGCCATGATGACGCTCGGCGCCACAGTAACAATCGTTCTTGGTCTGCTGTTGTTGTGGATTAACCCGGGCTTGCTGATAATTTTCTGGTTTCGCGTCAAATTGCTCTTGCTGGCCGGGCTTATTGTCTTTCACCTGCGCTGCCGGCACTGGATGAGTCGCCTGCAGAACGGCTTGCGCCCGGAAAACACCCGCTGGTTACGATTCTTCAACGAGATTCCGGTCATTTTTCTATTGGGTATTATTACCCTGGCAATCCTGAAACCCGCTTAGTTTTCGACTGACTTGCGCTGTTGAGCCGCATCCTTGTCGAACACAACCTTCCAGCGATGCGGCCACCACTTGGGACGCGGGGGCAAACCGTCCGGGAACAGCGACGGCCCGAGCGCGTTCAAAGCCTGCACGTACACTCGTCGCTTGAAATAGATTACTTCAGTGACCGGCCGCCAGAAATCCACCCAGCGCCAGCGATCAAATTCGGGTGTATCACAGCAATCAAATCGCAACCGGTCCTCACCGCCGCGCAATCTGAGCAGGAACCATTGTTGTTTCTGGCCTATGCACAACGGCTTGCTGCCGTGCCTCAAGTATTTTTTGGGCAGGCGGTATCGCAACCATTCCTCCGTTTCGCCCAGTATCTCAACATCCCCTGGCCGCAAGCCGACCTCCTCGCGCAATTCGCGAAACATCGCCTCCTGCGCCGACTCGTGCTCGTGCATGCCACCTTGCGGGAACTGCCAACCCTTGCTGCCGACGCGACCGGCCAACAGCAATTTGCCCTCGGTGTTGCACAAAATGATGCCCACATTAGCGCGGTAACCATTGGAATCGATACAGTCGTTACTCATAGCTGGCAATGTTTCATTTGCAGGAACTGACGGAACAGACGCTTAGCTTGCCCGAATTTATGTCACTTGTACCACCCCCTTGCATTGATTAGCCTTGCGGGCAATCAGAATGAGGCACGCGACGTAGAGCATGTTATTCCACCTTTGGAGCGATCGGCCGTGCCACTAAGACCTGCTTTCCGGCTCTTCTCCCTGCTACTACTCCTCGGCGTGGCGAGCATCGCCGTCGCGTTGCTCTATGGCAGTGCGAACCTCGGAGCGAGCGACGTGCTCGATGCATTCAGCGGCAACGCGCCGGCCGCCACCCACACCGTCGTCATGGAATTGCGCCTGCCACGGGCATTGACCGCCTTCGGCGTCGGCGGCTTGCTCGCGGTCGCTGGCGTATTGATGCAGGTCCTGCTGCGCAATCCGCTGGCAGAGCCGTACATCCTCGGCAGCTCCGGTGGCGCGGCCGTTGCCGCCTTGTTCGCCATGTTGCTGGGCTGGAATGCGGTCATGCTCGACAGTGCTGCCTTCGCCGGCGCCATGATGGCCAATCTGCTGGTGTTTTCGATTGCACAGGGGACCGGCAGCTGGACGCCGGCGCGCCTGTTGTTAACCGGCGTCGTGCTTGCCGCTGGCTTCAGCGCCGCGACGACATTGCTGTTAGCCCTCAGCCCTGATCAGAACCTGCGGGGCATGCTGTTCTGGCTCATGGGCGACCTGAGCTTCGCACATGCGCCTGGCCGCACCTTGTGGCTGCTACTTGCGATCACTGTCGCGGCGACGCTGTCTGCGCGGCATCTGAACGTGTTGTCGCGCGGCGAACTGGAAGCCTCTGTTCTCGGCCTGCCGGTTGCAACATTCCGGCTCGCACTCTTCGCCGTGACTGCGTTGGCTACCGCCATTTCCGTCACGACGGTCGGCGTCATCGGCTTTATTGGCCTCGTGGTACCGCACGCGATTCGATTGCTGGCCGGCAGCGATCACCGCCTGCTGGTCCCCGCCTCTGCACTTGCCGGTGGTTGTCTGCTCGTTGTTGCTGACACGATTGCCCGCAGCGTACTCGCACCTCAGCAACTGCCGGTCGGTGCGCTAACCGCTGCGCTTGGCGTTCCGCTGTTCCTGTTCCTGATGAGCCGTAGTCGCCGGCTATCCTGACACCGCAAAGTTCATGAGCGAGGGAAAACCACGATGTGGTCAGTTTCCAGTCGAATACCGATCGCCTCACCTACCGGATGATTGTGATGACTCGGCACCGATGACAAGAGCGTCGCTCCACTAACTGTTTTCAGCTCGTACAGAAACTCGGATCCTTTGAACTGCTTGGAGATGACCTCGGCTTTCATTGTACTATCGTCGTCGTGAATCACGTCATCGGGACGCAGCAATACATCGACCGAGGTTCCCTCGACCAAGGAATCCTCCATGCGCCCGGACATCGTCCCCAACTCGGTCTCGACAAGATTCTCGCCACGGACCAGCCCTTCCAGCCACACACCTTTGCCTACAAAATCGGCAACGAAGCGATCCGCTGGCCGGTGATAGAGTCGATAAGCGCTATCCCACTGCAGCATACGTCCGCTGCGCAAGACACCGACGTCATCAGCCAGTGAGAACGCGTCGTGATGGTCGTGCATGGCAACCAGCGCTGTTGTTCCAAGTTTCTTCAGCAACTGCCTGATCTCCTGCCCCAGATCCTGGCGCAGGCCCGCATCGAGATTGGAAAACGGTTCATCCATCAACAACAATCGCGGTTCAGGTGCCAGTGCTCTGGCAAGCGCTACGCGCTGTTGTTGCCCGCCAGACAATTCGTGCGGGTATCTTGCTGCGAAGTCAGACAAGCCAACCAGTTCCAGGAACTTCATGGCCAGCAGACGAGCGTCCCGTTTAGGGTGTCGGTGCAGAGCGAACGCTACGTTTTGCTGTGCGGTCAGATGGGGTAACAGGGCGTAGTCCTGAAACACCATGCCAATGCGGCGCTCTTCCGGCGGCACATGGTTGCCTTTTGAATTCAGCAACGTAGCGCCTGCCCGAATCTCCCCGGCAACGATACGTTCGAATCCAGCGATGCAACGCAGCAACGTAGTCTTACCACAACCGCTGGGACCCAGAATGCACCCGACGCGCCCGCTTTCCAGGGTAAGCGAGACTGCATCCAGTACCAGCTGATCAGTGTATCGATGGTTGATTTCGCTGATTTCAAGCATCAGTCGTTACGCCGGCTAAGAATGACGACGGGCACCAGGCCAGCCAGCACAATCGCCAGTGCCGGCAAGGCTGCGCGCTGCCACTCGCCTTCCGTTGTGAGCTGAAACACGCGCACAGCCAGCGTGTCCCAACCGAATGGCCGGGTCATCAAGGTAATAGGAAGTTCTTTCATGACATCAACGAAAACCAGTAGCAACGCCGTCACGATCGCGGGCCTGAGTATCGGCACGTGCACTCGCCCCAGCAATCGCAAGCCCGATATACCCATGCCGCGCGCCGCATCTTCGATACTCGGCTTGATGCGCAACAAAGCACTCTCAACCGGGCCATGCGCCACAGCGAGGTACCTCGCCATGTAGGCCAGCAGTACAACGCTGAGCCCGCCTTGCAACGCGACGACCGTACCGCTATCGGCAAGAAGTGTACCGTTAATCCAGCGGCTCAGCGCCGCCACCGGCACGAAAAACCCAACGGCCAACACAGTGCCCGGAATGGCGTAACCCAATGTTGCGAGACGCGCGAGTGCTTGATTAATTCGACCGGGCGCGTAACGCACGGCAAAAGCCAAAAGCAGGGCAACAGACGTAATCAATGCTGCTGCCAGAGTCGCCAACATCAGCGTGTTTGCTGCCAGCTGCCAGTAGCGGGAATCGAATTCAACCCCAAAGCTGCGCACGCTCCAAATCAGTATCAGACTGGCTGGCAACGCGAATGCAATGAACAGAACGAAGGAACAGTAGGCACTGACTGACAGTCGCTGCACCTTGCTCAGCAGCAATCGGTGCTGGCTGGCACTCGCCGTGCTGGTGTAACGAGACGCACCGCGGAAGCGTTTTTCCAGCAACAACGCGCCCAGCACGAGTGTTACGAGAACCAACGACAATTGCAGCGCAGATTGCAACGAGAACAAGCCGTACCAGGACCGATAGATTGCCGTAGTAAAAGTGGTGAAGTTGAACAACTGCACCGTACCAAAATCGGCAAGACATTCCATGATTGCCAGGCTAACGCCGGCGACAATCCAGGGCCGCGCAAGGGGCAATGAAACACGGAAAAAACCTTTCAGGGGTCTGAAGCCGCAGCTTTGCGCCACTTCGATGCCGCGCACGCCCTGACTGGCAAACGCCTGTCGGGTTATAAGAAATACGTACGGGTACAGTACGAGACTCAGCGTAAGGATCGATGCGCCGGCAGGCCCGAGTCCAGGAAATTCAGTATCGGCTCCGAACGTCGCGCGCCAGCCCGTCTGCAGCGGCCCCGTGTATTCGAACAACGCAGCAAGCGCAAAGCCCAGTACATAGCCGGGCATCGCCATCGGCAGCAACAAGGCCCACGAAAAAAAGCGGCGACCCGGGAACTCGCAAGTCGCTACAAACCACGCAAGCGATACACCGAGGACCGATGTGATAGCGGCGACACCGGCGACAAGTAAGAGCGTGTTGCCGAATGCTTCCGGCAGAACGTAGGTCAGCAGATGCGACCAAATATCACCTGTGTCGGCGAACAAGGATGACAACGCCACCAGCAGTGGCGCTGAAGCTACCAGCGCAATCATCCCCACCAGCAGCCCAAAGCCGACGTGCCGCCCGGATTGGGCGGCACGTGCAGAGGCAACAGCGGGTTGCGCTGACACTGCCTTGGTAATTTGCATGGGCTTCAGGCGCTACACGCGCATTAGAATCTAGCGATAGCCGGCCCGGTCCATGAGTTTCACCGCGTCTGCCTGGAATTCACCAGCCTTTGCAACGTTCATCGGACTCGGAGAAAACTCGCCCCAGGCGACAACCATTGGGTCCGCCGCCACCATAGGGTTGGCCGGATACTCCATGTTTTCGCCACCAAGCAATTGCTGCGCCGTCGGTTGCGACATCCATTCCAGCAAGGCAATAGCACCGTCCGGGTTCTTGGCATGGCGAGTTACACCGGCACCTGAAACATTGACATGTACGCCGCCCGTATCTGCTCCCGGCCAGAAGAGCGCAACCGGAATGTCCGGATTCTCTTTCTGCAGACGCCCGAAGTAGTAAGTATTCACGATGCCGACCTGGCACTGGCCCGCCTGTATGGCTTCAATCAATTTGGTGTCATTGGAGAACACATCGGTTGCCAGATTGGCTACCCAGCCGCGGACTATCTCTTCGGTGCGACGCTCACCCAATGACGCAATCAACATCGCAACCAGTGACTGGTTATACACTTTCGCGGAGGTTCGCAGGCACAGCTTGCCGGCCCATTTTGGATCAGCAAGATCTGCATAACCTTTGAGGTCAGCCGGAGCTACGCTCCGCGTGTCATACACAATGGTCCGGGCACGGACCGACATCGCGAACCACTGATTTTCCGGATCCTGCAAGTGTTCGGGTATGGCTGCTTCCAGCACATCGGAACGCACCGGTCGAAGTACGCCCTTTTCCGCCGCGTACCACAGGTTGCCAGCGTCCACGGTCAGCAATACATCGGCCGGTGAAGTTTGGCCTTCCGCAAGCAACTTCTGGATCAGCGGTTGTTCACTGTCTGTCGTGTAACGGATCTCAACGCCAGTCTCGGCGGTATACGCGTCGAAAATCGGTTTAATAAGCTGCTCTGCACGGGCCGAATAAACGACGACAGGATCCGGTGCCTGGTCAGCACCCGCGGTCTTGGCAGGCTGAGAGTTGTCAGCACCACAAGCAACCAGCAAGCAAGCGATCGCTAAGGTGGTGATTCCTGGAATACGGGCGGAAAACAAATTCGGCATGGCAATGATTCACTCTGCTAACTTAATGATAATGCTTCTCATTATCACATACGGCAGGAGTACTTGCCAACGGCTAATTGGTCGCTATTCGACAGCCACCCGGTCGCGCCCCTCGGACTTGGCCCGGTAGAGCGCAACATCGGCGCGCGCCAGCAATGAATCACCCAGCGACTTAAGATCAACCCCCTGCGGCGGCGCGGCACAGGTCGCTATACCGATGGAAGTGGTAATGATCTCGCTCTGCTCCGCGGTGACTGATACCGGTGATGCAGAAATCGTTGTACGAATACGCTCCGCGAGCGCCCGTGCCGCCGCAAAGTCCGTGGCCGGCAACAAAACGACAAACTCCTCGCCACCGAATCGGGCCGCCACGTCACTAACCCGAACCTGAGACTCAATTCGCTGTGCAACCTCGCGCAAGACTTCGTCTCCCGCCGCGTGCCCATAGTTGTCATTGATCCGCTTGAAGTGGTCTATATCAAGCATCAGGCAAACCAGCGTGGATTTTTCGCGGGAGGCACGCGCGAGCTCCTCTTTGAGGCGCAGTTGCAGGTAGCGACGGTTGTGCCAACCGGTAAGAAAATCCGTATGCCCGCTGCGCAGCAAGCGGGCCCGGTTGAGAACATTCTCCAGGGAAAACGATGCAATGACACCGAGGTGCGAGAAAAAGTCCGTTGCGTGCAGCGCGGTAAAGCGATCGTCGTCCTTGCTACCAAAATTCAGGCTGCCAAGCAGTCGCCCCTTGTGCATTAACGGCAGCAACGCGATAGACGACAGGCCTGCATCTGCCGGCAGTATCAGCGAATGATCAGCCTTCATGAAGCGACCGAGCCACGGCCGGGACAACGAAATAAACTGCGGTGCCATGCCACTGAGACTATCGACGAAAATCAGGCCGGGAAATTCAACCGGGTCGTGACCACTGGCAAGCAACAGGTGACGCGTGTTGTGATCCGGGTCTGCAAGCACGACACTGACTGCGTCCAAACGGTAGCTGTCGCGTAACCCGTCCAGTATGACCCGCAGCAGCGACGCGATATCTTCCGCATTCAGTAGCGTAAGCTCACGTTCCTGTGAAACGCGCAGAATGCGGGTGTTCCGCTCTACCTCATTCGTGAGTCGTTTGAGCTGGCTGCGAAGCTGTCGGAGCTCATTTTCCAGGTCCCTCTGTGACCGCATAGCCACTCACTCCGTCTGCTCATTCGACGTATAAACTTTTACCAGAAAAAACCGGCAGGTGCTGTGAAGTGCCCCGCTCTAAACAGAGTCACTCGGTGCACTGCGCGTCGCAAGGTATTCCTTACCGTGACGCATGAGTTCGACGAAGCCTGCCTGGTCACCGTCGGCGACCAGTTTGCGGATTCGATTGACGGAATCGCACAACGCGTCCAACGGCCCGATACCGAACTCATTCAGATGCTGAATTTCAAAGTACAAGTACGGGTTTTCGCGAGCGACCGCGCTTGAGATAAGTAACTGCGAATCGAAGGTGGTCGACGAGAGTTTGGCCAACCTGGGGGCCGCCTCGCCGCTTTCTGCAAGCGCCGTAAAAAAGGCAATGTTCAGTGCATGCGACAAGCCCAGCACGTAGGCGATCAGCCTGTCGTGATCTTCAAGATTCATTTCCAGTTGCGTGACCATCGTCGCATTGAACATTTCTCGGGCAGTACGGGTTGCGTCGGCACAGCCCGTATCAACGAAGATCAGATGCCGACCCGACAACAGGTTGGTGTCCGGTCCGAACATCGGATGTAACGACGTAACCTTGCAACCCGCGGCGGCCATCTCGCGCAGACCCGCTTTAAGCGGCGACTTTAACGAGCCAATGTCAAACACCAGCCCGCGCGGCTTCAACGTTGCCAGTTCCAGCAAAATTTGCCCGGTGATGGCCAGTGGCGCGGCTACGACGATGACATCAAAATCAACGCCCGCGTCATGCCAGTCCCGGTAGCGGCGATCACCGTCTTCAATCGTGGTATCGGCGATGGTCACCGCATAACCCTGCGATGCAAAGAACTCCGCGAACCAGCCGCCCATTTTACCCGCGCCACCAATAAGCAGGACGCTTTGTCCATCGCCACGGCCCTCAGCAGCAACCCTGTCGCGCTCCTGACTTGCGAGCGACGAACGGATCAACGACGCCATGATGGATTCCGCCAGGTCGGGATCAACGGACACTGCGCGCGCTTGCTCCCGGGCCAGACCCAGGACGACTTTCTCGCGCTCGAAATCCCGGGTCGCACGCCCTGTGGTGAGCTTGGTCTTGCCAATGCGGCCAACTATCTGCTGCCGCCTGGCTATTAATTCCACCAGCTGGCGGTCGATGCCGTTCAGCTCGTTGCGCAGTTCATCCAGTTCCATGTTGAAACAGTTCCTAATAGTGTGTCGATGCTGACCCCGTTTTACCGCAGATTCCGTTGCAACAGAAGGAATCGGGTGCGCGAAACAAAAAAAGCCTCCGGACCATCGGTCCGGAGGCTTTGGCCATACAGCCTGTTTATTGTGGCAAGTCGATGTCAATGACGACGATGCTGTTTGCGCTTCTTGTCACGCTTCAGTTGGTTGTGACGCTTCGCCTTGTAGTCGCGCTTCCGGTAATGCTTAACCCGGTAGTCCCGATCGTAGCGTTGGTAGATGTGCTGCCAGCTTCTCTCGAACCTGAGCTGGTGGAGGTTCCGCTCATACCAACGCAAGAAGTCCCGATTATTCCGTAATGACCGCGGCAACGCCGATCTGTGTTGATACACATACCGTTGCCCGCTCAAATGACCGCTATGACTGCTGTACCCAGGTTCGTGAGCATTGGCCGCGGGTGTCGCCGCGAACATCAGTCCGGCCAGCAGGGCCAAAGTTGCATATTGTGAATTGATCGTTCGCATGACAGGTGTCTCCTTTCGCTACATCACGACGCCAGAATACGGCCGCGGCGATGAACCGGAGCTTAATGCAACGTATTGTTTTTATTTGCTTTATGAACGAAAGCTGAACACCAACCTGGAGCCGGATGCCGCCGCACTTAGGTCTTGAACTGCTGCTTGATCGCCTGCTCGCCCTACCGGGATGGGGGCCAATCATGCGAGTATTCCGGCACAGCCCCGCTCACCAAGACTGACAGGAATTTCTATCCATGAAGACGCGTGCCGCCGTTGCCTTTGAAGCTGGCCAACCATTGCAGATCGAGACCCTCGACCTTGAAGGACCCAAAGCCGGCGAAGTCCTGATCCGAAACGTAGCGACTGGTGTTTGCCATACCGACGCATTCACTTTGTCGGGCGAAGATCCCGAGGGTATTTTCCCGGCTGTACTGGGCCACGAAGGCGGCGCGATCGTGGAAGAAGTTGGTCCGGGAGTGCGTGACATCAAAGTAGGTGACCACGTCATTCCCCTGTACACACCCGAATGCCGCGAGTGCAACTTCTGCACGTCCGGCAAAACCAATTTGTGCCAGGCCATACGCGCCACGCAGGGCCAGGGACTGATGCCGGATGGCACGACCCGATTTTCGCTGAATGGCAAACCCATCTATCACTACATGGGCACCTCGACCTTCAGCGAGTACGGCGTATTGCCGGAAATATCTCTGGCCCGGGTCAGCAAAGCGGCGCCGCTGGAGAAAATCTGCCTGTTGGGTTGCGGCATAACGACCGGCATCGGCGCGGTACTGAATACCGCCAAGGTCGAACCCGGTTCAACCGTCGCTGTGTTCGGTATGGGTGGCGTCGGCTTGAGCGCGATACAAGGTGCCGTAATGGCGAAGGCGAGCCGGATCATCGCCATCGACATCAATGACGGCAAATTCGAGCTTGCGCGCCAGATGGGCGCAACGGACACGGTTAATCCCAACGACCATAGCAATCCGATTCAGGAAGTGATTGTCGAAATGACCAACGGTGGCGTTGATTATTCTTTCGAATGCGTCGGCAATGTAAACCTGATGCGGGCAGCACTCGAGTGCTGCCATAAGGGCTGGGGCGAATCGGTCATCGTCGGCGTTGCGGGAGCTGGCCAGGAAATTTCAACCCGACCGTTCCAGTTGGTCACAGGACGCGTTTGGCGCGGTTCAGCATTTGGTGGGACACGCGGCAAGACTCAACTGCCGGGCATGGTCGATCAATACATGGGCGGTGAAATCAAGGTCGACGAATTCATCACGCACACTATGCCGCTTGAGGACATCAACAAGGCGTTCGACCTGATGCACGAAGGCAAGAGTATTCGTACCGTCATCCATTTTTAAGCGGGTCGATAACTTTCCGGCTGCATAACAAACGTATGGACCGCACTACCTGGATTGACGGCAGATAGTAGGCCACCGCACGGTCTGCTACTCTCCGCGAACAATGGCCAGACCGTCTGGCCGGTGACTATCAGGCAAGCAACCGTGAACAACCATCAGGTAATGGACCGTCTACCCGAGGTCCTTCCGCGAAACCCCATGAACCTCGCCAGCGAGTGGTTTAATCATGCGCAGGCACATGCTGAGCAGCGCAATCCGAATGCGATGTCGCTGGTCAGCGTCGGCGACGAGCTGCAGCCGTCGGTTCGCATCGTACTCTGCAAGGCATTCGTCGCAGAACCCGGCTACCTGGTCTTCTACACCAATTACCAATCCCGCAAGAGCGAGGAAATCAGCGCACATCCGCGGGTTGCCGCCGTCATGCACTGGGACGCTCTGGGTCGGCAGATTCGTATCGAAGGCCAAGCCGTGCGCTCACCCGCGAGCGAAAGCGATGCCTACTTCGCGACCCGCGGCTGGGGCAGCCAGCTCGGCGCGTGGGGCTCCGACCAAAGCCGCCCGCTCGAATCCCGCGACCAGCTGATTAAACAACTGCGTGCACGAGCGAATGATCTGGGTATTGCTCTTGGTGACGACACGAACACCCTGGCCAGCGAGTCGCCGCCCACAATTCCGCGCCCTCCGCACTGGGGTGGATTTCGAATCTGGGTGCAGGCCATTGAGCTATGGGTGGAAGGCGGTGATCGTATTCATGACCGCGCCCGCTGGAACCGAACACTGACGATCGATGACGCGCAGGGCTGCTCAACAGGTAGCTGGAGCGGCGGCCGTCTGCAACCCTGACGGCTACAGTGATGAACGCAGCACTGATCGAACAACGTATAAATTGTCCGTTTTGCGGCGAATCCATGCACGTGCTCATCGATACCTCCGCCGGTGATCAGACGTACATCGAAGACTGTCAGATTTGTTGTCGGCCGATGCAGGTTGCATTCACCTGCATTGATGAAGACACCGTGGACGTTCGGGTAAGTCGTGACGGCTGACTGGCGGCTGGGCGCGGCACTTCTGACCGCCTTTTTTTGTTCGGCGCCGGTCGGTGCCGAATTTCGCCTCAATCAAGGTACCAATATTTCGGCTGACGTAAATCCTGCCGATGGACGACTGGCCGTAGACCTGCTCGGCAATATCTGGACAGCCGCAGCACGCGGTGGCGATCTGCAAAAGCGAACCAGTCAATCAGCTCCGGCGCAACGTCCGCGCTGGTCACCGGATGGTCAGGAAATCCTTTACCAGACCCACGGCGCCAGCGGCACCGTACTCTGGCGCTACAGCCTCGACAACAACAGCAATACACGATTAACGCCGGTCGGTTTGCAGGAGCAGGCGGGCGACTGGCACCCGGACGGCGAACGTGTTGTGTACTCGGCGACGCGCGATGGCGGCAGCCTCGACATCTGGGAACGCGATCTGGCTAGTGGTCTTGAGTACCGACTGACTCACCACGACGGCGACGAGAGCGAACCCGCATGGTCCGCCGATGGCCGACACTTGTGTTACGTCCTGCACGAGAATGATCGCTGGTACCTCGTCGTGCGGCGTTATTCCGGCGAACCACAACGTGTTCTGGAATCGGCAACGCCACTATCAGCTCCTTCCTGGCGACCTGACAACACGTTGATCACGTACCTGCAACAAGGCAGGTCCGGACAGCTCAGTCTGAATATGCTGATACTGTCGGAGCCGGCTCTCGCGCGAACGCTGGTCGACGGAGAAGATTTTTTCCTCAGTGCCGCGAGCTGGATTGATCGCACGCGCTTTGTGTACACCGCGGACGGCGTGATCAAACGCCGGCACTTTGAAGACCGCGAGTCAGAGGACATCCCTTTCTCTGCGCTGGTGCCGAACGCCGGCCCCAGCCGTGAACCGGCCGGCCCCGTGCGACCATTGCCCGCCGGGAATCCAGCTCGGGGTGAATTCGTTATTCGTGCCGCACGGCTGTATGACGGTCATGGCGTCGACTATCGCTACAACGTCGATGTACTGGTTCGCGACGGCATTGTAGTTGCCATTGAAGATCAGGCGCCGCGCGCTGATTTAACCGTGTTCGATATCGGCGACACTACCGTCATGCCGGGCCTCATCGATATGTACGCCAGCCTGCCTGCCGACGACGCAGCCGCTATGGGCCCGTTGCTGCTTGCCTTCGGAGTGACGACATTGGTCTCCGCCGACGCTCCTGAGTTTGACAACAACGTCTGGGCTGGCGACGTACTGCCGGGCCCGCGGCTGCTGCGCGCCGCCGAATTCACCCAGGAGCTGCCCGCGAATACGGCGCGGGACATTCGCCTGCTGACGGCCGTTGAACAACGAACCGCAAACCCCCAATTGAATTCGGCGCTGGCGCTCTGGCGCAAACGCGGCGTGCCGCTGTTGGCTGGCAACTGGAGTTCAGGACTTGCGATGAACGCTGAACTCATGCTGGGCACGGCGAGTATGCCGGTGTCACCACAGGGCCGTCGCTACGCCGACATCGTCGAACTGACCAACGGCGGACCACTGCTGCTGGTATCCGGTATGGCTGACGCGGGCACGCCGGGGCTCGCCGCTTTGCGGGCATTGCCGCCGGCAATGCAACTCCCAACCTCTGCAGCAGCCGCGCGCAACTCTGGCACTACGCCTCTGATTGGCAGCAGCATTAATTCGGTCGTTGTCGGTAGTCGCCCATCGGGGTTACCCCCGGGCCTGGCAACACAGGCAGAACTCCTTGCCCTGCAAGCGGCCGGATTACCTCCCTACCAGGTCCTGCACGCCGCAACCGGTGCCGGCGCAACAGCGCTCGGGCTGGGCGCGGAGCTGGGCCGGATCGCAGCGGGCGCTCGCGCTGACCTCCTGCTGGTAGCTGGCGATCCTCTGCATAACGTCGCCGACAGCGCGCAGGTTGTTGCCGTGGTAAAGGACGGCCGCTTCCTTAGCGTAGCCAGCCTGCTCGAACGCGTCTCGCTCAGTCGCGTCGATTAATTTGACAGGCAAAGGCCTTTCTCAGCCCTGTCGCCCACTTGCGACAGTATTGAACATAATCAAATTCCGTGTTTTCGCCGCAACAATAGTTAGCTGCGCTTATTGAGTAAGTTTATCAATAACTTACAACTCAATTGACGAAAAACTGCCGGCACCGCCTTCGACAGACTGTCGGGTTTATTTACAAAGCAGCCTTCAGTGCTCGTTTGCTACACGCAATTTTTTCCGTAAGCAGTTGAAAACCAGTTTAAAAGACTGGGTTGGCATAGCTCTTGCTTTGTATGTCCTGCCCAAGCGAAGTGTAGTTGGCACCGGTAAACGGATTCATTACAAACAGGATTTAGACGCCAGAAGAAAAACAATCACAAAATAATAAGATCAAAATCCAATAATAATAATTCAGTTTTGTGCCTGTGATCCGGATTCCCAGCTACCTCTCTGACTAAAGAGAGATTAGCCCCGCAACTTTGTTGCGGGGCTTTTTATTGGCTCATACCAAATCGAACTAGCGCGGCACTTTAGCCGCCGAAACCAGTCTCAACTGCAGCACGGCAATCACTGACTTTGCGGGGGATTAGGTATGAATTCGAATCGGATCACGTTGTACGCGCTGTGCATCCTTCTCTGCTTTAACGCACAGGCCGCCGCAACAAGTACCGCTGCTACGACCGACGCCTATACGGCTGCCGTCAGCAACGCCGCTCGCAGCGAGGAAGATCGGCAACGTGATGCCGGCCGAAAACCTGGCGCCGTGCTCAGATTCCTCGGCATCAAGCCCGGCATGACCGTTCTTGACCTGTACTCAGGCGGTGGCTACTACACCGAGTTGCTGTCGTACGTCGCCGGCAGCAACGGCAAGGTCATTGCTCACAGCAACGAAGCCTATGCGGGATTCGCCGGCGATGAAACGTCCATCCGTTACGCGGATGATCGCTTGCCAAACGTCGTCTCGCTGATGGCCGAGAATAACGAACTTAAACTGCAAGCAGACAGTCTGGATGCCATCCTGATGGTTCTGGCATACCACGACATCTACTACGTTAATGCCGAAGGCGGCTGGCCGAAAATTGACGGCGAGAAACTTCTCGCAGAACTCTATCGCGGCGCCAAACCCGGCGCCGTTCTTGGCATCATCGATCACTACGCTGCTACGGGTTCGCCGCGCGAAACCGGCGGCACAACCCACCGCATCGATCCCGACCTCGTCATCGCTGACGTTGAAGCGGCGGGCTTCACACTCGAAGGACAAAGCGATGTCCTGCGCAACCCGAACGATGACTACAGCCGGGTCGTGTTCGAACCTGACTTGCGCGGTAAAACAGATCGTTTCGTACTGAAGTTTCGCAAACCTCGCTGACGGCAACTTGCTTGCAGTACCTGGCCCCTCGCACTAGTCTCAGTACCTAAGGTGCGTCGACTACAGCGACGCTGGGCAGTGGAGAGGATCGCGAATGAGTCTGTCTCGGAAGTTCCTTGTGAAGTACACGGCAGCGGCAGCGACGGCACTGTTACTGGCTGCCTGTGCAGGCCCGGTCGTGCAGTCCTACGAAGAAGCCACTGTTACCGACTTGCAGGTAGCCATGCAGAACGGCGAGCTGACCGCTCGACGCCTGACCGACTACTACCTGCAAAGAATTGAACGCATCGACCACAGCGGCGCAAATCTTCGCTCTGTCATTGAAGTAAACCCTGACGCCCGAAGTATCGCCGACGCCCTGGATGATGAACGGCGCGATGGCAAGGTCCGCGGACCCTTGCACGGGATACCAGTCGTACTGAAAGCGAATATCGATACCGGCGACACCATGACAACCAGCGCCGGTTCGCTCGCGCTTGCCGGACACCGTGCCGCAGACGATGCCTTTCTTGTTCGGCAATTGCGCGATGCCGGCGCCATTATCCTGGCCAAGACCAACTTGAGTGAATGGGCTAATTTTCGCTCGACCAATTCGTCCAGCGGCTGGAGCAGCCTCGGCGGCCAGACCGGCAACGCCTATGACCCACGCCGTAACCCGTGCGGATCGTCGTCAGGTTCCGCCGTCGCCGTTGCCGCAAACCTGAGTGTTCTTGCCATCGGCACAGAAACCGACGGCTCTGTTGTTTGTCCGGCGTCAATCAACGGCATAGTGGGTATCAAGCCAACGCTGGGTTTGATCAGCCGCGACGGCATTATTCCGATTGCCCACAGTCAGGATACGGCGGGGCCAATGGCACGGACGGTGAGCGACGCCGCCATTCTGCTCAATGCTCTGGTCACCAAAGACGACAGCGACCCGGCCAGCGCTGATCGCCCGGCGTCGCTACCGGACTATGCCGCCGACCTGCGGACTGATGCGTTGCAAGGCAAGCGCATTGGCGTGCTCCGCAATTACGGCGGCGCCGGCAAGAACGACGCCGTTGAAGGCGTGTTCACAGCCAGCATCGCGATGTTGCAGTCACTGGGCGCGGTCATTGTTGATCCGGTGGACTTAGACACTGACGGCATGGGTGATGCCGAATTCGAAGTTCTCTTGTACGAGTTCAAAGCTGATCTCAACAAGTACTTCGCTGAATCGAACACGCCCGTATCCA
This sequence comes from Woeseia sp. D3-10, assembly GCF_055809415.1. NCBI lineage: Bacteria > Pseudomonadati > Pseudomonadota > Gammaproteobacteria > Woeseiales > Woeseiaceae > Woeseia > Woeseia sp. D3-10. Next base: position 2,653,122 of record NZ_JBVVTW010000007.1, on the reverse strand, counting down.
GCTTGAGCGAACTGATCGCGTTCAATAACGCACATGCGGCCAATGTCATGCCGATTTTCGGGCAGGAGCTTCTGATAATGGCCGACGCCAAAGGCCCGCTGACAGACGAGGGCTACCTGAATGCCTTGGCCGACAGCAAGAGCATCGCACGAGACGGCATCGACAACGTGCTCGAGGAACACCGACTCGACGCATTGATCGCGCCATCCAATGGCCCGGCCTGGCTCACCGACCACATCAACGGCGACACGTTCAGCGTCGGCAGCTCGTCACTGGCCGCCGTATCGGGTTATGCGAGCATTACAGTGCCGGCAGGTCAGGTGCAGGGGCTGCCGGTCGGCTTGTCATTTATCGGCGGTGCCTACAGTGAAGCCGAACTCATCCGACTTGCATACGCTTTCGAACAGGCCAGCGCTGCGCGACGTGCCCCTGACCCGGAAAACCCGCACCGACCATAGGCCAAAACGCGGGCTTTGGCACAAAATGCGAACTGTTCGCTGGCTCAAAACGGGCGCAACAGGCGTAATTCACTGTCGTCAAGACTGTTGAAGACTCATGTTCAAGGCCATACGCGTAACGATACTGCTGTTTATCCTGGGGATGGTGCTGACCTCAACGTGGTTGTCACAAGCCCGCAGCACTGACTGGAACAACAGCCTGTGGGTCAAAATCTACCCAATCAATGCGGACGGCAGCCGGATCAGCGACGACTATATTCGCCAGCTTTCGGTCGAACAGTTCTCCGGTATCGAAACCTTTGTCAGCCGCGAAGTTGAACGCTACGGCCACGACCTGAAGCGCCCGGTACGAATCGAACTGGGAACGCTGATCAGTGAACAACCGCCCGAACTACCGGATGCCTACAACAAACTGAAAGTCATGTGGTGGAGTCTGCGCATGCGCTGGTGGGCACACAGCGTGGCCAGCCCGCAAGACTCACCGGCGCCGGACGTCAGGATCTTCGTCCGCTATCACGCGCCATCAACAGACTTTCTGCTGGAGAATTCGGTCGGCCTGCAAAAAGGCATGGTCGGCATTGTGAACGGATTCGCCGGACGCCGGCATGACGGCAGCAACAACGTCATCATCACGCACGAGTTCCTGCACACGCTGGGCGCTACAGACAAATACGAAGCAGCGAACGGCCTGCCACGTTTTCCGGAAGGCTACGCCGAACCGGATCGCTCGCCACGCTACCCACAGCGTTTCGCGGAAATCATGGGTGGACGAATCGCACTGGCTGACGATGACGCGGTCATTCCGCGCAGCCTGAAGTACGTTCTGATTGGCGAACAGACCGCCGCCGAGATTCGACTGATACCCTGACGCGCCCGACTGACTGGCGTCGCCGCGGCTTTGCCGCTAGCCTGCAGCGCATGAGCAACCAAGCAGACACAGTACTGGCCGGGCGCAAGCTGCGTATCGAAGTGCCCGGTCGAACACTGGTCGACGGACTGGATTTCGAGTTGCGCGCAGGCGAGTTTCTCGCCGTACTCGGCCAGAACGGCGCCGGAAAGTCACTGACGCTGCACACGCTCGCCGGCTTGCGACGGCCCGGCACCGGCAGCGTTGAATTGCGGGGTCAGGCACTGCCCGACCTGACCCGCCAGACGATTGCGCGCCAGCTCGCGCTGCTGCCGCAACATTCGGACGATGCCTTTCCAGCCACGGTATTCGAAACGGTGTTGTCAGGCCGGCACCCGCACGTACCGCGCTGGCAATGGGAAAGTACCGTGGATCGCGACATCGCCAGTGATTGTCTGCGCCTTATGGACCTGCACAACCTGCACCACCGCGACATTGCGACTCTATCGGGTGGCGAGCGTCGCCGCGTTGCCGTTGCACAGGTGCTGGCACAGGCGCCGCACGTGTACTTACTCGACGAACCCAGCAATCACCTCGACCCGCAACACCAACTGGATGTATTGAATGTCTTCGCAGACCAGGCGGCCAGCGGCAAGACCGTCATTGCCAGTTTGCACGACGTTAATCTTGCCGCGCGCTATGCAACGTCCTGCCTGCTGTTATTCGGTGATGGTCGCTGGGAACTCGGGCCGGCCGACTCCATCCTCACCGCGACCGTACTCAGTGACTTGTACGCGACGCCCATGGAAGCCTTGCCGTGGCGCGATCGTCAGTTCTTTGTTGCTGCCGCCAACGAGCCACTACCTTAGTTCGTGGCCGCGCGATGCAGCGCTAGTCGACGTAACCGCGTAATCGTTGCAACAGCGGTTCGTGCAAGCCCGGGTTCGCCGCCAGCACCGAGCGAATCTCAAGCCCCGGTGTCGAGCCATTCAGATCGGTAAATACGCCACCAGCCTCAGTTACGATGACGGCTAAGGCCGCGACATCAAGGATGTTCACGTCTGATTCCACAACCGCTTCGATCTTGCCACTGGCCAGCAAATGGTAGTGGTAGAAATCGCCATAGCCGCGAATACGGTCCGCGCTCGCGACCACTTTGCCGAACTCACTCCAGCCCGGACTCGCGGCCAGCGACTTGAGATTGCCAGCCGATACGGCGGCCCGGTCAAGCTCATGAATATCGCTCACCTGCAAACGTTTACCGTTCAACCAGGCACCCTTGCCCCGTTCGGCATAGGCCAATTCGTCGAACATGGTGCCACTGGAAACGCCCAACACGAGCTCACCCTCGTGCATCAATGCAATCTGCGTTGAAAAAAACGGGTACTGGCGAACGAAGCCCTTCGTGCCATCGATCGGATCCACCAACCACAGATACGGGCTGTCTCTGCCAGTCGAACCGGTTTCCTCGCCGTAAAAACCGTGCGACGGAAATGCACCCAGAATAATCTCGCGGATTCGTTCCTCACATTCAACATCGGCCTGCGTCACCGGTGTCCGGTCCGCCTTGGTTTGCACTGTAAAATTGCCATTGAAATAGTGCCGGCTGATGGCGGCTGCGGCGCGCGCCGCTTCAAGTGCGACATCCAGTTCGCGTGATACCGCAGGCGTATTGCTTTCGTTCACTAACAGCTCCTCCTGAAAGGCGACACTATGGCGGCAGCGACTGGAAGACTCAAGCGCACGGAGGCCGTCAGTGCGCCATTCTGTCGGGTCCCGGCCTGCCGTTCCGGAGCACAACGCCGACCAGCAGGCGCTCACCTCATCGCAGGCTTGACACAGGTAAGCAGCAGCACCTAAGGTGCCGCGCTCATCAGGTGAACCCGGAATGGCATTGTTCCGGGTGAACGGGAAGCCGGTGCGGAATGTTTCATTCCCAGGCCGGCGCTGCCCCCGCAACGGTGATCGAGTTAATCCGCAGCCCCCGTCATTTATGACGGAGCCACTGTGAAACAGCGCTACTTGCGCCGGTTTCGCGGGAAGGCGCTGCGGACCGGCACTTGCCGCTCGTAAGCCCGGAGACCGGCCCGATGTACACGCGAACGGCGCGGCGGGCGACTGTTCGGGCGTGCCATCGGCATACGTCCCTGTTCCCCGCAGTTCCTTCGCTTTTCTTGTTACAGAAAACGCATGCGGGCGGCATGCAGGGGTTAGTTATGAACGTTCTCCAGGGTACTTTTCTGGCAGCTTTACTGTTGCCAACAATCTCGGTTGCCAACAACGACGACATCGTCGTTACCGGCACGCGAAGCGAGCGCGCTATCGAGGACTTGATTGTTCCCGTTGCCGTAATCAATCGTCAGCAAATCGAATTATCCGCAGCAAGCGACCTCGCCGAGTTGCTGCGTTTTGAAGCCGGCCTCGACATTGGCCGCAATGGCGGCCCGGGGCAACCCACGTCGGTGTTTCTGCGCGGCACTGAAAGCAACCACACTCTGCTGCTGATCGACGGCGTGCGCGCGAACCCCGGCACCATCGGCGGCGGCGCGTTTCAGAATATTTCACCCGAAGTTATTCAGCGCGTCGAAATAGTCAAAGGCGGACGTTCGTCGTTGTACGGTACCGATGCAATCGGCGGCGTTATCAACGTTATCACCCGACGCGCAGGCAGCGGCTATGCCGAAGCCGGTGCCGGCGGTGGCAGTTTCGGCACACGCAATGCGTACACCAGTTTCGCTGCCAGCGGCCAAAACGGCGAGTTTGGCGCGACTATCGACTGGCAGGACACCGATGGCTACGCGATCCGCACGGACAGTCCGATCGAACGCGGCTACGACAACCTCAGCGCCAGCTTTTACGGCAGTCATCGCTTCGGCAGTGCGACGCTTACGGCACGCCACTGGCGGGCTACGGGCAGCAGCGAATACCTGGACTTCTTCCTGACCCCACTGGATCAGGACTACCGCAACGAAACCAGCTCGCTGGAACTCTCAAACCCTCTGGGAGCAAACATCAGCAGCAAACTGCTGGTCAGCTACATGGTGGACGACATTGCGCAAAATCAGTCTCCTGATTTCGTTGTCTCAAAACGGCTGGGTGTCGACTGGCAGGTCTCGACGGTCGTCGCCAACCACAACCTGGCAGCCGGTTTGTATGCGACGAATGAATCGGCCGAAAGCCTGTCCTTCGGCAGCGGTTTCGACATGGACACGGACACCCGTGCCATATTCATCCACGACAGCATCGACGTTGGTCGGCACCGCGTTTTCCTTGCGGGACGCTTTACCGACCACGACACCTTTGGCGACGAGTTCACCTGGAATGCTGAGTACGCGCTCGATGTGAACGACAGGCTGACGCTGACGGCCGGCCTGGGCCATGCATTTCGTGCGCCGGATGCCACGGACCGTTTCGGTTTCGGCGGCAACGCTGATCTGCGCCCGGAAGTCGCAGACGAAGTGCAGCTCAGCGCGCGACTCGCCGTCAGCGAACGACACTCGTTGCACCTCGATCTGTACCAGAACGATATCGAAGACCTGATTGAATTTGACTTCACGTCGTTCACTTTGCAGAACATCAACAAAGCGGAATTGCGCGGCGCCCAACTTGGTTGGGCTTACACGGGCGAACAGTTTGATGCGCGCGTCGACCTCATCTCGCAAACCGCCGAGAACGCGGTCGATGGCAGTCGGCTATTGCGACGACCCGAACGCAATATGACCATCAACCTGCGCCGTCGCATCGGCGAGCACGCCCTCGGTTTGTCGTTGCTGGCCAGCGGTGATCGCGAAGACATTTCGTCGACGCTGCCCGGCTATATGCTGCTGAACGCCACCGGACAGTTTACAATCAGTCAGAACTGGCAGGCGAATCTCAAAATTGAGAACCTGCTCGACAAGCAATACCAGACCGCCGCGCCTTATCGCATGAGCGAACGTGGCGCTTTCGTTGAACTGAAGTATCGCTGGAAGTAGCTACCATGGGTCATCGTCTCAGCAAGATTTACACGCGCACGGGAGACGATGGCAGCACCGGTTTGGGCGACGGCAGCCGGGTCGAGAAAGACAGTTTGCGGGTTGAAGCTTACGGCACTGTCGACGAAGCGAATTGTACAATCGGTGTGGTACTCGCCCACGCCAGCGTCCCGGAATCGATAAGGTCGTGCCTGCTGGAAGTGCAGCACGACCTCTTCGACCTCGGCGGCGAACTCTGCATCCCAGGTCACAGCGCCATTGAGACCTCGTTCATCGAACGACTTGAGACTCAGCTGGACACTTTCAATGCAGACCTGCCGCGCCTTAAGGATTTCATACTCCCCGGCGGTGGTCCTGCAGCGGCAGCGTGTCACCTTGCACGCACAGTAGTGCGTCGTGCCGAGCGGCGCGTACGCAGCTTGCAACGTGAAGAAACGGTTCGCGCAGAAGTTCTGCATTACCTGAACCGCCTCTCCGACTTGCTGTTTGTCATCGCACGCCGACTGGCGCGCGAAGAGTCCGGTCAGGAAGTGATCTGGGATCGCAGCCGCTGAATCGCCGCCAGCAATTGCAATATGCTTTTGCAGCCAGTCAGAAGCGGGTTACCCCCTGCCCGTCGGTACACACCGTCTAATTGCCCGACAAACTGCAGTAAGCTTCGAACGGCTATGGCTGCGACGCTGCGCGCTGCTCACGGCCCTGTTGCAATCGCTGGCAAACCGCACGTCCCGCAGCGACCAGACGCGTGGTCGGGCGACCGATTTCGTCGGCCGGCAGCAGAAAATGATTGCCGTAGCGATTGGCACTCATCGAGGGCCAGCGCGCCCATACGGAGAAGGCATCGTTGCCATCAACATCGGCAGCCAACAGCACTTCCGGATCGCGTTCCAGTACAGCTTCTTCGGCGATCATCGGTGCGAGTTCGCCGAGGTCCTGGAAAATATTACGCCCGCCGCACAACTCGATAAGTTCGCTTGCATAGTGACTGCCATTGACGGTGTACAACGGTCGACTCGACACCTGGTAAAACACCCGAATCGCACTGGCAGCCACGTGGCCCGCCGCGAGTGTTCGCAAGTCACTCTGAAAGCTGTCAGCAACCCGTTCCGCTTCCCCGACGTGTCCCGTTAGTTCTCCGATACGACGTAACGCGCTGGCAACGTCTTGCAGCTTGCGCGTGCGTATCAATGCTACCCGGTAACCGCGCGTGCGAAACTCGTCGATAACGTGTGTGGGTGTGCCGCTTTCCCAGGCCAGCAGCAGGTCCGGGTTCAACAGCGCCAACTGTTCCAGGTCGATCATCAGCGCATCGCCAACGACCGGTAATGACTGCACGGCCGCCGGGTAATCGCTGTACGCGCTGACACCAACGAGCTGCTCGCCCGCACCCACGGCGTAAACCAGTTCGGCAAGATGAGGGGCAAGCGTGACGATGCGTCGCGCCGTGCCGCTATCGAGAGCAGGTGGGATTGCGGGCTTGCTGCATCCGACGACGAGCCAGAGTACGCAGAGCGCGATGATCCGGCGCACGCGCCTCAGACCATTGCGCCGTAAAGGGTCATGCCGGCGATGGCAACCGCCCACAGGAACAACAGGCGGAAAACCAGACTGTTAGCGGCCGCGGCGCCGCGAATGCCCCGCTCTTCTTCAGTCTCGTCGTCACTGTCAGGCAACGCCAGCGCCGCCCTACCGACACGCGCCAGTAACATTTCATTCTGCTCACCATTGCTGGCTGGCACTTGCTCCGGTGCTTGCCGCCACGCGTTCAGCGCGCCGTCGAAGCTGCCGGCAAGGGCGTAACCCAATGCGGTCAGTCGCGCCGGAATAAACGCGAGCCAACTGTGTAGGGTAGTTGCGGCAGCGGCAACCGCCTGCGGCGCATCGTTGTCCTGATCGTCTTCGGCATCCGGCATCGCGGCGCGATTGGCATTGAAGACCGCGCGGCGACGAATCAAATCGGTTACACGGTAGCCCCAGGCACCTGCCGGACCCAGCAACACGAACCAGAAGATGACAGCAAACAAGCGATTATTGGCCTGTACAAATACGGCTTCCTCGACTTTTTCCACACGCACCCAACTGTCCTCGGGGACGTCTTTCTCCAACAGGGCTTTGGCGGTAGTTCGCACTTGTTCAGCATCGCCAGACTCAATAGCTGAACAGTAGTCGTCGACCTCTTCGCCAATATCTTTCGGGCCTAAGGAAAAAAACAAGACGACAACCGCGAGCAACAAATACGGAAAGCCGAATAAAGTGTCACCGAGCAAATACGTGCAGAGGACGACGGGCAACATCAGCAGCACGGCCAGGAGCATTACCGGAATGATCGCGGGCCAGGTGCCAAACCGTTCAACCTGGGCATACCCACTGTCAATAACCCGATCGAGCCAGCGCAATTCACGGAGGTGAAAGAGCTGGGTCGCGAGTCGTTCGACCATCAGGCCGATAAGCAGTGCAATCAGTTTCATGACATTCCGGGCGTTACGCGATTCTGGCTAAGCGCATCATACAATCGCAGCCAGTCGAAAGCAGGGCCCGGGTCTTCTTTTCTGCCCGGTGCAATGTCGCAATGACCTGCAATCGAGCGCGCATCCAGTGCCGGGTAAACCTCACGCAAGGCGCTGATTATCGGCGCCAAATGCGCGTACTGCTGGTCGCTGTACGGCTCGTCATCACAACCCTCCAGCTCGATACCAATGGAATAATCATTGCAGCGTTCGCGGCCCCGGAATGACGACAATCCCGCATGCCAGGCCCGACGCGTGAAGGGCACGAACTGCATGAGCGTACCGTCCCGCCGCAACAGCAGGTGTGCAGATACATGCAATTCATGCACCTCTGCAAAGTAGTCGTGCTCGCGCGGATTCAGGCAGTTCATGAACAGTTGTTCGATGTACGGTCCGCCATACTGGCCGGGCGGCAGACTGATGCCGTGCAGGACCAACAGCTCCGGCTCGACGCCGGCTGGACGCGCATCCTGATTGGGGGAAAGGCACAGCGCAGCAGGCTGAATGATTCCTTCAACAGGATTGACGGTGTAACGGATAGTCATCGCGAATCTATTGGAGCGAACAAGCCGTCATCATAACCAGTACTCGGGTCTTTGACATCGAATACGGCTGGCGGCCTAATAACGCCGCCAGTAGCCGGAGTTACCTGCATGTCCTCGCCGCGCCTTTTCGTGGAATTACCGCTAGCCATCGATGCACAACTGAACATCACTGGCGATCAGGCGCGTTATGTCGGCCGGGTGTTGCGAGCACGACCCGGCGACGAAGTGACCCTGTTCAATGGCAATGGTGGCGAATACCCTGCGCGCATCGAGGCCATCAGCAAGACCCAGGTGCACGTCACGGTCCTGCGGTTCGCAAACGATGACCGGGAGTCACCTTTGCCTGTACGGCTGATTCAGGGGGTGTCGCGCGGGGACCGCATGGACACAGTCGTGCAAAAGGCCACCGAACTCGGTGTGCAACGTATCTCGCCGTTGCTGACAGAGTTTTCGGTTGTACGTCTTGACGCGGAGCGCGCCGACAAACGCACTCGTCACTGGGAAGCCGTTACCCGCAGCGCCTGTGAACAATGCGGCCGCAACCGGCCACCACAAATAGACCCGCCATGCCGCATCGACACTTTAGTTGCGGAAAACGACGCGACGGTAACGCGACTGGTCCTGTTACCGGACGCTAAACAAAGCCTGCATGCACTGACAATGCAGCCGACGGCTGTCGAACTGCTGATTGGTCCTGAAGGCGGCTTAAGCGCAATCGAACAGGAACGTGCACTCGATGCGGGATACCTCGCCGTGTCGATGGGGCCGCGCATCATGCGTACTGAAACCGCCGCTATCGCGGCGATTGCGCTCGTGCAATCTCGCTGGGGCGACCTTGCCTGAACAGGCAGGTGCTCAGGCGTCAGGCTGATCCTGACAAATCATGAGTTCCAGCTGTTCCAGGTGCGGGATCAACGGGTACTCGTTAATCATTTTGACGCGGCATAACACCGGCGCGTCGCTGGTCCAGTCGTCCGACTTATCGAGCTTCAGGACTTCGCGATTGACCCGCACCAGCTGCGGAAAACCCTGCGTCAGAATACCGAAGTAGCCGGCACGCAATCGACCCGTGCTGGCATAGAAAACCACTATTCGCGTGCGCCCGGTAACCGCTGGTAATTCCCTGCCAATCGCACCTTCAAAAGACACTACCGGCAACGCGCGGCCACTCCAGTTGACGGTACCGAGTAACCACGATTCGCTGCCAGGCAAGTGATCCGGTTCTGAATAGCGCACGACTTCAGCGACACAAGCACGCGGCACAATCAGACGGTCCTCAGTCAACGGCACGAGCAAGCTGTACAGCTCTTCGGTTGCCGCACTCATCGGAAACTCATCCCGCGTTCGTCGAGCAGCCGCGCTATGGCATCCAGCAACTGAGCATCCTGATAGGGCTTGCTCAGATAATCATTGACGCCAATTTCTATCGCGCGGGCGCGATGCTTGTCGCCCGAGCGGGACGTAATCATGATTATCGGCACATCGGATACCCGTTCATCGTTGCGCACGTGGGTCGCAAATTCGTAGCCATCCATACGCGGCATTTCTATGTCGAGCAGAATGATGTTCGGCGTCGCGTCACGCAATACACTGATCGCATCCATGCCGTCTTTTGCGGTGATCACCCGCAATCCGTTGCGGGTCAGGAACCGCTCCATGACCCGGCGCACGGTAATTGAGTCATCAACAACCAGCGCCAATGGCCGTTCGTCTGCCGGTAACGGTGACGCACTCTTGACCTCGACAATTGGCATGCCCGTGCGGACCAGCGCATTGATATCAAGGATCAGAACAATACGACCATCGCCAAGAATGGTCGCACCGGAAATGCCACGCACACTGGATAGCTGCGGACCGAGCGACTTGACGACAATTTCCTGGCTCGCCAGCATCTGGTCTGTCAATAACGCGACAGCCTGATCGCCGGAACGCACCAGGATGACCGGCACAAAGCTGTCATCCTCGGGAAGCGACGCGGCCTGACCGCCGAGGAACATGCCCAGATGGCGGAAGTGGTAGCTTTGTTCGCCGTACTCGTACACCGGCTCTGGCTGGTTCAGCATCGCTTGCAGTTGCGAACGGCCGATCCGGGCAACACCTTCTACCGTCGGCAGAGGTAACGCGTAAACCTCATCCCCTGTGCGCACCACCAACGCCTGGGTAATGGCCAGCGTAAACGGCAGGCGTATCGTAAAGTTTGTGCCCTGTCCGATCACCGAGGAAATTTGTAGCGAGCCGCCGAGCTGTTTGACCTCGTTGGCCACCACGTCCATACCGACGCCGCGACCGGCAGACTGAGTCACCGCGCTGGCAGTACTGAACCCCGGCGTCAGAATAAGTTGCATGATCTCTGCGTCAGACACTTTGCTGTCGGCACGCAACAACTCGCGCTCGAACGCCTTGCGTCGTATCGCATCGACGTTCAGGCCCGCGCCGTCGTCAGAGACATCAATCACCATTTCCGCACCTTCGCGGTGCAGACGGATGGTGATCCGGCCGTTGGCAGGCTTACCTGCCGCCTGACGTTGTTCCGGTGACTCAATACCGTGAATAACCGCATTGCGCATCATGTGTTCGAACGGCGGCAGCATTTTTTCCAGCACCTGACGATCCAGTTCGCCGGATGCTCCCTCCACGGCCAGTTCCGCACGCTTGCCCACTTCGGTTGCCGCCTGGCGAACGAGACGTGTTAATCGTGGTACGTGGCGTTCGAACGGCACCATGCGGGTGCGCATCAAACCGTCCTGCAATTCAGCGGTTACCCGCGATTGCTGAACGAGCAACGTCTCCGCTTCTGATGTCTGGTTTTGCAACAGGTCTTTGAGGCTGGCCATGTCACTCGCGGATTCGGCGAGAGCTCGGGACAGCTGCTGGATATTGGAATAACGATCCATTTCCAGCGGATCGAAATCTTTCGCCACCAGCGTGTCCTGATGACGATGCATGATCTGGGCTTCGGTTTCGATTTCCAGGTTGCGCAGCTGTTCGCGCAGTCGTGTGACGGTTTGCTCGAGCTCCTCGACGTGGAACTCAATGGTGTTGATCTGCTGACTCAGACGCGAATGGTAGATACTGATTTCACCGGCGGCGTTAAGCAGATCCTCCAGCAATTCAGCGTCGATACGCGCCGTTTCCTGACGCTGCTCACCGCGACCACCGGCCCGGCGGCTACTGGTCTCGTCGATCGGCTCGACACGCATCATTCGACGCGCACTCAGCTCGTCGGTGACCGTGCCCGGTTCGTCGGCCGCGTCCGCTGCTTCACGATCAGCCGCAGTTTCAACGTCATCCAACAACGCCGCTTCGTCGCCTGCTTCCGTTGCTGGTGGCGCGTCGTGTTCGGTAGTCGGTGCCGAAGGCTCGTCGACTATTGGCTGTTCTGAAGACTCAACTGGTTCTTCCGGTTCGATTGACTCAACTGGTTCTTCCGGCTCGACAGGTGCTGGCGGCTCTTCCGGTTGCGTCTGATTGGACGCCGTACCGTCGGTCGCGCCGCTGGCGTCGAACGGCTGGGCCACCTGGTCTTCGGGTTCCGCAGCCTCCATGTCCGCCCATTCGGGCTCGATCGTAATGTCGACCGACTCCAGTGGACCGCCCGCCAACTGGTCGAACGGCGGGAATTCTTCATCGGACGACGAACCGACCTCGGCAAAGTCGTCGAGCCCGGTAATGCCGTCATCCGTTAGTGCAGGCAATTCTGCTGACGCGTCGGGGTCGCCGACTATCGTCATGCTGATGTTCTCGCCTGGCTCCGTCGAGAACTCGGAAGGCGCCGTGCTGCCTGTATCCAGGCCGTCGTCAGAAAGGTCGATGATGGCGCTGTCGCCACCCAGAGTCACAGCCCGAATACGTCCTTCGAGCGTTCGGGCCGATTTCACCGTAAGCCCGGCAATAACATTGTCCCGCATGCGATGCAGTTCATCGATGCTTTGCTGCAACAAGCCGTCGATATCTTCTGTCGGTTGCACCCGGCCATCGTCAATGCCGATCAACAGGGTTTCGAGCTCGTGACTCAGATTGCCCATGGCGCTGATACCGGCCATACGCGCGCCGCCTTTCAACGTGTGCAAATGCCGCTTGAGCTCTTCCACCTGCTGGCGGGCGCTGCGATCCTTGCTCCAGGAAGCCAGCGCACGATCCGCGGCCTCCAGTAATTCCGCCGCTTCTTCAGAGAAAATGGCTGCAATTTCCGCGTCGTAGTCGCTGTCGTCCGACTCCGCTGCCGGCGGCTCCGCTGGTTCGTCCGGTACGAGGCTCGGCACGACCGCATCGCTGGTCTCAGAGGCGGGCGATTCATCTGCCGTAGCCTCGTCCGCGCCGGCTTCAGCTTCTTCCGCTGGCTCGACCTGCACGGTCAGTGCAACCAGTTGCTCGATCAGGTCAGCGTAGTCCTTGCGTTCACGGCCGGTCTGATTGATATCGGCAACGATCGTCTCGATAGCGACGGCCGCCTGTTCCAGCACCGCAAGGCCCGTATTGTCGATGCCTACCTGATAATCGTAAATCCGGCGTACGAATCGATTGAGTGCGCCCGCAACGGCCACTCCGCGATCCACGTTCGCCATGTTCGCACTGCCGTGCAGGGTATGGCAGGAACGGTGTAATTTGTCGGTGACCTGGAACGGTGGCCGGTGTCCGTCGCACGAAGCGATGAACTCGCGGATGGCTTGCAGGTGCCCTGCCGTTTCCTTGGAAAAAATATCCAGCAGGACCGGGTCCATTTCCAGTGCATCCGCTTCTTTCGCTGGTTTCGCTTCGGTCGGCGCGATAGTCAGGACGGCCGCATTCGGATCACCGTCCGCAAACGCATTCGCACGCGCCATCATCAGCGCAATATCGGACGCAGGCTCAATCCCCACTTCGAGTTGCTCAACAAGTTCGGGCACGATATCCGCGGCTGACGCAATAAAGTTCGTCATGGGCGGAGTACGTGCCAGTGTTCTGTTGATCAAACGGTTCAGCAGATTCTCGATGCTCCAGCAATACTCGCCGATGCGTTCCGCCCCTACCATGCGACCACTGCCCTTGAGCGTATGGAACGATCGCCTGACAGTAATCAGCGTTTCCATGTCTTCCGGGTGCTCGACCCAGTGCGGCAGATTGCGCTTGATCGTCGCAACCTCTTCTTTAGCCTCTTCGATGAACAGTTCGAGCAATTCCGGATCGAGATGCTCGGCATCGCCGGCCACGACAGGCGCTTCTTCGATTACCGACGTGGACATGTGACGCGCCGCATCCGGCGTTGCTCGTCCCGCAGGGGCTACACCCGATTCTGAGGTCACGGGACTGTTCGACCGCAAGCGCTGTTCCATGCCGTCCAGCACCGCCAGACAAGTCTCGGCATTGTCGAGCATGTACCAAGGATCCTTGCGGCCGGCCTTCACCGTTTCCATGTAGTACTCAATGCTGACGATCGCGTCAGCAAGGCGATCCGTTTCTTTTTGCCCAAGACGTTGCGGACCGTCGCCGGACAATGCCAGGCTGATCAGGTCGGCGATGCGTTCGAACACGCTCATCGCACGCGTCTTGTTCAGCATCAGCAAACCAGCTTTGATGCCGCGCAACAATGCCGGCACGCTGTCTACGCCGTGTGAATCGCCATCGCCCGCCATGCTCTGACTGAACGTTTCTTTAATTCGAGCAAGGTTGATAATGCTCTCGCGCATTACAGCTTCCGCAACCTGCTTGTAGTCGCTGTCTTCACTGCGATTACCGTCAGACCCGTCACTGTCCCTTTCGTCCGGGTGCTGTCCCTGCGGAGCTATAAGGCGAATCAGTTGTTGATCCAGTCGGTCTTCAACGCGCAATAGCGTTGATGCAATTTCCAAAACGGTAGCTTCGCTGGCATTGCCGCTTTCGCGCACGACCGACTTGAGCCTGTCGACTTCAGATTCTATGTTGCCGCGTAGTTCACCCAGTCCGAGCACACCAAGCGTGTCGCTGATCTTCTTCAACAGATCAAGCTGTGGCACAAGCTCGGAGGATTTCTGCATGCCGGTGCGAACATAGATATCGAGCACGTCTTTTACGCGCCCAAGATCTTCTTTGATCGCCGCGCCAACCGTCTGCATTAGCTTGACGCTCGGCGCTGACAAACTTTCGCGTGCGTGCGCCACCTGCTCGTCGCCGGGCAACAATTCCGCCAAATTGAATGCAGCGCGAATCTCGCTGATTCGTGGCCCGGCGTTGCCGGAACGCGCCACGTAGTAAAGCAAATTGTTCTGCAGATCCGTAACTGCCTGATCCTGGAAAATCTGCGGACCTTCATCGATCAGCCGCTTCATCTGCCGATCGGCCTGGCCGAGCAGACGTTTCACCGCGACGGATACGTCGAGTCCGCCGTTACCCAGTGACTCCAGCACTCCACCAAGGATCCACCACAGCTGGTGCATGTCGTCCCGGGTTGCGGCCGATTCGAGTTTCGCGGCCACATCGGAGAGCGTCTTCAGGTGCTTTTTGGCATCGCCACCTTTGATCAGGCCCAGCAACGCCAGCTGAAAGCGCGGCCGCAAACGAGCCGCCAGTGTTGCCGGGTCTTCGCCGCTGACTTCGCGCTTTGCCTGCTCTTTGCTGCCGGACGATGGCGACAAATTCAGCAGTAGCAACGTACCTTCGGACAGCAGCGGCTGACCGCGCACGGCGCGCAGATCGTTCAGCAAGGGCAACAGCACGAGCGCGATATCGCGGCCGCCACCGAGCAATCGCTCGATATACGCCGGCAACTGCACCATGGCACGGGTAAGTGCATCCATACCCTCGTCGCGCCCAGGGCCGCCGGCGAGTTTAACGAGGTGGGTACAAACACCTTCCATCTCTTCGGTGAGCAATGCCGCACCGTAGGATTCGGTCATCCGCAAAGCGCCGCGAACCTGGTGCAGCAACGTGCTGGCACGTACCAGCGCCGAATTCCCGCCGCGACCGTCAACGCACTCCTCGAGTGCGAGGTGCGCTCCACGGATCGTTTCCATCAACTCGTGACTAACGAGCGCAAGCGAGCGAGCCGTCGTCGTAGCGCCGCTGCTGACTTGTTTTTCGATTTCGGTTTGCCCGCTCATTGTTCCCGTCTCTGCGGCCTAGTCTGCCGCCCGGTCTCCGGAGCTTGTTTCGTTACCGGCCAGCCTGCTCGATTCAAGAGCGGCGCCCGGCAGAGTGAAACCCGCCACGGTCTTGCGCAGCTGCGACGCAAGCTCGGACAACTTGGAAATAGCCGCGGCTGTCGCCGTCGTGGCCTTTCCGGTCTGAGTACTGATTTCCTTGAGCCGGGTGGTACGGCGGGTTACGTCTGCTGCGCTGCTGGCCTGTTGCCGGGCCGAGCCTGAAATATTCTGCACCAGGCTGGCGATCTGGTTTGACACCTGTTCGATTTCATCCAGCGCTGCGCCGGCATTTTCGGCCAGCAAGGCGCCGCCGACGACGTCCGTCGTACTGCGTTCCATCGAGACGACAGCTTCGTTGGTATCAGCCTGAATGGTCCGCACCAGAACCTCGATCTGTTTGGTTGCGTTGGTTGACCGTTCGGCGAGTCGTTGCACTTCATCGGCAACGACCGCAAAACCTCGACCCGCCTCACCGGCCATCGATGCCTGGATAGACGCGTTGAGTGCCAGAATGTTGGTTTGCTCGGCGATGTCGTTGATCAGCTCGATAATGTTGCCGATCTCCTGGGAACTTTCACCAAGGCGCTTGATCCGCTTCGACGTATCCTGAATGGTTTCACGAATCGTGTTCATGCCGTCGATAGTTCGGCGCACCGCTTCGCCACCCTTGTGCGCAACGTCCACGGAATGCCGGGCCACGTCCGATGAACGCTCGGCATTACCGGACACTTCCTCAATGGACGACGCCATCGAAACGACCGATTCGGTAGCGGCGGCAATTTCGCGGTTCTGATTTTCGGTTGCACGCGCCATGTGCACGGCGGTGTTCTCCGTTTGCTTCGCCGCTGAATCCACCATGATTGCCGTCTCATTGATGGTCGCAACCAGTTCGCGCAGCTTCTCAATCGCGTAATTGATCGAGTCGGCAATTGCACCGGTAATATCTTCGGTTACTGTCGCCTCGACTGACAGATCACCGTCGGCGAGACTGCCTAGCTCATCAAGCAGACGCAGAATGGCCTGCTGATTGCGCTCGTTCTGCTCGGCCTGCACTTTCGCCGCACGTTCGAACACGGCGCTGCGACCGTGTAACACGGCAAGCACAATGACCAGCAACAATGCCGCGAGCAACAATCCGGGAATCAGCCAAGGGTGGTCGAACATACCTTTTTGATTCGAGCCGCCCGTCGCTGCCACCGCCGCGCCAAGCGTCTCGGCGGTAGTGACCAATGACCGCACGTCGTTGTTAAGACCCGCTACAGCCGAAGCATTCGCCGTTGCGCGTGCAGCACTGGTCTCGATATCGGTCAGCACAGCGTTCAGCGGCGCGAGCACATTGTCGCGATCGGCAGCCGACAAAGCACTAACGTCAAGTGGCGTCTCAGCGCCTGCCAGGGCATCTGCCAGTTGCCGTAACGCGGCAACATCGGCTGTGATCGCATCTGCCGCTTGTGCCGCATTCGGCGAGCGGGTCAATTGCGCTACGCGGTCCGCCATTGAGGCGGCGCGGCGCTGAAAATCCTGAATCTCGGCTGTCGCTCCGGACACGCCCAGCACGTCTTCGGCTGCGGCCTGCAAATCCGGCGTACGCTCACGAATGGTTGCAGCCGCGGCCGATATAGACTGCAACGCGTCGCTCCGGGCCACGATAGACGCGGCCTGGCCGGAGAGCGAGTCCCAGCTAGCCCGGGGACCCGGCGCGGTCACGCCTGCGCGCGCTGTCTCGAGTTCGCGGACTGCGTTCTGCAGCGCATCAACAGCCGCCGGATCGCCGTTCTGCACGCGAACCGCGTACAACGGTATTGCCTGGGACAGCGCTGCCAGTTGCGCGACACCGGGATCGCTGGCGCCCGCCTTCTGGCCCTGCTTCCAGCTGAGGCCGGCCGCCGATAGCAGTAACAGAACCACTACCAAAGCGAGCGACCGGAACGTCGATGATTTTTGCGAATTGTCAGCCATGATTCTGTTGTTACTCAATCAATGAAAGTTGCCGCCGCGTTAATCGGCAGCGGCTTGCAGAAATGAACTGCTCTCCAGCAATTCGTAAAGCCCGAATACCGGCCAGACATCCTGGCCACGCCGGTAGGCGCCACGGATAAATCGGTCGCAGCGAACCACCGTTTCCGGCCACTCCTCAGAGTACTCGCTGTCCAGGAAGCGGCGGAAACCCACCACTTCATCCACCACCAGTCCTGCAGGCACGTCACGGTGATTGACGGAAATAACCCTGCTGACCCGGCGCAAAGGCGTACGGCCGCTGCCCAGAAACAGTTTCAGATCAACCAGCGGCAACAAATGGCCACGCAGATTGGCAATGCCCAGCACCCAGCGTTTCGAGCCCGGCACCCGGGTGATACTGTCGGGCAGCATCAGCACTTCCCGCACTTCATCTCGGCTGGCGACGAATCGTTCATCGCCAATTCGAAAACCGATACCAACCCACTCCTCCGGCAAATCGCCGGTACCGCGGCCCGCAATTGCGACGCGACTGCGACGTTCAAGCTCCTGCAGCAGATCAAAAGGTTGCTCAATGAGCGCCGTTAAATCAGTGGCTGAGCTCATTCAGCCGGCCATGACTTCGTTGATTTTCGCGACCAGGTCCTTTTCCAGAACCGGCTTGACCAAATACTCAACGGCACCCTGGCGCATGCCCCAGATTTTGTCGGTTTCCTGATCTTTGGTCGTAACCATGATGACGGGGATTTTCGCCGTCGCCGGGTCCTGGGTCAGTTTGCGAGTGGCCTGAAAGCCGTTGATACCCGGCATGACCACATCCATAAGGATACAGTCGGGTGCCCCGGCTTTCGCCTGGCGGATACCGTCTTCCCCACTGTCAGCAATCATCGTCACGAAGCCGTGCTTTTCGAGCATCTTCTGAAATAGATGCAGCTCGGTCGGTGAGTCATCAACAATAAGAACCGTTGCCATCAATACTTCCTTGAGTTGTTCCTGGTCCGTCAAGCCATCTGCGTCGAAATTGCGCCCAGCAATTCGTCACGCGTAAATGGCTTGGTCAGGTATTGTTCCGAACCCACGATACGGCCGCGCGCTCTGTCGAACAGTCCGTCCTTACTGGACAACATGATGACCGGCGTATCTTTGAATACTTTGTTGTGTTTGATCAGCGAGCAAGTCTGATAACCGTCGAGCCTCGGCATCATGATGTCCACGAAAATTAGATCCGGCTGATGATCAGCGATTTTCGACAAAGCGTCGAAACCGTCCACGGCCGTGAATACCTGGCAACCTTCCTTGGACAGCAGGGTTTCTGCTGTGCGGCGTATGGTCTTGCTGTCGTCTATAACCAGGATTTTCAGCCCGTTCAGACCTTGAGTTGCACTATTTGACACCGGAATTCCTCGCCCAATTGCGGTCCGGGCACGACCGCATCACTAATATTGTGCTGGTACAGCCGCCTGAAATCCGGACGCACCGCGCAGTTCGATCAAACAATGACGCACAGCAACGGCGGTCCAATGACCAACTCTCCAGCCAAGCCCCCCATTGGTTTTCGCGGCAAGTCGCGCCCGACTTTCCATAATGACTGCCTGCCAAGCGACTTGTACCACATTGCCCCAAGGGTCGCTACGACAGGCCACGCAGTGAACAGATCTGACTCGTCCATCGAACGGACTCTGGCCGCAAAAAACCTTGTCCAACAAAGCCTGTAGACGCTTGCCGCGGTACAGGGCAAGGCTCGCACCCTGTATAGTTGGCGACGCTGCTCGGCAGCGTATTACGGACCCACAAAGCAAGGACCAACAGCCAATGCCCGATATGCCAATGCGGCTCGGGGTCGTCATGGACCCGATCGAGTCGATCACCCCGAAAAAGGACAGCACGCTGGCAATGCTGCTTGAGGCGGAGCGCCGCGGTGCTGAAATCCACTACCTGTTGCAGGATGACCTGCGCCTGCTCGAAGGTCGGGCACTGGGAACGGCGGCCCGGCTGCGGGTGCGTGACGACAACAGCGACTGGTTCACGCTCGGCGAGCGGGCGGAAATAGCACTGGGCGATCTGGACGTCATATTGATGCGTAAAGACCCGCCATTCGACATGGAATACATCTACAGCAGTTACATCCTTGAACGGGCTGCCGAGGCGGGCGCGTTGATCGTCAACCGACCACAGAGTTTGCGCGACATGAACGAGAAGGCGTACACCGCCTGGTTCGCAGACTGCGCCCCGGTCACGCTGGTTACGCGATCGATGTCGGACCTCAAACAATTTCTGCGAGAGCACGAGCAAATCGTCGTAAAACCGCTGGATGGCATGGGCGGTCGCTCGATCTTCGTGGTCAAGAAAGGCGACAACAACGCCAACGTCATTTTCGAGACCTTGACCGACTACGAGAAGCGTTACGCCATGGCACAGGTGTACATCCCGGAAATCAAGCAAGGTGACAAGCGCATCTTGCTGATCGACGGGGAACCGGTGCCGTACGCATTGGCGCGAATTCCATCCGCCGATGACAATCGCGGCAATCTGGTCATGGGTGCAACCGGCGAAGGCCGCGAACTGACCGAGCGCGACCGCTTTATTTGCTCGCGGGTAGGCCCGGTGCTGCGCGACAAGGGCGTATTGTTTGCCGGTCTCGATGTCATTGGTGATTACCTGACCGAAATTAATGTCACCAGCCCGACGGGTATTCGGGAACTTGACCGGCAGTACGACCTGAATATTGCCGGCCTGATGTTCGATGCTATCGAAGCCAAACTCGCGTAACAGCCGTTGGCTGGCATGCAGCGTGCTGATCGCGCTGCAGCTCGTCGCTTGCCAGCCGGCACCGCAGGAATTCAGTGACCGCATCGCTGCTTTCGGCACACTGATTACGCTCCGTTATTACGGCGTCTCAGAAGCGCAAGCCGCAGCGGCGACACGGGCACTGGAGGGGTACTTCCGGTCTGTCGAGAACGACTGGTACCCGTGGGGCAATGGCGAGTTACAGCGGATTAACGAGGCGCTCGCAACGGGTAAGACGACACCCGTCAGCAAACCGCTTGCCGAGCTGCTGCAGCGCGCCGCCGACCTCGAACGGCGTTCCGCCGGCCTGTTCAATCCCGCACTCGGTGCCCTGAGCGAACTGTGGGGTTTTGATGATCTGTTGCAGGATGACTGGCAACCCCCAACGTCCGCCGCTATTGCCGAGCTAATGCAGCATGAACCAAGCAGCCGGCATTTGCAGTGGTCTGGACAAGCCGTGCGCAGCGACGATCGACACACCGTGCTGGACCCGGGCGGTATAGCGAAAGGCGCCATACTCGCGACCGCCGAGCGGATCCTCAGCGATCTCAGTATCGACAATGCAATCGTGGACATCGGCGGTGACCTGCTGGTGCGAGGCAACGCAGGACAGCGCGCCGCGCGTATCGGTATTCGTTCGCCAGGCAAAGAATCGGCCATCGGCTGGCTGGCGGCAACGCCTGGCGAAAGCATCGTGACCTCGGGTAACTACGAACGCTATTTCGAGTTCGATGGCATACGCTACAACCACGTGCTGGACCCGCGCACCGGCTATCCGGTTGCCGACAGCGCCTCGGTGACTGTTGCTCATACCGATCCCGTGCTGGCCGACGCGGCCGCCACGGCACTGCTGGTTGCGGGCCCAGACGGCTTCGACGCGCTGTGCGCAGCGCTCGGTGTTGACCAGGCCCTGCTGATTACGGCGTCCGGTGACCTGCGTCTCACCCCTGCGCTGCAGGCCCGCGTACACTGGCTGAATGACGATGACGCCCGGCGAGGCAGCAGCCGCGATGTGTCACAATAGCCGCCGCCTGATACGCCGCACACACCCTGACCATGGCTGAAACCGTGAGCAACAGTACCGCCGATCCTGGAGAACTGAACGAGATCAATCTCGATTTCGGTCCCAAACCCGACCGCCTGCCGCCCATGCTGTTTCTGGCCGCGCTCGTGCACGGCATACTCATCATCGGCATCACGTTCAATGCCGTCTTCGAGAACCCGCCGTCGGAGTCAGTTTCGCTCGAAGTCACCATCGTTGCCGATCCCGATCGTAGCTTCGACCGCGACGACAATGCGGCCTACCTTGCGCAGGCGAGCCAGGAAGGCGGCGGCAACACCGATGAGTCCAGCCGCCCCGCCGCTCCTGCCAAGAGCAATGTGCCAGTGGACAATATTGGCGATCTCGATGGCCGCAACCTGCGGGACACAACCCGGCACCAGGAATCATCGGATCAACTACTGACCAGCAACTCCAGGCAGCAGCGCCAGGTCTCGGATAAACCTCGCGACGATCCCCAGGCCGACGACGCACGGGCCGCCTATCTGGAAGCTGGCGTCGAAACCACCTTGCCGCTGCCACAGGAACAGGAAGCCAGTTTTCTGGTGCGTGACCAGAACCGGGAACGGGTGATTCTCAGCGCGGATACCCGCGAATCCAGCATCGCTGGCTACGTTGATCGCTGGAAACGGAAAATCGAACTGGTGGGTAGCAAATACATACCGGAGCAAGCCGGCCTGAACGGCCTGACCGGCAGCCCGACACTGGAAGTCACTATCGACGCATCCGGCCAGCTAGCGGAAGTTATCATTGTGCAATCCTCAGGGTCGCGCGCACTTGATCAGGCGGCACTGAACATACTTCGCCGCGCTGCACCGTTTGATCCATTCCCGGAAACCGTACGGCTCGATTACCCGCAACTGAATTTCCTCTATAAATGGCGCTTTAGCGGTGGCAACGCCACAACGACCGTAAGCGCCAATTAGTCAGCGGTTGTTCTCTGTCGCGGCAGAGCGGATACTGCCTGCATGGAGATTTCAAGTCTGCTGAACAACCAGCTACTGATCGCCATGCCTGGCATGGCTGATCCAAATTTCAATGCCACCGTCACTCTCATTTGCGAACACAATGAAGAAGGCGCGCTCGGCATCATTATTAACCGACCCTTGAATCTGCAACTCGGAGGCTTGTTCGAACAGGTCTCCATTTCGAGCGATGACCAGCAACTGATCAAGACACCCGTATTGCACGGCGGCCCTGTAGCTCAGGATCGAGGTTTTGTATTACACAGCCCCGGCTTCACGTTCGACAGCTCCGTTACCGTTTCCGCTGACATTCAGCTCACGCTGTCACGCGATATTCTGGACGCCATCGCCAAAGGCGACGGCCCGAAGAAGAACGTCGTGGCACTCGGTTACGCAGGCTGGGAAGCCGGCCAGCTCGAAGCCGAAATTCTGGCCAATAGCTGGTTGAACGTGGCGGCAACGCCGGAACTCGTCTTCGACGTCCCCTACGCCGATCGCTGGCACGTTGCGACCCGTTTGCTCGGCATCGATGTCAGCCGATTATCCCCCGATGCCGGACACGCCTGAATCCCGTCGCCCCGAAACCATCCTCGCGTTCGATTTCGGCCTGCGCCGGATCGGCGTGGCGGTGGGGCAGCAGGTTACCCAGTCAGCCAGCGCACTGGCAACCGTCAGCAATGGCGAAAATGGCGCTGATTGGACGCACATCAGCGCGCTGATTGACGAATGGCAGCCTGCAAGGCTCATCGTCGGCATGCCGGAAACCGCCGACGGTTCGCCGCCCGCGCTGTTTGACGCTATACAGGCATTTTGCAGTGATTTGGCCCAATACGGGCGACCCGTCGCTACCATCGATGAACGTTACTCCTCGCAGGCTGCAAATCAGCAGCTGATCGCTGCCCGGCGGGATGGCCGGCGCGGTCGAATCGGCAAAGGCGATCTCGATGCCGCCGCCGCGGCTTGCATCGCCGAGCGCTGGCTGCAACGGAACGGCGCCTGATGGCAAGCACCGGCAAGTGTTTTCAGAGTAGAATGCCGCCGCCATGACCGCTACCCAGACTACCGACGGCGCACAGGTCGCCGAACACGCACTGCAATTGCACCCGGACGGACGATTGCGGCATTTGCTCAGCCTGCGTGGGCTGAGTCGCGACCAATTGACTGCGTTACTCGATGAGGCCGATGGCTGGCTGACGCCCGCCGGCGAACCGCCAAGCCGTTCCAATGCGCTTGCCGGCCTGACAGTCGCCAATCTCTTTTTCGAGCCCAGCACCCGTACCCGGGCATCGTTTGAACTGGCTGGCAAACGCCTGGGTGCCGATGTACTCAATCTCGACGTGAACACCTCCTCGCGGAAGAAAGGCGAGAGCATCCTCGACACAATTTACACACTGCAGGCGATGCAGGTTGACGTGTTCGTTGTGCGCGATGCCGGCGCGGGAGTGCCAGCCTTTATTGCCCGGCATGTTGATGATCACGTCAACATACTGAACGCCGGAGAAGGCGAGGTTTCGCACCCGACGCAGGGCTTGCTCGACTTATTGACCATACGCCAGCACAAGCAGGATTTTGCCAATCTGAAAGTTGCTATTGTTGGCGACATCGCGCATTCCCGCGTCGCCCGCTCAGCTGCCGAAGGCCTGACTATCATGGGCGTCGGCGAGCTTGCACTGGTTTCACCACCTGCACTTGCGCCCGAGCCGAAAGAGTTTCCCGGAGCAACCATTCTGCACACACTGGATGACGGGCTGCGCGACGCCGATATCGTTATGGCATTGCGTATACAACGTGAACGCATCGGCAATCTGGACGGCATACCCGGTATCGACGAGTACTTCGCCAGCTACGGGGTCAGCAACGAGCGCATGAAACTGGCCGCTCCAGACGCTATCGTCATGCACCCCGGCCCGATGAACCGCGGTATCGAAATTGAATCAGTACTGGCTGACAGTGCTCGCTCCGCCATTACCCGCCAGGTGACGAACGGTGTGGCCGTGCGCATGGCCGTACTTTGCGCCGTCACCGGCAAGGGGACGGCATGAGTCAGGCACACCGCGACACGCTGTACGTTGAGGACGCAACGGTCGTTTCCGTCGAGCGGTTTCCCGGTGAGCAATTCGTTCTGCGGCTGCGCGCACCGGAGTGCGCGACCAGGGCGATGCCGGGCAGTTTCGTCCACGTCCGCTGCGACGACGCGATACCGATGCGGCGACCGCTGTCGATCATGCGGGTCAACAGTGATGAAGGCTGGATAGAAATTTTGTTTAAGGTGGTCGGCGGCGGCCTCGGAATGCTGGGCAACCGAAGCCAGGGCGATACGGTGAGCCTGATCGGCCCAATCGGCCGCGGCTTTCAACCGACTCCCGCACGGCCTCGTACCTTGCTCATCGGTGGCGGTGTTGGCATCCCGCCGATGGTCTTCCTCGCCGAATACCTGCACACCGACGCTCACGCATGGCAACCGCTGGTATTGATGGGCTCCGAAATTCCATTCCCGTTTGCTGACCAACGTGCGGGCATCCCGTGCGATTGGCTGGACAGCGAAATTGACCGCGTAATGCCGCTGGTAGAGAGCTGCGGCTACCCGTCGCGGCTCGCCAGTCTGGCAGGCTACGAGGGCTGCTTTCAGGGCTACGTCACCGAACTGGCGGATCGCTGGCTAGCAACACTTCACCCGTCCGAACTGGCCGAAGTCGAAATTTTCAGCTGCGGACCGACGCCAATGCTGAAGGCTGTAGCCAGTCTCGCACGTCGTTACGAGCTGCCCTGCCAGGTGTCACTGGAAGAGTTCATGGCTTGCGCCGTCGGCGGCTGTGCCGGCTGCACGGTGCTTGTGCAAGAGGAAGACGGACCGGCAATGAAACGCGTCTGCGTGGACGGCCCCGTATTTGACGCACAAAAGGTGTTTAGCGAATCAGCCTGAGCAGCCCGCGCGCAAGCGAGCGTTACGCTTAACCGAAGTTGATCTTGGCTTCCAGATTGGACCGCGAATCCGCGTGCGACATCGCCTCTTCGAGCGTAATCGTCCCGGCCTTGTACAGGTCCAGCAAGGCATCGTCGAAATTTCTCATGCCTTTCTCGCCACTGTTCTTAAGCGCTTCTTTCACTTCAGAAATATCGCCACGCAAGATCAGGTCTTTGATGTGCGGCGTGTTGAGCATCAACTCGATTGCAGCGACACGCTTACCCGTGCGTGAGCGCACCAGCCGCTGCGAAATAATAGCGCGCAGATAATGCGCGAGATCCAGGAACACCTGCGAATGCTGCTCCTGCGGGAACATATTGATGATGCGATCGAGTGTTTCCGGCGCATTGTTCGAGTGCAAAGTGGCCATCACCAGGTGGCCTGTGCCCGCCATGTCGATGGCTGACTGCATGGACTCACGATCACGAATCTCGCCAATCTGAATTACGTCGGGCGCCGCGCGCATAGCGCTTTTCATCGCCGCCGCATAAGACTTGGTATCCAGCCCGACTTCACGTTGATTCACGATGGACTGCTTGTTCGGGTGCAGAAATTCGATCGGGTCTTCGATTGTAATAATGTGTGATGAGGTTTTTTCATTGCGGTGATTGATCATCGCCGCGAGCGTCGTCGATTTGCCGTTACCGCTCGCGCCGACCATCAAAATCAATCCACGGCGCAACATGACCAGCTCTTTAAGCTGCGGCGGCATACCGAGATCATCCAGCACCGGCATTTCGGCAGTAATGTAACGCAGCACCATCGCAACGTTGCCACGCTGGTGAAACACGTTGACCCGGAACCGACCTAGTCCCGGCTCGGAGATCGCGAAATCCACTTCGAGGTTACGCGTGAACTGCTCCAGCAAGCTCTCGTCCATCAGTTCGATAGCCGCCTGCTTGACCATTTTGGGTGTCATTTCCAGCTTGTTGACCGGCATGATTTTGCCGTCAATCTTGATCTTCGCCGGGGCGAAGGGGGCGAAGAACAGGTCAGATGCCTTTTTCTCCACCATCAGCTTGAACAGAGGTTTTACATTCATTGGCAGTCAATGCGCGAAGCGCGTCCTGTTTGAAGCTCAGAAAGTCTGAGCGGTGTCTTCTTCCATGATGCGCAGGCTCTCCGCCTGCTGATCTGTCAATGTAGACTCGCGCTTACTTTCCAGCTTGATACGCAGCCGCAACTCGTTCTTCGAATCCGCATTACGCATAGCTTCTTCGTACGAGATAACACTGTCTTCGTAGAGTGTGAACAACGCCTGATCGAAAGTCTGCATACCGAGGCGGGTCGACTTCGCCATAATTTCCTTGATATGCGCGACCTCACCTTTGAATATCAGGTCCGCAATCAATGGCGAGTTCAGCATGATTTCCATCGCCGCAATCCGGCCTACCCCGCCTTCACGAGGAATCAGGCGTTGCGAGATGAATGCTTTGGTATTCAGCGACAGATCCATCAGGAGCTGAGTACGACGCTCCTCAGGGAAGAAGTTGATGATGCGATCCAGTGCCTGGTTGGCACTGTTGGCGTGCAAGGTTGCGAGGCACAGGTGACCGGTTTCTGCGAACTGGATACCGTATTCCATGGTTTCCTTGTCGCGAATCTCACCAATCAGTATCACGTCAGGCGCTTGCCGCAGGGTGTTCTTTAGTGCGGCGTGCCAGGTTTCAGTATCCACGCCCACTTCACGCTGGGTAATGACACAACCCCGGTGCGGGTGTACGTATTCCACCGGATCCTCGATCGAAATGATGTGCCCTTTCGAGTGCTCGTTGCGATGACCTATCATCGCGGCAAGAGTCGTTGACTTACCAGAGCCCGTACCACCGACGACGATAACCAGGCCACGTTTGTTCATGACCACGTCTTTCAGGATAGGCGGCAAATCGAGTTCAGTCAGCGTCGGAATCTCAGTGGTAATCGTACGCAGCACGGCACCTGCCATACCTTGCTGAATGAACGCACTGACACGGAACCGACCGATGCCCTGCGGGCTGATGGCGAAGTTACACTCCTTCGTGGAGTCGAATTCCTTCATCTGCTTGTCGTTCATGATCGAGCGCACCATCATCGACGCCTGTTCTGACGTCAACGGCGCATCGGTCGCCTTATGCACGGAGCCATCGACTTTGATGGCCGGAGGGAAGCCGGTGGTGATGAACAGGTCGGAGCCGCCTTTCTCAACCATTTTCTTGAGCAGGTTTTGTGTCAGTCGTACCGCTTGTTCACGTTCCATTCGGGTCTCTCCTGACCAGCTGGCTAAATCTTATTGGCACTTAAAAGTTTTCTTTACTAACAGCACGGAAGCGCGCCTCTTCCTTGGTAATCAGACCTTTGGCCATTAACTCCGCGAGGTTCTGATCCAAAGTCTGCATTCCTGAACCCTGGCCGGTTTGAATGGCGGAATACATCTGCGCAATCTTGCCCTCGCGTATCAGGTTGCGGATAGCCGGCGTACCGACCATGATTTCGTGGGCCGCAATCCGGCCGCCACCGATCTTTTTGAGCAAAGTCTGTGAAATAACCGCGCGCAGAGACTCAGACAACATCGCCCGCACCATTTCTTTCTCGGCGGCCGGGAACACATCGACAATACGGTCGACGGTCTTGGCGGCCGAGCTGGTATGCAGCGTACCGAACACAAGGTGACCCGTTTCAGCCGCTGTCAGCGCGAGCCGGATTGTTTCGAGATCGCGAAGCTCGCCAACCAGGATAACGTCCGGGTCTTCACGCAGTGCGGAGCGCAACGCCTCGTTAAAGCCCAGCGTATCGCGATGCACCTCGCGCTGGTTGATCAGCGAACGCTTGCTCTCGTGCACGAACTCGATCGGGTCCTCAATCGTGAGGATGTGATCGGGTTTGTTATCGTTAATATAGTCGACCATCGCGGCGAGGGTCGTTGACTTGCCGGAACCCGTCGGGCCTGTAACCAGAACAATTCCACGCGGATGCATGGATACGTCCTTAAACAACGGCGGCGCACCCAGATCCTCAAGCGACAATATCTCCGAGGGAATGGTTCGGAAGACGGCGGCTGAACCGCGGTTCTGGTTAAAAGCATTGACGCGGAAGCGCGCAAGCTTTGGAATCTCGAATGAAAAGTCAGTCTCAAGGAACTCTTCATAGTCCTTGCGCTGCTTGTCATTCATGATGTCGTACACCATGCTGTTGACGTCTTTGTGCGTCAACGCTGGCATGTTGATACGCTTGATATCTCCATCGACACGAATCATGGGTGGTACACCACCGGATAGGTGCAAGTCAGACGCATTGTTCTTTACGGTGAACGACAACAACTGAGCGACATCGACTGCCATGATTCTCCCTCTGGAATTCTGACGGCCGCACTTACCATAACCCGGCCGAATGAGCTGCCTAGTATAGCGAAGCACTGTGAGCAAAACGTGATAAAAGTCACGGAAAACCTTCGGAAAATCCAAGATTTGCTGGCGCTTGAGACACAGTCCGCAGGCCGTCCGTCAGGCAGCGTGCAACTGCTCGCTGTCAGCAAGCGTCAGCCCCTGCAAGCAGTACTTGAGGCGGCCAGTGCGGGCCAACGGGATTTCGGCGAAAACTTTGCCCAAGAGGGTATCGACAAGATGCTCGCAGCCAAACGCAGCGATCTCGTCTGGCATTTCATTGGTCACCTGCAAAGTAACAAGACCCGGGTGGTCGCCGAAAACTATCAGTGGGTACACACGGTTGATCGCCTGAAAATCGCTCAACGTCTGAGCGATCAACGCCCTGACTCGATGGGCGACCTGAACATCTGCCTGCAGGTCAACATCGATAACGAAGACAGCAAGTCCGGCCTTGCACCTGACGAGGTCGCGGCCGTGGCTGTCGAGGTTGCGTCGTTGCCACGACTCAAATTGCGCGGCCTGATGTGCATACCGGCCATCAGGGCCACAGCGCAGGAACAACGCGAGCCCTTCGCGCAGATGCGGCAATTGCTGAACAACATCAACAAGAGCGGCCTGGAACTCGACACGCTGTCCATGGGCATGACAGCCGACTATGCTGCCGCCGTTCAGGAAGGTGCGACAATAGTGCGAATTGGCACAGCCCTGTTCGGCGCACGCGGCGAATAGATTCACACGCAGACCTAACGGAAACACCATGATCAATGACAAAATTGGCTTCATCGGCGGCGGCAATATGGCGCGCGCCATTGCCGGCGGATTGCTGCGCGGCGGCATGCATGCAACTGACATACTTATTGCCGAACCCTCGGCCGAGCAAGGCCAACGCCTGCGCCAGGAGTTCTACGGCACGTTGATCACTGACGACAACGCCAAGGTTGCGGCCGACGTCGATATCCTGCTGTTCGCCGTTAAGCCGCAGATTCTGCGCGACGTTTGCTCGCAGCTCGCTGAAGTTGTGCAAAAGCGCAAACCGTTGATCATGTCGATTGCGGCCGGTCCACGAATTGACGACATCGAAAACTGGCTCGGCGGTAACCTGTGTGTTGTGCGGGTGATGCCGAACCAGCCGGCGTTGATCGACCAGGGCGTTTCGGCCCTGATCAGCAATGCCAAAGCCACCCAGCATCAACACAATCAGGCCGAGAAAATCATGTCTGCTGTCGGTCAGGTCGTTTGGCTGGAGCAGGAAGCGCTCATCGACGCAGTAACCGCCGTCTCCGGTACCGGACCGGCGTACTTTTACCTGCTGATCGACATCATGATCGAATCAGCGATCAGCTTCGGCATAGACCCGGCCACGGCGCGCACACTGGCCATTGAAACGGCCAGAGGTGCCGCATCACTGGCGCTGGCAGAACAGGAACCGATGAAGGTACTCATTGACCGGGTTCGCTCTCCGGGCGGCACTACAACCGCTGCGTTCGAGCACCTGGAGGCAACCGGCGTTCGTGATATCTTTGCCGCAGCAATAACGGCAGCGCGCGATCGCGCGACAGAATTAGGCAATGCGGTAACTACGGACAAACGAAACGAATCATGACTCAAGCACTGTATTTTATTGTCGGCGCGGTAACGCAACTCGTACTCTTGCTGTTTTTGCTGCGCTTTTGGTTGCCGTTGCTGCACATCGATTTCCGAAATCCGCTGGCTCAGGGAATCCTGCGCATCACCTCGCCTGCCGTTGTACCGGTACGCCGACTCCTGCCTCCGGTCGGGCGAATTGATACCGCGACAGTACTTATACTGCTGGTCTTGCAAATACTGGCGATCGTACTGCTATTGCTGTTGACCAATCGAATGTACGACCCGCTTTCAATCGGTATTGTTGCCGTCATCGAACTGGCCGCGCACAGCATGAACATGTTCTTTTTTGTCGTGCTGATCAGCGTGATCCTCAGCTGGGTCGCGCCGCAGACCTATCACCCGGTCGTCGCCATGGTTAATTCTATGGCCGAACCTGTGCTGCGCCCGTTCCGGCGCATGCTGCCTAATCTGGGTGGCCTCGACATATCGCCTATCTTCGCCATCATCCTGTTGCAGGCTGGCGTCATATTTCTAAGGTCGCTACGACCGTTCTACGTCTGATTCCGTGTTTGCTGCAGACGGCGACCCGCTACGTATCCGAACCCGCGTAACGCCGCGAGCGGCACGCTCTGAATTGCAGGGCGTTGTCGATGGCATGCTACGAATCCGCACAACCGCCCCGCCGGCCGATGGCGCCGCGAACAAGGATGTCATCAAGCAACTGGCAAGAGCCTTTGGTGTACCGAAGTCGGCCATCGTGCTGCTGCGTGGCGAGACATCCCGCGTAAAGGACTTCGCAATTCACAAGCCTACCCGGCGCCCGACCTGCCTCGAGCCATGAATTAATCCATTGGCGGTCGCTACTAAAATTCCGCGGGGCATAGGACCCACGCAGAAAACAAGCTATAGTGACAGCGGAATTGACCAAGCTGGAGCGGGGGAAAGCACACCATGATTCCAAGAACAATACTCTTTGCTTCTTGTCTTTCGCTGTTCTTATCGGGATGCGGCGGTCCCGGAGAATCGGCGACAGTGCCTCAGGCGCAACCAGCAGAAGCATCGTCCGTAACCGTCAACGGTTACAGCGTCCATTTTAGCGCTCAGTCTACTGACCAGCTCCCGACCGAAGTCGCCCGCCAGTACAACATAGTGCGCAGTAAGAATCGTGCCATGTTGAATGTGTCGATCATCAGCGAAGCCAGTGGTGAATCAGGCACAGGCAGCGTTGAGGTGAAGACTGTCAACCTGACCGGTCAGCTCAAGACCGTTACCATGCGTAAGATTCAGGAACAGGATGCGGTCTACTACATCGGTGAAATTCCGGTAGCCAACAGCGAGACGCTGGTATTCGATATTACGATCACACCCGACAACTCGAATGAGCCTATTGAGGTTCGTTTCAAACGCCAGTTCTACACGAACTAGGCACCCGACAGCTGAAAGCTCAGGAAACCCCGCATTTTTTGCAGTATTTCTTGTCTTTTCCGCTTAACCACCCTGCAAACATGTGATATCGTCGCGCAGGTTTTAAGTCGCGGGCAGCGCCCGTTTTGATATTTTTACAGGAGTCACTTTTTCATGGCAGCAAAGAAAAAGGCTGGCGATAGCACCAAGAAGCCGCCGACAAAGTCTGAGATTTACGCCCGCATCGCGGAAGACACCGGTCTGACGAAGAAAGACGTCGGCGCTGTGTTCGATTCACTCTCGGCACAGATCAAAAAGAATCTTGGCGGTCGCGCCGCTCCTGGCCTGTTCACCATTCCAGGTCTCCTGAAAATGCGCGTCGTTAAGAAGCCGGCAACGAAAGCTCGTAAGGGCGTTAACCCGTTCACCGGTGAAGAAATGATGTTTAAGGCGAAGCCAGCGTCCAAGACCGTTAAGGTTGCGGCACTGAAAGGCCTGAAAGACATGGTTTGATATCGAGTCTCCATGATTCGATACAGAAAAAACCGGGCATTGCCCGGTTTTTTTTTGTCTCAATACTTTGACGCGAACCGTGAAGCAGCGTCCAGCGCCGAAAGATCGCAACGCAACAGATGCAGTATTGACGGCGCGGCGACAGACGCACTTCTGCCTGCGAATCATGCGAGCCCGGCAGGACAGCAAACCGGGCACCGGAACCTACGCCACTGCGGGCGACGGCTAGCCAGGACTAGGCGGTAGTGTCCGTCACGAACGTGACAACGGACTCACGCAGCTCCAGCAGTTTGCCGTGAAAAAAATGGCCCGTATCCGGAAACACGCTCAGCACCGGCCCGGGCTGCATGCGATTGACCCATTCCAGCGTTTCCTCGACAGGAACGACTTCATCCTGATCACCGTGCACTATCAGCCATGGACATTGAGGCTGAATTTCGAGGTTATTGGCAAATCGATACACGGCCGGGGCGATGCTGACCAGGCCTGCAGGCTTCAGCGTGGTTGCGGCACTAATTGCGATTGCCGCGCCAAACGAAAAGCCACTGACCCATAGGGGGTCGTTTGGCCATTGTTGTTGCAAGTAGCTGTACGCGGCGAGCGCATCGTCCAGCTCACCGCGTGCCTCGTCGTAGCTACCCTCACTTTCGCCAACGCCGCGAAAATTAAAACGCAGCGCCCGGTAACCGCAGCGCACGAACGCCTTAGCCAGGGTATGCGCAACTTTGTTTTGCATCGTGCCACCCTGCTGCGGGTGTGGATGGCAAACCAGCGCAGAGCCCGCTACGGGTTCATCTGCCGGCGTTTCCAGAATGGCTTCAAGGCGGCCGGCAGGTCCGTCGATAATCAGGCGTTCAGATTGCGGCGGGCTCGGCATTGGGCAACTCCTTCGGTTTTTGCGGCTTTTCGGCAGTAAAGGTAACTATGGTAACGCCCTTGGCCGTCTCCGCCGAGTCGCCCGCCGCAACGAAACTGATCGTACCTTCGTCATTCATGGTCAGGATTTCCATTGCATCGGCATGCCGGTCAGCACTGAACTGCTCGTAGGTATAGTTCTCGGAAATCCGGGTCTTGGAAAACTTCCAGCCGCGCACAAGATTTCGCCAGAGCACTTCGAAATCAGCATCGTTACTGAAGGCAACACCGCCACGCCGGGGTCGTGCCAGCGCCTTCGGATCTTCTTCGTAATCGCCACCGCCCATTGCCAGCTGCAACACGTTTCGTTGACCGATCTCCGGTGCTAAGGCCGTGCAGACCAGCGCGTTATACGCATCATTGCGGGTTGCGGCCAGGACCGTGCGGACGTGCGCGAGCTCGACCGATTCCTCGGCAAAATCGGACAGTATTTCGCCGTAAAACACCGGTATGCCGTTCAGGCGGGCTTCGCGCAGGTTGTGCCACGACGAATCCGCCAGCAGCACATTCACTTTCATGTCACGCAATACCTGAGCAAGGGCGACCGTCCAGGGCGAGGCACCAATGATCAATACACCGTCGCGATGCCGCGACGACAGACCGAGCCGCGCGGACAGCCAGTTGATCGTCAATCCATGACTGAACACTGTTGCGAAGATAATCGCGAACACCAGCGGCAGCAGGACCTCTGCCTGGTATCCCGCATCTACGAGACGCGGCCCCATCAAACCGGCTGTTGCCGCCGCAACGATTCCGCGAGGTGCAATCCAGCTCAGCAGCACTCGTTCGTTGAACTGCATACCGGCACCGGTCGTCGCCAGCATGATCGCGACAGGCCGCGCCAGGAACATGATCGCAGCAACGAGCGCGATTCCGCGCCAGCCGATATCTATCAGCGAACGCGCATCCAGGTCAGCGGTCAATGAAACAAATACGACCGACACCAGCATGATCGTGATGTATTCCTTGAAGCGCTTCATGTCGCCTATGCCTGGCAAGTTCATATTGCCGACGACGATGCCCATGATCGTAACGGCGAGCAGGCCGGCTTCTTTCTGAATCATGTCTGACAGCGCGTAGACAATAAGTACCAGGCCGAGCAATACCGGGCTCTTCAGATACTCCGGAACCCAGCCTTCGCGAAATGCGCGCGCTGTGGCCCAACCGCCTGCTCCGCCGAGAATGACGCTGCAGACAATGGCAAGTCCGATACCTTGCAAGACCTCGTCCCAGCCACTGCCACTGCCCTGGAATATGAAGAACTGAAATACGAGCACGGCCAGCAGCGCACCGATCGGGTCGTTGACGATGCCTTCCCATTTCAAATAAGACGCGGTTCGACGATTGAGTGCCGCCTGGCGCAACATCGGCATGATGACGGTCGGCCCGGTCACAACCATGATGGCACCGAACACCAACGATACGGGCCAGTCGAGACCGCCGATGTAGTGAGCGCACAATGACGAGCAGACCCAGGCCAATGGCGCGCCGAGGTACACCAGTCGGCGCACGCCTCTGGCGGCCTCTTTCAGGTCGCTGAGGTGCAGACTGAGACCGCCTTCGAACAGGATGATCGCGACACACAGACTGACTATGGGCCGCAGGTAGGCGCCAAAGTCGGCACCCGGGTCTACCCAGCCAAGACCGGGACCCATGATCAGCCCAACGGCCGCCAGCAGTACGATTGCCGGAAGCTTCAGTCGCCAGGCCAACCATTGCGCACCGATGCCGAGGCCAACAACGGTAACGATCGCGAGAACTATGTGATGTTCGTCCATCGGCAGGCTCACCCCCTTCAATTCACAGCTAAATGCTGGTGCGGGCTCGATCATACATGAGCGAACCCGGGCGCACCGTGCCAGTACATCGGCGGTCCGCTGGCTAGTGGGGCATTGATTGGCATAGAATTATTGACCTTCAGCTGGCAATCATCGCGGTCTGCCGCCGCAAGTCACAGCACGGCATGAGCGGAGCCCAGATCAAATGACTGATTCACTGCACGTAGTTGCGACCATGACAGCAGCGCCCGCTCTGACCAACGGCGGTCTTGCCTGATGCTGGACCTGTCGCTGGCAAGCGTGGCTGCACTGCTGGTCACGGCAATCCTCGGTGCCCTGCTTGGCTGGTTCCTGCGTAGCCGGCGCTGCGCCAGGGAGAAGTTGGCAGTCAGTGACGGCTGGCAACACCAGGTCGATGCGCAACGCGTGGAACACGAACGAATCGCCAAGCAAAACTCGAGTTTGATGGAACAGGTCAGCCAGCATCAGGCGTCCGGGAAAGATATCCGAAAACGCGCCAACGATCTAACAACCCAACTTAAGATCGCGCTTGGCAACAGCACTGACTTGCAGCGAAAGCTGAAACAGGCACGCAGCAATCTCGCCATTGCCGTTGCGCAACGCGACAAACTGAACAGCAGGCTCGAATCAGGTGCGGCCCAGCAGGATGCTGCGCTCGGTGAAAAAGACGAAAAAATTGCCCGCCTGAAGCGCGAACTCGGCAAATGGCAGGAACGCATTCCACCGCTGGTCGAACGTTACCGCGTGCGCGACCTTGAAGCGCAGGAGCTGGATCTGGAGCTGAGCCGGGCGCAGGAGCGCATCGGCTTACTGGAAGCGGCAGCGGGTTCTCAGGAAACCCGGATCGAACCAATCGGCAATGGACCATTGACCGACCTCAACGCATCCAACGACCAGTACGACGACACCATGGAACTCGACACAGGCAATCTGGATGCAAGTAGCGCGGCACCTGGCGATGACCTGAAACGTATCAAGGGAATTGGCCCTGCCATTGAGAAGACGCTGAATGGGCTCGGCTTCAGCCGCTTCAGCCAGATAGCGACGATGAGCGAGTACGACATTGACCGGGTCGCAAGCGAACTGCGTGGCTTCAAGTCGCGCATTCATCGCGAAGACTGGATCGGTCAGGCGCGCACGCTGCAATACGAAAACAATCGCGACCCCGCATGACCATGCCAAACGCACGCTCAGTTGCGCGGGCTCGCGCAACCATCGCCATGGCGCTGTTGCTGCTGACTGTCGCCACCAGGCCTGTAATGTCTGCCGAGTTCAGCATCGACTGGCGCGAAGGCAAGCTCACTGTCGCTGGCGAGGTCAGTTCGACTGGCCATGCCGAAATTCTTCACACGGTCGCTACCCACTTGTTCCCGGATGCCGACGTCGAATGGCAACTGCAAGACGGCCAGACGACACCGCCCGGGTGGTCGCTGGTCAGCGAGCAAACTTTGCGAACACTCGCGCTGACCCGCAGCGGCGAGGCAACCCTGTCGGACAATGAACTGTACCTGCGAGGTGTTCATGACGACCCCGCGAGCTGGCAGGTCGCGATCGGCGCACTCGGACGAACGCTGTTGCCGGGCATGCGGCTACAGAACGACGTTGTCGTCTTCGATGACCGCCTTTCCTTTGCCGAACTTTGCCAACAACAGTTTCAGGCAGCGTTGCGTGATCGCTCAGTGCAGTTTGCACAAACACGCAGCGACCTTAGCCCGGCGGCACAGCCGTTACTCGATGCCCTGATCGAAATTACCGCAGATTGCCCGGACAGCCGCCTCGTTGTCACAGGGCATACTGACGGCAGTACGGCAGAAGCAGATAGCAACGCGTTGAGTCTGCAACGCGCGCGGGCAGTGACGGACTACATATCGCTTCGCGGCATCGCCAGTGCTCGACTACACGCCGCGGCTGCAGGGTCCACAGAACCACTGGACACCGCAAATACACGAGCAGCCAGGGCACTGAACCGCAGGGTTGAGTTCCGCTTGCTGCTCGCAGAGTAAAACGCCTCAGTTGGCGCCGTCGCGGTCTTCAAGCCCTGCAAGCTCAACTTCAAATACCAACGTAGAGCCTGGCGGAATCACATCTCCGGCACCGCGTTCGCCATAGGCCAGTTCCGGCTCAATGGTCAGCTCGCGCAGCTCACCCACTTGCATACCGACCACACCGGCGTCCCAGCCCCGGATAACCCGGCCCGCTCCGAGCGGAAAGCGAAAGTGCTGCCCACGGTCAACTGAGCTGTCAAATTTATCACCACGATTGTCGGTGGCGGCAGGGTCGTACAACCAGCCTGTGTAGTGCACAACAGCAATCTGACCGGCCGTTGCGGTAGCGCCATCGCCTGCACGCAAGACCCGCACTGTCAATCCAGCCACCTCTTCGCTAGCCCCGGCACTGGGCGTGACTTCCTTCGCCACTTCCTGTTCATTGCCGCCGCACGCCGCCAACACCATCGACAACATTACGAACGTACTAAGTTTAAAAGTTTTCATCACTGCTTGGATCCCGGGTTATTTGGTTTCTATTTGGCCGCATCATCGTCGAAATTTAACGACGCGGAATTAATGCAATAGCGCAGGCCGGTCGGTTGCGGACCGTCCTCGAACACGTGACCTAAGTGTGCGTTGCAATTCGCACACACTACCTCTTCGCGAATCATGCCATGACTGGTATCGCGATTGACGCGGACATTTTCCCCCGCCAATGGCAACCAGAAACTTGGCCAGCCCGAACCCGAATCAAACTTGTGCTCCGAGCTGAACAGCGGTGTTTCGCAGACTATGCAGCGATAAGTACCATCTTCCTTGTTATCAACGTACTTGCCAGTAAAGGCCCGCTCCGTACCTTTGTTCTGCGTGACCTGATATTGTTCTTCACTGAGCCGTGCGCGCAACTCAGCAACTGTCGGTTTTCCGGCGCTCATGTTTAACTTCCTCGGCTGCGTAATCGTTCGCTGGAGGAGACTCTGCCCAAGTTCAGGTGCGCACGCAAATCTGCAGCAGGGCGGCTGCCAACGAAAGACCGGAGTCCATGCAGACCACGACGCAAACGGATAGCGCCGTCGAATTCCATGACGTCTCATTGAGGCGTGGCACGGTACTCGCGCTAGACCAACTCAATCTTACGCTGCCGCGCCGCCAGACGACGGCGATACTGGGAGCCAGCGGCAGCGGCAAATCCAGCTTGATTCAACTGGTTATCGGGCTGTTGCGACCGGACTCCGGGCAGGTGCGCTCGCTCGGCCAAGCCATTGACTACAAGAATCCGTCATCGCTGCGGAAACGTATCGGCTATGCCATCCAGGACATTGCGCTGTTCCCGCATTTGCGGGTACGGGCCAACATTCTGCTTCCCGCCAGACTGGACAAGCGCGACGTCGAAGCCAGCAACAGTCGTTTGCAGGAATTGCTCCAACTCATGCAGCTGCCGGCCGACGTCCTCGATCGCTGGCCGCACGAACTGTCAGGTGGTCAACAACAGCGCGCGGGGCTTTGTCGCGCCATGATATTGCAGCCGGAACTGTTGCTACTCGATGAGCCCTTCTCAGGCCTCGACACGATGACCCGAATCAGCATTCATGAGCAGTTTCTGAAACTGCAGGAAGCCGAACCCATTTCAACGATCCTCGTGACTCATGACCCGCAGGAGGCGATCAATCTCGCGGACTACATCGTCGTCATGAAACAAGGTCGCGTACAACAGCATGGGCTTATTGATGAAGTCGTCAACGCGCCGGTCAACGACTACGTCGGCCACCTGATTACGGCACTGCCCGGCGTTACCAACTGATGCTGCGCTGCACCCAAATTGCCTTGCTGTTGTTGGCCGCATTCTGTCATGCAAGCAGCGCCCAAACGATAGTCGTCGGCAGCAAGAATTTCACGGAGAACTACCTGCTCGCTGAGATCGCGGCGCAGCTACTGGAAGCGAAGGGCTTTGACGTCGAACGGCGACAAGGACTGAACGGCACCAAGATCAGCTACGAGGCACTGCTGAACGGGGCCATCGCTGTATACCCGGAATATTCGGGCACGATTACTGAAGTGATACTGGCACAGCCCGAACTAAGCGACATCGAGGATATTCGCGCTGCCCTCGCCGATCGCAAGCTGCGTTTTCTGACACCGCTGGGCTTCAACAATACCTACGCACTCGCGGTGACCAAGTCATTCTCGCGTAACAACGATGTCCATCGCATATCGGACTTGCGTACGACACCGAACCTGCGCGCCGCCATGGCACACGAATTTCTGAATCGTGCCGACGGCTGGCCAGGGCTGAAACAACGTTACGGCCTGCAGCAAACCACGCGCGGTATCGAACACGGCCTGTCTTATGACGCGATCAACGGTGGGGAAATTGACCTTACAGCTGCGTATTCAACCGACGGGGAAGTACTGCGTTCCGGGCTCGTCCTACTGGACGACGACCTGAATTATTTTCCGCGGTACCTGGCTGCGTATCTGGCCAATGACCGGCTGTCGGCCGACGCCACTGTGGTGCTGGAATCCCTCGCCGGGCGCATTGACAACACCCGAATGCAAGCCCTGAACCTGCAGGTACTGGACCCTGACGTCAGCATTGCCGATGTCGCCGCCGGCTTTCTGCGAGAGGAAGGACTGGTCACGGCGGACTACCAGTCAGCAACGTTCCTGCCGCAGCTCGTACGCAATACGCAGCGGCATCTGAAACTCACTGCCTCCGCCTTGCTGCTGGCCATCGTGTTTGGTGTGGGCATCGCCGTCAGCGTCCATCGCCATCGGGGCCTGTCGAACGCTTTTCTGTACGTTACCGGCTTGCTGCAAACTGTGCCGTCCATCGCCCTGCTGGCATTGATGATTCCGCTTGCGGGCGTTGGACAGAAACCCGCGATCATCGCGTTATTTTTGTATTCCTTGCTGCCAATCGCCCGCAGCACCATCACGGCCATGCACGCGATCCCGCCTGCCTACCGCCAGGTGGCCGCTGCAATGGCCATGACCCGCACTCAGGAATTACGTTACGTGTTGTTGCCGCTGGCCATGCCGCACGTGCTGGCCGGCATACGCACGGCGGCCGTCATCTGCATCGGTACAGCCACGCTTGCCGCATTCATCGGCGCCGGCGGACTTGGTGACCCGATAGTGACTGGCCTCGCCCTTAATGACAGCCGTTTGATATTGCAGGGTGCAATTCCTGCTGCGGGGCTCGCGATACTGACAGAACTGTTCTTCGGCATGATTGAGCGCTGGCTCGTCGTACCGCACATGCGGAACATGAGCCAGCCCCAATAACATTCACGCGGCGTCGCTGGCCTTTTGCAAATCGAGCATGAACTCGTTCATGCGCTTCACGTAAGCCGCTGGATTTTCCAACTGGCTGCCTTCCGCAAGCAACGCGTGGTCCAGCACGATATTCGACAATGCGCCGAAGCGTTGCTCGTCAGCCTCATCCGCGAGGCGCTGCACCAGCGGATGGCCAATGTTGATTTCCAGTTGCGGCTTGCTGTCCGGCAGCGCTTGCCCGGACGCCTCCAGCATACGTCGCAACTGCGGCGACAAGTCCTGCTCCAACGCCACTACGCAAGCCGGTGAATCAACCAGTCGACGACTAACGACGACGGTTTCAACGCGTTCTTTCAGAACCTCAGCAATGCGCTCAAGCAACGGCTTGTGCTCATCGTCTGCATTTTCGTCGGGAGTGTCTTCGCCATTGGCGGGCAAATCCAGACTGCCACGACTCACATCGTGCAATGTCTTGCCTTCGTATTCGCCGAGATGATCAACCATCCAGGGATCAATGCGATCGTAAAGCAGGAACACTTCGATACCCTGCTTGCGAAGTTTTTCCAGGTGCGGGCTGGACTTCACTGTCTCGTAGTTCTCACCCAGGATGTAGTAGATCTTGTCCTGACCGTCGGCCGCCCGGGCAATGTAGTCGTCCAGTGACTGGTCCTGCGCGTCACCCTCACTGTGGGTGCTGGTAAAGCGCAACAGTTTCGCCAGTTTGTCCTTGTTCTCGTGATCTTCCACCAGGCCTTCTTTCATAACCTGGCCGAATTGACTCCAGAACTTCGCGTAGTCTTCGCTGTCGTTGCTCGCCATTTTGTTCAGCATGTCGAGCACGCGGCGCGTCAACGCGGTCTTCATCGCGTCGAGGCCCGGGCTCTTCTGCAAAAGTTCGCGCGACACGTTCAGCGGCAGATCCGACGAATCGACCACGCCCTTTACAAATCGCAGGTACAACGGCAAGAACTGCTCAGCATCGTCCATGATGAAAACACGCTGCACGTACAGCTTCAGGCCACGCGGTACTTCCCGGTTCCACAAGTCGAACGGTGCATTGGCAGGGATGTACAGCAAGCTTGTGTACTCGCGTTTGCCCTCAACCTTGTTGTGACTCCAGCACAACGGGTCTGCGAAGTCGTGCGACAGGTGCTTATAGAACTCACGGTATTCTTCGTCCTTGACCTCCGTACGTCCACGCGTCCACAGCGCGGTTGCGGAATTGACCGTGCGCGGTTCTTCGTCGTCAGCGCCGGACAGTAGTACAGGGAACGCGATGTGGTCGGAATATTTGCGGATCAGTGTCTCAATGCGCAGAGACTCAGCGAACTCTTTGTCTTCGTCCTTCAGGTGCAGCGTAACCTGCGTTCCACGCGATTCCAGCTCAATGGGCTCAATCGTAAACTCGCCATTGCCGTCAGACTCCCAGCGTACGGCGTCAGTCGCCGGCAAGCCTGCCCGACGCGATTCGACCGTTACTTTGTCAGCAACGATGAAGGCAGAATAGAAACCGACGCCAAACTGACCGATGAGGTGGGCGTCTTTACGCGCATCGCCCGACATCTGCTGAAGAAATTCCGAGGTACCGGAGCGTGCAATGGTGCCGAGATTCTGAATCAGCTCGTCGCGCGACATGCCGATGCCGTTGTCAATAATCGACAAGGTTCGAGCCTTGGTGTCGAATTCAATACGAATCTGCAGTTCGGCATCGTCTCCCAGCAGATCAGGCTGTTCGAGGGCCTCGAAACGGAGCTTGTCCGCTGCGTCGGAAGCATTGGATACCAGCTCCCGCAGGAAAATTTCCTTGTTGCTGTACAGCGAATGGATCATCAGCTGTAACAGCTGCCGAACTTCGGTCTGGAAACCGAGGGTTTCCCGGCTTGCTGTCTCGGTCACGAATAACTCTCCCAATATCTGAACGGATGGCCACCGGTTGGCCACCGGGCATCACACCATAGTGCCGATTGGGATTATTTCAAGAGCGCAGCCGGCGACCGCCGGCGCGAGAATCGATCAATTGCGGGCGAGAGTGGCCTGCTGACCGACTGTGCCACGGTAGAGAAAGGTTACGGTGAGCAGGCATACCAGCGTCAGTGCCAGCGGTGGACTGCTCATGGCAAGCGCTGCGCCCAGCCCTGCCGCCGAAAGCGTACCGGCCAGGGCGAGCAAGGCGATGATTGTGTTTCGCGCTCGCTCAGCGAGCATTCGGGCTGATGACACCAGATCATCCAGGTCGTCAAGCCAAAGCAAAACACATTCCATTGCATGTCTCCGATTGTCGATGTTAAGCAGCGGTCGCATACCGCGACGGCCGCGAAGTTTGCGTTAAGATGCCGCCGGGTACAACGGCACTGGCCGACTATCTGCTGTTGCCACCTCATCGTCCTGTTCCAGCGACGAGACATTGGACTGTTTGGCGTGTGCGATGGCCTGGTGAAAGAGCTCCCAACGTTGGCGAGTAGCTTCGTTCTTCAGTGTTTCCGTACGGGATTCTTGCTTCATAATGTTATTCGACATTGGTTGCCGTTCGCATAGTTTCCATGTGCTGCGAAATATAGACCGCGCAGCGCGATAGTGCCGTGAGATATGTCACAGCTTTTTTCGTGTTTGTCGCAATTGTGAAGCAATTTTCTGAAAGGAGACTTGTTACCAATATTTTGTCAATTACACGGCATTGTCGAGAACGCATCTGCCAGAACTTCGTATCGTTTCGTCACCCACTTTTGAGCACTCTGTGACCGCTGCCGTGACGAGAGAATTCTTGATTGCAGAAACAAAAAAGGCCGCGTCTGCAGGGCGCGGCCTTTGCTGATTGTCGGAGCTGCTCGCGGTTTATCAGCTTAAGCTCACGAATCTTCCGACCTCAGTCGGACTGATTGTCTTCCCACTTACGCTTTACCTGTTCGGTCCAGGTGCGA
Organism: Woeseia sp. D3-10; assembly: GCF_055809415.1. Classification (NCBI taxonomy): domain Bacteria; kingdom Pseudomonadati; phylum Pseudomonadota; class Gammaproteobacteria; order Woeseiales; family Woeseiaceae; genus Woeseia; species Woeseia sp. D3-10. Next base: position 2,610,199 of record NZ_JBVVTW010000007.1, on the reverse strand, counting down.
TAGCCCTTCCACGTGTACAAGGCCGGATCGATACTGCTGCGACGCGAACTCGGTGCAGGGGCTTTGGAAATCCAGCGGCGGTATTGCTGCCAGCCATCAGCGCCGTCACTGTCGTTTGCCGGTTCAGCAACGTTCTGGTGCGCCTCTTTGGCTTCGTCCTCATCACTGAAGTCGTTACGCCAATTGATGTTTTTGCTGTCTTGCATAGCCGTCTGCTCTTGACATCCTGTAGCGAAATACTACGTCGACAGAGGCTCATTTCACAGGAACTGCTTCACAATGCAGACCGGCATTTTCTTTTTTAAAATCATTAGCTTAAGCAGTGGTTTTACTTAATAAAGCGACCCGCCCAGTCAAACCGCGAGGCAGGTCACGGTCACCTCGCACGACATTCACACCTGTACAACATAGCAGGGCTTGTAGCTCTCGCTCTCGAGCTTCATGCGGCCATCGGCGACAAAGCCGGCTAACAGATCGTCCAGCAATCCCATGATTTCTGCGGAGCCGGAGATCTCGAACGGGCCCTGCTTCTCAATCGCTGCCATGGTGTCTTCACGCACGTTACCGGACACCAGCCCGGAGAAAGCACGGCGCAAATTGGCCGCCAGCGTATGGGTCGGAAGATCGCGAGTGATCTGTAACTCACGCATTGATTCGTGGGTTGCGCGAAACGGCTTTTGGAAATCGTGATCGATAGCAAGGCGCCAGTTGAAGTAGAACGCATCACCTTGCAGCCGTCTGAATTCCCGCACCGAAACCAGTCCCTGTAACATTTGCCGGGCAACTTCCTCCGGATCATCGACGATGATCTTGTAGCGGGCCTGAGCTCGGGGGCCCAGTGTCGCGCCAATGAATTCGTCAATTTGTTTGAAGTAATCCGCGCGGTCCGCAGGCCCGGTGAGGATCAGCGGCATCGGCATGTCCTCGTTGTCGGGGTGCATCAGTATCCCGAGCAGGTAGAGGATTTCTTCAGCAGTGCCGACGCCGCCCGGGAAGACAATGATGCCGTGGCCAACCCGCACGAAGGCCTCGAGTCGCTTTTCCATGTCGGGCATGATGATGAGCGAATTGACGATTGGATTGGGCGATTCGGCCGCGATTATGCCCGGCTCGGTGATACCTATGTAGCGTCCGTTACCGATGCGCTGCTTCGCATGACCGATTGTTGCGCCCTTCATAGGCCCCTTCATCGCGCCAGGGCCACAACCCGTGCAGACGTTCAGGCGTCGCAGGCCCAGCTCGTAACCGACCTTCTTCGTGTAGTCGTATTCTTCACGACTGATCGCATGCCCGCCCCAGCACACAACGAGATCGGCCGTCGCAGGCAGGTGGAATACCCGGGCATTGCGCAGGATATGGAATACTGCGTTGGTAATATTGTCGGAGGATTGAAGATCGAAGCGACCGCTCGCCTGGATTTCATTGCTCGTGTAAACAATGTCACGCAGTACAGCGAACAACTGCTCGCGGATACCCCTGATCATTTCGCCATCAACGAAAGCCGATGCCGGTGCGCCTTTCAAGATAACCTTCAGGCCACGGTCCTGCTGCTCAAAGCGCACAGCAAAGTTTTTGTGCCGCCCCAACACTTCGCGGGCATCATCTGAATTGCCGCCTGAGTTGAGAACGGCCAGCAAGCAGCGCCGCAGCAAGGTGTAGAGATCGCCCTGACCGACATTGCGCAGTTGATCGGCCTCGTGTTGCGAGAGGACTTCGAGACTGCCCTCTGGCCACACTTCGGCATCAACGGTTCTGTCGCTGTCCGCGCGAATTACGCTACTGGAAACGGTATGACTTTGTTGCAAGGGAGTTACCTGCTTGGCTGTGATTGAACGGCTGTCCGGATGACGGTAGTGGATTGCAGTCCTGCCGTCCACGCGATGAATCCCGTTTTTCTTGCCTCGAGCATCGCCTGCCGTTGTGACAATCGTTCGGGCGCAAGCCCTGATTACGGCCGGATGTCTATCGGCGTGCCGTCCGGAGTCATCAACCAGATGTCGATCATGTCTGAATTGGACACGGCGATGCAGCCGTTCGTCCAGTCTGCGGAGCGGTAGTACGCCGCCGAATAGGTCGGTTCGTTCGGCTGGCCGTGAATCATGATCTGGCCGCCAGGATCGAGGCCTTTCTGGCGGGCACGTTCGCGGTCATCCAGACTGGGGTAGGAGACGTGTATCGAAAGAAAGAAATCGCTGTTCGGATTGCGGATATCGAGCAGGTAACGGCCTTCCGGGGTTTTCGCATCGCCCTCGTACTCTTTGTGGCCCACCGGCGCGATCCCGAGGGCGATATCGAAGGTACGGAAGGCCTCGCCATTGCGGAGCAGGTGCAGTTTGCGAGCGGCCTTTTCCACAATGACTTCATCGGCCACAGGAAACTCGCTGCTACTGTCCGCCAGCACCAGTGCAGGCAAACAGTGGGCAACTGACGCGATAAATGCCCGGCGACTCGCTCTCTTCATCCTTTGCTCCCCAGAATCCGGATTGAAAACTTACCAGAGTCTGCCGCGAGCTGGAATCGATCGCTAGCGCACATTGCGACCAACGATCCAGCCTATGGCGAAACCAATCACGCCCGCGACCAGTGTATAAGCGGGCAAATAGCGGAATAGTTCCAGCGGGTACAGCGCGCTGCTGCGAATATCGCCAAGGTCTGTGTGGTAGCCGTAGTGCAGATACAATGACAGACCGAGCGCGGGAACGGCGAACCCCAACGTGCCCAGCAACCAGCGCCAGTCGGCGCCACGCCAACGACCGCCACCGCGCTGCAAGGTCAGCGCGGCCAGCAAGAGCAGCACCAGCATCGGCACGGTGTTGCGCAATGCATAGGCGTCCGCACCTTCGACATAGACCACGTACGCTATTGCAGCCAGCGTCACAAACAGTACGGGCAGGAACCGGACAACGGCGCTCAGCATCCCGTGCAACTCACTCCGCGACGCTCACGAGTACCGGAAGCTGAATGACTGTTCCCGGACGGACATTGTGCATGTCCAGTTCCGGGTTGTACTGCCGAAACAGCCACAGTGGCACTTTGTACTGGCGTAACGCGAGTACCCAGACGGACTCGCCTCGCTTGACGGCGTGTTCGCTGACACCACGAATCGTGGTGCTGCGGAAGAACGCGTCCTGCTGGGCACGGTGATAATCCACTCGCTTCGTTTCGAAGTCGCTGGCATTCACATTGCCAAGATCAAGTTTCAGGCGATTGCCGATCGATACCGGTGAGCGGAATGCGAGGCCATTGATATCGCGCAACCGCTGAGTACGAATGCCCAACCAGTCAGCGTAGTGACCCAGCGTCTCCAGCGGGTGAACCTCGATTGTCGAGTCGGCTGCGACCGTGTAATCGCTGGGATCGGACAATAACGCAGTACGCGCCGTACTGATCGAAGTGCCGTCGCCGTCGTCGACGTCATCGGGCAACGCGCCAGAACCTTCGATTACCTGCTCATCATCCGCGGCCAACACAGCGGTTGGCTCCACCTCGTCCACCGGGTCAGGTTCGGGCATCGGTTCCGGTGCGGGTGCCGGAGGGGGCGGCGCGGCGGCCACCGTTACCGGGGCCGGGCCTGCCGCCGGCAAACGTATCTGCTGACCAATGCGGATTCGATTGCCACTGCCAAGGTTATTCAGTGCCACCAGCGTGGATACACGGGTCTTGTAAGCCTCGGCAATTTCGGACAGCGTGTCACCACGGGCGACGATATGGATCAGATCCGGCAACTGCTCGTTTTGCCAGACAGACTCGTCGAGGTTAGCCAGCAGGTCAGCCAAGGGCGTCTGCAAGCGACCACCCGGCACCCGCAAATGGAAGCCTTTGGGCAGGTGCTTACTGCCTTGCCAAATAGTGGCCTGAGTCGCCGGGTTGTGTTGCGCCAGTTCCCGCTCGCTGAGACCCGTAGCCGCCGCGAGTGCGTCCGCTGGCAGGTAAGCCGATAATTCGACCGTGTCGTAAACCAATGCAGGCTCAGCGGTAACGCCGGGGAAATACTTCTGTGGATCCTTATCAACTCTAAGAGCGGCGAGAAACGCGACGTAAAAGTTGCGCGACGCGAAACCAAACGTGCGCCCTTTGTATTCGCGCATTATTTGCACGTAGTTGGTATCGCCGAACTCCCGCATGGCACGTCGCGCGCCGGCCAGACCGTGGTTGTACGCCGTGATCGCCATGGGCCAGTTGCCCACGATGGAATAGTTGTAGGCCAACAGCTCGCCGGCAGCCACGGTAGCGGCGTACGGGTCATTGCGTTCATCCAGCACGTGATCGATACGCATGAAGCGCCGACCCGTCCCGCGCGTGAACTGCCAGATGCCTGATGCACCCACGTGCGAGCGTGCGCCCGGGTTGTACGAGGACTCGACGTGCGGCAAGGCGGAGAGCTCCAGCGGCACACCCAGCCGGGTGAACGACTCATGCACGTGCGCGCGCCAGCGTCCGGCCCGTTGCAATCCTTCGCGAAAGCGGTCAGACAAGCCCTGCTGATAACGAATCTGGTTTGCCGCACTTTTCAACTCATTGTTGCTGACATCGGCTGGCCACAAGGCCAGCACACGCTGCTCGTCCTCGCTCAGATTGGTGCGCTTGCCGCTGCCCAGACTCTGCAAAATAGCCTTGTAGTGATTGCGGCGTACACCGACCCGTCGTTGTCGCTCACGCCGTGAAACGCTCGCCGGCATGCTGACTCGCTCATAAACAACGGCAAGATTGCGGTTATCGTGTAGCAGTCCTTCGTCGCTTGTATAGTCGGTGAATACTGCCAGCCAGAAGTCGACATCGCGATTCAACTCTGCCGGCAATGGGAATAGTTCATCGTCAGCCCGGGCAAAACCCGTGACCGATAAGAGAACGCAACAAAGAAGAGTAATGAGACGCGGTTTGCAAAATGACCTTATCATCAGTAATAACTACACGATCAACAGGGGGCTGTGCGCAGGATTACCGCACAGTTCACAGAACTCGCGGGATTTATGAGGCATTTTCCACGCTGTTGGAACCGGCAATCCGGATTCGCTGTCTGAGGCCATATGGCCATCTCTCAATGAACTCACAAATACTCTCCTTGCATAAAACGTTGCTGCTGGCTGTTGCGCTGCTCGCCATTGCGCCGGTTTTGCCTGCGGCGGACGAACCCGAGGCCGCACCGGTTCAGCTCGCCATGATGGATGAGACCGATGGCAGCGAAGCTCGTTCGGAGACCGAAGCAGACAGCGAGATTATCGTCAGCGCGGATGTTGACGCTGACAACAATGCAACACCGGACCTGAGCTTACCAAGTCCCGTCGTCGATGCCAGTGACCGTATTGTCCCTGTGGTGCCGCTCGCCAACGCAGTCACCACCGTCGAACACGCCGCCGAAACGCTGCGCTTGCTCGGCGACACAGTACCGCCTGGCAGTTACCGCCGCCTCGCGTGGTCGGCAACGGAATTGTTCGAAGGCTTGCCGGTGTCCACACCGGTTCTGGTCGTCAACGGCCAGTTTGCCGGACCAACCGTGTGCTTAACCGCAGCGGTACACGGTGACGAACTCAACGGTATAGAAATGGTTCGGCGCGTCATGCACGAACTCAACCCGGACAAACTTTCCGGTGCCGTTATTGGTGTACCTATCGTCAATTTGCAGGGATTTCGCCGCGGTTCACGCTATTTGCCGGATCGCCGCGATCTCAATCGCTATTTTCCGGGCAACCGCAACGGCAGCGCTGCATCGCGCATCGCGCATTCGTTCTTCACTGAGATCGTGCTGCAATGCGATGCCTTGATTGACTTGCACACGGGATCTTTCGAGCGCACCAACCTGCCGCAACTACGCGCTGACTTACGCAACCCGGATGTCGTGACTATCACCCAGGGCTTCGGCGCAACGGTCATCCTCCACAGTACCCCGGCGCGCGGCACCTTGCGTTATGCGGCAACGGCCGCCGGCGTGCCCACCGTTACTCTAGAAGCTGGCGGGCCGTCAGAACTCGAGCTCAAAGAGGTCAAGCACGGCGTAAAGGGTGTGGAAACATTGCTGCATACCCTTGGCATGGTGAAACGATCACGTCTTTGGGGTGACCCGGAACCGGTCTATTACCGCTCGTCCTGGGTACGCGCCAACCGCGGCGGCATCCTGCTGGCAGATGTCAGCCTCGGTAGCAGCGTTCGCCGTGGTGACTTGCTCGGCAGCATCACCGACCCGATGAACAATGCTACAACCAACCTGTACTCGCCTTTCTCCGGGCGCGTCATCGGCATGGCCAAGAACCAGGTTGTCATGCCGGGCTTCGCCGCGTTTCACGTTGGTATCGCTACTGAACAGGCGGCGCCACTGAATGAAAACACGGCTGATCCTGCCGCCCATGACGAGGCCGGTGCTGACGACGGCTATACGGACGGAATTTCAGAGTAGATCCGCCGTCCGCGAACACCCGAATTGCCCGCACGGTCCTGCAATCGTTACACTCGCGTCGCAACTCCGAACCGACGAGAACGATCAGCCAAGCCGGGCGTAAGCCGCTTTATCAATTCTGGACACCCAACTACTGGCCGGCATGGCTGGGGTTGCTGCTGTTGCGGATCGTATGCCTGTTGCCACATAGCGCGAGGCTCGCGGTGGGTCGTGGCCTGGGTCGGTTCTTGCACCGCATTGCCGGTCGCCGTCGGGCCATCATTCGGCGCAATATTTCCCTGGCATTCCCCGAACTGGACGAATCGGCCCGCAACAAACTGGCACGCGAACACATGGAAGCGCAGGGGATATCCCTGATCGAACTGGGAATGGGCCGCTGGACATCTGACCGCGAACTGGTGGCACTGACCGACATCCATGGCACCGAACATCTGCAGCAGGCCGCTGACGACGGTGTTGGCATCATTTTGCTGAGTGCTCACTTCACGACGCTTGAAGTCAGCGGACGCGTGCTGAGTCTGAATTGTCAGCCTTTCGATGCGGTATACCGTAAACACCGCAGCCAGTTCCTTACTGAAATTCTGCGCACCGGGCGCGAACGATCGGCACGCAGCACCATCGAGAAAAACGATATCAAGACCATGGTGCGGAGTCTGCGCGACGGGCGTCCGGTCTGGTACGCGCCGGATCAGAGCTACAACCTGAAGCAATCAGCGATGCTGCCGTTCTTCGGTGTACCGTCGATGACCAACACGGCAACCAGCACTTTGGCCAGATTAGGCAAAGCCCGTGTACTGCCGTATTTCCCCCGGCGTCTCGCCAATGGTCGTTACGAACTTTGCGTCTTGCCGCCGCTGGACAACTTTCCGAGTGACGACGCTGCTGCAGACACGCTCCGCTACGTACAGGTACTTGAAGAGCGAATCCGGCTTTGTCCGGAGCAGTACTACTGGATTCACCGCAAGTACAAGAACCTGCCTGCCGACATGCCGGACTACTATGCGGACCTGGACGCCTGGAAGTAGCCGTCCAGCAATTGTCGCCAGTCATTTTCGGTCCAGTTGATCGACGGGTCCAGACCACGGATTTTTCGCAAACTACGATGCAACCTCGCTAGATTTTTGGCCTGCCAGGTGCCCGGTTTTCTGATCGTTCCGCGATCAAAGTCCAGCAGAAACAGTCCGTCTTCAGCATTGATCTGTACGTTGTAAGCATTCAGATCAGCGTGACAAATTCCATGGTGGTGAAAACGCTGCAGCTCCGCGCCCAGTTTCTGCCAGAACTGTGGACCAAGGTCACCGCCTTTCAAGCGCTGAGACAGTGGCTCAATTCCCGGCTCGCGCACCGTCAGCAAATCGGCGGAGTAAAAAGTCCCCGCGCGCCGATAGCGTGCGGCGACCGGTTGCGGCACAGGCAACCCCATCGCCCGCATCTTGTACAGGATTCGCCACTCCATGAAAGGACGGGTTCGCTCCTCGCCTGCCCAGACATAGACATCACGCACGGCTCGACCGATCAGGCCGCCACGCACAAAGTGGCGCAGCACGAACTCTGCTTTGCCGTCACTAACGAACATAGTCTGACCGCGACCTGCCGAGCGCAGATTACCTGCAACTGGTCGTGACTCACGCCATCCGCGCGCATGGAATTGCTCGTCGGAAACGTGGTTGAGGATGGCGGTATCGTATAGGATGGCGCCGTTCTTGGTCTTCTCGACGGTGTCGCTCAAGTCCTGCCGTCCTTTACTGGTTGATCTACATGTTTCAGCACGCGCCGCCGGACAGTATTTGCGTGGTTCGTCTCTCGGCGATTGGCGACACCTGTCATGCGCTGGCCGTCGTCCGCAGCATACAGGACACTTGGCCAGAAACGCGGATCTCATGGATCATCGGCAAAACAGAAGCCAGCTTGCTCGCCGATATTCCGGGCATCGAGTTTATCATTTTCGATAAATCGAAAGGCAGGGGCGCCTACCGTGATCTGCGCCGCCAGCTTCGCAACCAGTCATTTGATGCTGCGTTGTGCATGCACGCGTCCATGCGCGCAAATTTCATTTACCGCTCGTTGCGTACACGATTCCGAATTGGTTACGACTTCGCACGCGCCAAAGATTTTCAATGGCTGTTCACCAATCGGCGTATTTCACCGGAGCAAAGACAACACGCACAGGATGCCATGCTGTCGTTCGCCCGCGCGATCGGCGTACCGGAAAAACCCTTGCGCTGGGATATACCGCTGTCTGAACCCCAGCGGGAATTCGCCGCTCAGTACCGCGATGCTGAACGACCGATGCTCGTCATCAGCCCCTGCAGCAGCCAACGCGCGCGCAATTTCCGCAACTGGAGCGCCGAGAACTACGCCGCCGCCGCCCGTCATGCACAGCAAAAATTCAATTGCCGGATAGTCCTCACTGGCGGCCACTCGGACCTGGAACAGGAATACGCTGCAACCATCCGCCGTTTGGCCGGCGACGATGTCGTCGATCTCGTGGGCAAGACCAACCTGAAGCAATTGCTGGCGCTGATCGAGATTGCAAACGGCGTGTTGTGCCCGGATTCAGGACCGGCACACATGGCAACCACGGTCGGCACGCCCGTTATCGGCCTTTACGCGACGTCGAATCCCGAACGCACCGGCCCCTATTGCAGCCGCGAACTGTGCGTCAACGCCTACCCGGAAGCTGCCCAGAAATACCTCGGCAAGGCGGTTGATGACTTGCGCTGGGGACAACGGGTTCGGGATCCCGGCGCAATGGGCCTGATCCGGCTGGCACAGGTCAAAGAAAAACTGGACGTGCTATTTCTTAAAAGCAGCACGTTTTAAGAACTTTGCCACTGTTGACACCGTATTTTGCTATTTTTTTCCTATTTTCGCTGAATGGACGGTCGCCTATTTCGCCGTCAACAGGTCCAAATGACCGTCGACCCATTTTCAGTAATATACCGGACGTTTAGCGATATTAACGACTTTTTATGGGGTTTTACTCGCTTTCTCTAAGCAATTGCGTCAGCAATGAAACCCCGTCCGCGCTGCTTTGCCGCGGATTATTGAATTTCCGGCGTTTCTCGACCTTGGCTACACAATTGCAGACGTTAAACGATATTTGCCACCGTATCGCGCCTGTTCGCAGCATGGAGCTGACACTGTACTATGCCAGAGACAGAACCGCCCACCCCAAAGTCGAAAACCCGACGATAGCCGCTGTTTTCTACTATTTAGCGACAATTCCGTGCAGAACCTGCTCAGGAGTGATTTCACGCAAACAACGCAGGTGCCCGAGCGGGCACTCGCGCTCGAAACAGGGGCTGCAGTCCAGGCCGAGGTAATGCAGCGTCTTTCGCGCGGTTAGCGGCGGGGTGAAATGCGGGGACGTCGATCCGTAAATACCAACGACGTGTGTGCCGACAGCGGCCGCTACGTGCATGAGACCGGAATCGTTGCTGACCGCCGCCGCGCTGGCCGCCAACAGGTCAACAACATCAACAAGCTTGGTGCGCCCGCAAAGATTGTGCGCCCTGCTGCCGCTGGCGATGGCCTCACCCAGCGGTTGCTCCTTGGCGGAACCCAGCACCCAGACGTTGTAGCCCGCATTGTCGAGGCTTGCTGCCAACGCGGTAAATGACTCCAGTGGCCAGCATTTCGAAGGGCCGTATTCGGCGCCGGGCATCATCGCGACTACCGGCCTGTCCAGTTCCAGCCCCAGCTCGGCATACAGTTGCTGCTGATTATCCGCATCGACCCGCAATTGCGGCTGAGGAATATCCGGCAACGGCTCATCAGCGTCTAGCCCGAGCGCCAAAAAGCGTTTCACGGTTTGATCAAGCACACTCTTGTCAAAAGGACGACGATCGTTAATGACGCCGTAACGCATCTCGCCGCGGAAGCCCGTGCGGCGGGGTATGCCCGCAAAATACGGCACCAGTGCAGCCTTCATCGACCGGGGCAAGACGATCGCGCGGTGGTAAACGGTCGGCCGTAGCCACTGCCCAAGCTGCCAGCGTTTGCTGAACGCCAGCTCGCCGTGAGCAAATGGCAGTACTACGCCCTTACGCACTTCGGGCATGCGGGCAATGACCGGTAATGACCACTCAGGCGCCAGCAAATCAATGAGGCAATCGGGATCGCGGGACTTCAGCCACTTGAACAACGACTGCGCCATGATCATGTCGCCTACCCAGGACGGGCCAACGACGAGGATGCGTGTCTGGCTCAACGTGCCGCCAAATCAGGTCGCCAACGCGTCCAGATAGTCACTCACACCGTGCGCGACATCGCGAAACTCAACATCGCAGCCGGCGGCACGCAAGGCGGTCAGGTCTGCCTGCGTGTAACTCTGGTAAGCGCCTTTCAGATGCTCCGGAAAGGCGACATAGCGAATGCGGCCACGCCCGTGCCACTTGATGACTGCCTTGGCGACGTCATTGAAACTTTGCGCGCGCCCCGTGCCAGCATTGAACACACCGGACACGTTCCGCTGCTGCAAAAACCACAAATTTACCGCGGCAATATCATCAACGTAGACGAAATCGCGCTGCTGCTCGCCATCCTCATAGCCATCGCAGCCCTCGAACAAACGAACTTCGTGATCATCCTGCAACTGCTGATTGAAATGGTAAGCGACGCTTGCCATGGAGGCTTTGTGCTGTTCGCGCGGACCATAGACGTTGAAATAGCGCAGGCCAACAACCTGCTGCTGGTCCGTCAGCGACAAACGTCGTACGTACTGATCGAACAACAGCTTGGAATAACCGTAGACATTCAGCGGCCGTTCGTTCTCCGGCGACTCCACGAACGCAGTAGCGTCACCGTAAACCGCTGCGGATGAGGCGTAGATCAGCGGCACGTCAAACTCGAGGCAACGGTGCAGGAGAGTCTTGGAATAACTGTAATTATTTTCCATCATGTACTTGCCATCCCACTCGGTCGTGGTCGAACAAGCACCCTGATGCAGTATTGCGGTCAAGTTCCGCACAAAGTCGGCGTCACTCTCAACGCGCTGCAGGAATTCGGCGCGGTCCATGTAATCGACGATCGGCAGATCGGCAATATTGCGGAATTTGTGCCCGTCACGGAGATCATCAACGATCAGCACGTCGTCAGCGCCTTGCGCCGTTAACAACCGTGCGAGGTTGCTGCCTACGAAGCCCGCGCCACCTGTCACGACGTGCACTAGCGATTTACTCCCCGGCCTGGCGCTGCCTGACGTGCCCGCACTGCTCTCATCGGGGATCAGTCAGAACGTACTGCGCACCGCAGTACGGACACTTGGCTTCACCCGTTACTGCCACTGGCAGGTAAACCTTCGGGTGAGAGTTCCACAAATACATGCCCGGCATGGGACAGGACAGCGGCAAATCCTTGCGACTGACTTCATAGCGATGTTCTGAATTGGCCGGAATCAGATTCTGATCGACCGTCCCTGCTTTGGCTGCCACCTGTATCACCTGTGTCGTGCTGGAAGAGACGGCGATTATAGCAACGCCATTGACCGCGCGGCTAACACCTGTCGCAGGAATCAAGCCAGCAACTGATCCCACAGGGCCGAAACAAATGCTCGTTCAGTCGGAAACGCGTCTCCCGCCACGACTGGCGGCTTGCCATCGAGAACCAGGGTGTGCAGCCGGAGCCGGTAGGCCCGGTAGCCGTCCTGCAGCCTGGTCACCGTTTCCCGCGGTAAACAGCCCGCAGCGCCCAATGTACCGAGTTGCCGGATATTGTCCGGGTAGTGGATGATCGCCGGTTCGTGAGCAGCGTTGGCCAGAACCAGGTACTGCACGATGAATTCAATATCACCGATCCCACCTTTTCCCTGCTTTAGATCGAATCCGCCGTCGGTTGCGCTATCCAGTTGCGCACGCATCTTTTCACGCATGGCGCGAACATCGTCTCGCAAGCTGTCTCGATTGACCCGACCTATCAGCGTGTCGGCACGAATGCGCTCAAACTCCCGCGCAACCCCGGCATGCCCTGCGACAGGACGGGCCCGTAGCAGCGCCTGATGCTCCCAGGTCCAGGCGTTCTCGCTTTGGTAGCGCTCGAACGCTTCCACACTGGTGACCAGCAGTCCCGCCCGACCGCTGGGTCGTAGCCGCGTGTCCACATCGTAGAGCGCACCCGAACCCGTTTGAATGGTCAGGAAATGCACAAGCCGACGTGCGAGACGCACAAAAAACATGCTGTTCTCGACGGCCTTGGCCCCGTTCGTGTGTTGTTCGCTGCCGCGCGAGTTGTGCAGGAACACGAGGTCCAGGTCCGAGCCGTAGGACAGCTCGAACCCTCCCAGCTTGCCGTACGCAATCACGCCGAGTCCCGCTGCACGGTTCTGACCACCCTCCACAAATCGCGGCTCGCCGAAACGCTCAACGACATCCCGCCAAGCAACGTTCAATGCCTCGGCAAGAACGATCTCCGCAAGATCGGTTAATTGGTCGCTGACCTTCATGATGGGCAAATTGCCGGTGAAATCCGCTGCAGCGATGCGAAACAGTGCTGCCCGCTGAAACTGACCGAGCACCTCGACGCGCCGCTCGCTATCCACTTCACCGAGGCTGGTCAGGCGCTCTGCCAGATTTTCTCGCAATGCTGCCGCGTTGTAGTCGGCGGAGTACAGACGCGGATCCAGCATCTCATCAAGCAGCATGGGGAATCGCGCGATCTCCTCGGCGAGGTACGCGCTTTTTTCACACAACTCAATGAGCCTTCGCAGGGCTGCCTTGTTTTCAATCAACAACGCCACGTAGGCGCTGCGCCGAAGAACCCGGGCAACGATATTCAACAAGCGCCGCAAGGTTTGTGCCGCCTGCGCACGGCCGTGTAACAGGTCCAGCATTTCGGGCAACAGCTGGTTAAGGCGCCGGCGTGCCGTGGCATCCGCCTGCAAGGTCGCCCGGTCCTGCAGGAAACGGCACATTTCAGCCGCCAGCACTTCCGGCTCGTCATAGCCGTGCTGCAGGAACTGCTGCTCCCAACTCTCTGGATCAAGCACAGACTCACAATAAGTCGCGAAACCGGCGCGCAACTCCGATTCCACGGTCTCATGAGCGCCGCGAAACGCGACAGCCGTAAAGCGCTCACTGACGAACTGGCGGTGCCGCTCAATGTCGACTTCGAGCGCCCGCCAGTCCGGGCAATCCATAGCCAACGCGATCCGTGCCTGATCCACTTCGTTGTCTGGCAAATCGTGCGTTTGCTGGTCACGCATTGCCTGTATGAAGTTCTCGACTCTCCGCAGGAAAGCGTACGACTCCAGCAGACCGTTGACTTCACTGCGCAACAGATCTTCTGTATCCGCAAGCTGACGCAATGCCTGCTGCAATTCACGACAGCGCAATCCGCGAACCTGACCACCTCGGACCAGCTGCAAAGACTGCGCAATGAATTCAACTTCGCGGATGCCGCCTGGGCCAAGCTTGACGTTGCGAGCCATCTCGCGACGCTGCACTTCGGCACTGATCATCGCCTTCATATCGCGAAGTGACTCAAAAATACCGAAGTCCAGATAGCGGCGATACACGAACGGTTCAATCAGTTCCTTGTGCAACGCGACGACCTCGACATCGCTGGTCGCCGGGACAATCACACGTGACTTGATGTACGCGTAACGCTCCCAGGTCCGGCCATGGTTCAGCAAGTACGACTCAAGCGCGGCAAAGCTGACAACCGGTGGGCCGCTGTCGCCGAACGGCCGCAAGCGGGTATCAACCCGATACACGAAACCGTCGGCCGTCGACTCCTCCAGCAAGGACACAATCCGTCTGGCCAGGCGCGTGAAATACTCCTGCGCCGACAACACACGGGCACCGTCGCTGTCGCCATCGTGCGGGTATAAAAAGATGACATCGATATCCGACGAGAAATTGAGCTCACGGCCACCGAGTTTGCCCATGGCGAGAATACAGAGCGACACTGGCTGGCCGTCGGCATCCCGCACATCACCGAAGCGTTCGCGCAACTGTCGGCGGGCATAACCTTCGCAGGCCGCAACAAGGTTGTCGGCCAGTGCAGACAAGGACGTCAACGTTTCTTCCAGGTCAGCTTTGCCGTGCAACTCACGCCACAGGATATGCAGCAAGCTCCGATTCCGCAGACTCCGCAACTGACGACCAAACAATGGCTCATCCGCATCCTGGGAAAGCTCGCCCCAGGCCAGCTGCGGCGCGGCGTCCAGCGCACCACTGGCCGCTTGCTCGGCAAACCAGGCCCAATGACGACGCAGCGTGTTCGCGGCATACTCGCTGGTCGCAACAAATTTCAGCAAGTCCGCCACGCCAAGCGACGCGTTTGATAGCGCCGGTATCGCTGCCGGTTCCTGCTCATCCATAAGCGCGAGCCACAAACGAACAGGTGACTGCAACAGGACAGGCAAGTCGTCGATCACTTCAGCAAACTGATTTTGCGGTTGCGGTAACATTCGCGTGAGTCTAACCAAATGGCAGGCAAGTGTTCAGCGCAATGTACCTCACTCCGAAATGCGCCGCCGATGTTGTTCAGGCATGTAGCGGCCTGGCGTTTTGCGAGCAAGTACTGAACGGGCAGCAACCAGGCATGCCTGAACGGCCAAAGACCGGTGATTCGTACAATGAGTAAGAGCAAGCATCTGCTGATTGTTTACCACTCGCAATCAGGCTCAACGTCGCGCATGGCCAGGGCGGTCGAAACCGGCGCGCGACATCCGGACATCGCACAAGTAGAAGTGCGGCTACTGGATGCACTGGTTGCTGGCGTCGATGACCTGTTGTGGGCCGATGGCCTGATTCTGGGGACCCCGGAGAACTTCGGCTACATGAGTGGCGCACTGAAGTATTTTCTCGATCAGGTTTACCACCCTTGCCAGGACAAGGTCAGTGGCTTGCCGTACGCGTTGTTCGTTCGCGCGGGTAACGACGGCAGTGGCGCCATCAGTAGCGTCGAGCGGATAGTGTCCGGTCTCAATCTGAAACGAGTCCACGAGCCGGTGTTGATGTGCGGTGATTTTAACGAACAGCAACTGCAGGAATGCGAAGAACTTGGCATGCTGCTCGCTGCCGGTCTGGAAGCAGAAATCTTCTAGGCCAACGCGTGGTATCAGGCTTTCGACGCGGCTTCCGGACTGATCAACTCGTGCAGGACAGTCGCCAGTTCGCGCGGCTTGCCCGTAAGATGGCCTTGCACATAATCGACGCCCAGCTTGCGCAGCAGTGTTTTGGTCTTGCTGGTCTCCACGTACTCCGCAACCGTATCAAGCTCCATCACCTTGGCAACCTGGGTGATAGCCGCAACCATCGATTCGGAAATCCGGTTGTCGGTAATATCACGAATAAAACTGCCATCAATTTTCAGCGTATCCACTTTGAAGTTTTTGAGGTAAGCGAATGAACTCAGGCCGGCACCGAAATCGTCCAGCGAGAATCGGCAGCCACGCTCGCGCAGTGAATCAATAAACGATTGCGCTTTGCGACGGTTGGCTACCGCCGCGGACTCGGTGACCTCAAAACACAACGATGCCGCCGGAATGCCGGACGCGTCGATCTCATCTTCGATGAAACGACGTATTGCATCATCGCCGAGCGACTGGCCGGACAGATTCACAGAGAAAACTGCCCCGGATTCCACAAGGAAGCGGCTATGCGGCTGCAGACTGGAAATAGTGGTCGACACGACCCAACGGTCGATCTGCGGCATAAGCTGATAACGCTCTGCCGCTGAGAAAAAGGCTGTCGTTGAAATGCACTTGCCGTCGGTATCACGCATTCGAAGCAATACTTCGAAGCGCGGCGCGGCGCCCTTTCGTGACAGACTGACGATCGGCTGAGCATGCAATTCAAGCTCGTCCGCATCCAGCGATCTCTGAATCTCGGTCACCAGATTCATGTCGTCGAAACGCCGGATGATGCTCTGGTTCTGCTGGTCATAGACCTCGATACGATCGCGCCCGTGGTCCTTCGCCGAGTCGCAGGCAATGCGTGCCGATTTAAGAACCTCAGCTTCGTCACTGACTTGCGCCGTAAACGGGGCAATCCCCGCGCTCACGGTTACCTGCAATGATTTATCACCCTTCAGGTAGCGCAACTGGTCGCTATAGCCGCGCAGGCTCATGGCGAGCGCCATCGCGTCTTCTTCGCTGCTGTGGGTCAACAGGATAGCGAAATCATCACCGGTCAGCCTGGTCGCGATACCGTTTCGCGGCAGTTGCTCTTCGATCAATTGACCAAAGCGCTTGATCACATCATCGCCGGCTTGCTGACCAAACGTATCGTTGACCAGCTGCAGATTGTCCAGATCGAAGTAGACCATCTGGTGCACATCCTTCGATGTCTCAAGCTGGCTCATGGACTCATGAATCTGCGCCTCGAAACCCGAGCGATTCATCAGGCCAGTCATAACATCAAACGACTGCCTGATCAGATGCTCGACCTTACGCACCACGTGCGACATAAACCGCTTGCTATCCGGGGTGAACGATTCACCGTTGACGCGACCGAGTTGCGCAACCGCACCTTCGACATTGCCAGCGGCGTCATGCAATGGACTCAGCATTACCTGAAAACCCTGGTCCGCCGGGCTCTCATGATTCGACGATGGCGGCACGGCGAACACGACCGGCTCGTCCTCACCTACCAGTTTGGGAAACAGCACGTCGATAAGGTATTTATCCAACGACTTGCGATTTACGTGCTTCCAGCTTGAATGCGTAGCACTGATTCGAATGCGCTTGGCAGGTAACAACAGGACACTGTACGCGACACCCAGGTAACGACCGCTTTGACCGACCAACTGTGCGAGGCCGCTGTGGCTGCGCGACGTTCCGTGTACCTTCTCATCCAGCGTATAGACGAGTCTGAGCTCTTTCTCGACAGCCGTGGCACGCTGCTCCGAGATACTCAGGCGGGTCCCAAGGTACAAATTCTCACGAATAACATCGACGACCGGCAGCAGGATCTCGCGTATCAAATTCGGATTGAACCACGATGATTTGCCGGCATTTCGCGAGAAGACCGCGATCAGCACGCCGAGCGCATCGGCCCCTTCGCCAGACACTGTCAATAGCAGAATGGTTCGACCGGATGCCAATGTACGGCGCAAGAAGGTGCTGTCCGGCTCACGCCCGTGCAGTATTTCCTCTGGCAGATCCGTTACAAAGTTATCCAGCTCGTAGTCGTCTGCACCGTCGCTGCTCCAGGTGCAGGTACGGGATACGCTGTAGAACGCGAAGCAGGTAGCGCGCGGCACCAATGAGTGCAACAGGCCCTTTACATTGCCTATGCTCCGCCGATTGGCGATACGGTGCACTTCTGCGGTCATTGTCGTTGGCGCTCCGAAGTCGCTAACCGACCGGAGCGGCCAGCGCGAATTCGACAAATATTGCCATGCACGATGACCGAGCCGCTGTGACCAGCGTCTCAGGCAAACTTCAATTTCACGCGTTCTTAAGGGGTTTTAGCCGATAATGTGGCCTGTGCACGGCCAATCGGTCAGCCGTGAGCGCTCACGGCTGACCGGACCTACTTAGCCCAACGAAGCCAGCCATTCGTCATCTGAGCCTTCGTTGACACCCTCAAAGAGTGGGGTACTCAGATAGCGCTCGCCCGTATCCGGCAGCATTGCCAGCAACACGGACCCCTTCTCTGCTTTGGCGGCGACGGCCAGCGCGGCAGCCAGTGTGGCGCCGGAAGAAATGCCCGCGAAGATACCTTCTTTTGCCGCCAGTTCGCGAGCGACCCTTATCGCATCGTCATCACTGACCGGAACGAGCTCGTCGTAGACTTTCCGGTTCAGTACTTCGGGAATGAAGTCGGGTGTCCAGCCCTGAATCTTGTGTGGCTGCCATTCCTTACCGGCGAGCAGTGAAGCTCCGGCAGGTTCGGTCGCAATGATGCGCACCGCAGGCCGCGCTGCTTTCAATACTTCGCCGGCACCGGTCATCGTGCCGCCTGTACCGTAGCCACTCACCCAGTAGTCAAGTCGTCGGCCGGCAAAGTCCCGCAAAATTTCCGGCCCGGTCGTGTGCCGGTGATACTCAGGGTTGGCCGGATTTTCGAATTGTCGACTGAGGAACCAGCCGTGCTGTTGCGCCAGCTCTTCCGCCTTGCGCACCATGCCGGTACCGCGTTCTGCCGCTGGCGTCAGGATGACTTTCGCCCCCAGGCCTCGCATGATTTTGCGGCGCTCTACCGAAAAAGACTCGGCCATGACCGCGACGAATGGGTAGCCACGTGCGGCACACACCATCGCCAGAGCGATGCCGGTATTGCCTGACGTTGCTTCGATGACCGTTTGCCCGGGCTTCAGATCACCGCGTTGTTCCGCATCGTTAATAATCGCGAACGCCAGCCGGTCTTTGACCGAGGCCATCGGATTGAACGATTCCACTTTTACATAGAGCTCGACATCCGGAGGTGCCATGCGCTGAAGGCGGATAACGGGCGTATTGCCTATCGTGTCCAGAATACTGTCGTAAATCATGCTGATAACCCCGGAGTCCGTGAGTGACTCGTCAATGCAGTGGTGCCGCTGATGATCAACGGCAACGAAGTAAGAATAGTAGCCGTGCCGGACCTCGCTGAAAGCAAACTTTTTGTTTTGTGGCGATAACCCAACAGAATATCGAGACAAATAACCGAACGGTCTAAAGAAAAGCCTGAACTTAAGGATTATTCGCCAAATTCACTGAAACGTTCCAATCATAGCGCTGTCTATTTTTGTCAGTCCGTCGCAATTAACTCAATTATCGAGAATGAAACTACAACAACTAAAGTACCTTCTCGCTATCGTCGACAACGGCCTGAACATCACAGCGGCCGCCGAGCGGTTGTACACGTCGCAGCCCGGAGTGAGTAAACAACTCAAACTACTTGAAGAAGAACTCGGCATGCAGCTCTTCGTGCGCAAGGGTAAGAGCCTCAGCAAGATCACTCTTGCTGGCCACCAGGTGGTCAGTCGCGCCCGACTCATTATGAAAGAAGTGGAAAGCATCCGCACTGTCACCTCCAGCCTGTACTGCGACGACGACAGCAATCATTACTCGGCGCGGGCACCACAGACACACCTGAGGTAAGACGGCGACACTACTGGCCGTGAATACTCAGTAGATGCGAATTCCACCGTGCCGTTGGCGGCTGCGGTAATCGGTCCACCAAAGTCCGCCGAGAAAGCCCGCCAGCAGAGAAACCAGCAACGCGCCGCCTACCCACGTCAACGGCAAGCTGTATTTGTACTTGCTGTAACGCTCTACGTATTCTTCATTTTGCTCCGTCAACTCTTCGAGCTGCTGCCGGTTCTGTGCCAGGGTTGCCGCACTTTCCGCCACACGTTTTTCCAGCGAAGCAATGGTTGCTGCTGGCTGGGCGAAAGACGCCTGCAATCGGGTTAGTTCTTCCTGCAAACGTCCTGACTCAGCCTGAGCTTCATTGACAATCAGTTTTGCGGGTTTGTCCGAAACCAGGTAGGCCGCTTTGACATAGCCAACCGTTCCGTCAGGCAAGCGAACATTGGCGTAGTTTCGATCCCGACTCACAATGTCCAGCTCCTGACCACTTTCGAGCGTGCGGAACGCACGGTCGCTCGTGTCGGCCGCCTTGTGCAATCCCAGTCGAAGTTGATCAGTAATGTAGGCTGTTTCCGCGAGTGCTGCGAGCGGGCAAAGTGCCAGCATTAACAAACAAGTTAGCAAACGCATTGTTCTGTCTCCGTGACCTGCGCATGGGAGTGTTGTCGGTCGTGTCCACTCCACCTTTAATGCCGCGCAGTGTACTAGAAGCAATTGCAACATTCCCGGCCGTATACGCGGCCTAATCGCACAAGCTAAGCCGTCAGCATTGGGATCAGTCGTTTAGCGATGCGCCAACGCAAGCTGGAGGCGTCACTCCTGACAGCCGACCACGGCTATTTTTCCCGCAACCAGCGCAAAACGGCGTCCTGCACTTCTTCACCCGTACCCCGATGACTGTCAGTGTGATTCAACATGACGACAACGGCGTAACGATCACCGGACTGTCCCTGCAGGTAGCCCGCTATTGAACTTACGTGATCGAGCGAGCCGGTTTTCATGTGGGCAACACCTTGCAGCGACTCGTCCCGAAAACGTCGCGACAAGGTGCCATCCATACCCGACAGAGAAAGTGACGACAGGTACTCCGGCATGTAGCGACTGGAGAACGCGAAGTCGAGCAGGTCGCCCATGCTTCTAGCGCTGACGCTCGCTGTGCGCGACAAACCAGAGCCGTTGTCCAACATCAGGTCGGTAATCTGCAGGTGACGATCTGCCATCCATTTGCTCACCACGCGGCGGCCATTCTCTTCCGTGCCCGGGGCGCCATATTCTTCGGCGGCAAGGGTGTACAACAGCTGCCGCGCCATAACGTTGTTGCTGTGCTTGTTCACTTTGCTGATCACCTCGACCAGAGGGAGTGAATCAAACACAAGATCCGGTTCAAGTTCCTCAGGAACCGGAACGTTCTTCCAGCCACCCGTCATCTCGCCGCCCGACTCTTCCCAAATGGCTTTGAACAAGCCATAGGTGTACGCATTGTGACTCAGCGCGGTGCGCCCCATTGAGTACTGCCGGCAACGCGCCGGGAAACCGCCGCTGAAGATAAAGCGATCGTAGTTTTCGTTAGGTTGGATGGCGATGCCGCGCTGATAGCCGCGACAGGCTCCCGGCGAAAGCGTCAGGCGGTTATCAAGCTGCACGTTATCCAGCGGCGGTTCGAGCTCAATCTCCACGCCCGTACCATCGACCTTGGGCGTAAACAGGTAGCGAACCACTTTGTAGTTTGCCATCAAGGCATTGGGGGCTACGTTGTAAGCCCGCAGTGGTTCACGATCAAATGCCGCCGGATCGTGCACGCCAACGTTAAACCAGGAATCGTCCAGCAACAGATCGCCGGAAATGCGGTGTATGCCCATCTGCCGCAAGCGCCGTTGCATTTGCCAAATGCGCTCCGTTACGAGATACGGATCACCGAAGCCTTTCAGGTGTAAATCGCCATGCAGGGTCTTGTCGCGGACTTCGCCACGCACAAACAACTCCGTCCTCCATTGGTAGGTAGGCCCTAACTTGTCGAGAGCCACCAGCGTCGTAACCAGCTTCATGATCGACGCCGGGGTGCGCGGGCGATCGGCGTTCCACTCAAGAACAACACCACCGCGGCTCAGATTCTCAACGTAAATACTGAGGCTGTCGTGCGGAATGCTTCGGTGAGTCAGAACATTTTGTACGCGGACAGGCAGCGTGCTTTTAACATCGGCAGATACTGCGTGCGGTATAGCGGCCAGCGCCGCCAGAACAATTGCAAACTTCACACGTTCCTCTCTGTAGGGTTGGTCGCGGTTTCTTGAACCAGCAACTATTTAGTTTGGTTTTTTTATACCCAGTGATTTCATTCTGTCGGCAAGTGTCGTCGGCCTGATACCCAGTAACTCCGCAGCACCGCGTTTTCCAGATACCCGCCATTCAGCCTGACGCAGCGCCTTTATCAGGTTGTCTTTTTGCAATTGCCGAATTTCTTGTTCGGTCAGCACAGTGTCCGGGTCAGCCGGCGCGTTCGCAAGCAAGGGCACGGCGTCGCTAACGTTGGCCTCCGGCAAAGACAGGTCCAGCCGCAAGACATTGCCCTGCGAAAGTATCACGGCTCGCTCAATAACGTTCTTCAATTCGCGAACATTACCGGGCCAGGAGTAACTGCGGATTACATCTACCTGATGGCGCGTCAGCGTCAGCGGTTCTCGACCGAAATCCTGGCAGGTTTGCTCCAGGAAATGCTGTGCAAGGTGGACAACGTCCTGTTCACGTCGGCGAAGTGGCGGCACCTCGATCGGAAAGACACTGAGCCGGTAAAAAAGATCCTCACGAAACTCGCCTTCCACGACGAGTTTTTCGAGATCCCGGTTCGTGGCCGCGATTACCCGCACATCGACCGTACGGGTGATATCGTCACCGACGCGCTCGAACTCACTTTCCTGCAAAACACGCAACAATTTCCCCTGCAGCTCGTAAGGAATTTCGCCGACCTCGTCGAGGAATATCGTGCCGCCATCAGCAAGCTGAAAGCGACCGACACGATCGCGGTGAGCGCCCGTGAACGCACCTTTCACGTGGCCGAAAAATTCACTTTCGAACAGGTCCTTCGGTATCGAAGCGCAATTAACCTTGACGAGGGAACCGGCCGAGCGCGGGCTGCGAGCATGAATCGCCCGCGCGATGAGCTCTTTGCCGACTCCAGACTCACCCAGAATCAGGACGCTGGCCGGCGTCTGTGCTACCGCCTCAACCTGACGCAGCATGTGCTTGAGCGCAGGGCTTTGGCCGATGATTCGACCAAAATTCATGGCGACGCTAACCTCTTCCCGCAGGTAGTCGCGCTCGCGCTCCAGCTCTTCCCGCAGTCGCGCGTTTTCGGCAAGCGTATCGCGCAACGCTCTTTCGGCGCGGTTGCGCTCGGTGACATCCTTCGAGGCAACCAGCATGCGTTGCACCTTGCCGGACGCGCCACGTTCGGAAATTGCATTCATGACCAGATCCAGAACCTGGCCACTCTTGGTCACCATCTGCCGCGCTTCATTGGTAAATTCGCCGCCGCTGATCAGCTCTTTGAGCTTGCCGGTGGTTAGCCGCTCCTGATCCTGCTTGCAGTAGAAGTCTTTTATAGACCGCCCAACAACCTCTTCCCGTGTGTACCCCATTTTCTTCAGCCAGTGATCGGTCACCGTTACCACACAGCCCTCGGCGTCCACTGAATGCAACATGGCAGGCGTCGAGCGGTACAACTGCCGGTACTTCAGATTGGCGCGTGCCTGCACATCGAGCTCCGTATAGGTAGCTATGGTGTGCAGTACCGCACCTTCCGGGTCGTGTTCAACAATCGAACTCGTCATGCAATTGACGACCTCGCCGTCATTCGCGACGAACGAAATAGGTTTGTTTTCAAGCTTGCCGGTTCGGCGCAGGAGGGGCAGAAACTCTTGTTGAATTCGTTCGGCGCTTTCTTTCGTCACGTAACGCGCCGGCCGCTGACCAATCATGTCCTCGCGCCGGTACCCAAGGCGCTTCAGAAAAGCATCGTTAACGTCGAGGTAGCGCCCGTCCTCGCCGATCGAGGTAGCCATGCCCGGCGCCTTGCGAAACAACCATTGATAATCATCAGTTACAGTCATGGCGGCATAATATACGAAATTCCGTGAAAGTCATTACGAATTTCCGTTAATAACGGAATTCCGTAACGAGCGCAATTTCTGCAAGTCATTGATAAACAAAAGAACTCTAACTTGGCACGGTCCGTGCATTACTAGGCATGAACAGTAACATTTTATCTACCTCCGGCACTGGAATGGACTTGCTCCGGAGGACTGCAAAGGAAGCAACCATGAACAGCAAATTGGGCACGATCGTCTCTACGGTCCTGATGCTTGCAGGAATTACGCTCTGGTCGGTCAGTGTTCTGGCCGCCGACAACGTAAGCAGCCTGCCCGCCTCAGCATCGCAGAAAGATACCCGCGAACTGGCAGCCGATGCCAATCGCGCAGCAGCAAACGATGCGGTAGTCCGCATTGGTGCGGCAAACCGGCTCGATCTCGATATCGAACTGATTGGCCGTACCGCAGTAAGTATTGCAGGTAACTGATCAGCAACTGATCGGTAATCAAGCAACGGGTTTCGGTGACAATACCGCGACTCCGGCACCTCTCCCCCCCCCCCCAGAGTGCCGGAATGCGTGTCCCCGGAATCCAACGCCGGCCAGGAGGCTGGCGAATACGGGCCAGGACGGTCCGGCGGCATAACCCCCCTTCTTGCCGCGAACACTGGGGAGCCAGAGACCAGACCCGCAAGGGCCTGCGCGCCGACGCATCAAGCACGGCACTCTGGCTCCCTTCTTTTTTTGGTAATTCAGAAGCCGCTCAGCGTTATCGGAGCTTTTCCGCCGCCGCCTTTCGGCGCATTTCGGCGTGTTTGCCGCGTACACGCGACGCCTGTTCACTGATTTTTTCGCGAACCTTGGCCAGCCAGCGGCGGGCCCAGGCGAATTCAAGACCGAGAATACCGAGCCCGATTGGAATAACGACGAATGCCGGCCCCGGCGTAACCAGCATGATTACGCCAGCCAGAAAGACAGTGCCACCAATCACCGCAATCACTATGCGCTTGGCATAGCGATAAGGAACTTCGTAGAGAGACTTCATAGACTTCGGCAAACCCCAGCAATATCGCAAAATCAGGCGCCGGCCGCTTTGGCCCTGCAGGCGGCGCTTGTGTTTTTTAACTTCTGTATCGTAGCCTTGGACTGATGAAAAACCGAATGTTCCTTCTCACCCCCGCATTGCTGCCCTTTTTGGCTGTCGCGGAGACACCGCCACACGCGTTGACCATCAGCGCCGATACGCCCGTGGTCAAAGTTGCCTTGCGAGAACCCGGTCGCGGGTTTCTCGCTTTGCCAAGACTCGACTATTCGTTTTCGTTGCAGCCAGCCTGCGCCGATAACTGGGTGGCTGGCGGCCTGTCTCTGAGCATTGCCGACAGTCGGCTTAGCATTGACCCGGCTTCGCTGGCGCAATCGCTGTCGTCACTGGATGCAAAGCTGTCAGTGCCAGCCAATCAACTTGCACCACTGCCTTTATCCGGCTTTTGTGAAGCAATAGCGCTGCCGGAAGAGCCCGAAGAGGGGAATGAGATTGGCCCATCGCTGACCGCCGCCGATCAACATCTGACGGTTTCCGGCGCATTGTCGGCCCATGCGGCATTGCTGTGCATATCCGAAGAGCAACAGCAGCGTATTACCTACGTCAGTCGGTCCCTGGATATTGACCTTGTTTGCGAGCCACAAGCCAGCAACAGCGCACCCTAGCGACGGCTAGGCACCGCCTTCGCCCAGGTTACTGCGCAGAAACTCAACCACGAGCCCCCAGGCTTCGTTCGCCGATTCTGCGTCATAGTTATTGCCGGTAGGGTTAGCGAAAGCGTGGCCGACACCGTCAAAAATACGGATATCGAAGTCCTTGCGCAGTCGTCCCAGAGCGTCTTCGAATTCCTGCACAGACTCAACCCGGATACCGCTATCGTCGGCCGCAAAAATTCCCAGCAACGGCACGTTCAAAGGTCGCAGTCGTTCTTCGTCGCTGGTCACCTGACCGTAGTAGATCACCGCGGCATCAAGTTCATCAGGAAACAGCAACGCCGTATTGAGCGACCAGCCACCGCCGAAACACCAACCCAGTGAACCGATTCGCGGAGCGCCGGCCGTGTTTTTTACAAAGTCATAGGCCTGGCGCAAATTTTCGTTCGCCGGTTCCGGATTCTCCACAACACGCAGCATCAGGTCGCGTGCCTCGGCGGGAGTGGCGGCTGACTTACCACCGAACAGATCAACCGCAAGAACAATATAGCCCTCGGCCGCTATCCGGTCGGCCATTGCCTCGACACCTTCGTTCAACCCCCACCACTCATGAATGACAATGACTGCAGGTAATGGCTCAACCATATCCGCGGGAAACACAAAGTGGCCGTACACAAGCTCTTCATTGACCTCGGCATACGGTAACCGTTCTGTAACGACAGCGCGTTCAAGGGCAATGCCTGCCGCAGGACTGGGAGATGCAGTATCGTTGGCATGCTCCCGGGACATAGCGTCTACGTTATTGCGGGCAGCCTCTTCCTGACTCTCGGTACCGCCACCGCACGCAGCGAGCCCAAGCAACCCAAGCCAGGCCAGGAGCGCTATCGAAAGTCGCTTGCCAAACATACTCATTCACTTCTCCACAATACTGCTGGCGACGGGCGCCGGACGATCGCTGTGGCCGCTAGTGTAATCGAAAAACCCAAGTCGTCGCACTCCGGTCCGTTACCAATCGTCATCGTCCTGCCATTCGCGGAGCTTGCTCTTGTCGACTTTCTCCCATAGCTCACGACTACGCCTCGCGTACTGTAGTACTTTGGCCAAGACGAGAACTGCCACCAGCAGCACGATGCCGACCGCGATCCAAATTCCGCTATCCATTCTTACCGCTCCTAACTCGCATTTCAGAATGCAGGCCTGTCGTTGACAATCAACGGCGATCGTTTAGCATCCTGCCAGTAAGCTCGACCATCGATTACGTTCTGCCCATTGAGCCGCCGATGAACATCATTGCACACACAATGCTGACCACTGTCATCGCCTGGCAAGATCGCGCTGCCTTACTGCTACCTGATACTGCAGCAGTTTTCGACACGCGCCGCCACGCTTACACCGCGTAGCCCGAATCGTCTCTCCTGAATACTTTTCCGGCCACGCACCTCCGGAGTCAGTTGTGGCGTCCGCCATTTGCGGATCGAGCAACCAAACAGGGCAAGAACAACTATGGCTTACACCCAGCACAATGACGAGCACTCACTAAGGCAACGAACGCTTGCCTTTTTTCGTGCAGCGCTCGCCGACAACGAAACAGACTTCACCCGGGGGCCGGTAGCCCGCTCGCTCGGACTGCTGGCTATTCCGATGATGCTGGAAATGTCCATGGAAGCGGTCTTCGCTGTCGTGGACATCGCCTTCGTATCCCAACTCGGTACCGCGGCAGTCGCCGCCGTAGGGCTCACGGAAGCTCTGGTCACCGTGCTGTATGCCGTCGCGATCGGTCTGGGCATGGGCGTCACCGCGATGGTATCCCGGCGCATTGGCGCCAAGCGTGCCGACTCGGCGGCACAGGTCACCGGCCAGGCTATATGGGTCGGATTCGCGCTGTCAGTGCTGATTGGTCTCGCGGGCAGCTATTACGCCCGAGATCTGCTGATGCTGATGGGCGCGGAAGCCGACGTCATCGCAACCGGCGGCGGTTACACAGTGATACTGCTCGGCGGCTCGGGCAGCATCCTGTTTCTGTTCCTGCTGAATGCCGCATTTCGTGGTGCCGGTGATGCGCCGGTTGCGCTGCGCGCTCTGACACTCGCGAATGCCGTCAATATCGTGCTCGATCCTTGCCTTATTTTTGGCTGGGGACCGTTTCCCGAACTGGGCGTCAGCGGCGCGGCCATCGCAACAACCATCGGTCGCAGTTGCGGCGTCGCCTATCTGGGCTGGTACCTCCTGAGCAGCAAGGGTCGGCTCCGCTTTCAACTACGCCATTTGCGAATCGCACCGAAGGTGATCGGCCGCATGCTGGCAATTTCCACAGGAGGCATTGGCCAGTTTCTGATAACCACGTCGAGCTGGATAATCATCATGCGCATTGTCGCGATTTACGGCAGCGCGCCGGTTGCGGCATACACCATCGCTCTGCGGTTGATCGAATTCGCGATCCTTCCCGCCTGGGGGCTGGGCAACGCCGCCGCAACGCTGGTCGGTCAGAATCTGGGCGCGGGAAAACCGGATCGCGCAGAGCAGTCGGTATGGACAGCCGCGCGTTACAACGCTGGCTTCCTCACGGTATTGGGCGTGCTGTTACTGGTATTCGCCCCCTACGTCGTGCAGTGGTTCTCCGACGATCCGGAAATTCTGCGATACGGCACCAATTGCTTGCGCATTATGGGTATCGGCTATCCGATGTATGCCGTCGGCATGATCATCATTCAGGCCTTGAACGGTGCCGGCGATACCCGATCGCCGTCGGCGATGAATTTCCTCTGCTTCTGGATTATTCAGATACCGCTCGCGTACTGGCTGGCAACGGAAGCGGGTTTCGGACCAAACGGCGTGTTTCTGTCCATCGTCATTAGTGAATCTTTGTTAACCGTGTTGGCCGTGCTGCTTTTCCGCCGCGGGAAATGGCGTTCAAGCAAAGCCTGAGCGACAGCCCCGGCAAGGAAAATTTTCGATACCTGCGTTCGCAACGAACGTTGGCCTCGACAGCGCTGCACTTTGCTTGACCAGACTGGTAGGCTGCGCACATGTTGCACATTGCGCACTACGTTCGCTCGATAACACGTAGCGACCGGGCGCGTGCAATGCGCACTCTTCGACTACCGGACCCCCACTGCCCGAACCATGACGATGCCAGCGAACGACGAACTCCCTTTAATCGAAATACAGAACGCAACCGTCTGGCGCGGTGAAACCTGTGTATTCAAGAACCTGAATCTGACGATCCCGCAACACCAGCAAGTTGCAATTCTTGGCCCGAACGGCTCGGGCAAGACGACCTTACTGAAGCTCGTCAATCGCGCCATCTACCCGGTGGTCAGCGAGAATTCGTCGGTACGAATTCTCGGCCGGGATACCTGGAATGTGTGGGAACTGCGCGCACAGATCGGGTTGGTCTCGCACGACTTGCAAACACGCTACACCGCCACCACAAGTGGCTTACACGTGGTCGTTTCCGGCTTTCACTCCAGCGTCGGCGTACACGGAATGGTCGCCAGACGCCTGCGCCCCGAACAACTGGAACGGGCGCGCGCCGTCATGGCAGAGCTCGGGGTTGAATCCCTCGCGGACACTCCGCTCAAACGGATGTCCACCGGACAACAACGACGCTGCCTGCTGGCACGAGCGCTGGTACATGATCCGCAGACACTGATACTCGACGAACCCACTGCAGGACTGGATCTCGCGGCAAGTTTCGACTACCTCGCAAGAATCCGCCGGCTGGTAGAGGCGGGCAAGAATATTGTGATGGTGACCCATGCGATTAATGAGATCCCGCCGTCGATCAGCCGGGTAATCCTGTTGCGAGAGGGGCAAATCGTGGCTGACGGCAGTCGCGACACCGTATTGACCGAAGCGAACCTGCAGGCCGCATTTGCTGTCCCGATGCGGGTTGCGAGAGTGGATGACTATTTCCTTGCCTACCCCCCGGGGGACAACACCCTGCCGGACTGAAGCCTGTATCTGCCAGCGCCATGATCCAGAACCAAAACGTGACCTGTTACGCCGACTTTCGCTCTCCGCAAGCCTACGCTATGACCATGCTTTCAAGACGTCTCCAAAATATGACCATTGCCGCAACTCTAGTCGCGCTGCCATTGACGGCCAGCGCCACCCTGCCGGCAGAAGCAGAAACCGGCCTCCAGGGCAACGGCCTGACGCTGGCCTTGCTGTGCGCCGGCCTCGCGATCGTGCTGGCACTGCTGGTTCGTAACCGCGCAGCCCCGCTCATGCAATCTGTGAACTGCTGGCTGGGCGGTCGTCGCGTACAGGCCGCCATTCGACAATGCGGATTTGAGCGCCTTAGTAACTTCATTCTGCCGGGCACCTGTGATGGCCTGAACCGGATCGACCACGCCGTACTCACGTCCGGCGCCATCATTTGCATAAGAGCAAAAAGTTGCAATGGCATGGTTTTCGGCTCGGCACGAGACCCTCAATGGACCAACGTCGATGGCGTTGAGCGCCATAAATTTCTGAACCCATTAATACAGAATGCCGGCCGCGTGCGCACACTGCAGGAAATTGTAGGTGACATGCCAGTCGTTAATCTGGTGGTATTCAGCGGCGACGTGCAGGTTCCGGTAGCGCCGGCTGAGAACGTCATTCATGTGTCCGCATTGCAGGCGTGGCTTGAACAGTTCCAGAAAGAAAATCACTGCGCACACGACCCGGACGCCGCCTGGCTTACCCTGCGTGCCGCCGCGCGAACGGATGCCGCATCACGCAAGGATTTCGAGTCACAACTTAGCTTCGGTTAGCCCGCCGCTCCGCGTACGCAGTGATTTCGCTATACTCCGGGCAACACAGGCTGCCCGGAAGTCACGATGGATGCATCACCCGCTGCCCTGATCGCCTCGCCCGCCGGTGTTCTTGCCGTTCTGTGCGCTGTCGCCGCCTTCTGGTTTGCGGTCGAACAAAAAAGTCAGCTGCGATTGTTCATTTACATCCCGCCGCTGCTCTTTATCTACGCCACGCCCGTCTTTCTCAATAACCTTGACGTCATACCGCACAACTCTCCGGTGTATGGCGGTCTGAGTGACTTCGTGCTTCCTGCCTTCATCGTTCTGATGTTGATAAAAGTCGATGTTCCGGCCGCAATTCGCATCATGGGCAAAGGCGTGCTGGTCATGTTGATGGGCACAATTGGCGTCATGGTTGGCGCCGTCGTTTCCTTCATGATCGTGCACCGCTGGCTGGAACCGGATGCGTGGAAAGGTGTTGGCGCGCTGGCGGGCAGCTGGATAGGTGGCACCGGCAACATGGCAGCTACCGCCGAAATGCTCGGCACACCACCGGAGCAATTCGGCCTTGCGGTGCTGGCAGACAACGTGATCTACATCGTCTGGCTACCCATTCTGCTCGCCTCGAAGAACTTTGCCGACCGCTTCAATCGCTGGTCCAGGGTACCGGAAGAAAGGCTGCATGAAATGGACAGAGCATCAGCGGCCGCCTTCGATGACGAGGCAACGCCGGAGATGCGTGACTACATATTTCTGGCAGCCATCGCCATTGGCGTGACCTGGATATCCGGCGCTGTCGCAGATTCGCTGTACGCGTGGACGACAACCTCGCATCCGCACCTCGCCGGCATGCTGACCCACTCAACATGGCGCATACTACTGATCACCAGTATTTCGCTGGTGCTATCGACAACCCCGATCTCGCGCTTGCCCAACTCGACCGCAATGGGCACAGCAATGATCTACATTTTTGTTGCCGGGATGGGGGCACGAGCATCAATAGAGGGTTTCGCACAAGCGCCCGCGTTTCTCCTTGGTGCTTTTGTCTGGATATTCATACATGGCGCGTTCTGCTTGCTCGGCGCAAGACTCTTTCGTGTTGATGTGCACAGCGCTGCAATTGCGTCAGCGGCCAATATTGGCGCCGCCGCCTCGGCACCCATTGTGGCGGCATTCCACAGGCCCAGTCTCGTACCGGTGTCCATACTGATGGCCTTGATTGGCTACGCACTTGGCAACTACCTTGCGCCTTTAACGGCGCATCTGGCACGAATGGCAGTGGGCCTGCCTGCCTGAACGTTAAGCTCGTCGCTCCTGAATGTCGCCACTGGTGCTAGAGTTCGCGAATGGAATTTCTGTCGCGCGCTTTGCGCACACTCATCATCGTGATTCTGGTCGCACTGGTTACAGGTTGCGGCGCGCTTGCGTGGCTCTGGCAAACGCGCGCACTGCCAGCCGACATACCGCTGCCAGTCGCGACTCCAGCAACAGACACAGCGGGCAAAGTCACTATGACCTGGCTCGGCATTACAACATTGCTGCTCGACGATGGCGAAACCCAAATCATTACCGACGCGACTTTTTCCCGTCAGTCACTCTTCGATATCGTTTCGTTTCGTCCGCTGGAATCGGATATCGCCCGAATCAATTTTGCGCTCGATGAATACAGCATTGACCGATTGGCGGCTATCATTCCACTGCATTCGCACTTCGATCACGCAATCGATGCAGGGCACGTAGCGAACAGAACTGGCGCAATGATACTTGGCTCGGAGTCGACCGCGAATATTGCGCGGGGCAGCAAGGTGCCGGTCGACCAGTATCAGACATTGCAATACGGGGAGTCGCGGTACTTCGGAAAGTTCACAGTGACATTACTGGAATCGCGGCATGTCGCTCAGCTTCCCGATGACAGCTATTTTTTCCCTGGGCATATCGACAGCCCACTGCAACAACCTGCGCCGGTCAGCGCATGGCAAGGAGGCGCCGTGTACTCGGTAGTGATCAGCCACCCGAGTGGCACCGTGCTGATCAAAGGCAGCGCCGGTTTTCTACCCGGCGAACTCGGCGATCGCACGGCTGACGTCGCCGTCGTCAGCATTGCCGGGCTGGAACGACTCGGTCGCGATTACACGAATGATTACTGGCGGGAAATTGTCGCGGCGAGCGGCGCGCGGCGAGTCTATGCTGTACACCACGACGACTTTACCCAGCCGTTCGGTCAACTCGCCTTGTTTCCCGACATCGTCGATGACGTAGTCAGTAGCAGCTCATGGCTTAGAGATATTGCCGCGTTGCAGGGACCACCGATTGAGGTACTGCTGCCGCCACTGGGTCAGCCGACGATACTGTATTGAGCGACCAGGCATTACCAATCGTCTATCAGGCCGCGCAGTTCGGCGGGTGAACGCAACAACGCCTCTTTACGGGCTTTGCTCATACGCTTGATGCGATGCTCGACGCGGCTGGCGTGACCGCGGTCGCTGGCTTCGCCCGTGAAAACTAGCGCCAACGGGCCTCGACCCCGCAAATACTTGGCACCCCGATCCGAGTTGCGGTGCTCATGCAAACGACGCTCTACGTCGGTTGCGATGCCCGTGTACAAACTACCGTCGGCGCAGCGCACCACGTACACATTCCAGCCATTGCTGACGTCGTCAATAACGGCCACGACAAGGCCCACTTGCAAAGTGTTGTAACCGCTGGTCGTGTGGTATCGCGCCGAACTCCCTGACATCGCAGGCAGCGGCTGCGCCTACTGCTTCAACGGTCATGGTAGGGGCCGGATTGGGCGGGACAGAGTGATTGCATCGCAAGTAGTCACAACGACGTGCAGACACACTTGATGCTCAGGCGTTGCCACCGGCCAGGCAATCGCCGAGCACACGAAACGCACCGGCTTCAACGCTCGCTTTGTTGGCGGCGGTACCTTCATAGGTCAGAACGATCTGCTGCTCGCCATTGAGTTCAGCGGCTGGCTCGTTCAACAATAACGTCAACATGTTGTCGCTCATCCTTGCTTCGCTGATGAGGTCATGGCCCGAGAACTGCTGCTCGTTAATTTCGATATAGAGGGAGTGTGGCAGGTCGTCGTTCTCACAACGCATCAACAACAAGTAGTCGTCGATCTCACCCTGTTCGGAAGTGCGCGCGAAAAAAAGCATCATCGCATCTTCCCGCACATCGAATGCGACGGTGTCATAGGTGCGATTAGTCGACATCGGACGTCCCGGTAATCAATGGAGTCGAAATTGTACGCTAACTGGCAATCGCTTGCCGAAACCAGCCCGCAGCGCGGTTTTTCAATGTCCGCTCTCAGTACTCGCTCGCAGACTATCGATCCGCTCATCCTTTTCGGACCACACACCACCTAGCCACTGATGGAAACGCTTGCGGTAGTCGCGATCATTTACGTAATCGCCAGTGATCATCCAGTCTTCAACTTCGCGTAGCTGAATGTCGATCACCACATGATCCAGCTCACCGCAGACCATATCCCAGAATTTGGGTGCGCCGCCCGGATAAACGACCGTCACGTCGACAATACTGGAAAACATATCGCCCATCGATGACAAGGCCAGCGCCATACCGCCGGCGCGCGGCACCAGCAAATTCCGGTGCGGCGAACCACGCCGCTCTCGCTTCGCCTCACTAAACCGTGTGCCTTCAATAAAATTAATTACCGACGTTGGCGTGTGGCGAAATTTCTGGCAAGCGCGCCGCGTAGCTTCAAGATCGCTGCCCTTTTTCTCAGGGTGCTTCGCGAGATAGGACTTCGAATGCCGCTGCATGAACGGCATGTCCAATGCCCAGAATGCAAGACCAAGCAGGGGAAACCAGATGAGCTGCTTCTTGATGAAAAATTTCAGCAACGGTACGCGCCGATTGAATGCGGTTTGCAAGGCTACAATGTCGACCCAGGACTGGTGGTTTACAATCAACAAATACCAATCGTCACGACGCAATTGATCGAGCCCTGCAACGTCCCAGCGTGTGTTACTGACCAGCCGCAAGAGCAATGCATTGCAGGCCACCCAGTTCTCGGCCAGGTACATCAGCCAGCGCGTAAGCACACGACGTGGCGCTGGCAGTGGTAACAGCAACTTCACGATGGCCAGCAACAGCAGCGGGATAGTCCATACGACCGTATTCAATGTCATGCCGCTGAAGACCAGCAAGCCCTTCAAATTTCGCAGATATTTCCTGATCAAACTGCTTTACAGCCTCGTGCATCTCATCCCGATGCGCCATTCTAGCCCGATTTTGCTGTCAGCATGGTGATGGCGGGCATTTGCCGCCGTCAGGGGCTTGGCGTACTGTTTGCAGCCAGAAACTGTTCGTTTCCGCAGGTGAAATCAATCATCCGAATCACTTAAAGGCTGAAGGCATGCTGACGCTCACGATCAACGGCGAAGTACACGAACTCGATGTCGACCCCACCACACCCTTGCTGTGGGTCATTCGCGAGCAACTGACATTGACCGGAACGAAGTTTGGCTGCGGTATGGCGCAGTGTGGAGCCTGCACCGTGCATTTGAACGGTGCGCCGATTCGATCTTGCGTAACGCCGGTATCCGTCGCCGATCAGCAGAAGATCACAACGATAGAGGGCCTGTCAGCCAACGGCGAACGACATCCGCTGCAGCAGGCCTGGATCGACGAACAGGTTCCGCAGTGCGGTTATTGCCAGTCCGGTCAGATCATGTCTGCGGCCGCATTGCTCGCCAGCAACCCGAACCCGAACGACAACGATATTGATCAGGCGATGAGTGGCAATGTATGCCGTTGCGGCACCTACGGACGTATCCGCAAAGGCATCAAACGAGCCGCGGCAACGCTCGCCGCCAACGAGTCGTCGGAACCGCAAAACCGTTCCGCCGTTACCGGGGAGAACCGGCATGGGTAAATGGACTCGTCGGGCATTTATAAGCAGCGGCATTGTTGCCGGTGGCACCCTGGTTGTCGGCGTCGCCATACGCCCCGGTGACCGCAGCAGCAAGGTCGCAGACCTGATCGCTAACAATGGCGAAGCGGTATTTGATGTCTGGCTGAAGCTGGCGCCGGACAATACGGTGACCGCCATCGTCCCGCATGCCGAGATGGGACAGGGAGTACACACCTCACTCGCAATGATGCTCGCTGATGAACTGGATGCGAACTGGGACGAGGTCCGCATGCAGGAAGCCCCGGCCCACAAGGAATACGCCAACTATGCGATGGCCAAGGGTTACGCACTGGGCGACAAGGATTTCCCTGCATTTCTCGTCGATACCGTTGACGGTGTGTTTTTGACCGCCACCCGGATGATGGCACTGCAAATTACCGGTGGCAGCACCTCCGTCAAGACTACTGGGCAGCAGGCCATGCGCGTCGCGGGCGCTGCGGCCCGCGCGATGTTGCTGCAAGCCGCCGCCGAAGAATGGCAAGTGGCGGCCACCGACCTGACGGCGAGTAAAGGCCGGATTGAGCACTCCGCCAGCCAGCGATCCGCACCGTTCGCAGCGTTTGCCGAGCGGGCCGCGAGCCTGCCGGAGCCGGCGAAACCGCGACTGAAGACCAGCGATGAATTCACCATTATGGGCACCTCACCGGCGCGGCTGGATATACCAGCCAAAGTGGACGGTAGCGCCAGCTTCGGTATTGATGTGCGTTTGCCGGGAATGAAGTTTGCCGCCGTTAAAGCAGCGCCGGTGTTCGGCGCCCGTATTGCGAGCGTCCGCAACGAGTCTGTACAGAACATGCCGGGCGTGCGCCGCATCGTTAACCTGGGCGACGCCGTTGCTGTCGTTGCCGACGGTTACTGGCAGGCAGAACAGGCACTCGCCAAACTGGAGGTTAGCTACACCGAGAGTGGCAACGAACGCACCAACCAAAGTGATATTTTCAACCGGTTCACCACCGATCTCGACAACGCTTCTGCTGAGCAAACTTTTGAAACCGACGTCAAAGCCGGCGACGCAACCGCCGCGCTCTCAGCCGGAGACCGCGTAATCGAAGCCGAGTACCGGGTACCGTATCTCGCGCACGCGACGATGGAGCCGATGAATTGCACAGCGTGGATGCGCAACGGGCGCTGCGAGCTGTGGACCGGCACACAGAACCCGCTCGGCTTTGCCAAGGAAGTCGCAACAGCACTCGACATGGACGCCG
Source organism: Woeseia sp. D3-10 (assembly GCF_055809415.1). Taxonomy (NCBI): domain Bacteria; kingdom Pseudomonadati; phylum Pseudomonadota; class Gammaproteobacteria; order Woeseiales; family Woeseiaceae; genus Woeseia; species Woeseia sp. D3-10. The sequence goes on along the minus strand of NZ_JBVVTW010000007.1, from coordinate 2,574,113 downwards.
ACGACGTGACCCTGCATAACCAGTACCTCGGAGGAGGTTTCGGCCGTCGCGCATTCCCGGACTACGCCATTCAGGCCGCGCTGATCGCGAGGGAGTCTGCCTACCCCGTACAACTGATCTGGTCACGCGCCGAAGACACGCGCCACGATCACTACCGTCAGGCGAACATCAGCCGTTTTCGCGCCGCGGTCGATGCCGACGGCATTCCGCTGGCATGGGAAAACAGCTACGTGGACAAGCACGACCCGGCCGAAGCCACGCATATCCCCTACGGAATAGACCACCAGCTGATTCGCTACACGAGCAGCCAGTCGCACGTGCCCTGGGGATTCTGGCGCAGCGTTGATCATTCCTTGCACGCGTTCTTCACCGAATCGTTCATCGATGAACTCGCCGTTGCCGCGGGTGCCGACCCTTACGTCTACCGTCGCCAGCTACTGGCCAATAATCCGCGTTTTCGCGACGTGCTGGATCTTGCCGCCGAGAAATCAGACTGGCAGCGGCCACTACCGGAAAACTTCGGGCGCGGGATTGCTGTCCACCGGTCGTTCGGCACGATAGTGGCGCAGGTCATCGAAGTGGAAATCGTTGCCGGCAAGCCCATTGCGCGACGGGCTGTCTGCGCCGTTGATGCCGGGTACGCGGTACACCCGGACGGTATGAAAGCGCAGATGGAGAGCGGCATAATTTACGGGCTGACCGCCGCACTCTACGGCGAGATTTCCATCCGCGACGGCGCGGTCCAGCAGAGCAATTTTCACGACTACCCGATGCTGCGCATGAGCGAAGCCCCGGATATCGAGACCTACATCATAAACAGTGGTGAAAGCATGGGTGGCGCGGGTGAGCCCGGTACGCCAGCCATCGCGCCAGCCCTCACGAATGCGATCTTCGACGCGACAGGTACCCGCATCCGTGAATTGCCGGTACAGCGATACGACCTGTCGAAACCCGACCTGAAATCGCGTGACGTCGCCTGATATCGCGCGAACCGCAGGCGCCACGCATCGCTGACCAAAGTGCTGGAGAAAGGGGCGTAACCGCCCCTGCACGTATCAGTCGCTGCGGCTGGTGACTTCCAGCAGGTGATAACCGAACTGCGTCTTGACGGGACCTTGCACCGTATTAACGTCGGCACTGAAGACCACTTCGTCAAACTCCCGAACCATCATGCCCGGCCCGAATTCACCGAGTTCTCCGCCCTTCTGACCGGAAGGACAGGAAGAATGCTGTTTGGCCAGATCCGCGAAGTCGGCGCCTCCGGCAATGTCGTCTTTGATTTGCTGACACTGCTCTTCCGTGTCTACGAGTATGTGTCGTGCTGTCGCTATGGCCATGCTGTTGCTCCGTTTTCAGGCAAAAAAGAGGCGGCATTATCCGCTAATCAGGCTTTGATTGCATGTCAGTGCCCGTTGCGGCGCTGTGATTGGCAATGGTGCGGGCAGGATGGGGGTAGTAGTATGCTCAACCCACGCGCCGGCAATGCCAAAAGGTCGACGCCCGAGCAGCGGTACTCAGAACAATACACGGCCTGAACAAAGCAGCGCCCAGCGCCGTGTAGCGAGCAATACCGATGGACAAGCAAGCCCTGACTCACCGCTTGTTGTGCCCCGTGGCTGCCAACGCGATTGGGCACAGACAATTCACGACGCCGGTTTGGGCGACCAATCCGGCAAGGCTCAATCTGGAGCACAGAAGAACATGATTCCGGCCAGCGAAGCACTGCAGCGCCTCAAAGAAGGCAACAAACAATTTGTGGCACGAGCACAGGGCAATGTATTGGTTGCCGAAGCAGCGCGTGACCTGGCCCTGCCACAGGAACAGGAACCGTTTGCAATTATCCTGGGTTGCTCCGATGCCAGAGTACCGGCAGAAATTGTCTTTGATCAGGGGCCTGGCGATCTGTTCGTGATTCGCGTTGCAGGCAATATTGTCGCGCCCTCCCAACTGGGCAGTATCGAATTCGCGGCCTCGAGGTTCGGAACTCGGCTCGTGATCGTTCTGGGACATACACTGTGTGGCGCGGTCGATGCAGCCCTGTCGGCAATACGGAATCCGCAAGAAGAGTCATCACGCAGTCTGCGCACGATCGTGGGCTTTATTCGCCCTGCCGTGGAAAGCTTGCTAAGCGACCCAGCACTAAGCGATGAAGACGAGCTATACCGACAGGCTGTGCGTACCAATGTTGCAACCTCTGTCGGTCATATAAAACGGGATTCAGAAATCCTGACCAAACTAATTGCTGAGGATGGATTGAAGGTCGTCGGTGCTGAATACAATCTGGCCACGGGCGAAGTTTATTTTCTCGACGAGTAGCCTCTGAGCTAACGGCCGGCGCCACAGCATCCCCCCCCCCGGTCGCCCCTGGTACTCCGACCGGTTGATCGGCCGCACGCCGGGCCGATGCAGCGCCTCCCCGGCCAGCAATTGCCGCTTTATCAGCTTTTTTCCGCTCATGGCCGCGGATTGAGTAGTAGCCGCGCAGGAGGGCCCAATCTGTAGCGTCAGGCCCCGATCCCTTGCTGTCCGCCCTACAGCCGACTCGATACGGCGCCATTGCTGGACCCGAAACCCCCCATTTCTGCCGATTTTGGCGCCATTCTGTGGCTCAGGTCTTTCTATTCAGAGGCTATCGCACCTATGATGATTGACGCCGTGGACCCGGAGCGCAGCCCGAACGGGCAGCCGATTGCATGACTGAGCACAAACTCAAGAACTCACTTTTGAATGTCGGCGCCTTCGCCGTTTTCACTGACCCACAGGGCCTTGTACTGGATGCAAACCCATGTGCGGTTAAGCTCGCGGCCGGGCAGGAACACGATATTGCCGGCAAACACCTGGCCGACTGTCCGTGGTTCATTGGCATGGAACAGGCCGGCGAAAGCATACGCGAAGCCGTCAGCGTATCGGCAGGCAACCGCACTGTTCGGCGCGAAGTGGACATTCGACTGGCCGGCGATGAGCGCCACGCATTCGAGTTCACCTTCGTACCTGCCCTCGACGACGATGAGAACGTAACGGGACTGATCATCTCCGGCATAGACGTGTCGATCAGGGAACGGACCGAAACCGAAAAGAATCTGGCGTTCCTGAATCAGCTCGGCGAAGCGACACGTGAACTGCTAAACCCCGAGCGGATCATGGAAGTTACCGCACGCATGCTGGGCCAGCACATGTCCGCATCGCGCGCCGCCTATGCCGATGTCGAGAGCGACAACAATTCGTTCACCATCAGGCATGACTACACCGACGGCTGCGAATCTTCCGTCGGCAAGTACACGCTTGAGCCGTTTGGTGAACAGGCTGCTGCGTCCATGCGCTCAGGCCTTACGCTGGTGATTCGCGACGTCGACGCCGAGCTAACGCCTGAAACAGGCGCAGATACATTTCACGCGCTCGGTGCTGTCGCCATCATTTGCTGTCCTCTCGTAAAATTCGGCAAGCTAGTGGCCATGATGGCCGTGCATCAGGCAGAACCTCGCGATTGGCGGCTCAGTGAAATAGAACTGTTGCAAGATGTTGTCGAGCGCTCGTGGTCGACGCTGGAACGCGCACGGGCCCAACAGCGACTGGAGCAAAAGGAACGGCAGTTTGAAGACCTGTTCGAATTTGCCCCCGACGCCATATTGATGGTGGATATACAAGGCAATATCGCGCTGATCAATCATCGTGCAGAAAACATGTTCCAGTACAGCCGCCACGAATTGATCGGTCGGCCACTTGAGTTGCTCGTACCGGAAAAGCTGCGCGATCTGCACACCAACCTGCGCGAAGATTACACCGCAGATCGCATGCACAAAGCGAAGGTCAACAGCGACCCCACGCTGCGCGGACGGCGCAAGGACGGCAGTGAGTTTCCGGTCGAGGTCAGCCTCGGCCCGATGGAAACCGAACGTGGCCCTATGGTCGCGGCCAGCGTCAGAGACAACACTGACCGCAACAAGCTGGAGAATCAGCTCCGACATTCGCTGAAGATGGAAACCGTTGGCCAACTTGCCGGCGGTGTCGCTCACGACTTCAACAACTTGCTCACCGTGATCAATGCAACGACCGAGTTGCTGATGGACAGAGTCGCCCAGGATGAATCCATGCGCACTGACCTCGGCACGATACTTCGGGCTGGTGAGCAAGCGGCCACTCTGACCAGGCAGTTGCTGGCGCTCAGCCGTCAACAGGTCCTGAACCCGGTCATCGTTGATCTGAACTCGGTTCTGAGAGACATGGAACCGATGCTACAGCGCTTGATTGGCGAGAACATCGTGGTCAAGTTCCGCCCATCGGCCGACGCCGTCACCACGCGCGTGGACCGTACGCAGATTGACCAGGTGCTGCTGAACCTCGCTCTCAACAGCCGCGACGCGATGCCCGACGGCGGCACCATCATTATCGAAACAGCGAACGTCATGCTCGACGAAATTCTTGTGAGCAGTCAGACCGACCTAACCGCAGGGCCGCACGTCGCTTTGACGATCAGCGACACGGGGTGCGGTATGGACGAAGCAACTCGGCGCAAGATTTTCGAGCCCTTCTTCACAACCAAAGAGCAAGGCAAAGGTACCGGACTCGGGCTATCCACGGTCTACGGCATAGTCCAGCAGAGCGGCGGTGGTACTACGGTGTACAGCGAACTCGGCAAAGGCACGACCATCAAGGTTTTCCTGCCACGCGCGCGCGCCGAAAATAAAGAAGACACTGCCAGGCTTGAAGTTATACACGCCGGGAACGAGACCATCCTGGTCATCGAGGATGAGCTCGAAATTCGCCAGGTCGCCAAGATCATGTTGCAACGCCGCGGCTACAAGGTCCTGACCGCCAACTCTGGTGCGACCGCTATTCGGGCGCTCCGTGAGCATACTGGCAAGATCGATCTTGTACTGAGCGATGTCGTCATGCCCGGTGGCAGCGGACCGGAAACGATTCGCAAGCTCCGCTCGATGCGGCCGGACATAAAAGTCCTCTACATGTCCGGCTACGCCGCTGACCTCATCGCTCGCCACGATCTGGACGAAGCCCCCAGCAATTTCTTGACCAAACCGTTCACGCTGGCCGAATTAAGTCGCGCCGTGCGAACGACCATTGACGGCTAAGTCGATACCGAATCGGCGCCCAGCTCGCGCCTGATCGCACGATATACAGAGCACGCAAAAAGACTGGCCACCGATAGGGCCGGCACAGGAATAACAACGCATCAGCGGTCGCTGATTGCCACCTCCTACTCCATGATTCGCTCGCCTGAACCGCTACCTGCTACTGTATGGTCGCTCGCTGCCAGTGCGACACGTCGGACCATCCAGCTCCAACCACCCGCAGGAGATTGCCGCATGAATGCCAGGTCTACCTATCTGTTACTTGCTGTTATTGGCGCCGTCCTCCCTTACTATTTCTTCGTTCAGCATTTCCAGCTGCACGGCTTCAGTCTTGGTCTGTTCGCCAGCGCCGTATTTGCCAACGGCGCCGCCAGTGGGTTTGCCGCTGACCTGCTCATCACCTCAGTCGTTTTCTGGATAATGATGATCAGCGAATACCGCCAATCGAAGGGGCCGGGGCCAGCACTCTTCATCGCGCTGAATTTGCTGATTGGATTGTCCTGCGCTCTACCCGCCTGGCTGTATGCGCGGCTCGCGTATACTACCCGTGGCGACACCACCGGAGGCAACGCATGAATATTCTATATCCTGCTTTCGCGCTTTTTGCGCTGACAATGTTTGTGCAGTTCCGTCTCGGCATGCTGCGAGTCGCCGCCATCAAGAATGGCGAGATTGATGCCAGTTTTTTCCGCACCTACTCAGGTTCCCCCGAGCCGGATCAACTGCGGGTGCATTCGCGGCATTTGATCAATCTTTACGAAGCGCCAGTGCTGTTCTATGCGATTGCAATAATCGCGTTCATCACTGGCAACTACGGTGCCATTCCGGTCGCCCTTGCATGGCTATATGTTTCAATCCGCTATTTGCACAGCTACGTACACCTGACCTCCAATCGGGTCTTATTGCGTTTTCGCCTGTTCCTTGCCAGCCTGACCGTACTTATCGCGCTTTGGGTTGTAGTATTGACCGGCATGCTAATTCGCTAGGTGCAAAACTGAGCTGCATGCCTTGCAGCTCAACAATGCTTCTGCTCTCAACTGAGGAACACACGTGGAATCTGATTCAGCCAACCGCCTGGCCGTCTTAATCGACGCCGACAACGCGCAACCAACGATAGTCGAGGGTTTGATGACCGAGATTGCCAAATACGGTACGGCGAGCGTGAAACGAATATACGGCGACTGGACGCAACCGAGCCTGGGTGGCTGGAAGAAATCCTTACTTGAACATTCGATCCTGCCTATGCAGCAGTTCGGCTACACCAAAGGCAAGAATGCGACCGACAGTGCCATGATCATTGACGCGATGGACCTGCTGTACAGTGGCAACTTCGACGGTTTTTGCATCGTCTCCAGCGACAGTGATTTCACGCGCCTGGCCGCCCGGATTCGCGAATCCGGACTGACCGTCTACGGCTTTGGTGAACGCAAGACACCGGCACCGTTCGCGTCGGCCTGTGACAAGTTCATCTACACCGAAGTACTGCGCGCCGGCGAGGATGAGCCGGAAAAAATCACCAAGCTCAGTGCCAGCAAGCTCAAGCAGGATACGAAACTGATCAATATCATTCGCAACGCGATCGACGCTTCATCCGACGACGATGGCTGGGCGCAACTCGGCCCGGTGGGCAGCAACATTGCGAAACAATCCCCACAGTTTGATCCGCGCAACTACGGCTACCGCAAACTGCGTGACCTGATCGTGGCCACGAAACTTTTTGAGATTCAGGAAAAACGTTCTGCTGACGGCCAAAGCAAACGGCTGCAAGTGCGCGATATGCGCCGCAAATAGGCCGCTATCGCTCAGCACCGACGTCGGCTGGAAAATTGCGGGAGTCATCTGTTCCGCTGAAGACACCGACTGCCTGCCCAGTCCGTTGGGTCCGCCATCGTTCAGTCCGTGTCGGCGCTGATACCACGGTTTTCGAATCGAAATCTGCTGAGATCGGGGCTGCGCGGCCGCGAGCGTGCCCGTTCCACCTCGTAGATTGCCTGCCCCAGATCGCGTAGAAACGGCAGGCCAATCTCGTCGTACTCGTATTCCCCGTCGTTGAACGTCTGATTTGCGTTCGTATAGACGGTTGCAGCCAGCAGAAACTCCACGCCATTCTCGAAATCCACGACGTACGCCGCATCAGTGAGAAAGCCGTAGGCGTCACCCACCTTATTGAACACACGAATGTTGTCCGGAACTGGCCCGGCCTTGCCGCCGTACAGCAGAAACTTTACGTAACCATCCGGGTACTCAGCAGGGTTCGCATACTGCGCTATGCCACTTTCGTTCGGGTAGGTGGACATCCAGCGATAAACAAAGTCGAGATCATCCTGGCTGATATCGAACCTTGACTCTGCGTCGACGGCACCCGGAAACAACAAAGCCTGCAACACGTCGTGTTGATCCTGCAGGGAATAGGCATTCTTGACGGAAAAATCTTTCGGTTCGTTCTGAAGTTCACCGTCCACAATCTCGGCAACGCCCAGTAGCTGGGTCCGTGTGCCAATGAAGCTCTGCGCACTGATTACGGCATCCTGTTCGTAGACCGCATTACCATCAACTTCGAAACGTACCGGGTTGGTCAGCATGTTCTGTTCAGGCGTCAGCACACTTTCCAGCCTGTGCACGATCCGACTGTCGCGCAGACCGTGACCGATCAGAGCCTCGTTCAGTGGCTGTTGACCAATCATTTCGTAAAGTCGATTGAAGGCATCGTTATCGCTGACCAGTAGTATCTTTCGAATGTAGTGTTCAACACTCGGAACACCGCCCGGCGCACTGTCATCAAGCAATGCGGCAGTCTGGAAGTCAGCGGCACTGCCGGTGAACATGGCGGCATTGCGCGGCACACCAAGGTGCTGCAAGGATTCGAGCGCTATCAATGCCGTTGGCAACTTGACGGTGCTGGCAGGATAAAAATACTCATCGGCATTGACCCGGTAAGAGTACGAGCGGAATTCGGGCCGGTTGGCAGCATCCCGGTCGATTTGCGTGTAGATAATCTGTACACGATACCGCCCGGGATCCTGCATGACAGTACCGAACCGGTCCGGTTGAGATTCGAGAAATGCCTGCAGCGAACCGTTCCACTGCGGCTCGGTGCTACACGCTGTCAACACGAGGGAAAGACTGACCAGTATTGTTTTAAGTGTCGGCATCATCCGCGGATTATCGCACAGCCGCCGTCGTGCAGCGCCCGCTGCCAGCGGGTAGAATCGCTGCTGGAAGTCCGCCTGCTCGGAAATAATCACGCGGCGATCAGCCAGCGAAGAGTGTGCGTTGCGACACGACCAGACATATCCTCGACCACGAGGGCTCGAAGCGATGAAGGAACGAATGACTATGGCCGCGGCAAAGGCGGCGATTGCCAGTAGCGGCGACGAGCGCTACGGCGTCCTGCTGCAACACGGCACTCTGGAACTCGGCTGTTACGCACCGCGCGGCGATGATCCGCAACAACCACACGATCAGGACGAAATCTACATCGTGCAGTCAGGTAGCGGCACGTTTGTAATGGGTAACGTACGGCAGCCTTTCGAACCCGGAGAAGCGCTGTTTGTACCAGCCGGCATCACTCACCGTTTCGAAGACTTCAGTGACGACTTTCACGCCTGGGTCGTGTTCTATGGCCCCACGGGCGGCGAAGCCGAAACAAGCCGGGATCAAGAATGACTCGCTGCAGCGAATTTGAGGAGTGCTTTCGGGCTTTGCGAAAAATCCTTGAGACCTATGCTTGCCACATGCTCGTGAAGGAGGACAGCGCGGAGAACTATCACCTCGACACCAAACACATCATGAAGAACAAGAAACCTCTGTTTTTCGCTGCCGTAAATATCAAGAAAAACTATGTCAGTTTTCACCTGATGCCGGTGTATGTAAACCCGGAACTGCTGGGCATGCTGTCTGAAAAACTGGCAAGCCGGATGCAAGGCAAGTCCTGCTTTAATTTCAAATCGTACGATGAAGCGCTCGCTGCAGAACTCACCGAATTGACCAAAGTCGCGTTCGCGGACTACCAGAGACAAGGGTATGTATGAGCGCATGGGTCTGGCATACCTTGCGTTGTGTGCAACCCTGCCGATTGCGTCCAGCCCCGCTAACGCAACAGACATCAATGACCTCAACTGGCTTTCCGGGTGCTGGCAACAACAAAATGCCGATGCGGGGAGTGTAGAAATCTGGACTCATGCAGCGGGCGGAACGATGTTGGGAATGAGCCGGACGGTTCACGATGGCAAAACCATTGCCTGGGAATACATCCGTATCGAAACCGACGAGCATGAGCAGTTGAGTTATGTCGCCAGTCCCGCCGGGCAAGCAACGACCCGGTTTCGCATGACTTATCTAACTACCAACGAAGTCGTGTTCGAAAACACGCTGCACGATTTCCCACACCGGATACGTTACCGGTTGTTCGCGCCTGATCGATTGATCGCCAGTATTGAGGGTGAGAGCAAGGGGCAGGCGCACCTGATTGAGTTCCCCATGAGCCGCTGTGAATAGCGGAACAAGGGTAGCGCCCTCCTGGCGTGCAGCACTGCTACTGCTGATCTGCCTGACCTCGGTTGTTGTTGCAACGTTCCTTGAACCGGTAGCGCAAGACGGTCGTTACCATGGCTTTGCTGATCAGCGGAACTGGGCTGGTATACCGAACATCTTCAATGTGTTGTCCAATGGACCGTTCCTGATTGCCGGTATCGCCGGTTTGCTGGCAGTGCGATCGGCGCCGCTAACTACCGTATCGCGCACGTGCCTCTTGATCTTTTTCTCCGGCGTGACACTAACCGCTCTCGGCTCCGCCGCGTACCACTGGCGACCCGATAACGCGACGTTGTTGTGGGATCGATTGCCGATGACCCTCGCGTTTGTCGGCCTGACGGCACTGGTGATCAGCGAATACCTGTCGAACAAATTCGCTGGCCGTCTGCTGTGGCCCATGCTGTTTGCTGGCCTGCTCTCCGTCGTTTACTGGTTGTGGACCGAATCGCGTGGTAGCGGCGACCTGCGTTGGTACTTGCTGGTGCAGTTCCTGCCACTGCTACTGATACCGCTGATTTTACTGTTGTACCGCGGTCGCTCGGACTGGGCAGCAACCCTGACGGGCATGCTGTTACTCTACGTAGTCGCGAAGGTCTGTGAATTGCTGGACGGCGAAATCTACGGGTACGGGGGTGTGATCAGCGGCCATTCGGCCAAACACCTCATCGCCGCCAGTGCATCGTGGTTGCCGGTACAGCGTCTGCGCCGCAAGACGGCGACCAAACGCTAGCGGCTGCGCCACACCACTTCCAGCAAATCGGTCAGCCCTGCTGCACGAAACTTTGGCGGCGCATCGGCTATGTCGTCACGCACACTGATGCGTTTCATGTACGGCCAGTAGCCCTGAACCTCCTCGGCGCTCACGGCAAACGGCGGCCCGCTGGCTCGCTGCTGCTCGTACTCCAGCGTGACCAGCAGGCGCATGGCGTCGGCTGTCAGCAACTGATCGGTATGCTTTGCATAGGCAGGCCGCAAGGGCTCTGGCAACGCAACAAGTGCGCCACGATCAAACAACGCGGCACAGGGCTCACACGTCAGCCCGAAGTAATCACCGCAATACAAAGTGATAGCCCTGTCGACAGCGCGATAGCAGGTCAGAGACCCGCTGTCATCGATATCAAAGGCTATGGCGTGGTCGGCAAAAAATTCCTCAATTGCGAGTGCCGACAACTCGACACCAACCACCTCAAGGCCGCGTTGGGCTAGCCAGAGCATGTCGACCGACTTGCCGCAGAGCGGTACCAGTACCCGGGTTCCCGCTGGCAACGGCGGCCAGTACTTTCGCAATGCGGCATTCCCCTTTGCTTCATGCCACCCGGTACGTCCTTCGCGCCAGCGGCCGAGCCAGTCTTCCGAACCGCTCAAGGATTCCACCCGGACGATATTTCGTTTTGCGGCACTGTGAGTTCAGGCAATCGGCCGCAACCGCGCAGCAGTCGGCAGCGATGCTCATCGACACAGGTACCGAGGTCTGCGTAACGAGCCACAGCCGCACGTCGATTGACCCAGGTGGCTGTTATGTATCGCGAGCACGCACGCATCTTCACGCTCCAGCAATGATTTTGCGGATAATAGCATTTGCGGCCAATGCCGAATTGACGCGGAACCTGCCGGATTCCGCCCAAAGTTTACCTGTCACCCGCTCGGCGGTACCATCGGCGCCTTTCGCGCGCCCGACTGACGCCGTAACCCTGGAAACTGATCAATGCCAACAGCTCAACGGATCGATGGCAAGGCCAAAGCCGCCGAAATCGCAGAATCCATACGCCAGGATGTCGCTGTTCTGAAAAATGAACGCGGAATAACACCAGGCCTCGCCGTCGTAATTATCGGGCACGATCCTGCCAGCCAGGTGTACGTCCGCAATAAGAAGCGTACGGCTGAGAGCTGCGGCTTCCATTCCGTGCTGCACGAACTTGACGCGGATACACCACAGGACGAAGTACTCGATCTCGTTGCAGAGCTGAACAATGATCCTGCCGTGCACGGCATACTGGTGCAGCTGCCGCTGCCGAAACATCTGGACGAACAGCTGGTGACCCAGTCCATCGTGCCGCACAAAGACGTGGATGGTTTTCACTTCGAGAACATCGGCCGCCTGACAGCAGGCGATCTCGACAATGCCTTCGTACCCTGCACGCCGGCGGGCTGCATGCTGATGATTGAAGACCAACTGGGTCGCGATCTGTCCGGGCTCAACGCGGTTATTGTCGGTCGTTCCAATATCGTGGGCAAACCCATGGCGGCCCTCCTGCTCGCCGCCAATGCGACAGTGACGATCTGTCACAGCCGAACAAGAGACCTCGCAGAAGTGGCGCGTCGCGCCGATATCCTCGTTGCCGCCGTTGGCCGACCGGAGATGATTCGCGGCGACTGGGTGAAACCCGGTGCGGTCGTTATTGATGTCGGCATCAACCGCATCGAGGTTGAGTCTGACGGAGAAAAGCGCAGTCGCCTGACCGGCGATGTCGCCTATGACGAAGCCGCAGATGTCGCCGCTGCCATCACGCCCGTGCCAGGCGGCGTGGGCCCTATGACCATTGCCATGTTGATGGCGAACACGTTGAAATCAGCCTCAACCTGATAGGCCCTCAGCGAACAGCCTGAAGCGAACCGAGGCGGCAATTGCACGTCTGGTTGAGCCGGAACGGGTGCGCAGATCGGCACACAGGCAGGCAACGCCCTAGAAGCTGGTTTTCGATTCAAGCAATATTTGCACGCTATCGATCGACTGGTCACCATCCAGCGGAAACGCAATATCGAAATGTACAACTTCCCGACCGCTGGCCCGCGTTGGCACTAGGCGCAAACCGAAACCCACGTCTTTTAACAAACCAGCAGAATGCCCGCCTGCCGGATTATCACCCCAGGTACGGCCCACATCTGCAAACACGGCGCCACCTACACGTACCAGCCGAAACGGATACCAGTCCGTAAAATATCGGTACTCCATCGTGAACAATGCGCGTTTGTCGCCGATCTGATAACGCAGCGGGTAACCGCGCAGCCCGTTGTCACCACCCAGTTGCAACGAATTGTCGAGATCAAGGTTGCGTCCAACACTGGCTGAGAGTGTCATAAAGGCCAGGTGCTTCTCGGATGTCTGACGATAGTAGCGCGCGTTCACGTGCCACAACGCATTGACCAGGCTACCGTGCTCAACTCGGCCATCGACAGACGACCGCAGCAACAACGCTTTTCTGGCCATATCGCCGAAGCCACGGCTGGCGGCAACATTAAACAACACGGCATCCCGATCCGAGCCCAGAGTATTTCCGGCATAGCCGATACGGGCAGCCAGCCGCTTGCCCAGATAGAAATCTTCGGTGCGGTCGATCTGATCACGATTGCTGGAGGTTTCGAACCGGTCCTCTATGAGCTCGATACCCAACCACGGATAGACCAGTTCGCGATCCACTGGCAACAACTGGGGTAGCTCCTGATCCGCCGTGTTCAAGAACCGGTGCTTGTCGATCGTAATGCCAGCGGTGTAACGGCGGACCCAGCCATTTTTCAAACCAGAGGAAATTCCGCCAAACGCGTTCAGGTATCGGCTGTCGTCGCGGTACTCGGCTACTTCTTCGCCAAGTTCGTAGAAACGCGTTTCTGAATCCGCATTGAACATTTCGATACCGGCAGACCAACGGCTATCGAGTGCAAAAAACGGCCGAATGAGTCGCAGTAACTGACTATCGCCGTCGGAATTGTCGGCGAGATAAATCTGCAATGCGGTCCAGCTATCGCCGAGATTATTGTCCGCGTACTCCAGGCTGGTCGACTCGCGATCAACGTCGTCGATGTAGGCCAACTTCACCTGGGCTCCGGTGCCCAGCAGATTGTTTTCGGAAATGGAAAACCGCGTTCGGTTCTCGCCACCCTTGCGCGACACGGAGAATCCCGGCATCAACGTCCAGACATCGCGCGTTGTGACCTCGATATCCACGACGCCGCCGGCGTACCGCACGGGCCGAATTCGCGCATCGTACAGGTAGATATTGCGCCGCAGGAGACGCTCTGATTCATCAACCAGTCGCTCTGAATAAACTTCACCAGACTTGAACAGTAGTTGCTGCCGAATAACTGACTCGTGCGTTTGCATGTGCAAACGATTGGCGAGCCGGTATAGCGCGTTGTTCTCTTCCGGTAACGACAGATCGAATACGTTGTGTCTGACGATACGAATGTCGCCAATGACCGCACCATCGCGGGCCAGTTCGCTGGCGGATGGGAGCTCAGCCGCCGTATCAGCGCGTACGTCAGCCGCAATCAGCGCGAGAATCATCAGGCCAATCAAACACCATCCGCTACGACCTATCGGGCTGCTAGTGACAATACTGCTGTCGTGCACGGTGGCCTTTCCTCTGCAAGCCTGACGGCGATTGCTGGCGACTCTAGCGGAAAGGCAGGCGGGAGTGCAGCGATTGCGTCACGTCCCACACCGACCGTCGGCTACTTCCACGCCAGCGGCCAATCCGCTCAGCAGCGCCTTACGCGGGACGCTAGAATGGGTGATCACTTACTCGGGTACAAGGGGTGTCGCGTTTTGCTGAATCGAGGAGAAAACTTTCGCACGATCTGGTTGCACCCTGACGACGACCAGGCGGTGCAGATTATTGACCAGCGGCGTTTGCCGCACGAATACACGGTCAGTGATCTCAGAAGCTACAAGGATGGCATCGTCGCAATCGCGGAGATGCTGGTACGCGGTGCACCGTTGATAGGAGCCACCGCCGCCTGGAGCTTGTACCTCGCAGCGCTGGAAGGACGCGGCAAAAAAGATGCCGCGGCTTTCGTCCAGAATGCCGCCGACGAACTGGCGGCATCGCGACCGACCGCGGTCAATCTGCGCTGGGCCCTCGACCGGGTCATGCACAAGTTGCGTACTGCCGGGCCTGACGCCGACTGGGTCGCATTGAGCCGACTCGAAGCTGAGGCTATCTGCGACGAAGATGTCGAGATATCGCTCGGCATCGGTCGCCACGGTCGCGCATTGATTGAAGAAATTTCGAAGCGCAAGAACGGTGCCACCGTTAACGTACTCACGCACTGCAATGCCGGTTCGCTGGCAACCATCAACTGGGGCACGGCAACCGCACCGATTTACCTCGCCCACCAGGCGGGTATCGATGTGCACGTATGGGTGGACGAAACCCGCCCCCGCAATCAGGGCTCGCAACTTACGGCCTGGGAACTGGCGGAAAGCGGCGTACCGCACACCTTGATCGTTGATAACGCGGGCGGCCACCTGATGCAGCATGGCATGGTCGACATCTGCATTACCGGCACCGACCGTACTACCCGCAGTGGCGACGTCGCCAACAAGATCGGCACTTACCTGAAAGCACTGGCAGCGGCCGACAACAACGTGCCGTTCTACGTGGCATTGCCCTCGACCACCATCGACTGGGAGATTTCGGACGGCGTGAGAGACATCCCGATCGAGGAACGCGACACTCGTGAGGTGTCCCACATCTGGGGCCGCAACGGTTCGGAACTGCTGGAAGTCGTCACCGTCGGCGAACGCACGCCCATCAGCAATTACGCCTTCGACGTCACGCCGTCTCGCCTGATCACCGGCCTCATAACCGAGCACGGTGTCTGTGCCGCGAGTGAACAGGGCCTGGCCGGTTTGTTTCCCGAACACGCGAAGCGCGCGTGATGATCGACGAAGGCTACATCAAGTTTGAGCTGGAGTGGATTGACAACGCTGCACCGACAGCGGACGAAGTCGCGCAACTGCGTGAATGGCGACGCCCCTTGTTTGCGGCCGGACTGATCGGCCACTACACCGAGTTGAACGTCGGCTACGGCAATATCAGCGTGCGCAGCCGCGACGGCCATTTCATCATCAGCGGGACGCAAACCGGCCACTTGCAAGACCCTGACGAACAGCATTACGCACGAGTGACCGCCTACGATATCGCTGCCAACCGGGTCCGCTGCGAGGGTCGCATCCGCGCCTCGTCAGAATCCATGACGCACGCGGCGTTGTACGAACTGGATCCAGCGATCAATGCCGTTGTGCACGTGCATAGCGCGCCGTTGTGGCGAAAGTTGCTGGGCATACGACCCACAACGGCCGCGTCGGTCGCCTACGGAACACCGGCCATGGCTGAAGAGTTTCGCCGCCTGTATCACGAAACAGAATTTGCCGTGGACGGAATCGCGATCATGGCCGGCCACGATGAAGGAATCATAGGTACAGGTCACGGCATGGCCGAAGCCAGCCAGCGTATACTCGCACTCTGCGACGAGACGTAATTCATCGTCGCTCGATTTTGGGAGGCGACAGGATGAACATGAAGTTCCTGCTGATCAGCCTGACGCTGGTCGCGATCTGGCCGGGCACGGCCAACGCAGAATCTGTTGAGATCAGTGAATGGCTGGTTCCCTGGGAGAAGTCGCAACCGGGCGATCCGTTCGTCGATTCACGCGGTCGGGTCTGGTTTGCCGGTCAACGCGGTGACTTTATCGCCAACCTGCGGCCCGAATCCGGCGATTTCAGCCGCTACGATCTCGAGCGCAATACCGGACCGACCAGCCTGCTCGTCGGCGCTGCTGGCGACCTCTGGTTCAGCGCCAGCCGACAACGCTACATTGGCCAGCTGAATCCGGCGAATGGTCAAGTCACCCGTCACGAAATGCCGAACTCGCGGGCACGCGACCCGCATACACTGGTTTTCAACTCAGCAGGCGACATCTGGTTCACCGTTCAGCAAGGCAACTTTATCGGCAAGCTCACCGTTGCCAATGGCGACATCGCATTGCTTGAGTTGCCGACCCGGAAAACCAGGCCCACCGGCATAGTCGTGAATTCGCTCGACGAGCCGTGGGCCGCCGGGCTGGGGCGCAACCTGTTGCTGCGCATCGACACCGAGCGTATGGAAGTTCACGAGATCGAAATTCCGCAAGAAAAGGCCCGGCCTGTGCGGCTGGTAACCACGTCCGATAATCGCGTCTGGTGGGCCGACTTCGCGCGCGGCTATCTGGGCCGTTTTGATCCTGACAGCGGTGAGTTCAGCGAGTGGCCGCTGCCAGGTGGCGACGACAGTGAACCCTTTGGCATGACAGTCGACAGCCAGGATCGTATCTGGATCGTCGAATCCGGCCTGAAACCAAACGTACTCATTGGTTTCGACACCACGACCGAGCAGTTTTTTTCTGCAACCGACATTCCAAGTGGCGGTGAAACGGTGCAACACATGCACTATTTCGAACCGGCTGGCGAAATCTGGTTTGGCACAGACACCAACTACATCGGCAGAGCTGCCGTACACTGATCTGGCCCGCCGCATGACGTGTTGCTCGGTTGCCGCTACCGGGCACGTCATACGGCGTCAGCGCTTGGCAGAACTCAGGTAGGCGTTGGCAGCTGGCGCGACACACAGCTGTCAGCCAGCACTACTGCCTGTGCGCCGGGCAATCAGAATCAGTTACTGTTCCGCCGCCAGAATGGGCTCCAGGCGGAAGCGGTAGGTACGGCAGGTACGGCTGGTTGCCAGCACCTTGTTTGGCGCCAGCGGTTCAAAGCTGGATTGCCGAATGGCAGCAATAGCGGAACGCTTGAAAATCGGGTGAGTTACCTCAACGACCTTTGCGCTGCGAATGCGCCCTTGCTGATCGATTTTGAAACACACCGTGGCGTCGCCTTCAATTCGATCGCGACGCGCAATCCTCGGGTAGCTGGGAAACGCGGTCTTGGCGGGCGTGCGGTCCGTTGAGCTATCGACGATCTGAGTGCGGCGCGCAGTATCGTCACCGACAGACACGGACGAGACGGCCAGCAACAAACCACTGACTAACAGCGCTGCCGACGGGGACAGCCTATTGCGAATCGCTACTGTCATCCGCTTCACGATCGTCAATGATTACTTCCGGCGCAACAGGGTGGACGGCATCCATGTACAGGGCGCGCGCCACCTTGAGTGTATGTGCGCCGGGGCGCAGCTCTTCGCCGCGTTGCAGGTCTCTGTCAGCCAGTTCGTACTGCTTCAGTTTTAGATAGATAACAGCGCGATTGTTGAAACCCCGCCAACTTTGATCGTCCCGTGTCAGCAACAGGTCGCAGTACTTTTTAGCTTCAACGTATTTCTCAAGCAGAATATATCCGGCACACAAATTGGAAAGCGCGGATTCTTCCTCGCGCGGACCCGACGCTGCTTCCAGCCCCAATAGCGTCAGGCGTACGCCGTCTTCGGCTCGTCCGGCAAGCAGTGCTTGCGCACCGTCGTGCAAGGCAATATTGCTGGGACCAAGAACCGTTGTCGGTCCGGTCTCGCTCTTCATGCGATCGGCGCCCTGCGCCGCGCATGGCGAAGCCAGGCTACTGAGCAGTAGCACGGTCATCGTCAGAAAAAATTGAACCACTGGGCGCATGAGCGTCGTCCTCCGCGTATACCTGCATTCTAGCCCATTCCGACCCTGTCAGACCGCTCTCGCTTCAGGGAGCACCGAGCAGTCCGTCGTGGGTGGGCGCGCAGTTCCTGCCTCATTGGACCGGCACGGGAGTTAAAAATTCACTGGCGTTGCACACCAGGCGAGCCAGCGACTAACCGCTGATGTATTGTCCCAGCTGGTCAATCTCATCTTGCTGATCGGCAATAATCGCCTTAACCAGATCACCAATGGAAATGATGCCGGTCACTTTGCCGTTGTCGACAACAGGCAGGTGCCGAATGCGCTGATTGGTCACCTGCCCCAGACAAATCTGCACATTACTGTCGCTGCTGGTGGTAACGACGTTCGTCGTCATGATGTCGCGAACAGGTGTGTCGTCCGACGCGCGTCCCTTGAGGATAACTTTGCGGGCATAGTCTCGCTCAGTCACGATACCAGCCAGTTGCTCGCCGTCCATAACGATCAGTGCGCCAACAGACTTTTCTGCCATCATCTTGACGGCATCCAGAACCGTGGCATCAGGAGATATCGACAGTACGTCGTGCCCCTTGTCATCGAGCAGTTGTTTCACAAGTTTCATCGAACACCCCTTGGTCGTGATACGAGAGGTTTCGATCATGTGGCAACGCGTTGATCGCCCTTGCGCGCCACAAACCGGACCTCGCAAGCTGAGGCCCCAGAGTATACGACTGCGCGCCAACGGTGTTAATCGGATCCGCCGGGGCGGCAGATCCAGTGGGCTTCCGGAAATGAATCAGCTGCGGTCGTCGATCCGGCCCTGAATGTCACTAAAGCGCATGCTGCCTGAGCCATCGTTCAGAATGGTCAGGTCACGACTGACTTTGCGAACCTCAATACTGCCCGATCCATCATCAATGCTGACGCTGCCCTGCACATCGCGAACCCGAATGCCGCCTGAGCCATCCACTATATGAATGTCGCCCGCAATATTCTGCAGTTCTATGGATCCCGAACCGTCATCAATACTGACGGGACCACCGGTATCCCGCAGGGAAATCGACCCTGAACCGTCCTCGATGGCAATAGCGGACGTCGTACCGCTGACGTCGAGCGAGCCTGAACCGTCATCCAGTCGCAAGGCCATTGCCGGTGGCACCTGAATGTCCAGATGAACCTGCGGACTGTCGCCAAACGACCAGTTACCGTGATCGAAGCGGGCTACCAGTCGCAGTACGTTGCCGTCTGCCACCAAACTCAGCTCCAGGTCGCGGTTGATTAACTCGGCCGCCTTGTTGTGATCAACGCCCGGCAATACGATCGTGGCGGTAGCCGTTACGTGACGGGCGCCAGGCGCACCAACGACATGCAGGCGCCCTGCCCCTGCTTTGACATCGAGTACGTCCATGCCTTGCGCGTCGAGTCGCAATTCCCTGACTTCTTCGTAATCATTCCACGCGGCATGCGCAAGAGTTGCGATAAACAGGGCGAGTATGATTGTGCTTTTCATATGTTGACCTCTTGCCAGCGCTGAATGGCCGGCTGTTTGGTCTTCTGATGCCGCGGAACGGGATTCGGTTGCAACGAGACCGTGAAACACCCCCCGGTGCTGAGGTAGATTGCTGCAACTGCTTGAATTACAGGATGAGGGAAATGCCAAGGACGACTGACCTGCGCACTACATCGTCTGACACTTTGGCGGGCGTCCAACCTGACTGCATTGATGCGACCGAGTTGCTCTCCGGCGACTCAACCAACAGCACGGTGGTCCAGCGCATACGCGACGCGGCAGCAAGTAACGGCTATCTCACCGTAAAAAACCTGTTCAGCACGAACGACGCTGACCTTGATCTGCTTGCTTCGATGCAGCAATTCTTCGGCCTCTCGGACGACGACGAAACCAAACAAGCCGTGTCAGTTGCCAACCGCGCTATCAAGCACGGATGGATGCCATTGTACGGAGAGCCGGCCTACCAGCCGGGTACGCGTGCGCACCTTGAATCGTTCGACTTTGGCAGGCCGCGCCGCGCAACGAACGACCCGTTGCACAGCAGTATCTGGCCGGACCTCCCCGGCTTTCACGACGCCAGCCGCAACGCGTGGAAGGTACTGAGCGAGGCGGGTTTCGCCTTGATGGATGCGATATCCGTCGCGCTGAATGAGCCAGCGCCTTTCTTACGCCATCGGTGCGACTCGCAGGATCGAAGTACCATGCGCTTGTTGCACTACCCGGGACAAAAGCGGAAGCCGGAACCGGGGGATGTCGGCATCTCCGCACATACCGATTTCGAATGCATCACTTTGCTCTATCAGACCGCTGCCGGACTTGAGCTGCGCGATCCGCAAGGTCGCTGGCACGATGCAACCACCAGCGATCGTCAGGTGATCGTACTGTTCGGCGACATGCTGGAGGCATGGTCGAACGGGCGGTTTCAGGCGACCGGGCACCGGGTGCGCATGACTGAACAAAAGCGCATGAGCTTTGTACTGTTTTTTGCCGTCAATGACGGGGTAACGGTAGCGCCGCTCGAAAGCGGAGTGGATGCAAACAACCCACCACGGTACGACGCCCTTACCCAACGACAACACAGTGAGCGAGAGTTACGCCGCGCCGAGCAATACCGCGATCAGAGTTGACGGGCGAACGGCAACAGCAAACGGTCCAGCTCCGCACGGTCGAACCAGCGACCGTTGAGCATGACGCCATGAATACGACGGGAATTGGCTATATCAGATAACGGATTGTCATCCAGCAGTACCAGGTCAGCCCGCTGGCCACGCTCGAGCGTACCGCTTTCCGACTCGTGACCGAGCCAGCGCGCCGCGTTAACGGTGCCGGTCTGCAACGCTTGATAGGGCGTCAACCCTGCGTCAACCAGCACGGCCAGTTCGCGGTGTATTGAGAAACCCGGAACGTTGAATACCTGTGGCGCATCGGAACCCAACAGTAAACCGGCGCCTGCCTCGTGCAACGCTCTGATCAACTGCCGACGTATTAAAATGGCTCGGGCTGCGACCTCGCTGTTGTAGTCCGCGTCAGCCTGCAGTTCTTGTTTTCTGCCAACCCATTCCCGGACTGTCGCGGCCGGCATGTATTTCATTTCTGGCCACGCAGCAATTTGTTGCGCCGGCTCGTCATTGACGAGGTGTTCGAAGAGAGTCTGTGTTGGCACATTCCAGACACCCGCTGCGGCGCTGGCTTGCGCTATCGCTGGCAACAATGAGTCGTCAGCGTAAGGCGCGAGAAACACGTCGAAAAAACCACCGAAGCCGCCGCTGGCTGCGGAATGAGCTGGCACCAGATGGGGCAGGTAACCATCCAGGTGATCAATCGTGGAGATACCCTGTCGCAGTGCCAGCGGCACGCCCACATCAGCCGGCACATGACCGGCGAAACGGATGTCAGCTTCTTCAGCCGCTTCGGCCATGGCGATGAACTCAGCGCGAGTGAGGCCGGGATGCACTTTTAGAAAATCGTAACCGGCTGCGACCTGCAAGCGGACTTTATCAACCGCCTGCTGCGGACTGCTAATACTGCGACCATTAAATGAAGGACCGGACGTGTACAGCCGCGGACCGATAACGTTACCGTTTTCAATCTCACTTCTTAACGAGAGATGCGCTGCACTACCGAGCATGCCACGCACGTTGGTCACACCATTGGCCACGTACAGAATCAGCACTCGCTCGAGGTCGGCACTGGTGCCGGCCGGCACGTGGCCATGCATTTCCGCCAGGCCCGGCATCAGGTAACGATCGGTTCCGTCCACAACCACAGCACCGTCCGGTACCTGGGTATCACGCACGGGACCAAGTGAGACAATGCGCCGATCCCGTATCACCACGGTTTGCTCACGTTGTACTTTTTCGTCCTGCATGCCAACGACATTGACGTTGACGAACGCCAGCTCGGTCGCCATGACGGCAGGCAGGGGCAGCAGCCACAACAGCAGGATCAGGAGGCGGGGTGCCATCGGGATCTCCGGTCTAAACAGGCTTGGAACAACGTTGTGGGACACCGTTTCATACGCCACTTCGTTATCAGATAATTTTTCGTAAGGTCTCGCGGCTGATGTTCGCGCCACAAATTATGACAATGACGTTCTTGCCACGAATTTCCCGGGTTTTCTTGCGCAATCCGGCCAAAGCAACGCCGGCTGCGCCTTCGAGCAACATGTGGTGGGCGTCGATGAAATCGCGCATCGCTGCGGCAATTTGCTCTTCGGAGACCAGCACGAAATCACTGACGAACTCCTGACAGAGCTCGAACGTGATCGAGCCGGCTTCGATTCCGCCTGCCGTACCGTCCGACAAAGTCGGCGAACTCGGCAGCTCCAGTATTTCTCCCTGACGAACCGACTCGGCCATCACCGAAGAGGCGGCTGGCTGGCAGCCGACCACCTGCAATCCCGGGAACGCCGAACGCAGGAATCCTGCAGTGCCGCTGATTAAACCACCACCACCAACGGCGACAAACAAGGCATCCAGCTTGGTCGTCTGGCGGGCGATCTCGACCCCGCAGCTTCCCTGACCTGCGATGACGGCTGCATCGTTGTAGGGCGAAAGATAGTGCATGTCATTTTCAGCGGCATACGCCATGGCATGGATTTCGGTATCCAGGCCGTCTGTTCCGAAAAATCGCACATCGGCGCCCGCCCGTTTGATCGCGTCAACTTTCGCGCTCGAGGTATGTTCGGGAACGAACACCGCGCCTTTCATTTTCAATCGTGCCATCGCGAATGCGACTGCCGCACCGTGATTGCCGCTCGACGCAGTGACGGCACCACGTGAGCGTTCGTCGGCGGTCATGGACAACAGTTTATTGAAAGCCCCTCGCAACTTGAATGAGCCGGTTATTTGCAGATTCTCCAGCTTCAACCAGACATTGGCCCCGGTCTGCTCGCTAAAAAAAGGCGAGTGCTCCAGTGGCGTCTGGCGGATGTAGGGTGATATGCGATTGGCGGCTAATACCGCGTCTGCGGGCAGGCGTTCTTTATCCATCGCGCTACTGTACCGCAGAGCGAGCGCCAACGTTAGCGTGTACCTGCATGAAACCTGGCACGCTGCCTGATGCGCGCAGAGCACTTTCCGGACAGCGTGCCAGCCACTTATGACGTGGTCTCACCCATACGAAAGCGAGTTGGCAGATTACTGCCGGATGCAACGCAATAACTTTCATAGGTGCGCGTGCGACTCGCCGCATGGACGGACGTTTGTATTTCCATTGCTTCGCCGATGCCGCTCGTCCTTAACCTGTTGACCACGTGCCGGACTCTATCCGCGTGCTGCAGATCGAGCTTCGCGTTGACGCTCTCAAGGCAGGCTTCGACAGCTTCGTTGTAGCCATCCGATGCCCGGGCTTGCAGCGCGAACAATGCCAATGGCAATAACAGCCAATTGCGCGAGCCAGTCAGTTTGTGCATTTCTTTATCCTCCAGAACCAAGGGCTATGCCCGGAAAACAGAACACTCGTTCTGTTACCAGATCAAAAAAAACCTGGCACGTCACGGACAGCTGCCAGGGGATCGGCCTTAACGGTTGTCACTCCGCTATTTCAGAACAATCATTCTGTTACTTGCCAAAAAAACGACGCCTCTTGCGCCGCCCAAAATTAATGATCAAAGGATGCCAGGGTATTGCTGACAAAGTCCTGCAACGCTTTGCGCCCGAAGCCGCAGCGCGCCATGACCGTCAGGCCAAAGACGGCCCCGGTCAGAAACTCGCCGGCGGAACGCGTATCGAGGTCTTTGCGCAGCACACCGTCGGCCTGCATGGTCTGCAAACCCACGCTGAAGGCCTTGGACGAACGGCCGACGAAGCGTTGCAGCACGGCCTGAATATCGCTGTCGTGCGGCGCCAGCTCCATCGCTGTGTGGCATAAGAGGCAACTGTTACCCGGCATCGGACTGCAAAGATCATCAATCCGGCCATCAAAAACGGCCCGAATATCCGTCAGGCGCACCCCCGGCTCCAGCAGTCGCAGGTAACCGCGCTTGGCCATCTCGGCCGAGAATCGTTCGAGCGCCTGTTCGAAGAGCTCGCGTTTATTGCCGAACGTGCTGTACAGGCCGTAGCGACTTACGCCGGTGGCCTTGACGATGTCATCCATTGAAGTGTCGGAATAGCCGCGCTCCGCGAACAATTCCGTGGCACGGCGTAACGCCGTCTCGGGCTCAAATTTGCGACCTCTCACCATACAATCAGAATGCCCATTCTGATTGACTCTGTCAAGCGACGTTCAGCGCTCGATCGTGTAGCTGATGTCCACACCGGCAGCCCGCTTGCCCGAGGTCGCCTTGATACCGAAACCATTGGCCAGGTCGTAACGGACGCTGATTACGTTCTCTTTATCGAACAAGCCAATACCGTAACTGGCGTACAAGCGCGGCGCGATATAGGTGCCGACGTCGACAGCGCCCACGCCCTGCTCGTAGTTGAAGTCACTGCCCGTCGCGAGCAGCGTTAACGCGCGATCCTGACTGGTTGCCGGATTCGTGTAGACCTCAAGCTTGGGCCGCTGTGCTGTCCCGGTCACGAGCACACCGGCACGCCGGATTTGCGAGTTACCGAAGATCTCGCGCTCAGCGCGCACCCGCAGCTCTGGATTGTCAGCCGCAACATTCGGGAAGCGGACCGTGCCCTCGCTGATTTCAAGCAACTGCCCGTAGGCCTCGAATTTGCCGGCGATATCGAATCCACCTCTGGCCATGGGCAGCGCTGGACCGCGCCATTCAAAACGGGTCTTGCCGCGTAAGCGTGCCTCGGCAACATCAAGATCGATGATGACGTTATCGCCAAGCTCCAGCTCAACGGCGCCTGTGAAGTTGAGCGGTGACTCGTCCTCGGCTGCCACCGCTTCCGGCGGGAGTTGCTCGCCGACGTAAACTACGTCGTCACTTTCGCTGACACCGTTGTCAATTAAATTCACCGAGGCGAGTCGCGCCGCAGGCACGCCAATCTTGCCGTTGATACTAAGGTCGTTGTCACGCAGCCCGAGCTGAAGATCCGGATCGATCGTGACGCTGAGATCATCCAGGTTAACGAACGTCAGATTCGTGCCGGTCAATGACAGTTCCAGCCCGGCACTCCGACCTTGCATATAATCCGCGCTGCTCGACAAGGTGCCACGCCCTTCTCCGACGCGGAACGTCGTCTGCAATTCGATCCTGTTGCCAGGACGAATCTCACTCGTCACCTGAATTTCCTCCAGCACGAGCCCCAGCGGATCGATAGACCACCCGACCATCACGCAGTGTGAGGCCGCCAGAAAATGCCGGTGCCGTCAGCGATCCGCCCACGCGTATGTCGGCGTCGAGCTGACCCTTGGCCTCATCAACAATCGGAAAAATGCGCGCGCCTACACCAATATCCCGAATGCTCGCGGTCAATCGACCTTCAACCGGGCTTTCCTGCCCCCGACCTACATCCAGCACACGGAATTCACCACTGACCTCAGCGGCATCAGAGAACGGCAAGCTGATCTCACCGGCCAGCAGCTGGCCGTCGTCGAGTTCAAATGCAGCGAAACCGGCCCGCGTACGCAAGGTCAGGCGCTCGTCGAACTGGTTACGTATTAAACCCGGTGTGACATCAACGCGACCGGTACCCGATATCAGGCCGTTTGCGGAGTTGGCCAGACTCACGTTGCCGTCCAGTGTTTGCGTAAACTCCAGATCGGAACCCGTCGCGGCTCGCAGAAGATCGAGCGGCAACGACTGAAGTTCGAAAGCAAACTGGTAACTACCGTTCGCCGCCCAGTCGCCGCTGAGGCAGACACCGCCTCCGGTCTCAACATCGAGACAAGATTCGTCCAGTTGCACCTGGCTGGCCGCCAATTCGATTGCCGCCGGCTGCCGTAGCGACACGGTTGATTCGTCCGTCCGCTGCAATGACAAATCGTCAAGCATTCCGCTCCATCGTGCAGAGCCAAACTTGTGCCAGTCATCAACGCTTCCGTGCAACGCAAGCGACGCCTGAAAATCGGCGGCAACAACCGCGGACGACAGTTGATGCTCCTCCGGCCTGCCGTTCAGTTCGACGCTGGCACTTTCGATGAGCTGCTCGCCGCGCGCCACGTTCTGCGCCATGACGGTTAAGCCCAGCGGCGCGCCGTCAGGACCTACCTCGTTGCGTGCCTCAAGCTTCTCGACAAGAAACTGCTGCCAGCGCAAATCCTCTCCAAGAAGTTCGACACTCAGTAGCGGCAAACCGGTAGACGCTCGCAAATTGCCTTCGCCGCGCAAACTGCCCGCTGCCTCCGGCAGGAAATCGGCTAGCGACTCAATATCAACGACGAACTGCAAACCCCCGGTTGATCGCCAGTCACCGTCCAACAGCAGCGAAGACTCGCCGGACTGCACACGCAACTGTTCAGTGCTCACCTGATCACCGTCAACATTGACACGGCCGGCTGCCGAGAACGCCTGACTTCGCAACACGCCAGACAGGTCATCAATGTCGAGATCAAGCGCGAATGGTCTGATCTGGCCGTTCGCTGTAAACCGGCTGCTGATTTGGCCCGGGTAGTCCGGCATGAACGCTGTCGTCCGCAAACTACGCGCATCGAGTTTCGCGGAAAATGCATTCACGCCTACCCAGCCGTAAGCCAGTTCGCCGGTTACATTGCCGCCCAACACCTGACTGTCATCAATGACCAGCGCCAGATCTTCACGAGTGCCGTTACCCGCCAAGGTAAAACTACCTTCCGGAATGTCGCGGCCACTGACGGCGATATCGCCGGACAAGGTCCAGTTCTCCGGTGTGCCACGCACGATCAACTCAGCGCTGCGACTGTCGATATCAGCTACTGACGGTGCCAATGGCCATTGCAGGTCAGACCAACCGAGGTTCATGTCGACGATGCCACCATCCAGATCGAGCACGCCTTGTGCGCGAACAGCGGCCGACCCTTCCGACTGCTGCAGCTGCAGGCTCGCAACCTCCAGCCGCGCCCCTGACAACGCGGCATCGGCTGAGCCCGTTAACAACTGCTGCTCTGGCCAGTCACTTATCCAACGGCTTGGGTTAAGGCGTTGCAACTCTATTGTTGCTGCTGCGCTGAATTGATCCACCCAACGCACTGTTCCATTGAGCGCGGCATCGATGTCGGCGGAGTGCAGAACCAACTGCTCGACCTGCAGCTCGCTCATATCTCCTCGCAGCGTGCCGGTTGCGGTGACGGGCCCTGTTGATTCAGCGGTCAGCGCAACATCAAGCTCAATACCGTAATCTCGCATGCTACCGCTTAGCTTGGTGGTCAACTCTTGCAGCGAAACAACCGTCTGTTCGCCGTTCACCGGCCACTGCAATCCGCTGGCAGCGGCGACCAAATCAAAGCCCGGTTCGCTGTCGGCATCGCTAATTGTTCCATTGACCACGACGTCATGGGTTGGCGAACTGAGGTCCAGTGTAAAGCGACTCAGACTACCGTCGAGACCCAAGACAAGCGCAACCGGTTCCTTGTTTGCCGTACCGACATCGAGCTCAGTACGCGCCGCCAGTGACGCGTTCAGCGGGAACGGTTCTGCCAGACCCAACGCACCAGAGGCACTTGCCTCGCCCAGCATCGATGAAACGGAGAACTGCTCGATGTGCAGCTCATTGTGCAGCCGCCCGACAAGCTGCAACTGATCCAGGTGCAGCTCGCTGGCATCCGGCATTACGATGTCGATATCGCTTACGGTCAGCTGGTTAACACTTACCGGCAGCGGCAAACGCATGGCGCTGAGAATTTGCCGCACAGTGGCAGCGGGTTCTGTTGCCGGCTCCGGCTCACTCGCGGTTGCTGACAAGCGCAGCTCAAGCCCACTGGCCTGCAGGCTCTCCACCGTCAGACCGATTGGAAAAAAATCAGGATTTACAGCCAGTGTCAGTTGTTCGACGACAAGCTCCGTACCCGGCTGCTGAAAATTCAGGTTCCGGAAGTGGAGGCCGCCGCTGACCGTACCGCGCAACGACTCTGCAGACAGTTGTTCGGGTACGGCCGTTGTCGCGCGCGCCCAAATCCACGCTGCGCCCGATTCTGTACGCAGCAACCAAACGACCGCGGCAACGGCGACAACAGCCGTGCCGATCAGCAGTATCAGCAAATAACGACCACCACGTCTGATCACAGTAACGGCGATCCCATGGTGAAATGAATACGCCAGGGTCGGCCTTCCGTATCCAGTGCGCGGGCGAAATCGACCCTTACCGCCCCGGCAATTGAGTACCAACGCACCCCAAAGCCCACGCCCTTGCGTAGTTCTGCCTCATCCCAGTCGTTAAAAGCGTTCCCGATATCAGCGAATGCGGCAACCGACCAGGCGGACGCAACCTTCATCTCAATCTCGGCACTGGCAGAGACGACGTTATTCGAGCCAATGTCGTTGTTGCTGAGTTCCTCAAACCCGTAGCCCCGCACGCTGCTGCTGCCGCCCGCTTTGAAGCGGTATCGATCCGGCAATTGGGTTACCGATAGCGCAAACGGTTCGCCGTCGACGGTGCCGGTGATGTCGCGCACATCGGCATCGCTGTAACCGAGCTCCGCGCGCAGTAAGACCTTCCAGCGATCACCGTACAAATAGCTGCGGCGGCTGGAAATGTAGAACTGGGTGAAGTCCCGCTCTGAGCCCCACGCTTCGTTGCCGGTAAACAACCATGCACGCTCGCGATGGCCCTCCGTCTCAAAGGCTTTGCCGCGCACCGCCGGCCAATCCCACTCAATACCAACGGCCAGGGTACTGACCGTATTGCGGAACAAACCGCTGAATCGCGGATCGTCCGCAAACGCGATGATATCCGGTGCAGAATCTGTACCCGGACGGTAATCGAATGATTCGCGGATGAGCTCCACATAGACAGTTTCCAGTATTTGCTGGAAGCCCTGTTTGCGGTCGCGCACATGGAGCCGCCCAAAGCGGGCATTCAGATCCTGGACCTGGCCATTGGCAAGCGTCACGAAATCTTCGTCATTTTGCTGCCGCTTGAATTCCAGATCCTGGTTGTCGTAGCGCAACGAGGAGCTCGCTACCCAGTATTGACGTTGTGCGGTTCGGCGAGGGATGCGGTAATCGGCACGAATAGAAAACTCGTCATCAATTTCCCGATAGCCGGTACCGACGTCTATCCGATCACCTTTGGTAGAAAGACGATGCCGGCTCCACAAACCCTGCAATCGAATTCCGGTGTCGGTGCCATAGCCGAGAGAACCCTGATAGGTATTCTTTGTATCGCCTTCAAGCTTGGTGTGCAGATTGACCACCGGCGGTGATTGCTCGAACATTCGTTCTTCGCGCACTTCAATGTCAGTGAAATAACCAGTACGCCACAAGTCGAGTCGAAACTGCTCCAGCAGCTCCGCATTGTAAGGTGTGCCCGAATCAAAGCGCGCCACATTCTCGAGCACCCAGGGCTTCAGTATGTCCTGTTCAAAAATGACGTCACCGAATAACACCTGAGGACCACTGTCCATAACAAGGTCGAGACGAGCTTCGTTCGCTGCAAGGTCCACCGAAATTTTTTGCTCGGTAAAACGCGCCTGCAGGTAGCCCTGAGTTTCGGCTGCGATCAGCAGCGACTTTTTCTGTTCTTCCCACCGGGGTTGATTCAGCACGGCACCAGCGGGCAATGGCCAGTTGCGCTTCCAGTTGCGCAGCTCGGCATTGTCAGCGCCGTCGCCCTTGAGCTCAATATTGGCAACGGCAATGCGCATCGGTTCGCCGGGACGGACTTGCACACGCATGCGCCAGTTCTCGCCATCGACCGGAACCAATGTGGCCGTTATTTCTGGCTGGTAGTAGCCGTACGGTTTTAGCGCATCGCGTACCCGCTCTCGGGCTTCTTCGCTGAGCTCATCGAAGCGGCCGGCCGACACGCGGCTGTTGCCGGTAAAGCCAAAACGTTCGAGGTGCAACCGCACATTGCTCAGCAACGGATCTGAAATACCGGTCACCACATAATTCAGCTCGTTGGCGAGGGCCGGCTGTGTGAGCGAAATACCAAGGCACAGCCAGGCCAGGCGCTGCCGCATTCGTGAACTGAGTAACCGCACTATGTCTTAACCATGATCAAGGGGCCGTGCATTGTAATAGGACAAATCCGGGCTGCATGTAGTTTCGACAGCAATACCGCAAATCGGCGGCTGCGCAGGTGGCAAATGACTGAACATGCCGTTTCGGCTTCACCTGGCCAGCCTACCGTGCATAAGCGATTTAACATCATACAGCTAAGTGCGGACTGGCAAATTGACAGGCCCCTGAGGCCGTGCCACGATCATCCATCAATTGATAAAGGCACACCTGTCGAAAGTCAGGGTCGCAAAGCCACCGGTCTAAGGGGATACCTACGACAGCGGGGTTGCCAGCAGTTTCAGGCGTCTTGCGCCTGCGGCAGCCGCCGACCCTTCCCGCCGGTTGAACAACTTCGCGACTCTCGCCAATTGCCGACATTTTCCGTGTGCCGCAGGGAGTGGGAGATGGGCGCAAACATACTCAGGCAATCAGGTGCATTCCGCGTGCGCGGTACGGCCAAGCCATGCACGTTTCAACCTCAGGATGAACGCGAGTTGTTTCGCTGTTTCGCGCCCAGCGCCAACTTCCTGCCACCGTTCCGGCCTGCCGGTGCCGGCAGCGCGTCTACCGATTGCAATTCAACGACGGCAGGGACAGTGATTGATCTGACCGCATTGAATGCGATTCGTGAGGTCAATCTCAACAATTTCACAGTTACTGTTGAACCCGGCGTCCGCATACGGGACCTTGCCTCCGAGCTTGCGTCCCAGGGTCTCGAACTGGAAGGTTGTCACGACCTGATGGACCGAACGGTTGGCGGCGCCGTCGCCAGTGGCTGTATTGGTCCTGCCATGAGCGGTGAAGGCAGTCTGTTCGCGTCTCAACTTTGCAGCGCAAGATTACTCACCCCTAGCGGCGCACCACTTGAAGTTGATGCCAGCAAGAATAATTTGCTCAGTGCCTTGCGGCTAAGCTACGGCATGCTGGGTGTACTCTACGAACTGACCTTGCGAGTGCGACCGGTGCGACCGTTCACGGCCAGCCACCGCCGCTGCACGATCAGCGAATTCGCTGCTATTTCAGACAAAATTGCCCGGAGTCCGGCCGGTGTGCGCTTTTATCTGATGCCTTTCCGTGACCGGGTCTATCTCGACTTGCGCCGGCACGACAGCGGCAGCGCCGACGGCGGACGGTTGCCGTGGCGAATCAAGGACTGGGGAGAAAGCACGGTGTTGCCACACGTCTTCAAATCCCTCCGGCACCTCGTGCCGGTCAACGGCGTTCGTTACCGTTTGATCGACGAGATCAGCAGCATCACTCAGGGTCTGGTCAACAACCGATTGGTTGAACACGGCAGCAACTCAACCATGCAAGCAAGCATCGCCCATGCTCAAAAAATGAATTACTCAACCTGGCTGTTTCCCGCCAACGATTTCGCCATTGTCGTTCAGGCCTATCGGGACTTCTGTCAGCGCATACATAAAGAGAACGGCTTTCGTTGCGATATGCCGACAATGGGCTTTCGCTTGAACCGCGACTCATCGGCGTTGCTGTCGCCGATGTTTGATGAACCCATGATCGCGTTGCGCGCTATTTCCACGCAGTCTGCCGGCTGGGAGGATTTTGCCATCGACTTCGCCGAGTTTGCCCAGCACTGGGGCGGCATACCGTTGTTTAACCAGTCCCGCAGCCTTTCTCAGGATCACTCACGGCAGATCTTCGGTGAGCGTATCGAGTTTTTCCGAAAAATCCGCCGTCGGCTGGACCCGGAGAACCGAATGATGAATCCGTTTCTGTCTCAGTATTTTCTCTAGCGTGAACTGAGGCTGGCAACGCCAACGCCTGCCTGGCTCGGGCCGCACTCGCGCGCCCGAACGCCGCACCCGCCGACCGCTCCAATCCAAACAGCCTTCCCGCGCATCTGATTGACAGTGGCGAACGTCCTGTCTTACGCGTTGACTTGGGCATTGCGCCTCCGGAACTTAGTGTTATACTCAACTATAACACCAACATACCAAGGACAATCCAATGCCTCCCAGATCAGCATTTGTGCGTTTAGCGTTGCTAACGGTTTGCGTTTCGCTGGTAACCGCCTGTGGTGTGGGTGAGGCTCGCCTGGCCAGTGCCGAGACCGCCACAGCGCCACTGCCGGTGAGCGGCGTAAGTGCGTATATCACTGATTTATATGCCACTTATCAAGCAACCTCAACATTGGGTGCCGACGGCGACGCCGCCGTGCCGGCAAGGGTCAGCGGCGAGGTAATCGAGCTGTTGGTCGAAGAAGGCGACCGCGTTGTGCAAGGCCAGTTACTGGCAAGGCTCGACGGCCAGCGTCTGGCCCTGCAGGTCGAGCAGTCAGGTGCCGAATTCACTTTGCGCCGTACCGAGCTTCGCCGCCAGCAGCGTCTGCACGAGCACGGCCTCATCAGCGCCGCGTCTTTTGACAGCCTGCAGTACGACGTTGAAGCGTTGGCCGCCGCCCTGGAGCTGGACCGGCTGAATTACAGCTACACGGAAATCCGTGCCCCCATCAACGGGATCATCAGCAGCCGGGACATAAAACTCGGGCAGTACCTCAAGCCCGGTGATCTTGCATTCCGCATCAGCGACACGACGCAACTGGTGGCCACCATTCGTGTGCCGCAAAACGAGCTTCGACACTTCCAGGTAGAACTGCCGCTGACCTTGCAGGTGAAGGCCGCCGGAAGTCGGGAATACGCAGCGATGATTGATCGAATCAGCCCGGTGGTTGACCGTAGTGATGGCACCTTCCGTGTCACTTCCTACGTGGACAATACCAACGGTGAACTCGCACCAGGCATGTTCGCGAGAATCAGTGTCCGCTATGAAGAGCATGCGGATGCCGTTGCCCTGCCTGAAAGTGCCGTCATAGAAGAAGACGGTATGCACGTCGTCTATGTAATCAAGAACGGATTGGCGGAACGGCGCGAAATCGTTCCCGGTGTCAGGGATCGCGGACTGGTACAGATAGTCAAAGGCATCACCGCTGGTGAAGTCGTCATCAGCAACGGCTCAGCGGGCGTTCGCGACGGAACAGCCGTCATTGCGATGGATTCTGCGGTTGCCCACCAGGGCCGTTAGCAAATAACAATAATGAGGGAGCGTTACGAGATGACAGCCAACCGGGCTTCAGGACTTCTGCTGGCACTGCTGCTGGCCGCGTGCCAGCCAGAATCAGACTCAGAAACCGCCAGCGAGAACGAGCCGCAGCCGGCTATTCCGGTCGAGGCCGCGTATCCAAGTCGGGGTGACATTGTTTCGACGTACTCTGGTACTGCCGCGATTGAAGCGCTGGCCGAAGCAACGGTCATCGCCAAAGTCGGCGGAGAAGTTCGGGAGATACTGGTTGAGGAAGGTGACGACGTCACGGCCGGCCAATTACTGGCAAGGCTCGACGGCGACCGACTGCGGCTGGTGCAGACACAAGCTCAGGCTAACTTGCAGAAACTACGCCGCGACTTTCAAAGAAACCAGGACCTGAAAGACCGAAGTTTGATTAGCACCGGTGACTTCGAAAAAATTCAGTATGAAATGGAAGCGCTGGAAGCCAGCTATAAGATGGCCAGCCTCGAAGTCAGTTACACCGAGATTCGCGCCCCTATAAACGGTGTTGTCTCCGAACGTTTCGTCAAGAAAGGCAATACGATCGATGTCAACGCGAAGCTGTTCCATGTAACCAGTCTCGATCCGCTGGTCGCATACTTGCACGTGCCGGAGCGGGAATACCGACGCATGTCCAAAGGAATGCCAGCGAGCATTCAAATCGATGCGCTCGGCGGTGCCCGCTATGAAGCGAGCATCGCGCGTATCAGCCCCGTCGTTGACCCCTCCACCGGCACCTTCAAGATCACGGTAGAAATCTCTGACCCGGCGCGACGTTTGAAGCCAGGCATGTTTGCGCGCATCGGCATCGTCTCCGACGTTCATGCTGATGCCCTGCAGATCCCCCGCGGCGCGATTATCGATGATGGCGGCGAAACATCCGTGTTTGTCATCGACGGAGAAACCGTCAGCCAACGCACCGTTCGTACAGGCTTTGTAGCCAACGGCAACATCGAAGTTACTGACGGTCTTAACGCCGATGAGCAAATTGTTGTTGTCGGACAGACCGGGTTGCGCGACGGCTCACGCATCCAGTTGATTGGCGCCGATAACGACGTCAAGAGTGTCTTGGCGACACCAACGTCAACCACTCAAGACGACAGCTGACAGGAACCGGACTATGCGGCGACTCATTGAAATCGCGACGCAGCGGCGCGTCACTATCGTCATGTTCACGATTGCCGTTGTGCTGTTTGGCATGGTGTCCCTGTCACGCCTGAATGTGAACCTGTTACCGGATATTTCCTATCCAACGATCACCATTCGCACCGAGTTGACAGGCGCGGCACCCGTAGAAATCGAAAACCTGTTGACCAAGCCCATAGAAGAGGCGGCGGGCATCATTCGGAATGTGCGGCTGGTACGTTCAGTATCGCGTTCCGGGCAATCCGACGTCACGCTGGAGTTCCTGTGGGGCACGGACATGAACATTGCCGGCGTCGACGTCCGGGAGAAGATCGATATTCTGGAATTGCCGATCGAGGCTAACCGCCCGTTGTTGTTGCGATTCGATCCGTCCAGTGAACCCGTTATGCGTTTTGGGCTGCTGCGCCACGAAGAAGGGATCGCCGGCACCGACAGCGACGAGGCCACACTCAAGTCATTGCGGCGTCTTGCCGAAGACCGCATCAAGAATGATCTGGAAGCCGTCGAAGGCACTGCCGCCGTTAAAGTCAGCGGCGGCATGGAAGATGAAATCCAGATTCGCGTAGATCAGCAGAAATTATCGCAGCTTGGACTCAGTATCGCGGAAGTCGCGAATCGACTACGCGCTGAAAACGTCAACTTGTCCGGCGGGCGCCTGGAAGAAGGGGCGCAGCGTTTTCTTGTCCGTACTATCAACGAATTTCAGAACGTCGATGAATTCGCCAATGCCATCGTCGCCAACGTTGCTGGTACACCCGTCTATCTGCGCGACATTGCCACTGTCAGCCGCGGCCATAAAGAGCGTGAAGCCATCACCCGTATCAACGGTCGCGAATCGGTCGAACTGGCAATCTATAAAGAGGGTGATGCAAATACGGTACAGGTTGCCCGGCGCGTCAGCAGCCGTCTTGAGGACATTCGCGAGACACTGCCGGAAGGCCTGGATCTGACTCTCGTGTATGACCAGTCCACCTTCATTTCAGCAGCCATACGCCAGGTGACGTCGGCGGCTATTTTCGGCGGCGTACTCGCCATCATCGTCCTTTACGGTTTCCTCAAAGACGCTCGCGCTACAGCCATTATTGCCATCGCAATTCCGGTGTCTGTGATCGGCACGTTCCTGCTCATGTACAGCAACGGCGTTTCGCTGAATATCATGTCGCTGGGCGGTATCGCGCTAGCGGTTGGCATGCTCGTCGACAATGCGATCGTCGTGCTTGAAAACATAGTCCGGAAACGCGAGCAAGGGCTCTCGCTGCTACAGGCCGCACAGGCCGGCACGGCCGAAGTCTCCGGCGCCGTTATCGCCGCGACGTTAACTACCGTGGCCGTCTTCTTCCCAATGGTCTTTATCAGCGGAATTGCCGGTCAGTTGTTCCGTGACCAGGCGTTGACAGTTACTTTCGCGTTGCTGTTCTCACTACTCGTCGCGCTGACGCTGATACCGATGTTGGCTGCATTGTCACCCGGCGGAAGATACAGCGACGGGGACGACACTCCGCCTAATCGCTTCACTCGCGGTGTGGCACTCATCCTGCGTGGTTTCGGTTTCGTGTTCGCGCTGATCGGCAAAACATTGCGTCTGGTACTGCTGGTCCCCAGCTTTTTACTCGATCGCTTTTACCGGATTACGGCGCACTACTACGAACCGCTGCTGGCCTGGTCATTACGCCACCGGGCAGCGGTAATTGTTGGCGCATTGAGCATATTCGCGGCAACAATGTTGTTGGTTCCACGCCTCGGTAGTGAACTGATTCCGCAGCTGTCGCAAGGCGAATTCAATTTGCAGTTGCGGCTTGCACCCGGTTCTCCCCTGGCAGAAACAGATCGAGCCATTCGTACGGCCCAGGCCGCCGCCAACCGAATTGATGACGTCGAACTCACCTATTCCGTTGCCGGCACCGGTAATCGACTGGACGCCAACCCGGTCGATGCGGGCGAACACAGTGGTTCGCTGAACGTTACGTTGAAACCCTCTGCTGACAAAGCGGCCGAAGAGCGGGTGATGACAGCGCTCCGCAATGAAGTTTCGAGAATTCCGGGTACGCAATACGAGTTCAGCCGACCGTCGTTGATGAGTTTCGCGAGCCCGCTGCAAATCGAGATCGCGGGCTACGATCTTGACGGGCTCGAACGCATCAGTAACGCGGTCGTGCACGAACTCGATCAATCCGGCCGCTTCACGGACGTCCGCAGCAGCTTCGAACAGGGAAACCCCGAAATCCAGATCAAGTTTGATCAGGAACGCGCAGCCCGTTTGGGCCTGGCGGTTCGCGACATTGCTGACCGGGTAGTAGCAAACGTGCGCGGCGAAGTCGCAACACGTTACACCTGGCGCGATCGCAAGATCGACGTGCTGGTGCGCAGTGTCGACAATCAGGATTCCAGCATTGATGAGATCCGCAATCTGATCATCAATCCGGCATCCGAGCGGCCCGTTACGCTCGATGCCGTTGCCGATGTATTCGTAGCACTGGGCCCGGCTGAAATTCGCAGGGTCGCACAAGAGCGTGTTGCGATCGTTAGTGCCAATATCGCTTACGGCGATCTGGGCGCCGCAGCGGTTGAAGCACAGAAAGTCGTGGACCAACTGCGGATGCCAGCCGGCCTGGCCGCGATGGTAGCCGGCCAGAATGAAGAGAAGGAAGAGTCGTTTCGGTCCATGCAATTCGCACTGGCGCTTGCTGTATTTCTTGTCTACCTCGTAATGGCCTCCCAGTTCGAATCACTGATTCATCCGTTCGTCATTCTGTTCACAATTCCACTGGCACTGGTCGGTGCGGTCTTTGCCTTATTCGTCACAGGCACTACCGTAAACGTCGTGGCTTTGATCGGGGTGATCATGCTTGCCGGCATAGTCGTCAACAACGCAATCGTTCTGGTCGATCTGATCAATCAGTTACAGGCGCAGGGCACGGAACGACTCGAGGCTATACGCGTTGCTGGCAAGGCACGTTTGCGCCCTATCCTTATGACCACACTAACGACGGCACTCGGCTTGCTGCCCATGGCATTCGGAGTTGGCGAAGGTGCCGAAATAAGGGCACCAATGGCCATTACCGTCATCGGTGGCCTGCTGACCTCGACGCTACTTACACTGGTAGTAATCCCCGTTGTCTATTCTTTGCTGGACCGCAAGCGCACGCCCGTAGTGGAAGCTATCGGCAATCTGGCTCCGGAACGACGATAAGCTCATGAAACTCACTGAGATTGCACTGCGCCGGCCCGTCACCACGGTTGTGGTGTTCGTTGCGCTCGCGCTTACCGGCCTTATCGCATCGCGGCTTTTGCCACTGGAGAAATTTCCGGACATTGAGTTCCCCGGCATCTTTGTCCAGATTCCCTACGAAGGCTCCACACCAGAAGAAGTTGAACGCCTTATCACGCGCCCTGTAGAAGAAGCGCTTGCCACCTTGTCAGGTGTCAAAAGCATGTCGTCCCGTTCGAACGACAACATGGCGCAGATTTTTCTGGAGTTCGACTGGAATCAAAGTATGGGCGCGAAGGGCATCGAGGCCCGGGCGAAAGTGGACGGTGTCCGCCATCAACTGCCAAAAGACGTCCGTCGCGTATTTGTTTTTACGGGTTCGCTGGGGGATCAGCCGGTCCTGCAATTGCGTATATCCAGCGACCGTGACCTTTCCGACAGTTATGACATGCTGGATCGGATCCTTAAACGCCGGATTGAACGCGTGCCCGGCGTTTCCAAAGTCGAGTTACACGGGGTGGAACCCCGGGAAGTTCGCATCCTGCTGCAATCCGACAGGCTTGCCGCACACGGCATTGGCATAGACACGGTGCGCAATCTGCTGGAACGCAGCAACTTTGCGGTCAGTGCAGGAAGAATAACGGACGGCGGCGCGCGTTTCAGTGTGCGGCCGAAAGGTGAATTTGAGTCGACGGCGCAGATTTCCAACCTGGTCATCGACGGTGCCAATTTGCGGCTTGGCGATGTGGCTGAGGTCAGCTTGCGTAGCCCTGATCGCGAATACGGACGCCACCTCGACCGAAATTACGCGATCGGAGTGGCCGTCAGCAAAGCGACGGGCGAAAACATGGTTGAGGTCACGGACCGCATCATGGAAGAAGTACAGCGCATTGGCGAGCTGCCACAGATGCAGGGCATTAACATCTTTGACCTCGACAATCAGGGCGACAGTGTTCGCGAATCATTGTCCGACCTCTTGAGCGCAGGCCTGGTTGGCGCGTTGCTCGCCATTATCGTGCTGTACCTGTTTCTGCGACAGGTATCCACGACGCTCATTGTAACCGCTTCCGTGCCATTCTCTTTGATGATCACTTTGGGTGCGCTTTATTTTGCCGGCCTGACTCTCAACATTCTTTCGATGATGGGCTTGATGCTTGCCGTGGGCATGCTGGTCGACAATGCCGTTGTCGTCACCGAAAGTGTATTCCGGCATCGCGAGAAAAATCCGGATGACCCGATCGGCGCTACGCTGGCGGGCGTCCGCGAAGTTGGCCTTGCGGTCATCGCCGGCACAGCCACTACGGTTATCGTTTTCCTTCCCATCATGTTCGGTATCAAGACTGACATCGCCGTGTTTCTGACCCATGTGGCCGTCACGATTATTGTCGCCTTACTTGCATCACTGCTGATCGCGCAGACCCTGGTGCCAATGCTTGCGGCAAGAGTGAAAGTGCCACCGCAGGCTGCCGGCGGCCGAGCCATGAAACGCCTCGCAGAGATTTATGTAAGCGCCTTGAAGTGGATCCTCGGCAATCCATGGAAGACATTCCTCGGCATTGTTCTGACCTGTGTAATCGGCGTTCTCCCCATCATGCCGCCGCTCAACCTGGTCAAGTTCGATGCGTTTCCACAAGACAGCGGACGTCGGCTTTTCATGCCTTATTACATCGAAGGTCAACATCCTCTGGAACGGGTTGAAGCGAGCGTCAACCGAATCGAGGATTACCTCTTCGCGAACAAGGAGGCTTTCAATATTCGTTCGGTCTACAGCTACTACGACAAGGGCGAAGCATCTTCCACCTTGCTGCTTACCGAAGATGACGAGGCCACACTGGCGACCAGCGAAGTTGTCGCGCTGATCGAAAAGAACCTGCCAAAACTAGCGATCGGCAAGCCGAGTTTTGAATTTGACCAACAAGGCGGTGGTAGTGGCTTCAGCCTGCAGCTCTCCGGCGACTCCACGACCCGGCTAAACGAACTGGGCACCGATCTGTCGCGCATACTTGAACAGGTAGAGGGCCTCGAAGACGTACGCTCCGATGCCGATGCCGGCGAACGTGAAGTACAGGTCCACGTCGATCGGATTCGTGCAGCGAATGCGGGCCTGACCAGTAGTGACGTCGCGGGAGCCATTGCCATCGCCATGCGCGGCCTGAACTTGCGCGAGTTCCGCGATGCTAACGGTGAGATAGGTGTGCGTCTGGCATTCCGGGAAAGCGACAAACAGACCGTCGAACAGCTGACCGAACTGCCACTGTATACCTCACGCGGCGAGCGCGTGACGCTGGGCAGCGTTGCCAGCTTCCGACTCGGGCGCGCCCCTGAAACGATACGCCGTACCGACAGGCAAACCGCCGTTGTGCTCTCCGCCAACCTGGCCGAGGATTTTTCGCTCGAGAAAATAAAACCGGTCGTCGAAAATTTGATGGCGGAATTCAGCCTGCCACCCGGTTACAGCTGGAAATTCGGCCGCGGCTTCGAACGCAATGATGAGACCCAACAGATGATGGCAACGAACATTCTGCTCGGCATCGCCTGTATTTTTCTGGTCATGGCCGCATTGTTTGAGTCGCTGCTGTTTCCGTTTGCGATCATTCTGGGTTCGATAGTCTTTTCGGTACTCGGCGTCTTTCTGTTCTTTGCAGCGACCGGTACGACATTCTCGTTCATGGCATCCATCGGAATAATGATACTGATCGGAGTCGTTGTGAATAATGGCATCGTGCTTGTCGATCACATCAACAATCTGCGCACCGCAGGTCTGGAGCGCAACAGCGCAATCATAGAAGCCGGCCGTGATCGTTTGCGCCCTATCCTCATGACCGTCGCAACCACCATACTGGGATTGGCACCGCTGGCTGTGGGTACAACTCAGGTCGGCGGCGACGGCCCTCCGTACTTTCCGATGGCCCGCGCGATCATCGGTGGACTGGCCTTCTCAACGGGCGTGTCGCTGCTCGTTGTACCTGCGCTCTATGCGTATTTCGACTCGCTCTCCCAATGGTCTGCCAAGCTGATGCGGACGGTCAGGCAAGTACCGTCTGTCGCGAAGCGTTGAGGCGCCGCACCAGCAAAGACAGCAGCAACAGGCCGAGGAGTCCGAAGCCGTTGCCGCCACCATGCCCAACGACTACGACCTCATCAACGTTCCGTCGGTCGCGAAACCGGTCTTCCAGATCGAGGAACGACAGGGCCGACGAATCAACAGGTCCGTACTCTGCCAGGAATGTGCCGTCGATCGCGTCGTATAACTCGATCAGCAGGTCATAGCTGCCGGCCGGGTAGCCGCTTTCAAGCTCGGTGACGATGACATACTCGTCATCACTGTTTGCGCCGTACAACGTGAAGTCATCAGTCGCTGCATACTCATTCCAGGGACCGCCATCAAGACTTAGATAAACAACCGCATAGACATCTGCCACGTCAAAAAACGTATCGGCATCGAACAATAAGTCTATGCCATGAAAGTAACCGTCGTTGTCGAAATCGTTAAACAGAATAACGTCCGCGTCGTAAAACCAGAAGTCATCGCTTACGGCCTGCGAACGCGTCTCTGACGATGCATTACCGGGTTTCTGCGCCGTTGAGTTCTGACGGGGGCCCGTGGTTTGCAGCGCTGCAAACTCATGTCGCACCGTACCCGTAGCGACGCCATCACGACCACCGCGCACAATCTGACGGCTGGCAGTGACGCGGACCTCGTTGT
This sequence comes from Woeseia sp. D3-10, assembly GCF_055809415.1. Lineage (NCBI taxonomy): Bacteria > Pseudomonadati > Pseudomonadota > Gammaproteobacteria > Woeseiales > Woeseiaceae > Woeseia > Woeseia sp. D3-10. Next base: position 2,532,965 of record NZ_JBVVTW010000007.1, on the reverse strand, counting down.
TGTCCGCCGTTGATTCAGTTTGCGCGTATGCGGTTGTTGCGACTAATGGCAAAGCCAACAGCCCCCCTATACCCACAATGGACAGTATCTTTTGCAGTTTGTATTGAGTGGACATCACGATTACCTCTGTCGCACAATGAATGAGTCTGCAGCAATTAAAGCCCGCCAGGCATGAATCGACGCTGAACGGCCGCCAGCCCTCATTCGCTCGTAGCTGAACAAAGCCTGAATACCAAACAAGTGCGCGCTGCGGATACTGTGTCCCGCACCTGAATCGCACGCCATAGACGAAGCGAAAATTGATGGCCGGAAGCAGCCAAAGCAATGACGACATGGGCAAAGCCATAAGCTTTCTGCTGTTTGGTGTGGCGGGCGGTCTCGGTCTGGACCTTTGCGCCAAAGCCCTGCTGGTCGACTATTCACTGGTCCAATTTATTTTTCTACGCAGTACGTTCGGCCTGCTTATTCTGCTATCGGTGGCGCGCTGGTATGGCGGTTACGCGAATCTTCGCACCCGTAACTGGCACTGGCATCTGCTGCGCACGCTGCTGTCCTGCGGGGCCATGTTTGGTTTCTTTTACGGACTGTCGCGTATGCCGCTGGTCAACGCGCTGACAATTGCGTTCACCGCACCTTTGATGGTCACGGCAATGTCTGTTCCGTTTCTGGGTGAACAGGTCGGCTGGCGCCGCTGGCTGGCGGTGATCGTTGGCTTTGCGGGAGTGCTGCTGGTACTGCGGCCGGGATCCGGACTTATAACGCCTGCCTCGTTAGCCGTGTTGTTTGCAGCAGTCTGTTATGCCGGGCTTGCGATTACAGCGCGACGCATGGCCGGTGAGGAATCCAGCTTTGCGTTGTCGGTGTATGTCATGAGCGGGCCATTGCTCATGTCCGGCCTGTTGTTTGAGGAAAACTACACAACGCCGGATGCCAGTGGCTGGCTGTTGTTTGTGCTGGCGGGCGCCTGCTCGGCCTGCGCATGGATCGGCATTGTCGGAGGCTATCGCCGCGCACCGCCGGTCGTACTTGCACCGTTCGAATACACTGCGCTGATCGGCGCCGCTGTCGCCGGTTATTGGATATGGAACGAAGTCCCGGACAACTGGGTGATTGCCGGTGGGGCCGTCATCATCGGCAGCGGCCTGTATGTCGTTCACCGGGAAGTGGGCGGCGGCGCACCCGTCCGCTATTTGCGCGCCTTGACCGCCAGCGCAAGTGCGACGGTCATGCGCCGGGTGCGGCGCAATGAAGCCGCGGGTGACTAACGTCACCCGTATATGATTGCAGCCTACAAAGCAGCAAGATCAGCTTCGGCGGCAATGACGCCAAACGCTGACCAGCCTTCATTCGCGGCGAGTTGCTCAAGCATGGCAATCGCCCGGGACGTTTCCCCGGTGTAATAAAGCCAGTTTGCGATACCGTAACCCACGGCGGAACCGCCCGGCGTATCCGCGTTTTCGCCCATGATATCGGCGTAAGACAGTTCGCCTTTGTAGAACAGGCACAACTGGTGATAACTGTCGTTCTCGATGATCGTCATATCAGCGGTGATCGGTGCCAGTATCGCGTGCGCCTCGGCATCACGCCCCATGCGTCGCAGGATCATGTAACGCCAGTGCATGGTCGAAACCTTGTTGTCGTCATTGTCACCGACTTCGTAGGCCGTATTGTAGGCACGTAATGCGTTGTCCCAATCGTGCTGCAGGTAATAGGCGAGCCCAAGGTGGTACCAGATGTTGCCGTGCAGAGTACTGATCGGGGTGTTCAACGCATTCGGCAAACCATCAGGCTCGATCTCATTGGGTTGTCCCTCAATCAGTTCGACAGCGCGTTCAAAATCCTTGATGGCGTGATCAAATTTGCGAATGGAAATATAGCGGTGCCCGCGATGACGGTACATACGCGCATCCTGCGGGTGTTTCGCAATTCCCTCGCCAAAAACCTCTATTGCCCGGTGGTAGTCGCCCGTGTAAGCGATCCGTCGCCCGTACCAGATAATGTTATCCGCATCGTCCGGGTCGCGGTCGTAGTCTGCCTGAGCCTCTGCGAGTTTCTCGAGTGCCGCGGCCGATGGTGGTGCCGAGTACATCGGCTGCCCCAATAGCGATACGGCTTGCGGCCTGGTCGCTACGTCCGCGATGCCCACCTCCGCAACAAGCAAGCCGATACATGCGTAAACCCAAACTGCCAACGCGGCTTTCATCATTACCTCTCCAACATGTCGGTAACCGATTCGATTCTTTCTGCCATCCTGAGCAGCACAGCGGCAGCGATCTCTATTTGCGGTGCAACCGCATCGTACTGCCGCTGCTCAATGGCTTCACGTACTCCGGGAATCGTTTTGACGCCGTAGCCTGTGTAAAAGCCCGGTGCGTAAATATGGTGCTTGTACCAGGGTCGTCCGGTAAGACCCTGATCCCGGGTCAGCAGCCGCTCACTGGTGTAGAGCAGCTCATTGATCGTACGCGATGATCGGCCGTCGTCTGCCAATGCGGCATCGTAAGCCTGCGCGGCTGTTTGCAAGCGGTCCAGCGCATTTCGCAATGGCGCGAACGAAAAGTACGGGACCAATGGCTTAAACGTGGGCGGCCCAAGTGGCCCGACCGGATCCAGTGCCAGCGTGTACAGGCCGTCCTTGATTTGTTGATTCTGGGTGGCGGTCTCCTTGCGCATTTGGTCGGCAAGACTTTCCAGCTCGTCGATGTACATCGCGACGTTGTCGGTGAAACCTACAAATTCAAACGGCAACAACGGTGCATTTGCAAGCCGCAGCGTTGCGCGACCAGCTACTTTTGACAGTGCGGCACCGTAGTGCAGATCCGGATCACGCCAGGTCGTGTAGTGTTCGAAAGTGTCGTACAACGTATGGTAACTGCCACTCGCTCCCTCGCCGCCAAAACCAAAATTCACGGAGGCGATGCCGAGGTGCTGCAGGAACGGCGTATAGTCTGAGCCAGAGCCCATTGGGTACAGCCGCAGATTATCGCGATTCGCCTCTGCTCGTGCCTGGCCGCTGCTGGCAGCCGTAGTCATCGCGGCTTTACGACGCTCCTTCAGACTGACCCCGGTTTGCGGATCAACCACATCGTCCACGACCCCATTCAGAAAACGCTCAAGGGTGTGACTGCCGCCGACGCTTACGAAACCGCGACTGTTGCCGTCAGTGTTCAAGTAAGCGACTGCGTTCTTCTTCAGCTCTTCGGCATGGTCCTCGGCCCATTCCGTCGAACCAATCAGGCCCGGCTCCTCCGCATCCCACGCGGCGTAAATAATCGTACGCGCAGGCCTTTGTCCGGCTTTTGCCAACTCGCCAATGGCTTTGGCCTCGGAGAGCATCGCCACAACACCTGACACCGGGTCCGCTGCACCGTGGTTCCAGCCATCATGATGATTGCCACGAATGACCCACTGTTCGGGAAACTCACTGCCCTCCAGCCGCGCAATCACGTTGTAGGCCGTGACGGTGTCCCAGTTGAACTCGAGCTTCATGCGCACGCGCGCCGGACCCGGCCCGAGGTGGTAAGTGATGGGTAAACCGCCGCGCCATTCTTCGGGAACAACAGCACCGTCCATTGCCGCCAGCAACGGCAATGCGTCGCGTTCGGAAATCGGCAGCACAGGAATCCTGGTGATCGTAGGCGCCTTGTTTCGGTCCAGGCGTTTGGCATCAGGAGTCGCACCGATGCCCGGCGTCAGCACGTCGCCCGGGTAGGTCGGCATGTCCATGACCGAGCCCCGTTGCACGGCACTCTCGTGCTTGTACGGACCTTTGGGGTAAACATCACCTGCAGCGTAACCGTCGTCACCGGGATCTGAGTAAATGATGGTCGCGATAGCACCCTTCTCGCCGGCCAGTTTAGGCTTGATCCCCCGCCAGGATTTACCGTACTTGGCAATGGCAATCTTGCCTTCCACGCTTACCCCGTAACGCTCGAGCAACTCGTAGTCCTCGGGAATACCGTAGTTGACGAACACCAGCTCGCCTTCAACTTCACCGTCAATGGAGAACGCGTTGTAAGGAGGCAGCAGCTCGTCGCGTATGGACGTACTCGGATCTTCGGACAGACTGTCTTCTTCGAGGCCCGCGGTATACCGCTCTGGTGAAATCAGCTCCAATTCGCGGGTCTTGGGTGTTGGCAACAGTATGCTGTACTCGGCGATCTCGACAGAGTAACCCCACGATTTCAGCAACGCGGCAATGTAGTCAGCATTCTCTTTACCCGCTACTGAGCCCACGTGGTGCGGCTTGGCAGACAAGCGTCGCAGCCATTCCGTCTGTTCTTCCGCACTAATGTATTGATCAAACCGCGACTCCAATGCGCGTTGCGCTTCGCTGCCAGACTGATCGAAGCCCAGCAGTTCGTCTGCGACGGACAACGGCACAGTGCCGGCCATCATCAGTGCCAAAAAAACAAAACGCATACCAACACTCCTGTGAAACTTCATTTATGACCTGTTATTAATCAGTAAAACTGTCTGGCAGGTCAGGCATTGTCGCTGTGATCAAGAATTTAAGGGACAAGCAGACACGACTGCAACAGTTACCGGTCAGAGCAGTTCAGCGCTGTCGCTTACCAAAGCACGAAACTGTCGCAAGGTATCCTTAACTGCCGCCCGGTGCTGAGGCCCGATTCGTATCAGCAGTTTCTGACCGCTCGACAACGATTCCAGTTCGTCGCTGGCAAACTCGTACAGAACGTGCGGCCGCACCAGCAGAATCGGTTCACTCACCTCTGGCGTCGCCAGCAAGTGATCAATAACTTCAACCAGCCGGTCATTGAAATACCCATCGGGGTACCCGAGCCCGACGTATGCCTTTTGAAATAGCGGGTAGTAACGTCGGTAGAGATCCACCACCTCCGGCAGGTTGGCCGCGGTGACCTGATTGACCAGCGCGTCATAACGGGCGTAGTTGTCATCGAGTAACTGGTATTCGCCCGTACCATCCTGACCAGCGACCTCCAGCTGACCAGGCAATGCCGGCATGGGTCGAATTCGCTCCGCCAGTCGCGACCCGGGCAAACCGTCGATGGTCGCCACCAGGCGCTCGATCAGCGCGGAACTGACCAATCCATCAGCGACTGCCTGACCGAACAACGTCGACAATTCGAGTTTGAAGTACTGATCACTATCACTCAGCGCAGGCAATGGCATCAGCTCGCGCTCAATATCGGCTTCACTGGTCGGCTCAGGAAGTGGGTATCGCGGCCCCGCAGGAGCCTCATCCGCTGCCGGTGCCGTGTCGCTGACCGGTACCTCAGCCGGCGGCGGCGGTGCTGGCTGCCAAAAATACCAACCGGCCAAAACAGCCACCACGGCCGTGACGATCAGTATTAACGCCCAGGGAGTGTCGCGTTCCGGCTGCATAGTGATTTACCCATATGACCAAGCCCCATCTTAGCGCCTCGCAACCGCGCTGACCCTGCTTTTTCAAGCATTGCCACAGCAAATCGGTCCGCCGGCCGGTTTGCTGGCGGCTGTTCGCGCAACTATGATGCTTGCCTCTGTACCTGCCTCATTGGTAACCGAAAGGCGTTGTTATGCATAAGCATGTTTTGCCCGTTCTGCTGGCCGTTGGACTTGCCGCCTGCAGTCCCGAGACTGCATCTGAAGCGGACACACCACCCCCGCAACAAGACCTGAACGCCGTTGCAAAGGACTACCTGGTACTTGAGTTGAGCATGGTTCCTCACGATGCCAACCATGTGGACGCCTACTTCGGGCCGGAAGACCTCCGGTTAAGAGCGGAGCAGCTGCAGCTCGATCTGAACGCCATTGGAGAGCAAGCGGAGACCATGCAGGAAATGCTGTCAACATGGCCGCACGACCCGGATGACGCATTACTCGGCGTCCGAATCAAGGGCCTGCAAGGTCGCTTGAACGCCCTGTTGACGCGAGTGGCCATGAACCAGGGCGAAACGTTTAGCTTTGATGAAGAATCCCGACGCTTGTTCAATGCCACCGCGCCGGACCATGACGCCGGCTATTTCGCCGACATCATTGAGCGGATAGATGCCTTGTTACCCGGGGACGGTACAACCTCCGACAGGGTCAACGAGTTCTCGGATCGTTTTGAAATCCCGAAAGACAAATTGGCCAGCGTATTCGACGCTGCGATTCAGGAATGCCGTCGCCGCACGCGAGAGAATATCCGGCTGACTGAAAATGAGACTTTCACGACCGAGTTCGTCACCGACAAGCCCTGGTCCGGCTACAACTGGTACCAGGGCAATTCGATCAGTCTCATACAGGTCAACACCGACTTGCCCATCAAGATTGATCGCGCTATCGATCTCGGTTGTCACGAAGGTTACCCGGGCCACCACACGCTAAATTTGCTGATGGAAAAAAACCTGGTCGCCGACAAAGGCTGGCTGGAATATTCGCTGTACCCGTTGTTCAGTCCCAGCTCTTTGATCGCTGAGGGTAGCGGCAACTATGGAATTCGGCTCGCGTTTCCAGGTGACGAACGAATACAGTTTGAGAAAGAAGTGTTGTTCCCGTTGGCGGGCCTCAGCACCGACGACGCGGAGCGCTACTATGAGCTGCTCGATTTAATGAGCAAGCTAAGCTATGCCGGCAATGAAGCGGCTCGTGATTACCTGGATGGGAAAATTGACACGCAACAGGCTGTCGATTGGCTGGTGCAATACTCTCTGTCGTCACCCGAGCGGGCGCGGCAACGCGTTGCGTTTTTCGATACCTATCGCAGTTACGTCATCAACTACAATCTGGGCCAGGACATGGTTGCCGATTACATTGAACGAGGCTCGCCGAATCACGCGGAACGCTGGCGGCGATTCGCCGAAATGTTGTCATCACCCATGTTGCCGGAGGACCTCCGCGACCAGGCACCGTAGCGTCGCGCTATCCGGCGCTGAGTTTGTGGCGGCGCTTGCTGGTCAGTGGCACCGGTACCGGCTTGCGCGAAGGCGCGGCTAGCGGCTTGCCTACGTAGTGCCCTTGCGCATAGTCGATTCCTAGTTCACCCAGCAACGAAAACGACGCAGCATTCTGCACGTACTCAGCCACCGTCTTCATGCCCGCTTCGTTGCCGATCTCGCCGATCAGGCGCACCATTTTCTGATCGACTGCATTCTTGGCCAGATTGCGTATGAATGAACCGTCGATCTTGATGTAGTCAACGGACAGTTGCTGTAGATGGCCGAGCGAGCTGTAGCCTTTACCAAAATCATCAAGAGCAACTGCGCAACCCATCTCACGCAGCGACGAAATCTGCTTTTCAACATGAGTGAGGTGGCGAACCGCGAGGTTCTCCGTTATTTCAAACAGTACTTTTCGTGGATCGACTTTGTGCAGGTCGAGCTGTCCCTGTACGTACGTTGCAAGGTTCTCAGTTTCAAAGGCATTGGCCGAGAGATTGATTGCCAGTTTCAGCTCGGCATCGTCTTCCTGCATGGTCGAGAGCACGGCGATCACGTTGCGAATCATCCATGCATCGATTTCCGCCATCAACCCGAAGCGTACCGCCGCCGGCAGAAAAACATCGGGCCCTATGAGCTGACCATTCTCGGCCTGCATACGTAACAACACTTCATGGTGCGCAATCTCGCCGCTGTCCACATGCGCTATTGGCTGATAGCGAAGCAAGAACGAATCATTGTCGATAGCTTCCCGCAAACGTCGCATCCAGCCGACGTCCGCTGCCATCTGCTCCGCTTCATGACGGGAAACCTTGTAAAACTCGAGTCGGTTGCGGCCACGCAGCTTGGCTTCGCGACAAGCGATATCAGCCCGCGCGATCAGATCATCGTGACCACCACCACCGCTGCGAATCATGGTCGCACCGATACTGCAGTGCACATGGAAGGTAGTGTTGTCTTCGATGTGGACCAACTGACGCATCTCTTCGAGAATGCGCTCACCGACGGCTATGGCTTCGCGCTTTCTCACCCCATACAACAGAACGGCGAATTCGTCGCCGCCGAATCGCGCAACAACCCCGGCGTCGCCGACAGATGCGCTGAGCTGCTCGGCAACTTTGATAATCAACCGATCGCCAGCCGGATGTCCGCAAGTGTCATTGATGTATTTGAATTGATCCAGATCGATGAACAGCAATGCGCCTTTGCTTCGCGAACGCGTCGTGTCGTCGAGTGTTTGCTCAAGCTTTTCCACGAAACGACGGCGATTGATCAATCCCGTTAGCGCGTCGTGATTAGCGAGCTTTAGCAACCGAGCATCTCGTTCGCCCAGTTCTTTCGCAGTAATTTTCAGCGCCTCAACAATTTCTGAAATCTCGCGATGTGCAGCCGGCTTGAAGCGAACCGCGAGGTTGCCTTTTGCGAGCTCTGATATTGGATAGTGAAGATCAGAAATCGAACGCAATGCGCGGCGCAAGGAGAGCCGACCAATAATGCCCGATAGCACGAGCAGAACCAGCAAAGCCAGCGTCGCCAGCTTGATATTGCCAACGAGGTTGTCGTGAAACTCAGTGAAGTCGAGCTGCAGCCCGACAAAGCCGACCAGCTCCATCGGATTATCGTCCTGCACATCGAGCGGATCGAAATCGAACAGACCATCATCCGCAATGGATTCCGTCCAGATAGGTGCATAAATATCGAAGGAACGCACATTGAGCAAGGTGCTTTCCATCAGGTACGGCTGCGCAGTCCCCGCCAGACCCGAAACCCGCGCCAGCTGCTCCTCTGACATCGAGAAATCGTTATCAACGTAACCGGCCTCTTTGTGTGCAAGGCTCGTTATCGCGGATCCATCGAGGCGGAAATACGTTACTTTCTCGATTTCGGGATACCGGTCGATGTAGCTTTCGAGCCGTAGCGCGACGGTTTCATCGCCTGGCAAATACAACGGCGCGCCCAGCTCATGGAGCTCTTCTGTCCATTGCAATGCCCAGCGACTGTAATTCTTTTGCAAGACCCACTGGCCGCCAAAATACAAACCAGCAATAGCCAGCGCCCCAATAACGGCGGTTATCAGAATTTGCAGTGAGAGTATTTCATTGATCAGAACACGCTTGCCGGCAACACGATTTAATGCGGCTGTTTGATCCAGCGGGAGATTGCGATACCGCAGTGACCACAGCCAGCGGATCATCGCGTTGACCCCGCATTTGTGCCGGTGGACATTTTTACCCTGCCCTGCAATTGCGGGTTTGTCCGAATCCGAATCCCTTCGAGTGGCGTGAACGCCTGAACGTTGCCGACGCCATTGCGCTGTATTGCCTGAAGGATCGATAGCAATGTTGCCGCGATATCTTCTTCACGCGTTGTCGCACTGAGTGCTGCGCCAAGCTCCATCAACGAGTCATTGAAGACGGCCACCTGAATTCCGCGGCGATTGGCGTGCTCGAACATTTCGCGAAGAACGGCGGCACTGAGGACACGGTTATCCGGGAACAACCAGAAGCCATCGATAACCGGGGCCATGCGTGTGAACAGGTACAACGTCTCGCGGTCAGATGCGGCGATCTTGTATTCGAAATCGACGCCATGTTCCGCAGCTGCACTGACTGCCTCCGCTAACAGGCGCTCGTGGCCACTACCTACAATGGCCCCGACAGAGTTCATGTCTGGTGCGATTTCTCGCCATGCCGAGAGCTGGGCCGACAATGGCGGAATCGCGGCAACTCCTCGGATTTGTTCGCCCAGTAGTCCATTGTCGGTGTCGTTGAAGACCTGCGTAAACACGACCGGGATTTCGGCATAGTCGCGCGCATAGATCGCCGCACGCAGGCCGATCGCAACGATCGCGCCAGCAGCAGAACTGTGGATTGCTGCAAATGCGTCGCGCGGCGACAAACTGCGATCGGTCAGGTCATACACTTCCGCATCATCAATCAGGCTGGCCAACGCATCGCCGACAGCGGTATACGCTCGGGCCCGGCTGCTCAGCACGATCGCGATTTTGACCATCTCCGGCTCGGGCTCCGGCTCCGGCTCCGGCTCCGGCGATGGTGCTGGACGTGGTGCCGGTAACGGCGCTGGAACAGGTGGTTCGGGGTCGGGCTCCGGCTGCGGCGCGGGTGTCGGCGCCGGTACCGGCTCAACATCGGGTGGCTCAACGGACGACGGCAGAAGTCCACAGCCCGACAAAGTCAGCGCAAGAAGTACTGTTAAAAAACGAAATCGCAACGCCACGGAATCCTTCCGGTATATCGAGCCCTGGAGCAATGACGCGATCATCAGCGTCTAAAACGTTTGGCAATAAATCCAAGCCATTCAGGATAGCCCTCAGAACCGTTCACACAACGACCTAAGTCTCAGTTACCGGGCTGAAAAACCACTGTGTTTTCAATGGCTATCCGCCTGCGCCCATATGTGGCAAATCAGGCCGGAATGGCCCGATTGCTCATAACCAGAACCGCCTGCGCGTGGGGAGCAGCAAAACCGGTTGCAACCCGTCAATGGCTACGTTGCAGATAGCTGCCCCAACGGACACTTGCCGGCGCGAAACGGGACCGCAATGCCTGGCGACGCCACCTCGTAAAGCCAGCAAACTCAGCAACGGCGGGGCCTCCGGGACTATTTGCGCTGTGCAGATCGAAAATTGCGGAATGTGGTCACGCAGAGATGATCGCCAATTTGCTAGAATGCCCGGCTGATTTGAACAAAATAGTGGAATTTTGAGGAGTCCGTATGGCCCAGCCCGCGCACGTTGTCGATACCGAATTTCACCTGAACCACCTGCAGGAAATGCGCGCCGCTGGCGGCAGCGCATTGACGAGCGGGCTGGATGACGACGCCATCCGGCGATTCCTTGCCGACGATGACGCGCTCGCTGCAGCCATAGACCGCGCTTACGCAGTATTTCAGGACCTGCAGGATGCCGAGCCGGAGTTACTCGCGCTCGACGAGGCTGCACAAATGAAACTGGTACAGGATGGCATCATAAATTTTTACGCTGCCGATGCCGTAAATCCCTACATTGCGGTAGCTGCACAGGGACCGTGGATAATTTCGCTCAAAGGCGCTGTTGTTTACGATTGCGGCGGCTATGGAATGCTCGGTTTGGGACACGTTCCTGAATCAGTCCTCGACACGATGAATCAGCCGCACGTAATGGCGAACATCATGACGCCGAGCGTCAGCCAGATGTATTTCATTCGTCACCTGCGAGCGGAAGTTGGCCACACCCGCAAGAACGGCACACCGTACGATCGTTTTCTGTGCCTGAACAGCGGCTCAGAATCCGTGTCGGTTGCGTCCCGACTTGCAGACATCAATGCCAAAGAGATGACCGACCCTGGCGCACGCCACGAGGGCCGCGAAATTCGTGGACTGACCTTACGTGGCAGCTTTCACGGCCGTACTGACAGACCGGCGCGATTTTCGCATTCCACGCTGAAGGCGTATCGCAAACACCTGGCATCGTTTCAGCACGACAGTGAATACCTGCTCACGGTCGAACCAAACAATATCGATGAACTCGAAAAAGTGTTTGCCGCTGCGGAAGCGGACAAAGTCTTCATAGAAGCCTTTTTCATGGAACCGGTAATGGGCGAAGGCAATCCCGGCCAGGCAATTACTCCAGAGTTTTACATGCGTGCCCGCGAGCTCACGGAAGCTCACGGCGCAATGTTCATGGTCGACTCCATTCAGGCTGGCTTGCGTGCGCACGGTGTACTCTCGATCGTTGACTACCCCGGCTTCAGCGACCTCCCGCCGCCAGACATGGAAACCTATTCCAAGGCACTGAATGCCGGCCAGTTCCCATTGTCAGTACTGGCAATGGCCGGACGTGCTGCAACGATGTACCGCCAGGGTGTTTACGGCAATACGATGACCAGCAACCCGCGCGCGCTCGATGTTGCCGTCACCGTGTTGGAACACATCACACCCGAAGTGCGTGAGAACATTCGCGCACGCGGCAAACAAATGCTGGCCGGTTTCGCCAAGCTCAAAGACGAATTGGGTGATGCCATCAGCAAGGTCCAGGGCACTGGTTTGCTGCTAAGTTGCGAGTTACACCCACGGTACAAATGTTACGGCGTAAACAGTACGGAAGAGTATCTGCGGCGCAATGGCCTGGGTGTGATTCACGGCGGCACGAACTCGCTGCGTTACACGCCCTCGTTCCTCATCAGCGAGGCGGAGGTTGATCTGGTCGTTGCATTGACCCGGGATGCCTTACTCAACGGTCCCGTCACCGCCTGACAGCATGCGGACTGAACGCCCTGAAACGCCGGCTCGCCGGCGTTTTTTTTGACCTGCCACACGCTGACAGGTGACGGCCAATGGCCTGGACAGCAACGCTCAATCGCTTTCAGATGAATTGGTTTTCCTCTTATTTCCCCTGCGGTATGCTGCGTGGACGCTTTGTCTCTGGTATTCGATAAGCCAGTCAAGCAGCCGTTTCATGTTGTGTATGGAGACTACCGACATTTTTCGGAGCGGGTGCTTACCCCGGGGAAAAATTTATGAACGAACGACGTACGCTGTCACGGTGTGCCAGACTTCTGGCCGTAGCTGCAGCATGCTCGCTTGCACCTCTCAGCTTTGCTGCAGACGCGCCGGGCACAGAAAACGGCGAATGGCACTATCTGGGCGGCGACTCTGCCCACACTCGCTACTCACCAGCCAACGAGATCAATGCTGATAATTTCGATGAACTCGAAGAGGCCTGGATTTGGGACGGCGCCAGCTTTAATGCTGCCAGCGGTCGCTCAACACCCAGCTACATCGACGGGATGTTGTACACAGTTGCGGGTCCGCGCCGGCACGTCGTTGCCATCGATCCGAAGACCGGCGAAACCATATGGTCGTACCGCGAGCCCAATACCCGACGCTATGAATATTCAATGCGCAAGGATTACGGCAAGGGCGTTGCCTACGGCAAAGTTAATGGCAAAGGCGTTATTTATATTTCTTCGCCTGCGTTTTTCCTCACCGCACTGGACGCAAAGACTGGTGAACCCCTGAAAGGATTCGGCAAGCCTGTGCCGATCGAGGGTTTCCCGAAAACCGGCGTTGTCGACATGGTCGCCGATCTGGGACACAAGTACACACCGTACGACGGCATCCCGATGGACACGGGTTACATCACCGCCTCTGCGCCGCCGATTGTTGTCAACGGTGTGGTTGTAGTCGGCAACTCACATGAGCAGGGCTATAACCAGTCGCGCATTGAGAACATCCCCGGTGACATCCTTGGCTACGACGCGAAGACCGGCAAGTTACTCTGGAAGTTCAACGTGCTCCCGGGCCCGGGTGAGTTTGGCCATGAGACATGGGAAAACGACGCCTGGAAATGGACGGGAGACATTTCGTCCTGGGCTCCTTTGTCGGCCGACCAGGAACGCGGCATCGTCTATGTACCAACGAACGGCGCCACGCTCGATTTCTACGGTGGCTTCCGCCCTGGCAACAACCTGTTTTCGACGAGCCTGATTGCGCTCGACGTCAAGACGGGCAAACGGAAGTGGCACTACCAGTTGGTGCACCACGATATCTGGAACTATGACACGCCGACGGCACCTGTTCTGCTGGACGTCAAGATGGATGGCAAGACAGTGCCCATCGTTGCCCAGGTTACGAAGCAGTCGTTCACCTATACGTTCAATCGGGAAACGGGCGAACCCATCTGGCCGATCGAAGAGCGGCCCGTACCAGCGTCCAAGATCCCTGGCGAGAAACTTTCCAAGACGCAACCGTTTCCCACCAAGCCGGCACCGTACGACATTCAGGGCCTGACCGAAGACGACCTCATCGACTTCACCCCCGAGCTTCGTGCGGAGATGATCGAAATCCTGAAGGATTACGACACCGGGCCTCTGTTTCAGCCGCCACTGCATCGCGACAATGACGAAGGCTACAAAGCCGCATTGTGGTGTCCCGGTGACATTGGTGGCGTAAACATCGATGGTCCGGCAGCTGCCGATCCAACGACGGGCATTCTGTATGTCACCTCCCGCAAGCACTGCACGACGCGCATCATCGCGCCCGGCGCAGAGCGTGATGCTATCCTCGAAGAACCGACCGGAACTACCATTGCCGACTACGCTGTACTCAGTGGCTTCGGTGTGCGCGGCCCGGACGGCCTGAACATGTTCAAGCCGCCGTACAGCCGCATCACCGCCATCGACATGAACACCGGCGAACACCTTTGGTACATCCCGGTTGGCGAGACTCCGGACATCGTCCTCAACCATCCGGCGCTCAAGGACATGGACATCCCCAATACGGGTACTGGCCGCGCGGCACCAATGACGGTTACCAGCGAGCTACTCATCTATGCCGGCGACGGCAGTGACGGCACGCCTTACCTGTACGCCATCGATAAGAAAACCGGCGAACAACTGGGCAAAGTCGAAGTACCGGAACGCAGCTCCTACGGCATGATGACCTACGTTCACGAAGGCAAGCAGTACATTATGTTGCAAACGGGTCCACGCCTGACGGCAATTGCGCTCGCTGACTACTAGGTCGGCAGTGCCCGAAAACAAAGGCTCCGGGGTGCTGCCCCGGGGCCTTTGTATGTTGAACACTGAGCGGTTTTACCGGTCATAAGCTTTTTGGGGTACGCTCGCCGGCAACGGCAGTCCAAACCTCGTATCAGGAAAAAACATGTTGTCAGCCTTACGTTACGCTTTGTTATTAACCCTTTCGGTAACCTCGCTCGCCATAGCCGACGAGACCACAATCGCGGATGGCGTATACACCGACGCACAAGCCGAGACTGGCGCTGCGCTCTACGAGCAGCACTGCCTGATTTGCCATGACAAGAAATATTTTCGGCCTGTTCTGAAACGCTGGGAAGGGCAGCCGCTGGGCATGATGTACCTGATAATGAGTTCATCCATGCCGGAAAGTAACCCGGCATCGCTACGCCAGGAGGAGTACGTCGACATACTCGCCTATGTACTGTCTCTGAGCCGTTACCCGTCCGGCGACACCGCACTCGACTACAAGGATGGCGCACTGGACAAGATCACGGTCGTTCCGCGCAAACGCTAGTCGTTGTTGCCCGCCACAATCTGCTAACGCCCGCATTTCATCCTGCGTAGCAAAACGCAAACCTGCTTTTTCTGCCAGCCCAGCTTTGCGTTTCAGCAACAGCGTAACACCTGAAACTGGCATCCCCCCCGCCTGCCCGGCGCTGCAACAAGCAGATTTTTTGCCCCCACCCGCCGCAAAGCCTATGCTGTAACCGAGCATCAGAACACGGGCCAGCCCCGTAGTTCGAACTGAATAGATTCAGGTTCTGACCACATTAGACGGAGAGCAAGCAACAACTACCCACGCAGCATTCAATGAAGGGGGATCATCGAATGGCAGCACAAGCCGAGCTCAATCGACGTGCGTTCCTGAAGAACGTAAGCCTGACCGCACTTGCCGCCGCTTCAGGCGGCACGGCATCGACCGCTTACGCCGCACCTGGCACCTCACGAACCCGCAAGCAAGAGTACGACTTTGACGAGCCCTATAATCGCATAGGCTCCGATTGCTACAAGTGGGACAAACAACTTGAGCTGTTCGACAACAAACGCATCGTTGCTGCCATGGGCATTGCCGACATGGATTTTCGTACCGCACCCATAATCACTAAAGCGTTGCTCGAGCGCATGCAGCATGAGAACTGGGGCTACGCGCACGTACCACCGTCGTTCAAACAATCGATGATTGACTGGAACAAGCGGCGTTACGGAGTGGAGATCGAGCCCGACCTGCTACTGACAGCTACCGGCGTAAACCCGGCACTGCAAAGCGGTTTGCGTGCATTCGCGCCGCCAGGCAGCAAGGTCATTCTGCAAGCTCCAACCTACAGCTCATTCTATTCGACAATTGAGAAAGCAGGTTGCATTGCAGAAGAGAGCCCATTGAAACTCAGCAATGGCCACTATGAGATGGACTTCGAAGACCTGGAACGTCGCATCGACCATGACACCAATGTCCTGATACTTTGCAACCCGCAAAACCCGACGGGCAACTGCTGGAGTCGCGATGACCTGATGACTCTCGGAGAAATTTGCGAACGCCGCCGGGTAGTGGTCTTTGCAGATGAAATACATTGCGACTTCGTTACTCGCGGAAACCAGTACACACCGTTTGAAACACTCGACAACGAATCCATTGTGCGCAACAGCATTACCTTCAAGTCGACCAGTAAATCCTTCAATCTCGCAGCGACGAAGTGCGCGTACCTGTTCTCACGAAATGCAGACTATATAGAACGCATCAAACGGACCGGACACAATCAAACGGTCAATACGCTCGGTATCATCGCCTCCGAAGTTGCGTACAACGAAGGGGAAGAATGGCTCGATCAGGTGGTCGCCTACATTGACGACAATATGGACTACGCAACGACTTATATTGAGGAACACGTTCCCCATGTCAGCTTCAGGAAGCCGCAAGGTACGTATCTCGCGTGGCTGGACGTCAGCGACCTGAGTAACAGGATCGATGCTGAGAAGCTCGCTGCTGATGCCAACCGGAACCGCGAATCATCGATGCCCGTCCTGCAAGCTGAACACATGGTAGAGCGGTTCCTGGTTGAGAACGCTGGCGTACAGGTCAATGACGGCTTTCGTTACGGCTATGGCGGTGGCGGACATATGCGCATGAACCTCGCAACCTCACGGAAGCTGCTGGAAATCGCGCTGCAGAACATTCGCAAGGCCACCAGCAGCGTTTGAAAGGCCGCATAACAATAGCGGATGCAGCACAAGCGTCCGCTATTGCTATTGATTGACCAATGTCGCTATCGCAAGGGCTGTGGCCGCCTGCACGGGATCGATAACCGCGACTCCCAGTGCCTGCTCGGCTGCCAGCCGGTGCGCAGCCATGCCGGCACACCCCAGTATCAGCACATTCGCACCGTCGACAGCGATAAGCTTGCGGCCATTCCCGATAATGCGTTCAAGCGTTTCAGGGCCATTCACAGCGTCATCGACACTCAAATCCAATGGGCGTTCGCCAGCCAACAAATGCCGCACGCCCAGCTGCTGCAAATAGACAAGATGCCTTTCTATCGACCGCTGTGAAAGGGCCAGTACACCAAACCTTCCGCCTTGCGCAATGGCGGTAGCGACGGCGCTTTGCTGCATTCCGAATACTGGCCTGGCAACGGTGCGACGACAAACATCAAGCGCCGGATCCGAATAGCAGGCGATTACGAACGCAGCGCAATCGTTACGACGCGCCATCTCCTTCTGTAACAGCGGCCCGACAGCGCGGATATCGGCGTCACTCTCGATACCGAACGGCCCCTCGCTGAGAGTGCTGCACTCTACCCTGACATCGGCCAGCGTTTGCCAACCTTGCAGCGCCGACTCAAGGCCAGCCGTTACACTTTCATTGGAGTTGGGGTTTATGACCAGCACGGTTTGCATGCACAACGCTCGCTTTACAAGTCCAGAACAACGCCGAAGTTCATGGCTGGGTTCAGCTCCGGCGCAACCCGACCCGGCATGCCTGTGCAATCGACGGTCCGCCGCGGTACGAACTCGCCATTGCCACGCGTTACTTTAAGTTCATCGTTCTCGACAATGACAGTGCCGCGACCGATAACCGTTGACGGCCAACCGCGTAACGACATTCCTTCGTAAGGTGTGTAGTTCATGTTGTCATGCAGATCAGAGGCTCGCACAACACGCGTAAGCTCGGGGTCCCATATGGCAATGTCGGCGTCCTTGCCTTCAGTAACGGACCCTTTGCGGTGATCCATACCGTATATTTTCGAGACGTTGCCCGCCGCCAGTGCCGCAAAGTGATTCAATGTAATGCGCCCTTTCATGACACCCTCCGAAAACAACAACGGCAGCCGCATCTCTATACCTGGCAGACCGTTGGCGATCTTAGTAAACGGCGGTGTTGGGCCAGCATTCAGCTTGCCGGTGTCATCAAGCCGGTAGGGGGCATGGTCTGATGAATAAACCTGAAACGTACCGTTCTGCAGGCAACGCCAGACTTCTTCTTGCGATGCGCGATCACGCAGTGGCGGACTGCAACACAGTTGCGCACCTTCCATACCCGGCATGTCCATCTGTTCCGCATTCAAGAACATGTACTGCGGACAGGTCTCGCCGAACACCTTGTGGCCATCATAACGAGCCCTGGCAATGATACGTGCGCCTGCTTCCGTCGAAACGTGCACGATGAGAATCGGTGTATCGAGAAACCCCGCCAAAGTGACCGCACGATTGATTGCCTCTGATTCAGCGGAACGCGGATGACTTAGGGCGTGATGTTTGGGCGCGTCGTAGCCGCCATCGACCAGGCGATGACTCATCCACTTGATCATCGCGTTATTCTCGGCGTGAATCATGGTCAGAGCGCCGTGACGCTTTGCGACTGCAAGGATATCCAGCATCTGCTCGTCATCAACGATCAGCTTGTCGTAGGTCATATAGACTTTGAACGAACTGATTCCGGCTTCAATAGCTTCTGGCAATTCCCGATGTAACACGTCATCAGTTGGATCGGAAATGATCAGATGAAAGGAATAATCGATCACCGATTTCGGTGCGGCACGATCATGGTAGGTCGCCAGCACATCGGCGAGTTTTTGCCCGCGATGCTGGGCCGCGAATGGCACAAGACAGGTATTGCCACCGAACGCTGCTGACACGCTTCCCGAATAGTAGTCATCGGCCGTCATGATGCCGGAGGATGACTCTTGCTCAATATGACAGTGCGCCTCGATACCGCCGGGCAGGACGTATTTGCCACTGGCGTCGATCGTGCGCGTGGCGTCACCGAGTTCTTTGCCAAGAGAAACGATGACTCCGTCGCGAATACCAATGTCCGCACGAAACGTTTCGTCGGAATTCACCACGGTCCCGCCGGCGATCTTCAGGTCGAGCTTGCTCATAGGCTGTCCTTCAGGTGCTGCGAATCAGTCCGCCATCGCAGCGTACAATGCTGCCGGTCACATAGCTGGCCGGGGCGCTTACGAGAAAAGCAGCAACCGCTGCGAATTCCTGAACGGTGCCGTAGCGGCCTGCAGGTATGGTGGCTCGGGAAGCCGTTCGCACGTCATCAATCGACTTTTCCTGCCGCTCGGCGGCCGCCGCATCTAGCTGGTCCACCCGGTCGGTGTGAATGCGGCCCGGCGCAAGAATGTTGACCGTTATTCCATCGGCGGCCAACTCGTTCGATAGCGACTTGTTCCAGCCAACGAGTGCGGCGCGCACTGTGTTCGACATAGCGAGATTGGGAATCGGCTGTAAAATGCCGGACGATGCGACGGTGAGAATTCGTCCCCAGCCGGCTTTACGCATATCGTCGGCGCAAAGATTCGCTACTTCGATCAAACGCAAGACCATTACATCGAATTGGGCGCGCCAGTCCGCAGCAGCGGGTTTCGAAACCGGCCCGGGCGGTGGGCCACCGGAATTGTTCACAAGTATGTCGATGCCGCCGAGTATGTCTTTTGCGGCCGCGTACAAGCGCGTGGCCGAGTCCTTGTCAGCCAGATTGATTACGACACATTGTGCCTGTCCTTTATCCTTCGCATTGATAGCGTCGGCGGCGCTTCTGAGTTTATCGGCCGAACGTCCGCACAACACGACGTTCGCCCCTTCATTGCACAATTCGCTGGCGATGCCGAGGCCAAGGCCCTGACTGGACGCGAGTACCAGCGCGCGTTTACCGTTGAGTCCGAGATCCATGACCTACATTGCCTCCAGGTTTTTCTCGACACGCGTGATCAGCCGTGTCAGTTCATCAAGATCGGTTGCACTGAGCTGCGGTCCGGGCGCGCGCACATGTGCCGTGGCTATGGCGCCTCGTCTGCGTAAAACCTCCTTGCGCAATGCCAGCCCGAAACCCGGCTGCTGTTCGTACCGAACCAGCGGCAGGTAAGCATCGAAAAGATCTTCCGCTCTGTCATGCTCTCCTTGCTGCCACAGCCTTACGACCTCAACGAGCATTTCGGGGTAAGCAAAGCCGGTCATTGCACCGTCCGCACCCCGCGCGAGCTCCTGTGGCAGGTACAGGCCACCGTTGCCAACCAGTACAGCCACTCGTCGCAAGCCTTCTGCAGACGCCTTGCGCACGGCACTCAATTTGCCAAGGCCCGGCCATTCTTCATGTTTGAGCATGACCAGTTGCGGGTAATCGACGACCAGTTGATTGAAGGTGCCAACTGAAATCTCCGAACGGGTAACGAAGGGATAGTCCTGGTAACAGACAGGCACTGACTCACCTAAGCCGGCAAAAACCTGCCGGAAGTAACTCAACAACTTCGCTTCGGTACCTAATCCTGCGCTTGGCGCAACCATGACGCCTGCCGCACCCGCCTCCATCGCCGTGTGCGCGAGTTTGACCAGGTTGTCCATGCCGGCATTCGAAACACCCACCACAACCGGGGCGCGATCAGCAACACGCTGCAGGACTCGCTTGAGGAACGCGACGGACTCGTCGGCTGCCAGCTTGTGCGCTTCGCCCATCATGCCGAGCACCGTAATGCCCGACACACCTTGCTCAATATAGAACTCGATCAGCCGATCAGCACTCTGCAAGTCCAGCGAACCATTATCCGTGAACGGCGTCGCCGATATAATGAAGACTCCCGCTGCCTGCTCGTTAAGTCTCTGTGTTGCCATACACTACGGCTCCTTCGATTCGTTCACTGGTTTCCCGGCCGCGGCCACTTGTACATAGCGACCCTGGCGATCACTTACGTCCGTTGAATAACGGTTCGTACCGCTGATGTAGTCTTTCATCAGAGCGAGAAACGCGCCGCTCAACATGAGTAGCGCAACCAGGTTCGGAATGGCGCTTGCCGCAACTGAAATATTGGCGAATGCCCAAAGCTGATCGACGTTGGTTACTCCCGCGAACACAACACCCGGTATGAAGTACAGCCAGCGAACCAGGCGAAAAGCACGGGCTCCTATCAAATCCTCCACGGCGGTTTTGAAATAGACGAAGAAACCGATCTGCGTAGAAAGACAAAACGTAAGGATGGCGATGGAAATAAACGCCTTCGCCACTTCAGGTCGATAGAAACTGGAATAGGCTTCCAGCAACATCTCGATACCGGAGCTGCCGTTCGCCAGCACGCCGGTCGACAAAATCGCCAACGCGGTTACCGTGCAAACGACCGTGGTATCGATAAAGACTTCTGCCGCGCCCCACATGCCCTGCTGAAACGGGTGCGGAGTTTGCGCGTTCGCGTGCACCATCGGCGATGTACCCAGCCCTGCCTCGTTCGACAACATGCCGCGCGCCATGCCCATCTGTATGGCGGCCACGACGGCGGCGCCGGCGAAACCGCCCATTGCCGGTGCCGGGGCAAAAGCGAAACGGAAAATATCGGCGAAGACGGCAGGAATCTCTGCGCTGTTGGCAATGACAACGACCAAACTACTACCGAGGTACAAGACCGTCATCAGCGGCACCAGAGCCTGACAAAACCGGCCTATGCGTTGCACTCCACCGATAGCCACTATCGCGGTCACCACGCCCATGACACCGGTTATGAGATAGGGATTGATACCGTAGCTGGCATCCAGTGCACGGCCAACGGTATGTGCCTGCAACATCGAAGAACTGAACAGGCAATTGATCGTGACGCCTACACTGAACAGCGCCGCCAGTGATCTCCAGCCCAGTGCTTTACGGATATAGAACATGGGACCACCGTGCACCCGGCCCTCGGCATCGATGTCACGGTAGTGAACGCCAAACGTAATCTCGGCTGTCTTTGAGATCATTCCAAAGAACGCCAGCAACCACATCCAGAAAATAGCGCCCGGCCCACCGATGGACAACGCCGTTGCAACGCCGGCCATATTGCCCATGCCGACCGTACCGGCCAATGATGTAGCCGTTGCCTGAAACGGCGTGATACGCATGCGCCGCGTTGGGCTGCCATCAGTGGCGGCGAACAATGTGCCGAACGTACGACGCCAGATATAAGCGAAATGGCTGACCTGAAAAAAGCCGCTCCTGATCGTCAGATAGATGGAAACCAGCGCAATGAAGATCATCGTCCAGGGCCCCCACATGGCGGCACTGATCGAATTGATGAGCTTCAAGAACGAATCAAGCATGCGCTCCCCCCCGGGGCGTATGTCGCAAACGCACAGCGTCGGTAACGGCTGCAACAGTCGGCGATATCGATTACAGCGGAAACTCACTAACCGGGTCGCGACCGGTGTCGCCATGGCAGCGCTTGACTGTATCAAACGCGGGTTTTGCCATCCAACGATTGAGCGTTTATCGTACATTGGCAACATGAACAATCCGTGCAACATGCTCGCAACTGCGATTGCCAAACATGTCCGCAGGACGCGCGCCAAGCAAGCTCAGCGCGGAACTGGCGGATGATATACCGGGCAAAGACCCACCAATCGACCAGGGGGATTTCATGAACAAGCATTCTTTGATGTCGATGCCCAAGCGGGCACATTACGCACTAATCTTGACTGCGGCGCTTGCTGCCCTCAGCGCATGCTCTGCCGCTGATCATGCAACAACTGCTGCGGCCGACAAGCCAGGCATCGTGACCGAAGGGCCTGGCAACAGCAACGGTCAGTGGCAATACCTGGGCGGCGATGCCGCGCACACACGCTATTCCGGACTCGAACAAATCAACGCCGACAATTTTGCCGACGTTGAAGAAGTGTGGAGCTGGAGCGGTGCAAGTTTCAATGCCGCCAGCGGTCGTTCCACGCCGAGTTACATTAATGGCCGTCTGTACACCGTCGCTGGACCACGCCGGCACGTCGTTGCACTCGACCCTGCGAATGGCGAACTGATCTGGTCGTACGTTGAACCACGAACACCGCGCTGGGAATACTCGATGCGCAAGGACTACGGCAAAGGTGTCGCGTACGCTGAAATTGACGGCCGTGGAGTCATTTACATCGTCTCACCCGCTTTTTTCCTGACAGCACTGGACGCTGAAACGGGTCGACCACTCGAAGGGTTCGGCAGCAAAGTACCCATCGACGACTTTCCTGACACCGGCGTTGTAGACATGCTTGCCGACCTTGGTCATGAGTACGACCCGTACGAGGGCATCGCACTCGAAACCGGCTACATTACTTCGTCGTCCCCACCGATTGTTGTGAACGGCGTCATCGTTGTCGGCAATTCTGCGGAGCAGGGCTACAACCAGTCACGCATCGAAAATATTCCCGGAGACATACTGGGGTACGACGCACGTACAGGTGAGTTTCTGTGGAAATTTAATGTCATCCCGAAGCCTGGGGAATTCGGCCACGACACCTGGGAAAACGATGCCTGGAAATGGACAGGGGATATTTCATCGTGGGCACCACTGTCAGCTGACCCGAAACGCGGCATCGTCTACGTTCCGACCAACGGCGCGACCATGGATTTCTACGGCGGCTTTCGCCCGGGTGACAACCTGTTCTCTACCAGTCTGATCGCGCTGGACGTCAAGACCGGGGAACGCATCTGGCACTACCAGATGGTGCACCACGACATCTGGAACTACGACACACCGACGGCACCGGTACTCATGGACGTCACGGTCGACGGCAGGAAAGTACCTATCGTCGTACAAACCACCAAGCAATCGTTCGCGTACACGTTCAACCGCGAAACCGGCGAGCCAGTCTGGCCCATTGAAGAACGGCCGGTACCCGCATCAACCGTACCGGGTGAACATTTGTCGCCGACGCAGCCGTTTCCAAGCAAACCCGCGCCATACGAAATGCAGGGGTTAACACACGATGACCTGATCGACTATAGCGACGAACTGCGTGCCAGTGCGATTGAGAATCTGAAAGATTACAAAATCGGCCCCTTGTTCAATCCACCGCTGCACCGCGATAACGACGAAGGCTATAAGGCTGCTCTGTGGTGCCCCGGCGATACAGGTGGGGTTAACATCGACGGCCCGAACACCGCTGATCCGGAAACGGGCATCCTGTACGTAACCTCGCACAAGGCCTGTTCATCGCGCATCATTGCGCCTGGTGAAGAACGCGACAAACTGCTGGAAGCACCAACCGGCACCACCATAGCGCGCTATGCCGTGCTGCGACCGGACGGTGTGCGCGGCCCGGACGATTTGCCGTTGTTCAAACCGCCGTACAGCCGGATTACGGCAATCGACATGAACACCGGTGAACACGTGTGGATGTCGCCTGTAGGTGAAACGCCGGAACGCGTCCTCAATCATCCTGATCTGGCCGGTATGGATATCCCGAACACCGGTACTGGCCGAATGGCACCAATGACCCTGACCAAGTCGCTGCTCATCTACGCATCGGAGTCATCCGATGGCACGCCGGCATTGTTCGCCCTCAACAAAGCAACCGGCGAAACCGTGGGCAAAGTCGAGATGTCAGAACGCACACGGTACGGCACGATGACCTATATGCATAAAGGCCGACAGTACATCATCGCGCAGACCGGCCCGACACTAACGGCACTCGCACTTTACGAGTAACCCGCAGGCGTTGCTGGGGAGACGATAGTAGCCCCGGCTTGCCGCCGGGGTTTCTCTTCAGCGCCGCGCTTGTTACTGGTCTTTACCTGATCCGGGCTTATGCTTTGCGAGCGCGAAGCGACTTCGCGACCACCTCGGCAAGATCGTGCCCGGTCGCTGCGGCCAGCGTCCAGCCGAGCATTCCGTGCCCGCAATTGATGAACAATCCCGCAAGATCGCAGGCGCCGGTGCGGGGCCTCCCGTCCGGCGTCATGGGTCGCGAGCCTGCCCACGGTGACCATTGTGGATCGTCATAAATCGCTGCCTGTGGCGCCGTTTCACTGGCCATTGTTCGCAACAGCCCGACACGGGCAGCATCATCGCGCTCGCTAAAACCGACGAAATCAGCGAAACCTGAAACTCGCAGCTTGTCAGCCAGTGGGCTGTAGAGAATGCGCCGTTTCAGGTCGGTGATACTGATACGTGGCGCGGCTGCCCCTCGCGGCACGCTAAGGCTGTAGCCGCGAACCGGATAGATGGGTACTCGAGACCCCAACGTCTTGCAGAATGCCGGCGCTGCGCGCGCCAAGGCACACTACGACGGCATCCGCCTTCAGCTCACCGTTGCTGGTCAGCACGCCCACAACACGGTCACCGTCACGCAACAAGCCGTTGACCGTTTCACCCAAACGCAGCGTCAAGCCTTTGTTGCGCTGCAGCCAGTCCGCAAGACCTGCTGTGAATACACGCGCATCGCCGGTCTCATCCTTCGCCGAGTAGAGTGCTGCTGAATACCTGCCGGTCATCGCCTCAACTGCGGGCTCCAGTGCCATAGCTTCGGCCATGCTCAGCATTTCCGTCTCGCATCCGTAGCGCTTCTTCAGCGAAATCGTTTGCCGACTAACGTCCAGGTCTGCGCCTTCCGGCAACAACACAAGTTTGCCGTCTCTTTTATGGGCGAAACTGATCCCGGTTTGCTCACCAATCATTGCCATCCGACTTGCAGATCGCATCGCCAGTTCAAGCACGGCAACCGTGTTGTTGCGCGCCTGCTTGTGGGTGCATTGGCGCAGGAATCGCAGACCCCAAGCTGGCAACCCGGGGCGAGTCAGGAGTCGGACGCGTATAGCCGGATCGCGTCCCAACAGCAGGCCGGGAATACCGGATAAAAACGATGGGCGAGCCAATGCATCCGTGAAGCTGTAGGAAAGTTGGCCGCCGTTGGCATAACTCGCACCGGCTGCCACAGCGTTGGCGCGATCAATAACCGTGACCTCGAAGCCCCGCATGGCCAGCGAATAGGCACTGGTCATACCCACGATCCCGGCGCCCAACACAACAACTCGCATAGAAGTCAGCCTTTTTCCTGAAGCGCGCATGGTAAGTGCGCAACGGCCTTTCACTCAACACATTCACACGCCACGCGGGCCACTGCGGGCAAGGGCGTATCTGCAATCCGATTGCGAGTTGCGTTAGATCACCCGGCTGTGCCGCTACGGCGACGCGTCAGTTGATCTTGAGAGCCGCGTCCCGGCCGCGCAAGGTTTCTTCACTCGAGCGAATACGCAGATTGGTCTGATCCGGGTTTGCGTGCACGAGGAAACCGTCCGGCGTGTGCAAGAGTAAGGACACGTCGATGTCCGTGTCGCGCGCGTTTGCCCGGCGACGAATGTTGCAGACCACCCGATGGCGCCGGCAATCGATCACCTCAAACTGGTTTTCCGTAACGCTGATACTGAACGATTCCGGGTCACCGCGGACCAGGCCGGTCTCGCGCACGGCCGCTTGTTCGTGACCTTGCTCGTCGTAGATATCGATGGAAACTTTCAGATCACCGCTCGTCGTGGCGCGCCTGACCGTCAGCACTGGTTCGCCCTTGCATGCCAGCAGGTGTGGCGTGTCGGTATAGCTATTGCCGCCAAGTCGAACCGTAAAGTCACTTTGTATCTTCATATGAGTACAGGTACTCCTGGAGCTTAAGCGAGTGTCAGATTGCCGGTCTCGTCAATATCCAGCTGCATGTCGTCGCAAAACTCAGCGAAGGCATCCGGAACAGCGAGCACTGTGCGGCCTTCGTATTCAAAGGTCGTATCATCGCTGTGCACCGGTTCCAGCGACAACGCGAGACCCGATTCTTCGTTGCGAACCATGCGCAGGCAAAGCCCGGCATCAGGGCTCTCGCTCATCGTGTTTATTGTGTCATCAAATTTTTGTAACGCAGCTTGGCTCACGGTTAACATACGGACTCCTTCGTGAAAAAAATAGTGAGGCGACGCGGGAATCCGCGTGCCGGGGCGCAGAATCAGGTTTTGCGCAGCAACGCTGCGGCAAAGCCCGGCTGATTCGCTTTGGCTGAGGAATAGAGCAGCGCAACAGTGAGGCCAACGAGAATACCCGGCAGACCTTCGTACAACATGTTGTGCCATTCGAGCAGACGCCAGACGACCGCTGTCGACACGCCCGCCAACATGGCCACGATGGCCCCTAGCTCGGAAATCCGCCGCCCCATTACGTGCAAGGTCAACAACGGCGCGAAGGCCGACGCGAGCACCGACCAGGACATGATGACGAGTTGAAACACGCTACGCGAACCACTAACCGCCATACCGAGTGCAAGGGCAACCACGAATGCAGTGACTGCTTTCATCTGCCAGCTTTTTTCCAGCCTCGACGGTGCCAGATCGTGCGTCACGGCAGCCGAACAACTCAGGACCAGTGAATCTGCGGTCGACATCGTCGCCGCAAAAATACCCGCCAACACCATGCCGACGAAGAAGTCCGGCAATAGTTCCAGCGCCATGGTTGGCAATGCAAGCTCGGCATCGAGATCGCCAAGCTCAGGCAGGTACAAGCGCGACAGCATGCCAACGCCGGTCGCTAGCAGATAAAAACTGATGAAATAGCTGTAATACCAGAACCGGGTCCGATTCAGGTTCTTGACATCGTCCAACGCCATGAAGCGAACCATGACGTGCGGTTGGCCGACCACCGAAAAACCAGCGAACATCCAGCCAATGATAAAAATTGCGACACCCGCAAGGCCGGGCAATAGCATATCGTCCGGGTAGACATCCAGATAACCCGGGATCTCGGCCAGTTGCGAGACTGTGGCGTCAATGCCTCCCTTGCCTTGTACAGCAACGACCAGCATCGTCGACATCGCCGCCAACATCACCATCGATTGCGCGACATCGGTCCACATGGACGCGCGTATGCCACCCGCAACACTGTAGGCCAGCACCATCGCAGCAACGGCAATCGCACCGTAAACAGGGTCCCAGCCGAGCACGCCTTGCAAAGCTTTGCCGCCGGCACTGATCTGCGCCGCGGCGTAAGAGCCGAGGAAGATCAACATGATGAGCGCAGCAATACGTCGCCAAACGGCAAACTCTTCACCGTGCCAACGCGCCATCACTGCAGCGAACGACGCTTCGTTGGTCGATTCAGTGTGTTCACGCAGTCGTTTGTGAATGAACAGAGAGCCAATGAAATCGCCGAGTATCCAGCCCGTCATTAACAAAGCTGCAGCCGTTCCCGCCGTATAGGTGAAACCGATAACGCCGATGAACATGTAGCCCGAGTTATTGGTCGCAACCGCCGACAGACCAGCCAGCCATGGCTTGATTTCCCGGCTTGCCAGGTAGTAGTCATTGCGTGACTTCTTCGCCCGCATGGCAGAAGCAAGGCCGACACCCACGAACAACAGAAGAAACATCGCAAAGCTTGCTTCGATCATTTCAGCATCGCCTTGCAGCCAGTTTCAATGGAGGTCCGCAAAGCTACGCAGCACGCGTCGCGCATTCGTCACCAACCGCAACCTTGTCGGCGTTTTCCACCAGTTCTTTGTGCAGCGCAACGATCGCGGTCTCGTAGTCGTCTTCGGCGACAATAAACAGAATATCGACGTTGCGAATAAGCTGGTGGACACCCAGCAAGTTGACTCCTGCAGCAGCCAGGCTGTTTACAGCGCGTGCAGTCAGGCCTTCAACTTCAAGGTCGCTACCTATCGCCGAGACGATAGCTACTTTGCGTACAGTGATCGTCGCAGACTCATAGCGCTCTGCCAGTTCCACGGTGGCGCGTTTGACGGCCTTGAGCGGCCCTTCGATATAGTGCGCAATGGTATTGGCGTTTGAGGTCTTGGTGATAATTCGCAGCCGGTGATTCTTGAGTGCCTCCAGGATCGCCGAGTCATAGCCGTTGACTCTGACCATGTCCTGCTCGAAGAACTCCAACGCATAGACACTCTTGATCCCGGTAACCATCTCGGTTCGCGAATCTTCCGACGTGTAGTTGCCGCTTATGACTGTGCCGGCATCATCAGGATCGAACGTATTCTTGATACGGAGCGGTATTCTCGCCTGCCGCAGGCCTTTGGCGGCGCTTGGGTGTATCGCCTCCATCCCCATATTGGAAAGCTGATCGGCGACATCGTAGTTAGTGCGGCCAATCTTGCGAACTTTGTCTTCCCCGATCAGCTTCGGGTCACCGCTTGAAAGGTGAAATTCTTTGTGGATTATCGCTTCACGCGCGCCGGTCAGTACCGCAACACGCGAGAATATGACCTCAGTGTAACCGCGGCCATAGTTCATGATTGCGCCGTCTTTGCTGTGACCGTAGCCGGTAACGATTGGCAGCGTAGCGGCAAGATCGATCTCGGCCAGCGCACCGCTGATTTTCTCGTCCAAAGACACTTGCTCATCGTCTCGCCAATTGGTGAGGTCGACGAATATGGCGTTCACCTGGTGCTGCTGTAACAACAGTGACGTGTTGTGAGCGCTGTGCGCCTCGCCCAGTGCCGAGAGCATTTCCCGCACGGTATTCATATGTTCGGACAAACTGAAGTGTCCGTAAGAGCACAGCCTGTGCAAGTCAAGCAAGCAGCTGCGGGCACCTTCAATGCGCTCTTTGACGAACTGATCAGCGGTTCGCCGATCGGCGTGATCGCCGAATATTTCTGCATTGATTCGAGTCATGTCGGCGCCGACTTTGCTCAATGCATCGCCCCATGCCCAGTCGGATTCAGCATCGGCAAACAGGGCGTGCACACCGGGCTCACCGGTCTTTTTATGGCGCAGCAGTTTGTCAGTAATTCCAGCGTAAGCCGAAACGACAAATATTCTTTGATACAGATCGCTGCCCGTTCGCGTACCGATGAAAATATTGTTCAGAACGGATTCGGTATCGGCCATCGATGTACCGCCGATTTTCTCGACCGTATGCTGGTTTTCTGACTGCGTGCTCATCTGCTTCTCAAGTGCCTCATCAGGAGCATGAAAGTTCGGCGCGTTGATGTTTCAAGCATCATCGGCTGTCAACGGATAGGCCCCGCTGGCGTCATGAACTTCTTTGCCGGTAACAGGCGGGTTGAACACACAGGCCATCTGCATGTCTTCTTCGGCGCGCAGGATGTGCGGATCGTTCTGATCGAGCGCGTAACAAATTCCGGGTTTGATTTGCGTCACTTCACCCGTCACCCGGCTTTCGATGCTGCCTTTGCCCGACATGCAATAGACTGACTCAAGGTGCCGTTTGTAGTGCATCGGCAGTTCCGCGCCAGCATGAATCGTCGTGATGTGAAATGAGAAACCCATGCCGTCTTCTTTCAACAGCAAGCGCACGCTGGTCCAGCCTTCCGCCTCGACTTTGCGCGAGGTATTTTTGGCTTCGTTGTAGTCCCTGATAATCATTTTCTGTTTCCTCGGTGTCAGGCCGCAGCACGGTCGTATTCGGCCGCTGTTGCCGAAACAGCTTTGCCGAGAATGTCGAGGCCGTTCTGCAATTCGTCCCGGGTGATGGTTAACGGCGCCAGACATTTGACGATCTCGTCATTTGGACCGGCTGACTCAATGATCAAACCGTTCTGGAAGCATTTCTTGATCACTGCCGCCGCAAATTTCCCGCTGGGCATTTCCAGGCCGCGCATCATGCCGCGCCCTTTAAGCGTCAGCTTGCTCGATCCGTTTTTGCTCGCAATAGATCGCAGACCCTGTTCGAGTTGTGCAGCACTTCGGGCAATGGATGCCTCGAAACCCTTGCGATCGCGCCAGAAGTGTTCAAGTGCGGCCCGCGCGGTTACGAAGGCATGGCAGTTGCCACGAAAAGTGCCGTTGTGCTCGCCTGGCAACCACTTATCGTATTCACGGTTGATCAGCACCAGCGCCATTGGCAGGCCGTAGCCGGACAACGACTTGGCCAGCGTTACGATGTCCGGCTTGACGCCGGCCGCCTCGAAACTGAAGAACGAACCACAGCGACCTACACCCGCCTGAATATCATCAACAATGAACAGCGCGCCGTGCTTGCGCGTAATCTTGGCCACCTTTCGTAGCCAGTCATTGCTGGCGACATTCAATCCGCCCTCGCCCTGAACCGTTTCAACGATGACAGCCGCAGGTGCATCAATGCCGCTGGAGGGATCGCTCAATACTTTGTCGAGATAGTCCGCTGTATCAATGTCATCGCCCATGTAGCCGTCGTACGGCATGCGGGTAACGCCACCGAGCTCAATGCCTGCTCCTCCGCGGTGATGTTCATTACCGGTCGCCGCCAACGCGCCGAGCGTTACACCGTGAAAGCCGTTGGTGAAAGAGATGACATTGGTGCGCCCGGTGACCTTGCGTGCGAGCTTCAATGCTGCCTCGACAGCATTGGCACCGGTGGGGCCAGGAAACTGCAGAACGTAATCCAGATTGCGCGGCTTCAACACGGTTTCATGGAATTCGAACAAGAACCGTTCTTTGGCGTCACTGTGCATGTCCATGCTGTGAGTGATGCCGTCGCCGCTTATGTAGTCAACCAGCGCGTCTTTCAGTACAGGGTGATTGTGACCGTAATTCAGTGTCGAACATCCCATCAGGAAGTCGAGGTACTGAACTCCGCCTTCACCTTCTAGCTGTGCGCCTTTGGCCTTATTGAAAATCGCCGGAAAATTGCGCGAATAACTGCGCACTTGCGACTCAAGCAGCTCAAACGTTTCGACGGCCGGTCTATGTTCCGGCAGCGTATTGTTGTTCACCATGGTGATCCTCTGGGTAATTCGTTATTGAATTCAGGACGCAGATCGGAGCGCGCGTTTTCGCGCGCCGGCGCCCTGAACAGGGCCGATGGTTATCAGCCGTTCGCTGTCATGCAGTCCCTGAAAATGGGCTTGTTTCTCGAAGCCAGCAGCCTCGTGGAACGGCGCATCGATACGCGCCGCCAGTGAACGGAACAATGCAAAAGAGCCTTCATTGTCCGGTGTGATCGTCGTCTGCAGACGGACGACATCCGCGCACTCATCGCGCTCCAGCAAACCGTCAAGCATGCGCCCCGCCAGACCCGATCCGCGGGCGTCCTCGTGCACAGCCACCTGCCAGATGAACAGCGTGTCCGTCGCGGCAGGGGGGCGGTATGCGGAAATCCAGCCGACAATGCGCCCGGCACGTTCCGCAACGATGCAGGTGTCCGCAAAGTCCGTGCATTGCAACAAATTGCAATACAGCGAATTTTGATCGAGAGGTGGGCACGCCGCGATGAGGCCATTGATGGCAACGCCGTCCTGGCCAGTTGGTTTTCGCAACACGGTCCTTGCGGCGCCGGCAATGGCGGCCGGGGATCTGTTAGCTGTAATGTCCATATTACTTCGATAGTCTAACAATTTTACCGGCAAAGGTGAACCGCCCTGATGTGGCTCGAGCAGACGACACAGGGACATGAGGGTAAATATTCGTTTTTAAAGTGAAAAATTGGGCCATTCCTAACAAAAAGAATCAGCGGGCCGAAATAGAGCCTTAATCAATATTTAGTTAATCAAATTAACATGACAAGAATTTGACTGCGGGACTGGCGCCGAAGGGCCCATTCCAGCCACAATCGCGCCACCGGGAACAGGTGCCTGTGAGAACCATGGAAAACCGATCAGAGAGTGCACTCGTCGCCTTGCGGCGCATTCTGCGCGCGACCGAGTTGAATGCGCGACAACTGGCCAGTCAGACTGGACTGACGCCATCACAGCTGATCGTTTTGCAGATCGTGGCCGCGGAAGGCAAAGCGTTGCCCAGCACCGTCGCTCGCGGAGTACGCCTAACTCAGGCCACGGTGACCTCGCTGGTCGACAAACTGGTGGACGCCGGGCTTGTCACCCGACGCCGCGATACCGAAGACCGGCGCCGCAACTGGATTGAGATGACCGCGGCCGGCCGCGACCGGGTTGAGCAGTCGCCCGACCTGCTACATGATCGTTTCGCCGCCAGTTTCGAAGCGCTCGACGACTGGCAACAATCGATGCTGGTTGCGGCGCTGGAACAGGTTTCTTCAATGCTGGACGCAGGCGCACTCGACGCTGCGCCGGTACTTGATGTGGGTGATATTGATCGTTAGGCCGACGTCAGGCGCGCGTGGCGCAGGGCACGCACTATACAGCAGCGATGAAAGCGAACGATCCGACTCCGGTCACTTGAAGTGCCAGCGCTCAACTCAAGTGTCACAGGCACTTTGCCGGCCAGGCCTGCAAACGAAATAACCGGCCCCGCTATGAGGGCCGGTATTTCTCACGACTGTATGTAGCCGCAGCCGTCAGTTAGCCGGCTTTGCGAGCCGCGCTGAGATTGTCTTCGGCGAACTGCCAGTTCAGCAGATTGTCGAGCACGCGATCCAGGTAACCACCGCGATCGTTTTGCGTATCGAGGTAGTACGCGTGCTCCCAGACGTCGACCGTCAGGAGCGGCGTAGCGCCCGCGCGTAAGGGGTTTTCCGCATCGTGTGTGCTGCAAATTTCCAGTTTGTTGTCCTTGCTCAATACCAGCCAGGCCCAACCCGAACCGAAGTGCCCCAGCGCTTCGTCCTTCAGCTTGCCACGCATCGTCGCGAAATCACCAAACGCAGCCGTGATCATCTCAGCGAGTTCGCCGCCCGGCTCACCGCCACCGTTCGGCGCGAGGCTTTGCCAATAGAAGTCATGGTTCCAGATCTGCGCAGCCAGATTGAACACACCGCCGCTAGACGTCTCGACGATCTCTTGCAGGCTCTTCTGCGCGTCAGGCGTACCGGCAAGCTGCCCTTTCAACTTGGTCATATAGCCGGTGTGGTGCTTGTCGTAGTGGAACTTGACGGTCTGCTCGCTGATATGCGGCTCCAGGGCATCGTACGCATAAGGCAGCGGTTTCATTTCAAACTTCATGATTTCTCCAGAACTGATAGATAACGGTAAAAAGTGTGTCCGAACAAAGGCGCAGTCTATCGCGACCGCGTCCGGCATTCAGCAGTCAGTGTTCTCCGGGGCGAATTTTCCTCGCACACCTTGCAGCTACGTCGTGCGATGTCTGTGGCATCGTCCATTGCCGAACGCTGCTCATGATTGACGCCGCCATCGCGTTCAGTCGCTTATTCGACGCGGCTTCTGCTACGCCGGCAACGGCGACATCAAAAATGCTGTCCACAACGCAAACTTCTGCATGGCTCATCTCCGCCGCACCGCAGATATTTTCACTGTGCCAATTCTGTTGCAGTTTCCATGCCAGCGACAGCAGAGGTGATACAGCAGCCCAATCCGCAAAAACTTGCCAGTTGCAGCGGTATATCTTGCAAGGCTGTTGCAAAACTTACGGCCCGCATGTGCCCGAAGGGTACATTGGCCATGCTGGATTGGTTTATGATCGACGGCCCCTGGCGCTGCGGCGTCAGCCATCGCAATTCCGGGAACCAGAATCCAATGTCAGATCCACTCGAAGAGGCATCGCTGCGCTATCACGAGCGCCATCCGGCCGGCAAACTGACCGTCACTCCGACCAAGCCACTTACCAACCAGCTTGACCTTGCGCAGGCCTATTCGCCGGGCGTTGCCTTCCCCTGCGTACGCATCAAGGAAGATCCGGCACTTGCGGCCAGATACACGGCGAGAGGCAATCTGGTCGGCGTCATCACCAACGGCAGCGCCGTACTCGGACTTGGCGCCATTGGCCCGCTGGCGGCGAAACCGGTCATGGAAGGCAAGTCTGTCCTGTTCAAGAAATTTGCCGGCATCGACGCCTTCGATATCGAGGTAGACGAGAACGACCCCGATAAGCTCGTGGAAACCATTTCCCGACTCGAACCCACTTTTGGCGCAATCAATCTCGAAGATATCAAAGCGCCGGAATGTTTTATCGTCGAGGAAAAACTCGATGCCCGCATGAACATCCCGGTTTTCCATGATGACCAGCACGGCACGGCTATCGTTGTCAGCGCCGCCATCAAAAACGGATTGAAAATCGTTGGCAAGAACCTTCAGGACATCAAGGTCGTCTCGACCGGTGGCGGCGCAGCCAGTCTGTCATGCCTCGATCTGTTGGTGAAACAAGGCCTGCCAATGGAAAACATTACCCTGTGCGATCTGCACGGCGTGGTCTACGCGGGTCGCGAAGTCGACATGAACCCGTACAAATCGCGATTCGCACGTGATACCGAGCTGCGCTCACTTGATGAGGCCATCGACGGCGCGGACGTATTCCTCGGCCTGTCAGCGCCGAACGTGCTGAGCGCGGACATGGTCAAGAAAATGGGCGACCGGCCACTGATCCTGGCACTGGCCAACCCAACACCGGAGATCCTGCCGGAAGTGGCGATAGCGGCGCGACCGGACGCCATTATTGCCACGGGCCGCTCCGACTACCCCAATCAGGTCAATAACGTCCTGTGCTTTCCGTTTATTTTTCGCGGTGCCCTCGATGTTGGCGCCACCAAAATCAACGATGAAATGAAAATCGCCTGCGTCGACGCCATAGCCAACCTCGCGCAGCTTGAGTCAACCGACGAAGTGGCGAATGCCTACCAGGGGGAAGAGCTGACCTTCGGCCCGGACTACGTCATACCAAAACCATTCGACCTTCGACTGATGGAAGAAGTGTCGCTGGCCGTAGCGCGGGCCGCCATGGACTCCGGGGTAGCCACCCGACCGATTGCGGATCTGGATGCCTATCGAAATACCTTGCGCAGCTTCAGTCATCGCTCGTTTATGTTTATGCAACCGGTGATCGACGTTGCCAAACGCGATACTGAACGCCTGGTCTACGCAGAAGGTGAGAACGAGGTAGTTCTGCGTGCAATTCAGACCGTGATCGATGAACGAATTGCCTTTCCGGTTGTTATCGGCCGTGCGACCGTCGTCGATGAACGTATCAGCAGACTGGGTTTGCGCATGCGGGCCGGGCACGACTTCGAACTGGTCGATCCTGAAAATGACCCGCGTTACCGCGACTACTGGCAGTTTTACCATTCGCGGGTCAGCCGAAAAGGTGTTTCCGTGTCGGCCGCCAAGACAGTGATGCGCACCAACAGCACCGTTATTGCTGCCTGCATGGTTGCCATGAAACAGGCCGATGCACTGCTGTGCGGAACGATTGGACGCTTCGACCATCACCTGCAGGACATCATAGAAATCATCGGCTCGGAAGCATCGAGCCATAAGGTCTCGTCAATGTCCGTCCTGTTTCTGCCGGACGGTCCGCTGTTTATTTCCGATGCATTTATTTCGGTTGATCCTGGCGTTGAGCAGCTTGTCGCCATGACCCTCGCGAGTGCGGAACGTGTACAAAGCTTCGGAATCAAACCAAAAGTTGCATTGCTCTCACATTCCAACTTCGGCTCATCGGCAGCACCCTCTGCACGCAAGATGCGCGACGCAACGCGCATTATTAAGGAACGGGCTCCAGACCTTGAGGTTGACGGCGAAATGCATGCGTTGACGGCGATGAACGAATCCATACGCAAGACACTGGACCCCAATTCAACACTGACCGAGCGCGCCAACCTGCTGATCATGCCCAATCTCGACACAGCAAATATTGCGATGGAACTGATCCGTTCAATAACTGACGCGTTATTCATCGGCCCAATTCTTTCCGGTACCGCAATGTCGGCACACATAGTGACGCCATCGATGACCGCCAAAGGTATCTTCAATATGAGCGCTATCGCCGTTGCGGACGCGTGGCAGCGCGCACACAACGAATAAGTGTTGACTGGTCTTACGGCTAGCGATCAGATCATCGTTATTGTCGCCGCGTTCGCCACTCGCGCCGGCCTGCCGCATACCAGCGGTCGGCGCGAACCTGGACAGAACTACGTCGCCAATGCCGCGGCCGTTTGACCGGAGAAAACATGACCGATAACAGCGAACAGGCGGCCGGCTTTTGCACCCGGTTTCTAGGCGTATTTCGCTACAGCCACCGTGCGCTGCACCTCGTATGGAGTACTAGCCCGGTCCTTACCGTCGTGCTGGCAATCCTGACGTTGACCGCGGGCATCCTGCCGGCGGCAATTGCCTGGGTGGGTCAGCTAATCGTTGACGGAGTGGTCGCCGCTATGGCGGCTGAGCAGCCAGATACGACCCACGTGCTGCGCTTGCTCGGGGCCGAAGCCTTGCTGGTAATTGGCGTTGCCGCCAGTCAACGCGGCATCTCAGCGAGCCAATCTCTGTTGCGCGCACTGCTCGGACAACGCGTCAACGTGATGATTCTCGAGAAAGCGCTGACCCTGCAGCTCGCGCACTTCGAAGACTCAGAGTTCTACGACAAGCT
The DNA here is from genome assembly GCF_055809415.1 of Woeseia sp. D3-10. Lineage (NCBI taxonomy): Bacteria > Pseudomonadati > Pseudomonadota > Gammaproteobacteria > Woeseiales > Woeseiaceae > Woeseia > Woeseia sp. D3-10. The sequence goes on along the minus strand of NZ_JBVVTW010000007.1, from coordinate 2,496,096 downwards.
GACACAAGCCCGACGCGAAGCTTCGAGCCGCCCACTCAGCCTGGTCAACCGGACATTCGGCCTTGTTCAGAACGCTATTACTCTCAGCAGTTATGCCGCGTTGCTGTACAGCTTTTCACCCTGGGCCGTAGTCATTCTGATCGGTGCGGGCTTGCCGTCATTTTTTGCGGAAGCAAAATTTTCAGGCGATGCGTTTCGCCTGTTCCGCTGGCGGTCACCCGAGACCCGGATGCAGATGTATCTGGAAACGGTTATTGCGCGGGAAGACGGTGTCAAGGAGGTCAAACTGTTTCAGCTCGGGCCGCGGCTGTTGCAACGGTACCGGGATATTTTCAACAAGCTGTTTATCGAGGATCGCAAACTGACCTTGCGGCGGGATGGCTGGGGCTTTGTGCTGGGCCTGCTATCCACAGCGGCGTTCTACGGCGCCTACGTGTGGATCGTGGTCGCGACGATCAGCCGCGAAATAACCCTGGGCGCGATGACGATGTACCTGATGCTGTTTCGCCAGGGTCAGTCGGCGGTCAGTGCCAGCCTGACTGCGATCAGCGGCATGTACGAAGACAATCTTTACCTGTCCAATCTCTATGAGTACCTCGCGCAGGAAGTACCCAGTCGCGATGGCGAGGCGGATCAGGGACCAGACCCGTCACGCGGCATAGAATTCCGGCACGTGTCGTTTGCTTACCCGGGCGCGGCAGAGAAAGCGCTGGACGATATCAATCTGCAGATACGTCCTGGTCAGAGCTTGGCATTGGTTGGCGAGAACGGCTCCGGCAAGACCACGCTTATCAAATTACTGACCCGGCTATACGAGCCCACGGCGGGTGAAGTCTTCCTTGACGGACTGTCGCTCAGTGACTGGAACGTCGAGGCGCTGCGTCGTCGGGTCGGCGTCATTTTTCAGGACTTCGGTCGTTACCAGTTTTCGGTGGGTGAAAACATTGGTGCCGGCGACGTGCGCTACATCGATGACGAAGCGCGTTGGGAAGGCGCTGCGAAGACCGGCATGGCCGCACCGTTTATCGAGGACATGCCCGAGGGTTATCACACGCAACTGGGTCGCTGGTTCAAAGGTGGCCGCGAATTGTCAGGCGGTCAATGGCAGAAAATCGCCTTGTCCCGCGCGTTCATGCGCAGCGAGGCCGATATCCTCGTGCTGGACGAGCCCACCGCCGCAATGGATGCAGCATCCGAGGCCGCAGTCTTCGATCACTTCCGGCAATCGAGTCGCGAAAAAATGACGATCCTCATTTCACATCGCTTCTCGACCGTGCGTGCCGCGGACCAGATCATCGTTATGCAGCATGGTCGCATTATTGAACGCGGCAATCACAGTGAGTTGCTAGCCAGGGGAGGACAGTACGCTCATCTGTTCGACCTGCAGGCCAAAGGCTATCAGTAGCCTGTCGGAGGGTTTCGCACCGGTCCCTTGAGCCAGAGAATGCAGCAGCGCCCGCAATGAATACGGAGAGCGCAATTGCACTGTGGAGCCAGCACGACTAGCGAGCCTCAGTAAATGCTGGCCGCCATGATTCCCCCGTCCACAATCAGGTTGTGGCCGGAAACCCAGCGTGCTGCCGGTGACGCCAGGAATAAACACGCATCGGCGACGTCTTCCGGTTGGCCGAGCCGTTGCAGCGGCGCCCGGTCCTGCCAGCGCTCCACACCATCCGGCCATTGCTCTTCGATACTGGGTCGGCCGATCACGCCAGGAGACACGGCGTTCACGCGGATACCAAAGGCACCGAGCTCCTGCGCCGCTGAACGGGTCAGCATCACGACAGCCGCTTTGGCGCTGTTGTAATGACTGTGCTCCGGCCCCGGGCTCGAAGCAGCAATAGACGCAATATTGACGATTGCACCGCCGCCGGCCGTTTTCATGTGCCGCGCCGCCGCCTGCGAACAAAGAAAGGCCGAGTCAAGATTGGAACGCAACATCCCGGACCAATCTTCGTAACTCATATCGAGGAATGCCGCATTCGGGAAGCTGCCGGCATTATTGACGAGCACGTCAATTGCCCCGTAGTCAGTGACGGCTCTTGCCATGAGCTTGCGAACCTCGCCGGCATCACTTAGTTCGGCCGCCATTGTGCTGGCCTCACCACCGTCTTTGCGTATTGTCTGCGCGAGTTGTTCCGCTTCTTCTGCACCACTGCGGTAATGAATCAGCACCCGCGCACCCGCTTCTGCAAAGCGCAAGGCGATGGCCGCGCCAATGCCCTGAGCTGCACCAGTCACAACAACAGACTGACCGCTGAAATCGAGCAGTTCGCTAAATGCGGGTACGTTCATGACGGGGCTCCGAGCGGGGTTGGGTCACTTAAAGTTATGGCCATCAAACCAATTGTTTGTTCTCCCGGGCATTGTAGACTGCTACCGTCGACACGAACCAGTGAATGGAGCCGGTGTCATGAAACTGCACGAAATACTTGGCGACTATCAGAATTTCTATGCTGACGTTGTGCGGCAACTGAATGCTCGCGGCATCAATATTGCTGGCAGCCCGATCAGTCATCTCGCTGTACGCTCACCGTCCATCGCTGAGTACGAGAAAACCCGCGACGCATTGCGCCCGCATTGCGTGTCCGAAGTGGAAGACATTCGAGGCGGTCGCCCGGTCAACAAGCTGCTGCTCGCGGAGCCGTTGAGACTGGACGACGAAGCCCGTGTCTCGCTGATAGAGCTGATACCAACACTGTCCGACGACAAGTACCCGATGGGTCTGGAACACATCGGATTCGTCCTTGGCTATGCTTATGACACCTTCGCGGAACGGCACCGGAATGCGCTGAGTGGATTGAAAGAACACGGTGCGTTCAGCCGGCCATGGTTCGTGACTTTTGCCGACGGCACCAGCGCCAAATTCTTCCGCTACTCACTGAAAGACGTCATTGAACTGGAAGGCGGACGCTTCGAACCTTACGAGTCTGCCGCTGCCTGAGCGCCGCTGAGCTACTTTCGCGCACGTACCCATGATCTCGAGACACTCCCGCTCGGTGACGGCATCCCGATTGCACTCCTGATCCACGACAACGCCCACTAACCGTCGAACCCTGCCCTGACCCTCGCTTTCTCTGGTACCCCGTACTGTCAAAGATTGTGACAATACCCGTCCGTTGCAAAAAGTCCCGGCACAATTTGCTCAGCAAATGACTGCCGGAACCACTATGAAAACCTCCACACTAATTATTCTGCTCGGCCTGTTACTGCCAGCGATAACCACCGCCCAATCTGACGAAACCGGCCCAGCTGTGGCCAAGGCCGAGCAACAACTCGCCGAAGCCGCTGCTGCGGAGTACCGAAGACTGCAGCAGGATGCAGCCTTGGCAGCGCCGCCGCGAGAAACCGACAAGAACACCGATGCCCGGTCCGGCGTGCAAAACCATGGCCGCCGACTAAGCACGCTCCGGGCCCGACTGCAGGAAGCGGAACAACACCGAATCCGAATTCGCTACCAACAGGCACGCCTGGCATTGATCGCGAAAACCGACGCGTCGGGCGCAGCGGCTGGGAACCCTTCCACACAAACGATGAGCGCCAGTACCGGCAAGTAAGCCGGCCTTCTGCCGGGCAATAGCGTTACGCGCGGCCGCACATGGTTTACCATCGACAGCAACGAAAGCTCGGTTGAGATCTCCCGGCTTGCCTGCCAATTCGCCACCAGCGACATTGCCGGGACACCGGCGCGGGTCATTGCCGAGCCGGGCATGCCGGCACTGCGTACGCACATACCGGGCAGCTCACAACAAAAATAAGCAGCGCTGAATTGCCCAGGTGGTGACCGCATGTCGAGCAGCAAATTTCGCTACCCCACGGTCACCGCCGTGGTCATCGCCAATATGGTTGGCACGGGCGTCTTCACCAGTCTCGGCTTTCAGTTGCTCGAATTGCGCTCCGGCTTTGTGCTCCTGGCGCTGTGGGCAATCGGCGGTCTGGCCGCAGTTTGTGGCGCCATGACCTACGCCGAACTCGGTGCCGCGTTGCCTCGCTCTGGTGGCGAGTACAATTTTTTGTCGCGCATCTATCACCCGGCGGCCGGGTTCGTTTCCGGCTGGGTATCGGCAACTATCGGCTTCGCCGCGCCGACCGCGCTGGCGGCCATTACCTTTGCCGCCTACGCAACGTCCGCGCTGCTGGACGAACCGAACGAGTGGCTGCAGAAGGGCCTCGCCTCAGGACTCGTCATTCTATTGACCTTTGTCCACGCCGGCAGCCGGCGCGGTAGCGGCGGCCTGCAATGGCTGTTCACTGTTCTGAAAGTGTTGGTCATCGTCGTGTTCTGCGTGGCAGCCGTGTCCATCGCGCCCGCCGTGCAACCCGTCAACTTCCTGCCAGCCAGCGGTGACGGCGCGCTGATGCTGAGCGGCGCGTTTGCCGTTTCGCTGATCTACGTCAGCTACGCGTACACCGGCTGGAATGCCGCCACCTATCTCAGCAGCGAACTCGAAAACCCGCAGCGCACGCTGCCGTGGATACTGATGGGCGGCACACTGGTCGTGACTGTGCTCTACGTCGCGCTGAATTACACGTTTCTTGCTGTTGCGCCGATGGAAAGCATGACCGGCAAAGTGGAAGTTGGCTATATCGCCGCCGATGCCGCGTTTGGCGACATTGCCGGCCGATTCACGGGAGTAGTACTCGCGCTGTTGCTGGTATCAACTGTCAGCGCAATGACAATTGCCGGACCGCGAGTGTTGCAAGTGATCGGCGAAGATTTTCGCGGCTTGTCCTTGCTCGCAAAGACGAATAAAGACGGCATTCCATCGAACGCAATCTACTTACAGGCGCTACTGACGCTGGCGTTCATCCTTACCTCAACGTTTGAATCGATACTCGTATTCGCAGGCTTCACGCTCGCACTGAACAGTTTCGCAACCGTGCTCGGCGTGTTTGTACTGCGAATTCGCCAACCCGATCTGCCGCGACCGTTTCGTACCTTCGCCTACCCACTGCCACCAATTATTTATCTAATGCTCACGGCCTGGACACTGACCTTTGTGCTATTGAACAAACCGCACGAGGGCCTGTTCGGTCTTGCCGTTATTGCCAGCGGCTTGCTGTTTTATGTGTTGTCTGCGCGGCACGGTCGTACTGCCGTGTCGGAAGCCCCCGACCAGACGAAACGGTAAGGCAGACTGGCGTCTTCGCCCGCGTAATCGACCCCGATACGAGGACCTGCCAGGATCTGCGAAGTCGGTACCTTTACGCCCGCGTCCTCTATCCATACATCCGGGCCCTGCAGCGAAACGCCTGACAATGTCGTCGTAATTCCCAGTGCCTGCGCGACAGTGCCGGGCCCCGGCATCAACTTCGGTCCGGCATCGCCTCGACCACGCCGCTGCTGCAAAGTTCTCAGACCCGTCCAGGGCAGCGCTGCACGGATTAATACCGCGTGCGGAATTCCCGCCGCATTCGTTACCACATTGAAGAGATGATGGATGCCATAGCAAAGGTACACGTAGGCGATACCACCCTCGCCGTACATGATCTCGGTACGCGCCGTGCGCCGGCCGCCATATGCATGACTCGCACGATCACTAATACCTGCGTAGGCTTCGGTTTCGGTGATCATGACTTTAGACTCGACACCATCGAACCTGGTACAGAGCAACTTGCCAAGCAGTTCACGACTGATCATGAGCACGTCTTGTCGACAATAGAAACGCGACGCTAATTTCATTCGGGCCTTCGCCAGCTTGCAGAGCTGGGGTATTGTAAGGGCATACTCGCTCCTCGGCCCGCAAAGAAGAAACTAATCACACATGATCAACAGAATTCGAACCGTCTGGTTGCTCGCAAGCATTGTATTGCTCACCGTTGCCTGCTCAACCACCGCAACACATTCGACACCTGCCAAGCACTGCAGCAACGCAAGGCTGCATGTTGACGCCTACTTCGCAGGCGGCAATTTCTACCAATGTGCATTCGATGCCACCGGCGATATCCGCGTGGACATACGCCCGGAAGACGAGCGGATCAATCCCAGTCCGTGGTACGCATTCCGACTGAGTCGGACCGAGCCAGGCCCGGTCAATATCACTCTGGATTTTGCCGATGACCGTGCCCGTTACTGGCCGAAAGTGAGTTACGACGGCCACCATTGGCAAGCGTTGCCAACTTCCGCCGTCAGTATTGCCGACGATCAGCACACGATGACCCTGACCGTACCCGCTGATCGCCCGATCACCTGGATCGCGGCGCAGGAATTGCTCACGGCCGAATGGTATCAGCAGTGGTTCCGCGAGCTTGGTACACACCCCGGCGTAAAAATCGAACTTCTGGGCAGCAGCGCTCTCGGCCGCCCTTTGCACCTGGCGATGACGCCTGAGCGACCCGAATTCGTTGTCCTGCTCGGCCGCCAGCATCCGCCGGAAATTACCGGGGCATTGGCAATGCGGCCGTTTGTACAAACACTGATGGCGGACACCGATCTGGCAAACACTTTCCGCGATCGCTTTCAGCTAGCCATCGCACCATTTATGAACCCGGACGGTGTCGCACTGGGCCACTGGCGACACAACATCAACGGCGTGGATCTGAACAGGGACTGGGGCGCCTTCACACAGCCAGAGACCGCGAGTTTTTCGGCCAGATTGCAGGAAATGATCGCAACCGGCGGTCGACCCGCCTTCATGCTGGACTTTCATTCTACTAACCGCAGCCTGTTTTACACGCAGTTGGCTGGAGACTTCCCGGGGCAAAGTGATTTCGCGACGGCCTGGCTGGCCCGTGCGCGGACGCGGCTGCCGAATTACGAGTTCAGCCACGAGGCGCGCGCACGCTCCACTCAGGGCAATACCAAGAACTGGTACTTCAGCACCTACGGTATTCCCGCGATTACTTATGAAGTCGGCGATGAAGTTGCACGCGACGACATCGCGCGCAGCTCGGTCATTTTCGCTGAGGAATTCATGCGCCTGATGCTGGCACTACCGGCACCTTACTGAAGCAGTGCGGGTGCCAGGTAGAGCGCGGTCAGCGTCACCACGACGATACCGATCAGGTTCAGGAATACACCGGCCTTCACCATCTGCGGAATGCTGATCGATCCGGTTGCGAACACGATGGCATTCGGCGGCGTCGCAACCGGCAACATGAAGGCGCAACTGGCAGCGATCGTGATCGGTACAGTCAGCATGATCGGTGGCAGACCGGCCTGAACAGCGATGGCGCCGACGACCGGCAGCAGAGTGGCCGTGGTTGCAAGATTACTGGTCAATTCGGTCAGAAAGATCACCAGCGCAACAGCCGCCAGAATCAGCATGGCGGTGCCCAATGCATTCAGCGGTGACAGGCTTTCGCCCAACCACAAGGCCAGACCCGAACTGGAAACAGCCGCCGCCAGACTCAAACCGCCGCCAAACAGTATCAGGACACCCCATGGCAAGCGGGCCGCATCGTGCCATGTCATCAACTGCGGCTGCGCCTTGTTACCGCTGGGTATCATGAACAGCAGGACAGCCGCGGTCATGACGATGCCGGTATCCGACACGCCAGTAAGGCCCAGCCAGTCCATCAGCGGCCGGCGCAACATCCAGCACGTTACGACAGCGCCAAATATCACAGCGACGCGCTTTTCCGCGGTGCTCATAGCCCCCAGTTCCGCGCGCAGCTTGTGCAGGTGCTCCTGAACGGCCCGGCTTGCCGGAATATTCACGGGATACAGGTAGCGAGTCAGTGCGAGCCATGCCAATGGCAACATAACGAAGCTGACCGGGATGCCCACTGCCATCCAGCGGGCGAAGCTGATTTCGATGCCGTAGTTCGATGCGAGATAAGCTGCCAGCAATGCATTGGGCGGGGTACCGATCAGCGTTGCCAGCCCGCCGATACTCGCGGAATAGGCAAGACCAAGCAGCATCGCAATCTGAAAATCATCGCGCTGCTTATCGCTAAGGCCTTTGACGTTGTCACGAATGACGCCCACGACGGACAGCACGATCGGCAGTAACATCATGGTAGTCGAGGTGTTTGTCATCCACATGCTAAGCAAGGCACACACAAGCATGAAGCCGCCGACCAGTCGTTTGCCATCGGTGCCAGTCCGGTCCAGCACAGCTAACGCTATGCGTCGGTGCAGATTCCAGCGTTCAAGCGCGAGCGCCATCATGAACCCGCCAAGAAACAGGTAGATGGTCGGATTGGCGTACGGTGCCGCAGCATCGCGAACACTGGAGATTGCCAACGGCTCAAATACCACGATCGGGAGAAAGGCGGTGACTGCCACCGGGATCGCTTCCGTCGCCCACCAAACCGCCATCCAGATACCCACAGCGGCGACGCGCCAGGCCAGCGGGTCCATGACGTCCTGCCATCCTTCTGTTACCAGCATCAGCGCAAAGACCACAGGGCCAAGTACACGGCCAACGATCTGGTGAGTATCGAGCGAGCGACTGGCCGTCGAATCGGTATGCTTAGCGGTAGTAGTCAATTAGCAAATTCCGTAGTGGCAAATAGGCGGCGTACGAACCCGAATGCCGCAGCTGCAATTTACAGCCACTTTACCGCATGTCTCGCTGCGACGGCCGGCGGACAAGGGATGCCGCCAGCTCGTTTGGGCAGGCCGGCTTCGTACCAGCAATACGGTAATCAGGCGGCGTTGGCCCGGGGCAGAATATCGTCGAGGGCATTGAGCAGCGTGTCGATTTCAGCCACGCTGTTGTAATGCACCGGGCCTATGCGCACAGCACCGCCGGTTTCATAGATACCCAACACGCGCGCTGCTTCAACGGCATAGTTGTGACCGCTCCACACGAAAATACCGCGTTGCGCCAATTGTTCGGCAATAACGGCCGATTCGGTGCCTGCGGCCACGAACGAGACGGTCGGGACCCGACGGTCCATCGCGCTGTCGTCGCTGATGCCAAGCACGCGAACGCCCGGCAATTGCCGCAAGCCACGGATCAAATGGCTCGCCAGACCGCGTTCGTAGTCGAACAGGTAATCGAGAGCAGCATGCACTGAACGGCAGCGCCCCTGATAACGTTTGTTGGATGCCATAAAATTCTTGGCCATCGACTCGCCAATCCAGGCGAAGTAGTCAACAGCAGCGGCCGTCCCGGCCATGCCCTCGTGGCTCTGCGTACCCGTCTCAAAGCACCCCGGTATCCCGGCGGGAGCCGGCCTGACTTTGTAGGGCACAAGTGACTCGAGCACTTCGCGGCGACCCCACAGCACACCCTGATGCGGCCCGAAGAATTTGTATGCCGAGCAGGCCAGGAAATCACAACCCAGGTCCTGCACATCAACGGCTACATGCGGTACCAGCTGCACGGCATCAATGAACGACCATGCTCCAGCGTCGCGGGCCTTCTGACTGATCGTCTTGATGTCGTTGATCGTGCCAATCAGGTTACTGGCGCCGCCGACGCAAACCAGCCGGGTTCGTTCGCTGAGCAATTTATCGAACTCTGCCAGATCGAATTCGAACGTTTCGGTATTGAATGGCATCCATTTGACGACGAGCTCGAGATCCTCGGCGAGCAACAGCCATGGAGCGACGTTCGCATCGTGATCCATACGCGACAGGATGATTTCATCGCCTGCTTTCAGTTGCCGCCCGATCGAGCGCGACATGTGCAGAGTCAGCGTGGTCATGTTCTGCCCGAAAACAATCTCATCCGGCGACGCAGCGTTCAGCAGGTCCGCCATCGCCTGATGCGCGCTGTCTACAACAGCGTCAGCGCGCTGTGATGTTTCGAAAAAGCCGCCCAGATTGGCGTTCGACTCAATCAGGCACTCGCTGATGCGATCAATGACGATCTGCGGGACCTGTGTGCCGGCTGGGTTATCGAAGTAAATTCGTTGCCGGCCGTTGTCAGAAATTTCGAGGGCTGGAAACTGGGATCGTATCGCGCTCAGCTTATAGGGCATTTCAGGTCCTGCTTGTGCTCAGATTATGGCGGCAGCGACCGGGCGGTCGGCCGTACTTATTCCTGGACGTTTCCGCCCCACTTCTCTCGATGCGCGTCTTCCGCACTCTTGCGGACGCCCGAATGCCGGTTACTCAACAACAATGAGTTCGGGTCGCACACCTGGGCACGGATAACCCCGAGATCGTTGGCCGCATCAAAAAGACTCGGGTACCAGCGTTCCCAATTGGGTAACAGCTCTTCAACCTGTTCACGGAGGTTCATCGGGGCAATGTATACGACGGGCAGGGTCGATTCAACGACGCCTGCGCCATTCTGTGAAGGGACATGCGCCAGCCCTTTGATCACGTTGAGCGGCGGACCGGAGGAGCCGAGTGTTGCTGCCTAATCTTCGAGCAGGCTGAAGATCAGCGCGCCACCGACCAGCAAGGGCACGACCAGCACCATCGTGCCGGTCAGGGCAGTGATCATATCGGCTACCGTACCCAGGTCTGCGGACAGCCCGTGCAAACGAACCGACCACTCATCGAGTATCGCCATTACTGGCCGCGCCGCGAATACCCCGCCTGTCAGCAATGCCAGCGGCAACAGCAAGCGCCGCAACCTGTGCTTGCGCCTGATGCGTTTAATTACACGCCCGCTGAAGCCGTCATCCGGGACCGTTGCGTGCGCAAACAACTCACGCAATCTGCGGTCTTCGTCGTCCATACGGTAGTCACCCAAGTTTATGATTGTCGATGTCAAAGTCATGCCTGATTTTCTGTTTGCTGCGGTGAATGACCGATTTGACCGTACCAACCGGCAAGTCCACGGCCTTGCTGATTTCACTGTGTGACATGCCACAACTGTAGGCAAGAATCATGATGGCTCGCTCGTCAGTCGTCAGCACGGCCAGAAAGCGATCAAGATCGGTCACCTCGTCCTGTGCCGGCGAAGTGTGCGTGGCTGCCGGCTCCTGCGCTGCCAGCTCCACCACTTGCCGGTAGCGGTCGGAACGTCGTCTGGATTGCAAAAACGTCGTCCAAGCAATGCGCATCAACCAACCGGCAAAAGAGCCATCGCCTCGAAAACCATCAAGTTTTTCAAACGCATGTATCAACGCGTCTTGCGCCAGGTCGTCGGCAAGCGCTGGTTCACGGCACAGTCGCAACAGGAACAAGCGGAGCTGCGACTGGTGTCGCCTGATCAGTTCGCCAAAACAATCCGTATCGCCGTTGACCCTGGAGCGCGCAATGAGCTCCAGTTCATCGGCATGCGCCAGTTGATGCGGGGCAATCTTCAGCTTGAGCCCTCACCTTTACCTAACTTCCACATGGCCAGATAGGCCAGACTGACAAAGAACGGGAACATGGCTATGGCGAGCAACTCCCCGTCCACGCCCTCGTCCAACAGGTAACCGAACGCGGCAGTGGCAAGGGCCAACGCCATGGCAATCAGCGCTCGGCGCAGGTCACTGTTACCGGACCTTTTCGGTTCGCCCAGGCTCTCCAGCAATTCGGGGCTCAACTCTTGCCCCTTTTCAAGCACGACACGCGCGGTTTTCTGTATTTCAGCACGCGTCCGATGCTTGAAATAGAACGCCATTGTGATGACCACACCAATCATTATGAACATCACGACAGGAATAAATTCTTCACTCATTTTCGACTCCGCTTTTGACACCCAGGTGCCAGACAATTTACAGATGACTCTCGCCGATGTTTTGGATGCACGTTGCGGTGCAATTCCCGGAAATGCCCGGTAAGCTTTTTTTCTTTTAGAATCAGTCTCTTGTACCCTGCCCTCTGAATCTGACGAAGACCGGAGCAGCGCAATTAAACCCCGAATGGCCCGATGACGCGTTTAAAGGGCCATGCAGACACTGCCCACACCAGACCCACGCTACTACCAGATCGCGGTACTCACCGTACTCGTGGCCGCTGGCGTATTCATGCTCGATTTCGGCATACCCTGGGCACATGCCGTGATCATTTTCATAGCTGCCCAGGCAACGCAATACACTGCAGGACGCCTGGCTGGCGTGCCGATATTCGACCCGCGCAGCGCCATGGTCACAACGCTGTCGCTGACATTGCTGTTGCGCACAGACCTGCCCAGCGTCGCTGGGCTGGCAGCAGTTGCCGCTATCGGCAGCAAGTTTGTCCTGCGTTACAACGGCAAGCACATTTTTAATCCGGCGAACTTTGCGATCGTCGGCTTCATGCTACTTACTGATCACGCCTGGATATCAACCGGGCAGTGGGGCAATGCCACCATCGCAGCATTCGCTCTGGCGTGCCTGGGCTTTCTGGTACTGACTCGCGCACGACGCGCAGAAACTACCCTGTCTTTCCTCGGCGCCTATGCCGCCCTCCTGACAGGGCGCGCATTGTGGCTCGGCGACCCGCTCAGCATACCGCTGCATCATCTGCAAAACGGCGCATTGCTTATTTTCGCGTTCTTCATGATCTCGGACCCAAAGACCACGCCGAACTCCGCCAGTGGCCGTTGTTTGTACGGCGCGCTGGTCGCATTGATCGCACACACAATCCAGTTTGTTTACTACCAACCCTACGGGCCGATGCTGGCGTTGTTTTTTGCCGCGCCGATAGTCCCGCTCATCGATGCCGTCCTGCACGGACAACAGTACCGCTGGTTCGAAGCGACCACGAGACCGTTGCCTGAAACCTATTTCGAAGGAGAAAAACAATGCGAATAACCATACTTGCCGCCTGTGCGCTGGCGACCGTGGCCATCAGTACGACCGCCGAGGCGTTCTGCGGCTTCTATGTCGCGCGCGCCGATACCACTCTTTACAACGAAGCCTCCCAGGTTGTTTTGGTTCGCGATGGCAATCGAACAGTCATCACGATGGCCAATGACTTTCAAGGCGATACACAGGACTTCGCTGTAGTGATACCAGTACCCACCTTTATTGAACGGGAACAAATCAACGTAGCCGACGGCAACCTGATCGCGCATCTTGATGCTTACACCGCACCTCGTCTGGTCGAATACCACGACCCCGACCCCTGTGAGCGCCGCTATATGCGCGACGACATGGTGTTGGAATCGAGAGCTTCGGCGGGCCTGATGCAACTGAAAAAAAGCGCGAACGCGGAAGGGGTCACGATCGAGGCTCAGTACACAGTCGGCGAGTATGACATCCTGATTCTGTCTGCCGAAGAAAGCGGCGGACTCGTTAGCTGGCTCAAAGAAAACGACTATCGCCTGCCAGCCGGCGCGGAACCGGTTATCAACAGCTACCTGAAGCAAGACATGCGCTTCTTCGTTGCAAGAGTGAATCTCGAGGAACAAAGCAAACTCGGTTACGCGAAGCTGCGGCCTATCCAGGTCGCATACGAGAGCAATCGATTCATGCTGCCTATTCGACTTGGAACCGTTAACGCCAAGGATGAACAGGAGCTGTTTGTCTACGCCCTGACACGGACGGGAAGAGTGGAAACTACCAACTACCGGACAGTGCGTCTGCCGAGCAACAATGAAATACCGGAATACGTCCAGACGGAATTCAGTGACTTCTACCGCGCCATGTTCCAGACCCAAACTGAAAAAGAAAACGGCCGCGCGGTGTTTCTGGAATACGCGTGGGATATGGCCTGGTGTGATCCTTGCGCCGCGAATCCACTGAATGCCTCGCAGTTACGCAACCTCGGCGTGTTTTGGGTTAACGATGGCAACCAGCCTGCACGTCAACAGAAGATCGCAGGGCCCGCACAAAACGTGTTTGTCACTCGCCTGCACGTCCGTTACGACGGCGAGCGCTTTCCTGAAGACCTGATGTTTCATGAAACCGGCGATCGCGGCAACTTTCAGGGTCGCTACGTAATTCGCCATCCGTTCAAGGGCGATATCAGCTGCGACGGGGGCAGCTACCAAACCGCCGTACGCGAACGCCAGGAGCAGGAAGCGAAGACTCTCGCCAGCCTCACCGGCTGGGATCTCGAGGATATACGTGCACGTATTCCGTTCTTTGACGGCGGCGTCACGCCGGATGCCCTGCCCTGGTGGAAAAAACTCTGGAACTGAGCGTCTGTTACACCAGCGTCAAGCGGTCACTTGCAAGGCAGCGGTGACCGCGATACCCGGACGGCAGCAGTGCCGGCCGGGTATCGCACTGGTCATCAAGCGATTTCCTTATCCCTCGCGCCACTGCGATAAAGCAGCCAGCCAACCGCAGCGAGCACTGCAAGCCCTACCCATTGCCCGAAATGCCAGCCTTCAGACAATGCCAGAATATCGGCGCGCTCACTCAGCACGATGGGTATTGCGATGGCGATGCCCATCAAGGCTTCACCGGTAATCAGGCCGGCTGAAAACAAAGTCCCGGGACGATGCACGCGGTCCCTCTCATCGCTTTCGCCTTTGACGTTGTGCTTGCGTTCGACGAGGTAGGACAAGAATCCGCCGAGGAATATCGGCACCATCAATTCCAGAGGTAAATAAATACCGATAGCGGCGGCCAGTACCGGCACGCGAAAACCGGACCGGCGAGCTTTGAGCCATTCATCGAGTGCGATCGTAATTGCACCTACGCCGGCACCAATTGCGATCATTGCCCACGGCAACTCGCCGCCGAACATGCCCTTGGCAACCGATGCCATCAGCGTAGCCTGTGGCGCCGCCAGCGAGTTGGGGAATTCGGCCGTCGGCGCGCCTATGCCGTAGGCCGCCGATAACAGATTCAGCATCGGCGCCATGATCAACGCACAGGAGAACGCGCCGATCGCGAGCATCAACTGCTGTTTCCACGGCGTTGCGCCCACCAGGTAACCGGCTTTCAGGTCCTGCAGATTGTCGCCACCGACGGCGGCAGCACAACAAACGACCGCGCCGATCATGATGGCCGCAACTGCGCCGATCGGGGATTCCTTACCCAGCAGGAACACAAGTACGAGAGACGCAAACAGGATTGTCGCGATCGTTATTCCGGACACGGGGTTGTTGGACGAGCCAACAAGCCCGGCAAGGTAACCGGAAACCGAAACGAACAGGAAGCCCGCGACGATCATGATGATGGTCATCGGAATGCTGACACTCCATTGCCCGACTATCGCCTGGTAAAGAAGAGCCAGCGGTATGACGAACATCACCAGTGCGACCAGCATCCATTTCATCGGCAGGTCCCGCTCGGTCTCTGCGATCACCTTACCCGTGCCCTTGCGCGCGGCGGCGAAACCGCTCTTGATCCCTGAAGCCAACGACTTGCGGAGTGCAAACAACGTCCAGACACCGCCAATCAGCATCGCACCGACGCCAAGATAACGAATTTTTGCGTTCCAGATAGCGAACGCCGTATCGGCCGCGCCTGCGCCCAGCGTCTGTGCCGCCAGGGCTGGATCCGTGTCCATGAAGAACGCGTTGAAAATCGGAATCGCGATATGCCAGGAGATAATTGAACCCGATAACACGACGATGCCAACGTTAAGCCCAACGATGTAACCAACACCCAGCAATGCCGGTGACAGGCCGGTACCTACATAAGCAAGTACCTTGCCATTGCCCAGATAACCGGCAATGGCCCAGCTGTCGGGGATCATGCGCATGCCGCTCGCGGCCGATGCTTTGACCAAAGCGCCGAGTACACTGGAAATCGCCAGCAATTTCAGTCCGGGGCCGGGGTTGTCACCCGCCTTCAACACCTCGGCAGCGGCCTTGCCTTCCGGGAACGGCAGTGGATCTTCAACGATCATCGTGCGGCGCAATGGCACCGAAAACAGCACGCCCAGCAACCCACCAAGACCGGCAATCACCAGCACCCAGGAATATTTGAAGTCATCCCAGTAGCCGAGGATAACCAGTGCCGGAATGGTAAAGATAACGCCCGCGGCAATCGATGAGCCGGCCGATGCGCCGGTCTGCACTATGTTGTTTTCGAGAATGGTGCCGCCGCCCAGCAGGCGCAACACACCCATGGAAACAACCGCAGCCGGAATGGCTGTGGCCACCGTCAAGCCTGCGAACAGGCCGAGATACGCATTAGCCGCAGCAAGGATCATGGCGAGGATTATCGCCAGGATGACCGCACGCGGTGTGAGTTGCGCCATGCCGGGATTGTTCATTGATGCATCCCCCTTGTTGTTGTTCTTTTTGTGCAGGTTCGCTGCCGCGGTTTTTGCTGGCCAGCGCGTCAGCTAACTAAATATCCAGGGATCGGCATCAGGCAAGACGCTCGAGTCAGCTATTCCGTGCCTTCCATGCCGCCAGCAATTCGGCCTCCCGTTCAGTGCTAAAGCCGGCCCGCATTGTAGCGGTGCGGTCCGCCGGCAAGGTTTTCCACCAGCTAATGGTGTCACGTGCCGTTTCGCGGTTAGGCCGGTTCTTAAGCCCTTTCGCGTAAGCCCGTGTGCCACTGACCTTCGCTGCAAAAGCGAGGTCAGGCGTCGGTGCTACCCAGATCGGCAGTTCGCGGTCACCAGCATCGTGGGCAGACAGAAATTCGTAGTCCAGCCAGACAGGGTTGGTTTCAGCGGCTGTCACGGCCAGGGAGTCGGCCAGCAAATCGCCCATCGTCAGGCTGCCCGGCGGCGTGACGGTATTGTAGGTACCAACCGTTCTCTGCTCAGCAACATCAATCGTGAAGTTGGCAAGGTCGCGAACATCGATCATTTGAATCTCGTCCGCCGGAGTTCCGGGCCAGAGCATGTCACCGCCTTGCAACGTGCGCACGGGCCAATAGCTATAGCGGTCTGTACGGTCTCCGGGGCCACAGATATAGGTCGGCCTGAATACAGCGACACGATCCGCGCCAAACTCCGATCGGGCGCGCTTTTCGCACAACGCCTTTAACGGACCGTAGTTACCGTTGGTGACTTCTTCAACGCTTTCGTCGTCAATAGTCGCCAGCGGCGCGTCTTCGTCCATTGGTGCCGCAAAGTTTGCATAAGCCGAAATACTTGAAATATAGATGTAGTGCGACGCAGCGGTTGCCAGAAGTCGTGCAGAATCCGCGACGTGGCGAGGCACATAACCGGAGTTATCGATGACAACATCCCAGCGATGTCCGTTCAGTACCGCGAGTCCTCCATCGCGGTCGCCCACGTAGGTTGTCAGGTCCGGAAACAAATCGTTGTTGGTACGGCCACGATTAAACAACTCCACGGTGTGGCCGCGGCGCAGCGCTTCGCTGACCATGTGCGGTCCGATAAAGCCGGTACCGCCGAGCACGAGGATGCGCAGCGCAGCAGTCTGATCGGCGGCATGCCCGGCATCGTGATGTGCATTGGCGGTCAGCGCAGAGCTTGCCGCGGCTGCGCCACCCAGCAAACCAAGCTGCATCAATTGCCGTCTTTGCTTGTCCATCGGCTCCCCTGCTTTATAGGTCCAGCGACCATCCCTGTGACACGACTATGCATCCAGGGTTCCACCGCGGCTGACCATTAACGAGCAAACGCTACTGTGCCAGAATCAATCAAAGACCGCGATACGGGAGAAAACCATGGCAGCAAACAATCAGCCTATTCGGACGGCGTATGAGGTCAGTGCGCACACCGGATCCAGCTATCCTGAGCCGTTTCGCGACGCCGTTACCAAACGCGCGAAACGAGCACTCGGAACGCTCTTCGAACTGGATGCGTTTGGCGTCAATCTTGTTGAGCTCCCGCCCGGCACGTGCTCGTCACAACGCCACTGGCATAGCCACGAAGACGAATTCGTCTACGTGCTCGACGGCGAGATCACTCTGGTTACCGATTGTGGTGAGACTGTTATGCAGCGCGGTGATTGCGCCGGGTTCAAAGCCGGGATTACCGATGGGCATCAACTTCGCAACGACAGCGAGGCAATGGCAAGTTACATGGAAGTCGGCAGCCGGCACAGCAATGACGAGGTCTTTTACCCTGACATCGACCTCGAACTACGCAGAACCAACAATGGCAACCGCGAGTTCCGTCGCCGCAACGGCGAGGCCTGGTAATTTCTCGCGATTTTGAAGCGTAATACGCGGCGCCTAGCGGTAGCTGTTCATGACCTTGGCGAGGGTCGATTTGCCTGGACTCAGCTCGGCGTACGGCAACTTGGCCAACGGCCGCTTCACACTGCCCGATAAGTCGTGCATGTCGCCTGCTTCCTGATCGATGTAGAGCAAACCGGTAACAATTTCGCCGGCACGCACACTGCTGCGCAGGTAGGAAAACGCCGCCTCCCGGCTGGTTGGGTCATAGGCCTTGTCTACCTTGCGGAATACGATCTTGCTGCCGTCGTGCATTTCCACTGGCATGGCTGCGCCCTCTTCATAGGCAGCCACAATTTCCTGCTTCGGCGGCACGAAATCCGCTTCGATGACATGGTGGTAGAACTCGCGCGTGTGCGCGTAGCTCTTGGTTGAACCTTGATGATCGTTGAAGGTTACGCACGGGCTGATGATATCGAGCAAGGCGAAGCCCTTGTGCGTTATAGCCCCCTTGATCAACGGTACCAGCTGTTTCTTATCACCTGAAAAACCGCGCGCGATGTAAGTGGCACCGAGCCCGATCGCAGTACTAACGGGATCTATCGGCATTTGCCGGTTGGCCGGGCCTTTCTTTGCCGTACTACCAACATCAGCAGAAGCGGAATACTGACCTTTGGTCAGACCGTAGACGCCATTGTTCTCGATGATGTAACACATGTTCAGGTTGCGGCGTATGACGTGCGCAAACTGGCCCATGCCGATGGACAGGGAATCGCCGTCGCCCGACACCCCGATATACGTCAACTCATTGTTTGCCGCATTGGCGCCCGTGGTAACTGACGGCATTCTGCCGTGCACGGAGTTAAATCCATGTGACTGGCTGACGAAATAGGCCGGTGTTTTTGACGAGCAACCAATGCCGCTCATCTTGCCAAGCATATGCGGTTCGATACTCAGCTCGAATACCGCTTGAATCAGTGCCGCAGTAATTGAATCGTGACCACAGCCCGCGCACAACGTTGATACGGCACCTTCGTAATCGCGCTCGGTCAGGCCTAGCGCGTTGCGTGGCGATTTCGGGTGGGAGATTTTCGGTTTCGCAATATAGCTCATGCTGGTATCCCGCCAATCAGGCCGCTTGGCCTTTGGCATGCTGTTTCAATACTTCATCCACAACAAACTGCGCGTGCATCGGCATGCCGCTGTAGTGCAACAACGGCTTGAGCTTCGCCGGGTTAATTTCCAGGTCCAGAATCAACAAGGAACGTAATTGTGCATCCCTATTCTGTTCGACAACGTAAACCCGGTCATGTTGCGCAATAAAATCCCGAACTGAATCGCTGAAGGGAAACGCTTTGATTCGGCAAACGTTCAAGCCGATGTTGGATTCCTTCAACCGATCTAACGCTTCTTTGACAGCACCATCGCAACTGCCAATGGTGACTATCGCTTCTTTGTTCATCTTGGAATAGGCGATCTCGGGTTCCGGCACGAGCGTGCGCGCCGTTTCCCATTTGACCAGCAAGCGATCGACCACTTCCTGATATTCAGCACAATCTTCCGTATAGCCGCCGAACTTGTTGTGCCCGGAGCCACGCGTAAAGAAGGAACCTTTGGGATGCTCGCCAGGCAGCGTTCGGTAAGTGATGCCGTCACCGTCGCTGTCGAGATAGCGGTAGAATTTTTCCATGCCTTCCAGCTGCTCGGCCGTCAGGACCTTGCCGCGGTCTGGCGTGTAAGAATCGTCCCACTCGAAATCCGGGCACATCCAGTCATTCATGCCGATATCCAGATCGGACAGCACCATCACAGGGGTTTGCAGGCGATCGGCAAGATCAAAGGCCGTCGTCGACATGTAGAAGCATTCCTGCGGATTAGCCGGGAACAGGAGTACGTGTTTCGTATCGCCGTGCGATGCGTACGCGCAGGCCATCAGATCGCATTGCTGGGTACGCGTCGGCATCCCCGTCGATGGTCCGGTACGCTGGACATCGAAAATGACGGCAGGCACTTCAGCGTAATAAGCAAAGCCAATGAACTCATTCATGAGCGAAATGCCAGGACCGCTGGTCGGGGTGAACGCGCGTGCGCCGTTCCAGCTTGCACCCAGTACAACACCAATCGCGGCGAGCTCGTCTTCCGCCTGCACGATGCAAAATTTCTTGCCGCCGGACTCTTCTTCTATTCGGAATTTCTTGCAAAACGCCTTGAAAGCATCCATTAGCGAGGTTGACGGCGTAATCGGGTACCAGGCACCAACGGTTGCGCCCGCATACACACAGCCCAGACCGGCGGCCGTGTTGCCGTCGATCATGATATGCCCCTTGGTCTTATCCATCCGCTGGACGGTTTTCGACAATGGACAGCTGAAATGCTCCATCGCGTAGTCGTAACCAAGCTGAATGGCTTTCAGGTTGGAATCGACCAGCTTCTTCTTGCTCGCAAACGTCTCGTTCAGCAGTTCAGTGATGACGTCCAGATCAAGATCGAGCAGTGCGGCAAGCGCACCGACATAGGCAATGTTCTTCAGCAGAATACGCGAGCGCGCACCGTCAAAGTTTTCATTGCACATTTTTGAAAGCGGGATACCCAGCACGTGAATATCTTCACGATTAAGCTGCCGGTTGCGAGGCCACGTCGAGTCATAGATCAGCCAGCCGCCAGAGGCAACCTCGGCCATGTCCTTCGCATAGGTTTGCGCATTCATGGCGACCATCACGTCCACCCGATCGGCACGCGCCTGGTAACCGTCTCCGGTGACCCGCACCTCGTACCAGGTAGGCAAACCCTGAATATTGGACGGAAAATAGTTTTTGCCGACGACCGGTACGCCCATACGAAAAATCGCTTTCATGAGCAGACCGTTGGCGCTGGCGGAACCGGTGCCATTTACGGTGGCAACCTTGATTACTACATCATTAACTGTGGACACGAACGATACCCTGGGCGCCTACTGATAGAGACCGGTGTGCTGCAAACAGTCACTTGCGGTCGCAATGAAAGTCATTAACCCGCTTTGGCCCGTTGCCGGTCGGGTGCCGCTTCATCGGCGGCATATGGAATTAAAACGGTTGATTTTTGCATGTCCCAGGCGCCGGTCGGGCAGCGCTCTGCACACAAACTGCAGTGCACGCACAGATCCTCGTCCTTCACCATGACACGCTTGGTCTGCGGCAGTACGTCTGAAACATAGAGCGCCTGCTCGTAATTTTCCGCCGGTGCCGACAAGCGCGTACGCAAATCGGCTTCTTCCCCGCCTTCCGTAATGGTCAGGCAGTTGACCGGGCAAATATCGATGCACGCATCGCACTCGATGCACAGTTTTTCGGTGAACACCGTCTGAATATCACAATTCAGGCAACGCTCAACTTCTTTGATCGTTTGCTCAACCGTAAAGCCGAGCTCAACCTCGACGTTGATATTCTTGAACCGCTCACGTAAATCGACGTGCGGCATCAGACGCCGCTCGGACGAGTCGTAATTGTTCGAGAAACTCCACTCGTGCATGCCCATTTTCTGGCTATTGAGATTCATGCCGTGTGGCAAGCGGTCGTGCAGGTCTTCGCCCTGGCAATGCTTGTGTATGGAAATTGCCGCCTGATGGCCGTGAGCCACAGCCCAGATAATATTCTTCGGTCCGAACGCGGAATCGCCGCCAAAAAACACGCCATCACGACTGCACATCATGGTGGTTTCGTCGACGATCGGGCAATCCCATTGGTCGAATTCAATGCCAATGTCGCGTTCAATCCAGGGAAAAGCATTCTCCTGACCGATAGCCAGAATCACGTCATCGCAAGGAATAATCGTTTCACCAATAACAGTGCCACGATCGATGCCACCCTTGTCGTCGACCTTGTATTCCATCTGCTCGAATTTCATACCTACGAGCTTGCCGTTCTCGACCACGAATTCTTTTGGCGAGTGGTTGATGACGATCTCGACATTCTCTTCTTCGGCGTCTTCCAGTTCCCAGTCGGACGCTTTGAAAAAGCCGCGCGGCTTGCGTGCCATGACCTTCACATTTTTTGCGCCGATACGCAGCGACGTCCGGCAACAATCCATCGCCGTGTTGCCAACGCCGATAATGAGCACGTTCTCGCCAATGGATTCAGTGTGTTCAAAGGCCACCGATTCCAGCCAGTCGATACCAATATGAATATTATTGGTGTCATGACGACCCGGCAGATCCAGCTCTTTACCCCGCGGCGCGCCAGTGCCGACGAACACGGCGTCAAAGCCGTCGTCCTCTATCAGGGTCTTGAGACTGTCTATGCGGTGATTAAGTTTGAGCTCCGCGCCCATGTCGATGATGTAGCCAATTTCCTCATCGAGCGTCTTTGGTGGCAAACGGAACCGCGGAATATTGGTGCGCATGAGACCGCCGGTACTGCCCAGCGCCTCAAAGATAGTAACGTCATAGCCCAGCGGCAACAGGTCGTTGGCAACGGTCAGCGAAGCGCAGCCAGCGCCAATCAGTGCAACTTTCTTGCCATTGGTCTTGCCCTGCGGCTTCGGCAATCGCCCGGTGATGTCATCACGATGGTCGGCCGCAACCCGCTTAAGGCGACAAATCGCAACCGGCTTGTCTTCAACGCGCCCGCGCCGACAGGCCGGCTCGCACGGCCGGTCACAAACACGGCCGAGAATGCCGGGAAAGACATTGGATTCCCGGTTCAGCATGTAAGCGTCAGAAAAACGGCCCTGGGCAATCAGCCGGATGTAGGCCGGAACGTCAGTGTGTGCCGGGCACGCCCACTGACAATCAACCACCTTGTGGAAATAATCAGGCTTGGAGGTGTCTGTTGGTTTCATCGACATACTGCCCAGCAATAAGTGTGAACGCCGGGCTGCGGACTGCGCCGCCGTTGCTAATACGATTTGTCGCTAGCATAACGGTATAAAGCGGAAAGTAAACAACCAGTCACACTTTGCGCGCGAGACTACGAAAAAGTCAGCGATGGCGATCAAATTGCAGGCGTTGACCGACGACCTCTCCGGAGAGCTTGCCATCCTGCCAAACGACCGCGCCATTGACGATGGTCGCGTCTATGCTGCTGCTAAATCGTTGCCCTTCAAAAGGCGACCATTGAACTTTGCACAATACGTTTGCCGGGCTCACCGTGTAAGGTTTCTCGGTGTTCACTAACGCCAGATCCGCGAAATACCCTTCGCGCAAATAACCGCGTTCCTGAACGCCGAATATATCGGCGACGGCATGCGACGTCTTGTCGACCAGTTTCTCAACACTGAAATGCCCCTGTTTCGACAGCTCGAACAAAGTTTGCAGGGCATGCTGAACCAACGGCAGGCCAGCGGGTGCTTTGAAATACAGATTATCCTTCTCAGCAGCCGTGTGTGGCGCATGATCGGTCGCAATTATATCGAGGCGATCTTCAGCGAGTGCGGTGAGCAGTGCCTGCCGGTCTTCGGCGCGCTTGATGGCTGGGTTGCACTTTATGCGGGAACCAAGCTCAGCGTAACGGCTCTCGTCGAACCACAGGTGATGCACACAGACTTCAGCCGTGATTCGTTTTTCACTGCGATGTCCGCGCGAAAACAAGCCCATCTCGATAGCCGTCGTCAGATGCAAGACATGCAGCAATGCGTCGTAGCGCTTCGCGAGACCAGTCGCCAAAGTGGATGAAGCCAGACAGGCCGCCGCCGAGCGTATGTTGGGATGTTCCGACATGGGAACATCCTCTCCGTACTGCGTACGCGCGCGGGCTTCGTTGTCCCAGATGGTGGGTGAATGCTCGCAATGAGTGACCACCATCACCGGTGCGTGCTCGAAAATGAGTTCCAGCGCATCACTGTCGTCAACCAGCATGTCGCCAGTTGACGCGCCCATGAACACCTTAATGCCACACGCTTCGTTGATCTGCAGCGCCTTGATCTCTTCGATATTGCGGTTGGTCGCGCCGAAATAGAAACCGTAGTTAGCGCTGCAACGATTTGCGGCCAGTCGGTATTTGTCTTCCAGCACAGGCCGGGTGGTCGTCAGCGGATTGACGTTGGGCATATCCATGAAGCTGGTTATGCCGCCCGCGATTGCCGCCGCGGACTCCGTGGCCAGATCACCCTTGGCCGTCAGGCCCGGCTCCCGAAAGTGAACCTGATCGTCAATCATCCCCGGAATAAGGTAGCGACCCGCTGCGTCCAGCACCTTGCAGTTTTCCGGCGCAGCGATCTCTTTGGCGATTTTCTCGATGCGTTCGCCGACGACCAGCAAATCACCCTCGGTGGTCTGGCCTTCATTCACCAGCTTCGCGTTTTTTATCAGTAGTTTTTTCATAATTTTATTTCAGGCAAAGGTGTCAGTTGCAACGATGAGTTCGTGGGCATTGCCCGGCTCGAAAGCCGAGTGGCCGGCGTCCGGCACGATATGGAGTCGGGCTTCCGGCCAGGCTTGTGACAACTCGAAGGCCGTTTCGGCCGGACACAACACATCGTAACGCCCGTGCACGATGACCGCAGGAATTCCCCGGATCCGACCGATATCGTTCAGTAGTTGGTTCTCACTCAGAAAGCATGCATTAACGAAGTAGTGACACTCTATACGGGCAATGGCCAGAGCCATACGTTCAGCCGAGAACGAAGCGACTACGTCGGCCGTCGGCAACAGCTGGACAGTAGATGCTTCCCATGTCGACCACGCTTGCGCGGCGCGGAGCTGTTCATTGGCGTCATCGCTGGTGAGGCGACGGTGATAGGCGTTAAGCAGGTCATTTCGCTCGCCCGGCGGAATCGGCGCAAGATACTGCTGCCATGCTTCGGGAAACAAGCGACTGGTACCCTGCTGGTACAACCAGCTTATTTCGTGTGCACGTCCCAGAAAGATGCCGCGCAGCACGAGCTCGCTGACGTGCTCAGGGTGCCGTTCGGCGTACGCCAATGCCAGCGTGCTGCCCCAGGATCCGCCGAAGACCTGCCAGCGCTTGATTTGCAGGGCGGCGCGCAACACCTCGATATCGTTGACCAGATCCCAGGTTGTGTTGTCCTGCAAGCTCGCATGCGGCGTACTGCGTCCGCAGCCGCGCTGGTCGAATAGAATGACACGGTAGACATCGGGATTAAAAAAGCGTCGCATCCGGGCATTGCAACCACTCCCGGGGCCGCCATGCAGGTAGACCACTGGCTTGCCCCTCGGATTGCCACACTCCTCGTAGTAGAGTTCGTGGCCGTCGCCAACGTTGAGCCGACCGCTTTGGTAAGGCTCGATCTCAGGATACAGTGTCCGCCTTTCGTCCATACTGCTCACATTCGGTTTTTGCATTTCTGACTCCCAATGTTGCCACAGGCGACTCGGCATAACTGGATTCGCCACGGAATGGAACCTTGGTGACCACGAAAAGTCAGTAGCAGGCATCCCGGACAGTGCTGGACGTTTTGCCCTAACAGTTGTTTAAAGGCCCAGATATGAAATTTGCCAAAGTCACCCGACCCGTTTTGTTGACACTGCTCATCGCCACCCTGAGCGGGACCGCCGCCGCTGCCGACAACGTGGAAATCGACTATACAGAGTATACGCTCGACAACGGCCTGCGCCTGATCGTGCACGAGGACCACAAGGCACCGATCGTTGCCGTCAACCTTTGGTACCACGTTGGCTCCAAGAACGAGAAACGCGGCAAGACCGGCTTCGCCCATCTGTTTGAACACCTCATGTTCAATGGCAGCGAGAACTACAACGACGAGTATTTCAAACCGTTTGAACAGGTGGGTGCCACGAGCATGAACGGCACCACCTACTTCGACCGCACCAATTACTTCCAAAACGTGCCAACCACTGCGCTGGACATGGCCTTGTGGATGGAGTCCGACCGGATGGGCCACTTGCTGGGCGTCATCACCCAGGAACGGCTGGATGAGCAGCGCGGCGTCGTTCAGAACGAGAAACGCCAGGGCGACAATCAGCCGTATGGCGGCACGCAGTACCGATTGCTGAGCGGCATATTCCCGTCAGACCACCCCTATTCCTGGAGCACGATCGGCTCGATGGAAGACCTGAATGCGGCCACGGTTGAAGACGTCCACGAATGGTTCAAGACTTATTACGGGCCCAACAACGCCGTTCTTGTCATTGCAGGAGACGTCAATCCTGACGACGTTCGGCAAAAAGTCGAAACCTACTTCGGTGACATTCCGCCAGGACCACCGCTGACTCGCTTCCAGCGCTGGACCGTTCAGTTGCAGGAAAACAAGCGCGAGGAAATTCAGGACCGGGTACCGCAGGCGCGGATCTACAAGGCCTGGGGCGCGCCGGAATTCCGCTCGGAGGACGCCGATCTGTTGCAACTTGCCGATGCGGTACTGACCTCAGGAAAGACCTCGCGGCTGTACCAGCGCCTGGTGTACGACGACCAGATCGCGACGGATGTGGGCTCTTACCAGTTCGCCGGTGACATAGGCGGATTCTATTACATCCAGGCATCGGCACAGCCCGGTGGCGATCTCGACGCAGTCGAACTTGCCGTAAACGAAGAAATTGCGAAGTTTCTGGAAGACGGACCGACTCGCGACGAACTGGAACGGGTAACCACGCAGATTAAATCGGGCCTCGTACGCGGCCTCGAGCGCGTGGGCGGATTCGGCGGCAAATCGGATATTCTGGCGGAGAATGCTGTCTACGCTGGCGACCCCGGCTTTTACGCAACGTCATTGGCGCGCCTGGACAGCGCTACGCCCGCCAGCGTTCGCGATGCAGCACGCCGCTGGCTACAGGCCGGCACGTACACGCTGGAAGTCCACCCGTTCCCGGAACTTTCGGCGAACAGTGTCGGCGCTGACCGCTCAGCGGTTCCACAACCGGACTCGTTCCCGGATGTCACGTTTACCGATTTCGAACGCGGCAATCTGAGCAATGGCCTCGAACTGATCGTCGCACGCCGGGACGCGGTACCGGTGGTTAACTTCGCACTGCAGTTCGACGCTGGCTACGCATCCGACCAGTTCGCTGAACCCGGTACAGCCAGCCTCGCAATGGCGATGCTTGATGAAGGCACCCGACGGCGCAACGCGCTGCAGATCAGCGAAGAAACCGCCAAGCTCGGCGCCAGAATAGGCGCAGGATCGGGAATCGACTCAGCGAGCGTCAGCCTGAGCTCATTGAAGGAAAATCTCGACGACTCGCTGGATCTTTATGCGGACATCATCCTCAATCCGGCATTTCCCGAGGCCGAGCTGGAGCGCCTGCGCAAACTGAGACTGGCACAGATTCAGCAGGAAAAGACCCGGCCCGTTACCCTCGCGCTGCGGGTCTTCCCTTCACTACTGTACGGCGACGATCACGCGTACTCCTTGCCTCTGACGGGTTCCGGCACAGAAGAGTCGGTCGCGCGTATCCAACGCGACACCCTGGTGAACTGGCACAAGACGTGGTTCAAACCCAACAACGGCACGTTAATCGTTGTAGGCGATACAACAATGGCCGAGATCAAGCCGAAACTTGAGCGGCTGTTTTCTCGCTGGCAGCCGGGTGACGTTCCGCGCAAGAACATTGCCAACGTTGCACTACGTGACAAGCCCCAGGTTTTCCTGATTGACCGGCCGGGTGCGGACCAGTCCATCATCTTCGCCGGCAATATTGCCCCGGGCGCAGGCAGCGGCAATGAAATTGCGATTGAGGCGATGAACGATATCGTCGGCGGTCAATTCACTGCCCGACTGAACATGAACCTTCGTGAGGACAAGCACTGGGCCTACGGCGCGTACTCTTTCTTATACGATACGCGCGGGCAACGGCCGTTCATCGCTTACGCCCAGGTGCAGACGGACAAGACCATGGAATCGATGGCCGAGATTCAGGGCGAACTGAGCACGTTCCTCGGCGAACGTCCGGCGGAAGCAGACGAGCTGGACAAGGTCAAAGCCAACAATACGCTGAGCCTTCCGGGTCGCTGGGAAACAGCCTCCGCTGTCCTGCGGGACATCAACGAGATTGTTACGTTCGGTCTGGACGATGATTACTGGGACACCTATGCAGACCGTGTCCGCAATTTGTCGCTATCCGAAGTTAATGAAGCGGCCAAGACTATCATCAAGCCCGGCAATCTGGTTTGGGTCGTAGTTGGTGATCGCGCCAAAGTTGAAGAGCGCATCCGGGAACTCGAGCTCGGCGAAATCACCCAGCTTGATACGGATGGCAACACCTTGTAATCCGGCCTGACGGTCCTGCGACGCTGCGGTAGTGGAATCACTCCTGCAGCGTCGCCGGCCTGTTGCCACGGCATAATCCGTGCCGCCGTTCTGTTGCTGCCGGGCACGATGCGCTACCCTTCGCCCCTCCTGAATACAGCAAACGAATGATCGCCGGATGAAGCCGCACGATTACACCCAAAAAATAGCGGCCGCCGACGTCTACGGCATTGCTGAACGAACTCCGCTCGATACCGCCCGGCTGCTGTCAACGCGTCTGGGCAACCAGGTATTGCTGAAGCGGGAAGATCTGCAGCCGATCTTCTCCTTCAAACTCCGCGGCGCCGTGAACAAGCTGAACCAGTTGCCGGAGGCCCTGCTCGCCAAGGGCGTTATTTGCAGCTCGGCGGGCAATCACGCCCAGGGCGTAGCGCTCGCCGCACGCGAAAAGGGCGTGAAAGCCGTCATCGTGATGCCGATAACCACACCCAGCATCAAAGTTGAGGCAGTGCGCATGCTGGGCGGTGAAGCGATACTGCATGGCGACAACTACGACGCCGCGTTCGCACATGCAAAAGAACTCGAGCAGGAGCGCGGGCTCACGTTCGTGCATCCGTTTGACGATCCTGATGTCATCGCCGGCCAGGGCACTATCGGCAAAGAACTACTTGAGCAGTGCGCAACCAACCCCGATGCCGTGTTCATTCCTATCGGTGGCGGCGGGCTGATTTCCGGTATCGCGTCCTGGCTGAAAGCCCATTCGCCGACAACGAAAATCATCGGTGTCGAACCCGAAGATTCTGCCGGCATGAAAGCATCGCTGGCCGCCGGCCACCCGGTAACGCTGGCACACGTTGGTATTTTCGCCGATGGCGTTGCTGTTCGTCGCGTTGGCGACGAAACCTTCCGGCTTTGCCAGCAATTGATTGACGAAATAGTCACTGTCGACACTGACCAGATCTGCGCCGCGGTACAGGATATCTACGAAGACACACGCTCGATCGTAGAGCCGGCAGGTGCACTGGCGGTCGCTGGCCTCAAGCAATACGTCGCAACAAGCGGCGATCAGGGCAAGACATTCGTCGCGATCAACTGCGGCGCAAACGTGAATTTTGACCGATTGCGACACATCGCTGAACGAGCGGCGTTGGGCGAGCAGCGCGAAATGCTGATGGCGGTGGAAATTCCCGAGCAACCGGGAAGTTTTCGACGATTCTGTAGCGCGCTCGGCAAGCGCAGCGTCACCGAGTTCAATTATCGATACAGTGACGCTGCTCAGGCGCGGGTGTTCGTCGGCGTCGAACTACGGCGCGGACGTGAAGAACGCTTCGAAGTAATCACCAGCATGGAACAACTCGGCTATGCCGTTGTGGATATGAGCGACAACGAAATGGCAAAGGTGCACGTACGCCACATGGTGGGCGGCCGCAGTCCGGGATTGGGCGACGAACGGCTGTTTCGCTTCGAGTTTCCGGAACGACCGGGCGCGTTAGCCGCGTTCCTCAACGCCGTCGGTGAGCGCTGGAATATCAGCCTGTTCCACTATCGCAACCACGGTTCCGACTATGGCCGCATCCTCACCGGCATCCAGGTAGCCGCAGCAGACCTCGATGAGCTAGAAGAACACCTCAGTGCACTGGGCTATGCGCACTGGGATGAGAGTGATAACCCGGCCTACCGCATGTTCCTCAATTAGAGGTCAGCGGCAATCAGTCGCGAAACGTGCTGTCGCGACGATCGAGTTTTCTCAGTAGGCCCGGCCACGCGAGCTGCCCACCCAGACCCTTGGTGACTTGCTCAGCTTGAGCGGCAATGCCATTCAGTATCCGTTCGTCGACTTCTATTAATGTCGCTCCGGACGATTGCGCCATCAGCTGGATCTGGCACGCCGATTCCAGCAGATACATACCGAGAAACGCATCCGGGATACTGCGCCCCACGGCTAACAAGCCGTGATTGCGCAGAATCAGGAAGTTGTTGCTGCCAAGATCGGCCACCAGCCGCGGCTTCTCATCCTCATTGAGCGCAACACCTTCATAGTCGTGATAGCCGATCGAGATCAGCGGGAACAAGGAGTTCTGCGACAACGGCCGCAACCCATCCGCCTGCGCTGACACAGCAATACCCGCACGGGTATGCGTATGCAGTACACAACCGACATCGGCCCGTGCCTCATGGACAGCGCTGTGAATAGTGAAACCCGCCGGGTTGACCGGATACGGCGAGTCCAGGACCTTGCGGCCGTTAAGGTCAACTTTCACGAGGCTACTGGCCGTCATTTCCTCGAACAACAAACCGTAGGCATTGATGAGAAAGTGTTCATCAGGCCCAGGGACTCGCGCTGAGATGTGTGTGAACACGAGATCGTCCCAGCCGTGCATCGCTATCAGTCGATAACAGGCCGCTAGATCGACCCGAGTCTGCCACTCCTCATCGCTGACACTGGTTCTGACACTTTTCGCTGCGGTTTCATTCATAACCTAGGCTCCCACGCCTGCGCGTACTACCCCGGACACGCTGTCCACCAATAGAGTGACTGTGCCCAGCCACCTGTCTGATCAGCGGGCGCCAGCAAAATATTCTCTTATGCCATTTTGTTTGCAACCAATCTTTGCGTTGGTGCATCAGAATATTAACGAAAGACGAAACTTCCGGGTAACCGAATTAGCCCTGGCCGTCAGAGGTGACGAATTGCTGATGCTGCACAGCAAATGCATGTATACGCGTGAGCGATCAACAGATCAGGGCGTTCTATTCCGTTTATCCGCAACCAGGTACGTGTGACAAACTTTATTCCCTTATGCAGTTTGTTTCGTACTCTTGACGGTGGCTCTGCCACCGTCTTTTTTTTGCGCCGTCATTGCCGAATACGTGCAGCAATGACCGGGGTAGCCGCCGAATGAAGCAGGCGCACCGCAGGCTGATTGCGACAGCAAACACCCAATCCGGCGACGCCGCTGATTTCCGGGAGTTTGGCGGGTTTACTGCCGCTCAGTGGGTCGCCCACGCCTGAGCATGAATGTGACTAATCTTGTCCGTCTGCGTCAGCCGGTAGAAATGACGCAGCTCCGATACGCTGGTCGCGGCCCCCGTCTGTAGCCGCCGCTGCAGCCCGTGACAAAACCGGCCTGCGTAGTCATTGGCGGCCCGGTAGCGTTCTTGCTGATCTTGATTCAGGTCGGGGCGAAAGCTCACGTCGTCAAACAACCAGCCGTGCAATCGCTCCAGAAGAGCCATGTCGTCCTGCTGCGCAGCAAGCAACCAGGTTGCAACAAACTTGTCGACCTCGGCCTGCAATTCCAGCTCAAGCAAAGTAACGGGTTTTTCATTCTGCGCACGATGTGCGAGACAGGTGAAATGACTGACACCCTCAAGAACAGTCCAGAAATCGTTAAGGAACCCTGCCTGCAGGCACTCGAGCGGCTTCTGATCCATCAGGCGTTGCAGAACTTCCTGGTCCAGATAAACACTGAGCGCCATGCCGCTATCGTCTTCAGTGACGAGTACCGTCTCATCCGTGTCCGCCAACATCACGTTTGCGCCAAGCAACTTCGCCAGCTCCGGATCGGTGATGAGGAAATCATCGATGTGGTAGCCCGTATCAATCTGATACAGACTCGTAAGCTGTTGCTGAAGGTCGTTGAGCATGGCCGGTCAGTGCTGCCGCAGACCCGGCTGCGCCATTGGCACAATGCCGTTCTGTCGTAACAATGCAGCCGCCCGCTTGCTGCCGGTTTTCAGCCAGACTTCGTAGGTTCGCAACAGGTCTGTATCTGATCCTTGTTGCACGCCGTCACGCACTTCATTCAGCACATCGACAACGATCTGAAATTTGCGTGCAAGCTCATCGTAAACATCGGCCAATGCACGTCCTCGCGCTGTGCCGCGGATTTCGTCGGATAGGGAGCCGTAGGCCGTGCCACCCATTTTTATGTAGTAATCAAGGTCTACCAGCTTGTGCGCCAGACTATCGGCAAAGAAGCCGGAAACGAACAGCGCGACGTCGCCGAGACGCTGCAGCACTGCGCTGCGTTCAGCGACACTATTGGCCTCCGTTGCATCAAGCAACATCATTGCCAATGGCTTGAGGCCATAGACCTCGCCGCTGTCATCGTAAAATTCTTCGGATCGAGAAAAAAGGGTGAGTACGTTTACAACGTAGTGAGTAGTGTGCGCATCCACAGTCACTCGTTGGTTTGCAATCGCGTCGTCGATTGACTCACGAAAAAAATCCCGTAAGTCCGTGACGGCCATTACACCGTGAGCTGATGCCCGTCCAGAGAGCTTAGTCATAGGCCACGTTCTCCTTGCTACTGGAAATCGTCACGGCCACTTCGGTCGAACTGCAGTCTCATCCGGTTTCCGCCGGATTGTCGGTGACTGCAAATCATAACCCGCAGTTAACCGCGCACTGTGCGTCGCAATTATCTGCCGACGCAGTCTTATCTATATAGGAATTTGACCATGGACATTGTGACAAGGTTCACGAAGCGTGTGCAATCAGAATTGCGCTGACCACTCGCAAGCAAAAACGGTGCACAAAAAACAGCACTGCGTACCTACAAGCAGCACCGTACAGGGAGTGCTACCACATTTGTCGAAGCTTACCGGCAACATCAATTTTAATGTCGGTGCGCGGCTGCAATCGCGGCTCATCAGCATCAGGACGGCCAAACCAACGTTGCTGCATCGTGGCCATAAGTGGCTTCGTCATAAACCGGCTGCGTGCGCCGTACACGTGCTTGTCACCGTCGCGTCGCTGCTGAGTAACGTGGTAACGCAATGGCGCGACCAGGTGCAACGAACGCTTGGCCCGGGTCATAGCAACGTATACCAGGCGTCGCTCCTCTTCGATTGCTTCAGGCTTACCGGTTGCAAACTCGGACGGAAAGTTACCGTCTGAAAAATTCAAGACGAAAACCGACTCCCATTCCTGGCCCTTCGCGCTGTGGACCGTCGACAACACCAGGTAATCCTCATCCAGTAAAGGGTCACCGGCCTGATCCCCGGCAGCAGCCGGTGGATCCAGCGTCAGCTCGGTAAGAAAACGTTCGCGCGTTGCATAGCGAGTAGCGATCGATTCGAGCTGTTCGAGATCAGCCTCGCGGGTTTCGACGCTGTCATAAATGCGTTCAAGCTGCGGCTGATACCACTTGCGCAGCATGCCTATTTGCCAATGCCAGTCATTGGCGCTGAATTCCGCTTCCCCCAAGGTCTGCAGCAAATCGCAGAACCCCGACCATTCTTCACGGGCAGCCGCAGGCGGCTTGAACTCAGCCAACGCTCGCCAGTCGTTCCCCGCCTGAGCCAGCAGGTCAAAACATTTGGATGCGCTGGCAGGGCCCATCCCGGGCAGCAATTTCAAAACCCTGAAGGCCGCCACTTCATTGCGGGCATTCTCAGCCCACTTGAGTATCGACAACATGTCTTTGACATGACTGGCCTCCAGAAACTTGAGTCCGCCATATTTCACGTAAGGAATATTCCGGCGTACCAGTTCCAACTCAAGCCTGTCACTGTGATGCGCACTGCGAAACAACACGGCCTGCTGTTTCAGCTCGATCCCCTGCTCGCGGTTCTCCAACACGCCATTGACGACAAACTCGGCCTCCGCATCCGTGTCTTCCACGCTCGCGTACACAGGCTTGGCACCGTCTTTTCGGCGGCTGAACAGGTTCTTTTTGTATTGACGCTCGCTCTCGGCAATCAGGCAGTTCGCTGAATCGAGGATAGGCTGAGTCGAACGGTAGTTTTCTTCCAACGTCACGATGCGCGCTGATGGCAGATATTGATCGGCAAAGCCAAGGATGTTCTCGACCTCTGCTGCCCGAAACGAATAGATGGATTGCGCGTCGTCGCCGACGACCGTGAGCCCGTTTCCATCCGGTTTCAGCGCCTGCAGAATTTCCGACTGCAGAATATTGGTGTCCTGATATTCATCAACCAGCACATGATCGAACCAGGAACCGATATCCGCGGCAAATTCCGGCTCGGCAACAAGGTGACTCCAATACAAAAGCAGGTCATCGTAATCGAGCGCCTGATTTTGTTGTTTGCGCAAGACGTAGCCGCGAAACAGATCAGCCAGTTCGGCTTCCCAGTCGCTGCACCAGGGAAAGGTGCTCTCGAGAACAGCGGCAAGCGACTGCCGTGAGTTGACGCAGCGCGAATAAATGGCGAGGCAAGTGTCCTTTTTCGGAAAGCGACGGGACTTGCTCGTCAGCTTCTTGTCGTGCCGGACGACATCGAGCAAATCTGCCGAGTCACCACGATCGAGCACGGAGAAGGCCGGATCCAGCCCGACCACCCGGGCGTAGCGTCGTAACAAGCGATTGGCCACCGCATGAAATGTACCCGACCACGGCAACAGGCCAGCGGCCGGCATGGGTTTGCCCCGGTCAGCCAATGCCCGGCGCACGATTGCCTCAACCCGACGGGTCATTTCCTGGGCAGCGCGGCGGGTAAAGGTCAGTAACAGCAGCCGTTCCGGGTCCACCCCGCTGACAATCAGGTGTGCAACCCGGTGCGCGAGCGTCATGGTCTTGCCGGTACCTGCGCCAGCGATAACCAGCAGGGGCCCCGACCGGAAGCGGCTTTGCGTATCAACGTCGCCGAAGACAGCGGCCTGACGCTGCGCCGGATTCAGTGCGGCCAGGTAGTCCGTCGTTTGCTCGACCACGTCCGCCATAAGCGCCCCCAAAAGACTGTATTCTTATACAGTACTGTATGGATTTACAAGTACGGGCTCAGCAATCGTGCTCGTCGAGAAAATCCTCGATATGCGTGGCCAGCAGGCCAGGTTGCTCGAACTGCAGCATATGACCCGCGGCCGGAACCGTAATGCAACGCGCATTGGGGAAGGGGCAGCGGGCCGGATCCTGCCACTCTTTTGCCCCATCTTTGAAGTCAGATTCGGCGCCACACACCAGCAAGGTCGGTGCGCTGATTCGCTGCCAGCAGGCGAGTACTTCAGCGCGCCGGTACAGCACGGCGTTTGGCCAGCGATGAGCCATGTCGGCCTTCAGGTGCAGGCGACCGTCCGCATCCTGACGGGTCCAGCAGGCCGCGACGAATCGGGCGCGTTCGTCGTCGATAGCAGGACTGCGTTCGCGAATGCGCTCGATCAACTTGCCCGGACTGGCAAACCCGGGATGCTCGCGACGACTGCGCGCCGCCTCGACCCAGCGTCGATAGTTCTTTGGCGCATCGTCGGGATTGCTGTCCGGCAAGCCGAAACCTTCAATGTTGATCAACGCTGACACTCGCTCCGGAAACACGCCAGCGAACAGTGCGGCGACATTTGCACCCATGCTGTGACCAACGACCGGTAACGATGGCGGTAACTGCAACGCGGACAGTAAAGCGTCCACGTCCGCCAGGTAGTCAGGGAACCAATATGCTTCGGGGTTGTGAGCGGAATCACCGAAACCGCGCCAGTCCGGCGCAATGACTCGTCGTTGACCGTGCAGATGATCAACCACGAACTGGAAAGTGGCTGCGCAATCGCCCCAACCGTGCAGGTACAGCAGCGCTGGTGCGAGCGGATCGCCCCATTCATGTACCCGGCAATCCATTCCGCGAATCGTTAATCGCTGTTCGCGCTTCGTTACGCGTGGTTTGTAGAGTTCGTCGTTCACCGGCCGAATCTTCTCATGCTGCTGCAAACTAAAGGACCGGAATCATAACGAACAACGAAATACGACATAAGCACTACGTTCTGCAGCAGGCCTCGTGTATAACGTGTTGAACTCACTCACTAACCAAACAATAGTTGTCGTTGCGCCAGGCATGACCTTTGAGATCGCATTAGTTCTCGGCATACTCGCTGCCGCATTGGTTCTGTTCGTCAGCGAAGTCATCCGCATGGACCTTGTGGCTCTGCTGGTCCTTTGCACGTTGACCATTACCGGACTGGTGCCTACCGATCAGGCCTTCGCCGGATTCAGCAGCAACGCGGTAATCACCGTTTGGGCGATGTTCATCCTCAGCGAAGGATTGACCCGCACCGGCATCGCCGACGTTATCGGCCGCCGCATCGTCCGGATTGCCGGCCCCCGCGAAGTACCGATGATCATGGTCATCATGATTACGGCGGCCACGCTGTCGGCATTCATGAACAATATCGGTGTCGCCGCACTCATGCTTCCGGTCGTCGTCGATCTCGCACGCCGCACACGCTTGCCGGTTTCACGCTTGCTCATGCCACTGGCGAATGCGACCTTGCTGGGCGGTCTCGTGACATTGATTGGTACTCCGCCGAACCTGCTGGTCAGCGAAGCGTTGTTCATCAGCGGTCACCAGCCTTTTGAACTTTTCGACTTCACGCCCATCGGCAGCGGCATAGTGCTCGCCGGCATTCTGTTCATGGCGCTGATCGGACGGTTGTTGCTGCCCAAAACCCGCGCCGAACGCAGTCGCCACCTCAGCCAGCGCAGCCTGCGCTCCCGTTACAAATTGCAGGAACAGACCTTCATGCTGCGGGTGCCGGTCAATTCGGTGCTGGTAGGCAAGACACTCGCCGACAGCCGTATAGGCGTCTCGACCGGACTTATCATTCTCGCGCTGGTCCGCTTTGGCCGCAGCGAAACCTTGCCAAGCCGGCAAACGGTACTGCGTGCCGGCGACGGCATCCTGGTAAAAGGCCGCGAAGATCAGTTTCGCGAACTGCAGCGCTGGAGTGACCTCGTCATCGAACGCGAAGCGCCTGTTCTCAAATCCATGGTGTCGTCGAAGGTCGGCTACGCAGAAGTAAAACTGGAAGAAAACTCACCGCTGGTTGGCGAACTCGTGCGACTCGCCGGGTTTCGCAGCCGATTCAACGTCGTTGTCGTGGGCATCAAGCGACGTAACACTTACCGACTGACGAATCTGGCCTATGTGCCACTACGCGCTGGCGATCACATACTCGTGCAGGGCGAGATCGAGATCATTGAGGAACTGCACAAATTTGCCGACTTCAGCCACACCGAAGTCCTGACCAACGAACAATTGCGCGAGCAATATCAGGCCGATGAACGCATGTTTGTCGTCAGATTGCCGAAACATAGCGAGTTATCCGACGCAACCCTGCACAAGAGCCGCATCGCCGACGTTTTCGATTTTCGCGTCCTGGCGATTTTCCGTGAAGGCAAACTAAGCCTTATGCCGGATGGCGACGAAATTCTGGCGGGCGGCGATCTGCTGTTAATTGAAGGTCAGCCAGAGGACCTGGAAGTTCTGCGCGGCCTGCAGGAACTCGAAGTTGAATCGCGCGTCGCACCGCACCTCGGCAAACTCGAGTCTGAACGCCTGACATTGATGGACGCCACACTCGACCCGCGCAGCTCACTGGCCGGCAAGACGGTGGGTGAACTCAATTTTCGCGAACGTTACGGACTTGAGCTTGCGGGCATCTGGCGGGACGGCACGACGCTCAGCGTCGATCTTGCGGAGGAGCGACTGAAGGTCGGCGATGCCCTGCTGCTGCTGGGACCACGCGATCGCCTGCAATTGCTGAGTAATGATTCCGACTTTCTGATCCTGACACCGCTGGGACAGCAACCGCCGGACACACGGCGTGCACCGCTGGCCGCCGCAGTCATGATCGCTGTCGTCGGCCTGGTCCTGGTCGACTACCTGCCGATCGCAGTAGCGGCTGTGGCGGGTGGCAGCTTCATGATCCTGACCGGCTGCCTGACCATGGAACAGGCCTACCGGGCCATCGACTGGCGCGCGATATTTCTGATTGCCGGCATGTTACCGCTGGGCGTCGCGATGCAGGACAGTGGCGCCGCTACCTGGCTGGCTGGCCAGGTCATGGAGCTGTTGGGTGACAAGGGTCCGTGGGCGGTGATTGCCGGGCTTTACCTGCTGACGGCCGTCGCAACATTGGCCATACCGACCGTCGCACTCGTCGTACTGATGTCGCCCATTGTTCTTTCGTCAATGGCGGAACTGGGCTTGCAACCGCACACGGCCATGATGGCGATTGCCATGGCTGCGGCCAGCTTTATGAGCCCGATTTCTCACCCGTCGAACACGCTGGTCATGGGTCCCGGCGGCTATCGCTTTGTGGACTACCTCAAAGTCGGCATACCGATGACCCTGGTTGTCTTCGCCGCAACGATGTTACTGCTTCCCTGGCTGTGGCCATTGCAGCCGCTCTGAAGCCATCGCCGGGACTACTGCTTTATAGTCCCGGCCGTGCAGATTGTTGCTCTCAAGGCACCAGGATGGTTGAACCGCTGGTCTTGCGTGCTTCGAGATCGCTGTGCGCGGTCGCTGCATCCCGCAATGGGTAACGCTGATTGACCGTGACCTTGACCGTGCCATTACCGAGAACCGCAAACAATTCGCTGCATGCTGCCAGCAATTGGGGACGCGTGGTGACGAAATCGAACAGCACCGGACGCGTAACGTACAGTGAATGGCGCTTGGCGAGTTCGGCTGGCGCAAACGGTGCCACTGGCCCGGACGCATTGCCGAACGTAACCATGACTCCGTGCGGTCGCAGGCAATCGAGCGATGCGATGAACGTGTCTTTACCAACCGAGTCGTACACGGCAGCCACGCCCTCCCCGTCAGTCAACTCGCGAACCCGGGCTGGCACATCGTCATCGGCCATTACAATATCCGCGCAGCCGTTCGCACGGGCGAGCGCCGCTTTTTCTTCGGTGCTGACGACACCAATGACCCGGGCGCCGAGGTGCTTGGCCCACTGCGCCGCTAACAAGCCCACGCCACCCGCAGCGGCGTACAGCAAGACGTTGTCGCCGGATTTCACGGGGTAACTGTGGTGCAGCAAGTACCAGGCCGTCAGCCCTTTCAACAAGGTTGCTGCCGCTTGCTCATCGGTAACGCTGTCCGGTATTTGCACCAGCCGCGCTGCCGGAAAATTCCTCATTTCAGAATAACTGTCCGCCGGCATTCCCGTGTAGACAACGCGATCACCGACTTTGACGTCAGTAACGCCATCGCCGACCGCGTCGACTATGCCCGCCGCTTCGCTACCCAATCCGCCTGGCAACGAACCGGGATACAGTCCGCTGCGATGATAGGTATCGATAAAATTGAGTCCGATTGCCGTGTGCCGGACCCGGGCCTCGCCAGGAGCGGGATCCGGGACCTCGATCTCGATGAACTGCAGAACATCCGGTCCGCCGTACTCGTTAATCCTTATCGCGTGCGATTTCATGCTGTTCTGCCTTCATCTCGGGAGGGCGTCAAGCATAGCGAAGCAGCCGGCAAATATTAAGTACGCTCGCAAGCTGTCGGGAACAGGCAGGCCAACGTAGAATGATTGCGGTTGTCACTGATTCGGGATGCAGGCTGTGGGACGAGTCGAAAACAAAATCGCGCTGATAACCGGCGCCGCACAGGGCATCGGTGCCGCCTGCGCCGGGAAGCTGGCCGCCGAAGGCGCCCGGGTTCTGTTAACCGATATCAATGCGGCTGGCGCCGAGCACCAGGCTGCCGGCATTAATCAACAGTTTCCGGGACGTGCTGCCGCCTGCCGACACGACGTAAGTTCACCGGCTGAATGGCAACAGGCGATTGCCACAGTCGAAGAAACCTGGGGTGGATTGCACATACTGGTCAACAATGCCGGCATCGGTGCGCTGGCAAATATTGAAGACGAAACGCTGGAGAACTGGCACCACGTGCATGCAGTCGATCTCGACAGCGTTTTCCTAGGATGCAAACTTGCCATCCCGCTCATGCGGCGTAGTGGCGGAGGCTCCATCGTCAACATATCGTCGATTTCCGGGATCATTGCCGGCCATAATCTTGCGGCATACAACTCGGCAAAGGCTGCTGTCGGTCACCTCAGCAAGTCGGTCGCCCTTCATTGTGCACACACAGAAAGCAATATTCGCTGTAATTCCGTGCATCCCGTATTCGTGGATACACCGATCCTTGACGACCTGGCGCGCGGTGCAGACCGCGAGCGCGCGCTGGACAAACTGGCGCGGCAGATACCGCTGGGGAAAATTGGCAAGACGGACGATGTGGCCTACGCCGTGTTGTACCTCGCGTCCGACGAATCAGGGTTCGTTACCGGCAGCGAGTTGCGTATTGACGGT
Organism: Woeseia sp. D3-10; assembly: GCF_055809415.1. Taxonomy (NCBI): domain Bacteria; kingdom Pseudomonadati; phylum Pseudomonadota; class Gammaproteobacteria; order Woeseiales; family Woeseiaceae; genus Woeseia; species Woeseia sp. D3-10. Next base: position 2,456,131 of record NZ_JBVVTW010000007.1, on the reverse strand, counting down.
GGCATCAGTGCGAGGTGAAAAGACAGTACCAGAGCCACTACATGCGGTTGCTACGACGGCTACTCCGCTGGCGGCAACGACAATGTCAGATTGACGTCCATAGCCACCGGCCCCTGGTCTGCCTGGTAGGCGCGGGCGACCGCTGATTCCACTGCTTCGCCCCGCACGCCATCAAGCCTGCCACTACCGCCGGTCACTCGACCCGTACCCAGCGCACCGGGACCGATCGTCGTGATGCCGTACCACGCGCCACGCCAGGCCCTGTCGGAACCCAGATAGGCCGGTACAATCACGTCGTGCAACAAGAACCACAGATTTTCCGTTTGGTCGATGAACAAGCCACCGTCATTCAACATCCATAGGTGCCAGTTGCTGTTGACTGGCACGCTTGCTTTCAGAAGGCCTGCTTCTTTAGCCAGAGAAGAGAACTTGACGCCGACCGCCCTTGGCTGACCGCGACTGCTGCGCAGCGCTGTGATCGTAACCTTGGTGTCAGTAAGTGCGGGATCCCACAGATCTTGCACCCTGTCCGGGTGAGAATCCGGCCGTGCCTTGCTGCTGTAGATGCTGGCCACGGTATCACCGGGCACCGCCGAGAAGGTCAATTCAAGCATGCTGGATTGCGACACAGCCAACGGCGAAACACCCGACGATTTCGCCAACGGGTTCACGTACAACAGCAACCCGAACAAAGCGACGCCAGCCAGAATTCCGCCAACAAGAGCAATCAGGTACTTCACGGTTGCTCTCCTTCAGGACGATTCGTCGGCTTGCCGATCAACGACGAACGCAATTCGATGCGCCCCTGCCCCGTATTCGCCGGATCAGGAACGTAGCGCTCCTCCAACCGGCCCGAACGATCCAAAAATTCGCGCGTGCCTGCACGCAGTTCACCACTGCGAAAATCACCGCCGTTGGTCGTCATCGGAAAATAGAGTGCGCCTCGCGCCGGCAAGTGTAACGCCCACTCAACAGCTGCGGGTTCAACCTGACCGGAGACAGAAATGCGGCTCGCAAGACCAATCACAACGTCATCGCGATTGCGTATTTTGAACAGTTCAAGTTCCAGACCTGCGGGGATGCCGAGTTCTGGCCAGACCAGCGAGGACGGCGTCGGCGCATTGCCGCTACTGCCACCGGCAACGACACGGTCGTCAGGAATTCGAATCTGGAACAGCTCGCTGTTACCGCCGTTAGGTTGCACGGTGATAAGTGAAGGCTCCCGGTGCGGATTGGCGACCGGCATTACCCAGGATGCTGTGGCTGCGGCTGCCAGGCCCAGGAAAATTCCAACGATAAAAGTCTTAAACAAGCTGCCGTCCTGAGTGTTTGGGTTGCGCGCCCCATGTAGGCCAACGCCGTCAAAGTTCAGGCCGCAGTTTAGTCAAACTGACAGTACGCCTCACCTGCGCTTTGCGCGAACTGTGAGCTGGTCCACAGATAAGCTTGAAACCCGGTCGACAGGGTCACTTTTGGCCCGCTTCAGTACGCCGCGATTCAGTTCTCGGCGTTGCTTGGCGCAAAATACGCAGCAAGGTAGTCATCGAGGCTTTCGGTGCTGCTGGCTTCAATTTCGAGCTGCCGCTTGAGCGACTCGGCCGCTTCGGTGGCGAACAATTTTTCACGATCTTCTGCAAGCGGCGCCAGCGCAGCGAAATAGTCCCTGTGCCCCTTCGCGGCTTCCATCGCGTACTCGAAAAAGCTGCTGCCCGATGAGGTGAGCTCGTACAGTAACCGCGCCGAAGGCGTTCGATCCGGGTCATCCACCAGGGCTTGTTGCGCCGCGACTGACTGGGAGTAGTCATCGCTGCCGCCACTTTGGTCGAGTAACGCGGCGATTTCCTGCACCTTTGGAAGAATTTCGTTGGCCCAATCAGCCAGAGCAATTTCCTCGCCATTGCGACGCAAACGCAACTCGGGATCTCTACCGTGTTTGGCGGTGGCGGTATGGTTGGCAGCAAACTCATCCCAGCCGTCGTCATCGAGCAGCGGGCTTTCTTCCAGCAAGCAATAAATCAGAAATGCTTCCGTAAATCGCATTACGTTCTGATTGATACCCACCGGATCAAACACGTTCAGGTCCAGCGAACGAACTTCGACGTACTCAATGCCACCGCGGCGCAGTGCGGCCGTTGGTCGCTCGCCGGTGTTGGCCACTCGCTTGGGCCTGATGGGACTGTAGTACTCGTTCTCGATCTGCAATTGGTTCGCATTGAGTTGGCGGTATTCACCATCGACTTTCACGCCGATTTTCTCGTATACGGCGTCCGGCGTCCGGATAGCACGGCTTAGGTCGGTAATGTATTCATCAAGGCTGTTCAGCGAGATATTCAACCGCGCTTGAGTCTTGTTGCTATAACCCAGATCACTCATGCGTAGTGACGTTGCGAACGGCTCATAGAGCGTCATGCTATCGAGCTCCGGCATGTTTGCCGGGGCTGCCCCGGAGAACGATCGGCACAATGCTGGTGACGACCCGAACAAATAGAGTGTCAGCCAGCCGAGCCGGCGGAAGTTTCGAATCAATCCGAGATACGCCGCGGAGCGGAACTCGCCCGGGTCAGCGCTGTTCTTCTCAAGCTCCTGCCAGACTGGCCAGAACTGTTGGGGCAACGAATAGTTGAAATGCAGACCCGCGATCGTTTGCATCGTCCGACCGTAACGGTGCCCCAGACCATTGCGGTAGATCGTCTTCATACGCCCAACATTTGAACTGCCGTACTGCGCCAGCGGGATGTCTTTATCCTGAGGAATCTTGCACGGCATGCTGGCCACCCAAAGGAGCTCATCGTCCATTCGCGGGTAACTGAACTGGTGGATGTCACAAAGATCCCGCAGTGCCTCCCAGGTGTGTGGCACAGCCGGCGTCACGAACTCCAATAACGCCTCGGAGAAATCCGTGGTAATGAATCGATTACTAAGCGCTGAACCCAGCCCGACAGGATGCGGTGTTTGTGCGAGGTAGCCGTCGGCGGAAACCCGCAGAGACTCTTTCTCGATACCTTTGTAGCCACCCCACATGGTATGTGCAGAATTGCTGTTCGCCAGCAGGCTTATTCTCTGCTGAAATAATTTGCTCAACGCACAGGTCTCCCGCAGCTGAAGCAGCGACTATACAGACGGTCTCCGGGACTGCCAACGACAGATACAGCAATGCCAACTGTTTCACAGCACTCAGCGATCAGCGTACTATCATTGGCCATTCCCAATGCCGATTTCTTTGAGCTTACTTTATGAACGATCCAAAACTGCGACGGCTGCGCGATGCCAGCAGGGGACCTGCCTCTCTGATCAGTGAAGGCTGCAAGATTTCCGGCGCATTATCCGGTAGCGGCGACTTTATGATCAGTGGCGAGGTTGAGGGCGACTGCGACCTCAACGGTACCGTCACATTGACTCAGAAAGGCTTCTGGAAGGGCCGGATCAAGGCGGGAGCAGTGATTATTGCGGGCCGTGTCGAGGGCGATGTTGTCTCCGACGGACGTATTGAGATCAGCAATACGGCGCGAATTGTCGGTACTGTAACCGGCGAGGCAATTGCGGTTGCAGAAGGAGCCGTTGTTGAGGGCACCATGCAGACCACGACCGCCCCCGGACCCATTGAATTCGTCGAGAAACGCAACAAGAACTAGCCTGGGCCTGGTTTTGAGGCGTCTGGCTGCTGGGTCGGCCGGGCACTCCGGCGGTACTTTCCATAACAAGCATGGACTTATGTTTCTATCCGGATCGTATCGGATGGTAGACTTGGGCCGTCACCGGAGCTTTGGAAGCGGCAATTTCTCGCCAAGTCTCCGCTTCGGGGCCGAAACCGATAATAACTAGAATGTAACCGGCTGCTGAGATTTTCAGGCAGTCTGGCAAACACGGAGCCTCGCCCCAGGTCTTACCCAGCATGACCGGCAAAATCCTACCCAGATACCTGATACTCGCTGTCGCGCTAGCGGCCGTGGTCTGCATTCTGTTGCTGAGCAATTTTTATGCTCAGTACCAGTCGATGGCGGGCGGTCTGGTGGAAACCGGCATGCTCGAGCACGAACGCAGCCTTGCGGCCAGTTTCGAGCGTCGCTCAAGAGCTCGTTTGCACCGAATCGCGGATAGTCTGGACTTGTCAGGTGGCGAACCGGCCGTGATGTCGAACCAGGAACTGCTCAGGCACGCGGTGGAAGGGCAGGACGACTTCATCGGCCTTCGGTTTGTATCTGCCGACGGCCAAACGATGCTTGAGGCAGGCGAACTCCCTGTCAGCAACAGCCAGACGGTGGCGAACTGGGAAAACCAACGGCTCCAGTTGCAATACCCGGTCGTACAGCGCGGCGAACGTCTCGGCACGCTGTTCGGCAACTTCGGTCTCATCGGGCTGCAAGAAGCGACCGCAGAATTCAGAAACAGTATGCTGAGCGCCGAGCAACAGCATCGCCGCAGCAGTTTCCTTTGGATCGGCGCATCAATGGCTATCATGCTGCTGCTTTGTGGTGTCGTAGTCTGGTTGATTATTCGCGCACAAAGTCAGCGCATACGCGAAATCAAAACGCAGGCCGAGAAACTAAGCGAATCCAATTTTGGCGAAGACCTGCACGGACCTCGCGGCGACGAACTGGGCGACCTTGTCGACGTCTTCAACAACATGCGCGACCGCCTGAAACGAACAACCATCTCCCGCGACTATGTCGACAACATTCTGGGCGGCATGAACGAAGCCATCATCGTTACTTCGCCCGATAACGTGATAACCAAGGTCAATCATGCCACCGCCCGTATGTTGAATTACGGCGACAATGAACTCGTTGGCCAGCCACTCAGTTGCATTCTCGACAGCGACAGAGGCGCATTGCTCAATACAGATGCGCCCACCGGCATTCCGATGGAGGCCATGTTTGTAACCAAAGACGGCGAACAGGTCCCGGTTTCATACACAGGCTCGATTATTGGTGACGATGAGGAAACGGCAGACAGAATTTATGCCGCGCAAAACGTCACCGAACGGCGCAAGACGGAACAGAGAATCCGTTATCTGGCGCGCATAGATGCTCTGACAAAAGTCCCCAATCGCATGCAGTTTCAACACCTGCTGCAACGAGCTATTGCGCGTGCCAAACGATCACGAAAATCTCTCTGTCTCCTGTATATCGATGTCGATCAATTCAAGGAGATCAACGATACATTCGGGCATCTCGCCGGCGATACAACGCTGGAGACCGTCGCCAACCGGCTCGGTGACGCACTGCCTGAAGGCACGGTTGTTGGCCGACTGGCGGGCGATGAGTTTGCCGTCATCGTCGATAGGCTGGACAACGATCCGGACACGCTGCCTATGCTCGACAAACTGGCACGTAGCATTCTCGATCGCCTGGCTGACCCGTTCTACGTGCAAGGCCACGAAGTTTTCATGACCGCGAGCATGGGCATAGCCAGCTACCCTACTGACGCTGCCGACGTCATTGATTTAATCCGCAATGCGGACGCTGCCCTTTATCATGCTAAAAAGTCTGGCGGCAATGTTTTCGCCTATTACAGCCCCGAGATGAATGAAGCAGCGGTTGAGCGGCTGATGACCAAGAGCAAGCTCAAACGCGCATTCGAAAGGGACGAGCTGCTTGTTCACTACCAGCCGAAGTACAACCTCGCAACCGGCGAAGTTATCGGCGCCGAGGCACTGGTCCGTTGGGAACTGCCGGAGCGTGGCATCATTCTCCCTTCGGACTTCATACCGATCGCCGAAGAAACCAATCTGATCGTGGAGATTGGCGAGTGGGTTCTCGACCGGGTTTGTGCAGATTTCCGCTACTGGCAGCGATCTGTGCCCTCTCCAGGCAGGGTTTCGGTCAATCTGTCACTGAAACAACTCAGACAGTCCAACTTTATCAACAGAATCGCCGGCATCATGCGCGGCTACGAAGTGTCACCCACATCGCTGGAACTCGAGATTACCGAAACAACCTTGATGGAAAATCCAGCACGAACCATTAAATTGCTGGACGAGCTGTACGCGCTGGGATTACATCTTGCTATCGATGATTTTGGCACTGGCTATTCGTCGCTGAGCGCTCTTCAGCAGTTCCCAATCAGCACCCTGAAGATCGACAAGTCATTTGTGCGAGACATCGCAGTTAACCCGGACGACGCGACGATCGTAGGTACGATAATTCACATGGGCCGCAGTCTGAAAATGGACGTTGTTGCCGAAGGTGTTGAGACTGAAGAACAGCTGGCGTTCCTGCAAACGCTGGACTGCAACTACGTCCAGGGCATGTTGTTTGGCGACCCGATGAGCTCCGACAACTACCTCGACCTGTTACTGGCACAAGCAGACGGAACGGACAAATACCGCGCGCTTTTCGCTTGACCAACAGGCCTGCGCGACGCACTCCCGCCTTATGGAGGGCGTACAAAATTCAAGTTAATCAATGAGTTTCAGCCGCGCTTCACTCAGTCCGGGCAAAATGCTTAAATAGCGCGGCACTCACTTCTCTAACCGGCGCCGGTGCCGCGCACCCGCCGCTTGCATGGATTAAATCGACCTGATGAACAGAATCACTAAAATTATCGGCGCTGCATCTCTTCTGCTTTTTGCACAGACCAGCCTTGCCTGCGACTACCCGACGCGCGTTGATATTCCGAACGGCGATTCGGCCAGCAAAGAAGAAATGATTGCGGGGCAGCGCGATGTCAAAGCATTCGTCGCCAACATGGAAACATACCTGGATTGCTTGCTGGAAGAAGAAAAAGCCGCTCGCGCAAATGCTGAATTGAGCGCGGAAGATGAGCAACAACGTGAAGACATGGTAAACAAGAAGTACAACGCTGCTGTAGATGAGATGGAAACAGTCGCGGCACGCTTCAATGAACAAGTGCAAGCGTTCAAGGCTCGGGGCGAATAGCTCTACCAGCGAAACCGTTTGTAGTTCTGCGGATTAGCCCACTGTTCGGGCGAGTTCCACGAACGCTCTTCGTAGAATTCATCGCGCTGGTAATGAAACCAGCCATCTGACCCAACGGAACTGACTCGCGTAAAGCCCAACGCGAGCATTTCCTGGGTCGTCAGATTCTCGCTACTGTTGTGCACCAGCAATTGGTCACAATGACAATCACGCAGTCGGGCGAGCAACGCCACCGCTAACTCAACCGACATGTGTTCCAACTGATTGACGATTACGCCCAGATCGCCGCGTACAGACATATCAACGCCATCAGCTGCACTGATTTCGTTAAGCCAAAGGGTGTTTGCCGGCCAGTTCAAATGCCGCAACAAGTGCGGTTCTTTGCTAACGACTATCACTGAGGGCTCGCCACTGCTGACTGACAGCGTAGGCAGAAAATCCTCGATGAACCGGATTGGCGTCGACATGAGGTCTAAGGGTGTCCTTGGGATTACTGGAGATCGTCGATTTGTTGCTTCAGATCAACCTTGTTCTCGGTAATTATTCGTTCGAGTACGCGGATGCGCTCTTCCAGCAGATCGATCTTGGCCAGCGCTTCGCCAACACTCTCATCAGACTCGGCCTTGCCCGCTCGTTGCTTCATCCACGCTTCAACAAGCCGCGTGAACATAACCACAGCAACAAGCAGTAATACAAATGTAAATACTCCGTTCATTCACTCTCCCCTTTGCTTTCTCGTCAGCTTAACTTTACTGCTTCATAAATTTCGAAATTCTTGATCCAGATTGAACCGAGATGACGTTACGTAGCGCTCCAGGCGCGCCAATCGTGAGTCGAGTTTCTGAAATTTTCGTTTTACATCGGCAAGCGTATTGGCCGGATTTGAGCGCATTGCTTTCCTGAACCCGGGATCGTAAGGCTCTTGCCGTGCCATACCGCGATCAGACGGCACCAACATCACACAGCCAAAATAGGCCAGGAGTGTTACCGGCATAAAACTTATCAACATCACGACACTCAAGATTCGGGTCGCCGTCAAATTAAAGGCGAAATAATCCGCAATTCCGGCGCAAACGCCTCCGATCATTCCGCGACGGGAGTCCCGATAAAAGCGGCGGTCAGACAGGCCGTCCAGCGGGCTCATGACGCTCTCCAGTGATCGTTGCAGTGGTGGTTCTTCCAAAACTCATGCTCTGCTCGTGTTCCCGAATAAGTAAGCGGACGCTGACGTATCAGCAACGTGGCCGCAACGTAAGTCAATGCCGTCGGGACAAAGAAAAAAACCAGGCACAACACCGCAATGATTCTCACAGTCGAGGTGCGAAAATTTGCGAACTCTGACAAGCCGGCGCAAACGCCGAAAATCCAGCCGTTTTCGCGGTCCCTGTACAGCCCGCGCAACGTGGGGCCACCGCATTCCTCTCTCGATCTGCCCGATCTGCTCATCGATTTTTCCTCCAGCCCGGTAATTCGTTGTCCAATATCGTCTCCAGAGCCTCCAGACGGTCGTTCAGTTTTTCCGACAACAACCAGAGGTCCTCCATCATTTTCTCGTCACCACCCGATAACTCTCGTGACTGTTTCCACTTCGTTATGAAATGCAAAACAATGAAGAGCGGGGCGGGAATCGCAACAAAGACAATAATTGCGACGGCGACCAGCTCACCGAATCCTCCGCCCACTATTTCGCCTCTTCAGTTACATTCCCTGCAACCCGACGCTTCAGATCGGCAAGATCCTGGGCGACGGACTCTTCTGCCTCCAGACTTTCGAATTGATGATTAAGATCTTTTGGCAATCCCAGGTCATAGGCCTCGATGCGCCCCTCGACATCATCGATACGTCGGGTGTATTGCTCGAACCGGACAAGCGCGTCGTCTATCTGGTAGTCGTGAATTTTCTTGCGGGCTTGCAGCCGACTATTTGCTGTCTTATGCCTTGCGAGCAATGATTTTTGTCGGGTCTTGGCATCATTTAACTTAGATTCAAGCCTGGCAATGTCGTCGTTGAGCTTGGCCAGACCATCGTCAACAGCAGCGTAATCTGCGCGAATGGAGTCCGTCGCAACCGCGACTTTGGATTTCTCGATCAATGCGGCCTTCGCCAGATCCTCGCGCCCTTTACGCAGGGCCAGTTCGGCTTTGTTGTCCCACTCCGCTAAATCCCGATCGAATGTCTCCAACTTCCGATTCAGGTCTTTCTTGTCCGCGATGGACCGTGCCGCCGCTGAGCGAACCTCAACCAGCGTGTCCTCCATCTCCTGAATCATCAACCGGACGATTTTTTCAGGGTCTTCCGCCTTATCCAGAATGGCGTTGATGTTTGAGTTCACGATGTCGCTGAATCTCGTGAATATGCCCATGATGTCTTCCTCTTAAAGTTCGTGGTCATGCCTAGACTTGCAGCTTCTGTGCCAAACCGGTCGAGAATACATAACTAGTTGATTTTGCAATATATAATGAATATTTTCTCAGGATCGGCCAAAGCAGCGAGTTGGTATATTTCACTATCTATTGGTTTTTTTCACAGACGTGTAGTATTTTTGACCAATGTCTATTGACGGCCGTGTTCAGCCCATTATTGGTGAAGCACCCGCGTTTCTCGCCATGCTCGAGCATGTCTCGCGAGCGGCGCCGCTCGACAAGCCTGTACTTGTGGTCGGCGAAAGAGGCACCGGCAAGGAACTGATCTCCGCTCGCCTGCATTTCCTGTCCCAGCGCTGGGAACAGCCGCTGATCAAGGTCAACTGCGCGGCTTTGACCGAGTCCATTCTGGAATCCGAACTGTTCGGTCACGAAGCAGGTGCGTTCACGGGGGCCGTTAAGGGCCACATCGGGCACTTCGAGCGAGCGGATGGTGGCACGCTGGTGCTCGATGAGCTGGCCACGATCTCCTTGCGCATGCAGGAAAAGATACTGCGCGTGATCGAGTATGGCGAACTGCAGAGAGTCGGTGGCTCCGATACCCTGCGGGTCAATGTCAGAATAGTCGGGTCAACCAACGCGGATCTGCAGGAGCGGGTCAGAAGCGGCTTGTTTCGGGATGATTTGCTGGATCGCCTGGCGTTCGACGTCATCACGCTGCCACCCTTGCGCGAGAGGCTCGAAGATATACTGCCGCTGGCGTACGCGTTCGCGATCAACATGGCGAGTGAGTTGAAGCTGGCTTACTTTCCGGGGTTCAGCCCCAAAGCATCCTCGTCACTACTGCGTCACGACTGGTCCGGCAATGTGCGCGAACTCAAGAATGCGGTCGAACGTTCTGTTTACCGTACAGAAGAGCCTGAACAGCCCATCAAGGAAATCGCGTTTGACCCCTTCGACTCACCTTTCAGGCTACGCAAAGAACCTGCCAGGGAAGAGACCACGGATTCGCCTCAGCCACCAAAAAAGAGACCGCTACTACCGGCCAATCTGAAGGCGACGCTCCTGGAAACGGAAAAGAAGTACCTACAGGAAGCACTGCGGAAAGCACGCTTTAATCAGAAAGTGGCGGCAGAACTACTGGAACTCAGCTACGACCAGTTCCGGGGGAAAATCCGCAAGCATCAGCTGCAATTGCAGGCGGATTGACTCAACAAAATTAGCTATCGTCCCGGTAACGCCGCACGTAAATTGCCGCCGCCGTTAATAAACCGCCGACCATTAGCCCCACCCACAGAGCAGGGTCACTCAGGAATGCGGGCAGATCGATCATGGCCATCAGACTGGCTGTCGCATCGGCGTCAAACGTCGGCGGGCCGTCCTCAACGATCGATATACCGGCACTGTCGAAGCCGCCGAAGAGTGGCATGGATGCGAAACGACCGAATATCGCATCCCTGAAGAATGAGGTGCCGATCAGAATCCGCTCCAGCATCGGCACAACGAACAACGGCAGTATGGCAATCAGGAAAGGAGATCGACGCGTCCACGCGGAAACGAACAGGAACCAACCGGCGAACGGTATGTACCAGAGTGGCGTGGCCAGGAAAAATAACAAGGTTGCGAACCAGGTATCCAGAAACGGTGCCGCACTCCAGATCAAGGTCCAACCATCGCCGCCACGACCACTCACCCACATGGACGATATCGCCACCACGAAAACCTGAGTCACAATCACGATTGCAAACGTCACCAATGGAATAACAATAATCGCCGTCAGCAACTTCGATATGACCGTTTCCGCATCCGTAACCGGCAGCGAGCGCCAAAACAGAATACTTTTGTCCCTTCGCTCGGTGTACAGCGCATCCAGCAAATAGAACACACCAAGTATCGCCATGGTCATCATCAGCATGGCAGAAATTGCCGACGTCACGACCGTGATTGCTGCCGCCCGCTCGGTCTCGCCCAGATTGCTGGCGCCAAGGATCGACAAATCGACCTGTGTATCGAAAGCAGAAACGGCGACCTGACCGGTGATCGACATGAGCGCAATCAGCAGCGCGACCACGAGCGGCGCAACGTAGATTGACCTGTGCTCCCACAGTTCGCGCTGCAGCAATGCCAATTGGGTGTGAATCATGCGGCGGCTCCCTTTACTTTCGCAACGAACAGATCGGCGATCGCAGGAGTCCGGGTCTCACCGAACTTGTTTAAGCTCTCGCGCGTGACGCCCTCGAACAGCATGACCTTCTTGCCGAAACTTTCGCGCTCGTACAGCGGTCTCAACGCGCGTGCCGCTTCCGCCTGACTGCCGGAGGTTTGTAACTCAACGAACCTCTGCGGCAGATCCTCCATCGCGGAGTCGAGCACAAGGCGGCCATCATTGATGAACATTACGTGCGTCAGCAGGTTTTCGATCTCTTCCACCTGGTGCGTCGTGATCAGAATGGTGCGCTCGTCATCGAAGTAACCATCCAGCAAATTTCCGTAGAAGTCCTTCCGGAAAATGATGTCGAGACCCAGGGTCGGCTCGTCAAGAATCAGAAGCCGAGCGTCGACCGCTGAGATGATGGAAAGGTGCAGCTGCGTGATCATGCCCTTCGACAATTCCCGCACTTTCGACGAATGCTTGATGCGAGTCGCCGCCAGCAATTCATTGGCTCGTTTACGGGAGAATTTGGGGTGCACTTTTTCTGTGAAGTCGAGTAGTTGCGACACGCGTATCCAGCGAGGCAATACCGCGACGTCCGCGATAAAGCAGATATTCTGCATGAGTTCGCGTCGCTGCCTGAACGGATCCAGCCCCAGCACAGAAAGGCTGCCCTGGCAGTCGGTTAAGCCCAGAATCGCCTTCAGCAAAGTGGTCTTGCCCGCGCCATTCGGTCCGATCAAGCCGGTAATTCGGCCCTTTTCTATAGTGAAACTGATGTCATCGACAGCTCGCAAACTACCAAAGGACTTCGATACATTCCTAGCATCAACCAGACTAGTCATTTCCGGCTCCATCGTTTTTATTGTTGGGAATCGGCACCTCAGCGAGAAGGTCTGCACGATCCAGTCCAAGCCGTTCGATCGTAGCGATGACCGCGGGCCACTCCTTTTCAAGAAAACGGCGGCGCTCATCTTTCAATAGCTGCTTGTTGGCGCCATCGGTGACGAACATGCCCCGCCCACGCTTCTTCTCAACCAGCCCCTCGTCGACCAGTTCCTGGTAACCCTTCAATACGGTCAGCGGATTAAGCCGGTACTCTGCAGCGACGTTTCGGACGGAAGGCAGCGCGTCACCATCGGCCAGTACGCCCTCAAGGATCATTGCGACCACCCGATCCCGCAACTGACGGTAGATCGGCAGATCGTCATTCCATTTTGGGTCCATTGACACTCCAGCCATCGTCATTAATTGCCCGCCAGGTTATAGGCCGGACTCGTTTCGTGCTTTGCTACAGGCGTCCCGATGGTATCAGGACAGAACGGGTCAAAGGCAGCATCCGTCATTGCGTCGTTTACGCTCCCCAGCTTAAGCGCGGCGGTGGTTAGCGGCGTTTCAGCAGGCGCGCTCTTGGCGCCGATCCTGCCGCAGTTGCATCCCGCGCAAAGGCGAGTCTGGCCAGCCGGGCTGTCAGCATGCCGCCACCATCCCTGACCGATTCCGTGCTCGTTGCGAACGACGCGCGCTGACTACCGTTGGGCCGCGCCTGTGCCGCCACAACAGCAACCAACAACAGCATGAATACGGCCAAAGTGACCCGCATCGGTAATCCCCTGCTCGCTTGACGGCGCATCGCCTGTTCCTCGTAATGTTAGTGGCATGGCCAGTCCTGCTGGCCGGTGAACTAGTGTTATAGTCAACTATAACACCGCCGATTTAGATTGCAAGCCTGCTGGCGTTTAACCCCTTCCGCGACAACGGTGCGTTACCAGTTATAACGTCGCAATGAATACCGGAGACAACGCTTGAACATTCAGAGACCGAACAGCCTCCGGCTTGAGTCAATCTGTGCATCCCGCCCATGAACTGTCTTGGCCACGAAACAACCCTCGGCAGCCAACCGCTTCCGTCGCCACTGCCGGTGCCCTATGCTCGACCAATGAGTGTTTTGCCAGAAGATTCAGCGTTGATGCTGCGTTACCGCGATGGTGACGTTTCAGCATTCGAAACGCTCTATTCACGACACAACGATGCCCTGTATCGGTATTTGCTGCGTTTGTCCGGCAACCCCGATGCCGCCGCGGATGTTTTCCAGGATGTTTGGGGCAAGATCATAAAGGCGCGGAGCAGCTACCGGCCAACCGCCAGATTCACGACCTGGATGTACCGCGTCGCGCATAACTCCTTTATCGACTACGTGCGACGCAACAAGCGCTACAGTGCCGGGCCGAGCCACGACCCAGATCAGCTCGCCGCCGATACTGACAGTCCGGAGCTGCTCGTTGAAAAATCGATGGCTCGGCAGCGATTGCTGATTGCGCTGGAACAACTGCCAATGGAGCAGCGTGACGCTTTTCTGTTGCGCGAAGAAGCCGGCCTGAGCGTTGAAGAAATCGCCCACGTCACCGGGGTAGCCCATGAAACAGCGAAGAGTCGACTTCGCTACGCCATGAGCAAATTGACCGCCGTGTTGGCAGAACCCAGGGAATCAAACGCATTGTCTGCATGAGGCTATGGGAATGAGTAGCACAAAGTGAACACCGAGAACCACAACGACGCGGAAAAGCGCTTGCGGGAAACGTACCTCGCCAGCCAGAACGTCCGTGCGCCTGAGCGCTTGAATCGAGCTGTACTGGATGAGGCGGCGGCAGCGGTCAAACCGGGCATTGCGAAATACCTTTCAGTTTGGGGCCGTCCCCTGGCCTTCGCTGCAACCTTCGTACTTGGCATTGCTTTGGTCTATGACATGCAAGGCGTAACTCCGCTACCTGCCAATGAAACCAGCAGCGAATTTGCGGCCCCCTTGTCGTCCGCCAGCGATGTTGCCAGCGACGACGAGGCACCGGCGAGCCGCGTTATGCGTCAGATGCGAGAGGAAAAACGCGCGGCGACCGAATTACACCAGTCGGCACCATCACCGGAGCAGCGCGCAGGCGATACCAGCGCTAACCTGTTTCAGCTCAATAAATTCGGCAACACTCGGCGGTCGACAAGGCCATCGAACGCGAAGGCGGGTCAGGCGCAGAATGAAGCAACTCAGTCGCCAGCCGAGACCCGAACCATGCAGGACGCTCTGGCGCCGTCCGCCGTGGCGGCCCGGGCAGACATGGCTAACACCGACAGTCCTGACAGTGACCGCCTGTGCCGGACGGCCGAGATGCAGGGCGTCGCTGAGTGGTGGCAGTGCATCGTGGAATTGCGCGATGCCGGCAATGACGAAGGCGCAGGCAAAGAACTGACGCTGTTTAACAGCACCTATCCGGACTTTAGGGCGCCCGAGTAAGCGCCCTGCGATGTGCCGTAGCGGCACGGCAATGCTAGAATCGCCGCCCGCCACCCACCTTGCGGTCACGTGGTAACCATTTGGCAGGCGCCGCTGGCTCGGCCGCCCGCTGGCCAACCGAATATTCAGCATAAAAATCAGGGACTAACATGAAAAAACCAGTTCGCGTAACTATCACGGGTGCCGCCGGACAGATTGGCTATCAACTCGCCTTTCGTATCGCTTCCGGCCAGATGCTTGGCTCGAACCAGCCGATCATCTTGCAACTGCTTGAAATACCGCAGGCCCTGGATGCGCTGAAAGGCGTAGTGATGGAACTGGACGACTGCGCATTCCCCGGCCTGGTTGGCGTCGTCGCGACCGACGACGTGAACGAAGCCTTCCGCGACAGTGACTATGCGTTACTGGTTGGCGCACGGCCGCGCGGACCCGGCATGGAGCGAAAAGACCTGCTGCAGGCGAATGCGCAGATTTTCTCGGTACAGGGCAAGGCCATGAACGACCACGCCAGTCGCGACATTAAAGTGCTGGTCGTCGGTAACCCGGCGAATACCAATGCCTTGATCGCGAGTAGCAATGCCCCGGACATAGATCCACGCAATTTCACGGCGATGACGCGACTGGACCACAATCGCGCCGCTGCACAGCTGGCCGCCAAGACGGACAGCCACGTTACCGATATCCGCCAATTAACCATCTGGGGAAACCATTCCGCTACGCAGTACCCGGACGTTCATCATTCAACCGTGAAAGGCAAGGCCGCCACAGACCTGGTTGACCAGAGCTGGCTGAGCGGCGACTTCATACCAACCGTGCAACAGCGCGGTGCAGCGATCATCAAGGCGCGCGGCGCATCGTCGGCGGCATCGGCTGCCTCCGCGGCGATCGATCACATGCACGACTGGGCGCTGGGTACCGCCGATGGCGACTGGGTCAGCATGGGCATACCGGCTGACGGCAGTTACGGCATTGAGGCAGGCATCGTTTATTCCTACCCGGTCCGCTGCAAGAACGGCAACTACGAAATCGTGCAGGGACTGGAGGTCAATGACTTCAGCCGTGAGCGTATGCAAGCCACGGAGCAGGAATTGCGGGAAGAAAGAGCGGCTATCGAAGAGCTGCTGGCCTGATCAATTGCCAGTGGCGCGCCCGTTTGGCGGGTGCTAGGGTAATCGAGTGTGCCGGCTGGATGCCGGCACACTTACGCGATGTGTCGCCGGGGGCACATCCGAACTGAGCCGGTCCTGTCACGGCAGGCCCGAATAAGCGGCGACCGTCGCCTGCGAGACTTCGCAACCGTCCCTTAGTGGAACAGCGTGCTGAACCCCATGGGAACGGACACTGAAACTGCGAAGTCTTCTTGAGTGAGGAAGACAAGGTGTCACATATGTTAGTCGGCCTGTTTTGGTTCCTGTTGTTCTTTGGTGGCGGCATTTACCTCGCCTACAACCGGGTAAATCTGTTCAGTTCGACCGTTGCTGTTGCGGCGGCCGTTCTTGCCTATACGCTGTTTGGTTCCGGCCATCCTTTGTGGGTCATCTTCCTGTGGCTGCCGGTGGCAGTGATGGTCGCTCTCAACTTTGAAGAGTTCCGCCGCGAAAAACTGACCAAACCCGCTCTGGCTGTTTATCGCACGATGCTCCCTTCGATGTCCGACACCGAACGCGAAGCACTGGAAGCCGGCAACGTATGGTGGGACGGAGAGTTGTTCTCCGGGATGCCCGACTGGGAACGCCTCATGTCCTTCCCTGCCCCAACGCTGTCCGACGAAGAGCAGGCGTTCATGGATGGTCCTTGCGAAGAACTGTGTCGGATGATCGACGACTGGGATATCGCTCACAACCGGGCCGACATGCCAGAGGAAGTCTGGGCGTTCATCAAGAAGCACAAGTTTTTTGCCATGATCATCCCCAAGGAGTACGGCGGACTTGAGTTTTCCGCCTACGCAAACGCAATGGTCATCTCAAAGCTGGCGAGCCGCAGTGCAACCGTGTCGTCAACGGTGGGTGTTCCAAACTCGTTGGGCCCGGCCGAGTTGTTGCTGCACTACGGCACCGAAGATCAAAAGCAACGCTGGCTGCCAGGCCTCGCGTCCGGTGACGAAGTACCGTGCTTCGCGCTGACGTCACCGCAGGCGGGTTCCGACGCCGCGGCGTTGATCGACAGCGGCGTCGTTTGTCGCGGCACCTTCGAGGGCGAAGAGATCGTTGGCATACGGCTGAACTGGAACAAGCGCTACATTACGCTGGCGCCCATTGCGACCGTGCTCGGCCTCGCCTTCAAGCTGTACGATCCTGATCACCTGATCGGCGACGAAGACGAGTACGGCATCACTGCAGCCCTGATTCCGACCGACATGCCAGGCATCGAGATTGGCCGTCGGCACTACCCACTGACCATCCCGTTTCAAAACGGCCCGACCTCGGGCAAAGACGTTTTCGTCCCGCTTGACTACATCATCGGCGGCAAGGAAATGGCTGGCAAGGGCTGGAAAATGCTGGTCGAGTTGCTGTCCGTCGGTCGCGCAATCACCTTGCCATCCAGCGCAGCAGGCGGTGGACAAGCTGCCGCCTGGGCCAGCGGTGCTTATGCGCAGCTGCGCAAGCAATTCGGCTTACCCATTGCCAAATTCGATGGCGTTGGCGAGGCGCTCAGTCGTGTAGCCGGTTACTCGTACGTAATGAATGCGGCGGTATCCGTTACCTCCGGCGCCATACAGCAGGGCGAAAAGCCCGCTGTACCTTCTGCCATTCTGAAGTACCACTGCACCGAACTGGGTCGCAAAGTGGGTAACGATGCGATGGACATTCACGGCGGCAAAGCCATCATGATGGGACCGCGTAATTACCTCGGTCGCGGCTACATGGCGACACCCATTGCGATTACCGTTGAAGGTGCCAACATCCTGACCCGAAGTCTGATTATCTTCGGCCAGGGTGCCATTCGCTGCCATCCGTTCGTCCTGCGCGAACTGCAGGCGGCCCAGAATGATGATGAGCAGCGCGGCCTCTTTGAATTCGATCAGGCGCTGTTCTCACATATCGGTTATGCCATCAGCAATCTGGCCCGTTCATTTTTCCTGGCCCTGACGCACGCCAAGTTCAGCAAGGTGCCGTTAAACACACCGACTGCACGCTACTACCAGAACATCAATCGCTACAGTGCGGCGTTCGCACTCGCCTCTGACTTCGCCATGCTGACACTCGGCGGCAAACTCAAGATCAAGGAACTGTTGTCAGCGCGCCTCGGCGACGTACTAAGCTCCATGTACCTCGCTTCCACCGTGTTAAAGCACTTCGAGAATCAGGGTCGACGCTCGGCCGACCTGCCGCTCGTCGAATGGTCAGTGCGTACACTCATGTACGAGGCGCAGGAACAGCTGCACAGTTTCTTGCGCAATTTCCCGAACCGACCGGTTGCGTTCTTTTTACGCTGCTTCATTTTCCCGCGCGGACGCACGTACTCCGCACCTTCTGACGAGCTGAGCATGAAGGTGGTGGACTTGATTACCCATAGCAGCGAATCTCGCGACCGGCTGTGCGCGCAGGCCTACACAACGCTGGAAGCCGGCAATCCGCTGGGCCAATTGCAGGAAGCGCTCGTGCTTTCCGAAGAACTGGCACCGCTGCAACAAAAACTACGGCAGGCCTTCAAAGAAGGGCTTATCAATTCCGAATACGTGGGCTACCAGATTGAGGAAGCGGCAAAAGCGGAGATCATCACCACCGATGAAGCCGATGCTATGCGCAACTTCCATGAAAAAGTGGAACACCTGATGGGCGTCGACGACTTCGCACCGGAAGAATTGTTCCGGCATCCCGCGGCCGGTGATTCGTCCGCAAAGCCTGCGAAAAAACGAGCGGCGCGAAAAAAATCTCCGGCACGAAAGAAAACGGCCGGCAAGACACAAGCGGACTGACCGCGCCTGTCTCGACGGCTGCATGCACCACCTACCAATGTTGGGTGGGGTTGTTCGTGCAGTCGGGAGCCTGACGTTATTGCCGCAAATGTGCAGCAATCTGTGCCGTGGCACCGTACCATTGGTGCACGTTCACTCGATAAGGAGAGCGAAGTGCGTTCCACACCGAAACTTGCAACTGCGTTGTGTTTGCTAACGGCCCTCGGCGCCTGCGGCAACAACGATGATCAGAGTCAGACCCAGAAGGCGGCGCCAGCCGCAAACACAACCGCGCCAGCTGCTCTGCCGCGCTCCACAGCGCCACAAGCGGCACGGCTTTATTTCATCGAACCGGCTGACGGCGCTACCGTTACCAGCCCGGTTCGTATCGAGTTCGGACTTGATGGCATGGATGTCCGGCCTGCGGGTACCGACGCGCCGATGAGCGGCCATCACCACGTCATTATTGACGCCGAACTACCGCCGTTCGACCAACCTATCCCGGCCGACGACCATCACGTGCACTTTGGTGACGGCCGAACCGTTACCGATCTGCCGCTCCCTCCTGGCGAGCACACCCTGCAGCTTTTGCTCGGAGACCACCTGCATATTCCGCATCAGCCACCGGTGTCCTCGGAAGTCATCACTATCACGGTGGAATGAGCCGCTTGAGCCGCGTAGCCCGGGCAACTAGAATTTCCGGGCTGCAGGCTTTAGCAGTCACCGTCCGACACCGTGGTAATCGCTACCCATGAATAGAAAGAGCATAGGAATTAGTGGCTTAGCCGCTTATTTGCCACCTTACCGGGTCTGGCTGGAGGATTGGTGCGCCTGGACAGGCAACCAATGGCCGAAGACTCGCGAGGTTATCGGGCGCAGTTTCCGGGTACGCGGGCCGAATCAGAGTGTCTACACGATGGCTGCAACGGCGGTCATGCGGCTCATCACCCAATACGACATTGACCCGTCCCGAGTTAAGTTTCTGGGGCTGGGTACCGAGTCCAGCACCGATAATTCAGCGGGCGCGATCATCGTCAAGGGCATGGTCGACCGGGCCCTGATCGCGGCCGGCAAACCGCCTATCGCTCGCAGCTGCGAAGTCCCTGAATTCAAACACGCCTGTCTTGGTGGCGTATACGGCATGAAAGGCGCGATACGGCATCTGGCACTTGACGGCGCCGGCGGACAAGCCATTGTCGTCTGCGCGGATATCGCGGAGTACGCGCGCGGTAGCAGTGGCGAACCCACTCAGGGCGCAGGTGCCGTGGCCATGCTGCTTGAAGAAGACCCCAAGCTGGCGGAAGTTGATCTGATTCGCTCAGGCTCGGCATCCGATTACCGGGTCATGGATTTTCGCAAACCGATGTTGCGCTTCTGCGGCCAGGACCGGAACGAGTCGCACCAGGTACAGGACTTCCCGGTGTTCAATGGCAAGTACTCGACCACCTGCTACATTGATGAAACTCTGCACGCACTGAATGACATGTACGAAAAGCGTGATCTCAACGCGATCGCCTACATGCACTCATTGCGGACTGTCTTCATGCATCGCCCTTACCGACGCATGCCGGAAACCGGTTGGGCGCTCGCCTACCTGTTCGCACTGAGCGGCGGTGATGCCGCCGACCGGGCTGAGCTCGCAGCGTATTGTTACGAAGCAGGTATTGAACCGAATGCGCTGCTCGACGAAATGAGCAGCAAACCTGAAGTTGCCAAACTGGCCTCACCGGAACGACTGCATTACGAGGCGTATCCGCTGGCCATGGCTGTGTTCAGAATATTTCGTGCATCGCGTCATTACCGCCGGGAGATACTCGACAAAATGGCACTCGGCAGTGACACCATGCTCGACCTCGGCAACCTGTACACCGCCGCTTTGCCAGCGTGGATGGCAGCAGGTTTTGAACAGGCTCTCGATGAAGATCGATTTGAGGTCGGAGAAGAAATTCTCACATTGGGTTACGGCAGTGGCGATGCTGCGGAAGTCATCCCGTTTTTCATGGCACCTGAATGGCGGGCAGCCAGCAGCAAAATCGGCTTTGCCAGCGCCATGGATTACGCCATTGACATCAACTCAGATCAGTACGCCGCCTTGCATGCCGGCCACAAAGCACCAGGACTGGACTTCCTGCCAAGAGAAGAATTTGTCATCGACAAAGTGGGGTGTTCGGAGGAGCGGCAATTTCAGGATCTCGGTATCGAGTATTACCGTTACGTCAGTTAGGCCGCCACGCCCTGCCTACAGCACGCTCGTGTAACGTCCGAGCTGCTCTGCAAATTCAGTGCTTAATCGCTCCCACTCCAGTTTGAACCAGGGCGTCAGAGTATCCGCATTGTTCGCCAGTTCGGCCTCGATCGACGCCGGACTCAAATAACGCACAGCAGCTATTTCGGTGCTGTTTGGCTGCGGCGGATGTTCACTACGGCCGAGATACACCCAGCATAATTCATGCTCAGCGCCCAGGTCCCGGTAAGTCGCCTGGTAGGTAAACTTGAATACAAACTCAAGCTGCGCGCTGACCCCCAGTTCCTGCTGCACGCGGCGCTGCGTAGCGACCTCCATGCTTTCACCTTTGCGCGGATGGCTGCAACAACTGTTAGCCCAGTAACCGGGCCACAGGCGTTTGCCCGCAGCGCGTTGCTGCACGAGGAGTTCGCCTTTGCTGTTGAACAGGAACACAGAGAACGCCCGGTGCAAGAGTCCGTCACCGTCATGGCACATTAATTTGCTAAGACTGCCCGTTTCCTCGTCATTCTCATTGACCAGGATCAGTTCTTCACTGTCCGAGGACACGATTGCATGCGCGTTAGCCGATGACATTACTGCTCCCGGTAATCAATAGGTTTACGAATCGCTGAAGCGAATTATTGCATAACCCGCTTTCTTGAGTGCCGCTGCAACATCGTGACTACGACCGGGACACAATGCCACTATCGAACCGCCGCCACCTGCGCCCGTCAGCTTCGCCCCAACTGCGCCATTGACCCGCGCGATGTGCACCATTTTCTCAAGCTCCGGCGTGGACACCTCAATGGCGTTCAGGAATCCATGACAGACGTTCATCATGGATCCCAGGGAATCGTAGTCCGCGTCGCGCAATGCAACGGAGCCTGCAACACTCAACTCGTCAATCTCATTGAATATCGTGTCGTACAGCGTTTGATTGGACGCGTAACGCTTCGCAACGCCCGCAATCATGTCTTTGGTCACACCGCGTTTGCCACTGGATGCCACAACCAGTGGTGGCACCTCACACAACTGAATCGGCTTGGTTCGCGACGCCGTTGAGCGCGTATACAACACCGGCTCACCATAGGTGGCGAGGTTGTTGTCGATACCAGATGGCGTTCCATGGGCGAGCTTTTCGCACTCGAAAGCAAGCGCATCAATGGCACGATTATCGAGTCCGAAGCCTAGCTGCAGATCGAATGCACGAATGATCGCAACGGCGATTGCCGCCGATGCGCCCAGCCCCATTGCCGCAGGAATCCGGGCATCGACTTCGATGTCGTAGTGCCGTTCGGCAACGTGCAATTCCCGCATGATCAACGCGACCGTGGCCGCTGCAGCACTGCTCCCGCGGCGCTTTGGATTGACAATCTCGTCAACTCCCCACGCCGGTATACGCAATCTACTACGACTGTCTGCTGGCCGGACTCTTGCCTCGATAGCCTCTGGCAACGGCACGGCCAGCACGTGTTTGTCGTACACCGCTGCGTGCTCACCCAGCAAGATAACCTTGCCGCAGGCACGACCTGCCGGCTCACTGTGCATCTCGGCTTCGACCTCGGCCGCAGGCCCACCGCCCGCATGAATTTCAGCGATCAGTTCATCGGCTTTCCAGGATTTAATCTCGCCGCTGGCTATCAAGCCCGCAACAACCTGCTCGAAAATGCCAGTATCAGCACCCGCCCCAGCGGCAACGCTGCGTGCGTGCAAACTCATGTGCCCCTTCTGAATGCCGTGAGTAACCAGCGCACGCAGCGCCGCAAAATTCTGTGCGAGACCGACCGCAGCCATCATTCCGGCAAGATCCGCAGCCTGCTCTACGCCGGCGATTTTCAGCGCCACTGCGACCGCGGGGTTGGTCTGCAACGAACCGCCAACGATGCCGACTTTCAACGGTATTTTTAGCTCGCCAAGCAAATCGCCATTGTCACCAGGCCGCCACTCGCTGAGCGAACGGTAATTGCCATTGCGCACTGCATACGCGTGCGCGCCGGCCTCAATCGCGCGCCAGTCATTGCCAGTCGCAATTGCAACCGCGTCGACGCCGTTCATGATGCCCTTGTTATGTGTTGTTGCGCGGTAGGGATCAGTGTTCGCAAAGGCAGTCGCCAGAATAATGCGGTCGCGCACGAATTCGGCCGGGAATGTCCCGTCCGCCAAACTGGCCAGCGGGATACGGACACGCGCGGTCACCACTGATCGATCGGCGAGATTCGAGAGAATTTTCATCGCCACCTGACCACCGGTAAGCACCTCAACCCTTGGCGCGATGCCCTCACAAATCGTATTGACGAGGTTGGCGCCCATCGCATCGCAGGTGTCCACGAGCAAATGCAGCACCACCGTCCAGCGGCCATCCGGCAAGCGGTACTTGAAGTACTCGATATCCCGAACGCCGCCGCCGCGCGCCAGCAGGTTGGGCTGAATGACATTGGCCATGCGCATTAACTCTGCGCTGCGCTGACGTAAAGCGAGAATAGCCTGATCCGGATCCTCCACGTCGATCAGTTGCATCTGGCCTATCAGCAACGACTCGGGAGTTTGCACATCGAAGCCCCCGGCCTGCCGAGCCAGTTTCGCCGCGCCACTAAGTCCGGCGACGATCGACGGCTCCTCAACCACCATCGGAATCAGGCAATCCCGGCCGTTTATCTGAAAGTTCGGCGCTATGGCCAACGGCATGCCGAAGACGCCAACCACGTTCTCGATCATCCGGTCCGCCGTCTTCCCGGTCAGCGTAAAGTCGCCGCGCCGCAGGCGATCGGCATCGTCGCGCCCCAGCACGCCATGCTCGACCAGCCTGTCGATTCGTTCCGCGACAGTGAGCCGGTAGAACCCTGGAATAGCCGAATCAGTCTTCAATGTTCTCATCCGTCGAGTTGCACGCCGGAATCCCCGAGCGTCGTGTCCAGCGCGATAAAACCGAGCTGCCGTACCCTTTGCGTAAATGCATTAAGCGCTGTCTTGTCCATCGACATGGCCGCACCAATGTCACCGCCACCGGCGCCGCACGGTTTGTAGACGAGACCCGACTCCCTCGCAGCGGCGTAAACGCCGGCATGACCGGCGGAAAAAATACCCAGCGACTGGTCGCGATCAAAATCGTGTAGCGCTCTGGTGTAAATGTCGAACTGTGCGAGCAGTTCCTGCACGTTGTTTTGCTGCCAGCAGGCCAGCAACGCGCGCGCTTCATCGCACAACGACGTCAGGCTCGCGAGTCTCGCCGGATCCCGCAAGCCCGCCTTCAATTGCTGAATTTTTGCCGTGGTACCCGCCGGTGTGCCGCTCCACAGCAACGCCACGTGCAAACCGTCCGGCCAGCTCAGCACTTCCACTTCTGCCGAATCGCGCGAGTAGCCGATGACCCCACCATGGATAGCACAAGCGATATCGACACCACTGCCTTCGCCACCCTGAAAAGCCGTGTGCGCCGCCATCGCCGCTGGCAACAGCTGCGAACCGCGCTGCCGGGTAAGAAACGCTGTCAGCGCCACACTTAACGCGGCGCTTGAGCCTAGCCCGAGCTTGCGACCACTGGCCTCATCAACAAATGCCCGTGTATCGAGCGTCAGCCGAATACCGCTGTCGGCCATCCCGCCGACGGCTTGCAGAATACGTTCGAACAGTGAAAATGCAGCGGACTCAGGCGGGGAATCCAGCCAGTCCGGTGCACCATTGGCCGTGCCGACAAATCGCCATGACCCGTCGATAAAGCCCGGCATGCTGAGTTCGTTACAGACCGCGTCGATCTTCTCGGCACTCACCCGGGCACGTCTGTTGACGCTTGCCGCAATCGCAGGCGCCCCGTGCAGGACAGCGTACTCGCCGCCCAAAACCACTTTGCCAGGCGCTGTTGCCACGTAGCTGCCTGACTGCATTACAGAACCCGTGCGCCGTCGCCAAGACCGCTCTGCAGGACATCAATAACCCCTTCGGTCTTGCGCAATTCGTCCGCAACCTCCGCCGCAATCTCCGGCAGCGAAACCACTTTTACCTGGGGCCCCGCATCGATAGTGAAGAACACCGCTTCACCTCGGTCCTGCAAGCGCCGCACCGTTTCCAGCGCCGCCAATGTCGCGCTGTTCCAGTAGACAACTGATGGCCGCGATGTCCACATTACCGAGTGCATTTTCAGGCAATTGTGCTCGGCGACCGCCGCCAGTGCGGCGAAATCGCGTGCCGCGACGGCTACACGCGCTGCGGTCAGGTCCTCGGGCTGGCGTTCAACCCAGGCGTCATAGAACGGCGATGTTTGCCGGCTGATGATCATCGCCGCACTTGAGCTGACCGGCTTGGAACCCGCTTCCGTTACCGCGACGGTCACCGTTAACGGCCATTGCTCAGGCATGGCGAGAGTAGCGAGGTCTATATTGTCCGACCCGACTTTCAGCTCAACGAAGCCGGGGTACAGCGAGCGTGCCGCCGAACCCGAGGCCCGACCCGCTGCACGAGCCAGGTTCAGGCGATCACTGCGACGCCCATTGGCTTTGCTCGCCGCTGTCGCCAACGCGGCAAAAGCGGACGCCGATGATGCAAGTCCGGCGGCAATCGGGAAATTGCATTCACTTTCGACGCGCGCCGCTGGGCGCTCGGAACCCGCGATGTCGTCGAGGCAGCGCCGTACACGTGGCAACATCTGCGGCTGCTCCATGCCGTTAACCAGCAGTGTGTCGGGGCCAGGTTGATCATCGAACTCCACGCTCATCCTGGTCCACAACGCCTCGAGCGTAATCGACAATGAACCGGTTGCCGGCAGGTTGTTTTCAACATCCCGCTTGCCCCAGTACTTTACGAGGGCGATGTTGGGTTGCGCCTGGCTGATTGCCCGCATGATCGTGGTCCGAAATGGCTTGCTTGCTACCGGGTGGGGTCGGCGATTATAGCCCAGTGCCGCCCGGATTCCCCGTACCGGAGTCCGGCGCATTGACGCAAAATTCCGTGTAGTCTTTAGCGCCCAGTTCCAGCCAAACCCAGCCCGGGAGCCCGATTTTGCCCACACCGTTCGCCGCTCGACTACAGGAATACACCGCTCGCATCAGTGATTGTCTGGAACGCATATTGCCCGCAGAGGACGTGCTACCCGCAAGACTCCATGCCGCCATGCGCTATTCAGTTCTCAATGGCGGCAAGCGCATCCGGCCATTGCTTGCTTACGCCAGCGCGGAATGCCTGAACATCAACCCGCAACGCATCGACAGTGCAGCAACGGCGATCGAGCTGATTCACGCCTTCTCCCTGGTACACGACGACCTGCCGGCAATGGATGACGACGACCTGCGCCGCGGCAAACCGACCGTGCACCGCAAGTTCGACGAAGCAACGGCGATATTGGCGGCCGATGCTCTGCAACCACTGGCATTTGCCGCCGTAGCGGAATGCCCGGCAACCACGCCCGAACAGTCCGCTTGTCTTATTCGCCTGATCGCTCACGCCTGCGGTTCACGTGGCATGACCGGCGGGCAGTCCATCGACCTCTCGTCCGAGGGCAAATTGCTCAGCGCGGCAGAGCTGGAACAGATGTACGCGCTTAAAACCGGCGCATTGATTCACGCCGCCATAATGAGCGCTGCCTGTGTCGCGGACGAACTTACGGATACGGACCGCCGCGGACTGCAGCAGTACGCCGATTCCATCGGTATTGCATTCCAGATTCGGGACGACATCCTCGATATCGAGGGCGAAACCGTTGTTATCGGCAAACCGGCAGGCTCTGACATACGGCAGGACAAGGCGACCTGGCCCGCGTTATTCGGACTTGAGCCCGCGCGCGAACGTTGCGACGAACTACTGCAGCACAGTATCGACGGGCTGGAATGTTTCGGTGAGCGCGCTGAGCCATTGCGCTGGCTTGCGCACTATATCGTCGACCGGACGCAATGAACCCGGCCACGCGCCAGGTCTTGCACGTTGATATGGATGCGTTCTACGCATCCGTTGAACAACGTGACAACCCCGAGCTGCGTGGCAAACCACTGGTCGTAGGCGGCGGCAGCAATCGCGGCGTGGTCGCTGCGGCAAGCTACGAAGCGCGTACTTTTGGAGTGCGTTCGGCTATGCCGATCCGGGAAGCCATGCGCCGCTGTCCCCAATTACTACGGGTCGCGCCGCGCATGGCACTCTATAAGTCGGTGTCCACGCAGATCTTCGAGGTGTTTCAGGAGTTCACGCCGCTGGTCGAGGGACTGTCGCTCGACGAAGCCTTCCTGGATGTTACTGACAGCCTGACGCTGTTCGGCAGTGCTGAGAAAATCGCTGCAGAAATTAAGCGCCGCATTCACGAAACCACAGAACTGACGGCATCGGTTGGCGTAGCACCGAACAAGCTCGTCGCCAAAATAGCGTCAGACCTCGACAAACCGGATGGCCTGGTTGTCGTTACCGACAGCAACCTGCGCGACATACTCGATCCGTTGCCAGTGGGCGTGATCCCCGGCATCGGTCGACAAATGCTGACGCGCCTGCATGCAATTCACATCAAGACCATTCAGGACCTGCGCTGCGCGCCGACGCGGGAACTGGAAGCCTTGTTCGGTCGTTACGCTGCACGCACGCGCGACCGTGCCAGCGGGATAGATGATCGTCCGGTTGTCAGTTCACGCGCGGAAAAGTCGATCAGCGCAGAAGAAACCTTCGATAAGGACCTGCAATCCCTCAAAGAAATGCAGCGCGAATTGCTGCGCCTGTGCGAACGAACCGGCACGCGATTGCGGGCCAAAGAGGTGCTGGCCGGTACCCTGCAGATCAAAGTTCGTCAGGCGGATTTCACCACCTTTACTCGACAACACGCCCTGCACCCACCTACCAACGGCACGGCCGCCCTCTACGAGGCGGCACTGAAACTGCTGCAAATCTGGCTGCGGGAACACCCCGGCGCGCATATCCGGCTGCTGGGGGTCGGCGGCAGCGAGCTGGCCCGTGCAACACAGGGCGATCTGTTCGACGAGCAGCCGGCGGTAAACGCCTCCAAACTTGATAGAACGGTGGATGAAATCCGGCAAAAATTCGATTCTGTGCCGCTCGGCAGAGCCCGCACCTTTAACAACGACCAAATCGGGTAGAATCGGCGATCTCGCGCCTGTACCGGATTCACTCCTGAACCATGTACACAAGATTCTTCGGACTCAACGAAAAGCCGTTCGCGATTACACCGGACCCACGCTATTTGTTTATGAGCGAGCGGCATGGTGAGGGGCTTGCCCACCTCATTTACGGGGTAACGGAAGGCGGTGGCTTCATTCAGTTAACCGGTGAAGTCGGCACCGGCAAGACCACACTGGTGCGCAGCTTGCTGGGCCAACTGCCGACCGAGGTCGATCTCGCACTGATCCTGAACCCGCAAGTGACGGCGCTCGAGTTTCTACTATCGATTTGTGAAGAACTGGGTGTTGACCTGCCCGGCAACACGGACAGCACCAAAGCCCTGGTTGACGCCTTGAACCGCCACTTGCTGCAAGCGCATGCACGTGGCAGACGGATTATTCTGTTGGTCGACGAAGCCCAGAACCTTTCCGAAGACGTGCTCGAACAAGTGCGACTGCTGACCAATCTCGAAACTGCCAAACAGAAACTGTTGCAGATCATTTTGATTGGCCAACCCGAATTGCGCGATCTGCTCGCGAAGAACAGTCTCCGCCAGCTGGCACAACGAGTGACTGGTCGTTATCACCTCGAACCCCTGTCGCAGGACGAAGCGAGTCAGTACATCGATCATCGTCTGAAAGTAGCTGGCGCTCTTGGTGAGGTGTTTGATGCGGGCGCAAAGAAAGCCGTGTACCGATTGTCGGGCGGTATACCGCGGATCATGAACGTTATTTGTGACCGCGCTTTGCTGGGCGCCTACAGCGCTGAAACACGTACGGTCAATCGTTCAATCGTTAGACGAGCAGCGACTGAAGTATCCGGTATTGCAGCCACTGGCCACTGGCGATGGCTGCTCCCGGTGCTGGGCGCTGCAGCGATAGTGGCCGCGGTCCTGTTTGTCCCGCCCATGCTTGCAAATTCCGATAACAGCATTGCCGACGCCGTAGTTGCCCGGACACCGGCCGCCGCAAGCCCTGACAGCAACGTCACAATGCCAGAGCCACTGGCACAGCAGGCAACAGGCAACATCGAACAGCCGGTCACTGTGGATGCGCCACCAGCGCCGGTACTCGATGAACGGCTGCGCAATTATTCCGGCAATGTCGATACTGCCATGCGCACCTTGTTCGATTTGTGGGGGCTGAACTTCGCAACGGGTGCTGGTACCGGTTGCGCGCAAGCAGAAGCGCACGGGCTGAGCTGCCTGTTTCAGCGCGGCTCATGGAACGTGGTTCAGCAACTCAATCGTCCGGCGATGCTGACGCTCATGGATTCAACGGGCGCTGCCCACCAGCCGGTACTGACGGCGATTGACGGCGACAATGCCGAGCTGGCTCTCGGCGAGGAACGTGTATGGGTGCCGGTCACCGAGCTTGGCGAATATTGGTTTGGCGAGTTCATGCTGCTGTGGCGCCCGCCCAATGGGGATACGGCAGCGTTGCGACCTGGCTCCAGTGGCCCGAATGTACTGTGGTTACGTGAGAGTCTGGCCGCGATCGACAAGGACCTTGCCACCAGCGCCACTCCCTCGAACGTCTTCGACGCCAGCCTTGAGCAAGCACTGATGGAGTTCCAGCGCCGGAATCGACTCAGGGTGGACGGGCTGGCCGGGCAACAAACCCAGATTCTGATCAATTCTCTGCTTGCCGACGAGAATACCCCGCAGCTAATCAGCGGTCGACAATGATAATCTGTGGCGCGAGCAACGGGCGAGACCACTAATGTCGTACATCCTCGATGCACTGAAAAAATCAGAATCCGAGCGGCAACAACAACACCTGCCCGGGTTTGCCGATATTCCGCGTGCAACCCAAAGCCGATCAACACCGGTGTGGATTTGGCTGCTGTTAGCCTTGCTGCTAGTCAACATCGTGGTGCTGGCATTCTTGCTGGTGGATCGCGAACCCAGGGCGGGCGTGCAACAGCTCGAATTTCAGGTACCGACAGCCGCCAGCGACGCACAACCCGCTTTCAGGGATCTGGTCAACGAAGCACGCGAGCAGGTGCCGCCGGAGCCGGTCACACCGCCTCGCAGTACTGCGTCCACGAGCAGCACACCGCCTGCAGCAAACAGCACGACAACGAATGTCCGACCTCTTGCCGAAGTACCGCCGAGCATTGCGTCCACGCGCGCAAGCAGCGCCACGACAGCATCATCGTCAATACCAACAATGATGGAATTGCAGATCAATGGCGACCTGCAACTGCCCGAGCTGCATCTGGATATTCACGTTTACAGCCAGGCGGCGGACGAGCGTTTCGTCTTCATCAACATGAGTAAGTACCGCGAGCAGGCCCGACTGGCAGAAGGCCCACTGGT
The DNA here is from genome assembly GCF_055809415.1 of Woeseia sp. D3-10. Classification (NCBI taxonomy): domain Bacteria; kingdom Pseudomonadati; phylum Pseudomonadota; class Gammaproteobacteria; order Woeseiales; family Woeseiaceae; genus Woeseia; species Woeseia sp. D3-10. The sequence continues at coordinate 2,425,927 of NZ_JBVVTW010000007.1, read as the reverse complement.
CAAAGAAATTCGTACCGACGGTGTCGTTCTTGAACATCGCGGTCGCGAGTTCTTGTTGCCCCGGGAATAGCACCATGCCTGCCGGTATGTTGCTGTGACTGAACACACTTCCAGTAGCCAATTCCTGAGCACTGACCGCTTTGCGCAGGCACTGCGCTCGGGCATTCACCGGGTCATCTCAGAACAGGACAACCTGAATTCAATCAATGTATTTCCGGTGGCGGACGGCGATACCGGCACCAATCTCAGCCTGTCGTTGAGCGCCGCACTGCATACCCTGCAGAAGCCACCCGGAAAGCACGTCAGCACCTTACTTGCCACAATTGCCGATGTGCTGCTCGACAGCGCTCGCGGCAATTCGGGCGCAATCGTTGCGCAGTTTTTTCAGGGTATCAGTGATACCGCAGAACAACTGACCCGCTTCACGACCCATACGTTTGCCAAGGCTGTCGAGCGTGGCAATGAATACGCACGCGACGCGTTGTCCAACCCGCAAGAAGGCACAATTCTATCTGTTATCGCAGTTTTTTCATCGAGCCTGCAACGCCAAACAGCCACTGAAACGGTACAGGATTTCGCCACGCTGCTGAGCACTGCGTTGCCTGAGTGCCGCAAAGCACTGTCCCGCACGCAATCGCAACTGGACGAGCTAAGAAAGGCAGGCGTCGTGGATGCGGGTGCCAAGGGGTTTGTTGCGTTGATCGAAGGCATGTGTGACCACATTGCGCACGGCAAACCCACACCACTGCCGGAACACACCAGCGTTGAGCGCCTGGTCGCCGAAATGCCGCAACTCTCGGATGAAATGCCAGAGCAGCGTTACTGCACCGAGTGCATAGTTACAGGAACCGATATCGACCGCCGCCGATTGCGTGAGGCGCTCTCCGCACTTGGAGATTCGCTCGTTCTTGCCGGTACCAAACGCAAAGCGAAGATACATATTCATGTCAACGAGCCTGAGAAAGTCTTCGAGCTTGCCCGGTCGTGCGGCACGCTGAGTGGCGAGAAGGCCGATGACATGCACCAGCAACAAAAGAGCTCGCATGATAACAAGGCCAAATTTGCTGTTATCACTGACTCTGCCGCAGACATCGATGACAAAGATATGGAACGTCTCGACATTCATACAGTGCCACTGCGAGTGCAGTTTGGTAAACGTGGCTATCTCGACAAGGTCAGCATTTCGGCGGAAGAGTTTTATCGCGAGCTGCAGTCGAATCCGATCCACCCGACCACGTCGCAACCATCACCGGGTGACTTTCGACGTCAGTTTCAGTTTCTTGCCAGCCACTATCAGGACGTACTTTCGATTAACCTGACAGGCCGGGTCAGCGGAACCTTGCAGGCTGCCCAGGCAGCGGCCGAACGCACCAATGCAAGTGGTCGTGTACACGTGGTCAACTCATTGAACGCGTCGCTGGGCCAGGGACTGATTGCGGTTTTTGCGGCCGAATGCGCCGATGCGGGGCTTAGTATCGACGAAGCACTGCGCGCCGTGGACACGGCGATTAACGAAACGTTTACGTTCGCGCTGGTGAAGGATTTGCGCTACGCCGTCCGGGGCGGCCGGGTGCCCGCGTCGCGAAAATTGCTCGCCGACTTGCTGCACATCACTCCGGTATTGCGTTCCGAACCGGATGGCCGGATATCCGCAAGCGGCCTGTTGCTGGGTCGCCAAAACCTGCTGCCAAAATTCGCGCGTTTCATCGCAAAACGCCTGGACCGAAAAGCCGGTTGGCGTGTCGCAATAGGGCATGCGATGTGTCTGCAGGAAGCTCAGGACCTTGACCGACTCGTACGCGAACAGCTACCGAACGTCAGTCGTTCATGCATTACTGATCTCGGTTCTGCGCTCGGCGCACATGGCGGTCCCGGGGCGATCGTTATCGCCGTGCAACGGCACCGGCAAGCGGACGAGTTTGTCGATCGCGACCTTACTCCTGTCGAAGTGCCTCACCCGCGGGGCTGAGCAGCTGCTCGCCTTCATTGCGTGCGTTGTTCACCGCCCGCGACACCGGCCAGGCCTGCATCCGTGGCATTGCCGCAATTGCGGCGGGTAAGGCTTGCTCGTCACACTGTAGCCAGGCATCGGCGAGCTGCGGCTCAACGATAACCGGCATACGCGCATGCAGCCGCTGCATGAAATCATTGGCAGCGGTGGTCACGATGGTTGTCGATTGCAGGGTTTCGTCGGTTTCTTTGTTGTGCCACGACTCCCACAAGCCGGCAAACGCGAGCGGCTCGGCGTTCGCTTTCGATATGAAGTAGGGGGTCTTGCCGTCGCCCTCCTTCCGCCATTCGTAAAAGCCATCGGCGAGGATGAGACTGCGTCGTTGTTTGTATGCCGCGCGAAACGAGGGCTTCTCCGCGACAGTTTCGGCCCGTGCGTTGATCATCCGGTTGCCGATCGAGGGGTCTTTTGCCCAGAAAGGGACGAGACCCCAACGCAACATGAGCAGTTGCCTGCCGGTTTCGCCGTCATTGCGGATCGCGGCGACGTATTGCGTCGGGGCTATGTTGTAGCGGGCTTCTACCGGTAGCGCATCATTGACAGCGAACAGCGCCGCGGTGGCTTCACTGGGTGAATAGAAAGCGAAGCGCCCGCACACAGCCTACTCGCGAATCCCAACGCCACGATTCATCAGTACGAGGCAGACGCTAAACAAGACGACAACGAAGGTACAAACGATCACGTAGGCGTAGACGATTCCGATATCCGAAGTGCCCAGAATTCCGTATCTGAACGCATTGACCATGTACAAAATCGGATTCAGCTTTGAAACAGATTGCCAAAACTCCGGCAACATCGAGATTGAATAGAAAACACCGCCGAGATAGGTCAGCGGCGTCAAAACGAACGTCGGCACTATGGCAATGTCATCGAATTTGCGGGCAAACATGGCATTGATGAACCCTGCCAGAGCAAACACAACCGACGAGAGCACGACCATGGACAGGGTAATGAAAGGATGCTCAACGTTCAGGCGCGTGAAACCCAGCGCGATCAGCGTCACAAGGCCACCGACCAAAAGGCCGCGGATGACGCCGCCCGCGACATGCCCGAGGATTATCGTGGCATTCGACATCGGTGAAACCAGCATCTCCTCGATATGCCGTCCAAACTTCGCGCCAAAAAACGACGACACAACATTGCCGTAAGAATTGGTAATAACAGCCATCATGATCAGACCGGGCGCGATGTACTGCATGTAAGGAACGCCTTCGATCAGACCGATCCGGCTGCCTATCAGGTTGCCAAAAATCACGAAGTACAGCGTCATCGTTATCGCGGGCGGAACAATCGTCTGGATCCATATACGCAATACCCGGATCACTTCCTTGGTAACGATGGTCTTCAGGCCCACCCAGTTCAGCGCGATATTCATGGTCCTGTACCAGCCTGTTTCTTGTTATCGACCAGACCAAGAAACAGTTCCTCCAGTCGATTTGCCTTGTTGCGCAGACTCTGCACTGACAGGCCCTGGGCACTCAGCGCAGCAAACAATGCATTCAGATCCCGACCCGCTTCGATTGCGACTTCAATCTCAGTATCGCCCAGGCGCGTTACCTCGAAGCCGTCCAACCGGGGAACCGTTGACAGCGGATCACGCAGACTCAGCACAAACACTTCGCGCTGCAATTTGCGCAGGATCGTGCTCATTCGGGCGTTCTCGATGATCTGCCCGCCATCAATAATGGCGACATGCCGGCACAAGCTTTCGGCTTCCTCGAGGTAATGCGTCGTCAGGATGATGGTCGTTCCAGCCTCATTAATCTTTCGCAAAAACTCCCACATCGAGCGTCGTATCTCGATATCGACGCCGGCGGTCGGTTCATCGAGGATCAGCAGCTTCGGTTCATGGATCAAGGCGCGTGCAATCATCAATCGGCGCTTCATGCCGCCTGACAGACTGCGTGCAGCGTCGTTCCGCCGATCCCACAGCCGCAGTTCCGTCAGGTATTTTTCCGCCCGCTCGTGCGCAAGCTTGCGGTTCAGCCCGTAGTAACCGGCCTGATTCATAACGATGTTCTGCACAGTGTCGAACAGATTGAGGTTCACTTCCTGTGGCACCAGGCCGAGGCAGGCTTTCGCGGCTTCGAGATCGCGGTCAATGCTGTGGCCAAAGATCTCGACGCTGCCGGCCGACTTTTGCACCAACGAACAAATAATGCCGATGGCCGTCGTTTTGCCGGCGCCGTTGGGCCCAAGCAGCGCGTAGAAGTCACCCGACTCCACGTCAAAGTCGATGCCTTTAAGCGCCTGGTTGCCGTTAGGGTAGGTTTTTTGGAGGTTCTTTATTGATAGTGCATGCATGGCGCCGCGTATTGTATACGTCCCGCACCTCGCGGTCAGCGATCACTGTTGTCGGCAACCTTGAATGCCTGCGTATGGAAAGAACGCGCTGCGAGTGCAGGCCGCTGCACTCGTTGCCCGGCACCATCGGTCAGCACCCGTTGCAGGGCGGTTATGCAGGCCGCATCACGGACGGCACGTTCAGCGCTTGTAGCGTCATCCAGGAGTTTGTGCCACATCGTACTATCCGCCGGTGAGCGTAAGCGCAGGACATCAGCGCAGGCGGCGGCGTGCACAATGTCCATCAGTGGCTGCTCAGCTACCTGCTCACACCAATGCAGGCTCGCGCCACAGATTACTCTCGCGGCGTAGGCGTTTTGCCGGGCGAGCTGCCAGAGGTAGGCAACGCTGGCCATGACCAGGCGGTTCACCGCCTGATCGGACGGCGCACTGGCAAACAAATCGCGCTCGCGACACGCGACGATCAAGCCGTCCCAGAATTCTCCATCGGCTTCCCGCAGCGAGAACAACAGGAACGGCGCACTTGCCAGCCGCTCCCGCTGCAGGCTGCGCTGTGCCTGGAGGCGATCGAACAAGTCCGCTGTCAGGCCATGGCAAAGCACCTGCGCTCGCTGCGAATCCGCAAGCAGGTCCAGAAAAGCCCGATTGAGGGCCCTGACATTGGTGTAATCCGCGTGCTGCGGCCCCAGATAGTCCATCCCCTACTCCCTCATGCCGGCGGTGCGCCGATTTGCGCCAGCGCTCCCCCCTTCCGAGCCCGTCGACACCGTTCTTTGACGGCTGGTAACGGGCTCTCAGCGGGCCTGGCGAGCCTTTACGGTCATTTTTTGCAGTTACTCTAATTTGTCTTGTACGACCATGTATAGATCGTATAGGGTTTTATATCACTGTATATGGGCTATAACTAGCATAAGGGGAGAGAAATGCGACTGACTGATGACCGTTACGCTTCAGAGCGCTGCCGTTTCGAGCTGGCCCTGCGCATGATTCGTCATGAGGCCCGCACCCGGACCATACGTGACTGCACCGGTCTGAGTGACGACCGGATTCGCAAGGTATACGCGACCTACTTCCGCGATCAACACGGCACGGAGATTCGCCGGCGTCGCGGCAAATCGCCGCAACAGGTCACGTTGTTCGTCAAGAACCCGTTCTATCAACTGGAAGCAAGCACCCTTGTCGCACTGTTTTGCGCAAATCTGCTGCTGCGCATCGACCAAGAAAATGCAATACACCCCTGCTGGCCCCGCCCTGACGTAGAGTACGGCCACCGCTTGTGCCGGGCGTTCGAGACCTACCAGCTGCTGCACCGCCGCCCGCAACTGAGTTTCGAATGGACCTGGAACCTTCTGCAGAACATCTCCAAGAACGACGAGCTTGTGCTATCAACCTGTACAGACTGCAACAGCCGCTACGTGCAGGACGCTTACGCACTTGATCACCACACTTGTCCCAGCTGTGAGATCACCCGGCAGCGCCGTTGCAGGAAACACGCGACAGCAATATCGGTGTAACTCGAACAATCGGGCGCAATTCAAACGCGGCCGAACCAATGCTCGCGATACCGTTTGTACCAACACCATCCCGTGGTTGTCGGCCATGGGAACGAATACACCATGTTACTTGCCAATACGGCATGCAACGGCGGCGCAATTGCTTGTAGATGCAGATGCCAGACCAACATGGCATTGCAGTGGCGCATCGACTTGTAGTTACAATGCGACCAGTCTGATCTGCCCGCTGCGGAGTTGTACGTATTTATCAACTTTTTCATTTGAAGGCCAAGAGCGGCGCTAGTCTGCAGAAACAGATTGTTGAACAGATCGTCGCCGCTATCGCGCAGGGTCACATCACGGCCGATACACCGCTACCGCCCAGCCGCATTCTTGCCAGCCAACTCGGCGTTGCCCGCAATACGGTGACACTGGCCTACCAGCGCCTGAAGGAAGACGGCTACCTGTTGTCACGGGAACGCAGCGGTTATTTCGTCAACCCTGAGTTCCTGAATCAGATCCCCGTGAACCGGTCAGTCGCAGAACTGACCGAGACCGCCCAGACTCCGGACTGGGACGGCCGCCTGAAGATCAGCCTTTCCGAACAGCGCAACATCAGAAAGCCGCGGGATTGGCAGCATTACAAGTACCCATTTATTTACGGTCAGGTGGACCACAGCCTGTTTCCGACCAATCACTGGCGAGAGTGTTGTCGCGATGCTGTCAGCGTCGGTGCAATACGCGATTGGGCCAACGATCACGTCGACAGCGATGACTCAGTACTTATAGACCAGATTCACAAGCAGATACTGCCGCGACGCGGAATCTGGGCAGAGCCCGACCAGATACTGATCACTGTCGGTGCTCAGCACGCGCTGTACATGCTGGCGCGCTTGCTGTTGTCGGCGGACGTCACGGTAGGAATAGAAAATCCGGGATATGTTGATTTTCGCAATATCGCGTCCTTGAGTGGCGCTCGAATCAAGGGGCTGCCAATTGACGACGACGGCCTGATTCTTTCGCCAGACATCGATGAATGCGACTACCTGTATGCGACGCCCAGTCACCAGTCACCGACGACAATTACGATGTCGCTGCAGCGACGATATGAGTTGCTCGAGCGCGCGGTCAGCTCGAGTTTCGTCATTATCGAAGATGACTATGAGAGCGAGATCGCTTTCTCCGACAACCCGACCCCGGCCCTCAAGAGTCTCGATTGCAACGAGCGTGTCATCTACGTTGGCAGCTTATCGAAAACGCTGGCCCCTGGCCTCCGTATGGGCTACGTCGTCGGCTCTACACGGTTCATTGCCGAGTTGCGTCAGCTTCGGCGCCTGATGATCAGGCACCCGGCCGCCAACAATCAACGCTCAGTAGCGCTGTTTCTCGCCCGCGGCTACCACGATGCGTTGACGCGCGCGTTGGTTGGCGCCTACCGGGAGCGCTACGCCGTACTCAAGGAAGCGCTCAACAACTACATGCCCGGTGCCACCTTGTCCGAATCCGTGGGCGGTTCGTGCGTTTGGGTTCAAGGTCCGGCCGAACTCGATGCCCGACTGTTGCGCAAACGCGCTGCCGCGGCCGGCATCCTCATTGAACCTGGCGATATACATTTCCTTGGCGCCGAGCCACCGCGCAATTATTTCAGGCTAGGCTTTTCATCGATCCCATTGGAAAAAATCGAACCGGGCATTCGCGAATTGGGTCGCATTGCCGATCAACTGCTAACCGGTTCAGACACCTAGCTGGTGCCAAATTCCGTGCAGTTCTGGTTCTAACTGCCGCCAGACCGTTTTGCCTATCATGAGGCACAAGCGTTCGCGTGGTCAGAAAACTATCCACAGCTGCCACCGACGCATTCCAAACTTTGACGAATAGAAACGTCGGCACGTTAGATCCGAAACCGGAGAGCACGTGACCCGGCCAGGAGAGCGCTATGACCCGCATGACCCCCAGTGAAGCCTTTGTCGAAACGATGGTGGCGCAAGGCGTTACCGATATCTTCGGCATCATGGGGTCCGCCTTCATGGACGCGATGGACATCTTCGAACCCGCTGGCATTCGCTTCATCCCGGTGGTGCATGAACAAGGCGCTGCACACATGGCCGATGGCTTTTCCCGGGTCAGTGGCCGGCACGGCGTCTGTATTGGCCAGAACGGTCCCGGTATCACCAACTGCGTTACCGGGATCGCCGCGGCATATTGGGCGCATTCGCCCGTGGTAATCGTTACTCCGGAAACCGGCACCATGGGCATGGGGCTTGGGGGTTTCCAGGAAGCCAATCAGCTGCCGGTGTTCCAGGAATTCACGAAATACCAGGGCCATGTAAACAACCCGAACCGCATGGCTGAGTTCACCGCCCGCTGTTTCGATCGCGCGCTTACCGACCTGGGGCCGACCCAACTCAATATCCCGCGCGACTACTTCTATGGCGATCTCAATATTGAGATTCCGGAGCCCATTCGTATTGAACGAGGCGCCGGCGGCAAAAATGCGCTGGACCAGGCGGCCGCGTTGCTCGCCAAAGCCAAATTCCCCGTGATCATTTCCGGTGGCGGCGTCATCAATGCCAACGCCGTTGCCGAATGTCAGGCGCTGGCTGAACGACTGGGCGCACCAGTCGTCAATAGCTATCTGCACAACGATTCGTTCCCCGCCGATCACCCACTCTGGTGTGGTCCGCTGGGCTATCAAGGCTCAAAAGCCAGTATGAACTTGCTGGCCAAGGCCGACGTCGTACTCGCGCTGGGCACACGCCTCGGGCCGTTCGGCACCTTGCCGCAATACGGTCTGGATTACTGGCCGAAAGATGCCAGAGTGATTCAGGTCGACGCCGACCACAAGATGCTTGGCCTGGTCAAAGACATTGCTGTCGGTATCTGCGGCGATGCCGGCGCGGCCGCCGACGCCATCCTCAGCCTGATCAGCAGCGAGACGCTCGCTTGCGATGCCAACAAAGATGACCGTGCAAGCCAGATCAAGAACGAGAAAGCCGCCTGGGAACAGGAGCTGAACGACTGGATACATGAAAAGGACGAGTTCAGTCTCGAGGCGATCAAAGCCGCAGACGGACGTTACATGCACCCTCGTCAGGCATTGCGGGCACTGGAAAAAGCTTTGCCTGCCGATGCCATGGTCTCTACCGACATTGGCAATATTAATTCGGTAGCAAACAGCTACCTGCGTTTTAGCCAACCACGCAGCTTCTTCGCCGCCATGAGTTTCGGCAATTGTGGTTACGCATTCCCGACGATCATCGGCGCCAAAGTTGCGGCCCCTGAGCGTCCCGCCGTTGCCTACGTCGGCGACGGCGCATGGGGCATGAGTCTGATGGAAACCATGACCTGTGTGCGGGAAAACATTCCGGTTACCGCGGTCGTGTTTAACAACGGACAGTGGGGCGCGGAGAAGAAGAACCAGGTGGACTTCTACGATCGCCGCTTCGTCGGCGGCGAGCTTGAGAACCAGAGTTTCGCTGGCATTGCGCGTGCCATGGGTGCCAACGGCATAACCGTTAGCGACGTAGCGGACGTCGGCCCGGCGCTCGACGGCGCACTGCAGGCACAGCAGAAAGACGGTACTACGACAATTGTCGAAGTGATGTGCACCCAGGAACTGGGCGACCCGTTCCGCCGGGACGCTCTGTCGAAGCCGGTTCGTTATCTCGATAAGTACAAAAAATACGTATAAGCCATGCTGTCCTCAGCTGTTCGTCGCTGCGTCGGTTTGGCCGCCATAGCGCTGCCGTTCATGGCAAATGGCGTTGAGAACGAAACCGGGACAGCGACGGACAGGGTTCCGTTCGCCAGTAGTTACCAGCCCATGCCGGCGCAACCGGTGCTGTTAAGAAACGCCACCATCCTGACGGGTACCGGCCAGCGGCTGGACGGTGGCGATGTCTTGATCGAAGACGGACGAATCCGGCAGGTCGGTAGCGACCTCGATGCAGGGAATGCCGCCGTATTCGACGCAAGCGACCTCTGGCTGACGCCCGGAATTATCGATGTTCATTCGCACATCGGTGTGTATTCGAACCCCGGCGTTGAAGGGCACTCGGACGGCAACGAATCGGTCAATCCCAACACAGCTCAAGTCTGGGCGGAACACAGTGTCTGGCCACAAGACCCGGCGTTCATAACCGCGCTCGCCGGCGGCGTTACAACGCTGCAAGTTCTACCCGGCTCCGCCAATTTGTTCGGCGGCCGTGGCGTAACGCTAAAAGCGGTACCCGGAACGTCCGTCATGGACATGAAATTCCCGGGCGCACCCTACGGCATGAAAATGGCGTGCGGCGAGAACCCGAAGCGACTTTACAAGAGTCGCCGTCGTTCGCCGGCAACGCGCATGGGCAATATCGCCGTCGCCCGGGAAGCGTGGATCGATGCCGCTGAGTACCGGGATAAACTGCAAGCGTACGCCGAGGGCCGCGGCAAAAAACCCAAACGCGACCTCAAGCTGGAGACGCTTGCTGGTGCATTGAACGGCGAGATTCTCGTTCACAACCATTGCTACCGGGCCGACGAAATGTCGCTGATGATCGATGTCGCCCACGAGTTTGGCTATCAGATCACTGCATTCCATCATGCTGTTGAAGCCTACAAGATTGCCGGCAAGTTAAGAGACAACGGCATCTGTTCTGCCATCTGGGCCGATTGGTGGGGCGCGAAAATGGAAACGTTTGATGGCATTCCGGCAAATGGGGTGATCCTCGATCAGGCCGGGGCCTGTGTCGTCGTGCACTCTGACAGCAAAGTCGGCATACAGCGATTGAATCAGGAAACCGCGAAGATCATGCGCGCTGCGGCCGAAGCGAACATCGAGATCCCTCCCGAACACGCCATTCAGTGGATATCGAAGTACGCAGCCGAAGCACTGGGCATACTCGAGCAAACCGGCACCATCGAACCGGGCAAAATGGCTGATCTCGTACTCTGGAACCGGAATCCGTTCAGCGTTTACGCCCGGCCTGTGCGCGTTTATGTCGATGGCGCAATCGCATTTGACCTTGACGACCAAAGCGCGAACCCGGTATCTGATTTCAGCCTCGGGACATCCAGAGTGCATGAGGGGCAACCATGAACGTGTGGCACCTCGCCCTCTCGCTCGTCCTGCTCCCCGGCGCATTGCTTGCAGAGACACTCGTAATACGAAATGCGACTGTGCACACCGTTGGCCCGCAGGGTGTTCTGAATAATGCCAGCATCGTTATTGATAACGGCCGTATAAGCCGCGTCGGCGACCGAATTGCCGACATCGACGACGCCATTATTATCGATGCCGAAGGCCGCATCGTGACACCGGGTCTGTTTACGCCACTCGGGCAACTGGGACTGATCGAAGTCAAATCCGTTGGATCCTCGATTGATTCGGTTCGCCGTGGCTTCCAATTCTCCGCCTCATTTGATGTTGCCACGGCGTTCAATCCGAATTCTTCACTGATACCTGTCGCCAGAATAGCCGGCATAACGCAGGCCGCAATTACCCCCACTGCCAACGACAGCAACGACCCGGACGGCAGCGCTTCCGTATTCTCGGGTATCGGTGCTGTCGTACACCTTGGGCCACGGTCTCCCGCTATCATCAAGAAGCAGGCCATGATGGTGGCCTACCTGGGTACGGGGGGTGCGACACGCGCGGGTTCATCAAGAGCAATGGCACTGCAAAAACTGCACACCGCTCTTGCCGATGCTGAGGACTACTCGGCATGGAGAATCACACAGCCGGACTCGAGCCGGTATTCGCTTGGTGAAGCCGATCTCATTGCGCTGCAACCCGTTCTCGCCGGTGATACGCCGTTGTTGGTCTACGTCAATCGTGCCAGTGACATGGCGAACATTGTGGATCTCGCGGCGGAGTACGGTATCCGACTCGTCATCGTGGGCGGCGCCGAAGGCTGGCTGCTCGCTGACAAACTGGCGGCAAGTAATACGGTAGTGGTCGTCGATGCGAGTGCGAATCTGCCAACCGGCTTTGACCACTTCAATGCCCGCCTCGACAATGTCGCGTTGCTGGCGAAAGCCGGTGTCGAAGTGGTGCTCGACGCAAACAACAGCCGCCAGAATCACAACGCGCGAAATATTACGCAAGCGGCAGGCATCGCCGTCGCCAATGGTCTGGACTGGGATACTGCACTGCACGCAATTACGCTCGCGCCGGCCAGGGTTTACGGCGTTGACGACGAAGTCGGCAGCATTGAGCCCGGCAAACGCGCCAACATCGTGATCTGGCGCGACGATCCCTTTGAATTGAGCAGCTTTCCGGAACAGGTCATCATTGACGGGGAAATAGTACCCAGAGTCTCGCGGCAAACATTACTACGTGACCGCTATCTGGCAACGGATGATGCGCGACCGCCAGCCTACCGCAAGCCCTGACTGATTCGACAGGATTAGCGCAGTGGGCGAAACTTTCTGCCCGAAAAATATTGGCCGTCCGATTGGTGTACAGGCTCAACGCAGCGACATTTCTAAGAGCACCTGAATACTGCGGCACTGTGGCTGGGTAACGTACGAGCTTAGGGCTTAGGGCTTAGGGCTTAGGGCTTAGGGCTTAGGGCTTAGGGCGAGAATGCCATCGATACCGGAATTGCCCGTCACATTTCAGACATTGCCCTGACCTGACCGGTCGTCGAAAAAATCGACGACCGGGTGGATTACTCAAACCTGGCCTGCGGCCCTGCCAAGTGCTGCGTCCAAAGCAGCCACGATGTCATCGATGTCCTGTTGCGACACGATGAAGGCCGGACTCAAGGCGAGGGTATTATTGAACTTCTGGAAGCTCCGGTTTGTGCGGCCAATGATTACACCATGCGCCATACAGTCCGCCGCAATGCCAGCAACAATAGCTTCGGTGACCGGTTCCTTCGTTTCCCGGTTGCTGACCAGCTCCAGTCCTGCAAACAGGCCCTTGCCACGCACATCGCCAATCAACGCATGTCGTTGCTGTAATTCAAGCAACCGGTCCATAAGGTAATCACCCATTTCGACAACGTTATCGAGCAGATTTTCATCTTCGATAATCCGTATGTTTTCCAGCGCCGCAGCCGGGCCGGAAGCGCAGCCACCAAATGTTGAAACGTCCCTAAAGTAAGCCATGCGGTCTGCCGGGTCGGCGACAAATTGCTGGAATACATCTTCGGTGGTCACGGTGCAAGAAATCGGCGCGTAGCCCGACGCGACACCTTTCGCCATCGTGACAATATCCGGCTGCACGTCGTAATGCTGGTAGCCAAACCACTTGCCTGTTCGCCCGACACCGCATACAACTTCGTCAAGAATTAGCAGCAACTGGTACTTCCTGCAGATTTCCTGAATGATCTTCCAATAACCTTCCGGCGGCGTAATCACCCCACCACCGGCCGTTATCGGCTCAAGAATAACCGCGCCGACACTGTCCGGCCCTTCGCGCTGAATCACTGCTTCCAGCTCACGGGCAGCCCGCTCACCGTAGTCGTTCACTTCGCCGTACTGACTTCGATAGCCGCTGCAATGCGGCATCTCGACAAACCCCGGCGTAAACGGTCCGTACTGGCCACGTCGTTCTTCCTGTCCGGACGCGCTGAGCGTCGTGATCGTCGTCCCGTGGTAATCGCGCTCGCGGTAGATGATTTTGTGCTTTTGCCCGTTGTGCCGCAGGTGTGCAATCTGGCGAACGATCTTAAAGGCCTTCTCGTTGGCCTCCGACCCGGAACTCGACAGATAGACGCGCGACAATCCGGGCATCTTGCTCAACAACTTGTCAGCAAACAGCGCCCCCGGGATCGTTCCGGAGATACCGGCGAAATAGCACATTTCAACCAACTGATCACGTACTGCATTGGCGATTCTTTCGCGTCCATAGCCAACATTGACGGTCCACAGTCCGCCAGACACCGCATCGAGGTACTGATTACCATCGATATCCCAAATATTCAGACCGGCCGCACGCGCCATGATCGTCGGGTACTTTTGTTCAAACACACTGTGCTGGGTCAGGTGGTGCCAGACACTATCGCGATCCATGCGTTTGATAGCGTCGTAATTCCGATTTTTCTCGATCGCCTGCATTTACAAGATCCACCGTATCAGTAAAACAATTAGCAGACGATAAGACTCGCGCGAGCGCTGGAAAAGGACCAAAGCAGAGAGACTTTTTGTACCAGAGTGCAGAGGAAAGTGTATGGCCACACCTATTGCAACTGCGGCAACAGGCGGACATGGGCCTGGCACCGTTTTGGCGCCAAAAATAGGGCGGTTATGGTTCTACCGCCAAAAGACGGGCTTCGCTATTTTAGTTTGCTCACTTGCCAATAGCCGTCTGGTTACCCGCGTCACTGCCCGCTGTAAGAGGGCAATGCGGGCTGCCACCAACTACAACGTATCCTATGTCTGGACACATCACTTCTCGCTGCCCGGCCGATCTGTTATCGATTGCAAGCAATCACAATGCAATCTGCACAGCCGTCGTGAATTGCAACAGCCTGCAAACGATGAACAGCGCCTATCTGGCGTTTCAGCAAGGATTGGTAGAACCCGTTCTGATCGGTGATAAAACCAGCATTGCAGATCACGCACGAACACTTGCGTGGGACATTTCCGGGATTCGGCAGGTAGCCACTCAGTCCGCTTCGGAGGCGGCCCGCGTAGCCGTCAGTCTGGCTAAGTCGTCAGAAGTCGCTGGACTTATGAAAGGCGACATCGGCACCGACGTGCTACTTCGCGCTGTAATCGACAGAGAAAATGGCATTCTGTGCGGCACACGATTGAGCCATGTGTTTCACCTTAGCGTTCCGGATCAATCCAGCGCAATTTGTGTAACCGACGCCGTTATCAATGTGTTGCCAGGGCTTACGGCGAAACTGGCGATCGCAAGAAATGCGGTGTCTTTGTTGCACGCTCTCGACATCGTAACGCCGCGTGTCGCCGTTCTATCCGGAACCGAGAAAGCCAGTTCGTCGATGCCCTCGAGCGTAGAGGCAGAACAGCTCGCGCAGCTAGCAGCACAAGGCGAAATTGAGGGCGCACTCGTTGATGGCCCTGTCGCAATGGATATTGCCATATCGGCGAATGCGGCCGCCCTCAAAGGTTACAAGAGCGACGTATCCGGCCAGGCCGACATCTTGTTGGTCCCAAGCATTGAAGCAGGCAACATCCTGTTCAAGGCAATGGTTCACTACCTGGGCGCCACCGCAGCAGGACTGGTTCTTGGGGCCGCAGTGCCTGTTATGTTGACGTCGCGTTCGGACCCGGCGGAGGCCAGAGTGGCCAGCGCCGCCCTGGCATCAATTTATTGTGCTGCCAAGGTCGCCCACTAGTTTTCACGCAAACCGCTCACGACCGCAAAATCACCGGCCATTGAGTCAGGAAGAGCGGGTGTCCTTCGCCAGTGTCTGATCCACGACCGTGCCCTCCGAAACACGTTGATTGTAGCCAGCCAATCGGCGTTTTAGCGTTGGAGTAAGAATCAGCAAGCCAAGAATATTGGGCACGCAGATCACAAACACCAGCGCATCAGAAAAACTCAGTACTGATTCCAGTTGAATCGAACAGCCGATGATGAGGAATAGACAAAAGACAGTCTTGAAACTGTAGTCCGCCCAAGTGCTCTTACCAACCAAATAGGTCCACCCCTTCAGACCGTAGTACGACCAGGAGATGGTTGTGGTAATTGCAAACAGGAAGCCGGCAAATGCCACGGCGTATGGTGACCACGAGACACTGCGTTCGAAGGCACCGGAGGTCATGGCGATACCGTCGGGAATCTGAGTAATTGCAGGATCGTAGTAAGACGCCGTAATGATGACCAGGGCTGTCAATGTACAGATCACAATGGTATCGATGAATGGCTCGAGCAAAGCAACGTAGCCTTCTGCAATCGGTTCCTTCGTTTGCGCCGCAGAATGAGCAACAGCTGCTGAGCCGATACCGGCCTCGTTCGAAAAAACCGCACGCTGAAACCCGATTATCATCACGCCTATAGCGCCGCCACTCAGACTCTCCGGATTGAACGCCTGGGTGAAAATCGCATTGATGGCGTACGGCAGAGCCTCGTAGTTGAAGCTGATAATCGTCAGGGCACCTACGCAATAAAGTACCGCCATGAACGGCACCATTTTTTCGGTCACCCGGGCGATGCTCTTGATGCCACCGACAATAACCAGCGCAACAATGGCGGCGATCAGAATCCCAAACAACCAGCCCTTGTCACTGAACCAACTCGCGTCCTGTCCGCCGGTCACGCTGACGAATTGAATATAGGCCTGATTCGACTGAAACATATTGCCTATACCGAGGCAGCCGATTACAAGCCCAACGGCATAGAACTTCGCCATCGCATTGCCGAGGCGTGGCAGGTTGCACTCAGCCAGGCCACGTTCGAGGTAATACATGGGGCCGCCGGAAACGGTGCCATCAGCGTGGGCTCGCCGGTACATCGTGCCAAGCGCACATTCGACAAATTTGGTGGACATGCCGAGCATGCCTGCGACGATCATCCAGAACACCGCGCCTGGTCCGCCTGCGGCAATAGCAACGGCCACACCGCCAATATTGCCGATGCCTACAGTGCCGGATACCGCGGTAGCCAAGGCCTGGAAGTGCGTCACTTCCCCGGGATGACTGGCTTTGGCGTAGTCCCCGCGTACCACCTTCAGTGCGTGCCGAAAGCCCCGGACGTTGATAAAGCCGAAGCTCAAGGTGAAATACAAAGCTCCGGCAATCAACCAGACGACAATTAGCGGGACGTCGGCGCCAAGGAACGGAAGACTGTAGAAGATGACACTGCTAACAAACTCAGCGAGCGGCGCGACGGTATCGTCGATCAACTGGTCGATATCCAGATTCTGCGCCGACGAAACCGATGGCACCAATGCTGCAAACAAGACTGCTAGAGCAAAGAATGAATACCGGACATTATCGCTCCATCGAGAGCGATGAACTCGTGAGTCTTGCGCGTGCAGTGTCCTCTCCCCGTTGACCGACCCCGCCGCGGAGCCTGCTATCTCTTAGTTCCGCGTTAGTGTTGCCAGGCGTCCTTGTTGCGAATGACCTCACCAGCCATTTCGAACGTCGGTTTGCCGTCATCCAGCGCAAATTTTCCGTTCACTATGACATACGACATGCCACTCGAATACGCTCTCGAGTTCTGCAGCGTCCAACGGGCATTGACGGCGAGTGCATCCGGATCGAATACCTGCACATCGGCTTTGTAACCTTCTTTGAGCAAGCCACGATTCGGTAATGACAACATTTCCGCTGGCAACCCGGTGCCGGCTCTTATCGCGTGCTCTAACGATATAGTCTTACGCTCGAAGACAAACTCGGTGATCTTGTTAGTGAAAGACGCGAAGACACGCGGTTGTGCGAAACCACCGTCAAGATCATAGACACCTGCATCGGTCACTGTACCAAACCAATCCAGTTTCACGAACTCATCGATATCTTCGGGGCTCAAGGTCTGTATCGAACGGTAGGTGGCTCCATTCAGTAATTCCGCATCGCCCCGCTTCTTCACCTCCAACACCACATCGATCGGATCGTTCAGTCCCAATTCCTGACCAATCTCCAGCAATGTCCGGCCCACCCATTGTGGCTGCTGTTTGCAGGCAATCAACTCTACGGATTCGGCGCCACCGTGTTTATCGATTTGCCACGCAATATCTGCACGCAAATCCGCCATTCTCATTGGGTTTTGCAATGTACTTTGCAGTTTCGCCGAAGAATAATCCTTGCCGTCGTAGTAAGTCTTCGGGATCAGACTGAGATCCATTGGGCTGTTGCCGGAATTCGTGAATGCGATGTGCTCCGCGTAAAGCCGCACGCCGCGCTCGCGAGCTTCCTCTATCAGTTCGATAACCTCCCGCGCCTTCCCCCAATAAGACTTGTGCGTGACCTTCAGATGAGTGAAGTCATAGACAACGCCGGACTGCTCCGCTATGCGGATGCCTTCTTTGACGTAATCGATAATGTCCCAACCATCAGGGTATTTTCTGAAACGGTCTTCGTACAGGCCGTCTGCATTGTGGTTGCTCGGAAAGTAATATCGGTGCTGCGGGCCGGTGGCACGCTCATGCGCAATTACTACGGCGCGACTGTCATAGTCACCCACCACTTTGGCAAGATGCACCAACTCTTCTTCATCTGAATAACGCCCACTGGCATATTCCAGCCCCAACGACATGCCGAGTGCACCTTCCTTCATGTAGCGGTGGACACGATCAGCCATAGCAGACATTTCTTTGTCAGTGCTAAAGCGCTTGTAGTTGTCCTCACCCAGCACTTCCATTCGAATATTGTTGTGTCCGAGCAAGATGAAAACGTTCATACCGGCCGGATGCGATTCCAGGTATTTGTACTGCTTGGCAATCTGGCCATTGACGCGGTCGGCATACTTTTTGGAATGACGGCCATCTGCACCAATGTTGACGGTGGTTATGCCCTGGTACAGCAGATTTAGAGCTGCTCGTCGTTCCTTTTGTTCTCCGAGCAGCGCGTCATCTGCATGTGTGTGAACATCAATGTAACCCGGCGCAACCACCTGCCCGGCCGCATCAACCAGTCGCGCAGCTGTGCGCGTGCTGGCGAGATCGGCCCCGATTTCGACAATTTTGTCGTCGACAATACCGACGTCAGCTTTGTAGCCGTCCGCGCCACTTCCATCTATGACTGTGCCGCCGCTAATCAGCACGTCAAAATCAGGCTTGTCGGCCGCGAAGGCTGGTGTGCTGGCCAGCAACAATGCTGCCAGGACCCGTATCAATGTGTTTGACATTCCAAAACTCTCCACAAGGTCGTCGCGGGAGCAGCTCCCGGACGGCCTGATCATGATCAACTCAGAAACGGTAGGTTAACTGTCCGTAGAGGTAGCGGCCCTCAGGTGATGCCATCCAGGCCGGATAGCCAAATGTCGCATCAGCCAAAGGTGGATCACGATCCAGCAGATTTCTCGCGCCAATACGCGCCGTCAGACCATCGAAAGAACCACCATTGAAGCGGTAGTCAACGTGCGCATTGATGGTCGTACCGGTGTGAAAGTGAAAGTATTCAAGCTCGGGGCCGTTAAGCTCCAGCGAGGTATCCCTCACAGTACCTGAGTATTTCGCGAACAAACCGGCGCTCCAGTTTTCTTTCCACCACGTGAAGGTCGCCGTACCCCGCCATGCCGGACGGCGGTTATTGCCCCGCAGTTCGCCGGCCGCGGTCACTATTATGCCGGCATCATTTGCGTCACTAACGTCCTGAATCAATCGCAAGAGGGGCGTAAACTCCTGGTACGCTGTTTCCAGGTAGGCAGCACTCAATTTGACGCGCATTCCGCCGAGATTTGCGCCGAATAGCCGCAGGTCTTTCAAGCGATAATCAATCCCGATATCAACACCTTTGGTTGTTCGGGTTTCCAGGTTAAGAAACCGTCGATTGATAGACACCATTTGCCCAGCGGGCTCCAGTCCCGACCCGGCATAGAAGTCAATATCCTCCTGAGTAATCGGGGCGCGCACTACGTCCGCATAGGCTTCGCCGGTCGTGAGACGTGTCGCCCAGTCGAGGTCCGCAGTATCCTGTCGGTCAATGCCGCCAAAGATACCTTCCTGTTCAATTACCCAGCGATTCAAGGTCAGTATCATGCCGTCAATAAAGGGAGGCTTGTAAGTAAGTCCAAAGGAGTAGCTGGTGTTCTCTTCCGGGCCAATCTCGGCATTACCCAGGAAGGGCGTCAGTATGCCGGGACTGATGTCACAATCACCCAGGTTTTCGAAGACACCATTGTTCACACCAGCCTGACAGCGGTAAGTATCTTCAATGCCTGTGGACGACCGGATTATCCGCGGTGAGTTGACAACTTCCAGCGCAGGCGCAGAGAAACCTTCGGTGTACGAGCCCCGAATCTGCAGGCTCTCAACAATATGCCAGCCAAATGCAAATTTCGGCTTCAACACGCTGCCGAAATCGCTGTAGTGCTCGTAGCGCGCGGCCAGTTGCACATCAAGTGAACTGACACCCGGGATATTCATACCTTCACTAATTACCGGGATCAGCAACTCCGAGTAAGCCGAGAACACGTTACGTGAACCGCTGAAGTCAGGGGTAGAGCTCATGCCCAAGAGGTCACTGTCAGAAAACAGGCCGGTGAACGGATCCGTGTACGTGATCGTGCCATCAAGCCGCGGATCACGATCTTCTTCGAAACTCTCGCGTCTGAATTCCGTACCCACCGCCATACCAACGTAGCCGCCAGGGACTTGCCACAACTCACCGTTCGACATCTTGAAGTCTGCCAGAGCCATTTCAGTCTCGTTCTTGCGGAACGCACTGACTGTCATGCCGTCTATCGTTGCGGCAGGGCTCGGGGTGCAGTCAATCGTATTGAGACCGTTGATGTCATCGTTACAAAATCCGTTGAACGGATTGTAGGCGGTGTCGTCGGTTCGATTAAGCGCTTCAAAAAATGCGACGTTGCTTATGCCATTGGTGCGATCCTCAGTATCTGCACGCGACCAAAGCACTGCACTTTCCCAGCCCCAATTGCCCCATTCGCCTCGCAGGCCACCCAACAGCCGGTGACTGTTGTTGGTAACCTTGTATCTGCGTGGCCCAAAATCCATCGGCCGGTAAGTGGCAATTTCAATATCAAGCCCTTCGGGAGGCGCGTCGAGGCCGGGCAGGCGATTCGGGTTTGGCGAACCGTCGTCGAGAAACTCACGTCCAAACGGGTTCCAGTAAGCGTTACGACCTACGGTAAAAGTGGTCGACGGCGCAAACCAGCCCGGCTCGAGCTGACGCTCAACCACCCCTTGATACGTACCCGCTTCACCGAAAAATTCGAGGCCATTGCCGAAGTCGTGGTTCACGAAGGCAAACGCGTTGATCCTTTCAAGATCAGGTCGCATCGACCGTTGCGGATTGCTGTCTAGCCGTTGATCGCGACTGATACCACCATCATCCATACAGATATCACCCGGCAGATCCGCACGACAACCCGCCAACGTATTCGGCTGAATATGGAACTGACCGGTCGCCGTTGTTATGCGGCCGTCAGCATTGCTGACCGGAGCGTTGCCGAGAGTTCGAAACGTACCCCATGGCGTGTAGGTCGCACGATTATCAAGCTGAGTATCGCCTTCCCAGACAGTCCCTTCAAACAAGGGGCGCAAGTCTTCGGAGCGCGAAAATTCGTGCTCAGTCGCCAGGTACCCGTCTTGCTTAAAGTGATTCAGAGACACCGACACATTGGTCCGCCCTTGATTGAAGTCTTTGCCCCACAAAGCAGAAAGTGTTCGGTGTGTGTAGTCGATACCTTCAGCTCCACCGTAGCGGCCGCTCAATGTCAGCCCTTCGAAGTTGTTCATCAATACCGTATTGACAACACCGGCTGCCGCATCCGTACCGTACAAAGCGGATGCGCCGTCGGATAGCACTTCGACACGCTGGACGCCGCGTGAGGGTACGGTGTTGGTATTCACGGTGGTCGCGATTACGTTGCCTTCGAATTGCGTTCCTGGGTGCTGAATTATCCGGCGACCATTGAGTAGAACGAGCGTGTTGGATGACCCCATGCCACGCAAGTTCAATGCCGCGACATCTCCGCGCGCGCTTTGAATTGAAGCCCGGTCGACCGAACCAATGTCCTCGAACACGGAGACATCTGCCTGCGACATAGATGTGAGCATCTCTGCACCGGAATTGGCCGCAATCGCTTCAACATCGTCGGCGGAAATTACGGACACCGGCAAGATGCCGTCAAGCTGCACACCCCTGATGTGCGACCCAGTTACGATGATCTCTTCCAACTCCTGACTGTCGTCATCGTCCTGAGTTGTAGTGCCCTGAGCATTCACCTGCACTGCGAAAAGCGTCGCCAGTGCAAACACTGAAAAACGACGAAGATGACTTTCTAGACCGACCATTGATATGCCCCCATACTTTTTTTAATTCCTGCATCGTATCCGCCCGCCAGTCATGCTGGACGGGAACTGCCGATGTAAACAAGCTAACAACAAAGCGATAGTGCCGGTAGCACCACACAAATTTCAGACTTGGTGCCAAGCGCTCACTGCGGCAAGGCGTGCTGAGGGACGGCATCGTACTGGTACCCAATTACAGTAATGTGTCAGGTTGTGGTGCACCGAAATGGACCGTCGTGCATTCTTCAAAGCATTTGATGACTGACAGTGGGAGCAAGCAACAGAGGTCAGGGCATTGTCTGCCACCTTCCGGTAAACTGGCCGAATGGCGGAGGTCCTATATGGCCCGCCTCTCCCACAACCGGGTCAACCGGCAGGAAGCCCGAAGATATGCGAGTTCTGACAGCCGACCTTCGCGACCTTGCAGGCAACAAATTGCAATTAGTGCAGCCGATTTTCAAATCTTTAGGCGCCGTGACCCGGATTGCTGGCGCGATCGTTACGCTGCGACTTTTTGAGAACAATTCGCTGCTCGACGATGTCTTGCAAACCGATGGCGCAGATTGCGTCCTTGTTGTAGACGGTGGCTCCTCGATACGAACGCCCTTGCTTGGCGGCAAACCCGCACAACTTGCTCAGGGCATACGCTGGGCAGGCATTGTGATCAACGGTGCAGTGCGCGTTTGTCATGAGATTGAACGGAATGCGCTTGGCGTTCTGGCTCTCGCGAGCGTCTTGCGGCGTAGCAACAAGACTGACGCAGGGGAAAGTGGCGAGCCAATGCACTTTGCCAATGTCGATTATCGGCCGGGTGAATTTGTTGATGCCGATGTAGACGGTCTGATTGTCTCGGCAAGCGAGTTGCCGGGCAACAATGGGAATCTGCAATGATCGGCCACAATATATTCGCCGGCGCTTTTGTTGACCGCTCAGGCCACCGTCGCAAAGACACGGCCTGGCTCGATGCGGCGCTTGCCCGTGAAGATGCTGTATTTGTGCCCGTGTGGAACGATCGTTGTCTCGCTACCGCCGAGCCACACCGCACAGTACTGCTGGCCCGCGACGATCTCGCCGCCTTTTCCTCTGCCATGCCCATTTTTCTGGGCATGTACCGTGACCAACCCGCGTTCGCCGTTGGCATCGACCGTGCAGAAAACACACCGTTCACCGATCATGGCGATTTTCACGACCTGCGCTACCTGGGAAGCGTACTACCGGAAGACGAAGCGAACCTCGTTGCCCACGCCCGGGCACTGGTCCTCTGGCACCAGGCACAAAAGTTTTGCGGTCGCTGCGGCGCGGCCACGTTGCCCAGTGCAGGCGGCAATGTTCGCGTGTGCGAGCGGGAATCCTGCGCAACCCAGATTTTTCCACGCGTTGATCCAGCGATAATAGTATTGGTCACCCGGGGTGACGAATGCCTGCTGGGCCGTCAGAGCGGCTGGCCGGAAGGTCGCTATTCGACCGTAGCCGGTTTTGTGGAGCCTGGAGAAAGCCTCGAAGATGCGGTCGCGCGCGAGGTCCTCGAGGAAACCGATGTGCAAGTTGAAGATGTGCACTACCACAGCTCGCAACCCTGGCCTTTCCCGGCATCACTGATGCTCGGCTTTCATGCCCGCGCCACCAGCGTTGCCATAAAGCTCAACGACGGTGAACTGGAGGATGCGCAGTGGTTCAGCCGCAAGGAATTGCGCTCAGGTTTCCCCAAATTGCCGCCTCGGTTATCCATCGCGCGACGCCTGGTAGAAGACTGGCTCGACGAGACGGATTGATATTGGCATGTGCCTCATCACCCTCGCATGGCATAGCCATCCGCGTTACCGCCTGATCGTCGCCGCAAACCGTGACGAATTCTTCGCCCGCCCTGCCACTGCCATGCAGTGGTGGCGCGACCGACCGGGCATACTCGCCGGTCGCGACCTGCAGGCCGGTGGAACCTGGCTCGGTATCGGCAGGAACGGACACTTCGCAGCACTCACCAACTTTCGTGAACCCCTGCGCCCTCGCTACCAGAAACACACGCGTGGCGAACTGGTCGCGGACTACATTGATGGCGACCGCGGGCCCCTGGACTACGCCAGCAACCTTGACGGTGAACGCTATGCGGGTTTCAGCTTGCTGGTGGCTGATGCGGAATCGCTGGTTTGCGCGTCCAATCGCGGCGCAGTTACGCAATCGCTCGACGCTGGTGTATACGGCCTTAGCAACGCATCACTCGATACGCCATGGCCGAAACTACTCCGTTGCCGGGACGGCTTACGCAAATTGATCGAGCGGGATGCGGTGAACCCGTCCGCTTTGATTCGCATGATGGCCGACACGACACCCGCGTCCGTCAACGACATCGACGAGCAGCTGCCCTTCGCGATGGCGCGCGCTGTATCGGCGCCGTTTATTCATACGCCGGACTACGGTACCCGTTGCACAACGGTTGTGCTGGTCGATTACGACGGTTACATGCAGGTTCAGGAGCGGCGCTTTGATGCAAGCGGCCGTCAAGCGGGCGAAGATCAATTCGGGTTCGACACTTCGGGCGTCGCCTGATTAATCCGCGCCATAGACTCGCAATAACCAATCTCGAATCGCAACGATTTCCTCACCACAGACGGCGTGCGCCATCGGGTAAGCCTGCCACTCCGGATTGAAGCCGGCCGACTGCAGGGTATTCCTCGATAATTCACCCAGCGTAATGGGTAACGTCGGATCGAAAGTACCGTGGGCAATAAACACAGGAATATCCCGTGGCTGCGAGGTCGGTTCTGCGACGACTTCGGTCTGAAAGAATTCAGACAATGGCAACCAGGTCGAGAGCGCCATCAGTCCGGCAAGGCGATCCGGGTAGCGGAGAGCGGTGTGCAAAGCGATAGCCCCGCCCTGGGAGAAGCCGGCGAGCACGATCTTGTTTGCGGGCACTCCACGCTTCTGTTCGCGCTGCACCAACTGCAATAGCTGCTCCGCGCTGGT
The DNA here is from genome assembly GCF_055809415.1 of Woeseia sp. D3-10. Classification (NCBI taxonomy): domain Bacteria; kingdom Pseudomonadati; phylum Pseudomonadota; class Gammaproteobacteria; order Woeseiales; family Woeseiaceae; genus Woeseia; species Woeseia sp. D3-10. Next base: position 2,401,277 of record NZ_JBVVTW010000007.1, on the reverse strand, counting down.
ACGGATGCCCTCTTCGTCCTGCGGCCCCTCGCGGTCGAGGCTGATGATGTCGTACCAGGCGCGCATCGCGATGCCATTGTTAAGAGTCACTTCGCGGATCGGTGCATGCGGAAACACGAAGCGTAAATTGAGCAGGCCATCGAGCCGCAGCTCGGGAACGATCGGCTCGAAGTCATGCCCGTCCGCGCCCAGGCCGTGCAGCCAGATCACGCTGCCGTCCACATCGCCCGGACTTCCCGCTTCCACTGTTTCCAATAAAGACACCCATTGCTCCTGCATATGCTGATATTTGACCGCCGCATCGTACCAGCGCACCTCCCGCCCGGCACTGAAAACCCGCTCAACACCGGTCCAGCAAGAAAAAACCGGGATCGACCAAAATCAATGCTTGACCAGAATATGCGGCTACTGATAGTTTATGCGCATAATTATTCATTGATAGCCCGATGCCAGACAACTCCCACAATCAGAATGATCGGCGCGATGCCATCAAAGCATTGCTCGCCACCGGCCCTGCCGCCACTCAACAATCTTTGGTCGAGGCCCTGACTGCCCAGGGCTTTGTGGCAACGCAGTCCAGCGTCAGTCGCGACTTGCGCGAGCTGACCGCTATAAAAACACCGGCGGGCTACGTCCTGCCACAGCCTGACGTCACGGGCGACGACGAGATCGCTGCCGTTGCCAATCTGCTACGCAGCCTGCGGCCAGCCGGGCCCAATCTGCTGGTTATTCACACCGCCATCGGCAGCGCCCAACGGGTAGCGCTCGCGCTTGACCGTTGCGGCTGGCCGGAAATCATCGGCAACGTCGGCGGCGACGACACTGTCTTTACCGCAACCGCGAGTGCCAGCGAGCAACGCGCTGTCATCACCCGCATTGAACACTGCGCGAACCGCAGCTAAACCAACCAACGGAGTCATCTGTGTCCAGCGATACCTCACCCATCATTCTTGCGTTCTCCGGAGGGCTGGATACTTCATTTTGTGTACCGTGGCTGAAGCAGACCTACGGTCGTGACGTCATAACGGCCTGCGTGGACACCGGCGGACTCGATGCCGCCGCTGCCAGCAACCTTCGTGAACGCGCACTGGCACTCGGTGCCGTTGAGCACTTGCTACTGGACTGCAAACAGGTCTTTTTCGAGCGGGTCATCCGCTATCTTATCGCCGGCAATGTTTACCGCGGCCATGCCTACCCACTTTGCGTCGGCGCCGAGCGCGGTGTGCAGGCGGCCGCACTGGCGCAACTCGCTATCGACCGTCAGGCGACAACGGTCGCGCACGGCTGTACGGCCGCTGGTAACGACCAGGTACGTTTCGAGGTGGCGTTGCGGACACTGAACCCCGGACTTGAAGTGCTCGCGCCCGTGCGCGACAACAACTGGATTCGCGACGAACAACTGGCCTACCTGAAAGAACGCGAATTGCCGCTGCCGCCACAAGGATCGGCGTATTCCGTCAATCGTGGTTTGTGGGGCATAACCATTGGCGGTCGCGAAACCCTGACCTCGGAAGGCTCCATCCCGGAAGACGCATGGGTATTGTCGGCGGGCGCCTACGCGCAGCCGCAGGCACCCAGCAAGCACAGCCTCTCGTTCAAGGCGGGTATTCCAGTCGCGCTCGACCACCAGCCACTGCAACCCGTCGAATTGATAGAGAAACTGGAACAGCTCGCCGGCACCTACGGCATCGGTCGCGGTATACACCTTGGCGACACAGTACTCGGGACCAAAGGCCGAGTGGCGTTCGAAGCACCCGCTGCTGTCACTTTGATAACGGCTCACCGGGAACTGGAAAAGCTGGTGCTTAGCGCACACCAGTCCCGAATCAAAGACAGCGTCGCGGCAACCTATGGCGACATGATTCACGAAGGCCGGCAACTCGATCTTGCTGCTCGCGATATCGAAGCACTACTGGCTTCATCGCAACAACGCGTTAGCGGCGATGTGCACTTCACGTTGCAACCCGGCAGTCTGTTTATCAATGGCGTTACCTCGCCGCACTCTTTACTGGCTGCAACCCGCGGCGTTTACGGCGAAGCCGCTGGCGAGTGGTCAGCCTCGGACGCACTGGGCTATTCACGCGTTCTGTCGCTGCCTGGCATGCTGCAAACCCGCGCTGCAGGAGAGGGTTAGACATGCGCAGCATCCTCGTTGACAAAATCGCGTCCGTCGCGCAACACAGCAATCTCAGTCAGGAGTTGCGACTGGCGGATGATATCCCTTGCGAAGAAGGCGTCCTTATCGCTGTTCGGGTACTGAACAACAAGTCGCGGTACAACACGCTCGAACTCGTCAGTGGCCGCATGGCCACGGTCAAGCAAGGCGATATCGTGGTCGGTGCGCTGGGCCATCGTAAAGCCCTGCGCGGTTACTCGGGGCATCTACCCGAGAAACTAAACGTCGGCGATACCGTGCAGATTCTGAACATCGGCGGCGTCGTTGGCATCTGTGATTCAGCTAACCCGGATGTAGGGCCGCCGTTCGAATGCGAAGTGCTGGGCACTGTGCTGCATTTCCCGTACCTCGGAGAACGTATTGGCGTGCCTGCGCGGGTAGGCTCGACTACTTTGAACGTCGATGCAGATCTGGGCGCTCTCGGTATACCTGTCGTTGCTTTGGCAGGCACCTGCATGGACTCCGGCAAGACGGTCGCAGCCTGTGCGGTCGTCGCAGGATTGCGCCATCGCGGTTTACGCGTCGCAGCGTGTAAAGCAACCGGCGTCTCTTTGCGCCGCGACATTCTGGCGATGGAAGATGCCGGTGCCAGCGAATCAATGATCTTTTCCGATCTTGGTATCGTCACGACAACTGCCGACAACGGCCCCACACTCACACGCAATCTCCTGCGCAATCTCTCGACGCGGGAAGTTGATGTCATTGTTGTTGAACTCGGCGACGGACTGATAGGTGAATACGGTGTTGAAGCCATACTCTCCGACCCACTCATTCGCGACGCATTTACCGCCGTAATCCTGTGCGCGAATGACCCGGTCGGTGCGTGGGGCGGCACACGAATCCTGCGCGAACAATTTGGCATAGAGCCGGCTATCGTAACCGGACCAGCAACAGACAATGCCGTAGGCATTGACCAGATCCGGCAACGATTATCGCTGCCCGCGATTAACGCACTAACGGACGGCGCCGCACTCGGCAAACTCGTGGCCGATCTCGTCGTCGGAGCAACGACCAGGGCAAGCGCATGACAGACAGAATACCCGCGGTCGTATTGGGTGCCACCGGTTACGTTGGTGGCGAACTGCTGCGCCTGCTCGCGGTGCACCCGCACTTTGAACTGCTCGCGGCCGTCTCAACCTCGCAAGCCGGGCAGCCCATCGCGACAACATTTTCCGCGCTCGCGCCCGCGTGGCCAGACACAACTTTCAGCAGGCCAGAGGACAGTCTCGCCATGCTAGCGGATGTCGATCAGCTGGCACTGTTCTCTGCAGCGCCGCACGGTGCCTCTGCCGCAATGGTCGCGCAGTTCGTGGAGGCGGCGCACAGCCACAATGTCGAATTGCATGTCGTCGATTCGTCTGCCGATTTTCGATACCCATCGGCGACTGACTACGAAGCCGTTTACGCCACTCCACACGGCGCCAGCCAGTTACTCGCCGACTTCGAGCAAGGCGTACCGGAACACGTCGCTACCACAACAAAGAAACACGTCGGTCACCCCGGCTGTTTTGCGACGGCCGCACTGCTTGCCGCCGTGCCATTATGTGCCTCCGCGTACGCACCGGGCAGCCTGTTCATCAATGGCATTACCGGCAGCACCGGCTCCGGTCGCAGCCCGCTGCCAGGCACACACCATCCGGAACGGCACAGTAATTTGTATGCCTATAAACCCCTCGGACATCGGCACGCGCCGGAAATTGCGGCGTACATCGCCAATGCGGGCGGCGGCAACGCGCAGGTCAATTTCGTGCCGCACTCCGGTCCCTTTGCACGCGGTATACACGTGACGCTCCAGACAGAAGTAAAGAATGCAGTTAGTGTCGAAGAACTTCGGCAGCGCTATCGGGATTTCTACGCCGACGCCGCTTTCGTGCGCGTCGTACCCGGCACTCCACGCATTAAGGATGTCGTAACCAGCAACTATTGCCATATTGGCGTCGCCACCGAGGGCAACACCGTGGTTGTCATGAGTGCGATCGACAATCTCGTCAAAGGCGCCGCTGGCGGCGCGATGCAATGGATGAATCGCCTGTGGTCACTCCCCGAAACCAGCGGATTGCTGGCAACAGCGCCGGCCTGGACCTGAGGTAGTCATGCAATCCAACGCCAGACAGCGCGAGGCAGCAGCAACCGTTCCCGTTTACCCGCAACTGGACATCGACCCGGTGCGTGCCGCCGGCTGCGATATTTTTACGAGCGATGGTCGTCAGATTCTCGACCTGTACGGTGGTCATGCTGTCGCCGCACTCGGCTATTCGCATCCGCGACTGTTCGAAGCCATTGACGAGCAAGCACGTCGTTTGCTGTTTCAAAGCAACGCCGTTGCGCTCGATGTTCGCGCGGCAGCGGCTGAAGCACTGGTTGCCATCGCCCCTGAATCACTCACTCGTGCGTTCTTTGTAAACAGCGGCGCAGAAGCCAACGAGAATGCATTACGCATCGCCTGCAAAGCTACCGGCCGCGGCAAGATCGTCGCACTGACGCAAGGCTTCCACGGCCGAACAGCCGCTGCAGCGGCCGTCACCTGGAATGCCGCGCAAAGCTGGTACGGCTTCCCGCGTCTGCCTTTTGATGTTGAGTTCCTGCAGCGGAACGACATAGCAGCGGCGAAACGCTGCATCGACAATAGCGTCGCTGCCGTCATCTTTGAACCGGTACAGGGCGTCGCTGGTGCCTTCGATCTCGATTTCGAGTTCGTTGCCACATTGCGTTCCGCCTGCAATGCGAGCGGCGCATTATTGATCGCCGATGAAGTGCAATCCGGCATGGGTCGCTCCGGGCAATTCTTCGCCTCACAGGTATACGGCATTGAACCGGACCTGCTGACCAGTGCCAAGTCGCTCGGCGGAGGTTTCCCGTGTGCAGCCCTGTTGTCTACCGAACACCTCAGTGCAGGTATGCGCAGCGGTGATCTGGGCTCCACCTTTGGCGGCGGCCCGGTTGCAGCGGCATCGATATCGGCTGTGATCAACACCATTCGTGATGAAAACCTGCTGCAGAACGTTCGTGAACGTGAAACGCAGATTCGTGAAGTTTGCGTCGCCGGCCCGGTTCAGCGCATTCAGGGCATGGGACTCCTGCTCGGCCTGGTCTGCGACCGGCCGGCCAGGGAAGTTCATGCCGCATTGCTCGAGCACGACATCCTCACCGGCACCAGCGCCGACCCCACTGTTTTGCGGCTGTTGCCGCCTTTGGTTCTGCAAGCCGATCACGTGGTCCGCCTCGCAGAAGCTCTCGCAACCATCGTTCCCAATACCTGATCGTAAGGATTACCCATGAAAGCGTTCAACGACCTCGCCGACTTTGCCCGGGAAGACATCGCCAGTCTGATTGAGCTGGCAACCCGCCTCGACCACTCGCCTGAACCCGAGGCGCTGCGTGGCAAGGTCCTGTCGCTGCTATTCCTCAGCCCGTCCTTGCGCACGCTGGCATCGTTCCAGGCGGCCATGGTCCGGCTTGGTGGCGGTTCGTTTGTCATCTCGCCGGACATGTCGATCCACGGCCTCGAAACGCGGCCGGGTATTGTCATGGATGGCACGGCCGCCGAGCACATTCGTGAAGCCGTACCGGTGATTGCGTCCTATGGCGATGCCATTGGCATACGCGCGTTCGCCGAGCGTCGCAGCCTGGAAGCGGACCTCGCTGAAACAGAGTTTTCTGCGTTAACGAAGCTTGCCAACAAGCCCTACATCAACATGGAATCGGCGATGAACCATCCTTGCCAGAGCCTTGCAGACTGGAAAACGATGGACGATCTCGGCATTCCGGAAAACGGCGGGAAATTCGTTTTGAGCTGGGCGTATCACCCGAAAGCACTGCCGCTCGCCGTACCTTCCACCACCGTGCACATGGCTGCGATGCGTGGCATGGACGTCACTGTCCTGCGCCCGGAAGGTTTCGAACTTCCGGCAAGCATCATGGACAAAGCCCGATCCGCGGCAGCCGCATCCGGTGGCTCCGTCACCGAGACCGATGACCGGCAGTCGGCGATGCAGGGCGCCCATGTCATCTACGCCAAGTCATGGTCATCAACCAAGCACTATGGCGATCGTGCCGGAGACGAAGCATTGCGTCGTGGCCTCGACAACTGGTGCGTCGATGAGCCCTGGTTTGAACCCGCGCGCGATGACTGCCGCTTCATGCATTGCCTGCCCGTACGCCGTGGCGTGGTGGTCAGCGAGGCCGTGCTCGACGGACCGCGTAGCGTTGTCATCCACGAAGCACGCAATCGCATGCTGGCGCAGATGGCTGTACTGCACCAAATGCTCGGAGGTTCGAAATGAGCTTGAATCGCGACCGCGCTGTCGTCGTCTCCGCACTGAAACATGCGGCACCGTATATCCGTTTGTTCAAGGGCAAGGTATTTGTCCTGAAAGTCGGTGGAGAGATATTCGCGGACGCAGCCACGACCCGCTCGATCATGGAGCAGGTCGGCATCCTCTATCAGGTGGGTATCAAGGTGGTCATGGTGCATGGCGGCGGACCGCAATCAACTGAGCTCGCGAAGGCGCTGGGCCTCGACACCAAGTTCATCGATGGCCGACGAGTAACTGATGGCCCGTCACTCGATGTCGCCACCATGGTCTTGAACGGCCAGATCAACACCCGGGTACTCGCTGTCTGCCGCGATCTCGAGATTCCCGCCGTTGGCATAAGCGGCGTGGATGCCGGCTTGATTCGTGCCCATCGCCGCCCGCCAGTACAGAAGGCGGGACACGCTGACGTTGACTACGGATTTGTGGGCGACATAGACACCGTCGATGCGGACGTGCTGCGCAAACAACTGGATAACGGCCTGATGCCCGTCGTCAGCCCGCTGTCCTGTGATTCCTCCGGCACTATTCTGAACATCAACGCGGATACGGTTGCTGCCGCCATTGCCGCAGAGCTGAAAGCCGAAAAGCTGATACTCGCCACCGGTGCGCCGGGCATCCTCAAGGACCGCAACGACCCGCAGTCACTCATCTCTTATATCGACCGGGCGGGCTTGCGCAAACTGGGCGACGACGGCCACCTCGCCGACGGCATGCTGCCGAAAGCAGCCGCCATCGATGCCGCCATTGCCAACGGTGTCAGCCGCGTGCACATCATTTCCTACAAAATGCCGGACAGCCTCTTGCTGGAAGTGTTCACCAACGAAGGCACCGGTACGCTGGTCGTCGATGACATAGGCGCGTTGACGCCGGCCGAACAAAGCGCTGCCGAGGATAAAGCATGAGTCGCTTATGGGAAAAAGGACTGCCGCTTGATGAGCGTGTGCTGCGGTACACAGCCGGTGAGGATCACGTGCTCGACGCCAGACTGGTCGACTACGACGTTCAGGGCTCAGTCGCGCATGCCGAGATGCTCAATCAACAAGGCCTGCTGAGCGATGCGGATTGCAACGCGATTTGTGCAGGCCTCGTTGAACTTGGTGCGCAACACGCCGCAGGCAACTGGCACATTGAGTTGGCTGATGAGGACGTGCACACGGCACTCGAAACCCGTCTGACGCAAAATATTGGCGCAGCCGGTGGCCGCTTGCACCTGGGTCGATCGCGCAATGATCAAGTTCTGACCGCGTTGCGGCTGTACCTGCTCGATGCGACCAATGCCGTGAAGAGCAGCGTGCAGGGCCTGAACAAATCACTGGCCGATCTTGAACAACGTCAGGGTGACGTGACCCTGCCCGGTTATACCCACATGCAACAGGCCATGCCCTCCACGGTCGCCTGGTGGGCAGGCGGTTTCGCCGAAGCGTTCGCCGATGCTCTGGACGGTCTGGACAGCAGTCGCCGCCGCATGGCCAAGAACCCACTGGGCAGTGCCGCCGGTTACGGCACGCCCGGACTCAATCTCGATCGGGACGCGACCACCAGGAAACTCGGCTTCGATGTCACCCAAACACCCGTAACGGCCGTGCAACTGTCGCGCGGCAAAGCCGAAGCCGGGCTGTTGTTTGAGCTGACTTTGCTGATGCAGGACCTCGGCCGTCTCGCCAGTGATCTGCTGATGTTCTACACCCAGGAATTCGGCTATGTCGCTTTGGCTGACGACGTTACCACCGGCTCGTCAATCATGCCGCAGAAGCGCAACCCGGATGTCCTGGAGCTGGTGCGCGGCGCAACCGCAACCGTGCAGGCCAGCCTGCAGGAATGCCTGATGATCGTTGCCAAATTGCCGTCCGGCTTCCAGCGCGACGCACAACGCATCAAGGCACCCTTGTTCCGCGGCATCGATCTCACGATAGAAAGTGTCGACATCATGGCTTACCTGATTTCGCGCATGGAATTCAGGCCCGAGAACATCCGCCTTGACGACGGACTGTATGCCGCCGAACGCGCATACGCGCTGGTTGCGAACGAAGGCATACCCTTCCGAGACGCTTACCGACGGGTTGCCGCGCAGTATGGCGGGAACAGACAGCCGGACTGAAATCACGCCACAAGCGGGAACCGGCATTTCGATCTGGTATACCATGCGTCTACTCTAAATCGGTGGACGCTCATGAATTTCACTCGCTCTTTGGCCGGCCTCCTGCTGGCCGCGCTTGCCCTGTCCGGCTGCGGCCAGAAAGGGCCGTTGTACTTACCCGGCGACCCGGACCAGGTCCGCTCGGAAGTGCCAACCACCAACGACAGCACTGTTCCTGACGAAGACGATCAGGAAGAGCAAAACAAACAGCAACCCTGAAGACAGGCAAACCATGAGCCAGAAAAAACTCGTACTCGTGGACGGGTCGTCGTACCTGTACCGCGCATTTCATGCACTGCCGCCGCTGACAACAGCGAAAGGCGAACCGACTGGCGCGTTGCACGGCGTGCTGAACATGCTGATCAAGCTGCTGCGCGAACACGAGAGTCACTATGTCGCCGTGGTGTTTGACGCTCCGGGCAAGACCTTTCGCGATGAGTTGTTTGAAGAGTACAAATCCAATCGCCCACCCATGCCGGACGAATTGCGAGCACAGGTAGGGCCATTGCTCGATGTTGTGCCGGCGCTTGGCTTGCCGTTGCTACGCATCGAAGGTGTCGAAGCCGACGACGTGATCGGAACCCTGTGCCGAACAGCCAGCGCGGCCGGCATGCAGGTGCTGGTATCCACCGGCGACAAGGACATGGCGCAGCTCGTCAATGAACAGGTGACGCTGGTCAACACCATGACCGACACCTATATGGACCGCGATGGCGTAAAGAAAAAGTTCGACGTCTGGCCGGAACAGATTATTGACTACCTCGCGCTGGTCGGTGACAAGTCCGATAACATTCCGGGCGTGCCGAAGGTAGGCCCGAAGACCGCCGCCAAATGGCTGAATGAATACAACGATATCGACACGCTGATCGCCCGCGCCGATGAGATCGGCGGTAAGGTCGGCGAAAGCCTGCGCGATAATCTGGAGCAACTGGACCTGTCGCGCCAGCTTGCGACAATCCGGCAAACCGTCGAGCTGGCCGAAACGCCGGAAGAGCTGCGCGTAACTCAACCCGACAACGATTTCCTGCGGACCTTTTACGAACACTACGAACTGCGCACCTTGTTGCGTCAGCTCCTCGAGAGCGGAGATGCCGAAGAGATCGCTACCGCTGAGCCTGTGGCGGTTGAAGGCCAGTACGAAACCGTCCTCACGCAGGCCGCGTTCGATCAATGGCTGAAAAAAATCACTTCGGCAGAGCTGGTCGCACTCGATACCGAAACCACCAGCCTCAATTACATGAATGCCGAACTCGTCGGTATTTCACTGGCGGTCAAGGAAGGCGAAGCCGCCTACATCCCCATCGCCCACGATTACCCAGGCGCACCGGACCAGTTGTCACGCGATGCCGTGCTCAAAGCAATGCAGCCATGGCTGGAAGATCCGGCGAAACACAAAGTGGGGCATCACCTTAAGTACGATGCGCACATTTTCGCCCGCTACGGCATACAACTGGCCGGCATTCAGTTCGATTCCATGCTGGAATCCTATGTCCTGAACAGCGTCGCGACCCGGCATGACATGGATTCGACCTGCCGCCACTACCTTGGCATCGACACGATTCATTACGAAGATGTCGCTGGCAAAGGCGCGAAGCAGATTACTTTTAATCAGGTTGCGTTGGAGCAAGCTGCACCCTATGCGGCCGAAGACGCCGACATAACCCTGCGACTGCACCAGAAGCTAAAGAGTGAACTCGACCAGATCGAATCTCTTTCAACGCTTTACAAGACCATAGAGCAACCACTGGTACCGGTACTGATCGCAATGGAAGAGACCGGCGTACTGGTGGATCGCGGCATGCTGAAAAAGCAAAGCGGCGAACTGGCCAAAACCATGGCCAAGCTGGAAACGGAAGCCCACGAAGCGGCCGGCGGCCCGTTCAATCTCGGCTCACCGAAACAACTGCAGGAAATCCTTTTCGAGAAACTGGCGTTACCGGTCGTACGCAAGACTCCGAAGGGCCAGCCTTCGACAGCCGAAGACGTGCTCGCGGAACTGGCCGACGATTACGACTTGCCACGGATCATTCTGGAGTACCGCAGTGTCAGCAAGTTAAAAAGCACGTACACCGACAAGTTGCCGCTGCAGATCAACGAAGCCTCCGGACGAATACACACCTCCTATCACCAGGCCGTCGCTGCCACCGGTCGCCTGTCGTCGACCGATCCGAATTTGCAGAACATTCCGATTCGCAGCGAGGAAGGCCGACGTATCCGCAAAGCCTTCGTCGCCCCTGAGGGCAAAATCCTGCTGGCCGCCGACTATTCGCAAATCGAACTGCGCATCATGGCGCACCTGTCAGGGGACGCCGGCCTGCTGGACGCATTTAATGAAGAACGCGACGTGCATCAGGCAACAGCGGCGGAAGTGTTTGGGGTACCGATTAACGAGGTCACCACCAATCAGCGTCGTTCCGCGAAAGCCATCAACTTCGGCCTGATGTACGGCATGTCGGCCTTCGGGCTCGCGAAGCAGCTGGGTACGTCTCGCGGCGAGGCGCAGGAATACGTCGATCTCTATTTTGATCGCTACCCCGGCGTCAAAGCCTACATGGACAATATCCGCGAACAGGCCCGCCAGGCGGGCTATGTCGAAACCCTGTTCGGCCGCCGGCTGTACCTGCCGCAAATCAACGATCGCAATGCGCAGCGTCGTCAGTACGCCGAACGCAGCGCCATCAACGCACCAATGCAAGGCACGGCCGCCGACATCATCAAGAAAGCCATGATTGACGTGTTCGCCTGGCTGCAGAAAGACAAGCCGCCTGCGCGCCTGATCATGCAGGTCCACGATGAACTGGTGTTTGAGATAGACCCGGACGCTGCGGACGAGCTGAGCAGCACCATTACGGAGCTCATGTGCAATGCCGCCGACCTCGCGGTGCCGTTGCTTGTTGAGGTTGGCCAGGGACTCAACTGGGACGAGGCTCATTAGGCCGATAGTATTTGTTTATCAGATACTTAGGAGATAAGGGAACTCTTCGCCAGCGCGTTGTTCCAAATTCCCGAGTGGTATTTCACTCGCCTGTTTATCTCCCTACTCAGGCAAGCAATTCGGCTGCCCCAAGCCAGTTGCATTACTTAACCCCGGATGCCATCAACGGCATTCCGGGTTTTTTTTATGCGGGCTCGCTGCGGTTCCGCGGCTCTTGCAGGAAAACGCCGAGTTGCTCGCGCGCGTCATCAAGACCCGTGCGTTTGAGGGCGGAAAACAGCTGCACGGTGGCCGTATCGGCCAGCTCGCGGCGAACCGTCAGCAACGCGTTGGCCGCCTGACCACGCTTCAGCTTGTCGCATTTGGTGAGCAGGACGTGCACCGGCACCTCAACCGAGTGGCACAATGACAGCAACTGCTGATCGAAATCAGTCAGGCCACGCCGGATATCGACGACCAGCAACAGGCCTTGCAGGCTTTTGCGCTGCTCGAAGTACTGCTGGATCAACTGGCCCCAATGCGCCCGGGTGCTTGCCGTCACCTTGGCAAAGCCGTAACCGGGCAAATCCACAAGCCTGGCCTCTTCGCGCAGTGAAAAGAAATTGATCAGCTGGGTGCGTCCGGGGGTCTTGCTGGTCCGGGCGAACTGGCGGCGGTTGACGATCACATTGATCGCACTGGATTTTCCGGCATTCGAGCGGCCGGCGACCGCCACTTCGCAGCCGGAATCAGCCACGAACTGGGAGGGAGCATTTGCGCTCGTCAGGAAATGTGCATCGGGGTATTGCGACATGGGATACCGCCCCGATGTGTGTATAATTTGGGGCCTTCTGAGATCAGTGATTCGGCGTGCCTAGTCTGACGACTATTAGGCGGGGCGGCAACAAGCCACGGCATTCCGGCACTGACACCATCGGAAGATTTTCTTCAAAAACCGCGTTCGGCAGCGAATAGTGACTGTCGGCCGCAGAGTACGGATCACGATATGAATCTGAAGTTTGCTGCTTTTGCGCTCGTCGCGACCTTGCTGTCCTCTACGGCCAGCGCCGATGGCATCGTTGAGGGCTCGGCTGACGCCGGCAAGGACAAGTCAATAACCTGCGCGGCCTGCCATGGCGCGGATGGCAACAGTGTCAATCCAGCGTGGCCCAGCATCGCCGGTCAACATGCCAGTTACATCGTCAAGCAGTTGCAGGCATTCAAGCGCGGCGAGCGAGCCGATGCGCTGATGACCGGGCAAGCGATGATGCTGTCCGACGAAGACATGAATAATCTCGCGGTGTACTACTCGGAACAACGTCCGGCCAGCCGTGCCGTAGCGGATGCCAGCCTGGTGAGCAAGGGTGAGGCGCTGTACCGCGGCGGCGATCAGGAGTCTTCTGCCTCGGCCTGCATCGCGTGTCACGGCCCGACCGGCAAAGGCAATCCAGCGGCCTCTTACCCGTCGATTCGTGGACAGTACGCGGTGTATACCGCCAAGCAACTCCACGATTACGCCAGTGGCGCACGAAAATCTGATGGTGTAACCCGCGTTATGCGCGATGTGGCCGCGCGACTGAGTGATGATGACATCAAGGCCGTCTCCGCTTATGTCCAAGGCTTACGTGGCGGCGTTACAGCGGGCGAGTAAGGCCCTGAACCTTTTACCGTTCTACCCGGTCAGAATGAGCATTATCGTCGGAGTTACCCAATGAAGTATTTGCATGTCCACGCGTTTGTATTGGCCCTGATTTTGAGTGGCTGCGGTTCGGAACAGGCGGGCCCGGCCAGTAATGCCACAGTAGACACGTCGCGCGACGACGTGGTGCAGGAAGCGCCCGCCGTAATCGAGCCACCCGTGGCTGACGAAAAGCTGCCCCCGACGCTGGTTGAGGAATCGTCAGCGGAAGAAGCCGAAGACCAGAACACGGATGACGTGCCGCTGCTGTTGGCTCAGGCCGATACGTCGGCAGCCCGTGACTGGCAATTCAAGGAAGGTCAGCAGTACTTCCGCCTGGTCCCTACCCAACCGACGGTCGGTGGTGCCGATAAAATCGAAGTGGCCGAAATTTTTTGGTACGGCTGCAATCATTGCTACGACTTCGAGCCGATCATCAATCAATGGGCGCAGGGCAAACCGGCGAACTCACGGTTCGTACGGATACCGGCCATGTGGAACCCGCTGGTCAAACTGCACGCGCAGCTCTACTACACCGAAGAAGTACTGGCCAAGAACGGCAAGCTCGCTGATCCTGAAGAGTTCCGTGCCACCGTATTTCGCGAGTATCACCAGCGTGGCAACCGCCTGACCTCAGAAGGCACGATTCAAGCCTTGTTCGAGCGCTTTGGTGTCAGTGCCGAAGACTTCAGCAGCACGTGGAAGTCCTTCGAAGTCGCGCAGAAAATGCGCGTTGCCGAGGATCTCGGCCGCCGTTACGGCATCACCGGTGTGCCGGCAGTCGTTGTCAATGGCAAGTACCGCACGGGTGCAGGGGAAGCTGGTGGCTACCCCAACCTGATCAAAGTCATCGACGAACTCATCGAGCGGGAATCCATCCGCTAAGAACCCACGGTCATCTGCCGGACAGGCTCCTGTTCGGCAGATGACTAGCCGTGATCTTCCGTCACGATCTGCCAGTTCTGTGCGTCGTTGCGACGCCAGTACAAACGCTTTTGCGTGAGCACTTCCCGGCCGTCATACACCATGACTTGCGTGAAACGGCTGAGGTACAGACCTGCCTCCTCCGGATCGGCCAGCAACATTACATCGCGCAGAGTGACAGCGGAGTCGCCGCGCGCCGCAAACACGTTGGCCCACCAGGTCGACCAGTCATTCTTGTCCATGTCCTGCTGCCGAAAATCGGCCGAGTAAAGTGACAGATACGCGGCCACATCACCTTCATTGATACTCGTTTGCCACCGTGCCAGGGCACGGCGAAATTCCGCGCGTGTCTCTGCGATATCGCTCGCAGGCGCCCATTGCAGCTCACGAGCGACGATGACCGGAGTGACCAATGGTTGCAGATCGCCAGCAATACGCACGATCTCTTCATTCGGTAAAGCGAGGCACCCATCGGTATCGAGTGGCGGCCGTTCGGGATCGTTACGATCAACACCGTGGAGCCAGATGCCGTCGCCGGTGCGCTTCAGGTAGCGATCCCAGGCGTTTGGGTAATCAAGCACGAAGGCTGCGTCGCCGTACTTGTCATGTAACCGACTGGTATCCAGCTCTTCGGTAATGAAATAGATGCCGAGCGGCGTCTTGCGGTCCCACGCACGCTGTTTACCAACGCCGTTGCGGCCAATCGACATGTAGCGTTCATCCAGCTGCACAATACCGTGGCCATTGTTCTCGAAACGGTAAAGCGAGGCATCGTCCGCGTTTGCAATCAGAATTTCTCCGACACTGGCGGGCAATTCCAGCAACCAGGCCGGCACACGGTCAGCCGCCACAGCATGCGTGGTGCCGAACAGAATCAGCATGGCGGTGGCCAGAGTTGCTCGCATGGACGTCGGTCTCCTTGAGGGATCCCGGATACTAACGCCATCCGGCTGACGGCTCCATGCGCTGGCCGTCACAATTCAACTTTTCTGCCGACAACGAACACCCCCCCGCTCGATTAAGCACCCGAAAAGGCGGCAGGCAACCTGTCTCGTATCAAGAACTGCAGAACCCGGCAATCCCGAGCATCCTCTTGTACGCATTCCGGAATATTCTCGCGCTAGTTACAGGAGACGATTTTCACACACGAATATTGATAAATTTGAATGGGTTTCAAAACTATTCTCGAGTTGTTAGAGTCTCTGCTCGCAGCGAATCCGGATGAACGCTACAGCACGACGTAAGGGACTGCGCTTGCTCAATACCCATCGAAGGCTTCTACCTCTCCTGATAGTCATGTTGTCGGCCGGCTGCAGCTCGGTGTCCGAACGCAGTGATCAACGGTCAGCGTCCAGCACTGAGCGGAGCAGCAACCGAGAGAGCGTGGCAATGAAGGTCAATGGTGCCCTGCCATTCCAGCAGCAACGTCCCGGCGATGCCGCATTCTTCACCAGTCGTGCCAATGTCAGTATCGATGCTGACTGGCTCGAGTACGAAGCAGAATACGCTTTCGAGCCAGGGGCGATACTCAGCTCCAACAGTCAGCTTGGTCTGCCGAAAAGTGCACCTAAACGTTTTGGCAATCAACGTGCAGGACAGAATGTAAAACTCAAGTTGCCGGAAGTCGCCGGCGCACCGCTGCTGATGGGCTTTGCCAGCAAGACAAAAAACCAGTGGGCGGTCGACGGGTTTCGGGTGAATCGCGAGCGCAGCGCGAACATCCGCTGGGCACCGGGTGCCGCCGAAGTAGCACTGCAGTGGAAGGGCGAAGGCTCTTCCTATGAGCGCACATCGGCGCTCAACTGTGATTTGCAGGGAACGCTGCGCCTGCCATTGTCGGAACAAGCGGGATATTCGCGGAAAATCACTATTGCAAGCAATCGCTGCACGGTCGTCGAACAACATACGGCCTACGCAGGATTGCAGGCCAGGACCTGGGGCTTCGGCTATGTATGGGCCGCACCGGGTAGGGAAAGCACTGCGTCTTTATCGGTCATTCGACCCGAACCCGGAACAACCATCGAACGGGTCGACTTGATGAAGAGTTATGAACTTGGGCTCGGCCACACACTGGACTTCGGCCCGTTAAGCGCGTCGACACGCATTGCTATGCGGAGGCGGGAATTCGCCCACGTAACCTCACCGTTGTTAACGCTCGATGATGGCCTCACCGATGCACAATGGGTCGCCAAAACATCCCTTAAATGGAAGCAGGAATATGCAAGCGTAACCGCCAGCTGGTTGCAGGGCGCCAATCCGCTTTGGTTCGCCCCGGAGTTTGGGCGACATCAGGACAGCTTTCGGCTAAACCTCGATCTTTCCGGTTTTGTCGCACGACAACTGCCCTTCTCCCACCCCGAACTCACAATGAACTGGAAATGGTCTGAGACGCAGACCGCCCGGGACCTGACCGTTGGCGGCAAGACTCTGGACCTTCGTATGGCCCTGCTGTTCTGAACAGCTCGTCGGCGTTACAGCAACGTCTCCACAAGAAAACGAGTATCGCGTAATGAGCGGAGCAGCAACGCGTGACGTTACTGCAGTTGCGCACAGCTATTTTGAGCCGGTACTTTAGCCCGACAAGAATTCCGGTCAGAACTGAACGGGTTATTCGCGCTCAAAAAGTGCAACCACCGCCGCAAGCGCCTCCTCCTCATCCGGCCCCTCGGCGCCGACCTCAACAGTCGCTCCTGACTCCATCGCAAGCATCATGATCGCGAGCGTCGATGACGCATCCGCACGGTGTTCACCCTTGGCAATCTCAATTTTCGAGTGGAACTGGCTGGCAATGCGCGCGATGCGCGCGCTTGGCCGGGCATGGATGCCCAATCGGTCCGAAACAACAACGGTTTGTTTGATCATCGGCTGGCCGGATTGAACGACAAGGCGCTCTGAATGACGGGATAGAGCTGTTTCGCCCGATCAATTTTTGCACGCAACTCCGGCAACCGCTCCTGATACGCTGCCTTGTCGCTGCTGTGCTCTTTCCGGGTCAGAACATCGAGTAGCAAGGTGACGTCCTGACACAGGCGCTTGAACTCGTGCAGGTCTCTGAAAACGTCGTCGGGCACAAACGCTCTCCAGCGGAACAGGTTTTCGGTCAGGTGGTGACATAGTACGGCGATGTCGTCGTGCCACAGATTTGCTGAGGGCTGTTCCAGTCCGTGCTCAAGCATCTTCCGCAAGCGGTAGATGATTTCAAGAATTTCCGGGTAGATGCCCAGCCGTTGATCGAGCAGGACTTCATTAAGTCGCCGGCGTTCCTCGAATTCGAGCTGCAACTTGTCTTCCAGCGGTTTGAAACGGAGGTCCACTGCTCTCTTCAGGTAGTAGCGCACCACGAAAGATAACAGCGCAACGGTCGTCGCCGAGGTAACAATCGCGAGTAAGACAGAATTGACAGTGTTCATGAAACTACCTGTGTTTGGTTGCCGCCGGCGAGCTGCAGGAAAAAAGTTCGGTGCCAACATTGCAACGGCTGATGGACGGTCATCATCAGGATACCGTCTCCCCCGTGTCATGCAATGTGCCCGGCAGCGCTGCCAGGCAGGTTAATGCAGAATCGTGCGGGTCTGTTCGTTGCGGGTTTTCGTATCGCGGATTTCGGTCAGCGTTCGCTCAACCTCAGCCTGCAGCTCTGCATCGTCGCCTGAATTTTCCAGCGCCAGCACTGCTTCCTGCTCGGCTTCTGCAAAACGGCGTTGCTGCATTAACGCCAAGGCAAGATTGTTGCGTGCTACGGCAAGCGATGGCTGCAGACGCAGCAGGCGACGGTAGCCTTGTTCGGCGGCCGGCCAGTCCTGCAACACATAGTGGCTGTTTGCCAAACCGAACCAACTGACCGCACTATCAGGCCAGCGATCGACCGCAGTTTTCCACGCCCGCAACGCGGTTTCATGCCGGCCCGTTTGTTCCAGCGCTGATAACGAACTGAACCAGCGACCGCGGTCAACATCGACCGGCAGTTCATCGGCACGCAGAGCAACCATTCCCCAGTAGTCACTGCGCCGCCAGGTTCGCATGAAGGTTGTCAGCTTTGTAACCCGGCGCGCATCGACACCCGAACGCAACACGACCTGTCCGTTTAGTGCATCCACTCCGATAACCACCGCGTAGTGCCAGCGCGGCAACCAGCTAACGCCAAGGTTCTGCAGCACCAGGACAGGTCGTCCGGCGCGAACTTCGGCAGCCAATGCTTCAATAGTGCCGTCGACACGATAGGGCACCCGCTCGGCCGCGCGGGTAGCTGCCAGCAGCTCGGGCTGAAGACTGCCTTCCCGACCCGGCAGGTAGACCTGACGGACCAGCGTGTCCATGTCCGTTGCGACACCACTGTGATCGAGCAAGGTTAGTAACGCTGCCGGGCCGCACTGATAGAGCGCCTGGGGATGAAACGGCGTCTCGGTCAGTTCGGGTACCGTGCCAATCGCCACGGTATCAATGGCCGGCAACCGAGTAGATGCACAACCGGTCAGCAGCGAACAACAAAAAAAGACCAGCGCGAGGCTGGTCTTTGCATAACGGCTCATCGCCTTGGGTACGGCGTCAAATCTTCTTGAAGATATCGGTAACGCCGACTAGTTCCAGTATCAGCAACACCAGGAACACTGTGCCGATCACACCGATTGCGCTACCGCCGGCCATACCAGCATCAAGGCGTTGCTCGAAATCAGCAAGGTCCGCATCGCTCAGCATACTGACGCGCTGTTGCACATCCGCCGGATCAACACCCAGTGCCAGGAGCTGCTTCGATACATCCGCGCGCGCGATCAGAGTTTCCACTTTCTGCAACCGTTCAACGCCTGCTTCCTGTTCGATCAGCGTTTGCGTGCTGACCATTCCTGCATGCGATATCTGCATAAAACCGAGACTAAGCAACGCCACTGAGACCAGTTCAAAAACACACAAACGCAATTTCGTACTTCTCATTTTCGGTTCCTTCATACAGAGTGGACGAAGTGCATTCTAGCATCGCTGGTGCGATTGCCACGAATTCCGTCTAACGCCGCTGCCAGCAGGCATTCCCGACAAGATTAGCGGAGATCAAACCCTCGATCGGGCGCACTCTTCAGAGTTCAGCCGTGCCGAATCCATGCCGATTTGCTTTGTGTATAGGACAACAGGCTCTCCACACACTTGTCACGCGCATTGCCCGACTGCTTGTAGCCGCCGAAAGGCTGCGTCATATCGCCCTCGTCAAAACAGTTCACCCAGATAACGCCCGCCTCAAGCTCGCGGATCAAGCGATGTGCCCTGCTGATGTCACGAGTCCAGACACCCGCAGCAAGGCCATACATCGTGTCATTGGCAATATGCACGGCTTCGTCAATCCCCGTGAACGGAATAATGGCAGCGACCGGACCGAAAATTTCCTGGCGAGCAATACTCATTCTATTGCTAACCCCGGTGAACAGAGTTGGGTTGACGTAGCTGCCATTGAAATCCGGTACATCACCGCCAAACGCCAGGTGTGCGCCTTCCTTCTTGCCCGCCGCGATCATCGACAGCACACGTTGTTGCGCCTCGGTAGTAACCAACGGCCCAAGACTGGTATCCGGATCAAGCGGGTCGCCGGCTACGTAAGCCGACTTGCCTTCAGCGATGAAACGCTCAACGAATTCCTCGTGAATACTTTGTTCTACCAACAAGCGCGAGCCCGCATTACAGACTTCGCCCATGTTGGCGAAAATGCCGTTGTAAGCCGCCGCAACCGCCGAGTCCAGATCCGGCAGATCAGCCATGAACACCTGCGGTGACTTGCCGCCGCACTCCAGCGAAACTTTTTTCATATTGGACTGACCGGCGTATTGCAGCATGAGCTTGCCCACTTCGGTCGAGCCCGTGAACGTGACCTTGTCCACGTCGTTGTGCAGGGCCAGTGCCTTGCCGGTAATTTCGCCCACACCGTTGATCACGTTAAAAACACCAGGTGGTCCGCCCGCCTCCACAAACAACTCAGCGAGGCGCAGGCAGGACAACGGCGCCTGCTCGGCGGGTTTCAACACGACGGTATTGCCCGCCGACAATGCCGGTGCAATCTTCCAGACGGCCATCAAGAGCGGGTAATTCCATGGCGAGATAGCGGCAACGACGCCGAGTGGTTCGCGCAACACGAAGTGCGTCACGTCGTGTTCGGTACTTGTGACACTGCCTTCGATCTTGTCGATGTACTCCGCCATGAACTGGATTGTGTCCACAACGGATGGAATATCGACTTCGAGCATATCGGCGATGGGCTTACCCATATCCAGCGTGTCCAGTAGTGCGAGCCGCTCGGCATGCTCTTCAATCAGCCGCGCGAACCGGTACATGACAGCCATCCGCTCGCGTGGCGCGATTCGCGACCAGTGCCCGGAACGGAAGGCTTTTCGCGCAACCGCCACCGCTCGATCGACATCTTTCGGACCGGCGGCGGACATGCTCGCAAGTACCGTACCGTTCGCCGGATTAATCGTTTCAAAACGGCCACCTTCGAGGGAGTCGACGAATTCCCCATCAACAAAGTGCCGTGTCTCCAGCGCCGCAATCTCACGCTGCGCCGCCTTTTGCCAATCGGTGTAACCGTATTGTTTGAGCGCTTCGATACTCATGATTGCTTTCCTTCGCCAACCAGCAAAGCATCCGCTGCAATGCAGCCGTCGGCATTAACAATAAGGGGATTAACATCTGCCTCGAACAAAACGTCACGCAGCTCATGGACCAGTACGGAGAAGCGCGACGCAGTTTCACAAAAGCTGGCGATATTGGCAGCGGGCATGCCGCGCACACCGTCCAGCAACGGTCTCAACTTCAACTGACTTAGACAACGCTCCGCCCACTCCGGACTAAATGGCGGCAACGCAAACGCCACATCCTTCAGCAACTCGGCATGAATGCCGCCAAAGCCCAATACGACCACCGGCCCGAACTGCGGGTCGCGGCGGGCGCCCAGTATCATTTCGACACCGGCGCCGAGCATTGGTGCAACCAGGACCACAGGCCCGCACGTGGCGGCGAGACTGTCATACGCGGCGGTTAGTGCTCTCTCATCCTGCAAGTTCAGCAACACGCCACCGTGTTCGGACTTGTGCGCAATGCCCGGCATGGCAGTCTTGGCTACCAGCGGAAAGCCAAGTTCGGCGACAACTGCTGGCAGGTCCGACTGGTCGTTGACGATCCTGCCAGTATTCGCCGGAATGCCGAATTCGGCGAGCAACGCCAGTGAACGAGCTTCACTGAGCGCCGCACTGTTGCGCAATTCCGCCTGCCAGCGCGCGACGAGATCGATCGACACGCTAATGGTTTGCGACTGGCTCGGCATGGACTGAAAATCGCGCTGATCAAACAGTGCGCGGACGCCGCGCAGAAACGCCGGCAGGCCATCAAGCACCGGGAAGCCCCGCCGGGTAGCGTCCACAACCGACAGATCACTGCCACTGCCCTGACGTGCCGCAACCAGCGCCACGGGCTTGCCACTGGTCGCGTGTGCATACTCCAGGTAGTGAAGATAGCTTTGGTAGATGACACCATCCGGTGCGCGGTCATGTGCGACAACGCCAATCGCCGCGCCGTGATCCTGCAGCATCAAACTGAAACTGTCCTGCATTTGCCGCGCGGCGTTTTCGCCGCCACGACTCCACGCGTCCAGCGGATTGACCGCTGGGAGCTCCGGATCGATGACCTGTTCCAGTGCTGAAACCGTGTAATCCTGCAAGGCTGTCAGCTCGACGCCCGCTGCATCAGCAAGATCCACCATCAGCTGCCGCTCGCCACCGGAGTCGTGCAGCGAAACGAGGCCACCGGGCCCGAGGGGGTGCAACTCGCCGAACATGATGAGCAGAGTCGCAAGCTCGTCCATATCGCGCACCTGGTGTACGCCGTAACGGTCGAACAATGCATCGTAGGTTGCGCTGTCGCCGGCCATAGCGCCGGAATGCGAAACGGTCAATTGCGCCGCTTTCTCGGTACGCCCCACCTTCAGAGCAACCACGGGAATGTTGCGCGCCTGCGCTTTCTCCAGCGCATCGCGAAAGCCGGTCGGATTCCGCGCCGTCTCAATAAACAAGCCGACCGCACGTGTCTCCGGCAAGTTCAGCGCGAAATCCAGGTACTGATCCATGGTCACGCCGAGTTCGTTGCCGGTTGAAACTGCGAGATTGATCGCCAGACGTGCTTCGCTGTCGATCAGTCCGGACATGCCCGAACCCGAGTGGCTGATCAGCGCAATCTTGCCGGGACCCTCGTGTTCGCTGCTGTCAAAGCCGCAGGCCCAGACGTGGTCCCGAACATTGTAGAAACCCATGCCGTTGCCGCCGCATAACAACATGCCGGCGCGCCGAACCTTGCGCCGAACGCGTTCGCGCAACGGCGGTTCGGCGTCGTTGTCGAGGATCATTGTGCTCATGATGACGGCGGCGGCTGCGCCGATGGCAATTGCTTCGTCGAGTACCGCTTCGACACGCTGGTCATTGACGGCGAAAATGACCAACTCGGGCACTTCTGGCAACGCCGCGAGCGTCGCCCAGCAACGCAACCCGGCTATCTCCTCATAGCCTGGATTTACCGGGTAGATAGTGCCGGAGTATCCGCCACGAAGGAGATTGCGCAGCGCCCAGTCGCCTAAGCTGTCCACGCGTGCCGACGCACCCACAACAGCAACCGAATTCGGTCGCAACAGGGCATCCAGCGGATGAGACGGCCGCTCTGACATTAGCTGGAAGAGTGGGCGTCCTGCCACGCACTGTCGCGCGAAGACGAACGCCGTGACATCAGTACGGTCCAGGCGGAGTAGCTCGTCTCCGTGCCGGGTCCCAAAATGGTTTGTCGACCACGGCCGCTTTCGCCATAACCCGCGACCAATGCATTTCGCGCTGGTAGTAAATTTCTACCCACAGGTCAGAACCGGGTGCGCCGTGCGGCATGTTGACCGTGCCAATCGCGATGTTCTGCTTGCACACCGGTGACCAGGTGGCCGAGGTAACAAAGCCCACGTTCTTTCTGCGACCGCGCACCTTGGCGTAAATGTAGGAATGATGGGCCGGCTTGTTGCCTTCGATATCAAGTTTCACCAGCCGCCAGGTAGAACCGCTTCGGGCTTCTTCGGCCAGAGCGCGACGCCCATTGAAATTGGGTTTCTTGAAATCGACCAGCCACTCCAGGCCCAGCTCGAGTGGCGAGCGCGAACGCCCACTGCGTACCGTGTCCATGGCGGGTACGAAGTCAGTCCCCGCGGTCAGAAAGCCGGCCTCAATTCGAGCCATGTCGAGCGCGTGTGTGCCGATGGCCATGATGCCGTGCAACTTGCCCGCCTCGAACAAGGCATCCCACAATGCCTCAGCCTTGCCCGCATCAATCCACACCTCGTAACCAAGGTCACCGGTAAAGCCGGTGCGCGAAATCATCAATTCCGCACCCTGAAAATCGGCATGCATGAGACCAAACGGCTTCAGTTCTTCGAGGCCGGGAATGCCGACTTTCTCCAGCACGCTGAACGAGGTGGGCCCCTGAACCGCCAGGGCCGCAATTTCCGCCGTTTCCTCCACTACGGAGACGTCCATGCCGATCGAAGCAGACCGCAACCACGAGAGATGTCGCTCTTGCGAACACAGCCGATACTCGCCTTCACGCAGATGAAATATCGTGCCATCGTCAATGACCTGTCCCTGATCATCACACCAGGCCGCATAAGCCACGCGGCCGGGTTTGATCTTGTGCATATCGCGGGTCACGAGACGATCAAGGAACACCAGTGCATCGGGACCCGTGATGCGGTATTTGGTCATGGGTGTCAGGTCGAACACCGCTGTGCTGTTGCGGATAGCGAAATATTCCAGCTCCGCGTCGTACAGCGCGTCGGTCGCTGTGTAACCTTTCCAGCCGTGCCATTCGTTCAGCCTGTCCAGCTTGCTGATACGCGAATAAAACGGACTGCGCAGCCGGGCCTGGGTTACTTCTGCAATCTGCCGGTTACTCATCCTCGTTTCTCCTTCGCGAGTATCGCCAACGCCGCATTACGCCCGGCCGCACCGGATACGTTGCCACCCGGGTGCGCACCAGCGCCGCAAAGGAACAAGCCTTCCAGCGGCATCGCGTACTGCGCAGCGCCGCCAACCGGACGCACGAACATGAACTGATCCAGAGTCAGTTCACCGTGATGCCAATGCCCGCCGCCCATACCGAAGCGCTGCTCAATATCTGCTGGCAGCAACATTTCAGACGCGACCACCTGCTTTGCCAGGTCCGGCATGTACGTCGACAGCGTATCCATGACACTGGTTTGAAAAGCGTTACGGGCATTATCGTCCCAACCGACCTTCAGCTCGTACGGCGCGTACTGGACGACAGCGGACATTACGTGCTTGCCAGCCGGCGCAAGACCAGGATCACGGAAACTCGGGAAACTGATTTCGATGACCGGCCGCGGGGAAAACTCGGCGTACTTGGCCGGATTAAAGGCACGTTCGACGTAGTTGGCATCGGGCGCGATCACCATCCGGTGCGCGAAGTCTTTCTTGTCCAGGCCTCTGATGCTCGGCAATTGATTCAAGGCCAGATGCAACTTCGCCGCATTACCGCGCATGCGTATGTTGTGCACGCGACGCGTAAATCCTGTTTCCACGTGGCGGGTGCCAGTGAGATCCATGATCGTGCGCTTGGGGTCGGCGTTGGATATGACTTGCCGGCTTTCGTAGATTTCGCCGCTCTCGGTCTCGACGCCCGCCACCCGACCGTTGTCGACGACAATACGCTTAACGGAGTTCCCGGTTTTTATGGAGACGCCGTAGTCGCGCGCACAATTCGCCAGCATTTCGCTGACGCTGCCCATACCACCGACCGGCGTAGCCAGACGACCGTCATTGGCCGCCATCCGGTACAGGTAAGTCAATATCGTGTTTGGCGAACGCGGGCCGAGGTGCGTACCAAGGACGGCGTCCAGGCTAACCGCCCCTTTCAGCAAGGGATGGCTGAATCGTTCTTCGACTTCGTCAAATATATTCATGCCGATGAGTCGGAGAAACTCCCGCATATCCGTCTTGCCCAGTCGACGAACATCAAAACCGAGCTTGGCCAGCGACATCAGGTCACTACGGTTGCGTGTGCCTATCCGTGGTGGCGTCCGGTTCAAGTGCGTACGCAGCAGACGACCGAAACGTCGCATGTTGCCGTGGAACTCGCTGTACTGCTGTTGATCCTCGGCATCGACACCTTCAACACTGCCGTCGCGCAGGCGAATGTGTTTACCGTCTTCAGCCAGCGCAATCGTGCGCAAGTTGTCGCTCGCGAGTTCCGGTTTGATTCCCAGACCACTCAACACATCCGGTTGCAGTCCGTAAAGGAAATGCGCACAGCTCGACACTGAAAAACCTTCCGCGAACGTTTCTGTCGCCGCGGCACCGCCGACCGAGTTGCGCGCTTCCAGAACCAGCACTTCGCGACCGGCCTTCGCCAGCATCGCAGCACAGACCAGGCCGTTGTGTCCGGCACCGACGACAATTGCATCGAATCGCTCAGTCATCGCCAAAATTCTCCGGTACCGTGTTGTGGCGTTTCAGGTCCAGTAATATTTCGCGCGCCGCATTGGCACCAGGCGCCGCCATAACGCCTCCGCCTGGGTGAGTACTCGAGCCGCACATATAGAGACCGGCGACCGGGCCGCGGTATTGCGCGTAGCCGGGTACCGGACGATTGAACAGCAGCTGATCCATCGTCAACTCGCCGTGGAATATGTTGCCTTCGGTCAAACCGGCCTCGTTCTCTATTTCTTTTGGTGTACGCACTTCGGCGTGCAAGATCAGGTCCTTAAAATCCGGGCTGTATTCAGCTATCTGGTTAATAACTGTTTGACCAAACTGATCGCGCTCTTCGTCCGTCCATTCACGACCTTCAACCTTCGGCGGGCAGTACTGCACGAAACAGCTCATGAAATGTTTGCCCGGCGGGGCCATGGTCGGATCGTTGACGGTCGGTATGACCATGTCGATGTAGGGATCCTTCGACCAGGTTCCTTCTTTCCAGTCGTCGTAGGCGCGTTCCATACGTTCCATGGAATCAATAAAGTGCATATCGCCATCGAGCAATGGACTGCCTTTAGGCAATGCAGGAAATGATGGCATGCCATCGAGCGCAATATTGACCTTGCCCGACGAACCACGAATCTTGAAATTCTTGACCCGTTTGTAGAACGCCTCTGGCAGATCGTTCTTGTCCATGCACTTCAGGAAGGTGCGTTTGACGTCCATACCGGAGACAACTATCCGTGCGTCTATCTCTTCGCCGGTTGTTAACGCGACGCCTTTAACTTTACCGTCTTTCACTACAATCTGTTCGACGCCGGCGTCCGTGCGCAACTCGCCACCGTAGGCCTGGAAAGCGCCCGCTATAGCTTTGGATACCGCACCCATGCCGCCACGTGCATAACCCCAGGAGCCGACGTTGCCGTCCACATCGCCCATGTAGTGATGCAGCAAGACGTAGGCCGTACCCGGCGAATGAATACCCAACGCGGTGCCGATAATGCCGCTGCCGGACAAGGCCGTCTTGATCACGTCGGTCTCGAAGTATTCATCGAGGTATTCAGCGACGCTCATGGTCCAGAAACGAATGGTGTCGTAGATGCGATCCTCGCCCATTTCCAGAAGCTTGCCACCAAGGTGGATCAGCTCGCTGATGTCGCGCGGCTTGAAGGAAGTCGGGTCGGGCGGCGTGCGCATCAGGAAGTCGCGGATAAAGCGACACTGCCGCATGACATCAGCCGAGTAGCGATCGTAGGCGTCGGCATCGTGCTTCGAGAAGCGTGCGAGCTCCCGGTGGTGAACGTCAGAGTCCCAGTAATTACCGAAGTAGTCGCCGTTCTGCATGAACGTGACACCGCCGCCGTAAGGGGTTACCTGCAATCCGTGGCGGTGCAGTTCCAGCGAACGAAAAATCTCCGGGCGCAGCAACGAGCAAACGTAGGAACAGTTCGAGTAGATCCAGTCTTTGTACAGATTGCGACTGACAGCGGCACCACCGATGTAGTCGTTCTTCTCAACGCACAGGACATTGAGGCCGGATTTAGCCAGGAAGGCGGCGTTAGTCAGGCCATTGTGGCCGGCACCGACGACAATCGCGTCATAAGTTTTCATTGTGCAGGATTGTCCTCTTGTTCCTTACGTGCCGATGCGCCAATCGAGTGTCAGCCGGACCCGGCTCGCCGGTCAGACCCGCGCTTTCTTGGCGGCTGCCGTAGATATTTTATTGAGTGTAATGTCCACTGCGCGCTCAAACTTGTCCAGCGTTTCATCGAGACATTTCACATCGTGAGCCTCGCAGAAAAACCAGGGCTCGCGTGAATCGGGCTCCACCAGAATACCCAGATCGTGCAGCTCCTGTGCGAGGGCATCGTAGAATGCATAGTCAGTATTGACCCAGTCCCGGTAGTCGCCGGGCGCATCCTCCGAGAAAAACAGACCCATCATTGAATCGTGGCCAGTAAAGCAATGTTCTATGCCGCGCTTGCCAAGAATCTGGCTGAGGCCTTTTTTCATTTCGCTGCCGTAACGGGCAATCGTTGCCAATGCATCCGTGTCTTCAAGAATCTGTAGCGTTCGATTGGCGGCCGACAATGAAACACTGTGACCGGTGAAGGTGCCACCGTGTACAACCCCATCGCCGACATTGCGCATGATGTCTTCACGACCGGCAACGACAGAAATTGGGTAACCGTTCGCAATGGCCTTGGCAAAAGTACAAAGGTCAGGGCGCACGTCGAGCAGCGCTTGAACGCCGCCCTTGGCCACCCGAAAGCCTGTCTTAACCTCATCGATAATCATCAACACGCCATATTTGTCGCACAGCGCGCGAGCCGCGCGCATGTATTCCCGGGTTGCCGCCAGACCACAGCAATTGCCCATAATCGGTTCGATCAGGAATGCGCCGACATCCTTGTGCCAGCGCTGCAGCATGCGCTCCAGTGCATCAATGTCGTTCAGTGGCACCGTGTGAAATAGCGGTTTGACGATAGCCGGTACGCCGTCGCCATACGGCAATAGTTCCGGGTCGCCGTCTTTTGGGCTCCAGTCTTCGACATCGCTGTACCAAAGCACCTCGGTAAACACGCCGTGATAGCCACCTTCAACACAGATATGGCCGTCCTTGCCGGTGTGGGCACGCGCGATTCGTAATGCCGCCATGACGGCTTCAGTACCGGAATTGGAAAAACGCACAAGCTCCGCCGCAGGCACCATGCGGTTCACACGGGTGGCCACTTCGTATTCGAGCTCTGTGGACAGGGCGAACACGCCGCCGGTCTCCATGCCTTTGCGGGCCGCTTCGTCTACGCGTTCGTCGGCGTAGCCAAGTATCGCTGGGCCGTAGGCCAGTCGGTAATCGATGTATTCATTGCCATCGATATCCCACAGACGGGCACCCTTGCCGCGCTTGATGTAGATCGTCTTGTCATCGCCCCAATAGCGGAAATTCGACGAGACGCCCAATGGCATTCGGGTGATGGCTTTTTTGAAATGGTTATTGGATTTTTCGAGACACCGCATACAGCCTCCATTTGGCCGTGACTGTGGCTAGCCTCTCACGAAGCGGCTTTTGAAGTCCAGAAAAATGAATGAACGCCCATTCATTTTATGGCAAGCTGGACGCATTTGCCGGACCGAGTAGCCCCATTGACCGCTTTAGCCGAGAAAAAACCCAGCCGCACGGAGAAGCGCGAAATCCGCCGGCAACAACTGATCGACGCCACCCTGCAATGTATTTCGCAGAATGGCATCGGCGGCACCAAGCTTGGCGATGTCGCCAAAGTAGCCGGCCTGTCGCAGGGCATCGTCAACCTGCATTTTGCGAGCAAAGACAATCTCCTGCGGGAAACTCTGAACTATCTTGCCGACGACTATCGCCAGCAGTTTGAACGCGTGCTGGAAAAATCCGCCGCCGAACCCGCCTCCAAACTGCTCGCGCTGATGGAAATGGATTTCGCACCCACCGTTTGTGAGCCACGCAAGCTGGCGGTCTGGTTTGCCTTCTGGGGTGAGGTTCAGGCCATGCCGACTTACCAGAAAATTTGCGAAGAACGCGACCGCCACTACTCGACGGTGGTTCGCGGCCTTTGCAATGCGATCATCAAGGATGGTGGCTATGTCGGTATACAGGCCGCAACCGTTGCTACCGCCCTGTCGGCTATGACAGAAGGCCTTTGGCTGTCCCGCCTTATTAACCCGAAGAACTTCAGCCGGGAAGGCGCGATGGATGCGGTATACAGCTATCTGCGCGCCGTTTTTCCGGACCACTACGAATAACACCAACAGGGGGCAACCGTGGACATTGAACTCAGCAGCGAGGCGCGCCAATGGCAGAAAATTGCCCGCGACTTCGCCGACGAATACCTGCAACCGCACGAGGTCGAGGCCGAACACAATGGCGGCGTGCTGTCCCCTGAACTCACCGCACGCAACAAAGCGCGCGCCAAAGAAATCGGTTTCAGTCGCATGGACATGCCGAAAGACCTCGGCGGTCTCGCACTCTCCATCGAATCGCAGGTTGCTGTCTGGGAGCAACTTGGCCGGGTGACCAATGCCCTTGCATGGTGTTTCGCCGAACCACAGAGCTGGATGCTGGAAGCCTGCAGCGACGATCAATTGCAGCGTTACGTGCTGCCGCTAATGCGCGGCGAGGCACACGATTGCTACGCCATCACCGAAGAAGGCCCGGGCTCGGACGTCGCCGCGCTGACCGCAACCGCCGTCCGCGACGGCGATGGCTACCGCCTGAACGGTGAAAAATGGTTTGTCACCAGCGCCAACCTTGCCAACTATTTCTGGTTCCAGGCACGGGTAGAAGAAGACAACTGCGACGCGTTGTTTTTTATTGATCAGGGGACGGAAGGTGTCGAGATCATCGACACGCCAACGTTCAGCCATACCTATGCCGCTCATCACCCCACTTACCGCTACAACGATGTCTGGGTTCCAGCAGCCAATCGGGTTGGGAAACCCGGCGACGACATGGCCTACACACGCGCGTGGTTCCGCCGCGAGCGATTGATGATTGCGGCGCGCTCCTGCGGCGCGGCGGCTCGCCTGATCGAAGAAGCCAGCGAATTTGCGCGGCAGCGAATAGTTGGCGGCGAGCCGTTGATTGATAAACAGGCCATACAAATGATGCTGGCTGATTCTGTTACCGAATTGTGGGCAACAAGGCTGATGACTTTTGAGGCGGCCACAGCGCATGATCGCGACGAGCCGTTGCGGTCGCTGCACATGCGCTGTTCCATGGTGAAACTTTACGCATCAGAAATGGCCAACCGGGTGGCTGACCGCGCTGTGCAAATTTTTGGTGGCCGAGGTTACATGCGGGAGAACGTCGCAGAACGTTTCTTCCGCGAACTGCGAGTGGACCGCATATGGGAGGGCACCAGCGAAATTCAGCGTCTGATCATAGCCGGCGGACTGAAAAAGCGCGGTCTGGAAGGAATGTGATTCGAGGTCCAGTGATAGTCTTGATTGTCATACCGGCGTTCTGGTGGTGAAATCGACAGTCAAATGACCAACCCAGCCGCGTATGCCCGCCTGATCGTCAGCTTGTGCCTGTCGGGCGTTCTATTTGTTTCGCTGGGCGGTTGCGACTCCGACAACGACGTCAGTGCAAACGGCCAAAACGTCGTCAACGTCTACAACTGGGCCGACTACATCGGCCCGGGTACGATTAAGCAGTTCGAAGCCGAATACGGTATTAGGGTCAACTACGACACCTACGATTCGTCCGAAGTGGTGGACGTTAAACTGCTGTCCGGCTCCAGCGGCTACGATATCGTAGTTCACAGCAGTCAGTTCTCATCGCGCCTTGCGCCGATAGGCATCTTCCAGAAACTGGACCCCGCACGCTTGGACAATGCCCGGTATCTCGACCCTGAGATTCTGCAGCGCACGGAACTCTACAAAGAAACCGTCGGCTACACCGCACCTTACATGTGGGGCACGACCGGCTATGCCTGGAACGAAGAAATGGTGCGGGCGCGACTACCGGACCACCCAATGGACAGCGGCGATGTCCTGTTCGACCCGGCCGTTGTTTCGAAGCTCGCCGATTGCGGCGTCAGTCTGCTTGACGGGCCGACCGATATTTTCCCGATGGTGCTGGCCTATCTCGGTCGCGACCCCAATGCCGTCGACGAAGAAAGTATTGCGGCGGCGGAAGCCCAATTGAACCTGATCCGACCTTACATCCGTTACTTCAGCAATTCGAAAATGATCAGCGACCTGCCGAATCGCGAGGTCTGCGTAGCGATGAGCTGGTCCGGCGATTACGCACAGGCCTCCGCGCGCGCCGAAGAAGCCGGCCTTGATATCAAACTCAATTACACAGTACCGAAGGAAGGCTCCGGTCTGTGGGTGGACAGCATGTACATACCGGCCGACGCCCCTCACAAGGACAACGCCTACCTGTTCATGAACTTCATACTGCGACCGACAGTGCTCGCCAGTATTTCCGACTACGTCTACTACGCCAATGCGAGCAAGGCGGCGCGTGACTACATGAGCCCGCGCGTATTGAACGACCCCGGCATCTACCCGGACGCAAAAACCTGGGAAATCATGTACCCGGTACTGAGCGCGCAACCGAAACAGGAACGCCTGCGCACCCGCGCCTGGGCCCGGGTCAAGAGCGGCATCTGAACATTAGCAAGAGGATCTGAATGCAAACCGACAGCCGCACGCCCATTATCGAGCTTCGTAATGTCAGTAAGCGCTTTGGTGATTTTTTGGCGGTTGACGACGTTAGCTTGCAGGTAGACCAGGGCGAACTTTTTTCAATTCTTGGTGGCTCGGGCTGCGGCAAGACCACGTTGTTGCGCATGATGGCCGGCTTCGAATTACCTACGTCAGGGCAAATTCTGATCGACGGCGAAGATGTCACGAGCCACCCTTCCTACCAGCGCCCCGTCAACATGATGTTTCAGTCCTACGCGCTGTTCCCGCACATGAGTGTCGCAGCGAATATTGCGTACGGGCTCAAGAAAGACGGGGTCGCGAAAGACGAGATTCGCGAGCGCGTTAACAACATGCTGAAGCTCGTCAAGCTGGAAAATCTGGAAAACCGCAAGCCCGATCAACTCTCCGGCGGCCAACGACAGCGCGTAGCGCTCGCGCGTGCGCTGGTTAAACAGCCGCGGGTTCTGCTGCTGGACGAACCACTCGCTGCGCTCGATAAAAAGCTGCGTGAGTACACGCAGTTCGAACTGATGAGCATCCAGGATCGCCTGGGTATCACCTTCGTGGTGGTTACCCATGATCAGGAAGAAGCGATGATCCTGTCGAGCCGAATCGCGGTCATGGACAAAGGCCGCTTTCGACAGGTCGACAAACCCGGAGCAATTTACGAATACCCGAGCGATCGTTTCGTGGCAGATTTTATCGGCACGATCAATATGTTTGATGGCGTGGTCGAAACAGTTGCCGACGGCAAGATTGCCGTTCGCTGCACCGAAGCCAAACCGCTGCTGAACGCGCACACTAACACTGTGCATTCCGTTGGCGAACGGCTGACCGTTGCAGTGCGCCCAGAGAAAATCTATATCAGCCAGCAGCGACCGAATGGCGACGACTCCAGCTGTCTCGAGGGCATCGTCGAAGACCTGGGCTATTTCGGCAATCTGTCGCTGTACCGAGTACGCCTCGCGAGCGGCAAGATCGTTCAGGTCAGCGCCCAGAACCGGCAACGCTCTGCCGAACACAAAGTCGAGTGGGACGATCAGGTATTTATTACCTGGGACACCCACAGCGCCGTTGTCCTCACGAACTAGCAGAGACTGACTGTGCAAGCTACAGCCGATACCCGCTGGCAGAAAGTCACCGTCTTACTGCCCTATTTATGGCTGTTACTGTTCTTCCTGGCGCCGTTCCTGATTGTGTTCCAGATCAGTTTTTCTGATCCCGTGATAGGCCAGCCGCCGTTTACACCGACCATGGACGAGGACGGTCACTGGCTCGCGACACTGGATAATTACCGGTTCCTGCTTACCGACAAACTGTACGGCCTGTCCTATTTCAAATCAGTAATGACCGCCGCCGTTGCAACGTTTTTCTGCCTGCTACTCGGCTTTCCGATGGCCTATGCCATTGCCCGCTCCGGACCGAAATTTCGCAACCTGTTTTTGCTACTGATCATCCTGCCATTCTGGATCTCTTTCTTGTTGCGGGTTTACGCCTGGATGGGTTTGATGAACACCTACGGCGTAATCAACAACGTGCTGCTCTGGCTTGGCGTCATCGACCAGCCACTGCAGATGATGTACACCGACTTCGCTGTCTACATAGGCCTCGTCTATTCCTACCTGCCATTCATGATATTGCCGGTCTACGCCACGCTGGAAAGACTGGACGAAGACCTCATAGAGGCTGCCATGGACCTCGGGGCAGGCCCGTGGCAAGCCTTCCGCGACATCACCTGGCCACTCGCACGCCCCGGCGTCATTGCCGGCTGTTTGCTGGTGTTCATCCCGGCTATTGGCGAGTACGTCATTCCCTATCTGCTCGGTGGTCCTGAATCGCTGATGATTGGCCGCGTCCTGTTTGACGAGTTCTTCGTTAACCGTGACTGGCCTCTCGCCTCGGCGGTCGCCATCGTCTTGCTACTGCTGCTGGTCGTGCCGATCATGTTCCTGCAACGCAGCCGCGGCGAAGAGGAGGCGAGTCTGTGACCCGGCATCGACCCGTACTCCTGCTGTCCATACTCGCCTTTGGTTATGCGTTTCTGTACGTGCCACTGTTCTCTGTGATCTTCTATTCCTTCAATGATTCCCGACTAGCCACTGTCTGGGGTGGCTTCTCCACCCGCTGGTACGGCCAGCTGTTTCGCAATGAAGAAGTTCTGCAATCGGCCTGGCTGAGTCTGCGCATTGCGGTCATGTCCGCGACCATGGCAACGATACTCGGCACGATGGTCGCGTTGGCTTTGACCCGATTCGGTCGATTCCGGGGCCGGACTGTTTTGTCGGGGATGGTGACCTCGCCGCTGGTCATGCCAGAGGTGATTACCGGGCTCTCGCTGTTGTTGCTGTTCGTAAGCCTGCAACAACTGACCGGCTGGCCAGGACAGCGTGGGCTATCGACCATAACAATCGCACACACCACGTTTGCACTGGCTTACGTGACGGTTGTCGTGCAGTCGCGGCTCAGAGCAATGGACACGACACTCGAGGAAGCGGCGATGGACCTTGGCGGTCGACCATTGCGCGTGGTTTTCGATATCACCTTGCCGCTGATCGCGCCAGCCATGGTGGCCGGCTGGCTACTTGCGTTTACCCTGTCGCTTGACGATCTCGTTATCGCCAGCTTTGTTTCGGGCCCGGGCGGCAGCACCTTGCCAATGCTGATTTTTTCGAAAGTCAAACTGGGTGTAACGCCGGATATCAACGCGCTCGCGACCCTGATTATCGTTGTGGTCTCGACCGGCGTCGGTCTGGCATGGTGGTTCGGGCGCAAACGCAGCGCCTGATCAACAGTTACTCAGGGTCACGCAATTGCTGGAGTATCCAGTCAATGTAGCGACCTTCCATTCGTTCCATACCGGAGAACGGACCAGGCCGGTAGTAGCGCGAGTTCACGCCTTTCCAGTTGTTCACGATAATGCGTTCATCAGCCTGGGTAGTGATGTCCCATAACCAGGTCAGCTCGTCGACGTTGTAGTCGACACCCGCTTTCGCATCGCCGCGAACCATCCAGAATATCCGGCACTCGCAATGACCGTGATCCACCGGCGTAAACACATAGGCCACGACGTGATCACTGTAAGCCAGCAAAAACGAGAATGGGCCGAACGTGAAGTCCGAAGCGCCGCCATCATAGTCGCTGAGACTGCCAAGCAATGGTGCGACCGGCTGTCCGTCCCGACTGCCGGTCTTGTAGCCGTCGAAGAGCGCGGTCCGGCTGTATCCATAGCCCTGCTCGCCCGGGCGTGCGAGAGTATCCACGTAGTCAAACTCGATCTTCTTCAAGCCACACGCTTCCATTTTGTCCAGCATGTGCTGCTGCACTCGCTCGCGCTTGCCGGCATCCAGCATCAAGGTATGCATCCGCGCATAGTCAGGATGCGCTGAAGCGCAGTGGTAGCATTCCTGATAGTTCTCGATGGCGAGTTTCCAGTTCGCAGCGATCGGGTATACCTTGCTCGCCGCCACTTTGAGGTTCTCGAAATCGAACATGGCAAACGGTTCGGCCAGGTCGCGTTGCGCGCCGGCAAGCGACGGCGGCGACTCGGAGAAGCACACGAATATCAGGCCACCCAGCACTTGTAATGAAACGGGGTGTAAGCCGTGTTCGCTCTTATCGAAATCGTCCGGCATGTTGCGCGCGGCAATCAGATTGCCGTCCGTATCGTACATCCAGCCGTGATAGGGGCATTCGAACTTGCGGACATTTCCGCGCTTCTCAAGACAGACCAACGAGCCGCGATGCCGGCACACGTTCGCATGCGCGCGCAGTTCACCTTGCGCCGTACGTACGATAATTGCCGATTCGTTCGCCGCCTTTACAACTTTGAAGTCGCCGGCTTCCGGTAACTCGGACTGGTGCCCCGCCAGTATCCAATTGCGGGTGATTATCCGCTCCAGCTCCAGACTGTAGATGTCGGGGTCCGTATAGAAACGCTGGTCCAGCGACCGACCCTGCTCATGACTGTCGATTAATTCAGCAATGCTGCTCTTGTTCTGCATAGTTCGCGACTGCGTTAACGGCTGTTTATCCAAAGCAAATTATGCATCGGCTGCGCCCCGATGCAGGGCTGAATACCAGATTGTGAAATTTGTGTTTCGGGGATAGCACTAAGCGGGAATCACCACAAGCCCTGCAGTGACAGCAGCACTGGTATTATTGGCTCATTGGCGCGCCGGACCGCCGCTTCAGGCGTAGGCGCTCTTCTGCATATTGGCCCCAATGAGTTCCTGCAAATCGTCAGGCGGCAACGGCTTGCTGTACAGGTACCCCTGAATCTGGTTACAGCCGTGACCGCGAAGAAAATGCAATTGCTCGGTTATTTCCACGCCCTCGGCTACAACGTTCAAATTCAGCTTGCGCGCCATGGCGAGAATAGCCGCGCAAATTGCCGCGTCGTCGTTGTCTATGTGCAAGTCACGAACGAAAGACTGGTCGATTTTCAGCGTATCGATCGGGAAGCGCGTCAGATAGCTCAATGAGGAATAGCCGGTGCCGAAGTCGTCGATGGAAATAGCCAGCCCCAGTTCCTTGAATTCATTCAGCGTAACGATTGTCGAATCGACATCCCGCATCAAGAGGCTTTCGGTTATTTCGAGCTCCAGAGACTCTGCACCCACGTTGTTCTTGGCCATGGCGTCCTTAACCGTCTGCAGAAGATCATCCGTGTAGATCTGCTCGCTCGATATGTTGACGGAAACCCTTAAGTTACGCAGCGGCGTATCTCGCCATGCATTGATCTGTCGGCAGGCTTCGTTCAATACCCACGTACCAATGGGCACGATCAAACCGCTCTCTTCGGCGATCGGGATAAAGTCTCCAGGAGAGATCCAGCCACGCTCAGCGTGCTTCCAGCGAATCAAAGCTTCCACGCCAACGACAGTCCAGGTCTTGAGATCAACCTTCGGCTGGTAGTAGAGCTGAAAATCTTCTGCAGTCATCGCGTCGCGCAGCTCGTTTTCAATATCCAGCCGGTGCAGGGAATGAATGCGCATCGTGTCCGAATAAAACTTGTGCGTGTTCCGCCCGGCCGATTTGGCACGGTACATAGCCGAATCGGCGTTCATCAACAGGCTTTCGCTGCTGTTACCGTCCTGCGGGTACATGGTAATGCCGATGCTCGGCGTCACAACCAGGCGATGCCCTTCGCACTCCATCGGTCGACTTAGTGTTGTAACGACTTTGTCCGCTATCGCTGAAGCAGCGGCGGTATTGTCGACACCACCCAATAAGGCCACAAACTCGTCACCACCCAGTCGTGCGATTTGTACGTTGCTGCCTTCTTCATCGGCGCCCGTGCAACTCCGAAGTCGATCCGCAACAGCCCGTAACAAGGTGTCACCCATCGAATGTCCGAGCGTGTCATTGATGCGCTTGAAGCGATCTAGATCCACGAACAAAATAGCGAATGGCCAGTCCTTGCGCTGGGCTTTTTTTATCGATTCGTCGAGCGTCTGTTGAAATAACTGCCTGTTAGGCAGACCGGTCAACTGATCGTAGTAGGCAAGATCGTAGATCCGATCCTCGTATTCTTTGCGCGCAGTAATGTTACGCACGATCGCCAGCGCTGTACCTCGGTCCCGGCTAACGATGCGAGTTTCGAGATGCGTGCTGCCACCACCAATTGCGTGTTCGTGGATCTGCGGCTGCCCCGTGGTCAACGCGACGTTTACCTTGTGCTTAACTTCAGGCCGACTGTCCAATGGGAACGTGTCGTCATAAGCATCGCTCGAAATCAGTTCGGCCACCGTAGGCTGACCAGATTGCGACTCGCCCGTGGCTGCGAACGGCTCACCTTCCTCGTTAAGCACGAAGATTTTGTCGGGCATAGCCCGTACAAGGCCCTGAATCTCGTTCAATGCATCGCTCGCACGCAGTACGAAACGTACCCGATGGGCGAGAATGGTCCACGGAATTGGTTTACTGAGGAAGTCAGTAGCGCCTATGTCGTAAGCATACTGAATAGACTGAGGATCATCGCGACCGGTAATGATGAATACCGGCGTTGCCCGCAGAGTTTCCTGGGCACGAATACGCTTACAAACTGTATGGCCGTCTATATTTGGCATGTCCACATCAAGCAAAACGACGTCGGGACGAAACTGCTCGAACTGGTCAAGTGCCATTTGCCCGTCAAATGCTTCTTCCACGCGAAAGCCCGCCTGCTCAAGGACCTCGCGCATGATCGTGCGTACTGTCGCATCGTCATCAGCAATCAAGGCCAGCGGAGCCATAGGCAAAGAGCCCGTGTTGTGCAGCAAACTCATTTTGCAACGCTCTCCAATTCCAGTCGCAGAGCAGAAATAGCCCACTCGTATTCCTTCTCCAGCTTCGACTTCAACTCCCGCAGTTCGCTTTTGGAATCAGCGCGCGCCAGTGTTTCGATGTTCTTGCACAGATCGGCGAGCCGCGTAGCCCCCACGTTGATGCTGCTGGATTTCAAGGCGTGCGCTGATTCTCTTGCAGCGCTGGTATCCGTATTGGTCAGAGCGCCGAGCAAACGCTCCTTGATCTCAACCGAACTGTCGAGATAGATATCAATAACCCGTCTGACCAACGAAGGGGAGCCAGGCTGCTGCAACTCTTTCAGTGCGTCTAGTGTACTGCGGTCCAATGGCTGCACGGTTATGCTTTGGGTATCAAACAGGCTGGCCGCCTCTTCTGATAACACTTCTTCTATCTGTGTTTCGTCGATAACATCGGCCTCATTGCGCAAGAACATCGACAATACTGCATGCAGTTGATCCATCGTGAACGGCTTGCTCAGATATTCGTTCATGCCCGCTTCCAGACATTCCTCCCTGTCGCCGGCAAGTGCATTGGCAGTCAGCGCCACGATTGGCACCTGGCGACTGTCTTTCTCTCGTTCCGCTGCGCGAATTTCCCGCGTCGCTTGCAAACCGTCCATGACCGGCATCTGGCAATCCATCAGTACCAAATCAAATCGCTGACCATTCAAAGCGTCGATCGCCGCCTGGCCGTCGGTGACCACTGCCACGTCAACGCCGAGCGAGTCCAGCATACCCAACGCAACCGCCTGGTTAACTGGATTGTCCTCTGCGAGCAGCACCTTTCCGGACAGATTGCAGATTGTCGAATTGCGATTGAGTGAATAGCGTTCGGTGACCGTATCTCCGCTTAGCACGACTGACAGCGCGTCGTAGAGATGTCTCTGGCGAATCGGCTTCGTTAATTGACCGGATATCCGCAGCTCTTCCAGTGTGTCTTCACTGGCTGGCATGGCCACAGAACTGAGCAACATGAGTGGCACTGCGTCGAGCTCCGGAATTTCCCGAACCATTCTGGCCAACTGCAATCCGTCTGTACGCGGCATGTGCATATCGAGAATGACCAGTTCAAACGGCTCGCTCTTCGCAGCAGCGCCCTGCAATAGGCGCATTGCGTCCCGTGCGCTTTCGGTACTTTGCGGTTTAGCCCGCCAGGATTTCAAGTGTTGTTCAAGGATCTCACGATTTGTAGCATTGTCGTCAACAATCAGGATGCGCTTCCCGGCAACAGAAGCAGTCACCTTTCGCTCATGCATGACTTCGCCGCGCCCGTGCTGCATTTCAATGGCGAAATAGAACCGCGAACCGAGCCCTGGAGTGCTATCAAGTCGCAACGTACTGCCCATCAGATCGACCAGCTGCCGGCTTATCGCAAGACCCAGACCGGTGCCGCCGTGCAAGCGCGTCGTCGAACCGTCTTCCTGAGCGAACGATTCAAAGATGTCTCGTTGCTTCTCAGGCTTGATACCGACGCCGGTATCAACAACTTCTATCAGGACCGTGACCGCTCCCGTATCGGTATCACTACCTTGTTCCGACACCCGAACAACGATCTCGCCCCGATTTGTAAACTTGATCGCGTTGGAGATGAGATTGGTCAGGACCTGACGTATCCGCACCGGATCGCCGAGGAGAGACGTGGACAGATCGAGGGAGACATCGTTGATCAGCTCCAGGCCTTTCTTGTGAGCTTGCGATGCGAGACTGTCAACCGTTTCTTCTACGACGGCGCCAAGATCAATATCGCGCGCTTCAAGCTCCATCTTCCCAGCTTCAATTTTGGAAAAATCCAAAATATCGTTAATGATATCGAGCAGGTTTTCTGCCGATGAATAGATGGTTTCGGTGAAGCGCCTCTGTTCAAAGTCCAAAGCCGTGTTGCGTAACAACTCGGTCATACCCAGGACGCCGTTCATCGGTGTCCGGATCTCATGGCTCATTCGTGCAAGGAACTCACTCTTGGCACGCGATGCTCCCAATGCCAGGTCGCGGTTTTTTTCCAGCTCCCGTTGCGTGTGATCTAGGTTCGTTGTCATTTCCGTGAACTCGCGCGCGAGTTGTCCGATCTCGTCAACGCGATCTTTCTTGATACTGATATTCAGATCGCCGGTCTCACGGATCAGGATCATGCTTTCGGCAATCTCGTTGACTGGCCGGACGAAAATATAGCGCATGACAATTACGCCAATAATCATGAACGCCGCAGTAACCAACCCGATCAGGATCATCGCGGCACCAATAGTTTCCGAGCCGATTTTCGATATCGTGTGCGGATGGCGTATTTCCAGAAGGGCAACCGGCTTTCCATCGATGCCTGGAATCAGCCGGCTCGCGATCAGTTCCTGGTCGGTATTCCCGATCCACGTTGATGTTCCGTCGGCCGAGTACCGCATGAGGTCTTCCTGACTGTACGATCCCGCACCGGCGGCGGTGAGCTTGTGCAGAATCACGTTTGCCGACGTCCGCCTGGAAATGTCCGCCAGTAATGCAGTACTCAAATACCGCACCACGACGAATGTCCCAACCGGCTCACCTCCGCCCAAGCTACTGACGATCGCCGCAGCCGCGACGATCGCCGGACCTTCTGTCGTTCTGATCACGCCGGCGAGCGCGCTATCCGCATCGGGACGATTGAGCAGAGGGTGCGTTGGTTCAACCTGGCCGAGAAACAGCTGTTGAATATCAAGCGCTTCGCCGGTGCCCTCCGACATTTCAAGAGCGGATATCACTTTGCCCTCGACATCGAGGATATACATTACGTCAACGCCTTTGCGGCGCCAGTAGTTAGGTATCAGATTGAATTCTGCGTATTCAGCATGTCGCCCCAGCACGTAATCGCGGGTGTCATCCCATTCAGCGTACTCGGAAACCAGCGTTTGCAGCGTGCGCGCCTCTGTCTCGATTGCGCTCTCGACACGATCGATCGCCTCGATCGATTCGTGTGCTTCAAAGTCTTTGAAGGCGGGGAGAATGGTATAGCTGATGGCCAGGTAGCTGCCCACACCAATACAGGTGCCAAGCAACAGCAGGAACAGAACTAGTTTTCGGCTTAACTTCATTGCAATTCCATTGGCCAGCCTGTGCTCGGTCCGTGAGCGGCTGATAAGCGGGATTCGTCGGGAAAACGCATTCCCGCCAGTGACTTATCGACCGATTGCAGGGTTTCTTGAGCAACAGGCATGGAAGGGTTTTACGTTTATAGGTTAAATTTCCCATATTCAATACTTAAAAGCGCATTGCTTCCATGTCCGGTAATTGTATGCCGAATCGATTCTCCATAATGAGAAAGAAGTCACGATCATTCAGGGCGTGCCGCTGCTGACCACGCCTCCAGCCAGCCGTTGTGCCTGCTGAATAAGGCTTAGCACATCGCGAACGTCGCGTACTGGACCAGCACCAGAGTCGCTGCTGTCTGCGCGGAGACGCCATTTCGCCGATAGCCTGCAAACAAGCGATCGCGGCGCAT
Source organism: Woeseia sp. D3-10 (assembly GCF_055809415.1). Lineage (NCBI taxonomy): Bacteria > Pseudomonadati > Pseudomonadota > Gammaproteobacteria > Woeseiales > Woeseiaceae > Woeseia > Woeseia sp. D3-10. Next base: position 2,359,701 of record NZ_JBVVTW010000007.1, on the reverse strand, counting down.
AGGCGAGCGAATTACGGCGGGAATACAACGAGGCGCACGACACAGAATGGCGGACAGCCATGCTGCAACGGTCAAGCTCTGAATTTTCCGCCTAAGTCAGCACAGATACGGCGAAAGCCCCAGTAGCCGAAGCATTACAGGTATCATTCGTTAAATTTTCCAGCGATCTTTGCAATGGACCTTGCCACAAGAGTAATGATTGACGAACTCGATTTGCGCCGCTCGCTCGGCCGTTTCGCCACTGGCGTGACGGTAATAACCTGCAATGACGCGATGGGCCGGCCGGTCGGCATCACGGCGAACAGCTTCAGCTCGGTCTCTCTGGACCCACCGCTGGTCCTGTGGAATATCGCGAAAGTGTCGAATTCCCTGGAGGCCTACCTCAATGCGGACCGCTATTCCATTAACGTGCTGGCGGCCGATCAACGCGATCTGGCCGTCCACTTCGCGAAGTCAGATCACACACTGTTTGAGAGCACCTGCTACAGCAAGAATCAGCACGGTGTTCCGGTGCTGCCGGCGACGATTGCCCGGTTCGATTGCAGGACCTGGCAAATACACGATTGTGGCGATCACTTCATTATTGTCGGCGAAGTGGAAGAATACTGGTCGAGTGACCAGTCACCGCTGTTGTTTTTTGGTGGACGTTACGCGGCGCTGGCTGAAGCTGAGTAGTCACTGGCACCTGTATTCGCTGCTGACACTTGCCTCCGTATGCCGCACACGAGAGATGAGCTGACCGCTCTATGCCGGAGTGAAATAGAATGACCATCGACTGGACAGAAATATGGTTCAACCTCAGGCACCTCGGGATAGCCTATTTACTGGCGCTGCCGGTGGCGTTTGATCGCGAGAACTCCCACCTGGGCATCGGCTTACGTACCTTCCCATTAGTTGCGGTTGCGGCGTGCGGCTATACGCTGGTTGGTATGTCAGTACTCGACTCAAGTGCTGCTGAAGCCAGGGTGCTGCAAGGCCTTATTACGGGTATCGGTTTCATTGGTGGCGGCGCCATCCTTAAAAGCGACGGCAACGTGTCGGGCACATCGACCGCGGCAACGATCTGGATCACCGGACTTATCGGCATGGCTGTCGCTGTCAATCGCTATGAGATTGCCATTCTCATGGCCATCATCAGTTTCCTGACGCTGCGATATGTCAGCTACTTCAAGCCCGCGGCGAACCAGGACAGCAAGTAGCACAACGTGATCCGGCGAATCGCCTAGAGATTTGTGGTATTGCATGGTGACGACCTGATCGCCACACTCAGCACCGCTAGCGGCACGCCGTGCAAATCCGGCAACCTTGCTGCGTTTTGCGTAGAATCGAGCGTTCGCTGTACCGCTTGATGCTACGTTGCAAGGTGGACACTCCGCGCCAGATTGCGCTGTTTCGCTGCAACACGAAATAAGGATTCCGACGCATGAGCACCCGTTCAAGACTGCATATTCCGCAACCGTCAGCACGGCCCGGGGATACGCCGGACTTCAGTTACCTGGACCTCTCACCGGCGGGTGCCGTCGACAAACCGCCAGTCGATGTACGGGTACGAGACCTTGACCACTTGAGTCACGGTCTGGTTCGCGTGCTGGATGATGAGCACAAAGCCGTCGGCCCCTGGAACCCCAATATCGAAGCAAGTGAGCTGCAGGTAGCGTTGCGCTGGATAATGTTGACGCGGATCTTTGATGAACGCATGCAACAGATTCAGCGCCAGGGACGGATTTCCTTTTACATCCAGTCGCTCGGCGAAGAAGCCGTATCAATTGCGCAGGGCATGGCGTTACGCCCTGGTGACATGTGTTTTCCACACTATCGTAATCAGGGTTTGTATTTGTACCGGGGCTGCAAACTGGTTGACCTGATGTGTCAGTGCCTCTCGAACACCAAAGACATGTGCAAAGGCCGGCAGATGCCGATCATGTACCACAGCAAAGATGCCAACATGTTTTCGATCTCGGGTAATCTCGGCACGCAGTACCCGCATGCGGTCGGCTGGGCCATGGCATCGGCGATCAAGGGCGAAGACCACATTGCCGCATCCTGGGTTGGCGATGGCAGTACAGCTGAAGCCGATTTTCATCACGCTGTCACGTTCGCGGCTGTTTACCAGGCTCCGGTCATCCTCAATATCGTCAACAATCAATGGGCAATCTCCACTTTCCAGGGGTTTGCCGGCGGCGAGCGACGTCCGTTTGCGGCCCGCGGTCTCGGTCTCGGTATTCCTGGTGTGCGCGTGGATGGCAACGACTTGCTGGCGGTGTACGCCGTGACCGTTTGGGCCGCCGATCGTGCGCGGCGCGGAGGCGGTCCAACGATCATTGAACACGTTACCTACCGCGGCGCGGCACACTCGACGAGTGATGACCCGACGAAATACCGACCGAAAGATGAATGGAAAGCGTTTCCACTGGGTGACCCCTTGTTACGCCTCAAGAACCACCTGATCAGCGAAGGCCACTGGTCTGAAAAGCAGCATGCCGCACTTGAGAAAGAACTGCGTGCCGACGTGCTCTCCGCCTGGAAGGAAGCTCAGAAGAGCGGCACGATGACAGAAGGTCCGTACCTCGACCCTGCCACGATGTTCGACGACGTTTATGCCGAGACACCAGAACATCTCGAGATCCAGCGTAAACAAATGCTGGCACTGGAGGACTGACCGATGGCACAGATGAACATGATTCAGGCCATTCGTTCAGCCCTCGACGTGGTCATGGACAAAGACCCGAACATTGTCATTCTCGGCGAAGACGTTGGCTATTTCGGCGGCGTGTTTCGCTGCACTGATGGTCTGCAACGCAAGTTCGGTGAGCACCGGGTAATCGACGCGCCAATCGCGGAAGGCGGTATCATCGGCACCGCTATCGGTATGGGCGTTAACGGCCTGCGACCGGTCGCCGAGATCCAGTTTGCCGATTACATCTACCCCGGATTCGACCAGGTAGTGAGTGAGCTGGCCCGCTTGCGCTACCGCACGGCTGGCGACCTCACGTCTCCGGTGACCATCCGTACACCGTGCGGCGGCGGCATCCGCGGTGGACAAACACACTCACAATCTCCGGAAGGGATTTTTACTCACATCAGCGGCATCAAGACGGTGATGCCATCGAACCCCTACGATGCAAAGGGCTTGCTGATCAGTTCGATCGAGTCCGATGATCCGATCATCTTTTTCGAGCCTAAGCGTATCTACAACGGCCCGTTTGATGGCGATCCCGACAAAGCCGCCGTGTCCTGGGCCTCGCATCCGAAGGGCGAAGTGCCTGGCGGCTACTACACCGTGCCACTCGGCAAAGCGGATATCGTCGAAACCGGTGACGACCTGACTATTATTACCTACGGTACACTGGTGCACGTCGCACAGGCGGCCGCAAAGCTGACCGGTTTCGACGCAGAAATCATAGACGTGCGCACGCTGGCGCCGCTGGATGTCACGACACTGACCGATTCCGTAAATAAGACCGGTCGCTGCCTGATTGCCCACGAGGCGACACGCTTCAGCGGTTACGGTGCCGAACTTGCCGCAACCATTCAGGAGCACTGTTTCTGGAATCTCGAAGCACCGATTGAACGCGTTGCTGGCTGGGATACACCCTACCCACATGCATTCGAATGGCAATACTTTCCCGGTCAGAAGAGGATCGCTGCCGGTATTCAGAAAGTAATGGAGGCTGGATGAGCGAGCACATATTCAAACTACCGGACCTGGGTGAAGGTACTGTCGAGTCGGAAATCGGCGAATGGCACGTCAAAGTAGGCGATGTGGTCGCCGAAGAGGATATCGTCGGCACAATGATGACTGACAAAGCCGCGGTCGAAATTTCTTCACCGATTTCGGGCAAGGTTTTGAAACTGGCTGGCGAGCCCGGCGACATGATTGCTGTCGGCGCTCCGCTCATCGTGTTTGAAGTCAGCGATGACAAAACCGGCAGCAAGAAGGCAATGCCCGTTGAAGAAGCGGCAACTCCTGGTACCCGCGAAGCCGTTCCGCCCACGAAAGGCAAGTCGAAATCCAGCGAAAGCGGCGCGCGCGTTATGACCTCGCCCGCTATACGACAAAAGGCCAGGGAGAGCGGCATTGATCTCACACAGATCAGCGGCAGCGGCCCCAACGGACGCATCACCCGCGATGATTTCGACGACTACCTGAATAACCAGAGTGGTACGTTTTTGAGCCACGCTCAGCCAGCAAGCCGTCGGGCGACGAAAGAGGTAAAGGTCATTGGCCTGCGCCGTATCATCGCCGAGCGTATGAGTGCAGCGAAACGTGAAATCCCCCATTTCTCATACGTCGAAGAAATCGACATCACAGAACTGGAGGCGCTGCGTCAGCACCTGAATTTGAATCGGGACAAGAATGGCCGACTGACCTTGCTACCGTTTCTGTGTCTGGCTCTGGTGCGCGCGCTGGACGACTTCCCGCAGTGCAACGCGACTCACGACAAAGAACGTAACGTTGTTATTCAACACGGCCCGGTGAACCTGGGTGTTGCTACGCAAACGGCAGACGGCCTGAAGGTGCCTGTGGTGCGCAATGCGGATCAACTGTCAGTAGATCAACTATCTAACGAAATCCGCCGTGTTTCGGAGGCCGCACGCGACAACAGCATCCGTCGTGAAGAATTGTCCGGCTCCACGATCACGATAACCAGCCTGGGTAAATTGGGCGGAATTGTTACGACGCCGGTTATCAACATGCCTGAAGTGGCGATCATTGGTGTTAACCGGGCGATTGAGAAGCCGGTTGTGATTGATGGCCGGATAGAAGTTCGGTTGACGATGAATCTCTCGTCGTCGTTTGATCACCGCTTTGTTGACGGCTTCGACGCTGCGCAAATGATTCAGAAAATTCGCAGCATGCTGGAACATCCGGCCACCCTCTTGATGCAGGACTAGCAACCGCGCTGTCGCTCTGCCCTGGCGTCGTTATGGCGTGGCTTCCTCGCCTTTGTTACCGAGCTTGTCCAGCACACCTTTCAGCAGCTGATCTTTCGCACCATCCAGCTCGTCACTGGCTCGTTCTTGCAATGCTTGGGCAGCAGCCGTGCTTAACGCTTTTTTGAGTACGGGCTCCAGGACCTGGCGGGCAACTGCGCCAGCCGTTGCCCCGTTGCTGGCACGGCCAATGTCGTTGAGCACAATATCCGGCAGGCTGATCTCACGTTCTTCCTGCAATTCCGGAATTGAAACCGTTGCCCGCGTGCCTCTCAATGTGAACCGGTCAATAATCAGCTTCTTGCCAGCACCGTTTTCGGCGGCTTCTGCGTCGCTTCCCGAGTTGCCTTGCAACTGCTGCAACAAGGTCTGCAGGTTGCTACCAGTGCCACGCTGCACGAGGTTCAAGTGTGCATCGCTGACCGTCACGTCTTTCAGCACAATGGTATCGGAGGTCACGCTGGTCGGATCGATACGCACTGAGAAATTCCCAAGGTCAATGGCATTGCCGCCGCCGAAGTCATTTGGATTGGCGACCGCCAGCCCACTGATCGACGCGTTTGCCTCGCCGAGGTCGATCGCTACCCCACTGACGCGAACGCTACTGCCCGTGGCCGCCGAACCCTGCGTTTCAATAAGGCCCGCAACGATCGAATTGAGCTGGGTGCTCAAATAGAAAAGCCCACCACCAACCACGAGTAGCAGGGCCAGTACGGTCATCAGTAGTTTTCGACTTCGTGAGGCCATGGCAATGGATCCTTATCGGCAGTTGCATCGCCGCAGCGTAACGCCGCGGGGCAACACACTACAAGCGGCGACTAACTCGCGTCAGGAACGCTTCCGCCCAGCGCTATAAAGAGAGCAACACTGTTCGCAACGTCTATGCGCCGAACCTGCAGCAACGCCTGTTCTGCAGCGAACAGGCTGCGTTCTGCGTCCAGCACTTCGAGGTAACGAACCACACCTTCGTTGTAACGCTTGCGTGCAAGCTCTGCCAGGCGGCGTTGGGCAACGATGCCACGTTCCTGAGCAGCAATCTGCTCGGCGAGGTAGCGTCGCCCGGCAAGTGCATCAGACACTTCCCGAAACGCTGTTTGAATCACCCGTTCGTACCCGGCCACCGCGATGTTCTCGCGCGCTTTCGTCAGATCGAGTGCAGCGCGCCGACGTCCGGTGTCGAAAATCGGCAAACTGATCGACGGCATGAAACTCCAGGCACGACCATCATCGCCAACCAGCGTATCCAGTTCCGTGGACGCATAGCCGAAACTGCCCGTCAGTTTGATCGCCGGGAAGAAGGCGGCTCGAGCCGCACCGACATTGGCGCGCGCGGCGATCAACTGTTGTTCGGCGGCACGAATATCCGGCCGTGACTCCAGCAGAGCCGAGGGTAGACCGGGTGAAAAGTACGACGAGTGGACCTGCTGTCCCAGCGGCAGCGATGCCGGCAGCTCTCTGTCGTTCGGGCCACCAAGCAATACGCTGAGCAGGTTATTGCTTTGGGCAAAGTTCAGGCGCAACCCGGCCAATTCCGCTTCAGCCTGCGTCAGCAATGTTTCCGCCTGACGAAATTCCAGCTCTGAGGTTACGCCTGCATCAAGTCGACGCTCCGCAATGCGCAGCTGATCGCGACGTGCACTAACCGTTCGTACCGCAAGCTCAATACGCTCCGCTGCTTCAAGCTTAGCGAGGTAGGCAAGCGCCAGTTCGCGCGTCAGCGATAGCTGAAATGCTTGCGCTGCTTCCACCGTCGCCAGATAGTTGCCACGAGCGGCAGCTGACAAATTTCTTACCCTGCCCCAAAAATCGAGCTCGAACGCCGAGACTCCAAGTCCCAACGAATAACGTTCATTAACTCCCGCAGCCGCACTTGACGTGGCAATCGAGGTACGGGAACGACTTGCATCGGCGGTCGCAGCGACCGTGGGCAGGCGGTCCGCGCGCTGGATGCCGTAGGTCGCTCGCGCTTCCTCGATGCGCAGGGCAGCTACTTCCATATCGCGATTGTTCGTCAATGCGATGTCGATCAGAGCCGCGAGCTGCGGGTCGACAAAAAACGCCTGCCATTCAGGTCGAGCTGCGGACGCGGCAGCGCTGTCCACGGTGTACTCGGCCGGGTAGGCAGAATCGGTGGGCAACGGCGGCCGCACGTGTTCGGGGGCGAGCTGACAAGCACCCAACGAGCCGAGCACGCTCAACATCAGGAGTTTACGCATGGCGCTTCTCCCCGGCAGATTCCGGCCGATCATCTGTGATTGGCACAGTGCCGCGTGCAATCCAGCGCCGCACCGCAAGGTAGCTGAGCGGAATAAAAAAGATACCAAGCAGTGTTGCTGCAATAACGCCGCCCATCACCCCGGTACCCACAGCGATGCGACTGGCCGCACCGGCACCGGTGGACATCGCCAACGGCACCATGCCGAGTATGAAGGCGAGCGAGGTCATGATGATCGGGCGCAACCGCAGTTTGACAGCGTTCATCGTTGCCTTGTACAGGCTCTTGCCGCTGGCCTCTTCTTCGATGGCAAATTCAACGATCAGGATTGCGTTCTTCGCTGCCAGGCCAATGATCGTAATCAAACCCACGTTGAAATAGATATCGGCCGGTAAGCCGCGCAGCAAGGAAAACACAACAGCGCCGAATACGCCGAGTGGCACAATCAATAGTACGGCAAGCGGGATAGACCAACTCTCGTACAATGCGGCGAGCAAGAGGAATACAACGAGCAAGGAAAAGGCCATCAACATTCCGACCTGCCCTTCCGACTGTTTTTCCTCGAACGACATGCCGGTCCACTCGAAGCCAAAGCCTTCCGGCAACTCCTGACTTAAGCGCTCCATCTCATCCATGGCCTCGCCCGTCGAACGTCCCTCAGCGGGCATTCCCGAGATGGTCATCGCCGGGTAACCGTTAAAGCGCTCGATTTGCGGTGCACCGGCCGTCCATTCGACGGACGTGAACGCGCCGAACGGCACCATGTCGCCATTCGAACTCCGGACCCGCAAGTTAAGTACGTCATCAGGCGACATGCGGTACGCCGAATCTGCCTGCACGAGCACACGCAATATGCGCCCGTCACGAGCAAAGTCATTCGCGTAAGCTCCGCCCATCGATATCGAAAGCGTGGAGTTCACGTCACTGATAGCCAGCCCGAGTGCACGCGCCTTCGTGCGGTCAATCATGACCCGTAATTGCGGGATGTCCGCCTGACCTTCAGGGCGAACCTGGGTAAGCAGCGGACTTTGACCTGCCGCACCGAGAATCTGATTGCGGGCATCCAGCAATGCCGCCGCGCCGTGGCCCGAGCGGTCCTGCAGAACGAAGCTGAATCCGCTGGAGTTGCCGAGTTCCCGAATAGGCGGTGGACTCAGCGTAAAGATGGTCGCCTCTTTAACACCGGAGAGAACCCGCATGGCTTTACCCGCCAGCGCAGCCGAGCTGTTCTCCGGCCCGACTCTTTCTTCCCAGGGGTGCAAAGAAACAAACGTCATTGCATGCGCCTGACCTACACCACCGAAACTGAACCCACGCACCACGGTGAACGCCTTGACCTGCGGCTGCTCCCGATAGAATGCTTTTACCTGTTCAATCGCCTCATTCGTGCGTTCAGTAGTTGACCCAGGCGGCGCCTGGATGACTGTGAAGACACTGCCCTGATCTTCATTCGGCAGGAAGCTGCCGGGAAGGCGGGAGAAGAGCAACAACGTTACGCCGCAAAGGACAAAGAACAGCACGATAAAACGCAGCGGCCGATGCAGAATTTTTCCAACCCACGACTGGTACCGATCTGTCGTCCGACTGAACCAGCGATTGAAGCCTGCGAAAAAAGACCCTATCCGACCACGGTTTTTGTCCGCGTCCGGGCTATGGGCTTTGAGCAACGTCGCGCACAACGCGGGTGTTAGCGTAAATGCCAGCAGCGCGGAAAAGCCGATCGAGACTGCAAGGGTCAACGTAAACTGGCGATAGATTCCGCCGGTTGAGCCGGGGAAGAACGCCATCGGCACGAAAACCGAAATCAATACAAGCGTAATGCCGACAATCGCAGAGGTAATTTGGCCCATGGCTTTGACGGTGGCGTCGTAGGCCGACAAACCCTCTTCGGCCATGACCCGTTCGACATTCTCGACCACGACGATGGCGTCATCGACCAAAATGCCAATCGCGAGGACCATCGCAAACAGCGTCAGTACGTTTATTGAAAAGCCGAACAGCCACAGGCCAATACAACCACCGGCCAGCGCAATTGGCACTACGATTGTCGGTATTAGCGTGGCGCGCCAGTTCTGCAAGAACAGCAACATGACCAGAACGATAAGCAACATGGCCTCAGCGAGCGTCTTCAGAACTTCTTCGATAGAGATCTGAATGAACGGCGTACTGTCGTAAGGGACAGTCCAGCCAATATCGGCGGGAAAAGAACGCTCCAGTTCGGTCATACGTTTTTGCACACCGGCGCGCGCAGACAATGCGTTCGCTCCGGTGGTCAACTGTATCGCCATGCCAGCTGCCGGGTTTCCGTTTACTTCGATATTGAACAGGTAGTTCTGAGCGCCCAGTTCGACGCGTGCAACGTCACCGAGTCGGACCGCTGAACCGTCGGGGTTCGATCGCAGAATGATCGATGAAAATTCTTCCGGGGTGGTAAACCGCCCTTGTGTCAGGATTGGTGCCGCAATCTCGTAGCCGTTGGCAATAGGCCGGTCACCTAATGATCCGCCCGGTGACTGGCTGTTTTGCTCACGAACCGCGGCCAGCGCGTCCGATGCGGACAGCCTGTAGCTCGTGAGTTTGTCCGGATCGAGCCAGATTCGCATCGCGTATTCAGAGGAAAACGAGCGTATGTCGCCAACGCCCGGGACCCGGCGCAATTCGTCGATCACCCGCGTCGTCGCAAAGTTTCCAAGTTCCAGCGTGCTCATGGCACCCGACTTGGAGGTCAGCGAAACAATCATCATGAAACTGGATGACGCTTTATTGACCTGTATGCCCTGGCGTCGAACCTCTTCCGGCAAGCGCTGCTCGACAGTCTGCAGGCGATTCTGGACTTCGACCTGCGCGAGGTCGATGTCGGTGCCGGATTCAAACGTTACGCGGATGCTAGCACTGCCATTCGACTGACTGGTCGACGACATGTACAGATAGCCTTCAACGCCATTCAGTGCCTGTTCGATGACTTGTGTGACATTGGTTTCCAGAACCGATGCATCCGCACCGGGATAGGTAACGCTTACGGATAACGACGGTGGCGCGATGGACGGGTACTGCTCAACTGGCAGATCACGCAGTGCGCTTGCCCCGGCCAACAGGATCGTGAGCGCGACTACCCAGGCGAAAATGGGTCGATCGATGAAAAATTTCGGCGTCATTTCGGTGAATCGGCAGCAGCGGTTGCGTTGGCGACGACGACCTGCTGGCCGACACCGATTTTTTGCAGACCGGTAACGATGACGCGTTCGCCACCACTGAGTCCGCCGGTCACACGCCACGCACCTTCAGAAAGATTGCCGAGAACAACTTCTCGCGCCTCGACCATATTGTCGCTGTTCACAATCATCACGCTTGCACCTTGTGGCGCAAATTGAACCGCGCGTTGCGGGATGAGAATGGCATCCGGGCGCACACCTGCGCCGATACGGGCACGCACGAACTGCCCAGGAACTAACGACTGATCCGGGTTCGGAAACTCAGCTCTAACAGCCGCCGTGCCCGTATCCTGATCGATAGAAAGGCTCAGGAAATTCAGGTGTCCTGTATGTTCGTACTCGCTGCCGTCTTCCAGTACCAGGCGGACATTGATGCGCTGGAGCTCCGGAACCTCCAGTGTGCCCTGGGTGATCTCCCGGCGAGTTTTCAGCATGTCCGCACTCGAACGTGAAAAATTCACGTAAACAGGATCGATCTGTTCGATCGTTGTCATCAGGGTTGCCGCTGACGCACTGACCAGTGCGCCCTCGGTTACCTGGGCGCGGCCCGCTCGACCGGCGATAGGCGCGGTGACGGTGGCAAAGCCCAGGCTCAGTTCTGCGCTTTCACGTTGCGCCTTGACCTGAGCCACATCGGCTTGCGCCGTACGCAGGCGCGCAACCGCCGCGTCGAATTCCTGTTCACTGATCGCTCGATCGGCAACCAGCCCTTTGAATCGATCAACGTCCTGTTCGGCATTGGCAACCGTCGCTTCAGCGCGCGCCATGGTCGCGTTCACCGCGTTGAGATTCGCACGGAGCTCGCGCGGATCTATCTGAAACAGCTTCTGCCCCTCGATGACGTCAACACCTTCCTCATACAGCCGGCGTTCCACTATCCCGTTTACGCGCGCGCGCACTTCAGCGGTACGCACGGCTTGTACCCGCCCCGGGAACTCCACAACGTTTTCGGCCGGTGCTTTTTTGGCAACAACGATTCCGACTTCCGGCGTGGGGCGCGTCATGGTCTGCATTTCTTCGCCACAGCCGGAGACGCCCAACGTGGCCAAAAGCAGAAATCCCAGCGCGAATGTGCTGTTTGCGTGGCGACGGGGTGGGGTACTTTTTGTCATGGCAGTAGGCTCTGCGGGTACGGTCAATTTCATTTCTTGTTAGCGTCCAGGGTGCGCAACAAGTCCTTCGAGGACTTGCCGTAAAGAGTGTAGTAATGCTCAAGATCCGCGAGTTTTTTCTGCGCGCGTTCGCCGGTAATGCTGGCGCGCGCTTCGGCAACGACTGCCACCGATTTTTCGCTGCGCCGAATCTGCGATTCGATTAGCGCGGCATAGGGATTCTCGCGAATAGAAAAATAATCTTGCCTCTCGCCCGGCTTGGAGCGCCGTTCGACGACATACAGCAATTCGAGAAGACGGATGTTAGTACTGAGACTGCCTTTGCTGATCTGTAACCTGTCGATAAGGTCGGATGCCGCCACCGGGCCTTCAGCGACGATCAGCGCCGCCCAGATCTGACCTGCGATACGCGACAGACCGGCTTCTTGCATGATTTGGCCCATGCGTTCGACGAAACGCGCTTCGGCGCTGGGTGTCTCGATCTTCGCTGACATGAATCCGCTGCCTCCGGCTGACAAATAGACAGCAGCCAGCGGCCCCGCAAAGGGGTAATCGCCTGCTGCCGTTCAGTGAGTTTAGTGAATACTGAACATTCCAAAGTTTTAATGCAAGACATTTCGCGATTAGTCGTGGGACATTTCGGTGAAAACCCCGGGTCACAAGCGACACTCGCCTGGACTGACGGCTAATGAGACGGGGCTTTGGCTGCCGCGCAGCCGACCTGCGCCATCGAGACCAGGCGGAACGCCCGGTCGGGTTAGAGGCTACAGGTCGCCACGCGGACCGTGGCGACGCGGGCTACAAGGCGGTGGGATCGCCGTATACGGGTCGGCCCTGGAACACGGTCAGCAAAGCTTTCGTTTCCGAGATGTCCTTTGCTTCAATCTCGAACAGATTGCGATCCAGCACAACCAGATCCGCCGACTTGCCCACTTCGAGCGAGCCGGTATTGGTCTCGTTGCGATTGACGAACGCCGCGTTGATCGTGAAGGCCGCGATGGCCGTTTCCAGATCGATGCGTTCCTCGGGAATCATGCTCTCCATCTCGTCATCGACCGCGCTCTTACGGGTGATCGCTGTTTCCATCTGGTGATACGGATTCGCTGTTGATACCGACCAGTCACTGCCGAACGCGATCACGCCACCGGCATCCTGGATGCTTTTGATCGGGTACATCCAGCGGGCCCGCTCTTCACCGATGAACGGGATTGTTAGTTCAGTGACGTACAAATCGGCATACGCCCACAACGGCTGGAAATTAGCGACAACATCGAGCTCTGCGAAACGCGGAATATCCTGCGGATCAATCATCTGCAGGTGAGAAATATGATGCCGGTGACCCAGTCGGCCATTGTCGATCAAACCCTCCTCGACCGCATCCAGGCTCTGGCGGACGGCGGCATCCCCGATCGCGTGGAAATGCACCTGGAAACCCTCGGCGTCCAGACGACTGACCACACGCTTCAGAAGTTCCGGTTCGATCATGGGGATACCACGAGTGCCGTCAGGCACGAGGTATGGCTCAAGCATTGCGGCGGTGTAATTTTCCATCACCCCGTCCTGCATGATTTTGACCGTACCGGCATCGATCAATCCGCCGGTATATTTTTCCCGCAACGCAATGATGTCAGCGAGCTGACCCATGTCACGTTCCCTGTCCCACCAGATAGAACCAACTACGTGCAGGCTCAGTTCGCCGCGACGCTCCAGTTCCTTGTAAGCGTCGAGAGAGTCCGCATCGACGTTGGCGTCCTGAATACCGGTAATGCCGTACTCGTTCAACATGGCGAGCGCGTAGCGCAATCCGGCCAGCCGGTCTTCATCCGTAGTCGCCGGAATAAGCCGGGTCACGAGCTTCATCGCCCCTTCCTGCAAACCGCCACTGGCTTCGCCGGTCACAGGGTCACGATCAATACGACCGTCAACCGGGTCCGGCGTATTCTTGTCGATACCGGCCATTTCCAGAGCCACGCTATTGGCCCAACCGGTGTGGCCGTCCTGCGAACTCAGGAAAACGGGGCGATCAGGAACGAGTTCGTCCAAGACATCGCGATTTGGCGAACCGCCGGGCCCGAACACCGACATGGCCCAACCGCCACCCAGTATCCAGGGCACGTCGGGGTTGGCCGCAGCGTATTCGCCTATGATAGTGCGGTACTCGGCAAGTCCAGGTTGATCGTTCAGATTGCAGGCTGAGGCCTCGATACCGCCACCAATCGGGTGTACGTGACTGTCCTGCAAACCCGGCAACACGAAACGCCCGTGCAGATCGGTCACCAGGGTATTGCTACCGGTGTGCGCCGCCACACCCTCGTTCGAACCTACGTAAACGATTTTTCCATCGCTGATGGCCAGTGCCTGGGCCCAGCTACGCTGCCCATCGACGGTATAAATTCGCCCATTCTTGTAAACGGCATCGGCACCCGGTGACGTGGCCACGGGCTCCTCCGCGCCACCACAGGCAGCCAGCCAACTCGAAAAAAGCAGGAGCAATGCAATACGGGCGAAGTGAACGAGCTGGGTCATGGCGCACCTGAAGGTTGCAAGAGGTCAACCGGTGCGACGCACTACTGTTTTTGCGGGTACTGACGTTGCCGCATCCGGTAGCCAGAAGCATGCCAGACGATGGCCCAGTAGCAAGATGAATTTCAGATAATGAGGCTGATCACGATGCACAGTACGGACTGAACCTCCGGCTTTAATACCAGCGGAAAAGAAAAAACCGGGGCAAGCCCCGGTTTCCTCCAAGCGCAACTGCTTGCGCTTAGTCCCCCCACCTCTTCGTATAGCGCACCCCGAACTCTCGTGGCCGGTTTGTGTAGATATTCTGAATCCGTGCTCTGCCGTCAGCTACGCTGGAAGCGCCCCAGTCGAAATATCCGTCTGCGTGGGTGTACTGAGCGCGCTCGTCGGTTACGTTGTTGACGAAAACGGAGACTTCCCAATCGTCACCTGTCAGACCGGCACGAATGTCGCCGATGGTATAGGCGGCGTTCTTGAACTGCGGGTTCGGGCTATCGACCTGTGACAACGGCTCCAGAATATTCAACGTGTCGCCGGTGTAGGACCATTGCGTCCTGATGAACGCATCTTTCTGACCGTTCCACTGCACCGGCCAGTGGTACTCGGCCCAGCCGGAGGCCTTGAATTCGGGCACGACCGGCAAACGCAGACCGGCAACCAGGTTGTTGATGCCATCCCCGTTCAGGTCGTGTTCCGTATCCGTCTCCGCCTCCATGAACTCGGCGTTCATACCCAACGTCCAGTTGGCGTTCGGCGCGTAATCGAGCTCGACACTAAGTCCGGTGATGTGCGCTTCACCGGCATTGGCAACAACACGTTGCCAGGGCTGGCCACAGACACCTGGCACGGCCTCAACCATCGGGTCCTCGCATACGGCGCTGGACGGGTCGACCAGCTCCAGCTGATAGTCCGACCAGACCATGTGATAAGCCGTCGCGTTAAAGCGCCCGGCACCTCCGGCAAACAGAGACTTGTAGCCGACCTCGTAGTTGTCCATCAGGTCGGACTCATAGTTGGATGGAAAGAACGGCTCGCCGCGGGTACGGTTGATACCGCCCGGTCGCTTGCCGCGCGTATACAGGCCGTACATGAGCCGGTCATCCGCGAAGGCATAGCTCAGGCTGACCTTCGGAATGAACTCTTTGTCGCGACCAGTACGCCCCGGAACCTCGCCGGTAGCGAGCAGCGCTTCTCGCAACACCAGATCGTTAATTGAGGGCTCGCCCGCATTGTTGAAGCCGCCGGGATTCCGGACAACGTAGCGGTTCGTATTGCTTCTATCAAAGTAGCGACCACCAACCGTCAGGTCTATCCGGTCATTGATGTGCCAGGTCGCTTCGCCGAAAACAGCTTTCTGCTCCCAGTCAGTACGACTCTCCGAGTGCCAGTGCGAGGTCGCATCGGGGTAGGTAACCGGCGTCTCGTAAAGGCCTGAGAAATACCACTCCCAGTAATTCAACGAAATGGAGTCCTGGTAGACGTTGACGCTGCCGTCGCCGCCGGTAGTCGGACCGGCAAACGACGATTGCCACGCATCCAGACTTTCTTCGTAATAAAGGCCCACAATCCAGTCCAGCGTATCTCCCTGGTGGGAAAGCCGGATTTCCTGTGTGAACTTGTCCTGTTGTGCATTGAGTCTGGACAGATTGAAGAAGTCGCTGTCGACAGACGTGCCGTGGCAGTAAACCGGATAAAAGACTACATAGCCTGTGTCCGGATTGGTCCAGTAGTAAGGCAGTTCCGCAGAGGTGTACGCGGAATCGTGGCAGTAACTCGCGGCCCAGTAGTGCGCGTAAGTTGTCGCGTCGACCTGGTAGTTGTGCTTGCGCTCGTAGTACGACGTGGCGGAGACCAGCTGCGCGAAACCAAGATCACCCTCAACGGTCAAGGAATAAAGATTGAATTTGTCAGTGGTCCACTCGTCGTGAAACCGCACTGTCTTTAAATCGCCAACGTAAGGGTCGTAGTGATTGTCCGCACCAGAGTCAGAATCCTGCGCGGCTATCGATAATGTCGTTGACCAGTCTTCATTGATATCCCAACGCAACGACGCCCGGCCGCCTATTGTTTCAGAATCGTTCCAGCGGTCTTCGACGGCCGCCGAATTATCCAGCGTACCAAAACCCGCCGGATAAAAACCGGGGCCCTGAATGGCTGATTCGTCGGGGGTATGCCCGAACACGTTATCGATAAAGCCGCCGTCCTGATCGTTGTAGCCAACAACCCGCAATGCGAGCTTGTCCTCAATCAACGGTACGTTGAAGACCAGCGAGCCACGATAACTGAGGTCGCTGTCCGGTCCGGCGCGCACTTCGCCATCAAACACGGATTCGAAAATACTGGGGTTCGGCTTGTTGGTAACAACGCGCATCGTGCCCGCCTGGGCATCTGAACCGTAGAGCGTGCCCTGCGGCCCCGACAGTGCCTCAACGCGTTCGATATCAACCATACGCACACTGGGCTGCGCACCGGTGGTCGTAATAGAAATTTCGTCCAGATAAACCGACGACGTCGATTGTGCGATGTAGCCAGCGCCAGTAATGGCGCCCCGGAATACGACCACACTGGAACTGTTGCTGTAAGTGACAACGTTGACCGACGGAATGAAGCGAGCATAGTCTTCCATCGCTTTGGCGCCCATCGCTGCAAGCGTATCTTGCGACAAAGCCTGAATAGCAATTGGAATATCCTGCGCCGACTCTGTGCGCTTTCTCGCGGAAACCACAATTTCTTCGAGAACACCGCGAGTCGCGGCTTCGGCTTCCTGAGCGTGGGCGGAGATGCCCGGATACAATGCTGTAGCAACCGCGGCGGCGACCGGCGTAACGGCCAGACCGTAAGACTCTTTCATAGCTATGTCCCCCGACAATAACGATGTGTCTGCGGCACTTTTGTCTTGCAGTGCTACTGCCGAATCTAGGGCAGGCACGGAATAACTACAAGCACCACAACAAGCCGCGAATCTTTTGCACCAAATTGTTGCCCGCGGTAAGGGCCATTTTGACCACCGGACAAACGGCTGTGTCGACCGGATATTCGACAGTGGCAGTGGCAAGGTCAGCCATTAAAGTTATTTATCAATAACTTGAATGCTTCCGGATACGTTTGTCTGCAAGCTCGCGGGTCGAGCGTCCGAGGGCAGTGTATTCAACAAGGGTTCCAGTATATGAACCAATGGCATGAGGTGCGGTTCGTACTTGCGCCACAGATTCACTGAACTTGAGTAAATAGGCTGGCGTACCTGTTCCGAACTTGCCGTCTTGACCGCCCGCTTGTTCGCAAAGAACCTAAGGCAACTTTCTTCGAACGGCAAGCCGCAAAAATCAAGCAGTTGTCGAACCTGGGTATCGAGGTCAGCTACAACATTTTCATAGTGCACGTCGTGCACGAACCCCGGCAAGACGCTGTGCCAATGGTCCATCAAGCGCTGATACTCAAGGTAGTACTCGCCAAGCTCCGTCATGTCGTACGAAAATGTCTGCCCGCTCGCAAACAGCTGCTTGAACGAGCCGAGACAACTGTCCAGCGGGTGACGTCTCGCGTTGATTATCTTCGCATTCGGCAGAGCAAGACGAATCAAGCCGGTGTACGCGAAATTGTTCGGATTCTTATCAATGAAGAACGCGCTGCCTTGCCGGTACTTGGCGGTACTCCTTAAGTACTCCTCGCCGATTTTGGACCAACCGCCCGCGTTCAGGCTGGCCAAAAACTCCGGGTAACGCTGTTGGCGCGGCGCACGGCGACGCAGCTGCTGCACGGCCTTCGGCAAATCACTGAGCTCGTGAGTACCCTCAACCTGGCTGTGGCTCGCCAGAATCTGCTCAATCAGCGTCGAACCCGAGCGCGGCAGACCAACAATGAAGATCGGCACCGGCTCAGCCGACCCGGCTGCGGCTTGCGCGAGGAAAGACTCATTGAACATCGAAATTATTCGGTCGTGGGTCGTCTCTGTATCCACAGGGTCGTACACCTCCACCCGCCGACGTACGATATTGCATTGTTCGAAATATCCGAACGCAGTGTCGTAGTCGCCGCGTGCTTCAAACTCGAACGCCAGCGCATTGTTTACTTGTGAACGCGCCACTTCAGTCAGGCTCTCGTCGTGCAACAAAGCCTGCATCGCGCTGACCTCCTCACTGTTGAACTGAAAGGTCTTGAGGTTGGCCAGACTCCAGTACGCTTCGGCGTGATCTGGCCGCACCGCGATTGCTGCACGGTACTGGGCAATGGCCTCGTCGCTCTGACCGATGGTCTTGAGATGATGGGCCATACTGCACAGGGCACCGGCTTTGTCGGGCGCAAGCTCCAGAACACGACGGTAAGTCGCAATCGCATCGTCATGCCGCCCGGCCATGCCAAGCACGCTGGCCCGTACCATGTACGATTCGGCCGCCTCCGGTGCGAGTTCGATCAGTCTGTCCGCCGTCGCAAGCGCATCGTCAAATTTGTCCTGGTCACGTTGCACGTTTGCCAGATCAACGAGTGCACGCGGATAGTCTGGCGCCAAGGAAACGGCGCGCTGCAAAAAGACTTCGGCTTCCTGCAGTCGTTCATGATCAACAGCGATACCCGCAAGCAGGCGGGCCGCCTCGACGTGATCCGGGTCCTTGCTGAGGATACCTCTGTAAATATCTTCAGCACGTTGCTTGTCGCCCGCAGCGGCGTATGCCTGAGCTTCCTGAATCTCGTTTTCAAACGCCATCTGCGCACGTCGCTCTCGTGGCGCGCGTGAGCCACCCGCCGCCAGCACTTCCCGAGCACGGTTGATCTTTGACACGGTCGCAGGCCGCGCGGGTTCAAGTCGCAGCGAGCGGGCATACGCTTTGACCGCAAGGTCGGCGTAGCCTTTGGCCAACAGCAAATCGCCGTGAACATCGTGAGCAACAGCGAAATCCGGGTGCCCACGCAGTGCCCGCTCAATGTATTGCGTGGCCAGCGGAAACCGTCGCAAGGCAATATTTGCGCGGGCGCCAAGGCACAGCAGGTTTGCATCGTCCGGGTGATTCTGAAGAGCCGTTGCGCATAGCGCTGCAGCCCGGCCCGGATCACCACTGCGTAGCGCCGACGCCGCGGCTTCGAAATGATTGCGCTGTGGTATCAATTCAGAAATGGTCGTCTCCGGATTCGCCAACGCATGCCTGTTCGGACAGCAACTACCCAGCGGTAGCGAGCAATGGTCCTGACGGCGCTATCGCATAATGCCATTCGTGCGGCGCGCTTGTGCAGCAAAATGGAAAGCAATAACCTGCGCGTTCTCAATAACGCCGAATGCCGGCGTGCTGACCCAGGTCTCCCGACAACTTGAAGACATTCAAAGCAGCTGCCGCGACTCGGGATTTCTGCGTAACAGCGGAGATTTTCCTCAAGCCCGACACGGGCGCCGAGGTTATTCGCGAACAGGCAACATTGCTGAAGCCGGCCGTCGATGGCGTATTACTGACCGACAATCAGTTCGGGCACCCGCATTTGTCGACACTCGCCGGCGCGAGTTTGCTGCTGGCAAACGGCGTCGACCCCATCGTGCAATTGTCCACCCGCAATCGGAACCGCATTGCCTTGCTGAGCGAACTACTCGGCGCTGGCGCGCTGGGTGTCAGCAGCCTGGTACTGGTGCGTGGTGATCGCGTACCGGAAGGATTCAAGCCCCGGCCGAGGGCTGTGCACGACCTTGATGCCGCCGAGCTTATTGCTACGGCAAGCAAGTTGACCGCGGACGAGCGCATGGCGTCGCTACCGGACTTTTACATTGGCGGTCTGATCACTCCGCATACACCGAAGCCAGGCTGGACGCCGAGGAAACTTAACGAGAAGGTCGAGGCGGGCGCGCGGTTTGCATTGACGCATATCTGCATGGACATGGATTTGTTGCAGAATTATATGAAACACCTGCATGCGACCGACTTGCTAAGTCGTGTCCGCGTGTATGTCTCACTGGCCATTATCGAGTCCGCAAGTGATGCGGAATGGCTGCGTACCCACCGGCCGAACGTCAACATCCCGGACGCCCATCTTGAGCGTTTGCGAGTAGCTGGCAATCCTGAGCAGGAAAGCGTACGTATTTGTGGCGAACAATTGTCGGCCTTGCGCGAGATTCCAGGCATCAGCGGCGCACACCTTGTAGCGACGCGACAACTGGCAGCAATACCGGCCGCTATAGAAGAGGCGGGCTTGCTGCCAGGCCGTTGAAGCGGTCGGTACAGTGCGGGGCGCTATGTCGCTACGCCGCCGAAAATGAGGGCATCGAAACAGGGTGATCACGGCAAGAGTCGCGGGCAGCTTCATCTCGCTAACGAGCCCATTCGGGATCAATTCATGGACAAAAAAAAACCCGCCACGCGGGCGGGTTTTTCCAAACATTGTTGCGCGGCTTTAGCTCTGGCGACGACGTCGTGACAGGCCAAGACCGGCCAGCGCGAGACCAAACAAAGCCAGCGTACCCGGTTCCGGAACCTGGCTCATCGTGACGGAGCCCCAACCAGCATCACGGTAACTGCCCCAACGCCCGTGCGCCGTATCGGACATCAGTGAAAAACCACCACGGTTTACGTCTTGCACAATGCTGCCGAACAGTCTGGCGGAATCGATGCCGTAATAAACCTGACCGCGTACACCCCGGAATCCGGAAGACGTAAACGCGTCGAGCACAGCCACCATGAAATCATCAACAAGCTCTTGGTCATTGTTGAAGACGGCGAAGTCACCGGGACGCGGATTCGAGCGACCGAAATTCCACGATACGTCGAAGGTCATTTCACCAACTTCAAGGCCGGTGATATCGCCATTGGCCAGCACGATAGGGTCGGCATGGACCGCCAGCGGAGAGAAAAGGATGGCTACTACAGCCAGAAATGCATTTTTTGTCTTGGTCATGTGCCTGTACCCGCAAGGGTTAGTGTGTAAATACTGCTATATACAAAGCAATAGCCGTGCCAATTTATTAAATACTTTATAATCAACAGGTTACAAAAGCACGGTTTCCGGCCACGAACGGATTTGCAAAAAATGCCGACATGAATCAGGCCACCAAACAGCGTTCGCCGAGCCGATTTCTGGCAGAGCGGCGTCTGTTGAATCAGCCGATACGACAGTTTTGTCGGTGCGTCCGCACGACCCGAACTTCGGCCTGTCTTGTGTTTATTAGAGACAACGGAACTGACCGAAAATTGAATTCAGCCCTCGCGAGCGCCAGAACGGCAACTCAGGCGGCGACAATTTACTGTTCGGCCAGTTGGTAGACGTAGCGGGCAGCGCCAAGCAAACCCGGTTGGTCATGAACGATCAAGCGGGTAGGTATGCGTGCCATGATCTCGCTGTAGCGACCTTTGCTTTCAAAGCTGTGGCGAAAGCGGCTGTTGATCAGCCGTTCGCGGTGTCGATGAGCAATTCCACCGGCAATGAAGATGCCGTCCGTCGCACCAAGCGTGAGCGCCAGGTCGCCGGCGAACTGTCCGAGAATCTCATAGAACAGATCGACGGCTGCAGTGGCGATATCGTCCGTCTTGTTATGGTCCGCAACGTATATAGCTTCCGCTGACAACACGCCGCCCTGCTCGTCACGCATACGCCGAAGGGCCCAGTAGATATTCTCGAGACCGGCGCCGGATACGAGTCGTTCCGTCGACACCCGGTCGAAGCGCTCGCGCAAAGACGCGAGCACCTGAAGCTGAAGCGCTGTTTCCGGAGCAAAACCGGAATGCGCTGCTTCGCCTGCAATTGGCAGGAACTGTTCACCTTGCTTGCGCAGGCCAACAGCACCGAGACCGGTACCGGGGCCAAGCACGGCAAACATGCGTTGCTTGCCAGCCATCGTTATCGGTGCAGGCGTGCCAATCGCCACGCTGTCGGCAGGCCCCAATGAGGGAACGCCATGCGCGATCGCTTCGAAATCGTTCAGCAGGCGTACTCGCTCGGTGCCGAACTTCTCGCCCAATTCGGCGGCGCTCAGTTGCCAGGGATTGTTGGTGAAGCGTACTCGCTGTTCCACGACGGGTCCGGCGACGGCAAGGCAGATGGCGTCAGGAGAGTCCGCACCAACCTCCCGCAGGTAATGCATAAGGGCATCTTCTGCAGTCGCGAACTGTACGCACGGCAGGATGCGCAGCGCCGAATAGGCGTTGCCGTCGGCGCTGGCGAGCGCAAAGCGGGCATTGGTGCCGCCAATGTCGCCAATCAGCAAACGCTCTTCTGTCATGGCAATCCGCGATCCATTAACCGTAAGGGGCTGACCTTAAGTGGCATCCACCGGCTGAACAGGACGCAAATGCGTCGTTCCCGTTTACCGCAGCAGTATCAACTAGCCTATGTCGTTATTGGCAAAAATGCTGGCACCCGCTTCGGCACCAGAAACATTGTTACGGAAAGTAACAAACAGTTCACGCCCCATGCCATTGTGACTGCTGGTCAGGTCGAAGTGCGGCTCCGCCCTTGAAGCCAACGGATCGTCACTCTCCACAGTAAGCGCGCCATTGTCGGAATCGATCTCGATCATGTCGCCATCCCGAATTCTGCCGATCAGGCCGCCAGCAACAGCCTCCGGAGTGACCTGAATTGCAGCCAGCACCTTGCCTGATGCGCCGGACATGCGCCCGTCTGTCAGCAACGCCACTTTAAAACCGCGGTTTTGCAGCAGGCCGAGGTATGGCGTCAGCTTGTGCAACTCCGGCATACCGGTTGCGCGTGGCCCCTGTGCTGGCAGCACCGCAACGAAATCCCGCTCCAGTTCGCCGTCATTGAACGCTTCAGTAAACGCCTCCTGACTCAGGAACACCCGCGCAGGTGCACGGATATTCTGATATGCCGGGTCAACCGCGGACACTTTGACGATTGCGCGGCCAATTTCACCCTGAACGACGCGCAGACCACCTTCGTCATCGAACGGCGCGGAAGCCGGCCGAAGTATGTCGGTATCGAGTGAGTTACGTTCACCATCCCGCCACGCAAGTTTGCCATTGTCAGTGCACGGCTCCTGACAAAAACGCCGCAGGCCGGTGCCAAGAATAGTACGCACATCGTCGTGCAGAAAACCGGCGTCGAGCAGTTCTCGAATGACGAAGCCGAGACCACCGGCCGCGTGGAACTGATTCACGTCCGCCATGCCGTTGGGATAAACCCGCGCCAACAGCGGCACGACTGACGACAGTTCTGCGATATCGTCCCAGTCGATCCTGATGCCGGCAGCGGCGGCGATCGCAACCAGGTGAATCGTGTGATTGGTCGAACCGCCCGTTGCCAACAAACCAATGATGCCGTTTATTACCGCTTTCTCATCGATGATTTCACCGATAGGCGTGTAATTGTCACCAAGATTGCTGAGGCCGAGGACCACCCGCACGGCTTCATCGGTGAGCCGGTCTCGCATCTCACTGCCGGGGTTTACAAACGAACCGCCCGGCAATTGCAGGCCCATGAATTCCATCAACATCTGATTGCTGTTGGCGGTGCCGTAAAACGTGCAGGTGCCGGGACCGTGATAGGCCGCTGACTCCGCTGCCAGCAATTCTTCACGCCCGACCTTGCCGGCGGCGTAATCCTCACGAACCTGAGCCTTTTCCTTGTTCGATGATCCCGTGGTCATGGGGCCGGCGGGTACAAAAATGACCGGCAAGTGACCGAACGACAACGCGCCGATCAGCAACCCCGGTACGATCTTGTCGCAAATTCCTAGGCAAGCTGCCGCATCAAACATGTTGTGCGAGAGCGCCACGGCGGTCGACAACGCGATGACGTCGCGACTGAACAGTGATAGGTCCATGCCTTCCTGTCCTTGGGTGACGCCGTCACACATCGCCGGGACTCCGCCGGCAAACTGTGCGGTCGCACCGCATTCGGCCGCCATTGCACGAATTTTGTCAGGGTACTCAGCGAAAGGCTGGTGCGCGCTAAGCATGTCGTTATAGGCGGAAACGATGCCTATGTTAGGCGTGACGTTGCCGGCCAGCTGTTCTTTGGTCTTTTGCCCGCAAGCTGCCATGCCGTGCGCGAGGTTGCTGCATGACAGTGCATTGCGCGCAGGGCCCTCATCGGCCGCCTTCCGGATTCTCAGCAAATAGGCAGAACGATCTTGCGCGCTACGGCTGATAACCCGTTTGGTGACTTCTTCAATTGTTTTGTGCATGCGTTAACCTCTTTGCGTCGCAAGTTTGTCGCGGCTAGGGCGCCCAATAGATGTGTACGGGCGCGCGCTTTTGCACCAGCAGGCGCGAGACTGGCAGGGCTGTCGCCGACTGTTTCGCGGCACGCAGTACATCGCGCTTTTCTTCGCCGAAAACCAGCAACACGATCTCATCACTGCGCGACAGTGCCGACAGCGTCAGGCTGATCCGCGCGTGCGGACTCGCCTTGGTTCGGACCGGAATGCAGAGCGACGATGAATCGGGATCGAGACCACTGGCCAGGTTTTCCGCGTCGGGAAACAGCGAAGCAAAATGACCGTCCGTGCCCATACCCAGAAGCGCGCACGCAAACGGCAGCGGTTGCAGGCGCAATTCCTTATCAAGCTGGACGGCGCGCTCATCAACCGTCATACCGGCGCGATAAACGCCATGCAGCGTCGCGGCCGCCGCGGCATTGCACAACAGCAATTCGCGAGCGAGCTTCTCGTTGCTGTCGTCGGAATCTGCAGGTACCCAGCGTTCATCACTAAGCACCACGTGAACCTTCTTCCAGTCAAGACTTGCTGTCGCCAGCTCGCTAAGACAACGATCGGGTGTCGTACCGCCGCTGACAACCAGAGAGGTTTCTCCGCCCGAGGCCAGTCGTCGTTCAAGCGCAAGCTGCAAGCGCGCGGCCGCAGCCACTGACGCTTCCTCGCGTGTTTTGAATTCAAAATCTGTCACTGCTTAACTCTCCGGATGCCAGGCGCGTCCGTCACGGTCGAGCAGGAAGGATGAGGATGTCGGCCCCCACGAACCGGCAACGTAAGATTCGACTTTCTGATGGGTCTCTTCCCAGCCCGCAATGATCGCGTCTATCCAGTTCCAGGCTGCACTGACCTCATCGCGACGCATGAACAACGCCGGATTACCGCGCAAGACTTCCATGAGCAAACGTTCGTAAGCATCCGGATAACGAACGCCGAACGTTTCTTCGAAGCTCAGGTCGAGCGAGACCGGACGCAGGTTGAAGCCGCCGGGCCCTGGCTCTTTGGCCATGACGGAAAGCTTGACGCCTTCGTCGGGCTGCAAACGGATCATTAACTGATTGGGCGAGATATCGTAGCTCTGCTCCGAAAAAATTGAATGCGGCACATCCTGAAATTGCAGCACGATTTCCGAGTGCTTGGCCTTGAGGCGCTTACCCGTGCGGATATAGAACGGCACATTTGACCAACGCCAGTTGTCGATCTCGAGTTTCAATGCAACGAACGTCTCGCAACTGCTCGCGGCACCGTTCATCTCATCCCGGTAGCCCTCTACGGGTTGACCTTTGATGGCGCCTGAAGCGTACTGGCCACGTACCGTGTTGATTTTCACGTTATCGGCGGAGATTGGACGCAACGCGCGCAACACTTTTATTTTTTCATCGCGTACGGCATCGTGATCGAGGCTCGATGGCGGCTCCATTGCCACCAGGCAAACCAGCTGCAGCAGGTGGTTCTGGACCATGTCACGCAATGCACCTATGCGATCGTAGTACTCACCTCGACCGCCGACACCAAGGTCTTCGGCAACGGTGATCTGTACGTGGTCGATAGCACCGCGCCGCCACAACGGCTCGAACAATGAGTTGCCAAAACGCAAAGCCAGCAGATTCTGGACGGTTTCTTTGCCAAGGTAATGATCGATACGAAAAATCTGGTTCTCGGCAAAACACTCACCGACCGCATTATTAATTGCGTCGGCTGAAGCGGAGTCGTGGCCAACCGGCTTTTCCAGAACGATCCGACTACCGGGTGTGATCAACCCGTTGTGGCGCAAGCCGTTCGCAAACGCGCCGAACAAGCCCGGCGCCGTCGCAAGGTACGCAACACGCGTGCGTTGATCGTGACCCTCGAGTATCGACACGAGCTCACTCCACTTATCATGCGCATCGGCTGCCGCCTGAACGTAGTGAATGCGATCGCGAAATTTCTGCCATTGCGGCTCGTTAAACTCACCCGCGAGGTTTTCGCGCAACGCGGTCTCTACACGAGCCAGGTATTCGTCACGGCTTACCGCGCCGCGGCTGGCAGCGATGATCCGGCTGTCGCCAGTAATCTGCCCGTCGCCTTCGCGATGGAACAGGGCCGGCAACAATTTGCGCATTGCCAGGTCGCCCGTGCCACCGAAAATAATCAGGTCGAACTCTTCAACCGGAACCAGTTTGGCCATAGTGCCTCCGAAACAATACCTGAAAGTTTACTACATCAATACCGTAATAGAGCCATTATTGTTTGCGTGTTACTCCGAAAATGCTGTAGTTTTACTACATGCTGAACCGCATCGACCACATCCTGCCCAAACTCAGCCCCGCCGAACAGCGCGTGGCTCGCTGGGTGCTTGCACACCCCCGCCAGGCAGCGGGTGCCACGCTGGCCAAGGTTGCCGAAGCCTGCGGCGCCAGCGAACCTTCGGTGATTCGTTTCTGTCGGCGGATTGGTCTGCGCGGTTTTCGTGACCTGACCCTGCGGCTGACTGAGGCACTCAGCCGACCGACCAGTTACATACACCGCGACGTCAATTCCAGCGACGCGGTACCCGATGCCGTCTCCAAGGTCATCGATGCGTCGATCCAGGCACTTGTCGATACCCGGGCTCTACTGGCCATGATGCCACTCGAACGGACGGTTGCCGCGATGAAAGCCGCACGGCAGCTGGTATTCATAGGACTCGGCGCCTCGGGACATGTCGCCAACGACGCTTGCCACAAGTTTTTCCGCCTCGGCACCCCCTGCTCGGCATTGACTGACGGCCCTGGAATTGCACAAATGGCTGCAATAGCAGGACCACGCGATGTACTGTTGTTTGTTTCGACGAACGGCGCATGGAGTGACTCAGCACGCGCCTCCGAGGTCGCCGACAAACGGGGCGCAACCGTCATCGCGCTAACTGATCCGATGTCGCGGCTCGCAAACGCTGCCAGTATTGTGCTGCCCTGTGAACCGGCAGAAGACACCAGCGTTTACACGCCAATGAGATCACGCCTTGCACACCTCGTCATACTGGATGCCATCCTCGTCTCGCTGGCCTTGTCCATGGGCGACGCCGCCAGCAACAATCTGCGCGCCAGCAAAGACGCCATTTCGTCCCAGTATTCAGGTACCACGAGCAGACAGTAGCCATGAGTAATAACCACTACGCCTCCATGCTGAAGACCGGCCGGCAAGCCGGAGTGCTGCTGCCAGTGGCCTCGCTGCCAGGCCCTCATGGCATCGGTGAACTGGGTCGCAGCGCGTATCGCTACATCGATTTCATGCGCGACGCCGGGCTCGGTGTCTGGCAGTTTCTGCCGCTGGGCCCGACCGCGTACGGCGATTCTCCTTATCAGGCCTTGTCGACGTTTGCCGGCAGCGAACTCAATATCGACGTCGAGAATCTGCGAGAGCTGGGTTTACTCACTGACAAGGATCTTGCGGGCCTGCGCGCATTGCCAGCTTCATACATTGACTATCCGCAGGTCATTCAACTCAAGTGGGTAGCCTTGCTCGCCGCCGCTGGTCGATTCGATCAGCGCGCGCCCGGTAATCTGCAAGTCGCCTTCGATGACTTCTGCGCCAAACACAACAGGCACTGGCTGCACGACTACGCCCTCTTTCGGGTGCTTAAGTCTCGGCATCAACAACGACCGTGGACGGAATGGCCGCGACCGCTCCTAGCGAGAGAACCGGCGGCGCTTCGGCAACTGGAAACCACTGCGACGGACACCATTCGGGCCATCAAAGTCTTGCAGTTCCTGTTTCACCGGCAGTGGCAGCAGTTGCGCCAGTACGCCCACGACGCCGGCGTGGCGCTGTTCGGTGACATGCCCATTTACATTGCACTCGACAGCGCCGACGCCTGGTCGCGCCCCGAAATGCTGCGGCTGGACAAGCATGGCAAGCCGCTCGCGGTCGCCGGTGTCCCACCGGACTATTTCAGTGACGACGGCCAACTGTGGGGCAATCCGCTGTATGACTGGGAACGTCATGCACAGGGAAACTACCGCTGGTGGGCAAACCGAATCAGCGCGACGCTGGAGCAGGCAGACCTCATCCGTATCGATCACTTCCGCGGTTTCGAGTCATATTGGGCTGTTCCGGCTGATGTGTTGACAGCGCGCGTCGGTCAGTGGGAAGCCGGACCGGGCGATGCCTTGTTCGACGCGATGAAAGAACAGCTTGGCGAGTTACCCATTGTCGCCGAGGACCTTGGAATGATTACACCGGAGGTTGAAGCCCTGCGTGACCGCCAGCAGCTGCCCGGCATGACGGTACTTCAGTTTGCGATCAATGACGACGGCTTTGACCTCGCTCACATAGCCTCCAATCAGGTTTGCTACACCGGCACACACGACAACGACACAACACTTGGCTGGTACAGCGGCAGCCCCGATTTGCGCTCGGAGGAAGACATTGCCGCTACCCGCCACAAGGTTCACGTGCTGACCAGCAGCGACGGCAGTAATGTCGCCATGGACCTGATCAGGGCCGCCTATTCCACTGCAGCCTGCCTTGCGATTGCACCAATGCAGGACTACCTCGGGCTGGGTTCGGAAGCACGCCTTAACGTACCGGGGACTACCGACAACAACTGGCGCTGGCGTGTGACAGAGCATCAATTATCAGCGTCGCTGTCCGAGCAGATCGCGCGCATGGTTGACGAAGCAGGCCGCCGCCCGTAGTAGTCAACACCGGTGCCTGCGTATAGCGCATTGCGCTCGCGGGCGGAGCAACAACAACCGGTTAGTTCAATATCTGATTCGAGCGCGCAGAGTTGTTGCGCGGCAACAGTGTCAGCCAAACCTATCTGCAGCCGGACACGCCTCCCGGCAATGCAGAGCGAGCCCGCACGCAAGCTGAATTACCCCAAACAACATTAGCCAGCGACCCGTATCAACACCACCAATTGGCAGCCGGCGTAAACCCTATCCGGGTTTCATGCATCTATGGAATAAGGAATTCGACGATAACTCAGGCGTATACCGGTTCGACCCGATCCGGCAGAACCTTTCGCACGGGCGTCGTCTAACAAGAAGTCAGGCCCATCAGCAGCGCGATAACAAGAAGATCAGGTACTGAACCGCTCTCAGTATCGTGCTTGCGACACCGCTGAACGCCGCGGGCGTCCAGCCGGTGCGAACAATGCGGGGATACGAATGAAGCGAAAGACTATCTGGATTGCAGGTGTCGCCCTGCTCGTCGTGGCCGTGGCCGGCGCCATGAATTTTCGAAGCGGGCAGGAAACGCTGCTTGAAGTACAAACCGCGGATGTGAAGCTCGAGACCATCATCCAAAAGGTGAATGCGACCGGGCGCATACAACCCAAAACACAGGTGCGGATCAGCGCTGACGTCAGCGGCAAGATCATGGCGCTACACGTTGAAGAAGGCCAATCCGTCGAAAAAGGACAATTGCTGGTCGAACTGGATCGGGAACGCTATCTCGCTGCCGTAGAACGTGCCGAGGCCAATGTCCGTTCAGCGCAAGCCAATGCCAAGCTCATACTCCAGAACCGGAATAAAGCGGAGAAGGACTACGACCGGGCACGTGACATGATCGCGCGCAAACTCGAATCGCAGTCGGCGATGGATTCTTTCGATGCAGCCTATCAAGTAGAGATCGCCCGCTACGAAGCAGCGCTTGACGATATCGAACAGGCCCGGGCGACGTTGAAACAGGCACAGGATGATTTGTCGAAGACGACTATCTATTCACCAATGGCCGGCACGATCAGTGACCTCGACAAAGAAGAAGGCGAAATCGCCATCGGCTCGCAGTTCCAGGAAGACATGATTCTGATAGTGGCCGACCTCCGGGAGATGGAAGCCCAGGTCAACGTTGATGAGAACGACATCGTCAATGTGCAGATTGGCCAGCAGGCCGAAGTTGAAGTCGACGCACTGCTCGGCGAAACCCTGATCGGCACGGTGTACGAAATTGCCAATACGGCCAACACCACTGAACCTGGCACCAACAACCAGAAGACAGAATTCGAGGTAAAGGTCGCTATCGCCGGGGAAATCTCTCGGCTCCGGCCCGGCATGACCGCCAGCGCAGACATTTTCACCATGACCAAGGAGGACGTCGTTGGCGTCCCCATACAAAGCGTTGCCGTACGCACTATCGATCAACTCACGCTGGAAGAAGAAACCGTTGAAGAAGCGGAACGACGCTTCACGGCCGATGCCGACGGCTTTGTCGAAATCGTATTCTGCATCGAGAATGGCAAGGCCGTTGCCCGCCAGGTCAAGACCGGTATTCAAAGCGACGACATGATCGAAATCCTGTCCGGCGTCGAAGCGGGGGATGTCGTCGTAACGGGCAGTTACCGGGCCATCTCCGCAGACCTCAACAATGGCGCGGAGGTCACGGTCAATAATGATGGCGACAAACGCAACCGGGCCTGAGAGCCTCGAGATGGCAGCGCACGGCAAACTCTCCGCCGTGTTAACGCTGCGCGATATCGTTAAGACCTACGACATGGGCTCGCAGCAAGTGCACGCGCTGCGCGGGGTGACGCTGGACATTGGCCGCAACGAGTACGTTGCCATCATGGGGCCATCCGGCTCAGGCAAGTCCACATTGATGAACATCATCGGTTGCCTCGATGTACCAAGCAGTGGCAGCTACTCACTGGGTGGTGAGATGGCGGACGCCAAATCTGAAACGGAGCTGGCCGACATCCGCAATCGCATGATCGGCTTCGTATTCCAGACGTTTAATCTGATCCCCCGCGCAAACGTACTGCAAAACGTCGAGCTGCCGCTGATCTACGGCGGCATATCAAAGGCGAACCGCCGGACCCGAGCCGAACAGGCTATCAGTCGCGTGGGGCTGACTGACCGAATGCTGCACCGGCCGAACGAACTGTCAGGCGGTCAGCGACAACGCGTCGCGATCGCACGTGCCCTCGTGTTCAACCCGTCTATCATTCTTGCGGACGAACCGACCGGCAACCTGGACAGCAAGACCGGCAATGAAATCATGACCATGTTCGATGAACTGCACAGCGAGGGTCAGACCATCATCCTCGTCACCCACGAAGACGACATCGCCGCTCATGCGCACCGCACAGTGAAGCTACGTGACGGTTTGGTTGAAAGCGATTTGCCGAACGAGGCCCCGGCAAGTTCTACACATGACGGCTCGGCAAGCACCAGCGACACCGCGAAACAGAACGGCGCGATACTTCCGGACCATCAGTCATGAGAATGCTCGTCGACGTCAACGAATCCCTGAAAATCGCGATGAGCGCCATCGTCGCCAACAAGGCACGCGGCGTACTGACCACGCTCGGCATCATCATCGGCATCGTTGCAGTCACCACAACAATGACCGCGTTCAATGGCATGCAAACCGCATTTCGCCAGGGCGCTGCCGCCGTGGGCGCCGATGTTGTTTACGTGTCGCGCATGCCGTGGATCGTCATGAACAACTGGTTTGAGTACCGTAACCGGCCCAATCTGAGCATTGATGAAGCCGATAGTTTGCGAACAGCATTTCGGGGTCGTGCCATCGTTAATCCGACGATGAATACACGTCGCGATCTCAAGTACCGGTCAGCGGTTCAGGAGGGTATTACGGTTATCGGGACGACTGAACTGCTGCCCGTCGTCACGAACCGATTGCCGGAGTTCGGTCGCTTTCTGATGACCTTCGACAATCTGTACAAGAAACCGGTCGTGGTTATCGGTCAGGGTGTCGCCGCGGGCCTGTTCGAGAACGTGAATCCGATCAACAAGGAAATCAACATCGGCGCCCACAAGTTCCGCATCGTTGGCGTCATGGAGAAGCAAGGTGGCAGTACCTTCGGCGGGCCGGACTTTGATCGTCAGGTGTTTATTCCGATCTCGACGTTCCTGAAGGTCTTCGGTGGCCGCCGCAGCAACGACGTCGATATTGCCGTCAAGGCCGCCAACATAGCTGACATGGAAGATCTCGAATACGAAGTCATTGGAGAAATGCGCAAGATTCGCAAACTACGGCCCAGCGAAACGGAAGATTTCTCCATCAATAAACTGGACTCTCTGATGGGGGCGTTTAACAGCGTCGTCGGTGCCGTGCTCGCCATCGGTCTGCTGGTCACGAGCATCTCGCTGTTTGTGGGCGGCATTGGTGTTATGAACATCATGTTTGTGTCGGTCACCGAGCGCACCCGCGAGATCGGCATACGCAAAGCGATCGGCGCAAGGCGCCGGAGCATCCTGCTCCAGTTCCTGTTCGAGTCGGCGATCATTTGCCTGCTGGGAGGTCTCATCGGTATAGCCGCTGCGTCCGGCATAACCTTGCTGATCAATTCGAGCGGCCTGATGCCGGCGAGCAACTCTCCGACCATCCTGACCGCCGCCGTGCTTATTTCAGTCCTCGTTGGCGTGGCCGCCGGATTCGTCCCTGCCTGGAAAGGCGCGCGCCTGGATCCGATTGAAGCGCTTCGTTACGAATAACAACCGGAATCCATTGTGCAAAGAGTCGATACCTTACTGATGTCACTGCAAGCGATCCGCAGCAACAAGTTGCGCTCGTCATTAACGCTGTTCGGCATCGTTCTCGGGGTCGCCTCCATCATTGCGGTAATGACCGGCATTACTGTTGTGCAGGGAACGATGGAAAAGGAGATGACAATCCTCGGTGCACAGACCTTTCAGGTGCAGAAGTGGCCAACCGGCTTTTCCACGGACGAAGAACGGCGTAAAGCCATGCGACGGCCACCGCTAACGCTCGATGACGCCGCCGCTGTTCGTGAACAGGTACAGAACGTCGATATCGTGGGCTCGGAACTGTGGGAGTTCGGCTTCTCCGCCGAGTACCGCGGCGAAACGACCAATGAGAACATCGCCATCTGCGGTGGCACACCGGAATACCCACAGAACAACAGCCACGTCGTGCAGTACGGTCGCAATCTGTCAGAAATGGATGTGCGCGCCGCTCGCAAGGTCGCGGTCATCGGCTCGGCTATCGCATCGCGGCTCTATCCGTTTGTGGACCCAATCGGTCGTGACATCCGGGTCGACGGGCGCAAGTACCAGGTGGTCGGCGTATTCGACACCAAAAATTCGGCCTTCGGTGGCCAGTACGATAACTACGTACTCATTCCGGTCAGCACCTTCGTCAACATCTACGGTCTCACCAACAACGACGGTTTCGCACGATCGGTCAATATCACATTGCACGCCCGGACACCTGAAGTTGTCGCTGATGCCATGGAAGAAGCCCGCCAGGTATTGCGGCGCGTCCGCAACGTCCCGCGCACGGAAGAAGACAACTTCACGATGTACAACAGCGAAAGCTCAATCGCGCAGTTCAATCAGATGACGCTTGGCATCAAGATCGGGGCGTTTATCGTGGGCATCATCGCACTGGTTGTCGCCGGAATCGGCATCATGAATATCATGCTGGTGTCCGTCACCGAGCGCACCAAGGAAATCGGCATACGCAAATCGCTGGGCGCGCGGCCCAGGGACATATTGCAACAATTTCTGCTTGAAGCCGTTGTCCTGTGCAATGTTGGCGGACTTATCGGCGTGCTGCTCGGTTTCGGCTTCGGCAATTTGCTGGTTAAGCTCGGCATGTCCGACTCGTTCGAAACCGCTGTGCCGCTGGAATGGGCGGTGATCGGCCTGTTGTTCTGTTCAGCCGTCGGAGTGCTCTTCGGTATGTTGCCCGCGATCAAGGCTTCCCGCTTGAACCCTATTGACGCACTCCGCTACGAGTAATCACTTTCGCCTGTGTTCGCTCACAGCGGTGCAAGCAGCACCGACGACATTGGTCCTTACGCTATTTGCAACGCAAGCTCAGCAACACCGTCGACACCACCGGTCACTCGATCGCCGGCCACGACTGGCCCGACGCCGGCCGGCGTGCCGCTGTAGATCAAATCGCCGGGAGCTAAATGATAGAAACGCGACAAGTGAGCAATCACTTCCGGCACCGACCAGATCATGTCATCAGTGCTGGAGTCCTGTTGTATGACGTCGTTGACAGCCAGCCAGATACGGGCGCCCTTCGGGTGGCCGATGTCCGCAACCGGACGAATGGCTGAAATGATTGCGCCATCTTCAACGTCTTTCGCGATGCTCCATGGCCGCCCCTTTTCCTTTGCCGCCGCTTGCAGATCACGCCTTGTCATATCCAGGCCGCTGGCGTAGCCGAAAACGAGTTCCAGTGCAGCGGCCTGATCGAGCTCAAAGCCACTCTTGCCGATGGCGATAACCAGTTCAATCTCGTGATGAAAGTTGCTGGTTTCAGACGGGTACGGAATCGTCGAACCGGATGCCGTTACAGCGTGAGCGGATTTCGTAAAGTAGAAAGGTTCTTCCCGTTCGGGATTACCACCCATCTCGCGGGCATGCGCCGCGTAGTTTTGGCCTACACAGAATATCCGCCGCACGGGAAAGCGCTGCTCACTACCAAACACAGCCGCCGATGGCTGCGCGGCGGGCGGGAAGACATACGTCGTCATTGGCGAACTCCGGTAATTAAATCAATGAAAATCCATTCTGTCAGAAATCGCGCCAGTTACAGGCGGGATTCACTATGACAAGCAGCAGACTTTAGATCGTGTGAAACAACAGCGCGAACTCTTAGTACACGCGATCGCAGGGAAATGCAGAACATCAGGCGCGGCAATTCGCCAATCAAGCAAGAGCCCAAGTACCCCTAATATTTTTCTATTGGCCCGTACGAGATCAACCACTCAGCAAGCAACTTACAGGCACTTCGCGCTACGCCGATTCGCTGACCCGCTCGATTTCGGCGCCGAGGCTGGCCAGTTTGCGTTCGAGGAACTCGTAGCCGCGATCGAGGTGATAAATGCGGTTGACCGTAGTTACGCCTTTGGCAGCAAGCCCTGCAATTACCAGGCAGGCACTCGCGCGTAAATCCGTCGCCATCACGCTGGCGCCACTAAGTCCGCCGCGCTTGCCGCGCACTACCGCTACCTGTGCCATCGGCGAAATATTCGCCCCCAGACGCACCAGTTCCTGGACGTGCATAAAGCGGTTCTCGAATATGCCTTCCGTAATGATTGAAGTACCGCGCGCCTGAGTCATGAGAGCCATGAACTGCGCCTGGAGATCGGTCGGGAAGGCCGGATACGGTGCTGTTGCGACGTCGGTACCGGACCATTCGTCGGTTGCATCAACGGTAACGGAGGTCGCATCCGAGTGCGTGGAAAAACCGCACTCCTGCATCTTGTCGGTCAATGCCTGCAGGTGGAGCGGGACGCATTGCTTGATCGTCACGGCGCCGCCGGTGATAGCGCCGGCAATCAACAGTGTTCCTGCCTCGATACGATCAGCCACGATGCGGTGTTCGGCGGGGTGCAATTCGTCCACGCCATCGATCGTGATTACGCTGGTGCCCTCGCCGTCAATTTGTGCGCCCATCGCGCGCAGGTAGTGAACCAGGTCCACCACTTCTGGTTCTTTCGCTGCATTTTCGATAACGGTCGTACCGCGAGCGAGCACAGCAGCCATCAGCGCGTTCTCAGTTCCACCGACCGTGACTTTATCGAACAGTATCTGCGCGCCCTGCAGACGGCGGGTTTTGGCGATGACGTAACCCGCCTCGATTTCAATTTCCGCTCCAAGCCGCTTCATCGTCTGCACGTGCAGATCGACGGGTCGCGAGCCTATGGCGCAACCACCCGGCAGACTCACACGGGCTTCACCGTAGCGAGCCAGCAATGGACCAAGGCACAGGATGCTGGCGCGCATTTTGCGCACGAGATCGTATTGAGCCTCCATTTTCTCTGGCCGCGTAACGGTCACCTGCATCGAATTACCGCTGCGCTCGACCTGGCAATTCAGGGCACGCAGCAACAATTCGGTCGAATCGATATCGCGCAATTGCGGTACGTTTTCGAAGCGGTGGGTCCCGTCCGCCAGCAGCGTGGAGAACAAAATCGGCAACGCCGCGTTTTTTGAGCCGCTGACGTCCACCGACCCACTTAAGGAGTGGCCGCCAACTACTTTGATGGATTGCAAATGCTTATCTCCGAATTAACTGCTGCAGATCGAGCTGTGAATACTCTGGACGAGTCGTGTGGCAACGATACGCGAAACTGATGGCAAATTATGGCGCGCCACTCTTACCAAAATCCCGGTCAAGCGGTACCGCCCAGACGACCAGGAAAGAGGGGATTGTAGCGACCAGAATCCAGATAAAGAAACTCTGGTAGCCAAGCCACTCCTGCAGCCAGCCGCTGACCATGCCCGGCAGCATCATGCCGAGCGACATGAAACCGGTACAGATTGCATAGTGCGCGGTGCTGTGCGGGCCGCGCGCGATGTAGATCATGTACAGCAGGTACGCGGTAAAGCCAAAACCGTAGCCGAATTGCTCAATGCCCACTGCCAGGTTGATAAGTAACAGGTTCTCGACCTGCAGGTAGGCAAGGAATACGTAGGCGATGTTGGGCAGGTTGATGGCCAGCACCATCCACCAGAACCAGCGGCGAAGCCCATGCCGCGCAGCCAGGATGCCGCCCAGTATCCCGCCGATGGTCAACAGGGCTACGCCCACGGTGCCGTAGACAAAACCGACATCGAAGGTACTCAGCTCCAGGCCACCCTGCGCTTTCGTATCAAGCATGAACGGCCCGGACATCTTCACAAGCTGTGCTTCTGCGAAGCGGTACAAGAGCAGGAACGCGAGTATGCGGCCTATGTAAGGCCGTCGGAAAAAGCTCACGAAGGTGTCGAGAGCCTCGCGCAGCATGGCGCTCACGGCATCACTACGCCCGGCGACATCCTCGGCCGGGCGCGGCAATACGAAGCGATGCCAGACGAACAAAGCGAGGAACAGCGCGGCCAGACAGTAGAAGGTCAGGCTCCAGGCCAGAGTGATGCTGCCGGTCCGGGTCTCCAGATAACCTGCCAGCATGACCAGCAGCCCCTGGCCGGTCACCATCGCCAGGCGAAAGAAGGTGCTGCGAAAACCGACAAACCAGGCTTGTTGCCGTTCACTCAAGCCCAGTATGTAAAAACCGTCCGCCGCAATATCGTGGGTGGCGGAGCTGAAAGCCAGCAACCAGAATACGGCCAGTGTGTAGCGAAAGAAATCGCCGGTCGGCAGCGTCAGCGCGATACCGGCAAGGCCGGCGCCGATCAGCAGCTGCATCGCCACTATCCAGTAGCGGCGCGTCTTGACGATATCGACCAGCGGGCTCCAGATCGGCTTGATCACCCACGGCAGGTACAGCCAGCTTGTGTAGAACGCGATGTCAGTGTTCGAGACCCCGAGCCGTTTGTACATGATGACCGACACCATCATTACAACGACGAACGGAATACCCTGCGCGTAGTAAACGCTTGGTATCCAGAACCAGGGGCTGGTTTTTTGCGGCGTCTGCAATCAGCTTCCGGTGTGCAACAGGTCGCGTGCCATGACGAGCGCACCTTCAACAGGTTCGCTGACAACAATCAGCGGTTGTGGCTGTATACCCATCGCAGCCAGGTGATTCAGCAGTTTGACGCGATAGAAGTCGCCGGAACAGGCAATGCCGCCTGCCATGGCCAGCGAAGTATTGTCACTGAGCCCCAGCTTTTGAATGGTCGCGGCGACCAGCGCTGCGGTGGCCCTGGCACCACTGTCGATGAGCGCTATAGCAACGGCATCGCCGTCAATGGCCGCCTGCATGACCACCGGAGCCAATGCAGCGATCTCCTGGCGTATGTCCACCGAGCGGCCCAGCTGGCGGGTAATTTCGCGGGGATCATCAACCCGCAGGCGGCGGGTCAGTGCATTGACCAACACCGTCGGCGGACCGATGCCGTCAACGGCGTCGGCTACCGCTGTCAGCGCCCGTCGACCAGTATCAAAACCGCTGCCCTGGTCACCAAACCAGTGCCCCCAGCCACCGACAACGGCGCGCTCGCCGGCAGCGTTGATCCCCACAGCGACCGAGCCGGTGCCCACGACAAGCCCGACTCCGCAACCGGCGCGGACACCCACAGCAAGCAACAGCTCAGCGTCATGCACAATATTGATTCGTTCCGCCAGCCGCCGACGTTTTGCCCAG
Source organism: Woeseia sp. D3-10 (assembly GCF_055809415.1). Taxonomy (NCBI): domain Bacteria; kingdom Pseudomonadati; phylum Pseudomonadota; class Gammaproteobacteria; order Woeseiales; family Woeseiaceae; genus Woeseia; species Woeseia sp. D3-10. The sequence continues at coordinate 2,321,570 of NZ_JBVVTW010000007.1, read as the reverse complement.
TCGCGAATGACAGCCTGCAAATCCGGCAAGGAGCTGCCGGCAAGCCCCAGAACCGCTACCTCGATCTGCCGACCGACAGTTCCTGCCGCTTCATGCGCCGCGTCAATTGCCACGTCGAGATTGGTGCAGGCGTGCACGGTGCCTACCGCACGGACATTCGAAGGTCCGCCGTAGCCGACCCCGAGCGTGCTGATAGTTCCGTCTGCTGCAACACCTGCCACGCGCGCGGTGGTTTTGGTGCCACCACCGTCGACGCCGATGATCAGCGTTTGCTGGATATCAGTCATGTTCTTCCAAGGCAGCACGCAGGCGGCCGCCGGTCCTGGCCAATCGCGCCCGCGCAGACTCCGGAGTAATTCCGAGTTGCTGACACACGATCGCTGTCTTCAGTTCGCCGCCGCAGGCATTCAGCAACTCGCGCGCATCGCCGTCCGAAAGATGGGTTAGTTGCTGCACAATTCGCACCGAGCGTTCGACGAGCTTCTGGTTGCTGGCCTGCAGATCCACCATCAGATTGCCGTAAGTCTTGCCGAGCCTCACCATCGCGCCGGTTGTCAGCATGTTAAGCACCATCTTGGTCGCCGTACCTGCTTTGAGGCGGGTTGATCCCGACAACACTTCCGGCCCGACGGTAACGGCAATGCCGATATCGGCTTCAGTCACCACGGGGCTCCCCGCATTGCAACTGAAGCCTACTGTTCCCGCCCCGATTTGTCTGGCGTACTGCAAACCACCGAGGACGTACGGCGTATGCCCACTCGCCGCAATACCGACCAGCACATCACTGGCCGAGAAGTTGATCGCACGTAGATCTTCCGCGCCCTGCTCTCGGGAATCTTCTGCGCCTTCAACAGCCCGGTAAACGGCCTCGTCACCGCCTGCGATCAACGCAAGCACTTGCTCGGGGTCCGCATTGAACGTCGGCGGGCATTCCGATGCATCCAGCACACCGAGTCGCCCCGACGTGCCCGCGCCGGTATAGACGAGTCGCCCACCGGCCGCGAGTCGGCTCGCTATCAGATCGATCGCAGCGGCGATGACCGCTGCCTGTTCGGCGACAGCCGTTGCAAGTTTCGCGTCTTCATTGTTCATCAGACGCACGAACTCAATGGAACTGAGCTTATCGAGCTCCGTTGATGCCGGGTTGCGTGCCTCGGTTGTCAGTTCTTTTTGCATTGCACTACTATACCTGTCCGCCTTTAACTGCGAGTCTGCCTGTTGTGCTGCGCTTCCGCTCCGCAAAACGTATCCGGTTCGTGGCGCTGATAACCGCGGTGCTCGCACTGTCCGCTTGCAGCACCAGCCCGGTACTCACGGGCATCGATGTTCTGGTCCGCGATAACTTTCAGCCCATTGCTGCACAACGCATTGCACTGATTACCAATCACACCGGTATCGCCCGCGACGGGCAAAGCACAATACAGCTTCTGCACAACGCCCCGAATGTTGAACTCGCGCGGATATTCAGCCCCGAACACGGGATTGCCGGTACGCTTGATGTTGAACATATTGATCACGGTGTCGAGCAGCGGACTCAAATTCCTGTCTTCAGCCTCTACGGAGAAACGCGCGGACCAACAGCGGAGATGCTTGCCGGCATCGATACCGTCGTTTTTGATATCCAGGACATCGGCACTCGCTTCTACACCTATATATCGACGATGGCCAAAGCGATGCAGGCTGCCGCCGATCACGGTGTGCGTTTTGTCGTGCTCGATCGCCCGAACCCTATTAACGGGACTGAGGTGAGCGGGCCTGTCATTGACGAAGGCAAACAATCGTTTGTCGGCATCCATCGCATCCCGGTTCGGCACGGCATGACCGTCGGCGAACTGGCCCGTTTGTTCAATACTGAAATGGACATCGGTGTCGAGCTGCAGGTAATCGGTTTGCGCGGCTGGAGACGTCACCAGTATTTCGACACCACCGGACTGCGCTGGGTGAACCCCTCGCCGAACATGCGCAGCCTCACGCAAGCGTTGCTGTACCCCGGCATTGGCCTGCTGGAAACGACCAATTTGTCGGTCGGACGCGGCACTGGTACGCCGTTCGAAATCATCGGTGCGCCGTGGCTGGATGGTGAAGCGCTCGCGAGTCAGCTTAACGCTGCCAGGTTGCCTGGCATTCGTTTCAGCTCGACGGAATTCACGCCCGACGCCAGCAAATTTGCGAACGAACTTTGTCACGGTGTGCGTTTCACCATTACTGACCGCGCGCGCTTCGACCCTCAAGAAACCGGTTTCGAGATCGCCCGGCAACTGGCGTTGTCTTACGGAGATCGCTGGGAAAGCGATCGCTACCTGCGGCTGCTGGGCAATGAACGCACGTTGCAGGCGGTTCGTGCGGGCACACCGTATTCCGGAATACTTGCGGTCTATGCTGATGACCTTGCCGCGTTTCGCGAGCGTCGCAAGCCTTACCTGCTGTATCGCTAGTGCTGACGATTCACCACCGGGGCACCATCCGGCCGGCAGCCTCAAAGACGCATCAGCCATCACTACGCTGTAACTCCAAAGCCTGTCGCTGCTGACTGATCCAGTCGTAATAGTTGCGCAGCCGCAGCCGGCTGGCCGCGGCTTCGTCGATCAGCACAGTTGCCTTTTCATGTAACTGCAACGCGGTCGCGGGCCACATTGCTGATACAGGTCCTTCGATCATTTGCTGCACGGCTTCCGCTTTGGCCTCACCGGTTGCCAGCAACAGCACCGAGGCGGCCTCCTGGATTGTGGCAATGCCCATTGTGATCGCAATCGTCGGCTGCTGTGCCGGGTCATCGAAATAGCGACTGTTACTTTCCAGTGTTTCGCGGGTCAGCGTTTTCACCCGCGTACGTGAACTAAGGCTGGAAGTGGGTTCGTTAAAGCCGATGTGGCCGTTGCGACCGATCCCCAGAATTTGCAGATCAATACCGCCCGCGGCCTGTATGGCCGCTTCGTAACGCGGCCCGATCAGGTCGGGATCTTCGTCTGCAGCGCACTCCGGAAGGTGCGTCTTGCTGTGCACGAAATCGGTTCGGTCGAACAACTCCCGGTTCATGTAGGAACGATAACTTTGCGGATCATCGGTACCGAGACCAACGTATTCGTCGAGGTTAAAGCTGGTCGCGCCAGCGAATGACACGCGGCCCTGTTCATAATCCGCAACCAGCAAGCGGTACATTGCCAGTGGGGTACCGCCGGTTGCGAGGCCCAGAACGGCTTCGGGCTTATTCTGCAGCAATGTCCGTATCCGGCGCGCACCTTCAGCAGCCACTGCCGCACCGTCTTGCAGGATGACGATATCCATAAGCGATCAGTGGTTGTGCACTTGCACGTCGCCGTCGATCCAGCTGCGGCACACGTTCATGTCGGTATCGAGCTCGATGAGATTCGCACGGTACCCCGGCTTGAGATAGCCGAGCTGGTCATCGACGCCCAATGCGGCGGCCGGGTACGCCGATGCCATCCGCAAGGCTTCGAAGCGGTCGAGCCCGGCGAATACGCAAGCATTTTTTACCGCCGTGATCATGCCGATGTCCGCACCGGCCAGCGTGCCGTCTGCCGTCAGACATCGACCACCTTCTGCGCGAACGGCAACACCGAACAGGTCGAACGTTTTCTTTTCCGAACCGACGCTGGGCATTGCGTCGGTAACCAGTAACGCTTTGCCCTTTCTCTTCGCGGCGACAGCGATACTGAATACAGCGGGATGCACGTGGTAACCGTCCGCGATAATGCCGAAGTAACTGTCGCGGTCTTCCAACGCTGCACCGACCATGCCCGGAGCGCGACTTTGCATCGGTGACATTGCATTGAAGAGGTGTGTGAAACCGCGCATGCCAGCATCGAGCGCCGCACGGGTTTCGTCGTAGGTGGCTGCACTGTGACCGCCGAAGACAGTAACTCCGCTGTCCCTGAGCCGGCTGATAAGCTCTGACGCCACTGTTTCCGGGGCCAGCGTGAGCAATGTGGGCCCGGCACGAAATACCTTGATACGCTCTATCGCAGTGTCATCGATAGTGCGCATTCGGTTTGCATCGTGAACCCCCTTGTAGCGGGGATTGAGGTACGGACCTTCAAGATGGATACCCGTGATTCCCGGCACCTTGGCAGCCATGGCATCAGCGACAGCACTGAGCGCCGCATCCACAACGACATCGCTGTCGGTGATGAGTGTCGGCAGAAAAGCCGTCGTGCCGTATTGCCGGTGTGCTGTCGCAATAGTTCGTAACGAATCGACCGTTGGCGCGTCGTTAAACAGAACGCCGCCACCGCCGTTGACTTGCAGATCAATCAACCCCGGTGCAAGCAACCGGCCACCAATATCGTCTACGGCGTAGTCAGCGGAGACAGCGTCGCTGGCAGCGACAACATCGACGACCTGCCCGTCAGCGAGCAGTAAATCCTTATCGCTGTACGCGTGCTCGCCATCAAAAAGTTGGCAGTTGGTGAGTCGTTGTTTCATGCTTTGCTGGTTACCTTGCTACAACTTAATCGCGGCTTCCGCTGGTTTCGTGCGCCTGCATCGATCGGGTATCCAGCGCGCAGGCCAGTCGGCCGGCTGCCAGCGTGACGAGCGAACCGATCAGCGCGTACCACGCCCAGAAGACATCGCTGCCGAATGCCACTGTCGATAGTACGACGACGCCCGTGACAAATCCTGTCAGGGCGTGCGCCTGCTGCACGCGTGATGTAAATACCGCCAGGAAGTACATGCCCAGCACCGGGCCGATGGCAAAGCCGGCAACCTTCAGGACGTTGGCGACGATGCTCTCACTCGATTCCAGCATTCCGAACAGTATCGCCAGACCGATCTGCACCACGCCGAACACGATGGTCGCGGTACGGTTCGCGCGCATCTCGGCGCCAGATTCGCGGTGCGATGGTCGTTTGTACAGGTCGTTCATGAATACGGCGGCAGAGGCGTTGAGTGAACTCGACAAGGTGGACATCGCCGCGGCAAACACCGCTGCCAGCGTCAGTCCGAGCAAGCCGACCGGCATGTAGTTGACAATGAAGTAGGCGAACAGCTGATCGCTCTTCAATATCTGCTCACCACTGGTTTCGCCCGTGGTATTGAACAGTGCAGCGAGCCCGATTCCGATGAGCAGGAAGACGGCAAACTGCAGCAAGACGATGAAGCCGCTGAGGCCCAATGCAATCGCTGCACCACGCTGACTCCTGGCTGACAGGTAGCGCTGCACCATCAGCTGATCCGTGCCGTGCGTCGCCGCAGTAAGGAATGCACCGCCGGCCAGCCCCGCCCAGAACGTCATGGTCGGGTGCACCAGGCTCAGGTTGAAGTCCAGAAAACGGAACTTGCCCTCTGCCTCGGCGAGCGCAATGATCTCGCCCATCCCGCCAGGCACGGCATCAGTGATGATGACCGCTGCGATTGATGCCCCCAGCATATAGATGATGAACTGGATGCAATCGTTCCAGATCACGGACTTTGCCCCACCGATAAACGTGTACAGAATCGTAACGCTGCCAATCGCGATCACGCTCATCGTCAGGTCGAGTCCGAGCACAATCTGCAGCGCGAGCGCAGTCAGGAACAAGCGCAGCGAATCGCCGGCATTACGGGTCACGAGAAACAGCGTCGATACCATGCGCCGACTGAGCCGGCCGAAGCGTGTTTCCAGCACTTCATAGGCGGTGAACGGCTTGCCCTGAAAGTACATCGGCAGCAGGACAAAGACGACGAACAGACGACCGACGATATAACCAATTGTGATCTGCAGGAAGGTCAGATTGCCGCCTGCCGCTGCCGTGATGCCGGGAATGCTGAGGAAAGTAACAGTGCTGGTTTCGGTCGCGACAATCGACAACAGCAGGGCAGCGCTCGGCATGGAACGATTGCCGAGGAAATAGTCGGCAGACGATTGCTTGCCCCGGCCTATCCACAAGCCGATTGCCAGTACCAGCAGCATGTAGCTGACAATGACAACGGAGTCGGTGATGCCTATGCCAATATTCATTGTCCGCCCGTCTCCCGTTCACTGTGGGCCGCGTTTCCAATGTCAGTAACGCTGCGCCGGCCATGCAATACCGTCACATCGTCATAGCTCCGTGGTGCAAATGCCTGCACCGTGCCGTCCGGCGCGAACAATGGGAACAGGTAAACGGGTTCCAGCGTTGCCTGCCATTCGTCAGCAGTGTCTTGCTCCACCGTAACCCGCAGATGGCCGTAGTGGATACCACCATCAACCAGCACACCACTTGCGTCGTACTGTTCCGGCGCATCGACCGCCGCAGAAAAGACCCGATACGGGTTGCGCGCCTCACGTGCCGCACCGCGCAAGCCGTCGCCACCTATACCGACGACGAAAAAATGCACCGCGTGTTCTTCGCTGCGCCCGTCCGGCAGTTCCTCGGTGCCGGGCACAACGGAATGCTCGTAGAGCTCATCGTGACCACTGAACACGGCATCGACGCCGTAACGTGCGAACAGCGGCGTCAGAGCACGCAGCGGTGTGCCCGGCAGGTAGTCCATGCCTTCACCCATGCCCGGCGGTAGCGCATGTACTCCGGAAGAATACGGTGCGGCATGGAACATGACGAACGTGAACTCACTGCTTTGTTGCGCCTCACGCAAGCGCTCTTCCAGCCACGCGTATTGCGGCGAGCCGGGATTCCAGGCCGGGGCGACACCGCCCTGACTCTGGTCGCGCAAGTACCAGTTCGTGTCGGTATCACTGCGGTGCGGGACACCGTCGTTGCTATCGACAACGATCAGGCTGACGGGGCCGCGCTGTATTGCGTAATAGGAACCCCGGTGCGCTTCGTTTTCGGCGGCGTTGTCAGGGAAGGTGAAATAACGTTTGTACTTTTCGACGGCCCGGCGGCTGGCATCCGCCCCGTAATCGCCGAAAGCACCAGGTCCGCCAAAGTACTCGTGATTGCCGAGCGCCGGATAAATGGGTGTGGTGGCAGCGATAGCCGCGTTGAGTCGCCAAAACTCATCCCAGTCGCGCTGCTCTCCGCCGGATTGCACAAGGTCGCCCGCGATGGCGATGAAATCCGGTTTCGCATCGGCCATCGCCCGCAGATTTTCGCGATAGCCGGTGTCCTGATCAACAGGGTACGGCCGTTCGCCGGGCGCGTCGTTCCAGCCGCCCCACGCCGACGGCTTGCCGAGCGACTCAGGCTCCGTCTCGCTGTCCGCATAAACGACGAAACGCACAGGTTCATCAGCCGGGCCGGGCGTACGGAATTCGCCGCTGGCCTGCTGACCGTTTTGCACGACGGTATAACGATAGATTGTGCCCGGCTGCAGGTTGCGCAGCTCTGCAACGTGCTTGAAGGGCGCGGTTGGCAAGCGGCCGTTTTCGATCAGGGCCAGCTCTCTTGGGTTATAGCCGAGTTCGCAGGCAGCCATCGCTGACGTGTTCGTGACTGTCGCAGCGTCGTCGTTCGCCTGGCCAGCGAACAGGGTCAACTCGCCAGCGGTTGCGGTATCACTGAACCAGATCACGCTCATCGAGGTAGGCGTCGGGTCCTGCAGGTAGGGCTGCACCCTGAAACCGGTGTACCGCGCGCGCGCGGACTCGTCGGGGATAGCGGCATATTCGCCTACCCGCCGCATCCAGCCAGCAAGCCAGCGCGCCTCGTTTCGCGCCGGCGGTGCCAGTTCAACCCGTTGCCGCAGTCGTCCGGCGGCGGCCGTGCTGAACTGTTCGACAAGACTACGACTGGGATCACCGTCGTTGCGCCCGACGATGATGTCACTCAATACCTGCACCAAACCCCAGCCCTCACCCGCGTAGCGCTCCCGGGGGTTGGTGCCGAGACCTTTGAAGTTCACGTAGTCAATAACCGCGAAACGACCCTCGGAAGTCTGCATTAATTCTTGCAACAGAGAGGTGAGCGCCCGGTCTTCATCGTCCGGCAGCTCTATCTCACTCCAGCGCCGACTGAAGTTATCAACGATGTACTGCGCTTGCTGGATTGCAGTTACGCCCAGCCATTGCCGAAGCTGCAGCATGTCGTCGGAATCCTGCGCCGCTTCGAAGGTTTCCCGGTCTGGCCAGGGAGCGGAAAACGGTTCGAGCTCCGCCAGCCAGCCCGGCATCGGCGCGCAGGCGTTCTCGTGTTTGGCGAGGTACCTTGCCAGGGCAGGGAACGATTCGTCGAACGGTGCGTCGACGGCGGCAGGAAACCAGATGAAATGACCAATACCGAGTGACGGGAAATCCTCTCCAGCACCCCAGTGCGTCAGGTAGCGCGCCTGACCGCGGGTTTCGTTCTGGTAAATGCGGCTTGCGATCCAGCGCATCTCAGCAGCGTCCAGTTCTGGCAGGAGCAAGGAAACACTGGACGCCGGCGTCGATGGCTTGCAGGCCCCGAGAATCAGGATTGCTGCCAGCGACACGGCCGGTCTTATAAATTTAAGAATGGTCGGCTTCTTCCGGAACATGGGCTTTAAACGTATCAAGCCCCTGCCTTAACGGAAAGACAGGGGCCTGAGTACGATAACTGTCACGGCGCAGCCGTGCAGCCATTTAGCTTAGAACTGGTACTTGACCGCCAGCTGGATTCTTCGCGGATTGAAGAAATCCTGCGCTTCGCCGTAACCAGCACTGTTCACTCTGGGCTCGATGTTGTATCCCGTCTGCCGATCGAACACGTTGAAGATGTCCGCTCGCAACTGGATATTCTGATCACCAAAGACCTGGAAGTTATGCGTGTAGTTCAGGTCCAACTGCCAGTGTGCCGAAGTCGTACGGGAACCGGCAGGCTCTGCATAGCGAATCGTATCGCTGGTGCTGGAAGTGAGCGCACGGTAGACATTGCTGTCCCACGATTCCCACGGCTGACCGGACTGGTACACAAGGTAGGCACCGGCTGAACCGTTCCAGTCGAACAGGTAGTAGCCGTACATCTTCAGCATGTGGCGACGGTCGCCCTTCAGGTTACCGTCTTTCATATCCCACAACTGGCGACCCGCATCGTCGCCGATGTTGGACGAGCCGATGAAGATGTTCTGGTCATTGTCCGTGGTGGTGTTGTCCTGGTCGAAGTTACCGTAGTAGTGACTCCACACGTAGGAACCGCGCAGGAACAGGTTATCGAGATTCCATTCAGCTTCAACACTTGCCTCGTAGTACTTCGTATAACCACCATCAAGCTCAGCGATCACGTACGACGAACCGCCGATTTCAGCGCGGATATCATCCAGGTTGGGTACGTATGGCTCCCGGGGAATACCGGCCGGCGGATTGTAATCAACGCGCGCGGTGTTGTTGGTGTCTTCCCAGAAGTGGCCGCCCTTACGGTAACGAACGTGCGCACGTACAACGAGATCGCTGTTTACGTCTTTCGTCCAGCCAACCAGGTACTCGTCGATGGCACGTGGCGTCAGGTCATCGTCGAAAACCTTACCTGACGATGAGCTCACCGGATCAACTTCGATAAAATCGCCGTTTTGATCGAAGTTCGCTTCGATGCTGCTGCGCAGGTTGCGGTCCCACGATGCGGCACGAGCCAGTGACGACGCGGACGGGTTGTACTTCGCGTAGTTCACGTACATGGAACTGGTGTCGGAGTAATCCCAATTCACACCGAGCCGTGGCTGGATCATGTCTTTCCAGTCCACTTCGTACATCTTGTACACGGAGCCCGGTGACGGCGTCAGCCCGGTCAGCGGATTGGACGAGTCAGCAGCAAGGCCCTGACCGTACAAAACGTCGTTACTGAACAGCACGCCGACGTTGTAGGTCCAGTCGCCCACTTCGATCGTGTCGTTGATCTCGAAGCTCTGCAGGTCAACGGTCGAGATAATCGGCGGAATGGCTGAGCCGCTGCCAGTCTGCAGGCTCATTTGCTGGAAGGTCGCCTGGAAATAGACAGGTGTTACACCATCGGTCGCCATAACCCGGCCACCTGGGATAGTAATTGCTCCCCAACCGTTTGACGTACGTGAAAGTTCTTCTTCAATCGTCTGGTACTGGTAACCGAAGTGCAGGTCGTGCGTAACGTTACCGGTATAGAACAGCCGGTCGTAGCTGATTTCAAAGCTTTCACGCGAGAAATTCTGGTCATCCAGCGTGCTCGCACCACCAACATTGCCACCACCGGTGGCTACACCGCCTTCTTGGTAACCGTACTGATCAATATATGGCTGAATGAACGCGTTGTAGGCCGTTTCGCCAGCGATTGGCCTTGGCACGGTGAAATAGCCGAGCTGATCCAGCGCATTGATGTTCAGCGAATCGCCCTCGGAGATCTGGAAACCGAACAAGTTGTCGGGACGTGACGAGGTGTCGTTCTGGAACTTCGTGTACTTGAAGCTGATGGCGTCGTCATCAGTGACGATCCAGGAACCTTCAAGAATGGCGATATCAAGTGTCGACTTGTCACCTTGCGAAGTCGAAGCCGCATCGAAAGCCTCGATGCTGCGATTTTCGATTTCGTGGTCCGAAGTACGGAAGCTGCCGTTCAACAGGATATTGTCCGTTGGTGAAAAGGTCAGCTTGCCGAAAAACTCGTCACGTGAATCATCAAAATCACCGACAGCGCCATACGCATTCGCGGTGTTGTCACGAGTCGAGGTAGGTGCGTAGTAAGACGTGTAGAAGTACAGCCGGTCACGCAGGATCGGGCCACCGAAGCTGGCTGTCAGCCATTCTTTGTCTTCGTCGAATGCGAGCGGGTTATCGCCCGTTTCCCGATCGCCGGTCAGGCTTGCGGATTGCACCTTGTAGCTGACTTCACCGGTGAATTCGTCCGTACCGGACTTACTCACGGTGTTCATCAGGAAGCCGCCAGAGCGATTGAAGCCAATGGCTTTGGCGCCACCGCGGACGACAGATACCTGCGCGATATCATGCGAAGAAGGATCAGCAGACAAAGTACCGAACAGCGGCAAAGAAACGTCAACGCCGTCAAACTGGTAACCGTTGTCCTGACCGCTGCCGCCAGCGCTGGGGCCGCGGACCGCATCTTCACTGTACTGAACGCCCGGAATGAGCTTCATCAAATCGCGGTATTCCTGACCAACAGGCAGAGCGTCGATGGTCGCCGCATTTACTGAATTCTTAAGCGAGGCCTGGCCCGTGTCGGCAAGCGCCTGCGTACCCAGCACCATGATTTCTTCCATCTGCGCCTGCGCAACGCCCATGGTGACATCAACTTCTGAGTTCTGCTGCAGGATTACCGCAGCATTGCGTACCAGAGTAGAGCCATCGGGGAAGGTAAAGCGCACTTCGTAATTGCCCGGCGGCAACAACGGCATCCGGTAACGACCGCTGTCAGCAGAGTTGGTTGTGCGCGCTTGCGGCAATACATTACTGCTCGCGGTGATCGACACCCCGGCAACACCTGCGCCGCTGCTGTCGGTGACCTTACCGCTGATATCACCCGTTTGCTGGGCAAATGCCGGGCCCGCGAAAAACGCGAGGCCAAGTGCGAGTACTGCCCACACCCGATTAAATTTGTTGCGAATATTCGGTTTCTTGACCGACCATGGTTGCTGACGCATAACGTCTCTTCTCCTATGTCCAGGCTGGACTTTCATAGCACTGAAATCTATTTCAGCGCGTAAAATATCGATCGGCGCTGAAAAGTAAAGAATTATTTATTCCATACTATACGCGCACAGGAAGTCGACCCAAATTTTGTGCCGTGCACGCAACAATTTTGGGCTATTTGGAATAACATATTCGTTCACAGCAGACCCCTCAGGGGGCTAAGACAGCCATAAACGGTACCTTTCACATGCCTTTTCGCTATTCCCGAATTCTGACCGACCGATTTCTCTTCGCGTTGCTCGGCGTCGTGTATTTACTACAAGGTTGCGCAAGCGGCACCCAGATTCGCGCAGAATCCGAGAATTACAACAGCCGTATTTCCATCATTGTGCTGCATCACACGACGGCTAATTTTGGTGACTCGCTGCACATTCTGACCCAGCCTTCAGGGCGGCCGGTCAGCTCGCACTACCTCATTCCGGAGCCTGACGACGCCAGCTACACCGACAAAGAACTCAAAATATTCCAGCTTGTTCCGGAAACCGGCCGGGCCTGGCATGCCGGGCGCAGTTACTGGGGTGGGCGCACAGCGCTCAACGACCAGTCGCTGGGTATAGAAATCGTGAACCAGACCTACTGCCATTCCAGTCCCGCCATTGCGACGACAGCCGAATCGGAACCAGCGCGTCTCTGTTTCTACCCGGACTTTGCTGAGTCGCAGATGGACCTGGTCATTGAGTTACTCGACGACTTGCTCAAACGCTATCCCGATATCTCGCCGACTAATATTGTCGGCCATTCGGATATCGCACCGGGCCGCAAGATCGATCCCGGTCCGAGGTTCCCGTGGCAGCGCCTTTACCGTCTCGGCTTTGGCGCCTGGTTTGATGACGAGACAGTTGTCCGCTACTGGGAGCAGTTCCGCCAGCGACCCATGCCGCTGGAAAACATCCAGCGCGCTCTGAACGCGTACGGATACGGCATCGAGGTTAGCGGTGAACTGGATGAGCAGACCCGGGATGTGATCAGTGCGTTTCAAATGCATTTTCGCCCCTATCAGGTGTCAGGCGAACCAACCCTCGAGACCACCGCGATACTTTATGCACTGATAGAAAAGTACTTTCCCGGGCAGCTGGACCAATTGCTGCGCATAGACGTGGCGCCAGAGGCAATGCCGGCGGGCATAGATACCTCTGACCGCTCGTGAGTCGCTCCCGGCTTGCCGTGCGCAGCATGACGATTTATCGACCACGCAGGCAGTGCCGTGCCTGATGTTCTGACGCCCGAATTCTGGATAGAGAACACCGCGAACGTTGACGAACCACTGTTAAGCGCTCAGCAAATCAGCGAGATGAACGAGCGCTCTTTCGCCACAGCCAGTTCGCTTGCCGACCTGCGGGCGTTTCCGGCGGTGCTGTCAGCATCTGAATTGCTGTCGATGATAAGGCGCGTCAGTCGTGTGCCGCACGATACCCACTACTACAGAAGTGACGTCGCACTACAGAGTGCCGACTACGCTCGGTACGAGGCGCGTTTAAACGTTCCGGGTATCGAGGATACCAACCCTGTTCGCTTCGGCCTCATTGTTCGCCGCACCAGCATGCGCCGCTACCCCACCGACGACATTGTCAGCAGGACGACGGCACCGCAGGACTTCGATCGCTTCCAGGAAAATGGCCTGTTCCCTACAGACCGGGTCGCGGTAGTACACCGCAGCAAAGACGGCGATTGGCTGCTTGCGCAAAGCTACAACTACCTCGGCTGGGTACACGCGAATGCCGTCGCAATTGGCGACAGAGAACAGGTGCTCGAACCGCCAGAGAACACCGACTTTCTGCTGGTTACCAGCGCCAAGATTTACACCGCACACAATTCCGAGTTTCCGCAAACTTCCGGGGTACAGCTGGACATGAGTATCCGCTTACCTCGCTGCGACACCGCGTCCGCTGTTTCGCCGGGTGCGCGCAGTGACAACCACGTGGTCGAGCTCCCGGTACGGGACGAGAACGGTGCATTGAAATTTGCGCCGGCTCTGATCCCGAAAGACGCTGACGTACATTCCGGTTTTCTGAGCTATACGCGACGCCACATCATCCGCCAGGCGTTCCGCTTCCTCGGTGAAGCCTATGGTTGGGGGCATTCCCGGAACAGCCGCGATTGTTCCGGTTTCGTTGCCGAAATTTACCGAACGTTCGGCATCTATTTGCCGCGCAACTCGGATGATCAGGGGGCAAGCCCGATCGGCGAGAACCTCCGCTTCACCGACCACAGCACAAACAGCGAAAAACGTGTTGCTTTGCAATCTCTGCAGGCCGGCGACCTTATTTATACGCCGGGCCACGTAATGCTGTACCTCGGTGCGGTACGCGGCGAGCCGTACGTTATTCACGATGCGAGTGCGCTGAATTACATGACCAGTACCGGCAGTTTCGTTCGCAATGCGCCGGGCGGCGTTTCGGTTTCGCCGTTCCTGCAATTGCACAGCGATGAATCCCTCAGCCATCTGCAAGCGATGACCGGCATCAAGCGCATCCGCTGACAGGTGTCCAGCAGGCGCACTGCAAACAAGCGGAATGACACTCAGGTGACGAACGAGAACGACACAGGCGGAAACTGTCGCATTCCGGGACGCGGTATTGCCTGATCTCGCGGTTCAAACACAATCATGAGGAAAGCGGCAGCCCGCTGCCGTAACCGCTGGGCTCAAATAGCCGGGTCGTCCACGCCACAGCGGTCCCAGCTCAGTCCGAACACGTGCAAAGCCGACTTGGGATAGAATCCACGGACCCCATCAGCCGGGACAAACGAAAGGAGCAGGCATTGGCCACAGCACGCGGTGAGTTCAGTTCACGACTAGGTTTCATACTCGCGGCAGCGGGTTCCGCGATTGGTCTCGGCAACATTTGGGGTTTCCCGACCCAGGCCGCCGGTAATGGTGGCGCTGCGTTTCTGCTGGTGTATCTGGTACTGGCCTTTTGCCTGGCGTTCCCGGCCCTGATGGCCGAGCTGATCATCGGACGCCATGCCAAGTCGAATGCCGTTGCCGCACTGAGCGGAATCGCCAACGGCGATTTAACACGTCGTCTCGGCGCAACCACTGGCTACATTGGCATCGTAACGGCGAGCCTGATTCTTAGTTTTTACGGCATCGTTGGCGGCTGGATGTTCGCCTACGCGCTGGCAGCTATTACCGACATACTCGGCATGCCGGAAACATCTGCCTGGCTGACCAACTTCTCAGTGGAGCGCAATTTGCTGTTTGTCAGCCTGTTCATGGTACTCACAGTGGCGATCATCTGCGGTGGCGTCCGTGAAGGCATCGAAAAATGGTGCACACGCCTGATGCCGGCATTGATAGCCATACTTGTTTTGCTGATCGTTTACGTACTGACGCTGGACGGGGCGAGCGACGGCGTTCGGGCGTACCTGGTACCGGACTTCAGCCGCATCACTGATCCGGCACTGATCCTCAGCGCGATGGGCCAGGCGTTTTTCTCAATGTCACTGGGCGTCGGCACCATGCTCATTTACGGCTCCTACGTCAGCGACCGTGAGAACATCGTCTCTCTCGGTCGTTCGGTTACCCTGTTCGATATTGGCATTGCCGTGACGGCGGGCATGCTGATCGTCCCAGCCATGTATGTGGCGCAACACAACGGCGTCGAAATCTACGATGCCGGCGGCAAGTTGATCGCGGAAGATACCCTGATCTTTGCGGTGCTGCCGGAATTGTTCAACACGATGGGCGCTGCCGGGCTGGTTGTCGCGCTGGCGTTTTTCCTGCTGATGGCGGTTGCCGCGCTTACCTCGTCGATCTCCATGCTCGAGGTGCCCGTCGCCTATGCGGTTGAGAGTCGCGGCATGAACCGCAAGCGCGCGACACTTATGATTGGCGGCGCCATCCTGCTGGTCAGCGTCGTGCTCATATTCAACTTCGGCTCGCTGTTCGGGTTGGTCGTTTCGTTGACGACCCGCTACAGCCAGCCAGTGCTCGGTCTGCTGATGTGCGTGTTCGCCGGCTGGATCTGGCAGCGCAGCACTGTGATAGCAGAAATAAGGAAAGGCACAGACGGCGCGGACAACAGCTTGTTCTGGAAAATATGGCCCGGCTACGTACGCTTTGTGTGCCCGGCGGCGATTCTGGCCATTTTCGTACAGCAGCTTCGCTAGTCATTCAACGACAGTCTGCTTACGTCGGCTGGGTCGAGGTGCAGTTGATAGCGTAGACCTCGCTTTGCAACAACGAGACCGCTCGTCACAAAGTGGACCCTTAGTAGCGCATGATCTTGGATTAACCTGCTGTTCGCTCGCCTTCGCGGGGCAAGGAATGCCGCAGGGGCCGGAGAGTTCGCTGGAGATCGCGTATCAGCGAACTCCAGCGACGACCGTGCAAAGGTCTTGGCGCCAACCTCACTCTTCGCAAATCAGCGTTGCACGCGCCCGGAGCCATCACCACCCATCAGGTGTTGCACCTCGGCAAGACTGACCCGATTGAAATCACCCTGAATCGTGTGCTTCAGGCAACTCGCTGCCACCGCGAACTCCAGCGATTGCTGCCGGTCTTCGTACAAATTCAAACCCGCAATCAACCCTGAAGCGAAGCTGTCGCCGCCGCCTACCCGGTCGACAATGTCGGTCAGTTCGTAGTGCTTTGACAAATAGAAACCGGCAGCATCACGCAGGCAGGCGGACCAGCCGTTGCGATCGGCGCTGCGGGATTCCCGCAAAGTGACAGCAATGGCTGACATGTCCGGAAACTCTTGCAGCACTTTCGCCGTCAATGCTTCGTACTTTTTGGTATCGAGCTCACCGCTATCGACGTTCACGTCGACGTGGATATCGAGGCACTTCTGGCAATCCTCTTCGTTGGCGATGCCAACATCGACATATTTGACCAGATCACGCATGACTTCGGGTGCTGTTTTGCCGTACTTCCACAATTTGCCGCGATAATTGAAGTCACAGGAGACGGTAAGACCCAGTTTCTTCGCTGCCCGACAAGCTTCCAGTGAAAGGTCCGCCGCACTCTGGCTCAGCGCAGGCGTTATGCCGGTGATGTGGAACCACTTTGCACCTTTCAATATCGCCTCCCAATCGAAGTCCCCGGGTGCTGCTTCGCAAATGGCCGAATGGGCACGGTCGTATACTACTTTCGAGGGGCGTTGATTTGATCCGGTCTCGAGAAAATAGATGCCAACACGATCACCTTGCCGGATCACGCCGGCTGTATTCACGCCGTGTTTGTGCAGTTCCCGAATCGCTGCAGTACCAATGTCATTGGCAGGCAGAGCCGATATGAAACCGGCATCAAGGCCATAGTTCGAGAGTGATACGGCAACGTTGGCTTCACCTCCACCAAAAGTCGCTTCCAGGTGCGGTGACTGGAAAAAACGCTCATGCTGAGGCGACTTCAGCCGCAGCATAATCTCGCCAAAACTCATGAATTCGGACATTACGCACCTCCCCTGGCTTTACGGGCTGTTTCTACAGCCGTTTTTGCGAGCGCGGTTACTTTTTCGAAATCACCTGCTTCGATAGCTGCGGCAGGAGTTAACCAGCTGCCACCGCAGGCCAGCACAGCTGGCACACTGAGGTAGTCCGCGAGATTATCGGGCGAAATGCCGCCCGTCGGCATGAAACGCATGGTGCGAAAGACGCTGGACAGCGCCTTCAATGCCGGAATACCGCCAGCGATAGAAGCGGGAAAGAATTTCACGACATCAAGACCAAGATTGAAAGCATGTTGCAGTTCGCTTGGCGTGACGATGCCGGGGTACACCGGAACACCGCGCTCGCGTGCAACCGCAACGACGCCATCGTCGAGCCCCGGAGAGACAATAAACCGTGCTCCCGCATCGACGGCAGCTTCGGCCTGCTTTGCGTTCAGAACTGTGCCAGCGCCTGCAATCATTTCCGGCACTTCGTCGGCGACCGCCTGCAAACATTCGAGCGCTCGGTCGGTACGGAATACGACTTCCGCTACCGTAAGCCCGCCGGCGGCCAACGCCCTTGAAATTTTGACGGCAGTCGCCGGATTGTCAGATTGCACCAGTGGCACAACCGGCACCGACTGCAGCGTATTGTTTATTTCGTCAGACACAGAACTCACTCCTCAGCAACGGCCCTCGATGGCATACAAGCGCTTCCGGGCCTCTTGACAAGTTCCAAATATGGAACTAAGTTTCTTTTTTATGCTGCTTTATCACTCTGCGCGCTGGCTTTGTCAAGCGCCTCGCAAGGACCCCAGGTTATGAGCGCCTTGAGCAAGGGATTCCAGATCATCGACGCCGTGACTTCCGCAGGCACCGCCGGCCTGCCGTTCGCCGCCATCGTCGAAACCACCGGCTTGCCTAAGGCCAGTACTCATCGATTGCTCCGCGAGCTCTGCGAACTTTCCGCACTCTCACTGGACGCGCAAACACGTCACTACCGCGGCGGTCTGCTGCTCGCGCGCATTGGCGCATCCGTAACCACGAACTACGACCTGCGACTTGCCGCACGTCCGTTTTTGCAAGCACTGCATGACCAGTTCGGTCATGTTGCGACGCTCGGGATACTTAGCAATGACACCGGCGTATACATCGACAAAATCGAAGCGAGCAGTTTTGGATTGCGCCTGCACTCGGAGGTCGGCAAGTCATTCCCTTTGCATTGCACGGCTATGGGGAAGGTCTTTCTGAGCCTGACAGATACCGCGACCGTGCGACGGGTGATCAGCCGAAAGCTGGAGTCGCACACACCGAACACCATTACTGATCCGAAAAAGCTGCGCCTCGAGCTAAGTCAGATTCGAGCTGACGGCTACGCCGTGGACAACGAAGAGATCACGCGCGGTTTTGTGTGCGTTGCCGCGCCGATTCTGGGCATCGACGGCGAAGTTGCCGGAGCCATGAGCTGCACATTCCCGAGTTACGTGATGGAAGAACGCGGCATACAAGCAGAAATCGATGCCGTGCGAGGATTCGCCGCACAGGCATCACTGGGTTCGCGCTCGTAACGCAGACCGTATTGGCTATTGCCTTACCTGGTAGTTCGCATCGAACGGCGGCAACTCCAGTATGCGCCGGTTGTAGTTGAGGTTATCCAGCATCGTCGCTTTGATGTCGGCGTAGCGCGGGTCACCCTGCAGCACAGCAAATTCGGGGTATGTGATGTCAGGATCCATCGCCGATGAAAGACCTTCATCAGCGGCCTCTTTCAGTCCGGCAAGCGCGCCCTCGACGTCGCCAGACATGGCAAGGTAGGAAGCCTGGCCAAGCGTGTACAAGGTATTGTTAACGCCATTGCTCTCCAGCACGTTCATCCAGGAATCCACCAGCTGCAGCGCTTCGTCTGCCCGGGCGTCGTTGCCCGTGCGACGATACGCCAGCGCGACTTGAATCATCAAACCGTAACCGGCGTCGTCGCCCGGGTTTTCGGCCGCAAACGCCTGCAATCCAGGCCAGCGTTCCTCGATGTAGTCAACCAGTTCCTTGTCCCGATTCTCCCGAACCAGCATGAAAAACAGGGAATACGGCTCGCCACCACCAGCATGCTCGTAGGCCAGCGCAATGGCCTCTTCCTTGCGACCGAGCTGGTACAAAGCATCAGGTCGGAAGTAGATCGAGCCCTCATTCAGCGCACGCTCTGCCTGCCCGGTGTCGATCAGACCGTAACTGAGATACAGCTGCTCCACACCGCTCATTGCACCGAGTTTCGCCGATTCCTCAAGTTGCTGCAGACCACGACCCGATTCTCCGGCGTATAGGTAGCTGGTAGCACGTGCCAGAAACAGACTGGAATGATCAGGGTCAAAGGCTTCAATGCGCTTCAGCAATTTATCTGCTTCGTCACTCAACCCAAAGGCATGAAACATCTGCATGGCGTTGCTGAAGGCGGGCCGGTACAGCGGATCTCGTTCCACGATATCCCGCAAGATGTCCAGCGCACTACGCAGCTGTCCGGTACTACGCAATGAGATTTGCAGCCAGTTGCTCGCGTCAATCATGTTCGGGTTGATTTCGAGTGCCTTGACCAGTGCATCCGTCGCCAACTCGCTATCTCTGTCGTAGTAGAGCCCCAACCCGGCCCAGGCTTCCGCCGACTCCGGCCCGAGACGCAGCGCTTCATCAATGTAACGTTTACCGCGGCGACGTGCTTCCTGATGCGGAATGTCTCCGTATTGTTGATCGGATGACAACATGGTCGCTATGCCCCGCTGAGCATAGGCGGGCGCATAATTCTCATCCTGACGAATGGCCTCATCGAGCTCTGCTATCGCTAGCTTGATCTCGGTACGTTCGCGCGAGTAAATGCGTTGCTTCGCGCGCAAGTACAATTCATACACTTCGGGAGTCGTACGCATGGCCTCGGCCAGCACTTCTTCCGCGCCGACCAGATGCGATTTGAGCTGCTTCAAAATCTCGTTCGCGATCTCATCCTGAATGGCAAACACGTCGGTCAGTTCACGATCGTAGGTTTCCGACCACAGATGAAAACCGTTGTCGACCTGGATGAGCTGGGCAGTAATTCGAACCTTCTCGCCAGACTTACGCACCGAGCCTTCGAGAATATGCTGCACGCCAAGTGAATCGCCGATCCGGCGCAGGTCGTCGTTCTGCCCCTTGAACGCAAAAGAGGACGTGCGGCCTGCCACTTTCAGCTCTTTGACCGAAGCCAGCGAGTTAAGAATTTCTTCGGTGATGCCGTCAGAGAAAAACTCCTGCTCAACATCAGAGCTCATGTTAACGAACGGCAGCACCGCGATTGAACGGTCGCGCTGCTCTTCCATTTTCGCCGCCACTGGCTCGACATCCGCAGGCGCCACAACAGCCGGTCGCATCTGACGCTCGACCAGCAACAACACAACAGCCAGCACCAGAAAGCCGGTGATGACGTAATTCAGTTTGCGTGCGGTGGTATTGGCAATGGACTCAGAACGGTCTACCTCGGATTCTTTCTTGATTCCCTCCGGCGTCATCTCGAACGCCCAGGCGAAGACCAGCGCGGGTATCAAACCGATGGCCAGGATGACAAACACCAGTTTCGGCGCCCAGGCGGGCAAGTCCAGCACCGGTGAAATAACGTCGACGACTTGCAGCAACACCCAGGAGGCTACGGCATACGCGATACCCACGCGAAAGACGTTTCGGCGCTTGAGTTCTTCGAATACTGGCACTGGGCTCCCCGGACGACTTCTTATTCTTCTGTCGCGATGGTACCAATTCCGGCGGTTCCATGGCTATTTACCTGCGTTGCGCTTCGCATCTGTTTGCCCCAAGCTCGGACACTCTGCCGACAGGGACCCTCGTGTACTTTGATTCCATTCAGCACCCCACCCATGCCCGACGTGGATACCCAAGAATCACTGTCGTAACGGAGCACGAAATGACCCGGAAATTTACTCGCAGAGAAGCGCTGCTAGGCGTCTCGGCATCGATGCTGCTACCCATTGCCTGCAGCCGGGCCAATAAGGCACCGACATCGGCCAGCAACGTAGCATTCCTACACGGGGTCGCCAGCGGCGACCCGGACAGCAACAGCGTCGTTATCTGGACGCGAGTCAGCAATGCAACGGGCGCTACTGATATTGATTGGCGGGTTGCAAGCGACGCCAACTTTACGAACGTTGTCGCAAACGGCAAATACGGCACCGACGCGGATCGCGACTACACGGTTAGAGTTGTTGTCGATAATTTGGAATCCGGCAAAGAGTACTTTTATCGGTTTGAGATCGACGGCAAGCGATCCCCTAGCGGCCGAACAAGAACATTGCCAACAGGTCATGTTGAACAGCTGGTTTTCGCGGCGGTTACCTGCTCAAACTATGCGTTCGGCTATTTTAACGCCTATAAAGCCATCGCGGACGATAACGACATCGAACTGGTCGTGCACCTCGGGGATTACATCTACGAACACGGCACGGATGCGTATGGCGGCGAAACCGGCCGACGTATCGGTCGCAACCACGAACCCGCGCACGAAACACTGGCGTTGGCGGACTACCGGCGCCGCTTTGCGCAGTACAAGACGGATACCGGTTCTATGGCGATGCATGCACGACACCCATTGATTGTGCTCTGGGACGACCATGAAACCGCGAACAACCCCTGGATGGGCGGCGCTGCAAACCATCAGGCGAATGAAGGCGACTGGGAAGCACGGCGAGCCGCAGCTTTGCAGGCCTTTTACGAGTGGCTGCCCGTCCGGGAACCGCCGCCTGGCGGTCGGCGCGAAGATTACTGGCGACACTATAAATTCGGCGATCTTGCGAGCCTGATAACACTGGAAGCAAGACACACCGGTCGCAGCCAGCAGATCGACAGTGACGATTACCTTCCCGACATCCATAGCCAGGCCGATGCAGAGAACTTTGTTAATGATGTGGTGCATGCACCGGGCCGGAGGCTGCTGTCCGACAAGATGAATCAGTTTCTGGCCGATGAACTCACCGAGTCAGTCAGCGCGCAGCGCCAATGGCGCATCATTGGCAATCAATCCGTGATGGCGAAACGCACAGCACCAAAACTGGATGAACCGTATTTCGCGGCGCTGAGAAACACGCTTGATAATGGCGCAAAGTCCATGCTGGACGGGCTGGTTAAGCACGGCGAATTCAACCTGCCACTCGATCTGGATTCATGGAATGGCTACCCGGGTGCGAGAGAGAGCTTCTATCAGATCAGCAAAGAAGCCGGCGTCCGCGACTTGCTGGTGCTCGCTGGCGATAGCCACAGTTTCTGGCAAGACGTATTGTACGACGACGCGGGCACAGCAATGGGCGTCGAGCTGGGTGCAACCGGTATCACCTCACCGCGTTCGCTGCTGGACTTAGGCCCGGACGGACTTGCACGTTTTGATGAGCTGAATGCCGCGAACAATGACGAAGTTGTGTGGACGGACGGACGGCACCGTGGCTACATTCGGCTGCAGATCGATCATGATCAAGTGCATGCCGACTTTGTGAGTGTGAGCAACGTCGAGTCGCGAGAGTTCGAGACAGAGATTGTTCGTTCAGTGGATATTGAAAGTAACGGCAGTACGCTACGGTACGTGTGAGGATTGCGGCTGCCGTGAAGGCTGCATAACAAACAGACGACCGATCTCTTTACCCGCGCATTTTAACTGAACCCCGGTTCGTCACGGCCGAAGTAAAACAGACGTTTCCCGCCTATCTCGACAGCGTTCGAACCGGCCGCACCACTGCCTGCAAGAAAATGGCAATACAACCTTAAACGGTTCGTCATCAAGCAGGCTTACGGTCCAAAGCTCGCTCTTTCAAATCCCAGGAGACCAGCTTGATGCGACCCATCACATCGGTACTGCTGTCTGTTGCTGTCACGTTATGCGTGAGTGCGACAGTACACGCCGGCCAGAAAACGAACGACAATCGAGGCTACAACGGCCACCACGACCGCTACAGCCATGACCGCGGGCATAGCTCGAAGAACATGAGCTTTCAACGGATAGCGACCGTCCCGAACTACGTCAACAATGACGAAATCGGGGACTCGACGGTTTCAGAAATCATTGCCGCAACCAAAGACGGCAAGACGCTGGTCTACACAGACGCCTCGACAGAATCCGTCGGCTTCATTCATATCAGCAACCCCCGGCAGCCGGTCTCTTTCGGCACGTTGAATGTCGGCGGCGAACCGACCTCAGTCGACATCCTCGGCAACCAGTTTGCCCTCGTCGCGGTAAATACTAGCCCCGACCTGCTTGCCCCAAGCGGCCAGCTGCACGTTGTCGATATTGCGCAGCGGAACATTGTCGCGACCCACGACCTTGGTGGGCAGCCCGATTCACTGAAAGTCAGTCCTGATGGACAGTACGCCGCAATCGTCATCGAGAACGAACGCGACGAAGAGATTAAAGTCAACGGTGAAGAAGGCGGTTTGCCGCAGCTGCCGGCAGGCTTTCTGTTGATCGTGGATATTGATGGCAAGCCTGCTGACTGGAACATCCGGCAGGTTGATCTGAGCGGATTGTCCCTGTACGCGCCTGCAGACCCGGAACCGGAATTTGTCGACATCAATGGCAACAACGAAGCCGTTGTGTCGCTGCAGGAGAACAACCACGTCGCGATTGTCGACCTCGCGAGTGGCGCCGTCACCAGCCATTTCTCAATGGGCACAGTCGATTTGTACAACGTCGATAACAATGAAGACGGCCTGATTTCCCTGACCGACTCCATTGCAGGTGTACCTCGCGAGCCAGACGCGATCAGCTGGATAGAGTTGCCGGACGGCAGCTACCGGATTGCGACAGCCAATGAAGGCGACTTGTTCGGTGGCAGCCGCGGCTTCTCCGTATTCGACCGGCAAGGCAGCATCGTGTACGACAGTGGCAACGAGTTCGAGAAGATTGCGGTTGCCCACGGGCACTACCCGGAGGACCGCTCCGAGAACAAGGGCGCAGAACCGGAATCGGTTGAGTTCGCCCGCTTTGGCCGTACCGATTACCTGTTTGTCGGTTCAGAACGAGGCAGTTTTGTCGCTGTTTATGAACTGAACAAGAAAGGCGAACCGAGCTTCCGACAGGTCCTGCCCGCGCCGCTGGGACCGGAAGGCGTACTGGCTATCCCTGATCGCGGTTTGTTGATTGCCTCAGGCGAGGAAGACGACCCACCGTATGGTGTGCGTTCGAGTGTCATGATCTATGAACTCCAGCGCGGCGAAGCAGATTACCCGCAACTGGTTTCCGGTCCGAATGCGGAAGGCCTGCCCATCGGCTGGTCTGCACTGTCCGGCATGGTTGCCAAGCCATGGAGCCGGAAGAACGAGCTGCTCGCTGTCTGGGATTCCTACTACAGCGAAGGTCGCGTGTTCACCATTGATGCATCCCGAGAGCCTGCCGTCATTACGAACGAGCTGCCAATCGTCGGCAACACGGTGGACATGGATAGCGAGGGCATCGCCGTTGCTCCGGATGGCACCTACTGGATCGCCAGCGAAGGAAACGCAACGGATACCCGGCCGAACACCTTGTTTCAGGTAGACCCGCAAACCGGATTGGTTATTCGCGAAGTTGGTCTGCCGGAAAATATCCTCGCCTGTCGTGCCGCCAGCACAACGCGCGGCACCTTAGGCTCTGGCTTTGAAGGCGTAGCCGTCAAGCGAGAGTGGTGGCGGGGGTACAAGCTTCTTGTTGCCCAGCAACGCGGCTGGAACTACACGACACCGGAGTGCGAGGCATTGGACGATGACCCGGACGGCCTTGACCCGGCAGAACCTGCGCAGACCCGTATCTGGATTTTCGATCCCCGCACCGGCGAATGGGACCACATTGCTTACGAGCTGGAAGACATAGGCGAGAATGCCAGCTGGGTAGGGTTGTCGGAAATTACCCAGGTTGGCGATGGCTCCTACCTGATCATCGAACGTGACAACCGCACCGGGGACTTCACGGAACTGAAGACCCTGGTCCGGGTACCGCTGCGGGCGGCTTACGATGGCGTGATCGAAAAGCACGAGAAAGCCGCATTCGACTTGCTGCCGGCAATGCAGCAATCCAACGGCTGGATTACCGACAAGCCGGAAGGCGTTGCCGTGACCCGTAATGGTCAGGTTTTCCTCGTAACGGACAATGATGGTGTTGAGGACTGGTCCGGGGAAACGTCGTTTCTGAATCTTGGACGGGTTTGGAAGCTGTTCAGGCGCCGATAATTTCCGACGCACCAACGTGTGAAGTGAGATGCAGCGGAGCGCTGACATCGCTCCGCTGCTTTTTTTTGACCGGGTTGTTGGTCTGCCCGGCACTTTCGTCTGGATTGCCATCACGGTGTTTTATGCCGCCGCTTGTCCCGCAAACGGCCATCAGATTTTCAGATTCCTCAGGCGCAACGCATTGCCTATGACCGACACCGAACTCAGACTCATCGCGGCGGCGGCAATCATCGGGCTAAGCAACAAACCAAATACCGGGTAGAGCACGCCGGCGGCAATCGGAATTCCGGCGGTGTTGTAGGCGAAAGCGAAGAACAGGTTCTGGCGAATGTTGCGCATCGTCGCCTGGCTAAGGGTACGGGCCTTGGCAACGCCCAACAGGTCGCCGCGAACCAGGGTTACGCCAGCACTTTCCATCGCCACATCGGTGCCCGTCCCCATCGCGATACCGACATCGGCCTGTGCCAGTGCCGGCGCATCGTTAATGCCGTCACCGGCCATTGCGACTATCGCACCGCTGGCCTGCAACTCGCGCACAACGCGATTCTTGTCTTCCGGCGAAACGTCCGCGTGCACTTCGTCGATGCCGGTCTGCCGTGCCACGGCTTCCGCCGTCGATCGGCTGTCGCCCGTCAGCATGACGACCTTCAATCCTGCCTTGTGCAACAACGCAATGGCTTCGTGGGTTGTACTCTTTATGGGGTCAGCAACACCGATGAGTCCTGCAGGCCGGCCATCTACCGCGACGAACATGACCGTCTTTCCATCACGGCGATGCCCTTCCGCGGAATCCGCCAACAGGGAGTCGTACGCACCCAGCCGCTTCATGTACTTGCTGTTACCGATTGCGACTACTTTATCGCCAACGCGAGCTTGCACGCCTTCCCCCGTGACCGACTCGAAGTCTTGGGCAGATTCAACGCTAAGGGAACGCGCTTCAGCACCTGCGAGGATCGCTTGCGCAAGCGGGTGTTCGCTCGCATTTTCCACGGCCGCCGCGAGGCTCAGCAGACGGTCGTCCGTATAAGCTTCTACAGGCTCGATCAATACCAGCGCGGGTTTGCCTTCGGTTAATGTGCCGGTCTTGTCGATGACGATCGTGTCAACTTTCTCCAGTGTTTCGAGCGCCTCGGCATTCTTGATAAGAATACCGTTCTGCGCGCCTTTGCCCGTACCGACCATGATCGACATCGGCGTTGCCAACCCAAGCGCACAGGGACAAGCGATGATCAGAACGGCGACCGCGTTGACAATGGCATATGCCATCGCAGGCGCCGGGCCCCAGATCGCCCAGACGACCAGCGTCAGCAAAGCAGCGACAACCACGGCAGGTACAAACCACGATGCAACCTGGTCGGCAAGCTTTTGAATGGGTGCTCGACTGCGTTGCGCTTCGGCAACCATGCGTACGATTTGTGACAACACGGTGTCGTCGCCCACTTGCGTTACTGTCATCACGAAGCTGCCAGTGCCGTTGACCGTGCCACCGATCAGTTTGTCGCCTTCTTGTTTTTCAACAGGCAGCGGTTCGCCACTGATCATGGATTCGTCGACGGCACTGCGCCCGTCTTTCACACTGCCATCGACGGGTACTTTCTCGCCCGGCCGCACACGCAGCAGATCGCCGATGGACAGCTCATCGAGAGACACTTCTTCCTCGTTGCCATCGGCGCCGATCCGGCGCGCCGTTGGCGGAGCGAGTTCGAGCAATGCGCGGATAGCGCCGGATGTCTGGCTCCGCGCCTTCAGTTCCAATACCTGGCCTAAGAGCACGAGGGTCGTGATCACTGCCGCCGCCTCGTAATACACCGCGACTTCGCCAAACGCGTTACGGAAAGCGGACGGAAAAACACCCGGCACTACCGTTGCCACCAGCGAGTACACGAACGCCACGCTAACGCCGAGCGCTATCAGTGTGAACATGTTCAGGTTCATGGTTCGCAGCGACTGCCAGCCGCGCGCAAAGAACGGCCAGCCACCCCACAACACCACGGGGGTTGCCAGTATGAACTGCCCCCACTGCCGCCAGGCGACCGGCACCAGGTGCTCAAGCGGCTGTCCCGGGATCATGTCACCCATCGCATAGATAAACAGAGGCAGGGTCAGAATCGTGCTGACCCAGAACCGTCGCGTCATGTCATCGAGTTCGCTGGTGTCCTCCTCCTCACTGACCATCACGGACTCAAGCGCCATGCCACAGATCGGGCAGCTACCGGGCTCGTCCTCCATAATCTCCGGGTGCATCGGGCAGGTGTACTGTTTCTTCTTACCGGCCGGGGTTGTCTTCTCCAATGCCATGCCGCACTTCGGGCAACTGCCGGGCTTGTCGGACTCAACTTCCGGGTGCATCGGACAGGTGTATTTCGCGCTGGTCGGCGCGAGGAAATTCTTTTCCAGCGCCATACCGCATAGCGGGCAGCTGCCGGGTGCGTCCGCCTCAACTTCCGGGTGCATCGGGCAGATGTATTGCGCACTGGTCGGCGCGGCCGATTGCTGTTTTGGGGCCGTGCCGCATTTGTGGCAACTGGTGGCCGTTTCAGATTCGTTTGCGGGGTGCATAGGTCAGCTCCAAAGTCGGTTTAGCAGGTGCTCTTTTCCAATTCTTCAAGGATTGGGCATTCGGGGCGGTTACTTCGGTGACAACGATCCGCGAGGTCGGTCAGCGCGCTTACCATCGCCTGCAGTTCACTGATCTTGCCGTTGAGCTCATTAATGTGTTCGCGTGCGATCTCCCTGACGGACGCATTGCTGCGGCCCTTGTCGTGCCAAAGCTCCAACAACGTCGAGATTTGCGGCATCGCAAAACCCAGCCGCCGGGCGCTGCGGATGAACCGCAAGGTGTGGATATCGGCGGCCTCGTACTGCCGATAGCCGGCTTCGCTGCGGCCGGTGGCAGGTAACAGCCCAATTTCCTCGTAGTAGCGAATGCGTTTCGCCGATAAACCTGTAGCGGCGGCGGCCTGACTGATCTTCATCGCCTCATTCCTCTTTCATTGCCAATAACCGTGAAACGTAGCGTTATCGTAGACCTTCCCATTATGGGAAGGTCAAGATCTAAATTCGTCGCCGTGCATTGGCGACCTTGTCAGCGCGCGGAACACGAGTACTCCAGCTGCCTGCGGCCGAACCAGGCGCAGCCATATTGCTGCCCGCACCCCTGACAGGACGCATTCGACCTCACAGCCTGTGTCGCAGTACTCTATGAACTGCACACATTCAGGTTGCATTGCAGGCAGTCCCACGTCTGTGCGATGCAGATATTCATGCACTGCGATGACCGAAATCTCGCGTAATTTGCTAACCAGCGGCTACGTCAGGAGCGCTCTGTGGCCCGAATCACTTGCATCGTTACGATTCTCAACCTGGCGTTCTCGTCAGCATGCGCGATTGAGTACGACGTTGTGATCAACAATGGGCGGGTTATTGACCCGGAAACACAGCTTGATGCGATCCGGCATGTTGGAGTCAAAGACGGCCGGATACTCGCTGTCTCCGAACTGCCGCTTATCGGCAAAAACCTGATCGACGCCAGAAACAAAGTGGTGTCGCCGGGTTTTATTGATCGCAATACCTATGACCTTGGCATGGATCTGTTTCGGCTGCGCAGCGCTGATGGCGTAACAACCACTTTCAATCTTGAAGAAGGGGCAATTGACGTCGCCGAGGCTTACTCAGCACTTGATGGAACGGCGATAATCAACTTTGGTTTCTCGAGCAGCGAAGGGGCGGCACGCAGCAAGGTCGCATATGAGGGCGAGATTGAGGTCCGGAAGGGTATCGCTTACTTGCCCAGCGAGTTACGGCAATCTGATGTTTCGAAGATTGAGAACCATGCGATGACTCAGCAGGAGTTCTCTCAAGTTCTCGAAGTCGTCGAAGCCGGGCTGAAAGCCGGCGCACCAGCTGTAGGAATTGGTCCCGAGTACTTCCCCGCGTCAACCAACAACGAGGTTCTTGAAGTCTTCAGACTGGCCGCAAAGTATGGGCGCAGCACGCAAATTCATCTGCGGGCGTGGGACCCACTAACCGACCACGATGCGATGTACGAGGTAATCGCGGGATCGATTATCACTGGCGCATCAATACACATCAGCCATCTCAACTCCGTATCTGCCGAGTACATCGATATCTATCTTGATTTTTTGGATCGAGTATCGGCACGCGGTCTTCCCATTACAACGGAGTGTTACCCGTATACGGCAGGAAAAACCAGTATTCAAGCGGCAATGTTCGACACATGGCGCGAATGGCCGGACGACCGCTTCAGGCAATACCAGTGGGCAGCAACGGGCGAGAGGCTTACGCGGGCTACCTTCGAAAAATATCGCGAAGAAGGCGGTTGGGTAATCATCCACTGGATGCGGGAAGAGTGGATTAGAAAATGCATTGCCCATCCGCTGACCCAGATTGCGTCGGATGGCGGCTGGGACGACGGCGAAACACATCCCAGAGTTGCGGGCACGCACACTCGAGTTCTCGGGAAGTACGTTCGTGACGAGCAGCTGCTGGAACTTCCCCAAGCAATAAGAAAGATGACTTTACTGCCCGCTTTGTCGTTGCAGGATGCGGTGCCACAAATGGCCCGTAAGGGTCGCCTGCAAGTCGGCATGGATGCCGACATAGTGGTATTTGATCCCGCAGTGGTGATTGACAGGGCGACTTACGAGGAACCACTGCTAGCGCCGTACGGTATAGAAGTCGTCATGGTGAACGGTGTCGTGATTAGACAGAACGGCGATTTCGTACAAGGTGTTTTTCCGGGTCAGGCTATTCGGGCCGACCTGATCGAGTAATCTGGCAGCGAAGTTACAACGGCTAGCTCAGACTAGCCGACATTATTCGTGATTACCGGGTCCAGGCGGTGGCTGCGAACATCGGCATCACGGATTGCGCGGCCGTTACTGCAAGCAGATACCGAGGTGTCGCAAGGCTCTGACCGATCACCCAAGGCGTGTGCGTATTTTAGCTGGGCAGCGATTTGGCGAACCCCGGAATCAGCGACAGGCGCTGGTACCACGCCTCTACCACGGGGTGATCCATTGTCATCTCCGCAAGCAGCAACTGGGTGAGGTTCGACCCTACTGACAGGTCTGCGATAGTGGGTTTACTGCCTGCCAGATAGTCGCTGTTCGATAGGGTGCCAGCGAGAATGTCCGCAAGCTCGACCATTTGCGATTCGCCTCGTGCGATAGCGGACGTATCCGCGTCAGCCCCCAAGAACACTTTATTGAAGACGATATCCATCACCGGTTGTGCCAGCCGGCACTGATTCCAGTCCAGCCATTGGTCCACGACTGCCCGCGTTTCGGGGTCCGCCGGGTACCAATCGATCAGCGCATTCTTATTGCAGACGTACCGGAGTATCGCGTTCGACTCGTGAATTTTCAGCGTGCCATCGATCAGGGTGGGCACCTGATGGTTCGCGTTCACCGCCAGGTACTCGGCTCGCATGTGAGCGCCTTCATTCAGCGCAACATGCTGAATTTCATACGGTATTGCTGCCTCATCAAGCAGTGCGGTGACGCGCCGTGCGTGCTGGGAAAACGGGTGGTGGTAGAGCGTGATCATGGCGGCATTCCTGGTCAGGTGGGCACAGGAGTAGCATCCGATACCCCTCCTGACAGCGTGTTGTCAGCAGACTGTCAGTAAGCTACACAGTACTGAATGAGGGAGTGGCGCCATGCGCAGAGCCGATCGACTGTTTCGAATTGTTGAATACCTTAAAGCGCGACAACGAGCCGTGACGGCGGGCTGTCTGGCCGCCGAACTGGACGTCAGTGTCCGTACGGTTTATCGAGACATCGCCGATCTTTGCGCCGCCAATGTGCCCATCATTGGCGAAGCCGGCATAGGCTACGTACTGGATCGCGCCTACACCGTACGGCCGCTGGTCTTCGATGTCGAAGAACTCGATGCGCTGGCACTTGGCGCACAGATGGTAGACAGCTGGGGTGACCGGGACATTGCACGTGCGGCACAGCGCGCGATCGACAAGATAACGGTCGTGTTGCCAGCGCCGTTGCGTGCCGAAATACTGCAAACCGCATTGTTCTCGCCAGCCAGTCGGGCCAAAGCAACAATTACGATCGATTTCTCTTCGCTGCGACGCGCCATTCGAACGCGCAATAAGGTGACGTTTAACTATCAGGCGCTGAGCGGCGCGAAAACAACGCGGACGGTGCGGCCACTTTGCCTCGCTTTTTTCGGGCCCGTCTGGTTGCTCGCCGCCTGGTGCGAAACGCGTCAGGACTTTAGAAACTTCCGGCTCGACCTTATGAGCCGGCTGGTCATCCTTCCTGAGCACTTTGTTGACGAGAAAGGCAAACGGCTGATTGATTACCAGCGGTGTCAGCTTGAAGACGCTAGCGGTGAGCAGTGCACGCAAACTGAAACGCGGTAGTCGGGACTTCAGCCGAACCGGTCAGATACCAGAGTCGGCCTGACCGCCGCATCGCCGGGCACTTTCTCGACTAGATAGGCAAGGCCCCGGTCCGTTTGATTTCAGACAAGGCGATTGTCGAGGTGATTTCCTGCACGCCGGGTAACTGAGACAGACTCTCGAAAAAGAAACGCTCGTAGGCTTCGATGTCTTTGGCAACGATCCTCAGCAGAAAATCGACGCTGCCCATCAGTACGTAGCATTCGAGTACTTCGGGAAATTTCTGGACGGCTTCCGAGAACGCCGCCACGTTCGCTCGGCCCTGAGTACTCAACTTCACCTGCGCGAAGATCATGGCCTGGAACCCGGCTTTCTTGCGATCCAGGGTAACGAACTGATCAGGGATGAGTCCTTCGTCGCGAAACCGCTGAATGCGGCGCCAGCAGGTCGCCTGCGACGCCCCGACGCGCTCGCCGATCACGGCGGCGGTGATATCGGGCTCGGACTGCAAAAGTCGGAGGATCTTGAGGTCAATGTTGTCGAATTCCATAGGTCGGTTATTTTATACAGTTAAACTGGGATTTCCGCATTAATTATTCCACTTTGTGGCAATTTAAGCGGATTCTGATAAGAAAATTCGCCTTCTGACGGTTACTCTATGCGTAACATACGACTGAGGGAGCAGGCATGAATGTCGAGAAGCCGGACCGGAATCGCCCCGTCGGTTTTCGCAATCACACGGGAATGGTTCGTTATAACGAGTCCGCGACCGGGTTGACGACATCAACGACTTCGCGCCCGGCAACCCTCAATCCCAATACTGCCCGCGCGGTTCGGTGGCATTTCCGCAATGAATCGGCAGCAACACCGACGCATCATAGTGCAGCTTCGTCACAATCGCTGGCAGAGGATCACGCATGACACTGTCCGCCGGCGTCGCTGTGCAGCAGGACGTGTACTCCACAGCGCCGCGCACTCAATCAGCAACGCCGGATCACCTTGCTGCGCAACTCACAGTACACCTCGCTGTCGAGAATTCGCCTATGTCACTCTGCCGGGTTTTCGGGCTTGTAGGCACTGTATCCATCGTGCCCGAATCGTCCGCTACCGCAATCAGGGACAATAACCTTGTGGAAGTGCAGCTCGCTTTCGCAGCGGAAGATCCACGAAAAATCGACCTGCTTTGCCGCAAGCTTAGCCAGCTTACTGAGACCGTATCGATACACGTTGACAAGTAGTTGCGCCGGGTCACGTAAGTACGGGCAGAACAAATGCTCACCACACCGGGCTCTCCGAGTCCTTCATGCGATTGAAGCCTGGTTAGCCCGCATTCGTCTTTGTCATTTAAACCAGCAACCGCGACAGAGCCAGAGCGCCAAAATAGAGAATGGAGCCGGAGGAGCAGGCCTTACCCGGTTCGGAAATACTTACCCTGGCCAAGCGATTCGATCGTCGAAAGTCGGCGAACACCCGCGACAAGTCACGCTCCGACTGTTCAATAGCAGCGGTTATCGAACGGCGCCGCTCGACTCGCGAATCGCAACCACAATCGACGGCGGCGTCTTCACTAACTTGCTAATATGGACCAACTTTCGATCAGCTTCGTACTGGTCTACTGGAACTGCGGCAGAGTCAGATGGGCAAAGAAAAGACTACCGGGGTCGTTCGAACCGAGTTGACCAGCAAGGGAAGCCGACGGGTCAACCAAATTCTCGAGGCGTCGTCTGCCATTATTGCCCAGAACGGCTTTCGGGCGTTGAACAAGCGCAGCGTGGCCAGCTGGCTCAGCATAAGTGACGGCAATGTCAGCTACTATTTCCCAACCAAGGAATCTCTGTGGCTGGCTGTTATCGACCATGAACTCTCCGAGTACTACCGGAGACATCATCCTGAGTCCGATACAATCGACGACGATCCACAGGCGGCATTCGATGACTACGTCAGTCGCTGGATAGACGAATACCAGGACCCGACCGTGCGCGTGTTTTTCTCGCAGATAATTTCAGTCGCCGAGTCCAGCAGTCGCATCGCCAGCAAACGCGATGAAATCTACGAGTCTTTTACGCAAGCGCTGCTCGGCTTCGCCCGCCGCCTGGAACCGGATGTCCCGGCGAAAGAACTGGAACGACGTGTACTGACGGCCATTGCGGTCCTCGAAGGCCTGCACACCGTTTCGGCGTTCAGGCCAACACTCTTTGCGGACGATTCACGGTACAAGCTGCGAATTGTTTCGCTCGTCAATTCAATCGTGCGCGGCAAAGCCAGCTGAACTATTGGTAACTATTCAGCCGCGGACGCCAAACTTGTCGCGCGCGGTATCGAGTGCGGCCACCAGCCGCTCAATGAGAAGGTCGATCTCGTCGTTTGTACAAACGAATGGCGGTGCCGAAATAATTGAGTCGCCAACGGTTCTTACCATCAAGCCGTTCTCGATCGCACTGTCCCTTGCGAATTGCGCTCCAACACCATCCGGCCCAAGACGCTCTTTCGAGTCCTTGTTCTTGACCAACTCAAACGCCGCCAGCATCCCTTGCGTTCGGACCTCGCCAACAATGGCGTGCTCGGACAGCTCCTGACAGCGTTGCCGGAAGTAGGGTCCGAGGCGTTCCTGAGTGTCCTCCAAAATGCCGGAGTCACGTAGCAAACCTATCGTCGCGATGCCCGCAGCGCAAGCCGCCGGATGGCCGCTGTAGGTGAAACCATGTGCGAACTCACCGTCACTCGTAGTGATGACATCCGCTACTTTATCGCTGACCGCGACACCACCCAATGGCTGAAAACCATTGCTGACGCCCTTGGCGAACGTAATCAAATCCGGCTTCATGCCGTAGGTCTCGCAGCCGAACCATTTGCCGGTGCGACCAAACCCACAGATCACTTCGTCACTGATCAGCAGGATGTCGCGCTCGTCACAGATCCGCTGAATCTCCGGCCAGTACGTTGCCGGCGGCACAATGACACCGCCTGCGCCCTGAATAGGTTCGGCAATGAACGCGGCGACATTCTCTTCACCCAGCTCGTCGATCTTGGTCTCAAGGGCACGCGCTGCGATTACGCCATATTCTTCGGGCGTATGGTCGCCACCGTTTTCGAACCAGTAGGGTTGCTCAATGTGCTCGACGTAAGTGAGACCCGTAATTTGCTTGTGCATGGCAGACATGCCACCGAGGCTCGACGCTGCAATCGTACTGCCATGGTAGGCATTTTTGCGACTGATAAAGATCCTCTTCTGCGGCTGATCCAGAATATCGAAGTAGCGGTGCACAAGCCTTATGTTGGTATCGTTTGCTTCTGACCCCGAATTGGTGAAGAAGAAACGATTGAACCCCGTCGGCATAACGTTCGCGAGTTCGGCAGCAAGCGTAATTGCGGCTTCATTCGAACAATTGAAGAAACTGTTGTAGTAGGGCAGCGTCTGCAGTTGCTCGGTAATAGCGGCGACAATCGAAGGCTGGCTGTAACCCAAATTGCAGCACCACAAGCCAGACATTCCATCCAGGATTTTCTTGCCAGTCGCATCATGGATATAAATGTGTTCCGCGCTAGATACAACCCGTCCACCTTTGTTCGCGTATTGCTGCAGATCCGTGAAGGGATGCAGGTGGTGCATTCGATCAAGATCGCGGAAATTGCTGGCGCCGTTCGAGGCTGCCGGCTGCAGCGGCTTGTTGGTACTCATGATACTTCTCCCATTTCGGAACTACGCAGAATGCAGATACCACTCGATATCCACGGCCGGAACCCGGCGTTGGAATTCGGCAAATTCCGCGCGTTTGATGATGGACAGCAGCGTTTGAAATTCTGTCCCGATGTAGTTTTTGGCCCATCGGCTGCTGTTGAATTCATTGATCGCCGTTAGCCAATCGGTCGGCAGGCTGGTTTCGCACTGAGTTGCCGCATCGCCTTCAAACGGGGGCTGCGGTTGCTCGCGTACATCGAGCCCGTACAAAATTCCTCCCAGGACGGCGGCCATGGCCAGGTAGGGGTTGCAATCGGCACCCGGAGTGCGGTGTTCGATGCGGGTGGCTTCCGCTGATCCAGCAGGTATTCGTAAGGCAACCGAACGATTGTTGTAACCCCAACTTGGCGACATAGGGACGTACGAGCCTTCCTGATAGCGCCGAAATGAGTTCGCATTCGGGGCGAATAGCAACATCGCTTCCCGCATGGTTTTCTGCAGACCCGCGACCGCGAACTTCATTGTTTCGGGTTCGACCTGGAATCGATTGACTCCTTTATCGTCGGGCAGGCTGATATGGATGTGAGATCCTGAACCGGACAGGTGTTCAAACGGCTTGGCCATAAACGTGGCAAGCATCCCGTGTTGTTTCGCGGCACGACGAACAATACGTTTGAGATAGATTGCATCGTCGCAGGCGGCAAGCGGATCGTCCGTGTGCCGCAAATTGATCTCGTACTGGCCAGGCGCGTACTCAGCCGACGCGGCTGAGGCAGGCACCGATTGCAATGCCGCGGCTTCGCGTACGGATTCAATGAACGGTCCGACATCATCGAGATCATCCAGACTCAGAACCTGCGTTTGCTTTGTGGTGGTACCGCTGACCGGGTCGAGCAACAGAGATGGCATACCGTTGGGCTCGAGCCGATTCCGGACCAGGTAGAACTCCAGCTCGATCGCCACAGTGGGTTTGAGTCCGCGCTCATGAAACTTTGCAATGATATTGCGGAGTACCTGACGCGAACTTGCCTCGTTCGCCCCTCCCTCATTGTTCTGCATATCCAGCATGCACAGAGCGGCACGGTTGTTGCTGCCGGGAACGAGGCGCAAGGTTGTCGGGTCCGGAAAACAAAGCCGGTCCTGATCACCGGACTCTATACCCAATCCTGTTCCGGGCACCGTATGTCCACAGATATCCGAAGCATAAAGTGATTGTGGCAACAGGACGCCGTTGACCATGGCGTCCGTGATTTCATCGGCTGGCAGGCGCTTGCCGCGCAAACACCCATTGGCGTCCACAATCATCAGATCCAGGGAATCGAGTTGCGGGTTGGCCGCGAAAAAGTCGTTGGCTGTCGACATGAAGAATTTAGCCTATCTGGGCAAGAATAGCTGCATTCTATCCACGAATGAACGAAATTGACAATGGCGAGGGAGGTGTACGCGGCAGAATCAGGCGCGAATACCGGGCGAAAACCCGTTAAAAGCAGCCTGCTCGCTCAGCGCAAAAGCACCCGCTACGCGTAATCGACTGAGCCGGGATGCGCCCCGAATCGGGGCGGTATCGTCAATTGGGGCAGGCGTTCAGCCGGTGTGAATCTGCTCGTTGACCGCCCGGTCCGCGGCATCAACCGCACCGTTGACGTAGGCATAAGCAGACGCATCTGAATTGGCAATCGAAATTCGACCGATTTGTGCACGACCAGCGACGTGCGGACCGTTCTTCGGCGTGAAGCCGGCGGGGTCACTCAGATCGTTGTATTCGTAGGCATAGCCATGCGGCCATCGATTGACGGTGATCGCGGCAATATCCCGTTCTGCATCGAAGCCACCGGGCGCTAACGCACCCGACAACTTGGCAATAATGTCTTGTTCAAAATCATCGAAGGTCAACTGGTAGAGCTGGCGACGACCGGCGACGTGTTGCTCACGCGCACTAAGCCCCTGCTCCGGCGCGGACGGCACCCACGAACCGTGCAGGATTGTCGGTTGTTCCGGATTTTGCGTGAACGTGTAATCGCCCATGCTGACCGGGAAATCCAGACCGAACGAGTATATGTATTTCGACTGGGGAATGAACACACTGCTGTAACCCAACTCAGCCATCGCCTTCCAGTTGCGGACCGCGATTGAGGTGTACACGAGCGGCACTTTCTCCGCGTAATCGATGGCAGCTTTCTGCTCTGCCGGGACTTCGCTACACAGATGCGGCAGTAGTGCATTGTACCCGGCGAACACCACGTGTCTTGCACGAGCACGATAGACGTCGCCGTTGTTTACGTACGTTACGTCAACGAATTCTTGATCGGGGGTATGACTCAAGTTGACTGCAGTGCTGTTGAGACGAATCCGTGTCGGCCGCCCGTTGCGATCCAACTGGCTGTAGTCGACCCGCGACGTTACCAGGTCCTCCATCGTACTTCCGGGCACTGCTTCGGGCAGCAAACTGCGAACGATCGATCGGGCCACACCGGCATTGCCGTCCGGAAAGTGGAAAATATAAGGCTCGTCTCGTTCGTGGCCCTCCTCTTCGAGTTCGCCGATACCCATATGCTGCAGGCCTGGCATTCCTGATCGGTAGGCTTCAAGCGCGGACAGCGAATCCCACCCTACTCCCCACAGGCCGAGAATTGTGTCTCGCAGTACGTCAGTCACTTCGCGGGGAATATTGAGGTACTCGCGCAGAAATTTTGTGTAAGCAATGCTGCCAAGAAAATCGATCTTTTCGCTGCGACTGAGTTCGGGTCGATGGTCCGTCTCATCCCGCATTAGCCCCAGTAACGCGGCTTTGGACTCCCCGGAGATCGGGTACTGCTCGACAATTGCATTGAGCTCGTCCGGGTCGCCACCAAACCCGCCACGGAACAGGTTTGGTGCCGTGACGTCGCGTCCGTAGACATCGGCACTGAAATATATTGCCCTGCCAAGGTCGCGGCTCTTGGTGTAATTCTGATCAAAGTAATCGTAGAAGCGTTCAGTGACGATACCGACGTCTTTAAGCAACTGACTGGACGCCGCCGAAAAATTCCCTGGCCCGTCGATCGACTGGCTGCCGCCGTAACCGATCAGAGTTTGACCGTCGACATTGAACTCGTTGCGTTTGGCGTGACCGCCGAAGTCGTCGTGGTTGTCGAGTACCAGCACTTTCTTGTTCGCACCGGCGCGCTGATGGTAGAAGAGCGCTGAAGACAGCCCGCTGATGCCACCGCCGACGATAATCATGTCGTACACATCATCGGTTTGCCGTTTTGGAGTCGGGTATTTATGCCCGGCCCAGGCCACGGCATGCGCTACTTCGAACGAACCCGCGTGACTGCCACGCATGCCGGTCTTGAGCGGCGGATAGTAATCAGCCGGTAATTGCGCGGCAAGCAGGTCCAGAGGCGACAGTGTGCTGCCGGCTACAGTGGCCAGAGCGACTCCGTTCAGGAAATCCCGGCGTGTGATATCCAGTCTTGAAGGCATGTTCTTCTCAGTTAAGTGGGCGAGAAAGATAGTCCGGTCTTCAGGCCGACATAAGCTCCGCCACGGCCCGGTGCGCCTGGTCTATAGCGACGTCCGTGTAGGCACCGCCACCACTATCCGCATTGGCAATGGAGATGGCTCCGGCACGCGCACGTGCTGTCAGCAAAGGAAGTCCTGCGTCGGGATCAACGAGCGAGTTGTACTCGGGCGCATACCCGTGTGGCCATCGATTCACGGCAATACCAGCGATATCCTTTGCCGCATCAAAGCCGCCGGAACCCAGGACCTGATTCATTTGACGGCGAATGTTGCGTTCAAAGGTTGAGAAAGGCGTGGTAAGCAGCTCTGCCCGACCGGCCTTGTGCTGTTCCCGCTCACTAAGACCAGGCTGTGCCGGTGCACGAGTCATATGCACCATAACCGGTTCGTCCGGTGATTTCGCACTGTGATAGTCGCCAATGTCCATGGCGGTATCGAGGCTGAAGCTTGAGTGATAACCACCGGGACAGCGAAGGCGTGACACGCCGAGATTTGCGAATGCACGCCAATTCGTTAGCGCCACCGACGTATAGACCAGCGGTGTTTTGACAAGATAGTGCAACGCCGTTTTTTGTTGCTCGGGCAGTTCCGGACAGATGAACGGAATCATCATGTTCCAGCAAGCCAGCACACTGTGCTTGCCGCGGACGGAATACGCCTTGCCGTCACGCATGTAGGTGACCTTTACGCCACCACCCTTCGTATTGGTCGCATGCACGGCTGTGCTGGACAGCCGAATATTCACGTTACCAGCGTCGTCATCCAGCTTAGCGTAATTCACTCTGGCAGCGATGGAATCCTCCACCGTTGTGCCCGGCACCGCTTCCGGAATCAGATCGCGTACCAACAGCCGCGCGATTGTCGCGTTGCCATCCGGAAACGCATAGCGGTAGGAGCCACCGGTTTCAATATCTTTGCCTGGCGTATAACCCATGCGTCCGGTCGCTGTGCGCTGCAGATTCAGGCCCTCGAAGCCGGGAAAGCCGACGCCCCAGCAATCAAGTGCGGAAACAGCATCGATACCGCATCCCCAGAGACCGTCGGTGTGGTGAAAATAATAGGGCAAGACAGCGGGATCGGCTTTGACGACCGTCAACAGAAAATCGGCATAGCTTATGCGCGACAAGCGATCCTTTTTGGCGGCGTCTGACAAACCGGGCAGGTAATCGATGCTGCCGGTTTCTATGGCCAGAATGTCTTTGCGAACGACTTCACTCAATGGTGCTTGTGCCAAAAAAGCGGCCGTTTCAGCAACCGATGGTTGGCGACCACCCGATTGCAAGACGAGCTTGTCAGCCCCAAAGGTTTCCTGATCGAAGAAGACGCCAGAACCCAGTTTGTACTTGCGGTACACATCCTGATCGTAGGTCGCGTCCGCCAATTCAAGCGGGTGTATGCCGAGGTGCTGCAGCAATCCGTCAGCAACAGCACTGTACGGGGTCGGACTGGAAATTCCGGCGGTGCCGCCGTTCATGATCAGCAGTTTGCCGTCGACCTGAAATTCATTGCGCTTGGCGTGGCCGCCAAAGTCGTCGTGATTGTCCAGGATAAGAATTCTTGCGTCAGGACCTGCGGCCTTGCGATAAAAGTGCGCGGCGGCCAATCCACTAATTCCGCCACCGACAACGATCAGGTCGTAGTGCTCACCCGTCTCGTCAGCATTTGCAATGGCCTGCGGATTGTCCCGCAGCGCGTGGGCCCCCTCGAAAGAACCCGGGTGACTGCCGCGCATACCTGTTCGGATTGGAGGGTTGTACCCCGGCTGATTCTGGGCTGCGATAGCAGCGTCCGCATCGGCGCCGAAGACCAGCGACGGGATACTGCCACCGGCCACCAGCGTGAGCGCCGCGCCTTGTAAGAAGTCGCGGCGCTCGATGAGCCTGCCCATACCGAGGTCACGGTCATGGGAGTTGCTGCCTTTGCTCTTATCCGTCACAGCAGCCTCAACAGGTCCGGGCCGGGTTTACTCTCCCCAACCCTTCCAGAAGCGCACGCCCGCTTCGCGAGGCCGGGCAACAAACAGCGAGCTGTGATGTGCGCGACCTTCTGCGGTCTGTGCAGCTCCCCATTCGAAGGTGCCGGTTCCGGTCGTGTAAACCGCCCGCTCATCCGTCACGTTATTGATGAACAAACTGACACCCCAGTCTTCAGCATCAAGACTGAATCGCAAATCGCCGATGACGTAGGACGGGGACTTGAACTGTGGATTCGGATCCTCGAGCCCTCTCGGGTCCAGAATCGTCAGGCTGTCGCCCGTGTAGGACCACTGGGTACGAACCGTGAATTCGGTACCGCCGAACATTTTTGTCGGTTTGCTGTAACCAACCCACCAGGCAGCCTTCGAACTCGGCACCAGCGGCAAACGCAAACCCGCAACCAGATCCGGCTCACCGTCGCCAGTCAGATCCTGATCCGTATCGGTCTCAGCTTCCATCCACTCGTAGTTCATGCCGAGTGTCCAGTTTTCGCCAAGTGCGTAGTCCAGTTCGACGTTCACGCCATCGATATGCGCGTTACCCGCATTGGCAATCAGGTTCTGGTACGGCTGGCCGCACACTCCGGCAATGCTGAGTTCGTAGTCAATAACACCGTTCACTTCACACGGCGGATCGGTAGGATCGACCAGGCTAAGCTGATACTTGTCCCAGACCATGTTGTAAGCGGTCATATTGAAGCGGCCTCGACCTTCACCGAAGGTTGATTTGAAGCCAACTTCGTAGTTATCCATGATGTCCGACTCGTACGCCCGCGGGAAGAACGGTTCGCCACGGATGTTGTTCACTCCGCCCTGACGCAGACCCCGCGTGTACAAGGCATAGACCATTTTGTTGTCAGCAAAGTTGTAGTTCAGACTGATCTTGGGAATGAACTGGGTTTCGCCGCCCGACACTTTGGGCGGTGCACCATTGTTCGCAACCCGGTAATCACGGTCGCCGGACGTCGTATCCGGTTCGCCGGAAGACCAGCCTGGCCCGCCCGGGTGATCGACCCAGGTTTGGCGTTCGTTTGACCGATCGAAGTAGCGTCCGCCGAGAGTTAGGTCCCATTCGTCATTGATGTGCCAGGTGGTTTCACCAAACACTGCGGTTTGTTCCCAGTCGGTGTGACCGCCTGAATACCAGTGAGCTTGCGCATTTGGGTAGGTGGTCGGTGTGCCGTAATAATTCGACCAGTACATTTCCCAGTATTGCAGGGAGACCGAATTCTGGTAAATCTCGTTGCTGCCATCGCCGCCTGTGGTCGGCACGGCAAATGGCGTACCTTCCAACGCACCATTGCCACTTTCTTCACGGTACAAACCCACGATCCAGTCGAAGGTCTCGCCTTCGCTGGACAAGCGGATTTCAGCTGTCAGCTTGTCGTCATCCGACTTGCCTTTACTCTTGGTCAGATAGTCAGATTCGACGGTCGGGCCCTGGCAATAAACCGGGAACAAAACCAGGTAGCCGGTTTCCGGATTCGTCCAGTAGTAAGGCATTGCTGCGTTCGGAGTGTACGAAGAATCGTGGCAGTACTGGGCCGCCCAGTAATGAGCGTAGTTCGTGTTATCAAACTGCGATTCAGCGGTCCGTTCGTAGTACGAAACGGCCGCGACCAGCTGCGCGAAGCCAAGATCGCCGTCGATCTTGAGCGACGCCATGTTGAAATCTTCTTTCCGCCATTCATCATGGAAACGGACGGTTTGCAGATCGCCAACGTAGGGATCGTAGTAATTTTCTGAGCCGGAATCGGTGCTCTGATGGTGATAAGACAGCGTGGTTGACCAGCGGTCATTCATGTTCCACAACAGGTGAATGCGCCCACCTACTACATCTGCATCGTTCCAGCGGTCTTTCACGGACGCGCTGTTGTCCAGCGTTCCCCACCCTGAAGGCGCCTTGTTCTCACCGAAGCCGTACGAGTCTGCCGTCCGGCCGAAAACGTTGTCGATGTAACCGCCGTCGTGATCTTTGTAACCGACCACCCGCATGGCGAGCGTGTCATCGACCAGCGGCACGTTGAACATCAACGAACTGCGGTAGCTGACATCGCTCTGGCTGCCGCCACGCAATTCACTGTCGAACATCGCTTCGAATTCGTTCAGTACCGGCTGGTTGGTCACGATGCGCAATGTTCCTGCCTGTGCATCTGAGCCGTACAACGTTCCCTGCGGGCCTGACAGCGCCTCTACCCGAGCGATATCGACCGTGCGGATATTCGGCTGCGAGCCGGTCTGGGTAACCGAGATTTCGTCCAGGTACACCGATGATGTTGCCTGGCCGATAAAGCTGGGGCCGGTAATGGCACCACGGAACACCACCACACTGGAGCCTGCGCCGTAGGAAACAACGTTGATCGAAGGCACGAACCGAGCGTAGTCCTCCATGCCCTTCGCGCCCATCGAGGCCAGCGAATCCTGCGAAATAGCCTGAATGGCAGACGGGATTTCTTGTGCAGACTCCGTTCGTTTGCGCGCGGTTACGGTGATCTCTTCGAGGAAGTCTGTCCGGCTGGCAGCTTCCTGAGCCTCAACCGACTGGCCTGGGCAAAGAGCCGCCGTTACGGCAGCAGCCACCGGTGTGAGCGACATGAGTTTGTGCGTACTATTCATTAAATAGTTTCCCCCGAAATCAGCAATCGTTGCACCAGCAAAACCGGCCGAAGCGTAGTCATAGCCCGTATGGGCAATTTATGTTTGTATCTTAGGTACGTCTAGAAAACAAATCAAACTCATGATAACCGTTTCCGCGCTGGCTCAAAATTCGACACAGTCATTAAATCCTTTCAAATCTATATCCTTATCGAACACATAGGTTAGCCCTGATGAGTAAAACTCATGTTCGGCGTGAGAATATTTCATTCTTTGCAGGCATTTATTGAGTCGTCATTAAAAACTGGCGGCGCGTTTGAACAGTTGGCGACTCTGCGCAAGCAGCTAGGCCCAGGTCATTAATCGCCGGCCTTGCAAGCCAGTTGACACGGCCGCTATCGCAACGGCAATGTCCGGGCTACACCGCATCCCAACAGGAATACTCACATGACCCGTACCGTTCAGAATCTGTTCGTTGTTCTGGCGCTCATCGCATTGCCTGCCTTTGCTAGCGCAGCTGAACCAGAGGACGAAATCCGCGCTCTGGTGGTCGAGTTCAATGACGCCTACCTGCAGAACGACCTGGACAAGTATTTTGATTTCTATGCCGACGATGCAACGCTGTGGTTCAACTCCGGCCGCAGCAAGCTGACATCGTATCGTGACAGCTGGTACAAGTTGATCGGTTCCGGCGGTGGCGTCCGGAAGAATACGCTTTCAGATATCCGGATACAGATGAGCCCCGGCGGCGACGCCGCGATTGCCACCTATCAGGTTGAGATTCAAACGGAATATCCGGGCAACAGACTCAGCAGCCAGAAAGCCCACGAGACCGATGTCTGGTTCAAGACTGACGATGGCTGGCGCATTTCGCACGTCCACTACACGTCGGCCAACGACGACGAATAACGCATCCGGCATAACCTCTTGGGGCGCACTATGCAGAACACGCACACTATGACCGGCGA
Organism: Woeseia sp. D3-10; assembly: GCF_055809415.1. NCBI lineage: Bacteria > Pseudomonadati > Pseudomonadota > Gammaproteobacteria > Woeseiales > Woeseiaceae > Woeseia > Woeseia sp. D3-10. The sequence goes on along the minus strand of NZ_JBVVTW010000007.1, from coordinate 2,277,375 downwards.
TTCGAGACATGCTGCTGGCCGCAGCAACGCTGCCGTGCGCACCGCAACTGGCCAGCGACACCTTCGGCCAGTTATTCACAGGCAAGACTTGCGGGTCTGACCATCTATGAATATCGACACACCACTGCGCGAGCTGGGTAGCATCGATTCCAGCGCACTACGAGAAGCGATTCTCAGTCAGGACGCTGATGCCTGGAACGAGGACAAGTACCGCCAGGAAGAATTCGAAGTTCACCATGCAACCCAGTCGATCGTGATGCTGTTCGTTAATCTCGATCGCTGGCCCGAACTGGTCGTAAGCAGGGAGCCCGGTTGGCCGCGGCTCGCGGAAACGGCGTTGCCGCTGATGAACCAGATCATTGAAAAACACTACCCGCCGGGCGGCACCGTCATTCGCGCGATGGCCGCCAAACTACTCGCCGGCAAGGTCATCAGCCCGCATTATGACAAACACCCGTCGTTCCATATTGGCCACCGGATCCATATCCCGATAACCACCAACCCCAGGGTTCGGTTCATGATTGATGGCCGACCGTACCGGTTTGAGATCGGCCAGGCCTACGAGATCAACAACCAGAAGACCCATTCCGTGATGAACAAGGGCGCAGAAGATCGCATTACCTTTATTTTTGACTACGTACCAGCGGATCAGGTCGCCGCCGGAAATGAGGGCCAGTCTGTAAGCAAGACAACGTAATGCGCTGGCCGAATCGACCTACACGACAAGTGCCAGCCTGGCCCGAAGCTCGTCAAGGTACGGCTCATAGTGCTTCCAAAAGTCCAGACCGCTGGCATAGAGCGGCTCCCGCACCTGCTCCGCACTGGCGGTGTTAACAGGCCGTCGACTCTTGTGGTATTCGATGCAGGAGGACTCAAAAGGCAATTCGCAGAAATCCAGCAGCCGACGAACCTGCCCCTCAAGATCAGCCACGACATCTTCATACTGCACCCGCAGTATTTTTCCAGGCAGCACATCATCCCAGTGCGCCATCATCTCGATGTACTGGAGGTAGTAGTCGCCGAGCTCGCTCAAATCGTAGGACTGATTCTTACCTTGCGCGAACAGCTGACGATAATTGGCGACACAGGTTGCCAGCGGGTTACGGCGGGCATCGATGATCTTCGCGTGCGGCAAGATACTGAGGATAAAACCCACGTGCGGAAAATTGGCCGGCATCTTGTCCGTAAAATACCGGCAACCGTCACTGCATCGGGCCGCAGTACTCTGGAGATAACTGCGCCCGAGACCGATCAACTCCGCGGGACTCAATTGCTCCATCAACTCAGCATAGTGCAGGCTACCCGGCCGTTTAGCGGGCAAGCTTGAGGTCAGCGTGATGATGGTGGGCAGCTCGCCGCAGCCTTCACTCTGGCTATGACTTGAAAGTATCTGCTCAAGCAACGTTGAGCCGGAACGTGGCATGCCGAGTATAAAAATCGGGGTCGGGTCAGTTGCTGTACGCGCCGCACCGCCCGCAAAAAAGGCGCGCGAGAACACCTCTTTGATCCGGCGGTTATCTCTGCTGAACTTGTCCGGGTCGTAACGTACCAGACGGCGTTTGGCGGTATTGCCCAGCGAATAGTGTTGCCAGGCCGAATCGAACCGCTGTCTATTCTCGAATGCACGCGCCAGAGCAAAGTGAAATCCAACTTCGGATTCCGGATCACTGACGCCAGCTTCGAGCTGCTTCTGCATTAGAAGACAATCGTCGTCGCTCGCAACAAAGCCGTGCAGACTGGCCAGATACCACCACGCAGTTCCAATCTCCGGATGAACCCGCGTGCACTGCGCGTAACTTTCCCGGGCCTCCTCTGCGCGGCCCTCCATACGCAGCATATGACCGCGACCGATGAGGGCCGCCGGGTGATCGGGCGAACTGGCGAGACAACGCTCATAGGCCAGTAACGCGTCCTCCGTTTGACCTACGACACCGTACATATTGCCCAGGTAGGATTGAATCTCGGGATCATCAGGAGCCAGACGTGCCGCAGCCTGAAGTTCAGCAATCGCCTCTGGATAACGATCACGGTCGCGCAGGAATTTACCCAGCTCGAACAATGCATCAGGACGACCCGGAGATAGCTTGACGATTCGCTTCAGGTAGCCCTCGGCCACCGCAAAACGCTCATTGTCTGTCGCCACTTTCGCAAGCACCCGCAGAGCATTCGTATTCGCAGGCTCGCGGCGCAAGATCGCATCGCAGACTTTTTCAGACTCAGCGGAATTTCCCCGGGCCCGCAATGCCTCGGCGTCCTGCAGCAAATTCCCGATCGGCATGACTTCATGCAAGCGACCTCGCAGTTCACTGGCCTCAGCATTGCGGCCAGCATGCTCCAGGGCGACAGCGAGGCCATGCAACGCGGAAGCCTGATTCGGATTGAGCGCAAGTGCCTTTTGAAACAACTGAATGGCACCCTCGTGATCCTGACGCGAGAGCAGTACCACGGCGAGGTCTTCGTAGGGCTTGGGGAATGCCGGCTCCAGCCTGATCGCCAGGCGAAGGTGTTTCTCGGCTTCCTCACTGTCGCCTTTACTGGCGAGAACAGCGCCCAGCATCGCGATCAGATTGACTTCATTTTCCCAGCGCGCAAGTCCTCGACGGCACTCCCGTTCCGCCGCATCGCTGTCATTCGCCTGCATCAGGCGAATGACCTGCTGCAGAGTATGGCGAACGTCGTCAGCCATGCAGTTCCGCCGCGTCAATGACTGCAGGGATTGCCGTCAGGTCCCGGGCTGCCATTATATTTACACCGACGATTCCAGGGATATTGCGCATTGCTTTGATTGTCTCCGCAGCAATCCTGATTCCTTCTTCGCGCGGGTCTTTGGCCGCCTGCAAGCGCTCAATGGTGCTATCCGGCAGCATCGTGTTCGGCCTGTTCGTACGCATCCAGTTTGCGTCTTCGACTGAGCCAAGCACAGCGACGGCACCAATGACGCTGGTCTGCTGAATGAGTTTATTGGTCACCAAGAACCCGAGGTATCGGGACAACAGATTCACATCCATGCAGATGTGGGTCTGCAGGAATTGTGCGCCGGCTTCAATTTTTCCCCGCAAATTCCTGGCACCCCAGTTTGGCTTTGGCATCACGGGCGTCACGATACCGCCGATCAGGAAGTCAGGCTTGTGGGCAAGGTCTTCATCCGCATTCATCGTTGATGCGGTACGAATAAGGTCGGTCGCGGTCAAATCCATGACCGGCTTTGGCTTTGGCTGGAAGCTGTCAGGGGCTCGTTCGCCCGCAACCAGCAACAAGCTGCTAACGCCCATTGCTGCCGCACCCAGCAAATCACTCATCAACGCAATCCTGTTGCGATTGCGACTAGACAGCTGAATGACCGGATCAACCCCGTGATCCAGCAGAATGCTTGCGGCCGCGATCGTTGACATGTGCAACTGGCCGAATTGATTGTCGGTGAGGAGAACGCCGTCCACCGCGTCTCTTAATACGTCAGCCTGAACCTGAATGGCCTGCGCATCGGTTTCCGGACGCAGAAACAATTGCGCAGTGACCGCAAAGTCCTTTTCTCTTACGGCTTTTTTGAAAGTCTTCAATGTCTTACTGGTTCACAGACTGTTTGCAGCGCTGCCCGTGCGCGCAAGGCAATGCAAGAATGGAAGAAGAGCGCAGTGTACACACTAGTCTAAGTTTCCGGTGCACCGCAATTTGCCGATGCTTCGACAACGTTTGACCCGGTTCAAACTCTGTTCGCCAGCTCATCATCCTGCAGTTCGCTTCCGGCTTATCTCCGCTGACGCTACCCGTGGCCCGGGTCTGGCACTCGCTCGTCAGTTATGCTGAACTCCCGCCATGAGTCAGAATGAAAAGCTAAATGCTGCAGTCTCGCAGCTCCGCACAGGCAACTTTGCCGAAGCCGTACGACTTTGTGATCAGTTTCTTGCAACAGCCCCGGGCGATGCCCGTTTTCTATGCCTCGCGGGACAGGCCAGCATTGCGTTGAAGCAGTTTGATAACGCTGAAAAGTACATCGATGAAGCGATTCGCGTAGTCCCCGACTTTGCGCCTGCGTTCGAGATACACGGCGATCTCATGCTTCTGAAAGGAGTCCCGGGCAATGCGCGTGCCTCCTATGAGGTTGCGATTCGGCTGGACCCGAGCAGGAACCTGACGCATGAGAAACTCGGTCGAGCAACACAACTTGAGAATTCTGTTAACGAGGCTCGCGCAGCTCAGGCCCCTGCAAAACGCAGACCTTTCGAGGATGACCTCAGGAAAGCGGTGGCATTCGAAACCAGTGGCGACCTGCAGTCGGCTGAGATGATTTATCGCGACATCCTCACCCGCGATCCAACGCATGTCGAAGCGGCCCGGCTGCTCGCGGGCATCGCCGTGCACCACAAACGCTTCCGCGACGCCGAAGTTTTCCTGAGGAAAGTACTGGAACTTGCACCCGATCACGCACGTGCCTGGCTCGACCTTGCCAACGTGCAACGGGAAATGGACCAGCTTGACGACGCCGTCGACAGTGCCCGACAAGTGTTGCGACTGGCGCCGGACAGTGCCGAATCGTACATGGCCTACGCCGGCGCGATCGGCATGACCGGCGCGCACGAGGAGGCTATTGAAGCTTATCAGCGTGCGATTGCCATGGCACCGGAGAAGGCAGGTGCCATGTGTGCCATGGCGCATCACCAGAAGACAATCGGCCATCAGCACGAGGCGATCGCGAGCTATCGCCGCGCTATTGCGGTCAAGCCGGACCACGCGGAAGCCTACTGGAGCCTCGCCAATCTCAAGACCTTTCGGTTTGAAGACGACGAGGTCGCCGCCATGCAGAAACTGCTAAGCGACGAATCACTGCCAGATGTTTCTCGTGCGCAATTGCACAACGCGCTCGGTCTGGAGCTCGAGTCACGCAAGGACTACAGCGGCGCATTTCAGAACTTTGCGGCCTGCAATAAAATTCAGAGACTCAACGAATCCTACGACCCTGTCGAAACCGAAACCACCTACGATCGGATCATTGAACTTTTCGATGCGGAGTTCTTTGCGAAACACGAGGGTGTACCCGCGTCGGACGTGACGCCTATCCTGGTGGTCGGCCTGCCGCGCTCAGGCTCAACATTGATTGAACAGATTTTGGCCAGTCACAGCCAGGTGGATGGCACGCACGAACTCGGTGACCTGACGCGTGCCGTGCAATCCGTTCGGCGGGGGAAGAACCGGCATTCGCGTTTCCCGGAAACGCTGGCCGAACTGGAGCACTCGGGCTGGCAAAGCATCGCTGCGGAGTATTTGCAGCGCACGGAAATATTTCGCAGTGGCGCTCCGTATTTTATAGACAAAAACCCGAACAACTTCGTTTACATCGGTGTGCTGAAGCTCGCCTTTCCAAATGCCAGAATCATCAATGCGCGACGTCACCCGCTGGACAGTTGCTTCGGTTCGTTTAAACAGCTGTTTGCAAGTGGTCAGCCGTTCACCTACGACATGATCGAACTGGGCGAGTACTACCTGCAATACCAGCGCCTGATGGATCATTGGCACACGGTCTTGCCGGGTTTCGTACTTGACGTTCAATACGAGGATGTCGTCGCCGATCTTGACGGTCAGGTGGCGCGACTTCTCGACTATTGCGGACTACCGTTCGAGGAAGCCTGCTTGCGCTTCCACGAAACCGACCGGGCCGTGAAGACGGCGAGCTCGGAACAAGTGCGGCGGCCTATTTATTCCAGCTCTGTCAATTTGTGGCGCAACTACGAAGCTCATCTGGATGAGCTGGTTCAGATACTGCAACCCATCCTGACCGATTAGTCGAATGGCCAAACTTCGAGGCCGTGGATTGCGTTGCGGATATCCATCGACAAGTTGACCGACCCCACCACCTGATTGGTGGCGATGTCGTAGAGGGTGATTGTCGACGGTGACGAGCCGGCAGCGACAAACCGCTCGCCGACCGGGCATAGTCCGCGGCCGAACGCCTGTCGGGCAATGTTCGTGTCATCGACACCGGCGTACTGCAGTTGCGACTCGTCATAGGAAACGATCTTAAACGCTTTCTCAGCGCCATCGCGGCTGACATAGCGAACACAGTCGCTGGCGGTATCGTTGAAAACTACGCCGTTCAGCCAGGGCCGTGCATTGTGGGTTCCTGCCGGCAGGTCACAAACTGTCGACACCTGCATTTGGTTATTGATGTGCAGGAGCGCTCTGGTCTTAAGTCCGCTCAGGTAAATACCGGTGTCATCGACGTGCACCATATTGATATGGAAATCATTGACCGGCCGTGGGCCCGCCTCGCCGCGCGGATCGAAAGTGTGACCCGTCCAATCGCTGCCGCTACGCTGCAAATGGAACCCCCATTCAAACTGCCTGCTGTCGAGATTGAACGCCAGAAGACTGTCGAAGCCTGTCGAGGTCACGAACAGCATGCGTTCCATTCGGCAGGTTTCGTGGCAATGCTTCAGGTAGCGGTTCCTGAATGACCTTAGTGGCGCAAACTCGCGATCGTAAACAAACAACTCATCACTGGCGGCCACGTAGACATCGTCACCGTCAAACTCGACGCCGCGCAGTCCACGGTCTGCGCCCCGGCCTTCCCAGTCGATCTCGGCGGTGTTCCAGTCCAACCGTTGCGAAGCCTCTTGGCGGGCGAAATCGATGGTATAGACACCGCCATGACTCTCGCCTTGCTGACTGCCGCGCACGACAGATGTAGCGATTAGCTTGGGCAAGGTCACTTCATTCACAGCTTATCCTTCAACGGTTCTGGTCCTGCACGGGAGACGGATACTAGAAGTTGAGCCGCGGTGTTACAACAAGTGGGGCCGTACTGCCTGTGCCTGCGCTTGTGGCATTCGCAGCGAGCGTCTAGTATGCAACAACGTATAGCCCAATGGGGCAAGTCTGGCGGATAGCGAATGACCGAGAAGCCGAATACAGCGCGACGCGACTTTCGTACCGGCAGTGCCCTCGGCGTCGGCATAGCGGCCATGGCGTTGTCAGCCGCCGCCGCTGGTTACTGCGCATCCCCTTTGACTCAGACTGCTCTGCATGGCAATCAACCGACTTTCAAATAGCGGATTTGCGCTCAGCTCAGGTTCGGGACCGAATTGCCCGGTCCAGCCTGGCAGGCCGATGGCCACTTCTACCCGATGATGGTCGGCGTGGTATTTCAGGGTACGCTGTCAAAGCCCTCCGGCGACGGCACTTCGGGCTCGACCCTGGCACCCGTTGAACTGCGGGTCACGATGAATTCGGCTTTCTCGCCACCCCGTGGACGTTTCAGACCCGTGGTGACTCGCCGGCGTCTCGACGTGCATCGAACTTCAGGATTCACTGGAATAGACTCGCTGACAGTACAGCGACACGTACCCCCAAAAATTCAATTTGAAGCTCAGGTGCGCCTGGCCTGCACAGAAATGGCGCAATTAAGGAGCCACTGAAGTCATGATCGAAACCGGTTTCATATCCTTAGTACCAACATTGTGCGTATTCGCGCTCGCCCTGTGGACACGCCGGCCAATCGAGTCGCTGGTTTGCGGCTCCATAGTCGGCCTGGTGATTCTGCACGGCGGCGGCTTTATCAACGGTTTTGCCGAATCATCCATTCGCGTCATGACCAACGAAGATGTTGCGTGGGTCATCCTTGTTTGCGGCTTCATGGGTAGCTTGATCGGCATTCTGATTCGCACCGGTGCAACCGGCGCTTTCACGGAACGCCTCTCAGCCCGCGTGCGCTCGGAGAAAGGTGCACTGATGGCCACCTGGGGTCTCGGCATAGTGATGTTTGTTGATGACTATCTGAACTCCCTGGCCGTCGGTTCCGCCATGCGCGAGTTAACTGACAAGTACAAGGTCTCACGAGAGAAGCTGGCGTACATCGTTGACTCAACCGCAGCACCGATCAGCGTCATTATTCCTTTCTCCACCTGGGGCGCTTTTTTTGCCGGACTACTGGTAGCAAACGGGCTTGCTGAAGAAGGCGAGGGCCTGACCGTCTATATCAGCGCCATTCCCTACATGTTGTATGCGTGGGTAGCGATATTTCTGGTGCCGCTCGTGGTCGCGGGCATTGTGCCAGCCCTCGGCCCAATGAAGGCCGCAGAACGGCGCGCCAAGGAAACCGGCGTAGTGGTCCCGCCGGAAGCCGCGCACATCGAGAAAGCGAACAGAGCGGTAAAGCCGAAAGAAGGCGTCACCCCACGCATTGCAATGTTTCTGGTGCCAATGCTGGCGCTGGTGCTACTCACTATCTGGTTCGACAAAGACTTCCTGAAAGGCATCTACGTCACTCTGGCCGGCACCGTTATCGCAATCCTGGCATTCAGGATTCTCGATCTGAACGATACCTTCGACACAGTCATCGACGGCTTCAAGACCATGGTCGAGCCGCTTGGTGTACTGGTTGCCGCGTTCATACTCAATGACGTGAACGAAGCGCTGGGGCTTGCAGACTATGTCGTCGCCACGATGCAACCGCATCTCACTGCGCAGTTGCTGCCCGCGATTATCTTCTCAACCATGGGGCTGGTGTCGTTTATGACCGGTTCCAACTGGGGCGTTTTCGTCATTATTTTGCCGATAGTAACCACACTCTCAAACAATCTCGGTGCCGACATGTCGCTCGTAATTGGCGCCACCCTGTCTGCCAGTACCTTTGGCAGTCACGCTTGTTTTTACTCAGATGCAACAGTGCTGACGGCGCAATCCACCGGCTGTACACCAATGCAACATGCGTTGACGCAGTTCCCTTACGCATTGATCGCTGCGGTAATAACGACCATCGGATTTCTCACTATTGCGTATATCTAGATAACCGTTAAAGGAATTAAAAATGAAGAAGATACTTACGTTGATTGCTGGCGTCGTATTGGTCGCAGGAACATTAGTCGCCGCGAATAAAGAGACCGTGTTACCCGCCAAGATGAGCAAGGCTGACATCGCCGGCGACATTTTCAAGCGGCCGGACATGATTGAGAAGAAGTACGACGATGGTCGCGTCACTCTGGATGTGACATCACTGCTGTCAAGCGACAAAAAATTCGCCTCCGGCATGTACAAAGCCGGCAAGAGTCGCTTCGAAGCGACCGAACCGTACGGCGTCGATGAGTTCATGTACTTCCTGGAAGGCAGCGTAACTCTCACCTCGTCAGACGGGTCCGTGCAGGTCATCAACGCAGGCGAAGCCGTGACGCTTCCGAAGGAATGGACCGGCATCTGGGAAACCGACGGTTACACCAAGATCTGGGTTATCTATTCCGAGGACGGATCCGGGCTGTAAGCCAGGCCGGTAATAGCCGTTCAGACCGGGCCGCGGCCTGCGAGCTTCTGACGGGTTAGTTGAAAGCTGTGCGCTGCGCCCGGTACGCGATTGAACATGCGTCCGGGCGCAAAACGAATCACCGATCAATGCTGGCCGCGCGCCACATCGTGGCGAAACCGCAGGGTCACTGACTCACGAGACGCCAACTGGCCGCTCACTTGGCTCGTTGCTCGACGCGTGTCACCGACGATCGAGTCCGCTCTCAAAGACATCCAGCAGTACGTAGTCAATTATCAGATGCATCTGGTCGTTAGTGTCGCGATTGGACACTTCGTGGTTGCGCCTATTATTGATTTCACAGGCATGAATGCAGCACATCGTACTTTCGGATCGCCAATAACGAAGCCAACCTGATCGTTTGCCAGCAAGCGCACATACATCCGATGGCCTATGCGGAACGGCCGGTGCATGACTGAATGCAGGGGGGTGTGGTCACCCAGTTTGAGTGTGCTTTTGGCGAGCGCACGACCTCACCGCCGCGCGTATACCCTCGACTGATGGGTTCGGTTAGCTTTAACGATTCTCGTCTGGGGACTAAGATACTGGCAATAACCTCATTTCCTGATCTTAAAGCGCAATTGCCAACTTCGTTTTCCTGGATGGCTCGAGAACTCATGGACAACCATCATGCAGGGTGAATTCACACCCAAGTTATTTTCCCTGATCAGAGCCGGCATTTCTCGCGAAACGATACTCAAGGATGTTATGTCTGGCGTAATCGTCGGCATTGTTGCTTTACCCCTGGCAATTGCCTTTGCCATCGCTTCGGGAGTTTCGCCAGAGAAAGGGTTATTAACGGCAATAGTAGCCGGCATCGTTATCTCAATGTTTGGCGGCAGTCGGGTACAAATTGGCGGGCCCACCGGCGCCTTTATCGTCATTGTTTACGGCGTTGTCCAGACTCACGGCGTGGACGGTTTGATCATTGCCACCTTCATGGCCGGCTTTATTATGATCGCTTTTGGTCTGGCCCGATTCGGCAACTTTCTCAAATTTATTCCCTATTCGCTGATTGTAGGTTTCACCAGCGGAATTGCTCTGATAATTTTTTCATCGCAGATTAAGGATTTTCTGGGTTTGCCGATTTCCAATGTGCCCGCTGATTTCTTCGGTAAATGGTCGGTGTACGTAAGTTATTTTGATCAGATTAATACCTATGCAGTAGCCATTGCGGTGACCACTGTGTTGATAACCTTCTATTTACAGAAAGTTATCAAGCTGATCCCCGGATCAATTGTGGCCATTGTGCTGTCTACGCTGTTTGTGCACTTCTTCAGTATTCCGGTCGAAACTATTTATAGTCAGTTCGGAGAAATTCCGAACGCGCTCAGCATGCCGCACTTGCCATCGATGGATTTCGAGATCGTTAAATCACTGATTCAGCCGGCGTTTGCAATCGCATTGCTGGGCTCGATTGAGTCCTTATTGTCAGCGGTTGTAGCGGATTCCATGATTGGTGGTAAACACCGATCCAATATGGAACTGGTCGCGCAAGGTGCGGCCAATTCCGCGTCCGCCCTGTTCGGTGGCATTCCCGCCACCGGCGCCATTGCCCGTACCGCCACCAACGTCAATAACGGCGGCCGCACACCGATTGCCGGCATTGTCCATGCTGTAGTTTTGTTGTTGGTGATGCTGTTATTTGCGCCGTTGGCAAAACTGATTCCGCTTTCCTGTCTGGCGGGAATTCTGGTGGTTGTGGCTTATCACATGAGTGAATGGCGGCAATTTAAGTCGATTCTGAAAGGCGACAGAATTGACGTCATAATTTTGCTCACGACATTCTTCCTGACCGTGATTTTCGATCTGGTGATCGCGATTCAAGTCGGTATCGTGTTGTCGAGTTTTATGTTCATGAACAAGATGAGCCAATCCGTGCAGGTCAATAACATCAATATTGATCAAGAACGGATGGAGCGTCTGTTTGATGAAGAAGACCTGGTAATGCCGGACGGCGTGGCGCTGTATGAAATCAACGGGCCGTTGTTTTTCGGTGCAGCCCGGCAGTTTCAGCACACGCTCACCCAAATTCCGTCATCGACTCGGGCGATTATATTGCGAATGCGCTACATACCCTTGATCGATGCCACTGGCTATCAGACGTTAAAGGACATTGTCAGCAGTTTTCGCAAGCAAGGTATTCAGGTTATCTTGTCGGGTGTTCAGGATGAACTGATGAAGGATTTCGAACGTCACGGCGTCTTTCAGGTACTCGACCGACAGTGGGTAGTGAAAGACATCAAGCAGGCATTGCGCTTGCTTCACTAGAATGCGCCCTTTCGAGCTCCAGTCGTTATTGAGATAACTCTTCTGCGCGGCCATTTGCGCAGCGTGTACTGCGCCAAGCTCCAATGCCTACGACAAGCGGCACTGAGGGTGGATTATCCGGAACAATGTTCAGGTGGTCGCTGGGATTAGCCGCAGCACCGATCACTAAAGCGACTGCTGTTTGCTCAGCGAGGATCGCGGGTTTCGCTGTCGAAACCGGCAGGTCGATTCACTATCGAATGAATGGACCTGCCGGGATTTGACTGACTGCCTGATGGCGACTTGCTTTCACTCAAGATACGACAGATACAGCTTCCGCTCGCACAATTGAGATCGGTGACTGTCCAGGCAACAGGTGCCGATCAAATCGGCCTAACTGAAGACCGGATGTCGCTTAGTTGGACGTGTAAGCCATCTGGTTTACGTCTTCGTTCGGGCGCATGACGAACGTTTGGGTCATTCGCACTTCCAACGCCATAGAGATCGCTGTGTTGATCCCGGTTTCAGGATCAGGATAAGCGTCTGCCAGACGACGCAGTGACGGGTACTGTGCCGATGAAGATTCCTGCCCATAGCTCTGATGGTGGGTCGACCAGGTCGTGTTCAGATGATGGTGGAATTTTTCAACGTCTACGTAACCCGCGAGCATCCCTTCTGCCGATTCTTCGGTCAGATTCAGATTGAAACGAAGCGCACGAAAGGTCTGATAGCCGTTGGTATTGAACGTGGAGCCCCAGGGTATCTTGATCGTATCAATTGAGTCCGTGGTAAGTACGCCGTCCACGATCTTGCCTTTGACCTCCTGAATGAACTCTCTGCCCCAACGCAAATCGACGTTCTGAGTTCCTCCAGCGACAAAACCCTCGCCGGTGGCATCGGCAAGCAAGCCATCGGCGCTGCGATACGTGGTCACGGTTACGTCGTCGTCGTTGGTCAGGTCATCAACATCCGAGAGCTCGATCATCCAGCGGTTATTGTTGTACCGCCACATGAATACATTAATAAAGTGACGGAGCGAACCCGCTGCCCGATAGTTCATCGTACAACCCAGCACCCGGTACAACTCGTTGTCGATACCTTCTTCGCCGTCTGGACTCGTGAAATCATTGGGGCCGACTTCCCCATCAAGATTAAATCCGTAGGAGATTTCTCCCTGCGCCTCGTAAAACGGGAGCTCGCCTGGGGACGTACTCGGATGCCAGTTCTGGCCCTCACGCTTCAGTTGCGTCTCCATTACGGTTCGTACTTTGCCGTCATCGGGAAACAGCTTGGCATACAACTCGCGTGGTCCGTCGTTCAAACCATTGGGGCACTCGGTGGCTTCTTCGGTCTCGTAAACGGCGAAGTACCGGTACGTCAAAACGTAACCAATCCGTCCGTCGGGTGGCGCTTCAGCCTGGACCGCGCCAGCGCCGCCCAACAATGTCGCCGCTACAGTGCCGAGCAGCAATCGTCCTGATGTTGACAGGCGTGGCTTTGTATTTTTCCCACTATGGTTCATTGGTCACTCCTCGGCGGGCCGATGATTTTACCGCCGGTATTATCGAGAATAAGCGTTGGACATGTAATCGTCGCGCAACCAAAAGGCCTTGTAACCGTTTCGGTAGCCGTTAAATTCTCCGTACGCATCGCCGTTGGCATCACCGGGCACTTCGTCACCGGTAAATGTGAACACCGGCCGGTCGCGGTATGCCCAAACGTGCATAGCGTCGGCATCGCCCTCAGCTGCGCGATGCCCGGTATTCGGGTTGATTATCATTACGCTCCACAGTCGGCTTTCGCTCTTGGCGTCTATCGGTGCGGGAACATAAGGGAAAGTATTGCGACAGATCTCCGGGTCGCCATTGCCGCATATCGCTAAACGGTATTCCTGAGCGGTGTCAGGATGATCGCAAGCGAGCTGGTCGAAGGCATCGTCCGAACAGTTGTAGAGATAGAGTGTTTTGCCATCAGCATCCGCCAATACGTGGCCGAGGCGAGAAGACTGAACGGTAAAGTCTTCCGGAGGGAGCAAAGCCCTCTGGGTGTAGACGTTATTCCATCCGGGCACATCGCTGCCGATCAGGCTGATGGTACGAGGATCATTATTGTAGGTATAAAGCGGCTTGCCCCAGAAAGCCCATTGACTCACTCCGGGCGAGCGCTCAATGACAGTCCACTTGCCTTGCCCTACTGCCGTCTCCGGCGCCATCACAGGCGTCCAGTTGTCCAAACAACTGTCATAGCAATTTGACTTGTTGGGCTCATCGCCGTCCCAGCTGTACACAGAGTAGCGGTCTTCCGTGATGACCATTCTTCCGGTCGCCATCGGTATCACTTTAAAGACTGGCGGAACAGCAGATCGCGGACCTACCGGTACGCGCACAGCAGGTGCATCGCCACCTCTCTCGATCTTCGTGCCACCGTGAACGTCACCCTTTTGCTGGTCCAGAATGGAGACGTACATCGGGTAACCGTCATAAGACCACTGCGAAGAACCATCGCTGCGTTCGACCAGGGTCCAGTCGCCTATGGGCTCAGCACCCTCGGCAGCAAGCACGGGCGGCCACACCTGAGAACAGCTCAAACGTTCGTCGATGTTGGGTAAGACGAGGCCGGCGGGGTAAGGGCTCATCAGACCGGACGTGACCGTCAGTACCTCGTCGCCGCACTCTGACTTGCCGTCTTTGCGATCACCGGTTGCTCCATTGCGGAGATTTTCCAGCGGCCATTTGTACAGTGTCAAACCGTTAGGATCGGCAAAGACCGGGCCTTCGAGTTCAGTCACTACCACCTGAAAACCGGCCGGCATCTTGGTCTCGACATATTCTTCTTTCACCGCAACGCTGGGTGACTGCCAGTACTCCGACGTCTGCGAGCGGCTGGCCGCCGAATCAGCAGCGTTCACTACGTTGGTATTTGCCGCGAGAATTACGGTGAGCAATGCACTTTTCATTGAAAGGGACACGAAACTGCGACTGGCTGTGGCCACGTATTTACTCATCTTCTGTCATCACTCATAACGTATTTCTTTCTCCGAACGTCCGGCGTAGGGGACGTCGTCGCAAACTCAACGACCTGGTCCCGTACTCAGACCAGTATTTCGCCAACTTCGGCTGAGGTCCGGTTACTTTTTGTGCCCCACGACGGTGTATCCACGCCCATCAGACGCAGCGCTGTGTAACCAACCCGCGTCCCTGCACCACCTTCCAGGTCCACGTGGATACCGCTTTTGACTTTGCCGCCCGCACGACCCGCCGTAAAGATCGGCATGCCGTCCAGACTGTGCATTCGCGCGTAGCCGTGATCGGTCGTTGCGTAGATAAGAACGTTATCAAGCAGCGTGCCGTCGCCCTCTTTGACCGTCGTGAACGCCGACACAAACTCGGCCCAACTTTCCATCGCCCGGCGCGTGAACCAGGAAGCATTCGGCTGGTAGCCCAGCTCCGCATCCACAGGTTCTTCATGCGTGGTCGTGTGGTGTGGCTTTTCGTAACCGGGCTTAATGATTGCTGACGCCGCCGACGAATAGGCCATATTGAAGACACGGGTCTGGTCGCAGGCCAGTGCCATGACCATCAGGTCAGTCATCATGCGATGACGCAAGGCGACGGATTCCGCGGTTTTGTCCATCGGTGGGTCAGAAATTGGTGCTTCGCCCGGACGGCAGCCCGCAATCGGCTCGGGCTTTTCAAGGCGCTGAGCGAACTGATTCTCCAGCTGACGCAAACCAGAAAAGTACTGGTCGAGGCGGCGCCGGTCGTCCGCGCCCACGTTTCGCATCAGCGAGCGTGTCTGATCCATTACCCCGGACAGAACACTTTTTCGAACCCTGACTTGCGGATCGGGATTGAACGTTGTTGCATTGGGATCCGGAAATTCCGGACCGAACAAGCGGTTGTAGAACTGCAGCGGTGACCATTCCGGAGAATTGGGCGTAGTGGAGTTCTCGTAACTGTAGGTAGTACGAACGTCGGCGTTCGCCGTCGCCGTCAGCGAACGAAAGCGCGTGGTACGACCGATCTGATTGGCGATGGTCACGTCGATGGTTTCGCCGGGAATACTTTGCCCGTCCATAGGCGCCACGCCCGTTCTGCCGATGACCCAGCCCGTGTAGTGACATGGGTTCGGGGCATCGTCCGGAAACGCTGACGCATTCGTGAAGAGATTGATGTGTTCTTTAACTGACGCCCACGATGCAATTTCTTCGGGCAGATCGTAATCAGGGCCAAACTTTTTCGGGACGAATACGTTCGCGGTCATCCCAAGCCCGTAACCCCAGGTTCCAAACCGAACCGGCATCGGCGCTCCCGATGCGAGAGCGGTGCCGTTTTCGTTCAAAAAGCAATTCAGGAGAGGGAGTGCAATTGATACCGCACTGCCGTTCACCATTCCACGTAACACACGGCGCCTGCTCAACTTCTTCATCTAATCTCTCCTGCAGCGTAGCCTGCTGCTTCTTGAACCTATTGCTCAGTTAGTCTGGCTTATTGTGGCTGATGCGCGGTATTCCGCGTCATGGTAAGAATTTCTTGTTCGGTATCGTTCGGTTGCTCGTCGCCATGCTGCTCTTCGTCAAATGGCTCCGGCTTCCAGCCGGCCACCACTCTCGAGAAGGATTCACTTAACGCGATCTTTCGCAGCAAGTCCGTGAACTGGTAGCCCTCAGCTGCAAAATACTCATTGAAGTGTGCGAGAAGTGCGTTTTCTTCCGCCCCGACCGGTCCACCGGACCCATAGCTGTAAACGCGCTGCACCAGGCAACTCGGCAAGGCTGGGTTCTCTCGCAATGCCTGACCCAATCCGACCACGTTCTCAAACTCCACGCCATCGAGATTGCCACTGGCGTCTATCACCACACCATTTTCAGTTCGCTGGTGACGACCTTCGCCATTGAAGTTTTCCAGCGCGAGGCCCATGGGGTCCGTAATTCGGTGACAGCCCGCGCATGAGGGTGTCTCGAGATGCGCCTCTACGCGTTGGCGTTGCGTGGGGTAGTGCGAATCGGGGTTCGACAACGCCGAGAAATCAACATTGGGCGGCGGAGGTGGCACGTGCTGACATAACAGCACCTCACGCAGAGCGGCACCGCGTAGCGTCGGAGAACTGCGGCCCGGGTGCGAATGCAACGTAAGGAAGCTGATCTGCGTCAACAACCCGGCTCGCAGGCTGTCATCCGGAAACGTGTACGGCGTCCAGCCAGACGGCGCAGGCATCTCATACAGCACCGCGAGTTCCGGCGAGATGAACGTTGATCGCGTGGTGTACAGGTCACGATAGTCGTTCTTGTCGACGATCAGGTGTTTCACCACCGTGCGCAGTGTCTGTTCGCGTGCTGCCTCGGCCGTCACACTTGTGAATGCTGGATAGATAAGGGGGTCTTTCGACAGAGTATTGAAGTCGTCGAAGGCAAACATGTCATCAAAGAATGCTCGCACGCCACTTTCAAGCCGCGGGCTGGCCAGCATTCGGTCGACGGCACGAGCACGGCCTTCTTTTGTCTGTAACTCGCCGCTTTCGGCGGCCGTCAGTAATTTGTCGTCCGGGCTGGCATTCCAAAGGAAGTAGCTGAGCCGCGATGCGAGTGAGTACGCGTCAAGGCGGAGCTGACCCGGGTTTTCCGGATCCGGCTCGGCATTCTCGACGACAAACAGCAGGTCAGGGCTGATTAACATCCCTTCCAATGCTGTCGCTAGACCAGCGTAGAAATCATTCAGACTTGTCGCGCCAGCCTCAGCGCTTGCGACGTAAGCGGCAACTTCCTCATCAGTCAAAGCGCGCCGGAAAAGCAGGCGGCCTGTCTGTGACAGGAATTTCGTCGCACAGGCATTGTCCGCCGTGTCTTCGGCCGCGGGTTTGCAAGGAATTAAATAGTCACGGTGCTCTTCATTAACCACTTGGGCAGCGGCGCTGGAGGCGGCACGCTGGAACTGTTCAAGCTGCGAGGTATTGACGCCGGCGATCGCCGCGCCGTTGGCCAGCAGACCGTCCGTTCGTGCTGCGGGGGAAAACTCGCCTTGCGTGTGAACGCTGGGGCCGAATACGTACTTGAGAGAATTGATGTATTGGGCCGTCGTAATCAACCGCATACGGGGTTCGGTGCCGGGCGCTTCGGGTTCCGCAGGGCCTGAACAACCGACGACGGTGACTGCGGCCAGCAGTCCGAGCATGGTCCCGCGGACCGAGGTTCTTTTGAGCGAATGCACCTGTCTGTTCTCCTGCTAGCGAGGCCGATCTGAATCAAACGTTACAGAATGCGTGGCCGAGTTGGCAAGTTCTGTTACATGTCATTTGACTGAATACGTTCATTGGCTCTTCCTATGACTCACGAGCATCCTGATCTGACCTCGTCAGGGGGTCTCGAAATGTACCAACAGAGCTTCGAATACTCCATAAATACAGCAACATAGTGAAGAAAGAAGCAAGGATCGCAGCAAGCTCCCCCTGCTTCTGCCGCTTTCGAAATACGCGTGCTTTTCAGCGTTGCGGTCCTCCGTTCTCAAGCGGGTAATGATTGTCCTTTTGCCTGTCGAGGCTTTGCCGCAATGTCGATGGAATCAGGCGCCGAATCTTGGTCGACCCTGCCATGTCCATCGTGACGATCCATTCGGCCGACCAGGCCGGCCGAATGGATCACCTGACGCTTTTGTCTTGCACCAAAGCCGTCATTCGATGGCTGCAGCCTAGAAGCTTACGCGCACACCGGCACGCAGCATCCGACCAAGCCCGTTGTAGAATTGCGCACTACCCGGTCCGAAGATGCCGCCCGCGATAAGCGGTGGGTCTTCATCGAGAAGGTTCTCGGCAACAAAGAATACTTCGGCAGCATCATCGTACATTGAGTAGTTGAACGCGAGATCGAAGTACGTCACTGAATCGACGTGATTGTTGTTGATGGTCGGATTTGCCGCCGTCGATGTCGGGCAGTTCGTGGCGCATTCAATAAGGTTGTTATTGTAAACGCCGGAACCAATGCCCCGCATGGTCAGTGTGGTGCGTAGCGGATGACTGTCGTAAGTCGCGGACATCAGGTAGCGGAAGTCCGGACCGAACAACGTGAAACCAGCTCCGGTTCCCATGTTGTCAGCATTCACACCGGCGCCATCTGTAACAACACCGAAGCTGTCCTGAGTTTCAAGTGAGTCTACAAACGTGGCCAAAGCTCTTAACGACAGGTCGCCATCCAGATTGGAGAAGATGCCGGACATCGGGAACGTGTAGCTCAACTCCACGTCGACACCACTCGTCGACTGCGAGTTAACGTTTGCAGGCTGAACATGAACGAACTCGACGGAACCGTCCGGGGCAAAGTCGATGAAGTCACACAGCGCCTGATCGCCTGCAAAACAGCGGGCGACATAGCCGTCTCTGCCCAGCGTTGCGATCGCACCTTCAATATCGATGCTGTAGTAGTCAACCGACGCAGCAAACCCGGGCAGGAAGGATGGCGTGAACACAGCGCCAATACCGGTCGTATCGGCTTCTTCTGGCTTGAGGTTCGGGTTGCCGGTTGTCCGTGAAGATACGCCGTGCGTTGTGCCACTGAACGGATCATCCAGCGGGGTCGCCGCGCCGAACAGGCCTGCGTCGAATAACTCACCCAAGTACGGTGCGCGGATGTCGCGCGAACGGGTTACACGGAAACGGAGATCTTCTACTGGCGCCCAGCTCGTGCCGACCTTCCAGGTAGTTACCTTGCCGGAGGTACTGTAGTCCGTCCAACGTACCGACGCATTCAAATCCAGCAGTTCTGCAAACGGCTTGTCGTTCGCCAAAGGCACAACGGTTTCGACAAAACCCTCGGTTACGTCGTACTTACCTGAAGTGCCGTGATAGTTTGCTACGAGAAAGCTGTCCGCTTCGTCAAGATCACTCGCGGTTCCGCTCAGCTTTTCAGTCCGATGCTCAAGACCAAAGGCAACAGACACGGGGCCTGCCCAGCTTGAAAACGGTTCGCCCGCTGCACTTACCGCGAAGACGTCCTGCTCCAGGAGGGTATCCGCCCAGCCTGTGCCAACGACGTAACCTGCAGCCAACTGAGAGTTCACGCCCATGCCCATCGGATTGTAAGGGTAGCAACCCGGGTCATCATTCGATGGGTCGGCATCGGCATTGATACGGCAAACAATCTGGCCGCCATCAAGTACGGCATCGACCGCTAAACGGTAACGTGGAACGATTTCGTTGTTTGTTGATCGCGAAATGATGTCGTGGGTGCTCTTTGAGTAGTACGCATCCCATTGCCAATTGTTATTCGCAACGTTCAGCTCACCCTCAATGCCGGCAACGTAACGCTTCAACGTGCGATCATTTCGGGCACCGAAGTTGGGCAAATCATAGTTGGTTGTACCCAATGTGAAGGATGGAATTCCACCGGCAGTCATTTCCGCCTGCACTGATGCAGGAATGAACGGATTACCCGAGAGGATAGTCACGTTACCCAGGTTGAAGTTGGGTGCGGACTGCTTGTTCTCGCCTTCCGTATGCGCCCAGTGCACTGTTGCGTAGGCCGTAGTGGAATTGCCAATGTCGTATCTGACGTGCGAGAAAGCGGTATCGCGTACCAGTTGCAACGCCAGGCTCATGTCCGTGTTCACTCTGGACTGTTGCCAATCGCCACCGGTCATTACGGGACCACTTATAAGAGAACCAAACTGGAATGAAGCAGGTGCGCCGCCCTCCAGGAACTGCGTACCACGCAAAGGGCAGGCAACACCGGGAGCGGTTGCGCAGTTAACAATCAAACCACCCCGGGTCGCGACAGACAGACCGGCATCGGTGACGGTAAGATGCCGCGGCTGGCCGTTGTCAGGCGTGTAATTCGGGTTGCTTATGAAGGCATACGAAGTCTGTGCCCAATCGCGATCGTTGTAAGGGATAGCGGCTTGGTAGGCATGTTCAGCATTGAAAAGGAAGTGTCCGCGGCCATCGGCGAACGGCAAGCCGGCGGTGAAGGTGCCCATTACGTTCTCACCGTCTCCGTGAGTCGTAGCACCACCCTGCACCGTACCTTTGAAGCCGGTGTAATCCGTATCAAGAATAAAGTTGACTACGCCAGCGAGTGCGTCGGAACCGTACGCGGCGGATGCACCACCGGTAACCACTTCAACGCGTTCAATGAGTCCGCTTGGAAATTCGTTGGTGTCGACGGCGCCGCCGTTGTTATCGCGGTTGCGATACTGTGACGTCACGATGCGTTTGCCGTTTAATAATGTCAGCGTTCGATTCGGACCGAGTCCCCTGAGGCTCAGCGTGTTAACGCCGGCCGAACCGCCACTAATGGTGGTGGACGCATTGCGTGTGGTCACGCTGCCCGAAAACATCGGCAGTCTGTTTACTGCGTCAGCAATCACGGTCACGCCCATTTCGCCGAGCGCTTCCTGACCCAGGACGGTGACCGGAGTCGGCGACTCGAAGCCGTCACGTACGACGCGCGTGCCGGTAACGGTGACCTCTTCCAGAGGTTCATCGTCCGCGTTGTTCCCCGGTGCGCTTTCCTGAGCACCGGCCGTACCGATGGCAAGCAACGCGGCTACCGGCAAGAATTTAGCGCCGGATAATCCCGTGCCTTTGCGTACAGTGGCGGCATTCGATTGCCACGCTCGTCTGTACGACGTCCATTTTTCGTTCCTTCCCATCTAAAGTTTCCCCCCAAGTTTCAACAACTTACTTCCCCGATAGTGCGGTATTTCCACTTTGCTCTTTTTTTTATGCAGTTTTGTCTTATATCACAAAATTAACGCGATCCAAAAATTTTTCGTGTCATATAAGAACTGTGGAAGACGGAAGTTACCACACTCGATCAGCCGCTAAACCACCAAGGTGCATTTAGTACCGTATGGGGTACAAACGGCCGTCTATTGAGCCTGCAAATATTTCTAACGCAGTGTTTTGCATTTGGATTTTGGCTTGAGGTTAATGACCTATCTTGTCGGAAAGTGGCGCTCGCGTTTGTGACGGATCTTCACTGACATGGTGAAGACCGCCGGAAGATATTAAGAAGATTGAAACGGCAGCATGAATGGGAGAAGCAGGTACAGAACTCGCTCGTATTCCGGCGAACATCGAGTTGTAGCAGACTGCGACTTGCCAGGTGCGGTTCGCTACCTGCAGCCCGGTTATTAGCCGCACAAACACCACTCATCA
The DNA here is from genome assembly GCF_055809415.1 of Woeseia sp. D3-10. Classification (NCBI taxonomy): domain Bacteria; kingdom Pseudomonadati; phylum Pseudomonadota; class Gammaproteobacteria; order Woeseiales; family Woeseiaceae; genus Woeseia; species Woeseia sp. D3-10. Next base: position 2,255,693 of record NZ_JBVVTW010000007.1, on the reverse strand, counting down.
AGACTAACAAGCGACGTGCGTTGCCACATGGATGCTGGCACCGCCCAGCGCATCAGTTGCTACTTCGACGCCTTTAGTTTGTACTTGGAGATCGCTTTCTTAAGAGACTCATGGTCTCAGCTCCACTACGCCGATAAACGCAACCCGGTAATTTCCGTGTAGGTTCGCGGGTCGGTAGCACCTTCAGTACCGATCAATAAAACGCGCGAACTCACGTCGAAACGAAGACTTTCATACAATTGCCGATCGACGGAGGCCCGTTCGAGCAATGCCAAGCCGGCCCCAGCGCATTCGCCCGCAACGATCCTGCGATCTGCAACGTGCATTTGATTGAGGCTGCGCATTGCCGCCATCGCCTCCTCCTCGCTGATTGTGACGAAAAAGTCGGCAGTCTCCTCAAGAATTTCCCATGCAACAAGTGATGGCTGACCACAGGCCATGCCTAGCATTCTAGTTTCGAGGTTGCCGTGCGCCGTGGTCATTCGTCCGGCAACCGCGCTCTTCAGCAGGCAGGCAGCATTTTCCGGCTCGACGACCACGATGTCAGGTCGTTTCGCACCGAAGCGCGCCGCATAGTAGGCGGCGGCACTTGCCGCCAAGCCACCGACGCCGCCCTGCAACAACACATGTGTCGGCGGCTCATCCATTTGACTGGCGATTTCCTGGAACATCAGTGAATAGCCCTGCATGACTGTCAACGGTACTTCCGTGTACCCGTCATACGACGTATCGGACACCACCTGCCATCCATTCGCTGCGGCCGTCTCTGCTGCGACCCGCACTGAATTATCGTAATCCCCCGCCACGCGCCGGACGTCCGCTCCAAAGCGCCTGATCGCTTCCTCGCGATCACCGCCGACGCCGTCGTGAATAAAAATTACCGCGTGACAACCGAACAGGCCTGCCCCCCATGCGACAGAGCGACCGTGGTTGCCCGCCGTCGCACAGGCGACAGTAATGTCAGACAGCAAGTTACGGTATTGCCCTTCGAGCATGGCCTTTGGATCGGCCCTGCATCCCGTCTTTTGTTCCAGGTATTGCCTCAATACCTCGTTGACGGCGTAAGCACCGCCGAGTGCTTTGAAGCTACCGAGCCCGAAACGGCTCGCCTCGTCCTTGTAAAAAACCCGGCCAACTCCGGTTCTGCTGGCAACATCATTCATTTCGAGCAGGGGAGTTCTGGCATAACCCGGCCACGCTGCAATAGTGTCTGTCGCACGTGCAACGCCGCTATAAACCTGCTGAACTCGGTCCGAATATGCTTCCGACCGCAAACGTTTCGCCGATTCGTTTGGATGAAATCTTCGTTGGGACACGACCATCTATCCTGTGAGTACGCGATTGCGCAGTGACGGCAGGTCGGCGCGGATCTTTTTCTGACGGTCAAAATCGAGAATTGCCGAACAATAGCCGATGCCATACTGGGCACGAGCGATGACCATGCCCCAGGGGTCGACGACCATCGAATTTCCGCACGAGTCACGCGGCACATTGTCCTCAATATACGGGCCGGTCTGGTTGGCTGCGAGCACGTAGCATTGCGTTTCGATTGCCCGCGCGCGGCACAGCACCTCCCAGTGATCCTTGCCGGTCATCAGCGTGAACGCCGCCGGGATGAACAGCACCTGCGCACCCGCGTTCACCAGACGCGTGTAGAGTTCCGGGAATCGCACGTCATAACAAATCGTGCAACCGAAGGTAATACCGTCGATATCAAAGGTCACTATGTCCTCGCCGGCCGCGTAGGTGGCCGACTCTTTGTATACCTTGCCGTCTGGGGTCACGACGTCGAACATGTGGATCTTGCGATAGCTGGCGACAAGTTCCCCTCGCGGATCGAACACCACAGTCGTGTTGTAATAGCGGTCTCCGTCCCGCTCGTTAAGGCTGCCGCCATGCACGTAAATTCCGTGTTCGCGTGCAAGATCGCGCAACATCCGGTACGCCGGTCCATCCGGCAAAGGTTCCGATGAATCCCTTGCCCCCTCAACGGTCCCGCCCAAGTAGGTAAACAGCTCCGGCAAACTCACCAAGTTGGGCGCAGTCGCCTGTACTGCTTCCCCGATCAATGCAGCGGCCTGCTCCAGGTTTGCAGCCTTGTCGTCCCTGGAATTCATCTGAATCACGGTAACCTTCACAACTTCACCTCCGCGCTGATTGATCGTGTCGGGTAAGCCGACACGTAGTGTTCATCGTCGACACAGATGAGCCGGGCTTCCCTGCGTGCTGGCCGCTCATTCCAGCCATCGTAATCATGCCCCGGTCCGGGCACCCGCTGAGTCGCTGTTTCTGGCGCAAGCCGGTATTCACCGTCCGCACGGACCAAGCGCGGTGCCGCGTTCAACAAAGCGCAGGTATACGGATGATGAGGGCGATCGAACAACTGGTTACGCGTGCCAATTTCAACGAGCTGGCCGCGATAAATCACCATCACCCGGCTGGCGATCTGCTCTACGACACCGAGGTCGTGGGAAATAAACAGACAGGCAAACCCATGCTTCTCCTGCAAGCGAGTGAATAGCCGTAAAATTTCCGCCTGCACTGTGACGTCCAATGCCGAGACCGGCTCGTCAGCGAGCACGAGCTCCGGCCCGGACACAAGCGCACGCGCGATGTTCACGCGCTGCCGTTGCCCACCGGATAACTGATGTGGAAATCTCATCCCGAAGCCGTCGAGACCGACGTCATCGAGGGCTTCGTGTACCCGTCTTGCCGTTTCCGTGCGATCGAGCTCGAGATGCCGCAAGCCTTCCGCAACAATATCGGTCAGGCGCATTCGCGGGTCCAACGCTGAATACGGGTCCTGAAACACAATCTGCATGCGACGCCGCAGCTTCCGCAATGCTCTGCCACCGGCCTTGGTTATGTCCTCGCCGAGAAAATTAATCGTACCGGCAGCGGTCGGAACAAGGCGGAGCAGTGCCTTTGCAAGCGTCGTCTTTCCCGAGCCCGATTCACCGACAATCGCCACGGTTTCGCCAGCATGCACAGTCAGATCAATGTGCTCGAGAACACGCGTCGCCAACCGTGGACGCCACGGCAGGCGACGACGGCGAAAGTAGTCAACCGCAAGGTTTTCCACGGTAACCAGGGATGATCGTCGTGCAACAGCCGCAGTGGCGGCGTGGTCTCGTACCGGAATCGCGGCGAAGAGTTCTCGTGTGTAATCTTGACGTTGTTGGTGCAACAGGTCCTCTGTGCGAGCCTCCTCGAGCAGACGTCCGCGCTGCATAACGCCAACTCGGTCTGCGTACTTCGCGACCACGCCGAGATCGTGCGTAATCAGCAGCACCGCACTACCGATGTCCCGCACTGCAGAAACCATCAAGTCGAGTACTTCCTTCTGGATCAGCACGTCGAGTGCAGTTGTCGGCTCGTCGGCAATTATTAGCGACGGGCGCAAGGCGAGTACGCCCGCCAACAGAATCCTTTGGCGCAAGCCGCCTGAAAATTCATGTGGATATTTTGCAAGGCTTTGCGCGGCGTCCGGTACCTGCATTTTTTCCAGCATGTCGACTGCCGCGCATCTACTCTCTTTCTCACTGAGCCCCAAATGCCGTACCTGCGCCTCGGTCAGTTGCCTGCCTACCGTCAAAGCAGGGTTGAGCGATGTCATCGGCTCCTGGAACACCATCCCGATCCGCCTGCCCCGCACCTTGAGCAGTTCCCCGACCGGGCAGTCGAGCAAATCATGCCCGTCGAATACGATACGACCACCGGTCGCTGTTAGGCCAGGCGGCAGCAGGCCAAGGATCGCGCGTGACGTGATGGTTTTTCCCGACCCGGACTCACCGACCAGCGAATAGATTTCGCCCGGTGCAATTGCAAACGACACTTTGCTGACCAGTTCCGACGCTGCCGCGTCCTGCAACGGCTGCACGGTCAGCTTATCCACTGTGAGTAGCACGTCCGTCACAGCCCCGTCATCCTAGGATCAAAACGGTCCCTTACAGCGTCACCGAACAGGTTGAATCCCAGCAACAAGAAAGAGACGACGACGCCGGGAAATATCGCAAGCCATGGGGCAATCGAGAAATAAGTGCGCGAGTCTGCAATCATGCCGCCAAGACTCGGGTACGGGGGAGGGACGCCAAGGCCAAGAAAACTGAGCGCACTTTCCGTCAGTATCGAGAGCGCGAAAAAGGCAGTCGCAAGCACGGTCAGTGAACTGAAACAATTCGGGATGACATGCCTGACTATGGTGTAGACAGCGGAATTGCCCATCGCGCGCGACGCATCTATGTATTCCTGTTCGCGAATTGACAACACTGTTCCGCGCACAACACGGACCACGCTTGGCGTGTACGCAACACCGAGTGCCAACACGACACCAAGCTTGCCTGGGCCGAGAATACTGAGGATGACCAGAGCCAAGAGGATGCTCGGCAAAGCCAGTAACGCATCCATGACGGTCATTACCCCGCGGTCGACCCAGCCGCCGTGGAAACCGGTAAATGCCCCGATAGCCGTTCCCACAACGGTGGCGAAGGTAACGGTCAACAAACTGACATACAAACTGACGCCGGTGGCCGTCAATACACGGCTGAATACGTCACGTCCAAATTGGTCGGTGCCGAACAGGTGAATGGCGGACGGCGCGTCGAGGCGCGCGGCAAAGTCGAGCTCAATCGGACTGAAGGGTGGCGCTATGATGCCCCATGCGGTCAGAACAGCGGCACCACATAGCAACGCGCCGCCGAAGGCGGCATTGGGGCGCCGCAGCCACCAGGGAGCGAACGCCGTCACATTCGCACCCTTGGATCGAACAACGGGTAGAGCATGTCAACAAGCAGGTTGACGCACACATAGATCAAGGCGACAAACAATAGTACGCCCTGCACGATGGCGTAGTCGCGTGCATAAATGCTGTCTACCAGCAGTCGTCCTATCCCCGGGAGCGTGAACACTGTCTCGATGACCGCAACGCCACCGAGCAGCGAACCGAGCATCAGGCCCGTCAGCGTGAGTGTAGGCGCGAAGGCATTTTTTAACACATGCCGGCTCAGTACGATGTGCTCGGGCAAGCCTTTCGCGCGCGCATGCGTCACGTACTCCTGGCGAAGTACCTCGATGGTACTGGCGCGCATCATACGCGTCAGCGACCCGACTTCGACCAGGACAATCGAGAAAACCGGCAGCAGTAGGTATTGCAGGCCCTGACCCAGGTCCTGTGTCAACGACACGTAGCCGACCGTTGGCAACCATTCAAGATAGATGCCAAACACGAGGATCAGCAACAACCCCATCCAGAAGCTCGGTATCGACAAGCAAAGGTTGACCAGAAACATTGTGCCTATGTCCGCCAGCTGGTTTTGTCGCCACGCGGCATAGATGCCCGCCGGTACCGCGATAACTAACGCCAGCAACAATGCAATGCCAACAATCTGGGCCGTTACCGCAAACCGACTGGCAATTGCCTCGGCAACCGGCTGGCCCGTCATCACTGAAGTGCCAAGATCGCCTTGCAGCACGTTTTGCAGCCAAAGCAGATACTGCACGAAAAAGGGTTTATCAAGGCCCAGTGCCGTGCGTGCCTCAGCGAGTGCAATTGGGTCGGCCAGGTCGCCGATCATAAAAACTGCCGGATCACCCGGTACCGAACGGATCAGCACAAAGATGATGACAGACAGGACCAGGAGAGTCGGTAGCGTCAGCAGGAGCCTGGCGGTGATATAGCGGAGCACTACTGACTACTCCCCGTTCTTCGTTACGTTCCAGAGTCGCGGGCGGCCGAGCTGCCACGGCTCATAGCCACGCACCTCTCCACGTACTGCGTCGACCTGGAATTCATTGTAGAGGCCCAGTATAGGAACCTGCTCGATCATCAAACCATGTAAGTGATCGAAATCCTTGCGCTGTTCCAACTCGTTATCAGTCCGCGATGCATGGGCCAGCAATTGCAAAGCCTGCGGGTCACCCCACTGGTAGGCGGGATTCTGGGATTTGTCGCCAAGTATCGTTGCGTAATTCAAAACTGGATGCGTGCGCCCGGAATAGCCGAAGGACATCAATTGAAAATCACCATCGAAATAGTTCGACAGTTGCGTTGCCCAGTCGAGGACCTCAAGGCGCACATTTACCCCCACCGCCGTTAGCATCGCCTGCACGGCGATCGCCGAATCGAACATCGCGGGGAACTTTCGATTTGTCTGTAAGCGAAGCTCGCTGCCGTCATAGCGCGCTGCAGCCAACAGTTTTCGAGCCTTTTCCGGGTCGTAGGCTAAGGCCCGGTCATGTGCTGCATCATGGAAACGACTCGTGCGAGGCACGGCCGATGGATTGCCCTTAGCATGATCAAAGGTGGCGATCGCCGCGACCTGATCAATATTGATAGCGTGCGCCAGCGCTTTTCGAATTCTCGAGTCGGCCAAAAGCGGGTCCGCGGATTGCAGCAGCAATGCCATCCAATAGAGTTGGGGTGTGGAGGCCGTTGCCACATCAGGTACACGCGCCAACTGTGACACTAGGTGTAGTGGCACCTTTGTCAGGATGTCTATGTCGCCGCTCAACAGGGCTGCTTCGGCAACTGCAGCATCCGGAATGATCATGAAGCGGACGACCGGGATAAGCGCACGCTTGCGGCCGGCAAATCCGCTCGGTTCATCGCTGCGTGGCCTATAACCTTGGTAGCGCTCCAGTTCGACGAACTCTCCGCGACGCCATTCGCGCAGGCGGTATGGGCCTGTACCGAGTGGCCGGCGGATCTCACCGTCACTATCAATGCTGTCGGGATGCAGAATCGCAGTAAAGCACTGCACGTACGCCATGCGATCCAGAAACACGGATGACGGTTGCTCGATCTCGAACACGATAGTTCTGTTATCCGGTGCGGTGACGGATTCGATTTTCACGCCGGCGGCATTGCTGCCGTCGTACCAGGTTCGGCAACGCCAACCGGTTGCGGGGTCCAGCATTCGTTGCCAGTTCCAAACGACGTGGTTCGCGGTCAGCGATTCGCCGTTGTGGAAAGTGATACCCTCGCGGAGGGTGAACTCGTATCGTCTGCCGTCGGTCGATACGTTTAGGTTCTCCGCGAGCATCAGTCGTACGTTCAGCTCGGCGTCGTACGCGACCAAAGATTCGAATATATGTTGGTGAACCGTGTCTGTGTCACCGTCGCGGGTAACACCAGGATTCAGACCGCGGATATCAACCTGGATTGCCAGCCTTAGGCTGTCAGCTGGTGATGCGCCCCCGGCACCGAATGCGAAGCAAAACAGATATAGAAAGGCAAAGCGGGTCGGGATTAAATCAGGCAAGTCCGTATTCCGTATAATTTGCTTCGACGTACGGGGCCGGGGCAATCCACAACTTGCGGTCAGTGGTATCCATAATCAAGCTGGCTACGGTTGCCGATTCCGCATCATCCGCACGCTCGGTCGGTGGGCGGCAAACCGAGTTTGGCCAGCCGTAACGATCGGCAAATGCTTCCTTGAATGTTTCTACGGTGATTGCACCGTGATTGCGACGGAGCGTTGCCAAGGTACGGCTGTCACGGTAGAGAGATTCGGGATGCCGTGCCAGACTCAAGTCCACTTCGGTTAGTCGGGCATCCAACGTCTTAAAATGATTCGCGTGCGTAAGCAGCGCATGCTCGGCCAGCAGCCAGTACATTTTGCGAGGTGTCGTTTCCAGGCAGTAGGCCTCGCCATCCGAGTGACTGATCGTCAACGCATGAGAACAGGAATGCTGTGCTTCGAAAACCACAGTGGCAGCCTCTGCCAGTGATCGTTTCAACAGCAGGCGCCGGCGCAACAATGGTGTGGGTATACCATCGCTGCGGGGGTCATCCGGAGTCTGGAGGCCATTGGCCGTCAATGCGATTCCGGCGCTGTTTAATCCGTGTCGTGCAAGTTGTCCTGCCTCGCAAAACGTAAGTACCTGATGTCCATCGCCACAATTGATTCGCAGGACCACGCCGGTCGATACGCACCCCGGACGCCAATCCCAGTTCTGACCGTGAAGGACATGACCATCCGCCGTTGCTGCGGGCAATGCGAGTGCCGCCGTGCACTCCTCGGAAACGTGTGTACCGATACCAAGCTCAGTGCGGGCATTTAACAGTGCGATGGCTTCAATCGGTTGCCCTGCACCGCGTGCTATCGCACCGATCTCCTGGTACAGGTCATCATCAAATTTCTGGAGTACCGGGAGGTATTGACGGGCAGTGGCGAGAACGGCATTCCACGAAGAGTTTCGGCGGGAAAAATCGTCACGGTAGATTTGCAATCCGCGTTCGATCCGGTCGCCGGCCGCGCGCCCGTAAGCGAGACCGCGCATCTCTGCGTCACCTTCAAGTTCAATCAGTGGAAATGCATCGATCACGAGGCTGCTCCCGGGTGCTTGGCAAAGAAAGACTTCACCGGTCCCAAAATGTCGTACCCCTTATGACCGACGCCAGGCACCAGATCGAATTGCACCGGAATTCCGGCAGCCTCGAAGCTGCGGCGCAGCGTGGTCAAACGATCGATGCGGGTTGTGCCGCAATCGTTCACGCCCGGCATCCAGTAGCGGTTGCCGGGTTCGACGGTTATTTCCCAGGTCTCCGTGTCCTCCGATCCGACAATCATTTGCACGGGCGTCGAGCGCATTTCGTCCCAGACGATAGGCAGCTCGAACATATCTTCCATACCACCGATGCCACAGTGCCAGTCTATGTCAGGGTTGAGCAGCGTGATCATCCCAGGCGCGCCGATTGACAACGCGCAGACGCGATTGGCATGCAAATAAAAGAAACGGTGAACAAAGTGACCACCACCGGAAAACCCGTGCAACATAAAACTCTGTGTCGATACTCCGTATCGCTCCTGAATTTCATCAAGCATGGAAAGCAAGACAAGGTCGTATCGCAGCGAGTCCGCCTTCAAGAACTTGTAACTCGACTCGTCTTCCGGATCCGTAATACCGATCGGAAACATCGGGGCAACGATGACGCAGTTGTGCTTTTCGGCGAAGTCGATGAACTTGTCCCTGTAGGTATGCGGTGTTCTGGCAGACCCATGCACCAGAACACAAACCTTGCTTTCGGCCGCAGATTGCAACGTAAACCCTGTGGGCAGGTACATGAAGAAACCGAATCGGGGGTCTGTCTGGCAGACACGGTAGGCTGCGGCGCCTTTTTCGTAGTACCCAAGGGTTCTCGCTTTCAGCATGTCAAGTTTCCTTATTTGAGCTGGCTTCGCTGCTGTTAGTCATTGTCGATATTGGCCGCAGCCTCACAACCAAATGGTATTTTATAAGCATAAAAAACCATTTGCAATCGGTATTCGAGTACGCGCGACTTCGCCTTGACAAGCATCACAACGTACTGACAATCAGCTTCGTCGCCAGCGCAAAGTCGCCGACCAAAGCAAACGCCAGTCCACCGCGAGCGATCACAGTATTCGTGCACAGCGGAAACCCATCCTTTGCCGGTGCTTCTCGCGGGGCCAGAGCATGAGCCAACCTCGTCCAGCCCAAATCATTGACCGTAGCCGGCATCTATACCTGACACGGCGCGCCAGCATCGGCATGTTGCCTAGTTCACAAGCATCCCGCATCTCAGGTTTTCGTTAGGCCGAGTCGCACGTTGCGCGGAATATCAGCGCGACGCAATGACCTGTCCGTGCCTCACGGTTTCATGGTCTGTACGCTAGCGCTGGCATAGCACCGGCGGAACCACCCGCCCTGTAGACTGCCGCCGTGAGATTTGCGCGACAAATCGACATGATTCCGCTTGCACTACCCAGGCGCATCAGGAGTGCTTTCGACAGCTCAAAGCACTTATGGCTTCCACCTGCATGCGCGAGTAAGTCAAGAAGGAGCAGCGAACGGGACACCATAAAGGTCCCGCTCGCCCACTGGCTCAGTAGGAGATCGAGTAGGCGATCCGCGCCCCAAGACCTTTGCCCTTTGAGAACACGCTCGCATCGTAAAAATAATACGAGGCGGCAGTAAAATAGTCTTCATTTGTAAGATTGGAAACTCCCAGCGTTAAACGTCCTCGATTCCCGAGTTTGGCACTGGCCGATCCGTCGACAAGTGTAAAGGGTTCTACTGGCGATTCGGCAAATGCAAGTCGCTCCTCGAAAAGGTTCCTGCCCGCCGAGTGAGTCACTTGCAGACGCAAGCTCCACGTGTCATTTAGGATATGGTTTAGGTAGCCCGTCAACTTCGGCGGATTCACGCGGTTCGAACCAAGGTCGCGATCTACAGAACCATCGCCGTTTGAATCCCTGCGACCTCCCGTCCAGGTAAAGGTAGTGCCGAAATCCCAATCGGGTCCAAGTTGACCATGAGCGGCAATTTCCACGCCGTATATTTCTTCCGGCTGGCGCACGATGCGTAGGTCATTGGTAATTGCTGTACCAAGATTGGATTCTGCGAAGAATGTAGCCACCGTCATCGACACAGAATCACCTTCGTAGCGCAGGCCAATCTCGTAGTTGTCTACAATTGAAGCCTCGAGGCTCGCGGTCGAAAAATCTGTAAACTCGTTCGCCTGTCGCAATACACGACCGACTTCGGCAACTGAGAAGCCCTGTGAGAATGCTGCGAAACCGTTAATCTTGTCACTAAGCGCGTAGGTAAGCCCGATGTTAAAAGTATCCGCAGTGTAGTCGCTTTCACCCGGCGGCACGTCCACACCACTGAATATCCCTACAAACCCCGGATAGGAGATATCAATGGCCTCGTAACGAAAACCGGCATTGACACTGAATGCATCCGAGATTGAGAAAGACGCCTGAAGAAAACCTGCGACACTCGACTGCTTCACTAGTGGCGCCCACGTTCGACCATCAGTCAGATTCTGGCCGGTTTCGTCATTAAGGACATCCACGCCCCAAAGTACGTTGGCATCATCCGCATCTAGAAAGGTAAGCGGCGTCCTAAAATCGAGGCGGATGCCGTTCTTTTCGGAGATGACTCGCGTCTGTCCTCCGCCGGGAAAATAACAACAGTCATACTCGAACACATTCTCGTAGTCCTGATAATACGTTTGGGCCCGCATAGAACCACCGAGCACATCGTCATTCGTGTAGATGAGATTCAACATCAGGTTCTGGTTTGACGAATTGCCCTGTCCTGGCAGTTTCGGACCTTCCTCAACCGATACGGGGATTTCATTGCTGGGGTCGCCTGGGACGAGAATATTGAACTTTGAGTCCTGCTCCTGATTGTAGAAAAGGACGCTACCATCAAGTGATTGCGAACCGGAGGTGTAACCTAGGCGCAGGAATGCACTGTGAATATCCGATTCAGCAAGGCCACCCTCTCCGTTCGGGTTGGGGCGGATGCGGCTACCACCTGCGTCGAAAAATGAATCAGTTCGTTCTGTATAGAAGTCGGCGTTGAACGACATTGCGCCGATTCTGCCACTGCCAGTCTGATGAAAAAACGGCGCCAAACTCTCGTCAACGGATGTCAAGGACAGTTCTGTTCCTACTTCTGTTTGCCAGGCAATCTCTTCGTTGAAGTCACGCTTGGTGATGTAGTTTATGACGCCTCCGCCTCCGCCATTTCCGTACAATGCGCTCGACCCACGGATCACTTCAATTGACTGAATGCTTTGTGGAGAAAGCGAGCGCACGTCGTGACGGCCGTCACGCAAAGGAGTACCTACCGGCACGCCGTCAATAAGGATCGACGGCACTCGACCTCGAATGGACTGATCGAAATTTGATGCGGACCCCCGAACCGAAATTCCAATTCCCGGCACCTGCAGTGCCAAGATCTGCGAAATGTCGTTAGTAATTGCCGATACATTGCGAATTTCTTCCGAACTGATCCGACTTACAGAACCCGCGAAAGAGGCGAGCGAGTCCGGTAATCGTGAAGCATTTCCGAGTACGACTATCTCCTCTAGTTGGGGCTCATCACTATTATCCTGTCGCTCGTTGTCGAGCTGTTGAGCAGCGACCTGTGTCACTGCGACGAATGCACTAATTATCACAATCGCATGATGTATTCCTGTCGTCTTCATACTTCGAACCCCCTGTGCAGACATCCGGTACTGAATGTCATGGTGCGTAAATTGAAGTTGTATGTGCTAATCGTTCTTCGTTTTATTGTGCGTCCCGAATTCGACATGACGCTTATCAAGCAACGTGATCGACCAAGTCGGCTAAGGTATCGTCGAGAGCTGCACGCCAGATATCAGTCAGTTCGTCAACCTCTGCTCGCGTGATGACGAATGGCGGCGCGGCGACGTTGCTGTCGCGAACCGCACGGATTACGAGTCCGCGGCTAAGTGCGTATTCCCGGCAGCGACGAGCCACACCCAGTGCCGGGTCAAAGGGTTCACGTGTTTCCTTATCGCGAACCATCTCGACGGCAGCTAGCAGACCGATACCGCGCACCTCGCCGACCAACGGATGGTCTATCAGGCTGGCAAGGCTGCGCTGGAAGTACGGACCAATATCCGTCCCGACTCGTTCTACCAGGCGCTCGCTTCGGAGGATCCGCAGGTTTTCGAGCGCCACTGCACAACTGGTTGGATGTCCTGAATAGGTAAAACCGTGTACCCATTCGCCGCCCGACTCCAGCAGCAATCGTGCAATACGGTCACTGACCGCGAGGCCTGCCACCGGTAAATAACCTGATGACAAACCTTTGGCGAAGGTGACCATGTCGGGCTTGATGCCGAATGTATCCGAACCGAACCAGTTGCCAGTTCGCCCAAAGCCGCAAATCACTTCATCGGCGATCAGCAGTACGTCATACTTCTTGCAAATGCGGTTAATCTCCGGCCAATAGGTTGCCGGCGGCACCATTACGCCACCCGCGCCGTAGACCGGCTCCCCGATGAATGCACCGACCCTTTCGGGCCCGAGTTCGAGGATGCGATCCTCGAGCAACGCAGCCGCCTTCAAACCGTATTCATCGGTGGACATCCCTGTACCTAAACGGTACGGGTAACAACCCCCGATGTGCGACGCGATTCCAGGCAACGGCAGATCTGACTGCGGATGCATGTCCGTCAATCCGGACAAGCTGGCCGCGGCCATGGTGACACCGTGATATGAATAATCTCTGGAGACGATCAGCTTTTTCGTGGTTTGGCCGGTCAGGTTGCCGTAGAACCGCACCAGTTTGACGACCGTATCTACCGCCTCGGATCCTGAATTGGTAAAAAAGACGTGATTTAGGTCGCCAGGCGTAAGCTCGCTGATTGTCTCCGCAAGCTGGGTCGCCGGTGGCGTTGTCGTCCGAAAAAAGGTGTTGTAGTAGGCCAGCTCACTCATTTGCCGGCTGGCGGCATCGACGAGCTCCTGCCGTCCATAGCCCACGTTTACACACCACAGGCCTGACATGCCATCAAGTACACGATTGCCATCGCCATCCCAGTAATAGATGCCTTTAGCACGGGTAATCGTCCGCACGCCGAGTTCGGCAAGCTCCTTGCCATCGGAAAAAGGATGCAGGTGATGCTTCAGATCCTTGCTGCTCCAGCGTTCCGGATCGACTGCAGACATAGCTATTTTCCCCGATTTCAATGTGGTCTTTTCAGTATTTATAATACCAAATGATCGCAAACGCAAGCACGCGGCCATTGTGCCGGCGCACAGGGAGGCAAGACCGGCTGCTCAATTAACGGGTGAAAGTAAAAAGCTCGGGAAGAAGTACGTCACGCAAAGTGCTCGACGCGACGACAGGACTACCGGGAACGGCGTGCCTTGCTCGATTTTTTCTGCGCAGGAAACACAGCGATCGAATCACGCGCTAGCAACAAGTGTCGCTCCATCAGAGTTGCCGCCCAAACGCGATCGTCACGCTCAAGCGCTTCAATGATCTGGATGTGTTCATCGCTGGACTCTTGGGTTCGCTCATCCACAGCAAAAGACTCGTACTCAACAATGCGACGGAGCTGGTTGTGGTGGCGAACTATCTCCAGAAAGAACTGGTTATTGGAAAACCCAGCGATGGTCTCATGTAGTTCAGCATCATGCTCGAACAGCTGAATTCCGGAATGTCGTCGCCGGCTACCGCCGCCCGGTGGTTTGACATGTAATTGCTTCAATCGCGCCAGTCGTTCGGCATCGGGGCGGAAATTCTTGGATCGAATTGCCGCCGGCTCTATTGCGAGACGAACTTCATAGCTAGCACGGTAGCGTTCAACCGTATTCAGAACCTCGTGGAAGACCCAACCGTGGCCGCGGCTCCTGTGCGCAAACCCTTCCCCTGACAGCCTGTTCAGTACCTTCTGCAAAGTGCCACGCGAAACTTCGTAACGCCGCAACAGGTCAGCCTCGCTGAGCTGGTCGGGTAGCCCTCCCGCGAACCGGTCTTGCAGCAACTGCAGGTAGAGGTTCTCCACACCGGCAATTGGCAATTTGGCCTTTTGCGTATCAAGCTGCATGCCGGAGCGCTTCAATATGTAGCCACTTCCAGGTTTCGCAGCAACGACGTTGCGGGAAGCCAGGTATTTAAGTGCGCCACGCACCGGCGACCGGGATACGCCGAGGGCCTCTGCCAAACCGCGTTCGGTCAAGCGCTTACCGGACGGAAACGCTTCACGCTTACAAAGCTCAATTATCTGTTGACTCAGTTCAAGATGAAGGTCGTTGGTGTGCATACGCGGCATGTTACCCCGAAATTTCCGGGCAGATTGGATCCGAGTGTTGTACCTAGGTCAAGCCGCCTTAAATTAATCGGCTCTCGCCCGATATCGCGACTTTCGGTACTATTGGTGATATAAATACCACACTTGCCTTAATCATAGCACAATAACAAAGGTTTGCGGAGCCAATGAACGAGTCAGGATATCTGTCATTCGACGAGATCAGTCAGTTCGTCAACGGTAACCCTGATGCCGGTGTGCGTATCGGTGTCACCGATGTCGACGGAGTACTGCGCGGAAAAATTGTCAACGGATCCCGCTTTCTTGAAGGATTCCGGGACGGTCTCTCCATCTGCGACTGCACTCTCGGTTGGGATGTGGCCGACCGGCTATATGAAAATGGCGATCGCGCCCCGCAGGTCGGGTGGCAACACGGTTTTCCCGATGCCTCTCTTCGCATTATCGACGATGCGGTTCTCGAAATATCCGACAAGGATGGTGCACGATCACTGCTCGCGCTATGTGAGTTTTCCGGCGATTACGAACTCCTGTGCCCCCGTTCACTGCTACGACGGTCTGTCGAACGACTGGAAAGTGCCGGTTTCACTGCGCTGTGTGGGTTCGAGTATGAGTTCACGCTGTTTCGTGAGACTAACCGAACACTTCACGACAAAGGCTTCCAACGTCTAGAGACACTTTATGACGGAAACTTTGGCTATTCGGGCCTCAAGTCTCTGGAGCATTTGGCGCTGTTCGAGCAACTGCGGGCCAGTTGCCGCAGGTATGGCATAACGCTTGACAGCCTGCACACAGAGAACGGTCCGGGAATTTGGGAAGCGGCACTGCCGCCCGGCGATGCGTTAGTCAGCGCAGATCGGGCTATGCTCTTCAAACTCGCCGTCAAGCAGTTCGCTCGCGAACACGGGCTAACGGCCTGCTTCATGGCGAAGTGGTCAACAAGGCACCAGGGCCAGGGCGGACATATTCATATGTCGCTCCGCGATCGAGAGGGAGATCCCGTATTTGGTGACCCTAGCGACAGCGCGATACCCGGTCCCACGATGCTGTCGTTCATTGCCGGGCAACAACAGCTCATGCCGGATGTGATGCCATTGGTTGCTCCGACGATAAACTCCTACAAACGGCTCGTGCCGGGTACGTGGGCACCGACCTTCGCGACCTGGGGCAAAGATAACCGTACCTGCGCGTTACGTGTGGTCGGTCGGACCGGGAACAGCCTGCGGGTCGAGTACCGGGTTCCGGGAGCAGACGCCAACCCGTACCTCGCACTTGGGGCCGCCTTGTCGACCGGCATGTTCGGCATCGAAGGAAATTTGTCGCCAACCCCGCCGATCCAGGGCAACGCCTACGAACAGGACTTGCCGGATTACGCGGCGTTACCTGACGATTTGAGAATCAGCGCATCCCGTCTTGCAGGCTCCAAACACGCGCGCATGTTGTTCGGCGATGCGTTCGTCGACCATTTCGTTTTGTCAAGGGAGTGGGAGCATCGACAGTTTTCATCGCAGGTGACGAATTGGGAGCTCGAGCGTTATGCGGAAATCATTTGACGAAAAATACGCTGGGGCCACTCAAACGGAACGCGCCGCCGAGTTTGAAATCGTATCGCCGGTAAACTGCCGCGGTTATGCAACCCGACCCTATGCCAGCGAAATGGAAATTTCTGCTGCACTTGATGCAGCAGCGGCAACGGGACGTGAATGGGCGCGACGCCCGCTGACAGAGCGAATTGCGATCTGTCGCCGTGCAATCAAGCTGCTTTGTGACACTCCCGACACCGCATGCGAGGAACTCACGTGGAGCATGGGTCGTCCTCTCGCACAAACGGCGGGCGAATTTTACGGCGTACTGGAACGTGCGGAATACCTGCTCGATATTGCGCCCGAAACCCTTGCCGTACAGGAGAGAGACTGGCGAAACAGTGATCGCGTGCAGATTTGCCGCGAACCTTGTGGTGTTGTGCTTGTTATCGCTCCCTGGAATTATCCATACCTCACAACGGTGAACAGCGTCCTCCCTGCTCTCGTCGCGGGCAACTCCGTTATCATGAAACACGCTCCGCAAACGGCACTGGTGGCAGAAAACTTTTGCCGTGCGTTTCACAGTGCGGGCGTTCCCGACGGTGCGCTCGGCTACCTGCATTGCAGGAACTCTGATACGCAAGCACTGGTCGCAGACAGTCGTATCCAACATGTGGTCTTTACCGGCTCGGTAGATGTCGGCCGGATGATCGCTGGTATCGCCGGGCAGACACTGAAAGGAATTACACTCGAACTTGGGGGCATGGACGCTGCGTATGTTCGTGATGACGCGGATCCGTCCGCTGCTGCTGCGGCTCTGGCTGAGGGTGCATTCTTCAATGCGGGTCAATCCTGTTGCGCAATAGAACGCATTTTCGTGGCCAAGCCGCTGTACCGCGAGTTCCTGAATGCGCTGGAGCGCGAGGCGGCCATGCTTCGGCTTGGGAACCCTTTCGATGATTCCACCACGCTCGGCCCTGTTGTTAGCGACATTGCGGCCAACCGAATCCGAACATTGCTGGAAGAAGCACGCCACGGAGGTGCCAACGTCGTATCGCCTGGCGAAGAAATCGCCATGTCACTGCCGGCCAGCTATCTGCCGCCAGCCGTGGTTAGTGACTTGCCAACGCACTGCCGCCTGTTGCGCGAAGAGGTATTTGGGCCGGTGGTGACTGTGTCGTCGGTTGCTGGTGACGAAGACGCAATAGCGAGGATCAATGCGTCTGACTTCGGTCTAACCGCGTCGATCTGGACCTTTGATCTCGATTCCGCTCGACAACTTGGCGCACGGCTCGAGGTTGGAACCTGGTTTGCAAACCGATGCGATTACCTCGCACCCTGCCTGCCCTGGAGTGGACGAAAGAACTCAGGCGTTGGCTGCAGTCTGAGCGAGCTGGGATACCATGCACTTACGAGGCCGAAGTCCGCCCTCATTTCTGCCGGCAAGTAACCGCGACCATCGGAGGCGCGCTACTTGCCGTCGACAACAAGCTCCCTCTGTAAGCTCACCAAGCCGTCCTGGAACAATCCTAGCTCTTCAGCGACCACGAGATGGCTTGCTCCGAGCGAGCTGGCAATGTGACGCTCGACTGGCGTCCACGCTGGCATCCACCACTCCTTGCCAGCATCCCGCGCAGCGCGGGCAATACGTCCCAGTGCCGCTTCGTCCTCTTCGCTCTTGCGATAGGGCCCACGACCGGAGTCCAACGACAGATCGTAAGGTCCGACGAACAATGCATCGACGGCCGGCAGGCGCGCAATATCTTCCACCGCATCGAGGCTGGCCGCGGTTTCGATCATCGGGATCGACATCACGGTCGCGTTGCACTGGTCAAAATATGCTCCGTCAGGCGCCATAAAACCAGAGGTACGGCCACCGTCAAAACTTCGCGTGCCGACTGGTGGATATTTCACGGCACGCGCGAGTCTGGCTGCATCATCAAGCCCACCCACGTGGGGAATTATGATTCCGTGGCAACCGCGGTCAAGCATCTGCTGAATAGCCTCGACACGAGGCGCTGCAACCTTAGCGAACAAAGAAACATCTGCAGCACGGCAATAGGCGACGAAGGTATCGAGTCGGGAAACGTCGAAGACTCCGTGCTCGATATCCAACACGAAGCCTCGGAAACCTTGGGCGATCGCGATTTCCACGAGCAAGTGATTCGGCGTCGATAACCAAAGGAGGATGTTATTGAGTCCAGGCATAGTGCTTTTTCCTTGATGGTTTTTTCGGATTGTATAATACCATTCCTCGATACAAACGGGGAAAACTTCGGAAAATGCTGACAACTTTTCCGCCCTCGGGGCCGGCTCGGCTTGCGCACCTTTCCATTCTTTTGCTGAATACCGCAGAACGCCCGTTTGCCGCCGGCGAGCCCATCATTTAAGCCGCGTATACGACCGATTTACTGCAGAACGTCGATCTCGCGATCACTCTGGACTTGGAGAAAGTCGTGACGGGAATGCCCGGCACGTTGTTCACCTACCTCCTGTGGAACGATGACACTACTTTTCGGACCGGTACGTGGGCGACTTTCAGGTCCTGTCGAACATCGACACGGAACAGGCGCTACGCTTGTACGAGTTCTGGTATGAAACACACCTTTCACCGGCAGTGAGCCTGCGAGTTGGCCTGTACGACCTGAACTCCGAGTTCGACGTAATTGACAGCTCAAGAATGTTCCTAAACAGCTCCCACGGTATCGGCGCGGAGTTCTCCCAGTCCGGCCAGAACGGGCCATCGATCTTCCCGGTCACCTCACTCGCAGCACGGCTGCATTGGGACATCAGTGAGTCAACAACAGTTCGTTATGCGTTGCTTGACGGTGTTCCGGGAAACCCGAATAGGCCGGATGAAACCACGGTCCGACTCGGCAGTGCGGACGGACTTCTGCATGCACTGGAAGTCAATTATAGATTCGACGACAGGCTGCGCGGCGGCATTGGCGGATGGCAATACTCAGCCCGATTCGAACACCTGCTGGCGGCTAACGGCGACAATCGGTCGAGCGCTGATAACCGGGGCTTGTATGTATTTTCTGACGCTACCCTGACAGGCGGTGGCAACGACGAGCCACAGATAGATCTGTTCCTCCGTTACGGTGTCGCCAACGCCGACATGAATACGCTCGACAATTATTCTGGAGCTGGTGTGTTGGTATCAAACGTTTTCAAAAGGTGCCCCGAAGACAGCCTCGGACTAGCGCTCACGCGCGCGCACGCCGGCACGCCCTGGCTCGAATTCAGCGGTGCCTCCGCACGGCACGAATCGAGCATTGAGGTCACCTATAGCGCAATGCTGTCGGACTGGATTCGCATCCAGCCAAATGTCCAGTACATTCGTAACCCATCGTTTGGAATAAGCGCAGGCCGCGCCCTTGTAATTGGTATGCGAATCGAGGCCAGCTGGTCCGGATCGCTACCGGATATCCTGTCCCGATGAGGCTGCTTTCAAAACCTTGCAACAGTATTCTTGCTCGCGGATAACAAGAAGACCCGACGCATCAGTTCTTCCATCGAGTCGGACTGGCTGTCCGGCTAGTTCGCTGTGTGCGGCCACCGGTCTCTTCGGCACAACACGTGCACAACATCGCGTTGGTCCGCTCTTTGTCACGGTCGTATCCAATTGCGCCGCAAACATTGATGCTTCTACGAATTCTCGTTCGTAATTCCTTGCCAATGAGGTCTTGTAACAGTCTGCGATAAACTTGTTGCTGCACTACCGATTTGCCAGTTGTCGCAACAGTGTTCACGAATAGACCTACCTCAAAGTTGTAACACCTTTGCGGAACGTTTCTTCGACTAAATTAGTCCGGTTCAACCCCTAATTCGCTTGACCCGCTAATTCGTTTCCCTCGCGAGCTCGATGGCAACCGCGGTTTCTTCAGCGCGGTACTTGAGCACTGCATTGCCTATGCTCCGGATGGCCGGAAGGTCCGCGATTGAGACGCCATTGATTGATGCCTTACCGGCAGCAAGACGCTGGCGATAGCGCACCGTTTCGGGATCGCCAGTAAGCATCAGTGAAGTTATGACGATGTCATCGTGGATGCCCTCGTTTGTGGTCTGCTCCACACCGAACTCATCTTTTGAGTACGGCTCGCCAAGTAAATGTACGTCTTAAGTTGTGACGAAATTTCCGGGCGACGACTGTCGCTTCAAATTTCAAACAAATACGAAAATTTCGCGATGATCTGCTCACTGCCCGAGCCAGGTGTCAGTTGCTCGTCGTCGCCCCGGTTATAGACCAGGTAGAAGTACGACAAAGGCCGGTATTCCCAGGCGAGCCGCGCGTTCCAAATGGACCGGTCGTCGACGCTGTTGTGCTGGTAGTAGGTACTGAACTGGAGCTGCGGGCTGAGTGCGAGCCGCAGGCTCAGACCGACCGCCTCTGTCGTTTCGCTGTGCCCTGCGCCCAGATTTCGAATGCGATTGATTTCGAAGTCGGTCGACAATTCGATTTGTGGCAGCGGCGCGTAGCGTGCGGATACCAGGTAGCTGGTGAGTTCGCCGTTGAAATAGTCACCGGTTTCGACTTCCAGGCTCCCCGATACTTTGGCGGATTGATCTGAGGCCATCTCCACCCGGTAGCGCGTGTAGTCGTAGTCGCCGGCAGCCACTTCGATGCCGGCGGGATAAAACGGCTCCTCCAGTCGCTGCCAGTTCGGTTCCACGATCAGGCCGATCTGCGCACCGTTCTGGAAACTGAATTCCACTGGTCGAATCGGCGCGTAGGCAAACATCAGGTCGCCGTCATCGGCGCTTTGATAAACATAGGCCTCGAACCCGGGCGTGAAACTTCGCACGAAATCCGGCAGCCGCTCGGAGCGCAGGTCGAGATTGACCGCCGGGCTGTGCAAAACGAAGTTCGAATCGAGAATCTCCAGGCCCATGCCCGGCTCATAGTCCTTGTTGAAGTACTCGAGCAGGCCGGCATAGAGCCAGTTGTTCTTGTAGTAGGCCCATAACTGACTGCCCACCCCATTGCCCTTGGCGTCGTCTCGGGACGCCGAAGCCATGGCGTGCACGCCGATCTTCTGATTCGGCCGCCAGAGCCCGTCAACCGTGTAGGTGAAGTTGTCGTTGGCCGGCGTGAATTCCGCACCTGTGTTCAGTTCGCTGTCTTGACGCCAGGTCAGCATCCCACCCAATCGACTTTGTCCGGCAAAGTTTCGTGAATAGCGGGCAACGCCGAAGCGGGATGCCGGTCTGTCATCCGCGCCTTCCTGAGTCATCGCAAGCAAGCCCATTTCCTGCGTGGCGGAGCGCCGTGTCAGGCGCACGCCGCCGTCAATGGGAATTGGCCGGCCCGACTCATCCAGGCCTATACGACGACTGAAGAATGGGCGAATCCAGTTGGTCACACTGGCATTAAAGAGGTTGGCATTTTCCAGGAAGAACTGGCGGCGCTCGGGAAAGAAGACACTGAATCGCTCAAGGTTAACGACTTGCCGGTCAACCTCAGCCTGTGCGAAATCAGTATTGACGGTGAGATCGAGGACTGTATTCGGTGAGATTGCCCATTTGAGTTCACCGCCAAACTCCTCGTTGGTGGCGGACGTACCAGTGTCGATTTTTTCTACCAGCGCATAGGGGTTGATCTGAACGTTGGTTGACGGTGGCGGCGTAACGATACCGGCAAGCTCGCCCTGGTAAGCCATGCGATAGACACTGAATACCCGCGGGACCGATGGCGCCGTTGCCTGTTCGTTTAAATGACGGATGTTCCGGGCGAAGATGACACCGAGGCGTTCGGCGCCGTCCGGATAGCGCAGGTTTCGCCAGGGAATGGCCATCTCGGCAACCCAGTGATCATCTTCAATTCGGGTGCGAACGTCCCAACGCACGTTCCAGTCTGTATTGACGTCCCTGTCGTCGATTACTTCTGCGTCACGCTGGTTGCCGTAAGGCGTCGTCTGGAACGTTACGGCACTGCGCTGGTCAAGAAACCCATCGATAGCAATGCCAAAGAGATCGTTCTCGTCGTCGGCAAAATCACGATCCAGGTTTTGCACCCGGAGCGCGGTTCGCGGCTGGTAGCAAATGGCGGCGACATAAAGCGCATTGTCATCAAAGGCCACCCGCACCTCGGTCCGGTACGAGGTTGCCGCACCCTGCACGGGCTCTTTCTGGATGAATTCATCGATAGCGCTGGCGTACTGCCAGATCGCTTCATCGAGATTGCCGTCGACGACAATCGGCTCGCTGGTCCGCAACGCCGCATACTGTGCCGGCGTCGCCGGCGGTGAGAACACTTCCTGGGCAAACAGATCGGTCAACGGAATGCAGGCCGGAAACGCCGTCAATGCAGCGCCCCTTAAAGCCCGAACCCAACGCCTGAATCCTGTACCAAGCTCGGAGCGCGCTCCGGCTAAGCCCACGAAAGCGGTTGCTGTCTTACTCACGCAAGCGGTCTCTTGCGAATCGCCGATGCGCCGCGACTCCGATGACCAAGCTCAACAAGAGCAGGAACGATACCGGTACCATCGCGTTGCCGGCGATATGCCGAGGCGATACGTCGGAAAATTCGAACGGCTCCAGTCGATCAAATTCCGCGAGAGGCAGCCGGTTGCGTGAAACAACCGACGGACCAACAGCATCCGCCAGATCGACAAGCGCTGACTGCACCTGAGCCTGAAATCGATGCTGTCTGTCGACATCCGCGCCTGCGCTTTGCATGAGCAAACGCTGAGCAATGATTGACGGCGACAAGTACTGCACCCACCGAATGGTTGCTTCACGCCCGGCACGAGCACGCTCGTAAGACTCGACGATAGGTTGCGTCGAATCGCGTGCCGCTTCATTCGACAGATACCCGGCACGGTAGAAGGACGGCAGGCTGTCATCGCCGACCGACAAGTCAGGGTGGTCAAGCAGATAGCCCTCCGTCAATTGTGCGAGTCTTTTGCTGGTTTCGCTTTGCGCCTCACGAATCTCGGAAAGAAAAGCCAGTCTCGATGGCATCGGGTACAGAGCCTCCGCCAAAGTAGCGAAGGTGGCTGGAAGGGCTAAAGTAAATAACAACCACAAGCCAACCAGAGAACCGGCTGTTGCCATCGCGGACCTGAACCGCGCAACACAAAAGGCAATGATGGCGAACCAGGCAATCCCGTAGAGCAAACTGGCAGCTGTCCAGAGAATGAAACGTGGGTAGCGATCGCCGCCCGCATCGTTGAGTACGGCAACCAACAACATAACGCCAATAGCCAGTAGCCAGATCAGGCCGTTACGAAAAGCGAGTCGGGTCCAGGCCAGGTGCGTCAGCTTCACCGGCGACACCAGCACCATCGCCAACGATCCCCGTTGTCGCTCTGTTGCCAGGATGTCAAAAGACACCGCGATCATGACTATGGGGATAAGCAACACAACGACCAGCGCCAGATCGAACGAACTGGAAGCAAGTGTTGTGGGATTGTCGAACTGATAACGCCCGAAAACGCTCGACAAGTTTCGACCGGGTGAGATTTCGGCACTCGACGGGTGCAGATCGGCATTACCTGTTGCGAAATCGGCAAGTGAGGCTGGCGGCAGTACCGCCGGGAACGATATCGCCATCGGATTCGCAGCACTTGGCGGTACCCCGGTCTCTCCCGCTTCGACGGCAACGAGTTCAGCTCTCCACTCCGAGAGTGCTGCCAGTTTCTCCGCCTCGAACGACTGCACACTGGCAAGCTGTGCATCTCGCCACTGGCCACCACTCCAGCCGGCATAAGCGAATGCGACGACAATCAGTAGAAATGCAACCAGCGCGGGACCGCGTGTCAGGAAGTTCAAGCGTTCGTGTACAAGTATGGCGCGAATCATGCTGTGGGTACCTCACCGCGAACGGCACGACTGACCAGAAGATAAGCTGCCCAGATCACGAAGACTGGCCAGACAAGCAGCAGGAGAAAATCGATCCAATAAGTGCCGGCAACAGCAGCAAATGAAGGCAGTTGATAATCGAACTCTTCGAACTGCGCCCACAAAGTCTCATCCGCTGTGTAAGCCGCACCGACCGAGCTCGCGTTGTACATGTAGTCCTCGTTCAGCAGCCGGATCATGTCGCGCCGATGGCTTTCAGCCGCGCGCGCAAAATCACGCTGGTGTATACGATCGGTACCGACAATTCCGCGCGACAACGTTGCGGCTGTCAGTGCGGGGGATACAAGCGACAACCAACGCGTTACCGACTCCTGATCTGCATAACGCGCGTCAAGGTCCGCGTAGAACCGGTCGAATTCCGGCTCGGATAACTCTTCGCTGGTTTGCAGGGTGTAAGCGCTGTAATTGATCGGCAACTCGTCGACTGACGACTTGTCGTACTGCTCCAGAACCTCTTGCTCGACGCGTTTCCGCAGTTCGGGGTCGCCGAAGTAAATGCCGGAAGCCGCGCTCAGACGCGCTGCGGCTTCACGTGCGTCCGGCTGAGGGTGGAGGCTCACACCAAGGTCCGAGCCAAAGCGCGGCACGATGGTCGTCATCAATGCCCAGGCGCAGGTCAACGCGAGAAACGCAGCCTGTCGCGTACGAAACAAGGCTGACATGCCAATGCCCACCGCTACGATTGCAGTCAGATAGGCAGCATAAGTGAGGTACAACGCCGCAAGCCGCACCAAAGCGTCAACGCCCAGAGTCGCCGGGCTCAAGAACAGCGACAGAATTGCAAAGGGAAGGAAAACAGCCGAGTAGGCCAACAGTGTCAGGCGCAGACCGGCGAATAACTTACCGAGGAAGAACGCTTTGGTACTGACGCCGGTCGCCAGCAACTGGCGCAGGGTTCCGTCCTCCCTCTCGCCGGCTACACTACCGAACAGCATCAGGAAAACGATCAGCGGAGC
Organism: Woeseia sp. D3-10; assembly: GCF_055809415.1. NCBI lineage: Bacteria > Pseudomonadati > Pseudomonadota > Gammaproteobacteria > Woeseiales > Woeseiaceae > Woeseia > Woeseia sp. D3-10. The sequence goes on along the minus strand of NZ_JBVVTW010000007.1, from coordinate 2,230,791 downwards.
AACCGTGACGATCAGAAACGCCGGGGTTAGCTGAGCGTAACGACTGAGATCACCCCCATCTTCGGCACGCCGGAACACCGCTGGATCCTGATAGTGCGCTTCCATCCAGATCGCCAGACCGGCGAAGTCACTGGTCCCTGGATCGAGGATAGCCAACGGCGATGCGGGACGAAACGCGTACCGGGAAAAATGCGCGGCCGAGTGCGGGTTTCGATCCCCCTGGTTTAGCCAGACTGAACTGTCCGTTGCCAAAGCCGCGGCTTTCTCTTTGTCGAATACTCGCTCACGTTGCATCCCGGTCAGGAGACAAACGATAAACAACGCAATCGTAACAATGAAAAGTCCGCGAACGACTGGCTCCCGGCCGAGCAACACGAGGTCTTTTGCAGAGATGGCGCTATTCATGCTGCTCGTTCCCTGACCGCATCATCCGCGTCATGCAGATGCTTCAGATAAATCGTTTCAATTTCCTTGGCATCGAGTGCGGCCGCATCCAGCAGGTTCACGAGTCGACCATGCATCATGATGCCGATGCGATTACCTATTTCTTTGGCCCGAAAAATGTCATGCGTCGCCATCAATACCGCGCTGCCATCATCACGTAGACGGCGAACAAGGTCACATAGACTGCTAGCAGCGGACGGGTCCAACCCTGACAGGGGCTCGTCCAGCAACAAGGCTTTTGAGTTACGGGCCATCGCAATGGCAATGCCAACCTTTTGCCGCATACCTTTTGAGTAGGTTGAAGCACGCCGCTCGGTCGCTGCGTCCGGCAGACCCGCCTCGCGCAGCAATAAGCGCAGTTCGTCATGCTTGCGCTTGCCGCCCGCCAGACGATCAAAAAACGTCAGATTCTCTATACCCGTGAGCTTCGGATAGAGGGCCACCGATTCCGGCAAATATGCCAGGCGGCGCCGGGCTTCAACGGGTGCCGATGCAACGTCAATACCTTCCACCAGCGCTCTCCCCGAGTCCGGGCGAAGAAAACCCAGGAACAGATTGATGGTCGTTGTCTTGCCTGCTCCGTTGGCTCCGAGCAGGCAAACCACCTCACCATGAGAAATGGCGAGATTGAGATCGGCGAGGGCCTGATTATCCGCGAACCGCTTGCCGAGCCCTTGCGCTTCAAGTGCATATTCCGTCGTCATGGTGCCTTTCCTCCTCTGGTTAGCAGATCCTCAAAAACGCCAGCGCAGTGTCGCCCTGGCCATCCTGGGAACACCGGGTGACACGTTGGTTGCCATCGTTCGGGAACCGGCGAAGTAAAAGTAATAGTCTTCGTCGAGCGCATTGGTCACGGCGAGATCGAGCGCGATCGCGTCGTTGCCCGGAACCGTGATGGAGGCGGAAACCCCCAACAGATCGTAGCCGCCGTTAGATACGCTGTTGGACAGGTCCACGTAATAGTCGTCGTACCACTCGTAGGTAATCCGGCCCGTCAGCCAGTCCGCAAAGCGGTGCTCGAGCTCGGCATAGAACATGTGCTCCGGAACGCCCTGCGGAACAACTCCGGAGTAGTCCTGATCAGGTGCGCCGAAGCTGCCTGCAATGACCAGATCGTCCCACTGCGGATCAAGGTAGGTGTAGTTGACGGTCGCCTTGGTCCGCTCTGACGGCCGCATGCGAATCGAGGCCTCAAGTCCGCGACTGGAATACGATTGCCCGGTGGTTGCAAGAGTCGGTGGCCCGGCAACGTCGGGGTTCGGTACAAAAATTCGCCGGTCTTTTTGCTCCAGATAGAACACGGCCGTTTCCCACTCAAAGCGGCCATCCGCGACCTGCCCTTTCCAGCCAAGCTCGTAGCTGTCGATGGTGGTGGGCTCTTCTTCGCGGGCATACCGGTCCGGCTCCCACTGAAATACCGGGCCGAAGTTGGAATTGAAACCGCGCCCGAAACTGCCGTACAGAAGTCCGGCACCGTAGTGATAGCTGAGCGACATTTTCGGTGATAATGCGTTGGCGTTGCCGGTCGCTCTCTGATCGACGGGCTGCGTGCCGACAACGGCGAAGTCCACTTGCCGGTCGAATTCGTCATAGCGAAGACCGACCGTCAGATTCACGCGATCCGTCAGCGCGATTTCATCCTGAACGAAAACACCGTAGAACTCGTTGCTGGTATTTGCCGCTGTGCGTAGTTCGTCACGGGCAAAGCAGGCGTTTCCCGGCGAGTCATTCAGGACCTCTCCGGTCGAGTAGTCGATCAGGATAGCGTAGAAGCGAAAACTGCAGGCGCCGCTGAAAAACGGGTCTATATCGCCGCTCCAGCGATCTGCCTCGTCAAGTTCCGCACGTTCCGCACTGATTCCGGCAACTAGGGTATGCCGCCCTGCCGCCCAATTCACCGTTGCCTCACCGAAATAGACCGAAGCATCGTTGTCAGAGGCAAAGCCATTCACACCCATTACGTTGTTGGCCGGATCAAATTCGAAGTAGTCGTAGAAATTCAACCGTACATCGGAGTCAAAGCGCCGCGCCTGACCCGTGAACTGAAACTCCAGCGTTTCGCTTGCCGTGAACGTGTAACGGGCAGCCGCGATCGTGCCGGTCCGGTTATTCCGTGTCGGCAGGTAGCCGAGAAACGATTCGTCCCCGCCAGATACGGACACCGGCGTGCCATCGGCCAGGGTCGGAATGACGCTCGGCACTTCAGCCTCGCGGTCGAAGTAAGTCAGCCAGCCTGTTACGGTGCTACGCTCGTCGAGCGGATAGAAACCCTTGAGGAATACGCTTGAGAGTTGCCTTTGACTGTTTTCCCGCCAGCCATCGAAGTCCTCGTGGGCCGCGCTGAGCAGGATGCCCGCACCGTTGTCAAAGCCGCGTTCGAGCTGGCCTTCTGCACGGAAAAAGCCTTCTGTACCCGCACTCAGCGAAAGCTCCGTACGGTCATCGCTCAAGGGGCGCGTTCGATAGTTCACGGCACCGGCAATGCCGCCTCGACCGTACAAGGCTGATACCGGGCCACGCACAATCTCGATACTGTCGACGACGGCGTAAGGCACTTCCGTGAGCAAGACCTCCTCGTCCGGACCGACGAAAGGTACGCCATCTACCAATGCCAGGAAGGTGTCATTGCCATGATTGCCGGTGACCCCCCTGATGGAAATAAACGGGAATTCTTCGCCGTCGCCCTCACCGCGGCGGAAGAAAAACACCAGGCACCCCGCGAAACTCATCGGTCCCGTAGCCGAACCCCTTGGCCCTCAGTTCGGCAGCGCTTTGGACCGTCACCGAGGCGGCGATTTCAAGCAGCGGGGTTTCACGCCGCGTTGCCGTCACGACGATTTCCTCGAGTGAATCAGAATCCGGACCGGACCGGGTTTGAGCTTGAACGGGAATGGAAAGCATCAGCAATGCCGATGCGACGGCGACCAAACGGCCGCGCGCAGAGATTGAGCGAGAATGCATGGATCGACTCCTGAAACGAACACGGACACGAGCCGCAGACGGATTGCGGCCCTGCAACGACGTCAAACGCCGTTAATCGGTAGTTTCAGGAATCAGGGAGCGCGAGACTGGTAGAGGGTAAAACGTTCGGCCGCGAATTCGGCTGGTGAATAATTCAGAACAGCCGACTGGGGACTAAGTAACAAATCGACACAGTGTTCGGTATCGAATGTGACGTCGTCGTCGCGATCAAACTGCGCACATATGGCGCAATTGTCGAATACATTGTCTGTCGAATGTTCAAATTGATGCGCAGCAAAAGCAAACTGTGACCAGACAAGCACAGTAAGCAGCAGCCATCGAATGGCTGACAAGTTCACTGTGAAATTTCTTTGCTGGCTGATCATCGGGTGACGGTGCGTCATTCAATCGTATTGTGGAATTATTATCACGGTCGTCTCGGTTTACGCAACATTTTTTATGCGTCGTCGAATTTTCGCGGACCCATGTTCTGCTGCAGTCTTTGCAGTCCATTGAGATCGAACGTGCAAGCTTGCACGTCAGACGCACAGGCTGAAGATCAACAGCGATCGCCAAGGCAACTTCCGGAGCGGTTGCTGCAATACCTTCTTTGCGCAGCACCGGGCCGGCGGGCGCGCCGCAGCTCCCGGTTGCCCCCTTTCGTTTCAACTGGGACGAGATCGCCAATATCCGGGCACATACGAACTGGGCCTTCGACACCTACGACGCCGAAGATCGACGCCGATACGGGTTTAAACAGTGCACCGCGATGCCGGACGCCCCGAAAAGCGCCTACGCCGGACACATGAAGATTAACAGCTGGGCCGGAGAATGCGGGAACCAAATCAGTCTCAACCGGTAGAAATCGAGAGATACCGTGACTACATGCGCATCGCCAACAACAGCTCACTACTTCTTCTGGCCGGTCTCGAGAGTACCGGTGGACTCGCCAGCCTGAAGCCTGGCGACGTCTGCAGGAAAACCGACCCCTCCTTGCTGAAGACCGACCTGAGAAACCCGTTTGTCAGGGATAACTGCGCGAGTTACGTGAACCGCCTTACCGGCTGCGCCAAAAATATTCAGCGGGAATACCCGCTCGCCGGCAACCCGCTGATGGCCAGCCTGGAGGCCTACCGGGCGGTACTGCAGGCAAAGCCGGTTAAGTCATTGTTCAACTCAGGAACCAGGAACAAAGGAAGGAGAAGAACAGCCAGTTCTCCTTCCGCCCTGGCTTCTGTCGTTTCGTGGTAAGCATGGACAAGGACCGTGGATACGCGGTCGCAATTGTCAGCGCAGCATTAGTCACCCAGAATGCGCGTCCTCAGAAGTGCCCGGCTCGATTCGTCAAACCCTCTGTGCAAATGCTAACGCCGCATGCAATGTGACTAGTGCAGCAATGCAGCCAGCATCGGTCGGTCTTGCCTGGTCAGCACTGAACGGTAGAGCTGCAGCGCTGCTTCGTCGTGCGGGTGGTCACCCAGCAAGCTGTCGAGCTGCGCGGCCAACATCGCCCACTGCACTTCGTTCGCTGTCATTTGCCTGCGACTGAAGATCATCCAGTCCACCCGGGCCGACAGCAAACGACTCTGGTAGTGCTTCGGTTGCGTTCGTAACAAGAGACTGGCGATCTGCCTTGCTGCGCCCGGAACCCGGTCAGCGCTACCCACCTTGTCCAGCATTTGCTGCAAGTGCGCTACCCAGGTATTGAAATCAACCGGCTGAATCCGGCTCGGCACCCGCAACGGGGGCTCGCTGGTCTGCGCCTCAAGCAGTTTGACGTAGCACATATAGACGGGTGCGTAATCCACACTGGAATGTCCTGTGTTTTTACGCAGCGAATCCACCGCCGCAAAACGGCGCTGCAGCGAATTGCCAGCCGCATCGGCATTCGGTTCGGCGGAATGCGCGCATAAGCTGTCGTGCAGGCCGATCTTGTTCGCCGCATTGATGACGGGCAGTGGATTTATAATCAGCGCTTGCTCAAGCGCCAGGCGCACAGGCACGTTGCCAGGTTCTTTCAATTGCAGGAAGGCTACTGCGCTGTCGATGGCAGCGGGATCTCCCCCACCAACCTGTTCAACGAGCGCCGTCCAGGTCTCCGGATTCGCAGAGCCACCCGCATCGCGCAGCATCTTGATGCTGCGCTGGTCGTTCTGCAAGATCGCGAGGTTCAGCGGCTTTGCGCCGTCCCGATCGACAGCGTTGACGTCGGCGCCACGCTTAATCAAGGCGGCAACTACATCATGCATTCCATAGCTTACGGCCCGATGCAGCGGGAAATTGACCGCGGCGGCCGAGACTTGCGTGCCAATGCCAGCCTCGACCATCTGCAGAGCGGCGGTGTTATTGCCGGTATTCAGAGCGAAGGTCAGCCAGGAATCGCCGTCGATTTCGAAATCCTCGGGGCCTTGTGCCGAACTGATGATCAGCGGCACAGCGATATCACCGCCCGGTATCGACATGGCCGCCAGCATCAGCTCGGAAAGGGGAACGCCGGTATACGACGCGGTGAGTAACGCCACGGTTGCATCGTTCGGGCGATCCTCCTGCAACGCGATCGTCGCATTGCAATACATCGTCAACGCCAGCAGTCCGAGGGTCTGCCGGTAGGCCCGTGTGCTGACTGCCTGCAACGCTGCCTCCTGAGCAGCAACGTAAGCGCCTTTGCCCAGCAGGTCTTTTGCATGGCCGTAGAAATGACTGGCAACATCCGGGTCCGCAACAGTCAGCGATTGTTGAAATTCGAACCTGGCAATGTCGTCAGGGACTGTACGCCGGTAGCCGGCTGCCGCTGACTGGTATTCGTTGGTACCGGGTTCAAGTCGCGGATGTATATCCGAGTAAATCTGCAGTGCCTTCATGGGTTGTCGCAGAATTTCCAGCGTCTGCGCACGATTCAAAGGCAACCAAAAACTGTCTGTGCCAAGCTCTTCGGCCTTGTCGAACATCGCAAGAGCAAGATTGGGCTGCCCGTCATTGGCCGCCGCATAGCCGTACAGCACCCAGGCGTCGGCAAGTTTCGGATCCAGAGTGAGAGCCTCGTCGAGGTTCTGGCGCACAACCGCCATGCCATCCTGCGTGAACTCATGGTGCGGTCCATAAGCCCCTTTCGCAGAGGTCTTCAAAACGATGCGCGCAAGTTCTACGTAAGACGGCGCGTAGCTGGGGTCGGCCTCGAGTATGCTCAGGTGCGTGGCAAAAATGTGCTCGATAGCCGGGCCGCCACGCCACTTATCGAGCGCCGACTTGGCCTCCCGAAAGGCCGCATCGATTTCCTGGCGCTGGGTCGATTGCGCGAAGCCCAACGACGTTTGACATAGCAGGACACTGAACAGAAAAGCGGGCACCACAGACTTGATTAATCGCATGTGAGCTACACCCTCGACAGGACGTAAGGCCGGCAAGAACGAATATGCTACCCGAACTTTCGGCCACGCCTGTGACGGCAGTCACAACTGCAGCGCAATGCCGCTAAGGCACTTTTTTCAACTCAATAAAGGTGGCAGCTGAGAGGATTGATTCCGGTCGCATCAGCATTACCCTTTGGGGCGCGCCCCAAGAAAAGTGTCAGATTTGTACAGGCTATGAATTACCCAAGCGCGTAGTAGCCACGCCAGCTACGCCATCCGTCCGTCGGAGCGAAACTGGAGCGCCGTACCGGTGGACGCGCGCCTGCCGCAGGTCCTGACGACCGGGAGAATAAGTCGGATACCTCTCTCGCTCCTAGCCAACCTGTCGAACTAATATTCGATTAACGCCCATCATTTTCTTGCCCTCGCGAGCTTGATGGCAACCGCGGTTTCTTCAGCGCGGTACTTGAGCACTGCATTGCCTATGCTCCGGATGGCCGGAAGGTCCGCGATTGAGACACCATTGATTGATGCCTTACCGGCAGCAAGGCGCTGGCGATAGCGCACCGTTTCGGGATCGCCAGTAAGCATCAGTGAAGTTATGACGATGTCATCGTGGATGCCCTCGTTTGTGGTCTGCTCGACGCCGAATTCATCTTTAAGCAGATCGAAGCCATCGAAGTAGGACTTGTAATACTCGGGCACGAAATGCGCGCGGGCTTCTTTCCATTGCGCATTCATCTCTTTGGCAACGGCTTCCATCCCGTTCTGATTACCGCCGCTATCACCAATGAAGACGATGTCCATGAAGCCGTGGGTTTCCAGACTCTCTGCGATATCCGTAAGGATTGCCTGGTAGGTCTCCTGCCGCATGCTGATCGTACCGGGGTAGAGCATATGTCCGGAGGGCTCGTCGATATCACCCTCGGGCACGAGTTTCAGGATTGGCGCGCAGAGGGCGTCGCCGAGCTTGCGTGCTATAGCCTCGCAGGATTCCTCGAGGACATAGTTGTGCTTGCCAAGTGCAAGGTAAGGTCCGTTTTGCTCGATACCGCCGGTCGGAATAATGATGGTGGTCATGCCTGCCGCAAGCGCATCGCGCACTTCCAGCCAGGTCAGCTCCTCCAGCCAGATGCTGCCTATCCCTTCGATGGGGCGCTCGGCCGCCAGTTCCTTTTCATACGCGAGACGCGCTGAATCGTCGGACTGGGCACTTGCAGGCGCCGAAGCCAGCAACGCGATGACAGAGAGGGCGGAAAAGACCTTGGGTAATTGCATAACAGGTTCCAATAGGTTGAGAGAGTCAGGGACGGTGTCCGCGGGCAATATTATTCAGGCAGTCGCCACGGAGTGGCAAGCTGACGTGAGGAAGACCTCGCGCCATTGATCCCGGTTCGATCAGGGATCAAGGCTTGAGAAGGTGGAAGCCATCGAGGCCATCGCCCCGGGGGTTGGTAACCGAATCGTGGAATCGCTGGTGCACCGGTTGCCCTTTGTAGGCCCACTGCAGTTCACCGTTATCGCGCACGATCACTTTCCAGTCGCCAACCTCGGCACCTTCTTCATCGGCCCTGAGCGGTGGCCAGGCCGAGGCGCAGCTGTCATCGCACGAGGATTTTCCGTCGCTGTCGTTCTCATTAACGTACAGCGGCCTGAGGCTTGGAAACGCCTTGTAAGACCATTCACCCGGCTTCGTCTCTGAAAGTGCAACCGCACCCGGGTGCGCGATAACGTCGGGCGATTCGACGCCCTCTTCGCCAAGGACGACCTGCACGGCAAGCAGCGAAACCACCAAAGTCAAAATACCGCTAGTGAGACTATTCATCATTGCCTCTCCCTATTGTGTCTGATGTCACCTCAGTCCTTCGGCACCGGGGTTAGGCGCCGATCGGCTGGATCACAGACATCGTAAAAGTTTATTCCAAAGCCGGTCAGAAATTCGCTGCCCGACCGGACGCCGCGACTAGCGTTGTGCCGCGACCTGCTCTGGCGTTACCTCGCTGGCCGCATTGCCCCAGGCGCTGCGGATGTAAGTCAGCAGCGCCGCCGCGTTCTTGTCGCTCAGCTTCTGACCAAAGGCCTCCATTCTGTCCCAATGGCGCTTCTCCTCCCACACTTTGGATGGCGGGGTCTCGGGGTACTCGGCACCGTGGAGGGTAATGTTAATAAGCGCTTCCGGTTCCGCCGCCAGTGTCACCGGACTGCCCATCAGCGGCGGGCCGGTGTCTCGCGAGCCGAGGCCCGTTTGGAAGGTGACAGGTGCCGCAGTTGATATCGTATTGCAGCTCGCCGACACGCAGGGTTTCCTCGCTGGCGCTGGGTGTGTCGCCGCGTTCGACGGCGGGAAGACCCAGCAGAAATACCGCCATCGCACGCGTGTCCGCTTCCGTCAGGTGCCGCGTGCTGTTCATGATGACCTTGTTCATCGGACCGAACACGCCGGCGCGCTCGCTGTAGCCGAATAGTAAATAGTCACTCAGCTCATCTTCTGTCCAGTGTTGCAAGCCTGTCGCTGCCGCCGTCAGGTTCGGGGCTGACCAGCCGATCAGTCGGTCATCCCGCGCGCTGACGCGGTCCTTGTAGATACCGCCGCTGTACGCGAGATCCTTGTCTTCTGCCCCCAGCGCGCCGCGGGGCGAGTGGCACGCGCCACAATGAGCAACGGCTTCCACCAAATAGGCGCCACGATTCCACTCTGCCGATTCTGACTCGTCCGGTTCAAAGCGGCCCTCGTCGAAATACCGCCACTTCCACGGCGCCAGCGCCCAGCGCTGGCTATAGGGAAACCGCAGTTCGTTGTCCGGCGGCGTTGCATTCACCGGCGGGACAGTCATCAAATAGGCGTACAGTGCCGCGACATCGTCATCGCTCATGCCAGTGAATGCGGTGTAGGGAAAGGCTGGATAGAGATGCTCCCCGTTGGGGCGCACACCTTGTCGCAAGGCTTGCTCGAAGTCGTCCTCCGACCAGCCGCCAATGCCCGTCTCGGCGTCGGGCGTAATGTTCGTCGAGTAGATCGTCCCGAAGTCTGTCGTAAACGCCAAACCGCCCGCGAAAGCGTCGTCGCCTGCTCGCGTATGACAGGTTTGGCAATTGGCCGCGGTGGCTATGTACCTGCCCCGTTCGATCAGGGCAGCCTCAGCGCCGAATGCGTTCAGGGAGAACAGGAGCACAAAGGAGCAGGACAGTTTCACGGCGGACCTCATCGGCTCTCAAACATCAGTCGCCGCTCGTGCTCCAGGAGTTGCAACGACCCATGGCGTTTGCCTGCACACCACCCAGCAAGTCGCAGGTACCGCAACCTCCGACACCGCGTTTGCTAAGGCGGCGGCGAGTCAGAGTATTGGTCATCGCGTCGTGTCGATGGTGTTTCAATTGGCCGTTTCTGCGCGAGCGGCAACGTTCTTGTACGCGTCGTCCTCATGCAAAATGATAACCCGCGTCATCTTGACCTTTACGGCAGACGATATGGCGGTGTTAGCACCGGTTTCCGGGTCAGGGTAGCCATCGGCAAAGTGCCGGAGCGCGTGGTATTGCGACAAGGACGACAGCTGGCCATAACTTTGATGGTGCGTGGACCAGGTGGTGTTCAACTGATGGTTGAACTTTTCAACATCCGTGTAGCCAGCGAGCATACCTTCAGCGCCCTCGGCGCTCAGGTCGAGCTTCAGCCGCAGACCGCGAAACATCTGATAGCCGCTGGTATCAAAGGTACTGGACCACGGAATCTTGACAGTATCGATAGGCTCCGTCGTTAACACCCCGTCGGCGATCTGGCCTGTAGTCTGCGCCATGTATTGCTTGCCCCAACGGGTATCGATCCGTTGCGTTGCACCGGCAATGAAGGCTTCACCGCTGGCGTCAGTAAGCAGATCATCGATGCCGCGGTAGATACTGACGGTCACTTCATTGTCATTGGCCAGATCATCTACATGGGTCAGCTCGACGATCCAGCGATTGTCGTTGTACTGCTGCGCGAACTTGTTCTCGAAATGCCGGATAATGCCGCCTGCCCGGTAATGCGCAATACAGCCGATGACCCGGTAAAGCTGGTTATCAATGCCGGTAGTCTGGCCATCCACGGACTGGAAATCGTCGTCACCGACAACACCGTCGAGGTTGAGGCCGTCGACCTTGTTGCCCTGTGCCGCGAGGAACGGAAACGGGTCTGTCTCGACAATGGTCGGGTGCCATTGCCGGCCTTCACGCAGCAACCGGGTTTCAGCCACCGTGCGTTTGACACCGTCCGAATCAGGGAACTCCGCACTGTACTGCTCGCGCGGCCCCAGGTTGAAACCCTGAGGGCACTCGGCGGCTCCGTCCTCGGTTTCGAACAGCTCCCAGTGACGATCCGTCAATACGTAGCCGACCCGGCCGTCCGGGGGTGACTCTGCGCCAATCGCTGTCCCCGTCAGTCCGGAGAACGCCAGCAAGGCTCCAGCCAAGGCAAAGAAAAGTGGCGGTTGCTGCCTCTCAACAGCAGATGCTAGTGCTCTGTTTTGCATACTTCACCTCTCGGTTCAGGCAACTTGCCCGACTCCGTCATCGACTAAACATGTTGTCGCGAAAATCATCCCGTAGCCAGAATGCCTTGAATCCGTTGCGACGACCATTGAACTCGCCCCAAGAATCGGCATTGGCGTCTCCCGGCGACTCGTCCTCACTGAAAGTGTAGACCGGACGACCGCGATAGGCCCAGACAGCAAGCGCTTCCGCCTGCTCCGGTGCGGCACGGCGACCTGTCATGGGATCTATATGCATGACACTCCACAGATGGCTCGCACTCTGTGCACCTTCTGAAGCGGTGACATATTGAAAGGTTTGCAGACAGCGCTCCGGATCGCCTGCGCCACAAAGGGCCATGCGATACACCTGGGGGCTATCCGGGTGGTCACAGGCAAGCTGATCCATGGCATCGTCCGAACAGCTGTAGGTATAGATAGTCTTGCCATTCTGGTCCGCCAAAACCTGGCCGATGCGCGAATCCTGCACGGTGAATGTCGCCGGTGGCGGCAGAGCGCGCTGCGTGTAGACGTTGCTCCAGCCTTCGACGTCGCTGCCACGAAGGCTGCGATCATGGGGATCAGGCGCGTAGGTATAGATCGGCTGACCGCGGTAGGTCCACTGGTTCTTTCCCGGTGAACGCTCAATGACAGACCAGCCGCCCAGCGGCGAAGCCGTCGCCGGCGCCTGCACGGCTATCCAGGTTTCCGCGCATTCGTCGAAGCAATTCGATTTATTGGGCTCATCACCCTCCCATACGTAGAGGGAGTCGCCGTTATTGTTGATCAGTAAGTGCCCGGTCGTGGTTTGCAGCACCTGAAACCCGGGAGGAATCGCGGGCCGGGGCCCTACAGGCATCCTCACCACCGGCGCGTCACCCCCGATATCCAGTTTGAGCCCGCCGAGTACATCACCTTTCTGCCGATCCAGCGCGGATCGGTAGAGCGGATAGCCATCGTGAGTCCACTGCTGCGTGCCGTCGTCCCGTGTAAGGAGGGCCCACTTGCCGACAGGCTCAGCACCCTCGGTGGCGAGTACCGGCGGCCAGGCCTCCGTACAACTTGGGCGGCGGTCCAGCTCGGGCAGAATCAGACCCGGCGGATAGGGGCTCATCAGCCCGGCGGATTCCCGCAGAACCGTATCGCTGCAGTTGGACAGACCACCGTCCTTCCGGTCACCGGTGCCGCCGTTGCGCAAATCCCGCTGAGGCCATTTGTAGAATGTCCGGCCCTCGGAATCGGCAAATACCGGACCGTCGAGCTCCGTAGAGACGACCTGAAAGCCTGGCGGCATGGGCTCGTCGAAGTGGTCTTCCCACACGGCCCCGTCCTGCGACTGCCAGTACAACAGAGAAGCCAGGTCCTCCGCTGCGGCAACCGACACGTTCATGCACAGCACGGTTGTGAAGACACCCAGCACACGCACCAGATCTATCCGATCAATCCCTCGCCTCATAGTCGATGACACTCTCTACCCAAAGTAATCTGTAGACTTCCCCATGCACAGGGAAAGCCCGCCAGGAGCCGCGCAGGTACGGCGGCTTAACCTAGACCAGTATCTCGCTGACCACGTCAGACGCTTCATTGCCCAGCGTGCCCCAGCTCGGCTTATCGATGCCCATGGCGCGCAGCGCCGTGTAACCGACCCGGGTACCCGCCGTATCATTGAGATCAATATGCAGACCCGTTTTCAGCTGGCCGCCTGCACGGCCGGCCGTGAATACCGGCATGTTGTCCAGCGTATGCGTTCTGGCATAGCCGTGATCGGTGGTGCCGTAGATGAGCACATTGTCCAACAGCGTGCCATCGCCTTCCCTGATGCTCGCGAACGCTTCCACGTATTCCGCCCAGGCCTCCATGGCTCGCCGCAAGAACCAGGAATGGGTTGGCTGGTAACCCAGCGCCGGATCCACAGGCTCCTCGTGCGTCGTGGTGTGGTGCGGTTTCGGATAGCCCGGTTTGATGATGGGTGAGGCAGCCAGTGCGTACGCCATATTGAAGACGCGCGTCTGGTCGCATGCGACCGCCATGACCATAAGATCGGTCATCAAGCGGTGCCTTAGGGCAACAGACTCTGCTTCTTTATCCATCGGTGCATCATCGGGAGCCTGACCCGGCGGTTTGCAGCTCGCGATCGGCTCGGGCTTGACCAGGCGTTGCGCGAACTGGCGCTCCAACTGGCGCAGACCGGTAAAGTACTGATCCAGACGAGCCCGGTCTTCTGCACCGAGTGTCTTCGCAAGCTTGCTCGAGTCTTCCATCACACCGGACAGCACGCTCTTTCGAACCATCACCCGCGGGTCCGGCGTGAACGTCTCTGCATTGGGGTCGTTGAATGCCGGCCCAAAAAGCCGCGTATAGAAATTCAGCGGAGACCACTCCGGCGGATTGGGCGTGGTGGCGTTCTGGTAGCTGTAGGTACTGTCGAGGTCGCCGCCAGCGGTCGCCGTCAGTGAGCGAAAGCGGGTCGTGCCGCCAATTTCATTCGCCACGGTGACATCGATGGTCTCTCCGGGAATGTCGCTCGTATTCTTCGGCGACGTGCCTGTTCTCGAGATAACCCAGCCCGTGTAATGACAGAGGTTGGAGTTTGTATCCGTGAACGCCCGGGTATTGCTGATCAGGTTGATGTGCTGACTGACCTTTTCCCAGGACGCAATTTCCGGCGGCAAATCGTAGCCCGGACCGAGCTTCTTGGGCACAAACACACTCGGGTTAATTCCGAGGCCGTAGCCCCAGGTACCAAACCGCACCGGCATGGGCCGATTCGAGGCCAGAGCCGTGCCGTTGCCGTTCAGGAACACGTCCAGGAATGGCAGCGCGACGGTTACCGCCGAGCCGTTCAGTAAGCCTTTTAATACTCGACGTCTCGTGTGTTTCTTCACAGCCGTCCTCCCTAATATTCCGGTACGTTGATTCCAGCCGCTGCGAACAACGGATTAACCGTGCGGCACGAGCGCCGGGAACGTCTAAAAAACCTGCGCAGGCAAAACTCGCCCCACAAAAACTCATGCAACTGCCAGCGGGTCTTCGGCGCCTTTGCGCTTGGTGCCCGCGCCCTCTTCAATTTAGTGCAAGCTGGGGCAGAGCACCATGCTGCTGCCTCAGACTTTCCTGCGCAACCGTGCTCTCTTTTTCCTTGGTCAAATGCACGCGGGAAAAGGAATTGCTGGTCGCAATAGTCCGCAACAATTCGGGGACACGATAACCATCTTCCGAGAATTCCTCGACCAGGAAGTCCAACAGACTGCGATTCTCCATCGGACCGCCGGAGCCGTAGCTGTACAGGCGATTCGCGAAGCAGGTCGGTAAAGCCTCGTTGTTACGAACCGCCTGGTAGAGGCCGCTGACATCCTGAAACTCAATGCCGTCGAGCTGGCCACTGGGGTCGATCTCCACGTCGTTTTCCGTCAGCCGGAAGCGACCCGAGCCGTCAAAGTTTTCGAGGGCGAGCCCGGGTGGGTCCATAATCTTGTGACATCCGGCGCAGGATGGATTCTCAACATGGACTGCAACCCGGTCCCGCTGCGTCGGATAACCTTTCGCGGGATTAATCACCTCCGCAAAATTCACGCCGGGCGGCGGTGCGGGTACTTCCTGGCAAAAGAACACCTCGCGCAAACCGATACCGCGCAACGTCGGCGAACTTCGCCCGGGATGCGAGTGCTGCGCGAGGAAGCTGATTTGCGATAACAGTCCTACCCGCGGGCTGTCCTCCGGAAACGTGTAAGAGGTCCAGCCGGGGGGAGCCGCGACATCGTAGAGCGGCGCAAGCGCCGGCGTGATAAAGGTAGTGCGACTCGTGAACAGATCGCGGTAGTCGTTTTCACGCTCGATCAGGAAATCAACCATGGTCCGCAAGGTCTGCTCGCGCGCCGCCGCCGCCGTCACCGACGTAAACTGCGGATAGATAGTCGGGTCCTTGGACAGCGAGCCGCCCTGGAACTGCAGCATGTCGGCGAAAAAGGCCCGCATTCCGTCTTCCAGGCGCGAACTGGCCAGAAGCCGGTCCACGGCCTGTGTGCGACCTTCGTAAGTGTCGAGCTGACCGGTCTCGGCCATCGTCAACAACTCGTCATCCGGGCTGGCGTTCCAGAGGAAGTAGCTCAGCCGTGATGCAAAAGAGTGAGCGTCGAGACGCATTTTTTCCGGATTCTGGGGGTCCGGTTCAGCACGCTCCACGACGAAGAGCACCTCGGCATTGATCAACATGCCTTCCAGCGCCATGGCGGCGCCTTCGTAGAAATCCTCCAGACGATCCGCCGCGGTTCCGGCAACGTCCACGTAGCGCTCTAATTCTTCGTCATTCAGGGCACGCCGGTAGAGCAGGCGCCCGACCTTTGAAAGGAATGCCGATGCGCAGGCATTATCCGCGCTCTTCGCATCTGCCGGCTGGCAAGGCAACAGATACTCCCGGTGATCAGTGTCCACCACTTGCTCCGCCACGCCCGAGGCGGCGCGCTGGAACTGTTCGACCTGTGTTTCGCTAAGGCCGGCGTTGGCCGCGCCATTGGCAACCAGACCTTCCGTGCGTTGCGGCGGTGCGAATTGAACCCGAACATCAACGCTCGGCCCGAATATATACGCCAGAGAATTCTGGTACTGCTCCGTGGTGACCAGTCGGGCTCGCAACGGCGAGCCTTCCGTGTCCGGCTCTGCCGGGTTTCCGGCGCCGCCCGAGCAGCCGGCCACTACAGCAAGAGCCAGAAGGCTCCCGGCAAACCAGAGTCCGATACGTGCTATCTGTTGATGCATTGCAATACTCTGCTCATGAATCGGTTTCCGCGGCGGCAAATAATCACCGCCGCGGATGCCCGGTTAAATCAACAGCCTAGAACTCGCCGTTAATGCTCAAAGCAAAACGCCGTCCGATCACGTCCAGAGGACTGAACGGAAGCGTCGACGTACCACCCAGGGTCTGAGCCCTACGTTCCGCGCTGTCGCGATTGTCGAAAACATTGTCGACGACCAAGCGGACCCCAATGGCTTCGTTGATCCGGTAGGTCAACGTCGCATTGTGAATCCAGCTCGAGTCGGCACCGTTCTGGCCGGGCGAGAATCGCTCCGCTGGCGCCTGTGCATCTGCCTTGAAAGCGCCGATGAAGCGAGCCTGCCATAACGCGCCGAGACGATCCTTGGTCCAGCGCATGTTGAACTGAGAACGCCACTCTTCGAAGCCGCGCTCGCCTGCCAGGATCTCCGTACTGCTGCCGGTCACGTTTCGCTCGTGTTTGGCGACATGGAACATGCTGCCGAATACTTCGATGTCACCAGGCACCTTGTCCGCGACCCACGTATCGCTCAGATCGTAGTTAAAGTTCGCGATCAACCCGGCAAAGTTGCGTGATGCAGCGTTGAGGAAACCGGTTTGCGGAGCGACAACCTGGAAGTCAAAGTCGCGCTCGAACAGCGTACATTCGTTCAAAGCGGGAAAGCCCACGCTGTCATAGCAAGCGTTCATGATCTGCGTTGCCGACAGCCGAGCAATCTCGTTATTGATCGTAATATCGGTCCAGTCGGCCGATACCGTCAGGCCAGGCACGAAATCCGGTGAGAATACGATACCGGCGGTCCAGCTCTCCGCTTCCTCGCTCTTGAGGTTCTGATTACCGCCAGTGAACTGCGGGAAAGCACGATTGGCCGCGAGCGATACAAAGCCTTCAAGCTGGAAGGTCGGATCGAGCTCTCCGTTCGCCTGCCGCGCCGCAACTTCTGCCGCACAGTTGGCCTGCCTGACGGCCGGATTCGGCCCGCCCGTGCTGAACTCGTCATCGCAAGGATCGTCCGCGAACGCATTGAATTCCGATCGCGGCAGGAACAGTTCCTGCACCGAAGGCGCACGAATTGACGTCGTGACGTTACCGCGGATGGTCAGCGAGTCTTCCAGACCGGGAAGGTCTGGTCGCAGCCGCGCACCCACTGTCCATGTCGTGTCCTTGCCCGCCAGCGAGTTGTCCACCCAGCGAATGGCCGCTTCCAGTTGCAGCGAGGCAATGAGCGGTATGTCAAAACGACTGCCCTGCTCAACCAAAGGTATCAATGTCTCGGTGTAGAACTCATCAGTGGTGTAACCACCCGCCACTGACTGGACCGGCGTGAGCGGATCGAAGCCAACAGTACTGGCCCGGTCAGCCCGAAACGCAGAGTCTTCCTGGCGACGAATGTAACCACCAGCGAACGCCATTGGGCCGGCCGGCAAGTCGACCAGATCACCGGCCACGTTGAACTCGAAGGTTTCCTGCGTGATGGTGGTCGACTGGTAGTCCTGCTGCTGCAGGTAAGCGCGCTGCTCGTCGGTAAGTTCTTGTATGCCGATCGGGTTGAACGGAACGCAATTGGTAATGTCCGTCGACGGTGGCTCCAGGAACGTGGGCGGGAATTGCTGCGGCGGCGGCTCGAGTTGCGAACGGCAAACAATGTTGCCGGTTCCCGGATCGCGAACCGAATCGATCGCCAGAGCAAGGCGCCTGCCGTTGATATCCGTTTGGCGAACGGTTGCATTGGTCTCGCCAAAGTTCAAAGACGTATCCCAAGTCCACTCGCGGTCAAAGAGCGGGAACGTACCGTCGAGTCCGACCACGAAGCGGTAGACATTCTGCTCACGAAAATCCGGCGAATCGGAGCCGATATCCATGTTGGACCGGCTGATCCCGACGTACTGATCGTCTGCCAGGCCCGGGTCGTACACGCCGTTTTGCACGAGCACATCACGGAATGCGGTTGTGATGTACGGGTTCTCGGCGATATTGAGCTGTGCCACACCGCCTATGCCCGGACCAAACACGACCGTACCAAAGCTCGCGTCGGGACTTTCATTGGCGGATTCAGTACGCGCGAAAAGTGCTTCCGCGTACAGATTGACGCCGTCCAAAACCTCCCGATGACCGGTCGCATTAATAATGTAGCGATCCAGCGGGGCGATCAGGTTGTTTGTTTCACTCAGTCCGACGAACAGCGGGTTGTTGATCGCATCAGAACCCACACTGAAGAAGGCGCCACGCGGCGTACCCAGGTTGGCTTGCTCCCAGGTGATCAAACTGCCGTCGGCACCGAACATGAGCGGATTGCCTTGCGCATCCCGAAGCGAATTATCACCGTTCGGCCAGACGAGTCCCAGGCTTGCCAATGGCATGCCCGACGTTGGCACCTGCCAGACACCAAAAGCATCATCGCAAATGACGGTGTCCGGAATGCCGTCGTCCGGCACCAGCAAAGGAAGACCTACGGCTGACAGACCGCCTGCGGCGTTTTCACAGTGGGCCGTGCCCCGGCTGGCAAGGTCGTTGTCCGTAACCAGCGTGGCCTCGGTACGTGCGAACTCCAGCCCCAGCATTACGTTGCCCTTGCCGTCGGAGCTATTCGCACCCCACAAGCCCCGGAATCGCGTACTTCCGGCAGTATTGCGCTGGTCCTGCTGCGTCTGTACGTCGAACGAGATCCCTTCGAAATCATTCTTATATATAAGGTTGACTGCACCGGCGATGGCGTCAGTGCCGTAAATGGGGGCACCGCCGACGAAAATGGTTTCCACCCGATCGATCATGATCGTAGGAATCATATTCAGATCGACCTGCAGCCCTGACCCGGGAGCAGCGACTCCACCCAGTCCCGGCGTTGCCTGAGAAACAACCCGGCGACCGTTGACCAACGTCAGCGTGCGCTGCGTGCCAAGGCCGAAGGCATTCGCGAAATTTTGTCCGATGGACTGAGAGTCCTGACGACCCGAATTACTGAGGGGCAAACCAAAGGCTGGCACTTCATTAATTGCGTCCGCTACGTTTCCGAAGCCGCGTTCATCGAGAAATTCCGAGTCGACCGCCACTCCGGGCTGGAGGTTGTCATAGGCGGCACGCTGAATTCGCGAACCGGTAACAACAACTTCCTCTATGGGCTCTTCTTCATTTTCCTGTGCGGCCGCCGGGCTCGCGCCGTATGCCAGTGACATCGCTATGGCAACAGACAACGCGCAACGCCCGTAAGCGTTCCCCACTCTTGGTTTGTACTCCATCGTATCCCCCCACTTTTTTTTACTATATGTCACAAGTCTGACGAAAACTATTATGTTTCTAGTGGTAGTTGTATCACGTTGCTGCAACTTGAAACCACTTACAGAAAAATTTCCGGCGACGATGCAGCAGTTTTTGGCGAAACCAATTTGTCATCATTCAGCCACGCTGTGTGCGGACTTTGGTGTTTATCGACCATGATTGATTTTTTTCCGTTTTTTTTTAGGGTCTTTTGCGATTAAGCATTGTGCAAATATGACTGCGGATTGAGGCGGCACAAAAAACTGCCTGCAGATTGCCAAGACAAGACCGCGCCTCTTATTTTGAATTGTGCGCTCGACGGGAAAATTGCGGCCGCGAGATGCGCGCAAAAATTTTTCGGGCAGTATGGAATGAATGCGCGTCCGTTTGCGCATTTCGACGCACGCAATCGCACACAACAACAAAGCATTGCATGATGTAGATGAAGTCACCTTGAAGACTGCCGTCGACTCGTCTGGCGAACTCGTATCGTGTGCAAAGTTGCTGCAGCAATAAACGTAGCTCATATCGCCAAGCTGAAAAGCATGAAGCAGGTTCGACGTTCACTACAAATCGCGCCTGAAGAATGTCATGCCGCATTGACGACGCGACACAGCCTCTTGCTGCGGCCTAAGTGCGACTGGTGCTGCATCGAGAGCGTGACAACGCGATGGCGGTGAAAATGGCGCGCCCGAGAGGATTGACTGCGCCGATCTGTCGAACCCGTCGCCCGTTGGGCGACACAAGTTCGAATAGTGCTGCGTCAAGACGGGCGCATCCGGTTGACCAACCGAATATGCAAAAAATGGCGCGCCCGACAAGATTCGAACTTGTGACCCCTGCCTTCGGAGGGCAGTACTCTATCCAGCTGAGCTACGGGCGCCTTGGGACGGTGTTGCTCGGCGGGCGAGCCTGAAGAGACAGTACTCGCCGGAGCAAATCGAGCCGGGATTCTAATACATGTAGCGGCGCTTTGCCTGATCGAAAGCAAGCGAATTACCGCGCTGCCCGCGCCACGTGAGAGTGACGCGCCTCCCAGTAACGCGCTGAATTCTTTGGCCTGTCAGGGCGACATGGGTATTCTGATTTGCATGAACCCGCATTTCTCACCGCCTGACTGGCTGCCGCCCGGCAAGACCGCCGCTGTCTGTTTCAGCATCGACGACGTGCACCCGGCGACATCGCAAGACGACTACGAAACCGGTGGCGATCTTGGTGACGGTGCGCTGGGGCGGGTGGAGACGATGCTGCATCGACACCCGCAACTCAAGGTTACGCTGTTCGTCACACCCGACTGGCGACCGCGTGGGCTGGTGCGGCGGCCATCCCTTCTCACCCGTATTCCGATCGTGCGCGAACGCATCATCTGGCCGACCTTGCATCCGGAGGGAAAGATGCGGGTCGACCGGCATGCGGCATTCGTCAACTACCTGAATGCTCTGCCACGCACCGAGATTGCGATGCACGGCCTGCACCATTTGCACCACGGCTCACGCTTCGCGGTCGAGTTTCAGGAGCAGGATCAACTGGAATGTGCAGGCTTGCTACGGCAAGGCCTCGACATCTTTAAGAATGCCGGACTCAATCATTCCGGCGGCTTCCAGCCACCCGCGTGGAATTTGCCGCAACCCCTGGTCCAGGCCCTGGGCGATGAATCGTTTCGCTACGTGAGTTCGGGACGCGATCTTGTAACGCCGATTGCACCCGATGCACAAACAGCCATGAGTGGCCTGCGCGGGGTCTCACTACTCTTTCCGCAGGAACTCGCGCACAACCGGCTGCTGCATTTCAGCGCTAACTTTCAGGCGACGTCCACGCCGCAACGCGCGTTCGACATCATCGACAACGGCGGCCTGCTGTCGATCAAGGCACACATATTCAAGACAGGCGGCGGTCATACGATGGCTGACGGCCTTGATGACCTTTACTGCAACTACCTCGACCTGTTGTTCACAACCTTACGGCAGCGCTACGGCGATACGCTGTGGTGGACATCCATGGGCGAGATCAGTGAACGGGTACACAGATCATGCTGAGCATGAACTGGAACCCTGAAGGCTATTGCGTTACTGACTACGTAGACCTGCTGAATCGCAGCTTCAATGGCAGTTGGACTCCTGTGCTCTATGACTGGTACATGTCCCGCCCGTTCGCTGCCAAGACGCCGGACAACGGCGTTCTTATGAAAGATGGTCAACCAGTCTCTGGCGCGGGTGTCGTCTACCGACAGCTGCGGGATAGCGACGGCCGGATAGTCAACGTTGGCGTGATAACCGGCGCGTGGACCCTGCCGGAGGCGCGCGGCCACGGCTACTTCACGCAAGTCATGCAAGAGTCGGCGGCGCACGTCGGCGCACAAGGCTGTGAGCTGCTGCTCGGCTATGTCACTGACGACAACGCCAGCGGCAAAGGCATGCGACGCGCCGGCGCATGGATGATTCCAACGACGTACCTGCTTTCAGCCACGACCAGCAACCGTCAACCGCGCTACCTGGACGTCACACCAGCGAATGTCGACGCCGGCGAACTGCACGCACGGCACAACCTGCATAGCCGGGCCGCGGGCTACTACTACCAGCGCACGGACGATTGGCGCAGCCAGTTTCTTGAACGCACGAGCCCCGTCGAAGTCCTGCGAGTCGGAGGAGAAACTCTGGCTATCGTCGAACAAACGCCCGGCACGGATCGCTTGCAGTGGCTGAACGGCGATAGTCGTACCTACGCCGCATGCATGGCCAGTTTGTCCGCACGCGCACAAGCGGCAGGGCGGCGGTTTTTCGGGTTCGGCTGTGGTTCGTGGGTAACGGATTGTGACAACCACCCCGAACTTGAACAACGCGGTGGCTTCATTACTTGCCTGCCTGCAGGTCAGGTCTCACCGCAGAATGCCGCGATGCTTGCGGGCCCCTGGGAAGTGCATTCCGGCGACCGCGTGTAGCATCGACCTCCGCCGTTTCCTGCAACATGATCTCACGCCGACAACAGTCGTCAGGCAACAACAGGTCCTACACCATCTCCGGTCACCGCACTGATTAGTGTTAGCTGGATCACAGAATATCCATCCCGAGCGGGAGTTTGGCTGACACGCTGTGTACTGTGATGGCGCTGCATTGGAGGTTGTACTCCTGTGCCGCTCGCTCGCGATGGCCACACGCATGCGTTATCCGGGCGAACTGTTCTAGGGAAATGGAACCGGCAATGAGTGTCTCAGGACGAATACTGGCCGCGCGAAAAATTGACTGCATGACGCGGTTGTCTGCCAGCCGAACACGGCAAGGCGTCGGCTGCGAGCGGCTATCCCGTGCGTAGACCCAATATGGCAGAACCCGCTTTCAGGCCGTCTTTCTGGTTTATGGCCATCCTTGGCATTGCCGGGATCTCGACCGTTGTGTGGCTGGTCGTTAACGCCGGGCTGTCCGTGCCGGCCTACCTCCTCGTCAGCGCCATCGTCCTGCTCGACGGCTTCGACATAGCGGCGCGGTTGTGGCTCAGGCACCAGACGAACCGCCGCCAACAACTATCCCCGGCACCGTCAGGCAAACCGCGCCCCTACGCCATACTGGTATCCGTGCACAACATGGAGCACCAGCTCGACGCGTTTCTGGAATCACTGCAGGCGTATCGCGCCAACGTCTGGATCGTTGACGATGCATCCACCGACAGCACGGTCTCCCGCTTGCGCGCTTCCGGCTGGCGCTATCTCGCACTCGAACGGAACGTAAAGAAGCCCGGCGCATTGAAGCAGCTGCTCCGGCAAATTCCCGCGGAAGTGGGGACGATCGTCATCATCGACCCGGACGTGTCGCTGCCCGATAACCTGAGTGAAAGAATTCACGCGTTCCAGCAAAGCGGTGCAGCCGCGATGTGTCCGAAAGTGGTTGTGCGACCGGATGGCAACCTGGCCGAGTTGCAGAGTATCGAGTACGTATTGTCATTTGATCTCGGCCGCTCGAGCCTTTCTCCACAAACCGTTACCTCCGGTGCTGCGGTCTACGACCGGGCCGTTCTCGACGAGATCATGAAGCACCATACACTGTCGGTGTACGGTGAAGATCTGGAGAACGCGTTGAGCATACTCGGCGCCGGCAAGGACATTGTTTACGATCCGCAACTGGTCCTGGAGACCGATGGCAAACGCACCTGGCACGGCTGGTTTTCGCAACGCGTCGGCTGGTCGTTCAGCTTGCTGAAAATATTTGCTGAGCAGGGCAGCAATATCGCCAGAGCCATGGAACGTTCGGCCGTTGGTTTCTACCAGTTCGGCATCTATTTCGGAATCCTCGGCATGTTGCTCTGGCCGCTGAAGCTGTCGAGTATTGTGCTACTGAGTTACAGCGCCATCAACGGCATCGACGAGTTGCTGGCGCTAAACCTGATTGCCGACAACGCGCTCAATCACCCGGCGTTCTTTGCCGCCTGCTACTTCAAGTACACAGTCGTGGCCCTGGTCGCTTATGTGCTGGTCTCGCCTGCCAATACCATGGCCCGAGGCCTGTTGTTCATACCAATGTTCTTTCTCTACAGCGTCGTGCTGGTTCTGCCGACCTTCATCGGCTACCTCAACTGGATCACCCTTCGCCTGTTTGGGTTTCGCGTTTATTCCGATCACTACGACGCAAAGCCGGTACTCGGCCGTAACCCGGGTACGGGCTGAACAAGTTCCTACCTCGCCTGTAACCTGATCCGGTACGGCTGGCAACCCTGCTGCCCTCGATTCTGAGTGACCACTGTCGCGACTTGTGACCGGCGTCACACTCGTAACTGCCAAGCAGGACTCATTTTGGCGGCTGTTCCGCGGCGCGCCGTATCGCCCCTGAATTAGCCGGAACGGTCGGTCTGGCGGCCGCTAGTAAAACGCCAGGACCGAGCATAACGCACTGTTTTTTAAACAGTAATTTCTGACCGCGCGTCATCACTGCCATTATGGTAAACCGAAATTTTGCAGCTGCCGACGGTCGCCGAAACTTCCCAAATAGCCGATTCGTAACCCTTATTTGTGCGTTTTTTCACATGTATTGCTTTTTGGAAAAATGAGACCCCGTTAGAGTTCGCTTCCGACCATTCACTGTAGGGTCTGAACACAAGCAATTGCGCGTGTGGCACCGCCGCTACACGTACTGAAGAACCCGTTGGAGCGATGATGTCTTATTCACCTGCAAAGTCCGCCAGTCAGCTTCTGGCTGTCCTCGGTATCAGCCTGTTTTTAGCTGCCTGCGGCGGCGGCTCATCGCCCACAGCGGAACAACCGGTCGTGCCTGCTGTGCTCGACACCGATGCCGACGGCATTGCAGATGTCACGGACAACTGTCCCGCCACCAGCAACAGTGACCAACAAGATCTCGACGCCGACGGCCAGGGCGATGCCTGCGACTCCGACATCGACGATGACGGCGTAGCCAACTCGGCCGATATTTGCCCGATCAACGTCAATCCCGGCCAGGAAGACCTGGACGCGGATGGCACCGGCGATGCCTGTGACAATGACGACGATGGCGACGGTGTCGACGACGCCACTGACAACTGCCCCGTCATGAGCAACGCCAACCAAACCGACCTTGATGCGGACGGCCAGGGCGATGCCTGCGACACCGACGACGATGCCGACGGTATCGACGATACGGCCGACAATTGCCCCGTAGTCTCTAACCAATCACAAACCGACACGGACAACGACGGGGTCGGCGACGCCTGCGACGCCAACACTGACAGCGACAACGACGGCGTTGACGATGGCAGCGACAACTGCCCCGCAATCCCGAACAACAACCAGTCTGATCTTGATGCCGACATGGTTGGCGATGCCTGCGACACGGACATAGACGGCGATGGCGAGCTGAACGGCGCAGACAACTGCCCGGTCAACTCGAATGCCGATCAGGCCGATGCCGATGGCGACGGCACCGGCGATGCCTGTGACTCGGACCGCGACGGTGACATGTGGGCTGACGACGGCGACAACTGCCCGTTCGTGAACAACCCGAGTCAGGCTGACAGCGATGACGACGGTGTGGGCGACATGTGTGACGGCGATTCGGACTCCGACCTCGACGGCATCGTAGACGTTCTCGACAACTGCCCGGCACATCCCAACCCTGATCAGGCAGACGCGGACGGTGATGGCCCGGGCAATGCTTGTGACGAAGACGACGACAACGACGGACTGGTCGATGACGCGGACAACTGCCCGGTCGATGCGAACCCCGATCAACTCGATGGCGACAATGACGGCATCGGCGACGCGTGCGATCCGAACATGGACTCTGACGGCGACGGCGTTGACGACGCGCTCGACAATTGCCCAATGATCAGCAATGCGGCGCAAACCGATACCGACAATGACGGCGACGGTAATGCCTGTGACAGCGATGATGACGGCGATAACGTCGACGATGCTGTCGACAACTGTCCGATCGTCGCCAACAGCGATCAGGCTGATGCCGACGCCGACGGACTGGGCGATGCCTGCGATGCCAATACCGATTCCGACAGCGATGGCATCGACGACGACGTCGACAACTGCCCCGCTGTAGCGAACGCCGATCAGGCTGATGCAGACGGCGACGGTCAGGGTGACGCTTGCGACTCTGACGGCGACGGCGATGGCATAGCCAACTCCATCGACGTTTGCCCGCTGATTGCCGATCCGCTGCAGCTCGACCTCGACCTCGACAACATTGGCGACCTGTGCGATCTCGATATAGACGGCGACGGCGTTGCGAACCTCGGCGATAACTGCCCGATCATCAGCAACGGCGGTCAGACTGACCTCGACGGGGACGGCGTCGGCGACGCCTGTGACCTCGACGACGACGGTGACGGCGTACTCGACGTTATCGACAACTGTCCGTTCATTGCCAATCTGACTCAGCTCGACACCGACCTTGACGGTATTGGCGATGCCTGCGACAGCAATACGGATACTGACGCCGATGGTGTCGACGACGGCAGCGACAACTGCCCGCTGGCCGCCAACGCCGGTCAGGAGGATCTGGACTCGGACGGAGTTGGCGATACCTGTGACACCGATGTAGACGGCGACACGATTATCAACGGCATCGACAATTGCCCGCTCAACTCCAATGCCAGTCAAACCGATTTTGATTCCGACGGCGAAGGTGACGCCTGTGACAACGACGTGGACGGTGATGGCACCGCCAACGGCCTCGATAATTGCCCGATCATGGTCAACGCCGATCAAGCCGACAGCGATGGCGACGGCATCGGCGATGTTTGTGACAATGACTTCGACGGTGACCTGGACGGCGTTGCGGACACGAGCGACAACTGCCCGGCGGTAGCCAACCCCGGCCAGGAAGACAATGACTCTGACGGCACGGGCGATCTTTGCGACAACGATGACGACAACGACACCGTCGCTGACGGCACCGACAATTGCCCGGTCGACGCTAACCCGTCACAGCTGGACACGGATGGCGATGGCATCGGCGATGCTTGCGACGCCAACACGGACACGGATGGCGATGGTGCCGACGACGACACCGACAACTGCCCGCTCATCAGCAACCCTGCGCAAGCCGACACCGACAATGACGAAATCGGCGACGCCTGCGATCTGGACGATGATGGCGACACTGTTCCTGACCTGATTGATAACTGCCCGCTGGTCGTCAACCTGCTGCAGCTCGATCTGGACGGCGACGGTGAAGGCAATTTGTGTGACGACGATGACGATGGCGATCTTGATCTCGACATCGTTGATAACTGCCCGCTGACCAGCAACGCCGACCAGGAAGATACCGATGGCGACCTGATCGGCGACGCCTGCGACGATGACATTGACGGCGACAGCCTTCTGAATGGCGCTGATAACTGCCCACTCATCGTCAACCTTACCCAGCTCGACCTCGACAGCGACGGTGAAGGCGACCTCTGCGATGACGACGATGACGGCGACTCGACCATTGATTTCATCGACAATTGCCCGCTGATTGCCAATCCCGGTCAGGAAGATACCGACGGCGATGGCATCGGTGATGCCTGCGACCCGAACCTGGACACCGACATCGACGGCGTTGATGACGACATCGACAACTGCCCATTGATCCCCAACCCCGGTCAGGACGACGCCGACGGCGATGGTGAGGGCGACGCCTGCGATTTGAACACCGACACCGATCTGGACGGCGTCGAAGACAGCCTCGACAACTGCACGCTGGTTGCCAACGCCGGTCAGGAAGACACCGACAGTGACGGCATCGGTGACGCTTGCGATCTCGATGATGACAATGACCTGATCGTCGATCTCGTCGATAACTGCCCGTTGGTGGTCAACCCCTTGCAGTTGGATTCTGATCTCGACGGTCAGGGCAATCTCTGCGACAGCGACGATGACAACGACACCGTCGACGACGGCGCGGACAACTGCCCGTTCATTGCCAACCCGGGGCAGGACGACAACGACGCGGACGGCAGCGGCGATATCTGTGACAGCGACGACGACAACGATGGCGTTGCCGATGGTTCGGACAATTGCCCGCTCACCAGCAATCCGGGGCAGGCTGATACTGACGCGGATGGTGTAGGCAACGCTTGCGACGCCAATACGCAGGTTGTTTGCGGTGTCGGCGAAAGCTACGAGCCCATCCTGTCGCCGCAAGCGACTGTCGACCGCGACACGGGTGGACTGCTATGCGTACTGTGCGGCGTCACCAACCCAGACAATGTTATCGATGCCAATCTTGGCAATGCCTCGCGCATGGTCATAACGGCCGGCGCAGCCAGCGGCGTCAGCCTGACCGTTAACGACTCGGATACGGTCTACAACACACCGACGCGAGCCGGCTTTGTCGTCGCGGACCCGTTTACATTGATAGACGTTTCGGCATTTGGCCATCTGACCATCACCACCATGCTGGGTGGCGCTGACGTAGAAACCGGAGCCGCCTGGATGGACCTCATAGAACTCGGTGGCGGCTTCGATGCTTCACGCCGCTTCATGTGGATCGAAACAACGCAACCGTTCGACGCACTGCGAATAGACATGCGGTCCTTGCTGTCAGTCGCCGAGCAACTCGACGTTTACTCCGCGTGCGTAGGACCCGGTACCTAACGTAAACCGCCCGGGTGCCCGATTGCGCCGCAAGCACAGCGGCAGGTATCGGCACACACCGGCGGCAGGACGTCGCTGAAACCGGGCAGCAACACCGCCAAACCAGGATTGGAGCCAGGAATGAAGAACGAAACAGCGGGGGCGCGCATAGATGCCCGCCCACCGATAGATCGCCCGATCAACATTCTGTTGATCGGTCCGTACGATCCGCATTGCGGCGAGTACACGTTCCTTGCTCCGCCATTGGGTGTCTGGCGCCTGTGCGGCTACCTGAATGATCACGGTCATGCCGCCACGGTGTTCGATCCGAACAATTGCAAACGCGCGCCGGCTGCCGAATTTCGCAAACTGCTGGCCAGTCGCGACTGGGACATTATCGGTTCGTCCACAACCGGCATGACGCTGAAGTACGACCTGAGCCTTTGCAGCATCGCGCGCGCCATGCTGCCTGATGCATTGCTCATTGGCGGCGGCATGGAAGCTACATTTGCCCCGGGTCTCGTCAGCCAGCTCGCGCAACTGGACCTGGTTGTACTCGGCGAAGGCGAGAAGCCACTGCTCGAACTCGCGGAACGCATGCAAAAAGGGTTGGCGCTGTTCGGCGTCGAGTCAACTGCCGTTCCATTGCAGGACGGCAACGTTCACAAGCTGCACGGCTATGCCCTTGACTACGATGAATTTCGCGATGCGGTCATGCGGACGCCGTACGAAGACATGCCTTTCGAGGAATACTGGGTAAGGCTTGAGCAGGCCTATTCCATCAACTCGCTCACCGAGAAAGCAGCCAGGGAAGCTCGTTTGGCCGAAATTCGCTCTGTGCGGATTGCCACTCTCAACTACTGTCCGATGGCGTGCACATTCTGCTCTTCCACCAATTTTCTGCATGAAGTACAGGACAAAGTCGCAAAAGTCACCCGCCTGAGTGCCGACGATTGCCTGACCATGATCGACCGGGTGGTTGCCGCTCAACCTGGCGTACGCACCATCATCTGGCAGGACGACATTTTCGTCTTCACCAACGACAAACGCATCATTCCATTGTGCGAAGGCATCATCGCCGGCAAAGCCAGCGGTCGTTTTCCGGAACACCTGAAGTTCATCAGTACGAACCGCATCGATGCCATGACGCCGGAGCGTCTCGCGATCATGAAACTCGCCGGTTTCCGCGTTCTGGGCTTCGGCGTCGAGAGCTTCTCGCAGAATGTCCTCGCCGAGTTCAACAAGGCGCAAATATTCAAGCACATTGATACCAATCTGGCGGAAGCCGTGCGCCTCGGACTGACACCATTTCTCGACCTCATTATGAGTTCACCGCGATGCAGCGTGGCCGACATTCACATCACAGTAACCCGCGCTTATCACTGGATCATGCAAGGCTGCGAAGTCGGGCTCTACCCGTACATCATTCCGTTCTCAGGCTCTGTTATGGCCCGCGATCCTGAACTCAAGGCACACACCATAAGCGAAACGGTCACGGTGCCCGGCACGGATATTTCGTGGCAACAACCGCAGAAAATCCTGCCGATAGACGACACGGCCCGTAACCTGATTTGCGAAATAGAGCGCCGCTTTTCCCGGCGCCTGGAAACCGTATCGGCAGCCGGTGGCCACATGCCATCCCGCACACGGTCGCTTATCTGGATTGAATCTGCCTTACCGTTACTGGCCGCCGAAGGTTTTGCTGTTCCTGATGTCAGGAAGATCGCCGCAATTATCGAATGTCGGACGACGGCTGTCGATGACGACCCGATTGATGACACCACACCCGAAGAGTTGTTCCGTACGCAGTCGCGAGAGTTGCGAACGCTGAGCGCAGCACGAAACTGATGCCGCAATCGACGACGCAAGGGTTAATTGATTCCTGGCTGACAGCCTGCTGCAGCCTACTGTTCGATGTAGAACGAGCCACAAGTACGGAGTATCGAGATGTTTGAAGCCGCAGACACGCTGGCTAGCTACTGGGAAAAACGCGCCGTCAGATTTGCACGACATGAAGATGGCCTGGCCGCGGTTTGCTCCTACGGCATGCCGCGTTTCTACAACCGATCTATCGAGATCTGCCAGCGACGCGCACTGCGCCCATGGTTGCAAGATATCAATGATGCCGATGTTCTTGAGATAGGTTGTGGTGTCGGTCGCTGGACAGAAATGTTAAGCCGTCAGGGCAATCGGGTCAGTGCTATCGACCTCAGCCCAACCATGGTGTCGGAAACATCCCGTCGCCTGAAAGCGAACGCGCTCAACGCCGACTTGTGCACGGCCGACGTTTCCGAGTTCAAGTCCGGGAAGCAGTTTGACGCCGCCGTCAGCGTCACCGTGCTGCAGCACATCATGGACGACGAGCGCTTCGATCTGGCGTTCAGAAACATCGCCGATCAGATACGTCCCGGCGGCCGCTTCGTTTTGCTTGAAGCGGCACCGTCCGATGACGACGTACGCTGCAACAGTCCGATATTTCGTGCGAGACCCTTCAGCGCCTACCAATCAGTACTCGAGCGCAACGGCTTTCGCATCGATACGGTCGCCGGGGTAGACCCGATGCCGTTCAAGACGTGGGCGTTGCCGTACCTGCGCTCAATGCCAAGACCGCTCGCGGTAGCAACCATCGGCGTTGCCACCGCGCTGTCGCTGCCACTGGATCTGGCGCTGGCCGCACGCTTACCCAAGCAGTCATGGCACAAGCTGATTGTCGCCGTTCGCGAAGAGCGTGCATGACTCGCAAACAGACAACCTGGTTGCCGCTAATGATACTGGGCGTGCTCGGCCTGTTGGCCGGCCTCGGCCGGTTTCTGGAGACGAGTGAGACCGAGAGCCAGTTCGGCGTCGTGCCCGCAACCATTGTTGTCGACAACGGTGCTGATCGCGGTCCGGGCACACTGCGCGACGCCTTGTTCATGGCAATGCGTGCCCAACACCATGTCGCTATCGAGTTGCGAGTACCGCAGGTTGATCTCCAGCTCAGTTTGCCACCGATTGCCGTAGCTCATGGCTTACGCATTTCAGGAGCTCTCGACGAGCCGACCCGCATCGTCAATATCAACGACAAGGACAATGCGTCCGTTCTGTTGCATCTTGTCAGTGAGAATATTGAACTGGCCAACCTCGTTATCGATGCAGCCGGTACCAATGGCATCAGCATCAGCGCAGCCAACGTCTCGATCCGCGACATTACGGTCACCAACGCCGCTACCGGCCTCAGTGCATTCAATGCGGAACGCCTGAACATCGCTAACAGTCTCTTCATCGACAATACCGACGGCGTACGCATAGAAGGCAGCACTGGCAGCGTCAGCATTAGTAGCAGCACGTTCACCAACAACAGCGGCAGCGGCCTCTGGGTCGTGTTCGGCATTGAGCCCAACGAATCCGCGAGCACGATTATCGTGCACGACAATCAGTTTCGTGGCGGCCGCAACGGCGTTACCGCCGCCAACGCAGTCATCGATCTGCGCGGCAATCGTCTGTCCGGATTCAGCATGAGCGGACTCACTTTACTGAGCTCCCGGGCCAACATCGCCGAAAACCGTATCGTCGACAGCAGCGGCATTGGCATGCACCTGGCGGCAATGGCGAGTTCCATGGTCTACAAGAATGAAGTCGGCCGAAACGCCGCAGTCGGCATGTTGATCGTCGATGCGAACGGCCTGCAGGTTGATAGCAACGAAATCTACGGTAATGGTTACGGCATCGTGACGGTTGGCCGACTTCCCGTGACAGCAGCATTGCGGAACAACACCTTGTCGAGCCAGACCATCGACGGCCTGATCGCGATTGGCGACACACCCACGATTGATGGCAACCATGCGTTGCGCAATGGTCAGGCCGGCATTCGTATCCTCGATCTGCTGATGCCGGACTCCGTGCTTATTCCAAGCACACCCCGGCACATGAACAATGTGCTGTCCGACAATGGCAATGACGAAATTTTGTTCGGCCAGTACGTAGTCAAAGCGCCATGAGAATATCCACCGGAACATCGGCAACACCGGCCGTGGACATGACCGAGCGCCGGCTGCTGTTCGACGCCTGCTGGCCCATGATCCTGATCATACTGGCTGCTGCCTACCTGGCATCCTGGTCTATTGGCATCCTCAAAGTCGACCTGCCAACGGTCTTGTGGACCACGTTTGGCGTTGCGGCCGGTCATCAGACCCTGTCGCGTCTGCTCGACCATGTCGACTCACGCAACGGCCTGATATTTTTGCATTCATCGATCAACGTCGCAGCGATCACCGGCCTGGCAGTTATCTGGTCACAGCTGGGCGCTCTTGCTTCGCCGGGCTTTGCGCTTTTCTTTGCCTTGCCGGTTCTTGCAATCGGCCTGGTTGCGCGACTCGGCGCACAATACGCAATTACCTTCTATGCCATTCTGGTAGCGTGGCTCGCTGCTTTGCGAGAAAGCATTGATCTTCGTTTGCAGCTGGATCAACTCGGCTTTCCGCCCTTCTGGAACGCATTGCCGGGACTGACCTCCCACGAATTTGTCGGCTATGGAGTAACGGCCGGCGGCAGCGCTCAGTTGCAGTTCATGATTGTGTTTTCATTTGCGATGCTGGGCGTCGTCACTACGTCGGCCGTGGTCATCACGCTGGTCGGCCGCTTGTTCGAGCGTCTGCGTTTCGTCAGCGACAGCAGTCACCGTGCCGAATCCATGGCGCGCAGCTTTCTAACCCAGACCGACGGTCTGGAGATGATCATCGACCGTACGTCGTTCCAGGTCATCGCTGTCAGCCCACGCCTTGCTGAAGAACTGGAAGAACCGCCCGAAGTTATTGTTGGTTGCCACTATTCAACGGTACTGCCGTTTCCCCACGATCACCCGGCAATCCGGCTCATCAAATCGGGCCTGTCTTCGGAGTTGCCGCACCAGGTATTTCCGGCTGCATCCGGCTACAAGCTGGTCAATTTCCGGGTCCACCCCGGAGTGTCCGATGGCTATGAATTCCAGCGCATCACCATGGAAGACCTGCAGGAGAACGATTACGCCCGCATCGCTGTGGACGGCCTGGGCGACCTGACCGGCGTACTGGATGGCGGCGGCCGTATTCTCTACATCAGTGAAGCGGTAAAAAAACTGTTGCCTGTCGGCCGCAGCCAGTGGCGTGCAGACCTGTTGCCTCTGCCAGCGGGCTGGTGGCAAATAGGCGCGCGCAAGCAACATACCCGAAACGTAACCATCGGCCGCAACGAGTACGCACTGCGGCTTAGTCATGAAGCTTTTTATGCCGACGGCAACGACATGGAACTGACCGTGTTTCGTTTGCGACCGTTGCGACGGACATGACTATGCGCAGCCTTGCTCTCATCGCATTCTCGCTACTGCCCGCTTTAGCGCAAACCGACGACCTGTGGCTATCGGCCAGCGCCGCAGAAGGCTCGAGTGACGGCAGCCGCTTTGCGGCCAGTCGCACACTCGACAGCTTTGGCTTGAAAGGCTCATTGGCCGGTATCTCACACAGCCGCATCGGCGATTCCTGGTGGACTCTGCTGGAAGGCAGCCTGAACCGGCGACTCGGTGATTCCGCCGTGATCAGTGGCAGCGTCTTTGCGGGGCCTGGTCAGATCGACGGCCGCAACTTCACCACCCGCAAACTGGTGGTGGGCGGCACCTGGCTCATCGACAAGACCTGGTCTGCGGATTTAAGCGACACGTACATAAACGTCGACGACACGATCGGCCATGTCGTAAGCGCCAGCCTCAGTTATGCGCGGCCAACAGGCAGCAGTCTTGCATTCAATGCAATCTCTTCGGTCGGCTCCGGCCTCGACACACGCCAGTTCGGCTTACGCTTCAGAGTCGCAGCGGAGCGCAGCTGGTTCGGCGGTGTCTATGTCGGCGAAACCGGCAGTCCGGCAACTCTGGGCGAATTCGGCGTTTCTGTCGGCGGTGTTGTGGACGTTCGCCAGGCGTACGTCGGCTTAAGCGTGCCTTTCGGCCGTTACACGCTCATGGGTACGTTTGATCATCTGCGGCTGGACAGCCGGGTCCGGAACGAACTGACCGTCGTACTCAGGGTCCCGCTGGGGAATGACGCACGATGAATAGTCGAACGACATGGCTGCTTCCGCTGGCCGGCGGTTTGCTGGTATTGATCACTGGAATTGCCGCGTTGCAGGCAGGTGATCAGCTGCGGAATGCAACACTGCAACGTCAGGCACAAGCCGATGCGATGGCCATCGCGTCGGACGTACAAGCGAAGCTGCTCGACATCACTTACCGGCTGGAGCGCGTTGAACGTTCATCAGTCGACGCTCCGTCGCCCGCCGATAGCGAATTTGTCAGCTGGTATTTTGACGGCGAACTGCATTCCAGCTCCGAACGTCTGCATGCCGACCCCGCCCTGCAACAACAACTCGCCGACGTGCAAGCCCCCACCGTCCTGGCGCCGCTCACAACCTCGACTGGCCGCGACCTGGTTTTGCTGACCAGTCCGCGACCCGATGGCTGGGCCGGTGTCGCTATTCCGGCCGACCAACTGCTGGCGGAACTGCCGGACTCGTCCATTACCGCGCGATCGCTCGAACTCACGTGGCAAGGAACAAGACACGACGGCGGCCGCATTTACCGCGCTGACATGCGTAGCCAGGAACGCCAGAGTTCCTTGTCGTTCCCGGTACCGGGCGGTACCTGGAAACTCGGCTACGACAGCACAGTGGCTACGGAACTGGGTGACCTGCGCTGGTCTCTGTACGTCATTGTTGCTGTCCTGAGTTACGCCATTGCGCTGGTACTGTATCGGCAGGCCATCAAGCCGCGCGGACTTACCGCCGATCTCAACGTAATGACCAAGCGCTTTGTCGCGCTCAATGAGCAATTCTCGACGCTGCTCGCAAATCGCGAGCAGATACAGGACCGGGTACACCAACTATCGGTGTCAGATATCGTCACCGGCCTGCCCAATCGACAGGCCTTTGTCGAACACCTCGGAACTGAACTCGAGAAGCTTCGCCTGGAACCCGAAGAAGGCCCTCTGAGCATTGCCGTAGTGGGCTTGAAAGACGTCGAAAAAGCCGAGCGTTCACTGGGACACAGCGTAATCCCGACCATCTTCCCGCAGGTTGCGGAGCGACTTGCGGCCAGCTTGCAGGACTCCAACTACATTGCTCGCGTTAACGATTACCAACTGGCGATACTGATGCCCGGCAGTGATTC
Organism: Woeseia sp. D3-10; assembly: GCF_055809415.1. Taxonomy (NCBI): domain Bacteria; kingdom Pseudomonadati; phylum Pseudomonadota; class Gammaproteobacteria; order Woeseiales; family Woeseiaceae; genus Woeseia; species Woeseia sp. D3-10. The sequence continues at coordinate 2,195,284 of NZ_JBVVTW010000007.1, read as the reverse complement.
CGCCGATGCCATTCGGCTTGCAGCCGAACTCACCAGCGACGGCATAGCCGGTGTGTACGAACACGAACGCGGTAAAATCAATATCGTGCCGCGTCTCGGCATTGCGACCGCCGAAGATGGTTACGGCTACGCGGCCAACCTGATGGACGACGCCATCTCCGCGCTGAGTGATGCAGAGGCAGACAACATGCGCTGGTCGGTCTTCGCCAGCGACACGCGTGACGACCGGGTGACGTTGATTCAGCTCGAATCCGACTTCAAGTCCGCGTTGGAAAACAACGAGTTTCGTTTGCACTATCAACCGATAGTGCACACACACAGTGGCAAGCCCAAAGGCTTTGAGTGCCTTGTGCGCTGGCAACACCCGGTTGAAGGCCTGTTGCCGCCAGGCAAGTTCATTGCGCTGAGCGAATCAACAGGACTGATTACCGAATTGACCCAGTGGGCCTTGCGCGAAGCGATACGGCAAGCGAAAGACTGGGACAACCTGCGTAACCTCGACTGCTATCTGAGCGTCAACCTGTCGACACTCGATCTGTTGCATGCCCCATTGGCACGCGACCTGTCGACGCTGGTCGCCGAGGCCGGGCTGTCGCCATCGATGTTCCGACTCGAAATCACAGAATCAATGTTGATCAATAACATCTCGCAGGCGCGGGACATGCTGATCCAGCTCCGTGATGCTGGCTTTGGCATCATGATGGATGACTTCGGCACCGGCTTTTCGTCGCTCAGCTATTTACGCCAGCTGCCCTTCAGCGCCGTCAAGATTGATCGCTCATTCACGCAAGCCATTACCTGGGATTCAAAAGACTACGGCATGGTGCGCAATATCCTGAGCCTGATTCACTTCCTCGAGATGGAATCCATCATCGAAGGCGTGGAGACGCAGGAGCAGCACGACCTGCTACTGCCGCTGGACCCGGTTTACTGCCAGGGTTATTTGTTTGCGAAACCCATGACCGCGATTGACGCCGAGGAGTACCTGGCAGCGGCATCGGTTGCACCGCCACTCAGTGTGTTGGGAGGTGCCTCATGATGAGCGACGCCACCCGCATGCTCAATGCAAGGCTGGCAGAAACGCCAAGGCAAAACGTGTTGTTCCTGCTTGGTCCCATGATCCTCATTGCCGCATGGTTCGCCGGTGTCCGGCCACCGCCAGACACCAACGGCATCATCGTCACGAGCTGCCTTATTCTGATTGCGGGCGGCGTCGCCTTGTCCTGGGGCAAGCGCTGGATGGCGTTGACGGCTATTTGCTGGCTCAGCATCCTGATAGCCGCGGCGCTGCTGCTGGTTCAAATTGGCGTTGAGAACCGAGCGCTGCTCGTCAGCCTTAAGACTAACGCATCACTGGAAGCAATTTGCCTCATCTACCTGGGTACGGCAGCGCTGTTGGCCAAACGGCGTACGACCAGCGTCGTGCACGCGGCACTTTCCGTCTATATCCCGATGCAACTTCTCCAGTATTCGGCAATCAATCTGTATTCGCTGGTTGGCGGCGTCGAGCACGCCGGCGCCTACACCAATATCTCACCGTTCAGCGCCGCGTTACATTTCGCGACGACGCTGATCCTGCTAATGCAGGTCATGCTCAGCGCAACCACGAGCCGCGCCCAAGCTGCAGTATGGCCGCAAGCCGCGGTCGTTTCGGCGTTGACGTCGTTGCTGGTTTCGCTGTACCTGCATACCGCTTTTTCGGCAGTTATTTCCGCACTGTCGGGCGCGTTACTGATTGGCATTGCCTTTCTCGGCTGCAGTGCAGCCATTACCCGGCGGGACATGTTTCGATTGCACCTGAGCCTGCAACGCAAAGTGCGGAGCCAAAGCAAACAGCAGGATGCGCTGATTTCCGCGCGCGCTGATTATGAAGAGTTGTATGAACAGGTTCCGATCGGCGTCATGAAGACGGCCGGGACCGGCCGCATCCTCAGCGTGAACTCACGGATGTGTGAAGTGCTCGGCTTTACCTCCGTCGAACAACTCAAGTCCACCGACTTGCGAGCGCTGTTTGTCGACCCGGACCGGCGCAAGCGTGATTTTCTTGCCTGGAAAACATCGGGTGAACGCGAGTGGGCCGGCAACGTCGAAATGCTCAAATACGACGGCACGCCAATCATCGCCCACTTCACGGGCAGCCGGGTGAACGATTCACACGGCAATCTGCGCTATGTGCTGTCCTGCTATCAGGACGTTACTGAACGACGCCAGGCAGAGCGTGAAATCAAGAAGCTGGAAAGCGATCTGCGCCTGACCCACAAACTCGAGGCGGTTGGCCGCCTTGCGGCCGGCATTGCACACGAGATTAATACTCCAATGCAGTACATCGGTGACAACGTGTACTTCTTGTCGACAGCGTACGAAGACCTGCGGGCGCTGACGCTCGGCCTGACCGAGCAGCTGCGCAAAGTCGCCAATGACGCTGGCATGAGCGTAGACGACGTCATCAGGGAACTGGAAGAAGAATCGGATCTGGAATATCTCGATGAAGCTGTTGGCGGCTCATTCAAACGCACGCTGGATGGTGTAAACAGCGTCGCCGAAATTGTCCGTTCGATGAAAGAGTTCGCCTACCCGAACGACAAACAGGCGTCCTACAACGACGTTAATGCGTTGCTCGCGAATACGCTCACCGTTAGCCGCAGCATGTACGTGGCGGCCGCCGAGATAAGTACCGAGTTTGCCGAGCTTCCACCGACCCTGTGCTTCCCGGGCGAGCTGAATCAGGTGTTCGTGAATATCGTCGTGAATGCTGCGCACGCTATCGAGAAGGCTAATCAGACGCTGAATCGCGAGATCGGCCAAATTCGCATCGTGACCTGTCTGAACGAAGGCAGCATCGAGGTAAGAATTATCGACAACGGTACCGGCATGCCGGCGGCTGTCCGCGAACGCATATTCGACCCGTTCTTCACCACCAAGGAAGTAGGTAAAGGCACAGGCCAGGGTCTGGCGATCGCACATTCGATAATTACCGAAAAGCACGGCGGTAGCATAGTCGTGAACAGCGAAGCCGGTATCGGCACAACGTTCATTATCAGCATCCCACTGCGTACGCCGGAGAGTGAGCAATGAACGGAAATTTCGAACCGCAGCCACCGCTGCGGAAATATTCAGTCAGGATCAGTTTGAAATTGGAGCAACCATGAGTACCAAACCGACAATTCTCTGTGTAGACGACGAGATCAACATTCTTGAGGGAATGAAGATCAATCTACGGAAAGCCGGCAAGATACTGACGGCCACCTCCGGCGCCGAGGGCCTCAAGGTTCTTGAGGAACACCCCGACATTGCTGTCGTCGTTTCCGACATGCGCATGCCTGGAATGGACGGCGCGGCATTCCTCGCCAAAGCGCACGATCTGCGGCCGGATACGGTACGCATATTGCTCACCGGGTTCTCCGATATGGAGGCCGCTGTCCGTGCAGTAAACGAAGGTCAGCTGTTCCGCTTCCTGACCAAACCGTGTCCGCCAAACATGCTGCAGCCGACGATCGCAGCCGCTATCGATCAACACCGGCTGTTGACCGCCGAAAAAGAACTACTGCAACGCACGTTGCTGGGGTCCGTACATGCCCTGATCGAAGTCATGGCGCTCGACAACCCGGAGGCGATGGGTCGCGCAATGCGTATTCGCCGTCGTGTTCGCGATATCGCCCGGCGCATTGGCGTGAACGCAGTCTGGCCCGCAGAATTTGCCGCGATATTCTCCCAGCTTGGTTTAGTCTCGCTGTCCGAAGAGCTTCGCCAGAAACTGTACTTCGGGCGCACGCTCGACGAGCACGAAGCCAGCAGCGTCAGTCGCAGCATCGAATCGATCGTTGGCATTGTCGGCAAGATTCCGCGGCTCGAGCCCGCCATCCGGGTGCTGAAGACTCTGTCGCGCGACGCCAGAGCCGACGATGCGGTTGAATCCCGGGTTGTACGCGCTGCCATCCTTATCGAAAGCTGCGAGTCCCGCGATCTGAGTGATCAGGAAACACTGTCAACGATCACAGCACGCAGTGACGTGCTGGGCGCTGACGTGGTAGCGGCCTGCGGTAAGGCAGAACGGGTGGTTGACGAAGAAGAAATGACGGTCATCTCGGTCGCTCCGCAATCGCTGGCAGATGGCATGGTTCTGGTCAACGACTTGCTAACCAGCAACGGGGTGTTGCTTGCGCCGCGCGGGTTAACTATCAACACGTCAACGCTTGAACACATTCTGAATTTCACAGACCGGCTGGATACCAACGGTATTGAGGTCAGGGTTGCAGCAAGCCAGGCCGAGATCGCTGCTCAGGCCACCGGCTGATCCGGTTTCTCGACTGTCAGGAAGACATAGAAAGAGGTTGTGGCGGCATGATGCAACGCCCGCTGGCGTTCTGCGACAGCGCCGGAGTCGCCTGACGACGATCACCTTGCTGATGATCGCCGTCAGGACTTTCGAAACTCGGCTCAGTCTTCCGAGTTGTACTTGAGCTCGCCACCTACGAAGGTCATGATAATCTGCGTTGACGGAATCTTGTCTTCCTCTACCGTCAACAGGTCGTTCGAAAGCACAACAATGTCGGCGTATTTGCCGGGCGTCAAAGAGCCTTTGACGTCCTCTTCAAACGCAGCGATCGCATTGTTCAGCGTGTAACTCTTCAGTGCTTCTTCCCGGGTCATGACGTGTTCAGGATGAAAGCGTTCGCCCTTGACCGTCATCCGGGAAACCGTGGCGTAGTACGAAGCAATCGCATCGATCGGTTCGACAGGTACGTCAGTACCGTTGCCGATGATAGCGCCCGACTCAATGAGCGTGCGCCACGGGTAGGACGTCAGGCCGCTACGCGGCTCGCCGAGACGACTTGGAATCCACGGGCCATCAGATGCACCGTGTATACCCTGCATCGCGGCAATGACACCCATTTCAGCGAAACGCGGCACGTCGGCGGGATCGATGTGCTGGGCATGTTCGATACGCCAGCGCAGCGGCTTGCCGTCAACACCCATCTCGTCCCAGACACGTTCGTAAATATCCAGTGTTTCGCGGTTCGCGCGATCACCAATGGCATGTGTATTAACCTGGAAACCGTGTTTTACAGCCACTCGCGCCGTGCCTTCGATATCGGCGACCGGTTCCAGTACCAGACCCGCGGTGTCGGGCAAATCGACGTACGGTTCAAGCAACCATGCGCCGTGTGCACCCAGCGCGCCATCGATCTGCCGCTTGATCGAACGCACCGTCAGGAAGTCATTGCCCTCCGCTACCATTTTGTAGAACGGCAGCAGCTCGTCCATTTCTTCATTCGTCTCGCTGCGCACCATGACGTACAAGCGGACAGGCAGTGCACCCTCTTCTTCCAGCTCCTTGAAAAAGTCGATCGTTTCAAACGATGCGCCGGCATCGTGGAATGAGGTAACACCATGCCGCAGCGCTTCGTCACCGGCCAGCATCACGCGTTCACGGTCAATACGTTCGGACTCTTCCGGCGTAAGACGGTTGTTATAGACATTGACGGCATCATTGATCAGCCGTTGAGCGGTTTCCCGCAGCAAACCTGTTGCCTTGCCGTCTTTGTCGCGGACAATAGTGCCGCCTGCCGGGTCCGGCGTATCAGCGCCAACGCCGCCGGCCGCAAGTGCCGCATCGTTAGCAAACGCCGCGTGACCACTTGCATGACCCAGCAGCACGGGATTGTCAGCAGATACCGCATTTAAACTTGTGTTCAACGGCACGCCATCAACAGCATCGGCGGGCACCGAATCCCATTTATCCTGATGCCAGCCACGACCGAATACCCATTCGCCGGGTTTCGCTTTGTCGACCGCGACGGCAACCATGTTGACCACTTCGTCCCAGTTCTTCACGCGCGACAGATCCAGTATCTGCTTGGCACGACCGAGACCCATGTAATGCCCGTGCCCTTCGATGAACCCTGGCATGACAAAACGTCCGCCGAGTTCAACAACACGGGTCTCCGGACCGACGTAGGCCGACATTTCCTCAGTACTGCCGACCGCGGTGATCTGATAACCGTTGACCGCCAGTGCTTCCACATTGCCTAACGCCGGATCGACGGTGGCTATCTTGCCATTCAGCAACACGAGGTCCGCAGGTGCTTTGCTATCGGCCGCTGCTGCAGGTGCCGCCGTATCGTCAGATTGGCCGCTGCACGCGGCCAGAACAATCGTTAACAGAATTAGTGCAGCTGATGGTCTCAGCATGGTGCTTCCCCCGAAGGCTTACGAAAGACCCAACTTTCGCACTGCCCCTCTGGCATTGCAATTGCCGTCGTGTTGCGCCGTTGGTATCCGCAGAAACCGCTATTTTTTCCGCGGCAGGAGCAAATACGTGTATTCCGGGGTCTGTCTGCGCGGCAAGGATTTGATACATTGCCCATCAGCAAAAAATAACTGTGAGACTTTGTATGAGAATCGTTTCGCTACTGATTACAGCCTTGCTTGTCACCAATGCAACCGCCGACCCCATAAGGCAGACCAAAGGCGACTTCTACGACGCGTTTCGGCAGCTCGATACCGACCTGCCGACCGCCAATGTTTACCGCACCGCATCTGGCGCACCCGGGCCGCAGTACTGGCAGCAACGCGCCGACCACAAGATCAAAGTGCAGCTCGATGAATCGCAACGCCGCATCAGTGGCTCGCAGACCGTGTCTTACACCAACAATTCGCCGAATCCACTGCGTTACATCTGGTTGCAGCTGGACCAGAACCGTTTCGCCGACGGCTCGCTGAACCGCATGTCGGAAACGGCAGCAGACGCGGCGGGCCGAATGACCTGGAAAGATCGCGAAACGCCGGATGTTCTCACCTACGCCACGATTGCTGCTCACCAGATCCATAAAGATGTGGAACACGGCTTCGAGATTGAGAAAGTAGCTGATGGCCGCGGCCGCGACCTGCCGTACACCGTGGTCGACACGATGATGCGTATAGATCTGCCGCAGGTTTTGAGGCCGGGTCAGCGCACCGAATTCTCCGTTGCCTGGTCATTCAATATCATCAACGAAGCCCGTCTGGGTGGTCGCGGCGGCTACGAACAGTTTCCTGAAAACGACACCTATATATATTTCCTCGCTCAATGGTTCCCGCGACTCGCGGCATACACCGATTACGCCGGCTGGCAACACAAGGCATTTCTCGGCAGCGGCGAGTTCACACTGGAGTTCGGCGATTACGAAGTCGAGATCACGGTACCGTCCGATCACATTGTTTCCTCGACCGGTGAACTGCAAAACCCCGGTGACGTATTGACCTCGGCGCAACGCAGCCGCTTGCGCGAGGCGCGCAGTGCGGACCAGCCCGTCTTCATCGTGACGCCCGAAGAAGCGCTCGAAAATGAGCGGGATAAAGCCAGCGGAACCAAGACCTGGGTATTCAAAGCCGAGAACGTGCGCGACTTTGCCTGGGCCAGTTCCCGCAAGTTCATCTGGGACGCGATGATTCACCGCCAGAACGACGACACGCACCCGGAAGTACTGGCCATGTCGTTCTACCCCAATGAGGCCGAGCCAATCTGGTCGAAGTACTCAACCCACGCCGTCGTGCACACGATGGAAGTCTATACACGCTTTTCGTTTGCCTACCCGTACCCGACCGCGCAGTCCGTCAACACCTGGAAAAGCGGCGGCATGGAATACCCGATGATCACCTTCAACGGTTATCGGCCGGATCCGCTCGATGCGGTAGAGGGCGAAACCGTAGCCGATGCGCCAGACAGAACCTGGTCGCGGCGCGTCAAGTACGGGCTGATTGGCGTCATCATTCACGAAATTGGCCACATCTACTTCCCGATGACGGTCAATTCCGACGAGCGCCAGTGGACCTGGATGGACGAGGGCATCAACAGTTTTCTGGATTACATCGCAGCACTGGAGTGGGAGGAGGACTATCCCGCATACCGTCCGCACCAGAGCGTGCTCGACATCATCACCGACTACATGGTCAGCGAAGATCAGGTGCCAATCATGACCAATTCGGATTCCGTGTTGCAGCTCGGGCCGAATGCCTACTCCAAACCAACGGCCGCGTTGATCGTGCTGCGTGAAACCGTCATGGGCCGCAAACTGTTCGACTTCGCGTTCAAGGAATACTCGCAGCGCTGGAAATTCAAACGCCCGACGCCCGCCGATTTTTTCCGCACGATGGAAGACGCTTCCGGCATCGACCTCGACTGGTTCTGGCGCGGCTGGTTCTACTCGACCGATCACGTCGATATCGCCATTAACGATGTGCGCGAGTACCGCGTATCTACGGGTGACCCGGACATCGAGTTCCCGCAGGATCGTGAGGATTACGCGGGCAAGTACCCGGAAACGTTGTCGCAGGCACGGAATCGGGATGAAGGCCGCGAGACCTACCTCGATCGTCACCCGGAACTTGCCGATTTCTACAACGATCACGACAAGTTCACTGCCAGCAATGCGGATCGCAATGCCTATCAGGATCTGCTGGACGGCCTGGAAGACTGGGAGCGGACGGCGCTGCAACGTGCCATTACCGACAATGAGTACATTTACTTCATAGATTTCGAGAATATCGGCGGTCTGGTCAGCCCATTGCCGCTGCAGATAACGAACGCGGACGGCAGCGAAGACTTCATCATGCTGCCCGCCGAAATTTGGCGTCGTAACTACAAGTCACTAACCAAGCTGCTGATCCGGGAACAGCCAATGGCGTCTATTGCTCTCGACCCGCGGCACGAAACGGCGGATGCCGATTTCGCGAATAATCACTACCCGCGGCGCATGGAAAAATCACGCATCCAGCTCTACAAATCCGAAGACGATACGCGGGACCTGATGGCCGACATGTTGCAAACGTTGCGCAAGGCCAAAGGCGGCGATGACGGTTCGGCGCGCAAGCTGCCGCTGACGCCAGAGCGGGTCGAGTGATGCTGCGACCGCTGCAGCAATGTGCAGTGCTCATTGTGCTGCTGCTGGCGTTGTTGCCAGCCGCAGCACACCGGGCGCCGGGCAGTCTGTCAACGATCGACTTCAATGCGACCACCGGCATGCTTGAAATCGTCCACCGCCTGCACCTGCACGATGCCGAGATTGGTGTCGCGGCGGTGCTCGACGACCCGCAGTTGTCGCTAAGCCAGCTCGAATCGAGAGCCCGTGTTGCGCTTTATGTCGAAGAGCGGTTTCAGATTATGAGCGGTGATGCGGTGATCGGGCTGCGGCTGGTCGGTGCCGAAGTCGCGGGTGATTACCTGATGGTCTACCAGGAGCGCAATGGACCGCTGCCAGCGAAAATCCGCATTCGCGACGACATTCTGCGCGACGCGTTCGAGGGCCAGGTTAACCAGGTCAATATTGCGAACGGCACCGCGGTGCGTACCCTGACCTTTGCCACAGACGATGTCTGGCACACTTTCGAGTTCGATATCGCCGAGAATTCTGGTCAATCAGCGACAGAATAGCCGCAAGTGGCGACTGTTCGCCGACAGTTGATATATAATCCCGCACCCCTGAAGTTGGCGCGCGGAATGCGCGGCGAAAAATCTCATCCCGGAGCAGTACCTTGGACCGCGACCAGAAGTTTTACGACATTTATTCCGTAGTTTTAGGCGGCTTAGCCCTTTTTGCACTGGCTATTTTCGTGCTGTCGAAAAAGATGTCCGATATGACCCAGGGAATCTACACGTCGTCGGCCGTTGAGTATCAGCAGGCAGTTTCAGAGCGCCTGCAGCCGTTCGGGCAGGTGTACATGCCCGGTGAGGCCATTCCCGCCGACGAACCTCAGGTAGCTGAAGCGACTCAGGCTGACCCGGTAGCGACCACACTGTCGGGCCCGCAGGTCTATAACGCCGCCTGCATCGCCTGCCATGGCAGCGGTATCGGTGGGGCACCCACGCTGGCTGATGCGGCCAACTGGGCTCCGCGGGCCGCACAGGGTACCGAAACCCTGCACGACCATGCCGTCAACGGTTATCAGGGCAGTGCCGGCTACATGCCGCCAAAGGGTGGTCGTCTGGACCTTTCCGACCAGGAAATCCATGACGCCGTCGACTACATGCTCTCGCAGGTTCCCTGAGATCACAGTGGCGCTGGCAACGTTGCTTGCCGGCGAACCCCAGTGACCGGCCTGCCCGATTTCAGGCTGGAAACCCACTTCTCCCGCTGGGAGTTCAAAGCGCGTATTCACATGACGGCCTCGGATGCCGAGAGCATGTCACTGACCGAACTGCTGGCGATGGCGAACCCGGCGGAACGCGAAGCGTTTGACCAGCTCTGGCTGGGCTACACCGAAACCTGGGGTGATCCCGGCCTGCGCGAACTCATCGCCGGCACTTACCAGGAGCGCACGGCCGCGGACATCCTCTGTTTTGCCGGGGCCAGTGAAGGCATCTTCGCGGCCAATTCCGTATTGCTGGACAAAGATAGTCACGCCATCGTCGTAACGCCGAATTACCAGTCGCACGAAACCCTGCCGGTCAGTTTCTGCTCGGCAACCGGGATTCCGCTGGACCCGGACGATCACTGGTCGTTGGACATTGACCGCGTCGCCAGTGCTATTCGCCCCAACACTCGCCTGATGACCATCAACTTTCCGCACAACCCGACAGGCGCAAACCTGTCACCGGATCGGTATGCGGCATTGATCGAGCTCTGCCGCAAACACGGCATGTATTTGCTGAGCGATGAAATATTCAATGGCCTGGGACCGAGCGGCACGGAGTTCCTGCCCGCCGCGGCCGATGTCTACGAACGCGGCCTGTCCCTCAACGTCATGTCGAAGGCCTACGGTCTGCCGGGATTACGCATCGGCTGGATCGCCTGCCAGGACCGGGAATTGCTGTCGAAGCTGGAACGCATGAAGCACTACTTGTCGATTTCCAACTCCGGGCCCAGCGAAGCGCTGACAAAGATAGCGCTGCGCAACCGAGAGCGCATTCTTGCTCGCAACTGTTCAATCATCGACGCGAACCTCGTGCACCTGAATGCGTTTTTCGCACGCCATCAGGATCTCTTCGTCTGGCGGCAGCCGGACGCATCGTGCATGGGGTTTCCGCAGTACACCGGCGGCGATGGCGTGGAAGAATTCACTCGCCGGCTCATCGAAGACAGCAGTCTGCTGTTGTTACCCGGCAGCATTTACGAATCAGCGCTGACCAGCACACCGGCCAATCACTTCCGTATCGGCTTCGGTCGGCGTGACATCGAGACCGGCATTGCGGTCATGGAACAACACCTCGATCGCGGTGAACCGTCATGATTACGCTCGACCTAGCGGCCATCAAAACACATCTGGATATCGACGCTGCGGTCGCGGCCATAGAACAAGGCTACGTCGATTACAGTCTGGGGCGGGCTGACGTGCCGCCGGTTGGCTACCTGGCCGTGCCGGATGGCGAATGCCATATCAAGTACGGGCACATTCAGGGCGGCGAGTTTTTCGTCATCAAGGTGGCAACCGGCTTTTACGGTAACACCGCGCTCGGCTTGCCGAGCAGTGACGGACTCATGCTGGTCCTGTGCGCAAAGGACGGCATGGTCGAGGCTTTTCTGCAGGACGAAGGCCACCTGACGAATATGCGCACGGCGATGGGCGGCATGATTGCCGCGAAATACCTGGCACCCTCCGAAGTAACGGGCATCGGCATCGTTGGCGCTGGCGTTCAGGCCGAACTGCAATTGCGGCTGCTTAAGAACGTCACTCAATGCCGCCGTGTCACGATCTGGAACAGAAACAGGGAACGCGCCGAAGCACTGGCGGCAACAGTCATCCACGATGGTTTCGACGTTGAGATAAGCAATTCGGTGGAAGCGCTCGTGCGGGCATCGAATCTGATCGTCACCACCACGCCTGCGCAGGAACCGCTCATTGCGGCCGACTGGGTGACGCCCGGCACACACATCACCGCGGTTGGTGCCGATACTCCGGGTAAACAGGAGCTGGCAACTGCGCTGGTCGCGAATGCCGATATCGTGGTTGTCGATTCAGTCGCACAGTGCACAGATCACGGCGAAATTCAGACCGCCTTTCGCGACGGACGCATCACGACGGAGTCGTTGCGCGAATTGGGCGATGTCATCAACGAACCGAACTTGCGCCGGCAGAACGATCAACAGATCAGCATTGCGGATCTGACCGGCGTGGCAGTACAGGATATCCAGATCGCCTCGGCCGTATTCTCAGCATGGAAAAGCAAGAACGGCTAGTTAGCGGCCGACCACTCCCGCATTTCCGACAACCAGCCGCTGCATCGGGCATTTATCATTGCTGGCTGACGCCGCAGTGCTCCCCGCAGCATCATGCTCGCTCGAACACTGTCGCTCCTCCGCAACGAGTGCCGGACGCAGCTACCCGCTCCTGGACGCATCGCCGGGCTATCATCCGGGCACACCGCAGCTCCCGCCGTCGAGCGAGCCTGCCGTCGGTACAGGCGAATTGTATTGTCGCCAAAGCTGTCCTATGTTGAGCATCCTTATTTGCGGGAGGCAGGCATGACGAATCGTCGGGAATTCATAGGTGCAGGTGTGGCGCTGTTGGCAGCAACAAAAGCCGGCGCGCAATCCAGCGGCAGCAAGAACGTTGCCAATCCGTCTCAACCACTCAACATTTTGTTTCTTGGCGGTACCGGTTTCATTGGTCCGCACCAGATCGAACGTGCACTGGCACGCGGGCACAATGTCACGATGTTCAATCGCGGCAACAACAGCGGCTTGTTCGGCGAGCGCGTTGAGGAAATTGTCGGTAATCGCGATGTCACGATCGATGCCGGTCTCAAACCACTGGAAGGTTCACGTCGCTGGGATGTCGTCGTCGACAACTCCGGTTATGTGCCGCAACACGTTGCGGATTCCGTGCGCCTGCTGAAAGACCGCACTGATCTTTATCTCTACATTTCAACGCGCGCCGTCTACGACGAAACCAAAGGAACCGTCTTCATGCCAGACAGTCCTTTATGGCAGACCGCGAAAGCCCCTGACGGCTCAACTTACGGCCCGCTGAAAGCGGAGTGTGACCGAATCGTGCGCCGCGAATTCGGCGCCAGAGCCGCCTGTGTCAGACCTCCTTACATCGTTGGTCCGGGCGACACCACCGATCGCTTTACCTACTGGGTCGAACGCCTCTACCGTGGTGGTGATGTGGTCTGCCCGCCAGATCCCGACCATGAAGTGCAATGGATCGACGCGCGAGATCTTGCCGAGTTTGTCGTTACGTTGGCTGAGAATCGCACGGGCGGTATTTTCAATTGCGCCGGACCCGCGTCATTCATGGACAACGAAATGCTGATGCACGCAATGCGCGCCTTCTCGGCAGCGCCGACAATGCTGCACTGGCCGACCCGCAAGATGCTGGCTGATGCTGAATTCAATCCCCTGATGTTTGGCTCCCGGGAAAATTCCGTGCACGTCGATACAGCGACAGCGCTGGCAGCCGGACTGCGTTACCGCTCACCGGCAACCACGGTGCAGGACACGCACGAATGGTGGTGGCGGCAACCGGCGGAACGCCGCGCGAATGCGCGCCGCTGGCCATCCCCGCAAACGGAGCAGGCGGTCCTCTGGCAAATTAAGTACAGCTAGCGCTGGCGCTAAACGCGGTAAAGCCGGACACGTTTAATCCGGCTTGCCGCCCTGGTTTGCGGCAAGCCAGGTTGTCGCCAGCGCGCGTACGTCGTGCCCCGTGGGGGACTCGTGCGCGCGCAAGTCAAATTCTGGTAATACGGCAAAAATGTGGTCGAAGATATCCGACTGGATGTCTTCGTACTCATTCCAGTCGATCGTGCTGGTGAAGGCGTAGACCTCGATAGGCAACCCGTCGCTGGACGGGTTGAGTTGCCGAACCAGCAACGTCATGTCCTGTCGAATCCGCGGGTGCGCCTTCAAGTAGGAAACCAGGTACCCCCTGAAAGTACCGACATTCGTCAGCCGGCGACCGTTAATACGTACCGACATGTCCGTCTGTCTGGCAACGTTAGCTTGCTCAATCGCTTCGAGCTTTTGCTGCAAATAGGTACTAAGCAAGTCCGCTTTTCTGAGTCGCTGCATCAGGTCCTCGTTCAGAAAACCGATGCTACTGGTCTCGACGAGAACACTCCGCTTGATGCGCCGCCCACCGGCCTCCGACATACCTCGCCAGTTCTTGAATGAATCGGAAATCAGCGCGTAGGTAGGAATGGTGGTGATCGTCTTGTCCCAGTTCCGCACCTTGACCGTCGTCAGAGCGATATCGACTACATCGCCGTCCGCGCCGTATTTCGGCATCTCCAGCCAGTCGCCGACCGACAGCATCTCGTTGGCCGAAAGCTGAATGCCGGCCACGAGACCCAGTATCGGGTCTTTGAATACCAGCAGCAGGACCGCGGACAGAGCACCCAGGCCACTCAGCAGTATCAAAGGTGATTTGCCCATCAATGCCGAGATCGCCAGCAAACCAATCAGGATAGTGGCGATCAATTTTACGGTTTGCAGCAAACCGCGGATCGGGAAGTTCGTGGGTCCGCCGTGACGGTACATCACCGTGCGCAAAGCATCGAGGAACGAGAAAAAGGCGAGCAATGCGAACAGCAATATCCACTGCACGCTCAAGGTATCAATCAGTCGGAACAGAAACGACGATTCTTCCAGCCACAGGCCGGCCTGAATCTGGACCACCGCACCCTGAAAGCCGAAGGAAATTCGCCGAAACAGATTGTTCGCCAACAGCTCCCGCTGCCACGTCTCTTCCTGTTTGCCAACAAACCGGACCAGCACGCGGTGCACGAAGCCGTGCAGGAAGAAATGCAGAACTAAAGCGAAGACGCTGATCCATAGCACGACGAAAAGGTCGAACGCAATCTGCGCGACGCTGGGCACGTGAACCTCGAACCAGGCCATCAGAAATTGTTTAAATTCATTCCGCAGATTGTCCACGTTACTGTCTTCCTACATCGGTGATGTCACGACGTCGTGGGTTGTGGCGTCACGACAGCGCAAAAGTGGGGCATTGTACTCCAGCGGGCGCAGTCGTTTCTGACAGCGGCTTCGGCTGTACCTCCGCGAGGTCACGTTGTTTTGCCGAAACGCTGTAGACAGGGTGAACTCAACAGCAAGCATCGTGTTCCGCCAGCGTGAGCTTCACTCGCAGATGGCGTTTCTGAGCCTGAACACTGCGAACGACATTCGCAGCGTGAGTCGTGGCGCTAAGCCGGGACTGACCGGGCCTGCAAGCCGCGCAGGCTGAGTGCTTCAGCGATCGCATTCACGCCCACGCTATCGTCACCGGCAAGGTCAGCGATGGTCAGCGCCACTCTCTGCATGCGCTGATGTCCTCGCGGCGACAAGCCGTATTGATCCATCGCGCGCTCGAGCAGCGCGCTGGCACCGTCGGTGAGTTTGCAGGCTGCCGCCAATCGTTCGCCGTCGAGATTCGCGTTGCACACACCTGAACGTTTCAGCTGCCTTGCACGGGCTGCGAAGACGCGAGCCGCCACCGTGGCGGTCGATTCACCCACCGGACTGTCTGCCCGCATGCACGACGCCGGCGGCCGCTGCACTTTCATTTGTATATCGATGCGATCCAGCAACGGACCCGAAATTCGCGAGCGGTAGTTCTGGACGCGATCCGCACTGCAATTGCAATTGCCGCGCGGATCACCGAGGTAGCCGCACGGGCAGGGGTTCATGGCTGCGACCAGCTGGAAGTTGGCCGGGAAGTCTGCCTGCGTGCCAGCGCGGGAGATCGTGATGTGTCCGGACTCCAGTGGCTCGCGCAGCACTTCAAGCACGTTGCGATGAAACTCGGGCAGCTCGTCGAGGAATAACACGCCATTGTGTGCGCGTGACACTTCCCCGGGACGCGGGTCGCCGCCACCGCCGACCAATGCCGCTGCCGACGCGGTATGGTGCGGCGCGCGAAACGGCCGTCGGCACCAGCGCTGCACATCGGTATCAACACCAAGAATCGACTCCACCGCCGCAGTCGCCAGCGCCTGGTCATCTGACATCGGCGGCAACAGGCCCGGCAGACGTTTCGCCAACATGCTTTTGCCCGTGCCGGGAGGTCCGACGAATAGCAGGTTGTGGCCACCTGCTGCAGCAATTTCAAGCGCCCGTTTGGCGTGCGTCTGACCGCGCACGTCTTTGAGGTCGAGCGCGTCCGGCTCCTGCGGTTGCGCCGGGCGTCGTGGCGCAGGCGTTAGAGGCCGCGAGCCGGAGAGGTGCGCCGTCACTTCCAGCAATGACGCCGCTCCCAGCACCTCGGACGAAGCGAATGCGGCTTCAGCCGCATTGCCAACGGGCACCACTATTCGGTGTCCGGCATCGGCTGCACGCAACGCTGCCGGCAATACACCGGGAACGCCGCGCAACTCGCCGTTCAACGCCAGTTCACCGAAGAATTCATGGCTGGTCATGAGCTCATCGTCCAGTTGATTGCTCGCCACGAGAATACCGAGTGCAATGGCCAGGTCGAATCGCCCGCCCGTTTTGCGCATGTCGGCGGGACCGAGGCTGACGATGATGCGTTCTTGCGGAAAGTTATAGCCGGAACTGAGAATGGCACCGCGCACCCGGTCTTTGCTTTCGCGAACCGCGGTCTCCGGCATGCCGACAATGGCGAACGTTGGCAGTCCACCGGACAAGAACACTTCGATCGTGACTCGCGGGGCATCAACTCCGAGTTGAGCGCGACTATTGAGGAGCGCCAGGCCCATCAGCAACAGGCTTTGCTGTCGGCGTCGCCGCGCTCAGATTCAAATTGTCGCCCATCCACGATCGCCACTCCCTGGCTTACCGCGTTTCACTCACTCCGCGGCTTTTTTGCTGCCAGCTTTTTTGCTGACCTTCTTTTTGGCCTTCTTGCGCGGCGACGGTGGTGCAGCGGCTGATTGCTCGTAGGCGGTAAGGCGCGCTTCCAGCGTTTCCAGTTTTTCGCGGGTACGGGCGAGCACGGCTTCCTGCACCTCGAATTCTTCCCGGGTCACCAGGTCCATTCGCTGCAGGGAGCTCTTCAGCACACTACGAAAATTCTCTTCCATGTCATCGCGCATGCTGCGCAGACCCTGCGGAAGCGAAGCGGCAAGTCGCCGCGCCAGACTGTCTATGGATTCTCTTGTCATGCGCGATTGATACCGCAGACACGGCTGCAACGCCAGTCGCAAATTGATAGTTAACGACTGCTTTCGCTGCTCCGCTTTGACTCGCAGGCCATCCGAGAGCGCACCAATACAGTGCGCAAGCCAGCTTGTGGCATTCATATCTAATTGTTTTTACTGCCTTTTTTGTTTGGCACGATTACTGCTATCCAAGCAGGTGTACGCGATCACCGCCACTTACAAACTAAGGAAAGATTTCATGAACAGAACTATCCGCACAGGCCTGCTGACAGCACTTCTCTTGCTGGCAAGTACCGCTCAGGCCGAACTCAGCGCCAATGCCGGCTGGGTCAGCGACTACTACTACCGCGGACTGATGCAGCACAGCTCGTCAGCGTCGGCCGGCCTCGACTATACGGAAGGCGGCTTCTACGCCGGCACCTGGGGCGCAGATGTCGGCGACGGCATGGAGATC
The DNA here is from genome assembly GCF_055809415.1 of Woeseia sp. D3-10. Taxonomy (NCBI): domain Bacteria; kingdom Pseudomonadati; phylum Pseudomonadota; class Gammaproteobacteria; order Woeseiales; family Woeseiaceae; genus Woeseia; species Woeseia sp. D3-10. The sequence continues at coordinate 2,177,792 of NZ_JBVVTW010000007.1, read as the reverse complement.
GACGGCTACTTTGGCTGGGACGGCGAATACGAAGACTTCTCGTTTGGCGTCGGCTTCACCGGCTATTACTACACGGGCGACTTCGACGACACCTATCAGGAAGTGAACCTGCGCTTTGGCTACGGAATTTTCTCGGCCGAGTACGCCATCGGTGAGTACGAAAACTTTGACGGGCCAACGCAAGACTACGGCTACTACGCGCTGACGCTCGAGAAAAACGGCCTGTATGGCAAGTACGCCGGATTCAACAAAGATTTTGACGGCGACTATCTCGAACTGGGCTATGGCTTCGGCGTGGCTGAGCTTGACCTCAGCGTTGCCCTGATCGTCGCCGACGACCCTGTCACAAGCGATACCGACGAAGCACTGATCTTCGGTATCAGCAAGACCTTTCAAATCAACTGAACGGCGGCGGCCATTGGCCGCCTTCCATAGCTATCTGAGCGAGGGACAACAATGAAAATGATTACGGCGATCATCAAGCCGTTCAAGCTCGACGACGTCCGCGAAGCAGTCGCGGAAATCGGCGTGCAGGGCATAACGGTGACCGAAGTCAAAGGCTTCGGCCGGCAGCGGGGTCACACGGAGCTTTATCGCGGCGCCGAGTACGTTGTCGATTTCCTTCCCAAGGCACGTATCGAGCTCGCCGTTGCCGACGAGCTGGTCGAACAGATCACGGAAGCAATCGCGAACGCTGCTCGCACCGGCAAGATCGGTGACGGCAAGATTTTTGTCAGCGAGCTGACCCAGGCCATACGCATCCGCACCGGCGAAACCGGCAACGAGGCTGTTTAAGCCCACCACTAATACCAAGGAGTGCAAACGTGACAGACGTAACGCAACTCGCGGGCCAGGTCACCGAACTGAGCTACGCCCTCGATACTTTTTATTTTCTCGTGATGGGTGCCCTCGTCATGTGGATGGCAGCGGGCTTTACCATGCTCGAAGCCGGCCTCGTGCGGGCAAAAAACACGGCCGAGATTCTCACCAAGAACATTGGTCTCTACTCCATCGCCTGCATCATGTACATGCTGTGTGGTTACTCGATCATGTACCCCGGCGACGATTTTGCGGGCGGCATGTTTGGCAGCCTCCTCACGCTCGGCACGGGCCTGCTCGGTACAGCCGACAACAGTGCCGCTGACGTGATTGCCAGCAATGGCGACACCTACTACTCGAACCTGTCGGATTTTTTCTTTCAGGTCGTGTTTGTGGCTACAGCGATGTCCATCGTTTCAGGCGCTGTCGCTGAACGTATGAAACTGTGGTCGTTTTTCGCCTTCACCGTCGTGCTGACAGGCTTCATCTACCCGGTCCAGGGTTTCTGGAAATGGGGCGGTGGTTTTCTGCAAACCGCCGGGTTCCAGGACTTTGCCGGTTCCGGTGTCGTGCACATGTGCGGTGCCGCCGCCGCGCTCGCCGGCGTCATTCTGCTGGGCGCACGCAAAGGCAAGTTCGGTAAGAACGGTGAGATCAAGGCTATCCCCGGCTGTAACCTGCCTTTGGCGACTCTCGGTATGCTGATTCTGTGGATGGGCTGGTTTGGCTTCAACGGTGGCTCCGAGCTCAAGCTGAGCGATGTCGGTGAAGCGAATGCGGTCGCCCGCATCTTCGTCAATACCAACATGGCGGCCGCCGGTGGTCTGGTCGCTGCCTTGCTGCTGGCCAGGCTATGGTTCGGCAAAGCTGACCTGACGATGGCCCTGAACGGTGCGCTGGCCGGGCTGGTCGCAATCACCGCTGAACCATTGATGCCAACCGCTATGGGCAGCACCCTTATAGGGGCCGTGGGTGGACTATTGGTTGTAGTCTCCATCGTCGGTCTCGACAAGCTGCGTCTCGATGACCCGGTCGGTGCAATTTCGGTGCACGGAGTGGTCGGCATCTGGGGTCTGCTCGCGGTACCCATCTATAACGACGACGCCGGGCTGGGTCCGCAATTACTTGGCATTGTGTCCATTTTCGCCTGGGTATTCCTGATGAGTCTGCTGGTCTGGTTCCTGATCCGCCTGGCCGTTGGCCTGCGAGTGGACGAACAGCACGAATACGAGGGCGTGGACATCAGCGAATGCGGCCTGGAGGCCTATCCCGAGTTCACCCGCGCGGACTGACAAATCGGGGTTGCAAACGGTCACCCATGACCATATGTTCATGGTGTGGCTTCCCCCGCCATGTAATCGGCCTCGCCCCACGGGCAGCCGGTTAAGATTGAGCGGATCCTTTTGGATCCGCTTTTTTTTTGGGCGACGGTCCCGTGTACCCAGTACCTCAAGCCCGGATACCGCTGGCCGACCCCGCGCCCGGTCACGGCTCTGCGCCAGGTATTTGCCCACTCATTACCAGATAGTTCACAACGGGGCCTGTGATCCGGGTCACGGCATTGTGAAGTGCTCCGTGCTGTAATACGTTCCCAGTCAATAGCTTAACTTCTCACTGGTGGCGGTAGCCTACTTACACACCCGGAACTAGACCATGTCTGCAGACTTTCTTCGTATGTTCTCCGTATCCCTGCTCGGCGTGCTGTTTGCGTCAGGCGTGGCTGCGGGCGAAATCTACAAATGGACGGACGCAACAGGCAACGTGCATTACGGTGATCGTCCCGCCGAAAATGCCACCGTCGAGCGTCTGAATATCCAGTCTCGCCCAACCGACCCGGCGCGCATCGCCGCCCTGGCGCAAGCCCGGATCGAAGCGCGTGGCGAAGCTCGCGAACAAGCTGAAGCGGCAGGCACCGCCGACGACAAGCCGTCGCCGGCAGAACTGCGCCGCATCGCCGAAGAACGTGCCCAACAATGCACAACCTACAAAGAACGCCTGCAAAGCTTCGTGCAATCTCGTCGTCTGTACCGCGAAGACGAGAACGGCGAACGCATCTACCTGACCGAACAGGAAACCGCGGCAGCACGCGAAAACGTACAGAGCAAGGTCGAGGAATACTGCTCGCCCTGAGCAACCTGCAACAAAGAGCGGCACCCGGCACGAACCCCCTGACGACAGGCGCGCTACAATGCGCGCTTCTTTACTGATGGAGACCAATGTGGCCTCTGCAGCCGAAGCCGCACGCGAGGACGCGCAGGCCTACCTGCCGGATTTTTGTGCCGCAAGTACACTGCTCGTGGTGCTGCTGGTCGCGGAACTGGTCGCCATCGTTCTGACACTGGCATCGCAGAACGAAACCGGTACGTTCCTTACTGAACTCGCGAAACTGTCGCTGTACGTGCTGTGGCTCGCCTTGTTAAGCAGCGCTGTACTGTGCCGCGCGCGACTCTGGGTTGAACGCTCCGGCAAAACCCACGGCTTCATTATCGCCTTCTTCCTGCTGGTCGGGTTGTGTCTGCTGCTTGCCGAAATCGCCTGGCAAGTCACGCTTCGCTTTGGCGAAGCCGTCATCATTGATGACACTCATGGTGGCTTCCTGTTTCGAAACTTCGCGATCAGCGCCATCGTGATCGCGCTGGCCATGCGCTACCTGTATGTCTCCAGCGAATGGCGGCGCAGCATCGTGCTGGAGGCGCAGGCGCGTATCAGTGCGTTGCAAGCGCTGATCCGGCCGCATTTCCTTTTCAATACGATGAACACCATTTCCTCGCTCGTGCGCACAGCACCTGAATCAGCCGAACAGGCGGTTGAGGACTTGTCCGATCTGCTGCGTGCCAACCTTGGCAGCACCAGTAACCGCGTTGCACTGAAGAACGAGTTCGAGGTTGCGCGTATATATCAGCGCATAGAGCAATTGCGCCTTGGCGAGCGCCTGACTGTTCGCTGGGATATTGCCAGCTTGCCGATGCGCGCACTTATTCCCAGCCTGACATTGCAGCCGTTGCTAGAGAACGCGATCTACCACGGCATCGAACAACTTGCCGACGGCGGAGAAGTCACTGTCAGCGGTCGGCGGCTGGACGGTCAGCTGGAAATCGAAATTCGCAACCCGCGCACAAATCGTCAGAACCGCTCAAGCGGGCACCAGATGGCGCTGAGCAACATACGCCAGCGCTTCGAGTTGGCCTACGGTGGTCGCGCGCGGGTCGATGTCGAGGAAACTCCCGGGCACTACGCGGTACGTTTAATGTTCCCGCATGAAGAGCAGGATGCATGAATATCCTGATCGTCGACGACGAACCTTTGGCGCGGCAACGGTTGCGCATGCTGGTTGAAGAGCGTGATGATCTCAAAGTCGTCGGCGAAGCCGCCAACGGACACGAAGCATTGACGCTATCGCAATCGTTGACGCCGGACGTGGTATTGCTCGATATCCGCATGCCTGGCATCAACGGTATCGAGACCGCGCAGCATCTTTCCAGCAGCAAGTCGCCGCCCGCCGTGATTTTCACGACCGCCTACGATGAGTACGCAGTCCAGGCGTTTGATGCGCACGCCGTCGGCTATGTACTGAAGCCCGTTCGCCGTGAACGGTTGTACAAGGCACTTGCGCACGCAGCAAGAATCAACCGGCAGTCACTGCAGGAGTTGCAACAGAACGATGCGGTCGCGGAGCCGCGTCAGCATGTGTGCGCGCGAGTCCGCAACGAACTTAAACTGATCCCGATTGAGAGCATTGTCTGTTTTCTGGCGGACCAGAAGTACGTGCGGGTACGGCACAGCAATGGCGACAACCTGATCGACGATTCGCTAAAATTGCTGGAACGCGAATTCGGTGACCACTTTGTCCGGATTCATCGCAGCGCGCTGGTATCCTTGGCACACATTGAAGCCCTCGAGAAAGTCTCCGACGGCCAGGCGCAGATCCGCTTACGCGGCAATACAAATGATGGCGCGGAACCTCTGCTGGTCAGTCGGCGTCATCTGGCCGAGGTACGCCGACGTCTCAAAGGGAGTTAATTCGTTTTGCACATCCGTATCGCAACCCGCAAGAGTCTTCTTGCACTTTGGCAAGCTGAGTATGTCGCCGCTGAAATTCGCCGGGCCGTACCAGCTGCCAAGGTGGAGCTCGTTCCTCTGTCCACGCGCGGCGACGAGGTGCTTGATCGCAGTTTGCAGAAGATCGGTGGCAAGGGCCTGTTTATCAAGGAACTTGAAGTCGCGATGCAGGAAGGTCGGGCCGATATCGCGGTGCATTCGATGAAAGACGTGCCCGCCGTCATGCCGGCGGGTTTTTGCATTGCCGCCATCCTGCCGCGCGGCAATCCCGCCGACGCGTTGCTCGGCCGCAAGCCGGTAACTCTCGAAACGCTGCCCAAAGGCGCGGTCGTCGGCAGCTCCAGCCTCCGGCGACAGGCACAGATTCTGGCAGTGCGGCCGGACGTAACCGTCAAACCGCTGCGCGGCAACGTACAAACGCGAATCGGCAAACTCGACGCCGGCGAATACGACGCGATCGTGCTGGCGGCAGCCGGTCTCGAACGACTGGAGCTCGCTGATCGAATCAGCGAGGTTCTACCCGCGACTACCATGTTGCCCGCCGCCGGCCAGGGCGTCATCGGCATCGAGTGCCTCACTGATCGCGACGACCTGCGCACACTGCTGGCACAACTGGAGGACCCCGATACCGCCGTCACCACCCGGGCTGAACGGGCCGTTGCACACCGCCTCGAAGCCAGCTGCCACTCACCGGTCGCCAGCTACGCGGTACTTAACGGAGACGAGCTCACGCTGCAAGCACTGGTTGCCCGCGCCGATGGCAGCGAAATGCTGCGGCAGCAGAGTTCCGGCCGCGCTGCCGACGCAGCTGAGCTTGGAACGGCACTGGCTGACGTACTTCTGGCAAACGGTGCGGCCAGCCTGCTGGCCGGCAGCTGAACGTGAACGAAACTGCACTGGCCGGTGCCGGTGTCCTGCAAACGCGACCCCGACATCAGTCAGAAGAGCTCATTGCCTGCATCGAGAATGCGGGCGGGCGATCCATCAATATCCCGGTCATCGACATCGTCGCCCGGCCCCGCGAGGCCATCGACTCAGAAATGGCAGGCCTGGAAACGCCCGACATCCTCATATTCGTCAGTCGGAACGCCGTTGACCACGGGCTGTATCTGGCACCAGACCAGGCTCGCCTCGGCGCAATAGGCAAGGCCACCGCCGACGCCATCGAGACCGCCGGGAGGCGCGCCGATATCCTGCCCGCAAACGGTTTTGACAGTGAAGCCCTGCTGGCCGAAGCCCCCCTGCAGGCCGTCAGGGGTCAGCGCATACTGATAGTGCGCGGCGACGGCGGCCGCGGCCTGCTCGGTCAAACGCTGCGAGACCGCGGTGCGACAGTTAACTACGTTTGCGTTTATGAACGCCGCCGGCACCACCCCAACCCGCAGGAGCAGGCAATGCTGACAAACGCCTGCCGTCAGGGTGGCATACACTACCTGCTAGCAATGAGTGTCGCCTCGCTCGATAACCTGCTGGACTTGTTGCCAAGCGACTGCATCGGCACTGGCAGCAGCGCCCGACTGGTGACGCCCAGCGATCGTGTGATAATGGCGGCAGAAGAACGGCTTCCCGGACTAAGGACGCTGTTGGCTGCCAGTCCTCGTGCTGAGGACATGGTGGCCGCGATGATCGCCGACTGGCAGCAGCAAGCGGAAAAAATGAATGAGTAACGACCCAAAAGACGACGAACAGCAAGTTCCGGCAAACGAGACCGCCGTAGTGGAAGCAGCTGGCGAGACAGCGGCGACAGGACCGGAAACTCTGGCCGCTGCTGACAGCGATGCGGGCATTGAAGACGCAGATGCGCCGGTCAGAAAGCGCTCCCGTGGCAGTCTGCTGCTCGCAGTGCTGGCACTGCTGTTTGCCCTCGCCGCACTGGCGGGTGTTGCCTGGCAGTTCATGACTGAACCAGAGCCGGATGCATTGGCGACCCGCAATCAAGCCACCCTCGAACGGCTGGAACGCGAACTTCAGGACAGCAACAGCAATCTCCGTGAAAGCGAACAAGCGCTCGCGGCACTGCGGTCATCACTTGGCGCTGGCAACGACGAAGTCAGCGCCCTGCAACGCACATTAAATGAACGGCTGCGCCCGCTGGAAGCCGTGCCCGGGCGACTGGCCAACCTCGAATCGTCCATGGCTGCACTGCAAGGCATATCCAGCGGATTGCGCGATACCTGGCTGATGTCTGAGGCCGAGTATTACCTGCAAATCGCCAATGCCCAGCTACAACTGGCCGGCAATGTTTCTCTCGCGCAGATCGCACTGCAACTGGCCGATGAACGGCTGGTCTCGCTCGCCAACCCGGGCCTTACCGACGTTCGACGCGAACTCGCCGACGAACTCCGGCAACTTGACGCGCTGGGCACTGCCGATACCGAGGGTGCTGCTTTGATGCTGTCCAGTCTGGCAGGCGCGATTGATTCACTGACGCTCAAAACGGACATTGTGCAACCGGAATTTGACGGTCCGGGCATCGACCCGTCACTGACCGGCGTCGCACGTGCGTGGGCATCACTCAAGAGCTCCCTGAGCAGCGTTATTTCGGTACGTCGCAGCGATCAGCCGGCAACACCGTTGCTGCCACCGGACGCCGCGTATTTTCTGCGCAGCAACCTGACCTTGCAGTTACAGGCCGCGCGCCTCGCATTGTTGCGCGGCGAGCAAACCCTGTTCCAGCAGAGTCTGGATGACGCCAGTAGCTGGATCACGGAATACTACGATGTAGGCAGCCTGCCGGTCAGGAGCGCGCTCGATACGATCAAAGAATTGCGCAGGACGGCCTTTCGGCCAAATCCGCCGGACATCTCCGGGTCGCTCGCCTTGCTGCGGCAGTTCATTTCCATGCAGTCCCGCGATCGACGTTCGCCTGCCGCGGACAGCCCCGGAACTGACCAATGAAGTTTGGCCTGCTCGTTGTCGTTTCGATCGTGTTAGCCGCGATCGGCGCCAGCTTTTTGCTGCAAGACCCCGGCTATATCGTCATTCATTTCCGCGGCTACCTCGTCGAGATGTCCGTACCGGCACTGGTCGGAGCCATCGCGTTGTTGATTTTCTCATTGTGGTTCCTCGGCAAGTTGTGGCGCGCCCCGCGCCGCCTGGGCGAAGCCGCCGGTCGTTACCGCAGTGGCCGCGCCGGGCAACGCCTGACGCGCGGCGTTATCGAAATGGCGGAGGGCAATTTTGCCCGTGGTGAAAAACTGCTGGCCCGCTCGGCACCGGGCAGCGATGCGCCATTGCTCAACTACTTGCAAGCGGCACGTGCGGCTCACTTGCGCGGCAACGACGAGCGACGCGACGGCTGGCTGAAAGAGGCATACGAGAAATTACCCAATGCGACCAATGCCGTATTGCTGACCCAGGCCGAACTGCAACTCGATCGCCAACAGTACGAGCAGGCGCTCGCCACTTTGCGTCAGCTCGAAGAGAACTCACCCAACCACAGTCATGCCCTGGTACTGATGGGCAAACTGTATTTCCGACTGGAAGACTGGAAGCAACTGGCGGCGCTCCTGCCGCGGCTGAAAAAACACGGTCGGCTCGATGAGAAACTGCTGGCGACGTGGACCGTGCGCGTACATGTAGAGGCCTTGCGGGCCGCGGCCGACGCGAACTCGGTTGTGAGTGTGTGGAACGACATACCGCGTGCGTTCCGCAAGAACGAGCAGTTGCAGGAAGCGTATTTCGCCGCGCTCAGTCGCTGTGGGGAGCATGATCAGGTCGAAAAAGAGATCGCCGCCGCTTTGAAGCGCGAATGGCGCGGACCGCTGGTTCGCCTCTATGGGATGGCACAGGCCAGCGACCCAACCCGTCAGCTCAAGCGCGCGGAACTCTGGCTCAAAACGCACGGCGAGGACCCTGACCTGCTGTTGGCGGCCGCGCGGCTGTGCCTGCGCAACGAATTGTGGGGCAAAGCACGCAGTTACTTGGAAACCACGCTGGCTGTGCGGCCGAGCCCGGAGGCCTACCAGGAGTACGGACGATTATTAAACCAGCTGGGCGAAGGTACAGCCGCAGCAGAGGCCTACCGCGCTGGCCTCGGCCTCGTTACACCGCTGAGCAACACGGCGATTCCGTGGCTCGGTCCTGACGCGACCAAAGACTGACGCCGCATGGACAAGTGGCAATACCTGATCGCCGGCGCTGGCTACAGCGGCCACCGCATACTCAGCACCTTGCCAACTGTCAGCGCCATTGGCCTCCGGCGCCAGCAGGACGCCGAGCCGCTGCACAGCATGATTTGCGCCGACCTCGATCAGCCCATCGCGCCGTTGCCCGAGGTGGACTGTGTCATCTACACGGTGCCACCATCACCCCAGCACGAGCGAGACCCGCGCCTGCAACATTTTCTGAACGCGCTGTCGAACAGCCCCCGCCGATTGGTTTATTTCAGCACGAGCGGCGTGTACGGCGATGTCGGCGGCGATAGAGTGAGCGAGTCCGACCCGGTCGCGCCCAAGACCGAGCGCGCGCAGCGCCGGGTTGCCGCGGAAGCAGAGCTGCAGAACTGGTGCGACAAACACGGTTCGGAACTGGTCGTCCTGCGGGTACCTGGGATTTACGGCCCCGGCCGGCTCGGCCTTGAACGGCTGCAGCACGCTGAACCGTTATTGCGGGAAGAAGATGCGGGGCCAGGCAATCGCATTCACGTCGACGACCTGGTGAATTGCGCACTGGCGGCTACCGACCCTGCGCGGCCCGTCGGCGTGTACAACGTCGGTGACGGGGACCATCGCAGCAGCACCTGGTTTGCCAGCACGGTGGCGACGCTGGCCGGACTCGACATACCCGAATCCGTCTCGATGGCTGAGGCCAACGAAACCTGGAATGAACGACGCCTGTCGTTCCTGCGGGAGTCACGACGCCTGGACTTGCGGCGCATGTACGACGTCCTGCGCATCTGCCCGCATTACCCGGATGCCACAGAAGGCATCCGCGCCAGTTTACGCGCCGGCCACTGACCGGCGAAGCTTACTCTGGCTCAGGGCTGGCTGCGTACGCTCTTGAGCCACTTGACCAGCGGGTCCCACTGTTCCCAGTCCGGCCACGCCAGGTATTCCGGCAACTCGTGAATTCCAAGCCCGCGTGTATAGGCGCGAACATAATTCTGAGCCTCGCGCAGCGCCGTGATGTACGGCACCCGGGCAGTCGTCAGATGCTCGTCGAGTTCTTCGAAGATAAGCGTATTTTCACGCACTCTGTTTGCCACTACGCCGATTTTCGCACCTTTTTTCTCGATCTTGCTGACCCCTTTCAGCTCGGTAATAAAGCGGTCAGTGGCCTGCATATCAATCGTTGACGGCAGTACCGGCACGACGATGGTTTCGGCGTGCTTAACGAGATCGTTGAGTTCTTTGTCGTGTGTTCGTGCTGGCGCGTCGATGACCAGCAAGTCCGCCGTGCGCGGCAACTTCCTGAGCCCGTCCTCGTAACCCGCAACGCCGGCTATCGACGGCCGGCTTTCCGGACGACGTTCTATCCAGTCCAGACCGGAGCGTTGTGGATCAAAATCGGCCAACGCAACTGCGAGGCCCTCGTTCGCGAAATAAGCCGCTATGTTCGTTGCCAAGGTGCTCTTGCCGCAACCGCCTTTGGCGTTCATGACCATGATGTGCCGCATTGCCAGTCCCCGAGTCAGGTTTAGTTGTTATTAGCAGGTTTATGTAAACTACCCGCGCCGCAATTAAAAGTCCATTGACAGACTATTGCGAGTTGTTGCAGTGAATGCGAAGCGAATAGAACGGGTCACCGATCATGCTAAGCTCTCGGCGACATGAGACCGACGCCGTATACATCGGCATTAAGAAAGTAGCAGGGGAAACGCGCCAGATGAGCACCCAGACGAAACAGGAATTTGTTGATGACGCAGCGTCGGAACAGTCGGTGTACGATTATCTTGAAGCGCACCCGGATTTTTTCGAACGGCATAACACTCTGCTCGGCATGCTCAGACTCCCGCACGTGACCGGCGGCACTGTGTCACTCGTAGAACGGCAGGTATCAGTATTGCGCCAGAAAGACCTGAAACTTGAACGGAAGTTGAAAGAGCTGGTGGAGGTTGCGCGCGCCAACGATATTCTGGCCGCCAAGATTCACGAAATGGCGCTCACGTTGCTGGCCGCGGACAGTCTTAAAGAGACCCTTGCGGTGGTCGAGACCGCGCTGCGCACCTCGTTCGGTGCCGATCACTCGGTGCTGGTTCTGTTCACAGACCCGGACCTGTTCGAGAAAGCCGACATCAGCCGCTTCTTCCGCCCTATCGAGCGCGACGATGTGCCGATGAAGGCGTTCTCGACTTTTCTTGATAGCGACTTGCCACGTTGTGGCCAGATTCGCGATGCACAGCGCGACTTCCTGTTCCCTGGCGAAGCCGACGAAGTGGGCTCGGTTGCGCTCGTGCCGCTGGGCAAGAAATCCAGTTCCGGCTTCCTCGCCATCGGCAGTGCCGACGCCGACCGTTTCCACCCGGGCATGAGCATTGATTTTCTGGCCCGCCTCGGCGATCTGCTGGCGGCAGCACTGCGCCGCTATTGAGTCACCCTGTAACGGGAGCACGCTTTGCGTGACGACCAACGCTGCCACATCGACGAATTTATCCGTCATCTTGCTATGGAGCGGCGCCTTTCCCCGCTGACCTGCAAGAACTACCAGCGCGACCTGGAGACACTGGCCAACTGGTGTAGCGAACAGGACATCCTGCGCTGGGAACAACTCGACGACGAACATATCCGTAATTTCAGCGCGCGCTGTTACCGCAAGGGCCTCTCGTCCCGCAGCATTCAGCGGCGCCTGTCCGCCGTACGCAGCTATTTTCGCTACCTGCTGCGCGAGAAGCTGGTGTCGCGAAACCCGGTCATCGGCGTCAGCGCGCCAAAATCGAAGAAGCGACTGCCCGGCAATCTCGACGCCGACCGCATGTCTCGGCTTATGGAGATAGAGGGCGAAGGGCCGTTGGTGGCACGCGACCGGGCCATACTGGAGCTGTTCTATTCTTCAGGCCTGCGACTGGCAGAACTGGTCTCGCTCGACCTGCACGATGTCGACCTCGCCGACGGCACAGTCCGCGTAACCGGCAAAGGCAGCAAGGAACGAATTGTGCCGGTCGGTGGCAAAGCCCGGACGGCGATCGAGGCCTGGCGCAAAGCACGCCCGGCACTGGCGGACGACTCCCAAAAAGCCCTGTTTGTAAGCCAGCAAGGCCGCCGGCTGAGTCATCGCGCCGTGCAGCAGCGCGTCGCGCACTGGGCCCGCAAGCAAGGCATCGACGCACGGGTCTATCCGCACTTGCTGCGGCACTCGTTCGCCACCCACCTGCTGGAATCCAGTCACGACCTGCGCGGTGTACAGGAACTATTGGGTCACGCCAATATCAGTACCACTCAGGTCTACACCCATCTTGATTTCCAGCACCTGGCCCAGATATACGATCAAACCCATCCAAGGGCCCGGATCAAAACCAAAAAGTAAGCACGCAGGCAACGCCGGACACCCGGACGCCCGGGCGGTCTATACTGTGCGGCCCTTTGATCCCGGCAAACAGTCAGGAACCCAGTAGCATGGAACAATTTCGCGGCACCACTATCGTTTCCGTACGACGTGGCGACAGCGTGGCCATCGCCGGCGACGGCCAGGTCAGTCTCGGCAACACGATCATGAAAGGTAATGCACGCAAGGTTCGACGCCTTGCCGGCGGGCGCGTCATCGCGGGCTTTGCCGGCGGCACCGCCGATGCCTTCACGCTCTTCGAGCTGTTCGAATCCAAACTCGAGCAATACGGCAACCTGACCCGCGCGGCCATCGAACTGGCGAAAGAGTGGCGAACGGATCGCCGTTTGCGACGCCTTGAGGCATTGCTGTGTGTCGCTGATCAGGAGGCATCGTTCATCATCTCCGGCAATGGTGACGTGATCGAGCCGGAAAATGACCTGATGGCGATAGGCTCCGGCGGCTCATTTGCCCAGGCCGCTGCCATGGCGCTGGCCGAGAACACCGAGATGAGTGCCCGCGAAATCGTTGAGAAAGCCCTGATCATCGCCGGCAACATTTGCGTCTACACCAACCGAAATATCGTCATCGAGGAACTGCCATCCACTGTTGGCGGCAAGAAATAACATGTCACAAATGACCCCAAGAGAGATCGTCCAGGAACTGGACAAGCACATCATTGGCCAGGATGAAGCCAAGCGCGCGGTCGCGATTGCACTGCGCAATCGCTGGCGCCGCGTGCAGGTCGACGAACCCCTGCGCAGCGAGATCACGCCCAAAAACATCCTGATGATCGGTGCAACCGGCATCGGCAAGACCGAAATTTCGCGGCGCCTCGCCAAACTGGCCAGGGCCCCGTTCATCAAGGTCGAGGCCACCAAGTTCACGGAAGTGGGCTATGTTGGCCGGGAAGTGGACAGCATCATCCGTGATCTGGTCGATATCTCCGTTAAACTAACGCGCGAATCGGCGATGGAAAAAGTCCGCCACCGCGCCGAGGATTCCGCCGAAGAACGCCTGCTCGATGCCTTGTTGCCCGGCAGCCCGCACGCCGCAGACAGTGAAGAGACCAGCCCCCGCAAAGACAACAGCGAAACACGCCAGAAATTTCGCAAGATGCTGCGCGAGGGCAAGCTCGACGACAAAGAAGTCGAAATTGATATTCAAGTGACGCCGGTAGGCGTCGAGATCATGGCCCCACCTGGCATGGAAGAAATGACCAGCCAGCTGCAAGGCATGTTCCAGAATCTGTCGAACAACAAGCGCAAGACCCGCAAGCTGAAAGTCCGCGAAGCGATGAAACTGCTGACCGACGAAGAGGCAGCGAAGATGCTCGACGAGGAAGAGATGAAGCTGCAGGCGGTCGAAGCCGTCGAGCAGCATGGCATCGTGTTTCTTGACGAAATCGACAAAGTCGCGCGCCGTTCGGAGACGATGGGCGCAGATGTGTCACGCGAGGGCGTGCAGCGGGATCTGCTGCCGTTGGTCGAAGGCTCAACCATCAACACCAAGTACGGCATGGTACGCACTGATCACATCCTGTTCATTGCCTCCGGCGCCTTCCATGTCTCGAAGCCATCCGACCTCATTCCGGAGTTGCAGGGCCGCTTCCCGATCCGGGTTGAACTGAAGCCACTGAAGACCGAAGACTTTATCCGCATCCTGACCGAGCCGGACGCCTCGCTCACATCGCAGTACAAGGCACTGATCGCCACGGAGGACGTGAAACTTGATTTCACCGAGGACGGTGTCCGCCGGCTGGCGGAGGTTGCGTTTCACGTCAATGAATCCACTGAGAACATCGGCGCACGGCGTTTGCACACCGTAATGGAACGGCTGCTTGAGCAGGTTTCATTCGAAGCCTCGGACAAGAGCGGCACCGAAGTGCTGGTCGACGCCGCGTACGTGGACGCCCACCTTGGTGAACTGTCGCAAGACGAGGATCTGAGTCGCTACATACTCTGAGTAGAAGGCAACCAGCATGGATCCCACCCCGACCGAGATTCGACTGCGCACAGGATCGCGTTGCCTGACGGTCCGATTCGACGACGACCAGCAATTCGACCTGCCATTTGAATACCTGCGGGTTTCCTCGCCATCGGCCGAAGTGAAAGGCCATGGCCCCGGTCAGGAAGTACTGCAAACTGGTAAAGAAGACGTGCAGGTCCTGAAAGTCGAACCGGTCGGCCGCTACGCAGTGCGCCTGATATTCGACGATGGCCACGATTCGGGATTGTTTTCGTGGCGTTACCTGCACGAACTGGGTCGCGAGCAGGACAAGCGATGGGCCGACTACCTCGACCGCCTGACGGCTGCGGGTTATGCTCGCCGCACCCCGCCAGACAGCCCGGACCCATGAGCGACGACAACACACATTTCGGTTACCAAACCGTCCCGCTGGCCGACAAGGCGCGGCGTGTTCGCGGCGTATTTGATTCGGTAGCCAGCCGCTACGACGTCATGAACGACCTGATGTCGGGCGGGCTGCACCGCCTGTGGAAACGACAGACCATTACCGAAGCTGCTGTGCGGCGCGGTCAGAAGGTACTGGACCTGGCCGGTGGCACCGGGGACCTGGCGTTGGCCTTTTCACGGCAGGTCGGTTCGTCCGGCCAGGTCGTGCTGGCCGATATCAATGCCAGCATGCTGCGCGAAGGTCGGCGACGACTGGTTGACGCCGGCGTGGCCGGCAACTTATCCATTGCCCAGGTGGATGCCGAACAGCTGCCGTTTGCGGACAACACCTTCGACCGCATCACAATTGCCTTCGGCCTGCGCAATGTCAGTCGCAAGGAACGCGCTATCGCTTCCATGTTCCGGGTACTGAAGCCCGGCGGCAAATTGCTGATCCTCGAATTCTCAAAGCCGGCCGACGTGCTACAACCGGCTTATGACGCGTATTCCTTCAAGGTGCTGCCAATGCTCGGCAAGCTGATCGCCGGGGACGACGCAAGCTACCAGTACCTCGCCGAATCCATCCGCATGCACCCGGACCAGGAAACGCTGCTTGGCATGCTGCAGGACAGCGGTTTCGAACGCTGCAAGTACACCAACATGGCAGGCGGCATCGTCGCCTTGCACACCGGCGTGCGCCTCTGATGGACCCGCTTTTCGCGCTGTTTAACCCCGTCATCTCAATGCTGAACAGGCAGATCGCACAGGTCACGCCCGCGCAACAACTCTGCGCCCGACTGGATTCCAAGACGATTGCCGTTCGCGTACGGGACACGGCGTTAGCTGTCGGCTTGACGGCAAATCGCGACCGCCTGGACCTCAATACCCTCGATGATATTGATCCGGACGTCGTCATTACCGGCTCCCTGCTGTCGCTCGCCAGACTGGCGGGTGACGACGGCGAGGCACTCATACGCGACGGCCGCATCGAACTGACCGGCGACGCGTTGGTCGCCAATGACTTTCGTGAGCTGCTACGGTACGCACGCCCCGATCTTGAAGAACAACTTTCCGGCGTTGTCGGCGATACGGCCGCGCACGGCATCGGCGATGTCGTGCGCAATGTCGGTCGCTGGGGCCACGCAGCGCGCTCCACGCTGCGCGCCAACATTGGCGAGTACCTGCAGGAAGAAAGTCGCAGCGTGCCGAGTCGACTTGAGGCTGATGAGTTTCGGGACGCCGTTCAGGTACTGCGCGACGATGTCGAACGGGCCGCGGCACGCATGTCGCGACTTGAAGCGGCCAGGGATAACGACTGAATGATTTTTCGTCGGCGTACCCTGCTCCGGATGCTGAGCATACAACGCGTCTTGGTTCGTCATGGTCTGGACGAAATCATCAAGACGACCCACTTCCTGCGACCGTTGCGCTACCTCTTTTACCTGTTCCCGCGCAGCAAGGATGCTGATGGACCGCTGGGGCAGAGGCTCCGCCTCGCTCTCGAAGAGCTGGGTCCGATATTTGTGAAATTCGGTCAGGCCGTGTCAACACGACGCGACCTGCTGCCGCCGGACATCGCCGACGAACTCGCCAAGTTGCAAGATCAGGTGCCGCCTTTTGCCTCGGAGGAAGCGGTACGCATCCTCGATGAGGTTTACGGTGAATCCGTGCAGTCTGTGTTCGCGCGTTTTGACGACACGCCGCTGGCTGCAGCGTCGATAGCTCAGGTACACAGTGCTGCCCTGCACGATGGCAGCGAAGTCGTTGTTAAAGTGTTGCGTCCCGGCGTGCGGGCGCTGATTGATCGCGATCTTGA
This sequence comes from Woeseia sp. D3-10, assembly GCF_055809415.1. Taxonomy (NCBI): domain Bacteria; kingdom Pseudomonadati; phylum Pseudomonadota; class Gammaproteobacteria; order Woeseiales; family Woeseiaceae; genus Woeseia; species Woeseia sp. D3-10. The sequence goes on along the minus strand of NZ_JBVVTW010000007.1, from coordinate 2,161,222 downwards.
AGTGCTGTTCCTGATTGCGGGTCTTGCGGATCGTTACTGGCCCGGCAGCAAGCGCTTGCGACCGCTGGAAATTGTGGCCGAATACGAGAAAACCATCATCGATGAACTCGACCTGATGCGTGAAGCGGCCAATGCGGCTCAGCTGAAACGCAACTTCGAGCATTCAGACCTGCTGTACGTACCCGGAGTGTACTGGGACTACTGTCGGACACAGGTGCTGGTGCAGGAACGTATCTACGGCGTACCCATCAGCGACATGAAAACCTTGCGTGAGTCCGGCACGGACATTCAAAAGCTGGCGGAGAACGGCGTGGAGATATTCTTCACCCAGGTGTTCCGTCACAATTTTTTCCATGCGGACATGCATCCCGGCAATATTTTTGTGCAGATTGACGATCCGGCCAATCCAAAGTACGCAGCGATCGACTTTGGCATCGTCGGCACACTAAGCCCGACCGATCAGCATTATCTCGCCGAGAATTTTCTGGCATTTTTTGATCGCGACTATTTGAAGATTGCGAAGCTGCACGTTGATTCCGGCTGGGTACCCGCCAATACCCGTGTGGACGAACTGGAATCCGCCGTACGCACGGTGTGCGAACCGATCTTTAACAAGCCGCTCGCGGAAATCTCCTTTGCGCAAGTATTGATTCGCTTGTTTGAAACAGCGCGCCGTTTCGACATGGAAATTCAACCGCAACTTATTTTGTTGCAGAAGACCCTGTTCAATATTGAAGGACTGGGCCGCGAGCTGTATCCGCAACTCGACCTTTGGAAAACCGCGCATCCGGTACTCAAGCGCTGGATGGACGAGCAGGTCGGCGGTCGCGCCGTTATCGACAGTATTCGGCAGAACCTGCCGCAGCTGCGAGAAGCGCTTCGCGAGTTGCCGGGCGTGGTCAAGTACCTGGCTGATCAGGCGGCAACCGGTAGCTTGAGCATGACAGTGAGGTCCGATGACCTTACCCGGATCGACAAACAACTCGCGAGCCAGGCACGACAGCGTTTCGTCTTGCTGATCGGCGGCACGGCGGCCCTTTGTGGCACCGTATTACTGGCACTGGAAACACTGCCATGGCTGGGAGCTGCACTGCTCGCAGGTGCCGTTGCAGCCTTTGTTCAAGGCCGCCCCCGCTCCTGAGTCATGCGGAAACAGACTATGCCGAGTTTTCAACCGTACGGTTGCAGAGCATAGTCTGCGTCGGTACTTTTTCTATCGGTGTGAGCACTACACCGCCATACGACATCCTGGAAACAACTGATGCCGGCAGACACCGGGAACGATAAGCAACGCCAGCGCACAGTGCGCAGTTTTGTTCGCCGCACTGGCCGTATGACCGGCGCACAGAACCGCGCCATGCGCGAACTTTGGCCGCAATTCGGTATCGACTATGCAGATGAATATCTGGATTTCGGGTCCTGCTACGGGCGCAGCGCACCGACGGTTCTCGAGATCGGATTCGGTAACGGCGAAACCCTGGTTGAGCAGGCCGCTGGCGACCCTGACCGCAATTACCTCGGTGTTGAAGTTCACGAGCCCGGTGTTGGTCATTGCCTGCTGCACATTGAAGCTGCCGAGATTTCCAATTTGCGGCTGATTGCACACGACGCACTTGAAGTCCTCGCGAATCAGATAGCTGACGCATCGCTGGCCCGAATCAACCTCTACTTTGCGGACCCCTGGCCGAAAAAACGGCATCACAAGCGACGCATCGTCAACCCGGACTTTCTGGCGTTGTGCGCAACAAAACTCGAGCTTGCGGGCAGCCTGCACATCGCCACTGACTGGGCCGGTTACGCCGAACATATCGACGAGCAAATTGCCCATGCGCATCAATTTGCAATCGTCGAGAGGCGGGGGCACAGCGGCGATCGTCCGTTGGAAAGGCCTACGACGAAGTTCGAACGACGAGGACTGCAGCGAGGCCATGCCATCGTTGACTGGAAGTTGCGACGAATTTAGTTCGCAAACTCAAGAATGACGACAGCCCTGCAAACCTGACCGCCGTCATCTTCTGCACCGCAGCTTGCTAAGCGGTGCGAATCAACTATACCTAAGAGTAAGGGAGCCGCTGAAACTCTGAGGATCTGATTCGAACGCAGGAGATGAACACCATGGCCGTCGTATTCCCCGTTATCGGGCACTGGTATCGCCGCAGCAACGGGACGTTGTTTGAAGTGGTTGCTGTAGATGAACAGGATTCCACCGTCGAGTTGCAGTACTTCGACGGCACGATCGATGAAGTTGATATGGAGGCATGGCCAGCTTTGCTGATCGAACAGGTCCGCGCTCCCGAAGACTGGTCGGGTTCCGTCGATATGACCCCGGAGGATTTCCTCGATAGCGAACCGGGCGATTCGCCACTCGGCTGGCAAGATCCCTTGGAAATCCTGGAAAACTCGGAGTAATCAGCGAGTCCTGTCAGGCTGAGTCCGGTCCGTAAACGACAACCTCACCATCAATCACTTCGGCGCGGACTCGGCGCAGCGCTTTGCCGGGACACGGTCCTGCAACGCAAACGCCCGAATCAATATCGAACAACGCGCCATGCGATGAACAGATGATCAACGACTGGTCCTTGGTCAGGAAGTTGTCGGGTTTGAAGTTCAGCGGATGACCGGCGTGCGCGCAGTAATTCTGATAGGCATGCACGGCATCGGCCTTGCGTACGACGAACCCGCGGAACGGCCAGTCGCCCTCACCAATACTAAACTCCCGGCATCCCGGATCATCAAGCTCATCGAATCGCCCGACCGTTACTGCCAGTTCCTGCGCCATTGTCATCCTTGTCCGCGAGAGTCCCGTTCAATCTGCGGCAGTCCACCCGCAGGCATCGTCAGCCACTGGCCGCCGCGGCAAGGATAGCGTAGGTTTCACGCATCCTCGACTATTGTGAAGCGTTGGCCCCGGCATGAACGAACGATCCATACTGAAGTCACGCATGTTCTGGGTCGGCGTTCTGTATTTCGCGGAGGGTTTCCCGCTCGGCATCTTCTATGAAGTCTTGCCCGTGCATTTTCGGATGCAGGGCATCGATCTGTCTGATATCGGTTTTCTAAGCCTCCTGGGTCTGACGTGGACCCTGAAATTCCTTTGGGCGCCCGCCGTGGATCACTACCGGCATCACCGCACCTGGATGCTGCTCGTCGATCTTTGCATGGCAGCAATCATGTTCACGCTGGCAATCTATTCGGAATTCGGCGGCTGGATGTGGTTCGCCATTGCCTTGTTCACCTTGTTGTCGGCCACCAATGACATTGCCATCGATGGCTACACCGTCGAATTCCTGAACAAGCGCGAATTCGGCCTCGCTAACGGCTTACGCATCGGCCTGTACCGGGTTGGTATGCTGACCGCAGGCGGGTTGCTTTGGGTACAGCCGCTGATCGGCTGGAGCGGCGTCTATTTTCTGGCCGCGATCATTCTGATCGTCGCTGGCGTTTCCTGCCGTCTGGCACCGCCGGAACCGCCAGCGGCAAAGAAATCCGCGGTGACCGCAAACAATGAACTGGCCACATTGTTTAAACAGCCGTCCGTGTTGTTACCTGCTTTGCTGCTGCTCTCGGGATTGATCGTCTTCGCACTCGGCACGCCGCTGCGCCTTATGGGCGCGACCGCGCTAGCAAAAGCGGTCCCGGCGATCGCGCTCTGCATGATATGCCTCGCACTCCTGGCCGGTGTTTATAACCGTCGGCGAGGCGTACGAATCGACCGCAGCGAACTGGTCGACGGTCCGGTATTCGGTGCATTCGTGGAGATGTCGGCTCGTCGATACTTTTTCCCGGTCCTCGTATTCATTCTGACCTTCAAGCTTGCCGATCAAACCATCGGCTTTATGATCAAGCCTTTCTGGGTGGATGCTGGATTCAGTGCCCGGCAGATCGGCATCGTTTCGATACAGATTGGGCTCGTCCTGTCGATCGCCGGTGGGCTGGTCGGTGGCTGGTTTACCGACCGGGTCGGTGTATTCAAAGGGCTGTGGATACTCGGTCTGACCCAAATCGTTTCGAATCTGGGCTATGCCTATATCGCCTCAGTCTTTCCATTGCCGGGCGTCGAAACCAATCAACCACTTAATCACCAGATCATGATGTACAGCGCCAGCGCTGTGGAATCGTTTACTCAGGGTCTCGGCACCGGGGCTTTTCTCGCGTTCCTGATGTCGATCGTCAACAAACGAAATGCCGCAACCGAGTACGCGGTGTTGTCCTCCATGTTCGTCCTCGCTCGCTCGGTTGCCGGCTGGGCGGGTGGTTTCGGCGCGGAGTCGCTCGGCTACGCCAATTTTTTCCTGCTCAGCTTCCTGTTCGGTTTGCCCGCCTACTTGCTGTTGCCATGGGTGCGTAAAATGCTCGACAGCGTCAACGACGACGCGGACGTCGCTGATTCACCCGGTCACAGGTCGTAGTCAACCGTCAACGGCGCGTGATCCGAGAAGCGGATGTCCTTGAAGATGTCGGTGGCAATTACCTTGTCGCGCAAACCCGGTGTTGCGACCTGATAATCAATGCGCCAACCAACATTGTTATCCCATGCACGACCGCGATTTGACCACCAGGTGTACTGATCGGCTTCTTCGTTAACGACCCGAAACGTATCCACAAAGTCGTGTTTGCCAAACAAGTGATCCATCCACTCGCGCTCTTCGGGCAAGAAGCCGGAATTCTTCTGATTGCCACGCCAGTTTTTGATGTCGATCTTCTTGTGCGCAATGTTCCAGTCGCCGCACACGATGACTTCACTTCGGCGCCGTTTCATTTTTTGCAGATGTGGCAGGAAGTGATCCAGGAAGCGGAATTTCACGTCCTGGCGTATGTCGCCGGATGAACCGGACGGCAGGTACAACGAAACTACGGACAGGCCATCGAGCTGGACCTCAAGGTAGCGGCCTTCATCGTCGAACTCACTGATGCCCAGGCCGCGAATAACTTTTTTCGGTTCGTGACGCGTGTAGATGGCAACCCCGCTATAGCCCTTTTTGACTGCGTCTTCGTAATAGCAGTGATAGCCCGCGGGGGAAAAACAATCATCAGTAAGCTGATGAAGTTGCGCTTTGGTTTCCTGAATGCAGACGACATCCGCATCCTGTACCTGCATCCACTGAAAGAAGCCTTTGCGAGCGGCGGCGCGAATACCATTGGCGTTCAAACTAATTACACGAAACACTATTTTCCTTTCCGGACGGGCGTGAGTTTATCTATAGCAATCGACAAGACGATTCGTACAGCGAACACTGTAGCTGTGGCATACTCTGGGGCCCCGTTCTCGATGACTAACCCTAAGCAGCAATCAGGGATGCCATCATACAGAAGCTGGAAGTCAGACCAAGATCATGCGAGCTTACAAAAGCGAATTTCTGGAATTGGCACTGGAACTCGGTGTATTGCGGTTCGGCGAATTCACCTTGAAGTCGGGACGAAAAAGTCCCTACTTCTTTAATGTCGGCCTGTTTAGCAACGGCTATGCCGCGGCAAAATTGGGTCGTTACTACGCCAGTGCGATTGTCGAATCCAAAATTGAGTTCGACATGCTGTTTGGCCCGGCCTATAAAGGCATCCCGCTGGCAGCACTCGCGGCCGCCGCGCTCGCTGAACACCACGATATTGACGTTCCGTACTCCTTCAATCGTAAGGAAGAAAAAGGGCATGGTGAGGGTGGCAGCATCGTCGGCGCTCCCCTGTCGGGAAAGGTGTTGATCGTTGATGACGTGATCACCGCCGGTACCGCGGTACGCGAAGCGGAACGAATCATCAGCGGTGCTGGCGCGGAAGTTGCCGGTCTGCTGATCTCGCTTGACCGTCAGGAAGTCGGTCGTGATTCCCGTTCGGCCGTGCAGGAACTTGAACAGACGTTAAATATACCGGTCGCCAGTATTGTCAGCCTGGAAGACGTGATTGAGCTCCTCGAAGAATCCACTGAGTACGGAGAGAACCTGGACTCAGTCGTGGACTACCGCCGACGTTACGGCATCAAGACCTGATCGGCGCTGAGCGATTGCGAACGTTGCTTTACAGGCCAAACCGGACAACTTAAGCTCCAAGAACGCGAACCAGTCCCTCTTTCGTCAACGGATTTTATGTGATATTCGCGCTATGCGACTCTTCTTACTAACATTTTTGCTGCTTGCCCTCGCCGGTGGCGCCGCCTTGGCCGATACGCCTCAGAAGCTGTATCGCTGGGTCGATAAAGAGGGCGTTGTGCATTATGGCGATAGCGTGCCACCCGAGTACGCCGAAGTTGAGAAGCAGGTACTGAATGACGCCGGCGTTACGGTTGGCGTACTGCAGGGCAAGAAAACGCCCGAAGAAATCGCCGAAGAGCAACGCCAGGAAGAAGCACGCATGCAGCGGGAGCTGCAACGTCGCGCCGACCAGGCCCTGCTGGCCACTTACCTGTCGATAGACGAAATCGAAATGCACCGGGACCGACGCGTGGAGCTTTTTCAGGCGCAGGCACGGGTAACTGAACTCTATCTGCGCAATCTCCAGCGCAGGATGACCTCACTGGAAGAAGAAGCGGCCGACTTTCAACCGTACAGCGTCAACGCTGACGCGCCGATGATAGACCCGGACCTTGCGGCCGACCTGAATGAAACCCGCAAGACCATCGAACGCCACGAAGCCAACCTGCAACGGTTCCGCGAAGATGAGCAAACGATTGTGGCTCGCTTCGACAGCGACATTGATCGCTTCAAGGCACTGAAAGGTCTTAACTGATTTCTGAGCGCTGGCTCAGCCAGTGCCTGAGTGACCAAATCCGCCCTCGCCGCGTTCACTGCCGGCGAACTCTTCAACCACCTCGAAACTGACTTGTGCTACGGGCACGAAAACCATCTGCGCGATGCGTTCGCCCGGCTGAATTTCGTACGCCGCGTTGCTGCGATTCCAGCAGGAAATGAACACCTGCCCCTGGTAATCCGAATCAATTAACCCGGTTAGATTGCCCAGCACGAGACCGTGCTTATGGCCGAGACCAGAGCGCGGCAACAGCACGGCAGCAAGACCCGGATCTTTGATGTAAATCGCAAGACCGGTCGGAACCAACACGGTTTGACCCGGCTCGACGGTCAGGGCGTCGTCAATAACAGCTCGCATGTCGAGGCCGGCGGAACCGTCAGTCGCGTAATGCGGCAAGGGAATCGTATCGCCCACTCGGGCGTCGAGGATCTTCAATTCAATAGAGCGCAAAACGGGTCCTTCAGTCGGGTACGGAAATGGCCGGTAATTCTGTCTGAGTTTCGATGCTGTAACGCGCATCGTATCGCTCAGCAATCAATGCGATCAGCTCATGCGCAAGTTCGGTCTTCAACGCCTTGGGGTAGGCCTTTTCACCGTCCCGCCAGTAGACATCGACCGTATTGTCATCGTAATCGAAACCGCAATCGGCGCCGACTTTGTTGGCTACGATCATGTCGAGTTTCTTATTCTGCAACTTGCCACGCGCGTAGTCGCGTACCCGGTCAGTTTCGGCCGCGAAACCAACGGTGAACGGCGCATTTTCCAGTCTCGCTACGGAGGCGAGCGTATCTGGCGCACGGATAAGCTCCAGGCTCATCTCGGCCTGCGACTTCTTGATCTTATGTGCCGAAGTCTTGTCCGGCCGATAGTCAGAAACGGCGGCCGCCGCAATAAAGATGTCGATGTCGTCAATGTGTTCATGCGTCGCAGCAAACAACTGCTGCGCGGACTCCACGGCAACAACCATTGCCGATGCCGGTGGAGCAATATTCACAGGACCACTAATCAAGGTAACTTCCGCGCCCGCGTCGAGTGCTGCCTGCGCCAGCGCATAGCCCATTTTGCCGGAGCTGCGGTTCGTGATGTACCTGACCGGGTCGATCGCTTCACGGGTGGGGCCCGCCGTGATCATCACTTTCTTTCCAGCCAGTAGTTGTGGACGGGACACAGCCGCGACCGGCGCTGCTGTCGCTTGCGCAGCGACGCCCTCGAGAACTTCACTGGCAATCGCCTCGGGTTCGCTCATGCGACCAGGGCCGTGTTCACCACAAGCCTGATCGCCACTGTCCGGCCCGATGAAACGGACCCCACGACCTGCCAGTGCTTCGCAATTGGCTTGCACGGCGGCGTTTGCCCACATGACCCGGTTCATTGCCGGCGCAACCGTAACAGGTGCTTCACTGGCGAGGCAGATAGTACTAAGGAGATCAGCGCCGGAACCGGTCGCGAGCCGTGACAGGAACTCGGCCGTCGCGGGCGCCACCAGAATCGTGTCGGCCCAGCGCGCGAGCTCGATATGCCCCATGGCGGCTTCGGCATCCCGATCCCACAAGTTGTTTCGCACCGGTCGCCCGGAAACTGCCTGCAACGCCGTCTCGGTTACAAATTCAGTCGCCGATTGCGTCATCACGACCTGCACCTCGGCACCCCGTTCGCGCAAGCGCCGCACCAGTTCAGGAGCCTTGTAGGCCGCGATTCCACCGGTAACGCCAAGCAAAATATTCCGTGTTTTCATGATCATGTCACTTCGTTTGGTGTCGCGAGCTTAGCTCGCCCGGTAGGTCCGTGGCCAGTAAAACGGCACGACCAGCCCGGTTTTTGCGCTTGTCGGCGGGTAGCCGGGATCGCGACACTGGGCACCTGGTAAACACTGCACATGCCCGGACAAGGAGCGTCCATGAAACAGGTCTCCCTCGTGACCGATTCGCCAGCGCCTGCCAGGTCAACCCGGCGCGGGCCGGCCACACGATCGGACAGTGAACTGCTGGCTACCGTACTGCGCTCAGGCAGCAGTGCAGCAACCGCCGCCGCGCTCGCGGAACAGCTTATCGATCGGCACGGCAGCCTTCGCGCCGTACTTGCCGCCAGTGATCAAATTTTATGTGAACAGGCCGGCGTTGGCCGGGCGCGTCTCGCCACGCTTCGTGCCTTGCCGGACCTGGCTCGCCGGTATTTCGAGCAATCACTGCCGGTTGGTCTTGCCATCCGCAGCCCGGCGGACACGGAGCGCTACTTGAGCGCGAAGCTTCGCGATTTGCCGCACGAGCTGTTTTGTTGCCTGTTCCTCGATAACCGGCACCGGGTTCTCGCCTTCGAGGCCCTGTTTCGCGGCACGATCGACGGCACCAGCGTTTACCCGCGGGAAGTGGTCAAGCAAGCCCTTGCCGTCAATGCCGCTGCCGTCATACTGGCGCATAATCACCCCTCGGGCGTCGCCGAACCGAGCCAGGCCGACGAGCGCATTACCCGCCGCCTTAAAAGCGCGCTGGAGCTGGTCGATATCCGGCTGCTGGACCATTTCGTGGTCGGCGACGGTCAATGCACGTCGCTGGCCAGCCGCGGGCTGGTCTAAGGCTGGGTTTAACGACTGGCGCCGGCTCCTTTCAGGCGGGCCAAAGCTTCGGAATCAGCCGGCCACGCTTGATTGGCGCCCACGACGCTGGTATAAAGACGCGCTCACTGCCCGCTGCTCGCGGGCATTTTTTACAGAATCAGAGACTTAGTCATGTCCAGGGTATGCCAGGTAACAGGGAAGCGGCCGCAGACCGGCAACAACGTTTCTCACGCTAACAACAGAACTCGCCGCCGCTTTCTGCCGAATTTGCAGCACAAGCGCTTCTGGCTGGCGACCGAAAAACGTTACGTGCGGCTGCGCGTATCGCATAAAGGGCTGCGTCTTATCGACAAGCACGGAATCGAAAAGGTTCTGGCTGACCTGCGCGCCGCCGGCCAGCGCATCTAGCCGCAGAGGATAATTTCATGCGCGATAAAATCAGATTAGTGTCGAGTGCCGGTACCGGTCACTTCTACACCACGACCAAGAACAAGCGACTGCATCCGGAAAAGATGGAGACCCGCAAGTACGATCCCAAGGCACGTAAGCACGTCATCTATAAAGAAGCGAAGATCAAGTAAACCGATCTTCTGACGGGCTACGCCGCAAAAAAATACCGGCCATGCAGCCGGTATTTTTTTGTCTTCAATTTGCCAGCAGAACGAACCGCCGGTAACGGCACCATGCCACTACCCGGATCACCGTTTCGACAACAAATTCTCAAGCCATCGCGTTCACGGGCTGCAGACGGTAGCAACGCAGTCGTTCGGCAAATTCTTCGAGTGCCTTGATGCCACTGGCCTCAGCCTCGGCACACCAGTCACGTAGCTGGCTAAGCAGTTTTTCGTTATTGACGTTCGCGCCGTTCCACAACGCCGTCAGGCGTTCGCGAAATTCATGCACTGTCCGCAAGGTCGCATGATCCGACAACAAATGACTCAGGCGCTCGCGTGCGCTTTCGTCCAGCAATGACGGCTGACGAACCAGCAAAGTCCGGGCGCGCTTCAGCGCACGGTTGCCGGCAACGATCGCACGTTCGCGCTTCAACACGGGCAACGTTACTTGCCGGCTGTAGTCACGCAGTACATGCATGCGATTGACGATGATGGCGCGCAGGTTCTCGATATCAGCGTGCGCGACCGGCTGATCTTCGATCAGTGGGCGTGGTGCAACCTTGCGCACTTTGGCAAGGCCAACGCTGCGCAATAGAGTGATGTACATCCAGCCAATATCAAACTCCCAGCGACGCATGGAAAACTTGGCTGATGTAGGAAAAGCATGATGATTATTGTGCAGTTCTTCACCGCCAATGAATAAACCCCACGGCACGAGGTTGGTTGCCGCGTCATCGCATTCGAAATTTCTGTACCCGGTGTGGTGACCCAGGCCATTGATGATGCCAGCGGCAAACAACGGCATCGAGGCGAGCTGGATAGCGATCATCGTAATGCCGGGAACACCGAACAGCACGAGATCGGCGATGATCAGCAGGATGATGCCGCCGAAGGGAAAACGTAGATAGACATTGCGCTCCAGCCAGTCGTCCGGGGTACCGCGACCGAACTTTTCCAGCGTTTCCGGGTTGTCTTTCTCTATCCGATAAAGCTCAGCACCCTCCAGCAGTACCTTCTTCAGCCCGAATACCTGCGGACTGTGCGGGTCGCCGTCTTTCTCACAAAACGCATGGTGCTTGCGGTGAACCGCCACCCACTCGCGCGTCAACATGCCCGACGTGCACCAGATCCAGAACCGGAAAAAGTGCCGTAATACCGGATGCAGTTCGAGGGAACGATGCGCCTGATCGCGATGCAGATACAAAGTCACTGACATCATCGTGATCTGAATCATGACCAACATCGCGATAACGTAACCCCAGACACTCAGATCAAGGACGCCGTATAGGTATTCCATGCAATAATCCTGCTCGAACAGACAAGCGATCACTATAACGAATGGGCCGCGACCCTCCAAGGATGCGGTCAACAGAATTTGAGGCGCGGATAAGCCGGTTTAGGGGATTTCCGACCACGACGCCTGCCTTCTTCCCCGAACAGCGTCTAACAGCGCGCATCAGCACAGAAACAGAGCATTGCATGCCAGAGTTACCGGAAGTTGAAACCAGCCGCCGCGGCATTGCGCCTTTCATTGAAGGGCAAAGCGTACGCAAACTCATCGTTCGCGACCGCCGCTTGCGCTGGCCTATTCCGGATGGACTGGAAACAACGCTCTGCGGACTCACCATTGAAAGCCTCGCTCGGCGGGCGAAATACCTGTTGTTTCGCACTCAGAATGGAACTTTGTTACTGCACCTCGGTATGTCAGGCAGTTTGCGAATCATCGAGCCCGACGAGCCAGCCAGTAAACACGACCATGTCGATATGGTGATGAACAATAACAAAGCGCTGCGTTTTCGCGACCCGCGCCGGTTCGGCTCGCTCCTCTGGAGCGAGGGCGAGAGCATTCATCCCCTGCTGGCGAAACTGGGTCCCGAACCACTGGAAGATGAGTTTAGTGGCAACTACTTATGGCAGCGTGCGCGCGGCCGGCGCATTGCTGTAAAGCCGTTCATAATGAATGCGGCGATAGTGGTAGGGGTCGGCAACATCTACGCCAGCGAAGCGCTGTTCGAGTCCGGCATTCACCCGTTCCGGCAGGCGCAAAAGGTTTCCAAAGCACGCATGCAAGATCTCGCGGCGGCAATCAAGGAAGTCCTGACGCGCGCAGTGACAGCGGGTGGCACAACGTTGCGTGATTTCAGCGGCGGCGATGGCCAGCCAGGGTACTTCAAACAACAACTGGCGGTTTATGACCGTGAGGGGCGGCCGTGTCGCCGATGCAAACAGCCTTTGCGCTCAGCGGTACTCGGCCAGCGCGCTACGTACTATTGCACGCACTGCCAGAAATAGTGGTGCGGGCAGGAGCCCGTGACGATCACCGGCTACCTGACTGAACTCATGACTGCCTCCGGCGTGGTTGAATTATCGCCAGCAGCCTTAAGCTTGCGGCCCGCAACGCTCCAATATGGCCGTGCGGACGTTCGGCGGGACAAACTCCGATATATCGCCACCCAGTTTGGCAATTTCCCGCACGAGACTGGATGAGATGTAGGTGTATTTCTCGGTTGGGGTCAGGAACGCGGTTTCCACTTCGTCGGTAAGGTGCCGGTTCATATTGGCCAATTGAAACTCGTACTCGAAATCCGAGATAGCGCGCAGACCACGCACAATGACCGCGAGATCATGATCGCGGGCAAAATTCACCGTGAGACCTTCGTAGCCGGTCACTTCGACATTAGCAAACTCGGACAAGGCCTCTTTGGCCAGCGTCACGCGTTCTTCCAGCGAGAACATCGGCTCTTTTCCAGGGTTGGCTGCAACCGCCACCACCACACGGTCAAACAAACGACACGCGCGGCGGACCAAATCCTCATGACCCAGAGTGATGGGGTCGAACGTTCCCGGATACATTGCACTGACAGACATGAGGTTCTCCAAGGCGGTTGGTTCAGGGCCGTGCTGACCCGGATTTATCGGGATCGGGTGACAACAACAGATAAGTCACGTTCCCAGCGTTTCTTTGCTTCTTGATTGCCCAGTCCGATGGCAACGACTCCGGCGGTGCTTCGCGATCATGCTCGACGTACACCAGCGCATCACGCGCGAGCCAGGCCCGTTGCTGCAGAAGTCTACACAATTCCGGCAATAAATCGTCCTGAAACGGCGGGTCCAGAAAGACCAGATCAAACGGTTCTGCCGGTGACTTGCTGAGAAACTGCAGGGCATCCGACTCAATGATCCGGAGGTCTGTGCCAGGTTTCGCGCCCAGCAGTTCAGCCGACGAACGCAAACCACGAACGGCAAGTTTTGCGCGTTCGACCATAACCGTGAGCGCTGCGCCGCGCGACAACGCCTCGAAACCCAGCGCACCACTGCCTGCGCACAGATCGAGGCAGCGGGCGCCGTCGATACGTGGGGCCAACCAGTTGAACAATGTTTCACGCACTCGTTCAGGTGTCGGGCGCAGCCCGGCAACAGCAACCACAGGCAACAGACGGCGGCGCCACTTTCCCGCTACAATACGCAGCCGCCCGGGTTGCTGCGCGCTGCTTTTGCGTCCGCCTCGTGGCGATTTCGCCATGGTCTCCCCGCCTGTTCTTCGTGTGCTGGTGGTAATGCCGGCGATGCGCAACCGGAAATTCATTCGCTAAGACGGAAATGGTGCAGGTGTTCGGTAAAAAGGACAAATCCAAACAACCCGGCAAGACAGGTTTCGTCGCGCGTTTGCGTGCGCGACTAAATCGTGGCGACAGCTGGCTGACCTATGATCTCGCGAACCTTGTCCCCGGCGGCAAGATCGATGAGGACGTCATTGATGAACTGGAAACCCGCCTCGTCATGGCCGATGCGGGTGTCGATACAGCATCGCGGGTCGTCGCTGGCCTGCACAAGCAACTCGCCCGGAAAGAGCTCAAGGACATCGATGTCTTGATGTCGGCATTGCGCCAATCCTTGCTGGATATGCTGACACCCGTTGAGCAAGCACTGAAAATCGACAGTCAGGACGGACCTTTCGTCATCCTGATGGTTGGCGTCAATGGCGCCGGCAAGACCACAACAATCGGCAAGCTCGCGCGTCGCCTCCTGGACAGCGGCCATTCGGTGATGCTTGCGGCGGGCGATACGTTTCGCGCAGCGGCAGTTGAACAGCTCCAGGTATGGGGCGAGCGCAATAAGGTTCCTGTCGTCGCACAACAAGCCGGCGCCGATCCGGCCGCTGTCATATTTGATGCCTACGAATCTGCCCGCTCAAGGAAGATCGATGTTCTGCTGGCTGACACCGCAGGTCGCCTGCAGAATCAGCAAGGCCTGATGGACGAGCTCAGCAAGATCAAGCGCGTACTGCAACGCCAGTGTCCCGCCGCGCCACACGAGATCATGCTCGTACTGGATGCCGGCCTCGGGCAAAACGCACTCGCACAAGCCGAAAAATTCCATGCGGCACTGGGCCTGACCGGGATTACAGTCACCAAACTCGACGGCAGTGCCAAAGGCGGCATACTGCTGGCTATTGCTGACAAGCTGTCCATACCGGTACGTTTCATCGGCATTGGTGAGTCCGCTGAAGACATGCAACCCTTCGTTGCCGCAGACTATGCCGACGCGTTACTGCAAGGCAGCGGGAGTGCGAGCGAGTGATACAAATCGAGAACGTCGTCAAACGTTTTCGCAGCGGTCAGGAAGCATTGCGCGGCCTTACGCTGTCGATTGAACGCGGTGAGATGGTATTTGTTACTGGCCACTCCGGCGCTGGCAAAAGCACGCTTCTGCGCTTGATTGCACTGATCGAACGCCCCACCAGTGGCCAGGTGATCGTCGATGGCCAGAACACCAGTCGCGTGTCGCGGCGCCGCATACCCGCGTACCGTCGTCAGATCGGCATGGTATTTCAGGATCACAAACTGCTTTATGACCGGCCCGTTTTTGACAATGTTGCGTTGCCGCTGGTTATTGCCGGTATTGGGCATCGCGAAGCCGGGCGAAAAGTACGGGCAGCTCTGGATCAGGTCGGATTGCTGCACAAGGAACGTCAGCATCCCGAGACGCTGTCGTCCGGTGAACAACAACGCGTTGGCATCGCGCGTGCAATCGTCACCCGACCCAAGCTGCTGATTGCCGACGAACCAACAGGCAACCTCGACCCCGAACTCTCGCTCGAAGTCATGCGGATATTCCGGCGCTTCAACGAAGTTGGCGTCACACTACTGATTGCCAGCCACGACCTCGCGCTTATCGACCAGCTCGGCTGCCGGCGGATTGCACTGGAAAACGGTGTTCGCCAGACGCTGGATGATGACGACATCGGCGCGCTACCCGACACTGACACTATGGCGGCAGAACCGTGGCTCGGGTAAGAGCCAAAGATCAGGCAGCGCCAAAGCCTGCCGGGCCAGTGACTGTTTGGCTGCTCCGTCACGCCAGCACGATGGTTGGCTCATTGGGACGGCTGGCGCGGCAGCCGTTCGCGAGTTTCCTGACCGTGCTGGTTATCGCCATCACACTCGCGTTACCAGCGTCTATGCACCTCGTTATCAAGAACGCTCGTTCATTAAGTGACGGCTGGGATAATGCGCTGGATTTCTCCGTCTACCTGAAAGTCGGAACATCGATTGCCGATGCAGAGCAAATGGAGAAACTCATTGCGCAGCGTGCCGACGTCGGTGCGGTGACTTTGAAAACGGCGGACGACGCGCTCGACGAATTCAAGATCGCTTCGGGATTTGGGTCAGCGCTCGATTATCTGCCGCACAATCCGCTACCACATACTTTGATCATCAGACCGGCGCCCAGCAATACGCAGGCGTCGGTGGTCCTGCTGCACGAAGAACTGGCCAACTTGCCGCTCACTGATGTTGTACAGGTCGATTCCGACTGGGTACGCCGCTTCCTCGCTATTCTGGATATCGTACAGCGCGCTATTGGTATAGGCGGATTGCTGCTCGGCGCAGCGATCGTCATCATTATCGGCAACACCATACGCCTGGATATCGAGAACCGACGCGCCGAAATTGAAGTCACGAAGCTGATCGGCGCCACCAACGGCTTCGTGCGCCGTCCCTTTCTGTACTCGGGTTTCTGGTACGGCCTCCTCGGCGGCACCCTGGCACTCGCGTTGATCGGTTACGGGATCTACGCACTGCGTGCCCCGGTCGCCCGTCTCGCCGGTCTCTATGACGGGCGTTTCGAAGTCTTGTCGTTGGGATTTCAGGAAAGCATGGCCATCGTCGGCACCGGCGTTCTGCTGGGTCTGATTGGCTCATGGCTGGCGGCAGCGCGCCACATGCGACGTATAGAACCGCGCTAGTTGCGGGCAGGTCGCTCACTGGCCGTCAGTTGCCGTGACGCGGCCCAAACCGGGCAAGCCGCCGCCGCTATGGCACGCAAGCAGTTCACACTGACACCCAGGTCCGGGCAGCGCCCATCCACCTAAGCCTCGGAATTTATTAATTATTTTTTCGATTCTGTGACGGAACTCACGAAGCTCTTAGCACTCTAATCCCCAGAGTGCTAATATCAGCACCTCGTCAACAGGAGGGTGAAGCTACCCATGACAACGGCAATTGCAACTCGCGATTCGAACCAGATTCTGGCCGGCCCGGTCGGCAGTCTCGATGCCTATATTCAGGCCGTCGGCGGAATCCCTGTGCTCAGCAAAGAAGACGAGCAGGCACTCTCACGTCGATTCCGCGATGAAGAAGACCTACAGGCGGCCCGCGAACTGGTCATGGCGCACCTGCGTTTTGTGGTGCACATCGCCAAGGGCTATACCGGTTACGGCCTGCCGCTGAACGACCTTATTCAGGAAGGCAACGTTGGGCTCATGAAAGCGGTAAAACGCTTCGACCCTGAATTCGGGGTTCGCCTTGTTTCGTTTGCAGTTCACTGGATACGCGCGGAGATTCACGAGTTCGTGCTGCGCAACTGGCGCATCGTTAAAGTTGCCACCACCAAGGCGCAACGAAAACTGTTTTTCAATCTGCGCAAGGCGAAGAAAAGTCTGGCGTGGCTGACGGCTGACGAAACAGCAGCTGTCGCTCAGGACCTCGGTGTGAGCGAGCGCGAGGTCACCGAGATGGAACGCCGCCTTAGCGCGCGCGACACCCTGTTCGATCCGGCACCTGACGCGGACGACGAGCACATGTTCACGCCCGCCTCGTACTTGCCAAGCCCGGATGCTGATCCAGCCGTGCAGGTTGAGAAATCCGATTTCCACGACGATGCGACGAGTCGCATGACCGACGCACTGGATGAGCTTGACGACCGCAGTCGCGACATCCTTGAGTCTCGCTGGCTTGCGGACAAGAAGCAGACGCTCCACCAGCTCGCCGACAAGTACAGCGTGTCCGCCGAGCGGATTCGTCAAATAGAAAACAACGCCATCAAGAAGCTGCGCACGGCAATGGATGCCTGATCGCACCGCCTGTTGATTGCCAGAAACCCCGGCACTGTCCGGGGTTTTTTTATGACGAATTTTGCGCGGTTCAACTGCTATTGGGAGAAATAGTATCGTCGTAAAATTGGAGAGCGCAGCTATATAGCAGTTCAGCGATTCGCCACTTCAGCCCAAATGCATATTGGATTATGCGCAATTCTCAAGATTGAACGGCCAGATCGAATTCTCGCACGACACTAAAATTCACTAAAAGTTAATAATTGCGAATTATTGCAGTATTTCTGCGGAAATTACGATTAAAATGCGTATCAGAGCAATATAACTGGCAAGAATGACATGTTAATTGAGTTTCGCGTCAAGAATTTTCTATCTATTAGAGAGAATGCGGTTCTTTCCCTGGTGGCGAGCAGCGCAAAGGAGCTGGAAGATACCAACGTTTTTGAGCCTGATGCAAAAGGCTCACCTGCCCTCCTAAGGTCCGCCGCAATGTTTGGTCCGAACGGGTCAGGAAAAACGAACTTCGTAATGGCGATTCGGTTCATGAGCGAATTTGTCATCAACTCTGCATTGGGAACAAATCCCGACGACGACATACCTCTAATACCCTTCTATTTGGATAAAGAATCACCAGATGAGACGTCAGAGTTCGAGGCAATTTTCATAGCGGACAATGTCCGTTACCAATACGGTTTTACGGCAGACCGCAAGAGAGTTTACGAAGAATGGCTATACGCCGCACCGGAGGGGCGATCCCAGACTTGGTTTGAGAGAAATTATAATAAAGATATTGAACGGTATTCGTGGAAGTTCGGAACGCACTTTCGCGGCCAGAAGCAATCGATTCAATCTAGCACCAGGGACAACGCGCTATTTCTTACAACTGCAGCCTCGCTCAACAATAAGCAACTCCAAGTTGTTTGGCGCTGGTTCGCAGTTACGTTACGAGCTTTCTATGGAAACGCAAATTTGCACGAAGGCTATACAGCTCGACTATGTCGAGACGATCCAGCCAAGAAAGAAAGGGTACTAACGTTTCTAAAATCAGCGTCCGTCACAGTCGACGGAATCCAAGTAACCTCTCCGAAAGATTCTTTAGAATCGCCTCCCGCATCGATTCGTTCTGAGCCTGCAGATGGCGAACTGGACGATACTGATGCCGATCAAAGCGATACATATTTCTCTCATTCAGTGCATGGCACTGAATTGACTGTCAACTTCCCAATAGAATGGGAGTCTGCTGGGACTCGAAATCTATTTGCATGGGCGGGTCCGCTGCTAGATACCTTGGATAGAGGGCTGATTCTAGTTATTGACGAACTCGATGCCAGCATGCACCCGCTGCTCGCGCAGTTTGTTATCGGCCTCTTCCACGACCCAAGCATCAATAGGAACTTCGCACAACTGATCTTTACTAGCCATAGTACGCCGATCATGGGGAATAAATCTTTGCTCAGACGGGATCAGGTCTGGTTCGTAACCAAAGACCGTCTCCAAGGGTCTTGCTTGCGCTCATTCACGGACTTTCATCCCCGCAAGGGCGAGGACAGAGAACGAAACTACCTAAAAGGTCGTTATGGCGCGATTCCAGCATTCGAAAGCGATAGCTAGTTTAAAATGAAGCACAATAGACTATCTCGAAAAAGGAGAACGGATAGTTTTCGGCGGAAGAGCGCCAATCGAGCACCCTATCCTCGCGTTCTGATCGTTTGCGAGGGTGCCAAAACAGAGCCAACCTATATACGCGACCTTGCAAACGACATAGGCCTCAATCCGGCGAACGTTGTAATAGACGGATCTGGCGGGTCCGCGCCGGAAACAGTAGTACAACGAGCTCTCGACAAATTTAGTGAAGACCCCGATTTTGATGCAGTTTATTGCGTACTTGATCGAGATGAACACCCAAGTTATCAGAGCGCAATCGACAGAATTAGGTCAAAGAGATTGCGGCGAAGAAATCGGGATGACGCGATTTTTTGCGCTATTACTTCTGTCCCAAGCTTCGAGTACTGGTTGATTTTGCACTTCCAGTATTCCGAGGCACCCATTGAGCGCACGGGTACAGCGAGTTGCGGAGAGATGGCTGTACGAAAACTCAGGGAACATATCCCCAGCTATTCCAAGAGCTCAAAAACAATCTATCAAGATACTGTCGGCAACCTCGAAATAGCGATAAACAACGCGACCCGAGCACTCAGCCAAGCTGAACTACGCGGTGATGAAAACCCGTGCACCCGCATGCATGAACTAGTTGGCGCGCTACGAGCACTCGAGCGACCAGAATAGGAATGGTAAGGGCCGTATACGCAACCCTAACAATTCTGAACGACCGGGAATGTGGGGCTCTCTCGCAAGGTGCAGGAGAGAAATATCTAGCAATAGTCGCGGGTGCGATACCGAATGTAGCCGCCTTTTTCGATCTGGTGAGGATCGGTGTGCGTCCAATGCACCAGGCCGCCAAGATCGTTCCACTCATAGACGCCGCGAAACCGTATTCTGTCGCCAACACCGAGCGGCACCCTTTCGGCAATGTCGATGTTGTGCACCAGCAGCAGCGTTGTGCCGTTGCGCATGTCCAGAATCAAACGCTGATGATGATCACCGTCTTTGTCGTCAGGCAACAATCGACACACAGTGCCGATGCCCTCGACCCACAACCCCGAATCCTGTTTTCTGAATTCCCGCTTCATTGTTCTTTTTCTTATAGTACGGCGGACCTTGATCGTCCGCCGTACCCGGCCTGTCGCTGGTGCGTTTAGCCCGTAATCGGCACCATCGTTATTTCTACGCGACGATTGCTCTGCCGACCAGATTCGCTGGAGTTGTCAGCAACCGGTCGGCTTTCACCCATACCGACGGTAATCAAACGCTGGCTGTTGATGCCCTGCGTTTGCAGGTAGCGCGATACCGAGTTGGCACGCCGTTCGGACAAGCCCTGATTGTAAGAATCGCTGCCCGTACTATCCGTATGGCCCGCTACTTCGACCACGGTGCGATCAAATTCGGTCATGACTTTTGATACGGAAGTCAGAACGTTAAAGAATGCCGGACTGAGATCCGCACTGTCTGTCGCAAACGTAACATTGCCTGGCATATTGAGTGTGATGTTGTCACCCATGCGGGTAACGCTGACTCCACTGCCTTGCAGTTCCGCTCTCAACTTCGCTTCCTGTCGATCCTGGTAGTTGCCAATTGCACCACCGGCCAGTGCGCCAACACCCGCGCCGATCAGCGCTCGCTGGCGACGCTCAACAGCATCGTCACCGGACACCAGGCCCACAACCGCACCCGCGACAGCACCAATGACGGCACCCGTCGTCGCCCGACTGGTCTTTGATTCCTGCGTGTAGGGATCAAGCGTCTGGCAACCGATCAGTACCGTACACGCAGCAGCGCCCAGAAAAACGGTTCGAAATTCCTTGTAGTTCATAAAAAATCCTCTTTGTGCCCGTGCGAACAGCGCTCGGCGGTAAACCCGCCATGCCTCGCCAGAATCGCATTGTACCGGCCTTGATGCTGAACCACGACTGAACCCTTTGGCTCGTTGCGAATCAGAGACTTAGGTGTAGAATGTTCGACCGCAACGGACGACCTGAACCCATGTCTGATACCGATCAATGGCTGGAGCGCTACGCCCGCAACCAGCGCGACATCCGCTTCCGACCCGCCCACCGGCTGGCCGCCGGGCTGCTCGTACTCGGCCTGGTCGCGATGCTGTCTGCGCTGCCAGTGCCAGAAGCGCTGTACGCGATCTCCCCACTCCTCAACTGGGGCAGCGTGTTCCTGATGGCCTCGCTGGTTTACTACTTCATTATTTCAGTGCCACTGGCCATCGGCATGTTGCCGATCATTGCTGCCGTCATGGCGTTCCAGCTATGGCTGGGCACGACCGACAACTGGCAGCGGCCGTTCGCGGCGCTGATGACCCTGACCGGCGTGGCCGGTCTCTGTCTGGGTCATTATGGCCATGGCGGCCTGCGGGCGGTGTCTCGCGACATACAACTCGTCATGATCGCGCCACTCTGGGCTCTCGCCAGTCTGTACCGCCGACTGGGCATTCCCTTGTAGGCGATTCCGGCTATCCCGCTGGCTGTACCGGTATATTCGGGTAGAATTGCCCGCTCACCAGAGAAGACCAATCAGGAGCCACCGTGGCCAGTACCGCGCCTTTGAAATCATCCGGAAGCAACAGGAAATCGCTGAACCCTCTCGATCTGTTCGACATTCGCTCGCAACTCTCAGAAGAAGAGCAAATGGTGCAGGACTCAGTAGCACGCTTTGTCGATGACAAAGTACTGCCGGTTATTCGCGATGCGTTCGAACACCACTACTTCCCCAAAGAATTCGTCCCTGCGGTCGCTGAACTGGGCCTGTTAGGCAGCTCCATCGAAGGCTACGACTGCGCGGGACTGAACAGCGTCAGTTACGGCTTGATTTGCCAGGAGCTGGAACGGGGTGACAGCGGTCTGCGCAGCTTTGTGTCGGTGCAAAGCAGTCTCGTTATGTACCCGATCGACGCCTACGGTTCCGAAGAACAAAAACAGCGCTGGCTGCCCGCGATGGCGCGCGGCGAGGCCATTGGCTGTTTCGGTCTGACCGAACCGCACGGCGGTTCCGATCCATCCAACATGAAAACGCATGCCAAGCGCGATGGTGATGACTGGCTGTTGAACGGCGCCAAAATGTGGATCACCAATGCAACGGTTGCTGATGCGGCTGTCGTCTGGGCAATGACCGACGAAGGCGTGCGCGGCTTTATTGTCGAAAAGGACATGCCCGGGTTTACGGCCCAGGAAATCGAGAACAAATTTTCGCTGCGCGCTTCAGTAACCGGCGCACTGTTCTTCGACAACGTTCGCGTTCCCAATTCGAGCGTATTGCCGGGTGTCGTCGGGCTCAAAGGCCCATTGAGCTGCCTGACTCAGGCGCGTTACGGCATCACCTGGGGCGTCATCGGCGCAGCACAGGCCTGCCTGGATGAAGTGCTCAAGTACACGCAGGACCGCGTATTGTTCGACAAACCCCTGTCGCACAATCAGCTGATCCAGCATCGCCTCGCTGACATGTCGCGGCGCATTACGACCGCGCAGCTGCTGTCACTGCAACTTGGTCGCATCAAGGATCGGGGTGAACTGAACCCGACACAGGTATCACTGGCCAAATGGAACAATTGCCGTGCAGCACTCGATATTGCACGCGACGCCCGCGACATGCTGGGCGGCGCCGGCATCAGCGCCGAGTTCTGTCCGGTCCGGCATATGCTGAACCTCGAAAGTGTCATTACTTACGAAGGCACCGAATCAGTGCATCAACTCGTGGTCGGCAAGGAACTCACGGGCGTCAACGCGTTTTGACCAGCTACACCCGCTAGTACATTCCGTTGTCAGCACAGGAGCGGCTGCCGCAAAACCGTGATGTGTGGCGGATTGCGGCGCCGCTGATCATCTCCAATGTCTCCGTGCCACTCCTCGGCATGGTCGACACAGGCGTTACCGGCCATCTCGACAATGCCGCCTACCTTGGCGCCGTCGCCATTGGCGGCGCCGTATTCAGTTTCCTGTATACCGGTGTCAACTTCCTGCGCATGGGCACGACCGGGATTACCGCGCAGGCATTCGGCGCTAACGACAGTGCCGCCGTTCGCAACTCGCTTGGGCAGGCGCTGGTCGTTGCATTGCTCATCGCCGCGGCGTTGCTGCTGTTGCAACAACCAATCAAATATTTTGCGTTACAACTGCTCGCACCGGACACGGCCATCGCGCCGTTTGCCAGCACTTATATAGGCATTCGAATCTGGAGCGCCCCGGCCACATTGGCGAGTTACGCGCTCATCGGCTGGTTCATTGGCCTGCAGAATGCGCGAATCCCGCTGGTTATCGTGCTCGTCACCAACGCTGTGAATATCCTGCTCGATCTGCTGTTCGTCGTCGTGCTGGGTATGACGGTGGACGGCGTGGCGCTCGCCTCCGTGATCGCGGAGTTTTCCGGGCTGGCCGTCGGCCTTACCTATGCCGCCAAAGAACTGGCGCGCCACGGTGGTTCCTGGGACATCGCACGGCTCACTACGGCAGCCGCTTACACCGCATTCTTTGCTATCAATGCGCATTTGTTTGTACGCACGATCGCACTGGTCTCAACGCTCGTGTTCATCACAGCGCAGGGCGCGCGACTGGGAACCCTGGTACTTGCCGCTAACGCGATACTGATGAACCTGCAGATGTTGCTGTCGTTCGCGCTGGACGGATTGGCGCATGCGGCTGAAGCACTGACCGGAAAAGCTATCGGCGAAAAAAACAAGCGGGCGCTGCGACAGTCTGTTGCGCTGACCTTGCGCTGGTCGCTCGGTACCGCGATGGCGTTCAGCGCACTTTATCTACTCGCCGGCCCGTTGTTTATTCGTGTTCTGACCGATCTGCCCGAGGTACGGGAAACCGCCATACGCTACCTGCCGTGGATGGTGCTGTCGCCAATCGTGTCGGTCTGGTCGTTTCTGTATGACGGTGTTTTCGTCGGCGCGACGCGTGCCCGCGAAATGCGCGACATCATGCTGGCGTCGGCTTTAATGGTCTTTTTGCCGAGTTGGTATCTGCTGCAGCCGCTGGGCAATCACGGCCTGTGGCTCGCGTTCACTTTGTTCATGGCGAGCCGAGGCATCGGCATGCATTACTACTATGAACGGCGGGTCGGATCAGACGCTGTCGCGTAGCGAGCTACCACAGCCTCTGCCGGCGATACCACCGGCGGTGCTCGATGGACATTCTTGTCACATTGCTCCTGCACGGATCGGCGTGCCCAAATATACGAAACCGCCCCCATCACAATATTCGCTGCGGCGTACGCGGCGAATATGCCAGCAATGCCGAAGTAGCGGTCACCGATAAATGCCAACGGCACGTATATTACGACCATACGCGCAACACTGACTGCAACCGCAGGCATGGGCTTGCCCATTCCATTGAACGAGGCATTCATCACCATGACCATGCCGTAAGCGCCGTAACTGATCGGCACGATCCACATGAACAAGGTCGCGACATCCGTCACCTCGTTGCTGTCGCTGAACAATGCAGGAATCACGTTGCTGCCGGCCGCCAGTAAAACCGCGATGCCCAGTCCCGACGCCAGGCAGAAAACCGTACACAGCCGCAGTGCGGTCAGTATGCGTTTCGATTCACCCACCGACATGTTCTGCCCGACAAACGGGCCAATTACGGCGGACATGGCGTAGTAAACGACGAGAGTCAGAGATTCGATCCGGGTAGCAACACCAAAGCCCGCAACCGCGTCAGTGC
Organism: Woeseia sp. D3-10; assembly: GCF_055809415.1. Taxonomy (NCBI): domain Bacteria; kingdom Pseudomonadati; phylum Pseudomonadota; class Gammaproteobacteria; order Woeseiales; family Woeseiaceae; genus Woeseia; species Woeseia sp. D3-10. The sequence goes on along the minus strand of NZ_JBVVTW010000007.1, from coordinate 2,136,691 downwards.
CGTACTTGGCGAGCATGGCGGTGATCACACCGAGCGCGATGGGAATAATGGCATTTGTCGCGGCTGCCGGAACACCAACGTGCAGGATGTCTTTCCAGGAACTCTTGAGCTGCGGAAACTTCGGCAGGCGGAAGGTCAGCATATCGAGGCGCTGGTGCATGAAGAACACCGTGCCAATAAAGATGATCGCCCGTGCGAGCAATCCCGCCATCGCCGCGCCATCCAGCTCCATGCGCGGAATCGGGCCCAGACCAAATATCAATATCGGGTCCAGCACAACATTAAGCACGGCCGCAATCACCATGAGCTTGCTGGGCAGGCGGGTGTCGCCCGTTGCGCGCATGCTGCTCATGCCCACCATGCCTACAACGACGAACGGCACGCCTACGTAAAGAATCCGCATGTAACTGCCAATGAGCGGCAGCATGTCCGCAGGGGCGCCAAGCAGGGTAAACAGCGGATCGATGGTCGAGATACCGATCGCACAGATTACGGCCGTAACACCGAAGGACAGCAACAGGCTGTCGGTTGCCAGCCGCTTGGCGCGCTCATGGTCGTGCGCACCGATTGCACGAGCAACTACTGACGAGGTGCCCGCACCCAGACCGATCGCCACGCTGGTCACGACCATGAGCACGGGAAAACCGAAGCTTAGCGCGGCTAGTTCGCGGTCACCGATTTGACCGATGAACCAGGCATCGGCAAAGCTTTGCAGCATCATCATAGTGATGCCGTAAATGACAGGTACCGTCATATCGACCAAGTGTTGGCCGACCGGCCCCTGGGTAAGGCGGGCTTGAGCTGGTTTCATTCACGATCCGGCGGTGGGCGAGCCGCGCAAGGCGGCTTTAGCAGTTCAACTATGTACCAGCGTACGTCCAGCTGCAAACCAGACCAACGAATCGCTGGGTTATGATGCACAGACCGATTCGCCGCGAGAGCGTTCCATGAAACAAAAAGCGGAATTAGTCATCAACGCCCCGCGGGATCGGGTGTGGTCCATTTTCGACGATCCGAACTGCATAAGTAAGTGGCAACCCAACCTGATCGCATTGGTGCATGAGTCAGGCGAGCCGGGTCAACCTGGCGCGGTGTCGACACTCACTTACGATGAGAACGGCCGACAGGTAGTCCTGACAGAAACAATAGCCGAGCGACGCCCGCCGGATTTGTTCGCTGGCACCTACGCTTCCCGACACGGAGTGACGACGGTGGTCAACCGTTTCGAGATGATCGATGCGCAAACAACCCGTTGGACGGTCTGGTCGAGATACCGCTTTCGCGGCACGATGAAACTGATGGCATTGTTTATGGCAGGATCAATACGTCGCCGCACGTGCGCCGACCTGGAGCGCTTCAAGCGACTCGCTGAAACGGAAGCGGCAGCGTAATGAACTGGAAACGACTTAGTAGCAGGATCGTCTTCGACAACCCGTGGATTACCGTGCGCGAGGATCAGGTCATCAATCCTGGCGGAGGTCGCAATGAATACGGTCATGTGCAGTTCAAGAACCGTGCAATTGCGATATTGCCTCTCGCAAACAACGGCGATACCTGGCTGGTCGGCCAGGACCGCTACACGCTCGGCGAATACTCCTGGGAATTACCGATGGGCGGCGGCCCGTTGGACGAATCACCCCTGCTTGCGGCACAACGCGAACTTCGCGAGGAAACCGGCCTGACCGCGGCCGACTGGCGCGAGTACATGAAGCTGCATACCAGCAATTCTGTGACCGATGAAGTGGCCTTCGTGTTCATCGCGCGAGAACTCGAACAGGGCGAGACCGAATTCGAACAAACGGAGAATATTGCCGTCCGACGTTTATCACTCGCTGATGCCATCGCCGAAGTTCGGCAAGGCCTGATAACCGATGCCATCAGTGTTGCCGCTCTGTTGAAGTCAGTTGAGTTTCTGCCGGCAACAACGCCGCGGTAACGACGTAACGCAACGGACCACCGACATCGTTGTTTGTAAACGGATAACAGGTAATCAAAGTCAGCATGGGCTCATCGGTGTCGAGCACGACGCTGCCCACCCGAGCATCGACCACGTCTATGGCAACAACACTGAAGCGCAACTGCTGTCCGTCGCTGCGCTCAACCTGCAATTCGTCGCCGTAGCTGACCGTTTGCAGAAACTGAAAGTGCGTGTCTCTGTGGCCGGCAATAATGCTGTTGCCGGTATCGCCGGGCAGAACACTCGCACTGAGATGACCCGGCGCAAATGCGAGTGTCCGCCCCGAACCGCCGGCCAGCACAATCAGCTCAATGTTGCCGTGCTGCGCCGACAACCGCGCAATCGGCGCGGTATCTGCCCACGGCCAGGGACGGGCGGCAGAGTCGCCGGCCGCCGCCCGCGTCCAGGCGTGCTGCATCAGACCCTGCGCCAGCCAGGCTTTAGCGGGTATCCAGGCGCCGTAGCCGATTTGCCAGAAGCCCAGACCGAACAGGCAAGCCACGAGCCAGCCCGACCTAGTCCGCGGCAACAGGCGTCGCACTCACCGGCCCTGTAACGGAACAAACTCGCAACATGAACAAGAGGGTTGCGAGCAGCAGGCACAATGCGCCGGCCGTTCGCAGCAGCGGCGCCATCGTGCCTGTTGCAGGAAAGCCAAATATCGCCCGCTGGCTCTGACCGTAAGGCATCAGGTTCGGCACCTGTTCCTGCTCGAGGCCGGCACTCTGCGGCCGGACCGGCGTCTTGTCGACGGCGACCAAACTCGTGTACTTGCTGACCAGGCCATAGGCCAGTGCGGTGTCGACGATGCCACTGCGAATGCTGTCATCGTCCGGCCGGTGCCGTTCCTGGCCGGCCAGTTCCGCGATACGCGCACGTGCCCAGAGCGCGGCAACGCCCGCGTTGTCCTGTGACTTCGCCAGTGGCACAGACGCAGACCAGCCGGCGCCGGCGGCATTGCCGCGGATCAGCAACTGGTCGCCAGCACGCGGCGAAAACCCGAGCCTCGCTTTGACGACGACGGGCTCACCACCGTAGAGGTCAGCGACCCGGCTCGGGTACATCTCTGCCTGTACACCATCCGGCCATTGCAGCTCGATGTCGGTCAGCATCGGTTCACGCAGGCGCCGCAACAGGCGACCCATCTTCTCCTGCACTTCGTGCAGAGCACTGATGTAAACAAAACTGCCGCGGCCGGCTTCTGCTGCTTTCTGCATGAACCAGCCATTGGGAGCAGAGCCGATACCCACGGTAAACAGACGCGTATCGCCGAGCCGCGCATCAATGAGATTGAACAACTCGACTTCGTTGCCCACCGCGCCATCGGTCACGAACACAACCTGGCGCAGCCCGTGATCGCTACGACCAGCCAATGCCTGCAACAGCGCTGGCCGCATCTCTGTGCCGCCGTCTGCCTTCAGCTGGCGTACCCAGGAGACTGCCGTTCGCAAGTTCTCCGGGGTTGCCGGGACACTGCGCGGAAAAAGCGGATCGGTGATGGAATTGAACTGAATGACGTTGAAATAATCGCCCTGGCGCAGACCATCGATTGCCAGCAAAACTGACTGCCGCGCCTGCTCTATTGATGTGCCGTGCATGGACCCCGAGGTATCAACAACCAGCGTGAGATCGCGAGCCTGAAATTCGTTGTCCGGCACAGGAATTCCAGGCGGCATCAGCATGAGCAGCAAGTGCTGCTGGTCGCCAACGGCCTCTGCAAACAGCAGCGCTTCGGGAACTGCGGTCCTGACCGGCCGCCACAACAATTCCAGATCGTGATCAGTCACTTCGTTGTCACTGCTGAAGGTAACGACGTAGCGGTCGTTGCTGTTGCTTACATCAATTGGGTGATAACGACTCGTGATGAGATCGAGTGGCATGCCCGCATCAATTTCAACGTGCAGGTTAATCTTGTGATCATCCGAGTGACTCACCATGGGCGGAGTAACAAGAGATGCGTCCGGCACACTGTCCGTATCCGCCGACCAGCCATTGCCCTGACGGTCGGCGACGGGCCGGCCCGGAATGTAACGCGGCGTCAATGTCATCGGAAAACGCAGACTGAACGTGCCCTCGTCCAGCTTGACCGTCTCAAGATAGCCGACCTCGATCGATATCGTCTCACCCGGTCCTATGTTCGCAAGCGAGGTTGTGAACAGGTTACTGCGTTGCTGGCCGACGAGGCTGGCTCGTTTTCCAGCCTTGCGGGCCGCTTCGTACTCTTTCTTCGCCGCTTCTTTCTCGCGAATTTCACCTTCGATGACTCTGTCTCCGGCGCGCATGCGCAGACTATCGACTGCAGCTTCTTGCGGCAGCGGGAATACATAGACGCCCTCAACCCACTCGCTGCCGTCATTGCGGAACACCTGGGTCACCCGAACGCGCGCCACCGTTCCACTTATCTGCATCCGGACGTCCGTGTTGAGTCGCGTTGCCGTGGTGTAGCCGGACTGCATACGCAACAACAAACTGCCGCTCTGCTGTTCCGCGATCTCATCCGCAACTGCAGCTCCGAACGGCGGCAACAGTGCCATCAGCAGCATAAAGGTCGTGATCATGCGGCGTACGCAAACGCCACCGAGACTGGTTGGGAGGAGATGCGCGGTAACCATCGGGAGCCAGTCTGGCCGGGCAAAGTTATTGTGAGTTAGGTTCGGTGCGGAAGTCATGACGCGGTTTCCTTGTGTTGTTGCACACATTTCAACCGCGCAACCGGCCGCCGCCATGACCCACTCGTGGCAATGCAACGACAGAATGTGGCGAATTGTGTCGCTTAGACTGCGCAACACCGCACGCGGAGCATGCCGCTCACTGCACACCGGTGTCCGCAATACCGCCACTAGGCGCTTGCGCCGAACAACGTTATTCTGTTCTGTATCTACGTGACGACGCTTGCGTTGCGAGCCAGCAGGAAAGAACGGAATGTCAAAGAGAATTGCCATCGTCGAAGACGAAGCAGCGATCCGCGAGAACTACGCTGCCGGATTCAGGCGCGAGGGATACACCGTTGATTTATTCGCGGCGCGGCTGCCCGCCTTACAGGCTTTCGAGGCACGCTTGCCGGATCTCGTCGTGATCGATATCAACCTGCAGGACGATGTCGAAGGCGGCTTCGAGTTATGCCGCCGCCTGCGCCAGATGTCGGATGACCTGCCGATCATATTTCTGACCGCTCGGGACAGTGAATTCGATGCCGTTTCCGGGCTTCGGCTCGGCGCCGACGACTACCTCACAAAAGACATCAGCCTGCCGCACCTGATGGCCCGCATTGCCGCGCTGTTTCGCAGACTGGATGCCATGCAACGGCCGGATTCCGGACAATCGCTGTTGCGGCGCGGCGACCTCGAACTTGATCTTGACCGCATGACGGTGCGCTGGCGCGATGAGCCGGTCGGTCTGACACTGACTGAGTTCTGGATGGTGCATGCGTTGGCGCGTTTCCCGGGGCACGTCAAGAATCGCCAACAACTGATGGATGCTGCGCAGGCCGTACTCGATGACAACACGATTACCTCGCACATCAAACGTATCCGGCGGAAATTCATTGCTGTAGACCCCGGCTTTGATGCGATCGAAACAGCCTACGGCATGGGCTACCGCTGGCTCGGCAGTCAATAACCGGCGGCAAAACCTGCGATGAACCTACGGCGCCAGTTGCTACTCATCAGTTTGCTGACCCTGGTACTACCGTGGGCCGGCGTGCAGTTTATCCGCGAAACGGAAACAGCGCTGCGCGATGGCCAGCAACAAATGCTCGCCGGCACCGCGCAGGCGATCGCTGATTCTCTGGCGCAGTTTCCCGACGAATTCCTGACGCCGCGGAACAACACGGCTTTTGGTGCTGGTCAGATCTACGCGCACCCGCTCGAACGCGAACCGCTGCTGGATGGCTACCTCGACGACTGGACGATCTCGCAAGACTCTCTGCGCGAAATGCGTGGCGTTGATGGCGGCATTCGCTATTTGTTCGGCACCTGGCGTCAGCAACTGTGGTTCTACGTCGAAGTGCCTGACCAGAGCGTGGTGTACGCCAGCCCGGACAACAGCAGCGACGTCGACAGTATTTCTCTGACCGGCGTCGGCGGCCAAGACGAGGCCATTGAGTTGCGGTTCGCGCCGGAAGCGCCGGGAAGAATCGTTGCGCGACGTGCTGACAACGATTCCGATCAACGCATTGTTGCCCACTGGCAGGACACGCCAAACGGCTATCAGCTGGAAGGTCGTGTGCCGCGCCAGGTTCTCGGCCCGGCCGTGGGACTGGTCGTCAACAACGCCCGGCGTTCCGGCAGCAGCGTACGCAGCAGCAGCTACAGTGGTCCGCAGCCGGGTCGACTGGTCATGCCCTCGCCCCTGCTGCAAAGCGTGCTCGGTGGCTATGTTCAGGCGGGGTTGCGCCTGATCGTCACCGACCGTGACGGCTGGCGACTGGCCAGTGCCGGCAGTATTTCCGGCGGCAGCCGACGCGGCGGTCAGGAGCGATCGGGTTGGCTGCGGCTCGCCTACGACGCCATTCTTGAACCTGGCGAAGAAGCCCAGCTTGCAGAACCCGATCCATCCGGGCGCGAACAACAACGTTACATTGAAGCAGCATTGAATGGCTCCATGCAGGACAGCTGGTTCCGCTCGGCTCAGACCGGCCGCGCGGTCGTCGCTGTTGCCCAACCGGTTTGGTCCGGCAACGTACAGACGGGCGTGGTGGTACTGCAACAAGGTACGGACGCAATACTTAGCCTGACAAGCGATGCCTTAACCCGATTAATGACGTTTACCCTGATTGCCACCTTGGTAGCGGCGGGTGCTTTGCTGGGTTACGCCAGCTGGCTGTCGCAGCGTGTGCGGCGTCTCAGCCACGGCGCGCGCCGTGCGCTGGATGATGATCGCGCCCACGCGGAGCTGCCCAGTCTGAATGCGCACGATGAGATAGGCGATCTCTCACGCAGTTTTTCCAGCGTGCTGCGTCAGTTGGGTGACTACAACGAATACCTGCGTTCACTGGCGTCAAAACTGTCGCACGAACTGCGCACACCGCTGACCATCGTGCGTTCATCACTCGACAACCTGGAACACGAACCTCTTTCCACGGAAGGCCGGCGTTACACGGACCGGGCACGCGACGGCGTTGATCGTCTGAAAGGCATTCTCAGTGCCATGAGCGAGGCAAATCGCATTGAGGAACTGGTTACTCAGGCCGAGGTTGAAACGTTTGACCTTGATCACGTGCTGCGTTCGGCGCTCTCGGCTTATGCAACAGCGTGGCCGCAACACGCGTTCCCCTACAAAAAAACGGCACACAATACGCTCATGCAGGGTGCACCTGAGTTAGTCCTCCAGTTGCTGGATAAACTCATCGACAACGCCGTGGACTTCAGTCACAGCGGCGCTGACATACGAACGACGCTGCGCGAAGACAATGGCATGTTGCACGTTGATATCGTCAATTCCGGCCCGCCGTTGCCAGAAAAAATGCGCGGCCAACTGTTCGATTCGATGGTCTCGGTGCGCGCCGGCAGCGCGAGTCAGCACCTTGGCCTCGGCCTGTTCATCGCCCGCGTCATCGCTGAGGGCCACGGCGGCCATATCACGGCAGACAATACCGATGACGGCGTGCGTTTCAGTTTTTCACTTGTGCGCGATTTCGCGCGAACGGTGTCATCATGAAATATCGAAGACCCAAGGAGAGCAAGCCATGTCAAACGAAGGCTATCACGAGCCAATTGAGGAGCTGACGGACGAGACTCGCGATATGCATCGCGCGATCACGTCGTTAATGGAAGAACTGGAAGCGGTCGATTGGTACAACCAGCGTGTCGATGCCTGCAAAGACCCTGAGCTCGCGAAAATACTGGCGCACAACCGGGACGAGGAAAAGGAACACGCAGCGATGGTGCTGGAATGGATACGTCGCCGCGACCCAACGCTGGACAAAGAACTGCGAGACTCTTTGTTTACAGAAGGTGAAATCGGCGGTCACCACGACTGACCCCGCAGTACACACTGCGCGACCAAGCCAGCGCCGTTGCCGTCAGTCGATGGCAGCGTGCGCTGCGGCTTCAACACCCAGCCAGCTGGCGATGCCTTTTGCCGCTTCACGGCCCTCGAACACGGCCGTGACCACGAGGTCGGAACCGCGCACCATGTCACCGCCCGCGAATACTTTCGGATTGCTGGTCTGGTAGGGATACTCGCCCAGCTTGTCGACCCGAACCCGGCCATTCGGCTGAACGTCGATTTGCTGCTCCGCAAACCAGTCTGCCGGGCTGGGCCGGAAACCAAACGCAATCACGACTGCATCCGCTGGCAAGATCTGCTCCGTTCCGGGCTTGGGCTCCGGACGTCGCCGACCACCGGCATCCGCTTCACCTAACTGGGTTTCTATTACTTTCACGCCGGTTACCCGGTCGCTTCCGACAATTTCCAGAGGCTGCATGTTGAACAGGAAATTCACACCTTCCTCGCGGCTGTTCATCACCTCGCGGCGCGAACCGGGCATATTCGCTTCATCGCGTCGGTAGGCGCAGGAAACGGAAGCAGCACCCTGGCGGATAGCCGTGCGATTACAATCCATGCCGGTATCGCCACCACCCAGCACCACGACGTTCTTGTCGGCCAGATCGATGTACGGCGTTGCCGAATCCGCGATGCCGAGTTGTCGATTGATGTTTGAAATCAGGTACGGCAACGCCTCGTGTACACCATCAAGGTCTTCGCCGGCAAAACCGCCACGCACAGAGGTGTACGTACCCATACCCAGGAACACCGCATCGTAGTCATTCAGCAACGTTTCAAATGGCAGGTCTTCTCCGACCCGAGTATTGAGCTGGAATGTCACGCCCATGCCTTCCAGAATTTCGCGACGCGTACGGATGACACTCTTCTCCAGTTTGAACGGAGGAATGCCGAACGTCAGCAGGCCACCAATCTCGGAGTACGCATCAAACACGACGGCGCGAATACCGTTGCGCGCGAGTACGTCAGCAGCCGCCAATCCTGCGGGACCTGCACCGACGATAGCGACACGTTTGCCGGTATCTATCACCTGCGACATGTCGGGTCGCCAGCCGAGCTTCAGTGCTTCGTCCGTGATGTATTTTTCGATGTTGCCAATACTGACGGCGCCAAGACCGTCATTCAGTGTACAAGCCCCTTCGCACAAGCGATCCTGCGGACACACCCGTCCGCAAACTTCCGGCAAAGAGTTGGTTTGGTGCGATAACTCCGCCGCTTCGAACAAACGGCCTTCTTCAATCAAGCGCAACCAGTTCGGTATGTAGTTGTGGACCGGGCACTTCCACTCACAGTAAGGATTGCCACAAGACAAACAACGCCCGGCCTGACTCGCTGCATCGGCACCGTCATACTGCCCGTAAATTTCCGAGTAGTGTTTGATGCGAATTTCGGCCGGCACTTTTTCCGGGTCGCGGCGCGGCAATTCGAGAAACTGTAATGGGTGCTTTGACATGGTTACGCCGCCTGCCTTAATGATTCTATGAGCGAGCCAAGTTCTGCTGCCTTGGGTTTCACGACCCAGAACTTCGGCAGGTAACTGCGGAAATCTTCCAGAATTTCCTCAGCCCAGGCGCTACCTGTGTAGTCGGCGTGCGCGGCAATCAGGGTGCGCAAATGGTGCAAATGCGCTTCCATGCTCTCGGGCGTAATCCGGTGGATATCGATCAGCTCGTGGTTATAGCGATCCACGAAATTGCGATCGATATCGAGCACGTAGGCAAAACCACCGGTAAGTCCGGCGCCAAAATTAACGCCAGTGCGGCCCAGTACTACCACGACGCCGCCCGTCATGTATTCGCAACAATGGTCGCCAGCACCCTCAACGACGGTGGTCGCACCGGAATTTCGGACCGCGAAGCGCTCGCCCGCCAGGCCTGCCGCGAATAACTGCCCGCCGGTCGCACCGTACAGACAGGTGTTGCCGATAATGCTGGTCTCGCGCGCAACGTAGGCAGCAGTCGCCGGAGGCCGCACAACGATACGACCGCCGGTCATGCCTTTGCCTACGTAATCGTTGGCATCGCCGGTTAACTCCATGTTCAGGCCGTCAACATTCCACGCCGCGAAACTCTGGCCGGCAGTACCGTTCAGAGTAATGTTGAGCGGTGCTTCAAGCATGCCGTGATTGCCGTAGCGTCGGGCTATCTCGCCTGACAGGCGGGCGCCGATTGATCGATTGAAATTGCGTACCGTGAATTCGAAGTCGCCGCCGGTCTTGCCCTCGATGGCCGGCAGCACTTCGGCCAGCATTTGTTCGGCCAACTCGCCCCGATCGAACGGTTGATTGCGCTCACTGCCGCAGAAGCGTGGCACGTCATCCGCAACGCCACCCAGCGACAGAATAGGACTGATATCGAGTTGCTGTTGCCGGGCCGTATCGCCGGCTTTCGCCTGCAGCAAATCGGCGCGACCGATAATCTCATCAAGCCTGCGCACGCCGAGATCGGCGAGCCGCTGACGAACGTCTTCGGCCACGAACGTAAAGAAATTGACGACCATCTCCGGCAAACCGACGAAGAAATCGCTGCGCAGGATGTTGTTCTGCGTCGCGACACCCGTGGCACAGTTGTTTAGGTGGCAAATACGCAAATACTTGCAGCCCAGCGCAACCATCGGTGCGGTTCCGAAACCGAAACTTTCCGCGCCCAGCATCGCCGCCTTGATGACATCGAGACCGGTCTTGAGGCCTCCGTCCGTCTGCAAGCGAACCCGGTGCCGCAGACCGTTCGCGCGTAACACCTGCTGTGCTTCGGACAAACCCAGTTCCCACGGACTGCCCGCGTACTTGACCGAGCTCAGCGGACTCGCGCCGGTACCACCGTCGTACCCGGAGATGGTGACCAGGTCGGCGTAGGCTTTCACTACCCCAGCGGCGATCGTACCGACACCGGGCTCCGACACCAGCTTCACAGAAACCAGCGCTTCGGGATTGACCTGTTTCAGGTCGAAGATGAGCTGGGCCAAGTCTTCGATGGAATAGATATCGTGATGCGGCGGTGGCGAAATCAGCCCTACACCTGGCCGCGCATAACGCAGCGTCGCGATCATCTCGTTAACCTTGTGCCCCGGCAACTGGCCGCCTTCACCGGGCTTCGCGCCTTGCGCAATCTTGATCTGGATAACCTCGGCATTCACGAGGTATTCGGCGGTTACGCCGAAACGGCCGGACGCTACCTGCTTGATTTTCGACATACGCTCAGTGCCGTAACGCGAACGATCTTCGCCACCTTCGCCCGAATTCGAACGCGCGCCGATGCGGTTCATCGCGATGGCCAGTGCTTCATGTGCTTCGGGCGATAACGCGCCCAATGACATGCCTGCACTGTCGAAACGTTTGAGAATGTCTTCCACCGACTCGACTTCGTCAATCGGCACCGGCGCGCCTAACGGCTGCTCCGCCATCAGGTCGCGGAAAGTCGCGACCGGTCGTTCGTTAACCAGCTTCGCGTAATCGTTGTAGCGATCTTTGTCACCACTGCGTACGGCCGCCTGCAGGGTCGCGATCACGTCGGGGTTGTAGCAGTGGTATTCGCCGCCGTGCACGTATTTCAGCAAGCCACCCTGATTGAGCGGTGTACGCGGCTCCCACGCACAGGCGGCGAGTTGACGTTGATCATCCTGCAAGTCTTTGTAATTTGCGCCCTGTACCCGGCTGACGGTGCCGCGAAAGCACCGATCAACAACGTCTTTATGCAAGCCGACGATCTCAAACAGCTGCGACCCGCGGTAACTCGAGATGGAAGATATGCCCATCTTCGACATGATCTTGAACAGACCTTTACGCACACCACGGCGGTAGCTACGGCCCAGCTGCTGCTGATCATCCACATTACCGCGTCGGGCCAGGTCATACAGGCTTTGGTATACGAGATAGGGATAAACCGCGGTCGCCCCGTAGCCAATCAGACAAGCGATGTGGTGCGGATCGCGGGCCATGCCGGTCTCTACCAGGATGTTGATTTTGCAGCGCTTGCCGATCTCGATAAGCCGATGGTGGACCGCACCTGTAGCCAACAACGCATGCACCGGTAACTGGCCGGGTTTCAGATAGCGGTCGCTGAGCATAATGATGACTTTGCCGTCATCGACGGCTTGCTCCGCCTCATTACAAATGCGCGTGAGCGAATCCTGCAGCGATTCGGTTTCCGGCGCATTCAGATCGATGAACGAGTGTTCGTCCGCGAACATGTCCGGCCCAAGCAATTGTCGCAGTTTGCGCTGCGAGAGTACCGGTGAGTTCATGATGACCTGGCGTGCACTCTCAGGACCGATATCAAACAAGGAACCTTCGCGTCCGATATTCGTTTGCAGCGACATGACGATGCGCTCGCGCAAGGAGTCAATCGGCGGATTGGTAACCTGCGCAAACTGCTGACGGAAGTAATCGAACAGCGGCCGCACTTGCTTCGACAATACCGGCATCGGCGTATCGTCGCCCATGGAACCCACCGCTTCCTGCTCTGCCTGAGCGAGTACGGCAACAATCTCCACCAGCTCTTCGCGGCTGAGATTGAACATCTTCTGGTAAGTCGCGAGCGTTTCTTCGTTCATCGGCTCGGCGGCCATGTGCCGATCGACCAACTCCGAATCAAGGTAACGTACACCTTGCTTCAACCATTTCTTGTACGGCGCCCGCGCTTTCAGAATGTCGTGAATATCGTCATTGAAGAGTAAGCGGCCCTGACGCAAATCCACCGCCAGCATTTCACCCGGCCCAAGGCGACCCTTGCTAACGACGTCTTTGTCGTCGTAGTCGTAAACGCCGATTTCCGAGGCGATCGTAATATGCCGGTCTTTCGTTATGACGTAGCGTGCGGGCCGCAAACCGTTGCGATCGAGACAGCAGGCCGCGTAGCGGCCGTCCGTCAGCACGATACCGGCGGGACCGTCCCACGGTTCCATGTGGCAGTCGTAGAACTCGTAGAACGCGCGCACATCGGCGTCTATGGTGTCGACGGTGTGCCATGCGGGAGGAATCAGTATGCGCATCGCCTGCAGCACGTCCATGCCGCCCGCGCGCATTACTTCGAGCATATTGTCGAGGCTGGAGGAATCGGATCCCGTCAGCGACACAATCGGCTGCAGATCCGCAACGCTTTCCAACTTATCGGACACAAAATTTTCAGCGCGCGCGAGCGCCCAGTTGCGGTTGCCGGAAATCGTGTTGATTTCGCCGTTATGTGCGATGAAGCGAAACGGTTGCGCGAGCCGCCATTCCGGCAAGGTGTTGGTTGAGAAACGCTGGTGGAACAGGCAAACCGAAGTTTCCAGGCGCGGATCCTGAAGATCGCGATAGAAGCTTGGCAGCACATCCGGCATCACCATGCCTTTGTAGCTGATCGTTGCCGAGGACAGACTGGCAATGTACGCCGTCGGATCAATTGCACTCATCTGATTTTCGGCACGACGTCGCGCCAGAAACAGGGCGCGATTCAAGGTGCCGCGCTGCAGACCGTCCGGCGCATTGACGAACACCTGCTCGATGCGCGGCAGAGTACGCAATGCCAGATCACCACAGACGGAAGGATCGGTAGGTACTACCCGCCAACCGGCAAGCTCGAGTCCGCTCGCGCGCAATGCATTGTCGATGGTTTGCCGGGTCGCGGCTGCAATCTCAGGATCCGTGCTGAGAAAAACAGTACCGGCCGCAAAACGATCAGCGACGGAAATACCGGCCTCACTGGCGACCGTACGCAAAAAGGTTTCCGGAAACTTGATCAACAGCCCGCAGCCGTCGCCGGTTTTTCCGTCGGCGGCTACAGCGCCACGATGAGTGAGACGAGCAAGGGAGCTGATCGCGGTGGCAATAACCCAGTGACTGGGTTGATCATCAATGTTCGCAATCAAGCCGAAGCCGCAGCTGTCGCGGTCGAAGGCTTTGTCGTACAAGCCGTTTGCAGAATTCTCAGTCATGTCTACCCCGGAGAGTCTGCAACAGCGACTCCCCTAATACGCAACCAGCGATATGAAATGACGCCCAGTTATTCCGAGAGGCCGTAGTACGGCGTTTGAGCCTACGATGGTGAACCGCGGCTGGTACTTCCTGGATAGTTTATAGAGCGCCTAACGCCGGCCAGTATATGACAGTGGGTTTGCTTTCGGCCAGTGGCAGTCGAATTCCACCGCGCCTGACCACACGCGACGGGCGTTTGAGCCTTGTATAGCAGGCCGGCAAGCATCCTCGGCCGGCGAATAGCCGCGCAATGCGCAAGCGGCGGGGCCAGTCACCTGCCTGCTATCACTGCACCAAGATGGTGCCGTCCTGCGAAAAACGCAGCGGTGGCGCGAATGGAATGCCGACCGCGACACTGCCGCTCACCTGGTAAGGAATTGGCCGCGACGTACCCGAGCGCAGCAATGAGGCAAAACTCGATGCGGTACTCATCAGATCGAGATCGACGCTGATGCCGAAGCTGCTTTCACCTCGGGCCGGCACCGTGAAGCGGCTGGCAGTTTCGCCGCTCGCAAACTGCCGCGCCTCGAGAAATACGGCGTATTGCACGCTCTTGATCGGGAGCGGAAACGGGTTCGGGTTGGCCACGTCAAAATGCAGGCGAAACGTCTGCCGTCGCAAATTCAACTCGAGCAACTCTATTGAACTGAGCTCTACGACCGGGCTTTCTATGACCGGCCCCTGACTCGCACAGGCATTGAGTAGCATCGTTGCACACACCACAACGAATCCTGATCGAGCCTTCCTTATCCGCCTGTCCATAGCCTGTCTCCTGCTGTTTCGCAGTGTATAGCAATCAGCGTAACTCATTCAGCTCACCCCAGCGGGCGCCAGTCAGCAACCAGTCGTTGCCCTCAAGCTGGAGTTCCAGTTCGAAACGGTAGGCGTCGGCACTGAAACCCAACACACTGTTGTTCGAGCCGGCCATTCCAACTTTAAGCACAACATCGGCCGCCGTTTCCTGATGAATCACGATACTTTCGATATCGACTAACAGGACAATCGCGTTCTGACGCAGGAACATGATCCTGAACATGCGATCCAGATCGGATCGTTCATAGCCGCGCGCATCAGTGTATGACGCCGCTATTCTGGTCATTAGTGCTACCCGGTCTTTCCGTTCTGCCTCTTCTTCTGCCTCGCCGAGCCACGCACGCACTGCCTGTTCCGGCGGGGGTGGCGGGTCGCCGCAGCCGAACAGGCCCGCAAGCAGCAGAACCAGGCCGCCGATGACCCAAAGTTGCCGCTTCGAACTCAACATTCGTAGGGACGCTCCGCTCTAATCGGTGTCAGCCGCAATATAAACGGTGTGGCTCCGCGCAGCCGGCGGTTGGTGTCACGGCTTAGAATTTTCGCTGTTTCGATACTCATACCGTTAACCACTCCCGGTGACGCCGCGACGAATAAGGTAGGCTAGACTTCATCCATACCCGACTATTTGCGTGGGGTAAAGGCGAGATTCGTGACGCAATTCGCAGATCGCATCAGTTTTGGTAAACGAACCCGCGACGGCGCGGTCGAGCAACCCCGGAAAAAACTATGTCGGTAAAACTTCTCAGCGAAAGCATGGATGCAACGATGACGGATGACGATCAATTGCGCATCGATCGTGTGCTGTCATTCTGGTTTCAGGAGCAAGAACTCAGTGCGCCGCAGATTGATGCACGTATGGACACCTGGTTCGGCGAGAATCCCGACTTCGATCAAGAAATAGAGAAAGAGTTTTCGGGCGATATCGAACGTGCCTCCAACGGCAAGCTCCAGCACTGGGCCGATCAAGCGCGCGGCCGACTCGCGCTGATAATTCTGCTTGACCAGTTTCGTCGCAATATTTATCGAGGCACCGAGAAAGCGTTCGACATGGACAAGCGGGCACTCAAGTTATGTGTTGAAGGTGCCATGCAAAACATGGACAAGAGCCTGACACCGATCGAACGGGTTTTTTTCTACATGCCGTTGCAGCATGCCGAATCGCGACGGGTGCAGGAAAAATCGATTCAGATTTACGAGCGCCTGGCCAAAGCGGTATCCGCTACTTACCGCGAAACCTTCGAAACCGTTCTTCAGTTTGCCGAACTGCACCGCGATATCGTTGCACAGTACGGACGCTTCCCGCACCGCAACCAGTTGCTGGGCCGGCCCAACACCAAAGAAGAAGATGAATACCTGTCAGGCGACGACACACCGGATTTCGGCCAGTCCTGACCGCGCTAGGCTTGCAAACCACGCAGCGACACCCGGTTGTAACGTATCCCAAGCAACACGGCCGCAACAGTCAGGCCCAGTACAAATCCGGCCCAAATCCAGTTCGGTGCTGCCTGTAAGGGGATAGCCGCTACGTAGGCCAGCGGAAATGCCAACACCCAATAGCTAAACATGTTGATCAGCATCGGGGTGCGCGTGTCTTTGTAGCCGCGCAACGCTGCCGCCGCGCCGATTTGCAGGCCGTCTGCTATCTGGAAGGCGGCCGCCATTAGCAACAAACTGATGGCAATGGCACGCACGGCCTCATCGTTGGTATAGAGGCCAACCACCTGCTCGCGAAAGATCAGCAAAAAACTGGCAGACAAAGCCATAAACGCACCGCACATGACGATGCCAACCACACCGGTGAAGCGCGCTGCTGCCATGTTCCCGCCGCCGATGGCATGGCCGATTCGTATCGTCAGGGCCGAACTCAATGCCAGCGGCACCATAAACATCGTTGATGCGAAGTTCAGGGCGATCTGATGCGCCGCAGTAATCGCGACGCCACGCGTCCCCATCAGTATCGACACGACGGAAAATAATCCGGCTTCCGCGGCAATCGTAATGGCGATAGGCCAGCCCAATCCAATGATCTCGCGAAACACTTCCGGCCGCAGTCGATAAAAGCGTTGATGTATTTCCAGTGAGCGGTAGATCGGGTGCAGCAACATGTAAGAGCCAAGCACTAGCATGATCAACCACATCGTGACCGCACTCGCGACACCGGCACCTGCCGCCCCCATCGCCGGAACGCCCAGATGCCCGAACATGAATACCCAGTTCAGGAACACGTTGCAGACGAGCGCCAGTAAAGATGTGTACATGATGGGACGCGTTCGACCAACACCTTCGGTTGTAAACCGGAAGGCAAAAAACGCGCTGATTGCCGGCGCACCCCAGATAATCGCCAGCAGGTAGTCGAGGGTCAGCCCGCGAAACTCGAGATCGATGCCAACGAACGCCAGCACCGGAGCCGCAAGAAAATGCGCAAGCAGGATCAAGGTCGAGCCCATCAGCAATGAAAGCCAGAGGCCATGACGAGTGTAACGGCCGATCAGTGCCGGCTGGCCGGAACCAAAATAGCGGGCGGCAATGGGAGAGATCGCCATCATGAGCCCAAGCATCAGCGTCATGCCGAGAAACCAGACACTGGCCCCGACGGCCACTGCCGCCAGCGCCTTTGCCCCGATCTGGCCGGCCATGATGGCATCGGCGAACTGCATGCCGGCAACAGCCAGATTATTGACTATTAACGGACCGGCGAAGCGAAATAGCCCAGTCGCCTCAGTACACCAGTTCTTGCCGGAGGTAAAAATAATCATCGTGATCAGTTGCTTGTTTTGCGGCGACTCTAGCACGCGTCGCTGCCGATTCCATGGTCCATGGTGTAAAGTGCCAGTGTTCGCGACCACTGTGCCTACATGAACGGAGAAGGATGATGCTTCACGACGGACAAGCCAGACGCGTTGCTATTATCGGTGGACTACGAATCCCCTTTTGCCGTGCGCACACCGCGTATTCCTCGTGCTCCAATCAGGACATGATGACGGCGACACTCGCCGCACTCGTTAAGAAATTCGATTTGAAGGGCCAGGTGCTTGGAGACGTCGCGCTCGGCGCGGTTATCAAACACTCGAAAGACTGGAATCTTGCACGCGAGTGCGTCATCGGCTCGGGTCTGTCCTTGCGTACACCGGGCGTCGATCTGCAACGCGCCTGCGGCACCAGTATCGAAGCATGCATCCAGATAGCCAATAAGATATCGCTTGGCCAGATTGAAGCCGGCATTGCCGGCGGTACCGACTCCATCAGCGACGCACCGATCGTGTACCCGGACGACTATCGCGCGATTCTGATGGAAGTGTTTCGTGCACGCAGCCTCGGTGGCCGCCTCAAACCCTGGCTCAAACTGCGGCCGCGGCATTTTAAACCTCAGCTGCCGGGGGTCGTTGAACCACGCACGAATTTATCGATGGGCGAGAGCACCGAGATTACGGCCAAGGAGTTTGGAATCACCCGCGAGCATCAGGATCAGCTCGCTCTCGCGAGTCATCTGAAAGCAGCTGCTGCTTACGATGCGGGCTTCTACAAAGATCTCATCGTGCCGTTTCGGGGTACCAGGGAAGACAACAATATTCGTCGTGACACAACCTACGACAAGCTCGCCAAACTGAAGCCGGTGTTTGACCGGTCCAGTGCAGGCACCATGACAGCCGGCAACAGCACACCGCTCACTGATGGCGCCGGCGCGGTCTTGCTCGCGTCGGAAGACTGGGCGCGGTTGAAGAATCTGCCGGTCAGCGCGTGGCTGACCTTTTGCAAGGTCTCGGCGGTCGATTTCATCAACACCGACGGCCTGCTGCTGGCACCGGCCTATGCCGTTTCAGACATGCTCAAGGTCGCAGGGCTGACCTTGCAGGACTTTGATTTCTACGAAATCCATGAAGCCTTTGCCGCACAAACGCTCGCGACCATGAAGGCCTGGCAATCAGCCGATTTTTGCCGGGACAAACTCGGCCGGCAGGAACCGATGGGCGCCGTTCCGCTGGACAAACTCAATGTCAAAGGCGGCAGCCTTGCCATTGGCCATCCGTTTGCTGCAACCGGTGCGCGCGTTATCAGCACCATGGCCAAATTGCTGAGCGAGAAAGGCTCGGGCCGCGGCCTTGTTTCAGTTTGCACCGCGGGCGGCATGGGCGTCACAGCGATCCTGGAAGCCAGCTGAAACCTGACCGGCTGCGCCGAGCTGGGCAGCACGAAACCAAGCAGCTTTGCATGACCTGAAGAGGCGCGGATGGGTGATCTCAGCCAGATACTGGCATCGATAAATGCGGTGCTCTGGAACGAAACCTGGCTGTTCATCATTGCCGGCACCGGTGTCCTGTTTACCGTGTGGAGCGGCTTTTGCCAGTACCGGGTGCTGCGACACGCACCCGCCGTGGTGCGCGGCGTCTATGACGACCCGCAAGACCCGGGTGCGATCAATCATTTCCAGGCACTGTCTGCCGCACTTTCCGGCACGGTAGGCCTCGGTAACATCGGCGGTGTTGCGCTCGCGATAGCACTGGGTGGGCCCGGCGCGATTTTCTGGATGTGGGTCGTCGCGATCCTCGGTATGGCAATCAAGCTGACGGAAGTCACGCTGTCGATGCTCTACCGCAATACCGACGACCCGGATAACCCGCACGGCGGACCAATGTGGGTCGCGGACCGCGCGTTGAAACGCATGAAGCCGGAGCTTGCCTGGCTCGGTAAATTTCTCGCGGTGATGTTTTCTATCTGCGTCATGATGTCAGCATCCACCGGCGGCAATATGTTCCAGGCATGGAATGTCGCTGACGTTACCGGCCAATACTTCGGTGTCGCCGGCTGGATCAGCGGCGCAATTCTGACGGTCATCGTCGCCGCCGTGCTGCTTGGCGGAATCCGGCGCATAGGCAAGGTCACCGGGGTGCTGGTCCCTGTCATGGTGTTCTTCTATATCGTCGCTGGCATATGGGTACTGGCGGTCAACATCGCTGAAGTGCCGGGCATGTTGCTGTTGATTATCACCTCCGCGTTTACCCCAACCGAGGCTGGCGGTGCGTTCATCGGTGGTACCGTCGCCTCGGCCTTCCTGTTCGGTATGAAACGCGCCATCTTCTCGAACGAAGCCGGCCAGGGCGGCTCCGCTATCGCGCACTCTGCAGCCAAGACCAACGAACCCGTGCGCGAGGGCATCGTCGCCGGTCTCGAACCGTTCATCGACACGCTCGTCGTGTGCACGTTTACCGCGCTCATCATTCTCTCCACCGGCGTCTGGAACCGGGCGCCGGATGCGACGTTCGATAGCCGACCTGTGCCACAACTGAGCGATTCAGGCTGGGTGTTCAGCGCAACTAAATTGCAAGGCACTGACTGGCGTGACGGCGAACCGGTGATGCTGGTGGTCGAAGCGGATGCGAACGATGCGACCGGTCACAACCGGCACCGCTTGTCCGGTACGGTCCAACAAACGACGACCGGTTACGTCGCAAACTGGGCCCCCCTTGCAAGCACGACCGAGCCCCAGGTGGTGGAAAACGGCCTGTACCGCGACTACGTCGGCGCGACATTGACCGCCAAAGCCTTCGATACAGTGACACCGGGACTCGGCAAGTGGCTGATCACTATCAGCTCGTGGCTGTTTGCGGTGTCCACAATCATCGCGTGGGGTTATTACGGCGAACAGGGAGCCGTGCACCTTGCCGGTCGCCGCGGCGTACTGCCGTTTCGCCTGTTCTATTGCTCACTCGTGTTTATTGCAACACTCGGCCACATCCAGACCAGCGCGGATCTCGACAACCTGACCGGCATCGGCCTCGGCGTCATTATTTACGCGAACCTGCCGATCCTGTGGATTTTCGGCTACCAGGCCATGCGCGCCTACCGCGAATACAACGACCGCTTGCAACGCGGCGAAATGGGCCCCGACCACCCGCCGCCGTCGCTGGACGAATTACTAAGCGGTCGCGACGTGCGCTGACAGCGCCTCACTTGCCAGTGCGCCGGGTGGCCTGCTGCAAGCGCTCGATAGCGCTATCGAGTTTTTCCTTGGCCTGACTGGTGAGATTGCCGTCGCGATACTCTTTGACGACGAAGGTTTCGATCCGGTCCATCATGCGATCAAGGTCGGCTTCCGTCTCGTCCGGCTTTTTCGGCTCATCCAGACGATCAATAGCGCCGAACAGGTTGATCCAGCGCTCGCTGCGTTTGCCGTAACGCAGTAAATCGTAAAACTCCGAACCAGGCTCGCGACGACCCGACATCAGGCTGATTGCACCGGCGACCAGCGACAGCGGCACCAGAGCGAAGTCGCGAAGACCGTCAACGATCAGTTTCAATTGCAGAAGGCCAATGTCGCGCAGCAAGTCCACCTTGCCGGGTTTACGCGCCTCAAGCGCCACCGGGTTGTTTTCGCTCATAATGTTCCCCTGCCAACTGGCCCAGCATGGTAAGCCATCGGTGGCGTCGAATGCAGCATTTTAGTATTGTCCGTCAACGACTTGCGTTGGCACGCACCGGAAGAACAGCACGATGTCGAGATACCTGGCTACACCCGCTTACGCGCATGGCGCACCGAATACTTCGGGCGTACTGCTCGTCAATCTCGGCACGCCGGACGCGCCGACCACGGCCGCCGTTCGTCGCTACCTCAAGCAGTTTCTATCCGACCCAAGAGTAGTTGAAGTACCGCGCGCGCTTTGGTGGCTCATACTCAATGGCTACATCCTGCGTACCCGGCCTGCCAAATCCGCTGCGGCATACCGACAGATCTGGACGGATCGGGGTTCACCTTTGCTCTGGCATTGTCAGGACATTGCGGCCGGGGTGGCGGAGCAATTGGCAACCAGCCTGTCGCAACCCGTACCCGTTGAACTCGCCATGTCCTACGGAGAGCCGTCCATTGAGTCGGCCCTCGAGCGCCTGCACGAACAGCACGTGCGCCGCATTGTTGTGCTGCCACTCTACCCGCAGTACTCAAACACGACCACGGGCTCGGTATTCGCGGACGTCAGCGCGTTGCTGTCTCGCCGCCGCTGGGTTCCCGAGTTGCGCTTCATCAATCACTACCATGACGCCAAGGGCTATATCGCCGCGCTCACCGACAGTATTCGCACTTTTCGCGAGCGCAAGGGGGCGGGCCAGCACCTGCTGTTTTCCTTTCACGGCCTGCCGCAACGCATGCTGCTGGACGGTGATCCTTATCATTGCCAGTGCCAGAAGACGGCCCGGCTGGTTGCCAACGCACTCGGACTGGCAGATTCGGAATGGACGCTTGGATTTCAGTCCAGAGTAGGTCGCGAACCCTGGTTGCAGCCTTACACGGATGAATTACTCAAACGTTGGGGCCGGGACGGGTATGGCGATATCGATGTAGTCTGCCCCGGCTTCTCCGCTGACTGTCTGGAGACGCTGGAAGAAATAACGCTGCAGAATGCCGAACTGTACGCCGATGCCGGCGGCGGCAAGCTGCGCTACATTCCGGCGCTCAATGCCAGTGAGGATCACGTTGAGTTCCTGAGCACCTTGCTGCAAAACACCATGAGCGGCTGGCCCGAATTATCACCCGGGAACACGATTTCCAACGCTGATGACCCTGAAACCAGCCGCAGGCTCGCACGCGAAATGGGAGCAGCGACGTGAACGCCACTGGCTACGGTTATGCTTGAGCGCTGGCTCGAAATCAGTGTTCATTCCAGCGACATTCTGGCGTCGCTAAGTTTTTACAGAGCACTCGGTTTTTCCGAATTGCAGTCCGGCGACGTCTGGCCACACGCTTACGCCGTCGTCAGCGACGGCGATCTGGTCATCGGTTTGCACGATCGTGTGTTTGATTCGCCGACCTTAACTTTTGTCCAGCCTGACCTCAGCCGGCATGCGCGGGCAATGAGCGATCACGGTTTCGAATTCTCGTTCATGCGCCTCGATGAAGACGTCTTCAATGAATTGCAGTTCGTTGACAGTGACGGGCACAACGTTGCACTGATTGAGGCCCGTACTTTTTCGCCACCTGAAGAAAGCGGCAATGATTCTGTTTGCGGTCGCTTTTTCGAACTGACTCTGCCAACCCGTGACGCCCTGCATGCCGGGCGTTTCTGGGCACCGCTCGCTCCGCACCTCGAACGCTTGCGCGAAGAGCCGACCACGCACATGCGCTTTGATGCCGGCGGACTCCCGCTCGGGCTTAGCGAGAGTATTGCCCTCGACAAAGCAGCGATTTGCTTCAAGTGCCCAGACCCACAGGCTGTTGCCGACATCGTCGAACGCTTTGGTTTCCGCTGGCAGAAGTTTCCGGGGTTTGAAGGTGCGTTCGGGGTACTCGTCGCGCCTGAAGGCACGCGCTTGTACCTGTTCGCTGAAGACTTTCTGGGCGAGCCTTACCTCGTTTCAGAGGAAGAAGCCGTCCCTGTCTGACCAACCCGTCCGGCGCTCATACCCAGCAGCACTGCACAAGCTCAGTGCAGGTCGGCGACTCGCTCGGCCTGACGGCGCAGGGCCATGCCGAAGTTGGCGCTGTCAAACAACGCATTGATCGCACCGAGTTTCGGTACCTGTGGGCGTAATCCGTAAGCCGGATTGGTCACAGGTGCATCACAGGCAATACCGGTAAGCTGTCGCGCCAGCATGGCGGCCGGACGGTGTAATTCGAGCTTGGCGCCTAAGGTTTTGGCGCCGCGAACGGTCACCTCGTGCACACTGTCTAGATTTGCATAGATTCCCTGCAACGAACCGAAATGCTGCAACAACGCGGCCGCGGTTTTCTTGCCGACACCGGGCACGCCCGGAATGTTATCGACGGGGTCACCGGCCAGCGCCAGAAAATCGGCAATCTGTTCCGGCCAGACCCCGAACACCTCGGGAATCTGGTCGTAACTCAACTGACCTTTACCTGCGAAGTCCCAGAAAACATCCTGTCTGGAAATAAGCTGTGCCAGATCCTTGTCGCGGCTGACGATTGTCGACGGAATACCCTGTTTGCGGCCGCTCGTCACCAGCGTACCAATCAGATCATCAGCCTCGTAGCCGGGGTGAGCGCATTCAAGAAGGCCCAATGCGCGGGCGTACTGCCGGCACAAATCGAACTGGCGCTTTAACTCCGGAGGCGCGGGATCGCGATTGGCTTTGTAGTCGGGGTAAATGTCGGTACGAAAAGAGCCGCTGAGCCTTTCATCAAACAGTACGGCAACGTATTCCGGGCGTACTCGCTCCATAAAATCGCCGAGAAACCGGCAAAAACCGTAGAACGCGTTTACCGGGTTGCCCTCGTCGTCCAGCATGTCATCCGGCATGGAGAACCACGCACGAAACACGTACACGCTGCCGTCGATCAGGTACTGCATTCGATCTCCGAGTATTCGACGTGATCCGGCTCATCGAAAATAGTGACACCCTCGGACAAGTGGCCGGAGAGACGTGCGTGCAGCGGACTGGATCGCGGAATGTGTGCCAGCAGGTATTGCATCTGATCAGCAAGCACACGGCGACCCTTCAAATAGATGTACTCGGCATAGGTCGGTGTAAACGGTACCGCGATGAGCTGCATGCCGACCTGCTCCGGCGTATTGCCGCCTTTGTGGTTGTTGCACCGCCGGCACGCCGTAGCGACGTTGTTCCAGACATCCAGGCCGCCTTGCGACAAGGGCGTAATGTGATCGCGGGTCAATTCGCGGGTCGGAAACCGCAATGCGCAATACAGGCACAGATTCGCATCGCGTTTGAACAGCGTGCGGTTATTCAACGGCGGCGTGTACTGTTCGTGCACATAGGCATGCCCCTGACTTGTACCGTGAGTCGCAATAATCGAGCTGACATCGACGCGGCTCTGCCGTCCGGTCAGGGCACTGCAGCCACCGCAGACAGTGTAAAGGTGGATTCCGCAGGCATAGGCCACCTGCTCGGTGTGATATAACCTGACCGCCTCGCGGTAGTCTATCCACTCGAGTGGCATTCCCGACACATCGGTTCGCAGAACCTGCTGGGAAATATCTGACGCAGCACCTGACAACATCAAATGGAACCTCGTTGGCCCCGCACGGGGCTTGGCCTAGTTTGCAGTACGACGAACAAAAATCAAACCTTTGTACATAGTTTGCGATTGTTGACCGCTATGTCATTATGCGGGCCCGGTTTTTCGGGTTAATTGGCGTGCTACTCCGTAGTTCGTGCAGCCAATTGATAAACTCTGTAGCAGAGCTGACAACTCGAATAAATCCTCGATAATTCATGGACAAACACCCGCTGGAGATTAATGATGCCGCTAACCGTTGGCGTGCTGAAAGAAGCGCTTGAGGGAGAAACCCGCGTCGCCCTGACGCCGGAGATAACGGCCAAACTGCAAAAGCTTGGCGTTTCGGTGATCATGGAGCGTGGCGCGGGTGAAGGCTCGCAACTCCTGGATGAAGAATACGCAGGCGTGACACTTGGCGATGCCGATCAGGTGCTCGCGGGCTGTGAGCTGTTGTTCACGGTGCAACCGCCTAGCGCAGCGATCGTCGACAAACTCAAGGATGGCGGCACCGTGACCGGCATCATGCACGGGCACAACAATCGTGAACTCGTTGCGGCGTTGACCCGCAAGAACCTCACCGGTTTTGCCATGGAACTCATACCGCGCATTTCCCGGGCGCAGAGTATGGACGTGTTGTCGTCTCAGGCTGCCGCCGCCGGCTACCAATCGGTGCTGATTGCCGCCATGACACTGGACAAATTCTTCCCGATGCTCACCACCGCCGCTGGCACCATTCGCCCGGCGCAGGTATTGATTATCGGCGCGGGCGTCGCCGGCTTGCAGGCGATCGCAACCGCGAAACGCCTCGGTGCTGTTGTTAAAGCGTACGACGTACGCAGCGCAACTAAAGAGCAGATTCAATCGCTCGGTGCGAAGTTCGTGGAAACCGGCGTATCCGCCGACGGCGAAGGCGGCTATGCACGCGAACTGACTGACGAGGAAAAGGCACAACAGCAGGCAGCACTCGAGAAGGAAATATCCGTCTCGGATGTTGTTATATCGACCGCCGCAATTCCCGGCCGACCAGCACCACGCATTATTTCGGCCGCCGCTGTCGCCGCAATGAAGCCGGGTGCCGTCATTGTCGATCTGGCGGCAGAGACCGGCGGCAACTGTGAACTGACCGTCGCCGGCGAGACTGTCGTCAAGCACAAGGTGAAAATAGTCGGCCCGACCAACCTGGCAGCGAAACTCGGACGCCACGCCAGCGAAATGTACGCCCGTAACCTGTTCAACTTCATTTCACCTGCAATCAAGGACGGCGAATTGAACATAGACTGGGACGATGAAGTGTTTGCGAAGTCAGCGCTGACCCGTGACGGAAAAATTGCTCACGAACCGACGCGCGCACAAATTGAAGGGGGAGCGGCCTGATGATCGACGGATTTATCGCACTCTATATATTCATGCTGGCCGCGTTTGTCGGCCACGAAGTCATCGGACGCGTTCCCGTGATCCTGCATACACCACTGATGTCCGGCTCGAATTTCGTGCATGGCATCGTGCTGGTAGGCGCCATGGTGGCACTCGGCCGGGCGGACACAACGCTCGAACTCAGCATCGGCTTTATCGGCGTCGCTCTGGCAGCCGGTAATGCGGTCGGCGGCTACGTCGTCACGGAGCGCATGCTCGAAATGTTCAAGAGCAGTAAGGGAGAGAAGAAATGACAGATGTTATTTCTGTGCGCGGCCTGATTGAGGCTAGTTATTTCCTTGCAGCTATTCTGTTCATTTTCGGCCTGAAGCGGATGAGCTCACCGATGACCGCTCGAACCGGTATCGTCTGGGCCGGTGCGGGCATGATGGTTGCGACGCTCATCACCTTCCTGTACCCGGGAATGCAAAATTACGGCCTCATGACCGTGGCTATCGCACTCGGTGGCATCCTCGCATGGGTTAGCGGCAAACGGGTCGAGATGACCGATATGCCGCAGATGATCGCTCTCTATAACGGCATGGGTGGCGGCGCTGCCGCGGCAATCGCGGCCGTAGAATTGTTCGGCGGCGAAGATCATGGCATGACATTTGGCATCCTGGCCGTACTCGGCGGCCTGATCGGTGCTGTATCGTTCAGCGGCAGTCTCATCGCGTTCGCCAAACTGCAGGGGCTGATGAAGAGCACCGTGCGCTTCAAAGGGCAGCAAGTCTTCAATCTGCTGTTGCTGATCGGCACGTTGGCCGTGGCCGGCTACATAGCAGTCGCGCATGCGGGCATTAGTATCGTAACCGTGTTCTTTGTGCTTGCTCTGATCCTTGGCGTCACGATGACGCTGCCGATTGGCGGCGCAGACATGCCGGTGGTCATTTCACTGTACAACGCTCTGACCGGTCTCGCGGTTGCCTTCGAAGGCTTCGTGCTGCAGAACGCCGCCATGATTATTGCCGGAACCGTGGTCGGTGCAGCCGGCAGTCTGCTAACGCAGCTGATGGCCAAGGCAATGAACCGCTCGCTGGCGAACGTGCTGTTCTCCGGCTTCGGTGACACGGCCGCGGCCGCTGCCGGTGACGATGCTGCCGGCGGCAGCATGAAGCCGATCGAAGCGTCCGACGTCGGCGTGATGATGGCTTTTGCCAACAAGGTGCTGATCGTGCCGGGATACGGCATGGCCGTAGCACAGGCGCAGCACAAGGTGTGGGAACTGACGCAACTCCTGATCGACCGCGGCGTTGATGTGAAATTTGCCATCCACCCTGTCGCCGGCCGCATGCCGGGGCACATGAACGTGCTGCTCGCCGAAGCTGGCGTGCCGTACGACATCATTTACGATGAAACCGAGATCAATGCGGAGTTTGCAACAGCAGATGTCGCTCTGGTTATCGGCGCGAATGACGTCGTAAATCCGGTCGCTCGCACGGACCCGTCCAGCCCGATCTACGGCATGCCTATTCTGAATGCCGACAAAGCCAAGAACGTTATCGTCATCAAACGTGGTCAGGGCGCGGGTTTCTCCGGCATTGAGAACGCGCTGTTCTTCCTGGATCAAACCCGCATGTTGTACGGCGACGGTCAGGCGATGACCTCGGAACTGATCAGCTCCGTCAAGTCGCTCTAAGGCAATGAAATACATGACGGGAACCGAAAGGTTCCCGTCATGGTTCAGGCTACTGCGGTTCTTGCCGCTCCCGGCGCTCCCGTGCCTTCTGTCGACGTTCCGCGCGCTGGCGCATACGCTCCCGAACCGCCGCACGTTGCTCTGGCGTCATGTTCTTGAAACGCTCGCGCAATTCGGCCCGCCGCTCAGGGTCCATGTCGCGAAAGCGTTGAAAGTTTTTGCGGATCCGCGCCTTTTCGTTCGGTGGCAGGCTCGAAAATTCCAGATAGCGATCTCGAATAGTCGCGCGCTGTTCATCACTCAGGTCTTGCCACTGGCTGAAGCGATCGCGTGCCGCGTCCCGCTCTTCCGTCGACATCCGTGACCAGCGCGCCGCGCCCGTCGCCAACCGCGTGCGCCGCTCTTCGTCCAGCGTGTCCCACTCATCAGCAAAGGTTGCCAGCACTGATTGCTGTTGTTCACTCAGGTCTTCCCAGGCGGGTGCGAGCTCCTGTGCTTGCGCTGGCAATTGCAACAGACCCACAACGAGGCCGCACAACAGCACTGCCGAAATACTTCTAATGTTCATTTACCGACTCCCGCGATTCGTCATCCTGCCGTTCGGATTCGCTTTGTTCACTTTCCGGTTCTGCCGGCGTCGTACTTCTGTTCTGCAGCAGAATCCAATCTTCATCCGACTCCGCCCAGCTACCGAGATAATCCAGCAACTCCGCGTCCGGTAATTCCTCCGCACACACTGTGGGTGCATTGATGAGCAAGCCGCAGCAAAGCGCGAGTACCGTGGTTCGACGTGGCTCAGCCAACGTCGCCACCGGTAATCACGGTTTCGTCCATCCAGCTGTAGAACTCAAGGTCTTCCAGCAATTCCAGACTGTCCGAGTCCAGCAGTATTTCGAAATCCGAGGTCACCGCCGCTGGAACGTACTCCGTGCCCAGCTCCTGTGCGGACCAGAACATTGCCCCGGAAACGGCTACAACCGCGACGGTCGCCGCCACCGATACCCAGTATGTCCGTGGCTTGGTTGATATCGTTTGTGACACGGCGTTCCGGCGAGCCCGATTCAGCCGCGAACGGGTCTGTGCGTCCAGCGTCTGCACACTGTCGTCAAAAAGAGTCGCGGCCCGCTTGCTGAACGGCTCATCACTCTCGTCCGTTACCTGGTGATCGTGTGTCTTCATTGCCAGTGCTCTCCCAGTCGCGCGCGCAATGCGTGCACAGCGCGCGAATAGTGTGTCTTTACGCTGCCCTCGCCGCAGCCCATGGCGAGTGCGGTAGCGGCCACGTCCAAACCTTCGAAGGTACGCAGCATAAAAGCTTCTCTCTGCCTCGCTGGCAGGTCATGCAACGCGGCTTCCAATGTCTGCATTGCCGCGTGGTTGTCGAGTTGCTCTTCCGGGGTTCGACCTGCCGGATCCGGTGCCGTGGACACGGGATCAAACTCGTCATCAAGGCCCCTACGACCGAAGAACACCATTACCCGTTGCTTCACCATCCTGCGCCGATGCCAATCGCGGATACCGTTTTGCAATATCCGGTAGAACAAGGGCGGCCATTCCGCGGTGGGACGACTGGAGTACTTCCGCGCCAAGCGGATCATCGCGTCCTGCACCAGATCGAGCGCGTCGTCGCGATCGCGCAACGAAATTTCGGCAATACGCAGCGCACGCCCTTCGACGTCTTTGAGGAAACCGTTCAATTCGCGCTCGTGTGACAGCGACTCGCCTCCGCTAAGCGTTATGGCTGTGGACGATACCGCACAACGGCGCGTGCCGGTGCACATGACCGCCATGGCGCGGGCTGTCTCCCGGAGCTCGTCCCTGTTACTTTCATCAACACTCCGTGATGATGTCTAATACGTCGGCTTGCAACTACTAACGCACTTTGCTGCGCGCGGTTGACACACGATGCGACTTTTCTTCCCCTCCAGAGCTGACTCCATAAGCGGTTGCTCCATCAATGACTTACGCCACGACAATCGCCAGCACAGCCAGACGGAGCCAGTAATGAGCCGGCAACCGGTCCTCAAAGTCGCGGTCAACGTGCCGCTGTCCCGACTGTTTGACTACCTGCCGCCCAAGGGCGTGGACCCCGCGCGGTTGCAGGCGGGTGTCCGGGTCTACCGTACCGTTTGGTCGGCAGCAGCAGTCGGCGGTCGTGATGGACGTCACCGACAGCAGTGAGCTGCCGCGCTCGAAACTGAAGCGGGCCCTCGCACTGCCGGATGAAGAAACGCTGCTGGCAGCAGACGACTTGTGGCTGATTCGCTTTACCAGCGAGTATTACCATCACCCTATCGGCGAGGTGGTCGCGGCGGCACTGCCAACCCATTTGCGTCAGGCACGCCCCCTGATCCCAACGATAGAGCAGGTCGTGCTTACTCCGGAGGGCCGCAACGCGAGTGACGCTGCATTGGCGCGGCGGGCACCTAAGCAAGCCGAATTGCTCGATGCGCTGGTACGGCGTGGCAAGGCCAATGTGACCGAGTTGGACGAACGCCTGCCGCAGTGGCGACGCAGCCGCAAAGCCCTGCTCGACAAGGGCTGGATACAGATCGACGAGATTGCTGATGTGCCGCCCTCGCCCAGCCGGGAAACGGCCGAACCGGGCCCGGAGCTGAATCGCGAGCAGCGTGCTGTCCTCGCTGACATGCGCAGTCACGGCGACTTTCGGGTCACTGTGCTGGATGGCGTTACCGGCAGCGGCAAAACCGAAGTCTATTTGCACCGTATGCTGGACGTGCTTGCGCAGGACCTGCAGGTGTTGGTCCTGGTCCCTGAAATAGGCCTGACGCCACAATTCGTGCGCCGGCTGCGCCGCCGGCTGGGTATCGAGCCCCTGCTGCTGCATTCCTCGTTGACTGACAATGAACGGCTCAACGCCTGGCGCATGGCTCGCGACGGCAGTGCCCCGTTATTGCTGGGCACTCGCTCCGCGATCTTCACACCGCTCGCCCGTCCCGGCCTGATCGTCGTTGACGAAGAACACGACAGCTCCTACAAGCAACAGGAAGGCTTGCGCTATTCCGCGCGCGACCTTGCCGTTGCCCGAGCCAAGCAATTGAATATTCCCGTCATCCTCGGCAGTGCCACGCCCTCACTGGAAACCTTGCAACGCTGTCGCCAGCAAGCGTACCGGCACCAGGTACTGTCGCAGCGCGCCGGCAACGCTGCACCACCGCTGTTGCGGCTCGTGGATCTTGCGCGCTACCCCAGTAACGACGGACTCTCCGATCCGCTGGTGCGCGCGCTCGACAAACACCTGGGTGAAGAAGGACAGGCACTGATCTTTCTCAACCGTCGCGGTTTCGCACCAACCTTGATTTGCGGAGGCTGCGGCAAGATTGCCGAGTGCAACCGCTGTGACGCGCGCATGACCGTGCACGCCGCACGCAATGCACTGCATTGCCACCACTGCGGTGCGAACCGGCCGCTGGACGCCAGCTGCAGCGATTGCGGCAGCGCCTGCCGTCCGCTTGGCCAGGGAACGGAACGCATCGAAGGCGTACTGGCCTCGCGCTACGGCGACGAGTCAGTCACGCGCATTGACAGCGACAGTACCCGGCTGAAAGGCACAATGGATAAAGCACTTGCTCGCGCGACCAGTGGCGAAGCCCGCATTCTGGTCGGCACGCAAATGCTCTCGAAAGGCCATCACTTTCCGAAACTGACATTGGTGGGCGTCATCAACGCGGACCAGGGCCTGTTCAGCACCGACTTTCGGGGCGGCGAGCGCCTGGCGCAAAGCCTGATCCAGGTCGCCGGGCGTGCGGGGCGGGAACGCCGCCAGGGCGAAGTCATCATTCAGACCGCCTTTGCCAGCCACCCGTTCTGGAACCGCCTGTTAACCGGTGGTTACGCCGACGTGGCCGAGTACTCCCTGGCGGAGCGGGAAGCCGCCGCCTGGCCACCGTACTCACGCCTGGCGTTGATCCGTGCGTCGGCCGTGAAACGCGAACACACGCACGAGTTTCTCAATGCAGCCCGCGGCCAGGCGGAGCAACTGGGCTTTGATCAGGTTCGGCTGTTGGGGCCGGTCAGCGCACCGATGGAACGTCGCGCCGGTCGCTACCGCGCTCAGTTGCTGTTGCAAAGTGGCAGCCGCCAGGCGTTGCACGGCCTGCTCGATGCCCTGGTCGTAGCACTGGAGTCCAGTAAATCGGGGCGTCGCGTTCGCTGGTCGGTGGACGTGGACCCGGTGGAGCTATTCTAGAATCTCGGCCAACCGCGGCCATGCAGCGATTGCGGAATTTCATTCGCCAGCGTCACTTTTCGAGCCAGCCGCGTTAGAATCGCTGCCTCGCCGCGATCTCGCGACCCTTTCTCTGTTCGGACTCACACCTTGAAAAGCAGTATTGCAGAACTACTTGAGCAGGCACTGGCGGCCATGCCTGAACTTGACGATGCGCCTGAATTCGCCTCTCTCAGTACAACCGTGGAACGCACTCGCGACCCGCGCCACGGCGACTTCGCGAGCAACATCGCGATGCGCCTGGCGAAAGCTGCGGGACGAAACCCGCGCGAACTGGCCGCGACGATCATAGAGCGTCTGCCTGCGAGCGAGCTGATTGCCAAGGCCGAAATCGCCGGGCCGGGCTTCATCAATTTCCACGTAGGGCCGGCCGCGTTTCATCGTGAAGTCCGCGAAGTCCTGCGCGTCGGCAGCGATTACGGCCGGCAAACGGCGCGCGAGACGCCGAATGTGCTGCTGGAATTTGTCTCCGCCAACCCGACAGGCCCCCTGCACGTGGGCCACGGTCGGCACGCAGCGTACGGCGCGACGCTCGGCAACCTGCTCAAAGCGGCCGGATACAAAGTTTCGACCGAGTATTACGTCAACGACGCTGGCCGGCAGATGGATATTCTGGGCGTCAGCGTCTGGTTACGAGTGCTGGAAAGTCAGGGTCTGGAAATTCCGTTCCCAACCGCCGGCTACAAGGGCGACTACATCAATGACATCGCGGCGGCTATCGACACCGGTGCAATGCCGTCGATTACCGCAGCAGCTGTGCTTGACGGTCTGCCGGACGATGGCCCGGACGGCGACAAAGAGGCCCGGATTGGCGCATTGATTGAACGCGCCACGGAGCTGCTCGGTGAAGAGGCGTTCCTTGCGCTGCGTCAGCAATCACTGGAATCCATACTCGTCGATATCCGTGACGACCTCAGCGAATTTGGGGTTGAGTTTGACCGTTGGTTTTCGGAACGCAGCCTGACTGACGACGGCCGCATTGATGAAGCGCTCGAAGTCCTCAAGACCCGTCGCATGCTTTATCAGAAAGACGGCGCATGGTGGTTTCGTGCAACCGATTTCGGCGATGAAAAAGACCGGGTAGTCGTGCGCGAGAACGGCAAGAAAACCTATTTCGCGTCGGACATCGCCTACCACTTTGACAAGCGCAAGCGCGGCTTCGATCACTTGCTGGATGTGCTCGGCGCCGACCATCACGGCTACATTGCGCGGGTGCGCGCCGGACTCGAAGCCATGGGCTATGGCGGCGATGATCTCGAAGTGCAGCTCGTGCAGTTCGTTACCCTGTACCGCGGCGGCGAAAAGATGCAAATGTCCACCCGCTCCGGCGAGTTCGTGACCTTGCGCCAGCTACGCGAAGAAGTCGGCAACGATGCGGCACGGTTTTTCTACGTCATGCGCTCGAATGAGCAGCACCTCGACTTTGACATGGAACTCGCCAAGAGCCGCTCGAACGACAATCCGGTGTATTACATCCAGTACGCGCATGCGCGGGTAGCGAGTGTGTTCCGCCAGCTCGACGAGCGCAGCCTTGGTTACGACGAGGCCAACGGCCTCGGCAATCTCGCGCAGCTCACCGAACCGCAGGAAAAGGCGCTGATGTTCACGCTGTCGCGTTACCCCGAGATCATTGAACTCGCCGCCAGCAACAGAGCGCCACAACACCTGGTGCACTACCTCCGCGACCTGGCCAATGAATTCCATACCTACTACAACGCGCATGTCTTCATTGTCGACGATGCGGCGCTGCGCGATGCCCGGCTCGCACTGATTAGCGCAACCCGTGTAGTCATTGCCAGCGGCCTCGGCATTCTGGGCGTCAACTCGCCCGATTCGATGTAAGCGTATGGCCCGCAAACGCAAGAGACGCGCCAGCAACGATGCCTACCCGGGCTGGGTATGGATGCTGTTTGGGCTGGGCGTCGGTCTTTCGGTAGCGCTCGCCCTGTACCTGCGTGATACCGTGCCACCGGTTACGCCGGTCCAGGCCACGAACCGACCGGCGGCAGTAAAAGCGGCGCCTGCCGCTGCACCGACGGCAGCAGTGCTGGATCGCAATGGCGAAGACAGCGAAGAAGCACCAGCCCAGCGTTTTGAGTTTTACAACATGCTGCCGAGTTTCGAAGTCGTGATTCCCGAGCAGGAAGCTGATGCAACGCCGGACCGGCAACCGCAGGCGGTTGTCGACCCTGGCATCTATGTTTTGCAGGCCGGCTCGTTTTCCCGCTATGAAGATGCCGATCGGCGACGTGCGCAACTCGCCTTGCAGGGAATCGAATCCACGATTCAGCGTGTCGCGATTGACGAACGAACGTACCATCGCGTGCGCATCGGCCCAATCAAAGATCTCGATCAGCTGAACCTGCTGCGTAGCCGCCTGCGGCAGGCAAACATTGATGTGTTGCGGATCCGGCTGGGTGATTAGCGTCCGCAGCGTTGCAGCACCGCTGGTCGCCGGCCTGTTACTCGCTGGCTGCGCCGCCGGGCCACAAGCGACGCGCGATGTCCCACCGACTGAAACAAGCAGCGAGCCAGCCACGACTCGTGATGCGGCTGTAGCTGAATCTGCTGCAAGTCTGCCGCCGGTTGCCACGACGGCGACTCGTTCAAAGCCCGATATCCGGCGCCTGTCGATTGCGATGGTCGGGGACATGATGCTCGGTACCGATTTTCCCGAGAATCACCTGCCCGATGATGACGGCAAGACCTTTCTTTCGGCCGTAGCACCGATAATCAGCGCCGCCGACATTGCGATCGGTAACCTTGAAGGCGTGCTGGTCGACGGCGGTACGCCCGCCAAGGATTGCGACAACCCTGCGGCGTGCTACTTGTTTCGTTCACCGCCGCGGTACGCGCAACACTTCGTTGATGCCGGCTTCGACGTCCTGAGTCTTGCCAACAACCATGCCCGGGATTTCGGCGAGGACGGGCGCACGGAGACGATGCGCACGCTGCAACAGTACGGCATCCTGCATTCCGGTCGGGAAGGTGATTTTGCGAGCTTGAGCGTGCATCGCTTGTCCGTCGCTGTACTCGCGTTTGCCGTCACCCAGGAATCGAACCTGCTGCACGACTATGAACAAGCGGCGGCGACCATCGCCGGATTTTCCCGAAGTCATGACATTGTGATCGTCAGTTTTCATGGCGGCGCCGAAGGCCGTGACGTACTGCATGTGCCGTTTCGCGAGGAAGAGTACTACGGCGAACCGCGTGGTGACGTCGTGCGCTTTGCGCGGCTGGCTGTCGACTCCGGTGCCGACCTGGTGTTTGGTCACGGACCGCACGTCGTGCGCGGCATGGAACTCTACAAGGACCGGTTGATCGCGTACAGCCTGGGTAATTTTGCGACTTACTACGGCATCAGCGTCAGCGAATTGAAAGGCGTGGCGCCGATCCTGGAAGCAGTCCTGAACTATCAGGGTCGCTTTATCGAAGGGCGCATTCATTCGACCGTGCAGGTTCGCCCGGGCGGACCGCGTCCGGACCCGAGGCAAAAAGCCTTGCAGGTAATACGCGACCTAAGCGCTGCCGATCTGGCCGACTCCGGGCTGATCTTTACCGACGACGGCCGCCTGCTGAACGGTCAATGACACTTGACGTGCGGACACTCAATCGTCAGCGCCACTGACCGCGCGAAAATCAACACCGAGTGAACGCAGCTTGCGGTACAGGTGCGTACGCTCCATACCGACGCGTTTGGCCAGCTTGCCGACCTTGCCGTCACACAACACCAGTTGCTGCTGCAAATAGGCTCGTTCAAACTGCTCACGTGCTTCACGTAGTGGTAACGCCAGCAGGTCCTGCTTCACCAACGGTTCATCGGCACGGGCTACCGCGCTGACTTCCCGCTCGATTTCATCCAGCGTAATTTCTTCTTCGGTGCCGGTCATTAACAGGCGCCGCACCAGATTCTTAAGCTCTCGAACGTTGTCCGGCCATGGATAATTTCTCAGCCGGTTTTGCGCTGCCACGCTGAAGCGACGGAAGCGCAGGTCTTCACTGTCCACAAGTTTGTCGACGTAATAGGACAACAGCTCCGGCACATCTTCCGAATATTCCCGCAACGGCGGGACCCGCAGACTCAGCACGTTCAGGTTTGCGAATAACTCGCGTCGCAGGCGACCGGCGTCCAGAGCGGCTTCGAAATCCGCACCAACGGTGGCCAGTACCCGGGTCCGCAACTCGATCGGCTGATTGCCACCTTTGCGCATAAACCGTCCCTGTTCCAGAACGCCGATAATCAGCTTTTGCGCCGCGTCGCTGAGGTCTGTGAGCTCTTCGATAATCAACGTGCCGCCGGCAGCACGCTCAAAGTAGCCGGGGTTGATGCCGGTTTGATCTTCACTGCCAAGCAGTTGTTCTTCCGCATTGCTCTCGGTCAATGAAGCCGCCAGCAATATTTCGAACTCGCCATCCGAGCGATTGCTCATCGCATGGATATAGCGGGCGAAAGCACCGCGGCCGGTACCCGGTTCGCCAAACAGCAATACCGGCGACTCGTGGCCTGCGTATTGCTGAACCGTCTCACGCAGGCTCATCATCATTTTGCTGCGACCGACCGGTGCCAGCAAAGAGGGTAGCGTGTGCCGCGACGTTCCCGCTTTACGCCGCGCGTCTTCCAGCGCCCGTTCAACCGTGCGTAGCAACTTCGCAATCGACAGTGGCTTTTCCACGAAGTCGAAAGCACCGAGGCGCGTGGCCTCTACCGCCGTGTCGACCGTGCCATGCCCGGACATGATCACGACCGGGCAATCAAGCGCACCCTGCTCGGACCATTCACGCAGCAAACTGATGCCGTCGGTGTCCGGCATCCAGATATCGAGTAACACCAGGCTGAAACGGTCAGCGGCGCGCGCAGCGCGTGCGGCGGCGGCATCCTGGGCGACCGTCACCTGGTAGCCCTCATCAGTAAGAATTTCCGATATCAACGCGCGTATGTCGGACTCATCGTCCACAACCAGCACATGTGACGTGCTCATGCTCTTTCCCTCCGTTTCTCTGCGCGGCCCGGCATCATTGCAATCATTGCTTCGCGTGCGGATTCACTGACTGGCAGGAGTATGCGAATGATCGCACCCCCCTGTTCCCTGTTTTCTGCTTCGATGACGCCGGCGTGTTCCTCAACCAGTTTCTTGACAATGGCGAGGCCGAGTCCGGTGCCCTTGGGCTTCGTTGTGACATACGGATCGAATATCTGGCTTAGCGGGCCAAGCTTGAATCCGGGTCCATTGTCTTCGACGACTATTTCTATTACTTGTACGCCCATGTGCTCAGTCGTGCGGAAGCTTACGTCGATGCGGCCGTCATCGCCATTCTCGAGAGCTTCAATCGAATTGCGCAACAGATTGTGCAGTATCTGTCGCATGCGACCCATGTCGGCCTCGACGTCCGGTAATTCGCCCTCGATGTCGAGCACAATTTCCACACTGCTTTCCTGCGCCCGGTACAGATCGACAACTTCATGCGCCAGCCGGCTGATACTGAATTTATTAATGTCCATGTCGGGCGCACGCGCGTATTCGCTGAAAGCGTTGACCATCTCTTTCATCGCTTCCACTTGCTGCACAATGGTGTGAGTAGCGCGATCGAGAATCTGCGCCTCATCCGGCGACATGGTTTTCAGGTATTTGCGGCGCAGTCGCTCCGCCGACAACTGTATCGGCGTCAACGGGTTCTTGATCTCGTGTGCCAGCCGTCTCGCCACTTCGCCCCACGCAGCATCGCGTTGCGCTTGCAACAGAGCAGTGATGTCATCGAACACGACCACGAAACCCGGATCGTGATCCTCGTCGCCTGGCAACGCCGTGCACGCGCAGGTCAGTACCCGTCGGCCGACTTCGCCGCGCAGCACAATCTGTTCACGCCACTCCCGCTCACCCGCGTTGAGGCGCACGCGTGCGACGTCAACAAACTGCTCCAGCAAGGGTTCACCGCGTGCAACTTCCGGCAAGAATTCACCAACGCGCGTTTCCAGATTGACGTTGAGAATGGCGCCAGCTGCCTGATTTGCCGTTCTGATCCTGAGGTCGGACTCCAGCGAAACCACTCCAGTGGACAGGCGCGCGAGGATGACTTCCAGGTTTGCCCGCTCCGCTTCCACCTGCGCCTGACTGAGGCTGGCCTGGCGACGCGCCGTCGACAAACGCTGCGTCATGTCATTGAACGAACTGATCAGAAAGCCGATCTCATCGCGGGACGGGGTTGGCAACCGGGTATCAAAATCACCTTTGGCAACGGCCCGGGTGCCAGCGACAAGGTCCTGAATCGGCGCGATGATGCGCCGGGAAAACACAAATGCGCCGTAGATGGAGGCGAGCAGCGACAGCATCAATACAACCGTCAAGGTCATCGTGAAACTGCGTTTCAGCGGCTCTCGCAGGTATTCCGCAAGTTTGTAATCACTGTAGGACGAGTCGACGCTGTCAGCCATACGACTGATGCGTTCTGATACAGGGTAGCGCGCCTGCAACAAGCCGATCAGCTCCGGGCGATTGCGACTGCCTATCGGCACTGCCGTGCGTATTTCGTAACGTCCTTCCTGCAAAGGATAGAGCCGGACGTAAGGTCGGTTCTGCTGAATCTGCAACAATACCTCGTCGGTAGGCGCCACCGGGACTGCGCCGGCCGCGAGGTCAGAACTCGTTGCCAGAATCTGCCGGTTGCGGCCGAACAAGGTAATTTCATTGGCCCCGCTTTGCCGACGCAGGTTGCTGAGCTCGAAAATGACCTGATTGAAGTTGACCTGTTCCAGATGCTCGGCGATGCGCGTCGTACTTTCGAGTTGATCGCGCATCTGCATTTCCAATGCGGCCCTGCTGAGCGCAAGCGCGTCGTCGAGCCCTGCTTCAACTTCGACGTTAAACCAGGTATCGATACCCCGATTGATGAACTGCATCGAAAAGTAGAACACGACCAGCAGCGGCACAGCAGCGAGACCCACAAACATTGCCACCATGCGCGCTTTTAGTTTCGAACCAGGGACATGGGCCCGGTAGTCGCGGAACAATCGCGCCAGGTTGCCGACCATCAGCACGAACAACACCAGCACACCTGCAACGTTGATCAGCAGGATGTAGACATAGAGGCGATCAAACTCCTGCGAGTTTTGCGCAGTTCGGCTCAGCAAATAGAGCGCGCCCAACGCCAACCCGAAGCCCAGCGCCCCGAGCGTTCCGTACAAGAAACGCTTTAGCGTTCGAGTTGCCATTCGAACCAGTCACTCTTCAATTGCCATTGGTCGCGCCAGAAGAACAGCATGCGTAGCGGTGCGGGGTATTGTTGAGTACTGAGCAAGGCCTGCAGTCGCATTCGATAGCGGCTGTCAGGATCGAGAATGGCATCGTCGACGACCGGCAGATTCTCCAGCCGGCCGAGGCTGTTCAACGCTGAATACAGGGTGGCGAAGGAATCCTGATTGGAACTGTTAAGGTTGCGCACGATATAGCGCTGGCTGAGCGGTCGGTATTCAAGTTCGTAGCGAAGATCGAGTTCGGCGTCGACCGCATCCGGCATAAACCGGCGTATGCGGATGACCTCAAGGTTCAATTCTATGGTCAGTGGCACGCCGTTGTTCAGCGCGTTCAGCGCTTCATCACTCAAGACCAGTTGCAGACGCGCGTCCAGCACCTGCACACCCTCGACCAGGTGGGTGCTCGCCGACCGAACCTGAAAATACCCTTGCCGATCGCCGCGAGTTTGCGCGAGCGCAGTTGCCAGACCCAGCATAAATAGCAGGGTCAGCAAAGCGGCGAAGCGGGTATTCAGTGCTCGGCTCATTCGTGGGTTACTGATGTTTTTGTAAGACAGGCGATGTAGAAACCATCAAGGCGCTCTGTGCCGGGCAATATCTGCCAGCCGGCAGCCTTGCGGCACATTAGAGCGCGGACGTTGTTATTTGGCAACAAAGTTTCCTCTTGCGCATCGGCCTGCCCCTCGAGGAACGTTGACACGACCACGTCGTTTTCTTCGGCGAACACTGAACAAGTGACATACAGCAGGCGCCCACCTGGCTCGAGCAGCGGCCACAACGCCGACAGCATGTCGAGCTGCCGGCCGGCCAGCGCTGCAATATCCGAGTCTCGACGCAGCAGTCTTATATCCGGGTGCCTTCTTATTACGCCGCTTGCCGAGCACGGTGCATCAAGCAGGATGCGTTCGAACGGGGCCCCATCCCACCACGCCTCTGGCTTAGATGCGTCAGCGCAGAGCAAGGTTGCATTCCCGCCTGTCCGCTCGAGCGTTTCGCGCACCCGCTCGAGGCGCGCAGCATCGCTGTCGATCGCTGTTAGAGCCGCCTTGGGCCCTGTCAGTTCCAAAATGTGTGCAGTTTTTCCGCCGGGTGCCGCGCAGGCATCAAGAATTCGGCCATTGCGGTAGCCGTGAAGCAACCACGGCGCTGCAAGCTGGGCGGCACCGTCCTGCACTGAGACCGTACCACTGGTGAAGCCAGGCAGATCCTCAACCGCCAGCGCCTCGGCAAGACACAGGGCTGAATCCAGTCCTGTCGTCGTACTGGCCGGCACGTCCAGGCCAACCGCGTAGGTTTCAGGATCTATGGGGCCGGGCTTTAGACGCAACCACATGGGTGCGCGCTCATTATTGGCGGCAACAACAGCCTGCCACTGCTCCGGCCAGTCCGTTTGCAAGCGCTGCAACAACCAAAGCGGATGGTTGTGCTGCGCTTCGTCGCCGTCGCCAACCGGCGTTTCGCGCTGATAACGGCGCAGGACCGCGTTCACCAGGCCGGCAAATTTCGGCAGACGCAGCAGCCTTACCGCTTCGACGGTCTGTGAAACAGCGGCATGGGATGCGACACGGGTGTGCTGAAGTTGTGCGAGACCGACGGCGATCAGGTCTTCGATCAGTGCGTCTCGCCGTGCGAGAGGCTTCGACAACAAAGCAGCAATCTGCGCCCGCAGTTGCCAATGGTGGCGCAACGTCTCGTAGCACAGGTGGCGCAACAAGGGATGATCCGTACTTGCCACCCGTTTCTCTGCGGTCGCCAGCGCTTCGTCAAGCGAACGGCCGTTGCATCGAACTGCGTTGACGGCTCTCGCCGCCTCAGCGCGCAACAGAACTCCGCTCTTGCTGCCCGCCATCAGTTGGAGTCGCTTACGGGAAGCAGTGACAGGCCTACCAGCGGTTGCTGTGCAGCGAATTCAGCCGCGCTCACCCGGCGGCGACCGGCGCGCTGCACGTCGTGCAGTCGCAGGACACCGGCACCGCAAGCGACATCGATACCGTCCCGGCCCGCAGCAATGATCTCACCCGCGGGTGCTGTTACCGAATCCTGCGCGCTCGCCGCCCAGCACTTGACGAGTTCATCGCCGAGCATGAAGCGCGCTCCAGGTACCGGCGAATAAGCGCGAACTGCGCGAGCGAGATCCGTCGCCGGACGACGCCAGTCGAGCACGCTGTCGCTGGTCTCAATCTTGCCCGCATAATTGGCAAGCGCCTCGTCCTGTGCAAGCGCAGGCAGACGCCCGGCAAGAATGCTGTCCAGTCGTGCGGCCAATAGCTCGCCACCAAGGGCCGCGAGGCGGTCGTGCAATTCACCGGCGGTCTCATCGGCGCCGATAGGAATAGCTGACGTAGCAAACACGGGTCCCGTGTCCAGCCCGGCTTCCATTTGCATGAGACTGATTCCGGTGTGCGCATCCCCGGCCAGGATTGCCGCCTGAATGGGTGCTGCACCGCGCCAGCGAGGTAACAAGGATGCGTGCACGTTGAGGCAGCCGAGCCGCGGAATATCGAGCACCGCTTGCGGAAAGATCAGCCCGTAAGCCGCGACGATAATCAGGTCCGGCTCGAAGTCTGCGAGTTCTTGCTGAGCGGCGGCCGATTTGAGTGAGACCGGTTGCCGGACAGGCAAGCCGTGTTCCAGCGCGAATTCTTTAACCGCGGATGCGGCAACTCCACGGCCACGGCCTTTGGGGCGATCCGGCTGTGTGTAGACTGCCTGTGGCCGCAGGCCCAAGTTGACCAATGCTGCAAGGGACGCTCGGGCAAATTCCGGCGTACCGGCAAACACCACTCTTGGGTCGGTCATAATCGTGTCCGGCTGACGCGGGTGCGGCAGCTGTCAGAGCACTGAGGCAGCGGCAGGCGTGCGGCTGCGGCGGTCTTTATCCAGACGC
Organism: Woeseia sp. D3-10; assembly: GCF_055809415.1. Lineage (NCBI taxonomy): Bacteria > Pseudomonadati > Pseudomonadota > Gammaproteobacteria > Woeseiales > Woeseiaceae > Woeseia > Woeseia sp. D3-10. The sequence goes on along the minus strand of NZ_JBVVTW010000007.1, from coordinate 2,094,561 downwards.
TTCCGGATTCGCTGACGCTTGGCTTCGGACAAGTAGTCGACGAACAGTTTGCCTTCAAGGTGGTCCATTTCGTGCTGGACACAAACAGCGAGCAGACCCTGCATGTCTTGCTCAACGGTTTTGCCGTCACGATCGAGGTAAATCACGCGGATGTGCTCGGCGCGTTCAACCTCTTCGTAGTACCCCGGTACGGACAAGCAGCCTTCCTCGGCCACGGCGACGCCGTCCCTTTCCAGAATCTGCGGGTTGATCAAAACGTAGGGGTCCGTCTTTTCAGCGGAAACGTCGGCCACCAGCAATCGCTTGTGCACATCCACCTGAGTCGCGGCCAGACCAATCCCGGGGGCCTGATACATAGTCTCAAACATGTCATCGATCAGGGTGCGCAGGGCGTCATCCACAGCATCGACGGGTGCCGCCTTGGTACGCAGGCGCGGATCGGGAAACTCAAGTATTTTCAGTATAGCCATAACAGGTACGGTCAAAACTCGCGTAAGTTACTACAAACTAATGCTAAATTTTTGACTTTATTGAATAAGATAGCGGACAATGCCGCCTTAATTAAGCGCCGCCAAAGGCCCCTCGGGGGTGGAATTGTGACGCGTTTGGCAGCTTGCAAGGCGTCGACACGACATATTATAGCAACGCCTGTCCGCCGACAGGTCAGATTTCACAATGGAGCCGCCGTCGATCATGTCCTTTAGCCATCCACGTACGAAAACCGGCATCTGCCTGTCGTCTATAGTTTTGACGGCGGCGCTGGCCGGCTGCTCCCTGAATCCGTTTGCCGACCGTGAAGAAGCACCGGTGCGTAGCGAGCGACCGGCGCCTGCACCAGAACGTTCTACATCTCTGGATCCGAACGCAAACCGGGCCTCGACCCAGAACGCTCCACAACAGAATATTCAACCGCTGAACCGCGTCCCGCTCGCGTCCGGCCATCCGGATGAGTACGTCGTCAAACGCGGCGATACCCTGTGGGACATCGCGGGTCAGTTCCTGCAGGATCCCTGGCACTGGCCGGAAGTCTGGTACGTCAATCCGCAGGTTGAAAACCCACACCTTATTTATCCCGGTGATGTGCTCGCTTTGGTCATGATCGATGGTCAGCCACGCATCACATTGCGCGGCTCTGCTTATCGCCTGTCACCGCAAGCACGCATTACGCCACTCGACGCGGCGATTACCAGCATTCCTTACGAACAGATTGCGTCTTTTCTGTCGCGAGGAATGGTGCTGGAGCGCTCTCAGATTGACAGCCTCCCCTACATACTCGCGACTCGCGGCCAACGAATGATTGCGGCCGCTGGTAACGACGTGTACGTGCGCGGCGGCGAACCCGCGGCTCCCGGCACCCGCTACAGTGTCATTCATGTTGGCGATGAGCTGGTTGACCCGGACGACAACAAGGTCGTGGGCTATCAGGGCATATTCGTTGGCGAAGGCGCGCTGAGTCGTGGCGGCGATCCCGCAACAGTCAGCCTGACCGATACCAATCGTGAAGCATTGACCGGCGACCGACTGATTCCGGAGTCGGTGGACATCCCGCTGAATTTCTTCCCGAAAGCGCCGGATACGGACGTCGACGGCAAAATTATTTCGGTGGTAGATGGTGTATCGCTGATTGGCCAGTATCAGGTGGTGGTGCTGAACCGGGGTGCGCGCGACGGTATAGCACCGGGTGACGTGTTGACTGTTTTCCAGTCCGGCGAAGAAGTGCACGATCGGTTTGCCCGCGGTTCGGACGGCTTCCTGCCCAGCTTTGGCGGCGAAAAAATTCGCCTGCCGGATGAACAAGCCGGTACGGTGATGATATTCAAAGTCTACGATCGGATCGGTTACGGCCTGGTCATGCAGGCCACCAGCGAAATTCGCGTATTCGACGCTGTGCGCAGCCCCTAGAGGCGCATTAACTCCGCTCAAGCGGGCCGGCGTTCGAATCACGAACGCCGGCTTTTTTTATGCCCGAAAGCGGAGTGCAGGAACCCTATGAGCGATGAACGACGAGCCTGGCTCGCGCTTTCCGAGGCCAGAGTGCCCACGGCCGTGCTGGAAGCTCTGCTCGCCGAGTTCGGCGACGCCGCCGGTATTCTGCGAGAAAAGCGCGCGACACTGGTTAGATTCGGCCTGAGCGAGGGCGCTGCCGACGCCTTGCTGCAGCCGGACCAGAACCGACTCGAAACGGCCTTGCGCTGGTCGGACGAGGCCGGCAACCACTTGATTCCCGTAACCAGCGACGACTACCCCGAGCTGCTGCGGCAGATCAATGGTTGGCCACCACTCCTTTATTTAAAGGGCGCGGTTGATGCTCTGCATTTGCCGGCCATTGCCATAGTCGGCAGCCGCAACCCAACCCGCGGTGGCGAGAACAACAGCCAGCAGTTCGCGAAGCACCTGGGCGAATGCGGCTTCACAATTGTCAGCGGCCTGGCGCAAGGAATTGATAGCGCCGCACACCGCGGCGCACTCAGCGCCGGCGCTACCACGATTGCTGTGCTTGGCCACGGCATCGATCGCGTTTACCCGGCAAGCAACCATGATCTGGCGCATGCAGTCGCGAGCAATGGCGCATTGCTGTCTGAATACCCGCTCGGTACTCCGCCACGCCGGGAACATTTTCCGGCACGCAATCGCCTTATCAGTGGCTTGTCGCTGGGCACACTGGTGATCGAAGCCGCTTACCGCAGCGGCTCTCTGATTACGGCAAGACTGGCCTCCGAGCAGGGCCGTGAAGTCTTTGCCATCCCCGGTTCAATACACAATGCGCTGGCGCGAGGTTGTCACCGACTCATTCGTGACGGCGCCAAACTCGTCGAGAGCGCCGCCGATATCATCGATGAATTACAGCCACTCGTTGGTCACCTGGTGCAACATAAGGACGATGTCAGCAAGGTTGAAAATGGCGCCGTTGTGCGGAATCCAGAGCATGAATTGCTGCTGACAACGATGGGCTTCGACCCCGTAAGTACCGACGAACTCGCGGCCAAATGCGCATTGACGATCGATCAGGTTTGCTCCATGCTCCTTATTCTGGAGCTCGAGGGACAGGTCGAAATGCTTCCGGGCGGGAATTACTCGAGACTGAAACACTGCTAATACGGATTTTTAAGGAGCCGCTCCAGGCATGAAAGAGAACGTACTCGACGTATTGATGTATCTCTTCGAGACCTACATCGATGCGGATGAGGAGCCCGAGCCAAACCAAAACGTGTTGCGCGGAGAATTGGTCCGCGCGGGATTTGGCAGTACCGAGATTGATCGGGCGCTGGACTGGCTCGATGGTTTGACTGAGAACCACGACAGTCTCGCCTTCCATCCGCAAACTGATTCGTCCACCCGCATCTACAGCGATGTGGAACGCGAACGGCTCGACAGCCATGCGCGCGGTTTTATCCTCTATCTGGAGCAGATCGGCATTCTTTCGCCGACACAACGCGAAATTCTCGTTGACCGACTGCTTGCGCTGGAGTCTCCTGACATTGATGTTGAGCAGATCAAGTGGGTAGTCTTGATGGTGTTGTTCAGCCAACCCGGTCAGGAAATGGCCTATGCGCGAATGGAAGATCTGGTGTTTGAGGAGAACACCGGGCTTATCCACTGAGAGCCGGTTTAGGGGCGTTGTCGGTCCGTATCCTTGACACGCTCACAATCTGCAGGTAATTGAACCGCGGCACAGTCTGCGGTTTTTTGCTTCAGGCCGTCACAAAGTTCTTTTACTTACGGAAGCAGCATGTCGCGAAATCTTGTAATCGTCGAATCACCGGCTAAAGCCAAAACCATCAGCAAGTACCTGGGCAAGGACTTCGATGTATTGGCATCGTACGGCCACGTACGCGATTTGGTGCCCAAGGAAGGCGCTGTCGATACCGACGCCGACTTCGCGATGAAATACCAGATCATCGAGCGTAACGAAAAACACGTTAACGCGATCATCAAGGCGTTGAAGAAGGCTGACGCCCTGTACCTCGCGACTGACCCTGATCGCGAAGGTGAAGCCATTTCATGGCATCTGGTCGAGCTTCTGAAAGAAAAAGGCGTCATCAAGGACAAGCCGGTCCATCGCGTGGTTTTTCATGAAATCACCAAGGGCGCGATCCAAGAAGCGATCGAACATCCGCGTCTGATCTCGGACGAACTGGTTTGCGCACAACAAGCACGCCGTGCACTGGATTACCTCGTCGGCTTCAATCTGTCGCCGCTGTTGTGGAAGAAGGTACAGCGTGGCCTGTCGGCCGGTCGCGTCCAAAGTCCTGCATTGCGCATGATTGTCGAGCGCGAACTCGAGATCGAAGCGTTCAAGGCCCGGGAATACTGGACGATCGAAGCCGACGTCAGCAAAGAGTCGCAACCCTTTGTTTCCCGGCTCATTCGCTACCGCGGCGAGAAAGTCGAGCAGTTCAGCTTTGAGAATGAAACGGCCGCGCGCGAGGTCGAAAGCACCCTGCTGGCTGCCGCCAACGGCGTGCTTACTGCTGTAAAGGTCGACAAGAAGCAACGTCGCCGCAACCCATCCGCGCCGTTTACGACCTCGACCTTGCAACAGGAAGCGTCCCGCAAGCTTGGCTTCAATACCCAATGGACGATGCGCGTAGCACAACGTCTCTACGAGGGTATTGAATTGCCTGGCGAGGGTAACGTTGGCCTTATTACTTATATGCGTACCGACTCGGTCACGTTAGCTCAATCCGCGCTTGATGAAGTTCGCGCTTTGATTGGCGAGCGCTACGGTGCTCAGAATGTGCCTGCCGAAGCACGCGTCTTCAAAACGAAGGCGAAGAATGCTCAGGAAGCGCACGAAGCTATTCGTCCAACCTCCGTTTCCATTACGCCGGAGTCGCTCAAGGGCAAGCTGGACGAAGAACAGCTGAAACTCTATACACTGATCTGGCAGCGCACGATGGCGTGTCAGATGGTGCCTGCAATATTCGACACGGTAGCACTGGACCTGTCCGCCGGACCGCACAGCGACAAGGGTCACCTGATGCGCGCCAATGGCTCGGTATTGGTTGAACCGGGTTTCATGGCGGTTTACCAGGAAGGCAAAGACGACAACGAAACCGACGATGGCGATCGATTGCTGCCTGAAATCAGTCAGGGCGACACGATTTCTCTCGACAAGTTGCGCCCCGAACAGCATTTCACCGAGCCACCGCCCCGTTTTACCGAGGCCAGCCTGGTAAAGACTCTGGAAGAATACGGCATTGGCCGGCCGTCGACTTACGCCAGCATTATCGTAACGCTGAAGAACCGCGAATACGTCGAGATGGACGGCAAACGCTTCCTGCCGACCGATATCGGCCGGATTGTGAACGGCTTTTTGACCGAACATTTCACGCAGTACGTCGACTACGACTTCACCGCAAGACTCGAGGACGATCTCGATGAAGTCTCTCTCGGCAAGAAAGAATGGATACCACTGCTTAAAGAATTTTGGGCGCCGTTCTCCAAGCTGGTCCTGCACAAAGACGAAAACGTAACCCGCGAACAAGTCGCAATGGCTCGCGAGCTGGGCACCGACAAAAAGACCGGCAAACCGATCACTGTTCGTATGGGCCGCTTCGGTCCGTTCGTACAGATCGGCACCAAAGACGACGAAGAAAAGCCGAAGTTTGCTGGCCTGCGCCCGGGCCAGAAGATGAACGACATCACGCTTGACGAGGCGATGGAGCTGTTCAAACTGCCGAGAAAGCTCGGCGAGACAGCTGACGGTCTCTCAGTATCCGCGAGTGTTGGCCGGTTCGGGCCCTATGTGCGTTACGGCGACAAATTCGTCTCTATCAAGGGCGAAGACGATCCGTACACCATCGAACTGCCGCGCGCACTCGAGTTGATAGAAGAGAAAAAGCGCATCGACGCCGAGCGCCTCATCCTTGATTTCGAAGAGGAAGGCATTCAGGTACTGAACGGTCGTTACGGTCCGTACATCACGGACAAGAAGAAGAATGCACGGGTGCCGAAGGACCGCGAGCCAAAGACCCTGACTCTCGACGAGTGCAAGGAATTGCTGGCGGCAGCGCCCGAGCGCGGTCGACGCGGCAAGAAGAAGAAAGTCAGCGCATCAGAAGCCAGCAGTAAAAAGACAGCAAAGAAAAAAGCCAAAAAGAAGGCCAAGAAGAAAGCGAAGAAAAAGGCAAAGAAAAAAACTGCCAAGAAAAAAGTCGCGAAGAAGAAGGCCCCGGCCGCCAGGAAAAAGAGCTCGGCTGGCAAGTCGACTGACGGCGCAGAAGGTTAAGCCAAATGATGCCGCTGCGCTGGGCCGGCCGTCTCGTCCGCGCAGGCGGCGTCGTTGCTTACCCGACCGAAGGAGTCTTCGGCTTAGGCTGTCGACCGGATGATGCGGGTGCTGTCATGCGTATCCTCGAGATCAAACAACGCGACCCACTTCTCGGCCTGTTGCTGATCGGTGCCTCATTGGAGCAGTTCGACGGCTGGATCGACTTGCCGGCGAACGCGCCGGATCTGCGTTGCAGCGCAGAACGACCGGTAACCTGGATTGTTCCCGCAACGGACGCAGTACCTGCCTGGATAAGAGGGCGGCACGAGAGCGTGGCCATCAGAGTTACAGCGCACCCCGTGGCAGCGACACTCTGCCAGATCGCCGGCATGCCAATAGTATCAACCAGCGCCAATATCAGCGGCAGACCGCCAGCACGCACCTCGTACGTCCTTCACAAGCAATTTGGCCCACTGGTCGACGCCATCGTGCCCGGGCGCTGCGGTCCTGCAAACGGATCGTCGGAAATCCGCGACCTCTGCAGCGGTCGCATCGTCAGAGCAGCCACCTAATGAAGCAGACAGTCCCAGACCAAGACGCCGTAAAAGAGTACCTGCAGGGCTTGCAACAGAATATCTGCCACGCACTTGAAAAAGCCGACGGCAGCGGCCGGTTTCAGCACGACAGCTGGCAGCGCGAAGGCGGCGGCGGCGGCGAAAGCCGGGTGATGACCCATGGCGAGGTATTTGAGCAGGCCGGCGTTGGTTTCTCGCACGTCTATGGCGACACGATGCCGCCGTCGGCAACCAAGAGCCGGCCGGAACTGGCTGGCCGCGCTTTCACTGCCATGGGCGTGTCACTGGTTTTGCATCCGGGCAACCCCTACGTCCCGACCACGCATGCCAACTTCCGCTTCTTTACGACGGTTGCTGATGACGGACCGCCTGTCTGGTGGTTTGGCGGTGGCTTCGATCTGACACCTTATTACCCGTTTCACGAGGACGTGCTGCACTGGCACCGGACGGCTCGAGACGCCTGCCAGCCGTTCGGCGACGATTACTATCCACGCTATAAGAATTGGTGCGATGAGTACTTTTTCCTGAAGCACCGCAATGAAACCCGTGGCGTGGGTGGGCTATTCTTCGATGACCTGAATGAACCGGGTTTCGAACGTTCGTTCCAATTCGTGCGGGCGATTGCGGATCAGTTTCTTGCTGCCTACCTGCCCATAGTCGCAGCACGCAAAGACACGGTATTCGGCGAGCGCGAACGTGAATTTCAATTGTACCGGCGAGGTCGGTACGTTGAATTCAACCTGATTTATGACCGTGGGACACTGTTTGGCTTACAGTCGGGTGGGCGCACGGAGTCTATCCTGATGTCCCTGCCACCGCGGGTACGCTGGGAGTACGACTGGTCCCCGGCGAGCGGCTCGGTTGAAGAGCGTTTGTACGCGGATTATCTGCGGCCACGTGACTGGCTTGCGGAAGACGACCAGAAGGAGCGCTGATATGGCATGGATCGACGAGGTCAAAATTGACGACGCCGACGACAAACTCGGCAGAATCTACGCTGCATTACTCGAACAGCGTGGCAAAGTATCGAACATCATGCAGGTGCAAAGCCTCAACCCGGAGGCCATGCAAAACCACCTCGATCTTTACATGACAGTCATGTTCGGCAAGTCCGGGTTGTCCCGAGCGGAGCGCGAAGCCGTTGCGGTCGTCGTGTCCGCAAGCAACGAATGCGCGTACTGCGTACAGCATCATGCCGAGGCATTACGACGTTACGTGAAAGATGACGACACCGTGCAAACCTTGTGCTCGGCCGACAATCTGGACTCGCTGGAGCCGCGACTGGGCAACATCGTCATGCATGCCGAAAAGCTCACGACCGCACCTGGCGCCATGACCGACAGCGACCTTCATGACCTGCGGTCAGTGGGCCTTAGCGACCGTGACATTCTCGATCTCACCCTGATTGTGGGCTATTTCAATTTCGTCAATCGCATTGCGCTCGGACTGGGCGTCACCTACTCCACGGACGAGCTTTCCGGTTACCGCGACAACGCGTAGTCAAAATGCACGGATCGACGACCGCCGGTCGCGGTTGGCGGAACAGCGGGCCATCTGTCCACTCCTTTAGGACTGTGGTAACTTCTTTGCAGAATAAGCGGTTACACAATGCATTTCATGCAGACTGGTGCCCCGTCGGTCGACGCGGCGGGTAACAGGAACTCACGTGAGCGAATTTCGAACCATGGCCGCCGTTTTGTGCGGCGTATTGCTGACCGCCGGTTTCGCGGTCGAGGCCAGCGAACTGCGCGAAGCCGGACCCGTCGCCGCGTTTCGTTTTGCCGATGAAGACACCGAATCCGCGAAGGTGTACATCGTGCAGCTCCGCGAGCCCGCAGCAGCTGTTTATCATGCCAAGCAACGCTTTACAGGCTCAGGAAAACTGTCGGCGCCCAGCCGCTTCGACAAGAACAGTGCCGCCGTACAAAACTACGCGCAACGCCTCGGCAATGAACAACAGTCCGTGCTGGCCAAGGCCGGCCCGGGGGCCGTGCAGCTATACAGTTATCGTTACAGTCTGAACGGCTTTGCCGCGCGCATGACGCCAGCGCAGGCCAACAAGCTGGGCAATCTCCCCGAAGTGCAGCAGGTCTGGGAAGATGAAATCCGGCCGTTGTCGACTAACTACAGCGCCGAGTTTCTCGGCTTGTTCGACTCAGACGGCGGATTGCGCGGCGATCTCGGTCTCGATGGCGAAGGTGTGGTGATAGGTGTTATCGACAGCGGCATCGCGCCGGAACACCCAATGCTGGCAGATACCCGCGAGGCGCCGCGCCCCAGACTCTGCGAATCCACCTGGGCCAGGAACAGCCTGCTCGGTCGCTGGCTGTGCGGGCGTTTCAGCCGACTACCCGACGTCGTGGTCTATGACCCTCCGGAGGACTGGAACGGGCATTGCGAAGCCGGCCCGGAGTTCGACGCCAGCCTGTGCAACAACAAGCTGATCGGTGCGCGTTATTTCTACGCTGGCGCACAGAATGCTGGTCCGATTGACGATGGCGAAGTCTATTCAGCGCGTGACGTCGATGGACACGGAACCCATACCGCGACCACCGCCGCCGGCAAACGAGTGGATGCTGCGATATTCGGTACGGTGCTCGGTCGCGTCGAAGGCATGGCACCACGAGCACGGGTTGCGGCCTACAAGGCCTGCTGGCTGCGACCGGGCGCAACCCGTTCCAGCTGCAATACCTCTGATCTCGCTCTGGCGATCGACACCGCTGTCGCCGATGGCGTCGACATCATCAACTATTCGGTTGGTAATTCTCTGCAGGAAACGACCGCGCCCGATGATCTCGCTCTCATGGCGGCGACCAAAGCGGGCGTGCTCGCTGTCGTTGCGGCCGGCAACGAAGGGCCCAATTTTGGCACCGTGGGCTCACCTGCCGGCGCACCGTGGGTCATGACGGTCGCGGCATCCAGTCGCGACGGTGAACATTCACTCGAGGCCCTGCAGATCGATGCGCCGGTATCACTGGCGGGTAAGTACGCCGTCAAAGAGGGCAATTTCGGCGCACCGCTTGGCGACAACGACCCTATCGAAGAAGAACTCGTGCTGGTTGATGACGACGACAACACGCTGGACGGCGGTGTTAGCGGCACGACCTTCGATGCGTGTGAACCTTTAGTGAACAGCAGTGAGGTCAGCGGCAAGGTTGCACTGGTCCAGCGTGGCGGCTGCGACTTCACGGTGAAGGCAACGCATGTCGAAGATGCGGGTGCCATCGCCATGCTGGTCGCCAATATTGCCGGCGACCCAACGGTAATGACGGGCGAAGCGAATGCCGTGAACATTCCGGTTCTGATGATTGGTCAGGCTGACGGCAATCGCATACTCGATGAGATTAACGCCGGCGAAACAGTCGAAGTCGTGCTGGATAAAGGATTGTTTCTTGCCGTCAGCGACGACGGCAATGTCATGGGTTCGTTTTCTTCGCGAGGCCCCGGCCCGTCACAGGACATACTCAAACCAGACGTGACAGCGCCCGGGATCAATATTCTGGCGGGCTTCACCCCGGACGCAGTCAACTCGGTGCACGGTGAAAACTTCGCGTTTCTGACCGGCACTTCGATGTCAGCACCACACGTCACGGGCATCGCAGCCCTGTTGCACGAAGCCCATCCGGAGTGGAGCCCCGCAGCGATCAAGTCGGCCTTGATGACTTCGGCGTACCAGGACGTAAATCAGGCAACGGGCACGACCCAGGCCAACCCGTTTGATTTCGGCGCTGGCCACATTGATCCAAACAGTGCGCTGAACCCGGGCCTGGTCTACGACGCGGGCGACGATGACTATGACGCATTCGCCTGCGCGATACGCTCGTCAGCCGTATTGGCGTCGCGCTGTTCCGAGCTGGCTGCGGCCGGCGTATCGCTGGATCCCAGCGACATGAATCAGCCGTCAATCGCAGTTGGCCGTCTGGCAAATTCGCAAACCGTGGTTCGCCGGGTCACCAATGTCAGTGACGTCGCTGGCAACTACACAGCCAGCATTGTGTCGCCCTCCGGCATCGAAACTGTCGTAGCGCCACAGGCGTTGAGTCTTGCTCCCGGTGAAACCGCCCAGTTCGAAGTCACCTACACCTATGCCAGCGGCCCACTGAACAGTTGGCGCTTTGGCAGTTTGACCTGGAACAGCGATGATCATGCGGTTCGCAGCGCACTTGCCGTCCGACCTGTGTCACTCACTGCACCTACTGAATACAGCTCGGTCGGCGGAACCGGCTCATTAAGTTTTCCGGTTGAGTTCGGCTACGACGGCGCCTATGAAGCGCGGGTCCACGGTCTTAACTTGCCGCTGGTGCTCAGCAGCAGCGTGCAAGCTGATCCCGACAAAACCTTCCAGTTCAGCGACGAAGGCACCGGCGCCACCGCACACACCTACATCGTGCCGCCCGATCAGGCCTATTTGCGCTTTGCCTTGTTCGATGAGCTGACCGACGGCAACGACGATCTCGATATGTACGTCTACTATTGCCCGGACAACATTAACTGCAACAAGATCGGCGAAAGCGGCAACGACACGTCACGCGAACAATTCAACCTGATGCTGCCCGGCGCAGGAACCTACGTCGTATTTGTGCACGGCTTTGAAACCGATGAGGTCACGGGTGGCCCCGGTACCGAGTACGACATCGTCGCGTGGCAATTCGGCCTGAACGACAACGCCGGCAACATGAGCGTAACCGCACCCGCCGTGGTTTCCTCCGGATCGACCGAAACAGTACAGGTCGACTGGAGCAACTTGCTGTCCGGCACAATTTATCTCGGCGGCATCTCGCACAACACGCCGGAGGGGCTTGTTGGCATTACTGTAATCAGCGTTCGGAACTGATGAACCCAGCAATCAGAATGTCCGGCGTACTCTCGCCGGTAATCACCCCCTTTCGCGACGACTTAAGCGTCGATGCTGATGGTCTCGTGCAGCAATGCCGCTGGCTGCTGTCGCAGGACACCGGCCTTGCCGTGTTCGGTACCAACAGCGAAGCAAACTCGCTGTCAGTCGCCGAGAAAATTGAGCTGTTGGAAACATTGGTCGATGCCGGTATCGACACCACAAGGCTAATGCCAGGGACCGGTTGCTGCGCCTTGCCGGATTCCGTGGCGCTGACCCGTGCCGCAGTCAGGCTCGGCTGCGCCGGCACCCTGATGTTGCCGCCGTTTTATTACAAGGGCGTCAGCGACGATGCGCTGTACAGAAGTTATGCCGAGATTATTCAACGAGTTGGCGATGAAAAACTGCGCGTGTACCTCTATCACATTCCGCCTGTGGCGCAGGTTGGCATCAGCATAAACCTCATTGAACGCCTGTTGCGCGATTACCCGGGCACTATTGCCGGCATCAAAGACAGTTCAGGTGACTGGACCAATGCAGCGGCAATGCACGAACGGCAGTGGGATGATTTTCAGATCTTTGTCGGCACAGAAGCCCTGTTACTAAAGAACATGCGGGCGGGCGGTGCAGGCTGCATATCGGCGACCGCCAATGTGAATCCCGCGGCCATCGTCGATCTGTACCACAACTGGCAATCGCCGAACGCCGAAGCGAAGCAACAAGCGCTGATCGACCTGCGTGGCATCGTTCAGCAGAAGGCGATGATCCCGGCACTGAAGGCTATCGTGGCGCACTACAGCGGCACGGCGAAGTGGCGTACGGTTCGTCCACCTCTGTTGAGTCTCAGTGCTGAGGATTGCCGCGAACTGATCGCCGCTCTTGATGCGCAGGATTTCACCATGCCTGGTCTGGCGGCAAGCGCCTGAACGGCGTCAGAGTTTCTTCGCGAGCGCAGCGCATTCCTTGTAGCGAAAACAATCGGTCAGGTGATCGTTGACCAAACCGGTTGCCTGCATGTGCGCGTAGAGTATTGTGCTGCCGACGAACTTGAAGCCGCGCTTTCGCATATCCTTGCTCAGCGCGTCGGACTCCGTTGACGTGGCCGGGAAATCGCCGTCCCGACGAAGGCGGTTTTGAATCGGCTTGCCACCGACGAAACCCCAAATATAGTTGCAGAAGCCGTCGAATTCTTCCTGCACGGACAGAAAAGCCCTGGCGTTACTAACCGCAGACCGCACTTTCAGACGATTGCGCACGATACCCGGGTCGAGCAGAATTTTTTCGATGCGCTTTTCAGTGAAACGGGCAACTTTCTCAGGATCGAAATCAGCAAAGTTTTTGCGATAGCCTTCGCGCTTGTTGAGTATGGTCGACCAGCTCAAGCCAGCCTGGGCACCTTCGAGGAGCAAAAACTCGAACTGCGTCCGGTCATCGGTAACCGGCACTCCCCACTCGGTATCGTGGTACTCGATGTACGCAAGGCCGACGCCCTCCGACCACTTGCAACGTTTGACTTGTTTGCTCATTGGGCTCAGACACTCATCAGGACCACATGGACGGTGAATTCTAGCAGCGCCCGGTTCAATCACACATGCGGCATATACGCACAAGTTGCGCAGTTTCACCGATTTCAACCGTGTCGACCCAGCCAGGCAACGAATCGGGAACGATCACTCGCGACCACACGGCGGATAAAAAAAACCCGCGGCAAACCGCGGGTTCTTTTGGCTTCATGCGGCAATCAGGCTGTTAGACCAATCCGCTATATCTGCCTTTAGCTGCTTATTCTTTCTTGCCGCCGCAGCTGCCTTCAGCGCCTTTCTCTTTGTCGCCGCCACAACTGCCCTCGGCGCCTTTCTCTTTGTCACCGCCACAACTGCCCTCGGCGCCTTTTTCCTTGTCACCGCCGCAACTGCCCTCGGCGCCTTTCTCTTTGTCGCCGCCGCAACTGCCCTCGGCGCCTTTCTCTTTGTCGCCGCCGCAACTGCCTTCAGCGCCTTTCTCTTTGTCACCGCCACAGCTACCTTCGGCTTGCTTGTCGCCTTTGTCACCGCCACAGCTGCCTTCAGCATTCTTATCGCCCTTGTCGCCGCCACATTTGCCTTCGCCACAACTGCCTTCACCGGCGCCCAGCATGTAACCGGCGCTCAGCGTTTGCATCGCGAACGGGCTTGCGCCGGTTTCAGCATTGGCAACGCTGGCGAATGCGAACGTTCCGGCCAAAGCCGCACCAACGGCCAGTGCAACAGGTTTCGCTATTTGCTTGTTCGACATTTCTAATCTCCTACCTCTGGTTTACATGCCCAGGCCGGGCATCTCACTTAAGCCCACTATCGGGCCATACTTTGATTGGTACTCAGCGAGCCGGTTTCTTCAGGTTGACCACTTCACTGAGTCGATAACACGATGGCTGATGTCGTCTATTGATTCTTCACTGACACCAATTATAGCGATGCTGCCTTCCCCCAACGGGAGAATCACGCCGTTGATGGCGTTCCCTTCAAGCGGAATCGGGCCGTCAATCGGCTCGTCCGGCAGCAACAACAAGGTTACCGGGCCGCGCTCCCCCTGAATAACCAGGTGAGGAATTATTCTCCCATTGATTTCGCAGCTGCGCGCGTAAGTAATCAGCCCAATCCCCGGGCTCATTTGTGCCACATCTTTACTGACCACGCTCTGCAGGGTTCGTTCCGACACGGCATCGCTGCTAACGACGCGCGAGCCGGCCTCGTGATCCAAATGTGCCACTACCTGTTCGGCCAAAGACAGCGCCGGGACATCCGGCGCGAGTGACTGCAGGCCAAAATAGGCCGCCAGGGCTATTCCGGCGGCCATGCCGAACCATGCCGGGGTGCTCATGCGACGGCGCGGCGTCAATGTCGTTACGCTGGCGCTGACGTCAAGCTCCGGTAATTCCGGTAATTCGAAAGCCGGGACAGGGATACTGAAGGCCGCCGCTATGCGCCGATCGAGTGCTTGGAATTCATCGCGGGCAGCGCGGCAAGACGCACATGACTCAGCATGCAATGCGCCACCGTCGAATGACTCCGACGGATCTTCCGCAATCGCCTGTCTGTAGCTTTCGCAATTCATGCTCGTCTCGTTCATGAGGTGGCACCCGTATCGAACTGTGCTTTCAGCTTGTGTCGTGCGCGGTGCAAGCGCGTCAGCACCGCGCCGGCTTTAATGCCCATCAAGGCCGCAATCTCGTCAGTTGTATAACCAAGCAATACCTGCAGTACCAGCGGCTCCCGGTAATCGTCCGGAAGTTCGAACAACGCCCGGCGCATATCCTCAGTATCCGTGTCTTCGCCTTCGGCGATTATCAAAGACTGTGCCGGCGTCAGGTTATCGACGTCGACGGTCTCCAAACGCTTGCGTTCGAAATACCGCGCATTTTCGCGCCTGACTATCGTCAGTACCCATTGTTTCGCGGAACTGTCATCGCGCAATGAATCCAGCGACTTCCAGGCCCGCAACAAAGCCTCCTGCACAACGTCCTCAGCAATACCGGGATCGCGATTGAGCCACACTGCGTAGCGGTACATGTCTCTGTGCAATACCGCGACCAGCTGCTCGAAGCGCCTTTTCCTCGCAATTGTCGCCGTACTTTCTGTCATACCAAGAGACCTGTTGAGTTTCGTCTTTATTACCCGGAAACGATGTTTTTCTCGCCGGGGCGTAGAAACCTTATCGGAATACGTGGAAAATCCAAGTTTTACGAGCCCTTGCGACCCTTCTATGAGCAACCACCTACACGCTGGATTTCCATCTGCACGCCTGCGCCGCGCCCGCAAGAGTCCGGCGCTCCGCCGCCTGGTGGCGGAGACTACACTGAGTTCAGCCGATCTCGTATACCCGATGTTCGTGTTACCCGGCGAAGGTCGCCGCGAGGTTGTTGCTTCGATGCCCGGCATCGAGAGGCTCAGCATTGACGGCATTCTGGCGAAAGCCGCGGAGGCTGAAGCTCTGGGTATTCCGTCGCTGGCTATTTTTCCCGTCATTGAGCCGGAACAAAAATCCTTGCGCGGCGAGGAATCAGCCAACCCGGAAGGCCTGGTTCCGACTACCGTTCGCGCGTTAAAGGCCGCGCATCCCGCTCTGGCAATTATCACTGACGTCGCACTCGACCCGTACACAACCCACGGGCAGGACGGCATTATTGATGACAATGGCTACGTGCTGAATGATGAAACCGTTGAAACACTCGCACGCCAGGCCGTAACCCATGCCGACGCCGGCGCGGACATTGTTGCCCCATCGGACATGATGGACGGTCGCGTCGGTGCCATACGCGACGCTCTGGAAGCCGCCGGGCACCCGAATACCGCGATCCTCGCCTATGCGGCCAAGTACGCATCGTGTTTCTACGGACCGTTCCGGGATGCCGTCGGCTCTGCCGCCAACCTGGGTGCGAGTGACAAGCATAACTACCAGATGGCCTCGTCGAACTCTGACGAAGCACTGCGCGAAGTCGCTCTTGATCTGGACGAAGGTGCCGATTTCATCATGGTAAAACCCGCACTGCCTTATCTCGATATCGTGCGTCGGGTACACGACACGTTTTCGGTACCGACGTTCGCCTATCAGGTAAGCGGTGAATACGCGATGATTCGTGCCGCCGCCGCGAACGGTTGGCTCGATGAGAAAAGCGCGGTGCTGGAAGCACTGCTGTCGATCCGGCGTGCCGGTGCCTGCGCCATACTGAGTTACTTTGCACTCGATGCCGCACGCTGGTTGAACGAAGACGAGACCACCAGGAGAACCCTCTAGGTTCGCTGCATAAGTATGGTCGACAGAACGACATACAGGGAGATTGCAATGAGTGTGAACAGAGTCTCGGCGGCAACAGGACTGGCTCAATGAGCGCACCGGATCGCTACGGCGTAATGGGCTACCCGGTCTCGCACAGCCGCTCGCCCGTTATTCACCGCCTGTTCGCGTTGCAGTCCGGCCAGCACATGCAGTACGAACTGCTGCAGGTAACACCCGAGAAACTGGAACCCGCCGTGCAACAGTTTCAGCGTACCGGTGGCCGCGGATTGAACATCACGGTGCCGCACAAAAGCGAAGTTGCCCGGCTGGCCGATGAGCTGAGCGACCGCGCTCGTATTGCCGGAGCAGTCAATACACTGATCCTTCAGGACGACACCATATTCGGTGATAACACCGACGGCATCGGGCTGGTTCGCGACCTCACAATAAATCTGCAGCTCAAATTGCGCGGTGCACGCATCCTGATTCTGGGCGCAGGCGGTGCGACCCGAGGCATCGCCGGACCCTTGCTGGAGCTGGAGCCCGGCTCGTTGGTTATCGCCAACCGCACACTGGCGAAAGCCGAAGCGCTTGCGACCCACTTCGCCAGTCACGGCGCAGTCAGTGCATGCCGTTTTAATGACCTGCCCGACAATGAACCCTACGATCTCGTTCTGAATGCGACCTCGGCCGGGTTCAAAGGTGAGAACCCGCCCTATCCGGAGTCTGCCGTTGGCAGTGAAACGCTTTGCTACGACCTGTCCTATGGCCTCACGGCTACCCCGTTCAGCCAGTGGGCCAACGCACAAGGTGCCGCGAGATCGCTTATGGGCTGGGGCATGCTCGTTGAACAGGCGGCAGAATCATTTCAGCTCTGGCGCGGAGTCCGGCCGGATACGATCACTGTTCTGAAGCAAATGACCATCAACGCATCGTAACGAGCTCTTCCGCACTGGTCGGGTGGATCGCGATCGTATCGTCAAACTGTTGCTTGGTTGCACCCATACGAATGGCCACCGCGAAGCCTTGCAGTATCTCATCCGAACCATCGCCGATGATGTGACAACCGACGACCCGTTCATCGCTGCCGGCCGTAACCAGCTTCATTGTTGCAGGCACCTTCGT
The DNA here is from genome assembly GCF_055809415.1 of Woeseia sp. D3-10. Classification (NCBI taxonomy): domain Bacteria; kingdom Pseudomonadati; phylum Pseudomonadota; class Gammaproteobacteria; order Woeseiales; family Woeseiaceae; genus Woeseia; species Woeseia sp. D3-10. The sequence continues at coordinate 2,077,058 of NZ_JBVVTW010000007.1, read as the reverse complement.
TTCACTCAGTGCGTACTGCATGGGATTGAAGCGTGACTGGTACACCTTCACGTCGTCGCCATACTCTGCGCGTGCTTCCTGTTCGCTGAGGCCGACCGTGCCAATGGGTGGATGAGTGAAGACGACCGTTGGTATACAGCGGTACTCCAGGTGTCTACCTGTCATGCCGCCGTACAATCGATCGGCAAGCCGGCGACCCGCGGCGATGGCGACCGGTGTCAGTGCAGCGCGTCCGGTGACATCACCCAGCGCAAAGATATGCGGAACATTGCTCGCCTGGAAATCGTCGACAGGGATAAAGCCGTCATCATCCGTTGCCACACCCGCGGCCTGCAGATTCAGTGCTTCAACATTGGGAGATCGACCAATAGCCCACAACACGGTATCGACGGGTCCCGCGGTTCGCCCGTCAGCTGCGGTGACGACCAGTCCGGAGTCAGTTTGCGCGACCGAAACGGGTACGAAGCCGGTTTCAAAAACCACGCCGTCGGCCTCCATCGCCGCACGTGCTTCGCTGCCGAGCATCGGGTCAAAACCGCGCAGGATCGCGTCTTTGCGCAATAGCACCTGAGTCCTGGCACCGAGTCCATTCAGGACACCGGCCAACTCAACGGAGATATAGCCACTACCGACTACGGCAACCCGGTCAGGACGTTGGTCCAGATCGAAGAAACCATCGGAGGTAATGCCGAGTTCAGCGCCGGGGATAGCGGGCACACTCGGGTATCCGCCAGTCGCAATGACAATGCGCTCTGCCGTAAAGACTTCGCCATCGATCGCAACACTATGATCGTCGACAAAACTTGCGGTACCGCGCAACAGGGTCACTTCGCGGCGCCCAAGGTTGCTCTCGTAAATGCCGTTCAGGCGTTTGATATAGGCATCGCGCCGTGTTTTCAGCGTCGACCAGTCGTGCCCTTTCAGTTCGATATCGAAGCCGAAATCAGCCGCTTGTTCAATTTGGTGATGATGGTGCGCGGCGTACCACATAACCTTCTTGGGTACACAGCCGACATTGACGCAAGTACCGCCCAAGGGTCCATTTTCAACGACGGCGGCACGAGCGCCGTATTCTGCCGCACGTTGCGCGTGCGCCAAACCGCCGCTGCCGCCACCGATCACGACCAGGTCAAATTGCTTTGTCACGAAAACTCCTGTTGCAAGTGGTTTGCAGATGCCACAGATGGCTGTGATAACATCGCCTGAGCTGAAAAATGAATATAAGAAATGATGCTTAATCCATTGCTTGATACTGAAGGCTTGCCGCGATTTCAAGATTTACAGCCTGAGCACGCCCTGCCTGCGCTTCGCGAGCTTATCAGCGCACATCGACAAAAGCTTGCCGCACTCCTTGCCGCCGATACGCCGCTGGACTTTGATTCTTTGATCAAGCCGCTGGAGGAAATGCAGCACGAACTGCGTTCCGCGTTTTCGCCGGTCACCCATTTGCAGAGCGTGCTGGAAGATCCGGGCTGGCGCGACGCGTACAACGCGGCACTCCCGTTACTCACCGAACATGATGCCGAAATCTCCCAGAACAAGGCGTTGTTCGAAGCTTATCGTCAGGTTGCCGCAGCCCTGCCGCCCGATGCCAGCAACACCCAGCGCACGTTGATTCAACACGCATTGCGGGATTTCCGCCTGGGTGGGGTCGCTCTGGACGACGAGGCGAAAGCGGAATATCGCGACATTCGCCAGCAGCTGGCTTCCCTGCAAGCCGGCTTTGAGCAGAACGTTCAGGACTCGACCGACAACTGGCATCTTTACATCGAAGACGAGAAACGGCTGACCGGCCTGCCAGCATCGGTAATTGCGCGGGCTCGCAAGGCCGCGGCCGATCTCGGCAAATCCGGCTTTCGCATGTCACTCGACTTTCCAACCTGGCAGGCGGTGGCCACTCACGCGGCAGACCGCGAACTCCGTGCAACCTTTTACGAGGCATGGTCCACCCGCGCGTCCGAGCAGGCAAAAGATCCGCAATGGGACAACAGCGACAACATCAATCGCATCCTCGCACTGCGACACCGCTTGGCGGAGCTCGTGGGCTTCAATAATTTTGGTCAGTTTTCTCTGGCGACGAAAATGGCGGGCGATACCAGCGAAGTCATTGGTTTTCTGCGCGAGCTGGCGAAGAAGACCCGGCCTGCAGCAGAGCGCGAAATCGAGGAACTGGAAGCACTGGCTGGAAGAACCGTCGAGGCCTGGGACGTCAGCTATTGGCTGGAAAAGCTCAAGCAGGAAAAATTTGCCCTGTCCAACGAATTGCTGCGCGAGTATTTCCCGGTAAACCGCGTCAAAGACGGACTATTTTCCCTCGCAACCCGGCTCTACGGTGTTTCGCTGAATCGAAATGACAATGTGCAGACCTGGCATCCCTCGGTTAGCTACTACGAAGTGCAGGACGACAGCGGCGACATCATCGGTGGCTTCTACACCGACCTGTTCGCGCGCGCAGGCAAGCGCAACGGTGCGTGGATCGACGAATGCATAGTGCGCAAGAATCTCGCCGGCGAAAATGTCCGGCCTATTGGCTATCTGGTCTGTAATTTCTCACCACCGAATGACGGTGGCGTCTCCTTACTCACACACACCGACGTCGTGACGCTGTTCCATGAGTTTGGGCACATGCTGCATCACTTGCTGACCCGGGTGGATTACCCGGCGCTAGCGGGGATTAACGGCGTGCCGTGGGACGCGGTGGAATTGCCCAGCCAGTTCATGGAGAACTTCGCCTGGCATAAAGACGTGCTGACCAGCGCATCCGGGCACTATCAAACCGGCAAGCCACTGCCGGACGAAATGTTCAACCGATTGCTCAAGAGCCGCCATTGCGGCGCCGCGCTGGCGATGTTGCGGCAAATAGAATTCGCCTTGTTTGATTTTCGCCTGCACACCGAATTCAACCCGGAGCAACTCACGGATCCACTGGACATGCTCGCGGAGGTTCGGGACGAGGTGGCATTGGTCCGGCACCCGGAGTTCAACCGGTTTCCGCAAAGCTTCTCGCATATATTCGCGGGTGGCTACGCCGCTGGCTACTACAGTTACAAGTGGGCGGAAGTACTCGCGGCTGACGCTTTCTCGGCATTCGAAGAATCCGGTGTTTTCGACGCTGGCACTGCCAGGCGGTTCCGCCAGGAAATTCTGGAAGTAGGCGGTAGCCGTGACTTCATGCAGGCATTCGTCGCTTTTCGCGGGCGCAAGCCGACACTTGAAGCGCTGTTGAAACAGAGCGGGATCGATATAGCCGCGTGAAGATTGCAACGTGGAACGTTAACTCGCTGAAAGTTCGACTGCCACAGGTCACGGAGTGGCTGCAAAGTGCGCAGCCCGACGTCCTGGTCTTGCAGGAAATCAAGCAGATATCCGACGCGTTCCCGACCGACGTGTTCGCAGAGCTGGGCTACCACGCCATAGCGAACGGCCAGAAAACCTACAACGGGGTCGCCAATATTGCCCGCGCCACCATGGACGACGTCATCACGGATATCCCGGGTTTGGATGATCCGCAGCGGCGGGTCATGGCAACCACCGTTAACGGTGTCCGTGTGGTCAATCTGTACGTCCCGAATGGCCAGAGTGTCGGCTCGGACAAGTACGCGTACAAACTGGGCTGGCTGGCGGCACTGCGCGACTGGCTGGCTGACGAACTGTCCCGACACGAGCAACTGGTCGTGCTTGGCGATTTCAATATAGCACCGGACGACCGGGATGTTCACGACCCGGAAAAATGGGGCGAAGGCATACTTTGCAGCCCAGCCGAACGCGCAGCGCTAGGCGAGTTAACCGCGCTGGGTCTGGTCGATGTGTTCCGGCAGTTCGAACAGCCGGAAGCGACCTTCAGCTGGTGGGACTACCGCGCGGCTGGCTTTCGCCGCAATGCAGGTCTGCGCATCGACCTGATATTGGCCAGCAAATCCCTGGCGCAGCACTGTGACGCCAGTTATGTGGATAAGGAACCACGAAGCTGGGAGCGGCCATCAGACCATACCCCGGTAATTGCCGAATTTTGCGTGTGACAGATTCCCTGCCGATGTGACATATTGCGGCAATATGACCATCATCGAGTACCTCTCCCGATGTATCATTGCTCCCCGGACTGATGAGCAGCCAGCCGGCGTGCGCAGTTCCCAGTCAGGAGTAGACGGTCGTGAGTAATGCAACAGCGTTAAAGCTGCGGCCAGACAACGATAAGAACAAGAGCAGAATCTTGTCGCAGGATCGACGCAACGATTACGACGTCACCAACACTGTGCAGGTGAGCAACCCGCACGCCGTGCGCAACGCCGTTCGTACATTATTCTCCACCGCCTATCCGGGTGCGCCGTTCGACAAACTCTGGCTGGCTTTCTACGATTTCGAACGCCTGTTCTCCGGGCAGTTTCCCGGCTACATGGGTTGCGACACCACTTACCACGATATGCAGCACACGCTGGATATGACACTCGCGCTTGCCCGCCTGGTCGCCGGCTACGAACAAAGCGCTGATGAAGCCGACCGCCTCGGCGCAGACCGTGCGCAGATGGCCATCATTACGTCGCTGTTTCATGACTCCGGTTACATACGCCATGCGGACCGTGACAAGGAATTTCATAACGGCGCCCAGCTTACCCAGCAACACGTATCACGCAGCGCTGACTTTCTGCGCCGCTACCTGCCCGAGCTAGGGCTGGCGCGGGACGTGGCAGTAGCCAGCATGATCGTCCATTTCACGGGTTACGAGCTGGACATCGACAAGATTGAACTCGAAGACCCGCGCGACTCTATCTGCGGGCATCTGCTAGGCACGGCCGACCTCATTGCACAAATGGCGGACCGCTGTTACCTCGAGAAATGCCGTGACAGCCTGTACAAGGAATTCGTGCTGGGCGGCATTGCTGTCGAACACTCGCAACCCGGCCACTTTTCGGTGCGCTACGAATCCGGGCTGGATCTGCTCAAAAAAACACCGGATTTTTATCAGCACGTACTGAAGACGCGATTGCAGTCGAAGTTCAACCGGGCATACCGCTACATCGAAGTCTTGTTCAGTGGCCAGAACCCGTACGTCGAAGCTATCCGCATCAACATGGAGCACCTCGTACGCGTGCTCAAGACGGGCGACTGGCTATTGTTGCGACGTACACCGCATGCCTATGTGGCCGACAGTGATGCGCCGCGACAGATGCAGGAACTGGTTGATCTGCAACTGGCTCGCGTGCCGAGCCAGCACGACGTCAACAAAGACTACCAGACCGCCTGACGCGCTCAGCGCGCGGCAAGCGCGGCACGGATAAAGTCGAACCGGTCATTGCCGAAGTACATCTCACCGTTCACAAATATGGTTGGCGCACCGAATGCACCGCGGGATATCGCCTCTTCGGTATTCGCCTGAAGCTCGGCTTTAATCGCATCGTCGGCACACCGTTGCAGACAGCGGTCCGCGTCCAGCCCGGCGGCAATCGCCAGATCCTTTAGCACCGCATCGTCGCTCAAATCGCGACCGTGCACCCAGATCGCATCGAACATGGGCTGGTGCAATGCCTCGAACCGCCCTTCGCGCTTCGCTACCAGCGCCAGCCGTAATGCTTTGAGTGTGTTCTGCGGAAACAGCGGGTTCATGCGGAACGGTAGCTGGTAATGGTCGGCCCAGCGCTGCAGGTCCTGCAGCAGGTATTTTGCGCGCGCCTTCACCAGCATGGGCGGAGCATTGCCGGTCGCCTTAAGGACCCCGCCAAGTAGCATCGGTCGGTACTCGAGCTCGTCTGCGCCCAGCGTCGCCAACTGACTGTTCGCGAGGTAGGAATAACTACTGACGTAGTCGAAAAAAAACTCCAGGCGTTTCGTCATTTGCTTGCCTCGGTAGCGATGATTCGCAAAGCTGGCGTCGGGCACCAGCAATCAGTTGGCAGGGGCGCTCATCGGCACAAACGCCGGCCTGGCGCGAATACGTTCGAACCATGCGTTTATCGCGGCATAGGTGCTGAGATCAAAACCGCCTTCACCGGCCACGTGGGTGTACGCGAACAGTGCAATATCAGCGAGCGAGAAATCGTTTCCAGCAATGAAGTCTCGGATGCTGAGCTGTTGCTCGAGAATGTTAAGCGCGCGGTACCCGCCTTGCTGCTTCTCTTCCAGCGCCTGGCGCCGTTCCAGCGGATTGCCGAGATACTTGACGATGAACCGTGCAGTGCCGATGTACGGCTCGTGACTGTATTGCTCAAAGAACATCCAGCTCAGGACGTCGGCGCGGTTCCGCCTGTCGGTGCCGACCAGCGCGTTGCCGTCCGCGAGGTAGCTCATGATTGCGTTGGATTCCGGCAGACAATAGTCGTTGTCAACGACCAGCAATGGAATCTTGCCGTTCGGGTTCAGTCGCAGGAAGTCTTTGGTGTGCGTTTCGCCGGCGAGTATGTCGACTTCGCGCCATTCATAGTCGAGCCCAAGTTCAGCGCACAGCAGTTGCAGCTTGTAGCAATTACCAGAACGGGAATCGCCATAAATGCATAGGTTTTCGTGCATACCGCTACCCCTGGCTGTTTTGCCGCAGCCGCCGAAGCGCTACGGCTTCCGCGGTGCTCAATCGGCGGTTCGCATAGTACGCCGCCAGACAAGCGGCGAACAACATGTAGATAACACCGATAATGCCGAACTCACGGGTATAAAAAGTACCCACAGTGTGCGTCGATATTTCGCTGATCAATTCCAGCGCGCCGGTACCGAATTCCCGGCCGGTGAGAAACAGCGCCACCGCGAAACTGCCGACGGCAGCCGCTGCGACGGTGACTGCCGCCGCCGCCAGCGGGAACCGCCAGTCGACACCACGGCCAGCGCGTCGCATGCCGAGACCAATTATGATCCCTTGCAACATCGACACCCACGGAAAGTATTTATCAAATACGAGCGCGAGATAGACCCACAATGCCATCGCCAGCACCGCCATCAGCAAGGACATGAGAATTCCGCGCCGCAGGTTCTGCTGGGCCCGAATTTGTTCCGGTTCTGGCGGCCGCGTTGGCGGCTTGTCTTTGCGCAAATAGCGCACGAGCGTTAGAAACATCGATTTCGACCGTGCCCGCGCTAGCGGTACCGGCATTCAGTAACTGACAGGACGCCTTATGTTAGGGGAATTTTCCAGCAGACGCGATGCAGGTTGATGCGGGACAGAGCATCGGTCCGGACCACAGGCAAAAAGCCGACTCGTTGTTATTTCCTCGGGCGGGTTCGGATCACCGCACGGGATGCGTCAACCCGGCGGGTGTCTTTATATGTGGGTCGGTATGTATCGTATGGAAATCCGTGCTACGCGCCGTCGTTCACGCCGCAGGCAATTCGACGGGCGGGGTGAACGGCAGTCGTCGAATCTCATCCAGCACGTGGTTGCGAAATTCCTCAGACATGGCGCTATCGAACGATGGATTGGTGTACAGGAACGCCCCTGATAACAGCGACACGGCAACGCAACTGCGGCGTCGCGCTTCGTCACGACCCAGTTTCGCATTCGCATCGAGTATCGTGTCCTCCGCCAGTTCGCGGCATGCGGTGTAGAACCGGGCAAGCAACCCGGAAATTTGTTCGTCTCTCGTCGCCAGTACCCAATACTCGCGCATGAGAGTCAGGTGATTCTTCTTTTCGTCCAGTTCGAGAATGTATCTGGCACATGCCAACAACCGTTCGACGGGATCCTTGATAGCCGTTACGCGCGTAGCGTAGAAATCGACGAAGTCCTGTGACACCAGCCGGACGATAGCGCAATGCAGATCGAGTAGTGTTGGATAGTAATGCTGCAGATGACCGATACTGATTCCTGCAGCATCCGCCACCTTGCGCACCGAGAAGCCGGCCGCCCCGCGGTCGTACATCACGTCACGGGCGTGCGAGAGAATACGCGCCGCCAGTTCGTCACCGGCCAGCGTTCGGCGAGCAGTTCTGGCAGATGACGCGTGGTCCGATTTCATCGGCCGATGTCTCTGGAGAAGTCAGCGGCTGCCATCAGTCGTCCGGACCGCCGAACACCCGCCCTATCGACAAGCTCGCAAACCAGGCGTCGCGATCGTACAGGTCCAGTTCGCCACGCAAGTACCATGGCCGCGTACCGAAGTTCCAGTCGACGCCGCCGCCAAACGCGATCTGTACCGACGACTGCTTCTCGAACGGTATCGGCCCGCCCTCGGCGCTGTTGCTGATGAAGGACAAGCCGATTTTCGCAAACGGCTGCAGCGCGTGCTCCACGCGCCACTTGTAGCCGCCCATCAGGGAGGGCACACGGTAGGAAATAGCCGCATTGGGGTACGCGGCCGCAATGGCCGGGTTGCGGTTGGTCAGGTCGGCTTCGCCGATATCCGCGTACTTGAACTCAGCGAAAATATTCCGCGTGAGGTATTTGCCCACGCGCAATTCCCAGCCACCGGAATTGTTTTCGCTCGTGTCCGGTACGAAGTTCTGTGCTTCTTCATCGGGCGACAAATAAGAGATGCCAAGACCTACTCCGGCGTACCAGCACTCGCGCCGTTCTGCGCGCTCGTATTCCCGATCATTGCCGGATTCGGTATAGGCGGTATCAAACCACTCACACAAATCGTCGGCATGCGCATCCGTTGCGCTGAACAGCGGCAGCGTGCAGACAACCAGGATCGCCGGTAACACACCTCTCACTCGTCGTTGCATACGCAGCGCGAATGACAGTAGCAGGATCAACAGGAAGACCGTGCCGAAACTATCCCCACCGGAACCCGTCACAGCGGTCTCCAGTCTGCCGTTGTTCTCAAGATAGTCGGGAACACCGTTGTTATCGAAGTCACCATTACCCTCCAGCGCATCACTGATGCCGTCATTGTCGCTATCGGTATCCCGATAGTCCGGGTTGCCGTCACCGTCTGTATCACGCGGCGGAATCACGCCACCCGACTCGACACTGTCGGGAATACCGTCGTTGTCCGAGTCAGGATCCTGCGCATCCGGAATGCCATCACCGTCAGTGTCACCGCTACCCTCGACTTCATCGGGAATTCCGTCCTGATCGCTATCGGCGATCGTGCCGAAACCAACGACCTCGTCTATGACATCGGCTATGCCGTCACCATCGGCGTCGGCATTGTTGTCGATGACGCCGTCCACATTGGCATCCAGCGCGGCGTTGTCCGTGCCCGAGATATCGGTGACACCGTCGTTGTCACTGTCGGTCTCGCGGTAGTCGGGAATGCCGTCACTGTCGCTGTCCGTCGGTGCTACCAGCGTCCCCTGTCGATTGGCCGCATCGTCGATAAGCGCATCACCGTTGGCGTCCGTGCCGCCGGCTTCGACAACGTCAAAGATGCCGTCGTTGTCACTGTCGAGATCGCGGTAGTCCGGCACGCCGTCATTGTCCGTATCGCGCGGTCGAACGTTGTCGTCTATGCCATCGCCATTGGCGTCGGTACCCATCGTGAGGTCAACGTCGTAGCTATCGCTGATTCCATCGCCATCCGCATCGGTCAACGCCGCAGTACCAGACTCGATACTGTCAGGTATACCGTCGTTGTCACTGTCAGCATCCTGGCTGTCCGGCACACCGTCGCCATCGGTATCTCGCGGTTGGACGTCGTCATCGATACCGTCGCCGTTGCTGTCATTACCACCGGTCGAATCGACGTCGTAACCGTCATCAGATACCGTCATTGTCGGAATCCAGACCGGTCAGGTTGCCATCCTCCACGGCATCGGGAACACCGTCACCGTCGCTGTCCGCATCCTGATTGGCACCCAGACCGTCCGCATCGGCATCACTGTTACCCTCCGACGCATCCGGGGTACCGTCGTTGTCGGAATCCGTATCCAGGTAGTCCGGGGTCCCGTCGTTGTCCGTATCCAGCGGCATGCTCGGATCACTGCCAACTTCGTCGCTGTCCGGAATCCCGTCGTTGTCGGAGTCGGTATCCAGTGCATCCGGAATGCCGTCGCCATCGCTGTCTCCGGTTTCCTGACCATCCGGAATGCCGTCGCCATCCGAGTCGTTGCTGTTCGGATCGGTGCCATTGGCAATCTCGTCGCCATCACTCACGCCATCGTTGTCCGAATCGCAAGCAGCGACCGTGTTATCCGGGTCGCACGGATCGGTGTCCGCTGCTGCACTCTGCTCAACGGGCACGCTGGTGGTGGCTGTACCGAAATCGGCAGCGCCGTCATTGTCGCTGTCGGCGCAGGCCGCACTCGGGAAGTCCGGCGCACACGGATCGTTGGGTGCACTATCCAGACCGTCGGTCACGCCGTCGCCGTCCGAATCGACAAGATCGTCAGCGGCGTTATTCGGATCCGTGAAATCCACCAGCACCTCGGTGCCATCGTCGGCGCCACCGTCGTCGCTGTCCGAATCCAGCGGATTGCTGGGACCGGCCGCCGCTGACTCACCTGAACCGTCCTGCTCGTTACCGTCGCGCAGGCCGTCGTTGTCGCTGTCGGCATTGTTCGGATCGGTCTCGCCAGAGCCCGTGGTGCCATTGCCGCCGATGGTGTTCACCGTGGCGCCATCCGCGTTCGCATCCTCAACCCCGTCCTGCAAACCGTCGTTGTCACTGTCGGCATCGGTTGGGTCTGTCGTGCTCGACGGGTCACTGTCCTGCATATAAGAAGGCGACCCGGCGTCCGTGCCGGTAAAGGCAATGCCATTGCCGTCGCTGGTGCCGCCAGAAACCGGAGCGCTTACACCGATCTCAAGTCCGTCGGAAAGGCCGTCGCCATCGCTGTCGGCGAGTAGCGGGTTGGTTTCGTCGCCCGTGTTCGGCACACCGTCAGCACCGAGCCGTTCAGCACCGTCGCTGATGCCGTCATTGTCACTGTCAGCGCTTAACGGATTGCTGTCGGTAAAGTTGTAGGTCGCGTCATTGCCAACTTCATCGCCGTCGTCGATACCGTCATTGTCGGTATCTGCATCGGTCGGATCCGTGCCGAGCGCCGCTTCCTGTGCGTTGCTGAGCCCATCACCGTCCGGGTCAGCGGCCGCATCGTCCGCGCCGTTCGCTGTTGGGTCCGTGCCGTCGGCCAGGACTTCGGTGCCGTCTTCCGTACCGCCATCATCCGTGTCGGTGTCAAGAGGGTCGGTCGGGCCAACCACAGCCAGCGGGCCGGTGCCGTTCACTTCGTCACCGTCGCGCAGGCCGTCACCGTCCGTGTCCGCGAGGTTCGGGTCAGTCTCACCGCTGCCAGCCGTGCCGCTACCGCCCAGCGTGTTCACGGTCTGGCCATCGCGGTTCAGGTCTTCAGCGCCGTCCGATAATCCATCGTTGTCGGAGTCCGGATCGGCCGGATTCGTAGTCGTCGAGGGATCGGCATCGGCGACAAAGTTTGCCGGAACCCGTATCCGTGCCGTTGTAGGCAAGCCCATCACCGTCGCTGGTGCCGCCGGCTATACCGCTGGTACGGCCAGCTTCGGTGCCGTCAAGCAGTCCATCGCCGTCAGAATCGGCATTAAGCGGATCGGTTTCGTCGCCATTGTTCGGCACACCGTCCAGGCCGCGCAGTTCTTCGTAGTCGGACAGTCCGTCGTTGTCGCTGTCGGCGCTCAACGGGTCGGTATCGCCTGCGTCGAGGGACGTATCATGACCCAGCTCATCCGCATCATCGATACCGTCGTTGTCGGTATCGCTGTCGTTCGGGTCAGTCCCCAGCATCGCTTCCTGCGCATTGCTCAGTCCGTCGTTGTCCGGGTCAGCCGCCGCATCGTCGGCGCCATTGCCGAACGTCGGATTAGTGCCGTCAGCCAGCACTTCGGTACCGTCCTGGGTACCACCGTCGTCGGTGTCCGCATCCAGCGGGTCGGTTGCGCCATAGGCGAGCAACGGACCGCTGGCGTTGACCTCGTCGCCGTCGCTTAAGCCATCGCCATCGGTATCAACAAGGTTCGGATCGGTCTCGCCGGTACCCGAACTGGTGTCGTCACCAATCGTGTTGACCGTCTGGCCGTCCCGGTTGAAGTCTTCAATACCGTCGTCCAGGCCGTCATCGTCAGAATCGGCCAGGGTCGGATCGGTGGTCGAACCCGGGTCCGCGTCGCCGACAAACCCGGCCGCGGTGCCCGCATAAGGAATCCCGGCACTGTCGCTGTTACCGCCGTTGACGCCGTCCGTGGACACGCCCGCCTCAACAGCGTCACTGATCTGATCACCATCCGTATCGGCGTCCAGAGGATTTGTCGGGCTGTAGATTGCCAGCAAACCAGTGCCGTTGACTTCGTCGCCATCGGACAGGCCATCGTCATCGCTGTCGCCATCCAGAGGATCGGTCTCGCCAGCATCGAGCTGGCCATTGCTGCCAACCTCTTCGCCATCAGACAGACCGTCATTGTCGGTATCCGGATCATTCGGGTCAGTACCCAACGCGGCCTCGCGCGGATCGGTTACACCGTCGCCATCACTGTCCAGCGTGTCATCCAGGCCGTTGGTCGGATCAGTACCGTCCGTGTTTACCTCGGCACCGTCTTGTACACCGCCGTCGTCAGTGTCGGTATCCAGCGGATCGGTGGGACCGATCAATGCCAGTGGTCCCGTGCCGTTAACCTCATCGCCATCGCTGAGGTCGTCGCCGTCGGTATCCGGGTTGGAGGGGTTGGTTTCACCACTGCCGGCAGCACCACCGGTGCCACCGATCGTGTTCAATGTCTGACCGTCGCGGTTGGCGTCTTCGACACCATCGTCGAGGCCGTCATTGTCGGTGTCGGCAGCCAGCGGGTTCGTCGTGGTTGACGGATCGGCATCGCCAGTGAACGGTCCTGCTGTTCCACTCAGTGGGCCGGCGCCGTCGGGGTCAGCAACGCCACCGGTCACACCACGTTCAATACCGTCAGAGATGTTGTCGTTATCCGAATCGCTGTCTAGCGGATCGGTTTCGCCGGCATCGACCGTGCCATTGCCATTGCGATCTTCTGCACCATCAGCAAGGCCGTCGTCGTCAGTATCAGCATCCGTTGGGTCGGTATCACCTGCATCAAAGACACCATCTCCGCCGGTTTCAGTGCCGTCGTTAACTCCGTCACCGTCGGTATCGGGATTGGTCGGACTGGTGCCATTGGCCGCTTCGATCGGATCGAAGATGCCGTCACCGTCGCTGTCCGCTTCACAACCGGTACCCAGCGTGCTGGGTACGCAGGCATCCGCATCGTCGCTGTCGTTCTGGTCAACGGTACCGTCGCCGTCCGCGTCTGCACTGGATGACTCCAGGTAATCGAGCGTGCCATCACCGTCGGAGTCGGTTGCCGCTCCTTCAACACTGTCGGGCGTGCCGTCACCGTCCGTGTCTGTCGTACAACCCGTACCGAATTGCGAAGGAATACAGGCATCTGCCTCGTTCGGATCGTCCTGCGCGGCAAAGCCATCGCCATCCGCGTCTGTCGTAGAGGATTCCTGGTAGTCCGGCGTGCCGTCTCCGTCGGAATCAGTTGCCGCACCTTCGACGCTGTCGGGCGTTCCGTCGCCATCAGTATCAGTCGTGCAACCGGTACCAAACTGGGAAGGGTTGCAGGCATCAGCCTCGTCCGGATCATCCTGTGCCGCGAAGCCGTCGCCATCAGCATCCGTGCTGGATGACTCCTGATAGTCGGGCGTGCCATCTCCGTCAGTGTCAGTGGCCTGACCTTCGACGCTGTCCGACGTACCGTCACCGTCAGTGTCCGTTGTGCAGCCCGTACCGAACTGCGAAGGAATACAGGCATCAGCCTCATTCGGATCATCCTGCGCGGAGAATCCATCACCATCGGCATCCGTTGTGGACGACTCCTGGTAGTCAGGCGTGCCATCACCATCAGAATCGGTGGCTTCGCCTTCGACGCTGTCAGGCGTACCGTCACCGTCGGTGTCCGTTGTGCAACCCGTACCGAACTGGGAAGGCACGCAGGCGTTCGCTTCGTTCGGGTCGGTCTGCGCCGGGAAGCCATCACCATCCGCGTCGGTCAGCGACGATTCCTGATAGTCGGGCGTGCCGTCACCATCAGAATCGGTGGCTGCGCCTTCGACGCTATCAGGCGTACCGTCGCCGTCGGTGTCCGTTGTGCAGCCCGTACCGAATTGCGAAGGCACGCAGGCATCCGCTTCGTTCGAATCGGCCTGCGCGGAGAATCCGTCGCCATCGGCATCCGTCGAAGACGACTCGAGATAATCCGGTCGACCGTCACTATCGGCGTCGTCATCGGCAAGGTTGCCATTGCTGTTGCCGTCTTCATCAATCGTGTTGGTGCCATCACCATCGTCATCAGCATCGCGCCAGTCAGGTGCACCGTCAGCATCGGTATCCTGCTGCGCGACATTGCTGCCGTTGGCATTGCCCGCCGCCGGCGCGACAACGGTATCGTAGTTGTCGTCAAGACCATCACCGTCAGTGTCATCCCCCGCTGCTGTGCGATCAGCAACACCGTTCGAGTCGGCGTCGTGTGCTTCAAGCGCGTCGGGAATGCTGTCGTTGTCCGAATCCGTATCTAGGTAGTCGGGCAAATCCGCCATGTCACTGTTCTGGATCACGATAGCGGTGCCACCGTTACTCGTGTCGTACTCGTCGTCGAGTCCGTCCTGATCAGTGTCCGTGTATTGCGGTGCGCGGTAGGCAGCACCGCTGGCCTGTGCCTCGATATTGTCGGGCACGCCATCGCCGTCGGAATCTATGTCCTCGAAATTTGGCAGCCCGTCGCCGTCAGCATCACCGACTGCTTCGGCGCTGTCAGGAATGCCGTCGTTGTCATCATCGGCGTCCTCTTCGGCGAAGTAGCCGTCGTTATCAACGTCGGTACTGACGGTTGCCGTGTCGGTCGGTGTTACTGAATTGCCGACGGCATCAAGGTGATCGTTGTAGCTGACAGTAATGGTATCGCCTTCCTGCGCGACCATATCACCGTCGTTACTGTTACCTGCAGCAGTGCCGAAGGTGGTGGGCAAGTCAGCGGTGAATTCGCCTGTGTCCGGGCCCGTTTCAATCAACTCGACCTGTTCAAGTTCACCCGTGGCATTGTTAACGACGTAAACCGAGACACGTTCAACAGCGGTCGACCCCACATTCAGGTCCGCGTCATCGACCGTGATCGTCAATGTGTCGTTGCGTGCCAGGTAATCGGTGATTTCAACGGTACCGGTGGTGCCCAGCAACGGCGTATCGTCAGCCGTGATGGCTACGCTGGCGGTAGCATGGGTCGTAAGACCGTACACATAGGTATCGATGAAGCGGCCATTGCCGAAGCCGGTGCCGTTGACGTCGAAATCGCCCCATGAGTGTCGGCCCGCTGCCGTGCCTGAGCTGGCCCCGGCGGGCAGGTTGTTGGTGCCGCCCTCAGCGGCGCCAAGGATCGTAACGTCGTCCCAGTACACCTGGGTGTCTGTTGTATTGCCTTCGGTATCCGAGAGAAAGATGGTCAGACCCGGCTGGACATCTCCGCCATTGTCGCCACCGCTGGTCTCAACGTCGTTGGCAACGAAGTGGTATTCGCCCATACGTACGGCTATGCGTGCGTTATACGTGCCGTTGGCAAGAAATGCATTGTTGGCATTCCTGCCGTCCCATTCGACGCTGTTTGCGCCTACTACAGCCGGGCCAACCAGCAGTACGTCGTCTGCATTGCCGTATTCGCCGTTCCTGTCAGTGTCGATCGTGATTGCGTAGGTGCCCGCAACATCGGAGTCGAATTCGAAAAAACCTGTGTCCTGATTGCCATCAGCACCCTGGGGCGAAATACCGTAGTCCTCGTTCGCACTATCGATGAAGCGTGCGTTGCGAACTTCCGGCGGATCCGTCGGCAAGGACATTGCCCTCTCCGGCACGCCAAGATAAACGGGGTACTGATAGGTTGCGGAATTACCACCGCGTGGCGTCGAATAGCCAGAGTTAGGGGCATCCACACCTATAGCGTTGGCGATAACGTTGTAACCAAAACCGGCGAACCGGTTCAGATCGAGTTTCCAGATGTAGTTGGTATTCGGCCTGCCGCCAGGAACCAGAGCAAAGAAATCGGTGTCGGTCGCACTGTCGACAGTGAACGAGCCGGCATTCACATTCCAGCTATAGGCATGCAAACGGCCCGCCGCGATCCGCGGATCCGGGCTTTCCGCCAAGCTCGGCGTTATGGAAATGTCGAAACGTTCGAAATAGCTGGTGCTGAATTCAGTGCCGGTCAGATTCCGCAACAGGATGATGTACGTGCCCGGTGTTGGCGCGGTGTAACGAAACGGCACCTGGGGCCCGGCGATAGGCAGAGGCGCATCCATCGGGTCGTTACAATCAAGCGTACCGGATGTCTGACTGTCGGAGAAAACCAGGTTGACGGCCTCGTCGTATATCTCCACGCCGACGTCGTCGCTGTCCTGTGCCCCGCAAAGCGAAACGTTGATGACTTCGTTCGCGTTCAGGACATCTATAAATAATACGGCGGAGGTATCATCAATCGCGTAGGCATAGTCATTGGCGTTGGATGAATTGCCGGCCGCCTGATAATCGAGCAGGCGTTGACCGAACTCCAGTTGGACTGAACCTTCGGCCAGTGCGGCCTGCGGGGTAAGACACAGGGCGGTAAGGCCCAAAGCGAAAGCGCGCAGCGCGCGCGGGGCCGTACAGGTGGCGACGTGGGTTAGGACATCCATCATTGTGCTTCCTCAAGCTGGTTTTCTAGACAACGTCATGCTGTCGGGGTCAAACGATCGAGCGTTGCGGGTTACCGCTGCCAGGCACAATCAGTCCTGAATACAGTGGCCCTGCAGAACCGGCTTTGCTCCGTAGTAAAGCGGCCAGGCCCATCCATCGCAGTGCAGAGTCAGGCAAGTCTATGTACAGACAGTTGTTTTTTCCGCTACTGCAACAAAAATTGACGATTCGATCGTAGACGGCAGCAAGTATAGGTCGAACGACCTAGGTCAGGCTGCGAACGGGTTCACGGTTGGCCTGATCGGCCACCGACGGCCAAATCGGCCAGAACTCACGCCTTGAAGCGCCGGCAGGCTTGATTTGCCCGGCAGCGGCGGACAGACTGCGGCGGCCTGAAGGAGGCCCGTATGAAATCAATCATTCCCGTCCTGGCCTTGTTGCTCAGCGTTACGGCGCAGGCACAGGGCAACATCAATGCCGAGCGCCCGGGCTTCAGCTCGTCGCCACTCGCGCTCGACTACCAGCGCTGGCAAGTCGAAGTCGGCTACCAGTATCAACGCGTTAACAGTGCCGTGGACGCGCATACCTTACCGTTACTGTTGTTGCGCTACGGCGCCGGTGAACGCGCCGAAGTGCAGTTCAGCTGGGCGGGATTCAATGAAGTCGATACCGGGCCGGGAAGCTTCACCGGCACCGCCGACGCCAGTGTCGGCGTAAAATGGCAACTGACCGACGACGCGGCGACCACTCCGGTCGGTGTATTTGCGTCGCTGTCCGTACCCGTCGGCGACGATGAGTTCAGCAGCAATGAAGTCGATCCGACGCTCGGCCTGTTCTGGGCACACAACGGCCGTATCAACCTGTTTGGCACGGTGCTGCTCTCCGAGTTCGACGATGAATCCACTATCAGCAATGCTATTGGCATCAGCCTGCCGGTCAGCGAGCGATGCCGTGGCTGCGGTGCATACGTCGAGTACTTTGGTACCTACCCGGAGAACGGCGGGCCACAACATAATCTGAACGGTGGCATGACCTTTTTGCGCTCTGCGGATTTGCAGTTCGATGTGCATCTGGGTCTCGGACTCAATGACCGTGCGCCTGACAGTTTTGTCGGCCTGGGCGCCGCTTACCGCTTCTGAGCCAAAGCTTCGCTCGGGCCCGTAAGCCTCCACGCCAACGGTATACCGCTTATGCCGCCGAACGATCGCATCGTTCAGCGGTCGGAGTTACTGAAGCACAATAGCGGAGAAATGCGGCATGCGGCTTTCAACATTGATAGCGTTACTGCTCGTCGCGACGATGGCGGGGGCGAACGGAGTCGAAGTCGATTTCGAGACCAGCGATGGCGTGTTGGTTTACGGTGACGTCTATCTCGCGCCAGATAGGCAGAAGGACGCACCACTGATCCTGCTGTTTCATCAAGGTGGTGGCGATGCGCGTGGCGAGTACGGTCCGCTCGTCGATCAGCTGCTGGCTGAGGGCTATCACGCACTCGCCATCGACCAGCGCCGTGGCGGTGATCGTTTCGGCATGTTTAACCGCACCTCCGAACGTTTCGATGCGCAACGGCGCAGTTACGAAGACGTTTCCTATTGCGATGCGTATGCCGACCTGCAAGCCGCACTTCAATTTGCTGACAGCTACGGCTTCACCGGACCGCGCGTCGCGTGGGGCAGCAGCTATTCCGCCGCACTCGCGATTCGCCTTGCGGCTGAGAACACGGATGACATAGACGCCGTGCTCGCATTTTCACCCGCGGCCGGAGACGCAATGGAAGGTTGCCAGCCGGAGCAGTACAGCAACAACGTCACTCAGCCTATGCTGGCCCTGCGACCGATCAGTGAAATGCAGGCACCGAGCGTACCGTTGCAACTTGAATTGTTTCGGGAGCAAGGTCATCAAACCTATGTCGCCGATCCAGGGGTACACGGTTCGTCAATGCTCAACGAATCCCTTGTAGGTGCTCCGACCGACGAAACCTGGAAGGTTGTACTCGACTTCATTCGTGCATCACTGGGCGAACAAGAAACCTCATCTGGATCGTTACAAAAAGAACTGTCTCACTGACGTTTGCTCGGCGAATTAAGGCTTGCGAGCCAAGGTCGTCAATGTGATTATTTCGTCTTTGGCGCAACCCGGCCACTAATAGCATCCGCAGGTTTCCGGTCGCCATACGTCATGGAGTGTGCATCGTGGACCTGACCGGACACTGGGTAGGAATCACCGCCCTGGTCGTATTTGTTGTTGCTTACGCGTTCGTCATCACCGAAGAATTTACCCACCTAAGAAAATCAAAACCCGTCATGCTCGCCGCCGGCATTATTTGGGCCGTGATCGGCGTGTACTACGCGCAAACCGGGGAACACGAATTACTCGATGAAGCCGTACGCGAGTACCTGACGGAATTTGCGGAGCTGTTTCTGTTCCTCCTCGCGGCGATGACTTACGTCAACACGATGAGCGACCGGCTCGTGTTTGACGCGTTGCGCAGCAAATTGCTCTCGCGCGGCTTTAGTTACAAAGCGCTGTTCTGGATTACTGGTGTCCTCAGCTTTTTCCTGTCGGCACTCATCGACAACCTGACAACGGCACTGGTCATGTGCGCTGTGATCCTGGCGGTAGGCCGGGGCAATCCAAAGTTCATTGCGATTGGCTGCGTCAATATCGTGGTTGCCGCCAATGCTGGCGGCGCATTCAGTCCGTTCGGCGATATCACGACACTGATGGTCTGGCAGGCCGGGATCGTGCACTTCACCGAATTCTTCGCACTGTTTGTGCCATCCGTCGTGAACTACATCGTACCGGCAGTGTTTATGTCATTCGCCGTGCGCAACGACGTACAGAACGTCGAAAACGAAGTAGTCGTCATGCGACGGGGCGCGAAGCGGGTTATCGCACTGTTCGCATTGACCATCACGACCGCCGTTTGTTTTCACAACTTCCTGCACCTCCCGCCGTTCCTGGGCATGATTACCGGTCTCGCTTACCTCAAGTTGTTCGGCTACTACCTGCGAGTTACGCACGACAAATTCAACGCCAATGATCATGGCAATCATTCAGCCGGCGAAGTGGTGCCGTTTGACAGCTTTCGCGAGGTCGCGCGCGCGGAATGGGACACGTTGCTGTTCTTCTTCGGCGTGATCATGAGCGTTGGCGGCTTGTCGTTCATCGGCTACCTGGCGCACTTGTCCGGCTACATGTACCTGCAGCTCGGTCCAACCACAGCCAACGTGCTGGTGGGCATCATGTCTGCCATTGTCGATAACATTCCGGTGATGGTGGCCGTGCTGCACATGGAACCGGCCATGGGACTTGATCAGTGGTTGCTAGTCACCCTGACCGCTGGCGTTGGCGGCAGCATGTTATCGGTCGGCTCCGCGGCCGGTGTCGCGTTGATGGGGCAGGCACGCGGTCAGTACACGTTCTTCAGCCACCTGCGCTGGACGCCCTTTATCGCGCTGGGCTATGCGGCCAGTATTGCCACGCATCTGTGGTTGCAATAGACGGGCTGCTGCTCAGAGGTAAGGCGAGAACAATGCCGCGGCGGAATCGCGCAGGCGAACGGGCATGGAACGGTTAGCAAGCTCGTCGTAGCTAATTTGGCGGCCGGTCGCAATGACGCGGTGAAAATACGCGGCGAGCTCGGCATTGAGGTCTGTCGAAAAGACCTCGATGCCCAGTTCGAAATTCAATCGCAGGCTGCGTGAATCGAGATTGGCGGAGCCGATCAGTGTGTAGTCGTCGTCGATGCAGATCAGCTTGGTGTGGCAGAACGGCGGCTCCTGGTACCAAAGCTCGATATCCCAGCGCAGCAACTCCGCAAGAACGTTCTGATGCGCCCAGTGCACATAGAACAGGTTGTTCTTCTCCGGCAACACCAGCCTCACCCGCACGCCGCGGAGCGCCGCCGACTCCATGGCGCCCATCAGCTCACGACTGGGCAGGAAATAGGGCGTCATGATGTCAACTGAGTGTTCAGCTGCACTGATGACGGTCTGGATGGTTACGGCCAGCGCATCGAGCGCTTCGTTCGGGCCATCCGGAACAATTCTGCAGCGCATGTCACCTTTCGGCTTCTTCACCTGTTTCGGGACCTCATCCTCTTCGCCCCGGGTCGCGAAGCTCCAGTCGCCGAGAAACACGGCGGCAAGCTCACCCACCGTCTGGCCGCGAATGGAAAAATGCACGTCCGTTACATCGCGTTTCTGACTGTCAGTTTCGACATGGTCGTCGCTGATGTTCATGCCGCCGGCAAACGCGATAGTGTCATCGACAATCAGAATCTTGCGATGATTGCGCATGTTCAGGTAAATGCTAGGTGGAATGAGCCTCGGCGGCAGGAACCTGGCAGTTGCAATACCACGCTTTCGGAGTACCCGGGATGGCCGTGGCCAGGAGTACATCTCACCGAAACCGTCAACCAGGACCCGCACGTCGACCCCTCGCTCGACCGCCGCCTGTAGCGCATCGGCGAACTGCGTTCCGACCGCGTCCATTTTCAGAATGTAGGTCGCGAGATACACGCGTTCGCTGGCGCGCTCGATCGCTTCGAGCATTTGCGGATAGGCAACGTCACCGTTATACAACGGCATGACGGTATTGCCGTCCGTCAGCGTCTGGCCGGTTATGCGCCAACCGACACCGCTCTTCCCCGGCTCACCTTCTCCCGCATGAACAGCAGCCCTTTGGCCGACTTCGTAGCCCACATAGAACAAGCGACGCTTCAACCCCCGCGCACGCGAGCGAACACGATTGATGCCAAAAAGGAAGTACGCGATTGGGCCGCCGTAGGGCACGAATATACAGGCCATGATCCAGCCCATCGCAGCTCGCGGGTCGCGCTTGTACAGCAACGCGTGATAAACGCCGAGAGTGGCTGGCGTTATGTAGATCAATACGAGCAGTGCAGTCAGCATGATCGTCGCGGGCAATGAAAGAAATCACTATATAGCGTGTGCAACACAGATTCGATCAAAAACAGTCGCCGTCGACGCTCTGCAGGTGCTGTGTCAGAATGCCGCGATGCTGATTCCTGCCCACCAGATTGCCTCGTGATCCACGCCGTAATTTTCGATATTGACGATACGCTGCTGCACTCGATGTCGGCTGACGACCTGCTGTATCGACAGGCCATACGTGACACCGTGGGCGATGTTCGGTTTCGCACTCAACTGGCCGACTACGAACACGTTTCAGATTTCGGCATTCTCCGGGAAGTATTGAGCGACAACGGCATCGCGGCGACCGACGATACAATCGCCGCGATTCAACGCCGCTTCCTGGATTCGCTGAGCGCGTACGTTGAGACCAACGGGCCGTTCCGCGAAATCGACGGCGCACGCCAACTCCTGGACCGGCTGCGGGCATCGAACGACCATGCGGTAGCACTGGCAACCGGTTGCTGGCGCGAATCCGCACAACTGAAATTGCACACCGCGGGCTTCGACGTCACCGACCTGCCACTCGCAACCGCTGATGATGCGGTGCCGCGGGTCGATATCATGCAAACCGCTTTGCGCGCCTTACCCACGGAGCTCGCAAGCATCACCTATTTCGGCGATGGCGTGTGGGACCAACGCGCCTGCGCCAGTCTCGGCTGGACGTTCCGTCCCGTCGGACCCGGTCTGAATGGCATTGGCGACTATCATGGCGAATACGTCGAGCTGCAGAGCCGATGATACTGAGCGGTTCTCTGCAGTAGTCTGCATGGAACTGGCTACGCTTTGCGGTATCAACGACACGATCCCTGCCCGCCGTTATTTTCATCCACGCCGACAGAGCATTGAGAGAGAATTGACGCTTGTTCACAAACGCAGCAACACCCCGGCCACGCTTGTCGCGACAACTGCTCGCCATGGTCATGCTGCTTGCTGCCCAGCCCGTAGCCACAGCAATGGATAACCCTGAACTGCTGACCAGCGCCGATCTCGCCAGCTTCGACCAGCCGGCGGCAGACGCACGCCTGCACTACGGCTCTGACCCGCTGCAGTTCGGGGACTTGCGGTTGCCAGCTGGCACCGGCCCGCATCCCGTTGCCGTGTTTATCCACGGCGGTTGCTGGATGGCCGAGTACGACATTGCCCACAGCAGCAAACTCACAGCTGCTCTCGCTCGGAACGGCATCGCTAGCTGGTCGCTGGAGTTTCGCCGGGTTGGCAATGACGGTGGCGGCTGGCCGGGTACGTTTGCGGATGTCGCGGCCGGTACGGATCATCTGCGCGAGATTGCCGGTAAGTACGAACTCGATCTGAACCGGGTCATCACGATGGGCCACTCTTCGGGTGGCCAACTGGCGCTTTGGCTCGCGGCCCGCACAAACCTCAGCGGGTCAGGACCTGGCTCTTCGGCAAACCCGTTGGCTCTGATGGGCGTGCTTGGTCTCGCTGCGGCAGCAGACTTCAACTATCTGCACGAGGAAGGGACCTGCGACCACGCCGTGGATCAGCTGCTCGGCGGCTCACCAGCCGAACAGCCGAAGCGTTACGACTGGACGGATCCGGTTCGGCTGTCACTGGGCGACACACCTCAGATTTTGCTCGTCGGCCGGCATGACGATGTTTGGTCACCGCCCGCCCGCCGCTACTTTGAGGCCGCCCGTGAACGCGGCGAAAACGTCCGGCTGGTCGAAGCACCGGATTCAGGGCACTTTGAATTGATCGATCCTGATTCAAGCACGTGGCCTCTGGTTCTTGATTCAGCCGGCACGTTGCTGTCCACCAACGATGAGCTAAAGTAGCCGGGCATTTCGTCTTGCGCACAATCTTGCTTGTCAATCTGGCCCGGCAGGAGTGAATGATTGGCCGACCAGGAACGCGCTGCTGACACGCAGGACTCCAGTGCACTGCGTACCCAAATTTGAGAGGTGCTGTAGATGTACGAACAGCTGGTACTGGTAGCTACTCTTACGGTGCTGGTCATGATCAGTCCCGGCCCGGACATGGTTATCGTCATGCGCAACACGATTGTCGGCGGCCGCATCGCCGGCCTGCAAACGTCGCTGGGTGTACTGGCCGGCAATCTCGTGCATATCGGCTATTGCCTGATTGGCATCGGCTGGATCATTTCGCAAAGCATCGTGGTTTTCTCGATCATCAAGTTCGCGGGTGCGGCGTATTTGATCTATCTCGGCATAAATAGCTTTCGTCATGAACGAACATCGCTGCGGGTGGCGGACGTCACGCAAGGCATAAATCGCCGCACCTGGTTTTTGCAGGGCTTCATTAACAACCTGCTTAATCCCAAAGGGACCTTGTTCTACCTTGGGGTTTTCACGGTTGTGATTACCCCGCAAACCACGGCTGGCACAACGTCGCTGCTGGTGGCGAGCACCGTCCTTATCAGTGCGCTGTTCTGGCTGTTCTTTGTCTATACACTGGACCGGCCTGCCGTACGCCGCTTCATCGACCGCTCGCAACAGACGGTCAGCCGGGTTTTCGGCGCGGTGCTGGTGGCGCTCGGCGTGCGTGTGGCTTTGCTGGAGCGTTGACAGAATTCGCTGTCGTTAACGTCCAGACGCAACAGTAGCGCCAGCGACGTCAGCCCGGGCTCTACTGTTCGCAGACCGCTCAGCATAGCCTCATTCAAAAACTTTACTGCGGAACGACGGCATGAAATTTATTCGAGCTCGAGACTTCACTGGCAAGAAGGCCTGGGATGCGCTGCCTGTTGCCACGATGAACGGCATCTCTACCCGGCTGCACTGGACCGACCAGCCGTACCATTGGCACACCAATGATGGCGAGGAGGTATTTGTCGTTTTGGATGGCGGCGTCGACATGCACTATCGCGACGAGTCCGGTGAACACGTTGTCACGATGGAAAGCGGTGATATTTTTCATGCGACGATCGGCACTGAACATGTCGCGCATCCACGCGGTGCTGCACGCATTCTGGTGGTGGAAACAGAAGGGAGTGTGTAGTGACCACCGCCACGCTGGTCGGTGCTTGACCCCTGTGCCGTGCCGGCTTACGGCTTACGGCTTACGGCTTACGGCTTACGGCTTACGGCTTACGGCTTACGGCGACCGTGCATCGGCATGCACTGCAAGTCTATTAAGATCATGATTCCAGCCGCTTTCGGGCTCGGCCTGTTTCCTTGAGCTGTTACTAATACATGCGCTACCTGCTCATCACCCTGTTGCTGTCACCGCTCTTGTTCCTGCAGGGGCGCTGGACCCGGGCCCGTACACCGCGCTTGCCAGAGCCGGACGGCGCACGCGATGGGATCGCCGGCAACGGGCCGCAGTTGCGGCTACTCATACTCGGCGATTCGGCCGCGGCCGGTGTCGGCGCCGTTGATCAGCGTGATGCACTGGCCGGTCAGCTCGTTGCACAACTGGCTGATCGCTACACGGTCCGCTGGAAGTTGTCCGCTGCCACGGGTGCCAGAACGAGCACAGCACTGGCCAGACTTCCGCCCGCCGGACAGGACGAGTTCGATATCGCCGTGGTCTCACTGGGCGTGAACGATGTCACAGGGGGTATCACGCTCGAGACCTTCGAGCGGCAACAGAACCGACTGATCAGTGAGCTTCAGCAACGCTATGGCGTAAGCTGCATCGTGCTATCCACGCTGCCGCCAATGCACCTTTTTCCCGCCCTGCCGCAGCCATTGCGCTGGGTGCTCGGGCAGCGGGCAAAACAGTTTTCGGCAGTTCTCCGGCAGCTCGCGCAACAGACTGATTCATGCCTGCTCTGTGAACCGGACACGTCCGGTGATGCAACCATGATGGCTGATGACGGCTTCCACCCAGGCCCTCCGGTATACAAACGATGGGCAGCGCAAATTGCCGGAATGATCATCGGTCATTACGTCGCAGGAAAACGCCAGGCCTCAGATTCAGCAAGGTGAACCGCCTGCAGGGTTATGGTTCCGCTGCCGGTTTGTTACATTAGCGACCACTCTGCGACAGCCGCAACAAACCCCACGGTGACTGGCTGCGTTTCCACCTGCCAAACCCGTGCCGGAGCAACAGCGTTATGGATCATTTTCTTCCCGTCAGTTCGATATCAGAGGCGATACAACTCGCGGTAGCACCGGTATTTCTGTTGACCGGTATCGGTGCGATTCTGTCCGTTCTGACGACGCGGCTCGCCCGCGTGGTTGATCGGGCCAGAGTGGTGCAACGGCGGCTGGGCCTGGTGACCTCTGACCTGCACAAAGAAATGCTGATGTCAGAAACCGGCTTGCTATGGCGCCGCATCATGACAATCAACTGGGCTATCCGCTTATCGGTAACCTCTGCGCTTTTCATCTGCGTAGTGGTCATGAGCCTGTTCGTTGGTGATTTCGTGCAGATCAATCTGGGCACGTTGATCGTCTACCTGTTCGTCCTGGCCATGGTCTTGCTGATTCTGTCGCTGGTTTTTCTCCTGTTTGAAGTATCGGTATCGACGCGCAAGATCCTGCAAAACACGGAACACCTGGTAGCCGAGTATGAGCACCGCGGCAACGGCTGATTCAAACCGTTCGGCGGCTCGCTCGGAGCGGGCACGATGGCAGGGATCTGTAGTCTGATCATCAGTCTCGCCAGGAGCGCCGCGGTGTCTCAAAGGCGGGCAACACCCCACGACCAAGCAACAGCGAATGAACACTTGAGACGAACAGACAATGAAGAACTCGAAGTTCGGCAAACTGATCAGGAAGATCAACCTGTACCCGCCGTTTCTCGGCATGGGCATCAAAGTGCGGAGTTCGCAAGACAACTTCACCCGCTTTGAAGTCGAGTTGCGGTCTCGCTGGTACAACCGCAACCTGTTCGGCACGCACTTCGGCGGCAGCCTTTATGCCATGTCGGATCCGTTTTTTGTCTTCATTATCACCATGAATCTGGGTAACGGTTACATCGTCTGGGACAAATCCGCCGCGATTGATTTCCTGAAGCCGGCGAAGGGCACCATCACCGGAATATTCGAGGTGAGCACTGAGCGTCTTGAGGAGATTCGTGCAGAGGTCGACCAGCTCGGCAAGAACACCTACCACTTTGACGTGTACCTAAAAGACGAGAACGGCCAGACAGTGGCCCACGTCAGCAAAGAGGTGTACGTGCGCTCGAAAGCCCATTCCAGGAACAAGACCTCCTCCTTACCCGCTGACTGAGCTGACCAGCCGCACGCAACCTGTGCGTACAGCGTTGAACCAACCCTGGAATTTCGGAATGTACGAATAGCGACTGTAACGGTTCCGCCGGATAGTAAGGGCTAACGTCAGAGATCAGGCGGAGCCAGCGGACAGCGTGAATCACCGCGCCTGCATTAAACTTCCATGAGCGAACTGATCCTGTGTGTCATCATCATTATTGTTGTCGTGCTGCTGTTTATGCTGTGCTGGCGATGGTTCGATCAGCGCGAAGAACAAGCCGTATGGACCCGGTTGGCGGCGTTGCAGCTTGTTGAACCGGCACGATTCGACCCGGCAATGCTCCGGACCTTACCTGAACCAGCGCAACGCTATCTGCGATATGCCATTGCACCCGGCACACCGCTTTTTTGCGTGGCCGAAGTCACGATGCAGGGGACATTCAGACTGGGCAGCAGCGACCAGCCCGGTGACATGAGCTTGCAGGCCGAGCAGATACTGGCCGCTCCGTACGGATTTCTTTGGCGAATGAGTGCATCTGCCGGGCTGGTGAGAGTCTCGGGTTCTGATATGACCGAAGGCCGGATGAGCTGGAGTCATTTTTGGCTGCAGCAAGTTATTCCCGTCGCACGTGTCGGCGGCGACGCTGACCACCGTCGGTCCGCGTTCGGTCGTTGCGTGGCCGAAGCTGTGTTCTGGACACCGGCGGTATTGCTAACGAGTGAAAACGTCAAATGGGAGGCTGTTGATGACTCTCTGGCCCGGGTGATTTATCGGTTCGAGGGTCTGGAGCAAGCTGTTGATCTGTTTGTCGAGCCCGACGGGCGTCTTGCGAAAATCGTGTTTCAGCGCTGGTCGGATGCCAATCCGCAGAAGCGTTATCAGTTGCAGCCGTTCGGCGGCCACCTGTCCCGGTACAGGAACTTTGATGGCTACAACCTGCCGACCCGCATAGAGGCGGGAAATTTTTTCGGTACTGATCAGTACTTCGAGTTCTTCAAGGTCGATGTTACCGATGTTCGTTTTCGGGATGCCGCTGACAACAACCCTGATGGCAATCCGTAACAGATGCCACATAGAAGGTTCCAAGCTTGGCAAGAAGACTAAGACTGAGGTCCCCCTTGTAGACCGAACGATGGCGGCGGACCAGGCTATCACCGTCATCCAGTATAACCGCACGTTCGATACCGCCCGGCACGCCTATGACGACATGGTCGCAACGGGCGATATTCTTGTCTTCCAGGATGAGGCGTTAGTTCGCGCATTGCGGGACCATTACCTGTTCATCGAATCGATCAATGACGTCGAAAAGACGCTGTATTCGTTGACCTGGGAGAAGATCAGAAATCAGCTGATGAGCAACGGTGTCGGGAGGAGTCCCGAGTTAAATTGGGATGAAGCGGCTTCGATAGTACGTACGGACAAGGTCTTGATTGGGGCGCTGAAAGCAGGTGCTTTCGAGGCCTCCGATCACGTCAAGTTCCTAAAGCAAATCAAGCGCCGCACCGCTGCATTACTTGAAGACATCGAGCCGCCGCCATAATCGTTCCCGCCCGGCCAACGTGCTTCCGATGCAGAATCCGGCGACGTATCTGGAAAGGGTAAAGAATGTCCACTTTGGGGCATCATGCGTCAGCCTACCTTGAACTCCCTCTGCTACCGGTAGCAACTGTCGGCCTATTTGGATAACAATCTTTCGAGCGCCTTTTTGTGGGAACTGTGCACTTCCGCTATCGCCCAGAAGTGGCCGTTCGTGTCACCTGGAAATGGCTGCCGCGGACCTCAATTGGCATTGATGACAGTGTGTTAACGAATCGACTCCTTCCCCTTATCCTGAGTAAGTCAAACCGATAAAGAACAGCGTTGAGGCGCATATAGCGGCACCGGCGCGCTGTGAGTTCAACTTGGTCCAACGTTCAAGGTAGTGCGCCCAAAGGTCCAGCGATTCCGGGTTTTCTCTCTCTACTCCGGCCAGTTTGTCGTTCAATGGAACATTACCCAGGACCGTCACGAACCATGTTCCTCCGATGTACGCGACCGCGCCGCCGAGCAAGTACGGCGAACGTGCCATTTCCCATTCAGCGATGGAGATGACCGCGAGAACCAGACAGAGCAATGCTGTGCCCATGAATACACCGAGAAACCCGCGATTCAACACGGTGATATTGATGGTTTGCATTGCCAATATCCCTTCAGGAGCTGGTACGCGTCGCAGTGCCTTCATGATGAAATTCGAAAAGGCGAAGAATATTCCGCCTATCAGCGCGCTGCCAACAATGGCCGCCCAAATTGCGATAGTCATAGGGATACTCATGCGACTGCCTCCGTAGTATCGGGCTGCCAGATGCCACGCGCCGTGATCCGGCGAGTGAACGTCGAAAAATCTGCAGCTTCCCGGCCGAGCGCACGCTTTACACCGTCTCCAACATACGCGTTGCGGCCATCGAGTACCGTATCGAAGAGATAGTTGAGCAGCCAGGCGACATCCCCGGTCACCCCGGCCTCGGCTATCCCTGCAGCAAACGCTTCAGCCGGAATCTGCTCGAACTGCACGCCCCGACCCACGGCCTCAGCTATTTCTTTGGCCAGTTGCGAGAAGGTGAGTAGACGCGGACCGGTGACTTCATAAACCTGGTTGGTATGGCCTGCTTCCGTCAAAGCGGCTGCCGCAACGTCCGCGATGTCGTTTACATCGATGAACGGTTCAGCAACATCCGCTGCAGGTAGAGCGATTGTGCCACCGAGAACCATTTGGAGAAATTCCCCTTCGGAGAAATTCTGCATAAACCAGCTGGATCGCACTATCGTCCATTCGATATCAGTAGCTTGAACAATCCTTTCGCAGGCCTGTGCTTCCTCTTCTCCGCGCCCGGACAACAACACCAGTCGCGTAACACCTTTTGCGACCGCTCTATCGACGAAATGCTGAATCGAGTCAGTGGCACCGGGAACAGCAAGGTCAGGGGCATAGGAAATATAGACCGAACGAACGCCATCCAACACCGCATCCCAGTCTTCGGGCTTAGCCCAATCGAAAGCTGGACTGCCGGATCTCGAGCCGATTCGGGTTGGAACTCCACGCGACTTGAGACGCTGAACGATTCGTCGGCCGGTTTTTCCGGAAGCCCCTAGTACCAGGGTCAACCCGCTTGGTTTTTGTTGAGTTTCGGTAAACTTATTCATGATTGCCTCTAGTGTAATTTGAGAAGTAAGTCGGCGATTCGCATGAACATGGTCAGTTCTAGCGTTGGCTGTCTTCGCCGCATTCTATGGCCGGATATTCTCTACTTGGCTGCTCGTACAGCCAGCGAGCAATGATCGTTTTCGAACCAGGCATGATCCGGTAAGTCATTGACACCATAATCGTGGCGGCCGCCGCGCAGACGGTTAACAGGCGTGGACCAACTGCACCGATGACAGCGCGGGAGCTACAAAGCAGTCGGGAGCGGGCCGGCCAATGAACCTCAAGAAAACCGGTTTGCATCGTCTCGGTTGAGCGCATAGTCGAGTAGTGTTTCCAAAAAACTATGCGCATTGGTTTTTTCAGATAATTCATATCGGTGACGGGCTCCACGAATTCCGGGTTAAGTCCGTATGACCTAGGCGGCCGCACTCTCACGGACTTGACTGACCAGGATTGACCAGTCCATTCCAAGTGCCCTGTAAACCTCCTGCGCCTTAGGCGAGGCGTTGTCTCCGAGAATTTCAATCATCAGGCTGGACGCGTCCGCTGTAACAACACCGCTTTGTATCAAGCGGACAATTCCGGTTTCCCGCTTGGTCATGTCGAATGTTCCACATGCATCCACTGCCACGTAGGCTTCAAAGCCTTCTCTGGCCGCGCGCATTGCAGGAAATGCCGCGCACACTTCAAGGGAAAGTCCGGCGAAGATCAGTTTGTTACGGCCGGTCGCTCGAATCGCGGCTTCGACGCGCGGATCGTCCCAGGCATTTACCGTCGTACGATCGATAAAACTTTGCCCGGGAAGCGCTGCTTGCAGTTCCGGTATAGCCGGACCCCAAAGCGTTTCCGAGGAAGTGGTCGTCGTCACAATAGGGAGGTCGAGTGCACGTGCTGCTTTGGCCAAGCCTACGATGTTGTGCTTGAGCTCAGCGATTGAGTAGTCGCGGATACCGGTCATCAAACCGACCTGGTTATCCACAAAAACAACGGCAGCATTGCTCGCGGTGAGTGGCTCGGGATTGTGTGAGTTGCTAGGCATTCTTTTCTCCTGAGTTAACATTAGAAAGTTATTCGGTGGGTTGGCCGATGTACTCAATCGATCGACCCGAACTGACCCTCGTCAAAGGCTTGATCGATCGCATCGAGTTCGTCTGCCGAGCCCATTACAAAAGGTCCTCGCTGGACGAATGGTTCCTTTATTGCCTGGCCATCAAGCAAGGCGAATTGAGCCTGACGGCGACTGCTGGCGGATACGCGCACAGTGATTGACTTGTTACCCCCGGAATTGTCGATGGCGATTGCCTGGCCCTTTCGGAGTCTTGCGCCGTTCGTCAATACGGTAACGTCGATCTCCCCGTCAATTGCGTGTACCCAAGCATTTCGACCGCTGTTGAGTTCGTGCTCGAAGCTTCCGTGGCGAACCAACTGACCGTCGAGAATGGTCATAGGCAAGCCGGGGGATGTGGCGCCAGCCACACCATTGCTTTCACCCAGAGCCACACGAACGCTGTGCTGACTGTTGGTTATTACCGGCATATCCTGCCGCCGCACTAACAGCGAAAAAGGTTCGTCATAGCGGAAATCTTGTGGGACGTTGACGAATACCTGGAGACCGTGAATTCGTGAACCTTCTCGTGGGGATTCGTTATGTAAGGCACCTCGACCGGCCTGCAACCAGTAGAGATCACCTGGCAAGAGATCAAAGTCGTTGCCGAGCGAATCGCGGTTATGGAAGCGTCCTGTGCTGTCCGGGAAAATCAGCGAAACCGCCGATAGTCCTGCATGAGGGTGTGTACCGAAGGTGGGTTCGGTCATGACGTAGTGATCAACCAACACCAGAGGATCCATCGACTGGCCAACGTCTCTGGCACGAAAACTCCGCGCTGAAAAACCGTTGCCGATAGAAAGCGGATCACCATCCGCCGGCCTCGCTACTACCTGGACATTGCCCAGATCATTGTCTGTAGCCCGCTCAGTTGCCCTGCTCATTCCGTACCTCGTGCTAGTTAGTGAGTGCTGTATCCAGTGTAATAACAGAACAATAATTAGCAGAAGGCCCACAATTTGAAATTTATGTTGCAAGAATGGAACAATAGACTGGCCAGGGGCGCTCAATCGGAGGGAGCAGGTGCCAAGACCTGATCTAAATGACTACTTTTACTTCGTGCACGTGGTCGAGAAGAAAGGGTTCTCGGCGGCATCTGAGGCGCTGGGTCTGCCCAAGTCCCGGTTAAGCCGGCACATCAGACAACTCGAGGAAAGAATGGATGCGCGCCTGATTCAGAGAACGACCAGGCAATTCAATGTCACTGAGCTCGGAGAGACCTTCTACGCCCACGCTCGTACGGTCGTCGATGAAATGGAGAAGGCAGAGAATGCAGTGCGGCGAAAGAAGAATCGCCTGTCGGGAAACGTCACGATCAGTTGTTCGGTTGGCGTCGCCCAGTTTGCATTGAAAGAGCTCATAGCGCGATTCCTCGCGGAAAATCCACTGGTCACCGTCTCGCAGCAAGTAACGAACCAGAATATCGATATGATTGCCTCAGGTGTCGATCTGGCAATTCGTGGCCATTCAGCGGCGTTACCAGATTCATCGCTCATTCAGCGACCTCTGGCCCAAGTTGAGTGGCAGCTATTCGCCGCGAGCGACTACGAGGATCAGCACACAGCACTAGGGAACCCGTCCGATATCGACAACCATCAGACGCTCGCGCTCGGCTGGCAATCACCGCGCGGAAAATGGTTGCTGGAGAGGCTTTCTGGCGAAAAGCTCGATATAGAGATCACACCCAGACTAAAGAGCGACGACATGTCCACACTCAAGCATGCCGCTGCAAGCGGGGCCGGTGTTGTTGCGTTGCCCGCTTATACCTGCCGTGACGAACTAAGGCGCGGGCAACTTCGACGAGTCCTGCCGGACTGGCATGCCGGCGTTGCTCAACTTAGCCTGGTTTCACCGTCCCGAAAAGGTCAGCCTCAGGCTGTCGTCGCATTGCAAGATTTTTTGCTTGCCACATTTGCAGATATCGTAGCCACGCCAGAAGTGTCGTAAGCACCAGTATAAGGTCAGGGCCCTTTCAAAAAGAGCAAGTCGCTACTCACCGAAAGCAACTGTTCGCGAGTGGCAAGTCTTGAGATCACGGTGAATCGTCGACCGGCATAGACCTGGACGACTCGACAGACCCTTATCCATAAAGCCATGCAAAAACATTGCTGGCGAAACGTAGCAGCTACTGCCCTATTCCCAGACTGCATGTGTTTTGCAGACTTCTGACAGACACACAAACGACCGGTGGTTTCGGGTAATCATTAGCGTCGGAAAAACGCGTCCAAGCCAATGAATGGGCGCCAGCCGGGCGGACGAAATCCGCAATTGTAAGTGTCGGATAGCGAATGGCCGGTTATTTACCAAGCCGCCGCTCGATCGTCTTGTTTGGGGACACAGCGACCTTCCGCTATCGGCCAGAACCAGCCGTTGAGAATCACCAGAACTTCCACCACGGCTTCGCAGAGGGTGCTGTCGAAGCTCCTTGTTGAGTGAACGCTACTGGCCCGGGTGGTACCCAAGGTGGTGACCCGTCATCGTGTTTATAGCCACAAATCCTCTTGGCAACCTGAAGAGGAATATCAAAGATGAAATCTACGTCTGCATCTTCACCGCCTTCCGCATTCTGCTGAGAGACGAAATCGTTTTTGGTTGCCTCATAGTGAGCGGGAAGTTCTCCATCTGCGGAAAGGTCAAACATCCCTTCCTGAGCATTGTGCGCGATTGACCAGCTGCGCGCCCCGTCGTTCCAGCCCTCGGCAACGCTGACCATGACGTGTTCTTCTACTGAGCAAGCGATAGTCTCGCCAAGTTTCGAGATTTTCGACAGCGAGTCACCTGAGATTATCGGATGATCGCACCCCTGTGTTTGAAAAAAGTACCACCCGTTTTGAAGTCCGCTACCCGAAAATTCTGATTCGAGGCATTCGTCGGATTCAGTAGTCGGGGCAACGTCAGCCACCTCGAAAAGCTGGTCCAAGTCATCCGTCTTAACAGCGAGCCAAGAGATCGAAAATCCCATTTGGAGTCCTTGTTCTGCTTATTTTGTGAACGTCCGCTTTGGGTCAGTAGCGGTCATTCTACCCTGAAAGCTTTGTACGACCGGTATCGGGTCCAGAGCCGCAATCGATATCGATCTCCGAAGCTTCTAATTACGAAGAATTCGCCTGATCTCCAGGTCAGTCAATAGCTAGCGAAAATCTACGATGCTCTTCATTGCAAGCCGACAGTCTTTACTACCGGAAACCACCGAGCAGAATTGGTCTCAGAGCTACTCGACAGTAACCGACTTCGCCAGGTTTCGCGGCTGGTCCACATCCGTGCCTTTCAGTACCGCAACGTGATAGGCGAGTAGCTGCAACGGTATCGTGTACAGAATCGGCGCCTGGAAATCCTGAATCAGGGCAGGCATACGCATCGTGTGGATACCGTCCTTCTCGCCGAACTGAACGCGTGGGTCGGCGAAGACGAACAGCTCGCCACCGCGGGCACGAACTTCCTGCAGATTGCTCTTCAGCTTTTCCAGCAGCTGGTCATCAGGTGCAACCGCGATGACCGGCATGTCTTCGTCAACCAGTGCGAGCGGCCCGTGCTTCAGCTCGCCAGCGGCGTACGCTTCGGCATGAATGTAGGAAATTTCTTTCAGCTTCAGCGCGCCTTCCATGGCGACGGCGTTCTGGACTCCGCGGCCGAGGAACAGGGCGTGATGCTTGTCGACGAACTTTTCGGCGAGCACTTCGATGGACTTGTCCATCAACAGGGTCTGTTCGATCAGCCCCGGCAGTTCCGCGAGCTGCGCGACCAGCGCACGCTCCTGCCGCTCTTCAAGGCCCGCCCGACGGGCGAGACAGATCGTAAGTAACGCGAGCGCTGCCAATTGCGTGGTAAACGCCTTGGTCGATGCAACACCAATCTCAGGACCGGCGTTGGTCATCATCGCCAGCTCGGATTCGCGAACCATGGAGCTTTCGGGCGCGTTGCAAATCGTCAACGTTGAAACATAGCCGGACACTTTCGCTTCGCGTAACGCGGCGAGCGTATCGGCCGTTTCGCCGGACTGGCTGATGCTGATGAATAACGTACCGTCCGGCACCACCGGTGAGCGGTAGCGGTACTCACTCGCAATTTCGACCGAGCATGGAATTCGGCAAAGCTGCTCGATCCAGTAACGCGCGACCAGGCCGGCGTGGTAACTGGTGCCACAGGCAATGATGTGCACGCCTTTGGTCTTGTCGAGTACGGCCGATGCGTCGTCACCAAACGCGGTATCCAGTGCAACGCCGTTCTCAATACGATCAGCCAGCGTACGGGCTACCGCACTCGCCTGTTCGTGAATTTCTTTTTGCATGTAGTGGCGATAGCTGCCGCGATCCGCCGCATCAGCTGTCAGCTCGCTTTCTTTGACTGGTCGTTCAACCTGGTTGCCAGCCGCATCGAATACCGTAACCTGTCGGCGCTCGACCAGCGCGATATCGCCCTCGTCCAGAAACATGAAACTGCGGGTAACCGGCAACAGTGCTGCAACGTCAGAGGCGACAAAGTTTTCGCCAATTCCCAGACCGACAACCACCGGGCAGCCCGCGCGGGCCAGTACCAGTTTGCCGGGCTGATTGCGGTTCATAACCGCGAGCGCATAAGCACCTTCCAGTTCGGCAACGGTCTTGCGAACCGCCGTCACCAGATCAGCACTGTCTTTCAGGTGCTGGTGAACGCGATGAGCAACAACCTCGGTGTCCGTGTCGGATTCAAATTTGTAGCCCGCCGCGGACAGTTCCGCACGCAGCGTTTGGTAATTCTCAATGATGCCGTTATGCACGATCGCAATTTCCGGGTGCGACATGTGCGGGTGAGCATTGAGTTCGCTCGGTGCGCCGTGGGTTGCCCAGCGTGTGTGGGAGATTCCGGTCGTGCCACGGATCGGTTGCTCGTCCAGTGCGTTCTGCAGTTCCTGTACTTTGCCGAGCCGGCGCAGACGATCAATGCCGGAATCTTCCATGACGGCAATGCCGGCCGAGTCGTAGCCGCGGTATTCAAGTCGGCGCAACCCTTCCATCAGGATGGGCACTACGTTTCTTTCGGCGACGCCGCCGACAATTCCACACATTTGTCAGTCCTCCCGGACCCGTCTGGTTGCTGTTGTCACTCGCAGGGTGGCGAATTGTTGCAGGAAAATTCGCCGAAGGGCGTGCAGCAGTTCGCATTACCGGAGCCGGAGTATAAGCCCCAGATTACTGATTGTATTGCGGTTTCAGCTGTTCTTTTGTGGCTTCTTCCAGCCCGCAACGGTCATCTGGCGGGCCCGCGCAACCGTCAGCTGATCGGCCGGGGCCGGCTTCGATACCGTGGAACCCGCACCGATCGTCGCACCGCTACCCACCTCCACCGGCGCCACGAGATTCACGCCAGAGCCGATGAACGCACCGTCGCCTATCTTCGTCAGGTGTTTGTTCGCACCGTCGTAGTTGCAGGTGATAGTACCGGCACCCACGTTGACGCCGCTGCCGATTTCCGCGTCACCAATGTAGCTCAGGTGATTCACCTTGCTGGCACGGGCGATGTTGCTCTTCTTAACTTCGACGAAATTGCCGATCTTCACCTGCTCAGCCAACTTCGTGCCGGGACGCAGTCTCGCGTACGGGCCGATTTCACATTCACGGCCCACGTCGCTTTGCTCGATGTGGCAATTCGAGTGCACCACCGTGCCATCGCCGAGCCGGCTGTCGCGAATGAGGTTACCGGTCTCGATCACGACATTGCTGCCGATGACGACATCTCCCTCGAACACGGCGTTAACGTCGATAAAAACATCCTGTCCGCAACGCAACGTGCCACGGATATCCACCCGCGACGGATCGGCAAAACCAACCCCGGCGGCCATCAACTCGCCGACCAGCCGGCGCTGCAGTGCCCGTTCGGCCTCGGCCAGTTGGCGGCGGTCGTTGATGCCCATGAGCTCTTCGACGCTGTCGGCCTTGATGCCGTGTACCGCGCTGCCGTCGGCCACCGCCATGGCGATCACGTCGGTCAGGTAGTACTCGCCCTGGCTGTTGTTGTTGCCGAGGCGCTCCAGCCAGCCTTTGAATTTTTTGGCCGGCGCGCACATGACGCCGGAGTTGACCTCTTTAATCAGACGTTCGCTGTCATTCGCGTCTTTTTCTTCGACGTTACGCACAACCCGGCCGTTCTCGCGGACGATCCGGCCGTAACCCTGTGGGTTCGGCACGTCCACGGTCAATACGCCGAGGTCGTCAGGACCGCATTCATTCAGCAGCCGCTCGAGCGTCTGGGGTCGCAGCAGGGGCACGTCACCAAACAGCACCAGCACGCGGTTGTCGTCGGCGGTTTCCGGCATCGCCTGCATGACGGCGTGGCCGGTGCCGAGCTGCTCGGCCTGCAGCGCCCAGCGCAAGTCGTCATCGGCAAACGCCGCCTGTACCTGGTCACCACCGTGACCGTAAACCACGCAAATGTCAGCGGCGTCGATCTGCCGGGCACAGTCCACGACGTGCCGCAGCAACGGCCGGCCGGCCAATGCCTGCAGAACTTTGGGCCGGGACGAGCGCATGCGGGTGCCCTGTCCGGCGGCTAATATCAGGATGCTGATGGTCAAACGGTTTCCTCCCAAACGGCCCCGGCGGATGATACCGCACCCGGGCAATTGATTTGTGACATCGGCGCACGTTACTTTCAGGGCCGGCCTCTCGTTGCCGGCGCGCCATCGGTGCGCCGGCCGGAATTCGTTTATGAACCGTTTGCCGCACCGCTTCAGCTACGGGATCTGTTGTACCGTTCTGCTGCAGTTCGTCTTCGGCTGCAATAGCGAAATCTATCTGCGCGACGGGGTGACGGATGGCGATACCTTTTACCTCGCCGAACGGGCGTTGACGGATGACGACCCGGTACTGCAAAGCTGGGTCAGCTACAGCCTGACCCTGAGCGCCTGCAAGCTCGCGATCGGCGGCGACAATCCGGCCCGCGCAAGTTCTTTTGATTGCGAACTGACCGCGCGCAGCCACCTACTCGATACCTGGCAGGAACAAGGGGCCAATGATGCCGACGACTATCTCGACACTCTGACCGCCGTTCGTAGCGACGGCTGGCTGGCCGAATATGTTGCCAACTATTTCGCACGCGAGCCCTGGCAGATTCCTGCCGAACTGAACCTCGATGGCTTCGAGCAGTACCGGCAAACGGCATTGTTACATCACGAACCTGCCACTCGCATCGTCGGCTCGTGGAACTACGCGCGCAACGTCCGGCAACCATAAGCAAAACTAATTCCGATCGTCGCTTTTCGCATTGTTCCACGAGGCAGATGCACGGTATGGTTGGCCGCTGCTTTATCCCCCGTTAACCGGAGATCATTTGTGAGACCCATAAGAACAATCGGAACACTGCTAACCCTCGCAACGTTATTTCTCTCGGCTACGAGCAGCGCGCAGGAAGCGGCGTTCGACCCGGATGCCGAAATGTTTCCGACCGATGTGCAGTACGATGCCCGTATCCCGACGCCCGAACAATTTCTCGGCCGGCCTCTCGGCGCAGCGCCGGTTCGTCATCACGAACTGGTGGAGTACATCAACAAGGTTTCCGGTCTGTCGGACCGACTAAGCGTGGAAGTCATCGGCTACAGCCACGAACGTCGACCGATACTCTTTGTGGTTGCCACATCTCCTGCGAATCAGGCGCGCATCGATGACATACGCACGCAACACATCGCACTGACAGAGCCCGATCTCCGGCAGTCAGTGACGGCAGACATGCCCGTCATTACCTGGCTCAACTACGGCGTGCACGGCGCCGAGGCCAGCGGCATGGACGCGTCCTTGCCAACGGTCTATTACCTGGCCGCAGCCCAAGGTACCAAAGTCGACCAGCTGCTTGCCGGTAGCGTGATTCTGGTCACGGCGGTGTTCAACCCGGACGGTCACGCGAACCGGGTAGCGTGGCTCGACACTTACGGCAGCCGCGTCGTTAACCCGGATCCCAACAACATGGAACAGGATTACGATGGCCGGGTAGCGCGCACCAATCACTACGGGTTCGATCTCAACCGGCAGTGGCTGTCGGTGACTCAGCCTGAGTCCCGGGCGTGGATGCGTAAGTGGCACGAATGGCGGCCGAATGTTTCGGTCGACTACCACGAGATGGGCAGTGAACAGACTTACTATTTTGCACCGGGCATACCGACCCGCACGCACCCGCTGATTCCGGACGAAAGTATGCAGCTCATCGCCGATGTGGTTGCTCCGGCCGAGCAGTTCATGGATTCACAAGGTCGTTTGTATTTTCACGGCGACCGCTACGACCACTTTTACCTCGGCAAGGGCGCTGGCTTCCCACTGGTCAACGGCGGCATTGGAATTCTGCATGAAGCGAGCGCCGCACGCGGTGTAGCGCGCAAGACCAGCAATGGCCTGCGTACGTATCGCGAGAACATTCTGAAGCATTTCCGCACCAGCATTGCGAATGCCGAAGGCGCGCTGCAACAACGCGATGCATTGCTGCAATTCCAGAAAAACTTCTACGACTCAGCGTCTGAGCGCGCGAGCAATCACAGCGTCAAGGCTTACGTCTTCGCCGCGCCGGGCGACGATGCCCGCCTCTACCACTTTGTGGACTTGCTGAACTTCCACCGTATTGAAGTACGCACGCTGGCACAGGATGTGACCGAGGGTGGTATTACCTATCGCGCCGGTGAGGCGATGATCGTGTCGCTCGATCAACCGCAGCATCAACTCATACGCAGCATCTTCGAAACCATCACGGAATTTGAAGACACTACATTCTATGACGTTTCAACCTGGACCGTGCCTCTCGCCTACGGCCTGGACTATGCCAGCCTGTCCGGTCGTCGACTCAACTCAGGGCAACTCGGCGAACCCGCGTCACTGGAGATGCCGGTCGCCAGTACGCCGGATAAAGCCGCCTATGCATACGCCTTCGAATGGAACGGCTACTACGCCCCACGCGCATTGAACCGGGTACTGTCGGCAGAATTGTTCGCGCGGGTCTCGATCGACCCGTTCGTCGCCGAAACAAGTCGCGGCACCGTCAGTCTCGATCGCGGCACTGTAGTAATTGCCTTTGACCGCCAGGAACAGGCCCGCGACCAGATTGACGAACTGATGCGAACGATTGCGCGCGAAGATGGCGTAACCGTGCATGCACTGAGCTCCGGGCGCAGCGCGATCGGCACCCGCGGTTCGGACGTCGGCGGTCAGTTTTTCAAAGCGCTCAAGAAGCCCGAGGTTCTGCTGGTCGCCGGGCGTGATGTCGATTGGTACAACGCGGGCGAGATCTGGCACTTGCTCGACCAGCGCATGGACATGAAAGTAACCATTCGTGACCGTGATCGACTGGGGGGAATCCCGCTCAACCAGTACACGCACCTTGTGTTTGTCGGCGGCAACTACGAAACCTACGCGCCGGAATACGCTGGGCGAATCCGGCAATGGGTGAATGAAGGCGGGACAGTTATCGGTATGCGTCAGGGCGCAGACTGGGTACGAACCAACGTGCTCGACTGGATAGACCCGCTGGCGGAAGATGCTGCCGGACTGCTCTTGGCCCTTTCGGAATCGGGCCACGTACCGGTGGAAGATCCGGAGCTGGTTCCTGAACGGTTCAGTTATGCCGAAAAAGAAAAGCGCGACGCACTGGATATCATCGGTGGCGCGATTTTCTCCGGCGACCTCGACACGGCGCACCCGCTGGGCTTTGGCTATCAGCGTCGCAACATCGCACTGCACAAGAACACGACCAGCGTACTTACGCGACCGCAGAACCCGTATGCCAGTGTCATTACTTACGCAACACCGCCGTTATTGTCGGGTTACACGTCGGACACCAACCTGCAACAGCTCGAAGGGACCGCCGCCCTGATCGCGGAACGCAAGGGTGCTGGCAGTGTCATCCTGTTTGCCGATAACCCAACGTTCCGTGCCACCTGGTTCGGCACCGACAAGCTGCTGCTGAATGCGCTGTTTTTCTCCAAGGCGTTCAACCCGCTGCCCGAACGGTAATACGCCCAATAGAAAAGGAGCCAGCCCTTGCGGGTCTGGCTCCTTAGCCTTTCTTGAACCGGTAGCTTCTCGACATCGGCGTCAGGACCAGCTCGTATACCTCGCCACTCTCCATCAGTATCGGATCGTTCGCCCGCGACAACACGGAATGGGTGAGGCGTCTGCCGATAGGCGGTAGCCGCGCTGTCGGTTGGCCTTATCAGTCGGTATGCAACGTTGACCTACGGGCTACCCGTCGCCGCCCGACACTTGCCCCGGCTGAAACAGGAAGAGCACCTTGGATGGTTGGTGCAACCGGTTAGTAAGCCACAGCCTGCAATCGGTTCAAGGGTGATGACTGCGGGCTACGTCCCGTTTGCCGCGCTGCCTTTCGGCAGCGCGGCCCCGGAATTCCGGGCAAGGTCGCGGAAGCACTGTCTGGGAGTGACGCTGCTTCCGCTAGGGGGGGTTGGTTTACAGCGCCCAGGTGAAACTGAGCGAATAGCTGGAGCCCGGATCTTCTTCAAACGTCACGATACCGGCTCGTTCAATTTCGAGTTGCTCGCCCAGCAGATTGGCCGCCTTGGCTTTGATCGTGATCGTATCGCTCGGGTACCAGGAGTAGGTCAGGTCCAGCGAGTGGAACGGCTGCTCAAAGCCATCCGGCGCGCCGTTCCGGCCTGCAACGTACAAGCGCTCACCAAACACGTTGTAAGCCAGCGACGCCGAATGACGGGCATCAGGCGAATCGAAGCCCAGGGCGAAGTTGGCCACGTACTTGGACGCACCCGTCAGTTCGCGGACGTTGTTGGTCGGTGCATCGGCATCGGGGCCGGCGACAAGTTCCGAGTCCTGTACGGTCAGATTGCCCTGTACAAACATCGTATCGAAGGCCGAACCCAGAAAGCCCAGTTCTTTTAGCGCTTCGATTTCGATGCCGGTAACTTCGGCAGACTCCGCATTAACAATCTCACGTGCCACCGTGGTGTCACTAGCCGCCGACTCGAAGAATTCGATCGGTCGGTCGATCTGCTTGTGGAACAACGTCATCGTCACGTTGTCGCCACTGGCGAAGAACCATTCCGCGCGAATATCGAAGTTGTTGACGGCCGAGGGAACGACGCCTGGGTTGCCATCGACCAGGTCATCGGTCACCGGATCAACATAGCTGGCGTCGGTTATTTCCCGGAGATCGGGTCGAATGGCCGTTTCACTCCAGCCGAACCGCAACTGGAAAGTTTCTGCCCACAGATCGCCTATGTAGGTTACTGACGCTGACGGGAAGATATCATCGCTGGCAAACGTGCCGCGCTCCAGCACCTCCGGATCCGTTGAGATTTGCGGGTTGGTTTCGGTATAACCAAATGGGTTCCAGTCAAGGGCAACCTGACGATAGTCTTCCCAGCGCGCACCTACTGCAAGCCGCCACTTGTCCTTCCAGGTCCAGTCAACTTTGCCAAAGACCGCGTCCGTCATGGTCGCCGCAATGTAGCTTTGGTTATTGGTACCGCGAATATCGAAGACGTAGTTGTTGTCCGGATTCAGAATGCTTGAGTCTGAGAACACCGAGTCCAGCGTACCGCCAAGTGTACCGATATCGCCGACGTTGAGCGCACCGAGACTGAACTGTAA
Source organism: Woeseia sp. D3-10 (assembly GCF_055809415.1). Lineage (NCBI taxonomy): Bacteria > Pseudomonadati > Pseudomonadota > Gammaproteobacteria > Woeseiales > Woeseiaceae > Woeseia > Woeseia sp. D3-10. Next base: position 2,034,549 of record NZ_JBVVTW010000007.1, on the reverse strand, counting down.
CTGGCGATAAGTCCGGGCCTTGCGGTCATGCTGGTAACCGAAGCTCGCCTCTACAATGGAATCGTTGGTGTAGAACGGGACCGTTGCCATCCAACCGTAGTTCTGCAACTCGTCATCAAGCTCGGTGAAGCGATAGTCGGCCGCCGTCGCATCCAGTGTCACCAGCTCGTCCAGGACCGCGCCTGTCGTCGAATCAGTAACGGTCTGGGATGAGATCTCGACCTGGTTTGGTATGCTCGTTTCTGCGGTGGCGTCGGAATGGAACCAGGAAATGCTGGTTTCTTCCGGCACCAGGTTGAACAGACTGTGGAACGCGTCAGGCAACATCTGGCGAGTTGCCTCTCCAAATCTGTGCGTCCCTTTCACCTGGTTTACAACCATGTCACGCTGCTCAAACTGAAAACGGTAGTTGCGCCAGCCTATGCCGTCATCGACTTCCCGGTTCTCATTGAAGTAATCGCGAACGGCCGTTTCATTGTCCGTATTACGCAGGTACAAGGTCGTCGTTTCGAACTCGTGGTCTTCCGTAAAACGCATCCCGAGATTCAGCGTGCCGGTCAGGCTGACGGTGCGGGTGGACTCATCTTCGGTATTGGTTCGCTGTTCGGGGAAATTAAAGCTGCGAGCTTTCTCCAGTGACTGACGCCACTGCGTGTCATATGCCGCACTGGCCTGCACCCCGAACTCGAAGTTATCACCCGCTGCGAAGCTGTTGCCGATGGTGCCCTTCAAACCGATATCCGGGCTTGAGTCGCGGCGTTCGATGCCGATCTCGCGGTTGAGCTGCAATCCGAGCTGGCGGTTGATCAGCTGAGCATCGGCCAGGGTTGCGCTCGGGTCTTCGGCGCGCAAGCGACTGAGAATTCCCTGCACGTCGACGTTGCCCTGGTAGTAGTGCACTTGCGACATGAGGTCTGCCGAGAGCGCGCGGCTGCCGTCATCCGAGCCGAAATCATCATCACTGCTGCCCGGGTACGAGAGGAAATCGCCGCCGAGGTTGCTGTTATAACCACTGCCTACTTCCACACTGGCATTGAAACCATCCGGCACACTCTTGGTGCGGATATCAACACTGCCGCCGCCAAAGTTCGCTGGCAGTTCGGGCGACCAGGTCTTCTGAACTTTCAGTGACTGCACGGTGGAGGTCGGGAAGATGTCGAGCGGAATCACATTGCGGGTCAGATCCGGCGACGGAATGCGCGCGCCGTTCAGTGACGTTGCCGAATAGCGCTCGCCCAGACCGCGGATATAGACAAAGCGGCCGCCAACCAGGGACAGGCCCGGCACCCGGCGCAATGCCGACGCTACGGTCGAATCACCGAGGCGGCTGATAGTGTCCGCATCCAGGACATCACTGACAGAATCGTCGTTCAGGCGCTCGTCGAGCAATTGCTGGCTCGCGCTGCGAAACCGTCCGAGGACAACCACTTCTTCGATCTCGCCGGCTTCTTGCTCTACTACAGCCGGCGATTCCGGGGCCGCCAAGGGTGGACGGGCGTCCTGCGCGTAGAGAGGCAGGGGCGGTAACAACACTGCGCCGGCAATTGCCAGGCGCAGTGCGTTCCGCGGGTTCAGGATAAGTATCATGAAGTGAGTCCGCTTATTCGAACCACAGGGCCTGAGAACGGTTATCCGGGTGCAAACCGAACGTCCAGCCCGTGGTCCAGTCCGTCTCTGACAAGCTCAGGCCACCGATGAAAGTGCCGCTTTGCGGAGCACCCGCCGGGGCTGCACCGTCAACCTGCATCGTTGTGTAGCCGATGGAGTAAATCGGCTGCGTGCCTTCAAGCAATTGCAGGTCGGCGTCGTTCATTGCGGTCGGATCGACTGAAGTATTGTTGGCAATCGTTGCGAAAATATTGCCACCGGCTTCGGCAAAGCTGCGTTCAGTGGTGGTTCCATCAGCGAACGTTTGACCACGTGTTGCTTCAGCGCAGGCGAAAACGACAGAGTTGAGCGTCAGGTCGCCATCAAGGGCTGCCTGCTGGGTACGGTTGTCGATACGCAGGCAGTAGTTATCGTTGCTGCTGACCTGGTCGTTCGCGGGCATTGAGCCGATCAAGAGTGAATCATTGATCTCTGCGAACAGACCTTCGCGCAAACGCCAGCCTGCGCCCGGATCGTGCGTTGCGGTGGCAGCGCCGTTCGGCGAGATAACGCAGGTCAGGTTGTTGATCACGAAACGACTATTGATTCCCTGGCTGATCATGGCCTCGACTTCCGCCGGCAGCAGATCATCAAAACCGCCGATACCGTCGGCCTCGATGCAATGGTTGCCGTCGGTTTCCGACTGGATAACGAGCGCATTGGTGATCGTGCCGGAGTAACCTTCGTCGATATCGATGGCGTCATCGCGAACATACATGCCGACGAAGTTATTGAAGTTCACAGCGCCGCCAAACATTTCAATGCCATCGTCGAACGTCGAGTAAACCTGCAGGTTGTTGACGATGGTGTTGCGACCAACACCGCCGAAAGTAATGCCATTCAGCTCATCACCGTTGCCGACCGTCGCACCTGTGTGTTTGACAACAACGTATTCCATACGACCAGAGCTGTCGTCATTGTTGTCACCGCCATACTGCGATTCGTCAAGGCCCGCTGCGCCTTCGGCGTCCACGTGGCAGTCGCTGGTTGCGAGGTCATTGGTTGCGACAGAACCCGTGTAGGCACATTTGTTCGTAACGCCGAAGCCATTGATGACCATTCCACCCCATTGCTGTACATCTTCCGGACCAACGGTGCCGTTGACATCGGAAAGCGAGGTAAAGGTGATCGGGGCATCCGCACGGCCAACGGCAAACAATTGCGAACCGCGGTTGATGATCATGAATGACGCACTGGATTGAAATGCCAGCGTGGCTCCTGCTTCAACAGTCAGGACCGGGCCGTCGCCACCTTCTGCGATGCCGGCAGCCGCGAGATCTGCGTCGTTATCGTGGCTCTCACCAACAAACAGGCTGCCTTCGAAAAGGTGGGCGCCGTCGTTGGGCAAGTCCGCGAGGGTGAGGTCAACCATGAGGTTGTTACCTGCATCGACGAAAGACGGTGAGTACGTGCAGTCGGTGCCGTCGTAGGTTCCCTGAATCGATTGTCCGCCAGTATTCTGGTAGGACGCGCAGGGGTTCGTGGTGCCGCTGCTACCACCGGTATTGGTGGTGTTGTTGCTATTGGTGACAGACGTCACCGGGTCAATGTTGATATCGCCACTACCGCAACCTACGGCTACGATGCTTGTGACGACGGCGGTAAGCGCCAGTTTTGTTCTCATCAGTCAGTCTCCGGACAGGCTGTGCCGGCGACACCTCATGTGCGCCGGGCATTGAATTCCGCCGCCTATACCCGGGGCCGTTCGGTGCGCCACATGATAGGCGCGACGAATGGCAGGTCAGGTAAAACAGGCTGGTCGGGATACCGGGTCCGTAATGCTCTGGCCCGATGTCGGAGAGGACTTTAGAAATATCGTGTTTAAGTTAGGTAACAGATTTGTGAACAATGTGTGACAGCCCGCGCCAGATAAGCGAACGCACGGGCTGTCAGTGCCATTGTTACGGTTGGTTTACGGCTTCCTGCAGTTTGCGGAGCAGGTAATCACGCTGCATGACGCGGCCGCGGCTTACAACGGTATCGATACGGCGCGTGTTGGCGATCGAGTCCAGCGGGTTTGCGTTCAGTAACAGCAAGTCTGCTCTCTGGCCGGGCTCAATGCTGCCCATCTCACCCTCCAGACCGAAGAACTGCGCCGGGCGCACCGTGGCAGCGGCCAACGCCTGCAGCGGACTCAGGCCGGCCCGCACCAGCAAATCAAGCTCCGAATGCAGACTGTAACCGGGTGCCCCGTAGCCAATGGGAGTGTCTGTACCAGCGCCGACCGGAACTCCGGCGTTGTTCATCTCGGCAACCAGCTTCAGACTCCAGTCGCCGAACTCGGTGTTGCGCGAATACTCGTTCTGATCCCAGTTTTCGCCGGTCTCCAACCAACTCGCCGCAGGTTCGGCAGGCAACAATGCGGCAGCAGCCGGCCAGTCCGCTCGCGTGAACGGTGGCTGCACGGCCAGGGCATTGAGGCGCAATGTCGGTACCTGAATGGTACCCGCCAGAGAGTTGATGACATTGGCGCAACGGGCCTCGTCGTAACGAGCGATGGCGGGCAGGCGTTGCAGGGTATGCAGCGATGAGCGAAGTTCAAATCCGGAGATATCGTCCGCTGCAGCCAGTATCGCCTGTCGTTCCTCGTGCAGTTCCGCCGCATTGCTGGCACAGGCAAGTTCCACGTTGCGCAGATGCTCCATGGAATCGACCTCGGGTCCGGCCTGCATGGCGGTCATGCTGAGTGGCACGTGAGCGGCGATGGGCAGCTTATGTTCGCGCGCAGCCTCCGCCAGAGCATTGAACACATCCGGTCGTACCAACTCGTAAATCTTGATGAAATCCGCGCCGGCGTCAGCCAGCGCTGCAACACTGGCACGGGCCGCGTCCGGACTGGGGTTGGTGTGGCCGATCAGGGGTCGTGACTCGCCGTCGTAGACCACGAAACCGCCATCCTGCAGCGGGCCACTCCACCAGACCCGGGGCGCGTGAGCATCCTTGGCGCGCATTTCAGCGATGACCGGCTGCAGGTTTTCGATCATGCCGCCGGTATCGCGCACGCTGGTGATTCCGTAGTACAGGAACGACGCTGGCATCGACGGCGTGAATGCCGGGTCGTAGGTCAGGTGCACATGCATGTCCCACAAGCCCGGAATGAGGTAACGGCCGCTGCCATCGATTTCTTCGGCCGCAAGCGGCAGGTCGTCTGTGGCCGAGCCAACCGCGATGATTTCATCGCCATCGAAAATAACTGTCTGTGCCTCGCGCACGCCGTGCACTGCATCGATGACCGTTACGTTACGAATAGCGGTGCCGTGGGCGGCAGGCGGCTTGCTGCATGCCGCCAGCAAGCAGACAGTGGCAACGGTTGTAAATAGCAGGAGTGAACGAACAAATTTCATGGTTGCAGACCTATGTTGTAGTTGGTGACGAACGTCAGGAACCGCGAAATTTCGCTCATGTCCTGTGCCACGTAGCGCACCGTGTGCGAGTTAAGACGTTCAACGTTGGGCAGGTAGCCGAGTAATTCGACGGGTTGGTAATGCTTGAGGCTGAGATCCAGTTGCAACGGACCTTCGAGTACGTACGGCTTGAAATCCTCCAGCCTCGCCAGAGCGGCCAGGGTACGCTCGCGGATGAGTTCGCGGGCGGCGGCGGGCGTCAGAGTTCGCGCCGAGTGAAAACCCTGCGCCCACTTGACCACAGCGCCTTCCATGTCGCCGATGATGACCTGATTCTCCGCGACAGCAACGTCGTCCCCTGAAACCATGACAACCGGCACGCCAAACTGTCCCGCGATGGCTGCGTTCATGCTGCCCTCGGACATGGACATACCGTTGATACGAAGACCGGTAACGTTCGCGCTGGACATCGTGTGGGCGCGCACTCCGCGTTTGTTCTCAGTACTGGAGTGATAACCGATAAAGATTGCTGCATCGAATGATTCATCGATTCCGGCCATCATGCCGTGTTCGCGTGGCCAGGAGCGCACAACCATTACGTCGTCCGGGAGTTTCTCGATCAACAGGTTTTGACCGTTGCCGTGCGAATCACTGACCAGAATTTCGGTTGCGCCAGCGTCCCGTGCCGCGTCAATACACGCGTTTACTTCTGCCGTCATGAAGCCACGAAAACGTTCGTACTCGAAACCGCCAGGACCGAGTTGCTCGGACGTGACGACCCCTGCAATACCTTCCATGTCGGCCGAAATGTACACTTTGAGGGCTTCCGTATCCTGCGCCGAAGCGCTTGCCGCGAACAGCGCGAGTAACGCGCCCGCAATAATCCTGGTCATTTTCATTTCTTGCCCCTCTGGTAATCTCGGTGAATCAACTGGGAATGAATATAATGAGTTCTATGATAATTCGCTTCGTGGGCCGACTCGCGGCGGTGCTCAGTATAGCGTCTATGCTACTGGCTGCCGGGCTGGTTTCCGCCGCTGGCAACGATGACACCAGCCATCCGTACTTGCTGCTGATTTCCATCGATGGGTTTCGCCACGATTATCAGGCACGTTATTCAACGCCGGCGCTCGACCGAATATCCGATCGTGGAGTTCGCGCGGAATCTGTACAACCGGTCTGGCCATCATTGACGTTCCCCAACAACTACTCGATTGTGACCGGTCTCTATCCCGCCGATCACGGCATCGTCGCCAATGAGTTCCCAGACGATCGCCGGGAAGACTGGTATCGCTACAAAGACAGCGCAACCGTGCAGAACGGGGCGTGGTACGGCGGAGAACCGCTGTGGGTTGCGGCGGAACGAGCCGGCCTGATCAGCGCCACCTATTTTTTCGTTGGCTCTGAGGCCCGTATCGGTGGTGTTTCACCGAGCCACTGGCGGGCCTTCGATGCCAGCGTACCCGGCGCTGACCGCGTTACGCAGGTTCTCGACTGGCTCGCACTGCCGTTAGCCGAGCGCCCGCAGATGATCGGCTTGTATTTCGAACAGGTGGATGTTGCCTCGCACCGGCACGGCCCGGGCTCGGCAGAAAGCATCGCCGCTATCGAGCAGGTGGATCACTGGATAGGCGAGCTGCTGGATGGCATCGAGCAAGCAGGGCTTGAGGACGAACTGCATATTGCCGTGGTATCTGACCACGGGCAGAGCCGGTTCCGACCGGACCCGGAGCCACTGGTTTTGTCTGAATTCCTCGATCTGAACGGCGTGACGGTGCGTGCCAGTGGCGCGTTCGCGATGCTGTACCTCGACAATCCCGACCCTGCTCGTGCTCGTGAATTGCGTGATGCCATTAATGCCCGCTGGCAACACGGCCGTGCCTGGTTGCCAGCGGAAGCCCCCGCCGACTGGCACGTGCGCGACAATCCCCGCCTTGGGGACGTCCTGTTGCAGGCCGACGCGGGCTACGCGGTGGTCAACAAACGGCAGCCGGGTCGGCGACAAAATCACGGCGACCACGGCTGGTCTCCCAATGATCCCGACATGCACGGTATTTTTATCGCCGCCGGACCAAGGCTGCCAGCCGGTAAAGTTCTCGGCACGATCAGCATCACCGATGCCTACCCCCTGTTTCTTGAGGTACTGGGTTTACCCGACCGGCGTGACGCGCCGCCAGCATCACCGTTATGTGAGCTGTTGCAGGGCACGACCGCTTGCCTTCAGGATGCTGATCGCTAGCGTCACAGGATCATTCATTGTAACAATCATCGGCGACCACGACTGTGCGGCCATCAGCGGCGCTGACTATGGCCAGTCGTCAGCAAACGCCAACTAGTTTCTCGAGCTGCACACAACTCACGATTTCGGCCCGCGTGGTCAATGCCGCTACCGTCCGCCGGGAAAATTCAGAGCGGCGGTCTCTTTCGCGTGCTGCGTTTCGACTACGCACTACAACATCCCGTGACTGCCCCGATGGAACCCGGTCTTTGCCGGTAGCCATCAGCTGAGTACGCCATTCGCACGTAGCAACGCGATGTCAGCGACACTCAAGCCGGCTTCCGTGAGCACCTGGTCCGTATCCTCCCCTTCCCGGTGCGGCGGCATCGGCTCACGGCTTTTGCTACGACTGAATCGCGGAGCTGGAGCGGGTTGCTGCTGTCCTGCCAGGTCGATGTACGTGCTGCGCGCACGGTTGTGTGGGTGCGCAGCAGCCTCGTCAAAGTTGAGTACTGGCGAAAAGCAGGCATCACTGCCTTCCAGGAGGTCGCACCAGTAGCGTTGCGTATGCTGCGCAAATAAATTCGACAGTTCCCGTTTTATCTGTGGCCATTGGCGTTGATCGCGCAGCCTTTCTGCAACGCCGGAATCAGCACCAATCTTCGTCAACAGTTCATCGAGGAATGCGGGCTCCAGCGCACCGATCGCTACGTGTCTGCCATCGCTGGTCTTGTACACAGCGTATTGCGGTGCCGCGCCATCCAGTAGATTGTTGCCGCGCTCCGTACTCCACATACCCAAAGCTGACAAACTGTGTACGACTGACATCAGGCTCGCAGTGCCGTCGGTGATCGCCGCATCGATGACCTGACCCTTGCCCGAAGACTTCGCTTCTATATAGGCGGCGAGCAAGCCAAGCACGACGAAGAGACTGCCGCCCGCGTAGTCGCCGAGCAGGTTGAGCGGCGGTACCGGGTGTTCCTGATCGCCGATCGCAGCGAGTGCACCGGTCAACGCAATGTAGTTAATGTCATGACCGGCCCGTTTCGCGAGTGGCCCGTCCTGCCCCCAACCTGTAACCCGACCGTAGATGAGTTTCGGGTTTCGTTGCCGGCAGACATCAGGACCAAAGCCAAGACGTTCTGCAACGCCCGGTCGGTAACCCTCCAACAACATGTCGGCCTGCTCGACCAGGGTCAGCAAGACGTCTATGCCCGCCGGCTTTTTTAAGTCGACAGCGATAGAGCGCTTGCCGCGCGAATGCACATCGCGGCGACTTGCCAGTGCAAGGCCGGTTGCGGTTGACGCGCGTTCTACGACCACGACGTCAGCACCCATGTCTGCCAGCAACATGCCGGCGTAGGGCCCGGGCCCCAGCCCTTTCATCTCAATGACCTTAATGCCTGCCAACGGGCCCATCGCATTTCCTTTCTGATTCGCGGCTCAGCGGGACTTGCCAACTGCCAGTTACATCGTGCCCCGACAACACCCGGCGACGCCATCAATAACCACAAGGAATAAGTCATGCGTTTCGGTGTGATGGTTTTTCACAACAGATATAGACAGGGCAACGTTATAACCATTTGATCGTAAGAATACAGCAGCATAGCCAGTATGCTCCGTGCCATGCAAAACAGAGCCTGAGGAACTCACACGCTCTTGTTGGCAAACAACAACAGTGGAGACAGTCGTCGTTACGACTTATGCAGATTGCGACTTACTCTTCCGCGCCGCTCAAGAGTGCCAACTCACACCATGCAGTTCAGGCGTCCGCCGTTGGCTCGATTCATCGCTGCCGGGAGCGGGGCTTTGCACATTACTCCAGTACGTTTCTTTTACTTACGTTAAGGAATCAATCCATGAACATCAGATTGCTAATGCGCACTTTATGCGTTGCGCTGGCGTTATTCGTCACCGTACCCGCATACGCAGTCGGTGAGGCCACGGGCAATATTGTTGGCTCACTTGAAAACTACAGCGGCGGGGATTTCACCGTCAATGCAACGCACACGGCTACCGGCCGGTCGCGCGACGTCAACGTGGACGCAAGTGGCGATTTTCGCTTTTCGCAACTCCCGGTTGGCGCGTACGTCGTCTCCGTCAGTAACAACGGCAATGTCATTGCACAAAGTCAATACAACGTTGCGCTTAACGGCAACACCGTAGCGCGCTTTGAGGTGTCGGACGGAGCACTGGAAGAGATCGTGGTGACAGCCACTGCATTGACCGGCGACGTCTATTCCACAGACTCGGGTCTTGTGCTCAGCGAAACGGAAATTGACATCATGCCGGTCGCGCGCACTTTAACCGGCATCTCCCTGCTTGCGCCCGGTGTTGTACTGGGTGAAAGCAAATTCGGACTGAGCGGCGGACCGGGCTTTGCTTCGTTCGGTGGCTCGTCCATCGCTGAGAACTCGTGTTACATCAACGGTCTTGAAGTCACGAACACCAGCCAGGGCCTCGGTTGCGGTGCTGTGCCGTTCGAGTTTTACCAGCAGTTCCAGGTAAAGACCGGCGGGTACTCCGCACAGTACGGTCGTAGCACCGGCGGTGTACTGAATGCGGTTACCAAGAGTGGCGGTAATGAGTGGGAGTTCGGAGTTGGCGCCGCAATAGAACCGAAATCGCTCTATGAAGAAGGCAAAATCTCACGCGGCAACGGCGCACTGGGTGGCGGCCAGGGCGGCGTCGGCACAGGTCGCATTTTCCGCGACACGACCAAGGACGAGAATGACCTTTTCGAGTACTGGCTGACAGCATCCGGACCGATCATTGAGGACCGGCTGTTTGTCTACGCCATCGTCAATCCGCGTGACGAACAACAAAACTTCTCCTGGCAGGCAGGCTCGCCGTCTGCAGAGTTCAACCGCGACACGGAATACCGGGAAATCGACAAGTCCGGTTCGGACAACCTGTTCTGGGGAGCCAAGGTCGACTGGGACATCAATGATTACCATCGCCTGAGTGCCTGGGGCTATTCGAACCGCAGTGACGGCATTGACACCCACTTTGCCAAAGACCCGGTAACGAACCAAATCAGCTCTACGTCAAACTCGTTCTTTATCCGCAAACGCGGCGGAACAGCATCGAGTATTGCTTATACCGGCACGTTCATGGATGACTTCACGGTGTCCGCGATGTTCGGCACGATCGAAACCGAGTACACCACTGAACCGGATGACGTGGTTCGGTGCCCACGGGTGACTGACAACCGTACCCCGGCACCGGCCGCACCGTTCACTGGTTGCGGGCCCGGCGGCCAGTTTGGCGACAACCGCGACACGAATGAACAGTTCCGCCTGGATCTCGAGTATTCGATCGGCGACCACCTGGTACGCGTCGGTCTGGATAAGCAGGACCGCGACACCTTCCACCTCTCCTCGCCGATTGGCGGCGGTCGTTACACCTACTCAACACTCGCGCCAAACAGCACCATTCAGGGTACCAACGGTGTGATTTACACCAACACGACGGGCGCCCCGCAGGAGATTGTTAACAATCGCCTGTTTGATAATGGCCAGTCAGGCGGTAAGTTCACGAGCGAATTGACAGCCTATTACATCGAAGACGAATGGCAGCTGAATGACAACGTCGTTCTCTATCTGGGCGCTCGCAAAGACCAGCTGACGAATATCGGTGGCACGGGTGTTGTGTTCACCGACTTCGATCAGGAATGGGCGCCGCGCGTTGGCTTGAGTTGGGACCCAACCGGCAACGGTCAGGACAAAGTGTATTCAACGTGGGGCCGTTACTACCTGCCCGTCGCGAACAACACTAACTTCCGGGTAGCCTCTGGCGTCAGTGATACCACCACCCATTACACCTATACGGGTGTGGATCCAACGACAGGCGCACCGACAGGGCTTTCGCCGGTAACCGGTGATCTGAATACCTCGACCGTTGTGAACTCGGATGGCACGGCGCCCACCCAGGCGCAGTTCCAGGCTCAGGAGGCCGATCCGTTCTTCAAGGAAGAGTTCATTCTCGGCTACGAGAAGTACCTGTCCGATGAGGACAAAGTGTCGATTCGTTACGTGAACCGTGAAGTGGGCGCCACGCTGGACGACTACTGCGGCCCGCTCGCAAACGGCACGTACTGCACGCTGGTCAATCCTGGATTCGGTGGCACGTGGGAAGATACCGACGGCGTAACCCGTTTCCACCCGGCGGATCAGATCAAACTGCCGAAAGGGCGCAACGAGTACAACGCCGTGCAGTTGCAGTGGGACCATACGGGTGAACGGACCAGCTACAGCTTCACCTACTCCTGGTCACAAAGCATCGGTAACTTCGAGGGCGCGGTTAAATCCGATATCCAACAACCGGATGCAGGCATTACTCAGGACTTCGACTTCCCGGCATTGATGGACGGTTCGGATGGCTATCTGCCGAACGATCGGCGTCACGTGTTCAAGTTCTTCGGCTCCTACCAGATCAGCGAACAGCTGACGGCGGGCTGGAATGCGTCGCTGGCCAGTGGTCGTCCGCTCAGCATGTTTGGGCAGGGCTATCCTGATGATGCCGCGGATATCTACGGTGCCTACGGTGATACGTTCTACCTGTTCACCAACACCTGCAACACCGCCGGGGTCGTTGGCCCTTGCACACCCGCCAACGTACAAGCGGACAAAATCTACACGTTCAACCCACGCGGTTCCGGTGGTCGTACGCCTTGGTTAACCACGCTGGACGCATCGCTGACCTACGACTTCTTCGTGGGTGATGTGGACATGTCGGCCAACCTGCAGATTTTCAACATCCTGGATATTCAGGAAGCGACTTCGATCAACGAGCACGTTGAACAATCTGAAGGTACGGCGAACGAGTGGTACGGTGCCGCCTATGGCTGGCAGACACCGCGCTACGTTCGGTTGAGTATTCAGGCCCGTTTCTGAGTACGGCTTCAGCAGCAGTAAAAAAGGGGGCCATCTGGCCCCCTTTTTTTGGTCCGAAAGAGTCGCTGCGGTAGCGTAGGCGTTCCGGCCGGGAGCCGATTGCACCGTCCTAGCACGACTTGAAGGCGTTAGCCTGCCGTGATCCGATCCGCCCTGCCGCCTTGAGTTCTACTCAACAGATGCACCCTGCCTGATTTACAATCGGCGGGTTTTTTCTGCTCTGGAGAACAATAATAATGGACAGGAAATTTCTGATGACTGCCATGGGCTACGGCATACTCGGGCTGATACTCGGCATCTACATGGCCGCCAGCGAGAACCACAGCCAGATGGTGGCTCATGCTCACATCATGTTGCTTGGCTTCCTGGTGTCATTTTTTTATGCCGCAGTACACAAGCTTTGGCTACCCGGAACCACGGGAAAACTGGCGACCACACAGTTCCTTTTGCATCAATTGGGAACGGCCGGCCTGGTTGTCGGTCTGTATCTTCTTTACGGCCGGTATGTTCCCGCTGCAACCGTGGGGCCGGCACTCGGTATTTTCTCGATCACCGCACTCAGCGCCTTCGTGCTAATGAAGGTCATGGTGATTAAAGCACCCAGGGCATAGCGGTATAGGTATGCGGCAGTTTGGTCGTGCGTTATGCCCGGTTACTCGCCAATATTTTCTTTGAATTGCTAGAATGGCGCGACCAAAACTTGTTGGAGCAGGAATGAAAACCAGATTGTTGATTGCGGCCGTAGCGGCAGGAAAGCTGATGCTTTTTGGCCATCAGGTCGGCGCTGAAGCGCCGGTAGCGGGTGCAATGGCGAAGGAGCTCGACGCGTGTACTTTGCTGGTGCCAGCAGAAATTTCTCAGGTAATTGGTCACCCGGTCGAGCGTGATTTTCGCAATGACATGGGCTTTCAGGCCGATGGCTCTTACTCGTCAACCTGCGTCTGGATCATGGAACAAGCGGAGGGCGTAGAACTCAATCCGCGGGCTCCGCTGGGTGGCAGAAGTTTTGTAATCCTGAATGCGACTCAATGGCCAGCTGGCAGCGGACTCGCAAGCGGCTTCTTGCAGGATTTTCGCGATGCTGCCGATAATGGCGAAATACCCTCTGCACCCACACCGAAAGAGTTCGGTGACGAAGCGCTTTGGTGGGGTGATGGCCTGGCGGTTCGCAGTGGTGACATCAGTCTGGGAGTATCAGTGGTCATTGCCGGTGCGAAGTCCAGGCCGCGGGTACTGTACGAAGAGCGCTTGGCGCCGTACATAATGCAGCGCGTTGAGAATAAGAAGGCAGACTGAGTAATCACTGTCTATTGGCGTTGGCGCATTGCTCGCGCTGGTCGCTAACATCGCCGAAAAGAAAAAGGGGGCGTGACGTCTGGCGTCACGCCCCCTTTCTGTTTGCACACTCCACTACCGTACGCCCGCGGATTGGCGGGCGTCGCTTCGCTAGTTGCGTGGCGCCTTGGCGCCAGCCATCCGGGTGTCTTCATCCGGATGATTGATGTGGGCTTGCACGAACGACACATGCACCGCGGTAGAAATCGCCGTATTCTGGCCGGTTTCCGGATCCGGGTACGCATCAGCCAGGCGGCGTGCTGCGCGGTGTATCGACGATGCAGAAAGCTGGCCGTAGCTCTGGTGGTGCGTTGCCCAGTTCGTGTTGAGCTGGTGACTGTACGAATTCACGTCGAGATAACCGGCCCAGAGTCCGTCCGCGGTCTTGTCGGTCAGGTCGAGCTTTAGTTGCAAATCCCGCACGACATAAACGCCAGTGGCGACACCCGGCTGTGACCATGGAATGGTGATTGAATCGACGGGTTCTGTGATCAACACTCCGTCAACAATCTTGCCCTTGAGTTCTTCGATGTAACTCTGACCCCAACGCGTATCAACTTGCTGGGTTGCGCCAGCGATAAACGCCGTGCCGGTACCGTCCCGCGTCAACTCGTCCAGGCCACGATAGGTCGTTACCGTAACGTCGTCGTCATTGGTGAGGTCGTCCACATTAGTCAGCTCGATCAGCCAGCGGTTGTAGGCATTCCGGTACATGTCATCGGTTGCGAAGAACCAGATTACGCCATCCGTACGGTAAGCGTTGACACAACCCATCGCGCGGTACATCTGGTTATCGACACCTTCTTCGCCATCCGGGTTGGTAAAGTCTTCCGGACCAACTTTGCCATCAAGGTTCAGGCCGTAGGACGTTGGCCCTTGTGCATCGAAGAACGGCAATGGTTTTTCGTCCGTCGTATGGAAAGCCAGCCCTTCCCGCGCCAGTCGGGTTTCCATCTCGGTGTAGGTCTTGCCGCTGTCTTCGGGAAACAGCAGGGCATACTCTTCTCGCGGCCCGGTGTTGAAGCCTTGCGGGCACTCAACCTCACCGCGTTCAGATTCGTGAATTGCCCACACCCGTTTGGTCAGGACGTAGCCGATCCGGCCGTCCTTGGGTGCATCGGCCAGTGCCGCTCCACTCGTGGCCAGCATACCGAAGGCCAAGGTACCCAGAAGCAAGTGAGAGACCTTCGATTGCCGCACAGTTGTATTTGCCCACTTCGTATTCATAGGTGTCCTCTTCACTACCGGCGACTCCGTTGCCAGAATCATCGACGAAAATTGTTGCGCTGAAATACATCTCGCAGAATAAAAGCTTTGAAACCGTTGCGCTTGCCGGTGAACTCACCGTAGCCGTCACCGAGGGTCACCCCTGGCTTGCCATGATCACCGCTGTAGGTGTAGACCGGCCGATCGCGATAGGCCCAGACATGAATCGCTGTTTGCCCGGCGCTGGCTCGATGGCCGGTATCAGGGTCGATGGCCATGACGCTCCATAGCGGACTGTCGCTCTTCGCGTCGGTCGGTGCAGGAACGTACGGGAAGTTTTCACGACAGACCGCCTGGTCGCCGGCACCGCATATCGCCAAACGGTACGCCTGGGTCGAATCCGGATTATCGCAGGCCAGCTGCGCTAACGAATCGTCCCGGCAGTTGTACAGGTAAATGGGTCTGCCTTCTGAGTCCGCCAAAACCTGGCCGCCAGCTTCTACGTCCTGGACGGTAAATCCTTCGGGTGGTCGCAGGTCACGTTGCGTATAGACGTTGTGCCAGCCCTCTATATCAGCTCCCCAAAAACTTTGGGTACGTCGATCATGGTTATACGTATAAAGCGGCTGACCGCGGAATGCCCACTGATTAATGCCGGGTGAACGCTCGATGACGGTCCATCCATAGTGTTCCACAACGTTTTGCGGCGCCGGCACGGGCGTCCATGTGAGCAAGCAGGCATCGTGGCAATTCGAAGTATTGGGCGCATCGCCATCCCAGGCGTACACCGAGTATTTGTCCTTGTTAAGGAGCAGCCGTCCGGTGGAAGACTGAACGACAGCAAAATCGGGCGGGATGCCGTATTTCGGTTCTACGGGTACGCGCACGACACCGCCATCGCTGGAGCTTTGCATTTTCGTGCCGCCGTTAACATCGCCCGGTTGATGATCCAGTATCGAGGTGTACAACGGGTAGCCGCCGTAAGCCCATTGCGGTGTGCCGTCGAGACGCGGAATGATGGTCCAGTTTCCGACCTCTTCGGCGCCTTCGGAAGGAATAACAGGCGGCCATACGGCTGTACAACTCAGGCGCGTATCAAGATCAGGCAACAACAAGCCAGGAGGGTACGGGCTCATCATGCCCGCCGATGTGGTCAGAACCTCGTCCGTACAATTGGAAGGCTTTTCTTCCCGGTCGCCGGTTGCACCGTTGCGTAACGCCCGCAGTGGCCATTTGTAGAGTGTTCGCCCTTGTGCGTCCGCGAATACCGGCCCTTCAAACTGGCTGACGATAACCTGAAACCCGGGCGGCATCGGCTCTTCGATAAAGGGTTCGCGATCAGTACTTTCCGGCGACTGCCAGTATTTGGCGGCCTCCGGACTATCGGGCGTAATGGTTGCTGCTGCCGCGTCAGTTACGATCGGTGCGCCATTGAGTAGCGCTGTCGTCGCAAAGATCGCAAGTGAGACTTTGAGTAGAACCCTGAACTGGTTCGCCGATGACCGCATATCTACTTGATTCCTGTCTGGCCTAAGTACATTGCCCGCAACGCCGGTGGATGAACGCTAGTCCACACGGCGCTGGCAAAGCCTGTCGTCACATTTATACGAGGACTTCGTTGAATACTTCGGAGGTCTGATTGCTCAAGGTTCCCCACGACGGTACATCGACGCCCATCAGTCGCAATGCGGTATAGCCGACAACGGTGGGCGACGCGCCCTTCAGGTCGATATGCAATCCGGACTTCAATTTGCCGCCCGCGCGACCAGCAGTGAATACTGGCATGTCGTCAACGGCGTGAGTTCTCGCATTACCTACGTCAGTCGTGGCGTATATCAAGACATTGTCGAGCAACGTACCGTCGCCCTCTTTAACCTTGGTAAATGCTTCAACGAAGTCGGCCCACGATTCCATCGTGCGGCGGGTAAACCATGATGAGTTCGGCTGGTAGCCGAGGTCCGGATCGATCGGATCTTCATGCGTGCAGGTGTGGTACGGCTGTGGAAAGCCCGGTTTTACCAGTGCAGAGAAAGCAGCAGAAAACGCCATATTGAAGACCCGGGTCTGATCGCACGCGACCGCCATCACCATGAGTTCGGTCATCATGCGATGCCGCAACTGCACGGTTTCCACTTCTTTATTCATTGGTGGATCAACGGGTGCCTTGCCGGGGGCAATACAACTCGCGATGGGTTCAGGTTTGGTAAGACGTTGCTCGAACTGGTTCTCGAGTTGTCGCAAGCCGGTAAAGTACTGATCAATGCGATTGCGGTCTTCGCTGCCCACAGCTTTTAACAGCGTCTGGGTTTGATCCATCACACCGGATAAAACGCTTTTGCGGACCATGACTCGCGGATCAGGCGTAAACGAAGGCGCATTCGGGTCCTGGAAGTCCGGCCCGAACAGGCGTGTATAAAACTTCAGCGGCGACCATTCCGCAGGATTTGGCGTGACTTTGTTTACGTAACTGTAGGTGTTGGTAACGTCACCGGTTGCCGTCGCGGTAAGAGACATGTAGCGCGTCGTCTTACCGATGCGGTTGGCAATCGTGGTGTCGATGGTTTCACTCGGAATGCCGCCAGAAGGCGCTATGCCGCATCGCCCAACAACCCAACCCGTGAAATGGTTGTTGTTTGGAGACGCATCCATATGCGCCGTCGTGTTCGAGTAAAAGTTAATGTGATCGCGCACACGCTCCCACGAGGCAATCTCCTCGGGCAAGTCGTAGTTGGCACCGATTGTCTTCGGCACCATGATATTGGACGAGCCGCCGAGTCCGTAACCCCACGTGCCAAACCGCAGCGGCATAGGCGCACCAGCGGCGAGGGCTGTGCCACTCTCGTTCAAGAAGCAATCCAGCAGAGGAAGTGCAACGGTCACCGCACCACCGCTTAACATTCCTTTTAGAGCATTACGTCTCGTTAGCTTTTTCACTTTGATCTCCTGTCCTGCAATCGGAAGCGTGTCGCTAGCTGGCGTTCGAATTAATCGCCGCTTGTTGCGAGTTTCGCTTCGTCATCTGGTGAGAGGGTAGCTGTTCGACCTTCGTCATTCTGCTCTGCAGGCTGCGACGGCGGAGGCTCATTAATTTTGGAGAAGGCGTCGCTCAGAACGACCGACCGTAGCAAACCGCGCAAATGGTAGCCTTCTGCCTTGAACGCTTCAGTCATGTATTCCAGGTAAGCACGGTCTTGCTGTTGCACTGGTCCGCCAGTGCCATACGCAAAGACACGCTGAACCAGGCAGCTCGGCAGGCCGGGGTTGTCGCGCAATGCGTGCGCCAGGCCAATCGCATCGCTGTATTCCACACCGTCCAGCGAGCCTGTCGTGTCGATAGCGACGCCGTTCTCGGTCGTTCGAAAGCGACCCTCGCCGTCAAAGCTCTCGAGCGTCAAACCGATGGGATCCATGATTCGGTGGCAGCCAGCGCAGCTGGGTGTCTCGAGATGTGCGTTAACGCGATCGCGCTGTGTTGGGTAATGCGAGTCGGGATTATTGATGACCGAAAAATCCACGCTTGCCGGCGCCGCGGGCACGACCTGGCATAACAGCAATTCACGCAACGCCATACCGCGTAGCGTCGGCGAACTGCGTCCCGGATGTGCGTGCAGCGACAAGAAGCTGACCTGCGTCAACAGACCGGCCCGTGGGCTGTCTGCCGGAAGCTCGTAAGGTACCCACCCGGGACCCGCTGGCATGTCGAACTGAATCGCCAACTCAGGGGTCATGAACGTTGACCGGGTTGTAAACAGATCGCGGTAATCCTTGTTTTCTGTCAACAGGTGATTGATCACGGTGCGCAGGGTTTGTTCCTGGGCGGCTGCCGCGGTCACACCTGTGAAGTTCGGATAGATGGTTGGATCTTTCGCGAGGGTCTGGAAATCGGCGAAGTGCAGCATGTCGCCGAAGAACGCCCGCATACCAGCGACGAGTCGCGGGCTGGCCAGCATACGATCTACCTGCTGGGTCAGTCCGCTTTCGGTCTGCAGGTCGCCGCTTTCAGCGGCGTCCAGCAACTCGGCATCCGGCGCGGCATCCCAGAGAAAGTAGCTCAAGCGCGAGGCGAGTGAGTACGAATCGAGGCGCAACTGCCCGGGGTTATCGGGGTCTGGTTCGGACTGCTCGACGACGAACAGGACTTCCGGGCTAAGCAACAGGGCTTCGAGTGCGATTTCAAGGCCAGCGTAGAAGTCTTCCAACTTCTCAGCACCCATTCCGGCATTGTCGACCAGCGTTGTGAGTTCAATATCCGTCAAAGGGCGACGAACCAGCAAGCGACCCGTTTCCGACAGAAACTGGGTGGCGCACGCTTTGTCCGCGGTCTTGGCGTTGGCGGGCTTGCACGGCAGCAAGAATTCGCGGTGCGTGGGTCCAACGACTTGTGCGGCTACGGTTGTACCCGCCGACTGGAACTGTTCAAGTTGAGAACTGCTGACACCGGCGATTGCCGCACCGTTCGCAAGCAAACCTTCTTTGCGTTCGAAGGGAGGGAACTCGACTTGCAGGTCGATACTGGAACCAAAAACGTACCGTAAGGAATTGAAGTACTGGGCGGTAGAAACGAGGGACGCACGCGGTGGCGTTCCGGCGCTTTCGGGCTCCGGTGCGGATGCCGAGCAGCCAGCAAGAACGAACGCCGAAAGCAGACTGACAGTGCAGCCGCGCAACCACGTTTTAGCTTGGCCATGAGAGGCCGGTTTGGAACTTCTATTTAACAGAAGCGCAGAAGCGTTTTCCGTCGGTACCATGTGGTTCACCTGTAGAGCCGCCTATGCTCTTGGATGCTATCAGGTCCCTTATCCGATATCGCCGCTTCGATCTTGATAAAAAGTTATGAACTATGACTCGTATTTACTAACAGTCTGATTTATCTGGTTTTCGGGGGTTATTTTGTAAGGCTTTCGACGACCTGAAAACCCGCTGCAGGCGGTCAGGCCGCAAGAGCCCGTAATCGCTGACAATGCAGGTGCAGAGCCGCTTTCAGCGACGATTGCGGCACCGCGCCAGGGGCGACGGTCAAGCATTTTTCGAAGCGTATTTTCCTCGATTACAACGCAAAGTCGTGTAGCGCTTTTAGCGCCGGTTGCTCACTGGCGATGGCTTCTCAGTCTATGGGTGCATGTGTAGACTCGTCACGAACAACAATTAAAAAGTTTGCACAACGTCTTGTACGGCCAAAGCGAAAGCTTTGGTCGTCTTGTCGATACGACACACAAGTTCTGCGAAAGAATCCGCCGCCAGACACATCGAGTCACTGGGGCCGATTACCGATTCAGCCATTGTCAGCGGCCAACCCCGTGCCGATCTACTTCTGGAGAAAATCGTTTATGAGTATCGTTAAAAAATTCTTTGCCACCGCGAGCGTTATTTGCTGCCTGTTTTTCGCGGTTACTGCTAATGCCCAGCAACCTGTGGATGCACGTTCGGCCGACGGCGTAGCGTGCAAGAAGAATCGTTTGAACTGCAACGATACACCGAACCCGTTACCCAGGTTTGACTCGGTCTGGATTGAAGAAATGACCTGGATGGATGTACGCGATGCCATGGCCAATGGCAAGAAGACCATCATTATTCCTACCGGTGGAGTTGAGCCCAATGGTCCGTGGACGGCGCTGGGCAAGCACAATTACATTCTGCAATCGACCTGTGACGCGATTGCCAGAAAGCTTGGCAACGCGTTATGCGCGCCGGTCATCAAGTTCGTGCCAGAAGGCGATATCGAAAAGAAGACAGGCCACATGAACACCGCCGGTACGATCAGCGTCGAGCAGAGCACGTACGAAGCAATCGTTGCGGACACCGCACGAAGCATGAAGGCACACGGCTTCGAACATATTGTGCTCATCAGTGACAACGGTGGCAGCGTCGGACCCGGCATGCAGGCTGTGGCCGAAAAACTGAACGCGGCGTGGGGCACTCAGGCGGTTCTGTATATACCCGAGTATTACAGGAGCTGGGGTGCGGTTGAGGACATGCTGGTAGAGAAAGGCGTGCAGGAAGCGGGCGTCAGTGACGGCGTTCATGATGACGCAACTGTCGAACTGATCATGATGGTAACGGACCCTGAGACGGTGCGCTGGGAACAGCGAGTCAAGACCGGCCAGGCAACCATCGATGGCGTTTCAATCGCTGATAGAGAAAAGACAGTCGAATGGGGCCGCAAGTTGATTGATTACCGTGCGACTGTAACGGCTGATGCGGTCAACAAGGCTATCGCGCAGGACTGAGCAAGGAGAGTTATGCCCTTGATTCAGTGAGTGAATATCGCGTCACTACCTGATTGACAAGTAAGTGTCGCCGACAGACGATGAGTGGTCATCGCTGTCGGCGGCTGCGGCGAACTCCGGTTCGACGCCCGGCCCGGTGGGATCGACCGACGACGCACACCGTGCACGTAGGCCAATGAAATCTCGGTTGTACCGATAGTCGATAGGTCATCGAAACGCACTGCGAGGAGCTTGTTCGCGTCCGTGCAGCGGTTGATGCTCGTTGGCTGCGTTCAACCCGATTCGATCCGGAGTAGAACGGAACGTAGTCGCTGGCGGGGATCGGGAAGGCCTGCAGGAGCGCAGTCTGAGGTAGAACTCCGGCGCGGGTGCGCCTGCTCCTGGTTTTAACGATGAATAACCCTACACCGTTAAAATTCGGGGGTGGTGGCTACATCCGTATGTGCCACCACCCCCTCATTCCAAACAATAACGCTAGCTACCGATCAGAACTCGACTCGGAAACCACCCTGGTAAACACGACCCAGGTAGTCGTAGAGCGCATGGTTGACAGGTGAGTAGAAGAATCCATCAGAACCTGGATTTGCCGCTACAACCGTCGGGTCCGTGTCGAAGATATTTCGGATGTTCAGGAACAAATCGACCTCGCTATCACCGAACGGAACCTTGTAACTGAACGCCGCGTCGTAGAAGAACTGACGGGCAATGTCGTTCTCGCTGGTCGTCCGGTGCGCAGCCGTTGATGGCGGGCAGAACGCACTGCACTCGATGTAGCGGTTGTCGTAAACGCCGGCGCTGATTCCGCGGGCGGATACTGAAACCGTCATCGGCTCTGTGGCATAAGACAGGCTGGCATTCAGACGCCAGTTCGGCGGCTCACTAGCACTGTTCTCACCGGCTGTTTCCCGAATTACACCGCTACCGTCGTTGGTGGTTCTTTCAAGGTAACGTGACATCAGGACACGGGCTTGCAGGTTGCCATCCATGATCGGCAGGCTGTAAGAGGCTTCAATGTCGTAGCCTTTTGCCGTTTCTTCAACGTAGTTAAACGGTGAACGTCTAACCTCGGTGATGTCCTGAGTGCCCGGAACAAAGTCAATCGCATCACAGAAGCGCTGGTTGCCGAGGAAGCATCGGTCAAGCGTTTCCTGCAGAGACAGCGTATCGATTGAATCTTCGATTTCCACAGCCCAGTAGTCGAGGGACAGGCTGAACTCCGGCATGAAGGTCGGCTGCAGAACAATGCCTACGCCTGTTGCATCGGCCAGTTCCGGCACGAGGTTCGGGTTACCGGTACGTGGTGCAGGAATCAGGATCAACGGATCACCCGTGAATGGGTTGATGCCGGAGACGATACCGCCGCCGCCTTCGCTGATCAGCTCGGCCAGGTTAGGGGCACGGGCATCTCGTGACTGCGTAGCGCGGAACCGGATACCTTCGACCGGCTGATACGTGGCACCTACTTTCCAGGTCGTAAGATTGCCGGAGGTACTGTAGTCAGTGACGCGAACAGCGCCATTGAGGTCCAGTGAATCGGCCCAGGATACATCGCGGAGCACCGGAACAACCGTTTCCATATAAATTTCAGTCGAATCGACGCTGCCGTTGGCAACGCCATAACCACCGATGTACCAGTCGCGGTCGCGTGAGTAAGGATCATTCTCGCCTTCGACGGAATCCTTTTTGTAAGCGAGGCCGGCTGCTACTGATATCGGACCTGCCGCGACGGAGAACGGTTCGCCCGAGATCGTGAATGCCGCTGCATCCTGAGTGATCTCTTGCTTACGAAACGCTCTGACACCTGCACCTTCGATGAAGTCCACAGCAGCTTGCGTATTAACGCCAATACCCATCGGGTTGTAAGGCGCACAACCATTGGTCGGATCGGTAAGCGTCGAGCGGCAAACGATCTCGTTGCTTACAGGATCGCGAACGGCATCAAGTGCAAGAGCAACATTGGGCATATAGTGCGCATGATCTGCAATTTCCGTGTGTTTGGAAACGCCTTTCGTGTAGTACGCGTCCCAGTTCCAGTTGGAGCCAAAGGCTTCAAACAGGCCATTAACACCCAGGACCACGCGATTTACCTCGTGCTCACCGTCGGTGCCGATAATGCCGAGATCGGGATGCTGCGTACCCAGCCGGAACTCCGTTATACCTTGCGTTGCCATTTCCGTCGCGACGCTTGCAGGGATGAACGGGTTGTCGTCCTGAATCGTGATACAGCCGTTGCATTCCAGCGAGTAGGCCCAGTTGTATGTCTTGCTGTAATCCGAGCTTAGCTCTGCATAGACTTCGACCGAATCATTGATGCGATAGTTGGCGTGCGTGAAGAAATTCCGATTCTCCGCCTCTGGAGCCAATGTCTGACCAGCTCTTGTGGGACGGACGTCGGCCTTCTTCCAGTCACCACCGCGCATGTCCGGATCGAAAACCAGATCACCGTATACGAACTGATAAGGTGTGCCACCCTCGGCAAACGCCGTACCGCGTAGCGCTGTGTTGGTGATGATGCCGCCTGCAATACCATTACTGGTTGCAACCTGATCAAGGAGAATACGCTCCGGTTGACCGTTGGTTGGCGTGTAGTGCGGGTTGTACATGAACTGCCAGCCCTTCATGTTCCAGGGGCGGTCGTTGATTGAAATGCCGTCAGCCGTTTTGTAAGCAACGTTCGCTACGATATGGCCGCGATCGCCGGCGAAGTCCATGCCGCCGGTCAGCGACGCACCGACGTTGTCACGGTCGCCGTAGTTGGTAGCACCACCGGACACACTGGCTTTAAGGCCGGTGTATTCTTTGTCCAGAATGAAGTTAACGACACCGCCAACAGCATCTGAACCGTAAACGGCGGAAGCACCACCTGTGGCCACCTCAACGCGTTTCACGAGGTTCTGCGGGATGTTATTGACGTCAATGGTCCCTTCCATAACAGAAGGTACGACACGTCTGCCATCGAGGAGCACCAGTGTGCGGTTCGTTCCCAGGCTTCTGAGGTTCAGGATATTCATTGCCGCAGTACCAGAGCTCGCGTTCTGGATGCTGGAACCCGGCGTGTAACTACCGGCGAATACTGGAAGAGTGTTTACCGCTTCAGCGATGTTCTCTGACCCAAAAGAATTGAGCATTTCGTCGCTCAAGATGGATACAGGCGTCGGATCCTCGTAGCCGTCAACCCGCGAGATACGCGTTCCGGTGACGGTGATCTGTTCGATCGGTCTGTCGTCCGCTGCCGATTGATCTTCGGATGTGTCAGCTGACTGGGCCAAACTTAGCCCTGGCGCAGCAAACGAAGCTGCTGCTATCAGTAAGAACACTTTGCTAATAGTCTTTAGCTCAGTGTCAGGCCTAGTACTCAGCTCTGTTTTTGCCAAGTGCTGGTCAATGGCATGCATAAAAATCATCTTAATTTCCCCACTATCAAGTGAATAATCCGAACTCAGTTCATGGCCCGGATCCCCATCCCCATCTTTTCTTTCATTTTTTTCTAAAATCGGTGGCCCACCATGTGCGCTACCTGTGAACCAATTTCGTAAAAGGATTCTTTCGCAACGCGGAACTGCGAGCTCGCGACCTCACTGATTGGCAGTGCCAGTTCGGACTCGGCCATGGCATCGGTAGCGAGCCTTGCGAGATCGCGACCGAATGATGTTCCAGCGCCTATACCGCGACCGTTGTAGCCGCTAATTGAAAAAATATTTTCGTCGAGGCGATGAAAACGTGGCAAAGAATCAGGCGTCATCCCAATCCAGCCATACCATTCGTGCTCAAATTCGACGTCGCTCAACTGTGGAAACAGCTTGGAAAGTGCCCGCCGCGCCCAGCTTCGATGTACCTGTTTGCCGGTGCCGCGTAATGCTCCGACACTGCCGAATACCAAACGGCCTTCGGCGTCGAGACGCATCGATGACAGGACGGCTGACGTATTCCAGAGACCCTGACGTTCGGGCAGTATTGTGGCGAGTAGCGAGTCACTGAGTCGCCGGGTAGCGACGTTGAAATACGGCAATCGAACGAGTTCAGTCTGCAGTGCCTGTGAGAAACCGTTCGAGTAGGTGTTGGTAGCGACGATCACCCGGGGTGCGGTGACACTCCCGCGACTGGTCTTGATTTTCCAGCCGCCAGACACCGATTCTGCTGACAGAACCGGACTCGAGGTATGAATGGTTGCGCCACCCGTTATCGCGGCTCGGGCCAATGCCCGTGCGTAAGCGAGAGGTTGAATTGTTCCGGCTCGCCTGTCGAACAACGCACCACTGTAAGTATCAGTACCAACCTTTTCCCGGGTACTCTTGGCATCCAGCAACTCGACGGACGCGCCCAGTGACTTCCACTGACGTGCACGTTCAGTCACTTCTTTGAGGCCGCTCTTGCCGACGGCACAGTGGAGCGTACCGCTATTGAGCGCTTCGCAGTCCATGCCATATTTTTCAACAAGCTGAAAAACCATAGCCGGTGCTTCGCTAAGTTGCTCAATAAGCCGTCGGCCCAGCGTTTCTCCCAGGGTATTGCACAGGTCGAACGGCTTGACCCACATCCCGGCATTAACCAGCCCAACGTTACGGCCCGAGCCACCAAAACCAATCTCCCCAGCCTCAAGCACCACCGTACGATGCTTTTGCTCGGCCAGGTGCAGGGCGGCTGATAGGCCTGTAAAGCCCGCGCCGATAACCACGACGTCTGCAGTGATGTCAGCTTTCAGAACTTCTGTCGGGGGCACCGGGGGAGCGGACACCTCCCATAAGCCGTGTGTCCTCGGGTCATTCTGCATTGCTACACACTCCGATGATTGCAAGTCATCGAAGGACCGCGATAGACGCGGGATTTTTTTGCGCTGTACAAGCTGGTGTAGTTACTGGTGTGCCAGTTACGGATGGCAAGCGTGGTCAACACATCGCCAGCACCCCGGCTTACTGACAGGTGCGGCGCAGATGGCAAGTCCAGAACTGCATGGCAAGCACCGGTTTCGGTGTCAGCTGCCTCATTCATTTCGAATGCGATGCCATTTAGCCGTAACGTCACGCTGCCTCCGCAGTCAATACGAGAATAAGTGCCATGCTTTTCCCGCTGATTTTATTTGAGCTAATCCGCATGGCCCCAGAGTGTCGGGCTTAACGCATGCGATTAAAAACGAGGTTTCGGCAACATGTAGTTCAAAATTGTAATGACCAGCGAACAACACCTCGGTCGATAATGAGTACGTGAGCAAAGGAACCTCTGCAGGTGACGCGTGCAACAAGTAGTTGCTGCGACACTCTTATGTTCAGTCCTTCAATGGTTTGCGAAGGGCAAGCTACTGCAAGGCGTAAGCGCGCTATGAGGTTCCTGTTGCATTTTTTGTAGGTGAACGAGAGCCGGAAATTTGGTTATCCTGTCCAATGAACAGCGCGCGCCTTGATCTGGCCGGTTAACAAACCCTTGGCTGTGATTCGGCGTTCTTGATCTCTACACTGGTTCTTCACCCACTTTTGGTGCCCATAAAAATGCCGGACTACGTTTCAATATGCTGACGTTTGATGCACAAGCTGTCGCGAATTCCTTACCTTACGATCAACTCATAGCGGCACTGGAAGAAGCTTTCCGTAGCGAAGTTGACGTTCCGGATCGAGCGCATCACCAGATTAAGGTCCCGGACGAAGCGGACGGCACGTTATTGCTGATGCCCGCCTGGCGCACAGGTAGCGTCCTCGGCATCAAGATTGCGACAGTTTTCCCGAGCAACATGAAGAAAAGTTTGCCGTCGGTTAATGCCAGCTACCTGTTGATGAACGGCACTACCGGCCAACCGATGGCCATACTGGACGGTGCGGAGCTCACCGTGCGTCGCACCGCCGCAGCGTCTGCGCTGGCGTCAAAGTATTTGTCGCGAGCTGACGCATCCACTTTGCTGATGGTTGGTACGGGCAAACTGGCGCCCCACCTGATTCGGGCCCACGCGACAGTTCGCCCCCTTGAGCGCGTTTTAATCTGGGGTCGCAGGCAGGAAGCCGCGCAGGCAGTTGCTGATAGCCTGGCCGACGAACCGTATTCGGTGACCTTCGTGGCAGACATTCAATCCGCGGCGGAAGAGGCCGACATAATTTCCTGCGCAACACTGGCAACCGAGCCTTTGGTTAAAGGCGGCTGGTTGCGTGCAGGGCAGCATGTAGATCTTGTTGGTTCGTTCACTCCCGAGATGAGCGAAGCCGACGATGAGGCGATGTCGCTGTCGGACGTTTATGTCGACACTTACGCGGGCGCACTGGTTGAGGCTGGAGAAATTGTCAAAGCCATGAAGTCCGGCTCGCTTGAGCGAGCCGATATTGTGGGTGACCTGTTCGAATTGACTCGCGGAACCTGCACGCCTCGGCGCTCACCGGAAGCAATTACTTTGTTCAAGTCGGTCGGTTCAGCGCTCGAAGACCTGGCTGCAGCCGAACTTGCGGTACGGCAGGGCACCACCCAGACCTGAGTTTGCAGGGACATGGATCTGCGGCTATCAGCTCATAAGTTCGAACCGAACTGAATGCCAGCAACACGAAGTACGGGGAAACCCGGCAACGGCCTGGCTTCGCCAATCAGCTTACGGCTATGTTTTTTTCTTGGCGCTTGGAGACGTATATATGAATAGGATTTTTCTGATCGGTAGTTTGTGCCTCGCACTTGTTCTCGGTGCTGGCTGCGCTGCAGGGTCAGACACTCGTGCGCCAATCGAATTCTTCGCCGACGGGCTCGACAAACCGTACTCGGATGCCGTCAGAGTTGGCGA
The DNA here is from genome assembly GCF_055809415.1 of Woeseia sp. D3-10. Classification (NCBI taxonomy): domain Bacteria; kingdom Pseudomonadati; phylum Pseudomonadota; class Gammaproteobacteria; order Woeseiales; family Woeseiaceae; genus Woeseia; species Woeseia sp. D3-10. The sequence continues at coordinate 2,006,929 of NZ_JBVVTW010000007.1, read as the reverse complement.
TGTGCTGTACCTCTCCGGGCAGGTAGGTATCCGTCCGGATGGGAGTATTCCTGAGGGTATCCAGGCTCAAACCCGGCTCACGATGGAGAACCTGTCTGCCGCTGTGGCGCAACATGGTGGCAGCATGGACGACGTTTTCAAATGCACCGTGATGCTGGCAGACATGTCGACATGGGCTGAATTCAATGATATTTATGTCAGTTTCTTCACGCCCGGGAAGCGCCCGGCACGTAGCTCGTTCGCCACGAACGGGATGGCCTTCGGATTGCTGGTCGAGGTTGTGTGCCTGGCCCACAGTCCGCAGAATCGCTGAAACCCTTATCTAAGGGACAATATTGACTTGTCCCGGCGGGACGAAGCGCTGATCAAAGCGCTTCTGTTCCCGCAGCCGCGCGCCCCCTGCGCGTCTGCGCATGACGGCGTTGGCCGTTACATTACAGTGAGCTCGCCTGTTCGCAGTGTTTACCATTGCTGCGAATAGGCTGCGGGCTTCTATGCCATTAATGTTCTGTGCCGGTCGCGGCGCAAGGCATGCACGTTCGTGCTGAATACCTGACCAGTTTCGCTGTTTGCAGGGAGCTCTCTGGCCGTAAGCCGATTGGCATCCCGTCCCTGCAGATCGACCCAGGCTCCATGGCATCGCTACGGTGCGCGACGAACTTCGTTGCAAGGAACAGGAGACATGCTGCCGAAAGTAACTGGTTCTTCTGTGTATTGGCTGCACATACCGGCAAGCGGTAAGAGACTCCAGCATGGTTTATCGCATGTTTGTTCGGGAGCCTCGACAAGCGGCGCTACTCAAACACAATAAGTTCGCAGGCTTGTAGTGTCACGGCGTAGTCAGGAGCAACGAATGTTGCTCCTGCGGTCTGCGCGCCAATAACAAGCCTGCCATTGACAGCAGCAGCTTGGGAAACCGATCCGTTGCGGGACCGGCAAGGGGTGTTAACCCGGCTTGCCGGCCGCAACGTTCGCACACGCAACGGCAAGCCGTTGCTTTGCGTTTGCCTTTCTAGACCGGTTGTTCAGCGGGTATCGCCGACGCTCGGGCAACCACGGTGTGTTCGTGCTCAGTGATGCACGCTCTGCGATAGTCGAGATTGATTCTGGAGCACGCCAGGCAGATCGCCGGGCTACCGTCCACACTGGGGTCACGGTCCATTTCGACAGCGATATAACTGTGGTCGCAGACATGGCACTTCACGCGGGCTTCCCAAACGTTGTCCACTTCGTTGCGGGGATCGCCGTCTCTTTGGAGCAGAACCTTGCGACGTTGAACTTCGTAGGTCAATGCATACAGGAAGCCACTGACAATGAACGTGACAGGTGTCGACCAGACGATTCCGGCGGATCCGCCGAACTCGTAGAACAGCACGCCGAACAAGGAACTACCGACCCAGATCCAAGTACCAGCGCTGAAACTGGCAAGGCGACCCGGCCGGAATTCGGCCAGCTCATCGCCTGCGCGGACTACGTGGACCAGCATGATGGCGACCCAGGACGCAATGAACGCGCCCTGCCATGCCAGCGCGACAAACAGATAGCTAAGCACATCGGTGAGCATGCAGGCGTATACGATGACGCCACAGACAAGCACAGCACCGACCCGCGAAATTTTATGCCGGAACAGTCGCGCCCAAAGGTCTTCCATGTTGGTTGACGCAACATAGAAATTCGCAGTATTGATTCTCGCCTGAGTTACCCAGACCAGGATCAAACCCCAGCCGCCCATCAGCGTCACGATGAAGTTCACGATACCTGCCGTGGAAACTTCACCGGAAAGGCCAGCAGCGTAGGCGATATAAATACCGAGGAGACCGTTGCCGAGATAGCAGAATGCGTAGAACACGGGGCCGAAGGTGACTATCCCGTTGAACTTCGTATCTTCAACTTTGCCGAAACGCGCGAAGTCCACGGTAAACATCATCAAGACGAGCACACCGAGGTAGACGAAGAACGCGTACAACCAGCCGGGAGCGTTCAGTTCGTGAGCAGCCGCAGGCGCGTGTGTCAGCCAGCCCGAAGTATCGAACTGAGCAGCAGCCATGACGACAACAATGATCAGGCCTGCCCAATAAATTGGCAGCAAGAACGCGTTGTACTTGTCCATCCAGCGCCTGATTCCGCCCATAACGAGCGGCAAGTTCATCAGCACCGCGACCGCATACCAAACGCGAATATCGACTCCGCCAAAATAGGAGTCAAAAGCGTGTGCGATCATGGTGCTTTCGAAAACGGCGTAGTACATGGCGGTTGCCGTCAGAATTAACGGAGCAACTATCGAACCCGATGCGCCAAACAGTCGCTGCGAAACCAGGGCAACCGTCAGGCCGGTCTTCGCTGAATACACCGAGATAACATGCCCGAGGGCTCCGAACGCGGCACACGCGAGGACTATACCGATTAAGGTATCGACCGTGCCGACTACGCTGGCGATGGTAGCTGCGGTGACAAGGTAGAAGATGCCGCTAACCAGAGAAGACCACGACATGGAGAGTGATTTCTTGCTGCTACGCCACGAATGTGGAACGACATGAGTAGTGTAATCCTCCGTTGCTGCTTCTTTCACAACACGGGGATCATCGGTAAAACTAATCTCAAGCGGTATGAGATCTCGACCTGGCGCAGACATGTTTTCTCCTTTCAAGCGATGACCTGCTTCGCGACTGGTTCGGAACCAAGAGTTTTCTATGGGTCCGATTACGTAAGCATGTCTGTTTCGTAAATATCAGTTCCGGTTTCAGTGGACACTAATGTTGACAGCTGTCAGGTGCAGTCTTCGGCCATGGCAAAGCGGTGCCACTCTAGACAGCACAGATAGTTGGAAATAGTGGCCGATAGTGATTCGTAGGCAGGTGTTCCTGCGGCATACAGTCTGCGTGGACAAGCACGCGAGCTTTTTTCAGTGTACGTTGGATAAACGTAACGGGTGCGATGAAGACTGACGGTTGGTAGTTGCAATGTTGCGCGAGACCAGAGAAAGCGTGCTGTCTATAAGTACTACGGTACGGTTCTTTACTCATAACGGCGGTCCGTTGCTTGCAAATTTTATGTACTAGTTGGCGTCCAGCAGCATTAGATTTTTGCTGACAATTCAGTATTTTTTGGAAGTCGGTCATGACATTTATTGTCTTGACGACCTCAAACTATTTGTACATATAATGGACAAGCATTCCTGCACAAGATACGAGATGTTTCGCAATACATTATTCCTAGGTGGAATGAAGTTACATGAAGATACCGCGTAGGTTTTTACCTTCTTTAGCTACACTTTCGGCGTTTGAAGCAGCTGCACGTACGGGTAGCGTGACCGCGGCAGCTGAGTATTTGAATCTCACTCAGAGTGCAGTTAGTCGGCAGATAAAGTTACTTGAGTCACAACTGGAAGTGCCGTTGTTCTGGCGTGAACGGCAAACGATTCGTCTGACGGAAGCGGGTCGCGCTTACGCGCGTGAAATCCGGGAAAGCCTGGAACACATCGGTGCCGCATCGATGAACTTAAGAGCGAATCCTACCGGAGGCGTTCTGAATATTGCGGTTATGCCTACCTTTGGGAAGAACTGGCTCGTACCGCGGCTTCCAAAGTTTCTGAATTTGAACCCGGATATAACGCTGAATCTGGTCACTCAAAGTGCACCGTTTGATTTCCGCAAGAAATCGGTTGATGCAGCATTGCACTACGGAACGAAAGATTGGGCGGAAGCGCAAAGTGCGTTTTTGTCGAATGACGTTGTATTGCCCTACTGCAGTCAGGAACTGGTAGATAAATTCGCGTTCAAGGAACCGAAAGACGTGCGGAAAGCGCCGCTACTGCACCTGAAGTCCCGCCCGGACGGCTGGGAACAATGGTTAATGAACAACGACGTAGAAGCAGACCACGTCCGTGGCATGTTGTTCGACGAGTTGGCGACGGCCGCGGCCGCGGCAGTTGCCGGGCTCGGAGTTGTTCTGCTTCCCACTTTCTTGTTCGAAGAAGAATTGAAACGGTCGTCATTGGTCTGTGCCATAGACCGCCCCATGCAAACTCCCGGCGGTTATTACCTGTTTTGGCCAACGGATCGCGCCGAATTTCCGCCGCTGGTAGCGTTTCGTCAATGGCTGCTTGATGAGATGGCTTCTTCAGCGTAGTAAGTCCACGATGCGAATCGCATCAGCAAGCGTGTCGCCGATACCGCCGCCGTAAGGCTCTTTGCGATTGATCCGTCCTGCTGTTCGGCGGGAGAACTTTCAGTCCGCCGTAGCTATGTTCCCGTAAGTTGCTCGATCGTCCGCTATCCGGTAGCACCAACCGCCAGAAAACGTAGCCTTCGTGTTGCCTGTCGCGATCAGCATCCGGTGCAAAAAAAATGCCGGACGGTCGTAACCAATCCGGCATTCCTATTTCGTTGTTGCACCAACCCAACCGCAGCCAACACCAAGCTTACGGCCGGCGAGCAAAACCCGAGCTATCGCCCTATTTTTTACCTTTCAAGCGCTGCGCAGCGCGGAACCGTGCTTGCGCTTCGGCCAGTTCCAGTTGAGCCCGCTTGAGATCAGTGTGACCGGAGGCACCTTTCAGACTTTCTTCTGCATCCTGTTGCGCTTTCAACGCAGCCGCTTCATCCAGCTGTTCACCGCGCAACGCAGTATCAGCAAGCACGGTGACCAGGTGCGGCTGAATTTCCAACATGCCACCCGTGATGTAGAAAAAGTGCTCCTTGCCTTCCGTATCTTCAACCCGAACTTCGCCCGGCTTCAAGGTAGTCAGCAACGGAGCATGGCGCGGCGCGATGCCAAGTTCGCCCATGCTTGCCGGTGCGAAAACCATTCTGGCTTCGCCTGAATGAATTTCGCCTTCGGCGGATACGATGTCGACCTGGATCGTTGCCATTGTCTATTCCTGATCGATGCTTATTGCATCGTCTTGGCTTTTTCGACCGCTTCTTCGATCGAGCCAACCATGTAAAACGCCTGCTCGGGGAGGTGGTCGTAATCGCCGGCAACAATGCCATTGAAACCGCGAATGGTTTCCGCGAGTGAAACGTACTTACCCGGACTACCTGTGAAGGTTTCAGCAACGAAGAACGGTTGCGACAGGAAGCGCTGGATTTTTCGCGCGCGGGTAACGGACTGTTTGTCGTCTTCTGACAATTCGTCCATACCGAGAATCGCGATGATGTCCTGCAATTCCTTGTAGCGCTGCAGTACCGCCTGCACACCACGCGCGCAATCGTAATGTTCCTGACCGATAACCAGCGGATCAAGAATACGACTGGTTGAGTCGAGCGGGTCAACGGCCGGGTAGATACCCAGCTCGGCAATCTGACGCGACAGTACGAGCGTTGCGTCAAGGTGAGCAAAAGTCGTGGCCGGTGACGGATCGGTCAAGTCATCCGCAGGCACGTAGACGGCCTGGAATGAGGTAATAGAACCGGTTTTTGTTGAAGTAATACGCTCCTGCAGGACGCCCATTTCTTCTGCCAGTGTTGGCTGATAGCCCACAGCAGATGGCATACGACCAAGCAGTGCGGATACTTCGGTTCCGGCCAGGGTGTAACGGTAGATGTTATCGATAAACATCAACACGTCACGGCCTTCGTCGCGGAACGCCTCGGCCATGGTCAGACCGGTGAGTGCCACACGCAGGCGGTTGCCCGGTGGCTCGTTCATCTGACCGTAGACCAGTGAAACTTTGTCGATAACGTTCGACTCAGTCATTTCGTGGTAGAAGTCGTTACCCTCACGAGTACGCTCACCGACACCGGCAAAGACCGAGTAACCCGAGTGCTCAGCCGCAATGTTACGAATGAGTTCCATCAGGGTTACCGTCTTGCCCACACCGGCACCGCCGAACAGGCCGATCTTGCCGCCCTTTGCGATGGGCATGATCAGGTCGATGACCTTGATACCGGTTTCGAGGAGTTCGGTAGCGGCCGCCTGTTCTTCGTAAGTTGGCGCTGCGCGGTGAATCGGCATTTCCGTTTCCGCGCCGATCGGGCCCTTGTTGTCGATGGGCTTGCCGAGTACGTCCATGATGCGGCCGAGGGTTTTCTCGCCAACCGGCACCTGGATGGCCGTGCCCGTATTGCGGACGTTCATGCCACGCTTCAGCCCTTCACTGGCACCCATCGCAATCGTGCGCACCACACCGTCGCCGAGCTGCTGCTGCACTTCAAGCGTGATGCCGCCTTCTTCAATGACGAGCGCATCGTAAATCTTGGGGATGGCATCGGCCGGGAACTCCACGTCCACGACAGCGCCAATGATCTGCACAGTTGTTCCGGTGCTCATTATTTTGACCTCTAACCTGAGACGGCAGCTGCGCCGCCTACAATTTCTGAAATTTCCTGGGTGATCGCTGCCTGTCGCGCCTTGTTATAGGCTAGCTGCAGATCCTCGATGATGTCACCGGCGTTGTCTGTGGCAGATTTCATCGCCACCATTTTTGCTGCCATTTCACTGGCCAGGTTCTCTACCACGCCGCGGTAAACCTGCGATTCGATGTAACGCATCAGTACATCGTCGAGCAGCTCAGTTGCATCAGGCTCATAGATGTAATCCCAATGGTCCTGCAACGACTCTTCGCCAAGGTCAATCTGGCTGACCGGCAACAGCGTCGTTATCGTTGGTGACTGCGTCATTGTGTTAACGAACTTGTTGTTGACGAGGTACAAGCGATCGATCTGGCCGTCGCTGTAAGCATCAAGCATGATCTTGATCGAGCCGATCAATTCATTGACGCTCGGGCGATCACCAATGTGGGTTGTGGTACCCAGCACCTTGCCACCCAGACGCTTGAAGAACTGCACCGCCTTCGAGCCCACCAGCGAGTACTGGACCTCAACACCTTTTTCCTGCCACTGGCTGATCTCGCCGATGACTTTCTTGAACAGATTGACGTTCAAGCCACCGCACATTCCGCGATCGGTGGAAATAACGATGTAACCAACGCGTTTCACTTCGCGCTCGATGAGGTACGGATGCTTGTAATCCGGATTCGCAAGCGCAAGGTGACCGACTACGCGACGAATACGCTGGGCGTAGGGACGCGACGCTTCCATCTGATCCTGCGCTTTGCGGATCTTGCTGGCTGCGACCATCTCCATCGCTTTGGTGATCTTCTGCAGATTTTTAACACTGCGGATCTTGGTGCGAATTTCTTTTTCGCCCGCCATATCGTATCTCTGTTCTCGTCGTTTACTGCGTGCTTAAGTGAGCGTCAGACCGCAAGGTCGGCCACTACTGCCAGATGTGAACGTGTTAGTACGCGCCATTGTCGGCAAAAGCCTGACACGCCGCTTTAAGGCCTGCCTGGATTTCGTCGCTGTAATCACCCGTTGAATTTATCTTGTCGAGCAGGTCGCCGTGATTCGCCCGTGCGAAGTCATGCAAAGCTTCTTCGTAGGCAACAACTTTGTTGACTGGCACTTTGTCGATAAAGCCTTCGTTTGCTGCGTACAGTGAAATGCCCATCTCGGCAACAGACAGCGGTGAGTACTGCTTTTGCTTCATCAATTCGGTAACGCGCTGACCACGCTCAAGCTGCTTGCGGGTCGTCTCGTCGAGGTCCGATGCAAACTGGGCGAACGCCGCCAACTCGCGGTACTGTGCAAGTGCAAGACGGACACCACCACCGAGTTTCTTGATGATCTTGGTCTGGGCCGCCCCACCAACGCGCGATACGGATAAGCCAGCGTTAATGGCTGGACGAATGCCAGCATTGAACAGGTCGGTTTCCAGGAAGATCTGGCCGTCGGTAATGGAAATTACGTTGGTCGGTACGAACGCCGAAACGTCACCGGCCTGGGTTTCGATAATGGGCAGTGCGGTCAGTGAGCCGGTCTTGCCTTTTACCTTGCCACCGGTAAATTCTTCAACGTACTCGGCACTGACCCGTGCGGCGCGTTCCAGCAAACGGGAATGGAGATAGAACACGTCACCGGGGTAGGCTTCACGGCCCGGCGGACGTCGCAACAACAACGACATCTGGCGATAGGCCCAAGCCTGCTTGGTAAGATCGTCAAAAATTATCAGCGCATCCTGACCACGGTCGCGGAAGTATTCTCCCATCGTGGTTCCGGCATACGGTGCAATGTACTGCATGGCCGCTGAGTCGGCGGCCGAGGCCGCGACCACAATTGTGTGGGCCATGGCGCCTTCTTCTTCGAGCTTGCGAACAACACCGGCAATCGACGAGGCTTTCTGGCCGATAGCAACGTAGATACATTTAATTCCGGTGCCTTTCTGGTTGATGATCGCGTCAATCGCCACAGCCGTTTTACCGGTCTGGCGGTCACCAATGATCAACTCACGCTGGCCACGACCGATGGGCACCATGGAGTCGATGGATTTCAAGCCGGTCTGCACCGGCTGATCAACCGACTTGCGCTCAATTACGCCGGGAGCAACTTTTTCGATAGGCGCGGTCTCTTTCGCGCCGATCGGGCCTTTGCCGTCGATGGGCTCGCCGAGGGAATCAATGACCCGACCCAGCAGCTCTTCGCCAATCGGCACTTCAAGAATTCGGCCGGTAGTCTTGACCGTATCGCCTTCCGAGATGTGCTTGTATTCGCCGAGAACAACCGCACCGACCGAATCCTGTTCAAGGTTCAGGGCCAGGCCGAAGGTGTTCTGCGGAAACTCGAGCATTTCGCCGTAGCGAGCGTCGGCGAGGCCGTGAATACGCACGATGCCGTCAGTAACACCGATTACGGTGCCAACGTCACGAGCTTCGGCTGCGGACTCGAAATTCTCGATTCGCTCTTTAATCAGCTGGCTGATTTCAGAAGCTTTGAGTGCCATGTTGCTTTCCTCGTTATGCGGTCAGTGCGGTAGCCAGACCTTGCAGTCGGGCGCGCAGTGAACCATCAATTACTACGTCGCCAGCGCGTATGATCGCGCCGCCGATGAGTGTGTCATTTGTTTCCATCGTGAGCCGAACATCGCGCCCAAGGCGGGCTTTCAGCGCCGACGCGATCTCCTGCTGCTGTGCGTCATTCAGCGGCACGGCCGCCGTAACGGTAACGTCGATCGTGTTTTCAACTTCGGCCTTGAGCTGGTCAAAATGCACGGCGATCTCAGGCAACACGTCAACCCGATCGTACTCAATCAGCAACTTGAGAAAATTCTCGCCCTGCTGGTTGCTGCCATCAAACACAACGTTATTGCCGCCGGCCGAGGTAATCAGGCCGGTCAGGAACTTCAGCCGCGCGGCGTCGTTCAGCTTAGGGCTGGCCATGAACTTTGCAGCCTGCCCGTCAGCCAGCAGACTACCGGCGATATTTAACGCGTCGGACCACGGGCCGAGCTCGCCGGCATCGCGCGCAAGATCAAACGCCGCGCGGGCGTAGGGTCTCGCTATCGTGTTGTTGTCTGCCATTGCCAGTTCTACTCCGCGTTACAGTTCCGCAGCAAGTTTGCTGAGAATGTCTTCATGCGCCTTCGGATCAATTTCGCGCAGCAGAATCTTCTCGGCACTTGCAACAGCAATGGCGGAAACCTGACCACGCAACTCTTCGCGTGCACGACTGATTTCTTTCTCGACTTCGGAACGCCCGGCAGCAAGCTGCTTGTCGCGTTCTTTGATGCCGTCAGCCTTGCCCTCTGCAACGATCTCGTTGGCACGGCCGTGCGCCTGATCAAGTATGCCAGTAGCCTGCTTTTTCGCGTTGGCAACGATTTCGTCCGCTTCCGCTTGTGCTTTCTCGAGGCTGTGCTGGCCGCGCTCGGCGGCCGCGAGGCCATCCGCAATCTGCGTCTGGCGTGCTTCGATAGCGTTCATGATCGGCGGCCATATGAATTTCATACAGAACCAGACAAACACGATCATCGCGATTGTCTGGCCGGCCAGGGTACCGATATTAATGTCCACTAGAGACTCCTTGGGGTCGAGCTACTATCCCTTGCTTTGCAGCAAACGGCATTCAACCGCCAGTTGCGTTCTGCAGCTGGGCAACGAATGGGTTTGCAAACGCGAAGAACAGGCCAACACCTACGCCGATCATGGCTACAGCATCAAGCAGCGCCACAACGAGGAACATCTTGACCTGCAACATGGGGGCCAGCTCTGGCTGCCGCGCTGCACTTTCCAGGAAGCGGCCGCCCAACATGCCCATGCCTAAGGCCACACCGAGTGCGCCAAGGCCAATCATAATCGCGACGGCAATCGCGGTTAAACCAATAACAGTTTCCATCAGTATCTCCTGTCGAGGATCAAGTCGAACAATTAAAAATAGGTTGAGCGTCCGCTGTTAATGCTCAGCCGAGGCAAGGCTCAGATAAACAATAGTCAGCATCATAAAAATAAAGGCCTGCAGGGTCACGATCAGGACGTGGAAAACGGCCCAACCGAAGTGCAGCGGCAGCTGGTACCAGCCAACCAGTGCAATAAGTATGAAGATCAATTCGCCGGCAAACATATTACCGAACAAACGCAATGACAGTGACAGCGGCTTCGCCAGCAGCGAGACCGATTCCAGCAGGAAGTTGAACGTGATGATCAGAGGCGCAGCAATGATGCCGAGGCCCTTGGTCGGCGGTGCAATCGGATGCAAGGTCAGCTCGGCAACGAAGCCGCCGACGCCTTTGCTCTTTATTGTGTAGGCAATAATAAGGAGGAACACGGCGATAGACATGGCGAACGTGACGTTGACGTCGGCCGTGGGCACGACCTTCAGATAGGGTACGCCCACCGCAGCAGCGGTGAACGGCAACCAATCGACCGGCAGCAGGTCCATCAGGTTCATCATGAACACCCAGACAAATATGGTCAGCGCCAATGGCGCGATCAGTTTGCTCTTGCCATGGAACGTGTCACGGACGTTGGAATCTACGAAATCTACGATGAGCTCGACCGCTGCCTGCATTTTGCCAGGAGTGCCTTTGGTCGATTTCTTGGCGACGCTGTGGAACAACAGAATGAAAACCAGCCCGAGCACGATGGAAATGACCATCGAATCAACATTAACCGCCCAGAAATTGCCTGCGCACTGGTTCCAGACCCATTCGCCATCAGCCCGGCACAACTGCAGATTCTGCAGGTGATGCTGGATATAGTCGCCGGAACTTACCGGGCCGTGTCCGCTTTCACTCGCCATTTGTCGTATCCGTATCTCGGTGTGGTTCCTGATGACGCATTAACAACCCCGCGAGCGTTGCCAGTTGACAGACGATGAACGTCATAAACAGTGGCAGCGCGGCGATCGGCCGTACCAGCGCAAAGATCAGTGCAAACATCGTTAAGGTCAGCGCGAGCTTTCCCGTCTCTCCAATATAGGCTGCGTTTAGCAGGGCTCGCGCGCCGGGATCTCGCCGGGGCGCGACCAGACGCATCGCTAGCCAGGTATTCGGGATTGCACAGGTCAAGCCGCCCAGAAGCGCCGAATAGCCTGCTATCCGTCCTTTTGTGCCCCAAAACAACAAAGCCAGTGCCACGCAAAGGCCCAATTGCAACAACAGCAGCCAAATGAGGGGGTGAGCAGCGGAGCCTTTGGTTTGCTCCCCGGCCTTTACCGTCATTTCTCGTGTATCTCCGGCATTAAAAACGCCACGTCCACCGGGTATCCGGCGGTGGGTGGCGTCGAAATCACTGTCAAACGTAGCGGGCCTGCGTTTAGGCCGCGCATTATAGTTGTGAGGTCTAGCTAAGGCAACAGAACCGGGCACCGGATTTCCCCTGAGATCTCTCCCTAGGATGGTGCCAGATGCTGAATGGTCAAGCCCGCAACGGTCATAATTGGTCAAATTTCGACAATGCGACCTGTCGCACAATGTCGGCCGACGATCCTGCGTATAAATGCGCGAAGACCAACCGCCATGAATCAAGTGGCCAGAACCGGCAGGGAAGAATCACCAGCCGCATGCTGGCAGGAGATGCAATGCTATTTTTGACCAGTGAATTCGCCGCCAAGAACCTCAATACCATCGACGTCGCGCGCGAATTCAGCCTGATCCCCGGCAGGTTTTCGGAAGCCCTTGGCCTCGATCGGCAATTGGCCGGAAAACTTCGGCGGATTGTGCTCCTCACCAAGCATGACATCAGTGCCGGCACGGTTGCGGTCCTGAACAAAGCGGCAAGAAAAGCACCGCTCGGCCTGGTGGTGTGCGTTGACCGGGAAGCGCTGCGTCTCCGGAATCAGGATTACCTGATCGATGAACTGGCGCCTATCCCGAACATTCAATGGTTGCGCCCGAAGTTCAGCAGTGACGAGCTGCTGACCGCCGTGCGCAACAGCAGGCAGGCCTTATTGCAGGTTCCCGAACTCGAGCTGGCGTCGGCAATGGTCAATCGAGAATTCTCACTGCGCTACCAGCCCAAAGTTGTACGGGGCGATGGCCAGGAGTGGAAGACCGCCGAGGTTGAGGCATTGCTGCGCTGGGAACACCCAACACGCGGCAACGTCAGTCCTATGGACTTTCTGCCAGAGCTGGAAGCGTTTGGCATGATGCGCGCTACCAGCGAATTCGTGTTGCACGAGGCCGCGGCACAGTTGATCCGATGGCGGCAAGGTGGGCTCGACCTCAGTTCGTGCATCAATCTTGCCTCGAGCCAGTTGAATCAGCCGAAGCTGCCAGACCGCTATGAGGCGATCGTCAAAGAACGTGGCCTGGAATGCTCGAATTTCACCTTCGAGATTGTCGAGCACAATCTTGCTGACACGGATGCGCCGCATCTGCAGGTCGTCAAACGGTTGCGGGAACGGGGGTTTCGCATTTCGCTGGACCACTTCGGGATCGCTGCTGCATCACTGGGCAAACTGATCGAGTTGCCGGTGGATGAAATCAAGATTCATTCCGCCGCACTGAAACGTGCCCGGCAAGACGACGTTGCCCAAAAAATGCTCGCAGCGGTTACCGGCCTTGCACACAACCTCGGCATCTCGGTATGTGCCGAGGGCGTGGAAGATCAGGAAACTTACGATTTTCTTGAGAAGATCGAGTGCGACAAGTTGCAGGGTTACCTGATCAGTGAGGCGGTCATGCCGGACCTGATTCAAAGCGGGTATAGCGCCGAAAGTATTGATATACACGCTGTGGCCTGAAGCATTGCTGCACACCGCATCTGCGAACATCTGAAGGCAAACCTCCTGACAGCAAACGTCCACCGATCGCGCTACGCGGCTGGTGTTGGTGGTACTTCGCCAGCGCTTGCTGCTCTTGAGGTCTGAGACAGGTAGACTCCCGCGCTTAATTTTGTAGCTGGGTAACCCTGTGCACCGATTACTGATTTTGTCCTTGTTTGCTTCACTGGCGCTGGCTGGTGACCTTCCTGATCCACTCGCCGCCGGCTGGAATGACGAACCTGTTTGCGAAAAGCTCCACGAGGATGCCCGGCAACGCGTGCTGCGTTGCGTTTTCCCTCCTGGCGGCGGCCACGTGCGGCATTTTCACGCAGCGCACTTCGGCTACATCATCGAAGGTGGTCGTATGCAGATCACGGATTCCAGCGGGACGCGTACTCAAACGCTAACCAGCGGTGCGAGCTGGACGAGTGCCGGTGTCGAATGGCACGAAGTGCTCAACGTTGGCGACACAACGTCCAGTTACCTGATCGTTGAGCCAAAGTAGGCGGGCCGTACCGCAGTGTCCGTGGACAACACCAGCGCCAGGCAGGCGCCGGCCCTGATGAAATGACCTGTGAATTCCCTGTTGAGAACAAGCCGGGTTTGCTGCGGAGTCTCGGCCTGACAGCCAGGCGTAACAGCCATGGGCAACGCTAACGCCGGAAATACTCGCCGGCTGCAAACTGCTGCAGCAATCCCGCCGCGATCGCCTTACTTGATGTGTTTCAGGATGCCGTCGAGCTCATCCAGGTTGTTGTAGCTGATAACCATTTTGCCGCTGCCCTTGGCCGTATGGTCTATCCGTACGGTCGCGCCCAACTTGTCGGTCACCTCAGTTTCCAGACGGCGGATGTCACCGTTCGCGCTCGGCTTACTTCCGGGTTTGGCAGCTGGCCGGTCGGACTGCATGCGTCGCACCAGCGCTTCGGTATCACGTACGGACAGTTTCTTTTTGGCCACCTGCCGTGCGGCATCGAGTTGTTGCGCCGGATTGCTTAACGCGAGCAAGGCACGAGCGTGGCCCATTTCTATCTCGCGAGATTCCAGCATCGGTTTGACCTTGTCACTCAGGTCCATCAAGCGCAGCAAGTTACTCACCGCCGCGCGCGAACGGCCGACCGCTTGCGCAGCTTCCTGATGGGTCAGTTCGAATTCACGAATCAATCGTTCGAGAGCGCGTGCTTCTTCCAGCGGATTCAGGTTCTCGCGCTGGATATTCTCGATGAGAGCCATGGCGATGGCCGCTTCATCCGGAATCTGCTTGATGATCGCTGGAATTTCATCCAGCTGCGCGATTTGCGAGGCCCGCCAACGGCGTTCACCGGCAATAATTTCATAACGCGGCTGGCCGTCGGCGCCTTTGTCCAGTGGACGCACGACAATCGGCTGAACAACACCCTGCGCTTCAATTGAACGGGCGAGATCTTCAAGGGTGTCCTGACGCATATCGACGCGTGGCTGGTACTGGCCGCGCTGCAACTGCTCAATGGGAATATTGCGCAGCTCGTCTTCGCCGCTTGCCGCCACTGGCGCGGGGGCCGCGGCCGTATCCGGCGCACGCGCGGCGGCCGGCTTGCTCAACAGCGCGTCCAGACCGCGTCCCAGTCGTTTTTTCTTTGTCATTTTGATCTCTGCATCGAGGGTTTCGCCTGGCTGCTGTTCTTATGGTTTTTTAGCAGCGCCAGTCAGTGTCCGGCGGAAGCGCGCTCATCTTCGCGCCGCAATACTTCGCCCGCAAGCGCCAGGTACGCCAAAGCGCCGCGAGAATTGCGATCATGGTACAGCACTGGCCGACCGAAACTCGGTGCCTCGGCCAGGCGCACATTGCGCGGGACCACGGTGCGGAAGACCTTGTCTTCAAAATGCGCGATAAGTTGATCCGAAACTTCGTTCGACAGGTTTATGCGCGGATCGACCATGGTGCGCAGCAATCCGAATACGTTCAAGTCCGGGTTTACGCTGGCCCGAACCTGTTCGATGGTGTTCAACAATGCCGACAACCCTTCAAGCGCGTAGTACTCACACTGCATCGGGATCAGGACGCCATCCGCAGCCGTAAGGGCATTCACGGTCAGCATGTTGATAGAGGGTGGGCAGTCTATAAGGATGAAATCGTAGAGGCCGGCGACCGGCTTCAATGCCGTGCGAAGTTTCATTTCGCGGCCGATTTCCTGCAGCAATTGCACTTCGGCGACGGTCAGGTCTTCATTGCCCGGCAGCAGTGCGAAATCGCCTTCCGGCACAGAAACGATGGCATCCGCCGCCGACACCTCACCCAGCAACACGTCGCAGGCGGTGCTTTCGACCTCGCGTTTGTCAACGCCGCAGCCCATCGTGGCATTGCCCTGTGGATCGAGATCAATAAGGAGCACACGGCGCTGGGTAGCGGCCAGTGATGCGGCCAGATTGACACAAGTGGTGGTCTTGCCTACGCCGCCTTTCTGGTTGGCGACGGCAATAATGCGCGTCATGCGCGCACCTCGAGCTGCCGCGTCAGGCATATCGCGTGCCGCTCATGTTGGTCGAGACCGGGTACTTTCAGTTTGCTCACGTCTGCTTTCCATGGTTCAGCGGCCTCGCCAAGCTCGGCAAGTTCCGCGGCCGGGTATTTTCCCTTGAGTGCGAGCAGCATGCCAGTTTCCGCGATGAGATGTCCGGTCTGCGCCAGCATTCGGGGCAAAGGCGCGAAGGCGCGCGCGATTACGGTATCAAAGCGCTCCTCCGGGGCATACCGTTCGACGCGCGAATGCACGGTGCTGGCGTTGCGGAGGCCCAGCTCGCCAATGACGTGCTGCACGAAGCGAATCTTCTTGCCATTGCTGTCCAGCAGAGTGATCTCCAGATCCGGATCTACGATCGCCAGCGGCAGGCCCGGAAACCCGGCGCCGGTGCCGACATCCAGTATCCGTGTGCCCTTCAGCAATGGCCGCGCGGTCAGGCTGTCGAGGACATGCCCTCTGATCATGCCGGGTAAATCGCGGATCGCGGTCAGGTTGAACCGCGCGTTCCAGCGCTGCAGCTCAAGGAGCAGGAGTGCCAGCTTGTCCGCCGCCGTGTCGGTCATTTCCTGCGGCAACTGGGCCGCACCACGTTTGATCGCGGTCGCGATCGCTGCCGGAGTCATGCTTATTCTCCGTCTAGCAAATGCTGGCGAAAGAACAGCACCATGGCTTGCTGATAGATGTCGCGGTTTTCCTTTTTCTTGTAACCGTGACCTTCATTGAGCGCATTCATGTACCACACCGGACTGCCTTGGGCGCGCAGCGCCGACACCATTTGGACGGCTTCGGTCACCGGCACGCGCGGGTCGTTTTCACCCTGCACGACCAGCATCGGTACTTTGATACGCGACACATTGTTCAGCGGACTGATGGTTTGCAGGTGCGCGCGCATTGCCGGGTCGCGTTCATCGCCGTATTCAGCGCGGCGCAGATCGCGCCGGTAGTCCTGAGTGTTTTCAAGGAAAGTAACAAAGTTACTGATACCGACAACGTCCACTGCGGCGGCGAGACGATCGCTGTAGTGCACGGCGCTCGCGAGCACCATGTAACCGCCGTAGCTACCGCCATAGACCGCTACTCTATCGTCATCGAGATCATCCTGATCGGCTATCCAGTCCAGTAACGCGCCAATATCCCGTACCGAATCCTCGCGTTTGAAGCCATTGTCGAGTGCCAGATAGCTCTTGCCATAGCCAGCCGAGCCGCGCACGTTGGGCACGACCACGGCAACGCCGAGCTTCGCCAGCCACATCTGGTAGGTGCTGCTGAAGTACGGTCGCGATTGACCTTCCGGCCCGCCGTGGATAGAAACCACGACCGGAAACGGACCCGGTCCGGGCGGCTTATAGACCCACGCCGGAATCTGCCGGGGCTTGCCGTCGACCTGGTCGAAGGTCGGGTAGTGCACGAGTTCCGGCGTCACAAATTGCGTGGTATCCAGTCCGCCCACTTCGCTGAATGTCCAGCGCGTCAGCGCACCCGAATCCAGTGGCCGCGGGCCGAGATCGAGCACGTAACTGTCGGCCGGCGACAGCGGCGAGTTCAGGGTCAGGCCGAGCTTGCGATCGTTCGGGCTGAACTCCAGGCCGTAAGCCTGGCCGGTCGGCAAACTGTCCACGCGGCGGTATTCCCGGCTTTTCGTGTCCAGCAGATACAAAGCAGAGCGGCCGTCCTCATTGACCAAAAACGCAATGCGTTTACGGTCGTTGCTGATTGCGCCGGCGTCGACATTCCACGGGATATCCGCGGTTACCAGCTCAGGTCGGCTACCTGGCTGCAACGACTGCCACGCGAGCTGATCGAACTCGCCACCACTGTCGGTGATGAGCCACATGCCGTCATCGTTCTCACTGAACGCCAGCGGGTAATTGGACGACGTCTGTTCACCGCCGCCAGCCAGTCGAACGTGTTCGCCGGTATCGAGATCCAGCAAATGAATACGCGAATCGGCAATGCTGACGTAGTTGTAGGCCAGCAGCTTGCTGCCGGAAGCCGAATACTCGGCAGCACCCCACCAGCTACCGTCCTGCGATTCGAGTACCAGCCGGGCGCTGTCCGGATCGTCCGGGTTCATAACCCAGATATCGTTAGAGGCACCGTTGCGCCGCGTGCTCAGGAAACTGAGCTGGCTACCCTGCCGGTTCCAGACGGTTGCGCCGTTGCGTGACTCGCCATCACTCAACAGCGTGGCAACACCATCATCCGGGTTCAGCAAGAATAACTGCGCGAACTCACTGCCACCCGCATCGCGCTGGAAGCTCAATGTGTTGCTACCCGGTCGGCGGAGGACCCCCGATACCGGCTCGTCAAAAAACGTCAGCTGATGACGTGCGCCACCCGGACGATCAACACGGTGTAACTGGTTCACATCAGCGAACCGGGTGCTGATGAAGATGCTGTTGCCGTCGGCACTCCAGTCCAGAAAGCTGGCGGAGCGTACGTTCTGGAAACGGTTCAGGTCGGCGACAACTTCAGCCGGGATAGTCGGGATGTCTTCCATGACCAGATTGCCGTTGTTGGCAGTTCGCTGGTCCTGCGCGAGTACCGTCGCTGAAAGCGAAAGAAAAGCCAGCGACCCCAGCAGACGGTACGTCATTTACATTTCCCCGGTTCGGTCAGGCAACCAAAAGTGCCATGAAGTCATCGACTGCGGTACTCGCCAGTTGTTCCGGCGCTGCAGCCAGCTCTGCCAGTGCTTGCCACTGACCTGCCGCCAGTTTGCCAGAAACGCTGTCGGTAAACTTCTGCTTGAGCACCGGTATCCCTTCGTCGCGGCGTCGACGGTGACCAATCGGAAAGTCGATGGAGACCTTGGCGGTGGAACTTCCGTCTTTGAAGAAAACCTGGATCGCGTTACCGATATAACGTTTGTCGGCGGCAAAATAGTCTTTGGTGAATTGCTTGTTCTCGCTGACTTCCATCAGGCCCCGCAGCCGGTCGATCCGCGGATCCGAAGCGACGTCGTTCTCATAGTCCGCAGCGGTCAGGCGACCAAAGATCAATGGCACCGCAATCATGTACTGGATGCAGTGATCCCGATCGGCCGGATTATCGAGTGGTCCGGTCTTGTCAATGATGCGAACACCTGGCTCCTGAGTTTCGACAACGATTTTCTCAATGTCATCGATACGGTCTTTCACGTCGCCATGCAGCTGCATCGCGCACTCTACAGCGGTTTGTGCATGGAACTCGGCCGGGTAGGAAATCTTGAACAGAATATTTTCCATCACGTAACTTGCGTAAGGTTGCGTGAACGCGAACGGCTTGCCCTTGAACAGTACGTCGTACCAGCCCCAGGTCTTCGCGGTCAACGCTGACGGGTAGCCCATCTCGCCGGTCATCGCGATCAGCGCATGGCGGACTGCGCGACTCGTGGCATCGCCTGCCGCCCAGCTCTTGCGTGAACCGGTGTTCGGCGCATGACGGTAGGTGCGCAACGCGGCGCCATCTATCCAGGCGTTCGAGACCGCATTGATGACTTGGTCCCGATTGCCGCCGAGCATCCGCGTAACCACCGCGGTGGACGCAATGCGCACCAGCAACACGTGATCAAGACCGACCCGGTTGTAGCTGTTTTCGAGTGCCAGCACGCCCTGAATTTCATGGGCGCGGATCATGGCGGTCAGCACGTCCTGCATCGTCAGCGGGTCTTTGCCTTCAGCGCGATGCTTGCGGCTGAGGTAATCGGCAGTTGCGAGAATACCGCCGAGGTTGTCGGACGGATGACCCCATTCGGCCGCGAGCCAGGTGTCGTTGAAATCCAGCCAGCGCACCATGGCGCCGATATTGAACGCGCCCTGCACCGGATCCAGCTCATACGAGGTACCCGGTACCCGCGCGCCGCCGGCCAAAGTTGCGCCTGGCACAACGGGGCCTAACAGTTTGGTGCAAGCCGGATAATCCAGCGCCTGAAACCCGCAGGCCAGCGTGTCGAGCAGGCAGTAGTGTGCAGTTTCGTATGCCAGTGCCGAGTCGATGCTGTCGTTGCAAACGTAGTCGGCAATGTCGCGCAGGACCTGATCGGGTTCCGGCCGTTCGGCCGAGCGGATGTCGTGTCCGGACATGAAGCTTCCTCAAAATAATTGCAGCGCGGTAGCAACCGCGCCGGGTTGTAACGGAATGTTTGTCAGTACCGTGGTCGCGCCTAACGCTTTTCTATCGGCACCCAGGTTTGCAGGGCGGGACCAATGTAATCCGCGCCTGGACGGATCAGTTTGTTGTTCGAACGTTGCTCCATGATGTGGGCGGACCAGCCCGTGATCCGGGAGCAAACGAAGATCGGCGTGAACAAGTACGTCGGTATGCCCATGTAGTGGTAAACGCTGGCAGCGAAAAAATCCGCATTGGCGAACAATTTTTTTTGATCCCACATGACGGTCTCAACCGCTTCAGATACGTCGTAAAGATGCGTATCACCGGCCTCTTCTGCCAGTTGCTTCGACATTTTTTTGTTGACGGAATTACGCGGATCCGAAGTTGTGTAAACGCGGTGACCGAAGCCCATGATTTTTTCTTTGCGTTCCAGCATGCCAAGCACGCCTGCTGTCGCTTTCTCGGGTGAGGAGAATTTCTGGATTAGCTCCATCGCAGCTTCATTGGCGCCGCCGTGCAACGGGCCGCGCAATGCGCCGATAGCGCCGGTTACCGCCGAGTGGAAATCGGACAAAGTGCCGGTGATGACCCGCGCGGTAAAGGTCGATGCATTGAACTCATGTTCCGCGTACAGGATCAGCGTCGTGTCCAGGCAACGTTGGTGCAACGCCGACGGTGGTTTGTCGTGCAGCATGTGCAGAAAGTGTCCGGCGACGCTGTCGTCACTGGTTTCCACATCGATACGTTTGCCGTCGGTATGAAAGCGATGCCAGTACAACAACATTGACGGGATACAGGCGAGTAACTTATCCGCCACGTCAGCCTGCAATGAAAAGTCGGTTTCAGGTTCAAGATTGCCGAGCATCGACACACCGGTGCGCAGTACATCCATCGGGTGCGCGTGCGCCGGAACCATTTCCAGCACTGTCTTCAATGCATCGGGCAGGCCGCGCAAGGTTTTGAGGCGCGCGATATAAGCATCGAACTCAGCCTGAGTCGGCAGCGAACCGTGCATCAGCAAATAGGCCACTTCCTCAAAGCGGGCGTTGGCGGCGAGATCGTAGATATCGTAGCCGCGGTAGGTAAGGCCAGCGCCTTCCTTACCGACAGTACACAGCGCTGTTTCACCCGCAACAACGCCCGCGAGTCCACCTGTTTTCTTGCTTGCTGCCATTTTAATTCCTCACTCGGTGCGAATTTCAGTTGTCGCGCTTGCTGCCTTGTTCGGCGAACAATTGGTCAAGTTTTTGTTCGTAGTCGTGGTAGCCGAGAACCTCGTACAGCTCCGCCCGGGTCTGCATCCGCTCGATGACTGCTTGCTGCGTACCGTCGCGGCGCAAGGTTTCGTAGACCTTCTGCGCCGCCGCGGCCATGGCCCGGCTGGCGCTGAGTGGGTACAACGCCATGCGCACACCGACGGATTCCAGTTCGTCGAGCGTGAACAACGGGGTCTGGCCAAACTCAGTCAGGTTCGACAGCACCGGAACCTTGATCGTCGTTGTAAATTCGCGGTATTCGTCAAGGGTCGTCAGTGCTTCAGCGAAAATCATGTCAGCACCCGCCTCCACGTAGGCAGCGGCACGATCGATGGCCGCTTGCTGGCCTTCAACCGCATGCGCGTCCGTACGCGCCATGATCCCGAACTGCTCGTCATCCCGACCATCGACAGCGGCCTTGATCCGATCACACATCTCGCGACTGTCGACCAGCGCCTTGCCCGGCCGATGGCCGCAACGCTTTACGGCAACCTGGTCTTCGAGGTGACAGGCAGCGGCACCGGCGCGCGCCATTTCGCGGACGGTGCGGCCGATCATGAAGGCGCTGCCCCAGCCAGTATCGGCATCGACGAGCAACGGCAACTCACTGATATAAGTGATTCGGCGGATGTCCTCGCAGACATCGTTCAGGGTAGTCATCGCCAGATCGGGGAGTCCGAAGGAGTGATTGGCGACACCGGCACCGGACAGGTAGATCGCCCTGAAGCCCGCCCGCTCAGCAAGCAACGCCGCGTACGCATTGATCGTGCCGGCAATTTGCAGCGGCCGCTCCTCATCAAGAGCCTGCCAAAACCGTTTGCTGCCACCTGCTGCCATCACGTTGCTCCAAATTCTAATGCAGATTAAAACCGGGAGCTGCGCGCCAGCCAGCGGCTTATTGGCCAGCGATGCACGTAGGGGGACCCGGAGCAGCGGATTCTAAACTACCGAACAGGCGTTTCCCAAATGGTGGTTGGGCGCGCAGGCCGCTGAACGCGCTTGCATGGCGGCGAATAATCTACCACTCGTACTAATCGCTGCCGCTTAAAGGCAGCGGGAGATCCGGGCGGAAAAACGCCAGGCGGTGACTCACTACGGCAGATAAAGCGGCTCAGGGAATTGTGACAACCAGACGGCCAGTAACCTTGCCGTCGATGAAGCGCTGGAAATGCTTCGGCAGATCCGCGAACGCCACGGTTTCCGTCGCTATGGCCTCAAGGTGCTGCGGCCGGAGATCGCCGCCTATCCGGTTCCATACGGCCTGCCGCAACAAGCGCGGGGTCTCCACCGAATTGATACCGAGCAAACACACCGCCCGAAGTATGAAAGGCAGAACCGTGGACTGTAGTTCGTGGCTCGCTGCAAGCCCGATGCTCGCAATATTGCCGCCGTACTGAGTGGTGCGAATCAGCCAGGACAAGACGTCGCCGCCCAGATTATCGATGGCGCCCGCCCATTCCGCTTTCTCCATTGGCCGTGTGCCGAAATCAATTTCATCGCGCAGCAGTACTCGCTGTGCGCCTATCGACTTCAGGTAGTCGGCTTGCTCGGCTTTGCCGGTAACAGCAACAACCTCATAGCCACGACCGGCCAGCATGTCGATTGCAATGCTGCCAACACCGCCGGTTGCACCGGTGACCACGATCGGGCCGTTTTCCGGCAGTTGGCCGTTTTGTTCCAGCCGATGAATAGCCAGCGCCGCCGTGTAACCGGCCGTGCCAAGTTGCATCGCCAGCAATTGACTGATGCCGGTCGGCAACGTGATTACCGAATCGGCCGGCACGCGGGCAAACTCCGCGTAGCCGCCGTCGCGGGTTTCGCTCAGACCGCAGCCGTTAACCACCACCCGGGTGCCGGGTTCAAGGGCCGGGTTCTCGCTCGGCTCGACGGTTCCGGCCAGATCGATGCCGCCGACCAGCGGGTAGCTGCGCAGAATCCGGCCAGCACCGGTCGCTGCCAGCGCGTCCTTGTAGTTGATCGTTGAGTGACTGACGCGGATCACCACGTCGCCACTTGATAAGTCGTCCAGACCGAGATCGCAAAACCCGGTTTTGATTCCCTCGTCATCTTTGTCGATGCGGTAGGCGCGAAAACTCTGTGTGCTGCTCATTGGCAATCCTCTAGCGGTCGGACGGTGATCCGTGTTCGAGCCAGTGTTCCAGTCCCTGCGTATTCAGTTTGACGTCCATGCCGATGACGGCGCGCAGGCGCTCCTCATCATGCGCCAATCCGTGCCGGGCAGCACGATCACGCAGATAGTCGAACATGGCCGCTTCAAGACTCGATGTGCGCGTCGCGCTGTTTCGGCAGGACTCGGCCATGGCAACGAAGTCATCAAGGCACTGGTGCAGGTCGGCTGCAAGGCGCGCAATATCAGTCACCCTGCTGTAATGCGTCAGCAAACACTGGGCTGGTGCCAGTGCAACGATTCGGTCCACCGTACGATGCGCTTCGCGCGGGTCGAAATGAACCGGGGTCGTTGTTGGAAAAATAAACTCACCGTTGGCTGTGTCCAGTTCCCGGTAAGACACACCAAAACTGTCGCCCGTAAATACCGCAGACGCCTTGGCATCGTGCAGGCAATAGTGATGCCGGGCATGGCCTTCGGTGTAGAAGCAATGCAGTTCGCGACCATTGAGATCGAAGCGTTGATCGTCCTCGGCAACAATCACCCGCGCCTTGTCGATCGCCTGCAACTTGCCGTACAAGCTGGCAAACACGTCATCGCCGTAGACCGCCTGCGAGCCTTTGATCAGCCTGGAGGGATCGATCATGTGCCGCGCACCGCGCGGATGTATCACAGCTCGCGCGTTGGGTAACGACTGCATAAGTAAGCCGGCGCCGCCCGCGTGATCCAGGTGAATGTGGGTCAGAAAAACGTAGTCGACCGCCGCGGGCGGAAGGCCCTGCTGACGGAGCGCATCCAGTAGAAACGGGACGCTGTGGTTGCTGCCGGTGTCAACGAAGGCGCAGCGGCCGCCTTCATTGATGAGATGGCTCGCCGCGAGCAGTGGCCGGACGTAGTCCGTGTCCACTGCCGTAATGCCATGACCGAGATGCGTACTACGCGCCGTCGTCATGGCATCTCCGCTGTCGTTGCTCAGTCGGACTTGTCCGGTGTGTGTACGCCATCGTCGCGACGACTGTAGAAACGAGCGATAGCCTCGATGTCGTCGTCACTCAGCATGCCGGCAAATGCGGACATCACCGTGCCTGCGCGCTCACCGCTCTTGTACTGTCCAAGTGCGTGTATCAAATAATCCTGATGCTGGCCGGACAAGGTGGCAGGCGTCGGTACCATACCGGCACTTTGCGCACCGTGGCAGGTAAGGCAGGTTTTAGCGGCATCCAGCCCGGCGATGTCATCAGCCGTCACTGTGTCGGTCGCCATTTCTGCGCCCTGGAAATAGGCCGCTATGTCAGCGATATCCTGATCGGAGAGGCTTTCGCCCTGCGCCTGCATCGTTGGGTGCGGCCGATTGCCATCGCGGTATGCCTTCAGCGCCGTTTCGATGTAAGCGGCTTTCTGGCCGCCCAGTTTTGGCACCCGGTAAGACGGGTAGGCATTGCGGTAGCCAGGGATTCCATGGCACCCCATGCACGTATAGGCGAGCTGTTCGCCCTGCTCCGGATTGCCATCGGCGTAGGCGGTCACTGGAGCAAGCGCGCTGAATGCAAGCACGGCAGCGGCGAGGGCGGCGTATCTGTTGACAATATTCACGTTGGGTTTCCGGCACTTACGATGGTCGGACGACGTGCCCGACACAATAGGAGGCCGCTATGTTAGTGGCAGCGGCGGCGTATTTCCAGAGACGGTGTGCCGATTTCGCAAACTGCCACCGTGAAACCGCGTGCTAGCATGCACGCGAAACGGCCCTGCCCCCGTGTGACCGTGGAGGTTGTCCTTGAAACGTTGGTTGTTGGTTGGTTTGCTGGCGCTGGCCGGGTTGTTGTTGATATCGCCCGGGATCGTCGGTCACCTGGCTGAACGCGCTATTGAAAAGCAAATAGACTTTGCCGAAGCCCGCGATCCGGAACTCGCTGTCGACACGACCCGCTTCGAACGCGGCTGGTTCACCTCTGCGGGCCAATACCGTGTCCCGATCACCGATCCGGAGCTGGCCGAACTGGCACTCGCGATGGCCGGCTCGGCCGCGGAAGCCGGCGTGACCCCGGTGTTGCTGATTGATACCCGGCTCGACCATGGGCTGCTGCCCTTCGGAGCTATCGGCCGTGAAGCCAGCTCGTTGTTACCGGCCATCGCGAGCGGACTGTCCACCCTGCGTCTCGAGCTGGCGCCGGGACGTACTGTCGATCTGCCGGGCAAGCTGGTCAGCCGGCTCGGCATCAACGGCTCGGCTCGCTTCCACTACCAGTTGCCAGCCGACCGCCGCGAGGCCAATGGCATTGCCGCCAGTTGGGCCTCGGCAGACATCTATGCCACCAGCAGTACCGACGGCAGCGCATTGCGCGCCGAGGCGAAGCTGGTCGACTGGTCCATCAACCTTGGCGACGAAGCGCTGTCCTTCGCCAGCCTGACATCCGTCACGGATATCGTCATGAGCGAATGGGGTATCGCCGTTGGCTCGTTCAACCTGGAACTCACGGACACCCGGATACGCCAGACGGCGGGTTCGGAGCTGCGCTGGTCGGCACTGACGGCGAACGCGGAATCAGCACTGAAGGACGACTTATTCAACGGCAGTCTGCGTCTGGACATAGCCGACCTGAACGGCGCGCGCGGTGAGCAAGATGTCCATCTGCAGGCTTCAGTCAGTGAGCTGCAAGCACGCTTTCTGCGGCCCGTGCTGCGCCGGATGTCGACCACTGCTGCCGACCCTTCTGCACTGAATGACCTCACTTATGCGCAGGCCGATGAAGAACTGCGTCTGCTGTTGTCAGCGGGCAGCAAATTGACTATCGACGAGCTGCGCGTGGAAACCGACGATGGCGTGATCGCGGCCCTGATGGCGCTGGAGGTACCCGCGTCAGACCGTCTGCGCAGCTGGCCGGGCCTGCTGCTCGTGCTCGATGGCAAAGCGGATGTCGAATTGCCCGTCAACCTGGTCAGTGCAATGCCGGACCTGGCCCTGCAACTACAACCGTTGATTGCCACCGGTTTCCTGCGCCGCGACGGCGACAATTACGTCATGCATGCCGCATATGCGAAAGGCCTCGCAACGATTAACGGCGCGCCGATACCTATTCCCCTGTTGGGTGCTCAGGACGATTGAGGGTGATTACTGGTCAGCGGCAAACGTAAGTCCAGTTCGCCAACGCGGTGGCAGGCAACCCAGGCACCCTCCACATTGCACAGCGGTGGCACTCGC
Source organism: Woeseia sp. D3-10 (assembly GCF_055809415.1). Lineage (NCBI taxonomy): Bacteria > Pseudomonadati > Pseudomonadota > Gammaproteobacteria > Woeseiales > Woeseiaceae > Woeseia > Woeseia sp. D3-10. The sequence goes on along the minus strand of NZ_JBVVTW010000007.1, from coordinate 1,980,710 downwards.
GATCGGCAGCGTTCCTCGGCGTACGCGCAGCGCGGATGAAATCGACAGCCGGCGGGCGGCGCGGCAATGGATGCCACTTCGCCGGGTACGGCCGCCGGATGCCGCTCGACCGTCGGGTCCGGAATCGGCACGGAATCGATCAAGGCACGCGTATACGGATGGCGCGGCCAACGGAATAACTGCTCGCTGGCCGCGTGCTCGAATATTGTGCCGAGGTACATCACCAGCACCCGGTGACTTATCGATTTCACCACGCTCAGGTCGTGCGAGATAAACAACAGCGACAAACCCCGTGCCAATTGTTCTTCGCGCAATAGCCGCAACACGTCGGCACGAACCTCCCCATCGAGCGCGGCCACGGCTTCGTCGAGCACCAGCAATTTCGGCATGACTATCAGCGCGCGCGCCAGTGCAACCCGCTGCGCCTGACCGCCGGACAGCTGCTGCGGAAACCGGCTTTCCATCGCACCCGACAATCCGACTCGCTGCAACATCGTGGCAACGGCAGCGCGGCGTTCTGCCGCCGCCATCCGCGGTTCGTGCACGCGCAGTGGTTCTTCGACAATGGCCGCTACCCGCATCGACGGATCGAGCGATGCCAGTGGATCCTGAAACACGAGCTGCATATCGCGGCGTTGGGTTTGATGCCTGTCTTCGGTCAGAGCCTCGAGCTCAGCACCAAGAATACGAATGCGCCCCGACGCGGGCGGCTGCAAGCCAAGCAACGCGCGGGCAAGGCTGCTTTTTCCGGATCCAGACTCACCGACCAACGCGACCGTTTCGCCTCGCTGCACCTCAAAACTGACGTTGCGGACTGCCTTGATTTCATCACGCTTCCAGACAGCGCCGTACGGCTTGCTGAAGTAACTGACATTGACATCAAGCACTTCAATGAGCGGCGCCGTCACGGGCAACGGCGACACCGTTTTGATGTCATGCAATGCCGGGCTCGCGGCAAGCATCAATTTGCCACGCGCGTGTTTCGGTGCGGCAAAAAATGCCGCCGTGTCCGCCGCCTCAACGATGCGACCTTGATCAAGCAAGAGCGTCCGCCCGCAAATGCCGGCGACGATGCCGAGGTCGTGAGTGATCAACAACAAGGTACTGCCGTAGCGCGCTTGCAATTCCGCCAGCAGGTCAAGAATTTGTGCCTGCACCGTTACGTCCAGCGCCGTGGTCGGCTCATCCGCAATGAGCAACTCGGGCTCGCCCAGCAAGGCTGCCGCGATCATCACTCGCTGACGCATGCCGCCGGACAATTGATGAGGATAAGCCCGCAACTGTCGCGCCGGATCCGGCAAACCAACCTGTCGCAACATGTCAGTAACGCGGCTTACCGCCGCAGCGCCTGCTGCCAGCTTGTGTTCCAGCAACACGCGTTGCAGTTGAGCACCGATGGTCAGGTACGGATTCAGTGCCTGCGACGGATCCTGAAAGACCATCGCCATGCGGCGGGTGCGGACACTGTTGTACGTGTCCATACCGGCGCCACGCAGTTCTGTGCCCGCAAATGCAATGCTGCCCTGGAGCTCGGCACCGTTTGGCAGCAAGCCCATTAGCGCAAGCGCAGTTTGCGACTTACCGCTGCCGGACTCACCCACCAGGCCGATTGATTCACCGCGCTCAACAGTGAAATGTAAGTCCTGCAGCACGGTGTTCTGGCCGTAACGAAGCTGCAGGTCGCTGACATGGAGCAGGGTCACCGGTCGTGCTCCGTCGTATCGAGCGCGTCGCGAAGTCCGTCGCCGAGAAAGTTAAAGCAGTAGAGAATGATCGCCAGCAACACTGCCGGCAGGAGCAATACCCACGGCGCTTGTTCCATGTGCCCGGTCCCACCTTCAACCAGCGCGCCGAGTGACGTTCGCGGTTCCTGAATTCCGAGACCAAGAAAACTCAGGAACGACTCGATCAAAATTGCCTGTGGCACTGTCAAGGTAACGTACACGATCACAACGCTCAGCAAGTTCGGGGTTATGTGCCGGAAAATTATTCTCGATGTTGACACGCCGCTAACCCGGGCCGCAGCGACGAACTCCCGTTCCTTCAACGCGAGCGTCTGGCCCCGAACGATGCGCGCCATATCCAGCCAGTTGACCGCGCCGATAGCGACGAATATCAACAAAAAATTTCTCTCGAACGCGACCATCAACAGAATAACCAGGAAGATAAATGGCAACGCGTACAAGGCATCGACAATACGCATCATCAGTGCGTCCACACGGCCACCGACGTAACCGGCGATAGCGCCGTACACCACACCGATAAGCAAACTGACCAGACTCGCGACGATCGCAACGACCAGTGTGATCTGCACGCCCATCATTGCTCGCACAAAAAGATCACGGCCCAGATCGTCAGTACCGAACAGGTGCAGCCCATCCAGCGTCGGTGGCGCCAACCGCAAATCGAAGTCGGCTGTACGGAAGTCGTTCGGGGAAACGAGTGGACCAAGCACCGCAAAGGCGGCAATGACGATCAGTAATAGTCCGCAGGCACGCACTGTGCGGCTCGACGTAATACGCGCTGTGAGTCTTTGTATCGCCGGGTTCATCGCTGACGTATCCGTGGATCGAGAAAGCCGTACAGCATATCCACCAGCAGGTTCAGCAGTATGACCAGCGTCGCGTAAAAAATTACGCTGCCGAGAACGAGCGTGTAGTCGCGGTTAAGAGCCGCTCGAACGAACAACTGCCCAAGACCCGGAATTCCGAAGATTTGTTCAACGACCACCGAACCGGTAAGGATGCCCGCAATAGCTGGCCCCATGTACGACAACAACGGCAGCATGGCGGGCTTCAGCGCATGATGTCGGACCACGCTTGCGGTTCGCAGGCCCTGGGCGCGCGCGGTGCGAATGAAATCGCTGTTCAACACTTCGATCATGCTCGCGCGGGTCAGGCGTGTGATGTACGCAATCTGCGGCAAGGCCAGCGCAATCACCGGCAACACGAACCGCGACGCCCCTCCGTCTGCGCCGCTCCAACTCGCCGGTAGCACGCCGAGATAAACAGCAAAAAACAGTAAGAGCGCCGGAGCGATGACGAATACCGGCAATGAAATGCCGCTCATCGCGAGTGCGGAGACAATGCGATCGCGACGACTTCCGTGTGCCAGCGCGGCAGCCACCCCGCCGCTGACGCCGACCAGCAAAGCCAGCAGCATCGCAACCGCACCGAGCGCCAGAGAAACAGGGATCGCCGCACCGATGAGTTCCGCAACACTGTATTCGCGATAGCGATAGGAGGGGCCGAGGTCGCCCTGCACCAGTCCCGAAAGATAACGCCAGAATTGTTCGGGGAGCGATTCGTCGAGGTGATAGGCCGCCGCGATGTTCGCTTCGATCTCGGCCGGCAGCCGGCGTTCTTCGTCAAACGGGCCGCCGGGTGCGGCATGCACCATCAGGAATGCGATAGCGATGACCAGCAACAAGGTCGGGATCGCAGCCAACAGGCGAAACAAGGCGAAGCGAATGGCGCCCGTTCTGTGCATTCAGTTACCCATGGTTGTCGCGCGTTATTCTGGGTCGTTGCTGTCGCGCAAACTCAGGTGCTGACTGTAGTGAAAATCGAGCACGTTGTCTTGCCAGCCACGTACACGCGGACTTACCAGGTGTTTGCTGACATGAATGTAGAGCGGGATTACCGGGTGATCGTCGAGCATCTCCCGTTCGGCTTGTTCGAGGTATTGCCGCCGCGCCTGCGGATCAACCTGCTGCGCGGCCTCTTGCATCAGCTCATCAAACCGCGGGTTTTGGTAGCCGGTAAGGTTAGACGCATTACCGGATTCAAAAATGCTCAGGAATGAATGCGCATCATTGTAGTCGCCGTTCCAGCTCAAGCGGAACAACTCTGTAATGCGCATTTCACGAATGTTGGTTACCAGGACGCGAAACTCTTCGTTGATCAGAGTTGCTTCGAAGCCAAGCACGTCTTGCCACATGGATTGAATCGCGAGCGCCAAACGCTCGTGCGTTTCGGCGGTGTTGTAGCGAACTTCTATTTGCAGCGGATTATCGGGCCCGTAACCAGCTTCCAGGTACAGCGCGCGTGCGGCCGCATGCCGCTCTGCCCGCGGCATATCCGCATAGCTGAAACGTTGCGGCTCGTAGTTGGTGATGCCGGGCGGCACCCAGCTCCAGGCCGGTTTCTCGCCACGCGCAGTCACTTTCTCGGTCAACACATCGCGGTCTATGGCCATGGACAGTGCTTCGCGCAGTTTCGGGTTATCGCGCAGCTTTTCCTGCATGAGGTTGAAGCCGTAGAAGTACGTGCCAAGAAACGGCGCCACCCGCAGTTCATCGGGCCGGTCTTCCGCCAGTTGCGCATAGGCCTCCGACGGTACAACCGCCGTGATATCGAGTTCGCCCGCACGGTATCGGTACAACTCGGCGCTCGCCTCGACGGTCACGTGATGCCGAACCCGGTCGATCTGGGTTGCGGCGTTATTCCAGTAATGCGGATTACGCGTAAGCTCAATGAACGAGCCCAGCTCCCAGGTCTGCAACTGATAAGCACCGTTGCTGATGAGCTTGCCGGCGCGCGCGAAACTGTCGCCGTGTTCGGCAATGCTCGCTGCGTGCACAGGGTAAGCACTGACCAATGCGAGCTGGCCAATGAAATACGGTACGGGGTAGTCGAGCTGAATCTGCAGTTGCCGCGGGTTCACTGCGGTAACGCCGAGCGTGTCGGCACTCTTTTGTTTCTCGATGATGGCTGGCGCGTTTGTAACGGCGATCAGCAACTCACCGTAGAACGCGGCAGTATCCGGATTGACCAGCCGCCGAAAGCTGTAAACAAAGTCATCAGCGGTAACCGGGTCACCGTTGGACCAACGTGCACTTTCACGGATCCAGAAAGTATAGGTCCTGCCGTCTTCGGAAATTTCCCAGCGTTCGGCGGCGGCGGGGATCAGTGTGCCATCGGCGGAATAACCGACCAGCCCCTCGAACAAGTCGCGTTGCACGCGGTGCGCCTGGGTCGTGCGGGTATGGTGCGGGTCCAGTGACTCCGGCTCCGGTCCGACGCCGCGGTTCAGGAGCGAGCCTGCCGTGTCCGGCGGTCCGGAACAAGCGAACAACAGCGGCACAACCAACACGGCAACAGCCGTCAGTAACCATGAGCTCAGCTTGTGGTGCTTGGCTTCCAAGTTGTTGTTTTCCCAGCCCCGGGGCACGTGAGCATAGCGCAAATGCTGGCAACGGGTGGCAACCGCGTCGCAGTTTTTACACCCTCAGGCGCTGCGGCGGAAGGTCTGTTTTTTGAGGTGGATAAGCAGCAGGGAGATGGTAGATGGCGTTACGCCTTCCAGGCGCGACGCCTGACCCAGGGTTTGCGGCCGCACGGCCTCGAGACGCTGCCGTGCTTCAGTGGTCAGCCCGGTTACGGTCGAGTAATCGATATCGGCGGGCAGCGCGAGCGTTTCCTGACGGGCATGGCGCGCAATTTCCCGCTCCTGTCGCTCGATGTAACCCGCGTATTTCGCTTCGACATTGAGGGCTAGCGCGACCTGGTCTGCAACTTCGTCTGCGAGGGTGTCGAAGACCGCGGGGCCAACGGCCGACAGCGAACACAAACTGGCGTGATTCAATTCCGGCCGCTTGATCAGGTCAAGGGCGGTTGCCTCACGTTGCAACGGCGAACTTAACAACTCGTTGTCCGTAGCCGTCATGGCCGCCGGGTGCAGCACGATGCCGGCGAGACGTGAACGCTCGGTCTTCACGGCCGCACACTTGTCATTGAAGGTCTGCCAACGTGTTTCGTCCACCAGGCCAAAATCACGGCCGATGGGTGTCAGCCGCTGGTCGGCATTGTCTTCGCGCAACATCAGGCGGTATTCCGCGCGGCTCGTGAACATACGGTACGGTTCGCTGACGCCGCGGGTCACGAGATCGTCGACCAACACGCCGAGGTACGCTTCGTGCCTGGCGGGCTGCCACCCTGCATGACCGCGCGAATGGCGGGACGCATTCAGGCCCGCGAGCAAACCCTGTGCGCCGGCCTCTTCGTAACCCGTCGTGCCATTGATTTGCCCTGCGAAATACAGACCGCCGATAAACCGGGTTTCCAGCGTTAGCTTCAGATCCCGCGGATCAAAATAGTCGTACTCGATGGCATAACCGGGCTGGGTAATGCGGGCATTCTCGAAACCCGGGATCGAGTGCACAAATTTTTCCTGCACGGACTCCGGCAGGCTGGTCGAAATGCCGTTCGGGTAAACAAGACTGGTCGTCAGGCCTTCCGGCTCGACGAAGATCTGGTGCGAGCTCTTGTCGGCGAAGCGAACGATCTTGTCTTCGACTGATGGGCAATAGCGAGGGCCAACGCCTTCGATCTTGCCGCTGTACATGGCGGACTGATCGAGCGCACCGCGCACGATGTCGTGGGTACGCTCGGTGGTTCGGGTGATGAAGCAACTGATCTGGCGCGGGTGTTCAGCGCGCTTGCCGAGGAATGAAAACACCGGCACCGGTTCGTCCCCGGGCTGTTCATCCATCAAGGCGTAATTGAGGGTGGTGCCGTCCAGGCGCGGTGGCGTACCGGTCTTCAAACGGGCTACCCGGAACGGCAGTTCGCGCAGCCGGTCGGCGAGTCGGATTGAGGGCGGATCGCCGACCCGGCCGCCGGGCCGCTCGGTCTGACCAATCAGAATGCGACCGCCGAGGAAGGTGCCTACCGTCAGGACCACGGCTGCGGCGGTGTAACGATCGCCGTTGGCGCACACCACACCGCCGATTTTTTCGTTGCGGACCACCAGGTCGTCGACCGGCTGTTCCACGATCGTGAGACCGGGCTGGCTGAGCAGGATGCGCTGTATGGCCTGCCGGTACAGGTCGCGGTCGGCCTGTGCACGGGTTGCGCGCACGGCCGGTCCCTTGCTGGCATTCAATGTCCGAAAATGGATGCCGGCCTGATCAATGGCGCGGGCCATCGCACCGCCCAACGCGTCGATCTCGCGGGTCAGGTGGCCCTTACCGATGCCGCCGATGGCCGGGTTGCAGCTCATCTGGCCCAGCGTTGCCACGGCATGCGTCAGCAACAGCGTGCGCGCGCCCGAGCGCGCCGCCGCAAGGCACGCTTCGGTGCCGGCATGGCCGCCGCCGACGACGATCACATCAAATTGCTGTTGCTGGGACATGGGGACTCGACAGGCAAGCTCCGGGAGGGCGGATTCTAATCGTCGGCCCCGCCACTTGCCAGAAAAGCCCGTGAAATGCCGCCCTCCTCGTCGACTCCTTTTGACTCCGCTGGCCGCAAAACGGAAGATGAGCGGCTTGTCGACCGAGGCCCGATTGTTGAGAACAGCACTGCTTGCCGCCTTCTGCCTGTTACCGGGCCTGTTGCCAGCGGCACCCGCTGATAGCATTGATTTGCAGGACTGTCGGATCAGCGCAGGGCCTGGCTTTCCGCGCATCAAAGCTCGCTGCGGCATTCTTTTGCGACCCTTGAACCCGGCCGATGCCGGGTCACCACTCATCGATTTGAACGTAGCCGTTGTGCCCGCCCTGAGCCTTGAGCCACAAGCCGACCCGTTTGTTCCCATCGCCGGTGGTCCGGGTCAGGCCTCTACCGAGTTCTACGCGGCGATTGCTACGGCTTTTGAGGATATCCGCAGAACGCGCGACATCGTGCTACTCGACCAGCGCGGTACCGGCCAATCATCCGCCCTTGATTGCGCGGTCGAGGAACCGCTGATCACGGCGACGATAGATGATCAGCAAACGCTGGATGCCACCAGCGATTGCCTCGGGGCACTGGAGCACGATCCGCGTTATTTCACGACCAGTATCGCCGTGCAGGACCTTGAGGCGCTGCGCGAAGCGCTGGGCTATGAACAATTCAATGTGTACGGCATTTCCTACGGTACCCGGGTGGCCCAGCATTACGCTCGCCGTTATCCCGATTCCGTGCGTAGCGTAATTCTCGATGGTGTTGTGCCACCGCAGCTTGCTTTGGGCCCGGCAATTGCCATCGAAGCTCAGCGCGCACTTGATTCCGTGTTCGAGCGTTGTCGGGAAGACGCCGGCTGCAATGACCGTTTTCCACAGTTGGACGCCGAGTTTGCGGAACTCAAAGCGCAGCTCGCGGCCAAGCCGGTCACGGTGACCCTGAATGACCCGCTAACCGGGAGGCCTGACACGCTCGAATTTGGCACGGCCGAGCTTGCCGGTGCTTTACGTTTACTCAGTTACCACCCAAGTACGATTGCATTGATGCCCTTGTTGATCCACGAAGCGGCTAGCGACAACTTCGCCCCTGTCGCCGGACAGTATCTGCAGAATACCGGCTCACTCTCGGAGTCGATTAGTCTCGGCATGCACAACGCAGTTGTTTGCACAGAAGATATTCCGTTTGTAAAGGTCGGCGCGGATGAGCGGGCGGCGCTTGGGCAAACCTATATCGGTCCGGTGCTACTCGATAGCATGCGCATTGCCTGTTCGGTCTGGCCGGCTGGGGTCATCGACGACGATTTCAAACAGCCGCTCGCCACTGACCTGCCGGTTCTTCTACTGTCAGGCGAGGCAGATCCGATCACTCCACCGGCATACGCTGAACTGGCAGCCGTCGAGCTACGCAACGCCCGGCACCTTGTCGGCAGAAATCAGGGTCATGGCCTCGTGTCGCGCGGTTGTGTACCTGACCTCATCGCTGAGTTTGTGGATACAGCTTCAGTGCAGGACCTCGACGCGAGCTGCCTCGAAAAGCAAATGTTCGCGATGCCGTTCTTTCTCGACTTTTCGGGGCCGGCGCCATGATTGAAGTTAACGATCTGCGTAAATCGTTTGGTGCCGTCCAGGCTGTCGATGGCGTTAGTTTTTCGGCGGATGACGGCCGGATTACGGGCCTGCTTGGACCGAATGGCGCCGGCAAATCGACCACTCTGCGCATCCTTTACACGGTACTGAAACCGGACAGCGGCACAGCGACCATTGATGGTGTCGATGTGGTCAACGACAGCCTCAAAGCACGCGGCAAGATTGGCACACTGCCACACGGCTCAGGACTTTATCCGCATCTCACGGCCCGCGAGAACATTCGTTATTACGCCCGCTTGTATGGCGTGGCGGAAGACAGCATTGAAGAACGAATTGAAAGCCTGATTGACGAACTCGATCTGCGTGACTTTGCCGATCGCCGGACCCGCGGTTTTTCGCAGGGCCAACAAACCAAAGTCGCGCTCGCTCGGGCGTTGGTGCACGGCCCCCAGAATGTGGTGCTCGACGAGCCAAGTAACGGTCTTGATGTTATGGCAACGCGCTCCTTGCGGGAGCTCGTACGTACACTAAAAAACGCAGGGCGCTGTGTGTTGTTTTCCAGTCACGTCATGCAGGAAGTGGCGGCGCTATGCGATGAGATCGTCATTATCGCGGACGGTAGAGTTGCCTTGCACGACAGTCCGGACGGCATTCGGAACGCAACCGGCTGCGATGACCTGGAAGATGCTTTCGTAAGCGCGATTTCGAAACCGGGTGAAACCTGATGCGCACACTTCGCATCGTGTTCAGGAAAGAGGTCATGGATAATTTCCGTGACCGGCGAACTCTTTTGTCGGCCTTGCTCATGGGTCCGTTGTTCGGGCCCATTCTGTTTGCTTTCGTTATTAATCTTTCACTCAATCAGTCGCTGAGCAATGATTCCGAGGCGCTGTCGTTGCCGGTGATCGGTCAAGAGTACGCACCGAACTTGCTGAGTTATTTGGAGAGCGAAAACATCGAGGTTGTTGAGGGACCCGCTGATCGCGAGGCTGCGCTGCAAGCGGTTAAGGACGGCACTCATGATGTCGTTGTCATTATTCCGGAAGAGTTCGGCCAGCAATTGGCAGCGGCTGTGCCGGCGTTAATTGAAGTCATATCGGACCAGGCCAACACCGGCGCGGAACGTGAAGCGCGACGGGCAATGCGTGCATTGGGCGGTTACGGCAGGGAGCTGGCGGGACTGCGCCTGTCCTTGCGCGGTGTTAATCCGATGCTTATGCGGCCGCTGAATATTGACGTTGTTGATGTTTCGACACCGAGTGGACGGTCGGCGATATTGCTCGGCATGTTGAGTTACTTTTTCATCTTCGCTTTGTTAACGGGCGGAATGAACCTGGCCATTGATGCCACGGCGGGGGAACGCGAGCGTGGCTCTCTCGAACCGCTGTTATGCCTGCCGGTATCGCGTGACCAGTTGATAGTTGGCAAGATACTCGCCGCCTGTTTGTTCATGGCCTTGTCGTTGAGCCTGAGCCTCGTTTCGTTTTACGTGACCTTGCGTTTCGTGCCGTTGGAACAACTTGGCATGACGCCGAATTTTGGCCCCCTCGTTGTGGTAACGGCGTTTTTTCTGCTGGTACCTTTTGCACTGCTGGGGGCGGCACTGATGACGCTGGTCGCATCCTTCACGCGCAGCTACAAGGAAGCACAAACCTGGTTGAGTGCCGTTCTGTTGGCGCCGACGTTGCCCATACTCATAGTCAGCATTTTGCAGGTTCGTCCAAGTATTGAACTGATGCTGATTCCAAGCCTTAGTCAACACTTGCTACTCAATAGCCTGATTCGCAACGAACCCGTTAACCTGTTGCACGTTACAGTATCGGCGAGTGCGACTCTGGCGCTCGGTGCAGCAACCGCATGGTTGTGCGCGCGTCTGTACCGACGCGAGGGCTTGCTCGGCTAAAAGAACGTTTTCGGTGTCGCGGCGTGGGGTTATTTACCTATACAGAACTCTGAGAATATACGGCCCAACAAGTCATCGCTGCTAAAGCGGCCAGTAACCGTTCCAAGCGCGTCCTGCGCCAGCCGTAACTCTTCAGCAAACAATTCGCCGGCCGCATCTTGCTGCAAAGCGCTGACACCTTGTTTGAAATGTTTGTGGGCCAGCGCAAGCGCGTCCAGGTGGCGTTGGCGGGCAGTGAAACTTCCCTCGCCGAGATCGCCGATTCCAGCAACGCGTTTTAGTTCTGCTCGCAGGGTATCTACGCCGATAGCGGTTTGAGCAGATATTCCAATGGTCGCGGTGGTCTGGGTACCGGCGGCTTCTCCGCTTAGGTCAATTTTGTTACGAATTTTCAGCACAGGAATTCCAGGCGGAATTTCTGCCGGAGGTGTGGGCTCCTGACTCGGATACTTGGCGGAGTCGATGACCCACAGGACGGCGTCTGCCGTTTGGGTGGCCTCTAAAGCCCGGCGTATACCCTCCGCTTCGATGCGGTCAGGGTTATCGCGCAAGCCCGCGGTATCGATGAGTTCGACCAGCAAGCCGTCGATATCGATACGTTCACGAAGTATGTCTCTGGTGGTCCCCGCGATTTCAGTAACTATGGCGGCGTCCTGGCCGGACAGGAGATTCAAGAGACTTGATTTGCCCGCATTCGGTTCGCCGACGATGACCACCTGCAAGCCGTCGCGCAGGACCCTTCCTGCGCGGGCGCGTTCACCGAGGTCGGTTAGTGCAGCAGCGACGGTGTCCACCCGCGCGAGCAATTGGCGGTCAGAGAGAAAGTCGATTTCTTCTTCGGGGAAGTCTATGGCGGCCTCGACGTGCAGTCGCAGCTGAATGAGCTGTTCGAGCAAGTGGTGAACGGCATTGGAAAAGTCGCCGTTCAGGGTTCGCAATGCCGCGCGCGCTGCTTGCTGTGTACCGCTGTCAATCAGATCGGCAATAGCTTCTGCTTGGGCGAGATCCAGTTTGCCGTTCAGGAAAGCGCGTCGGGAAAACTCGCCAGCTTCGGCGCGGCGGGCACCGAGATCGGTGGCTGCCGTTATCAACGCAGCGACCGGCAGTGGTCCGCCGTGACCGTGCAATTCCAGAACGTCTTCGCCGGTGAACGATGCCGGCGCTGGAAACCACAGCGCTACACCTCGATCAAGCGCTTCGCCGGTCGCGCTGCAGAATGTATTGAGCACTGCCTGCCGCGGGCGTAACGGTCGGTTCAGCATCTGCTGGCCGATGCGGCCGGCATCGGGCCCGGACAAACGGACGATGGCCACGCCCCCGCGGCCGGGCGGTGTGGCAGCAGCAACAATAGTGTCTGCAATGTAATGGCTGTCGTGTGCGGTCATAAGGCGTGTTCTGTGAAGCTGGTCGGGGGTGTCAAGCGTCTGCGCACGTTGCGGGTGTGTCGCGGCGAGAAATACCAGCAGCATTGTTCGCCCAACACGTGACCAACTTCAAGGCGTAATGCCCTGCGTGAAATAACTCGCTGTCGCTGGGACTGCTGAGGTTAGTGGTTCGCTCGCTCGTAGGCGACTCTGCTGAGCTGAACGGCGCAGCGGCAAACCTATTGCCGCTCTGCTCAACCGGAAGACAGTGATCTTCAGGTGAAGACGCTTTCTGTTGGTCGCTTGGTTGCGCGCCTTCGCCGCCGTTCGGGTAACTAGGGTATCGATCAGTCGCCGTCGCCGCTCTTTTTAATTTTTTGGCCGCTGTTGCGTTTCTTGTCTTCCTGTTCGACAACCTTGTTGATGCGCCATTGCTGGGCAATGGACAACAAGGTATTCGTCACCCAGTAGAGGACCAGGCCTGCCGGGAAAAAGGCAAAAAAGCCTGTGAAGACGATGGGCATTATTTGCATGACCCGTGCCTGAATCGGATCGGCTGGCGCCGGATTCAGTCGTTGCTGAAACAACATGGCGACGCCCATGATGATGGGCAGGATGAAATACGGGTCGCGCGATGACAGGTCGGTGATCCACAGCGCGAAGGGTGCCTGGCGCATTTCAACGCTTTCGAGCAACACCCAGTAGAAGGCCAGGAAGAACGGCATCTGAATCAGAATCGGCAGACAGCCCGCAGCCGGGTTGACCTTCTCTCGCTTGTAGAGATCCATCATGGCCTGACTCAGGCCTTGGCGGTCGTCTTTATAACGCTCCTGAAGGGCCTTCATGCGCGGTTGTATTTTGCGCATCTTCGCCATGGAACGGCCACTGGCTTCCGTGAGCTTGTAGAACGCGAGCTTGATCAGAATGGTGACGAGAATAATCGCCAGGCCCCAGTTCTGCACCAGCGTATGCACTTTACTCAACAACCAGAACAACGGTCCGGAGATAAGCGTCAACCATCCGTAGTCGACGGTCAGTTTCAGTTTTGGAGATATCTGGTCCAGTTGCCGTTGGAGTTTCGGACCGACAAACAACGTCGTCGGAAACTCCATTTCTGCGCCAGGCGCAATGCGTTGCGCGGGGCCGATGGTGCTGGCAACGACGACATCGTTGCTGATCGCGATGTTGTATCGCTGAGCGTCTGCTTTCGGCGGAATAATGGCGCTCAGGAAATGGTGTTCGATGGCGGCGACCCAGCCGTCGCTGGCGGTGACGCTGTAGGCACCATCAGACAGAAGGTCGTCGCGTTGCAGTTTGGTGGACTTTTCTCCGTCGTAAATGATCGGGCCATCGAAGGAATAAGAGTCGACATTGAACATAGAGCGGTCGGCCGCTTTGGAGCGCCGCTGGAGTTGCGCGTAACTCGCGCCGCGCCATACGGAGGCGGAGCCGTTACGAACAGTTTGGACGACGTCTATTCGATAACTGCCTCGCGAGAAACGAAACCGTTTTTCAACGACGAGACCGCTTTCGTCTGTCCAGGTAAAAGGTACTTCAAGTACATCGCCGGAAAGCTCGTAGTCGGCGCGAGTAGTACTGAAGGTGGTCAGGTGGTTGGCTTCCGGCGCACCATCGGCTGCCCGCAATCCCGTTTGCAATGCGCCCGTTTCACCGCTCTCGGTGCTCAACAGAGCGATCACTTTGTTCGGTTGATCTTTGGCGATCGGGTATTTCTTGAGGTGAGCGTCGGTGATCGTGGCGCCGCGCAAGCTAATGGTCAGATCCAGCACATCGGTAGATATGTGCACGGTTGGCGCTGCCGTTGTTGATGCGGTCGCTTGCGCTTGCGGTTCCATCAGGCTCGGTCCGTCAGCGGTCGCGGCGTCTGCAGTCGCGGCCAATTGCGGCAAATCATCTGTTACTGATGGTTCAGAGGGAGCGCTGGTAGTTTCGCTGCTGGTTGCGGCTTGCGGCGCAGGGCCGTAGTCCTGCATCCACGCTTCATAACTGAGCCACAACATGAGGCCGAACGTAGCCCAAATCAGCAGTCTTTGATTTTCCATTTAGCGGTTTTCCTGCCCGCGCTGTGCGGTGGTTTGGCAAGCCCGCCAATGCCGGGCAAGGCTCGTGAAAAGCTCGGAGTTATTCATGCGTTCAGCGCCCGGCCTGTTGAGAACGACGATGTCGATACCAGCCAGGCTCGCCTGATGCATACGAAATGATTCGCGTATTATGCGTTTCAGACGATTTCTTGCTACCGCTTTCGGACAATTTTTTTTCGCGATAGCCATACCGAGCCGTGCAGCGGGTTGCTCGCTGGGTCGGTACAGGACAGTAAAACATCGATCGCTGCTGCGGCGCGCTTTCGCGAAAACTCGGCTAAAGGCGGCTTTATTGGGAAGGCGTCGGTTAAGTCCGAACGAGAACGGTGCTGCGTCAGAGTCCCTGCCAGAATGGCGTGACGTGACGTTGTCCGGTTCGCGGGTAATTACGGTGTTAGCTGCGCTCGGCCTTTTGCGCGACGACGCTTCAGGACGAGGCGGCCGGCTTTGGTTGCCATGCGAGCGCGGAAGCCGTGGGTACGGGCCCGCTTGAGGGTGCTGGGCTGGAACGTGCGTTTCATGTGCCGGATACCTGTAAATCGACCAGGGTTTATCCCCGGCTTAAAAAGAGCCGGCAAGGGTACGCGGCGCCTTAATTTGTGTCAATAGAAGGCTGCTTTGGTTCGCCTTTTTGCACGGAGCTCGGTTGCTGGCGCGACCCCGTTAGACGGTATAGACTGGCGCGTCCACTCGCCAATCGGCGGTTTTCTTTCAGGTTTATACCCTTGGGGGCTCAATTGCAGGGCAATTCGTCGCTTTGGAATCGCTGTGTTCGCGACCTCCAGGCGGAGCTTCCAGAGCAACAGTTCAACACCTGGATCAGGCCTTTGCAGGCCGTGGAAAGTGAGCAGACCTTGCGGTTGCTGGCACCTAACCGCTTTGTTGTGGACTGGCTGAAACAGCATTACATAGAACAGATTCACAAGTTGGTAGGCGCGATTGACGACGCCATGGTGGTCGTGATCGAGGTTGGCTCGAGACAAGTGGCGCCTGAGGTTAAGCCAAACAGGTCACCGGGTCGTTCCTTTGGGGGTGCCGGTGCCGGTGCCGCAGCAGATCCGGTCGTCAGTACCCTGAACCCCGGTTTCGTGTTTTCCAGCTTCGTGGAAGGCAAGAGCAACCAGTTGGCGCGAGCGGCAGCGAGCCAGGTCGGCGAGAATCCTGGCAAGAGCTACAACCCGCTTTTTATTTATGGCGGTGTTGGTCTGGGGAAGACCCACCTTATGCAGGCGATTGGCAACGCGATGCTCGCGAGGAATCCCGGAGCGCGGGTGAGTTACGTGCACTCGGAGCGCTTCGTTGGCGACATGGTGAAGGGACTGCAACACAACACGATATCGGCATTTAAGCGATCTTACCGTTCACTTGACGCACTTTTGATCGATGATATTCAGTTTTTCGCGGGCAAAGAGCGTTCCCAGGAAGAGTTTTTTCACACCTTCAACGCTTTGCTCGAGGGGCAACGACAGATCGTGCTGACCTGCGATCGTTACCCGAAAGAGGTGCACGGACTTGAGGAAAGGCTGCAATCGCGTTTTGGTTGGGGTCTTACGGTTTCAATAGAGCCGCCTGAGCTTGAAACGTCCGTCGCAATTTTGATGAGTAAGGCGGAAGCCGCGGGGGTGGCGTTACCCGAAGAAGTCGCCTTTTTTATTGCAAAACGGATCCGCTCGAATGTTCGTGAGCTGGAGGGCGCGTTGCGCAGGGTCATGGCAAATTCGGAATTTACCGGGCAAGCGATTAGTCTTGAGTTTGCGAAGGAGGCACTGCGGGACCTGCTGGCGTTGCAGGAGCGGTTGGTTTCAATCGAGAACATTCAAAAGACCGTTGCCGATTATTACAAACTGAGGGTGGCTGATCTGCTGTCGAAAAAGCGGAGCCGTTCGGTGGCTAGACCTCGACAAATGGCGATGGCGCTGGCGAAAGAATTGACCAATCACAGTTTGCCGGAGATAGGCGACGCTTTTGGCGGTCGCGACCATACGACAGTGCTGCACGGTTGTCGGCGGATTGCGAGTCTCCGGGAAGTCGAAAAGCGACTGGACGATGACTACTTGAATTTGCTCAGAACTCTGACAGGATGATGTGGATAAGTCGTGTACAACTTTTGCATGGCTTTTTATCCACAGCTAAACCACAAGCTCGACCGTGTTCACACACCGGGTTGGAACAAAGAAAAACGGGCGCAAGTCGTTGATTAAACGTACTATTATAAAGTTATCCACAAGACTTGGTCTGCTTAATAATAGTAAATATAGTTTTATATTCAATATTTATTAACAGGTGGCTTTCATGAAGTTAAGCGCGGCTCGCGAAACTCTGCTGAAACCGTTACAGGCGGTAATTGGTGTTGTTGAACGTCGGCAGACTATGCCAATTTTGGCAAACGTTTTGTTGGTGGCAAAAAACGGACAGTTGGCGGTTACAGCGACAGACCTGGAAGTTGAGTTAGTGGCGTGCGCTGATGTCGAGGTTGATACGGCGGGTGAAGTTACCGTTCCCGGGCGGAAATTACTGGATATCTGCCGGGCCCTTCCGGAAAAGGCCGTGATATCGATTAGTCGGAGTGGGGAGAAGATCTCCATTAAGTCCGGTCGCAGCAAGTTTTCGTTAACTACATTGCCGGCTGCGGAATTTCCGACGGTTGAGGATATTAACTCGTCGCAGACGGTTGATGTGCCACAAAGCATTCTCGTTAAGTTGCTTGAGAAAACTCATTTTTCCATGGCACAACAAGACGTTAGGTATTATCTGAACGGTTTGCTGCTGGAAACCGGCGATAAGTTTCTGCGGGCGGTGGCGACGGATGGGCATCGTTTGGCGTTGTGTCAGCAGGAAGTTATCGGTGCGAAGTTGAGTGAACAGCAGGTTATTGTGCCGCGGAAAGGTGTTCTGGAGCTGCAACGTTTGTTGTCAGGCGAAGGAGCGGTTTCGCTGGAATTCGGCAGCAATCATATTCGGGTTCAGCTGGACGGGATCCGGTTCACCTCTAAATTGATAGACGGGCGTTTTCCAGAGTACGAGCGGGTTATCCCGCAGGACACCAGTAACCAGTTGTCGGCGGATCGCCTGGTGTTGAGAAGTGCTCTGCAGCGAACGGCGATTCTGTCGAATGAAAAGTACCGGGGTATTCGGCTGATTATTCGGGACAGTGGTGTGACCATTCAGGCGCACAACCCGGAACAGGAAGAAGCAGAGGAAGAGATCGAGGTTGCGTACAGTGGTGCGGATATCGAGATTGGTTTTAACGTGAATTACCTTCTGGACGCGCTTGGTGCGATTGAAGCGGATCAGGTGACATTGTCTGTGCAGGACAGTAATTCCAGTTGTTTGCTTCGTGAGCCGGATTCTGACGACACGCGGTTCGTCGTTATGCCGATGCGTCTGTAGTCCGCGGGCGGTCTCTTGCCGCTGCGTCAATTCTCGTGCACCGACTTCAGGTGCCTGGGTGCGGTTGAATTTCAACCGCATCCCTCCTTCTCTCTGGTTTGCGGAGCAAATGCCTCCGGTAAGACGAGCCTCCTCGAGGCTGTCGCTTACTTGGGTCGTGGGCGGTCTTTCCGTGGTGCCAGTACTCGGGACCTGATTCGTTACGGCAATGCTGAGTTTTTGTTGCGGGGAAACGTTGAGGTTTCTGGGCGTAACCGCCGACTCGGGGTTAGGAACGGCAAGTCGGGGCTGGAGATCAGCGTGGATGGCGATCGGGATGGTGGCACGGCGGCGTTGGCTGATGTGTTGCCGTTACAGATCATTGACCCTGATGTTCATGAGTTGGTTGGGGGTTCGCCGGATCAGCGCAGACGCTTCATGGATTGGATGACGTTCCACGTGGAACGTGGCTATCTTGATATTTGGCGGCGGTTTCGCCGTGCTCTGAAGCAACGAAACGCAGTGCTCAAGAACGGTGGGGCCTCCCTGGACAGCTGGGATCGGGAGTTTGTGAACGCTGCCTTGGCCTTGCACGAGTCTAGAACGAAGGTGTTGGACGCGGCAATTCCGGTTCTGGAACAAGACGCGACCGGTTTACTGGGCACTGGAGCCCGCTTTGAGTACCAACGCGGCTGGTCTGATGGTTCGGAACTTGCAGCGCAATTATTAGCCGGGCGATCTCGCGATGTTGCGACGGGCACTACCAATGTGGGGCCTCATAGAGGTGATCTGCGTTTACGGGTTGAGGATAGACTCGCGAAACGGCTGGTTTCCCGCGGCCAACAGAAGCTGCTGGCTTGCGCGATGGTATTGGGCTCCTTGCGGGTAACCAGCGATGCCTTAGGCCGCGTGCCGTTGCTCTTGCTCGATGACCCAGCGGCGGAACTGGATCAGAACTCATTGAGCAAGTTGATGTCGGCGGTGGGCTCTCTGAACGGCCAGGTGATTGCGACGGCATTAAGTGTCAATGCGGTGCCACTACCCGCAGACTACGCCCTGTTCCACGTGGAACAAGGGCAGTTACACCCTGCCGAGCCTACCTAGCTTGCTGCCCGGCGTTCGGCCCGCTCAACCCTTGCAAAGTGCCCTAAAGACAGCCCCTGACGGGCGCCAAACTGGTACAATGCCCGGCTAGCTTTTTGAGGACAGGTAATGGCAGAGGATATCGAATATACCTCCAGTAACATCAAGGTTTTAAAAGGCCTTGAGGCCGTCAGAAAACGGCCGGGAATGTACATCGGCGATACCGATGACGGCACTGGTTTGCATCACATGGTTTTCGAGGTGGTCGACAATTCCATCGACGAAGCCCTCGCCGGCCATTGTAGTGTCATAACGGTCAGCATCCATGCTGACGAATCGGTAACGGTTACTGACGACGGTCGTGGCGTTCCCGTAGACATACACCCCGAAGAGGGCCGTTCGGCTGCCGAAGTCATCATGACCGTGCTGCATGCCGGCGGTAAGTTCGACGATAATTCCTATAAGGTGTCTGGCGGCCTGCACGGCGTTGGCGTCTCGGTTGTAAACGCCCTGTCGGAGCACCTGGTGCTCACGATTCACCGCAACGGCAAAGTACACCAGCAGGAATACCGCGGCGGCGAGCCTGTTGCGCCTCTAGCGATCATCGGCGATAGCAACAAGACCGGAACGACCCTTCGGTTCAAGCCGAGTAACAAGACGTTCACGAATATCGAGTTTCATTACGACGTCCTCGCCAAGCGCTTACGCGAGCTGTCGTTCCTTAACTCCGGTGTTCGCATTGAGCTGATTGACGAACGCAATGAGCGTCGGGACACCTTCGAATACGAAGGCGGTATCCGGGCCTTCGTTGAGCACCTTAATAGGAACAAGGAAACAATCCACCCGTCCGTCTTCCACTTCGTCCTGGAACGGGATCACGTTGGGGTTGAAGTGGCGCTGCAGTGGAACGACACCTACCAGGAAAACATGTTCTGCTACACGAACAATATTCCGCAGCGAGATGGCGGTACTCACCTGGCCGGTTTCCGCAGTGCACTGACCCGCACCCTGAACGGTTATATAGAAAGGGAGATGACGGGCCCCAAAGACAAGTTCACGCCGAGCGGCGACGACGCGCGGGAAGGATTGACAGCGGTGCTGTCCGTCAAAGTACCCGACCCCAAGTTTTCGTCACAGACCAAAGATAAATTGGTTTCGTCAGAAATTAAAGGCATCGTCGAATCAGCAATGGCTGAACGGCTGGAAGACTTCCTGCTGGAAAACCCGCAGGAAGCGAAAGCCATTGTTGGCAAGATCATCGATGCTGCCCGTGCCCGTGAAGCCGCCCGCAAGGCGCGCGAGATGACTCGCCGTAAAGGCGCACTCGACATCGCCGGACTACCCGGCAAGCTTGCCGATTGCCAGGAAAAAGACCCGGCGCTGTCCGAACTGTTCCTGGTGGAGGGTGACTCTGCAGGTGGTTCGGCGAAGCAAGGCCGTGATCGGCGCACGCAGGCAATTCTGCCCCTCAAGGGCAAAATCCTTAATGTCGAAAAAGCCCGCTTCGACAAGATGCTTCAATCGGCTGAGGTCGGCACACTAATTACCGCATTGGGTTGCGGTATCGGCCGCACTGATTTCGATCCCGATAAGCTGCGTTATCACCGCGTCATCATCATGACTGACGCTGATGTTGATGGTTCCCATATCCGAACGTTGCTTCTAACCTTCTTTTATCGGCAGATGCGAGAGTTGATAGAGCGCGGCCATATTTACATCGCTCAGCCGCCGCTCTACAAAATCAAAAAAGGTAAGCAGGAGGTTTACGTCAAAGACGACGCTGAACTGACCTCTCACCTTCTGAACGCGGCCCTCGACAATGCATTGGTTCACGTCAACGCGGACGCGCCTGCTTTATCCGGACCCGCTCTTGAAACGTTGTCGAACGAATACATTGCCGTCGAGCGAATGATCGAACGATTATCCAATCGTTACGACGAAGCGGTGCTACGCACGATTGCAAAACTCGACACCGTTCACCGCAACACCCTCGAGTCTGACAACCTGACCGACCTCGAAGCATGGACCGCGAAACTTTCCGCCGCCCTGCCCAAAGCCGACGGTGGCCGCGCCGGCAATGGCAAAAACATTACCTATACCGCGGCACTCGAGAAAGGTGACGCTGATGGTGAAGGTGAGCGGATTGCCATCCTTCGGGTTCAGCACGGCATAGGCACGACCCGGTACCTGCCACGTGAATTTTTCGATACCAGTGAATACCGGCACATCATGGCCCTGAACGACAAACTTCGTGGCCTGCTAAGTCCGGATGCGTACGTGGCACGCGGCGACAAGAAACTGCCAATCAGCAAATTCGACGAAGCCGTCGACTGGCTCATGGCGGAAGCTCGCAAGGGTCAATCTATTCAGCGCTACAAAGGTCTCGGTGAAATGAATCCCGAACAGCTGTGGGATACCACGGTTAATCCGGAAACACGCCGCTTGCTGCAAGTGAAAATAGAAGACGCCATAAAAGCGGATGAAGTATTCACCACGCTGATGGGTGATCAGGTTGAACCGCGTCGGGAATTTATCGAAAGAAACGCCCTGACCGTTTCCAACCTGGACGTTTAGACAGAACGCCAGTGGCCGGGATTAGCGATGCGCAACGCTGATCTCGGCCATCTTGTTTTCAATCCACTCACGCACAAGCTCGTTCGCTTCTTTCGGTGTAAGTCCCGCAGGATCAATTGGCGGGCCGATGCAAAAACGAATCAATCCCGGTTTTTTCGTCAGTCCACGGCGCGGCCAAAAATCCCCGGCATTGTGCGCGACCGGCACGATGACACAGCCCGCCTCAACCGCAAGTGCTGCACCACTGACGCCAAACTTTTTCTTCTCGCCCGACGCTACCCGCGTACCTTCCGGGAAGATCGAAACCCAAATACCGCTAGCCAACCTTTTTTTGCCGAGCTCAATGACCTGAGTAACTGCTCGCCTTCCCGCACTGCGATTTATGGCGATCGGTTTCATTAACGCGAGTCCCCAACCAAATATCGGTATCCAT
Source organism: Woeseia sp. D3-10 (assembly GCF_055809415.1). Taxonomy (NCBI): domain Bacteria; kingdom Pseudomonadati; phylum Pseudomonadota; class Gammaproteobacteria; order Woeseiales; family Woeseiaceae; genus Woeseia; species Woeseia sp. D3-10. Next base: position 1,959,130 of record NZ_JBVVTW010000007.1, on the reverse strand, counting down.
TGCAGCTCACGCTTTAGCACCCAGGTTTGCGGCGGGAACGTGACCAATTGCGCGTAGGTTTCAAACACCGTGGAATGCTTGATCATAATCACGCTCGCCTCCTCAGGGATGTTCTCTTTCCCTTCGATGACGTAATCAAGACCACAAAAAAACCGTCCACCCCATAACATCGTGTGACCCCAGCCACGAGCTATCGAAAACCGGGTGACGTATTCTAATGGCGCACACAGCACCACAACCGCAGCGAAAAAAACCGCCGAAAGGAAAAACCAAACCTGAAAAACCAGTGAGCGAATCAGCTGCAAAATCAAACTCCGTTAACCTGATGCGGTCACTTTATTGGCGAACGCCAATAAGTCGTCGAACACCAATACACTTTGACCGCGGTCGCGCAGTTCACTTGCGGACCGTGTGCCGTTCCCCGTCAAAACCAAGACGGGCTCCGCTCCAGCCGCCACGGCCGCATCAAGATCACGAACAGAATCACCAACAACCACGACGCGCTGCGGATCTACGCCATACATCGCGATCAATTTGTTTATCATTCCAGGGGCCGGCTTTCGACACTCACACCCGGATTCCGGCAAATGCGGACAATAAAGTATGTGGTCTACCTCGCCGCCGTGGCTGCGAGCAAGGCGCCGAAGTTTGCGATGCATCGCATACAACGTGTCGCGCGAAAACAAACCGCGACCGATACCCGACTGATTGCTCGCTACCGCAACCGGAATGCGCGCGCGGGTCAGCTCACCAATGGCCTCCAAACTACCGGGAAGCGGTTGCCACTCGGCCGCCGATTTCACAAATGCTTTTGAGTCACGATTAATGACCCCGTCGCGATCGAGAATAACGAGACCGGGTTTCAACGATCAGCCTTTCGCCAGGGACAACCTGGAAATGTCGGCAACGTCGAGGAATTGTGCTCGCAGGCCAGCGAGCAGGCTAAGCCGGTTATTTCTCACCTTACTGTCGTCCGACATAACCATCACGCCGTCAAAAAACTGATCAACAGGCACACGCAGCTCTGCGAGCCTGGCAAGCACATCGCCGTACTGTCGGGACGCCAACATGTCATCCACTGAACTCCGTGCCGCTTGCAAGGCCTCAAACAGGTCGTGCTCCGCCGCCTCACTGAACAATGCAGGATCGGGTGCGACCTTACTGTCAAAGTCCGCTTTGCGAAGTATGTTGGCAATGCGTTTGTTCGCCGCGGCGAGACTCTCAGCAGAAGGGTTTTCGACAAACTCTGCGACAGCCTGCAAACGAGCGTCTACATCCGTCAGCGATGGCAATCGTTGCCAACGAACAGACTCAAACATCTCTCCACCGTAAAGATTCTGCTCTGCGTACCAGCCTCGTAAACGATCAACGATGAAATCATAGACCTCACCGGCGACAGCGGGCTCTGCCAAGACCGGCTGCAACTCCAGACTGCGGGCTATCAATGCCGGAAGGTCCAGCTCGAGTTTCAGCTCGACGATGATTCGAACAACGCCGAGTGCCGCACGTCGCAGGCCAAAAGGATCTCGATTGCCGGACGGCTTTTTCCCGCTGCCAAAAATCCCGCTCAAGGTATCGAGTTTGTCCGCAATAGCGAGTGCCTGACCGCAATCCGACGCGGGCAACTCATCGCCAGCGAAGCGCGGCAGATAATGCTCCGCTATTGCGTCCGCCACGGCGACCGGTTCGCCGTCAGCCAGCGCGTAGTAGCGACCCATCGTGCCTTGTAACTCCGGAAACTCGCCAACCATCCCACTTACCAAATCGCATTTGGCCAGTAACGCAGCGCGCCGGGTGAGGTCTTCATCAACGCCCAGCTGTTCAGCCACCCGCATTGCCAGGGTCGCTACCCGCTCACTACGTTCAGCTACTGTGCCGAGACCATGCTGATAAACGACGTTCTTCAGCATTTCTCCCCGGGTTTCCAGTGTCGCCTTGCGGTCTGCTTCCCAGAAAAACGCGGCATCGGCCAGCCGCGGCCGAATAACCCTTTCATTGCCGTCGCGGACTTTGTCCGGGTCGCTGCTGGCGATATTCGCAAGCGTTATAAAAACAGGCAGTAACTTGCCATCCTTGCCAGCCACCGGGAAATACCGCTGGTGCCCCGTCAGGGTCGACACGATTACTTCCTTCGGCAAGCTAAGAAAGGCTTCGTCAAAACCGCCGGTGACGGCAACCGGCCACTCCGTTAATGCAGCCACTTCATCAAACAGATCATCGCTTGCCACTGCGGCGCCGCCGACTGCCGCGGCCGCTTCGGTCACCGCAGCGACGATCCTCCGGCGACGTTCAACGAAATCGGCAATAACATGACCTTCGGTCAGCAGTTTCGAGGGGTAGTCGGCCGGACTATTGAGCTCTATCGGACCGTCGCCCATAAAACGATGCGCCGCCGAAACGCGGCCTGCCGTCAGGCCCAGCGCCTCGCCCGCTACAACCTGTTCGCCGTGCAGCATGACGAGCCAGTGCACCGGCCGAACAAATTCGGCCGCCCCCGCGCCCCAGCGCATTCGACGAGGAATCGGCAGTCCGTCGAGGGCTCGCTGTACACACTGCGGAAGCAATGCGGTTGCCGCACGGCCCTGCTCCACGCCGCGATACACCAGCCACTCGCCTTTCTCTGTCTCTTCACGCGCAAGCTCATCGACGGCAACGCCGCACTTATCGGCAAACGCTTTCGCTGCCTGGGTCGGTGTGCCGTCCTCGGCAAAAGCGATCCGGAACGGTGGGCCCTTTTGTTCAACCTGCTGATCCGCTTGTGCCAGTGCCAGCGCGTCAACCTTCACGGCCAGCCGCCGAGGGCTCGCAAATGCCGTTACCGGGCCGTGTGCGAGATGAGCGTCATCCAGCTGAGCTTCCAGCCCGCTAGCAAATGCAAGCATCAGGGTCTTGAGGGCTGTTGGAGGAAGTTCTTCCGTGCCTATTTCTACGAGGAAATCCAACGTTCCAGGTGTGCTCATCGTGATTGCGCTCCTGCATTTGCCGCAACACTGGCGACCATTGGAAAGCCAAGGGCTTCCCGGCTGGCAAAGTAGGTTTCCGCAATGGCCCGCGACATGTCCCGCACGCGTAGAATGAACCGCTGCCGTTCACTCACCGAAATAGCCTGACGAGCGTCCAGCAAGTTGAATGTGTGCGACGCACCGAGCATCTGTTCATAGGCAGGCAGCGCCAGGCCTAGTGCAATAAGTCGCTGTGCTTCGACTTCGGCGTGATCAAAGCCGCCGAACAACGAATCTGTATCTGCGTGCTCGAAATTGTAGCGCGACTGTTCTACTTCGTTCTGATGGTAAACATCGCCGTAAGTGATGCGTCCTAACGGCCCATCCGTCCACACCAGGTCAAATATGCTCTCCACGCCTTGCAGGTACATAGCAAGGCGCTCCAGTCCGTAAGTAATCTCACCGGTCACTGGTTTGCACTCCAATCCACCGACTTGCTGGAAATAAGTGAACTGGGTGACTTCCATGCCGTTCAACCAGACTTCCCAACCGAGCCCCCAGGCACCCAGCGTGGGAGATTCCCAGTTGTCCTCGACAAAACGAATATCGTGTACTGAGGTATCGATACCAATGGCGCGCAAGGAGTCGAGATACATCGCCTGAATATCGACCGGCGACGGTTTGATCACGACCTGGTACTGATAGTAATGCTGCAAACGGAATGGGTTGTCGCCGTAGCGGCCGTCGGTTGGTCGGCGGCAGGGCTGCACATAGGCCGAACTCCACGGTTCCGGTCCGATTGCTCGCAAAAACGTGGATGGGTGAAACGTGCCGGCTCCCATGGCCATGTCGTACGGCTGTGCGATAAGACAGCCGCGCTCCGCCCAGAAGTGCTGCAGGCGGAGGATCAGCTCCTGAAAGCTGCAAAAATCAGGCGTGGAGTTATTAGTCATCGGGTACGTTCATGGCCAGAAATTCGGGCGGCGAAGTATAACCCGCGAAATCACGGGCCGCATGCGCTGTGCTGGCCGCAAATACCGCATTCTTGCTGGGGTTTGTCGTGAAACGCGCCAAAGTGACGCGCGCCCTCGTATTTCGCCCTATTATGGTGCAGCCTGTCGAGTTGATGCACCTATATAGTGCGAAGGCGTACGCACTGACGGGTAGGAACCCCATATAAATCAGCATTTTACAAAACCATCACAGCTGGCACGCTTTCTGCACTGTGATGGAACATACCGCGTTACCGACGCACATTTGTTTTAGACATCCCGGAGGATACCCACAATGACCCCTGCAGACGTGCTGGCCCTGATAAAGGAAAACGACGTTAAGTTCGTCGATATACGTTTCACTGATACCAAGGGCAAAGAGCAGCATGTAACCGTGCCGTCGCACACCATGGACGAGGATGTCTTCGAAGACGGCAAGATGTTTGATGGTTCCTCTATCTCTGGATGGAAGGGCATCAACGAATCGGACATGATTCTGATGCCCGACCCGGCCAGCGCCATTATCGACGTCTTTGCCGAGGAAACGACGCTTAACCTGCGTTGCGATGTCATCGAACCAAACACGATGCAAGGTTACAGCCGCTGCCCTCGTGCACTGTCCCGCCGTGCCGAGGCTTACCTGAAATCGACCGGTATCGCTGACGAAGCGTACTTCGGACCCGAGAACGAATTTTTCGTCTTTGACGATGTTCGCTGGGGCGATTCTATGGAAGGCGCATTTTACTCTATCGACTCCACCGAAGGTGCCTGGAACACGGGTAAGACCAACGTCGAGGGCAACACCGGCCACCGGCCGACGGTCAAGGGCGGTTACTTCCCGGTGCCACCGGTGGATTCACTGCACGACATCCGTTCCGCGATGTGCCTCGCGCTCGAAGAAATGGGTGTTGAAACCGAAGTCCATCACCACGAGGTGGCTACCGCTGGCCAATGTGAAATCGGCGCTAAATTTGCGACCCTGATCAAGAAAGCCGACGAAGTGCAGGTTCTGAAATACGTCGTTCACAACGTTGCGCACGCGTACGGCAAAACCGCGACCTTCATGCCGAAACCCCTGGTCAACGACAACGGTAGCGGCATGCACGTCCACATGTCCTTGTTCAAAGACGGCAAAAACCTGTTCACCGGCGACGGTTACGGTGGTCTTTCCGACACCGCGCTGTACTACATCGGCGGCGTCATCAAACACGCGAAAGCACTCAACGCTTTCACCAACCCGTCTACCAATAGCTACAAGCGCCTTGTACCTGGCTTCGAAGCGCCCACGATTTTGGCGTACTCAGCACGCAACCGTTCGGCGTCGATACGTATTCCTTACGTTACCAATCCGAAAGGCCGGCGCATCGAAGTTCGCTTCCCGGACTCAATGGCCAATCCGTACCTCGCCTTCTCCGCGCTCATGCTGGCAGGCCTGGACGGCATCCAGAACAAGATCCACCCCGGCGATGCCATGGACAAGGACCTCTACGACTTACCGCCAGAAGAAGAGAAAGAACTGCAACATGTTGCCTTCTCCCTGGAAGAAGCATTGAACGCGCTCGACCAGGACCGAGCTTTCCTGAAGGCCGGCGACGTATTTGACGACGACCTGATCGATGCCTACATCAGGCTGAAGCAGGAAAACGTCACCCGATTGCGCATGACGACGCACCCGGTTGAATTCGACATGTACTACAGCCTCTGAACACGGCTCGCCAGAGGCACGGGCAACATAATGCCGCCCGTGCCTCTGGTCACCCGCGACTGCACACTGCTATGCTAACCCCATGTACAAACGCACCCTATTGGTCCCGGCCCTGCTGCTCTGCGCCGCGGCTGCGTCTGCGCAAGTGTATAAATGGGTCGACGCCGACGGCGTCATTCACTACAGCGACCAACCGGTCCCTGGCGCGGAGCTCGTCACTCTGCCAAAACGTTCTACGAGCAATCCCGTTACTGCCCCGCGCCAACGACCAGCAGCGGCCCGGCCCGCGGCCAATGCACCAGCGGACTCTGAGACTAAAGCACCAGAGACCATTGGCTATTCCGCTCTATCATTCACGGCCCCGATTGCCGAGGAAACCCTGTGGAATATTGGCGGGGTACTGAGCGTCAGCCTGGCCCTGCAGCCGGCGCTGCAGCCGGGACACCGGCTACGGTTGTACTTCGACGGCGAACCCCGGGAAGTGCGCACGCTGAACATTCAGCTGGAGGAAGTCTGGCGGGGAGAACACAACCTGCAGGCGGAAGTTCTGGACGAGACCGGCAAAACGCTCATTCGCAGCCAGCCGATGCGGTTTTACGTCCAGCAGACCACCATCAACAGACCCTGACGCTAGAAACCGGCGCTCGGGGGCGGCACATGCCTATGACCCCGCTACCGCCCAACGACATCCTCGACAATCTGGAAACGGCTGTCGTCGTTCTTGACAGCAACCTCCTGATCACGGCCCTCAATCCCGCGGCTGAAAACTTACTCGGCATCAGCCGCAATCGCGCGGTATCCACGCCACTGCTGCCACTCGTTGATGAAGACGAAACCCTTAAACGGGTCCTCGCAAACAGTTTGGTCACCAACCAAACCTACGCGCATGAATTGTTACTCGCGCCGAGTGAAGTTCATGCGGCGAGCCGTATGGTCGAATGCCGGGTAACACCCGTGTCGCAGCAAGACCAACATTACTTGCTCGTAGAAATGACTGACGTAACCCGTCGTATGCGCATCACTCGAGAAAATGCCTTGCTCATCCAGCACGGCGCCGGTCGCCAGATGGTCCGCCAGCTGGCCCATGAAATTAAGAATCCATTGGGTGGATTGCGCGGCGCGGCGCAATTGTTGGCGCGAGAGCTACACAGCGACGATTTGCGAGAATACACCGACGTCATCATCTCCGAGGCCGACCGCCTCGTTACGCTGGTGAACACCTTGCTCGGCCCCGGTGGCCCACCGAATAAAAAGCCGGTCAATATTCACGAGCTCATCGAGTATGTCGTGCGTCTCGTCGAACCCGAACTGGACGGTCGGCTTACTATCGTCAGGGATTACGATCCCGGCTTGCCTTCCATTGCCTTAGATCGCGATCAAATCGTGCAGGCCGTGTTGAACCTGGTGCGTAACGCGTGCATCTCGCTGAACAATCAAGGCACGCTGGTCCTCAGAACCCGTGCCAGCACCAACTTCACTATCGGCGATACCCGTCACGCAACGATAGCGAGTATAGAAATAGAAGACGACGGCCCGGGAATTCCCGCAGACCTGCAAGAATCCATTTTCTACCCGCTAGTCACCAGTCGAGCGGACGGTACCGGCCTCGGCCTGCCTACGGCGCAGGAACTCGTCAGTCGCCATGGCGGTTTGATTGAATTCGAATCGCGCCCCGGCCGCACCGTCTTTCTTGTCCGCCTTCCATTAAGCGAACCGACCGGAGGCGCTCATGACTGACCCAGGCCTCAGAGTATGGATCGTCGACGACGATCAGTCGGTCCGTTGGGTGCTTGATAAAGCCTTGCGTGCCGCCAGCATTGAATGCACAAGCTTCGAACGAGCGGAACTCCTGCTCGACGCGATCGCGACCGATGTCCCAGACGTTCTGGTAACCGATGTGCGGATGCCGGGGATGGACGGATTGCACCTTCTGGCTCGTCTTACCGAACAACACCCAAACCTGCCGGTCATCGTCATGACGGCACATTCAGATCTGGACAATGCGGTAGCCGCCTATCGCGGCGGCGCTTTTGAATACCTGCCAAAACCCTTCGATATTGACGAAGCCGTAGCGCTGATTCGCAAAGCAGCGAGGCACAACGGCGGCGATGGCGGTGAGTTGGCCCAGGTTCAGCGCGGCATTCCCTCGCTGATCGGTCAGGCTCCGGCCATGCAGGAAGTATTTCGTTCCATTGGCCGACTTGCCGGCTCCAGCATGACGGTGTTGATCACTGGCGAATCAGGCACTGGCAAGGAACTGGTGGCGCGCGCATTGCACGAACACAGCCCGCGAGCCGACCGCGAATTCGTGGCATTGAATACCTCCGCTATCGCGTCAGAACTCCTGGAGTCGGAATTGTTCGGCCATGAACGCGGTTCTTTCACCGGCGCCGATGCGCGTCGGGTTGGACGATTTGAACAGGCCAATGGCGGCACCTTGTTCCTCGATGAAATCGGCGACATGTCCGCCGCCTTGCAAACGCGACTCCTGCGTGTGCTTGCTGAAAGCGAGTTCTATCGCGTGGGTGGCCAGACCTCAATCAAAGTGGACGTGCGAGTCATCGCCGCTACCAACAAAGACCTTGCACAGGCAGTGCGCAAAGGTCAGTTTCGCGAGGACCTGTACCATCGTTTGAACGTCATGCGGATAAACACTCCTCCTCTCAGGCAGCGGCGTGAAGATATTCCGTTACTGTTTAGCCACTACATGGAAACGGCTGCCCACGAACTCGGCGCGTCATCCAAAGCGCTGAATGCGGAAGCGCTGCAGTTGTTGCGCAGCTACGACTGGCCGGGCAACGTACGACAACTGGTCAACACCGCGCGACGCTTGACGGTGACCGCACCTGGCAATGTGATTACCCCAGAAGATTTGCCGGAGGAACTGGGTGGATTGTCCGAATCCGGCCCGGACTGGACGCAGGCGCTTCGCGGCTGGGCCGAAGGCATGCTGGCGGGGCGTGACAAAAAGCCCTTGCTTGATGACGCCTTGCCGGCCTTTGAGAAAACCCTGATCGAAATCGCGCTGGCACATTCCGGCGGACACCGGCAGGAAGCTGCGCGTTTGCTGGGCTGGGGGCGCAATACGCTCACTCGCAAGATCAAGTCTTTGCAGCTGGATTAGACGCGGCTGCTTTCCAGATTGGTCTCCGCCGCGACAGTCGCTGTCAACAACGACTGCTCGCGACTTTCGCTATGCAAGCAGTGAGCCGCTGAGCTCGGCGCAGGAACTCATACTGTGTCGCGACAAATAGTCGGCAATGCCGTTGTTCATCCGCTGGCATAACAAGGGGTCATAAAACAACGCCGTGCCTATACCGACGGTCGTTGCGCCAGCGATCATGAACTCGATGGCATCATTTACCGTAGTGACACCGCCCTGACCAATGATCGGAATGCCGAGCGGGCCGGCAACATCGTAGACCTGGCGGACTTTGAGCAACGCAATCGGCTTGATCGCGGGTCCTGACAAACCACCCTGAACATTGCCAATGACCGGAGTGCGGCTTTCAATATCGATTGCCATGCCCATCACTGTATTGATCACTGCGAGCCCGTCCGCCCCGGCCTCTATACACATCCGCGCATTTTCGCGTATGTCGGTCTGGTTCGGTGACAGCTTGGCGATGATGGGTTTGCTCGTGGCCTTGCGACAGGCGGCGACGACCCGGGCTGACATGTCCGGATAATTGCCAAACGACACGCCACCTTCTTTGATATTCGGGCAGGAGATGTTGATCTCGATGGCATCAATCGGCGAATCGTCGAATCGCGCGGTAACCGCCGCATAGTCGTCGATCGTCGAACCACAAACGTTCGCAATAAAACGAGTTTCAGTGAAGTCGAGCGTTGGCAGAATGTCATCGACCACCCGGTCCATACCGGGGTTTTGCAGGCCGATGGCATTCAGCATACCCATGGGCGTTTCGTAGACTCGGTGCGGCGGATTGCCGAGGCGCGGCTCGCGCGTCGTACCCTTCAGGACCACCGCGCCCACATCCCGGTTGGAAAAGCCTTTGATCCGCGTGTATTCCTCGCCGAAGCCAACGCAACCGGAGAGCAGTACCAGCGGGGAATCAAGCCGAAGTCCACAAAAGTCTACAGCGATGGATGGGGTGTTACTCACGACAGCGACCACGGAAATTCGTACGTCCAGAAATTGAGGAATGCCGTATTGTACGCAACATGTTCCATCTGATTCTCTATCAACCGGAAATTCCGCCGAACACGGGCAATATTATTCGCCTTTGTGCGAACACGGGAACCGCTCTGCACCTGATCGAGCCGCTGGGTTTCGAGTTGGACGACACGCGCCTGCGCCGCGCCGGGCTGGATTACCGTGAGTTCGCTGATATTCGAACCTACCCGGACCTCGCAGCCTGCCTGACGGCACTGGGTGAGCCGAGAGTGTTCGCGCTCAGCACCCGCAGCGACACGCCGTATGCTGCCGTGCAGTTCGAGGCTAATGATGCTTTTCTGTTTGGACCCGAGACACGCGGGTTACCACAAGCCGTGCTTGATGCCTTGCCGCCGGAGCAGCGCCTGCGCCTGCCGATGCGCGCACAAAGTCGCAGCCTGAATTTGTCCAATGCGGCCGCGGTCATGATCTACGAAGCCTGGCGGCAGCTGGATTTTGCCGGTCACGGTGAATGACCGGGAAGGGCTGAGCGTCACTTATTCGGGTTTCAGTGTACGGCCCATCAACGCACCAACGGCTTCGCTGGCCGGTATACCTTCGTACAGGATGCGGTAGACCTGCTGACAGATAGGCATCTCGACCGCAAGTTTGTCAGCGACCTCTTTAACGGCCTTCGCCGCCAGTACGCCTTCCACGACTTGTTGAATCTCCTGTTGCGCTTCGTCAATCGAGCGGCCGTCTGCGAGCAACAAGCCCATGCGCCGATTGCGTGACAGGTTGTCGGTGCAGGTCAGCACGAGGTCACCCATGCCGGCAAGGCCCATGAAGGTTTCTGCCTTCGCGCCGAGGGCAACGCCGAGTCGGGTCATTTCCACGAGGCCCCGAGTGATCATTGCTATACGTGTATTGGCACCAAAGCCGAGTCCGTCAGATATGCCGGCACCTATAGCGAGTACGTTCTTCACCGCCCCGCCAACTTCAACACCAATCATGTCAGATGAGGTGTACGCACGAAAATTGTCGCCTGACAGCGCATTCGCAAGATCGGCGGCGAATTGTTCGTCATTGGCCGCGATGGTCATTGCCGTAGGCAGGCCATCGCCAACTTCCCGAGCGAACGTTGGGCCGGACAACACGGCCATCGGCCGCTGATCGCCCAGTACCTCGGCAGCGACCTGATGAGGCAGCTTTCCAGTGGAGAGCTCGAAGCCTTTGGTCGCCCAGCAAAGCTGGATGTCGTCCCGCAGTCTCGGCTTGAGCTGAGTGAGTGTCTCGCGCAGCCCGTGGCTGGGGACCGCAACCAAGATGATCAAAGCACCGTCGAGGCAATCCTGTAAGTCTTTGCACACGGCGAGGTTGTTCGGGAACATTGCGCCAGGCAGATAGCGGCGGTTCTCGCCAGCGGCGGCCATTGCTTCAATTTGTTGCTGATCGCGGCCCCACAAACGGACTTGATGACCGCGTCTCGCAAACTGCAACGCCAGCGCGGTGCCCCAGGAGCCGGCACCGACTACTGCTATCGATTGAATGTCAGTCGCTGGCGCGGTGTTGTTCAGTTCAGGCTCCCTTCCCCACTCAGGTTAGCACTTTGCTGTGCAGCGGCCGCCTTCTTGCGACTTTCGGAATACAGCACGTCGAAATTGATGGGTTGCAACACGAATTCCGGGAAACCGCCTTTGGACACGATGTTGGCTATCGATTCCCGTGCATACGGGAACAGTGTCGCGGGGCAAAAGCTGCCAACGATAACGTCGAATTCCTGCTCGCTGTAGCCCGCGATCTGGAACAGGCCGGCCTGCTGCAGCTCAATGAGAAACAGGGTCTTGTCATCGTGTTTCGCTTCGACGGTGATCGTGAGAATGACCTCGTGCATCTCACCGGGAGCCGGTGCGTGCGCGCTGCGCAAATTCAGGTTGGTCTTCGGACTCCACTCGCCGGAAGTGAATACTTCGGGTCCACGTGGCGATTCAAATGAAAAGTCCTTGATATAGATCTTGTTGATCGTAATGCGCTGATTCTGTTCTGCCTGTTCTTCCATGTTCGCTACCCGGGTAAGTTCTTAGTCAATAGTGTCAGTCAATGGACCTGTTAATCGGCGAGACCCAACATTCGGTCCAACTCGCCTTTCTGATCCAGCTCGTAAATATCATCAAAGCCGCCAACCGGCTTGTCATCAATGAAGATCTGCGGGACGGTTCGCTGACCGCTCAGCTGTTCCATCTTCGCGCGCAAAGCGGCATCACCGGATACGGAGATGTCCTCATACGCGATTTTCTTTTTGGTGAGTAACATGCGCGCGGCTGCGCAATAGGGGCACATCGCCGTGCCGTACATCACCACCTTCGGCTGCGTCGTCATCGGCCGCTATTTCTTTTTGATCTTCTTGCCACCAACCACCGGCAAGCTGGCCTCTCTCCAGGCGTTCATGCCGCCACGTACGCCGTAGATGTTTTCAACGCCGGACTTGCGCAGCCGGTCGACCACCTTGCCGGCGGTCATTCCCGAGTCGCATACAGCGACGATAGCTTTGCCGCCCATCTTCTTAAGCTTTTCTTCGTGGGCTGCAAGTTCATCGAACGGAATGCTCTTTGCGTTGACAATATGGCCGCGGGCATACGCCTCGGCACTGCGCAGGTCGATAACGGCCGCGTCGGCATTGATAAGGTTGACGGCTTCTTGCGGTTCAACCGTCGTAATGCCGCGGGCTTTGCGCTGGAGTTCGCTGAATATCAGCACTATAAAGCTAAGGACGACGCCACCGGCCAACAGGCTGTGGTTGGCGGCGAACTCGAGTAATTGTTGCATCAGAGTCGGTTCACAGGATCAAACGCCGCCTGACAGGCGGCGTTGTGGAAAAGGGCGAGTATAACAGCCCTTGTGCCGTACGCCGCCCCCCCCCCCGGCCTGACTACCCCCTCAACCGCCATAGGCACTACACTTCGGGTCCATGTCACCGATCCTGCGCGTACTCCTTTTCTTTTTTGTTCTGAGCTTGTTGCCCGGCGACGGGCTGCGTGCGCAGAACGAAGGCCTTAGTCGAATTAAGGAGCAGGAACTGCAAGAGGTACGGGAGCGTATCAGCCGCCTGAAGAAAAGCATGGATGAGCGGGCGGCCGAGCGCGATCGGGTGACGGTTGAACTGCAGGCTTCCGAGGTCAGTATTGCGGAGGCCCGGATACAGCTTAAAGAGCTGCAACGTCAGAAGGACTTCAGCGAGCGCAAGAAATTGCAGCTCGAAGCGCGGCTGGCTGAACTCCAAAAACAACTGGATATTGAAGCCGAACAACTTGCTGCCCAGGTCAGGGCGGCGTACGTCAATGGTGGTCAGGAACGAATCAAATTGTTGCTGAATCAACAGGACCCGGCACAGGTGGGTCGATTGCTCGCCTACCATCGCTACCTGAGTGATTATCGCGCGAGCAACATTGAAGAAATGAACACCCACGTAGCGGAGGCCGCACGCGTACGCGACGAAGTCGCCGCAGAAGAAGGCCGTCTGGAACGTCTGGCGCGTGCGCGATACGCCGAGTTGGGTGAACTCAACACCGCCCAGGAAAAACGTCGAGATTTGCTGGCGGCCCTGCAGCAACGCATGACCGAGGAAGGAGCGGAGATAGAGCGTCTCGCGGCGCAGGAAAAAGATCTGGCGAGACTGATCGCGGAGCTGACCAGCATCCTGTCCGACTACCCGATCACCTCGGAAGAACCTTTCAGCTCGATGAAAGGCAAATTAACCTGGCCCGTCGCCGGACAGTTGCTGCACGACTACGGTCAGCCGCGTATTGGTGGCGGCGTCAAATGGAATGGCGTCGTACTCGGCGCTCAGCACGGCCGCGAGGTTCGCACGGTCTATCACGGCCGGGTTGTGTTTGCAGACTGGCTCGCCGGGCTCGGCCTGTTGGTGATCGTTGATCACGGCGAGGGCTATATGACCTTGTACGGCTATAACGAATCGATCCTTACCAATGCCGGTGACTGGGTGGCACCCGGTGATGTCATTGCCACGGTCGGCGACACCGGTGGCCAGCAACGGGCCGGTCTGTACTTCGAGATCCGCAAAGGGACCGCCCCGGTCAATCCGCGTGGCTGGGTAACCCGCCAGCCGCAGGGCGGCGGCTAGCAAGGCCGCTTGGAACGCGCCAAACAGGTGGGCGCTGTGCTATCGTTCTGCGGCTCCGGGTTCGCTGTAGCCCGCGGAGCGCGTTCTTCTGGGTAACAGTATGTCTCTGAAAATTCGTGTAATTCTGGTGTTGGTAATCGGCACGGTGATGGGCTTCGGCCTTTCGCTGGGCGGTTCCGCTATGCAGGCGCGCGACAAGTACGGAAGCGGCGATGAGGAGCTGGATCATGCCCGCCTGTTCGCGGAAGTCATGGCGCGGGTTAAACGCGACTACGTAGAGCCGCTCGACGACGAGGTTCTGCTCGAAAGCGCGATTCGGGGCATGGTTGCTGACCTCGACATGCACTCGCAATACCTGGATGCACGCGAGTATCAGGACATTCGCATCAGCTCTACCGGTCACTATGCCGGCGTCGGCCTGGAGGTCAGCAGTCGCGACGGGCAGTTGCTGGTCGTTTCACCTTTTGACGATTCGCCCGCCAAAAAGGCCGGTGTCAGGGCCGGCGACGTGATCATTGCCATTAACGGTGCGTCGGTCGAAGAGGACGGCCTGCGCGAGACGGTGCGTCAGCTGCGCGGGCGTACCGGCAGCCGGCTCAGCATCACCGTGCAACGCCAGCCCGATGACCAGATTCTGGTGTTCGACATGCGGCGTGACGATATTCATGTTGCCAGCGTGCGCTTCGAATTAATGGACTCGTCCATCGGCTATACCCGCATCAGTCAGTTTACCGACAGCACCGCTGCAGAGTTGACCGAAGCCATCGATGCGATGGTCGATGAGGTGCAGGAGCAGGTCGGCGGAACCTTGAAAGGGGTGATTCTGGATCTGCGCAACAACCCGGGCGGAATACTGGGCGCGGCAGTCGATGTTTCCGATTTGTTTCTTGATGACGGCATCATCGTCAGTGCGGATGGTCGTACTCCGGAATCACGCTTTACGCGCAAGGCACACCGCGGCGACCTGCTCGACGGCACACCCATGGTGGTGCTGGTCAATGCCGGCTCCGCGTCGGCATCCGAGATCGTTGCGGGCGCATTGCAGGATCACCACCGTGCGTTGATTATCGGTACTTCGACCTTCGGCAAGGGGCTGGTGCAAACCGTAATGCCGCTGTCGCGCGGGCGCGCGATAAAACTGACCACGTCGCGTTACTACACGCCGTCCGGTGATTCGATACACGAAACCGGAATTGCTCCGGATGTCTACATAGAGGGTAGCAGCGCTCATCCTGGCTACAGCCTTGCCGACAAGCTCGATCGTGAGGCCGACACGCAGCTTATCGAGGCGTTGCAGCGCTTGCGCGATCAGCGCGTCATGCACACGCGCGCCAGTTCCTGACGGCCCCGCCAGCGCATGACCCGAACCGTTCGGCGACTCAAGGCGATCAGCCTCGCCCTTATTCTACTGCCCTGGCCTTTGCTTGCCGGTGCCAACACGGCAGCACCCGTGGCGCCCGACGCACGGCCGCGGGTCGCGGTGATTATTGACGATCTGGGTTACGAGTTTGCGGCCGGACAACGGGCGGTCACATTACCGGGTCCGGTGGCGTGCGCTGTATTGCCGGCCACTCCGCGCGGCAGGCAGCTGGCGGAACTCGCAGCGAGCAATGGCAAAGAGGTGTTGTTGCACTTGCCCTTGCAGGCACAGAACTACGATGGTGATCGAGAACCCGGCGCTATGCTGCTGGACATGAGCCGGGAACAATTTGCAGCGACCTTCGCCGAAAATATTGCCTCGATACCGCACGTGATTGGCGTCAATAACCACCGAGGCAGCCTGCTGACCCGTCACCCCGGCCACATGGGCTGGCTGATGGAAGAATTGCGCGCACGCGGCGGGCTGTTTTTTGTCGACAGCTATACCACTCACCGTAGCGTGGCTCTGCAGGTTGCGCTGGAAGCCGGAGTACCCGCGGTGCGGCGTGATGTCTTTCTCGATGCCGAACGTTCGGCCGCCGCTGTGGCTCGTGAGTTCGAGCGCCTGCTGAGCCTGGCCCGGGAACACGGCAGCGCCATCGCCATTGGTCATCCTTACCCCGAGACCCTCGACTTTCTGGAACAGGCACTGCCGGGACTGGCTGCCGAGGGCATCGACCTGGTCAGCCTCCGCGAATTGTTGCCGAACGGATATTGAACCCGCCAGCCAGTTGCCGCTCTAACCATCGTCTGTCAGGCTATTGAAAGACTCGCAATGAAGATACCTGCCGCCATGCTCAGGCAATTTGTTCCAACCGTCTTGCTGTTCGCCACACTTGCCGCGCTCTGGTCGCAGACCGCTGCGGCCCAGCAGCGCGCGGAATCGGCAACACAGGCATTGCCTGACACCGCTTGCACGATGCAGTTCGACCCGGTCTGCGGCGTCGACGGCAAAACCTATAGCAACGATTGTGTCGCCACCGCTGCCGGCGTGGACATTGTTGGCTTCGGCGAGTGCAGCGAGTATGAGGAGGCCTGTACCGATCGCGACGAGCCGGTCTGCGGCGCTGACGGCAAGACCTACGGCAATCGCTGCGTAGCGGAAGGTGCCGGTATAGCAGTTACCAGTGAAGGTTTGTGCCCCGATGCGAAAGCGTGCAGCGAAGATTTCGAGCCGGTTTGCGGTGTTGATGGCAATACTTACAGCAATGCGTGCTTCGCCAGCACATCAGGGGTTGATATCGCCTTCACTGGTCTTTGCGAAACCCCGGAAAGCGAATGCGACGATGAGTACACGCCGGTCTGTGGTGTTGACGGTGTGACCTACAACAATGCCTGCAAAGCGAACGAGGTCGGCATCGATGTCGCCAACCTTGGTATTTGCAGTGACAGTGGTTGCCCGGATGTTTACGAGCCCGTGTGCGGCATGAATGCGCGCAGTTACCGTAATCGCTGCGAAGCAGAACAGGACCGCGTGCCCGTTCAGCGTCGGGGATTATGCGAGCCTGGCAATTGCCCGGATGTGTACGCGCCGGTTTGCGATGCTGATGGGCAAACCCACGCGAATGCCTGCGAAGCGGAAGGTGCCGGCGTTACCGTGTTTACTGAAGGCGCTTGCGACGCTCGGCCGTGCCCGCGCCTGTACGTGCCGGTTTGCGCCGCGGATGACCGAACCTACGGCAACGCCTGTCAGGCAGAACGTGCTGGAGTCCGAATTCAGCACGCGGGCCTGTGTGAAGCGCAGGGACTAAACTGCCCTAACGTCTATCAGCCGGTTTGCGGTCTCGACGGCAACACCTACGACAACGAATGCCGACTGCTGAACGCCAAGCAGACGATGGCTTATGCGGGCGTTTGCCTGGGGCAGTAAAGGCGCTCAGTCGCTCCAGGCACTTTGCAAGCGGCCATCGCCAGCGTCGCGATACGGCAACCAGACAATACCGAACAAAGACACGTGCACATCCGTTGTTTTTGCGCGCACCACAATCTCTTCGAGCGTTTCATCCAGTGCGTTGAATCCGGTGTCCAGCTCGTCGATTTCGCGTTGCAAATCCTCGTTCAATGCATCGAGATCCGACTGAACTTTTTGCAGGGTTTCTTTGGCCCGCTCAACGTCCCCCGCTTCTTTGCGGGCGCCACTGGCTGATCGTATCGCGGTGCCAACTTTGCTGGCGGTACTGGCGGTCAGCTTCTTACGGCCGAGGACGGCGCCCAGAATCGCGGTGCCGAACGACAAAACCGTATCGAACTTCTTCTTGCCGGCTTGCTGGGACTCGCGGTCAATTGCTTGCCTCGCACGCAAGAGGCGATTTTCCAGCGTGGTGGTCTTGCTGGCGTAACGATTGCGCAGTTTTGCAATCGCCTTGTCGCGTTCTTCACTGGCCTGCTGTTGTAAACGGGTTCGAAACTCGCCTTCGGCTTCTCCCGGGTTCGAGGTCAGTTTGAATTTCTTGCTTCGGTACAGCGAGATGGTTTCATTCTGCCGAACCCAGCGCTTGTAGAGCTTTTCCCATTTTGCGTAATTGCTCTCTGCACTAAACAGTGCCGGGCAATCGGCGTAGCCGCTGTCAGGCTCGCCGTTGCTTTGCAGCGTATCGGCGCTGAACACCATCGACTCGCACAGATCCCAGTCCACTGCCAGCGGGCCGTCTTCGAGTTCCAGTGTGTGTACCGCGTCGCGGTGTTCATCAACTTTATAGCGAGCGTTACTGAAGGTGATGTCTGCCGCACCCAGCAGTCGCGGGTAGTACACGATGCCGCCGCCGCTTGCCGGTGCATAGTATTGCTTGATGGCCGGTGCCAGTACCGGCGCGTCACTACCGACAGTGCTGGCGGCGCGTTGCGCCGGCGCTGCTGTTTCGGCGACAGGCAAACGGTCTTGCATGAGTGTCTTGATCTGATCGCGCGTCAGCGGACCGGCAAGATAAGACATCGCCCAGCGCGTGCCGAAAACCACGTCTTCATCTTCATGCACGTTGTGCAACAGGAAGCGTCGCTTGCCGAGTCCTGCCAGTGTCCGCTCCATTTTGGCCCTGTCGAAAGCACCGCCCTGACTCGCGCCCTCAAGACCTTCCATCACCCGCATCTTGTCGCGCTCGGTTTGTAGGCGACCGATGAACCAGGTGCCGGTATTCGACAGGCCTTTGTAGTCAAGATCGACCGGGTTCTGGGTTGCGAGCACAAGACCCACACCGTAGGCACGAGCCTGTTTCAACAGGGTCAGGAACAAACGTTTGGACGGTGGGTTCGCGGTCGGTGGCATGTAGCCGAAGATCTCGTCCATGTACAGAATCGCACGCAGACTCGAGGTGCCTTGCTGGGCGCGCATCCAGGCAATCAGTTCGTTCAACAGCATGGTCACAAAGAACATGCGACTGGCTTCGTCGAGGTGTGCGATGGACATGATCGACGTGCGCGGCTTGCCTTCGGCCGTGTACAGGAGGCTCTGGGCGTTGAGCGGCTCACCTTCCATCCAGGCCTCGAAGCCTGGTGCGGCCAGCAAATTGTTCAGCCGCATTGCCAGTGCAAAACGGTCTTTGGAGGCGTAGAACGATTCCAGATCGAGTACGCCGACTTTGCTGACCGGCGGCATTTGTATCGCGCCTATAAGTGCGGCGATATCGAGATCGCGATGCTGTTGCCAGTAGTGGTCAAGGATCAGCGCAATCAGGATGTGTTCGCGGCTGGTGATCGGGTCGGCATCGATTCCGATCAACGACAGGATCCCCGTTGCCGTCGCCTGCACCCGCTCCCGGTACAAGTCGCCATCGGCGAGCAATTCAGGTTGCGGTGCAGCAAACGACTTCAATATGGAAACCGGCCGACCCGCCTGGCTGCCCGGGGTGTAGATGTTGATGTCCGTGCTGGCTTGCAGTTTGCGGATGCGCTCGCCGTCCTGGCCCCAGCCCGACAAGCCCTTCTTCCACAGCGCCGCTTGTGCTGCTGCGTACTCCTCGGTGCTTTGTCCCTGATCGGTTGCCTGGCGTGCATTGACCCAGGGCTGAAAGTCCTCCGTCGCAAGATTGGGGAAGGTGAGCATCAGGTTGCCGAGATCGCCCTTCGGATCGATCGCAATCACCGGGATATGATCGAGCGCCGCCTCTTCGAGCAAGCCGATGCCGAGGCCAGTCTTGCCGGAGCCGGTCATGCCAATGATCACGGCGTGAGTCGTGAGATCCCTGGAATCATAGAGCACCAGCTCTTCACCGGTTTTTCCGGTCGCGTCGTCCACGCGTTTACCTACATAAAACGCGCCCAGTTTTTCGAAATCGTGCATTGCCTTAACGTTCCTTATCGGTGGGTGACGGCGCCCGGCTTGATCGGACCTGGCTGCTTCCGCCGCTGCCAGGGAGCGGCGCCGGCCCGGTTACCAGCCGCAGCTGCGGCCCTCGTTCTGTACGTCCAGCCAGCTCATCAACGGCTCAAAGTAATCAATAATCGCCGTGGCATCCATTTCCCGGGTACCCGTCAATTTTTCCAGAGTTTCCTGCCACGGGCGACTGGCGCCGGCAGCCAGCATGGCTTGCAGGCGCTCACCCGCCTCCTTGCTGCCGAACACAGAGCATTCGTGCAACGGTCCGTTGAAGCCTGCTGCTTCACACAGCGAACGCTGGAACTGGAACTGCAGAATCCGCGCCAGGAAATAACGGGTATACGAGGTGTTGCCCGGGACATGGTACTTGGCGCCCGGATCGAAATAGTCTTCGCCGCGCTCGTCCACCGGCGCGATGCCCTGGTAGCGTGTTCGCAATTCCCACCAGGCTTTGTTGTAGTCCTCGGGCGAGGTCTTGCCCGCGAACACATCCCAGCGCCATTCATCAATCAGCTTGCCGAACGGCAGGAACGCAACTTTGTCGAGTGCCTGCTGCATTTGCCGATTGATCACAGCCTCTTCGCTGGACTCGGCTGATTCAATCAGGCCAACTTCGGCGAGGTAGCCCGGCGTCATCGACAGCGTGATTGTATCGCCGATCGCTTCGTGGAAACCGCCGTGCGCGCCGCCTTGCAACAGTCTTGGTTGTTCTTTGTACGCGCGCTGATAAAAGTTGTGGCCCAGCTCGTGATAAATAACCCGCAGGTCTTCATACGCGGGCTCTATACACATTTTTATCCGCAGATCGTTACCACCGTCGAGGCCCCATGCGCTGGCATGGCAGACGACATCCCGGTCCGCGGGTTTAACGAACATCGAACGTTCCCAGAATGTCGCTGGCAATTTCTCGAAGCCGAGCGATACATAGAACTGCTCGGCGGATTCGACCATGCTGATCGGCGTGTACTCTTGCTCGATCAGCGCGCTGTCCACGTCCAGGTCA
Organism: Woeseia sp. D3-10; assembly: GCF_055809415.1. Lineage (NCBI taxonomy): Bacteria > Pseudomonadati > Pseudomonadota > Gammaproteobacteria > Woeseiales > Woeseiaceae > Woeseia > Woeseia sp. D3-10. Next base: position 1,938,499 of record NZ_JBVVTW010000007.1, on the reverse strand, counting down.
CCAACGCCAGGGTAGGGTTCCAGCAGGTCGTAAATTTCTCCCCACTCCTGTGCCCACATGTTGCCGAGCAGATGTGCCGGAATCGGGCCGTTCAGTGGTACTTTGTCTTCGCCGTATTCTTCTGCCAGTTCCGCACGAACGTGGCAATGCAGTGCGTCGTACAGCGGTTTTACCTGTTGCCAGAGGCGCGCCGTTTCGGTTTCGAATTCCGCCGGCGTCATGTCGTAGCCGTCTCGCCATAATTGGCCCAGATCGCCGTAACCCAATTCATTCGCACCTTCATTACTGAGCTCGACGAAGCGTGCGTACTTCTCGCGCAGCGGTTTCGCAACTTCACGCCAACCCTGCCAGGCGTCCAGCTGTGCATCGTAGTCGCGGCTCGCGGCGAGGACATTCTCCAGCTCATTGAGACTCATGCACTCGCGACCGTCTTCAGGGCAATACTTGCCTGCTCCGTACGTACCTGCCATGTCGGTCATTATTGCGGCAAGTTCGCGGCGTTTGGCCGGATCGTTCGGCGCTGGTTCGGATGTGCCAAGTTTGAGCTGTTTGAGTGAGCGAGCCGTGAGATCCGACATATCGGCATCGCTGAACTTTAGCGACTCCGCAACGCTCTTGCTGTGCCAGGCGGAATAGCGTTCGCTGGCTGCGGCGCTGAGTATCGCCGTGTCGAAATTAATATAAGTTGCCCGCACCCAGTTCGCAGCGCCGTTCTCCCGACCCATTTCTGCGAGCTCGGTGTTGAGTCGCTCGACGAACTCATCCGGGGACTCGTTGGCTTCGGTGGTCGCAACATCGACGTCCGCGTTACAAGCGGCGAGTGAAAGCAGTACGGATAACAGCCAATACTTTCTCATAAGAAACCTCTGCAAAGAATGCTGTGGTCAGGCAGGGCGCGGCGTGGAATCTGTCTTCCGGCCGGTCGTTCCGCGGTTTCGGTCAAGGGCAGCCACGTATAGCCGGGCGACGATCAGCTCACGCACAAACAGTGCCGGTAGGCCGCGTCAACCAGAGGCGTTTCTGCTCCGCCGCAAACATTACCCTATTTCAAGGGGAACTTCCCAAGCCGGCCTGCATCACTGCAGCGAGTGCTTAATCGGCCGGGTCTGCTTCGTCTTCTGGCTTACGAATGGCAAACACGCGCGACATAATAATGCCGAGCTCGTAAAGCAGATAAACCGGGACCGCGAGCACGGTCTGGCTGATAACGTCCGGCGGCGTCAGAAACATGCCCATCACAAAGGCGCCAAGAAATACGTAAGGGCGGGCCTTGCCGAGTTTCTCGGTCGTGGTCAGTCCCGTCCATACGATAAGAACCGTAGCAATCGGAACTTCGAACGCAATGCCGAAGGCAAAGATGATCGTAGTGATGAATGACAAGAATTCCGAGATGTCGGGCTGGACTTCGACACCTTCCGGCGCAATCTGCGTGAAAAACCCGAAGACGAGTGGGAATACGACGTAGAACGCGAAGGCGATGCCCGCGTAGAACAACAGGATGCTTGATGCCAATAGTGGCACCGCAAAACGTTTTTCCTTGCGGTACAAGCCGGGCGCTACGAAAGCCCAGACCTGGTAAAGAACGACTGGCATGGCGACAAAGAGTGCCACGTAGAAGGTGAGCTTGAACGGCGCGATCAACGGTGACGCCGGCGCAGTTGCGATCATCTGAGCGCCCGGCAATACGGCGCGCAGCGGTTCGGAAGCAATCTCGAATATGGTGCTGGCAAATGGCAGCAGGCAGACGAACGCACCCACCACAGCCGCGGAAATTTTGAGAAGGCGCGATCGCAGCTCAACGAGATGCGATAGCAACGTGCCTTCGAGCATGCCGTCTTCCGCGTCGCTCGCGGTATCTTGATCGGGGTTTGTACTCACGCGGATTGATTCTTATCGGGACTGGCGACGGGCTCGTCTGCGCTGGTTTCAGTCTCGGTCACAACCGGCTCAGCGGCCTCTTCTGCGACATCGGCAACCGCATCATCGTCGTGGACTCCCGTGCCGGCGCTGTTCTTGTCGTGCGCTGGCGAGTAGGTGTCGTCGTAATCGTCATCCACAGGCGGCGTTTCGGCGACTGGCGCCTGGTAGTTATCCGGGTTTGAGTGTTGGGTGCGCGCCGGCGGCACGATATCCAGGTGCTTTTCAATGTTTAGTTCATCATCGAGCTGCCGTTTCATCACGCGCGTCATGCGACGCGCCTGACCCAACCAGCCGCCTAGCTGATTAGCCACACGCGGCAAGCGCTCCGGGCCCAAAACAATGAGTCCGAGAAGCAGCAGGATGATCAGCTCCCAGAAGCCGACGCCGGACATACAGAGTTACCGGTTATTTTCTTTTTTGTCGGCTTGTTCCACCGGCGTGTTATCAAAATCAGCGTCGCGGGATTTGTCGCTGAGCTGCTCGGCGGATTCCTCTTTTTCGGCTTCCGACATGGCGGAACGAAACCCTTTTACGGCGCTTCCAAGGTCGGAGCCCAGATTGCGCAGTCGCTTGGTGCCGAAAACAGCCAGCACTATGACCAGGACTATCAGCAGCTGGACCGGACCGATGTTCGATAACATCTTCTTACTTCTCCTGGGGCGTTAAGTTGCCCCGAATTTCGTGAAAGGCGTATGCGCCAGTCGTCGCCTGAAAACAGGCGGGACGCGAATTATGTTCATGATACCTCCGGCGGTGCAACAAAACTGCACCACCGTCACAAGCCGGGCATCAAGTCTCCAGCCAAAAGGTGACCGGACCGTCATTGACGAGCTGAACTTGCATGTCGGCGCCGAACCGCCCGCAGCCGACCTTGCCGAGCTTCGCCCGGCAGGCCGCCGCAAGGTCGTCGAAATAGGCGGAGCCAATGTCAGGTGCCGCGGCGCGGGTAAAACTGGCCCGGGTGCCCTTCTTCGTATCCGCTGCGAGGGTGAACTGAGGTACCAGCAGGAGCTCGAACCCGGTGTCCAGCAAGCTGCGATTCATACGTCCCGTATCATCGGGGAAGACCCGGTATTGGACAATGCGCTCGGCCAGTCGTTCGCTGTCGCGAGCGCTGTCGTCGCGATGAACCGCCACCAGCACCAGCAGGCCGCGGCCTATAGCGGCAACGCGCTCACCGTCGATAGTGACCGCTGCTTCGCTCACTCGCTGCAGTAATCCAATCACAGTCTCTGTTCCTTCCGCTAAGCAAGCCACCCTGGCCGCACGAGTTTATTCATCCATCGCCGAATAACAACGCCTACCCGCCTCCGTACGACGTGGCAGTCTGAATCAGCCGGGCAAGCGCCACCGCCGCAGCCTGGTTGCGCGGGGCATCTGGCCAGGGACGTCCAGTGTTGCTGCCCGGTCCAGGGAGGGAAAGGCCCCGGCCGAATGGCCGGGGCCACTGTCCGCCAAAAAATCACCCCAAGAGAAGCCAGCGGCCCACTCAGTTGCCATTATATGCATTGATAGAGGGGGTTAATCCCACCCAATTAAATTTAGTAAGGTAGTGGGCATAAATACCCGAAAATCTTGGACAGGACCGACTATGTGGGTTTTCTCTCCTCAAAAAAAAGTAATTGCAGTCCGCGGGCGTGGCACTACACTCCGTAGCCTTTGCCATCAATTAGACGGAACCGGAATCAATGAAACGACGAGCCTTTGTGGGGACACTCGCCGCTGCCGCTGGAGTGGCGGCCTGCAGTCAGGAATCAACCAACAGCAGTCCGGCAGCAAGCCAGCAAACGTTTCGTTGGAACATGGTCACGTCCTGGCCGCCCGGGCTGCCGGGCTTGGGTATCGGCGCCGAAAACCTCGCGAAGCGTATCGAACGCGCGTCGGGTGGCCGCCTCCAAATACGCGTTTATGCTGGCGGCGAGCTGGTTCCGGCGCTGGAGGTATTCGATGCGGTACGTGCCGGAACAGCGCAAATGGGCCACGACGCTTCGTACTATCACCGTGGCAAAGTGCCCGCTGCGCAATACTTCACTACTATCCCGTTCGCTCTCAACGGCAATGAAATCAACGCGTGGATGTACTACGGCGGCGGACTGAAGCTGTGGCGTGAACTTTACGACGAATTCGGCCTGGTACCGTTTCCGGCGGGCCAGACCGGCGTGCAGATGGCGGGCTGGTTCAACAAAGAAATCAACTCGGTCGACGACCTCAAGGGCCTGAAGATGCGCATCCCGGGGCTCGGCGGCGAAGTTATGCAGCGGGCGGGTGCGACGCAAGTCACGGTGCCCGCTTCCGAGATATTCACTTCCCTGCAAACCGGTGCTATCGATGCGGCTGAATGGGTTGGGCCTTACAACGACCTGTCACTCGGGTTGCACAAAGCGGCGCGCTACTACTACTACCCTGGCTGGCACGAGCCCGGTCCGCTCATCGAGTGCATCGTCAACAAAGAGGCGTGGCAGACCTTGCCGGAAGATCTGCAGGAAATCGTGGCGACCACCTGTCAGGCCATCAACCTCGATATCCAGTCAGAATACATGTACGGCAACGCGCAAGCGCTGCACGAGCTGATGCAGCAGCCGGACGTCGAGGTGCGTGAGTTGCCTGACGATGTTCTTGATCTGCTCGCAAAACACAGCAGCGACGTTGCGAACGAGCTTGCTGTGCGCGACCCCTGGGCGAAGCGCCTGCAGGAATCCGTGGCGCCCTTCCTCAAGAAGTCGACGGCCAATCAGCGCGTCAGCGAGTTCTCATACCTTAAAGCCAGAATGAGACTCGACGACGCCAGTTGATCGTCAGCTGCCGTATATCTGTTCGGGCAACCAGGTTATCAGTTCGGGGAACGCGGCAAGGATCAGCAGCGCCAGTAACTGAATGGCGACAAACGGAATCACGCCGCGGTATATCGCGGCTGTGCTGACTTCCGGTGGCGCGACGCCGCGCAGATAAAAGAGCGCGAAGCCGAACGGCGGCGTGAGAAATGACGTTTGCAGGTTGATGGCAATCATAATGCCCAGCCATACCGGATCGAGCCCCATCGCCAACAGCACCGGCGCGACAATGGGGACGACAACAAACGTAATCTCAATAAAGTCGAGAACGAAGCCGAGCAAAAACATCAGCAACATGACCACGAGCACCGCAGCGAATACGCCACCAGGCAAGTGATCAAGCAATTCGCGTACCGCGTCATCACCGCCGTAACCGCGAAACACCAGCGAGAATACTGACGCACCGATCAGGATCAGAAACACCATGCTGCTAACCCGCAGGGTTCCACGCATGATTTCCTGCAGACGCTCAAAATTCAGTGACCGACGTTGCAGCGCGATTAACAATCCGCCCGCGGCGCCAACACCCGCCGCCTCGGTAGGCGTTGCAAATCCGCCCAGTATCGAACCCAGCACCGAGAATATGAGTATCAATGGCGGCATGAGCGCTGCAAGGAGGCGCGCAAACGTTACCTCGCTGTCGTCATCTGGCCGCGCCGGCATCGACGCCGGTTTGATGATCGCCAGGCCGAACAAATACAGCATGTAAAGCACAACCAGCAGCAAACCCGGAATCAGCGCACCTGCAAACAGGTCACCTACCGACACGGTCTTGGGAGAAAAGATACCCTGTTGCAACTGTGCCTGTTGGTAGGCAGACGACATGACATCGCCCAGCATGACCAGAATGATCGACGGTGGAATGATCTGGCCGAGCGTGCCGGAAGCGCAGATTGTGCCGGCCGCTACTTCCGGCGAATAGCCACGCTTCAACATGGTGGGCAACGAGAGCAGCCCCATGGTGACAACCGTCGCGCCGACGATGCCGGTGCTGGCTGCGAGCAACATGCCGACCAGAGTGACAGCAATACCCAACCCGCCCCGTAGTCGCCCGAACAATGCGCTAAGCGTTTCGAGCAGGTCCTCCGCTATCCTCGCCCGTTCAAGCGTGATCCCCATAAATACAAACAACGGCACTGCAATCAGCGTCTCGTTGCCCATGATGCCGAACAGCCGACTCGGCAGCCCGGTGAGGAATGCCACTTCGAAGCCGCCACCGATGACCCCGGCAGTGGCAAACAACAGGGCTGTTCCACCGAGCGTGAAGGCAACGGGGAAACCCGCGAGCAGCAAAACAATAATGGTGACAAACAGTAGTAACGCGACCCATTCCATGGCTCAGCTCCGGCGCAGCGTGACAATTGCACGCAGCAGTATCGACAAACCCTGCAAGCCGAGCGTCAGTGGCATCAGTAGCAGTATGGATTTCAGCAACGGCATCGCCGGGTACGGCAGGCCTCCCGTCTCGCGCGATACTTCGCGGATCTCCCAGGCGCGACCGACGTAATCGAGCGCTTCATAAAATAAATAGCCACACAGCGGAAACACGAAAATTAATACACCGAGCGCATTAACCAGCGCGCGGCGACGTTCACTCATGCCGCTGTAGAAAACGTCAACGCGCACATGTTCATCCTGCTGCAAGGTGTACGCTGCGCCGAGCATGAAGACAGTCGCGTGCATCCACGTGAGAGTTTCCTGCAACCAGATAAAACCGCTGTCGAACAGGTAGCGCAAGACAACGATCACCACCGTTATCAACACCATGCCGAGAGTCAGCCAGGAAGCGGTCTTCCCGACCCACTCACTGAACGAGTCCAGACGTTGACTAAGGTCGTCAAAAGTTACATTCATAGCAAATCCATCTGCCGTTGCAGGCGTTTCAGGAACACAGACATTTCTTTGGCCGCCTGTCGGTCACCGTTGGTGGTAGCGATTCGAATACCCTCTTCGTAGATTGTCACTGCCTCGACCGCATCGCCGGTATCCGTTAGCGCTTTGCCAAGCAGCTTCCAGGCGGCTGAATAATTACGGTCCAATTCAAGGGCGGCGCGCAAATGCGGTATAGCCGCGGTTACCTCACCTTGCCCGTAATATTCGTTGCCCAGGGAAAAGCGCAGCATTGCTGAATCCTGGCCACGCGCAAGCATCTTCGAAAAAGCATCGATGCGGTCATTCATCAATGCCTCCAGAACGTCGGCGTGATCAAGACCAGCAGTGTAAAGATCTCGAGTCGTCCCAGTAGCATACAAACCATCGAGATCCACTTCGCGGTATCACTTAATGTCATGAAGCCCGCCGCGACTTCGCCAAGACCGGGGCCTAAGTTGTTCAAAGAAGCAGCCACCGCCGAGAACGCGCTGACCTGATCGAGCCCGGTCGCCATCATCGCGAGCAGCATGATTCCGAAGACGACGATATAGACGGAGAAGAAACCCCAGACCGCGTCAACCACTCGAAATGGCACGGCATTGTTGCCAAGCTTTACGGGAATCTCTGCGCTGGGGTGTACCAGTCGCGCAATCTCCCGGACACCCTGCTTGTAAATCAGCAGCCAGCGAATCACCTTGATGCCACCCGCCGTGGATCCCGCCGAGCCGCCAACGAAACTGGAGAAAATCAACAGAACGGGAATGGCTCCGGGCCATGCCGAATAATTGGCCGTCGTGAAGCCTGTCGTCGTCGCAATGGATACGGCCTGAAACACACCGTTGATGACGCTATCGCTGATGCTGCCGTAGGTATTCGACCATGCGAGGGATGCGGCAACGATCAGCGACAGGACCAGCAGCATCTTGGTGTAGGCGCGGAACTCCGGGTCCGCGGCGTAATGTTTTACTTGCACAAACCGCCAGGCAAAAAAGTGCAGCGAAAAGTTTATGCCGGCGGCAAACATAAAGGCGATCGCAACCAGGTCGACCGCTGTGCTGTTGAAGTAGCCGATGGAAAGATCATGGGTCGAGAAACCACCAATCGCCACTGTCGAGAAGGCATGGCAGATCGCGTCAAACCAGTCCATGCCGGCGAGGAAATAGCCGACGGTACACAAGGTTGTAAACGCCAGGTACACGTACCAGAGTGCTTTGGCCGTTTCCGTAATTCGTGGCGTGAGCTTGTTGTCCTTGACCGGCCCCGGCGTTTCCGCACGGTACAGCTGCATCCCGCCTACGCCGAGCATTGGCAAGACCGCGACAGCGAGGACGATGATGCCCATGCCGCCCAGCCACTGCAGTTGCTGCCGATAATAGAGTATCGACTTCGGCAGCGTATCCAGCCCGGTCAACACGGTCGCCCCGGTTGTGGTTAGCCCGGACATGGATTCGAACACGGCATCCGTAAATGACATTGACGGCACGTCGGCAAGAAACAGCGGTGCGGCACCAAACGTACCCAGTACGGTCCAGAATGACGCGACGACAATAAAACCATCGCGCAAGCGCAGCTCTTTGCGTTCGCCACGGACCGGAAACCAGATGATGATTCCTGATACCAGCGTCAACGCAAACCCCTGGATAAACGGCAGCCAGGACGCTTCTCCGAAAATAAAGCTGACAACGATCGGCGGCAACATCGTGATACTGAACAGCATCAGCAGCAGTCCGAGGATGCGTTGAACAGTAGTCCAGTTCATGGTGTTTGCTGCCGGCCGTGAATCAAACGAATTTGACGCCAACCTGGAATAACTTCTCCAGACTCTCGATCTTGCGTCGGTCGGTCATAAACAGAATGACATGATCATCAGACTCGATCACCGTGTCGTGGTGGGCAATCATGACCTCATCGCCCCGCACCACAGCCACTATCGTTGTGCCGCGCGGCAGGTCGATATCCTCTATTCTTCTGCCGACTACTCTTGAATCTGATTCCGAGCCGTGCGCGACCGCCTCGATCGCCTCAGCGGCGCCGCGGCGCAGAGAATGCACTTTAACAACATCACCGCGTCGCACGTGGGCCAGCAATGAGCCGATCGTTACCTGTTGCGGCGATATGGCGATGTCGATCGTGCCTGATTCGACGAGCTCTGCGTAAGAAGGCCGATTGATCAGTGCCATCACCTTGTGTGCACCAAGCCGTTTCGCCAGCATCGCTGACAGGATGTTGGCCTCTTCTGCATTAGTGAGTGCACAGAAGACATCGACGTTGTCGATGTTCTCTTCGAGCAGTAATTCTTCATCCGCCGCATCGCCAACCAGCACGATAGCCTTGTTCAGTTGTTCAGAGATCAGTCTGGCGCGTTTCGGATCGCGCTCTATGATCTTGACCTGGTTGGTTTGCTCCAGTGCATGCGCGAGTCGTATGCCGATGTTGCCACCGCCGGCAATAACCACTCGCCGAACCGGGTCTTCCAGTCGCCGCATTTCGCTCATGAAGATGCGAATATCCTGACGGGCGGCAATGAAGAAAACTTCATCGCCTTCCTGCACGATAGTGTCGCCATCAGGTTGCAAGGATTGGCCGGCACGATAAATAGCCGCAATGCGGCCTTCCGTATTCGGGATGTGCTCCTTCAGCGTCGAAATTTTCTTGCCCACCAACAGGCCGCCTTCATCCGCCCGGGCACCGACGAGTCGAACCCGGCCGTTAGCGAAGTCCAGCACCTGAAGTGCGCCGGGGTACAGAATCAGCTGAGCAACGTATTCGCAGACCAGCTGTTCCGGACTGATGCGTACATCGACCGGAATCGCATCCTGGGTAAACAGCTTCTTCGCACTCATGTACTCGGCTGAGCGGATGCGGGCGATCTTGGTGGGCGTGTGATAGAGCGTGTAGGCAATCTGACAGGCGACCATATTGGTTTCGTCAGAATCCGTGAGCGCGACAATAATATCGGCGTCATTGGCGCCAGCGCGTTCCAGCACGTCGGGGTAAGCTGCGTGGCCAACGACGGTGCGGATATCGAGCCTGTCCTGCAAGTCGCGGAGTACGTCGGCGCGCATGTCGACCACGGTGACTTCGTTGGCCTCCTCGCGCGACAAATGATATGCAGCCGAAGAGCCGACCTGGCCGGCGCCTAGAATCAAAATCTTCATATCAGGAGCAGGGTCCTAAAGCGCAATCGCGCCTTTGCTATTTCGATACTTCGGGCGATTCTACATCAGATCCAGGTTGGCATAGCTCAGCACAAGCCATTTGCTCCCGGCATTCTCGAAGTTGACCTCGACGCGCGCGTGCGCACCGTGCCCTTCGCAATTCAATATCACGCCATCACCAAATTTCGCATGTCTCACGCGTTGCCCGAGTCGTACGCCTATATCGGCGGCTGAGCCGGCACGCAGGCTGGTGCGGTCACTCTTGTGTCGCAGTGCCGGGCTGGGTGAAACCGGGCGACTGACCTGAACTTTCGGCCGAATCTCTTCCACCAGTTCGCTGGGAATCTCGCCGATGAAACGTGATTTTTGTGCGTAACTGTCCATACCGTGTAATCGGCGCTGCTCCGCATGAGTGAGGTACAGCAACTGACGCGCCCGGGTTATCCCGACGTAACAAAGGCGCCGCTCTTCCTCGAGACCGCTCATGTCATTTAATGAGCGCTGGTGAGGGAACAGCCCGTCTTCCAGCCCACACATGATGACCAGTGGGAATTCCAGACCTTTTGCCGAATGCATGGTCATAAGTTGCACACAATCTTCCCATGCGTCCGCCTGACCCTCGCCGGCTTCCAGCGCTGCGTGCGCGAGGAAGCCATCGAGCTCACTCATGCCCTCTTCGGCGACGTCGGGATTGAAGCCTCGCGCTGCGCTGACCAGCTCTTCGAGGTTTTCGATACGGGTCTCGCCCTTCTCGCCTTTTTCCTTACGGAAAAATTCGATCAGTCCGCTCTGTTGGATGACGTGATCAACTTTGCCGGCAAGATCCAGCGGTTCGGACTCGCGTGCAATCCGTTCAATCAGACTCATAAACGCGACGACGGATTTTGCGCCGCGACCAGCCAGCGCATCGCTGGTGATCGCACCCGCCGCGCGCCACATCGAACAGGAATTGTCCCTGCCGTAGGCGCGCATTAATTCGACCGTACGTGCGCCGATGCCTCGCGTCGGCCGGTTAACGACGCGTTCGAACGCGCTGTCATCGTCACGATTCGAAACAAGTCGCAGATAGGCGAGTGCGTCTTTGATCTCCTGGCGCTCGAAAAAGCGCAGGCCGCCGTAAACCCGGTAGGGAATTCGCGCGTTCATTAGCGCTTCTTCAAGTACGCGGGATTGGGCATTCGATCGATAAAGAATGGCCGCGTCGGTGCGTGCGTGACCCTGATCGCTCCAGTCGCGCAGACGCCCGATGATGAAGTCGGCCTCGTCTCGTTCATTGAACGCGGAATACACCCGTATCGGTTCGCCGTCTGTGCCGTCAGTCCACAGGTTCTTGCCCATACGTGAGCTGTTATTGGCGATGACGGCGTTGGCGGCATTCAGGATGGTGGAGGTCGAGCGATAGTTCTGCTCCAGCTTCACAATCGAAGCGGCCGGAAAGTCTTTCTGAAAGCTATAGATGTGTTCAACGCGCGCGCCGCGCCAGCGATAAATAGACTGGTCATCGTCGCCGACCGCAAACAGAACGCCTGTCTTGCCGGCCAGCAAGCGCAACCACGCGTACTGAATAGCGTTGGTGTCCTGAAACTCATCGACCAGCAAATGCCGGAAACGCGCCCGGTAATGCTCAAGAACGGTGGGGTTGTCCCGCCACAGCTCGTGTGCGCGCAACAATAACTCGGCGAAATCCAGCAGGCCGCCGCGGTCACAAATTTCCTGATAACTCTGGTACAGCGAAATGAGCTGGCGGCGTGTTTCGTCGCCACCGTCGTCGATATGCTGTGGTCGGAGGCCTTCGTCTTTCTGCGCATTAATGAAGTACTGCACATCACGCGGCGCGAAACTGCTGTCGTCGAGATCCAGGCTCTTGAACAGGCGCTTCAGCAAGCGTAACTGGTCGTCTGAATCGATGATTTGAAAACTCTGCGGCAGTTTTGCTTCGCGCCAGTGGCGTCGCAGCAAGCGATGAGCCAGTCCGTGAAAGGTCCCGACCCAAAGGTTGCTGGCTGGCATCTTCAGCAGATTCTCAATTCGATTGCGCATTTCTGCGGCGGCTTTATTGGTGAAAGTCACGGCGAGCAGACTTTGCGGGCTGACCCCCTCTACATCGATCAGCCAGGCAGCGCGATGCGTAAGCACGCGGGTTTTGCCACTGCCTGCGCCAGCAATGACGAGCAACGGCTCGGATGGCGCAGCAACGGCGGTGCGTTGTGCGTCATTCAGTGAGTCAAGTATTGGGGTTACGTCCATCGAGCTTTCAGCGGGAACTCTGAAAACAAGGCAGTCTAGCAGAGAAAGTTCCGTCCCTGTTGTGCCGATTCCAGTTGCAAATCCTGCTATTCCGCGGACTACTGCTCCCAGCGCAGTCCGAGCATGAATTGACTGCGGGTATAGTCGATGCGGTGATCATTCGACGCAGTGTCGTCGTACTCAAAGCTGCCGACGATGCCGAAATGGTCGCTGATCTGCCAGCGCGCCGTAACCCGTCCGTCGGCCGATTCCATGGTCTTACGGCCGGCAGCGGGGTCGTGGTAGGCCAGCGCGTTGGTGTAGTTGTAGTTGTGATACCAGCCTTCGACGCGAATTCTAAACTTGTCCGAAATCCGCAAGCTCATATCCGCACCGTAACTGTCACGCACATAATCGTTATAGCCCACGTACTTGTCTTCCCGCGTCGTGTGCGCGTAACGCAGGCCGAACCAAAAGGCACGGGTTACGCGCTGGCGTGCGGTCGCGCCGTAATTCAGGTAATCGTAACGCAGCGTTTCGCTGTCAATGCTTTGCGTGCCATCCAGTTCGAAGGCGCGCCGATCACCGAAGCGGCGTTGATAGACATCGCCCTCGAGCCGCAATAATGATGTCGATGTGAATCGGTATTGGACACTGAGGCCGCCCTTCAGGTACTCGTGATCGTATTCGGGCACCGGGTCGGAATTTTCGTAGTTCCAGATCTGGCCCTTGAAGTGCACATTGAACGACAATCGCGAGAATGACTGTCGGGCCCATACTTCCGGTCCATAACGCATGAAAGACAGGCGTTCGCCAATGTCTTCGCCATCAATATTGCGCTCGGTGCCGTCGTCAGGGTCGAACCAGACCTGGCTGTGTTGCGCTACGGTGAATGCACTGCGGATCCTGCGTTCTCGGTTTTCGCTGCGTCGCCGGTACTCTGTTCCGAACGCAACTTCGTGGGAAGTGGTATCCGCGTTGCTCAGTTCCGGGTCCTGGTAGTAGCGGCCGGCGACACGGTAGCGGCCAAAAAATGATTCATGTTCGAAGCTGTTGACGGTGTATTTGGCGGTGACGTCATACGGATAGAACGCGCCGGATTGAACGACCGGTACCGTTAGCGGCGCGCCGTTGCGGGTGCGGTCCAGATACTCTTCGTCCGGACTGCGGTAAGCATTGTCATCGCTGCCGAAACCCACCAGAGCACGAACGCTGAAACCGTTCGGTCGGGGCAACGGCGCGGGTCCCTCGGGTTCATCCTCTGCCGATAGATCACGGTCGTTACGATCAAGTCGGGCAATGGCGAGTGTTGCAAGCGCCGCCAGTTGTGGCCGGGATTGCTGTGCTTCAACCTGCCGAAACCACTCAAGAGCGGTACTGCGTTCGCCAGCAGCCATCGCGGTCAGGCCAAGATTGTAGTGCGCGATGTGCAGCAGACCGGGGTCGCTTGCGGCGCGCTCGAAAGCACGCCCGGCGCGCGGGAACTGGCCAGCCCGGTAGTGCGCCACGCCGGTGTTGTAATGCAATAGAGAGGAATCAAGTCCCGCATCGGCGGCTTGCTGATAGCGCAGCAATGCCGCCCAGTACAGGTCATCGCGGTACAGCCGGTTGCCGTCGGCGAACATTTCTTCAGCGCTGGCAGAAAATGCCGCCTGCCCGGGGACGAGGCTGCCGAGAGCCAATACAAGGCTGGCAGGTAGCCAGGGCGGGAAAAGTGTCGAGCCTTAAACATGCGGGGTGTCCGGGTGCGTCTGGTGTACTGATTTGGGCATAAACTACCCGGAAATCCGGCAGATGCGAGCATCCGGTCTCAAAACTTAGACTTAGCGCAAAAAAAACCGGAATGGCATTGCCGCCGCCGTCGGACCGGCCGACGCGGGCAATGCCCGCCGGCGGACGACTCGGCAGAGAAAATGTCGCCGTCGCGATTATTGGTCGATAGTTACCGGATTGCGAAGGAGGTCACATAAGCCACGGCAGCCACTGTCTAGACTGCCACCTTACTTTTGTTCTGACCGTTGGACTGGCCAAGTGACCAAACTAGAAAATATTATGAAACGCGTACGCGCCTTAAACGGCGACAGTGGGCGCGTCTGTGTTGAAACGGATTCCGGCATCGAAAAGATGACTTCGACACAAGCTTTCCGATACAGCGAACTGCGCCAATTAGGCCATGCGGGAACAGCCGTCGCGCCGCAATCTGATCAAGCGTGGTACTCCTTCGCAGAAGCGAGCAGTCGCCTTGGCTGCAATACGGATGCGCTGTTGCAGCATTATGTTGCAAACAACTTGAATTGTTTTGTTCCGGCTGCCGGCCTGCGCGGCGCCTGGACGCAGGACGTTCCGGCGACCCCGAAAGCGTTGGCGTTGAAGGGCGAGGACGTTGCTGAAATCTCAGCGTATGGCAGTGCAAACCTTGACGAGCTTGTACACCCAAGTAACGCAGCAGCGGTCTTCAAGCTGCAAGCGCGAACCTACGTCGACGTGACTGCTTTGCGCATCCCCCATCCTTTGCCGCAAGTTGCCACCGGCAGCGAGTAACCGGGCCGTCTACGCACTCCGGCGATCTTGTCTCGAGAACCAGTAGTGCCCGCTGGCGGCAAGAGTGCCCGACGATATTGCAGGGTCGGGCAGGCCGAGGGCACGACAATGATTGTCAGCCGTTAACAGCTTGCGTTGCTGCCGGAGAACTGACCGCGCACTTCAGGGCAGCGATTCAACGAGCTCGTCAGTGTCGACTTCTTCAGACCGTTCGTAGTCGTCCTGCGCGTTGATGGCTGTATCGAAGTCATTGTTAACGTCGTCGTACTCGAAGTCATCCTCGATCCCCGCAAACTGTTTGGCGAGAGCGGCCTCCGCCTCAGCGTTAAGCCGCTGGTCGCGCTCTTCGGCGCTCTCGTCAGCCTGCTCGTCCGGGCGCAATGAGGCTCGCGGACCGCGCATTTCGTTGAGGTCACCGTCAAGGTCGGAAAGCGTGTCCATAACTTCCATAGTGACTTCCAGCTCATCCTCGGTCTGGCCAAACACAGGCAACGCGAGCCATGTGATCGCGATAGCTGTCACCAGAAATTGCCAGTTGCTCATAGTCCGATCCTTATAGAGCGCTGTTTTCAAAAGACGTCAATTTGCAGCCGAAACTCGCGAACATTGGTGCCGTGTTCAAGCGTTGCAACAACCTCACCAGCCACGTCTGCCGTAGCGACAAACGTCAGCGGCAAAAGATTGCGGCCACTTTGCACGTTGGTCAACCAGTTAACCTCGCGCTTTCCGGGAAAACCCATGTGCTCAATGCCTGCCGGCAGCTGCAGGGTCAGGCTGGCGGCTGTCAGCGCCGATGAACTGGTGAAGACCAGATTCACTACCCGAGGTTCGCCAATCGTCAGGCTGACTACCGGATACTGCGTGAGAGCGGCGGGCAAAGGTGTGTCGACCCGCACAGCATTGGTAATCCACAGCCCAATTAATGCAATCAGCCCGACGGCCAGCGCCGTAGCCAGCCATCGGTTGCGATGCTGTCGGCTGCCTTCGTTGGCGGCATTGTCCAGCGCCTTGGCAAAAAACTCTTCGTCCGGAATGGGCACGGACGATTCACCAAACGCCTGCAGCAGTTCGCGCAGCTCGCGTTCGCGTCCAGTCAATCGTTGGCAGGACACGCAGTCGGCAACATGAGCTTCAATCGCGCTGCGGTCGACCGCCGGCAGCATGTCATCGATATATTCATCCAACTGATCGCGAACTGTCACGCAGGCCATTTCATCTCCTTCTCTCCCTGATTGTTACCCGCTGTTCGTTACAGAAAAGTCCCATCATCCGGCAAAATTTCCCGCAACCGGGCCCGGGCCTGGTGCAGTCTGGACTTTATCGTGCCGATTGAGTCCCCGGTAATACTTTGTATCTCGGCGAGCTTGTAGCTTTCTGCATCGTGCAGCAACAGGGTCACCCGCTGCGCCTCGTTCAACATTTCAAGTGCCCGGCCCAGCGTCTGCACCTGTTCGCGCCACACTACGTCGTGCAGGTTGTCACCGGTACTGCTGAGGCTGTCCACCCTGTTGCCGGTCAAGCCCCGGACTTCGTCCGTGAGTGCGCGCTGATGCGAAAATCGATGCTGATCGTCAATGAAACGGTTGTACATTTCCCCCGCAAGCCAGGTAGCTGCCTGGCCCTGCTCTTGCAGTTCTTGCAGGCGTGGGAAGAGACGCGCGAGCACGTCCTGAAACAGGTCGTCGGCATCAATCTTGCTGGCCGTCAGACGGCAGGCCAGTCTGTACAGTTTGGGGAGATACGGTCTCAGCAATCGCTCGAACTCTTGCCTGTTTTGTTTCGAACTCATCGTAATACTGCTTCTCGTACACCGGCTATTGAGTAACTGGCCATCTGTGGCGGTGACCGGTCTGTGCTGCCACCTTGCATCGACGGTTTCTTTGCGTTCAGAGCAGGACCGCGTGATTCAGGATTGCTGCCAATAGTTGCAGGCTGAGTCCCGGACGACTGTGAACGGGTGAACAGTTCAGATATGCAGGCGAATGATGAAATAGTGATCAAGCAACAGCGCTGCAAACAGCACCATTAGGTAATTGATCGAAAAACGAAAGACGCGCATGGGCAAATCCAGTCCATCGTTCTTCAACAGTAGCCACGCGTAATAGAGGAAGGCGGCGCCGAGCAACAGCGCGGTCACAAGGTATATCAAGCCACTCATGCCGGACAGGTAAGGCATGACCGTAATCAACACCAGCAATATGGTGTAGAGCATTATGTATTTGCGGGTGAACGCATTGCCGTGAGTGACCGGCAACATCGGAATGCCTGCGTTTTTGTAATCATCTTTGCGGGCAATGGCGAGCGCCCAGAAATGTGGCGGTGTCCAGATGAATATGATCAGGAACAGCAGTAACGCGTCACTGTGGATTTCACCGGTAACAGCGGTCCAGCCCAGCACCGGCGGTGCGGCACCGGCCGCGCCACCGATTACAATGTTTTGTGGAGTCGCTCGTTTCAGGTAAACGGTATAGATGATTGCGTAACCGATAAGCGATGCGAATGTCAGGACAGCCGTCAGGGCATTAACGAGAACCGTCAGAATCAACATCGACAGCGCGCCCAGCGCCACCGCAAATATTAATGCCTGGCGCTCGTTCAGTTTGCCCTGTGGCAAAGGCCGCGAACGGGTGCGTGCCATCTTTTCGTCAATACGGGCATCGAGCAAATGATTGATCACGGCTGCCGATGAGGCGGCAAGACCAATGCCGACAGTTCCAAACACCAGCGCGGCAATATTGGGTAATCCCGGTACAGCGAGAAACATTCCGACCACGGCGGTAAACACGATGAGCATTACGACGCGGGGCTTGGTCAGCTCGTAATAGTCACGCCATTGCGTCATGTAATGCAGGCTGCTCGTGTTCAAACCCGGTCCTCCGCGTGCCTGCTCACTAGCCGATGCTCGACAGTTTCAGCAGGTGTTCGATGTCGTCAACCAGGTCGCGTGGCGTTATGTCCGTCGGAAAATACATCACAAGATTGCCGAGCGGGTCAATCAGGTAATAGCCACCGGAATCGTCGTCAAATGGGTGTGTATTGTTCAACAAACGGTCTGCCGCTGACTCTTGTAGGGCAATCAAGCCTGCGTGCTCCTCGGTTAGCAACAGGGTATCCGGCGCCTCAGAACCGTGCAACATCACCCGGACCACCCGGTTCATGTCGTTACCGAGCATCAGCCGACTTTGCCGCAACTTGTACAAAGCATCGCCGCAAGTCGTTGCGCATGGCGCCGGGTATACGTAGACCAGTGCCCAATGATCGGCAATTGCCCCGGTAAAAGCCGTTTCGCCAAGTATGTCATTCACGTTTTGAATCGGCGTGAGCAACTCTCCATGATTCGTAGTCGCCTGCGGCCGTGGCGCGTTACCGCTGTAATACATCCAGCTGGCCGCCACCAGTGGTAACAAGAATACCAGCCCGACCAGCAGCAATTGCAGGCGTCCGGAACGCTTCCTGTCAGGTCCGTTGTTCATGCCTGAATTTTTTCCTGAGTTGATAAACCAGAATTACCAATACGGTTAACGCCAGTGCGGACCACTGGAACGCATAGCCGTAATGCATCATCGACCCTTTCTCCGGCGGTCGCCAGCTCCTTCCGTAGCCATCGCTGGCCTCCGGCGCCAGCAACAAAATCATTTCTGAGACCGGTCGACCCAGTTCAGACGCCAGGTCAGAGATTTCAGGATAGACCGCCACTTTCGGCCAGCTTTGGTTGGCTCGCACGGCGCGGTCCGGGCGCAGTGCCACCCGCGGCAGACGGCCGACCCGCGCAGATAGGTCACGAATCTCGCTCCCGACAGAAATCGCCGGCAATTCGTCGCTGTTTCGCGGTTTGGCAAGCCAGCCGCGATTGACGAGTACGACCTGGTCTCCGCCAGCCACCTCGAATGGCGTTACAACGTAATAGCCGACCCGACCATTGTTCACGATATTGTCGATCAGAAACTGTTGCTCTGGCAGGTAACGTCCGCGGGTGGTCACCGGCTGAAAACGAAGCGGCTCCGTAACACTTGCCAGCTCAACCGGCGTCGCATTTTCGTCAAACAGCGCGGCAGTGGCTTCCTTCTCCTCGGCCCGGTCTAGCTGCCAGTTCGCGAGTGAGACGAACATGACAATCAACAGGACCCCCGCCACTGGCGGAAGCCACTTCATTGCCATCTGCTGAATGTTTCGTGTCTCGATCACGTTATAATGCCGTACTGGCAGTTGCTCACTGGAGCCTCAATGAAATTCTTTATTATCGCAATGCTGATTGCGATTGTGGCAAGTCTGGGTTCTGGCCTGTTTTATCTTAGTAAAGATGGGCAGGGTTCGTCGCGCGTGCTCAAGTCACTGCAAATCCGGGTCGCATTGTCAGTCGTCTTGCTGCTGGCGTTGCTTGCGTCGTACTTTCTGGGCTGGCTGGGGCCAATGCCTGGGTCGTAAGACCCGGCATTGCAGGGACGGCGTACAGCCAGCCCATTGAGACCCAGCAAAAAAAGCGGCGCCTTTAGCGCCGCTTTTTTTTACATCCAGTAAACGAAGACGTATAGGCCGAGCCAGACCACGTCGACAAAATGCCAGTACCACGCGACGGCCTCAAAGCCGAAATGATTCTTCGGAGTAAAGTGCCCTTTCATCGTGCGCACCCACATGACCGTCAGCATTATTGCGCCAATCGTTACGTGCATGCCGTGGAAACCCGTCAGCATGTAGAACGTTGCGCCGTAAATGCCCGAGGTCATTGTCAGGTTCATCTCCTGGTAGGCGTGGATGTACTCCTCCGCCTGCATGACCACGAAGAAGTAACCCAGCAAGAATGTTGCTGCCAGGAAGACGTTCAGGATCTTGCGCTGATTGTGCAGCAGCGCGTGGTGCGCGATTGTAATCGTGACACTGGACAACAACAGGATCGCGGTGTTCAGCAAAGGCAGACCGAACGGACCCATCTTTTCGTACTCACCGCCCATTTCTGCCGGGCCGTTGGTCGGCCAGGTGTTTTCGAAACCTGACCAGAGCAGCATATTGGTAAAGAAGTTGTTGCTGTCTCCGCCAAGCCAGGGCACGGACATGTTGCGGGCATAGAACAGAGCGCCGAAAAACGCCGAAAAGAACATAACTTCGGAGAAAATGAACCAGAACATGCCCATGCGGAAGGACTTGTCGACCTGACTGTTGTACAAACCGCCCCGACTTTCCGCGATCACGTTCGAAAACCAGCCGGTCAGCATGAAGATGACGATCGCCGCGCCGAAAAGCATGACCCAGTAACCTGCGTCCGAACCGTTGAACCAGGTCGATACTCCAACCATCAAAAAGAACAGGCCAATTGAACCGACCACTGGCCAGTGACTGCCGTGGGGGACGTAATAACGATCTTCAGCGTGTGATGACATGTGGGTATCCGAAACTTACTGGTTGGAAGTGGCGGCCTGCCGACTGTTGTCGGTCAGGCGGGCTGTGTCGAAAAACGTATATGACAAGGTGAGCGTATCGACGTAGTCGGGCAGCTCTGAATCAACAATAAAACGCACCAGCAATTCGCGTTCTTCATTGGCCGCAAATTCCTGGTAGGTAAAGCAGAAGCAATCCAGCTTCTTGAAAAAACTGCCCGCGATCGATGGTGCGACGCTGGGCACGGCCTGCGCTATCTTGCTGCGGCCGGTTAAATTGCGTGCGGTAAACACTGCTTCGTACAAACCACCCGCCTGCACTGTCATGGACTCGACGGTTGGTTCGAAAGCGAACGGCGCGAACTCATTGACCGTAGTCACAAACTCGAGCTGTATCTCACGGCTCTCATCCCGATTCTCTTCCATAACCACCGCGGTTTCGTTGGTTCTGCCGCCGAAACCGGTGAGGTCGCAAAATACGTCGTACAGAGGAACAAGCAGGAATCCGAAACCAAACATTCCGACGGCCATCACCAGCAAGCGAACTGCCAGTGAACGGTTATCGTTGTTGGCTGAAGTGCCCCGCGTGCTCATGGCTGTCTCAGCGTAATCCGCTAATTGTTATGAAACCGATGTACACCACCAACGCAATGCCTGCGAACAGCAACGTATGATTGCGTATGCGGCGCTTCTGCTGAAGTTCGCTATTACGAATTTGGTCCATCACTCAAATGCTCCGGCTTTCGACAATTTCGGTGGCTCATCGAACGTGTGATAAGGCGCAGGCGAAGGTACGGTCCATTCCAGACCCTTCGGGTTTTCCCATACTTCCGCCGTGGCCGTATCGCCTTTGCCGCGCGCGCACTGGATTACGATGTAAGCAAACAACAATTGCGATACACCGAAGCCGATCGCGCCAATACTTGCAACGGCATTGAAATCGGTAAACTGGGTGGCGTAGTCAGGTATGCGTCGTGGCATCCCCGCGAGGCCCAGGAAGTGCATTGGGAAGAACGTGAGATTGACGAATATCGTCGACAACCAGAAATGCCATTGTCCCAGCTTCTCGTTGTACATCGTGCCGGTCCACTTCGGCAGCCAGTAGTAGGCAGCCGCCATGATGCCAAAGACGGCACCCGGTACCAGTACGTAATGGAAGTGAGCTACGACAAAGTATGAGTCGTGGTACTGAATGTCAGCTGGCACGATAGCCAGCATCAGGCCCGAGAAACCACCAATCGTGAACAGGAACAGGAACGACAGCGCGAACAGCATCGGAGTTTCAAAGGTCATGGAACCGCGCCACATGGTTGCGGTCCAGTTGAATACTTTCACGCCGGTCGGGACGGAGATGAGCATCGTCGCGAACATGAAGAACAACTGACCGGTCAGCGGCATGCCGACCGTGAACATGTGATGCGCCCAGACAATGAACGACAGGAAGCCAATACTGGCTGTTGCGTACACCATCGAGTCATGCCCGAACAGCGGCTTGCGGGCAAAGGTCGGGATGATCTCAGACACCACGCCGAATGCCGGCAGGATCATGATGTACACCTCGGGATGACCGAAGAACCAGAAGATGTGCTGGAACATGACCGGGTCACCGCCGCCGGCGGCAAGGAAGAAGCTGGTGCCGAAGAACTGGTCCGTCAGCAGCATGGTGACTGCGCCAGCGAGTACCGGCATTACGGCAATCAGCAGGTAGGCCGTAATCAACCAGGTCCAGACAAACATCGGCATCTTCAACAAGGTCATTTCCGGTGTGCGCATGTTGATGATCGTTACGATGACGTTGATCGCGCCCATGATCGAGCTGAAACCCATCAGATGGACGGCAAAAATCAGGAACGGAAACGCATCGCCTGTCTGCAGAACCAGCGGCGGATACATGGTCCAGCCGCCGGCCGGTGCGCCGCCTGGCATGAACAGCGTGGACAGCAGCATCGTGAAGGCAACGGGCAGAATCCAGAACGACCAGTTGTTCATGCGCGGCAACGCCATGTCAGGCGCACCAATCATCAACGGCACCATCCAGTTTGCGAGGCCCACAAAGGCCGGCATAACGGCGCCGAAAATCATGATCAGCGCGTGCATCGTGGTCATCTGGTTGAAGAACTCGGGATGCACGAATTGCAAGCCCGGGCTAAACAGCTCTGAGCGAATGACGAGGGCCATAGAGCCACCGACAAAGAACATGATCAGACTGAAGATCAGGTACATGTTGCCGATGTCTTTGTGGTTCGTCGTGAACAGCCAGCGCTTGATGCCTTTGGCTGGTCCGTGGTGATCGTGGTCGTCGTGGCTCGCGGCTGCGTCCGTCACTGCAGTACTCATCAATCTATCTCCAGCAGCGCGCCCTCTAACGGGCCCGCCGGTATTCCAAACTGTTAGTTAGCGGCGACTGGCGCCGTGTTGTCCTGCTCTGCGGCCAGCCAGGCAGCAAATGCCTCCGGCTCAACCACTTCAACGACAACGGGCATATAGCCGTGATCCTTGCCGCACAACTCCGCGCACTGTCCGCGGAACGTTCCGGTTTCTTCTGCACGGAACCACATCTCGTTCATGTAGCCCGGGATTGCGTCTTTTTTGATCGACAGCTCCGGAACCCACCATGCATGGATAACGTCATTCGAGGTCAGTAGCAGGCGAACCTTGCTGCCTTTGGGCACAACCAGCGGTCGGTCAACTTCAAGCAGGTAGTTGTCGACGCTGAACGGGTCGATACCGGAATTCTTACGTCGGGCATCCGCACTGGTCCGGGCAAGACTGCTGAAGAACGCTACATCTTCATTCTGATAGCTGTAATGCCACTTCCACTGGTAACCGGTGATGACCACTGTCATGTCGGGTTTACGGCTGTCTTCGAGTTTGACCAGCGTTTCGGCCGACGGCACAGCCATCACCAGAAGAATAATGATCGGGATGATGGTCCAGACTATTTCCGCGGTCGTACTGTGCGAAAAGCTGGCGGGCTTCACGCCCTGAGATTTCCGATGCTTGACCATCGAATAGATCATCACACCGAATACACCGAAGCCGATGGCTACACACCACCAGAACACCATCATGTGCAGCCCGTAGGTTTCCACACTCAATTCGGTTACGCCTTTCGGCATATTCAGCGTCCAGTCCGCGAAGGCATTGCCGGCAAACAGTAGTCCGGCCGCGCTGAGGCACAGTTTTCGTATCATCGAAGCTTCACCCGGTGACTCGTGTCACCCAAAATTCCATCCAGTACGTAAGGCACGCGTTACATCGTCACCAAGCTCGGCAAAGCAAAGCCAAGCCGATAGCCACCGCAGCCTGTCGTTAAGTCAGGGCTGTCGATTCACCGCAAAACCGTACCGCTAACTTCGGCTGTGAGGCCAAAATCACGAGTCGGTTTCAGGGTGGCAAGTCCGGGTACCTTGAGCTCCGCTCAGTGTTCGGAGGCTTTAAGCCTGCATGCGGGTACCCGGCAGTTCCGCTGCCCGGTATCCAATGTCGACACCGGCTGGTCAAAAAGCCAGCGAAGTTTACTGAAAGCGCGTACGGCTTGCAAACAGACGGACCGTCGGCGCGGAAGACAAATTATTTCATTAACAACCACTTAGCCCGCGGACCTGATTTGGCTTGTGGAAACTTTCCGGCAAATCTAGCGACTGCGTCGCCGACCGCGCAAATCGTCGACATTGAAACTGAACTCGCTGCTGTTAACGGGCGGGCCGCCACCCCAAGCATGTCCGTACACCAATTCAAGCGTAAGCCTAAGCCGCTGCTCATGAAATTGACTATCCAGCGCTTCCTTGATTCGGCCGAATCGTTGTTTGCCCGTCAGAGAACGGCGTCGGCCAGCAAGGGTATTGCGAGCGCCGGTCACGGTCAGGTCGCGAAACAGAGCGCGGGTATCGCTGTATTCGATGTGCAGGTGGTCGATATCCAGCACGGGGTCACGCAGGCCCGCGCGCACCAGCGCGTCACCGACATTGTGCATATCGGCAAACTCCCGCACGTGGGCTGGCGCATCTTCCTGAAATGCGCTGCGGAGTTCATGGAGGCTTTCCGGGCCGAGCGCGGAAAACGCGAACAGGCCGTCTTTGCGCAAGACCCGCGCGACCTCGTGGAACAGCATCGGCAGATCGGCGATCCACGGCAGTAACAGGTTCGCAACCACGACGTCCACGCTCCCGTCTTTCAGGGGAATTGCCTCTGCGTTTGCTTGCAGTACTTTGCTTCGGGAAAACAGCGAGCTCGCCTGACGGTTGCGTCGCAGCATGTTGAGGGACAGGTCGAGGCCGAACAATTGACTGCCACGAAAGCGTTTACCGAGTTCCTGATTGAGCGCGCCTGTCCCTGCCCCCAGGATCAGTACCCGCTCCACGTCCAGCTGCATGGGCTGCAGGCGGTCAAGCAGGCCGGCGCGGCTGGTCGCAAACAGAAATTCGGCTGCGTCACTGTCGCCTGCGCAGCGGTCGAAGCGTCTCTGCACTTCTCGCTGGCGTGGCGTTTTTGTATCTGGCGGTTCCATGGCGGGCGATAGCATACGGGCAATGCAGGCGCACCGCGATACGGTCTGGCGGCCGATTATCTGCCAATGTCACTGGGAAACACGGATCGCGGTGTTGGCAGCGGTTTGCGAGCATCGAGGCATGCACATTGGCGCTCTGATAGCTCGCGGTTTCCCGACGGTATGCGTCTTTTGCGCGCAGCCCGTGCATGGTGGACGCTTGTGTGATGGCTGTCGCCGAGATCTCCCTGCGCTCGGCCCCGTCTGCCCGCTTTGCAGTGAGCCCTTGCCGATTTCGGCAGCTGACGATCTGTGCTGCGGCCGTTGCCAGCAGCGCCCGCCCCCATGGTCGAAATGCCGCGCGGCGCTGCCCTACGAGTGGCCCGTAAGTACTGCATTGAAAGCGCTGAAGTTTTCCGCACAGCTGGCGTATGCAGCCGCGTTCGCGGAGATCATGCTGCCGATACTCCAGCGGGAATTCGCATCTGTGGATGCATTGGTGCCGGTCCCCCTGCATCGCTGGCGACAGGCATTCCGAGGTTTTAACCAGGCGCAGGAAATTTGCCGGCCATTGGCACGAGCAACAGGGTTGCGCATAGAAACTGCGCCGCGCCGGGTGCGCGCTACCGCGGCGCAGAGTGGCCTCGGTCGTGCAGCGCGTCGCCGCAATTTGCGTGCTGCCTTTGCATTGGCGGCGCCGCTCCGGTGTCAGTACCCGCTGTTGATCGACGATGTCATGACCACCGGCGAAACCTGCTGGCAGCTCAGCCTCTTGCTGCGGGCGAACGGTGCCAAACAAGTCGGTGTATTGACGGTGGCGCGAGCGGCGAACGGGCGTCAGCCCGGTAGCGGAGTCTCAAAGGTGTAGTGCAGGACAATGCCGATAAACACCGCCATGCCTATATAGTGGTTGTGCAGAAATGCCTTGAAGCAACCGTCGCGGTCCCGATCGCGCGCCAGCCATTGATGCCAGGCCATCATGAGCGCCGCGATCAGCAGCGAGGCAAAGTACCACGGCCCCAGTTCCGCCATATTGCCAGCGAAAATCAACGCCACCAGCATAAGTACCTGCAGCGCACCGATAACAAACAGATCAGCATCGCCAAACAGGATCGCCGTGGATTTCACGCCGATCTTCAGATCGTCCTCGCGATCAACCATGGCGTAAAAGCTGTCGTAAATCGTGGCCCAGATCAGCGCGGCAAGAAACACGATCCAGGCGAGCTGCGGCGTTTGCCCTGTTTGCGCGGCAAAGGCCATCGGTACAGCCCAGCCGAACGCGGCGCCGAGGAAAAACTGCGGCACGGAAATAAACCGTTTGATAAACGGGTACACGACGGTGAGTCCGGCACCGACCACGGCCAGAATCTGTGCCTGACTGTTCAGCATGGAAGCGAGCCCGATCGCGATCAGCGACAACGCGACGAACAATGCGAGCGCTTCCAACGGCGCCACGGCGCCGCTGGGTATCGGCCGGTTACGGGTCCGTTCGACGTACGGGTCAATATTTCGGTCCGCGAAGTCGTTCAATACGCAGCCAGCGGCGCGCATTACCACGACGCCGAGTACGAAGACGACGAACAGGCCGGAATCGGGATGCCCTTCGCCTGCCAGCCATAACGCCCACAAGGTCGGCCACATCAACAGCCAGATACCTATCGGCCGATTCATTCGCATCAGCAACAGGTAATTGCGGAGCTGGCTCAGCAAAGCGGCATTGCCCGAGCTGCGGTTCACGGGTTTGTTGGTATTCATTGCAGCGAGAGTGTACTGAATTCCGCGGATGCGACCACTGTGAAAGCACACCGCTGCTTAAACAAACGGATCAAACCTTACCGTAGCGACCAGCGTCGGCAATCCAGCGGCGCACCAGTGCCGTCGCGATGGCCGGGCTTTCCCGCAGTACGGTTTGCGCTGTCTTTTGCACCTTGGGCATCAGTTCGCCGTCGCGGCTGAGATCGGCAATGCGGTATTGCGGCAAACCGGTCTGGCGCGTGCCCAGCAGTTCACCCGGCCCGCGCAGTTCGAGATCCCGTTGCGCGACGATGAAGCCGTCGTTGGTATCGCGCAAGACACCCAGACGACTTTTCGCGATCTTACCGAGCGGTTGTTTGTAGAGCAGCACGCAATGGCTTTGCGCGGCGCCGCGGCCAACGCGGCCACGCAGCTGATGCAACTGCGACAGACCCATGCGTTCCGCGTTCTCGATAATCATCAGGCTGGCGTTGGCGACATCGACACCGACTTCAATAACCGTCGTCGCGACGAGCAGATGGATGTCGCCGGCCTTGAACGCGCGCATGATCAGGTCCCGGTCCGGACCTTTCATGCGTCCGTGCACGAGCCCGATCCGCAACTCAGGCAAAGCCTCGCTGAGCTGTGCATAACTCAGTTCGGCGGCCTGAAAATCAAGCAACTCTGATTCTTCAATCAGCGGGCAAACCCAGTAGGCCTGTTGACCTTGAGCGCAGGCTTCGCGGACTCGCTCAATAACCTGTTCGCGGCGCGTTTCCGGCAGTGCCACTGTAGTAACTGGCTGCCTTCCCGGCGGCAACTCATCAATGATCGAGGTGTCGAGATCAGCATACGCTGCCATCGCCAGCGTCCTCGGGATTGGTGTGGCGGTCATCACCAGCTGGTGTGGCTGACCCAGACCGTCAGCACCTTTGTCGCGCAATGCCATGCGTTGGTGAACGCCGAAGCGGTGCTGCTCATCAATTACGATGAGACCCAGCCTGTGAAAATCGACACGGTCCTGAAACAGCGCATGCGTGCCAACAATCAGGCGGGCGTCGCCGTTCGCAATCGACGCCTGTGACTCGCGCCGTGCCGCCGCGCGTTGGCTTCCGGCGAGCCAGCAAGGCTCGATGCCCAGCGGTTCGAACCAGGACTCAAAACTCTGCAAGTGCTGTTCGGCCAACAGCTCAGTGGGTGCCATAACGGCAGCCTGCAAGCCGCTGCCGATAGCCTGCAAACAGGCCATCGCTGCAACCACGGTCTTGCCCGAGCCGACATCGCCCTGAATCAGGCGCATCATCGGCTGCGCCAGTTTCAGGTCTGCGAGAATTTCGTCGATCACCCGCGTTTGTGCGCCGGTCATTGTGAACGGCAGGCTCTGCAGGAATTGTTTGTGCAAGCCTGCGTCGGTCGGTAACGGGGGAGATTTTTCCTGACTGGCGAGCCGGCGCAGGTTGCGCAGACTCAGGTAGTGCGCGAGCAGTTCTTCAAATGCCAGGCGTTGTTGACAAGGATGCGTGCCGCTCGCCAGCAGTGCCAGGTCGGCATCCACGGGTGGCTGGTGCAGGTAGCTCAATGCTTCAGCCAGCGTTGGCATTTCAAGTTCGTCGCGCAGGCTGTCAGGCAGCAGCTCGGCGGGCGGTGCACGGCGCATGATCGCGACTGCCTGTGCTGCAAGACTGCGCATACGGCCCTGCGGTACGCCGTCAGTAATAGGGTAAATCGGAGTCAGGGTATCGCTGGCGAGCGGGTTGTTGCCCTCGCGAACGATGCGGTATTCCGGGTGGACAATTTCCATTCCAGCGCTGCCAAGTCGTGCATCGCCAAAGCAGGCAAGCTTTACGCCGGGCCGGAACTGCGCCTGTTGTTGTGAGGAAAAATGAAAAAAGCGCAGGGTGAGCTGTCCACTGCCATCCGCTATACGGACCAGCAAGCTGCGTCGGCCGCGAAACACGGTTTCCGCCAGCAGGACCTCGCCACAAACCAGGCTGCGGGTCCCTGGCAGTAACTCACCAATCCGCCGTACCGTTGTGCGGTCTTCGTAGCGCAACGGCAGCAGAAACAGCAGGTCTTCAACATTTTCCAGGCGTAGCCTGGCAAGTTTCTGAACGAGAGCCGGACCAACCCCTTTCAGTGTCGTCAGTGCGGCATGCAGGGGTTGGTCGGCCACGTGGGCAAGTCAGTTCAAGAGGCGGCCAGAACTGCCTCGGCCTCGATATCCGTGCCTTTAGGCAGGCTGGCGACGCCGATGGCGGCGCGCGCCGGGTAGGGTTCAGTGAAGTATTGGGCCATGACTTCATTGACCGTGGCGAAACTGCTGAGATCGGTAAGGAAAATATTCACTTTTACGATGTCATCGGTTGAGCCGCCCGCGGCTTCGCAAATAGCCGCCATGTTCTTGAATACCTGGTGTGCGCGTGCGGCAAAATCACCCTCAACGATTTCCATGCTGACCGGATCAAGCGGTAACTGCCCGGACATGAATACGAGTCCGTTTACTTCTACTGCCTGCGAGTAGGTGCCAATGGCGGCAGGCGCGTTATCACTGTGTATGACTTTCCTGGACAAGACTGTCTCCTGAGGTTCTGTACTGGGTTAACTAATTCTAGGCGCAGTCGCGGGTGACGCGAGCCACGTTTTGCATTGTTCGTACGCGACGCATGATGTTTGCCAGATGCGTGCGGTCCCGAATCGTAATCAGGAACGTGAGCTCGGAACAGTCGTCGTGCCGGTCTCCGACCGATACCTGTTCAATATTGGAGCCGGCATCGGCGATTGTGGCCGCCACTTCGGCGAGTACGCCGGTGCGATTGATGGTTTCGATCCGGATCTGGGTGGTGAATTCGCGCTGCAGTTCTTTCTCCCAATCAACGGAGATCCACTTATCGGGCTGCTTGCGGAAATTCGAAAGATTGCCGCAGTTATTGCGGTGGATCACGATACCGCGACCAGTGCTCAGGTAACCCATGACCTCGTCGCCCGGGATCGGGTAGCAACACTTGGCGTAGGTGACAACGAGCCCTTCCGTACCGGATATCGTCAAGCTCGCCCTGGCATCTTTCTTTTCGCCGTCTTCGCTAATGCCAAGCACTACCCGGGCGGCCAATGGCGCGAGCCGCTCACCAAGCCCGAGTTGTTCGTACAGACCTTCCGGGCTGTCGAGGCTGAGTTCATTCAGAGCTTCGCGCATGCGCACTTTGCCGATCTTGCGCAACGATGAGCCCAGGTCCTTGAGTGAGCGATCAAGCAGGCGTTTGCCAAGGTCGGTGGATTCACTGGAGCGCATTTGCTTCATGTACAAGCGAATCGCTGAGCGCGCCTTCGCCGTGGTCACGAAGGTGACCCAGTTCGGGTTCGGTTTCGCGCCGCGCGCAGTGACGATCTCGACAGTCTGGCTATTCTGCAACTGGGTGCGCAGGGGAACCAGGTTGCGATCTACCTTCGCAGCAACACAACGATTGCCGATGTCGGTGTGGACGGCGTAGGCGAAGTCAACGGTTGTCGCGCCTTTCGGCATCGGCATGATGTCGCCTTTGGGCGTGAACACGTAGATCTTGTCCGGGAACAGGTCAACTTTCACGTTCTCCAGGAACTCTTCCGAACTGCCTTGTTCCTGAATTTCCACGAGTCGCGACAACCATTCGCGTGCGCGCCGCTGCGGTGTTGCACTCGATTTGTCTTCTGCCTTGTATTGCCAGTGTGCGGCGACGCCTGACTCTGCCACGCGGTTCATTTGTACGGTGCGAATCTGCACTTCGAGCGGCAGCCCTTTCGGACCAAACAGGGTTGTGTGCAGTGACTGGTAGCCGTTGATTCGCGGTATTGCGATGTAGTCCTTAAAGCGCCCGGGCATCGGTTTGTACAAACCATGCACGATGCCGAGCACGCGATAGCAGGTGTTGACGTCGTTCACCACGATACGAAAACCGTATACGTCGACGATGTCGTTCAACAAGCGCTTCTTTTCCGCCATCTTCTTGTAGATGCTGTAAAGGTGCTTCTCGCGGCCTACCACTTCGCCGTCGATCTTCTGTTCCTGGAGCGCTTTGCGCATTCGATCGGCCATCTTGCGCAGTATCTGGCGCTGATTGCCTTTTGAACGACGCAGGGCCTTCTCAAGAACCCGATACCGGTAAGGGTGCAGGTAACGCATGCCCAGGTCTTCGAGATCGACCTTCATGCGGTTGATGCCCAGGCGATTGGCGATCGGTGCGTAAATTTCCAGGGTTTCGCGGGCGATGCGGGCCTGCTTCTCGCGTGGCATGGAATCCAGCGTACGCATGTTATGCAGGCGATCAGCGAGTTTCACGAGGATCACGCGAATGTCCTCGATCATCGCCAGCATCATCTTGCGAAAGCTCTCAGCCTGCGCTTCGGCGCGACTGTTGAATGGCATTTGATCGAGTTTGCTGACGCCATCAACCAGCGTCGCTATCTCGCTGTCGAATTCCTTCTCGAGGTCGGCGATGCCGATCTCGGTGTCTTCAACTACGTCGTGCAGGATTGCGGCGGATATGGCCTGCGCATCCATGTGCATATCGGCCAGTATGCTGGCGACTGCCACGGGGTGGGAAATATAGTCTTCGCCACTCCGGCGGCGCTGGCCTTCGTGGGCGGCGGCGCCGAAGCGGTACGCTTTGACGACCAGCTTTATCTGATCAGGAGTGAGGTAGGTGCGTAGTTTGACCAGCAGCTGCCGCAAACCGTGGTCGCGGCTGGCGGCCCGGCCTGGCAATCTCGCAAGAATGGATGCGGCGTAGTCCATGCTTCATGTTACCTGCAGTTGGGGCTGGCCGCGGCACCCGTGTTGCAGTCAGTCTCCGATTGAGATGCCTCGCATGGGCATGATGTCGTCGTTGCTTTCGGGTTGCATGAAGTCTTCGACAGGCGGCTGCTCGATTTCCTCAAGAATGGACGGCGTGATATGACCGCCGGCAATTTCGCGCAATGCGAGTACCGTCGGCTTGTCATTTTCGATCTCGACCAGGGCATCTGAGCCATGAGCAATGCGTCGCGCGCGTTTGGCGGCGACCAGCACCATTTCAAAGATGTTGTCGATGTTGTGCAGGCAGTCCTCGACCGTAATTCGGGCCATGGGGGTCATTCTCCGTTGCCGGCGCGAGCCGGGTTTTTCGCAAAGACCGGCCAGTTTACAGGATTGTTGCGGAATTACGCCAGAATCTTTTCGATCAGCGGACGCATGCGGTCACTGCGGCAGTGTTCGCAATCGCCGCGCAGCACGGCTTCGAGTTCATCAACTGCCTGGTCCAGATTGTCGTTAACGATGCAGTAGTCGAACTCGTTCCAGTGTGACATATCGCTAAGTGCATCCCGCAGGCGGCGTTCGATCACCGCATCACTGTCAGTCTGGCGGTCGCGCAGGCGGCGTTCCAGCTCAACGCGGGACGGCGGCAGGATAAATATCGTAATGCATTCCGGCATGGACTCCCGGACCTGTCGCGCGCCCTGCCAGTCAATTTCGAGCAGGACGTGGTGGCCGCTGGCCAGGTGTTCTTCGACTTGCTGGCGGCTGGTGCCGTAGTGATTGTCGAAGACCAGCGCTGATTCGAGCAACTCGCCCTTTTCCTGCAGGTCGTGGAAATCAGTAAGGTTCACGAAGAAGTAGTCCCTGCCTTCTTCTTCGTTTCGCCGCTTCTGGCGTGTGGTGTAGGACACCGAGAAACGAATGCCAGGATTCCGGTCTACGAGCTTTCTCACCAGCGTGGTCTTGCCGGCGCCGGACGGTGCAGCAATAACAAACAGCCGTGCGTCGGGGCCTGCCTCGGCGGCTCGCTTGTTCGATTCCCTGTGGGAGACTCTGCTCATGTTTACTCGACGTTCTGGATTTGTTCGCGCATTTGTTCGATCAGCACCTTGAGATCGACCGCGGCCCGGGTGGTGTCGGTATCGGCAGATTTTGACCCCAGTGTATTGGCTTCGCGGTTCAGTTCCTGCATCAGGAAATCCAGTCGGCGGCCCACGGGCTCACTGGCGGCGAGGTTCTGACGAATCTCACTGATATGACTTTCCAGCCGGTCCAGTTCTTCGTCGACGTCAAGCTTCTGGCTGATGAGCGCCAGTTCGACTTCAAGTCGCGCGGGGTCGGCTGCGACATCGAGTTTTGCAATCCGCTCACGCTGCTTTTCCCGGACCCGTGCCAGCACCTCTGGCATACGCGCACGAACGTTGTTGGCGATGACCAGTATTTCGTCGCAGCGTGCACTGAGCATGTCTTCAATGCGACCGCCCTCGCTCGCCCGCATCGTATTGAGCGCGCTCAGGGTCGTAGCCAGCAATTCGCTGCCGGCTGCAAACAGCGGCTCAACGTCCAGCGGCAGCTCTTCGACCACGCCGGGCCAGCGCAATACGTCCAGTGGGTCCATAGGCCGGGTATCGGGCAGCAAGGTCGCGAGTTCTGCGGTGCGTTCCGCAAGGCGGGTCAGCAATTCGTGATTGAGCATCAGGCTGCGCTCACTGCTGGTCGCGCGCCGGAAATGCAGGTGGCAGTCCACTTTGCCGCGCTGCAGATGGTTGCTAACCGCTTGCCGGAGTTCGGATTCCTTGGGACGCAGTTCCTCCGGCAGGCGAAACTGCACATCAAGGTAGCGGTGGTTGACGGCCCGTATTTCACAGGTCAGCGTGCCTAACGGTGACTCGGCGATTTGCCGGGCAAAGCCGGTCATACTGTGCAACATTCACTAACCCCTGATAAATTGGTCCGCCTCGGAAACTGCAGTTCGGGTCACAGACTGGCGGTCCCGTCCGACCCCATACTGGGAAACGT
Source organism: Woeseia sp. D3-10 (assembly GCF_055809415.1). Classification (NCBI taxonomy): domain Bacteria; kingdom Pseudomonadati; phylum Pseudomonadota; class Gammaproteobacteria; order Woeseiales; family Woeseiaceae; genus Woeseia; species Woeseia sp. D3-10. Next base: position 1,905,569 of record NZ_JBVVTW010000007.1, on the reverse strand, counting down.
GTTGTACGGGAGCCTGCGGCGGCCATACTAATGGAAGCTCGCGGCCCGTTGAAACCTTTGATCACTGACGGCATTCGTTGCCGGCGAATTCTTCGACAAGAGAGAAGCAATAGTCCATGCAGGAAATATCGACAGCTGAGCTGCGCTGCCCCACAGGCATTGCCGGTCAGGACGGACGTGACAGCATTGCAGAATCACATGCAGATTGAATACAGCAAGGTTTCGGCAATCGGTGATCGCCAGGACAATCAGGACCGCGCGGCTATCGTTGTAGCCGAAAATGCGGCACTGATGTTGGTATTTGATGGCATGGGCGGTCACTCGGATGGCGCGCTGGCGGCAGAAACCGGCATCAAGGTTGTGCAGGACCTGTTCACCAAGATGCCGATGCCCATCTTCGATCCACAAGGGTTCTTGTACATGGCGCTTGCGCGTGCGCACGATGAAATCGTCGCACTCGGCACTGATATCGGTGTTGATTTTCGGCCCCGGGCCACCTGCGCAGTCTGCCTGGTGCAGGAGTCGGGAAGCTACTGGTGCCATATCGGGGACAGCCGCATTTATCTGATGCGCGATGGTCAGCTGGTACAGCGCTCGCGCGATCACAGTCACGTCGAGGTACTGATTCAGGAAGGAGCCATAACCGAGGCCGAAGCCCTCGACCACCCGATGCGGAATTTCGTTGAATGCTGCCTCGGCGGCGATGCTCCGGTCCCCGACATGACGCTGACCCGCAAATTGCCGTTGCTGCCTGGCGACGTTCTGCTGGCCTGTAGCGACGGGCTGTGGTCAGGCCTCAGTGATTCCGAGATTGCACGGCTGGCAACATTGCCGGACAGCCAATTGGGCGACAATCTCAAGTCCCTGAGCGTCAAGGCCCTGACGGCCAACTCGCCTTATAGCGACAATACAACCGGCACCGCCCTGAGATTCATTTCCGCTTAAGCGTGAAACCGCGCGTCAGCGCTGCGTTTTTCAGTAAACTGTGCGGCTCCAACATCCGCCTGCCACCGTCGTGGCGGCTATTCGTCTTTATCTTCCATTTCAGGAGCAAGCAATGCGACCCAGTGGCCGCGCCGCCAACGATCTACGAACCGTGCGATTTATCGCAGACTTTACCCGGCATGCGGAGGGCAGCGTGCTGGCCGAGTTTGGCGACACCCGGGTCTTGTGTACCGCCAGCGTTGAACGTCGCGTGCCGCCATGGATGCGTGGTCAGGGCAGCGGCTGGGTCACCGGTGAATACGGCATGTTGCCGCGTTCAACGCACACCCGTTCCGGTCGCGAAGCAGCGCGCGGCAAGCAAAGCGGCCGTACTCAGGAAATCCAGCGGTTGATTGGCCGGTCACTGCGGGCGGTGATGGACCTTGAAGCGCTGGGTGAGCGCACGGTAACGCTCGACTGCGATGTCTTGCAGGCTGACGGTGGCACCCGGACGGCTGCGATCAGCGGCGCGTATGTTGCGCTGAGCATTGCCATGCAGCGTCTGTGTGCGGCACGGGAACTCAAACGCAACCCGCTGCACGGTCAGATCGCCGCGGTGTCGGTCGGTATATTCGACGGCACGCCCGTGCTGGATCTCGACTATGCCGAGGACTCCAACGCCGAAACTGACATGAACGTGGTGATGAACGAGGCCGGGCACTTTATCGAAGTGCAGGGAACGGCCGAGGGTCATGCCTTCTCACGTGAGGAACTCGCGACATTGCTCGAGCTGGCAGCCAGTGGCGTGAGTACGATCATGACGGCGCAGAACGCTGTGCTGGAATCGGTCTGAGACGAGCCGATGAGTGCGGTTCCACATCGAGTGGTCATTGCTACCGGCAACCGCGGCAAGCTCCGCGAGATTGAAAGCTTGCTGGCGCCGCTTGGGATCGAAGTTTGCGCCCAGACGGATTTTGGTATTCCGGAGGCGGTGGAAGACGGTGACAGCTTTGTGGCCAACGCGCTGATCAAGGCGCGGCATGCGGCGCGACTTACCGGGCTGCCCGCCATTGCGGACGATTCAGGCCTGGCGGTGGACGCGCTGCACGGTGCGCCCGGCGTATTCTCGGCCCGCTACGCCGGGCCACGCGCCAGCGACGATGACAACATCGACAAACTGCTGCATGAACTACGCGCCTGCCCGGAGGCAGAGCGCGGGGCGGGCTTTCATTGCGCGGCGGTTTTCGTTGCCAGCGCGGTGGACGAGTCGCCACTGATCGAGGAAGGCGTGTGGCGTGGCCGAATCGTCGCGACCCGTCGCGGTGCGGGCGGTTTTGGTTACGACCCCGTGTTTTTCGACCCGGAACTGTCGCGTTGTGCAGCCGAATTGAGTGCGGCTGAGAAGAATGCGCGCAGTCACCGCGGCAGGGCATTCCGGGCATTGTGCGATGAACTGGCCGAGCGGTGGGCCTGATGCCACCGCTGGCGCTGTACCTGCACTTGCCGTGGTGCGTCAAAAAATGTCCCTATTGTGACTTCAACTCGCATACCGCCGGCGACGCCATGCCGCGCGAGCGCTACGTAAAGGCACTGCAGCGAGACCTGCTCTACGAATCACCTCATGCCAATGGCCGGGTCATCACCAGCGTGTTCATTGGCGGCGGCACTCCCAGCCTGTTCAGTGGCGATGAGATTGGCCAGTTGCTGGATGCGGTCCGCGAGCACTTCGTTCTTGCCGAGGATGTCGAAGTGACGATGGAGGCCAATCCCGGCACGGTCGAACGCCACCACCTCTCTGGCTACCGCGAAGCCGGAGTGAACCGCTTGTCCCTCGGGGCCCAGAGCTTCAACGCGGGTTCTCTGGCAAGACTCGGTCGGATCCACGGTCCCGGAGAAATAACGCAGGCTGTTGACGACGCGAGGGCGGCCGGTTTCGACAACCTCAATCTCGACCTGATGTTTGCGCTGCCGGGTCAGACCCTGGCCATGGCAGCGGACGATCTGCAGCAGGCGGTCGCGCTGGCGCCGGAGCACCTGTCGCTGTATCAGCTGACGCTGGAGCCGAACACGGTGTTTCACCAGCGACCACCGGCTGAATTGCCGGACGACGAACTCAGCTGGGATATGCAGGAGGCGGCATTTCAGCATCTGCAGCGGGCGGGCTACCGGCGTTACGAGATTTCGGCGTTTGCCCGTGACGGCAGGCACTGTCGGCACAACCGCAATTACTGGACGTTCGGCGACTACCTTGCGGTTGGCGCTGGCGCGCACGGCAAAGTAACCGACAGCGCCGGCGTGGCCTGGCGTTACCGGAAGCCGGCACACCCGCAGGCCTATATGGAATGTGCAGAGCGGGACGACCTTGCTCGGCACCCGTCGCAGCGCATTAGTGAGGCAGACCTGCTGTTCGAATTCATGCTGAATGCGCTGCGTTTACCGGACGGTTTTGCCGAGAGCGACTTTGCGGAGCGGACCGGCCTGCCGTTCGACGTTGCGCGGCCAGGGGTGTCCGATCTTGCGGATCGTGGCCTGATGGAGGCGGCCGGGGTGTCCGGCTGGCGGCCTACGGCACTGGGCTTGCGGTTTCTGAATGAGCTGCAGGCCTACTTCTTGCCTTCCGCAGAGGCGATTGGCTGAGGTCGGTAGCGCCGGCGGAATGTTCCACGCTGCCGCCGTTATGCACAAGCCAGGCCTTAAGCGGCGTTTTTAGCATAATCATGACCGTTGCTCAGTGTCCCTCTGCGGAAAGGCTGATAAACCATTGTTTTTATTGTGTTTAACAAATTGGACACAAAGTAGACATTCTAATGGTGGGGCTTTAAAAATGCCCACTTAGCGCATTCACTCAATTTTCTTCCACAACCTTATCCACAGGTTTTGTGGATAACGATAGGCCGGTGTCAGGGGGCTTGCAGCCTCCGGCACTTAGCTTTATGCTACGCGACCTTTTTGTACCGCGCTGCCACGCCGGAGAACCGAAATGAAAGCCGAGATTCACCCGAACTACAGCGAGACCAAGGTTGCTTGCAGCTGTGGAAACGAGTTCATAACCCGTTCGACCCTCGGCGAGGATCTGGCTATCGAAGTTTGTTCTGCCTGCCATCCTTTCTACACTGGCAAACAGAAGATTCTCGATACCGGTGGCAGGGTCGACAAGTTCCGTCGCAAGTACGGCATGGGCTCCAAAGCCGCGTCCGCAGAGTAATACGTCGCGCACGTTTCGCCCGATCCCAACACGGTTTCGGGCAACGGCCATCACCGCGGACGGCCATGCGCTGGCACTCTCAGTCTGCGCTGGACGCCAAAGCCGCTGTCATTGCAGGAGAAACTACCGTCAGGCGGTAGCTCTCCGGGCCTCGTCTGACCGATAATCAGACCCCGGTATACTGTTCCCGGGGTCGTTCTACACGAGCGTCTGCAAGGCGCAGTTTCGTGATGTTAGGTCGGTCACGCACTTCGGTGCGGACCAACGATTGAGGATAATAATGAGCAAAGACGCGTACACGCTGACTAGAAATGACGGTAGCGGCTCGACCGAGCTGCCGATTCACAAGGGCACCATGGGGCCTGATGTTGTCAACATCAGCGGCCTGTATCAGCAAGAAGGCGTCTTCACCTACGATCCTGGTTACGGTGCAACGGGCTCCTGCGAGAGCAAAATCACCTTTATCGATGGCCAGAAAGGCGTCTTGCTGTATCGCGGTTACCCGGTAGAGCAACTCGCTGCCAAATCCAACTTCATGGAAATCTCGTACCTGCTTCTGTACGGCGAGCTTCCCAGCAAAGAACAGTTGGCGCGTTTCGACACCTCCATTCGCACGCACACGATGCTGAACGAAGGCATGCTGCGTTTCTTCACCGGCTTTCGGTATGACGCGCACCCGATGGCGATGTTGTCGGCGGTTGTCGGTTCCATGTCGGCGTACTACCACGACACGATGGACATCAATAACCCGGATGCGCGTGAAGTTTTTGCTCACCGTATCGTGGCGAAGATGCCAACCATTGCTGCGGCTGCTTACAAGCACACCTGTGGCCAGCCCTTCGTCTACCCGCGCAACGACCTCGGTTACTGCGAAAACATGCTGCAAATGTTCTTCGCTGTGCCTGCTGAGCCGTATGAAATAAATCCGGTAGCGGCCGAAGCCCTCGACCTGCTGTTCATATTGCATGCGGATCACGAACAGAACTGTTCCACGTCAACGGTGCGCATGGCCGGCAGCTCAGGTGCCAACCCCTACTCGGCAATCGCTGCGGGTATTTCAGCACTTTGGGGGCCGGCGCACGGTGGCGCCAACGAAGCTGTATTGCGCATGCTCGAGGCGATCGGTGATGTGAAAAACATTCCGAAGTTCGTAGCGAAGGCGAAAGACAAAAATGACCCGTTCCGTCTGATGGGTTTTGGTCACCGCGTTTACAAGAATTTCGATCCGCGTGCGACGATCATTCGGGAAATGTGCCACAAAGTTCTGAAACAGATGGGGCGCACCAATTCGCCGTTGTTCGATCTCGCGCTTGAGCTCGAGCAGTTCGCGTTGAAGGACGAGTACTTTATCGAGAAAAATCTGTACCCGAACGTCGACTTCTATTCCGGCATCATCTATCGCGCGCTGGGTATCCCGACCTCTATGTTCACGGTAATGTTTGCAATCGGCCGAACGGTTGGCTGGACAGCACACTGGCGGGAAATGATTACCGATCCGAACGGCCGCATCAGTCGACCACGGCAGCTTTACACCGGCGCGCCGACCCGCGACTACGTGTCGATCGATCAGCGCTAAAAAGCGCAGTCTTAATGAAAAAACCCCGCTTTAAGCGGGGTTTTTTTTGTCCTTCTTTTGACGATTGCAGACCGATAATCATTCAGCAGGTGGGAGCCTGCAACAAGCGACGCACGGCGTCGGTATCAGCCCGGCGCATCGGCTTGCCATCAATAGGGCTGATAGGTGCCTGCCGAATTCCGTCAAACGGAAACACTGTGGCTTCTATCAGGGCGTCGTCATGATCGAAGCGGAACGCAGCGTAAGTTTCCGGCCTGTTGCGCCGGCACTTCAGGCGTCTCTCGAACGGTTTGTACGCGATGGGTACGCTGTCCAAAGCGAGGGCAACCAGCTCCGGTGTATCTGTAAAAACATGCAGATTGACGGCTGCCGATTCACCTGCAGTGCCATGCAACACGGGCCCTACCAGCCGCGGCGAAAAATCAGCGAGTACGCTCATTGCTGAAACGGCCGCGCGGCGTAGCGTCTGCAGCAAGCTGGAATGGGATTCGCGACCAAACAAAGCGAGGTGCTCGCTGACGGCCTGTTCGATTTCGGGGTTGCCGGGTAATGAACCACGTTCGCTCATGCCGAGCCTTTCGGCGGCCTTGGTTTTCGCCAGACGATAGTCCTGAATGCCCTGGTCGCAAATAATGCGAGCCGCTTCCTGCGCCAGCATCTGGCGTGCGCGGTCCGTCCCGATAGTGTCTCGTCTGCTCATATCGTAAAGGACACCTTTGTGCACCCTGACAACCCGGTCAGTGTAGTACGTGCCTGTACCCCGAGCCAGCGTTGCTGTTTCACCTCTGGAAAATGACGTCGCCTGACGGTGGCAGTTCTTCTTCAAACTGGTAATCGTCATCCTGGTTGAAAATGTCTTCCTGCTCGTCCGCTTGCTGGCAGACGGGTACGTGCCCAACCCGGAAAATCTCGAACATGGCGTCACTCGGCGGTACCCGGGTATCAGCCGGGCAGCCGGAGGTCTTCGAGATACGCACCGTGACGATGCCTTCGGGCATCGGCAACTGATTGTTCGGTGCGCCCTGCAGCGCCTTCTTCGCAAACTCGATCCACACTGGTAGCGCGGTGCGTGAACCCTCTTCGCCCGGCCCGAGAGGGTCGTAGTTGTCGTAACCTATCCAGACTATCGACGACATGTCGCCGTTGAAGCCCGCGAACCAGGCGTCACGGCGATCGTTTGATGTACCAGTCTTTCCGGACAGGTCCCGTCGGCCAAGCACCCGCGCACGGCGACCGGTGCCACGCATGATCACGTCGCGCATCATGTCGGCAACGATGTACGCGTTCTGCGCGCTGATGATCCGCGGAGCGAGGTTCACGTCCTTGTACAGGGATGGCTCGCGACTGGCGTCGGGCCGGTAGGACTCGGCGATTTCCACCATGTTCAGCAGCGCCAGTTCCTGACTGCGCTCGGCAACTTCAGGGTCGATGACTTCGGCCAGGTCTTCTTCAGCGGCTGCATCAAGTTCGTCCAGCGCGCCGATGTCATCGAGTTCATCGGCTTCGTCGAATTCGTCCGCCATGTCGTCGGCCGGATGCTCTTCAGCAGGCTGACAACGGTCGCAGACCACCGCAGGCGTCGCGCGGTAAAGTTCCACATTGTCCGGGCCGAAGATCGCATCAATGACATACGGCTTGACGGCGTAGCCGCCATTGGCAAACACGGCATAAGCCTGCGCCATGTCCAGTGGTGTTGCATTACCTCCGCCAAGTGCGAGTGAGCCATTGCGAATCAGGGTCGCCGGGCCGAAACCGAACGGTTGCAGATGCCGGAGAGTGTTGCCAATCCCGGTGTTGTTCAGCAGCAGGCGAACAGAGGCCAGGTTCATGGACCGTACCAGCGCTTCGCGCATGCGTTGTTCGCCGTAAAAGCGCCCTGTGTAGTTAACAGGTCGCCAAACCGCCTCGAGTTCCGAGGAGTTGATAACCACCGGCGCATCAAGTAACAACGTTGCCGCCGTATTGCCGTACTCGAGGGCCGCCGAATATATAAAGGGTTTGAACGACGAACCCGGTTGCCGCGAAGCCTGATTGGCGCGGTTGTATTTGCTGATCGAGAAATCGAAGCCACCCGCGAGGCTGGTGATCGCGCCGTCTTTCGGGTCCAGAGACACCACGGCGCCCTGTACCCGCGGCGCCTGCGCTAACGCATAGCCGCCTGCCTGGATTGGCATGATATGGACGATGTCCCCAGGGTTCAGCACCTCTCCGACGCTGGTCGGAACCGGGCCGCGACTTTGCCCGTCGATGTAGGGGCGCGCCCAGGATATCCCGTGCCAGGGCAATACGTTCTGCGAGCCGTCTTCAAGGACGATGTCGGCGCCATTGTCCTCACGCAGGCGGGTAACGAGGGCAACCAGCAGGCCACCGGGCTTGCTGTAACCGTCGAGCGCCAGCTGCATTTCTTCCGGCCATTCCTCGAAAGCCTGTTCCAGCAGCGCCGGATCAAAGTCGACGTGATCGACCGGCCCGCGATAGCCGCGTCGGCGGGTAAATTCCAGCAGGCCGTTTTTCAAAGCGTAGGTGGCACTGTTCTGCATGCGCGAGTCCAGCGTCGTCACTACCTTGTAGCCGGCGGAGTAGGTGTCTTCACCGTAACGCTCGAGCATTTCACGGCGCACCATTTCAGCGACGTACGGCGCTGACAGTTCAGTGGCGGTGCCATGCAGCTGCGACAGTACCGGTTCGTCCATAGCAGCTTCGTATCCGTTTTGATCAACGAAGCCCAGGTCAAGCATGCGTCCGAGGACATAGTCACGGCGCACTCGTGCATTGCCGGCGCTGCGAACCGGATTGTAGAACGAAGGTGCGGGCAGAACCCCGGCAAGTATCGCGGCTTCGCTGACGCTGACATTGCTGAGCGGCTTGCCGAAGTAAACCTGTGCCGCTGCTGCTACCCCATAGGCGCGCTGGCCGAAGAACATCTTGTTCACGAACAGCGCCATTATTTCCTGCTTGCTGAATTCCTGCTCGATCTTCCAGGCCAGGAACGCTTCGCGCAGTTTCCGGCTGAACAAGCGTTCACGGGTCAGGAAATAATCGCGAGCGAGCTGTTGGGTAATCGTGCTGCCGCCCTGGCCACGAGATCCGGAGCGCATGTAATTCACCAGCGCGCGACCGATACCAATCGGGTCGACGCCCGGGTGGCTGAAAAAGCGACTGTCTTCGGCCGCGACAAACGCATTGACCACGTGCGGCGGCAGTTCGTCGAAATTCACGATAATGCGTCGGCGCTCGCCGACTTCTTCAATCAACCGGCCGTCTCGGCTGAATATCCGCAGCGGGATCTGCAGCGGGATGTCGCGAATGGTTTCAGCCGCGGGTAATCCGGGTACAACGTAGAACCACGCGCCAATGATTCCGGCGGCAATGCCGAGCGTACCGCACAGGCTGAGGCCTGCCAGCAGGACCAGCCAGCGCCGCCAGCGAGGACGGCGAGTGGCGTTGTTGGCAGACTGTTTAGCGGACTTGGGCATAAAACCGACCGTAATTGCGCGGAATCGTTAAAAAAGGGGGCGTATGAATAGCCGGTCAGCCGTATAATCCAACGGCTTCCAGGCTGTGTCGGAATGACAGGAATAATAACCAGGGTCGACCAGCGGCGAATAATAGCCAGCAATGCAACTGAGCTGCAATGGCCCGCCAACCGGCGACTAGCGTATTTTGCGGCGGCAGCGAAATGTCTCGGGGGGACCAGACCAGCGAAAACCTGCGCCAGACCGGATAGCGACGGGCGAACTTGTCTTAATAAAGGAATGCCGATGCGCTAACCAGTTCACGGAATTGAACGTAGTCGGGGCAGTAGCATTGCGCATCTTGTGTTCGTGAACAAAGTCACGTTTTATTTAACATTTTGTTGATATATAGTTAAATCGTTTTGCTCAGGTCCAACCTAATTTTGGGCCGCAACTTACCGACTTAGAAGGAAAAATAAGGTGCTCTTCCGGAAGAAATCCCAACCTTTGCTGGGCCTGGACATCACGACTTCGTCGGTGAAGCTGATTGAGCTGTCACAAAGTGGCAAACGCTTTCGGGTCGAGTCCTATGCGGCTGAGCCCACGCCGCCAAGTTCGGTCAACGAAAAGGCGATCGTCGACGCCAAGGCTGTCGGCGAAGCTATTCGCCGCGCTATCAAGCGTGCCGGCGCCCGGGCAACCGACGCCGCGATCGCCATCAGCGGTGACGCCGCCATTACCAAGGTCATCCAGATGCCCTCCAGCCTGTCGGAGCGCGATCTTGAGGGCCAGGTGGAAATTCAGGCGGACCAGTACATCCCGTTCCCGATGGAAGAAGTCAGTTTTGATTTCGAGGTCGTCGGTGCGAACGAGAATGACCCCGAACTCATGGACGTGTTGCTGGTAGCGACCCGTACCGAGAACGTCGAACAACGGCAAGCTGCGGTGAAAGCCGCCGGATTGACTGCGCAAATCGTCGATGTTGAAGCCTTCGCGCTGGAAAACGCCTGCGCTTTGCTGGCTCACCAGATGCCGGATAATGGCATCGGCCAGTCCGTGGCGATTGTCGATATCGGCGCCAGTAGCACAACGTTCAGCGTGTTGCGCGATCTTCGCGTCGTCTATACCCGCGACTTTTCCTTTGGCGGCCAGCAGCTGACCGAAGAAATTATGCGCACTTACGGTTTGTCGATGGAAGATGCCGGCCGCGCCAAGAAGCAAGGCGGCTTGCCGAGCAACTATCAGCCGGAAGTGCTGGAGCCGTTTGTTGATGATATGACCCAGCAGGTCAGCCGATCACTGCAGTTCTATCTTGCTTCGGGCGGTGGTCGCGAACAGCCTGACATGATCCTGGTATGTGGTGGTTGCGCCAACATCCCGGGTATCGCGGATGTGATATCGAGCAGAGTAGGAATTCCGACGGAGATCGGTGACCCGCTCGGCCAAATGAAAATAAGTTCGAAGGCCAAGTCTCAGGGTGTGCATAAGGATGCGACTGCACTGTTGACGGCCTGCGGCCTCGCACTGAGGAGCTTCGACTAACATGCCACGCATTAACCTCCTCCCCTGGCGCGAAGCCGAGCGCAAAAGACGACAACGCGATTTCCTGATTGCAGTCGGATGCGCAGTCGGTGTCGGCGCTTTGGTTTTTGGATTGCTCGCCTTTGTTTACGGCCAGCGGATCGATCATCAGCTTGAACGCAATGCGCGTCTCGAGGCCGAGATCGTCGAGCTGGAAAAGAGCATTACCGAAATCGACGGGCTTGAACGTCAGAAAGAACGCCTGCTGGCACGTATGGAAATTATCGAGCGCTTGCAGGGCAGTCGTCCTGAGATCGTTCACTTGTTTGATGAGATCACGCGGCAGTTACCGGAAGGTGTCTACCTCACCGGCATGAAGCAAAGCGGCAAAGACGTGGAACTGACCGGCGTTGCTCAGTCATCGACCCGCGTATCGGCTTTGATGCGACGTATTGATGCTTCCGAATGGCTTACCGATCCCAGCGTTGTACGAGTTGAGACGACAGAAGCCGGTCCGGGACGTCAGGCGCAATTCGTTGTGACGTTGAAGCAGATAGAACGGAAGGACGAAGACATGGAGGACGCAGGATGAACCTCGTAGAGGAGCTCAAGAGTCTTGATGTCAACGATGTCGGCCGTTGGCCGCTGCCGTTTCGTGTTGCCGTGATTGTTCTGGCTTTCGTGCTGGTCGTTGGTGTTGGCTGGTATTACAAAATCAATCAGGACATGGCGCCGCGCCTGCAGCGCGCCGAGTCTGACGAACAGTCGCTGCGAGTGACGTTCGAAAACAAGCAACGCAAAGCAGCAAATTACGACGCCTACCGTGCGCAGCTGACGCAAATGGAACAATCCTTTGGCACCATGCTGCGCCAGTTGCCTGGCGAAACCGAGATACCCAGCCTGATTGTCGATGTTTCGCAAACCGGACTGGCCGCTGGCCTGCAGGAAAAACTGTTCCAGCCGCAGCCCGAGGTGCCGAAAGACTTCTACGCCGAGAAGCCGATCAAGATCAGCTTGTCCGGCGGGTATCACGAAATTGCCAACTTTGTCAGTGGCGTAGCAGCGTTGCCACGCATCGTGACTCTGCACGACATCATCATTACCCCTGACAACGCGGATAATTTCGACAGGTTGACCATGGAAGTAACAGCCAAGACCTACCGGTATATCGAAGAGGAGGCGGAGTGAGAATGAAAGCTTCCTTGAAAATTACGGCACTGACGCTGTTGGCAGCGACTTCGCTGGCAGGTTGCGGCGGCAGTATGGATGACCTTAATCAATACATTGATGCCACCAAAGCACGTCCAGGTGGGCGCATAGAGCCATTACCTGAAATCAAGCCGTACGAGGTGTTTACCTACATCGCGGATGCCGAAGGGCATCGTTCGCCTTTTGTTCCGGATTCGCCGCAAGCAGCGGCAGGCGGCGTCGGTAACGACACGCGCCCTGATCGGGAACGCAGTCGCGAGTACCTTGAGGAGTTCCCATTGGATTCCTTGCGCATGGTTGGAACCATGGAACTCGGTGGTACGAATTACGGGCTGGTACAAACACCGGCAGGAATTATCGAGCGCGTAGTGCCCGGCAATTACATCGGTCAAAACGACGGACGAATCGTCCGCGTCACGGAATCTGAAATCGAACTGGTAGAGATTATTTCAGACGGGATCGGCGGCTATCTCGAGCGGGAAGCAGCTGTAGTTCTGACGAACTAGTGCCTGAATGAATCTGGGAGTAAAGGGAATGACGTTCAAAAACAAGCCGGCCAACGGCAATATCTTCCGTCGTTCGGTGACGCAATTCACTGTGACGATTCAGGCTGCGTTGCTGCTGCTCACAGGCGCCTATGCAATTGCGCAGGAAGACGGGAACCAACTGCAGGATATTCAGGTGCAGAGTCTGCCTGGCCAGCGTGTTGAATTGCGTTTGATTATGCGAGACGCCGCGCCTGAGCCACTGGCTTTCACAATTGAAGATCCGGCCAGAATTGCGCTTGATCTGCCAGAAACCTCGCTCGGCATGAATTCGCGCCGCCGCAACGTCAACATGGGCCCGCTCGATACCGTGTTGACCGCTGAAGCTGGCGGACGCACACGGGTCGTTCTTAACCTCGATCAAATGGTTAGTTACGAAACCCGCCGCAGCGGCAACACTATATACGTCACGCTCGGCACCGATTCCGGTGACTCTGCTGTAACGGCTCGTTTCGAAGGCTCGCAAGCAGCTCCCAGCAGCGCGCCTCGTTCGTATGCCGCCAGCGGCGCACGTCGAATTGATGCCGTGGACTTCCGCCGCACCAGCAGTGGTGGCGGCCGCGTAATGATCAACCTCAGCGATCCGTCTACCCCTGTCGATATTCGCCAGGAAGGTGGCCGTGTAGTCGCTATTTTCAAAGACACCTCATTGCCCGATGAATTGATGCGTCGTCTGGACGTGCTCGATTTCGCAACACCGGTATCGACGGTCGACGCCTTGCGCACCAACAACGACACGCGCATCGTGATTTCTGCCAGCGGCAAATACGAGCAACTGGCTTATCAGTCGGATAACGAATTCGCAATTGAGATCAACCCGGCGCCGGAAGCAGAGCAAGGCGCGAGTCTGTTCTCTGAAAACAAAGAATACGAAGGTCAACGCCTCACCCTGAACTTCCAGGACATCGAAACCCGGGCTGTATTGCAGCTTCTGGCGGAAACGTCAGGCCGCAATATCGTGGTATCGGATACGGTTCAGGGCAACGTGACTTTGCGCTTGCGCAACGTACCGTGGGATCAGGCTCTCGACATCGTCATGACCACCAAAGGTCTTGATATGCGCGAGAACGGCAATGTCATTATTGTTGCGCCGTCTGAAGAGATAGCTGCTCGTGAAACAGCGGACCTCGAAGCGCGTCAGGCAATTACCGAACTGGAACCGCTTTATTCGGAATTCCTGCAGGTCAATTACGCGAAGGCAGCAGACCTTGCGACTTTGATTGGTACCGGCGGCGGTGAAAGAACATTGTTGTCCACGCGTGGCACCGTCGCTATCGACGAGCGTACCAATACGCTGTTGATCTACGACACCGCTGAGCGTTTGCAGGACATTCGCCGTCTGGTTCGAACTCTGGATATTCCTATTCGTCAGGTCTTAATCGAATCCCGTATCGTTGTGGTCAACGATGACTTCAGTCGGGATTTGGGTGTACGCATGGGCTTCACTGGCGTTCGCTCTAACAGTAGCGACGGCATAATCTCTGTAACCGGTTCGGGCGACGGCAGTGCCACCATCGTCGACTCTGCTGTCGATAACCTGGCTAACTCTGGTCAGGCGTTCCCGGTAGCGGCACCTGCGTTGAACAACCGTTACGCGGTTAACGTACCTATTGATAACGCTGCAGGCCGTCTCGCGCTGGCGGTGCTCGATTCGGATTACATCGTTGATCTCGAGCTGACCGCACTGGAAGCAGAAGGTCGCGGCGAGATTATCTCCACGCCGCGCATCATCACGGCTAACCAGAAAGAAGCGCGTATCGAACAAGGTGTCGAAGTGCCGTTCCAGGAGTCTGCATCCTCCGGCGCAACGACCACACAGTTTAAGAAGGCCGTATTGAGCCTGACAGTTACCCCGCAGATCACCCCGGATGACAACATCATCATGGATTTGATCGTGAGCAAGGATAACGTGGGTGAACTGGTTGCCAGTGCTACCGGCGGGTTTGTACCAAGTATAGATACTCGTTCAGTAGAGACTCAGGTTTTGGTCCGAGACGGTCAAACGGTCGTTCTGGGCGGTATCTACGAAACGGAACGCCGCGAAACAGTGAACAAGGTGCCTTTGCTGGGAGATATCCCGGGCTTCGGTTACCTGTTCCGCTCGACGCAGAACGTATCAAACAAGGCGGAGTTACTGATCTTCGTAACGCCACGCATCCTTACCGAAGGATCGAGTATTTACTAGCCACGGAATGCACTCCGTTTGGGCCTGGAGCTTAAGGAATTGGAAAGATGAGCATAATCAAGAGACTCACAACACTGGCAGTGACGCTGGTACTCGTGGCTTGCGGTGGCAGTGGCAGCGGTTTTGCGACCGATCCAACGGTGGACCCGACTGATCCGACGTTAACGCCGGTGTCAGCCGTCACCGTATTGGCCAGCAGCCCGACCATGCAGTCGGACAACAGCCAGTCGTTAACCATCAGCGTTATCGTTCGCGATGAAAACAACGTTGCAATGGAAGACGTTACCGTTGTGATGTCGACGGACTCCGGTTTCCTGACCATCGTTAATGCGGTCACTGACCCCAGTGGTATCGCGACCGCAACGCTGAATAACGGCGGTGATCCAACCAATCGCCCCATTACGGTCAGTGCTGACGCGCGCGGCGTAACGGGCAGCGTTACGGTCAATGTTGTAGGCACGAGCCTGGAAATGACCGGTCCCGCGGCCTTGGCACAAAGCGATATCGCCACTTATACGGTGGTATTGACGGATGCAGCCGGTGACGGCATTGCAGGCGAAACCATCGACGTGACGTCAAACACCGGAAATACGATTTCGGCGGCTTCTTTGACCACAGACAGCAGCGGTCAAGCTCAGTTTCAGATGACGGCAACGGTGGCTAACGCCGATGTATTGACGGCAACGGCATTGGGAATACAGGCCACACGTAATGTGACCGTTTCCGATGACAGTTTTTCATTAACAGCGCCTGCCGCCGGGGCTGAGATCGACCTGGGATCTGTCGCCACTGTGACCCTTAACTGGTCTGTCGGTGGTACGCCGCAGGCCGGTCAGGTTATCGGTTTCAGTTCAACTCGAGGCACGCTCAGTAGCCCGACCGCAACGACCGATGCAGCGGGTAATGCCACTGTGACGATTCAATCGAGCAATGCTGGCGGTGCTGTTATCGAAGCAACAAACTCGGCCGGTACGAGTACGCAAACGACAGTACAGTTTATTGCGACTGCACCAAGCAATATCGATGTTCAGGCATCGCCATTCACGATTGGCCCTAACAGTCAGTCGGCGATCACCGCGATCGTCCGAGATGCCTCGAACAACCTGGTTACCGGCGCCACGGTAGTCTTTGAACTGGACGATGTCACCGGCGGTCAACTGTCTGTGGGTTCCGCACAAACCAACAACCAAGGTCGCGCGTCCACGTTCTACACGTCGAGCTCAACGACTTCGGCAAACAACGGTGTGCGAATCAGCGCGTCCATTCAGGCGGACCCGACCATAACGGATACTGCAGAACTGACCGTTGCGCAACGCGAGCTGTTTATTTCGATCGGTACTGGTAACACGATCTTCGAGCCGAACAGCGCGCAGTACCGCAAAGAGTTCGTGGTGCAGGTGAGTGACTCTCAAGGTAATGGCGTACAGGGCGTTACCGTGCAGTCGGGCATTCTTTCGGATTTCTATTACAAGGGTTATCACACGTACGTTGATCCGAGATGGGTACCTGTTTATTCAGCGGCTGGTGCCTGTGTTGACGAAGACGTCAATCGCAACGGTGTTCTGGATCCGGGCGAAGACTTCAACAACAGCGGTCGTATAGAAGCGGGCAACATCGCTTCTGTTGTCGCGCAGTCTGGTACGGGCGGTACGTTCACGACGGATTCTGGTGGGTTCGGAATTATCGACGTGTTCTATCCGCAGGAATTCGCCTACTGGGTTGATGTAACACTAACGGCGACGACGTCAGTACAAGGTACGGAATTCGCAGAATCCAGCCGGTTCCGCTTGCCGGGTTCAGCCGAAGACTTTGGTGATGAAGACACAGATCCGCCAGGCAACCCAAGTCCATTCGGGGTTAGCGATACCTGCGCTGACACGCTATAACCTGTAATCTCCGGAAAGCCAGCCCGTTTGGGCTGGCTTTCTCCTATTACGAATCAAAATGAAGAAACCGAACAATCTGTTTCTCGTAGGCCCTATGGGCGCGGGCAAATCTGCTGTTGGTCGTCAACTCGCCAAGCTGTTGCATCTCGAGTTTGTAGATAGCGACGACGAGATTGAAGAGCGCACCGGCGTGGATATTCCGTTCATCTTCGAGAAAGAAGGCGAAGAAGGTTTTCGCAAGCGCGAAGCCAAGGTCATTGATGATCTGTCGCAACGCGACGGCATCGTCATGGCTACCGGCGGCGGCGCCATCCTTGATTCACAAAGCCGTAACTGGCTTGGTGCTCGCGGCTTCGTTGTGTACTTGTACACGAGCGTCGATCAGCAACGCGAGCGCACCCAGCGCGGTCGCGAACGACCGCTTCTGGAGAAAGGTGAACCACGGGCGGTCCTCGAGAGCCTGATGGAAATCCGTGACCCGCTGTACCGGGAGATCGCCGATCTGGTGGTGACGACGGACGGTCGTCGCGTGCAAACGGTAGCCAAGGAAATTCATTCGGCACTGTAATCGCTGGTGCGGGGCGTAATCTGTTCCGCCACCGCTGCATTCAGTACACTGTGCCGTAACCTCTGGACAGGACATTCCTTTGACGGCAACTCCCGCCCTTTCAGTTGCGCTTGGCGATCGCAGTTACCCAATCTACATTGGTCGCGGATTGCTGACTGATGATTTCGACCTCACGACCTTCGTGCGCGGGCCGGCGGCGCTGATAGTCAGCAATGAGACCGTTGCACCGCTGTACCTGGACAAGGTTCTGCGCTTGCTGCCTTCGCGAAAAGTCCGGCACCTGAACCTTCGTGACGGTGAGGTCTACAAAAACCTGCAGTCTGTCAGCGAGATCCTTGACGAGTTGGCGACCAGCGGCGCGGGTCGTGACACTACGGTGATTGCACTGGGTGGCGGAGTAGTTGGTGACATGACCGGCTTTGCGGCAGCAACCTACATGCGCGGAGTGCCGTTCATCCAGATCCCGACCACGTTGTTGTCGCAGGTGGATTCGTCCGTCGGCGGCAAGACCGGTGTCAATCACGAGCGCGGCAAGAACCTGATCGGCGCTTTTTATCAGCCGGGATTGGTTCTGATCGATACCGATACGTTGCAGACATTGCCGGACCGGGAACTCAGCGCCGGCCTGGCCGAAGTGATCAAGCACGGTGCCATCGTGGATTCAGACTTCTTTCGCTGGTTGGAGGAAAACATCGAATCGCTGATCTCGCGCGATCCAACCGCGTTGGCTTACGCGATTCGTCGTTGCTGCGAGATCAAAGCCGAGGTAGTGGCGGAGGATGAACGTGAGCACGGCCGCCGCGCTCTGCTGAATTTCGGGCATACGTTCGGTCACGCTATCGAGAACAATCTGGGTTACGGCGAATGGCTGCACGGCGAAGCCGTAGCGGCCGGCATGGTGATGGCCGCCCGGTTGAGTGATCTGCCCGACGAGCAGCTGCATCGCCTGCAAGCTTTGTTGATCGCAGCGCGACTGCCGGTTGCACCACCGCCGATCGGGGCGGCGACGATGCGCTCAGCAATGGGTATGGACAAGAAGGTTCAGGACAACCGTCTCCGTTTCGTCCTGTTGCACGAACTGGGTGACGCCTATATCAATGCCAACGTCGACGAATCCCGGCTGGACGACGTATTGGCTCAGGCCGGTCCGTGAGTCCAGCGTCACACAACAGTTTGCCGCTTGAGTCCTACGCGGCGCATGAAGAGCAAAGTCGCGGCCGCCGTTACCCTGAAGACCCGGCGAGCTATCGCGGTGAGTTTCAGCGTGACCGGGATCGAATCGTGCACTCCACCGCTTTCCGTCGTCTCGTTTACAAGACGCAAGTATTCGTCAATCACGAAGGCGACCTGTACCGAACGCGGCTTACCCATTCGTTGGAAGTTGCCCAGATTGCCCGTACGGTCGCGCGCGCACTCAATCTGAACGAAGCGCTGGTCGAGGCAATCAGTCTTGCTCATGATCTTGGTCACACGCCGTTCGGCCACGCGGGTCAGGATACGCTGAACGCCTGTATGCGAGACTACGGCGGCTTCGAACACAATCTGCAATCGTTACGCACGGTGGATGAACTCGAGGCGAAATACGCGGACTTTCTCGGCCTTAACCTGATGTTCGAGACTCGCGAGGGCATCCTCAAGCATTGTTCTGTACGCAATGCCCGGGAACTGGGCGATATTGGTCAACGCTTTTTGGATCGTCGCCAACCGAGTCTGGAGGCGCAGATAGCAAACATTGCCGATGCGATTGCCTACAATAATCATGATGTTGACGATGGCTACCGCGCCCAGCTCATCAGCATTGATGGCTTACGTTCTCAGACGCTGTTTGCACGCGGGCACGATGAGGTTCTGCAAAAATACCCGAACCTCGATGACCGACGCTTTATCTACGAAATTATTCGCCGGATGATCGATCGCGTGGTCAGCGACCTTATCGAAACGACCCGAACCCGGCTGCAAGCGGCTAACGTTCAGTCGATTGATGATGTCCGTGATCAAGCCGAACCGCTCGTGTCACTGAGCGATGTTGTGTTACAGGAGCACCAGGACCTGAAGCGCTACTTGTTCAAGAACCTCTATCAGCACGACAAAGTGCTGGCAATGACTCGGCAGGCGCAACGCATGATTGAGGTCCTTTTCGAACGCTACATGGCGGTGCCCGGAGAAATGCCGGACGAATTTTCCCTGTCGGCCAATGCCGGCAGCACCGAGGGCAGAGCCCGGGTGGTTGCCGATTACATCGCCGGCATGACGGATCGCTATGCCATAGCCGAGTACGAGCGCCTTCAGTAGACTGGCCTGATTGACGCCGCGGATGCTGTCCGGACACGCCACTGGCAATTTCGTTACAATGCGCCGCCTGCCACGCTGCCCGGAGCACCCAAGCTGTGACCAACAAGAGCCTAGACTCGAAAGACCGACTCATATTTGCGCTGGATGTGCCTGACTGCGACACCGCGCGAAAGCTTGCCGAAGACCTGGGCGATTCTGTGAGTTTTTACAAGATTGGCCTCGAGTTGATGATGAGTGGCGGCTATTTCGAGCTGATGGACTGGCTGCTGGCCCGCAACAAGAAAGTATTCGCGGACCTGAAATTCTTCGATATTCCTGCCACGGTTGGCTCGGCTGTGCGGTCTCTGAAAGACCGCGGCGCAAGTTTCGTAACCGTGCATGGTAATCAGTCGATTATGGAAGCGGCTGCCGAGAATAAGGGCGATGAGCTCAAAGTACTGGCAGTCACGGTCCTGACCAGTCTGGATCGCGGCGATCTTGACGACCTGGGTTTCGACTGCGATATCGAAGCGCTGGTACTGTCGCGCGCCCGGCGCGCGCTCGAAGCCGGTTGTGACGGGGTTATCTCCTCAGGTCTCGAGGCACCGAAACTGCGCGAGTTCATCGACTCCCGGCTCCTGGTTATCACACCGGGCATCCGGCCGGTTTCCAACCGGCCCGACGGTGATCAGAAACGCGTTGTCAGCGTCGAGCAGGCGTTCCGCAATGGCGCTGATCACATCGTGGTCGGCCGGCCAATTCGCGATGCGGACAGTCCGCGCGCGGCGGCCGAAGCGATACAGACAACAATTGCCTCAGTTTTCGGTAACGCCTGATGACCACAGTACTCAAGAATGACTTATTGTTGCGGGCGCTAACCCGCCAGCCCGTAAGCCGGACTCCCGTGTGGATCATGCGTCAGGCTGGCCGCTATCTGCCCGAATACCGTGCGGTCCGCGAGCAGGCCGGCGACTTCATGAGCCTATGCTCGAACCCCGAGCTGGCTTGCGAGGTTACCTTGCAGCCACTCCGTCGCTTCAAGCTCGATGCGGCAATCCTGTTTTCTGACATCCTGACCATTCCCGACGCACTCGGTCTCGAGCTGTATTTCGTAACCGGGGAAGGCCCAAAGTTCCGAAAACCTCTGCGAAATGGCAGCGATATTCGCCGACTCGCGCCTGTCGATATAGAAAGTCGCCTGCAGTATGTATTCGACGCAGTTGCGTTGATCCGGCAACGACTGGAAGGCGAAGTGCCGCTCATTGGTTTCTCGGGCAGCCCCTGGACCGTCGCGACTTACATGGTGGAGGGCGGTTCCAGCCGGGAATTCCCACGGACCCTCGGACTGGCGAAAGAACAGCCGGCACTCCTCGACGAACTGCTGGACACGCTGGTCAGCAAGACGACGGCTTACCTTAACGCGCAGATCGAATCCGGCGCCCAGGCAATCCAGATTTTCGACACCTGGGGCGGCGCTCTACAGGGCGATGACTACCGTCGTTACTCGCTCGAGCCCATGCAACGGATACTTGATGGCTTGATCCGTACGCGTGACGGCCACACGGTGCCGGTCATTCTGTTCACCAAAGGCGCTGGCGAGCGTTTGGCAACGATGGCAGAGACCGGTTGCGATGCGCTCGGCGTAGACTGGACGACGACGCTGGCCGAAGCACGAGATTTCACGGCAGACAAAGTCGCCCTGCAGGGCAACCTGAATCCGGCAGTGCTCAAGGAGTCGCCCGCGACGATTCGCGAGGGCGTTGCCAGCGTGCTGGCCAGTTACGGGTCCGGACCGGGCCACGTGTTCAACCTTGGGCATGGCATTACGCCCGATGTGAACCCGGAGCATCTTGGCGTGCTGGTCGATGCCGTGCATGAACTGAGCCCGGCTTACCACAGCGACTAAACGCCGCCGATAGCTTATTGCTCGTCGCGAAGTTCCCGCCGCAGGATTTTGCCCACGTTGGTTTTGGGCAGTTCCTCTCGAAACACAACTTCTTTCGGAACCTTGTAGCCGGTCATGTTTTCGCGGCAGTACGCGATGATCTGTTCTGCGGTCAGTGCCGGGTCTTTGCGGACCACGAACAGTTTGACGACTTCACCCGACTTTTCGTGTGCCGCGCCGACAGCCGCCACCTCGAGTACGCCGTCCAGCTCCGAGACAACACCCTCTATCTCGTTCGGGTAAACGTTGAAACCGGACACCAGAATCATGTCTTTCTTGCGGTCTTCGATAAAGACAAAGCCGTCCGAATTCATTCGCCCGACATCGCCGGTACGCAGCCAGCCACCATCAAACATGACACTGGCCGTGTCTTCCGGACGCTGCCAGTAGCCTGCCATGACCTGTGGTCCGCGAATGCAGATCTCGCCAATCTCGTCATACGCCAGCTTCTTGCCCTCGTCAGTGCAGATGCAGACGTCCGTCGATGAAATTGGCAGGCCGATAGCCTTGCTGAAGTCTTTGATATTTACAGGGTTTATGATTGCTGCGGGGGACGTTTCTGTGAGTCCGTACGCCTGCACGATGGTCTTCCCGGTGATTTCCTTCCAGCGCTTGGCAACGCTTTCCTGCACGGCCATGCCGCCACCGACGGTCAGCGCGAGGTGACTGAAATCGAGTTTCTCGAAACCGGGCGTATTCACAAGTCCAGAGAACAGTGTGTTGACGCCGGTGATATACACAAACGGGTGTTTGCTCATTTCCTTGACGAAGCCCGGCATGTCGCGCGGGTTGGGGATGAGTATGTTGTGGCCGCCTTCGAGCAGGATGCCGAGGCAGTTCGCCTCCAGAGAAAAGATGTGATAAAGCGGCAATGCCGTGATGGCAACCAGGTTATCGATCTTGTCAAAAACGCCACCCTGCCAGGCCTGACCCTGGTGGACGTTGTACACCATGTTGCGATGACTCAGCATCGCGCCTTTGGAGACACCGGTCGTGCCGCCCGTGTATTGCAGGAAGGCAATGTCAGCATAGCCGAGTTGCATCGGCGCAAGGTCCTGAGCGCCACCGGCGCGCAGTGCGTCAGTCATGGAGATAGCAGTTGGTAGCTTGTACGCAGGTATTTCGCGCTTCACGTACTTGAGCACAACGTTGACGATGGCGCTTTTCGGGAACGATAGAAAATCACCAACCTGCGTGGTTACGACATGCTTCACGTCAGTCTCGGCAATTACTTCTTCAAGAACGCTGGCAAAGTTGTCGAGTATCACTATGGCGCAAGCGCCGGAGTCCTTGAGTTGGTGTTTCAACTCCCGCGCTGTGTACAACGGGTTTACGTTGACGGCAACCAGTCCCGCGCGAAAAATTCCGAACAGCGCTACCGGGTACTGAAGGACATTGGGCAGCATGATCGCGACCCGCTGACCCTTCATCAGACCCAGGTTTTTCTGCAGATAGGCCGCGAAATCCCGCGATTTCTGGTCAAGGTCGCGATGGCTGTAGGTGGTACCCATGCAGCTGTACGCAGGCCGGTCGGCAAACTTGTGCAGACAGTCGTTGATCATGTCGAGCACAGATTTGTAAGGCGGTTCCGGCAATTCTGCCGGCACGCCTTCGGGGTAGGACTTCAGCCAGGGTTTATCCACGCAGCTATTTTCCTTTTTGTTGCGCGCTGCCCGAGTGCTGTCAGCGCCTAAGTACCGGCGGGTTGACCGACCGTGTTGCCGCGGTCAACTTTAAGTGCTTCTTCTATCACAGGCCATGCGTTGTCGAGCAGGATCGGTTGTGCACTGGCGTTAGGGTGTATGCCGTCGTCCTGCATCAGAGAGTCGTCGAGCGCCACCCCTTGCATGAAAAATTCGATCCACGGTAAGGAGTATTCTTCCGCGAGGTCACGATAGACTTTCTCGAAGGATTCAGTATACCGTGGCCCATAGTTGCTTGGGATACGAATTCCCAGTAGCACGACTTCGGCGTTGGCTGAGCGGCTGGTCTCGATCATCGTGGCGAGATTGCTTTTCAGCCGCGCCGGCGGAAAACCACGCAGTCCGTCATTGCCGCCCAACTCCAGCACCACCACGGCAGGAGCATGGGTCTGCAACTCCGTTTTGATGCGTACGGCACCGCCCTCACTGGTCTCGCCGGATATGCTGGCGTTCACGACCCGATGTTCGTAACCTTGATCGCGCAGCCTGCTCTGCAACAAAGCAGCCCAGGATTGGTCAACGTCTATGCCGTAACCGGCACTTAGGCTGTCGCCGACAATCATTACAACTGGCGAGTCAGTCGCTTGGCCGTCTGCTGCCATTAACAACAGCAATAGGGAAAGTATTTTTCGCATGTCGAACCTATCAAGTCCCGCTGGCGCAGTGCTGGCCGCGAATAACGTCAGCAAACAGGTTACCAGCCCAGAAGGTGATCTGACCATTTTGTCCGATGTCAGTTTCAGTATTGATAAAGGCCAGTCCGTTGCCATCGTCGGTGCATCCGGCGCCGGCAAGTCAACCCTGCTCGGGCTGCTGGCCGGCCTGGATCTGCCGACTGGCGGTGAAATCTGGCTGAACGGCGCCAACATGACCGCCCTCGACGAAGATGGCCGCGCGGCAATCCGGGCGGCGCACGTCGGCTTTGTGTTCCAGTCGTTTCACCTGGTGCCATCACTGAACGCGCTGGAAAACGTCATGCTGCCGCTGGAACTGGCGGGCAGCGGTTCACCGCGTGCGGCGGCAGAGCGTATTCTGGCCGAAGTCGGGCTTGCAGATCGGCGTACCCACTACCCATCCCAATTGTCAGGTGGTGAAAAGCAGCGCGTAGCGATTGCGCGTGCTTTTGCGACCGAACCCGCGGTGTTATTCGCTGATGAGCCGACCGGCAATCTCGATGCGCGGACCGGCGAGATGATCATGAACCTGATGTTCGACCTGAACAGCAACTCGTCGACCACGTTGGTGCTGGTAACGCATGACTCGTCACTGGCAAGCCGCTGTGAGCGTGAAATTATTCTTGATGCTGGCAAGCTGCTGAGCGACCGCAGGAACGACGCATGAGATCCCTTACCTTTGCCCTGCGCAGTTTCGGTCGCGAACTCCGTTCTGGCGAGGTACTGGTACTGCTCGCCGCTGTCGCTCTGGCAGTTGCTGCGCTTACGGCCGTCGGATTTCTGACCGACCGTATAGGCAAGGCAGTGGCAAGGCAAGCCAACGAAGTGCTCGCTGCAGATTTGCGGCTGCGCTCGCCTGAACCCGTGCCCTCGCTGTGGCGTGAGTTGGCCGATGAATACAATCTGCAGACCGCGGACACGCAAAGTTTTCCCAGCGTCGTCTTCGCAGGTGATGAGAGCGTGCTCGCATCGATCAAAGGTGTCAGTGACGGTTACCCGCTGCGGGGCAAGGTTCGCGTTGCCGACCGGCTGTTTGGCGAACAACATGAAGTGGACGTCGTGCCGGCGCCCGGCACGGTCTGGGCTGATGCGGCGATACTCGCGCGCCTTGGCCTGCAAGTAGGCGATGCGCTGTCGGTGGGAGAATCGGAGCTCCAGGTGGGCGCCGTATTGACTTACCGTCCCGATCAATCAATCGGCTTCGCATCCCTGGCGCCGTCGTTGCTTCTGAACCTGGCGGATCTGCCGGGTACGCAGTTGATCAGCGAAGGCAGTCGCGTCGGCTATGCACTGCTGGTCGCCGGTAATGATGATGACGTTGATGCCTACTACGCGGCTATCGAAGACGAGTTGCCAGAGTCCGTGCGTGTGCGCAATCGCGAGGACTCCAGTGACCGCGCCGGCAATGCGGCAGATCGTGCGCAACGGTTCTTGTCATTAACCGCCATTATCAGCTTGTTGCTGAGCGCGGTTGCTATCGCGATGTCGGCGCGCCGATTCGCACACCGACGTATGGATACCGTCGCGCTGATGAAAAGCCTCGGTGCGAAACAAAGCTTCGTTATTGTCGCGGCATCTGTTCAGCTTGTACTGCTTGGCATAGTGGGTGTCGTGGTTGGCAGCGCTGTTGGTTTCACTGTTGAATGGGTCATTACCGGCATGCTGGCTGACCTGTTTGCTTCCGACCTGCCCGAACCCGGCCTGCAACCGGTGTTCCTCGGCTCGGGCGCTGCCCTGGTGCTGCTCATCGGATTTGCCTTGCCGTCGCTCATACAACTGCGCAACACACCGCCGCTGCGGGTATTACGTCACGATGCGATGCCACCTGCGCCATCGCGCCTGTTTGTAGCGGGTACCTCGTTGTGCGCCGTCGCGCTCTTGTTGTACTGGGCTATTGGTGACGCCCTCATGTTAGTGATCGTGCTCGGCGGTATGTTGCTGGTGTCCGCCGCGCTGTATGCCGCTGGTCGCGGCCTCGTATCGTTGATGGGTTACTCGCGCGGCGGGGTGGGCATAGCCTGGCGCTACGGTCTGGCGAACGTGGCACGGCGGGGTCGGGACAGTGCTGTCCAGGTTGTTGCCTTCGGCCTGGGCCTGACGGTCTTGTTGCTACTGACCTTTGTCCGCACAGATTTGTTGGCGGGCTGGCAGCAGACCTTGGACGAAGATGCACCGAACCACTTTCTCATCAATATCCAGTCGGGAGAACGTGGCGGCATTGCCGGGATATTTCAGGAAAGCGGCATCGCGGCGCCGGAATTCGTGCCGCTTGTGCGGGCGCGCATGACCTCTATCAACGGTGAAGACGTCAAGGAACGGGAATACCCGACCGAAGACGGCCGCTGGCAGGCTAACCGCGAAGCAAACCTGACCTTTGCCGCCACGTTGAGTGCGAGCAATGAACTGGTCGGCGGAGAATGGTGGGAGCCGGATTACAATGGTCCGCCGCTGGTCTCGGTTGAAGAAGACGCGGCGACGGAGATGGGTATTACCCTGGGTGACCGTTTCCGGTTCCTGGTCGCCGGGCAGGAAATTGAGGTGACGGTCGCCAGCTTTCGCCGCGTGAACTGGGATTCGTTCCAGCCAAATTTTTTCATGGTTCTGTCGCCGGGCGCACTGGAAGGACTGCCAACCACTTTCGTCGCCAGCTTACGCGTTGACGACACCCAGAATGACGTGCTGCTTAAACTCGTTCGCGCTCATCCCACCGTGTCCGTCATTGATCTGGACGCGATTCTGGAGCAGGTCAAGGGCATCATCGATAAGGCAAGCCTCGCCGTGCAGGCGGTGTTTGTCTTCACGCTTGCCGCCGGCATCGCCGTCCTGTTTGCAGCCGTGCAGTCCACCATCGACGAGCGTCGTTTCGAGAGTGCCATGTTGCGCGCGCTTGGTGTGCGGCGGCGAACGGTCCTCTCTGGTGTGCTGACAGAGTTTGCTGCACTGGGTTTCGCGGCTGGCCTGCTCGCCGCCGCCGGCGCGTCAGTTCTCGCCGCGGTGATATCGGTGCGCCTGTTTGATCTGGAATTCAGTTTTAACCCCGCGCTTTGGGTATCCGGCTTGCTGGGCGGCGTCTTGCTGGTTTGTATTAGCGGCTATCTGGCGGCGCGCAGCGCCATCAATGCACCGCCTATTGAGGTATTGCGTGGTGCCTGACGAGAGCGATCGCAGTGGATAGTGGCGAACGCCTTTCCTGCGGCATCGTGCTCGGCCGGCCAGCCGATGACGGCTGGTACACGTTAATGTTGCGAGCGTGGCGCATCTGGGATTTTCCGAAAGGTATGTGCGAACCGGGTGAGACACCGCTGCAGGCCGCGCGCCGCGAGGTCGCCGAGGAAACCGGAATCCGCGAACTGACCATGCAATGGGGCGATACCGCGATAAACACGGGTCCGTACAATCGCGGCAAGACCGCGCGCTATTATCTGGCGCGTACGTCAGAGGAGACCGTGGAAATGGGTATATCGCCACTCACTGGCCGACCCGAGCATCATGAGTATCGCTGGATGACCTTCGACGAGGCCTACGATATCTCGTCGCCGCGCGTGCGCAGCGTGGTGGTCTGGGCGCGGCAGATTATCGGCACGTAAGGACCTTAGTCGACCCGGTTGCGGCGTTCGCCGCGCAGAAAAGCATCGATATTATTCGCCAGTTGTTCGAGTGAATTCTGGCGCGCCTCACGTGTTGCCCACGCGATATGCGGTGTTACGTACAGCCGCGGGTTGTCGGATTCCAGTAACGGATCGCTGTTGATCGGCGGCTCCTCACTTAGTACGTCGATCGCTGCCCCAGCAATCTGCCCGCTGTCGATCGCGTTAACCAGTGCTGCCGAGTCCACCAGGCCGCCGCGAGCGGTGTTAATCAGCAGCGCGCTGTTCTTCATCAACGACAATTCCCGGGTGCCGATGAGTCCGGCTGTTTGTTCGTTCAATGGGCAATGCAGCGACAGGACATCGACTGTTCGCAGGAGATCGTCGAGCGGCAAGCGGCCGTCTTCAGTCGCCGACACGCCAGCCCGCTGTGCGAACAAGACCTGCATGCCAAAGAACTCCGCTGTTCGGGCGACCGCACTGCCGAGGTTGCCGCTACCAACGATGCCCATCGTCATTGCCGACAGTTCGCGCAGCGGGAAATCGAGCATGCAGAACTGTGCGGACTTCTGCCACGCGCCGTTACGGACCGCCGCGTTATACTGATTCAGGTTGTGAGTCAGTGTGAGCAGCGTGCCGAAGACGTGTTCGACAACTGACTGCGTGCAATAGGCGGTTACGTTGCATACAGCGATACCCAGATTGCGAGCGGCCTCAAGATCAACGTTGTCGACACCGGTCGCGGTCAGGCCGATGCAACGCAGCCTGGGTGCTTGCTGCATTACAGCGCGGTCGATACTCACTTTGTTGAGTAAGACGATTTCAGCATCGCGAATACGCTCGACAACCTGTGACGGCGCGGTCGTGTCATAGAATCGCAATTCAGGCAGAACATTCAGCAGCGGCGTGGGGTCGAGCTCATTCGCGCCGATGGTGGAAAAATCGAGGAACGTCGCGTTCATCCGGACTGAGGTATCCTTGACCCTGGCGTTTGGCAGTGAGCGACAAACAATGAGCGAACCCTTCTGGAAACTCAAGTCGCTTGCGCAGATGTCGCGCGGCGAGTGGGAGTCGCTATGCGACGGCTGTGCACTCTGCTGTTTACAGAAACTTGAAGACGAAGATAGCGGCGAGGTCTATTACACAGATCTGGCGTGTCGATTGCTGGACATGGACGCTTGCCGTTGCACCGACTACGCGAATCGCGCCCGACGGGTATCGAGCTGCCTTGCCCTGAGCGCGGACAAGCCCGAAGAGTTTCAGTGGTTGCCCGGCAGTTGTGCCTACCGGCGTTTGTCGGAGGGCAAGGACTTGCCGGAGTGGCATCCGCTGCTTAGCGGCGACCCGGAGTCCGTACACAGGGCCGGCATATCAGTGCGCGGCAAAGCGGTCTCTGAACGCGATACCAGCGAATGGACGGTGTTGCGAAGACTTGGCGAAAACGGAGAGCAGGAGTAGATGACAGACAAGGCATTTGTGCCGTTGGCAGACTGGCGGGAGTTCACGCCGCTGGAAATGCAGCAACGAGCCAGCGAGTTTTATGAGGATGTGCGCCGGCGACGAACAGTCCGGGATTTTTCCGCGCGCGCCGTGCCGCGTAAGTTGATCGAGACGGCGTTGCAGGCTGCCGGTACAGCACCGAGTGGCGCGAATCTCCAGCCCTGGCATTTCGTTGTCGTCGGTCAACAGGAGTGCAAACGGCGTATTCGGGTTGCCGCCGAGGCAGAAGAGAAAGAGTTCTACGAACACCGTGCATCGGATGAGTGGCTGGAGGCATTGAAGCCCCTCGGTACCGACACCAACAAGCCGTTTCTGGAAACAGCGCCATGGTTAATCGCCGTGTTCCTCAGGAAATACGATATTCGTGCCGACGGCAGCAAGGTAAAACACTACTACCCGGCGGAGTCCACCGGCCTGGCGACGGGCCTGCTTATTACTGCGCTGCATCGCGCAGGCCTCGCTTGCCTGACACACACGCCGAGTCCGATGAGTTTCTTGAATGAAATTCTCGGCCGGCCGAAAAGTGAGCGCCCTTTCCTGTTGTTGGTCACCGGCTACCCGGCCGAGGATGCCCGCGTGCCGGACATTCATCGCAAACCTTTGAACGACTATGTGTCGTTTATTGAGGATTGACCAACAAGGGCTGTTTAGCCGGTATTTTGCAATCCCTGGGCAATGCCATTCACCGTTGCGAGCAATGCTTCGAACAGTTCCGGGTCTTCGCAGCCCGTCGCGCGCCAGCGTTTCAAGAGGTCTACCTGCATCATGCTCATCGGGTCCACATACGGATTTCGTAACATGATGGTCCGTTGCAGTGTGACGTCCCCTTCGAGCAGCTCGTGGTGATCTGAATACTTCAGGATCAATTCGCGGGTGAGTTCGAATTCTGCCTTGATGATCGGGAAAAACTCTTCATGCAGGTTGCCCGCAAGTTCCGAGTACACTTCGGCAATTCCGAGGTCGGCTTTCGCGAGCACCATTTCGACATCCGCCGTGAGCGCGCGCATGAAGTACCACTCACGGAACATAGTGCGAAATGCTTCGTCGTCGAATTGCTCTGCGGCGGCGGCAAGACCACTGCCGAAGCCAAACCAGCCCGGCAGGATGTGGCGACTTTGCGTCCAGGAGAATACCCAGGGAATCGCCCGCAGGTCGTTCACGCCACCGCCGGAACGGCGCGATGACGGTCGCGAACCGATACGCATCCGTTCAATGAGGTCTATAGGTGTTGCTTTGCGAAAATAGTCGTAGAAACGCTCGGTGTCGTAAACGAGTCCGCGGTATTTCTGGCGGCTGACATCAGCAATGACCTGCATCATCGTGTGCCACTCGGGGAGGTCACTGCCGCGATGCAGTGGCATGGCGGTGGCCAGCGCCACAGAGCCGGCTGCCTGCTCCAGGGTACGCAGCGCAATACCGCGCAGACCGTATTTTTCGTTGATGATTTCGCCCTGCTCCGTTACCCGCAAATGGCCATTAACGGTGCCGGGAGGTGAGCCAAGTACGGCGGCGTGGGTCTTGCCGCCGCCACGGCTGATCGTGCCGCCGCGGCCGTGGAACAGATGCAGGGTGATGTCTTCTTCTTTCACGGACTCAACAAGCGCGAGCTGAGCATTCTGCAGCGCCCAGCGGGCCGAAGTGAGGCCTGAGTCCTTGTTGCTGTCGGAGTAACCAATCATCACGGTCTGGGTATCATTGCGTTGTCGCAAATGTGCCCGGTACAAATCATTACCCAACAGGTCATTCAGAATCTGCGGACCGTTGTCGAGATCAGCTACTGTTTCGAGTAACGGCGCTACATCCATCGGTACTTCGCCACGGCGGTTGTGCAATTCGCTCCAGTTGGCGAGCAACAGAACCGCCAGGATATCGTCCGCGCCCTGGGTCATGCTGACGATAAACGGGCCGATGGCCTCCTTGCCGTATTTGCGACGGCAAAAACTGATGGCCTGGAATACTGCCAACGTTTTGCGTGCGGCAATGCTCTGTTGGGCCGGGGGTGGATCTTTCATCTCTATCGCTTCGACGATCCGGGCTGCCCGGTCCGCTGCGCTCCAGGTCAGCCAGTCGTCGATACCAAGACATTCACCAATTACCTGACGGTGCAGCAGAGCATCCTGACGTACGTCCAGCGTAACCATATGGAAGCCGAAGGTATCGATACGCCGCAGCAGGCGCCGCACAGCGAACAGACCCGCATGCTGGCCGTTGTTGTCGGCAAGACTGCGCGCAACCATATCGATATCGGCGCGAAATTGTTTTGCCGACTCATAAGGAAAGGCTGCGTCATCGTAAGTAGCCTGCAGGCGCTGCTGAACCAGCCGCAGCAGAACCCGGTAAGGCATGTCACGGTGCCTGACCGGGACTGCATGATAAGCATTCGGAAATTCGGCACGGTATTGCTCAATGCGTTGCAATACGTCTTCGTTGACCTCTACTCGCAGAATGGACTGACTGAGCTTGGCTGACAGCGATGCGCACTCGCGGTAATACAGGTCAAGAATAAGGGAACGCTGTCGCGCCATCGTGGAGCGTATCGTCTTGGCATTGACGTTCGGGTTGCCGTCCATGTCACCGCCGACCCAGGACGCGAAGTGGACGATATTCGGCACGTTAACGCGCTCGCCGTCTTTGCCATACACTCGTTTGGCCGCTGCTTCGATGTCCTCGTAAAACGGCGGAATAGCCCGGTACAAGACATCGGTGATGAAAAACAGGACATGCTCCAGCTCGTCCGCAACGGTCATTTGTTCCGACGGGTGCTCCGCTGTTTGCCAGCCGGTTGCAACTTCCAGTTTGATGTTTTCAATGGCCGCATACGTTTCCTGCGCGGTCATGGTCGGGTTCAGCATGTCGATGAGTCGCCGAACTATGCGTTGTTCTTTGCGCAGGATCGTACGCCGCGTTGGCTCTGTCGGATGTGCCGTGAACACGGGTTCGATGTGCAATTGCTGCAACAACTGCTGCAACTGGTCGACGTCGATACCAGCGGCCTTGAGCTTGACCATCGTCTCTTCGAGGCCGCCCGGCTGGTACTGTCCCACTTCCTGCAGGTATTCGCGGCGGCGCCGAATGCGGTGAACTTTCTCCGCGGTATTTACCATCTGGAAATAGGTGGAAAAAGCCCGGATCACTTCCAGTGCCAGTGACATATCGAGGTTGCTGACAAGGTCAACGAGTCGTTCGTTCTCCTTTTCGTTTCCTTCCCGGCGCCGGATCGAACGCAAGCGGGCCTCTTCGACAATTTCGAACAGCTGCTCGCCGCCCTGTTCCGTCAGTAATTCGCCAACCAGGGTGCCGAGCGTACGAACGTCGTCGCGTAACGCCTGGTCCTTGTCTTCAAAAGTAATGTCTTGCCTGCGCACTGGATTGCTACCTGTTGGTTGTTATTTGCGCGGGTCAATCGCGAAAGTTTTCATATTGCAAAGGAATCTCGGTATCCGTTTCCTTCAGCAAGCTGATGGCGGCCTGCAAATCATCGCGCTTCTTGCCAGTGATACGTAACTTCTCGCCCTGAATTGCAGTCTGGACTTTCAGTTTGCTGGCTTTGATCGTTTTCACGAGGCGCTTGGCGAGTAAGGTATCGATGCCTTTTTTCATGACAATTTTCTGGCGAGCTTCATGCAGCGACTTGTCGACGCTCTGTGGGTCCATGCAGCCGACATCAATGCCGCGTTTGGCCATTTTCTGGCGCAATACGTCCAGCATCTGGTTGAGCTGAAAATCCGACTTGGTCGTCATCAGAATGACGTCATCCTCAAATACGAACTTTGCGTCGCTGCCCTTGAAGTCGAACCGTGTTTCGACTTCCCTGTTGGCCTGGTCCACGGCATTACGTACTTCAAATATCTCGAACTCGCTGACTACATCAAACGATGGCATGCGGTGCTCCTGGCGATTTGGCTTTAAATGCCCGGCTGACGGGTGGCGGCGGATGCGCTGACGGGGACAGCAGGTTCGGCCAGCAAGGTTTCTATCAGGCTGGTCATCTCTGTGGTCAGAACTTTGTAGTGCTCGCCAGTGCCGGGACCACTGAAGCCGGTATGGATCTTGCGCACGTTACCACTTCGATCAATAAAGATCGTTGTCGGGAAAGCGAGTACGGCATCCAGTGACGGCAGTGTTTCTGCTGCCTCAGTCTTGCTCGACGTTCCTGCGATCAGTGTGGTGTAGGCGATATTGAACTTCTCACGGAACAGCGCCACTTGCTGCCCGGCTAGCAGCGGATCGTCGAAGTGCTCATACATCAGTGCGACGACCTCCAGGCCTTTGCTCCGGTACTTCTCGTACAGCGGCGCCATGAAGCGCGCTTCGTCATGGCAATTGGGACACCAGGTGCCCGCCAGTGTCACGACCACGACCTTGCCGGCAAAACGCGGATCGTCCAGCGACACGGCCTTGCCATCAAGATCCGGGAACTTGAATTCGAAGCGATCGTAGCCGGGTTTCAGGTGTGTAAGTTGATAGGCGTCGGGCAATTTTGCGTTGGCATCGCGGACTGCGGACCAGGTCTGATGCCAGGACGTCCCGGACCAGAAGTCGGCATTGGTGATTTTGTTGTCATCGATCGTTCCCGAAAACAGGAAGGCGTGCGCACCGTCGAACGTTGACAGGTTGAAAGAGTTGTTGCGTACAAAGCCGGTCAGGTAGCGGTAGTCGCCGCTGGCATTGAGAAATGTGCCAAACAGGCGCGACCCGCGTTGCGAAAACTCACCGACACTGGGTGTATTGCTGCCGTCTGCTTCGTGGAATTGCACTGCCCAGCGGCCGGACAGGTCGTGCACGCTGCTGCCACTTGCCGGGTCGCTGCGCTGTGCGCCGGCGGTGGCCACAAATGGCATCGACTGGGTCGCGCCCTTGCTCTTGACCAGAATCAGCTCGCCGACCAGTTTGCCGTTGACGATGCGAGCCCTGATCTCGTTGTTAAATGCGGGGAAGCGCAGCAGGAGCACGCCGTCTTTATAACTGACCTCGCGAATCACCACACGCTCCGGACCGTTGATCAGGCTGGCGCTGTAGCGATCGTCTTTGCGGCTGATTTCAATTCCCGCATCGATCTCGCCGCCGGGCAGGGTAATGCTGGCATGCCAAAAACCAACCGGAAGCGGCGGTTCACCCGCGATCTCGCTGGGTTCCTGACCGCAGCTGCTGAACAGGAAAATGGCGAGTAGTGGCGCAAGAAATCGTGCGGGGAAGTATCTCATCACTGTGTCGGCGGCCCGTTGCCAGTTTCAGGACTGCAAGTTTAACGCAGTCGCGGACCCGATCCAGAGATTACTCGCAAGCGGCAGTCGCTGCGCGCCGGGTGCTCAGGCGTTTCCGCTATTGCTGGCCAATTTGGCGCGATGCTGGCGGACGAGCTCAAGAAACTCCGGGGTCAGGCCAACGTCTTCGTATACCGGGTCACCGAATTCGTCTTCCCGAATGACCGTTGTACCGGCGACGTACGGCATCGCAGTTTCAGTCTCGTCGAGAGCGGCGGACAAGAGGTCACTGATGAGCTGCTCGACGGTATTGCCGGGAAAGAGTTCAGCAAGTGCCGCGAGCCGCGCGGCATCACCCACGTTCAGTCGAATCGAGTATTGCTCTTCAGTGTGTTCCTGAGCGTGCTGCTTGCTCCAGGTTTTCAACAAAGTCTTGAATCGCATTGCCGTCGCTCCTGCAACGTATAAAGGGGAGGCCCACGTGAGCCGCGGCGACAATAACAAAAACTGTCCAAGCTGCCCAGTTAGGCAAGATGCCTGGTGTCTCGTTGTGGAGCAGCATCGTTAAAGGTCAGGGAAGGACCGCTATGTCTGCACATATCACACCGATCGTCACACCGCTTTTGCCGCCTGCAGCACACGCTGGTGACAAAAACGGGAACTCGCTTAACCTCCAGTTGCGAACATTGGCAACGCTTGGGTTTCGGCCGGCCGTTTTGCGGTCAGGTCAGGGCGTGTCAGCAACAGGCGCCGGTTTTTGCTGGCCCGTGAGAACACTCACGGCGGCCCCCGAGCAGCTTGCCCCGCAGTTAGAGCGTGTCCGCACATTGTTATTGAGTGGCGTTGCAGTGAACCTGACGCTCAGTGACGCGGGTGCCGGCAGTTCCCGGCGCATAGAACGCCTGCTGCGAAAGTTGCGGCGAGCGGTGGTCGCGCCCTGCATCAATCGCCGTTTGCTGGGGCTTGCCGTAGCCGCCGAAGAAATGCCACTGCCAGCCTTTCTGCTCATGAGCAAGGTATTGCTCGGCCAGGGACCCCGCTACGTGGTACTCGAAGCCGCTCACCTTGCCCGCGGCGGTCTGGCAGAGGCGTCACCGGCCTGGACCGCCCTTTACCAGCAACGCACCTGGCGGTGGGGACTGCGCCCGGTGTATGGCGGAGACTCGCGAACGCGTTGTCCGTTGCTGTCCGACGAACGAACGCCAGTCTTGTCATCCGAAAACGCGATACGGGTGCCGACCGGCAGTGCCTGGCTTTGCCTTGAGTTGTCTATTTGTCGGTTCGCCAACCGGCACGGCCAGATCGACAGCGGCCAACTACTGGCGGCGCTGCAGCAGGCGCTGGACACAGCCGACCATTTGTTCGATGGCCTGTACTGGCGTGACCGGGAACAGCGCAGGGATGCCGTCTGCAATCGCCGCATCGGTTTCGTACTGCAGGGTATTGGCGATCTCGTTCAGTTACGCGGTGCTGACCCGGCGGATATTGAATGCCTGCGTTACCTTGACCGTTTGATTGGTGCCATCCATGAAGGTCTGTGGGACCGGTCGCACAGGCTGGCGAGCAGCCGTGGCCTGCTGCCGGCACTGGCGGCCCGGGATCCCAGTCGCGGTGTGGACACGGTTGAGCAGCGCCGAAACTGGCAAGGCCGCTGGCACGCTGCGTTGTCCTCAGTTGCGGTTCGGCATCGCAATTTGCTGGTCATGTCACCCTACTCGGTGATGCCCCAAAGTGGTGCAGGCGACCGCCGCGACTATGCGGATCTGTTGCCGCTGCTGGCCCACGCCGATGCCTGCAGCTTTGCTCCGGCAGCAGATTTTTCCGGCTGGAGTATCAGTGAATTCAAGAACTTCCACTGCCGCGCCCACGCAATTCTGCAGC
The DNA here is from genome assembly GCF_055809415.1 of Woeseia sp. D3-10. NCBI lineage: Bacteria > Pseudomonadati > Pseudomonadota > Gammaproteobacteria > Woeseiales > Woeseiaceae > Woeseia > Woeseia sp. D3-10. The sequence continues at coordinate 1,869,730 of NZ_JBVVTW010000007.1, read as the reverse complement.
GTCGCAACGCGGCGACATTCGTTGCGGCAGGGGCATGAACTGATATACGGTTCATCCCCGGCTGCGATGATGGGTGACATTTCCGCATCAGCAGGTCAACCAACACGGATGCGAGAATTATTTGCAAGCGATAACACCAGATGCGCATGGAGTTGCTGTACTGCTGCTCACCGCAGCAGCGCTGGTGCTGTTTACCCGCGATCAGATTCCCCTCGAAACATCGAGCCTGATTGTATTGATCCTGCTGGTAACGGGTTTTCAGCTCTTCCCTTATCAGCACGGCGACGCATCACTGGCAGCCTCGGATTTTTTTGCCGGCTTCGGTAACGAAGCGCTGATCACGATTTGTGCCCTGATGATCGTTGGCAAGGCACTTGAAACCACCGGCGCGTTACAACCTTTGGCCGCCATTGTTGGTCGCGCGTGGTCAGCGCGACCGCTGCTGGCTTTGCTCATCACGCTGATTGCTGGCGCCATTCTCAGCGCCTTCATGAACAACACGCCAATTGTCGTGTTATTGATGCCGATACTCGTCGGTGTTTCCCTGCGCGTGAAGTTCCCGGTGTCCGGTGTCATGTTGCCGATGGGCCTGGCAACGATCATCGGCGGTATGTCGACAACAATCGGCACGTCCACCAATTTGCTCGTTGTCGGTATCGCCCAGGACATGGGGCTGAAGAGTTTCGGTATGTTCGACTTCATGATGCCAGTAGTGATTGTTGGCGGTGTTGGCATTCTGTTCCTTTGGCTCATTGCGCCACGCTTGCTGCCGGATCGCATACCGCCGATGGCAGATACGTCGCCGCGGGTTTTCAGTGCGCAGTTGCACGTCAAAGAAGGCGGCTTTGCGGATGGCAAGACGCTGTCCGAAATTCTCGCGAAGACCAATGGCGATATGCGCGTCGACAAGATTCAGCGCACCGAGTCATTGTTTCTTGCCAAATTGCCGTCGGTCATTCTGCAGCCCGGCGACCGTTTATTCGTCAAGGATTCGCCCGAAAATCTGAAGCTCTACGAGACCGAGCTGGGTGCGACCCTGTTCAACGTGTCGGACAATGAGCACCCGATTGATGACGACACGCCGCTGAAAGCCGAAGGCCAGCAACTCGCGGAAGTGGTTGTTACTCGCGGGTCGCCCTTGCATCTGCGCAGCCTTGCCGCCGCCGCGTTCAGCAGCAGCTATGGCTTGCTGCCGCTGGCTATCCATCGGGCACGTGCGCCAAGCTCACAGGTCACCGGTGATCTGAACGCGATTCGGCTGCGCGCTGGTGACGTGTTGCTGGTGCAGGGCACCAGTGATGCGATCAAGAACCTTAAAGAAAGCGGCAGCATGCTGGTACTTGACGGCACGATGGACCTGCCGCACACGCACCTCGCGAACCGTGCACTGGGAATCATGGCACTTGTCGTGCTGGTGGCAGCCCTCGGCATCATGCCAATTTCGGTGGCGGCCATAGTCGGCGTTGGCCTGACCCTCGCATTCGGTTGTCTGAACTGGCGTGATGCGGCGAGTGCGCTGTCGACGCCGGTGATCATGATCATCGTAACCAGTCTCGCGCTCGGCAAGGCACTGATGGGTACCGGAATGGCGGATTTTCTTGCCTACGGTTTTGTCTCTGCGGCAGCCGACATGCCCGTTGAGCTCATCCTCAGTCTGTTCATTCTGATCATGACGGTCCTGACCAACGTCGTTTCGAATAATGCTGCGGCCGTAATAGGTACGCCGATCGCCGTCGCTGTCGCGCAACGGCTCGGGGTCAATCCGGAACCGTTCATTCTGGCGGTCCTGTTTGGCGCCAACATGAGTTATGCGACGCCATTTGGTTACCAGACAAACTTATTGATTCTCAGCGCAGGCGGCTACAAATTCTCTGACTTCATGCGGGTCGGAATACCGCTCACTATCGTCATGTGGATCGGTTTCTCGTTGCTGTTACCGCTGCTCTACGATTTTTGAGGCATTAGTCCGGTGTCTGACTTGACGCGAGCGGAGGCTGCCGGTAATACTCGCCCCATGATCACGCGGATACCGACAAGCTGGCTGTGGCGACCCGATATGGAGTGGGTGGCCGGCTGATTTCTGCCTGAGAGTAATGAATCCGACAAACCCATCTCCGCCGTACGTGGGGGTGGGTTTTTTTTTGTTCCTGGTGCGGCGGTTACTGAATAAACAAGAAGAGACCCGATGCAACCACCATTCGATATAGCGGCCGACCTCGACACGCCGGTTTCCGCCTACCTGAAACTGAAAGACCTCAAGCCGCGATTTCTACTCGAAAGCGTTGAAGGCGGCGAGCGACTTGCCCGTTACTCCTTCCTCGGTTTCGGTGAGGCACTCGAACTGAGTTATGACGACGATGGCCTCGTCATCGGCGGCGAACAGCAGCCGGCGCCGGGCTGCCAGAAAGACTGGCTTGATGCCCTGCGACATGCACAGTCACTCGCGCCGGAGTTATCGCCGGTGATTCCCGAGTTGCCGTACCACGGTGGGCTGGTGGGCGTTTCCGGTTACGACATCGTGCGACTTTTCGAGCGTTTGCCGCAGACCTCGACGCCGCAGGCAGGAATCCCCAAAGCGGCTTTCTGCGCGCCCTCATCGATGCTCGTATTCGATCACCTCACTCGGCGCGTTGCCTTGTTGCATGCGGGCAGTGAGCAGGAACGCAATAGCTTGCGGCGTGACGTTATCAAGCGCCTGCACGGTCCATTGCCAGAGCGCAACGAAGCGCTGCAACTGACCTCGCCCGAAGCGGGCATGACCGAAGCCGAGTATTGCGACCGGGTTGCTGCCTGTAAGGAATACATTGCGGCGGGTGACATTTACCAGATCGTTATCTCGGTATTGTTCAAAGGCCGTAGCAACATTCCCCCGTTCGAGGTGTACCGCGCCTTGCGCCTGTTGAACCCGTCGCCGTACATGTTCTATTTCGAGTTCGGCGATCTTAAAGTTGTCGGCTCGTCGCCGGAAGCGCTGGTCAAGCTGAATGGCCGCACGGCGTCATTGCGGCCGATCGCGGGCACCTTGCCGCGCGGTGCGACCCGCGCTGAAGACGATGACAACGAACGACGTTTGCTGGCGGACCCAAAAGAATCCGCCGAACACGTCATGCTGGTCGATCTGGCACGTAATGATCTGGGTCGGGTCGCCGCGGCTGGCAGTGTCCACGTTGCACCGTACCGCTCTATCGAGCGGTACTCGCATGTCATGCATATAGTCAGTGGCGTCAAAGGCGAGCTTGCCGAGGGCTATGACGCATTCGATTTGTTTGCGGCCAGCTTTCCGGCCGGCACTCTGGTTGGTGCGCCAAAAGTGCGGGCGATGCAAATCATCGAGGAGATGGAATCCAGTGGTCGCGGGCTGTACGCCGGCACGGCAGGGTATTTCGACGTAGGCGGCAACATGGATCAGGCTATTACGATTCGTACGCTCGTGTTCAACGGCGACGAATACAGTTTTCAGGCGGGGGCTGGCATCGTTGCAGACAGCGTGCCGCAAAATGAGTACCGGGAAGTGCTTGCGAAGAGCGCCATCTTGCGAAATGCATTGAGTATGGCGGGAGAAGGCCTGTGAAAAAGGCACGCATACTGCTGATCGACAATTTCGATTCGTTTACTTACAACATCGTGCAGGCATTCCTGGCGCTCGGCGCGAATGTCATCACTTATCGCAACGACGCTATCACCGTTAACGAAGCGTATGACCTGGAACCGAGTCATCTGCTGATTTCACCGGGCCCGGGTCGACCGGAAAACGCTGGCGTGTCTCTGGAGATGATTGCGGCGTTTGCCGGCAGTCTGCCGATTTTCGGTGTCTGTCTCGGTCATCAATGCATCGTTAGTCACTTCGGCGGCGAGATTGTGCGGGCTGATCGTCTGATGCACGGCAAGACATCGCCGATCGCGCACGACGGACTCGGTATCTACGATGGTCTTTCGCAGCAGTTCGAAGCGGGTCGTTACCATTCGCTCGGTGCACAGCGGGAATCCATGCCGGATGAACTGACAATCACCGCGCAAACTGACAAGGGAGAGATCATGGGCGTGCGCCACCGGGAATGGCAGATTGAGGGTGTGCAGTTCCACCCCGAAAGTGTTCTCACGCCCGAGGGCGATCGCCTGATGGCCAACTTCCTCAGGACCGGGCAATGAGCGGGCGGCATTCAGCCGTGCTCGATCGCCTGCTGTCTGGCACGGCGCTCACGGAAAAGGAAGCGCACGGCCTGATGCATGCCATGGCGAGCGGCGAACTGGATCCCGCGTTGGCCGGTGCGTTTCTCGCCGGACTTCGCGCCAAGGGCGAGACCGCGGCTGAAATCCGGGGCTTCGCAACTGCCATGCGTGAACTCGCGCTGGCACCGGCAGTTCCTGACGGCACACCGACGGTTGATACCGTCGGCACGGGCGGCGATGGATCCGGCAGTCTGAATCTGTCAACGGGTACCGGCTTACTGGCTGCCGCTTGCGGTGCCCGCGTCGTTAAACATGGCAACCGTTCTATATCGAGCCGTTCAGGCAGTGCTGACATGCTGGAGTGTTTGGGCATGCCGTTGCCGCTGGCGGCTGATGCCGCGATGGCTGCACTCAATGCAACGAGTTTCACGTTTCTGTTTGCCCCGGCTTATCACCCGGCAATGAAAGCGATCATGCCGGTGCGTGCCGCGCTCGGCGTGCGAACGGTCTTTAATCTACTGGGGCCTCTGACGAATCCGGCGGCTCCGCCCTACCAGTTAATCGGCGCGTTCAGTGCCGATGCAGCGCAACTGATGGCTGATACCTTGTCCGGCATGCCGATAGAGCGCGCGTTTGTCGTGCATGGCGAACCCGGCTGGGACGAAGCGACACCGGCGGGCAGTTTTGTCCTCTTCGATGTGCGACCCGGTTCTGTAAGCCGCTCCGAGCGCAGCCCGGAGGACTACGGTGTGCCGCGCTGCTCGCCGACTGACCTGGCCGGTGGCGACGCGGCACACAACGCGGCCGAACTGCAACGGGTATTCAATGGCGACGACAAGGGCGCGCATCGTGATGCCTTGCTGATGGGCACCTCGCTGGTGCTGGAAGTCATGGGTTTGGTGAGCGATCCGCGAGAGGGTGTCGCGATGGCGGCTGCCGCAATCGACGACGGCCGCGCTGTTCGATTCCTTGACGCTATGCGGACACATTTCGCGGAATAATATGAGCGATTTTCTACAGCAGATGGCGCTGTCAAGCGCAGAGCGCGCCAGTCGTGCCAAGCGCAAGTACAGCGACGATGAACTTGATCTGCCGTTATTGCCATTGAGCTTATCGAGCTTCGATGTGCTTGCAGAGATCAAGGACCACTCGCCATCTGAAGGTGCGTTGGCGGGCGCCGACAGCGATCGTCTGCATCAGGCGCAAATGTACGCGGCAGGCGGTGCCGTGGCCGTGTCGGTGTTGACCGAGCCGTCGCGATTCGCCGGCGACCTCCGACATCTGAGTGAAGTGGCGGCATTGCTGGCCGGCGCCGGGATACCGGCGATGCGCAAAGATTTTCTGGTTGATCCGGTGCAATTGCTGGAGGCACGCGCTGCCGGTGCCAGTGGTGCACTGTTGATCACCGCCATGCAGGATGATCAACAACTCATCGAGATGCTCGATTGTGCGTGTGATCTTTCTCTGTTCGTCCTGCTTGAGGCGTTTGACGAAGACGATCTCAAGCGCACCGCGCGACTGCTGGAGCAGCCGCGTTACGCAGACCGCGCCAGTACCGGGCAGTTACTCGTTGGCGTGAACACGCGTAACCTGCGGACGCTGAAAGTTGATCCGGATCGCCTCCGGCAGCTCGGCCCGGCATTGCCGAACAACGCTGTTTGCGTAGCCGAAAGTGGTCTGCACACTGGCGCCGATGCCGCCGCCGCCGCCGGTTGGGGATATCACATGGCACTCGTTGGCACGGCACTGATGCGCAGTGCCGATCCTGCCGGGCTGATTCGCGACATGCGTCGCGCGGGCAGCGCGGCCCGGGCCGCAATATGACGATGATCAAAATTTGCGGCCTGACGGACAAGGCGTCTGTTGCCGCGGCGATCGACGCGGGCGCTGACGCGGTTGGCTTCGTGTTTGCGGCATCGCCGCGGCAGATTAGTGCCAAAACCGCGGCGGAGATCGCCAGCAATGTGCCAGCGAAAGTGCAACGCGTCGCAGTCATGCGCCATCCGACTAACGCCGAATGGCAGGAAGTGCTGGCAACATTCGCACCCGATGTCCTGCAAACCGACGCAGATGATTTTCGGCAGCTCGAGGTCCCGGCGAACATTGAGCGTTGGCCCGTCTACCGCGAAGGCGCGGTGACACCGGACATGATTTTGCCGGCGACCTTTCTCTATGAAGGCAGTAACAGTGGTGCCGGTCAGCAGGTGGACTGGGGTGTCGCGGCAGAATACGCTCGCCGGGGTCAGATGATCCTGGCCGGGGGCTTGAGCGCCGCGAATGTCGCAGCGGCAATTGCGAGCGTGGCGCCCTGGGGCGTGGACGTATCGAGTGCAGTCGAATCTGCACCGGGCAAAAAAGACACCGGCAAAATTACAGCCTTCGTAACCGCAGCACGATCAATACAGCTTAATTAAAGAACCGAGGTTGGAAACCATGAAGTCTTTACTGGAGTCAGGCGACGCAGAAAAACTGCTCACTGCCTCAATCAACGGCGAGTTGCCGGATGCACGTGGTCGTTTCGGGCCGTTCGGTGGACGGTACATTCCTGAAACGCTTGTGCCTGCATTCGAACGGCTTGAACAAGGCGTTCGCACTTATCTGTATGACGAGGACTTCCAGAAGGAATTTCGCGCCGAGTTGCGCGACTGGGTTGGTCGGCCGACTGCGCTGACGCCCGCGCCTACACTGAGTGCCCGCTGGGGTTGCGACGTATGGCTGAAGCGCGAAGATCTCGCGCATACCGGTGCCCATAAAATCAACAATGCGATTGGCCAGGCCTTGTTGGCGAAACGGCTCGGAGCAAGACGGGTGATTGCCGAAACCGGCGCTGGTCAGCACGGTGTCGCGTCGGCTGCGGCGTGTGCGCGGGTTGGGCTGCCATGTACTGTTTACATGGGCGCGCTCGACATGAAGCGCCAGGCACCCAACGTGGATCGTATGCACCGCCTCGGTGCCGAAGTCGTCGCGGTCGAGAGTGGTGATGCGACTTTGCGTGCCGCCATTGATGAAGCCATGCGATGCTGGGTGTCGGATCCGGATGGTATTTACTATTTGCTGGGTTCGGCTGTAGGACCGCATCCGTATCCGTGGCTGGTGCGCGAACTGCAAAACGTAATCGGCCAGGAAGCACGCGAGCAAATGTTACGGCTTGCCGGCGGCTTGCCGGACGCAGCGTTCGCCTGCGTCGGCGGTGGATCGAACGCAATCGGTCTGTTCTATCCACTGCTGGCGGATGCGCAAACCGAGTTATTCGGTGTTGAGCCTGGCGGTCGCGGTCCGGGCCTCGGCGATAACGCAGCGACGCTAGCCACGGGCCGACCGGGTGTCTTGCAGGGCAGTTACACGATGATCCTGCAGGACGACGACGGCCAGGTGCAGGAAACCCATTCAATCTCAGCCGGGCTCGATTATTCCGGTGTGGGTCCTGAGCACGCGTTGTTGCAGGCTATTGGTCGCGTGAATTACATCATGGCCAGCGACGAGGAAGCTCTGGAAGCACTGGGCGAGTTATGCGAGGCGGAAGGTATTCTGACCGCCCTGGAAACCGCACACGCTTACGCGGCCGCAAAAAAATGGGCGGCAAGCAACCCCGGTAAACGTATTCTGATCGGTAACTCCGGTCGCGGTGACAAAGATATGCCAACCCTGATCCAGTACCCGGTGAGTGCCCGCAAATGAGCGCGCACGAATCAATTAGCAATGCGCTGCGTGCCGCGAACGATGCCGGGCGGCCGGCCCTGATACCGTTCATTACCGCAGGTTATCCGAAGCTTGATGACTTCATGGACGTGCTGGCTGCGGTCAGCGAAGTTGGTGATGTGGTTGAGGTAGGTGTGCCCTTCTCGGACCCGATGGCCGATGGCATGACGATTCAGCGATCCAGCCATGAAGCGATCAAGAACGGCGTATCGTTGCGCTGGATTTTCGAGCAGCTGACTGCGAACCGCGATAGGGTCAAAGCACCTGTTGTGCTTATGTCCTACATGAACCCCTTGTTGGCCATCGGCTACGAGGAACTGGCGAAGCGTGCACTGTCAGCCGGAGTTTGCGGGTTTATCGTGCCGGATCTGCCATTCGAGGAGAGCGATGAACTGCGTGCCGCGCTCGAAAAGCAGGGGCTGGGCGTCGTGCAATTGGTTACCCCGGCAACGCCTGCCGAACGATTGCAACTACTGGCAGATTCGTCGCGCGGTTTTCTGTACGCGGTAACAATCACCGGTATCACGGGCGGTGACGGCGGACTACCCGATGATCTTGCCGCTTATCTCGACCGGGTAAGCCAGGTATCGCCGCTGCCGGTTTGCGCGGGTTTTGGCATCCGTGCGGCCAGCGACGTTGCGAGCGTTGGTCAGCATGCGGCGGGTGCTATCGTGGGTTCGGCGCTGGTTGAAGTGCTGGAACGCGGTGAAGACCCGGCGGCCTTCCTGCGTAGCCTGCGAGACTAAGCGACAAGGAGACGGCCATGCGAAAACTCACGACAGCGCCGTCGATCATAACAATCAACCACTACCGCAATCTGTTGCAGAGCGAGGGCATCGACGCATTTCTGCGCAACGAGCATCTGGGTTCTATTGTCGGCGAAATGCCGTTTCAGGAAGTCTGGCCGGAACTGTGGATCAACAACGATCTGGACTACGATCGGGCATTGCAGCTCATCGATACCGAGACCTTGTTACAGGAAAGCCCGGGCGAAGTATGGCGTTGCAGCAATTGCGGCGAAGATAACGAAGGTCAGTTTGCCGCCTGCTGGAGTTGCGAGCTCGAAAACTGATTCAGGCGGCGTTGATGTGCAACAGGCGGGCGCCAGCGATTTCGTTACGCAGAATGCTCGATACTTTTTCCGCTTGCATCGGCTTGCTGATCAAAAAGCCCTGTGCGAGGTCGCAATCACAACTCTTCAGAAACTCCAGCTGCGTAATCGTCTCAACGCCCTCTGCGGCTACTTCAATGTTCAGCCCGCGTGCCATCGCAATGGCGGCGCGCACGATACGCTGGTGACTGTGGTTGATTTCTACGTCTTGAATCAGACTGGGGTCGAGCACGAAACTGTCGATGACGCCGGTGTCGAGTGACGTGAACGAGATGTCGCGTGTGCCGAAGTTGTCGAGTGACAAGCGCACACCCAGACGGCGCAGTGCTTCCAGTAGCTCCCGTTCAGTAGGCCGACGGCCGACGATGTCGCCATCCGACAATTCGAATTCTATGCAGCCAGGATCAAGCGCCGTATTCGCGATCGCGCGCTCAACGGCATCGACCAGCCGGCCATGCGTCAACTGTTGCGACGAAAGATTGATGGCAACCGACAAGTCGGGAAGATCGAACTGACGTTGCCATGCGGCGAGCTGCCGGCACGCAGTGTCGATTATCCATTCCCCGGCTGAATGTATAAGCCCACTGCTCTCGAGAATGCTTAGAAAGCGCGCTGGCGGTAACAGGCCGTAGCGCGGATGCTGCCACCTCAGCAACGCTTCGAGGCCAATCAGGCGCCCGGACAGTACGTCGATGCGCGGCTGGTAATGCAGTATGAACTCGTTACGCACCAGCGCGTGTCGCAGGCCAACCTCAAGCTCGTCGCTTTGTTCAAGCTTGGCGTTAAGGGCAGCAGAATAATATTGAAAGCGGCCACCACCGCGCTTTTTAGCCTGATACATGGCTACGTCAGCCGCTTTCACCAGGCGATCTGTGGTCAGTCCCGATTCGGGGTACAAAGCAATGCCGATGCTGGGCGTTGCGTAGACTTCGCTTTCATTGATGGTGTATTTCTCGGACAGCACCAGCAACAGTTTCTGCGCAACGGCTGCAGCGTCATCGGCGTCGCCAAACTCTTCCAGGCAAGCGACGAACTCGTCACCACCCCAACGACCGCAAAAGTCACCAACCCGGAGATTGCTCTGAATACGATTGGCAACCTGACGGAGTAATTCATCGCCGCAGTCATGGCCAAGCGTGTCATTGATGGATTTGAACCGGTCGAGGTCAATAAACAAAACGCCGAGCGGCCGTTTGCTCCGTTGCGCGCGGCCCATGGATTTTTGCAGTTGTCGGGAAAACAAGCGGCGGTTCGGCAGCATGGTCAGGTCGTCGTACTCAGCCCGCTTCTCCAGCTCGAGCGTCTTGTACATGACTTCGGTGACATCGCGAAACGTGATGACGCCGCCGACCAGCGATTGGCTGGAGTTATAAAGCCCCTGTCCGTTGATACTAAGCAATGTATCGGCCTGTTGCTCGGCACGGTGCAGTGCAATCTGATTGCTGAATTTTTCACCGCGACGAGCACGAAACAGCGGTTGCAGAGTCTGCCCGGTTTGCGTGACTCCGTCTGCTTCAAGGGCGCAGAAGGTCGTGACCCATTCCGGTCCTGGCGTGCCACGTCGTGGCAGACCCAGTATCGAGCGGGCCGCCGGGTTGATGTCGAGTACATGCCCTTCACTGTCCACGACGATCACGCCGTCGTTGATGCTCTTTAGTATAGACAGCACGGTGTCGTCAGCTTCTGACAGGCTTTCGAGCAATCGGTGGCGCTGTATGGCGTGATCAAGAATTCCTGCTTGCCGCTCCACGCTGCTGTCGTCCATGCACAGATAACCCTGTGCGCCGACACGTACCGCGGCGACACCACGATGCTCATGGTCGCGGTCTGTTACGGCAACCAGCGGAAAAGCGGTGAAGGATCGAACAAGGTTCTTCAGGATTTCGCCAGAGCGACCCATGCCAGGCCCGGTCTCAAACAATATGATATCGACACGGCTGTCTTTGGCCGCTGCAACAGCAGAGGCGGGATTGTCGCAGACGATTAACCGCTCGCAGCAATCCAGTTGCTCGAGTCTGTGCAGGAAGTCTTCGGCAAATTCACGATGGCCGAGATACAGAACGATATAACTCGCCATCAGCTACATGTTGCCGGCATTGGTTGCGATCCCTTTGACTGTGCCTGCGTGGTTAGTTTCTGGTCGCTACTATCCATGCGCCATTATGTTATTTCTTTTTCGTTTCGGTTTGGCGTTACGCGTTAGATTTTCCCCAGCGGCATAATACCAGAATAGTGCCCGCGCACAGGCTTCCGTTTCGTGTCGTACCGGCTGCTTTTTTCTGCTCCGACGAGAGTGGCGAAAGGCTGCTGGAAATACTGCTGCCGATTGCTGTGGCTATCGGTACCGCCCCCGCCAGAAATCGCGGGTTACCCCCTGCTCGACCGCTTTCTGGGGCACAATTCACACTTCTACTGCGCCAATTGCTTAAACCAAACAGCGACGACGGACGTCCAAACAGCAAAGTACGGGAGATTACGGCTTTGGGAGCGTCTGTGGCCGCCAATCGCGAGGAAGATGAGGCAGTGGCGGTAAGCAATCAGGGTGCGGGCGATGAGCAAACGCTTATTGCTTTGGCACAGAAAGGCAGTTCGACGGCGTTCGAGGCGCTTTATCGCCTGCACGTCGGCAAAGTCTACGGACTGTGTCTGCGCATGACCGGCAATGCGAGCGAAGCCGAAGATTGTGCCCAGGACGCCTTTATTCAGGCGTGGACGAAGCTTGAGTTGTTTCGGGGGGATAGCGCATTTGCAACCTGGTTGCACAGAATCGCCGTCAATGCAGTACTGGGACGTATGCGTAAGTCCCGTCGGGAACACGACCGCTTGCAGGTGGTACGCGATATAGCGCCGCCCACCGCGACTGTCGGTGACAGTGGCGGCTTGCAGGATCTGGAGCAGGCGCTCGACGAATTGCCAGCCGGTGCCCGCCACGTGTTCGTGCTGAACGCCGTATACGGTTACAGCCACGATGAAACAGGCGAAATGCTGGGTATCGCGAGCGGTACCAGCAAGGCACAACTACACCGCGCGCGCCGCTTGCTGGCGCAGCAACTGGAAGGTGCAGAGACATGAACAACAATGAAATGACGGACAGGGAACGTGAGGTGCTGAAACGGGCGCGGAACATCGCGACTGATGTTCAGCCTGCGCGCGATTTGTGGCCGGGTATCGCTGCCGCTATTGACGTCAGTGAGCGGCCAGCTGTGCAAGCCGGGCGACGCTGGCCGACAATGTTCGCGCAGGCGGCGGCTGTGTTGTTGCTGGTCGGCGCGTCGTCCGCATTGACCTGGGTCACCATGAACAACACAACCGTTACAGTCGATCCGGTGGTCAGTTCCGGCGAGTTGACCTTCGAGCCTGTCTCTGGCTCGTTTGGTAGCAAATACAGTTTCGGGCCAGACTTTCAGGATGCGCGCGACAGTCTGGTGGTTAAGCTCGACCAACAGCTGGAGCGTTTACCCGCCGAAACGCGGCTCGAAGTTGAGAAAAATATCGCCGTAATTCGAGCGGCGATTGCGGAAATCAACAAGGCTCTGGCGCAAGAACCGGACAATGTGTTGTTGCAGGAATTGCTGCTCAGCACCTACAGCGAAGAACTGGCGATCATGCAAAAAGTCGATGGAATCAGCCATGCGGTCATGCGCCGCACGGATATCTAGGGATTGGCAACCGAGGTTCGCAGGGGTGCAGCGGCAACGCGCACGAACCCGACACACGAGATACTGAAATGAGCAGGACTATTAAAGGATTCGTCGCAGTTGCTTTGTACCTTGCCGGTACTGCTTTTGTGGCCGCCGAGGAAATTCGGCAAATTATCGACGCGAGCGAAGATGGGCTGGTGTCGATTTCCAATCCGGCCGGGACAATCGAGGTGAAAGGCTGGTCGCGTAATCAGGTTGAGGTCAACAGTGATCTTGGTCGCGGTGTCGAAGAGCTGATCTTTGAGCGGGATGGCAATGAAGTGAAAGTCATCGTCAAAATCCCGCGCAACAATGCGCGTGGAGCGTCAAGTGATCTGGAAATTCGCGTGCCGCAAAACAGTTCAGTCAAGATCGCCGGCGTTAGCGCGGACATCGTGACCAACGACATACACGGTTCGCAGCGACTGCAATCCGTCAGTGGTGACATTGATACTTACGCGTTCGAGTCGGACGTTGATATCGATACCGTTAGTGGAGACATAAACGTCCGCGGTGATGACAAAGAACTGCACGCAACGATTGGTTCGGTCAGTGGCGATATTGATATCGTTGGTTTGTCGGGTGAGATCGAAACCGGCTCCGTTAGTGGTGACGTGGTGGTAGCCGGAGGTCGGTTTACGCGGGTCGCCATGAACACTACCAGTGGTGACATCGACTTTCGCGCACAGTTGTTGAGTAAGGGCCGGCTGGACGTGGAAACGATTAGCGGCGACGTTGATATTGAGTTCGCGGGCGAAATTTCCGCGCGTTTCGACGTGGAAACCTTCAATGGCGATATTCGCAACTGCTTTGGGCCGGAATCACGACGTACCAGCAAGTACGCGCCAGGGCGAGAGCTGGTGTTCACCGAAGGTGGCGGTAGCGCCCGGGTCACCATCCGTACTTTGAACGGCGATCTGCAAATGTGTCGCGATTAAGCGACGCTGGCGGCGAATAAGGCCCGGAATTAGCCGTAAATCATAAAAAAGCGGAACGGCCTCACACGCAGGCGGTCATTGATATTTGATATCCTTCGCCGTTCGTTGCAAATCCCCCGGAGCCGTATGAACCGCTTATTCAAAGTCCTGACGCTGGCCATCGCCGGCATCGTTCTGTTGGTCGTGTTGAGCGCAGTCGCGATACTGCTGTTCGTTGACCCCAACAACTTCCGTGACGAAATAGCAGCGAAAGTTGAAACGGCCACGGGTCGCAACCTGACGATCGAAGGCGATCTCTCCGTAAGCATTTTTCCCTGGCTTGCCGTGGAGATGGGCGAAACCCGCCTGGGCAACGCGGCCGGTTTTGACGATGAAGCCTTTGCGAGCTTCGAATCGGCGCGGCTGAGCGTGCGCTTATTACCTTTACTGCTTCGGCGCGAGATCGCAGTTGGAACGGCATCGCTCGAATCGTTGCGACTCAATCTTGAAGTCAGCAGCGATGGCAACAACAACTGGCAGGACCTCGCGTCCAGTGACGATGCAGGCGCCGCAGCGACGCAAGATGATGCCTCAGGTTCCGGGCTGGCGGGACTCGATATCGCCAGCGTAGAAATCAGCGGCGCTGAAATACGCTACCGCGACAGGCAAAGCGGCGCCGAGTACACCCTGAATGAAGTTAATCTCAGCACTGGGCGTATCGCACTGGGTACACCTTTTGATGTACGCGGCGAGTTTGCATTTGACGCGAAGCCGGATGCCATCAGCGGCCAATTGGTCATGTCAGGCGTGGCCAATATTGCGGACGATTTCGCCAGCATCGCACTCGATGATCTGGTTATCGACGGCGTCGTCAGCGGTATTGCCAAAGACAGCACTGAGGTAGGTCTGGCTGCGGCGACCCTGAAGGTCGATCTCGAGAACAGCCGGCTCGCACCCACCAGCCTGGTATTGACGGCGTTGGGCCTGACGGTCGACGCAGACGTGCGGGCGTTGTCCTGGGCCAGCGACCTTACGGCTGACGCCGGCATTAAAGTGGCACAGTTTTCATTGCCTGAGCTGCTTGCTTTGCTGGACATCGAAGCGCCGGAAACGGCTGACCCGAATGCTTTGCAAAAACTTTCGTTCAGCGCGGATGCCGCGCTGGATGCCAGCGCCCTGACCCTGGGCAAGATGAATATGCAGCTAGACGACACCACGATCACGGGTGAGCTGGCGTTGCCAATGAGTGGTGATGCACCGATTCGTTTCGACCTGAACGCTGATCGTATGGATGTTGATCGCTACATGGCGCCGGCCAGCGAAGATGATACCGCTGCGGATTCTGCTGCTGCCGATGACTTCGAGATTCCTGTCGAAATGATCCGCGGCCTTAATGCGCGAGGCAACTTACGACTTGCTGAAGCCACATTTTCCGGCATGCTCTTTACCAACATGCAGCTCGGTCTGAACGTGAGTGGCGGCAAGCTGCAGCTCAACCCGCTGTCGGCAGAGCTTTTTGACGGCACCTACTCAGGTGATGTTCGTATTGACGCTTCGGGTGAGACTCCCAAGCTGTCGCTGAACGAACAACTTACCGGTGTCAGCCTGACACCGCTGGCGCAGGCCATGTTCGAGCGTGACAACATTACCGGCAGCATCGCCGGCCGCTTCGTGCTGACGGCGCGCGGCAAAACGTTGTCTGCCATGCGGCAGAATCTGAACGGCACTATGTCATTCGAGCTGGCGGATGGTGCCTGGCAGGGCGTGGATATGTGGCAGCAATTGCGCACAGCCCGTGCCCTGTACAAGCGCGAAGAGCCGCCTCCGGCGAAAACGCCGGTGCAGACCGAGTTCAGTTCGGTTAAAGCGACCGGAACCGTCACAGACGGTGTCTTCAGCAACGACGACTTGTTGGCAGAAATGCCGTTCCTGCAGCTTACCGGCAATGGTGTTGTGAACCTCGTGGCAGGCGAGATCGACTACGCATTACAGGCTCGCGTACTCGAGCGCCCGGAGTTTGTGCGCGGTGCCACCGACGCAGAACTGTCCGAGTTCACCGAAGCACTGATACCCGTCCGCGTGCGCGGACCGCTGGCTGATCCCAGCGTACGGCCTGATATAGAAGCGATGTTCCGCAAAGAAGTGGAGGACTCGTTGAAAGAGAAAGGTGACGAGTTGCGTCAGAGATTGCTCGACCGCATTGCGCCGCCCAAGGATGCGCCGGCAGGCGATACGGCCGAGGGTGCTGCGACTGACAGCGCAGAGCCCGCCGAAGAGCCGAGCGTAGAGGACCAGCTTAAGGACAGGCTGAAGAAATTACTTGAGAGATAGCACTTTCCAATACTCTGCACGCGGTTGCTTCGGCCTGTTGCTGGCGGCATTGGCATTACTTGCCGTGCAGTCGCCAGTCACTGGCGCCGACCTGCAGAAGGTTACCGTCGAATTCGAGAACGATCGCTATCGACTTGAATCAAGGGCGCGGTTTGATGTCCGGCGGGCTGATCTGTACCGGGTGTTAACCAACTACGACTTGTTCGAAAAGTTCACGTCGGCTTTTGTGGAAACGCGCAATCTGGCGCCGGATAATGCCGGTCGTCCGGGCTTTTTCACGCGTATGGAAGGCTGCGTATTGCTGTTCTGCAAATCTATGCGGCGCACGGGCCATCTGGTTCTTAATCCACCCTCCGAAATTATCGCGATTGCACACAGAGACAGCAGTGACTTCAATTTCAGTCGTGAACGCTGGGTGTTGCAGGACGACGGTGATGGCACCTTGATGACCTACTACTTCGAATTGGAACCGGCTTTCTGGGTGCCGCCGGTAGTAGGACCGTTCGTGATCAAACGCGTACTCCGCGCAGGTGGCATCGACGCTGTTGATCGTATCGAAGCGGTTGCCCAGGGCAAGGAACCGAAACCTTAACGGGTTCATGCAAGGCCCCGGCTTTCCTTGTCGCGCGGGCAAGCAGACAATGACTTCGTGAAAACTTTCGCTGAACAGTTGCTAGCCTGGTTCGACCTGCACGGTCGTCACGACTTGCCGTGGCAACAACAACCCACACCTTACCGGGTCTGGGTTTCCGAAATCATGCTGCAGCAGACCCAGGTTGCAACGGTAATCCCCTACTACACCCGGTTCATGCAGTCCTATCCTGATATTCAGCGACTGGCGACCGCACCCGTCGACGATGTCCTGCATCACTGGTCAGGACTTGGCTATTACGCGCGCTGCCGCAATCTGCACAAGACAGCGGTGACGATTTGCGAGGAATACGGCGGAGAGTTCCCGGAGCAATTCGATGAGGTCTTGGCCCTGCCCGGCATCGGTCGTTCCACGGCGGGCGCGATTCTGGCGCTGTCGCGCAATGCGCGTCATGCGATTCTTGATGGCAACGTCAAGCGGGTGCTGGCGCGCTATCACGCCATTGACGGCTGGCCTGGCATTGCCGCCGTTGCTGCGGCGTTGTGGCAGAAAGCGGAACAGCATACGCCGGAATCGAGAGTGGCCGATTACACTCAGGCGATCATGGACCTGGGTGCAACGCTGTGCACCCGCAGCCGGCCGCGCTGTGGTGACTGCCCGTTGCGGACGGCGTGTCAGGCCTGTGCCAGCAACACCCAGAGTGATTACCCGGGGCGCAAACCGCAGAAAGTTCGGCCACAAAAATCCACGGTTATGCTGCTCGCACTGCACGAAAATGCGGTATTCCTCGAGCGACGTCCACCGAGCGGTATTTGGGGCGGCCTGTGGAGTCTGCCGGAGATAGCGAGCACGGAAGACGTTGATGACTGGCTGCAGACCCGGCTCAATGCGGGGGTATTGACCGTGGAATCATGGCCGTTGCTACGCCACAGCTTTAGTCACTACGATCTCGATATTCAACCGCTTACGGTGCGCCTTTCAGGGGTATCACGTACAGTGGCGGACCTGCCGGGCGCCTGGTACCCGCTGGATCAGCCACTGAACGTCGGCCTGGCAGCACCGGTTAGCAAATTACTGGCACAATTGGATATCACGCACTGAGAAGGTCCTGTTCGACATGTCACGAAACGTACACTGCATCCTGCTGAAAAAAGACGCCGAAGGTCTTGACTACGCGCCGTACCCGGGCGACCTGGGCAAGCGCATCTATGACAACGTGAGCAAGGAAGCGTGGCAGCAATGGGTCGCGCATCAGACCATGCTTATTAACGAGTATCGCCTGACGCCGATTGAGCCGGAAGCGCGCAAATTTATTGAAACCGAAATGGAGAAGTTCTTTTTCGGCGGCGGTTCGGCCAAGCCCAAAGAGTTCGTACCGAACGCTTGAGTTTCAGTCTCGTACGCAGTACTGAATAGAAAAGTACTCGCGTTCATCCATCCAGACTGTGTGCACCGTGAAGCCTGCGCTGCTGGCGAGTTCGCTGAAACTCTTCAGCGTGTACTTGTGCGAGTTCTCGGTGTGCAGCAGTTCGCCCGGTTCGAAGTTGAAACTGCGTCCGCCTATCGTAACGGTCTGAGCTTGCAGGCTCTTCAGGTGCATTTCGATACGGCTCTTGGCGCTGTTGTAGTACGCCACGTGCTCGAAGGCATCAATGTCGAAGTCTGCTCCAAACTCATTGTTCAACCGCTGCAACAGATTGAGATTGAAACTGGCGGTTACGCCCGCGCTGTCGTCGTAGGCTCGTTCCAGAACCTCCACGCTTTTTTGCAGGTCAACGCCAATGAGCAGTGCGCCGCCCTCGCCCGCTTCCTCGTGCATGACTTCCAGCAAACTCTTTGCCTCTTCAGGCGAAAAATTTCCGATGGTCGAACCGGGAAAGTAGACAATATTCCGAACGGGTGCGATGACCGGATCCGGCAGCGCGAATGGCTGAGTGAAATCCGCAGCAACCGGCAGAATTTCTATATCCGGAAAATCAGCGGCCAGACTCTCGGCAGAAGCCAGTAAGTGATCCCTGGAT
Source organism: Woeseia sp. D3-10 (assembly GCF_055809415.1). NCBI lineage: Bacteria > Pseudomonadati > Pseudomonadota > Gammaproteobacteria > Woeseiales > Woeseiaceae > Woeseia > Woeseia sp. D3-10. The sequence continues at coordinate 1,851,209 of NZ_JBVVTW010000007.1, read as the reverse complement.
ATGTCGACAGGTACATAGGCCGCCGGTTTGATCATGTGCTCCAGCAACAAGCGGATTTTGAGACTGGAGCCGCTGCCGAATTCTATAAGGCTGGCCTCCGCGCCTATCAGTGCCACCATTTCGTGCACTGTATCCTGCATGATCGACAGCTCTGTTTGTGTCGGGTAGTACTCTGGCAGTTCGGTGATCTGTTCGAACAGCAAAGAGCCCGCCTCGTCGTAAAAGAACTTCGGTGACAGTGTCTTTTGCGCCCGGCTGAGCCCGGCCAGTATCTCGGCGAGGTCGTCAGTGACTGCCGCGTCCTGCTCAGTCAGTTCCAGTTGCGGTGCTTCCTGTGACATGGGTGTTCCTTACGCCTGCGCGGCGCTTTTTGCTAAACGCAGGCCCAGGAACTGCCAGCGAGCGTCGGGGTAAAAAAAGCTGCGATAGCTTGTCCGCATGTGCTCGCGCGACGTCACGCAGGAGCCACCACGCACGGTCATCTGGTTGCACATGAACTTGCCGTTGTATTCACCAAGCGAACCCGCCAACGGTTCGAACCCGGGGTACGCCGTGTACGGCGACGCGGTCCACTCCCAGGCATCGCCATAAAACTGCCCGCTTCCCGCAACCGGCTGCCAGACGTTGTTGTCGAGAAAATTACCTTCGATCTCCCTGGCGGCGGCAGTCTCCCACTCCGCTTCCAGTGGCAGACGGGCGCCAGCCCAGCGCGCGTAGGCATCAGCTTCGTAATAACTGATGTGTGTGACGGGTGCGTGAAGATCGAGCGTGCGCAGGCCGGCCAGCGTGAATTCCTGTTCGAGGTCCTCACTCCAGTACAACGGGCGTTGCCAGCCACGCTCATTGAGTACACTCCAGCCGTCCGACAACCACAGCGCCGGCTTACGGTATGCGCCATTCCGAATGAAGTCGCGATATTCGCCGTTGGTTACGAGTCGGCTCGCGAGACTGTGTTCCTGCAGCAGCACGCGGTGCCGCGGTGTTTCATTGTCGAAGCAGAATGCGCTATCACCGTTCGTGCCGATCTCCTGAATCCCGGAGGCACCGACCTGCCAGTGCAAGTCCGCAGCAATTGATGCCGACGGAATCGAGAGACCGGGGTTGACCGCAGGCAGCAATGGATTGCAGGAAAACACGTGTTTGATATCGGTCAGTAATAACTCCTGGTGTTGCTGCTCGTGATGCAAGCCCAGTGTCGTTCGCTGTTCAAGTTCCGGGTCGCCCTCGCGGCGTGCGATGAGTGCATGCATCTGCTCGTCGACATGCTGTCGGTACTGCAATATCTCATCTACCGTTGGTCGCGACAGCAAGCCACGCTTTGGGCGCGCGTGCATCTGTCCGACACTGAAGTAGTAGGAGTTAAACAGGTAGTGAAACTGTTCGTCATAACGGCGGTACCCGGGTGAAAAATGCTCGAGTACAAACCGCTCGAAGAACCAGCTTACATGCGCGAGGTGCCACTTTGTCGGGCTGACGTCCGGCATGCTTTGGACGACGAAGTCTTCGGGCACCAGCGTGCTGCACAGTCTTTCGGTTGTACTGCGGACTTCCTGATAGCGCGAAAGCAACGGCCCTATGGCCTGCGAACTGGTGGCGGCTTCCCTGTCTGGCAGCATGGAAAAGGTCCTGATGGAAGCGGCGAATCAGCGTAAGTGCTGCCCTGTATATTGTCAAAGCGCCGATATCGTGCGGCGCTCGTCGTGTGCCCCTTAAGACCGCGGGTCGCGTGGCCGGTTCAATGGCAGAACGGCAGGTCGCTGCTGGCTGCGGCTTTCAGCTTGATTGCTGCGGAAGCACGGGCACAGAGTTCACGGTATCTGTATCGAAAAAAGCCGGCAGCGCCAGGGACAGGTATATCTGCAAAGTCACAGCCTGTGGCAATGCGCTGACTACCTGAACCTGGCGCGCCGGAGGCTGTGCAGGGGGGACTGCACGGAGTGTCCTTTGGCCGAGCGGGCGAAACTCGCCTCGTCTGCGGAGCGTTTGTGTGGCTCCTTTCGGGTTCGGGAAACCCTTCCCCGAATTGTGCCGTGTGAGCGGGCGCAGTGAGGTCGGCGTTAATACCGAACGATACTGCGGCAGTCCGTTTTCGTGGGGCATCCGGCCTTCCCTGCGTGAGCTGTAATCGCTGGTTAGAGCGCTTCAGCGTGTACGGGAAGGGCCTGCTCGAAAGTGAGCGTTGCTTGTCGGATTGTTCGTCCAACAGCTTGTAAGGCACTGTATTTCAAACCATCAGAACTGAATAGTCGGTTCTATTGCGGTGCCTGCTACGGTATTGCCGTAGAGTCGAGGGTCACCAATACTTCGAAAAAACCGATATAGTCGGTCGATTAATACGAAGTTCCTTTCAGCACCGACGCCCTATAATCCACGCTACCCGCACGTGGAGGCACCGAATGATCAGCAAGAGTCTTAACTACAATCACCTGCATTACTTTTGGGTGGTTGCTAACTCCGATTCACTGCTGAGTGCGTCAGCCATCCTGCATGTCACGCCGCAGACCATCAGCGGCCAGTTGCGCAAGCTGGAAGAGCGTATAGGCGAGCGGCTGTTCACGCGAAGTGGCCGCGGACTGGCACTGACGGAAACCGGCCGCGTTGTGCAGGCCTACGCCGACCAGATTTTCCGCAAGGGTGAAGAGCTGCAGGAAGTGTTGCGCGACGGCGAGATTCGTCGGCCGATCAGTTGTAACGCGGGCATCGCAATGGTGGTTCCCAAGTTGATTGCGTACAGGACTTTAGAGCCGGTCCTGAAGATGGAGCAGCCTGTCCGGCTTTATTGTCATGAAGCTCCGGTAGAAAGCTTGCTCGCTGATCTGGCAGTCCACAAACTCGACCTTGTTCTAACCGACAGTCCGGTAAACAACAGCTACCCGGTCAAAGCGTACAACCATCTCCTGGGAGAATCGGGTTTGTCGTTCTTCGCGGCCCGTCGATCCGTAGCGCAATATCAAGGACGGTTTCCGCACAGCCTGCATCGCGCAGAATTCTTGTTACCAGCACGAACCTGTGCGCTAAGGGACAGCCTTGCGCAATGGTTCGAGAGCAACAGCATTCAGCCACGCACGGTTGCAGAATTTGAAGACAGCGCATTGATGAACGCATTTGGTGAGGCAAATACCGGCGTTTACGCGTTGCCTACGGCGATGGAGAGTGACATCTTGCAGCGCTACAAAGTGGGCGTTGTTGGTCGCACGACGGAGATAACGCAGAGCTTCTATCTGATTTCTACCGAAAGACGGTTACGGCATGCAGCCGTTGTTGCGATCAAGAAGGCAGCCGCCAGCAACCTGGCGTGGTTGAGTAAGAGCTGAGGGCAGGGCGTGTTACGCGATCGGCAATTCGGTCGTCTTGCGTACCGTGCGAATGGCAACGCTGGAGTTCACGCGCGCAACGCCGGGCAGGCGAGTGAGTGACTCGTTGTGCACGCGCTCAAAGTCAGCCATATCCGAGACAACAATTCGTAACAGATAATCAAACTCGCCGGTCATCAGATAGCACTCCATTACTTCCGGCAAATGCTGCACGGCTTCTTCGAACGCGGCGAGCTCGCTTTGTTCTTCGCGGTTCAGGGCTATGTGTACGAAAACGTTGCCCGCCAAACCAGCCTGTTTCTGATTCAGCAACGCGACGTAGCGTTCAATCAATCCTTTCGCTTCCAGTGCCCGTACCCTTCGCAGGCAAGCTGATTCGGACAGGTTAACTATCCCCGCCAAAACCACATTGCTGATTCGGCCGTCTTGCTGCAGGGCTTGCAGGATCGCGCGGTCATACCGGTCCAGGCTCATGAGGGAATCTTGTGTAAAAAGGAGTTTGAACGACAGAATATGCCAGTAAATCCCGGATATGTCACTGATACGGCAAGGAACTTGCTCATAGGGGGGCGTATATTGCGTGGCATAACCAAAAAACAGGGGAGGCTAGTAATGAAAATCGGCGTGCCAAAAGAAATCAAGGTTCTCGAATACCGCGTAGGCATGGTCCCGGCGGGTGTTGGAGAGCTGGTCCACGACGGACACGAAGTCCTGGTCGAGACCGGTGCAGGACTCGGAATCGGCATGACCGATGAAGATTACCAAGCGGCGGGTGCAACCGTTCTAGCGACCCCCGAAGAAATTTTCTCTGCGGCTGACATGATCGTCAAAGTGAAAGAGCCGCAGCTACATGAATGCGCAATGTTGAGGAAAGGGCAGGTGTTGTTCACTTACCTGCATCTGGCGGCTGATCCGGCTCAGGCCGAGGCGCTCGTCAAGTCCGGCGCAACGGCAATTGCCTACGAGACCGTTACCGCCAAAGACGGTTCACTTCCATTGTTAACCCCCATGAGCGAAGTAGCGGGTCGTTTGTCGATTCAGGCTGGCGCCTTTGCGCTGCAAAAGGCGAACGGCGGACGCGGTGTGTTGCTCGGCGGTGTGCCGGGCGTTCCACCGGCCAAAGTGCTGGTTGTCGGCGGCGGTGTTGCGGGTACGCACGCGGCGGAGATGGCGGTTGGTATGGGCGCTGATGTCACGGTGCTTGATCGTTCGGTACCGCGCTTGCGTCAACTGGATACAATTTTTAACGGTCGCGTGCACACGGTGTACTCGACCAAGGACGCGATGGATCGTCTTGTTCCTGACGCGGACCTGGTTATAGGCGCGGTCTTGATCGCTGGCGCAGCGGCGCCGAAGCTCGTTACCCGTGAGCACGTCAAGGCTATGCGCCCTGGTGCAGTGCTGGTGGATATTTCGATCGATCAGGGTGGTTGTTTCGAAACCAGTCGTCCGACGACTCACGCCGAACCGACCTACCTCGTGGACGATGTTGTTCACTACTGCGTGACCAACATGCCGGGCGCTGTCCCACGTACATCGACGTTTGCCCTGACCAACGTGACTCTGCCGTTCGCGAAAGCGCTGGCGAATCACGGCTGGCGGGAAGCATTGCGCCGGGATTCGCACCTTGCGATGGGTCTGAACGTCCACGACGGCCACGTCAATTACGAAGCGGTGGCCAAGGAGCTGGGTTATCAGTATTTGTCGGCCGAAGACGCCTTGAAAGCGGGATAATCGGCCGCAATATAAGGGTTACAGAACGCTGCCTGATTCACCTCCCCCCTCTGAATCAGGCCAGTTTGAAGCCGGGCGCAAGCCCGGCTTTTTTTGTGCCTGTCGCTGTTCCCAATAGTGCGGCTTGTCAGCGTGCCGACAACAATCCGTCGATAAGCGCGAACGCTTCATCGCTGTCCGACTCTGCAAGCCAGAACAACGCCTGCTCCCGCAACTCGCGACCCATGGTCTTGTCCTTAACTATGCGCACGAGACCGGAGATGCCGCGCCCGTCCGGCAATTGCGACAATGCGAATACCGCACTTTCACGTACTTCCGTGCTGCGGTCGTCCCGCATTGCCTGGAGAATGATGGCCTCGCTTTCTGCCGCCCCAGTTTGCGCCAGCCAGAACCAGGCCCGGCCACGAACCTCTGAATTTTTGTCAGTGCGACCTTGCCGGGTCAGCAGCTCGGTCTTGTCGACAGCGTTAGATTGCGAGAGAGAAAACGCCGCGTACTCGCGAAGATCAGTGCTCGTGTCGTCAAACATTATTTGCACGAGCGTGTCTTTACCATCGGCGATTCGCACCTGACCCAGCCAGAATATCGCGCGCTCGCGCAGCTCCGTGTTCTGATCGTGCAACGCAAGATTGCGTACATAACTCAGAGCTTCCGAGCCCCGGTGCATGCTGATAGCCGGCAGTGCATCGTTGTCATCGTCATTGCGAACGTAGGGTGCCAGCCAGTCGAGGCTATCGGCAGCCTTGACCAGCCCCAGATCGCTAATTGGCTTGCTGGCTTCGACGGGGCAGGCTGGACTCAAAGGTCGAATGCGCTCCACTTTGCCATCCACCAGCAATGCGTAAATCTGTAGTTCCCCGGTTTCCGGCAGGTAGCCGTCCGTGTTGCTGAAGCCATAGTTGCGGTTGTCGAGTTGGCAGGCGACGGGCGTCGACCGGCCACTCTTCCAGTCCACGCAGCACCAGTTCGGAGCGTCATCGACGACCGGGACGCGCCAGGTGTACCAGCCATCGACCGCCGCACCGGGGAGTGCATAAACAGGTGCTGGCCAAAGCGTGATCAGCAAACAGGCCGTGAAGAAGGTACGCATCAGTCGTCCTCCAGAGTGGCATCGATAATGTCCCATACGGCATCGCTGTCCATGTGCACCAGCATTTGCAGCAACTCACGCTTCTCAGCTGCATCCGTGCTTTCGCGGAACAACAGGAGCACACCTTCGTCGTAGCCGGAAATCAGCATTGCCTCGAGCGCGGCTTCTTTCAGATCATCGTTGTCGGTGTTGCGATAAACGCTCATGAAGGTTTGATTTGCATCATCGTCGCCGGCGATAGCGAGACCTTCGAGCGCTTCAGCCTGGCGTTCCGGTTCACTGCTGTCCATTGCAAGTTCGCGCAGCGATTCGACGTCGCCAGCTATGGCGTAGGCTTCGATCAGTGCCTCGGACATGCCCTTCTTACTGCGCAGCGAACGCAGGTGTTCGGTAGCTCTCATCGCACCGAGCGTCTCCACCGCATCCTCGAACTCATCGGCATCCACGGCGGCTTCGGCGATGGCCAGCACGGCGTCAGCATCGTCGGTAATCAGATAGGCTTCGAGAACGGCTTCGCGCATGTCCCTATCACCGTCGCGATAGAGTTCCTTCAGCATTGCAAGCGCATCGGGCTTGCCGCTGATGCCTATCATGCGCACGGCTTCTTCCCGCAACTCGCCGTTATCGCTGCGGGCGACTTCGATAAGCAAATCCTGTGCTTCCTGATTGTCGATCTGGCTCAGGATGAACAGAGCGTGCTCTTTCACCTCATCACTGTCGTCGCCACGCAGTACCCGTGTAACGAGCGGTAACGCCCGGTCGGCAGGCGCTGTGATCAGCGATTCAATGGCGACAATTTTTAGCTGTTCGGATTCACTCAAGCCGTCGCCTCTGCCAAAGGCGACAGACGACAGGCCAATGATGATGCTTGCGCCGACTAACTGTTGAAGTTTGTTCATAAGGGTCTTCCTGAAAACTAGATGGACTCGGAATTATTGGACGGCGGCTGATTCATTTTGGTTAGCATCACGTTGAGTTCGAACGTGAGTTTGGCTTGCAGTCTGGCTGCTTCTGCTGGTGACAAATCCTCGGCAGAGAGGCGGGCCAGTATGGGCTCGAAGGCGCGCAACACGCGCGCGAGTTCGGGTGAGTTGTTTTCTTTTGCGGCGCGGGCGAACAAACGATTCTGTTGAATGATGTGCATGACCAGCAACTCGCGTTCCGCGCTTGAATCAGCGGGGAGGCCGCTGATGTCCTGGCGGCTTTGCTGGAAATGCACCTGCAAGCCGCGCGCGAATGCGTTGCTGTTGTCGGGGTGCTCGGCGACATTGGCAACGGACGGGCCGGGTTCAACGAGGTTGTCGCTCGCTGGTTTACTGCTGAAGTAGATGCCAATCGCAATGCCAACGACGAGCGTGGCTGCCAGCGCAGTGCCCCAGGCGAAAGAGGGTAGGTGGAAGCCGCTGCTCTTTGCCGGAGCACGGTTACGTTCCGCGGCCGCGGCGCGATCAATACTGTCGTGCCAGCGAGCTACCATGTGTTCGGGCGGCTGCTCGCACTCTTCGTCGCTCACGCCGTTGAGTTCGCGCTGCAAAGTCTCGTAGCGCTGACGCAGTGCCGGGTCAGCAGCAAGCGCCGTCTCGACCGCCAGCCGCTCGGCGCGGCTCAGCCCGTCGGCGTAGTAATAGAGAATCAGTTGTTGATCATTCATGATGCGTTCCTCTCCAGCCCGCCCAGCCGGACCCGAAGCTTTTTCACTGCCCGGAAGATGGCCTGTTTGACGGTGCCTTCGTTGGTATCTAGCGAATCCGCGATTTCTTTCAAGCGCCACTCTTCCATGTGCTTTAACAGGAAGCAGACCCGCTCGATCTCACTCAGGTGCGCACAGGCCTCATTCAGAGTCTTCGCGAGTTCGACATTGGCTTGCGATTCTTCAGGCGATTCCTCGTCACTCTCGATATCCATGTCCAGCGCCGTGAAACGTCCCGGCCGTTGTTTGCGGATAAGCTGCAGCGCCGAGTTGATGGCGATGCGGTGTATCCAGGTAGAAAGCTGCGCGCCCTGCTGGAACTGGTCGCGTTTGTTCCACGCGGACAGCAACGCGTCCTGCACCGCGTCCTCGGCCAGCTCACGGCTGCGGGTAATCCGCAGGCACGCGGCGAACCAGCGATCCGATCGACTCGAAATCGCCGCATGAAACTCCGCCTGCGTCGGCTTATTGCCGCGCTTCAGTACCGCTGCCATTGTTACTTGGATGTCCGGGCGACTGATTTTGTTAGCAATTATCACCCGTTGCGCCCGGAATGGAGGAATTCAGGCGCTATTCTTGACTGCAATCAGCAACATAGGTCTAATACCCCGCTCGATCCGGCCCCGGATCGAAACCTCGCAAAGCAAAAAGGCCTAGTGGGGGCCAGGTAGCTCAGTTGGTAGAGCAGCGGATTGAAAATCCGCGTGTCGGTGGTTCGATTCCGCCCCTGGCCACCACTAGGCCTTTTTGCGTTCTGAAACGAAGGCACGGGCCAGGTAGCGGGGCCGCGCAGCCGCAGGGTAGAGCTGCGGATTGAAAACCCGCGTGTCGGTGGTTCAACCGAGGCGCCCAGCGCCGACAGACGCACGAAGTGCGCTCGCAGGGTGAGCGCAGCGAGTCCATCTCGCCTCTGGTTTCTACTCTAAATATTCCCGCGGGGTCTGCCGGCAAGACAAGCCGCACTCGATCGAACCTGGCAATCTCAGTGCCTTCAGTCTCATTCGCATGGTCCGTAATCCAGTCCGGCTCGAGACCTCTGGAAGATTGAATCGTACGCGGCTATTGTTGGCGAAGAAGTTTTTCGTTCGAGACTCGTTGATGCAAGCCAGCCTTTTCGTCGACGGGATATTCCTGGAGAAATAAGTTTGAAAACGATTGCTGCACTACTTGCCTTTCTTGCACTAGCCCCTTTATCTCACGCTGATGAGCAATTTGATTTTGCGTCGTTAAACATTCCGGCAGACGGACGAATAGTCGTGCCCGTGGTTGAAGGTGAGTCACTAAGCGGCATTGCCGCGACGATCGACCAACGAACCAATGGTGCACTCGCGGTTGCAGCGGCAGAATCGTCGTTTCTCGGCGAAGCGAATGCAACGGTGACACTTTACGGTGTCGCACCCTATTCGCGCATAGACCTGATTGGCCTGGGAGCAAAAGCGGTCAATCGCGCTGCTGCTGAGAATTTTGGCGGTACCGCCGCATCGTTGCTGGCGGAAACAAAAGGTGGCAGCGTGCAGATTCTCTGGGATGTTGCCAACGCCGATCGGGACGCCACCGCAGCGCGTGTCGCCTTTGGCTATTTGCTCCGCAGCTATCGTTTCGACAAGTACCAATCCGACAAAACTGATCCGGACACGCTGCCGGTCGTGCGCCTCCTGAGTAACGACAACTCACAGGCGACGTTCGAGGGGGACCTCAAGCATCTTGCCGCCGGTGTTTACTTCGCGCGGAACATGCCCTCGGAACCTGCCAATGTTGTTTATCCACAGGTGTTCGTCGACAGAGCAAAGGAGCTGTTCAAAGGACTCGACAACGTCACAATCAAAGTGCTCGACGAGGGCGATCTGCAGCGGCTTGGCATGGGCGCGCATTGGGGCGTTGGTAAAGGCTCTTCACGCCCGCCCAGGCTGCTGATCATCGAATACATGGCCGGTGGTAACAGTGCACCGGTTGTGCTCGCTGGCAAAGGAATTACTTTCGACACCGGCGGTATCTCGCTCAAGGGCAACGACGGTATGTGGGCCATGAAAGGCGATCTCGGAGGCGCAGGGGTTGTAACAGGTACCGTGTTGGCTGCCGCACGTCGTGGTGCGCCGATCAATGTTGTTGCATTGGCTGCACTTGCAGAGAACATGCCCTCGGGCACGGCTACCCGGCCCGGTGATGTCCTGACGTCGATGTCCGGTATCACGATCGAGATCATTTCTACCGATGCGGAAGGGCGGCTGGTACTTTCTGACGCCGTGCACTACGGCCAGGCCACGTACAAGCCCAGCGTGTTGATTGACGTCGCAACGTTAACCGGCTCGGCAGGCCGGGCATTGGGTGATGACTATGCCGCGGTTTTCGGTCGTCACGATGAATTGATCGAACAACTTACCGAAGCGGCCGACGTCGCAAACGAGGCGATTTGGCGATTGCCGCTGGATGACTCGCACTTCAAGCAAATCAAATCGGACTACGCCGATATCAAAAACAGCGGTGCGGGCAATCCTGGCGCCAGTGTCGGTGCGGCATTTATCGGTTCGTTTGTTGCCGAGGATCAGGTCTGGGCTCACTTGGATATCGCCGGTGTAGACCTGCTGGAGGAAGCCCGGCCGACCGTACCGAAGGGGTATTCAGGCTGGAGTGTGCGTGCGCTTGATGAATACTTGCGTCGGCATCATCAACGATAGGCATAAAATAGGGGGGGTCGAACCGAGGTTTTCTAGAACGGGGAGAATTGAGCGTCGAACCGCGACTGCTGGGCTAATCGCGGTTCGACCCCATTTTCTACGATAACCATTATGCTTATGGATGTTTAGAACGCGGTTGTCATCGAATATCAGATAATGATCCTTGATTCCGGCGAGGCAACCCTCCAGCAAATTGGGGTCGAACCCAAATTTTCCTTCTGCGACTTCTACACCTCAACGCGACTAACCCCCTTTCCGCGGTCTGCCACTTTTTCCTGGGCTTACCGAGCGCCCCAACATTGCCTCAATCTGCTTCGTGAAACGGGAATCACCCAGCAAGAGACAGGCATTCGTTGTCGTGCGAATCGTCTCGAGTTCATGCGTGGGGATTACATCATTGAATAGCTGTTGATACGCGGCCAGCCTTCGAGCGTTGTTGCGTGCCAGCGACAGGTACAGCGGGTGCGGCGTTAGCAGCTCATCTTCGCGCCCAAGTGCATTGTGGCCGTAGCTGGAAAACGGATAGTCGGCCGGAGACTCGACCATTTTGGCGCGCACCGGATTCTGCTCAATGTAGCGATGACATGTGAGCAAATAGCGATCGTCCTGTACCAGGCTGGCTTTGTATCGCCCTTGCCATAGCGGCCCTGTGCGATCGTGTTTCTTGTTCAGTGCCTGTACGTAAAATCGTCCCATCGCCTGCATCAGCAAGGGCAGCGACCTTGACGTGCCTGGCGTGAGTAACAGGTGCGTGTGGTTTGTCATCAGCACATATGCGTGAACAGCACAGCGCGTCTGCATTGCAGATGTGAGGAGCGCTTTGCGATAGAGCTGGAAGTCATCCGGCTCGAAAAAGACTGCCTGCTGATCTACGCCGCGTTGAATGACATGCTGCGGAATGCCCGGAATGAAGTAACGAGGCTGACGAGGCATGAAGGACCACTTCGCAAGGGCTGGCGAAATACGTTAGCAACTTGTGACAATGGTTCGCCAAGGGTGAATCAGGGCGAGAACAGCTAGGTATTGCTGAAAACCTCGGTTCGACCCCAATTTTCGGGCAGGTACAAAAAACCCCGCACTGGGCGGGGCTTCTTGATGATGCTTGTTAGTGCTTACGCTTTCTTGCGTCTGGCAAAGCCGATGCCTGCGAGGCCAAGACTCAGGAGTGCGAGGGTGCCGGGCTCTGGGACAGTCGCCGTCCGGCTCGCGACTAGCCTCGAGCCAACAAAACTCGCTGAGGGAGTACCCACATTATTTGCATAGATTAGTACATACATTTCGGATGGGACTAAGCTAATGTTCTGGTATGCGACGGCATTTGGATTACCACAAGGCCCGAAACACCAGAAATTGTCACTATCTTGCGGACTAAGAGAAAAGTCGAAAACGATCTCGGTCTCTGTAACAGTAAGAGTTGCTCCACCGTGGACGGTTACACCATCGGCAAAATTAAGTGAAGCTGGCCCGTTATCGTCTAACAGTGAGATGTTGTAGTCCGTGATTATTGCTAACGGATCAAGTCCTGCTCCAAGTGTGCCATCCGTGGTGACTGTGCCGCTGACAATGCTTCCGACGCCGGGGGCATAGGTAACCAGATCGTAAACGATCGGATCAGCATTCGCCGCCATCGGTAACAGCAGGACCGCCAGTGTCGCTAAATAGGTGTTTTTTATTCTTATCATTGATCTATCCCAAGAGAAATTTGTTATCCGGTAAACAATTGCAAGAATCACGCCAGTACTGTTCCCGCCTTATCAATCAATGACCTACGAACTCACTGCAAATATTTGGAAGGCAATATGTAAAGAATCTCGATCTTTTGGAAATTAGGGGTCGAACCGAGGTTTTCTAGAACGGGGAGAATCGAGCGTCGATCCGCGACTGCTGGACTAATCGCGGTTCGACCCCGGTTCGACCCCGTTTTTTCTCTAACTCATGGTGATGCGATAGCCATTGTGCTTACGGATGTTCAGCACCCGGTTGTCATCGAATATCAGGTACTGACCCTTGATGCCGGCGAGGCAACCCTCGATCTCCGCTTGCTTGTCAAAGCCAACACTCTTTACTTTTTCCGGGTACCGCTCAACGGGATAGTCGATGGAGTAGACGGTGTCATCGCTATCGACAAACCGGCGCAGGTCGGCATCGAGCGTGCCGATTAGCGATGCTTTCGTGGCGGCGAGATCCGCATTGATCACTTCATTCTTCAACATGCGTTGCCAGTTTGTTCGATCGGTCAGGTGCTCTTTCATGGCGACTTCAACCAGGCCGGCCGTGTAGCGATTCGGGACGCGGGCAAACACGATCGCGTCCGTTGCGCCCTGGTCGATCCAGCGAGTGGGTATTTGTGATGCCCGCGTGATGCCTACCTTGATCGCGGAGCTTCTCGCAAGATAGACAATCTGCTCGACCAGGCAATACTTCTCGGCCCATGCCATGTCACGCGCCTCGCCTTCGTGTGCCCGGCAGAGCTCCGGGCGGATGATGCATTCGCTGGCCTCCGGAGAGTTCCGAAAGCACGGGTAGCAGAAGCCCTGGCCGAAAGACTTTTTCGTCAGTTGGCCGCAGGCAATGCAGTTGATGGTGCCGTCAAAACTTAACGTGATCGTTTTGCCGATCTTCGCGTTCATATCGATCGATGTACCATCCAACTCCAGCGTGTACTGCGCGCCACCCTCAAGTCGGGTACGCATTTTTCGCAGGTTGCCGGAAACGTGTGCTTCGGAATTCATAGAGATGGCCAGAGCGTTCATAGTTCGGATCAGGCGTGATTGTAATGCATTCGATTAAGGTGTCAGGTCGATTCAACAAATAAACCTGACACCTCGATTCGACAAAACCCCGAGGCTTGCACAAAGAGCAGTCGCTCAGTAACGTAGTTTGTAATGTCGTGAGCGCAATCATAGGCAAAAGGAACAGGACGTACATGCAACTCCGGTACACAAAATTTCGTTACATCATGACTCTGGCGCTTTTTCTGGGGCTGGCGGCTGGGACCGCTTCGGCTGCAGAGACCGACTCCGACGGGCGTCGATACCCGGAATCCGCGAACCCTCTTGCTGACGTCGAGCAAGCGCTAGACCGTGCAAAAGAACGCGGTCGACCATTGCTGGTCGTCGCGGGCGCGAACTGGTGTCACGATTCACGCGCACTCGCGTCACGCCTCGGTCAGTCGCCATTGACAGACCTTGTTCAGGATAATTACGAACTGGTATTTGTTAGCGTGGGTTTCTACGAGCAGGGCAGGGATGTCATGCAGCGATTTGGTGTCCCTCATTACTACGCAACGCCAACAGTACTCATTATTGATCCCTCAAGCGGGCAGGTCATCAATGACGAGGATCGGCACCAGTGGGGCAACGCCTACAACATCGATATGTCGGCATCGGTCGATTATTTTGAAAAATGGCTGGACGATGGTGCGCCTGCCAAGTCTGTCGCGGAGTCGGCTGAACTTCGCCAGTTAGAATCAGAGATCGACGAATTCGAGCAGCAACTGGCGGACCGGCTGGTGGCTGGCTACGCGGTCGTTGGCCCGTTACTCGCGACCAAGGCTGACAGCCGACCTGACGACTACAGGGACCAATGGGACGAGCTGCGCAAGTTTCGAAGCGCCATTCCGAAAGCCGTTCACGAGCTGAGAGTCGAAGCACGCGAGCGTGTGGCAGCGGGCGAGAAGAATATTCAACTCACGTTCCCCAGTTTTGCCCCACAGTCGTGGGAAGGGTAGGGGTCGAACCGACTTAGTCGACACCCCGCTTGAACACTGACATGGCATCGCGCCGATGCAAAACAGACGAGCCGAAAGAAATCGGCTCGACGCTGTTTACTCTCAGTGACGCCCTTACCGAATACCGGAGATCCATCCCAGCAAACGTGACAGGGCCGTGTTCAAAGCTGGAGCGTGGTTAGCCAGAAAACTTGCGTCCAACGGCCGTTCGGATGTCATAAAGCCGCTGGCTGCTAATGCGGCCGCGCCATCAAAATCCACCAATGCGATGCGCAAGATCAATGAATCATCCGGGAGCCCGAAATCGCTGCCGGGCAAACTTGCGATGCCGGTGTCCTGCAAAATCCGGTTTGCCAGCAACGATCCGCTTGTTATTCCGGATTCTTCCAGCTCAACCCGGATACCCGAGAAATCGGGCATGAGATAGAACCCGCCTTCCGCTGGCGCACAGCGAATTCCGACATCCCGTAAAGCGTTTTCATAAGAACTCAGAATGAATTGCATAACGCGTCGAGAGTGATGCAGGTAAGCATCCAATTCGGCGCTGCCGGTGAATGCCGTTACGGCTGCAAATTGCACTGGCGCACTAACGGCACTGTACGTTTCGCTGGCAATTGTCGTCATGGCATTGCGCAGTGTCGCCAACTCATCGGGAAACGCGAACGCGCCCAGTCTCCAGCCACCGGCACCGCACCATTTGCTCAAGCCAGTGCTGAGTATCGTTCCTTCCGGATAATGCCGGACAAGGGAACCAGGGTTGTCGTCAAAAGACAGTTCCCAGTAAATCTCATCGGCGACCACGAGCAATTCATGTTTCCGCGCGACGACGGCAAGTTCGGCTAACCATTCAGCGGAATAAGACGTACCCATCGGATTGTTCGGGTAGTTCAGTATTAGTAATCTCGGATGCTTGCCATTGCTTTGACAAAAGTCATCAAGTACTTCGGGCTGCAATCGCCAGCCGTTGTCTATAGTTGTCGGCAGCCAGTGCACGTTAAGGCCGAGCAATTCGGCCTGCGGCGCATAGGACACCCAGCTTGGCGCCGGCAATAGCAACTCGCCGTGAAAGGCCATCTGCAGAATAAAGAGTAATTCCTTGGAGCCAGGCCCAATCAGAATGTTGTCTGTGTGGAATGAAGTGCCGCGTCCGCGATTGAGGTGCCCTGCCACAGCTTCCCGCAATGCCGGTAATCCCGCGACCGGCAAATAGTCCTTTTCACCGGCGTGCGCCCGGAGTGCACCGACTACCGATTCCGGCACAGGAAAAGGCGATTGTCCCAAGCCAAGCCGAAATATTTCCCTGCCCTCGCGTAGCAACTTCAGGCTCTTCTCGTCAATGGCCAGTGTCGCCGACGGTTTCAGCGCGGATATGTTGTTGTTCAGGTTCTTAAGCATGGTCGTCGCCAAAAATTAAGGAGAAGAATGGGATCGAACCGATTTACTCGACATTCAACTTGAAAGTAGGCGGAGTTCGCAACTGCGCACGGCGGACTGTTACATGCCTATGCCGCGATTGCCAAGCCTGTACATTTAGTAGTGTCCGCATTGCGGTAAGAGTCGTTGCCCTTCGTGATGCAACCGATATGTCGACAGTACGTGTAGTGCATAAATTGCCACAATCTGGAACCATGTGAGCGCCGTTGCAAGCTTCCCTGCAAGTGCAATCTATGGAATCCGCAACGATTACCTCAACGAGCAGGAATAATCGGATCGAACCCTTTCGCTGTTTAGAGCAGGTTGAAGCGGGTCTGAGCGGTGCCGTGCAGACCGGAAAGCGCGGCAGGCCAAGGAGGGCCAGCTGAAAGAACCGGTTTGATCCCTATTACTCGCAAAACCGCAAATCGGTGGTTTAGCCTTTCAGCATCACAGTAAAATTCCGGATCACTAAAGGCAATTGTCACGGTTTTATCGGCCAAACTTAACGATCCGGGCAAGTGGCTCGTCCCACCAAATACACTGCGTCGCTACGTCATGTCTGTCAATTGAACCAGATGAATACAAGTGGCGCGACCAGCCACAATGTCCCTTTGACAAAAAAGAATACGAAGCCCGCCAAACCGAATTTACGAAGAAGGTTGGAAAAAGTGCTAGCGACGTTGACTGTCATGTTGATCTCCTCAAAATCATTGTCGTGAAAAACAGGCCCCGGCAATTAGCCGGGGCTCGATAGCTCACTGTGAAAGCGAATCGGTAGCGGGATTCAGCCGGCGACTGAATGAAGGAATCAGCCCCGGAACCTTGCGCTTGTACTGGCTGTATTCCGGATGGATGTTCTCCAGATCCCGTTCCTCCAGCTTGATGCCAACCAGGATGTAGAGAGTTGCGCCGGCCGCGAATACGAAGTGCGTCACGGTCATCGTAGGCGTAAACCACACAATACCCAGCCACGCAACATATATGGGGTGACGAACAATTCGGTACAGCGCCGGCGTGACAAAACGGAGTGGCGGCAGATCCTTTTCACGGAGTGCGAACCACACCTGCCGCAGGCCAAACAGGTCGAAGTGATTGATCAAAAATGTTGCATACAGCAGTAAGACCCAGCTTGCCAGATAGAGTCCGATCAAAGACATTTCGGCCCAGGAACTCGTTGTCTGCCAGATGACACCACCCAGTGGTGCCCAGAAGTACATCAATACCGCCAGGCAGACGGTCGACAGCAGCACGTAGGTACTGCGCTCAGCAGCTGCTGGAATATATCGAGTCAGCCAGCGTTTGAACGCGGGCCTTGCCATGCCGCTGTGCTGGACCGCAAAAAGCGTCAGCAGCCCCAGGTCGATAAGCAGGGCATTTGTCAGAGGCAGTGTTGGCGCCGAGTCGATGGACAACGGCACAATCAAATTGCCGACAAATCCAATGGAATAGAGAAAGGTAACGAAGAACAAAGCGTAGCTAAGTACCCCGTATAGGAAGATGCTGGTGCGTTTCATGTTGAGCTCCCGTAAGTCGTTGATTGGTAGTGCCTTGGCACGGAAGCCAGTCTCGCCGGGAGCTTGTTCGAAGTCATGACAATGCCGGAACCCTTTCATGACGATTCGGTGACATTGGCCTGCCAGAGGCAATTTTGGCCAGTCAGGTGGCCAGCTGGCACTGTCGCGAGGGGGTATTTAGATTGGGTCCAGCGGCGGCAGTCCGATCTGTGCTGCCAGGTCCGCAAAACGATTGTCGGAGTAAAGATTCTCCAGATTCACGCTCGAATAGAGCTCCGCCATACCGGGATCACCCTGACTGAATGCGCGCTCCAGCCACTCGAAAGCTTCATCAGCGTCACCCCATTGAGCGTAGACCTCGGCGATTTGAAAAGCGGCTCCGTCCGGATCCGTTTCGATCAGACTATCGAGGGCCTCGCGTGCCTGGTCCGTTCGGTCCAGCTTGAACAGCGTGATAGCGGACAATGACAGGCGGAGATAATCCAGCTCTTCAAGCGCGATCCATTCCAATGCGTCGCGATAAGAATCATTGCGGATGTGCCAATTCGTTTCCAGCCATGGCAAGTCCGCATAGTTCGGGCGCGCTATCGTCAACGCGTCGATCACGGTACGCGCCTTATCCAGTTGCCGGGCGCGAATCAGTCGGATGGCCAGCGAAGAGGCGGATTGCGCTGATTTTGGATCCAGATCCAGCGCGATCTCAGCTTCCTCAATTGCCTGGCCGAATTTTCCTGACTTGCTCAGAAATCGGCTATAGCCGGCGTGCGTGGCCGCACTACCTGGGCTGAGGTCCAGCGCTCTTGCATAAGACTCAGCCGCAGCTTCGAAATCCCAAAAATGCCGATGTTGAATCTCACCGAGCGCCAGGTAGGCGTCGCCAAAATCCGGACGCCGCCTCAGCGTTTCCCGAATCAATTTCAGCGACTCGGCAAACGTTGATTCGCGCGGTAACTCGCCAAAAACTGCGCGAAGCCGAATTGTGTCCGCCAAAGCAAGCATTGCCTCCGGGTAATCCGGCAATAACAGCAATGCTTCGCGAAAATTCTCTTCCGCAGCCTCCAGGTTGCCGGCCGACGCAGTTTTTTGCTGCTCTCGGCCGAGCAACAAGAGGCGATACGCCTCGGCGCTCGCCGCTGGTTCTGCGGCGTCCACTGCGCCACCTGGTAGCTCAAGTCGCGTGGAGAGCAAACCCGACATCTGATTAACGATAGATAGGGAGATGTCGTCCTGGATCGCAAACACATCATTGGATGCGCGGCTAAAGATCTGCGACCAAAGCTGATGTCCGTCCTGCGCTCTTATCAGGCGAGCCGATATTCGGAGCTCATTGTTGTTCCGTTGCACAGACCCTTCCACGATGTGCGCAACGTTAAGTTCTCGACCAATTTCGGAATAGTCAGGCTGCGATTCGCGAAAGCTAAAGGCGGATCCACGTGCTATTACGCGCAGATTCCTGACGGTGGTTAACGAACTAGTCAAAGTCTCGGTGAGGCCATCGGAAAAGTATCTGAACTCCGGATCCGAAGTCATGTTCGCAAACGGCAAAACGACCAGCGAATTGGCAGCGTTGCTGGTGATCGGGCGGTAAGGTTGATCGTCGCTGGAGTTCCATACGAGGAAGCCGAGCACGGCGGCAATCAGGCTGACGACGGCTGTTGGCAGGACGACGTCGGACAAAACTGTTGTTTGGCCCTCTGCCACAGCACCAGCGACATCGGTCGGACAATCAAACTGATAGCCCTTACGCGAAACGGTTCGAATGACATCGTTGTCAAAACCGTTCTGCCGAAACAAGTCTCTTGCACGTTTGATCGATTGGGTGAGAGAGGCTTCTGTAACTACGACAGCCGGCCATATGTTGTCAAATAACTCATCCTTGCCGACAACGCGATCTCTGAATCGGACCAAATACTCGATGAGGTCAAAGACTTTTGGCTGGACGTCCGCCGGTGTTCCGTCAAAACGGATCTGGCGCTGCGCTGTGTCCAGTTCGGCGTGACCGATACGAAACACAACATGCTGATCGGCCTCGATGCCAGCATCCGCCGAAACGAAAAGTTTGCGGCGACTATACAACGCTACCGCGATAACCGAAAAAGGTGCAAAAATGAAAATGAATAGCATGACCCAGCGAATCGTGGCCACTGGCAAGCCGAGCGGCTCTTGCACGATATCCAGCAACTGCAGCACGACGAAGCTAGCTACCGCATAGGTAGCGAGAAGCCGCACTATAGTTGCGTGTACGGGACTCTTGTCGATCACGGTCGCCGCCGATTGTTAGACAACTGTGCCATTTCTGAAGTGTACAAATGTTGGGTTGCCACGGATTGGATCCTTCGACCACGTGCCCCATTCAAGTTATTGTAAACATTGTTCTTATGAAGCTAAGTGTATCGCATTGGAGCAAACGGATTGTAAGGAGCCGAGCAACGTCCTGACTTTTCTGTGCCGGCTTTGGTGGCCGAGCCAGAATCAGGTGCCGTCGATCAAGCTAATCTGCCGAGCCGGATACCTGACACATTTCGCTGTCTGTGGCCAAATTCTGGTATGCCGCAGAACTTCGTGTGGACTCCAAGTCTGGTCATGCCCGGACTGATTCTTCAGAGAGTGGCGCTACGGGTGATCCAACTATCCTTTTCGTTCACCTGTTGACGACCATCGCGAAACTGATACGTCGAGGTGGTAGCCGTTAGCCCCTGGTCAGTGGTCCGCTAAACCGGGGGAGGATCCGATCGATCAATACTCGTTCCTCTGACATATGGCGCACGCGCTGTCGTAATCGGGGGGCTGTCCAAATTTTACGTTGTAAACCTGGCAACCGGCGACAGGTACCTGCTGGTAGCCGCCGACGTCGGTCGCGGTGAAACGTTGCTTAGCAGTACCAGCATTGCCTATGACCCGAAACGCGATACGTTCTTTACATGGAGTGCCCAGCTTGAAGGTCTGTACGAGGTTGATCTAGAGATCGGGGAGCGGGTTCTCGTTGGCACGTAATCGCCGCTATCCTGGAAATGTGTTCTGTCCAGAAACCAGAAGCGGTGTCAGGCTTATTCAACAAATAAACCTGACACATTTATCAGACTCGTGCCGCACGCACATCAACCGCCGTAACGGTTGATGTGCGGACCGGCAACGAGTCCGGCGATTATCGATCGCCCGCCATTCGCTCAAATACCAAATCACGAACCCGCGATCCGGAAGCCAGCAAGGCGGTTACGTCGCCATTGTCATCACGCTGGAATCGCACTTCAGGAAACCAGTTTTGATCCCCTTCGAACAGGTCTTCGGCGACCGGTGTGAGTACGGTGGGTGCGTTGCGCCAGTGTTCGGCTATCAGCTGCCCGTCCCTCACGAAAACGCGGTAAGTGGAATCCAGCTCTGCACTCCGGTAGCTACCACTGAATGCTGCAAGCTGTGATGCCGACAGGGTCGGATGAGCGTTCTCAGGGTCAGCGTCTCGCTCACTTGCCGGCGGGCCCATCAGATCACCGAGAAAGACCTCTGATACCTCCCGTACCCGGCGCGCGGGATCGCAATCGGCAAAGTTGCAAAAGACGGCGACTGAGACACCTTGCTCCGGAAAGCGCAGATAGTTGGTTCGAAAACCTGCCCAGGAACCGCCGTGACCGTGGGTAACCAAATCCCGGTATTCGCCGACGGCGAGGCCGTTGGCGTAGGCTATGGTCTCGCCGTTGGTCAGCACACCCTGTTCGGTCATGCGCTCGACGATCGCCTGTCCGCCAACCTGAGCAGTGTCAAAATTCTTCATCCAATGGCCGAAGTCGTCGATCGTTGTGTGCAGGGAGCTCGATGCCAACGCCGTCAACTGGTTCACAGCACGTTGATACTGTCCACTGTGGGGGCCGGACTCCACTGGTTGGTAGGATTCAGCGCGGTTCGCAATGACTTCATTGGAGTTGTCGGAAAAGTGGGTGTTGGCCATACCGAGCGGCTCGAAAATCCTTTCGGCAGTGAACTGACGAAACGTCATGCCTGACGTTCGTTCGATGATCAGGGCGAGCAAGTTGTAGCCGGTATTTGAGTAGGCGTATTCCGAGCCGGGCGGGAAGTTGATCGCTTCCTGCCGGAACAGCATCCGCAAAATCTTCTCGTAGGAAATGACGTCCCCGTATTCAACGCCGGCCAACATCATGACGTGTGGCCAGTCGCGGATACCGCTGGTGTGGTGCAACAGGTGACGAGCACTGATTGTATAGCCGAAATCCGGGAGTTCGGGTACGTACTCTCTGACGTCCGCGTCGAGGTCGAGTACACCGTCGGCCTCGAGTAGTAACGCGGCCATGCCGCCAAATTGTTTCGAGATTGACGCGATATCAAACACGGTGTTGCTGTTGATCGGTATGCCGTAGTCGAGGTTGGCAAGACCGTAATCAGCGCGATGCACGATCTCGCCGTCTTTCACTACTATCACTGCGGCACCGGGAGCATCGGTCGCAATATCCGAGAATGCGTCGTCGACTCCTGCGGTCGCCGCCGCTCTGGTTGTGGATACGGATTGGCAGGCAGTCAGGCCGAGCAGGACGACGATTGGCAGGTACGAGATGGGCCGAGTGAATCGCAGCATTGTTCTCTCCTTATAATTCTTATTCAGCGGTTCCTTGTTGTTTCAGCCGATCATGTTACGGCATGTGGACTCCGCTAACGAATTGGACGAGAGATTTCCAGTAAGAACTCGACCCTTTTCTTGCCAGGGCGCTACGGCGTAAACGTGATGCGGATGCCCAGGTACTGATCCGGTACCGGGTTGTTAGTCTGTCTGCCGCGATCCGGAGGGCGAACCACGGTTAGCAAGACGGAAGCCGCCTGACGTCTGCGGGAAAACACTTCGTTGGCAAAGCTTGTGTACTTGTCGGTTGCGAATGCCGCGGCTCTCTTGTACTGACCGGTGGTGTTCCAGCGTTCCTCGAACAAGTCCACAACATTGTCGTCGTCAATTGCCAGAATGCGGTCACCAGGGAGCAGGCCTGCAGAAATCAGTACGGGTTCCATTGTGGTCAGCACGACGGCAAGCGGCGCGCCGCTGACGTTGCGATTGGTAAGTGCCGCTCCCGGAGGCCCCTGTCGTCCGCTGTGTGCATTCATGCTTCCAGTGCGGTTCAGAAAGTCGGCCATGCTCGCCTCGTCCAGCGAGGCTTCAATGATGGTCGAGGGTGATTCAACATCCGAGCAGCCAACTATGAGTATGGCAACGTAAAGCAGGCCCGCGCCCGTGAGCTTGTGGATTTGCATTGGCGCTCTCCTCGAGTCGGCTCTCGATTCTAACTATGGTGACCGGGAATGCCGGCGATCGCGGTCACAGTCCAGATGCAGGTGTTGGTATCGGCGATGATATCTTTCATGTGCCAGATAGAAGGTTCGCCCTTCAAGCGGTTTCGCGCCTGTCCAGCGTCCGGTATTTCGTGGCGTAGCCTTGTTTCACGGGACTTCGGGGCGGAGAGCCCGAACGGCACGGTCGCATTGACCATGCCGGTCGCCGGCAGGTGCCGAGCAGCGCCGCCAGCCAAGCGGCCGGTCCGGACAACTTGGTGACGCCGGGTATACCGGCCAAATAACTGGTCATCCTGCAAGAACTTTGCCGGGTTTGCCTGCCATGTCACGTGCGGCATCAGGGTCACCAGAACGAAGCGCCTTCGTTGCCGTCCCCGACTTCAAGAATTCTATGCAGACCAATTGGGTAAGACACTATTAACATATGTTATTACCAAAAATAGGTTAATGGTAAAGACGTCTGGTTGCACGCTTGCCGTTCAATTGGTATAACGGTTTGGCTGTTCAAACCGGGGGGAGGTCAGATCTGTGCGCCAAATGATCGGGGGGTCGAGACAGGGTCGTGGAAACGCGACCGCGCAATCGGCGTCCTGCCAGCGCATCTGAATTAAATCCTTGATCGTCCTGGACCGCGGACCCGAAGTCCGGATGGGTACCGCAATGGAAAATCGACTGTCAGGATCCGCGCGATCCTGATCGCACTCTTTAGAAAAAGCGAAACGCACACGTCAAGAGCGCAAAGCACGGAATCACGCAAATGGGGGGGATCCGAAATGCGTACCAGCCTGAACCAGACTCGTCTTGCGATCGTCCACGCGATGCGGACGGCGTAGTGCACCAAACTATCGACGTGGCGAACGCAGGTCATGGCCAATCTGAGATTAAGGCGGCAGACAGTTGCGGTCTAGCCAGCACTCATGGCTGGGGGCAGGGGTCTGGGTGCCCAATCCGCTTTGTCCGAGCGAAAACTTTCGGCTCCAAAGAACAGACAGATGGCAGATTTGACAGCCACGTTGAGCTGGCAGGCCGACATTCGTAATCCGAAATTCGATGCAGGGGTTCACGGTAATGAAATATAGAAGCATTTTATTCGCTGCGCTTTTTGCGACGCTATTCGGCTGCGGCAGTGACAGGGATAGTCTCCCGTTGGCGCCAGCTTCCAACGGAGTCGTCAGCATAGGCGGGGATGCCATTGTGGGACAAACCCTGTCGGCTTCGGCATCGGACCCCGAAGGTATTCAAGCGGGCAGCGAAAGTTATCAGTGGTACTCAAACGGTGCCCTCATTCCGGGTGCAACATCATCTACTTATACGGTAACGCCAGGCGAGGGTGGTGCGTCAGTCTCCGTGGTCGTTCGCTTCACTGACGTCTCCGGTCTTCGCGAGACGGTCGAATCTACACCTGTTGTGATTCAAGCCGCTTTTAACCTTCAAGCGCGCTACGTTCACGGCCTGGTAGATGGAGCGCTTTGTGAAATCACCTCCATCGATGCCGCCGGAGTCGCCGGGAGCACCGCATTGAGTACGGGTACAACCAGCAATGGTATTGTGAACTTCGGTGAGCTGGTGCCCGTTGATGGACCGGCGTTGATTACCTGCACCGGCGGGACCTATGTTGATGAGGCGACGGGTCTCGTGCTCGATGCACCTGTCACCCGTGCAGTTGTCAATGTGGCAGGCGACGCTACCTTCACCGTTTCGCCCTTGACAGAAATTGCAACCCAGTTTGCTGAAGCAGCGGGCGATCTGAATACGGCCATCTCTACCTATAACGCAGCCATTGGCGCCAACTTCGGCATTTCTGGCGACATTACCAACATCGAGCCGACGAATTTAACGACAGCCGCTGCCAGCAATGATGATGCTGGAATTTACGCTACAGCGTTGGCGCTGATTTCTCAGGTGGATGCCAGCGACGCCGCAGCGTCTGCGGCCGACATAATCAACAATTTCAGCGCCGATATGGCCGATGGTGAATTGTCTCAGTCCCTGCTGGATGCCTTTAATGCCGCAGTCGCAGATCTGGGCACTTCTGCGGTGGCCGGCAACTTGAACAGCGACGCTCTTACCATCGTGCAGGATGCCGTCAATAATGTACCGGAACCCGCCGTTTTCGACGGCTTGAGCGCTACGATTCCCAATGACCAAACAACACCCCTCACCGGCAACGTCACTGTTACCGACGTCAATTTTGGTGAAGACAGGGTCATTGCACAGACCGATGTCCAAACCACCTACGGGGCATTCAGCATCGACCCAAACGGGGCCTGGACCTATGTTCTCGATACTGCCGATGAAACGGTAGCCGGCCTGGCCGTTGGTGAATCCATCAACGATACAATCGCGATCTCCTCGGTCGACGGAACAGCCGCCAACTTAGTCGTGCGAATTACCGCTCTTACCCAGGTTGCCCAGATAACCAACACTATTAACGGCGATACGGGTGAACTTAGGCTGGAGCTGGATCCGCACATGATGCAGGGACGGCTCGCATTTTCGTTCCTCAAGACTGGCGCTCTTGCTGATGATGGGAATGAGAAGGATGCCTACATTACGCTGTACGGCTCTTCAGGCAGCGTTGCCGAATCTCTGGTTGACCTGCGCATCCAAGAGAACCGGTTTCTGGTCCGTAACACAGATGATCCAGCCTACCCAGGCGATATCATCGAAGCGCCATTCACACCCAACGAGTGGTATGCCATCGAGATCGCGTGGGACGTAACACAGCCCGACCAGATCACAATCTTCATCAATGGCGAAGCTTTGGGTGGCGGTCCATTCTCAACTGCGGCCGTTGTAGACCCCGACTTCACAACGCTCGATGCATGGTTCGGCGAGGGGGTTGAAACTGTTCAGTGGCGATTCGGCGACAACGGCACAACCATTCCGTTTGGTTCTTACTACGTAGACGATGTCGTTCTCTCTTCCGACGCTGCAGGAACAATGCCGGTATATGAGGATGATTTCGAGGACTACGCGGTAGGGGATTCGTTTGTTGGGTCCGCGACTTATCCCGGTTCAATCGACGCCGCGGTGTCGGTCTATGATACCGGCGCCCAAGCAGAAAATACGCCCGCCGCGTTCTTCAATCTTGTGGGCGCTCTCAATAGCGATAGCACCATGGTCTTGATGGACATGGTAACGGTCATTGATCCGGATCCGGATGAAGACCTGATTGTCGAGCAAGTGGCGACAACAACCGAATATGGCACGTTCTCGATTCTGCCTTCCGGTACGTGGGAATACACCCTCGACACAACGAACCCGACTATTGCCGCAATGGTGCAGGGCGACAGAGTCACGGATACCGTTCAGATATCGTCGCTTGACGGCACCACAGCCGAACTGGTGATCACCATCAACGGTGTTGGCGGCGAGCCGACTGGAGGTGATAACAACGTTGCAGTCATTGTCGATACCGATCCTGGCGATACAGGCGAGTTGAGATACGCGTTGGACGCCGATGGACCGCTTGCGGCAGGGCGAGTTGAACTGAAGATCAAGCGACTGGACGACACCTTGGGGGATGGAGATGCGTTCATCACTTTGTTTAACGAAAACACAAATAACGATGGTGCCATTCTGGACTTCCGCATTCGCGATGACAGTTTTGGTGTCAGAAGCCCGGATACGATCGACACATCTGCGCTGCCGCATACGCTCGATGAGTTTATGGATGTGCGGATTACCTGGGAGTATCCGAACGGATCCACGTCGGTGAATCCGGAAGTGACGATCTCGGTTGATGGTGTCAGTCTTCCGCCATTTACTCCGGACAATAGCTCCGTCGGCGGTGTGACACATATTGCGGTCCGCTTTGGTGACAACAGTGGTGTCAGTGAAAACACGGGGAAAGTGAGCGTTGATGATCTGGCGGTTTACGCCGACAAGGCCGGCTTCATTGAAGTCTTCTCTGATGACTTCGAGTCCTACCTGGATGGCGATTCGCTTGATACAGACAACGCGGCCTCCCCTTACAACTCAAGTACATCTGAAGCCACTGTGGAAACCATTCCCGGTTCGAGCCGTCCCGGCACTCCCGGCAACAAGGTTGCCGAAATCATCGATACTGACCCAGGTGATACGGGTGAGTTGAGATACGCGCTGGGTGCTGATGGTCCGCTGGCGGCTGGTCGGCTGGAAGTTGCGGTGAAAAGGCTCGACGACACGCTGGGCGATGGTGATGCCTTCATTACCTTGTATAACGAGAACACCAACAACGATGGCGCCATTCTCGACTTTCGTATTCGGGATGACAGTTTCGGTGTGAGAAGCCCCAGCTCGATCGATACGTCAGCGCTGCCCCATACGCTGGACGCATTCATGGACGTGCTAATCACCTGGGAGTATCCGGGTGGCGACACGACGATGCTTCCGGATGTCACGATCTCGGTGGATGGTGTCAGTCTTGCTACCTATACGCTCGACAACAATGCCTTCAACGGAGTAACACACGTTGCGTTCCGCTTTGGTGACAATGGTGCGGTGATTGCTGCGACGGGAATATTCAGTGTTGACGAAGTAGCAATCTACTCCGATACAGATGGCATGACCCGAGTGTTCGCCGATGACTTCGAGTCCTATCTGGAGGGTGATTCGCTCGACACGGATAACGCTGCGTCTCCGTATCATTCCAATACGTCCGAGGCGACAGTTGGGGTTGAAGACGGTGGTACAGACACGGGCGGCCCTGGCACCCCAGGCAACAAGGTTGCGGAGATCATCGACACCGACTCTGGTGATACCGGCGAGCTGAGATACGCGCTGGGTACTGATGGCCCGCTCGCTGCAGGTCGACTTGAAGTTGCGGTCAAAAGGCTGGATGACACGCTGGGGGACGGTGATGCCTTCATTACCTTGTTCAATGAAGACACCAACAACGATGGCGCGATTCTCGACTTCCGCATCCGGGATGACAGTTTCGGTGTGAGAAGCCCCGGCACGATCGATACGTCCGCGTTGCCCCATACGCTGGATGCGTTCATGGATGTGCTGATTACCTGGGAGTATCCGGGAGGTGACACGACGATGCTTCCGGATGTCACGATCTCGGTGGATGGTGTCAGTCTTGCTACCTACACGCTCGACAACAATGCCTTTAACGGAGTAACACACGTTGCCTTCCGGTTCGGTGACAATGGTGCGGTGATTCCTGCGACGGGAATATTCAGTGTTGATGAAATAGCGGTTTACTCGGATACGGCGGGTACCACCGAAATCTTCTCTGATGACTTCGAGTCTTACCTGGAGGGTGATTCGCTGGATACCGACAACGCTGCTTCGCCTTATCACTCAAATACATCCGAGGCGACAGTGGGAGTGGAGAACTAAGATGCTTACAAAAACACTTAATGAGTCCATTCAAAATCGAACATTTGACGTGAGATTACCCATGTTTAAGTCCAAGCAGATCGCATCCTCTGATCGTTCACTGAAACGTACTAACGTGAGTGCAATATGGATAGCAAGTCTGGCACTGGTCACAAGCTCGGTGGTCTCTGCTCAGGAGCCCGATGAACCCGATGAACTGAGCCAGGCAGTTGAGGAGATCGTCGTTACCGGGACGAGAGCGACTGTGCAAAGCTCGATCGAGCTTAAACGTAATTCCGTACAAATTGTGGATGGCTTGTCCGCCGATGAAATAGGCGACATTCCGGCGCTGTCGATAGGTGCTGCACTCGAGACGATTACCGGCGCGACGTCGCACCGAGAAAACGGCGGGGCAACTGAACTCTCCGTGAGGGGCCTGGGGCCGTTTCTGGGTACGACGGTGGTCAATGGCCGCGAAGCGACGAACGGTAGTGGTAACCGCGCGGTAAATTTCAGTATTTTCCCTTCCGAGATGTTCAACTCGATTGCGATTCATAAATCGCAGTCTGCTGAATATATTGAGGGCGCCGTCAGTGGCCAGGTACACCTGGATACCAAGAAACCGTTGGTCTATGGGAAGCGCTTGCTACAGACCAACATAAAGCTCGCGCACAGTCCCGATGAAGCCAACATCACCGGTGGGCAGGATTTCGGCTCACGCGCGACGGTTGCCTATATCGATCAGTTCGATTTCGACAGTGGCACCCGTCTGGGTGTATCACTCGGTATACAGGTCAGAGACGAGTCAAACCCGGAGCAGGAATATTTCACAACGTCGGGCGGCGGCCGCCTGGAAGCCTGTGAGCTGAGCTCATTTGATTCCAATGCTCAGCCAACCGATATGAGCGACAGCGGCCGCTGTCATGACAGCGCTGCCGGCGTCAGCAATGACGAGATCCAGGCTTTGATTGACTCCAATCCGAACTACAATTCCGTCAGCGACATTCCTTTCGCTTATATTCCGCGGGATCATCGTTACCGTCAGAACACGACGAGTGATGAACGGGAGGCCTTCTTTGGCAGCGTCCAGTTGCAACCCAATGACCGGCTGGATGTCACGGTGGATTTTCAGTATTCCGAACGTGACCAGCGGGAGCTTCGCAAGGACATGCAATTCGGGACCACGCAGGAATTCGTATCCGAGCTGGTTTCCAATCCGTCGACGGGTATCGTCTCTTCTTCCATATCCGAGACTGATATCAATTCATTTACGACGGACTTTGGGCGCCTTGAAGAATACAGCGGATACGGCATCAATCTCGACTACAGCCTGACTGACAATCTGAGTTTGCGTCTTGACTACGCTGCTTCCGAGACGAATCGAATCGAGACGGATGTAGAGCTTCGGCTGGGCGCGACGCACAACAATCTTGTCGGCAGCAACCGTGATGACTTCCCAGTACATCTTGACGTGAACCACGGCGATTCCGGCCCTGCAATCGCCACGATTCTGGACAATGGTGGCAACGGTTTCGAAATTACCGACCCAAGTTACTTCAACGCCTGGGACCGTGCGCGCCTTCAGGCACGACAAATTACACGTGACAACAAGTTGGATGCCTTCCGCGCGGATCTTGTATGGTCGCGAGATTCGGGTGCGATCCACACCGTGAAAGCGGGCCTGCGATCTTCCAGCCAGGAGTATCTGGCGCTGGGTGGGTTGCGGAACGCTCCTGGCGAAAGTCTGTTTGAGGACGAGGATCTGCAAACACCGGATGGCGTTGCAGACAATGGCGTGACAGACGCGATCCTGGCCAACGTGCTGGCGTGCGCTGACCAAAGCTTCCCGGAATCCGGCTTCCTGTCAAATGTCAGGGATGCTGAACTCGTAACCAACGCCAGCAGTGGTACAGCGGTGAGCGAATACGCAACGTTCAACTTCGAATGTGCTGCCAATGCGTGGTTGGCAAATTACGGTGGCCTGGCCGGAATACAGTACCAGAACGGTCTTACTATCGGGACTAACGACGTAACCGAAGATACGCTGGCGTTCTACGTTCAGGCGGATTTTTTCAAGGAGTTCGCAGGCTATCCGGTACGAGGTAACTTTGGTGTTCGTGTTGTCGATACCGATATCACTTCCGTTGGCTACCGGGGGCCTATCACTGTAGAGGAAGTCCTCGGGGCAGGGTTCGTTGTTACGGAAGGTGACCCTGATGATGAGGGCTATGAAACCGACACGCAGAAGAGCAGCTATCAGGAAGTTCTCCCCAGCTTGACGGTCATTGTAGATTTGGATGAGGACCTCATTCTGAGAAGCGGACTCTTCAGAGGCATGTCTCGGCCGGATCCTGATGCTTACGGCAACGGACGTACCATCCAGGATAACGACGAGGGAAACGCCTACTCTTCGCTGACGGAAGCCGTCAATGGAATCGGTGCTGCCGGCAATCCTTATCTCAAGCCAATTCTGTCGACTAATTTTGATCTCGGCCTGGAGTGGTATCCGAATGCAGATACGATGATTGCTGGTCTGATCTACTGGAAGGAATTCAATGGTGCGTTTGAGAACGTTGCCCAGGCCGAGACATTCAATCTTGACGGCAACGAGGTTCAGGGTTTCGTCGAAACCACGCAGATAAGCAATCAAAAAAGCACAATACAAGGTTTCGAGCTGAGCTTGTCACACTCGTTCGACTACTTGCCGGGGTTCTTGAGTGGGTTCGGCGGAAAATTCAGCTACAACTATGCTGACTCCGATTTCGAGTTCGAAGATCAGCACGGCGGTGATGGTGTAACCATCGCGGTAAATTCGGTTACTGGGGAGGCCACTGAGACTCCGCTGATCGGGATTCTGCCCCCTGCCAACCTCTTCGGATTGTCCAAACACGTCACAGCCACGCAATTGTACTGGGGCAACAGAAAGTGGAATTTCCAGCTGCTCCATAAGTTGCGAACCGGCTATTTTCAGCAGTTCGGACGAGATACAGACGGCCGGATTCGCTATACGAATACCAATCAAAGGCTGGATCTGAAAGTGCGTTACAAGTTGTTGGATAACGTTCAACTGGATCTTGAGGCGAAGAACATAACGGATGAACCGCGTATCGACTACCGGGCAGTTTATGGCAACACCTATCAGGCTCTCTCCTATGGGCCGCGCGTTTTCCTCGGCGTAAAGGTCTCGTTCTAGATGACGGTTTCCTGAGGTATTAGTCCGGCATGCGTCGGCGCTGTCCTGTACCAAGGAGGGAACGGCAGTATCGATTGTTCCGTGTGGTTAGTTGAGAGGATGGTTCTATGCGTTTTCTATCAGTTGGCATGGCGCTAACTATTCTGTGTTCGACGGCGGCTTACGCGGAGTATCCCGCCGACAAATTCGACCTTGGGTTCTGGAAACTTACGCTGCCCCTGGATGAGAACAACGATGGCAAGGTCGACGAAGTCAAAGTCGGATCCATGCACGAGTATGCTCATCCGGACTTCTTCTATCTTGACCAGAATGGTTACCTGGTGTTCGCTGCCCCCAACAAGGCGCAGACCACCGCAGGCTCCACCAACACCCGAAGTGAGTTACGCCAGATGCTGCGTGGCAAGAACACCAGGATTGGTACTCATGACCCGCTTAATAATTTCGCACTGAAAGCGCATCGCGGTTCCAGATCGTTTGCCGATGTGGGTGGCCAGCTGGAAGCCACGCTGAGAGTCCTGCATGTCGCCAGAACAGCCAAGCACGCGAACAAGAAACCCGCGTACTCGGTGGTTGTGGGGCAGATTCATGCGCTCAAGGATCAAGGTGTAATCAGCAAGGGCGAAGGCTTCGGGTGGGGCAACGAGCCTCTCAAGATTTATTACAAGAAATGGCCCGGCCACGACACCGGTTCGGTGTTCTGGACATATGAACGAAATCTGGAGAGCACCGATCCGGACAGAACAGACATCGCCTATCCCGTCTGGGGCAATACCTGGGAAAACCCTGAAGACCCCGGTGAAAAGGGCATAGCGCTGGGTCAGGTGTTCAACTACAACATCAACGTGCACGGCAATATCATGTACCTCACGTTCAGGACGGCCGATCCGTCACAGACAGTCAGGTACGAGATCGACCTGTCCAACAATGTCGATGCCTATGGAAAGGTTGATCAGAAGGACAACCCGCAAGGCTACTCGGGTGATGCGATGTATTTCAAAGCGGGTGCCTATAACCAGTGCAGCACGAAAGATGACTCGGCAATGTGGTACCCCGCTTGTGCTGGAACGGGAGACTGGGCAACAGACAAAGCCAACGGCGACTACACTGCTGTGGCGTTCGGTCGGATACTAATGACCGGTTCAGTGGATCCTGAGAAATAGCCTTGGCAAAAGTGAGCGGGTTTGTCGGCGAGCCGACCAAGTTCCATCCAGGGACGTGAACAGGAATTATCAGAGATGAAGTATCGCGCCAGTTTGCTCGCCGGGCTGCTTGCTGTCACAGGATGTGGAGGCGGCGGCTCGTCAGGCTCAAACGGCAGCAGCGCCCCGCCATCTACACCGGTACCGCCTGTGCCGAATCTGTCCTGCGCGGGGAATCACCTTATTAACATCATTGCTGCCACCGACAACGGTCAGAGCCCTGCAGGCAACGGGCCGGACCGGGCTGTCGATGACGACCTGGGCCCTGCTTCACGTTGGGAAACCTCCGGTGATGCGATGACCATCACCTTCGACCTGGGGGCGCGATACCTGGTCAGGGAAGTTGGAATCGCCTGGTTCGAGGGCGATCAGCGCGTGGCTTCTTTCAACGTTTTCGCATCGCTCGATGGAACCAACTTCGATTCTGTTCTGGCAGACCAACAGTCGTCCGGCGAAACGCTGAGTATCGAGCGGTATGAAACACCCGACACGCCAGCACAGTACATTCGAATTGAGAACTACGGTAATTCCCTGAATGCAGACAATGCAATCGTAGAAGGTACCGCTTTTGGTTGCGCTCTGGATACGCCAACTGCCGTTTTCGAACCTGGTAATGTGGTGGCATCCGACTTTGCACTTAACGCAACTCAACCACCAGGATCAAACTTTGAGCTGATCAGCTGGAAGCTCGATACACCGGCCGATCTCAACGGTGATGGTCTCTCTGATACCGCAAGTGAAACGGATTTGGCGAACGGCTTTACAGACGGATATTTCTTCACCGGTTCGGACGGCGGCATGGTGTTTCGCTCCACCATCGGTGGCGCCAGAACATCCGCTAACACGAGCTATACGCGCTCGGAGTTGCGGGAAATGCTGCGCCGGGGCAATACCAGTATCAGTACGCGCGGGGTGAACCGAAACAACTGGCTACTGGGGTATCAGCCGGATCCGGGATTGCCAGTGGGAGGGCGTAACGGTGTGTTGCGTGGCACGCTGGCCGTTAACCACGTTACTGAAACGGGTAATCGCAACCAGGTTGGTCGGGTCATCATCGGGCAAATTCATGCGCAGGACGATGAGCCTGCGCGTTTGTATTATCGCAAGTTCCCTGAGAACGAGCGCGGATTCATCTATCTGGCGCATGAGATTCGGGATGCGGACGATATCTACTTTCCGATCGTTGGTCCTGCTAACAGCAATCTGGGCAGTGCACCTTCTGATGATGCCAATCCGGAGAACGGAATTGCCCTCAATGAGATTTTCTCCTACGAGATCACTCAGCGAGGTGCCCGGATTGATGTGATTCTAAGGCGCGGGGACAGCACCGGACCCATCATTGGCCACAATTACGTGGATATGCGGCAACGGAACAGCGGCTATGACGTTCCGGACGAGTGGATGTACTTCAAGGCCGGAGCCTATTCACAGAACAACTCCGGAGACGAAACTGACTATGATCAGGTTACGTTTTACGAGCTTGAGAATTCTCACGGTACCTAGGAACAGTTCCTGTTCCGGGGTCGGTGTGATTGAAACCATTTGCTAGTACCCTATTGGGAGAACGTAGTATGCAACGCCGGGCAGCAACCAGAACGAAACCGAGCGTGATAGTCAGGCCTGAGATACCGAGTAGCTTTTCGGCGTCTGATCAGGTGTTATCGGATCGTCTTATTGATGCGCGTCTTGACGCACGCATCATGCAAGACGCTCCTGGTCAATTGCCAACAAGCATCGATCAGGCCTACGGCATCCAGTTCGCGTCGATTGCACAGTGGCCGGATGACGTGGCTGGATGGAAAGTCGCAAGACTGCCGCCTCACGATCGCGGCAAGTTTCCGGTGGAGCGTCTGGCTGGACCGGTCTTTGCGAATACAGTTCACGAAGTGGAGGTCGGTGCACAGTCAGTGGGCGAGATATACGCAGGCGGCTTTGCGGTGATAGAGGCTGAGTTCGTGCTGAAACTCGGAAGGACGATTTCCCCCAGCAACAGGGAATGGTCCGATCACGACATTCTTGAGCACCTTGCTGGCGTGTACGGCGGTGCGGAGATCGCCAGTAGTCCGCTGCCATCAGTTATAGAGTTGGGCTGCATGGCAATCATACCGGACCTCGGTATCAACACCGGCGTCGTTGTTGGGCCGGAGATCAGGGGTTTCGAATCGTTACCAGCAGATGCACTGGCTGTCCGTGTATCTGTCGATGGCGAAGTCGTTGGTGAAGCGCGACCAGGCCCGATCGATGAGGCTCCTTTCGATGCGGTGCGATTCCTGGTTGCACACTGCGGCAGGCACGGAATCGAGTTACCCGCCGGAAGCCTCATTTCAACCGGACTACTTACCGGAGCGCACGAGGTGACCGTTGGGTCGGTCGCACGTATCGACTACGGTTCATTCGGCTGGTTCGAAGTGGGATTTGAGGCCGCCCCGTGCAGGGAGCGGCGTCGATAATGAGCGAATTCCTTCAGACCCGAAGAAAGCAAATCGAAATTTTCTTAGGACATTCACTGCCCTCGACGTCGAACGAATCAGGATTCAGTAACCAGGTGGTTTAACGAGAAGCGGCGGCGGCTTTCCAGCGCACGGCGCCGAGCGAGCTCTATCTGTTCGGATTCATCGGCGGCAATGAGTTTGTTCAGCAGACGTGAAAAATGCGCGTGCATCGCTCTGCGGGCAGCATCTGCGTCACGACGTTTCAGTGCATCGAAAATTTCCTGATGTTCCTGTACCCGGCGCTGCCCGTCGGTGTCACAGACTGCCTGGTATGCCTTGTGAATTGACGGTGAGTTGTCACGGAGTTGCCACAGGTTGTCAATCATCGAGGCGAGCATCTTGTTCTGGGTTGCCCTCGAAATGATGTGATGGAATTTCTGATCAGCGAGTTCCGAGATCAGCTTGCCGTCCACCGATTCATCGGCCATTTCATGCAGCGCTTTCTCGAGTTCGTCGAGTTGTTCATCGCTGATCATCGTAGCGGCCAGTGCAGCAGCTTCTCCTTCGACGAGCGCACGCGCTTCCGTCAGTTCGAACGGGCTCGCACCCGGATCACCACCATTTATTCCCGATGCGGTCTCCAGCACGTAAACACCGGATCCGGTCTTGACCTTCACCTGTCCCAACGCTTCCATTGCAATAATTGCTTCGCGAACAGTGGGCCGGCTGACGTTGAAGCGCTCCGCAAGCTCCCGTTCTGGCGGCAGCCGCCCTCCGGGAGGATACTCGCCGCTTCGGACCAACTCCTGCAGTTTCTTCTGAACCCCTTGGTACAAGCGTCTGTCGCCGGACATGCGTAATCACTCCTTATGACCAATCGGTCTGCCGATAGCCTTTTTTCGCCGATAGTGTACCGCACAGGCAAATTTTGGTCACCGGCTTTGTGTACCAGCGCCGAAGACCTCTCAAACCAACAAGATCGGGCTAAACTGGGCGCTACTACTGAGCTTCCGAGTGCGCTTGCGGTGCCTGAATGGCTCGTGATGCGGCAGTGTTCTGATAGATGTATCCGACCAATTTTCGAAAGTTTTAATTTTTTTGGTAATAACGTATACTTTGCCAAAAGCTGTGGCCATGACCACACTTTGTTCAACAACAGAGACTCGGGGGAGGGGGAAGTGAACCGATTCGACGATGTGACCGTGACCGGTCGTCAACTTCACGTGGTGATTCGGCGTGCGTCCTGACGCAAGGGGTGCCGGCTGTGCGTATGCGGCATCGACAGTCTCTCGACGTAGCTCATTCCAGGTTCTCGGGCAATCTGCTATCGCCCAAACTGTCTTGACCAGTTCACACTCAGGGGTGCGCGAACAATGAGGACAAAAAGCCTTCGCTGGACGATTGTGATTCTTGTTGCGGTTGCGACGGTCATTAACTACATCGATCGGGGTGCGCTGGGATTCCTCTGGCCGGAAATTTCCGAAGACCTTGGCCTCACCAAAACCGATTACGCCATCATTCTGAATGTCTTTACGTTCGCCTACGCGTTTGGCCAGACACTGTTTGGCAAAATCTTTGACTGGATCGGAACGCGTATCGCGTTCGTGTTGTGTATTGGTGTCTGGTCGCTGGCGACCATGTTGCACGCCGTTGCATCCAGCCTCTCCACCTTCATCGTCTTTCGTGGCCTGCTGGGTATCTCAGAAGCGGGCAATTGGCCGGGCGCGACCAAGGCCAATGCCGAATGGTTTCCGATCAAGGAGCGGGCATTCGCACAAGGCATTTTCAATTCCGGTGCAGCGATCGGCGGAATAGTTTCCGCGCCAGTTGTTGCCTACCTGTTTGTGTTTCTCGAAAGCTGGCAAGCCACGTTTATTGCGATCGGTGCACTCGGCTTTCTCTGGCTGGTGCCGTGGCTGATTATCTATAAATCCGGGCCCGCAACACACCCATGGGTGTCGGAGGTCGAGCGGCAGTACATTCTGGCCGGGCAACGCAATACCGAAACCAACGAAGTGGCAAGTTACGCACCGGGTTCTGCCGAAATTCTGTCTCGCAAGGAGAGCTGGGGCGTGATTATGGCCTCGTTTTTCCTCGATCCGATCTGGTGGTTGTTTGTCGGCTGGTTGCCCCTGTATCTCTCAGAGACCTACGGCTTTGGCGTCGCAGAGATAGGCCGCTATGCATGGGTGCCCTACGTTGGCGCCATGTTTGGCGCCTGGTTCGGTGGGCTGCTGGCGCAAAACAGGATCAATGCGGGCTGGACGGTCAACAAGGGACGAAAGTTTGTCATCAGTCTTGGGGGCGTGATCATGCTGGTCTCGCTGTTGCTGACCGCAAAAGCCGCCACACCGGTCATTGCGGTCCTGCTGATGGCAGTGATTCTTTTCGGCTTTCAAA
Organism: Woeseia sp. D3-10; assembly: GCF_055809415.1. Lineage (NCBI taxonomy): Bacteria > Pseudomonadati > Pseudomonadota > Gammaproteobacteria > Woeseiales > Woeseiaceae > Woeseia > Woeseia sp. D3-10. The sequence goes on along the minus strand of NZ_JBVVTW010000007.1, from coordinate 1,814,223 downwards.
CGGCCGTCGGCAACATCCAGACATTGCCCAGCGATTTCTACAGCGGAAACTCCGTCGGTACGCTCGCTGGCTACGCAGGTACTGCCGCTAAGCTGGCTGTTGTCGGGCTGAATTTCCTGATCCCCGTCATTACCGTGAACAGCTACGCGCCCGCCTTCGCGGTCGGGGCGGGGCTCGCAGTGATGACGGTGCTATCGGTGTGGTTCCTGTGTGGGCACATCCAGCCGCTCAAGCCACGTCCAGCGGGTGCCGCAAGTCGGCTTCAATAACAGGGGCTGTGTAATCAAAGAGGGCATTGCGCCCGCACAGTATTTTCTAAAGAGAACAACCTCGTGCCAGGCGCCGCCTTCTTGACGGTGTGCTGGCAGCAACACACAACAAAATATTCTGGAGTCAAATATGACCAAACCCATCGTTGGATTCATCGGCCTGGGCCTGATGGGCGGCAACATGGTTGAATGCTTGCAGAACAACGGATTCAAGCCCGTTGTAATGGACCTGAACAAAGACGCCGTCGCGGCCGTAGTTGCCCGTGGGGCCACTGAGGCGCGGACACCTGCCGAACTGGCGGCAGCCAGTGACATCATCATGCTTTGTCTGACCACCACCGCTGTTGTCGAGAAGCTGGTCTATGCCGATGACGGCATTCTGGCCGGTGTCAGGGAAGGCGCCGTGCTGATTGATTTTGGTACGTCGATTCCCGCATCAACGCGCAAAATCGGGGCCGATCTCGCCCGGAAAGGCGCAGGTATGATTGACGCTCCGCTCGGACGCACGCCAGCTCATGCGAAAGACGGGTTGTTGAATATCATGGCCGCTGGCAAAAAGGAAACCTTCGAGAAGGTCAAGCCGGTTCTCGACGTATTGGGCGAGAATATCTTTTACCTGGGTGCACTCGGCGCCGGCCATACGACCAAGCTGGTTAACAACTTTGTGGGCATGACCACCGTCTGTGCCATGTCGCAGGCTTTTGCCGTTGCCGATCGTGCCGGTGTCGATCGCCAGCAACTCTGGGAGATCATGTCGACAGGCCCGTCCAGCTCGCCTTTCATGAAATTTTGCAAACACTACGCTGTGGATGGCGTCAGCGACCTCGGCTTTTCAATCGCTAACGCCAACAAGGATCTGGGTTACTTTGTCAATATGGTTGAAGACCTGGGCATGCGATCACAGATTGCCGAAGGCACGTCATCCAATCTCAATGCGGCCGTCGATGCTGGCATGAGTGACGGCAACGTTCCCGAGATCCTGGACTACTACCTGACCTGACGTATCGCAGGAAGCCAGGCCGTTGTGCGAGCGCAGGCCCGCAATGTACCGGACGACACCTACCGTTGCGGTGTGCTCGCTCGCTCCAGCTAATCCGGTCGATAATCGTTCTCGTGACTGGTGCCGGGCCGTGCTCCCAGGTTAAAGGCGGGTATGGAGCTGGTGTCCCCGACGATCGTGCGCGAACACCGCTGTCCCGTGGTAAGAATCGGTGATCACGACATTGCGCAGAGTTACCGTTTCGATGGCTGCAGGACACACGATGGTCGTTGCCGTCAATCAAGCGGACGACGAGTGTGCCGAAGCAAGCATCCTCAAACGCGCAAGTACTGCGATCGGCAACGATTGGTCCCATTCGCAGCAAACCGAATGATTCGACCGGCTTTGCTCTAGCTTACCGCTTCCAGGCCCAGTCCATGCGGAACAGGCTGGCCTAGCCGATCTACTGCCACAAAGACCAGCTTCTTGATGTCGATGAGTACTTTCTTGCTGTCTTTGTTGCGAACCTGGCAAGTGACCGTTATCGAGGACTTTCCAAGATTCGCCACACTCAGGCCGAACTCCACGATGTCATCCTGCACGGCGGCCGATACGAAGTTTACTTCCGAAATGTGTCGCGTAACGATGTGTGGCGTTCGAAGTTGGCACTTTGCGAATATGTACGCTTCTTCGTCTACCCAACTCAACAATGTTCCTCCGAACAACCGATTGACGCTATTGAGGTGTTCGGGTCGCACCATGCGACGTCCGTAGAACTTTATTCTGTCCTGCATCCTTAATGTCCTATTGGAAAGCCCGCTGCAGGTCATTCCAACTCTTGAAGTAATGAAGGGAGCGGCATCATGCCGCTCCCTTTAGCGCAACCTACTTTGCCATTGCCCCTGAATCCGGTTTCCGGGGGGGGTGGAACCCAACTCCGGGAGCACTGTCATTTCGGAACTTTCGAATGCACCGAGATGCGCCTGCAAACAAGGTTGCAACCATCGTGCCAACGCCGAGAAATCGGTGCAGGCGGCGCGAATACTTGCTGCACGGGTCCGTCGTGCACGCTTTCAGGAGGTATGACGAACCAAGGTGATGCAACCCTTCTCCGTCATTGCATCGCTACGGTGCAGGCGTTCGCAGTTTGATGTCTATTTATTGTAGTAAGCGTTGCGAGAATTACTGCCACCGAGCGCCAACAACAGAGTATCCACACCGTCAGAATCCGGACAGCTCACTCGGCTGTTGCGAGTTATCGAGCCTAATGCCGGGCGGTACGCTAACCACGCCGATACACTCTCGAAAAAAACTGAAAAAGCCTCAGCGCGTATCGTCACACTCACCCGCAGACATGTCCGTCGCCTGAAGCAGGTACCCGCCGACTCGCCCCGAGTCGTTGTTCACTTCCAGGAAGTAGCGTCCCGATGTTGCGATATCAACAACGAGTGTCGCGCTGGCATCCTCGGCGGTAACGCTATCGACGAGATCGCCCGTTTCCGTGTACAGCGAAACTCTGGGCCTTGTTGCTGCGGTGTAGCCTTGGTCTTCGCCGGCAATTTCGAATGTATAGGACCGGTCGTCCAGCAGCTCGATGTTGTACCAGTCCAAATCGGCTGCCCGGCTGATCGACTGGTGTACCTCGGCACAAAAACCGATGTAGGCCCACGAATCCCTGTTGCCGGCCGGGTCACCAACGCTGTTGTGCACGGTGTAGGGCAGAGCATTCGTTCCATTGGAGCTGACCGTCAGGTAATAGTTGCCACTGTGCGTGGTTGTCATGGCCACTCGTTGTACGCCATCTGTCCATACCTCGCCGGTTGCCACGACATCGCCGTTGTCATCGACCACCGAAACCGTCGGGTATTCAAACAGTCCATTCAGCACGAAAGCGCCATCGACGAAAAACGTGCGTCGTTCGCCGCCGAACGCTGAAATAAATCGGAACCAGTCGGAGTCTCCGGCGTTCTCGAGCATACCGTGGGAGGGAACCATCGATTCGGCCCGACCAATCGTCGCTGCATCCCCGGCAAGGTCATCGTCAGGCGTAGCGTCCTGCCGTTCCACGACAGTCAGTTGGTAATGGCCACTCTGCTGCGGTTCCGGTGCAGCCGCAGTCAGGAAGTAGTAACCCGAACGCGCCAGTGAGAACGACACCCGGTGTGTGTGTTCGCAGCCGGGGTTGCAGGCAAGAACTTCATTCTGTTTGGAGCCCCAAACGGCATCGCCACGCGAGTCCCGAAGGCCGATGAACGCATTCTCAATGTCGGTAATCGATGTTGTGATCGAGGCTTCGTACGGTACGTTCGCCGTCAAATACACTTTAAACCAGTCACCGGCATCACGGCCGTTGTTGATCTGGCCGTTAACCGCTTCACCGACTTCTATCCCTGCAAACGTGCTGGTGTCGCTCGGAACATCACCGCCAACAGACTCGATCCGGTATCCGCCAGTCTGGCCGCCTTGTGATTCGATGCCGATTCGTAGTGAATGATCACCGGTAGCAACATGTTGAAGCGTGGCGACCCCGCCTGTCGGTGCGGTGTAGGCGACGATCTGGCCATCGACCCACAACTGGACGAGAAAGTCGTCGAGTTGTTCGCCTTTGGCGTCCTGTTCGGGGTAGACGTTGATGATTGTCGTTTCCGTCGCATAGGCATTCATCGTGAACCAGTCGGAATCGGCGGTGGTCTCGATGCTGCCATGGACAGCCGAGCCGCCAATGGCAATGGAGGCGTCTTGTCGTGTGCTCGTGTTGTCGTCCAGCTCTTCGATCATCAGGTTGTAGCCGCAGCCAAAGCTCGGCAGGTTTTCACACAGAACGACGAGCTTGTCGTCGAGCACATAGACTTCGCTCCACAAGTAGAAGTTGTATTCGTCAGTGACTTTCGGCTCGAACACATGACCAACCAGGCGCTCCACTCCGGTTTGATTGGTATGGCATGCCCAGAAATTGCCCCAGACCCAGTCCTCGTAGTAGATGCACAGATCATCGTATAGCGGTACCGAGTAAGAATCGGTTACGACGGATTGCGGGTACTCCGACCAGATCAACGGTGGAATTACATCGTTCTCACGGTCCATGAAATATTCGAAGCTGATCAGGTATCTCACCCCGGCCCGTAAACGTGCCGAAACAAGGTGGCCTTGCTTTTCGCCGTCGATCCGGGTGGACGACGGTATGCCGTCGACCCGTATGAGCTGGCCGAAATCAGCTTCCTGAATCGTTGTGGTGTGAGTTATCCGGTCGATGCCGCCATAGAGTTCATACTCCACGGCATACGGGCCGTCTGCCATCGTTGCGGCCAAAGGTACCGGTGTTGCAGCCGGGTCATTGTGAGCGGAAACCTGATCGACCCGCAGCGCCACTTCCGAACGCGTTTGTTCGCCGCTTGAGTTTTCGGTGACGTAGTAAAAGCCATCCTCGCCCACAAAATCACCAGGTGATGTATAGAGAATCGTAGTGCCGTCGATGGCGATATCGCTGCCGACCCGGCTTCGCGATACAGAGACCAGTTGCTCACCTGGCCGGTCGTTGTCGAGCACCCTCAACACGCTCGGCATACCGCTGAGTATGCCGACGAATACGTCATCGGTCGGTTCGATCACGGGCGGCGGTGGTGGTGGAATCGTGCCGCCGCCGACGCCACTGTTTCCGCCCCCTCCGCCGCAGGCCCCCAGCAGAACGAGGGCCAGCCCAGACAGCAGCCGACGGACGAGGGCAGGAGGAGCGCTGTGATCGATGGGTTTCATGACGATCGCCTAAAAATAGTGGTCCTGTCTTCAAAGGCGCAAAAGCGGCGTTGCTGTTCGGCAATGGCTGGAAGCCTTCCACCGAGCCGGGTGGCGCGAAAAAATTCCGGGCTTTCAAAATATTCTGTGGCGGGTTGGTGGGACGTTGCGCTGGCTGCGACTCTTGTCAGCACACGGTCAATGCGGACGGGCGGACGATGACCACCTTGCTGTGCTTTCGCACGTTGCGAGCCGCTGTTTCAAACCTCCTCGCATCGCGAGCGGCGTGTCCCTTCGTCAATGAGCTGGGTTCTTCGGCTCCTGAGTTTGGTAGTTGTCATGCGCGAGACGTTCGACTGGCGGTGCCCAGGCATCTCGTGCGTGGTTGCCGTGGCCTCTCACGTAGCGAGCGGTGTGGTCTTTGCCGTCACTGAGTCGGGATCTGCTCAACTGCGCGTTTAGCGGCTGCCCCGTGCGCGATGCGCGGCCAGCCGTGCATCTGCATCCTGCGTATGACTGTTTTGATTTCCCCGCGTGGCGAGCAACGTGTCTCGTGCGTCAAGCAGGGTGCCCTCAGCACCGGCAAGTCCCAGCGCGCTCTCGCAGCTTCCCAGCAGGCTTTGTGCGACCGCAATTTCCCAGTGCCCGGCGGGCAGTATCGCCTTCCGAACTGATACAGCTTCCTGCAGCAACGGCAATGCCTCGCTCGCTTTACCGTTGCGGGTCAGCAGGTCGCCGTAAGCAATGAGTACTCTGGCCAGTCGCGGATCGTTAGTCAGCAGAATCTTGCGGTAACGATCGAGGATATCCTGGTACAACGATCGCGCAGCCTCGGTGTCGCCGGTGTCATCGCGCAGCAAGGCGTCGACGAACGCAATGCGAACGCGCACAGGGTGTTCCGCCTCCAGACTGGCCTCGGCTGATTCCCGCGCCTGCAATAAACGAGCGGCTGCTTCCTCTGGCAACCCCATGTCGCGCAACAACTCAGTGAGATCCAACAGTGTCATCATCCGCGCCGTATGGTTCTCGCCCAGCACCCGTGTGCGATCTTCAAGGGATATTTCGAAGGCCGTCTTCGCTGCCGGGTAGTCCTCGATTAGGCGCAGGTAGATCGCGAAGATGTTTCGGCTGGAGATCGTCGCGGGGTGATCAGCGCCGAGCACGTCGGTGCGAATCCGTGTTGCTTCAACCAGTAATTCGCGGGCTTCCGCAAACTCGCCGAGCCGCAATAACGTAAGCCCAAGGTTGGAAAGATTCGTTGCCGTTTCCGGGTGTTGCGTGCCAAAACGTTGTCGATTCGCTGCCAGCGCTTCACGGTAAAGCGCGATGACCTCCGCGTAGTTTCCCTGGGTTATCAAAACCCCGGCAAGGTTGTTCTTGTCCATCGCGACGTAGGGATGGTCTTCTCCAAGTGCTTTGAGATCAATGGCCAAACCACGGCGGTACAGGGCTTCGGCCTCGGCATACTCGCCCTTTTCCTGCAGGATGGTGCCGAGCGTATTCAGGTCGGCGGCAACGCCTGGGTGGTCCTCGCCATAGATGTAAGTCGTTAATGCCAGACCCTCACGCATATTCTGTTCCGCGGCATCCCACTGGCCGCTGTCCATCAGTGCAAACGTCAGGTGGTTCATCGCCGCCGGAACCTCGGGGTGGTACGCGCCGGCCGTCTCGCGAAGCATGGCGATCGATGCTCGCAAGACTGACTCAGCCTTGTTGAACTCCGCCATGTTGGTTAGCAGCCAGCCGTAGCCGTGCATCGTCGTTGCTTTCTCAAGGCTCGGCTGTGGGGACAGGCGTTCGTGCATGGCGAGCGCGTCATCGTAATAGTCGCGTGCTTCGTCCTGTCTGCCCTGTTCGTAAACCGCGTTGGCCAGTCCAGTGAGCAGCATCGCCGCATTCAGACTGTCGTTGCCGTGCAGTTTTCGACTGAGATTCAGTGCCTCACGGTAAAGCGTCTCTGACTTTTGGAAGTTGCCTGTCGATGTGTTCAGCGCTGCAATCTTCGTCCCGGTTTGCAGAACTTCGTCATGCTCCGCACCAAAGAGTGATACGCGGGTGCGCAACGCACTGTCGAGCAGAGCTTGTGACTGGTCGTACAACCCGAGCCCCATGTAGGCCCCGCCCATGACATCCTGCATTGCGGCACGGATCGCGCCCTGATCGGCCAACTCCTGTTCGATGCGTAACGCGCCTTGGTCAAGCAACGCCCGGGCCGTCACGCGTTCGCCTTGTGCCTGGTCGGGGTCTGGCATACTGAAAAGACTCAGCAGAAAATCGGAAACCTGTGCCGACTTTTGGGCTTCCAGCTGCGCGAGATTCCGTTGTTCGGTCACTTTGAGGCTGTAATAGGTCGGCAGCCCGACGATCAGCAGAAGAATCAGCGCCGTGGCCGCCACACCCCAGCGATTGCGCCGCACGAATTTGCCGGTTCGATAAACGAGCGATTCCGGACGCGCTGAAACCGGCTTGTCCGACAAGTAGTTCGCAATGTCGTCCGACAGTGCCCGGGCGGATGGGTAGCGTCGCCCGGGGTCCTTCTGCAACGTCATCATCACAATGTTGTCGAGATCACCGGAGAGCAGTTTGGTCAGACGACTGACTGACGTTCGCCGCGATGCAACGATCATGGGTGCCGTGTTTTCCGGATCGCCGTCCAGCGTGATGACGGTGCTCGGACGACTGGGCTCGGTATCGCAGATGGCCTTGGCGATGGCCGCCATGTTGGTCGCCCGTTGCAGGTACGGCCGGCGTCCGCTCAGCAGTAGGTAGAGGAGAATGCCCAGCGAATAAATGTCCGTGGCGGTGGTGATCGGCTCGCCCCGGACCTGTTCGGGGCTGGCGAACTCCGGCGTCATCAAAGCGTTGCCCTCAAGGGTTGGGGCAACGGCGTACTTGAGCGCATTGTTGTCGATGAATCTGGCGATGCCGAAATCCAGTAACTTCGGTTCACCGGCCGCGTCGACAAGAATGTTCGACGGCTTGATGTCGCGGTGCACGATCAGGTTGCGGTGCGCATACTCAACCGCGTCGGCAATTTTGCGGAATAGCTTGAGTCGGTCGGGAACGGACAACCGGTGCTCATCGCAATAGCGGTCCACCGGAATGCCATCAACGTACTCCATGACCAGGTAGGGCGCACCGGCGTCAGTCTCGCCGCCATCAAGCAGTCTCGCGATGTTGGGGTGATTCATGTTCGCCAGGGTCTGGCGTTCCATCCGGAAACGTTGCACCAGCGCCTCGTCGCCAAGATTGGCGTGCAGCAGCTTGATGGCCACCTGGTGATCGAACCGGTCGTCGTCACGCTCGGCACGATAGACATTGCCCATGCCGCCGGTGCCGATCAGCTCGATCAGTTTGTAGTTTCCTACCCGCTGTTCAAGTCTGGCTTCCGCTTTTGCGGCTACGGTATCCCGCGCTGCGTCGTGGACGATGTCACCGAGGTATTCGTCAGCGGTTTCGGATTGCAGCAACCTCGAAACCGCTTTTAGCAAGTCCGTGTCGTTGCCGCACTGCTCGTGCAAAAAGTCGATTCGCGACTCAGGCGGCAGTGCTCGCGCGGCCCTGAACAATACCTTGACCTTTTGCCAGTGTGATTTGTCGTCGCTGCTCAATATCCGGTACTCAGCAATAGCGCCTTACTCATGCAGCGCCGATTGCACGTTGGTTAGCAAATATTACTGTTCTTCCATGTCCGCCATATGGTTCTTCAGCCATGCCTTCGCCAGTTCCATATCGTCGAACAAAGACGTCTTGGAAACCCCTTGGACGTCTGCCGCCTCCTGGTAGGTCAGGCCTCCGAAAAACACAAGCTCGATCGTGGCCGCGAGATGTTCATCGACCCCGGCCAGTGCATCCAGCGCGCTGTCGAGGTCGAGAATGTCGGGCGCATTGGGTGCCATCACCACGTTCTCATCGAGCGTCAGGTTCGCCACGCCGCCACCGCGTTTCGCACTTTTCTTCTTGCGCGCATGGTCGACGAGTACCCTGCGCATCGTTTTCGACGCCATTGCCAGAAAATGGGAACGGTCTTTGTATTCGATCTTGATGTCGGCGAGGCGCAGGAAGGCTTCGTTGACCAGAGCCGTTGCCTGGAGTGTATGCGACGCTACTTCGCTGCGCATTTGCCGCCGGGCCAGACGCTGCAGTTCGCCGTGAACCAGTGGCATGAGTTGCTGCAATGCGCGGTCGTCGCCGGCTTGCCACTGATTGATGAGTCCGGTCAGGTCGAGCGGGTTCATGCATAGCCCCCCAGCATCGCAGACTCGATGAGCTCACCGATGGTGCGATGATAAGGCGGGTTGCCGTTCGCGAATTCATTTCTCGGCGAATTACCCGCGGGAGGCTCATCTTAGCAGGTGACCGGACTCTTTGAGCGATCGGGCAACATGCTTCGAGACGGCTTTCGCCGTACTCTTGTCGCCGACAAACAGAGAGCCATTGCCGCGTGTGCGAACGATTGCCGTCCACGCCAGGTCCCCGGTCTCAATGTCGATCAACCTGACATGAAAGACCGCGCGGTCGGATCTAGCCTGTACGTGCGTTGCCGTCCCCAGGTCGGTATTGAAGAAAATGGTTCCGGGACTGGCTCGTTCACTTATGGATTCCAGCGTTATGACGATGGTGGCATTCACTCCGCGCCCGGCCAATACCACCTGCTTCTCTTCGTCGGTCCATTCCCTGAAAGGAGAGAAGAGCTCGCCGCTTGTGTACATGCGAACGTTCGCTTTCTCAAGTTCCTTGGCGAGCCGCTCCGAAACGTACTCGCGGAAGTAGTCGTTGGTGCCCGGCAACTGCACGTAAACAGCGTTGAACGTGTAGTTGACGTACGCCGGGTTGGTTTGGGTGTCGACATCGGTATGGCGAAACGCCGATAGCATCAGGATCAAAGACAAGGCCGTACTAAGTCTCGCGGTCTTTCGAATTAACATCGTAGCCGTCGTATTCATCGCGCTGACTCCGTCGAAAGTGCATGGGATGGCATTGAGCGCGAAGAAGAGTACGTACCGCCGTATTTCTGTGCGCTTTCAGACCGTTACCTATAGCAGCGCAAAACGCATGGAAATGTTCAGTCAAAGGGGTCGAGCTGATTGATTCCACATGGCTTCCGCAAACTTCCTGTTCTGCTCTACCCGTGATTCCAGCCAGCTGCGGCCGGTTCTGCCTTAAACTCACTCTTCTTTCCTACCATTAAGGCGATTTCAGGGTTTGTGCGGTGCTGAGGGAAAGTGTGGCAGGCCAGGGCGAAAACTGTTGAGCTGGTGCGATCCCCCTAACTCCATGCTATTCGCAACCTCGACTGTCAGACCGGTCAGGCTACCTCAGAACAGGAGTGTGGTTGCGGATGCGAGATATTCATCCGCATCAGGCGGCAGATGGCGTTGTTTAAGAAAGGCAAAGGAGCATAAGCTGCCAAGCTAGTGAGCCGCACTTTCCACAAGGCCCGGCTAGAATAAACTTTGCGTCTGTCGCTCTATAGCTGCGAGCGTACGTGGGTCATCAGGGCCGAGTGTCTCAATATAACCAGCCACCGCTTCATCAAACAGGAGGGTTGCGGCATCGATATCATGCTTCGCAACATGCGCTTCGCCAAAACCCAGCAACATGTCAAGATACTCAGGATGAAATGCGCCGAATGCTACTTTTGCCAAAGGCAGAATGTCATGGTACTCGCTGATGGCCTTGTCGGGATTGCCAAGCCTAACGTAGGTATCGGCGATAGCGGCGCGAGTACCCAGAACCTCAATACTTCTCGGGTGAGAATATTTCCAGTCGGCGCGACAGGATGCTCTTGTACCGCTGCATCGCCTCCGCTTCTAGCCCCCGCGCACTCTCAAGGTCAGCAACGCCATGTTCTACCTTTAGGGTAGTCGGATGATTCTCACCAAGACTCATAAGGCTTGCTTCGCTGACTTGCGTCAGGACTTTATCCGCGTCTTCAAGGTAGTTGCTGTTCGGTGATGCCTTGTTCAGGTGAACATAAATTGAAGCCAGGTTGAGTCCTGCATACAAGACGGAAATGTGGGTCGGTTCGTGAATTCGTTGTGCTCGTACCCAGCCCTCCTGAATATAAGGCAAAGCTTTCTGGTATCGGCCGCGATCAGAATACATAGCCCCGACGTTTACCATTGAGCTTATGGTTCTTGGGTGGTTCTCACCTAACACGCGACGTGAAACTTCAAGTCCCTCAACAAACATTGCTTGAGCGCGATCAAGCTGTCCCAGACCGATGTATGCTATCGGCAGATTGCCTAATGTTGTGAGAAACTCTTCATGATTTTCGCCCAAAACCCGTTTGCGGCGTTCGTAGGCTTCCTCCCAGTACTTGGCGGATTGTTCGTAGTCAGAAAGTTGATAATAGACTGAGCCAAGATTGTTAATGGTCTTGAGCGTGTAAACGTCATCGGAACCAAGCGACTCCCTCTGCTTCGCAAGAACATCAAGATAAGCAGATTCCGCCTTGCGGAGTTCTCCCAGTCGTTCATAAATGATGGCCAGATCGTTTCCGGACACCAAAGTCTCGCGGTGCATTGGGCCAAGAGCTTCTGTGCGAAGCTGTAATGCGGATGTATTCAGCGATAAGGCCTCTTCGAACAGTCCCATTTCTCTATAGACGCCACCGATAACCTCCTGTAAACGAGCCTTGATTACGGGTTGGTCGGCAAACTGTTCGTGCAGATTGGCTGCACCGCGATCGAGCAGTTCGCGAGCCGTTAGTTCACCGCCTTGATTCTTGGCGGGGTCGGAAACTTCGAATATGCCTGTAAGAAACCCGACAACTTCTTGTGATGTTGCTGCTTCTCGCTCAGCAAGTTCGCGGGCCTGATTGATCTGCCACGTATACATGCTGGCTCCACCTATCAAGGCGACAAGTGAGAGGCCAATCACAGTACTTACAAGTTTGTTGCGTTGGACCAGCCGTATGAACAAGGAAATCATTGACGGTGGACGAACGGACACTGGGCGATTCTCAAGATATCGCCGCAAATCATCCGCCAATGCGTTGATATCCCGGTACCGATTTGACGGATCATTACGCAGGCAGTGTGAAAGAACACCGATCAAATCCGGATGCAATTTCCCACGTGCGTCTGCATCAAGTGTGGCGGAACGTGCGCGCCTTGCATCACGAATTGCCGATTCAAGGTTCTTGTTCTCATTGGGTAAACGCCCGAGCATTAATTGAAATAGCAGGAGCCCAATCTGGTAGATGTCGGAAGCAATCGTAATGGGCTGCCCGAGCAACTGCTCAGGGCTGGCATTGGAAACCGTCAGCGGGCGCATCTCTGTGTTCTCAGACTGTTCGTCATCAAGTAGTTTGGCGATGCCGAAGTCCAATAGTTTCGGTTGGCCACTGTCATCGACAACGACATTGGACGGTTTTATATCCCGGTGCACAATAAGCCTTGCATGAGCGAACGACAGAGCATCGATCACTGGCAGAAGCAGGCGGACGATATCCGCGTGCGTCAGAGCTCGGTTTGCGACGTACTCGCTGATATCCAGCCCGTCGACAAGTTCCAGAATGAAGTACGACCAGCCCTCACTGGTTGTGCCGGCATCAAGCAACTTGGCAACATTGTTGTGCGTCATGTTGGCAAGAATCTGTTGCTCTCGCAGAAAGCGCGCTTTGAAATCGCGGCTAATACTGCTCGCTGTCGACACCTTTATTGCCACGTCCCGTTCAAACCGGCCATCGGATCGGCGGGCACGGTAGACTCGCCCCATGCCGCCCTCGCCGAGTAATTCGGTGATGCGGTAATCGCCGAATTCGCGGCCGATCAGCAATTCAGCCCCTGCCGGAGCCATTGCTGCCAGCAGCTTCCCGGCACCGCCTGTCTTGAACGGATCACCTGTACTCATGCTTGAGTCCCCCCCGGCGAGCAGCGATGAATCTTGCGAGCGCACGCCAATTGTGCAACATTTTTGCACCGTGCATCGGTAATGTCACAGGATTGATACTTTGCCTCCGTCCGTAACGGTACTGCTCGAAGCCCACCGCAATGGTGATGATTCTGCGCTGAACCTGCTGGCGTCGATGCTCTACCCTGAGCTCAAATCGATGGCACGTCGCAGAGCGCCCGGTGGATCGGGCAGCGGCGCCACAACTTTGGTCAATGAGACTTTTGTCAAACTGTTATCTGGCGGTGAGTTGCGGACCGAGGATCGTCGCCAGTTCTTCGCGCTGGCAGCCACGATTATGCGCCAAATTATCGTTGACGAAATTCGCTACATAACGGCCAATAAGCGGGCCGGTGTAGCGGTCACTCTTGCTGCAACAATAATAGGTGACGATGGGCATGAGCAGGCCGAGTTCTTGCTTCAGGTTGACGAGATGCTTGAATTTCTGCAGCAAGAGGATGTTCGACTTGCACGTGTGTTTGAGTGTCGCTATTTCGCTGGCTTGACGACTGCGGAGACAGCTGAAGCGCTGGATATTTCTCCACGTTCGGTTGAGCGTCTGTGGTCTTCAGCAAGAACGCGTATAGCCGAATTGATAGAGGAAAATGCGGAGTAAGTAAAATCTCTGGTTGCGCAGTCCCTTGCGGAATATTGCCGCAGGTGCAGGTAACAGCGTTGCGCTTCGCCCGGCTGCAGCAATTGTTCGACGTCTGTGTGACGGTCAGCCATGCGCATGTTTCGTTTTGTCATAGTCTGTCGCCTAGAACGTGTGACTCAATCGGAGCGTAATTCGGTCGCGGCCTGAAAATTGCCCGAACAGTCCCTCAGCAGTACCGCTCGATGTTTCGGCGCGGAGTCTGATTGAAGTACTGTCGTTTATTGCATAAGTAATACCCGCAGTTGTGAGCTGGTCCCGATCGGTGAATGAGTAGTACCAGCGCGCTTCTAGGGCAATGGCGGCATACGCGAACTCGCGCCTAATATACAAAGTGCCAATGCGATCACGTGCGGGCCGCACCAGGCCGATTGGCGAATCGGCGACTGTATCAATGAGATACTGCGCGTTGATAAACACGCCAAACGGTCCATCAACATCAAGACCGATTGCCCCTCGATGTTGATCAAGGCCAATAGTTGAGAGTCCGTGTTCGGTGCGTGTGTTGAATACCCGATCCGGTTGCAACGCGTACTCTGCCCTAAGCACCAGTGATCCAAGGCCAACGTCAAAACTAAAGCCCAAGGCATTGCGACGCTCGTAGAATTTTTCGACAGTCGCCGTGTCATCGGCCGTAACTGTACGGCCCAACGGTTCTGGGTCGCTGCCTGAGTAGCCAACCGCACTGAAACCGAGCGCGCCAAACCGGCGCGAGACGCGTATTCCGATTGCGCTGTCGGCAATAGACAAGCCCTGTGGGACGGTTGATATCCGGGGTGTCTCACTTTCCGGCGCGGCTCCGAACCGAAAACGAGATGCGGACAGTTGGAACCAGGCGCCGTGCTCAGGAATTGCGTGCCCGGTTGAGTCCGGCACTAACGCGAGTTCTGCACGCCAGTCGCCAAGACTGTAGTCAAAGTAGGCGCTCCACAATGCAATACGTGAATCACCAGGGTCCTCCAGAACGAACTCGCGAAAATCCTGCGGGTTAATAAGATCCAAGACTTTGATACCATCAAGTCGACCCCAGACAATTTGCTGTTTGCCCAGGCGGGTTCGCCCATTGTCAGCGCGCAGTTCGACGTACAAGTCCCGAAGCTCCGCGTTCCCGGACGCGCCGATGTTGACAGGCTTCGACACACTCGCATAGTTATCGTAAATGCTCGTTCCAGGGTTCAGTTGGTTGTGCATGTCGAATCGCAAGCGAGCGGAAGCGATCAGTGAAGTTCGCGATGACAGCGAGAGCTCCATCGCGGGAGTAATCTCAACCTCGCCCTGTATGCTCTTCTTCGTCCTACTGGCGTACCCGTATGTGAGGTTGGACGAGACAGAGAAAACATCTGGCTCACTCGCTGCTGTATCTATAGCTCCCGCCATTGCGATGGAGATGACGAACCAATAAAGCCCGGGACGCATATCGTTATTCCACGGCCAATGAACCAAGTGCGCGCCCCAGCGTTTGCGGGTCAAACAGCTGCGCGTTCAGGCTTGTGTAGTAGTGGACATCACGAAACGTGAACTCCGTTTGGTGACCCGTCTGATGGTTCGTTGCCACAATATTCGTCGCAGTCCAGATGTTGCTGACTATTTCTATGTCATTTACTTCGATGGTCTTCAGTGGGCGTTGCTTCAGGTCGACGAAGTCTATGCTGACCGGCATCCAGGTCTGCTCGTCGACGACCGCTTTGAAACCTCCATAGCCCAGCTCTCGCGCTATGCGCGAACTTCTCGGTGTACCGTTCAGGCGGTGGCGGACCCGTCCAGCTTCCGTGATCTGGCCGCCATACTCAAAATGCCAGTCACCGGGATAAAACTTCAGCTCGGATTGCATGTCTTCGTAGGAAAAATCTGTTCCGAGGAACGGCTTGCCGCGTTGCGAGGCGGGAATTCGGCGTACTTTGTGCGCCGCTGGTAAATACATCCAGCGCTCATCAGAATCAGTGGAAACATGGTAGTTGTGGCTAAGAAAAGTCACGTTCCGGCTTCGCTTCGGAGCCAGAAACGTAATTCGCGTCTCGCGCAGCTGCTCAGCATTTCGTCTATGAACAAGCGCAACACGTTGTTCGATCCGGCCACGACTATTTGTCATTGTCATATCTACGGTCCTTTGTGTGGCGACTCCTTCAGCGCGACCCGAGACGGCCTGTACGATTCGGTCGGCTTCATCGACAGTCGCCGATGCTCCGTCGCTCCATATGCCCGCGAAAATTGCAACCAACGTGAGAACAGGAATTGAAACGCGTGGCCCTTGTACTGGTCTTGGTGCCCGGACAAACCAATCCCGTTTCGCTGCAAGCATTGCTGGCACGATAGCTAATGCAGTCAGATAGCTCGTAAACGAAGCAAGGGCGACAAGGCCACCGAAACGTTTCAGTGTAGGCAGATCGCTGATCAGCAAGACTGAGAAACCGATGCCCAACGCCGCGGAGTTAAAAAGACAGGCTCGCGCCACGGCGGGTAGGGTCGTGTGGATCGCCGTTGCCAGATCGCCGTCGAGTTCATCTGTTGCTGTTCGCAGCCGGTCAACAAGGTGTATCGCAAAATCGACTCCGACACCAAGTGCGATAGCAGCAAACATTGACGTAGCTGGTTCGAGGTAGATACCGAGATAGCCCATACAGGCGTATAGAACCAGCACAGTGAACACCACGGGTATGACCGCAACGAAGCCAGTAGCCACCGACCTGAACACGGCAATGGAGACGGCAAGCACGAGCACCAACGAGAGTGCGACACCTTCAAAGTGGGATGTCTGAAGGTTGCGCATCCAGTGGTAACTGACATTGACATCGCCTGTCAGCGATGCGCGCAGGCCCGGTTCGTTAAAAACCTCGTCAACATAGCGCTGAAGTGCCTCGACAGCGACTCGGTTCTCGCTGAAATAGTGCGCATCGAGCACACCACGAATGAGCGCGCGTTGTCGGCCAGCGTCGATCTCTTCTTCCAGGTCGCTCGGGTCACCAGATACTTCATACACAAACAAGGCTTCCGCAAGGGCCGCGTCAGAGTCTGGCAGGCGACGTTGAGAAATCTCGCTCTCTGGCAGATCATCGATCGCAGCGTGCAAAATGCTCAGGTAATCGACTATAGACACCGTCTTGCGGACATGCGGCAGGGTTTCAAAGTACGATTGAAGGTCCCGTACCTTGCGCATTGTATTGACGCGCAATAAACCTTCAGGCGCATCGGTCTCCACGAATACATCCAGAAATGCGGTACCCGCGAATTGCCTGTTGATCAGTTCGTCGGCAATGCGGATGGGCTCGTCTGCCGCAAAGTTCTCTACTTGGGAACGGTCAATTCGAAGCTGGACTGCGCCGACTCCGGCGATAACGGTGGCCAGCAGGAAAATCGCAAGCACACTGCGATAATGCAACAACGAGAATGTGCCAATCGTTGTGAGTATGCGGTTCAGGCGATTGGGCGGGCCTTCATGCGAGGAAATAAATGTCGGGCTGCGACCCGGTTCTACCAGTATCATTACGTTCGGTAGTGCGAATATAGAAAATACCCAGGCGATCAGTACGCCGAGTGCTGCGAATACGCCAAAGCTGGTGATAGGCGGCATTATCGACACCGCAGCGATACCCAAGAAGCCGGCGATGGTTGTGATGGTTGTCAGAGAAATAGGTCGAATCATTGTGGTCATTGTCAAGACCACCAATTGGCGAACACTCGCCTTTCGGTCTTGTTCGCGGTACTGGTAGTAGACGGACAAAACATGGATTGCATCGGCGACAGATATCGCAACAACGATGACGGGCAGCGCATTCGTAATCGCAAAATAGGGAATGCCACTCCAGGCCATAATTCCTAATGATCCGACCGCTGAACCTATGACGACGAGTAGTGGCCCCGGCAACGCCGCGGCGCGCCGGAACGCGAGAAAAACAAAACTGAGCACCAGTACGAAAACCAGCGGTTGCAGTTTTCGTGCGTCCTGATCGATGTATTGGCTCAAGTAACCGCTAACGGCAGCCGGGCCAGCGACATGAATAGAAAGGTTAGGCACATTCTTGTTGCTGACAATGTTGACTAGCTCTTGATATGTTGCATCTGCGAGCTTCGGGTCAATGAGTTCAGCCATTACTATTGCGGCACTGGTGTCATCGCTAACGAGCGCCCCTTTGTGAGGCGCCATATTCTCCCAACGCTTGCGACTATCTGCCGCAAAACGGTCGTTGAGTTCGAAGAGATCCACATAGGGGTCGATACTGACGGAGTTACCATCACCGGTGATCGAAGATTCGGTGGCCAGGCTCGTTATGCGGTCGCCGCGGATGTTCGGCAGGCCGGCGAACTCCTCGGTCAGCTCGACCAGAAGTGCGAGAACGTCCGGTTGAAAAACAGAACTGCCATCGGCGGTAACTATCGCGACCGCGATTGTGTCGGAGATTCCAAAAACATCAGCGGCCTTACTGTCGGCAACAAGCGCTTCGTGATCTGCGGGGATAAACGCTTTGACTGAAGTGTCTTTGACGAGCTTTGCTAGCCCCAAGGCGCAGATGATGATTGTAAGCCCCGCAACAATCAGGGCCCGCACCGGTCGGGAGGTAACCCGCAAGAAAAAGCGCTCGGAGATCGTTGGTATCGGCAGCATCAGCCAACCCTCCGCAGTTTACGTTGCCTGAGCGGAGGGGGCCGGTGCTCTGATCCATGGCAGTACATTGCTTCATCCACGCCAATCCACAACCGAATGTGGTCCGGTATTACTGGCGAGAGGGCGCCGGGACACACGCTGTTGACGACTTCGTCGGTATGCACCCAGCTATTCCCGCTACGCAATGCCGCTCGTGTGTTGCCGACTGCTATGCAGCGGTCACGTTTGTCGGTAAAGCAATGCTCGAGATAGAACCAGCGCTGGTCCCAGCTGAGGAGGTTCGTGGTTACGGAGTACGATTGCAGCAAGCGTAGAGAGTGGCGGTAACGAACGATTCCGCCGCCGAGCACAGGCGCCCATCGGTTCTTGCGGATCGAGTGTGCGATCCGCGTCTGGAGCATCCACTCCATCCGGGCAACATCCATGATTTGCAAGTAACGACCATTGTTCATGTGCCCAAAGGCATCGAGGTCATGCGGCAAGACCCTGAAGCGACTCTTGGTCTGGTGCGAATGGTGCCGCGTGGTGCTGGCGAAATTCCGGATCCAGACCAGCAAGAGGCGCAGGTAAAGGTTCATTCTCACGTTCCTCGACTAACTTCGATGCACGAGCCCAGAAATCCAGGCTCCTGTTCTATAGATCGAAATCAGTGAGGAAAACCGCCAAAGAATACAAAGAAGGCGTATATCCGATATATCTGAGAATCACTTGCTTTGCGGGAAGGAGCCACAGCCGAAAATTGCTGATCGTTCGACCCCAAAATCCCCCCTTGTTACTCTTGCCGGGTGACCCAATAGTGTTGCGTTATGGAATACAAAGACTATTACAAGGTGATGGGCGTCAAACGCGACGCCACCCAGGACGAAATCAAGCGTGCTTATCGCAAGCTTGCCCGCAAGTATCACCCTGATGTCAGTAAAGAATCGGATGCCGAGCTGCGCTTTAAAGAAGTGGGCGAGGCCTATGCCGTTCTCAAAGATCCCGAGAAGCGTACTGCCTACGATCAGCTGGGCGCTGACTGGAAATCCGGTCAGGACTTCCGGCCGCCACCGAACTGGGATCAGGGTTTCGAATTCCACGGGGGCAACGCGTCGCAGGGCGGTGCTCAGGACTTCAGCGATTTCTTCGAGACGCTGTTCGGCCGTGGTGATTTTCGCGGAGGTTACACTCGGGCTGATCATCGGCCGTTTTCCGCTCGCGGCGAGGATGCCTTCGCAAAGATCGAAATCGATCTGCAGGATTCCTACAGCGGCGCGACCCGCAGTGTGACACTGAAGCACACGGTGATCGGCGACGACGGCCGGCCGGCTTTGAGCACTCGGACGCTGAACGTGAAAATTCCGAAAGGAGTGCGGCCCGGCCAGCACATTCGCCTCGCCAGGCAAGGCTCACCGGGTGCCGGTGGTGGAGAAAGTGGCGATTTGCTGCTGGAGATTGCGTTTCGACCGCACCCGACGTTTTACGTCGAAGACAAAGACGTTTACCTGAACTTGCAGGTAGCACCATGGGAGGCGGAGCTCGGCGCCAGTGTCAAGACGCCGACACCGGCAGGCGATGTTGACCTGACAATTCCTCCGCATTCAAAGGCAGGGCGAAAGCTGCGCCTCAAGGGGCGAGGGCTGCCAGGCAAAGAACCCGGAGATTTTTACGCGGTCCTGCAAATCGCCCTGCCGCGAGCGGAGACGGCTGGTCAGGAGAAGGCGTATCGTGATTTCGCGAGCGCGTTTAACTTCGATCCGCGGCGGCAAAAGGAGGCCTAGGCAATGAGCAACGACAGTCGGAATATCGTCCTGCAGAGCGAAATTGTTGAGACCCGGGTTGAGATGTCGCTTTCAGATTTGTGCAGGGTTTGCACGGTGACCAGCGAGCGGGTCGTGCAACTGGTTGACGAAGGCTTGGTGGAGCCGGTGGGCAATGAACCGGCCGAGTGGCGATTCAGCGGCCACAGCGTCAGACGTGTGGTGGTCGCCGAGCGTTTATCCCGTGATCTGCGACTGAACCCGGCTGGTGCTGCTCTCGTACTGGACCTGCTCGATGAAGTGCAGCAGTTACGTCAACGCCTGAACAGGCTTGAGGAATCCGAAACGTCTTAAGCCGGTACTATCGAGGGTGTTGAGCGCCGCTCTGGAATACAGGCATTAGCTGAATTCACTCTTTGGCCGTTCGGCTATCTGTTGCCAAAAACTGTAGTCGCCATCGCCATCGCCATCGCCATCGCCAGCGGCCGGGACCGAGCACCCATCCGTGCGGCGGTCGGGGTCCGCAGCCGGCGCGCCGGGAATACCTCTGGCTAGAACAGAGGCTGCAGTCTTTCCCCCGCCTTATTCTACTGGTGGACTACATCCTGCCTGCGACCTTGATTCGTTTATCCGGCATGAATGTCCGGGCGGCGTGCGCTTTCCCTAATTCCGTGCCTGTGGCCCTCCGAATTCCATCGTTCAGCGTGTCCGCGAATTCTCGTTGGAAGGCACCGATCAATGTGGTAACGTAAAAATTACTAAAAATCCGAAGAAAAACGAAGAAAAAGACTGCTCAGTCTTCCCGGACCCTGCAAATCCCTGCTGACGCGGGGCCGCAGACGCGCAGGTAACACTCAGTATCAGTGAGTCGAAAATTCCATGAATGAGTTCTATCCGTTCTTCGTACTGTTGGTTGGCGTCGCTTTCGTCGTCGTCACCATTATCAAATTCAGAATTCATCCATTCCTGGCACTGACGTTCGCAGCCTTCGTCGTTGGCTGGTTGTCGCCTGGTAGGTCGGGAGCACAGGGTAATGCAGCGGTCGCTGCTGTTGATCTGTCCATTCGAGAGTTCGGCAATACGGCGGCGGCAATTGGATTTGTCATCGTTGCAGCATCCATCATCGGCAAATGTCTCATGGACAGTGGCGCCGCCGATGTCATTGCCCGAAGGTTCCTGAAACTACTCGGTGTTAAACGTGCACCCGCCGCATTGCTGAGCAGTGGCTATGTGCTGTCGATCCCGGTTTTCTTCGATACAGTTTTTTACCTGCTTATTCCTCTCGCAAAAGCATTCGCTGTCAGGACAGGCGGCAGCTACGTTTTCTATGTCATGTCTATCTGCGCAGGTGGGGTGCTGACGCATGGTCTCGTTGCTCCAACACCAGGACCCCTCATTATGGCGTCGAACCTGAACTTAAACCTGGGCACAACGATCATTGCCGGTATTGCATTCAGCATCCTGCCTGCGGTGTTGGTCGGCTACTACTGGGCGCGCTGGCTGGGAAAGCGAATGCCTATTCCACTACGGGAAACCGCAGAATTGCCCTTATCAGAACTCGCAGAGAAGTCCAGAAAAGCAGACAGCGACTTACCACCGTTCTGGTTGTCGGTTTTGCCTATAGTGCTGCCAGTCGCGATGATCGCTGCCAGCACGATCGCTGAAGCCGTTAACGCATCTTTGATAGCGAACGGTAGTCCCGGAGTCGACGAAAGTATGTTGCAGGCATTCGAGTTCATCGGTAATCGCAACATCGCAATGCTCACCTCCGCCTTAGTCGCAATTGCAATTCTATTGCGACAAAGTCGTGAGAAGATCAGCGAAGCGATGAACTCGCTCGAGCCTGCAGTGGCGTCAGCCGGCGTTATTATTTTGATTACCTCAGCAGGAGGCGCCTTCGGTGCGATGATCCGTCACTCCGGCATTGGCGAGCTCATCCAAAATCAGATCGGTAGCAGCGTTCCGGGGATGCTCTTGATCCTGCTCGCTTTCACAGTCGCTGCCGTTATGAAGTCCGCGCAGGGATCCGGAACCGTCGCAATGATAACCGCGTCGGCCATCATGATAGGTGTCATCGACGGCATGACTTTGCCGTTTCATCCTGTCTATATTTTCCTTGCCATAGGTTTCGGTTCCATGATCGTTTCATGGATGAATGACAGCGGTTTCTGGGTCGTCTGCAAAATGAGCGGATTCACCGAAACTGAAACGCTTAAGTCGTGGACCGTCATGTACGCCTTGATGGGCATCGTCGGGCTGCTCCAAATCCTGCTGTTCTCTACGTTCCTTTCTCTCAATTTTTTGCCATAGGAATCCGAATGATCCGGTTTCAGTTAAACGTCAGCCTGTTGCTAATGGCGCTGGCTCAGTTTGCCCTTGCCGATAGCGTCCATGTCTACTTCGGTACCCGCGGAGACATAAGCGAAGGCATTTATCATTCCCGCTTCGATACCAACTCGGGAGTCCTCAGCGAAGCTCGACTGGTCGCCGAAATAAATACACCGGAGTTCCTGGCGCTGCATCCGGACAAAGACAAGCTCTATGCTGTTGCGGTCATTGACGGCGAGTCCGTCGTTGCCGGATACCGGATTAACGACGACGGCGACTTATCGAGATTCACTACGTCACCAACCCGTGACGGTAGCGGTACTCATATCAGTGTCCACCCATCGGGACGATTGTTGCTTACCGCGCAATACGGCAATGGCTCGACTGCGCTGTTTCCTTTGGATGAGAACGGTGAGCTCGGCGAGGCAACCGTCACGAAACATCAAGGTGGTTCAGGAGTGGATCCTCGCCGCCAAGCCGCTCCCCATCCACATTGGACGGGTTACTCACCGGATGGACGATTTGCCTTCGTTCCGGACCTGGGTCTCGATCAAATCGTCATCTACCGTGTCGATACTGACAAGCAATCCATTTCCCCTCATGGATTTGCCGAAACCTTGCCTGGAGGCGGACCGAGGCATATGCGTTTCTCCACGAACGGGAATTTTATCTACCTGCTCAATGAATTGACGCAGTCCGTAACCACCTTTCGCTATCACGCCGATATCGGCACGACTACCAAATTGACGACTACGCCTGCTCTGGATGACGCCACAAGATCGAAAGAGTCTTTCAATTCCGGCGCTGAGATTCTGGTGCATCCAAACGGCCGTTTCGTCTATTCATCAAATCGCGGCAATGATTCGGTAACGGCATACGCTGTTGAACCGGAAATCGGCCAGCTAACGGTCACTGAAGTTGAACCCATACGCGGCGCATGGCCGCGCAATATCAATATGGATGCGTCTGGCAGATGGTTGCTGGCCGCCGGCGCACACTCCAACACCGTCGCCGTCCACGCAATTGATCAGGACAGCGGGGAGCTAACCTACCTGCGAGGTCGAATTATCAGCGTTCCCGCAGCCATCTGTATTCTGTTCGTGGAGTAATCAGCAACCCCAGCTAGTGCAAATCCCTCGCGACATCCGACCCCGAACTTCCGACCAGAATATCGAGATCCGCCCCTTTGTGTGCCTGCTCCACCCGGTCAACGTAAATCCTTACGTATCCCCGATCGGCTTTCGGTGGTGGCGCTTCCCAATTTTTCAGGCGCTGCTCCAGTTCCACTTCTGATACGTGCAATTGCAGTAGCCGCTCCTCGACGTCAAGCTCGATCATGTCGCCGTTCTCAACCAATGCCAGAGTTCCGCCAACCGCCGACTCAGGCGAAATATGCAACACCACCGTACCGTAGGCGGTACCACTCATGCGCCCATCCGACAAGCGCACCATGTCGCGCACGCCCTGCCGGATAAGCTTTTTCGGCAGGTCCACGTTGCCGACCTCCGGCATGCCTGGGTAACCTCTGGGTCCGGCGCCTTTCAAGACGATGACACTGTCTTTGTCGATATCCAGATCCGGGTCGTCAATACGTTGGTGATAGTCTTCGATACTTTCGAATACCACCGCTCTACCGGTATGTTTCATCAATTCCGGACTGGCTGCAGATGGCTTAATGACAGCGCCGTTTTCACACAGATTGCCTTTTAGCACGGCAATACCGGCTGCCGGTTGAACCGGATTCTCGAGGGTTGCTATGACATCCCGGTTATAGCATTTGGTATTCAAATAATTCTGTCCAAGGGCCTTGCCGTTCACCGTCAGGTTCTCCTTGTGCAGCAAATCACCTAGTTCCTGCACCACGACATTCAGCCCGCCTGCGTAGTAATAGTCTTCCATCAAAAAGGTCCCGGACGGCATCAGGTTCACTAGCAGGGGAATCTGGCCGCCAAGCCGGTCGAAATCTTCGAGCTCAAGATCAACGCCAATCCTTCCGGCGATCGCCTGCAGGTGAATGATCAGGTTGGTAGAACCGCCAACGGCGGCATTGGCCACGATCGCGTTCTCGAAAGCTTTGCGAACCAGTATCTTGGACAAGGTCAGGTCTTCCTTGACCATGTCCACTATCCGTCGACCCGAAAGATGTGCCATCAGATTCTTGCGCGAGTCCACAGCGGGAATAGACGAGGCGCCTGGCAAGGTTAACCCCAAGACCTCGGCCATGGTTGCCATCGTCGACGCCGTACCCATGGTGTTGCAATGCCCTTTGCTGCGCGCGACGCTAATTTCCGCCTCGCGAAAATCCTCTACGGTAAACTCATTTGTGTCCTTCTTTTCCTTGATCTGCCAGTTAAAAGAGCCAGACCCAATTTCACCGCCACGAAATTTCCCGTTGAGCATGGCGCCACCCGGTACCACTATGGTGGGTAGATCAACGCTGCAGGCCCCCATGACAGTTGCGGGCGTCGTCTTGTCGCAACCGGTAAGTAACACAATGCCGTCAAGTGGATTGGCGCGTATCGACTCTTCTACGTCCATGCTGGCGAGGTTTCGAAACAGCATGGAAGTGGGGCGCATGATCGTTTCGCCGAGCGACATCACGGGGAACTCCAATGGAAACCCACCGGCTTCCAGTACACCCTTCTTAACGAATTCCGCAACTTCGCGTAAGTGACCGTTACACGGCGTCAACTCTGACCATGTATTGCAAATGCCGATTACTGGTTTGCCCTCAAAATAGTCATCCGGATAGCTTTGGTTTCGTAGCCATGAGCGATGGACAAAACCCATTTTGTCGTTGCCACCAAACCATTCCTGGCTGCGCAGTTTTTTCTTGGTACTCATAAGGAACCCCTGGTGGTTACACCGTTGACAGAGCGATTGATGCCCAGCGGGTTTGCATCCTGTAGAGCTAATGGCAAGGCCGCTTGTGGAAAGCCCTGGTAGCAGACAGGGCGCATGAAACGAAAAATGGCTGCAGTGCCCACACTGGTAAAGCGGGAGTCAGTGGATGCCGGGTAGGGGCCACCGTGAACCATGGCGGAGCAAACCTCGACGCCGGTTGGAAAACCATTGACGACTATTCTTCCTGCTCGTTGGCTTAGAGCATCGACCAGAGTGTGGTTCTCAATCAGTTCGACTTCGTCAGCGTGCAAGGTCGCGGAAAGTTGCCCTTGCAGGCCTTGAACGACGGAAAGCAACTCGTCCAGACTGACGCACTCAACAACAAGTGAGCTGGGACCAAACACTTCCTCCTGAATCGCGAGCTTGTCAACAAAGTTGCTGGCGGAGGTCTTCAGAACTTGCGCGCGGCAGAAAAAGCCCTTGTCGCTTTCAACTGGTTGTCCGTGTGCAACCAGTTCGACATTCTCGTGGCCCGCTATTGCCGTTGAGTTTGCTTGATAAGCGGCGTGCACGCGTTTGTCCAGCAAGACTCCAGCGTCAATTCTTTTCAGCTCGCTCGACACACACCGCAAGAAACGATCCAGGGCTGGGGACCGGACGGCCAGTACTAATCCCGGATTGACACAGAACTGTCCGGTGCCAAGGGTCAGAGAGCCGACGAAACCTTTCGCAATTTCTTCGCAATCGCTTTCCAGGCGCTGCGGCAGTAACACGACCGGGTTAACAGACCCCATCTCAGCAAAGACAGGTATGGGTTCGGGTCTCGAGTTGGCCAAATCAAAGAGTGCCTTGCCGCCTTTCAGCGATCCGGTAAAGCCAACAGCTCTAACGTCTGGTGAAAGAACCAGTTGCTGACCCACATCGAAGCCATCGTCCAGCAGCAGCGAAAATACGCCAGCGGGCAGTTTGTGTTTGCGCACGGCAATAGCAATTGCGAGGGCAACCAATTCACTGGTTCCGGGATGGGAGGGATGCGCTTTGACCAGTACCGGGCAACCCGCGGCAAGCGCCGAGGCTGTATCACCGCCAGCTGTTGAGAATGCCATTGGGAAATTGCTGGCACCAAAGACTACAACCGGACCAATGCCTTGATTCATGTACCGGAGATCCGGTCGAGGCAATGGCTGTCGGTCTGGAAGAGCGGTGTCTATTCGAATATCAAGATGACTGCCGTCGCGAATGCTGTCCGCAAACATGCGCAACTGAGCCGTGGTGCGAGCTGTTTCACCGCGAGCCCTTGCCGACGGATACCCCGTCTCCGCGCAGATTACCTCGAATAACTTTTCTCCAAGCGCTTCGATTTCCTCGGCGCAGGATTCAAGAAACGCGGCACGCTCAACGATAGAGAGGTTGCGAAAAACCGGCGCTGCCTCTGTAGCGGCTGCAACGGCCGCAGCGACCTGTTCTTCCGATGCTTTGGTGATTTTCGGAATTAGTTCCTCTTCCGTAACCGGGTTCACGCTACTGAAGGCGCCTGCCATGCCTTCCAGCCACTGTCCATTGATAAGTTGAAAACCTGTGTTGTTCATTCACTTTGCCTTTTGATTGCTTTTCTTCTTTTGAAGCGACGAAATTGGCTGGAAACTCGGAGCACCGTATGGGAACGGAGTCGCATCGCTTTCGGTAAGTAGTTCTTGCTCGTAGAGGTCTCAGATACTCTTCGCGCCCGGTTTCTGAGCATCTGCGAATCCCGGCCGTAGCATGCAACGGGAGATAGCTATGGCAGATCTCGTCTCGCGCAGCGTCGGTGTCGTATTTCACTTGGTAGTCTCTGCTCATTTCAGGCAACAATCCGTTCAAGTCATTCGCAGCCGCTGTGCTGGTTTGCAACGAAGGCGGGAACGAAAGGGAGAGGGTTCTTATAGACTCTCTACTTTGGCTAGCCAGCGTGGATAATCGTTGTCCAACAGGCTTGCCGCCCAGTCCCCGTGATAGCTATATCCGCTGCGACGTTCGTAGCTGATTTCCGAGTACTCGTATCGATAGACGGAGTCCCGGTCGAGATACAGTGGCCGGTTAGTTTCCAGTTCGTAGAATCGAGCCCACAACAGCGGGGCATCTGGGGCTGGCACCAGCCTTCGGTCCAGTCGTCCGTCGGGATTCGGAACGGATTCGTGACGCATGCCCTCAATTGCAACTTCTCGCAACCAGGTAGCACCGGCTTCGATAGAAGCAACGACTGCCGTAGAAGGATTCTCGATACTCATCAGAAAACGAATGATTTCTACGGATTCTTTACCCGAGAGCGAAGCTGGCTCGTATGCGCGGGCCGAGGCTGGGTCGAGAGTATGTTCGTCGTGTTGCGCCGCCCAGGCGGTGAGCCGACCATTCTGTTTGACCTGCGTCTTTAGAATGCAATCAATTCCGAGTTTGACTGCGGCTGCAGCTTGCTTGCGCCGCGTGTCGTCCATAAAACCGTAGGGAGCCTCGCCGCTGGCGACGCCTTGCAGAAGGCTCAAGACCTGAACCATCGCGTCATTCTTATAGGTGATGCGCGACTGGTATTCATCGCCTCGCAAAGGCCAGAACTGCGGCCACCCGCCGTTGGGATACTGTGCAGCGAACAGGTAGTCGATGCCGCGAATGAACGAGCCACTGTACTCGAACTGTCCGGTCGCGCTGCTGACCCGAGCCAGAAATTCCAACGGCAAGGTTGTCGCATCATTGTCGATACTGTTGGCCCGACCATCACCGGGTTCGGGAATATCGCCGGGTGTCAGCGGTGGGCGCGCGAGGTCGGTGCTCGTGGGCCAGCCACCTTGATAGGATTGGTAGCGAACTACCGTGTCTGCAAGTGCGCGGGCTTCATCCGATCCGTACCACGCAGCCTCGTGTGTGAGAACGTCTTTATCCCATTGCGGTCGTGCAGAGACACCCGGCGTGAAAGGTGCGGTCAGAAAAGTCTCGATCATCGCAGCGATATCGTTGTGAGGCTGGTCCGCTTTGGTAAAGCCGATCACGGCGATGTGCTCATTGCCGTTCATGCCGTAGACCTTGTAGTCGTGTTCCTTCCCGGTTCGGCCAAAGCTATAGAGGTCCATGTTGTGGACATTGCCTGGTCGAAACTGGCGGTGATTTTCGTTCGGGGCATCGTCATTCGGCGTCTTGGCGAAGAACAGCACATCGGCGGCTTTTGGGTCGCCGACGTAAATCCATTCCGGAGTGAAGTCGTCGAACTCGCCGCTTTGAGTTGGGATGTGCTTCTGGCCGTCTGCCGTTACGAAGTAATCTTCAGCGTCCGCCGTGCCTCCCGGGACGGCCTCGAGCAGGAAGTTGTAATCGCCTTCTGACTTGAGCACCTTTACCGCTATACGGTCTGCGAAGAACCAATACTGAAATGTGAACGTCCCGTTGGTCGATTCGAGAACAACAACGTCGCCCTCAGTGATCCCGTTAACGACGTGAGTAACCGACCCACTGTCGCGGCCCGCGTGCCCGAAATTGCCTACGCTGTTGGGAAAGCCGCGGAAATCACCGTGGGGTCCGGGTGGCAGGTAGGAGGCGATCCAGTCATTGCCCTCGGAGTCGATAAAGCTCTTGAAGCCTGAAACCCCGTTGTCTTTTTCGAAGTAAACAGTGCCCATCGGCATTTCGATCTTGTAGCTGCCAACGCCGTGCCAGTTGACTTCGGTCAGCCTTACGTCTTCAGCCCGAGCAGTTAGCAAGAAAACCTGAGCGACAACGAATACCGTTTTTGAGATCAGTCTTGTCATGCCTATAAAATCCTGTCGAGCGCGGTTCCGGTGCGACGAATGAAGCGAGACCGTCGCGAGTTCTAATGTGGCGACCCCGCCAAGGCTGCTGAATGTGCCCCGAACCGTGTCGGGGCCCGCCTGTCCTGCGCGCAAACACGCGCGCTACGCTCTTCGCACCGTCATTCAAGTACCCTGCAATGGCCCCCTTGCAGGTCTGCGGGCTCCAGCTGGAGCGGCTTGCAGCGGCCATATTCAGGTTTCGGAGCTTAGAACAAAGAAATTCGAAAGTCGATTACTTGCGATTTTATTCATTACGGGTTAGCTTTGGCTTTATGTATACGCTAATCATCCATTTGTGTATACGCTGCGGTACGGACAGGTTGATCGAAGAAAGTAATAAAAATTCATCTGGGGGCGGACATGAAACAACCTAGGAACAAACAGAAAGCACTATTTGCAGCTACGGCTTTGACGCTGGCAGCGGGTGCTGTAAATGCTCAGGAAGAGCGGCTGGAAGAAATTGTAGTCAAAGGATTCGCTGGATCTCTGGCGTCATCCATTAACGATCGCCGTGATTCGTCGACTTTCCGGGAGACAATCAATGCGGAGGACATTGGCAAGTTTCCGGATTTGAATCTTGCGGAAGCGTTGCAGCGTATTCCGGGCGTAGCCATCCAGCGGGATGGCGGTGAGGGAAATCGTATTCAGTTGCGCGGATTGCCCGATGATTTCAGCCGTGTCCTCCTGAACGGGGTCCCACTATCAACCGCCAGCGAAGGCCGCAGCGTTGATTTCGACATTTTCCCGTCTGAGCTGTTTACGAAGATCGAAGTGGATAAATCGGCTCGAGCTTCACATGTCGAAGGTGGTGTCTCTGGCGTGATCAACCTGCGCAACGCCCGGCCATTCGATTTTGATGAGGACTTCACGCTCTCCGCTACGATCCAGGCGGGCACCAATACGATCTCCGACGAGACAACCCCGCGGGGATCCGCGTTAATCTCAAAAACCTCGGCTGACGGCCGATTCGGTATCCTGGCCGGCGTTTCCTATTCCGACCGTGATTACCGGTTGGATGCCTATGAGACGATCGGTTGGGGTGGCGTTGGTTATGGTTGCGTAATTCAAGGGTTCCACTTCCAGGATGTTGATGGGGACGGAATCGTTGATAACCAATCAGGTCTGCAGAGTTCACAGTTTGATGCGCAAATCGCCGCTGGCGGCGCCCCGGGTTTCGTCAGCGAGGGCGGTAGTCGCGAGAACTGTCGGGACTACGACGCCGATGTTCAGAATCAGGGTGAACTCGAAAGCGTGATTCTTCCGCGTCTCGAGCGCCCGGACCTGACGCTCGGCAACCGCGAAAGGACCGGCTATGTCCTGGCTCTCCAGTTCCGGCCAAATGAAGACCTTGATCTGAACTTTGACTACTTCAGTACCAGACTGGACGAGTTTCAGCATCGGGTTGAGCTTGACGTAGAAATGCGAAACTCGAATGACATGGTACCCGTAGATATTACGACAACGGCGAACAACACACTGTTGACTGGCACCTTTCTTAACGCCGACCGCCGTTCTGAGAATGTCCATTTCAACTATGACGACAAGTTCGAGCAGTTCGCACTTAGTGGTCAATGGCGCGCCTCAGAGAACCTAACGTTCGATGCACATGTGGCTATGAACAAGTCCCGATACAACTTCCGGCGCTTGGTTTATCTCTATGAGATCGTCGATAGCACGGTTACTTTCGATTACAACACCGTAATCCCCAGCATCATTTCCGACCAGGATGTTCGCGACTCAGCGAATTATGATGGCACAGTATTACCAGTGTTAAACGGCATGGTCGTCCCGGCCGGCACGCCTGGCGCTGTTGATCTGCCTACAGTGTCGTCGGTGCGTAATCTGAATAGCCAAACGGACGAAGAAAACATGTCGATTCATCTTGAAGCGACGTGGGGTGATCAGGAAAACAATCTTCGTTTCGGTCTCCACTATGAAGATTTCGAGCGTCAGGAAGTCAATCGAAACAACAACTTCAACGGTGATGTCTTCTTTAGTGACTTTACTAATAATACATTCATCACTAACGAAGCAGCGACCCAGTTGTTCTCGGAACTCGCACCTGATTTCGGCGCATCGTTCGATCTGCCAGCAGGCGCTGTGACCGATTTTGTCGCGGCCGATTTTGACGCACTGGATGCGGTAATCACCAATGGTAGTGAGCAGATGCTTCTCTCTGCATTTGCCCGCCCACAGGATTCGCCGTTCGTAACTGAGCAACAGTTAGCGCTCTTCGTTGAATCGAACAGCGTTCATGAGTTGTTCGGGCGGGACATGAGATTCAACGCTGGTGTCCGGATCGTGAAATCCGATCAGGAGTCAAGAAACAGAACGCCAGGCGACTCTCCTATTCTCGTTGAACGCGACTATGTGAATATTTTGCCTTCCTTCAATCTCGCTTATGACATCCATGACGATGTAGTACTGCGATTGGCGGCTGCGCGAACAATGGTGCGGCCAAACATGAGCGAGCTTCGGGCTGCGACAGACTTCAATGTCAATCTTATAGCCAATCGAGGTAACCCGTTCCTGAATCCATTCCAGGCCGATCAGGTTGACCTCGCGGCCGAGTGGTATTTTGACCGAGGAGCAATACTCGCCGTAAACGGCTTCTACAAAGTCATTACCGGTTTCATCTCGCGCACGGAACGCCTTGGACCTTTCAGCCAGCTTGGCATCGATCTAAGCACTCTGGATCCAAGTGCATACGGCAACCTTACGTATGACACCAATGTCCAGATCAATGAGTCGGTGAACTCGGGTGAGGTGCTGGAGGTGCAGGGTATTGAACTGTCAGCGACGCTTCCGCTGGACGAGTTCCTGCCGATCCAGGGATTTGGCGTAGCGGCGAACTACTCGCATGTGAAGGCAAATTCAAGTGATGACACGACAACGACAGGGCTGTCGCCAAATCTCTACAATTTGATTGCCTATTACGAGAATGATCGTTTCGCGATTCGTGCCTCCTACAACTGGCGTGATAGCTTCATCCAAACGGTAAATCCGACGGGCGAACGCCCAGATGGCTTGGATGATCGCATCAGACAAGACGTGGCGCAGGTTGATATGAGCGCGTCATACACTCTGCCAATGCTGGACGACAGATTCGTATTGACCTTCGAAGGACTGAATCTCACGGACGAACAAGAGTTCACATACTTCGGTGTTCCAGAGCGCAATGAACGGCTGGTAGCATTTGGTCGCTCTTACTACTTCGGTATTCGTGCCGAGTTCTAAAATCCCGAATGAACTGGGATAAGGAGCCGCCTGGATTCAGGCGGCTCCTTATTTATTCCGGATACAAGCCGTTCTAAAAGCAGTTCCGTGGCGAAACACCGTCTAATCTACTGCCTGCCAAAACAAAATGAGCCAGATGAAAAACTCTACGATTACCACTGCCTCTCTTGTCTCCCTTACAATCGCAATTCTTGCGTTGACACAAGCTTGTGGCAGAGAAGAAACAACCTCTTCAGCCAGTGACGGTTCAGAGACCGGTTCCGCGGTCACTCAACTCCGCCCCAACAAGCCGCGCGTAATAGTCACCACCGATGGAGAGGTGGATGATGAGTGTTCGATGGTCAGGTTCCTGCTCTATGCCAACGAGTGGGACATTGAGGCTATCGTAACTTCAAGTTCCCAGTATCACTGGCAAGGCCATGAGTGGGCAGGCGACGACTGGATTGATCCGTACTTAGAAGCATACGAAAAGATCTACCCAAATCTGTTGAAGCATGACCCGGATTACCCGACGCCGACATACCTGCGTGAGCGTTATGCGATGGGCAATATCAGCGCGGAAGGCGAAATGGACGCAGCGACCGAAGGGTCGCAGTTAATCGTCAGGACATTGCTGGACGATTCGGATCCGAACCCGATCTGGCTGCAGGCGTGGGGTGGAATCAATACGATTTCCAGAGCCTTGAAAACCATCGAAGAAGACCATCCGGAAAGGATGGCTGAAGTGGCTGAGAAAATTCGCTTCTATTTCATTTTCGAACAAGATGAAACGTACCAGACTTACATCCTACCGGTGTGGGGAAAGTACGGAATCACGACAATTATTTCGGACCAGTTCGAAGCATTCGCCTATCGTTGGAAAAGAATTCAACCAGAGCAAAACCAGTCCTACTTCAGTGCCCCCTGGATGAAGGAAAACATCCTCGAGAATCACGGACCGTTGTGTTCACTCTATAAGGCGCACGATGGAGAAGACCGGGCGTATCACGTGGGGGATTTCCGCGCAGAGGGTGATTCCCCGGCATTCATGCATACTATTCCAACCGGGTTGCGCAGTATGGAGTCACCGGACTGGGGCGGCTGGGGCGGCCGATACGTGCGTGTTCGCGACAATACATGGTACGACCCGCCGCCTCATGAGGGCTATGAGTACCCAGAGGGTCGGTACTACCGGGAGACAGTTTGGGGTCGGAAAGTATTGAACGCCGGCGACTCAATCGACACCAATCCGGATATGCTGACCTTTTTCAAGCCAATCTGGCGCTGGTCAATCGCACAGCAAAATGACTTCGCCGCGCGCGCGGATTGGTCAATAAAGTCCTATGAGGATGCAAATCATCCGCCAGTCGTTGCGCTGGCCCACGAAACGGACTTAAACCTTGCTCCCGGCACCGAGATCAAACTCAGCGCTGCCGGAACCGACGACCCAGACGGTGATGTTTTCACCTACCGATGGTGGCAATACGAAGAGGCCGACACGTATGCGGGGTCGATCAAGATTTTGAACGCGGACCAGCGAGACCCTTCCGTTTTCGTTCCTGCCGATGCTAAAGCAGGCGAAACAATTCATGTCATCCTTGAAGTAACGGATGGCGGTAGTCCGAAACTGACCCGTTACGCCCGCGTGGTTATTACGGTCAGCTAGAGTTTCGAGCAACTTATCATGACGGCATACCCGACCATTCTTCCGGACGATGCACTAGCAGGCACACTGCTAGGCAGGGTCTGGTTACCGACCAGTGCTACCAATTCTGTCGCGGGTCCAGCGCCAGTCTGGTTGCGCGAAGATGGCGTTTACGATCTCTGTGGCATCGCGCCGACGATGGCTGAACTACTTGCAGATACTCCTCTTGATCGATTGCACAGCGCAGTGGCATTGCCACGGATATCGAGTGTTGAGGCGCTGCTCCAAAACAGTACATCTGGGGAATCGAATCCGCAGCTACCACGCTTGCTTGCGCCAATTGACTTGCAGGCGATCAAAGCCTGCGGTGTGACTTTCGCCTGCAGCTTGCTGGAGCGCTTGATCGAGGAGCAAGCGAGTGGTGCACCGGAGAGGGCCGCTGAGATCCGCGAGGAAATGGCCGCGGACCTTGGTGCCCAACTGAAGGAGGTCGTGCCGGGCTCGAATGACGCGGAGAAACTCAAGCAGGAGCTTACCCGGCGAGGTATGTGGTCGCAGTATTGGGAGGTGGGTATTGGGCCCTATGCGGAGGTCTTTACCAAGTCGCAGATCTTGTCGGCGGTCGGGCCGGGTGCAAGCGTGGGGATTAATCGGATCTCCCATTGGAACAACCCCGAACCCGAAGTAGTGCTTATCGTCGATCCACGGGCAAACATTATCGGCGCGACGCTCGGTAACGACGTCAATCTGCGTGACGTTGAAGGTCGTAGCGCCTTGTTGTTGGGCAAGGCGAAGGACAACAACGCATCGTGCAGTATCGGCCCGTTGATTAGACTCTTTGATGACACGTTTTCGCTGGACGACATCCGCCAGGAAAAAGTCAGCCTGGAAGTTCACGGTGCTGGAGGCTTTGAGCTTAAGGATCAAAGTTTGATGAGTGAAATTACACGCGATGTCGTGGAGCTGGTTTCGCAGACGATTAATGAGTCGCACCAATACCCGGACGGGCTGGTATTGTTCACAGGGACGTTGTTTGCCCCGACCCAGGACCGTGACAAAAAGAATATGGGCTTCACTCACAAGACCGGCGACCTGGTCCGGATTTCGTCCCGGCATCTCGGTACGCTGCAAAACACTGTGGAATACTGCGATCAAATAGCGCCCTGGACATTCGGCGTTACAGCGCTCATGCGCAACTTGCGCGAGAGACAATTGCTCTGACACTTGTCGGCTATTGAGCCCACTGATGGCTGTCATGCCCGGCCCACTGCCAACTGAATATTCAGCTGGTACTTCGCGCAATCAATCCTGGGCTTGTCGAAGGACTGAATCCGTTTGCCCGTTGTGCAGACACGGCGTCAATATAAAGACTCTCACTGTTACCCGTCGTTTACTTCTGTAGCGTCGATACCGATGGCAAACACAGTGCTATCTTGCAGCGCCCCTTTTCGGGCTACTTGTCATAAACAGAGCAGCTGATCTGGAGTGACGTGGGAGGTCGGTCTGGCATAGACAAGTCCGCTGGCTAATACTCGGTAACGATTCCAAACATTGCGTTCAAGC
Organism: Woeseia sp. D3-10; assembly: GCF_055809415.1. Lineage (NCBI taxonomy): Bacteria > Pseudomonadati > Pseudomonadota > Gammaproteobacteria > Woeseiales > Woeseiaceae > Woeseia > Woeseia sp. D3-10. The sequence goes on along the minus strand of NZ_JBVVTW010000007.1, from coordinate 1,778,939 downwards.
ACCCGAACAGGCGAAAATGTCGCCTTGGTTGGATGCGTCATGGATACGCTGGCAAACGCAAATGTGCCGGCACCAGATTTGCGGCCGGCCCAATGAAAACGGTAGCGAAAGTATGGCGGCTCAAACACTAGACTCCAATCGAGATCGCAAGCACGGCAAGTCACTTGTCGAAGTAGCCTACGATGCTATCAAGCAACGTATTCTCGACAATGTTTACTACCCCGGCTATAAAGCCCTGGAAACCGAAATAGCCGACCACCTGCGGGTTAGCCGGACGCCAATTCGAGAAGCGTTGATACGTTTGCAGAGCGAAGGATTGATCGAAATTGTGCCCCGTCAGGGCATGCGCGTTGTCCCGGTAGTTGCCTCCGATATGCGAGAAATCTATGAAGTGCTGGCCGCGCTGGAATCCGCCGCAGCCCAAATTCTTGCACGACAGAATCCTGATGAAGCTACGCTTGAGCCTCTCACCCAGTCGACAGTGGATATGGCCGCTGCTATTCAGCGTGATGACCTGGAAGCCTGGGCTAAAGCCGACGAGTGCTTTCATCGCTCGTTGATCGACTTGTGTGGTAACGGTCGAATCCGGCAAATGGCAAATACCGTTCGCGACCAGGGCCATCGCGCACGCATGCTGACATTGCGGCTGCGAAAAAAGCCGGAGGCAAATAACACCGAACACGATGTGGTCTTGGCAGCAATTCGGAAAGGCCATTGGCAAGATGCGCGAGACCTGCACTACCAGCATTGTGAGAAGTCGGCCAAAGAATTGACACGCATTATTGACGAGTACCCCTTACCCAAGTGACGAATTAGTGCCTTCGCCGTATCACCCTGCGCCCCTCCCACACGACGGGCAATCTGAAAGCGTCCTGACCAATACGTAATTCAGGATTACCTGATGCATGCTCAATTCAAAACTTGACGTCGTACCTGATGAAATCAGAGTCCGCCGGAAGGAGGGGCAAGTGCAACTGAAACTCAAGACCCGCTTGAACAGGTAATTACTTAACGGTGCGCACGCAAGTGTTATAGCAGCCGCCGGCCCAATACCGAACTTGATGCATCACCACGGTGGTCTTGAAAGTACAAGCGTCAAGCGCAATCTTATCCAATACACAATGGAATGACCGAGAGCCGCAAGGGCCAAAATTCCAGCTCCCACAATGCATCCGCCATTCTCGTTCGCATTGGCTCGGCTCTTGCAGTCTCGACGATGTCCCGAGCTTATCGTCCGCGCAGGCCTTACTGCACCACCGCAATAGCTACCGCAATCAGGGTCATCGAGACGATCTTACTTCCCCAATGATCAGTCTGAATGGCCAGCGAATCATGCACCCGCTCCGACGACGCTCTGAAGAGTCCGGAGTACGCGAGGTACAGTCCGCTGAAAATCATGACAAACGCGGGCAACGTGCATTCAACCATCGCTACCAGCGTGACCGACGGCGCCAGGCTGGTTGAGCGCTGGGATATCAGCACCGCTGCAATATCCAGGAGCTGTACTCCCGCGAACAGGAAGCCGAACCGCCTGCAAAGGGACACAATTCTGCCTGTGCTGCGATGGCGCAGTACGACCAGCAAGACTGCACAAAGCAGGCACGCCGAAGCGAAGACAACCGCGGCATGGGAATAGTCCATACCTGCCAGCGCTGATGCCTGCAAGACCATCGCAAGCGACATGCAAAGTACCGACTGAAGCAAGCACACCAGCAAACGACCGTTGATTGCCGCTATCTGATCACGCAGCAATGTCAGTACGCCGCAAAGTGCAAGACCAAGCGCGAAATAGTAGCTGGGAGCGAGGCGTTCACCGAGCAGCAGAAAAGCCAGAATTGGCACGAACAGTACTGTGAGGTTGTTAAAAATTTCGGTATTCAGACTGTCGTTCAGTGTGAACAGCGCACAGAAGTTGAAATAGATATGCAGGAAGTAACAAATGCCGGCCAATGCGGCTGTACTCATTGGTAACAGACTGACACTGTCCCAATCAGTCGCGTTCGGAATCAGAAAAACCAGTGGGACAATACTGAACAGTCCCATCGTGACGGCCGCTTCCAGGGGGTTGCGGAGTACGCGGGCACCTACCAGGCAGACGTCGACCACGCAGGACAGCGCCCAGAAGCCCGCTGCCAGCAAGGCTAGCAACAACCAGCTTTCGGATATTGCCTCCACGGTTCAAAAATCCACCAGGACTGACAGGACGAATCGGGAGTCATGGGATTGTGTGAAAAAGACTTCATCTGCCCCGCCGAAAGCGTCGTAGTACGACAGGCTGACGTCGGCTCCCGCGAATGTCTTTGAGACCGCTGCGCTTGCGTACTCATACGCAGAACCGTAGGCGCGCGACAGATCGTAATACCCGTACGCGACGTCGAAAGTGACTTCTGCTGGCAAGGCGACTGCGTAGCCCAGTTCGGTGTACCAGCTGTCGGCTTTTGTACCGTCGACTGAGTTTGAGTAGCCGACGGTTGCACAGAGTTTTTCGTCGAAGCCGATCACCGAGATCAGCTCGCTGTAGTCATAATCGGTGCCGGCACTTGTGCCGGGAAAAAAGTAACGCACCAGCGATACATCAACGGTCCAGCGGTCACCTATGTCGAATACATACCCGGCGGCGATATTTATCTCTGTTCGTGCTCCATCGTCAGGTTCGCTCGCAGGGAAAAAGTCCACGTTGCTGGCCCAGGCGTATGCGTAGAAGCCGCTGTCCAGTTGCAAATCCAACGATGCCTGAAACGCAGGTTTGCCCAGCGTCTGCGAGATACCCCGAAACACATAGTCGGAAGCAATCGTTATGCTTCCGCTCAGCGGTACAGGGGGGTCTTCGCCTTCATTGGCGGACGCGAACTCCATGAGCAGGACAGTTGTTATTGCCCAGATCAGGCAGCACGGATTCGCAGTGGTTGATCGCACAGTTCGATCCTCTTACTTCTCCCTCTACCAGGTTAAACACCATTGCCGGCCTGATCGGCTCATCCTCCGTGCAAGAATTCGCTAACCGTAATTATTTCAATAGGTTAATCCGGTCGACGTCCTGCTGATCTGATCGCTGACGTGTACTGGTGTGTTCGGAGCAAGGTGGTGAGATGGCATACGTATCCACACCTATGCAGACGGTAGTGAAGAGACGGTAAGAGCCGGCGAAGCTCTACTACTGGCCGCCAGGTCACACGGCCGGGTTGATGAGGACTACGAAGCCATTGAGTTCAGCCTGAGCGACCAAATGGGTGAGCTCATGAATCACCTGGAAGCAAAACTGAAAGGCTGAAGGAGCGCGGCATGCTGCTCGTAACTGTTGACGCCCTTAAGAACGCATTGACCCCGGATCAGAAAGAGCAGTTGATCGCGAAGATCACGACCGCCGTGCTGGACGTCCAGGGTGAGAACCTGCGCCCGGTGACCTGGGTTCGGATCAATGAGTACGAGAGTGGCGATTGGGCCATCGGTGGGCAGCGGTTGTCGGCGTACGACGTGCTGCAGAGAGTTCGAGTAGAGCATGCCCAGCCGGGGTAGAGACTTCCTTAAATCTGCAGGCAGTAACCAAAAGTGGTGCCAGCGCCGAGATATTGATCGGCGCCGGACCATAGTTCTGCCTGTTGCGATTCGCCAACTCTTCCGCGCAGACTAATACCAAACGAGCCTTGCGGTTGCGCAAAAAGACTTCGCCCGCGATTCGCGGAGCACCATTCGCTACCAACTCCCGTACAGCCGGAATTTCCGGGAGCGGACCTGCTCGTCGCTGAAAACGCGGGAATTTTCCTTAGGCTTCAGAAAGTAGATTGATTCTCGCCTGAAAGTTCGGATGGAAATGAATATCATACCGTTTCGTTCTTAACGCGCTCAGACCAGTCTGAATAATCGGATCAATAATGGATATAAAATGGTTGGAGGATATCCTCGTCCTTTACGAAGAGAGAAACTTCTCACGAGCGGCTGAGCGGCGACATATCACGCAACCTGCTTTCTCCAGGCGCGTGCAGTTGTTCGAGCAATGGGTCGGACAGGACATCATCGATCGAACTTCACAGCCCATAAAATTCACTCCGGCCATGGAGCGCCTGATACCTGCTGTCAGCAATGCTGTGGTTGACGTCTATAACATTAGAAACTCATTGAGGGCTGAATCAGCGACAAAGAGCGTAACGTTCGCCACGCAACACACACTGACTACCAGTGTTTTCCCGCAGCTGTTATCTATCATCAACGGCCAACTGCAATCAGTGACAGTCCGACTCAGGTCAGCAAATCTTCCTGAATGTGTTGCTTGGTTGGAAAATGGCGACGTCGCATTCCTGCTGTGCTACGAATCGTCTGTCTTTTCCGCACAGTACGGCGACAATCTCGACAAGCTGAATCTCGGTGACGAGCAATTGATTCCCGTAACTGCGACAGATTCGGCGGGAAACCGGGTTCATGATCCCGAAACACAAACAACACTGAAGATGCTGAACTATCCCGTCGGTTCATTCCTGCGCAATGTTGTCAATCGAGGGCAGATTGCCGGAGGTTTTCAGGACTACGTGATTGAGAATGTCTGCGACTCTTCGTTGACCATGGCTTTGAAAAAGCTCGTTATGTCCGGTATGGGGATCGCGTGGATCCCTCGTTCGCTAGTTGCCAGCGAACTCGAGAGTGGCTCACTGGCCTCGCTTGACGAGCACTTCGGTGCAATAGACCTTTCTGTCGTTCTCTTGATGAACCCACGAAGAGCCAGCGAACTAACAAAGCGCGCGTGGAGTTTGATTCAGGACTCGCCGCTGTGCCAAGAAAGCGAGATTGACCGTTCAAGCAAGTTCTGAGAATTCCGTTCGTTTCGATAATACTTTGTTAACATCGCGCATTGACCGCGACGTCATTGCGGTTATGCACAAAACTTAGCGTGGTCTGCCGAATTCGAATTAGAGTTGCCCAGTCCGTGGTCTCTATAATAGTGACACTACTATTATGGACTGGATATCAAGATGCACTTTGCGAGATTTCCGCGACTCAACTTTGCCCACCTACCGACGCCACTCGAACCAATGCCCAACCTCAGCAAAGTGCTGGGTGGTCCAAATCTGTGGATCAAGCGCGATGATTGCACGGGCCTCGCTGGTGGCGGAAACAAGACCCGAAAACTTGAGTTCTTGTTGGCCGATGCGCTGAATCAGGGGGCTGACTGCATCATTACTCAGGGTGCTACCCAGTCCAACCATGTGAGGCAAACAGCTGCAATAGCCACCAAACTAAACTTGAGCTGCCATGCGCTGCTTGAGGACCGAACCGGCAGCAAAGAGCAAGACTACAATTCCAACGGCAACGTGTTGCTTGATCGAATCCTTGGCTGCAGCGTATCGATAGTACCGGCAGATACCGACATGAATGCGGCTATGGAGGAAATCGCCCAGCAATTACGTGACGATGGTAAGAAGCCGTACATCATTCCGGGCGGCGGCTCCAATCCAATCGGCGCGCTTGGCTACGCTAATGCGGCCCTGGAATTGCTGACTCAGGCCAACAACATGGGGCTGCGGATTGATCATCTGGTGCATGCGACCGGAAGCGCGGGTACTCAGGCAGGATTGATTACCGGTTTGCGTGCAACGAACAGCCACATTCCTCTCCTCGGTATTGGTGTTCGCGCGCCAAAGGATCTGCAGGAAACTAACGTATTCAAGCTGGCGGAGCGCACTGCAGATCTGTTATCAGTTCCCGGTGTGGTTCGAAGAGAAGATGTGGTGGCAAATTGTGAATATGTAGGTGGTGGATACGGTGTGCCAACCGACAGCATGCTGGAAGCGGTAAATCTGTTAGCTCAGACGGAAGCGATTCTGCTGGACCCTGTCTATTCCGGAAAAGGCATGGCCGGATTCATCGATTTGATTCGAAAGGGCCACTTCAGCGGACAAGAGAATCTGGTCTTCCTGCACACAGGTGGTGCACAGGCTCTGTCCGGATACAGGGCAATATTCGAAGCCGATTGATCGTGGCAGCAATTCTCCTGGAGTACTGAACTGGCGCAAACGTTGCAGAATGCGGTACCAATCGACTTCAGGTTTTCCGACCTTTGCGTACTTTCACAAATACGTACACGCAGTGATAACTGCCTAAGCAGCAAGGCCTCAAGGACTACGGGCCTTCTGACTGGAGCTTTGTTGCTCTCTCCATGCTGCGAGACATTGACAGAATATCGACAACGTCGAGGAAATGCTGCGCAATCTGCAGCGCATGAAAAACATTGCCGTCATGTCATGTTCGCCGACTATTAATTAATGCTGGAAAAGCATTAGTTCGATATCACCCGGATAACTACACTCAACTTTGCCAGAGGTCTTGATTGGTCGTCGGTGTGGCCAACAGCCAGATAGTGGGGGGGGGGATGTGAGAAACCTGTTGCATGGCATGGCGCTTTTCGTCTGTGCCAAGAACGAACCTGAATCGGCCGAGCGAGTCTCGGGTCAACGTGAGTAACACTGCGCAGGTCCTGGTCCCTGGAATCCTTGGCGGAATGGGTCCGAAGACTACGATAGATTTTCTGGCCAAGGTGATACGTGAAACGGATGCTGCCACGGATCAGGAACACCTTCGTTTGATCATTGATCACAATCCGGTCGTTCCTGACAGGACCGATGCGATCAGTGGTAAAGGAGAGAGTGCCGGACCTCATCTGGCCCGAATGGCGCAGAATCTCGAATCAGGCGGTGCGGATTTTCTGGTCTTGACCTGTAGCAGTGCCCACGCCTACCAACGCGATATTGAACACGCGACGAGTATTCCGTTCGTTAGCATGGTCGACGAGGTAATGGACGTCCTGGCAGATCGCTTTTCCAGCCGACGCCGAGTCGGCGTGATGGCAGCGCGAGGTTGTCTGGACGCGGGCCTGTATCAGACAGCACTTGAAGCTGTCGGTTTTGAAGCCGTCGTCTGGTGCGAACCGGAGATAGAATTATTCACACTGCTGCTTGAACAAATCAAAGCCGATGATGTTTCACCAAGCGTGGTTAAACAGGTTCAGATGCTGGCTCAATCGCTTGTTGATGCTGGGGCGCAAGTTGTTATCGCGGGTTGCGCTGAAATTCCGCACGTCTTGGCAAGCGAGATGCTGCGCGTGCCGTTACTCAATCCCTGCGACATCCTTGTTGATGGAGTGATTGATTACTCACTTGGTGTTCGCAGTCCATCGTTTCGATAGTGGAGCTGCGGTGCCACGTGCGAGTAGCTCTACCTGATGCTCTCTCAGAGCGAACAAACGTCAAGCTGGATACTCTTTACAATCGATAGCTACAGCTCCAACAGGGATTGATTGTCGTGCCGTCGCAGGCGATCCCGTTAACGACGGGAGACTGTGAGGCCATGCAATTGTTGCAGGAACTTCATCACCGACTTTCGTGTCCTGGCCGTGCCTCTTTGCAGACCAGGCCAGCTCGAGCGCACGGCTACCGGGCGCCTGGTCCGTTAACGAACTGACCAGGCCGCGAGTTCGTAACCTGACCTTCTTCGACTACAGCAACGCCATTGACCAGTACATAGTCAAAGCCGCGGCTAAAATTATGCGGATCGGAGTAGGTTGCCAGATCCTGTACCTGGTCCGGGTCAAACAGAACCAGGTCTGCAACGAAGCCGGTACGAATCAGACCGCGATCCTGCATCTGAAATGCCTGAGCAGGCAACGACGTCATTCTGCGGATCGCGTCCGGCAATGACAGTACATTCCGCTCTCTGACGAATTCAGCTAGCACTCTCGCATTCGTACCGTAAGAGCGTGGATGCGGTATGCCTTCCCCAAACTCCCTTACTCCCCCATCACTGGCGACAGCCGTATTGGGGTAACGAAAAATAGTGTCGACATCGTCCTTACTCATGAAGTGATAAACCATCTGCGCGCCGTTTGTGTGACCAAGTTGGGCCGAATCGGCCATCATCTGCAGAATCAGCTCCATCTCGCTTGCTACTGTCGCCGGCCGCTCGAGATCTGCATTGATCTCGCTAATAGTGAGGCCATTTGTTGCCGGATTTGGTGGGTAGTTGGCGACCGTGGCAAACGAAAAGTCGGGATAGCCGCTGTCGGTGCGCATTACTTCCATCTCTTCAAGTATGCGTCGGTAAGTTTCCGAATCATTGAGCCTAGCGAGCAGGTCGTCAGCGCTACCCGCGGTGGCCCAGGATGGCAACATCACAGCGAGGCTCGTGCTTGCCCGCTCATAAGGGTAGGCGTCGACAGTAACTTCAATGCCGTCGGCGCGAAACTCTTCGATCAAGCCAATCGTCTCGTTGATCCTGCCCCAACGTATCGGGCCCTTGATCTTCAGGTGCGAGATTTGCACCGGAATGTCGGCTTCACGCCCGATTGTCACCGCTTCTTCGATTGACTCGTTCAAGCGCGGGCCTTGATCACGTATATGCGTCGAGTAGATACCACCGAACTTTGAGGAAACCTTCGCCAGACTAATGACTTCATCGGTGCTCGCAAAAGTGCCGGGTACATACAGCAGACCAGTTGACAGCCCGACTGCGCCGTCAATCATTGCCTGCTCTGCGAGGCTTTCCATCTCCAACATCTCCGCCTGTGTGGGCGAGCGATTCTCACGGCCCATCACTGCCGTCCGGACGGAATTGTGTCCTACCAGGGTCGCAATATTGATTGCGGGACCGACAATCGACTGTCGCCAGGACGGGAGATCAACCGTAGAGCTACCGCAATTGCCGGTGACGACGGTTGTTACGCCATCCAGAATAAAATTGTCAGCCCGTGGATTATCGGTAATACCGGATTCGATGTGTGTATGCACATCGATAAAGCCCGGCGCCAGTACACGGAATTCGGCATCGATCGTTTGTTGCGCATTGACGTCCAGGTTCCGGCCGATTTGCACAATGACCCCGTCCTCAATCGCCACACTCCCGCGATACCAGGGATTGCCACTACCATCGACGATACGGGCATTCTCGATCAGAAGATCAACGTCTGCCGCCGCCATGGCGGCACCGGAGAAAGCAAGAACAGCAGTTGCGGCCAGTAACGTCGTTCGCATAAACAGGTACCTCAATGAACTTCAGGAGTTGTTGTGTCCGGTTCGAATCGTCGATTCCAACCAGTAAGTGCGGAGAACAAAATAACCGCCAAGATAGCCCAGGCGTAAGGATTCAGCAGTGCGATGGAAATTTCGGGGGCGAATATGGAATAGCTTTCGGCGGCCTCAACAATTGCAGCGTGCCAAACCATTACCGCAATGTGCCAGGGCAGCATATAAAAGACGGAACAGACTGCGCAGTCCATCAGGTTCGCTTTGCGCGCCGCTGACAGACGAAAGCGAGACCCGAGTGGTTTGACGATACTGGGCCCGACAATGAGCAGAGCCGGCGCATTCGAGCAAATAGGAATCGAAATTGCGACGGTAATGCCTACTATTGCCAGCTCAGCTTGCCTGACTGTCTTAACAACTGATCTTTGCAGAAAACCGAGAAATCGGGACATTATGCCGCTGTCTACCACGACCTGAGTCAACGCCAGTAGCAAGAGGACAAACACAATGGCATTTTGCGTTGCGCCCAAACCATCTTGAATCAGGCCGGTTGACAGTCCTCGCGCTTCCGGAATGTGCAGCAGTTGCGTGAGTGCCAGATTGCCGATAAGAACACCGGCCAGGACGGATGCGCCAATGCCGTAGATTAGTGATTCGACTAGGTGGCGGCCTTTCAGTGCACTGATGACGACCACTGCGAGGCCGGCGAGCATCATAAGCCCTTTAGGTTCTGCCACAACGTCAGCGCCTAGAGAGGCTGCTTCGCCAGCGGATTGCCCCATCAGGTACAAGGCAATTGCGGCGATGACCGCTGCGCTCATTGCTAGCGGAAACCGACTGCGCACCACATCGTCAATTCTTGCACCTTGGGTTAGAGCAGAGACAATTGTGCTGTCAGAGATTGGCGCCAAATTGTCGCCGAAGACACCACCAGCTAGGATCGCCAGAGCGAGTGCCACAGGATCCGCACCGAGAAATACACCCGCTGGATACAAGACCGGCGCCAGCGCCAGTGCTGTCCCTGTCGAAGTTCCGGTGCCAACCGCGAAGACCATTGAAGCCACAAATGCGAGCACCACAAACAGTGCAGAGCCGACTTCGAACGTGGTGCCGAGCCACAGTATGCCGTCGACCAAACCGCCAGCAACCATGACCTTGCCAAGTACACCTGCAAACAACCAGGCAATGATGATGGTCACACCACCCCTGTCCGATAGGCCGTTGAGTGCGGAGTTGCAATACTTTGTCTTGTTCTTTGCAAAGAAAAGACCAACCACAATTCCGAGCCAGGCGAACACCCAGAATTCAGCGGTGCCGCCCTTTTCGGCCAGTGAAATCCAGGTCAGTCCTCCGATCAGGACGAGGATGGGTACCAGAGCTGTGAGGCTTCCACCGTGGAAGTCGAGTCTGTCGTCCTGCAATTCAGTCGACACGTAATTTGCTCGTGCGCGTTTCAAACATTTGCTGGCCTGAAGGTCGTTGTTGCGGCAGCGTGCAAAAGTACTGCAGGAGCCGGTTTATCTCCAATGCGAAAGCCTGATTAACGCATGTGTGATTCACATAGCGAAAGCGCTCTGCTGGGCAGTACAATTCCGCTATCGATCATCCGATCCATACGAGGCTTTCGCATACCTTGTTAGCACCGCAGTAGTTTTCTCGCTCCAACTTGTTGTCCTTCCAGTGCGAGTTATGCGCAAAAGGCATACACGGATGCACATTCGGCTTTGGAAGCTAACGGGTTTTGTAACTAGTTTGATTCGAACAAGATTGGTACCGCGTCTCAATTGCGAGGACGGCATGGCAACGAAACGAATCGATACAAAGAAAAGTCGAGACAGCCTTCCCAGCTTACTACCGCCACATTGTGGTTTGAGCAACAGTCTGATGCACCTAACTCGTGCGACAGAATGGCAAAGCGCACCCAAGCGATGCGGCGACGGTATCTACTATCGAAAATTTCCCGTGAAAAAGTCGACCGTTGGGCTGGCACATACTTTGCACGTCTCCTTAACGAAAATCGCAAGCCGGCATACGCCGGCAATACTGCGTTTACCAATGAGGCAACAAACGTGAACAGACAACATTCTTCCGGTTCAAGACATCCGGCGGCAACCATGCGTCTCCGACACGTTGAAATATTCGAGGCAGTATTGCAGGCGGGTACACTTACTGGTGCCGCCAATATGCTCAACATTTCGCAGCCAGCTGCCACGAAGCGACTGCAGCAGGCGGAGCAACAACTAGGTTTCGCATTGTTTAACCGGGTGAGGGGCGGTCTGCAGCTGACGTCCAAAGGTGAGGTCCTGCAAGATCAGATTGAGAGGATTTCAGGAGAGGTTCGCGACCTTCAGCGGCTGGCGTCCAATCTCAAGGCCTCCGAAAGCTGTGGATTGAAGATCGTTAGTACGCCAGGCCTGGCGCTAGCCGCAGTTCCAAAGGCAGTTACTCGACTGCAACGTGTGATGCCGACTGCTGGTATCGAACTTGGTACACAGCACTCTGAAGAAATGCTGGAGTCGATTCTGCTTCGAGCTTCGGATATCGGCTTGACGTTGCAGAAACCCGATCATCCCGGGATTCGTTCCGAAGTTCTGTGCCGGGGTTCCATGATGGTCATTGCGCCGTCCGGATGGTGGTCGGATTGCGAACTCAGTCAGCGGGTTCCAATAGAGGACCTTGCAGCGCGACGTATAGTCGGCATTGTTCCCGGCGATAGGCTGGGTGGGCAGTTGCAATCCCATATAGACAATCTATCGCCGCAGCCGACAGTCTCGATTCTCGTTCAGACGTATCAAATGGCACGATCACTTGTGGCGAAAGGGCATGGCCTCGCACTGGTCGACCCTTTTACGGCGATTGGTGACGGCGACGATACGATTCAGGCCCGGCCGGCTGCGCCGGAAATTCCAGTATCGTTGTATGCTGTGTATCGCGACGAATGCGAGTTGAATCCCGTACAGAAGCGTTTTCTCGAATGCGCAAGTGAAGTGTCAAGCGCGATGATGGCGGTACTTGAAATGCCATTGCTCTATAAGGAAGCGAGCATTGCTCCGTTGCCTGCCTACGGCGGGAGCCACAGTCTCGTTTGCACGAGTGGAGAGTGTCCCTGCAACAACACGGTCGAGATGAAAAGCGCATTCAGAGCCGATCGGCAGGGAATAACTTGAGGTTATGCTCACGCCCCATTTATTCATTGTTTGTGCATGAACTCGCTACCTATCATCGACAGCCATTACAGATAGCACATTGTTCAGGAGGGAGCGACGCGTGTCACAGTCGATAGTGTTGGGAATCAGTTCAATCTGCCAGCGGCGCGTTATGACTGTAGAAAACGTGCTGGCACCAGTTTGATGAAATCCAGAGTACTCGATACAGAATCGACAGAAGTAAGTGGTGCGGCCTGGTCAGCAGGACTTTCGGCAGAGATCGGCAAGGCAGTACTCGGCCAATTATTGGTGATTGAGCGGCTGCAAGTCGCTCTGCTCACTGGAGGCCACGTTCTGCTTGAGGGAATGCCTGGTCTGGCCAAGACACTAGTAGTGAAGTCATTAGCGCAGGCGTTAGGTGTTTCGTTTGAACGTATTCAATTCACTCCTGATCTCTTGCCGAGTGACGTGGTTGGCACAATGGTCTATTCGCCGGGTGAGGGGCATTTTCTGCCGCACCATGGCCCTGTGTTTGCCAACCTGGTTCTTGCTGACGAGATAAACCGGGCTCCTGCCAAAGTGCAGAGTGCGCTGTTGGAAGCGATGCAGGAGCGTCAGGTAACAATCGGTGGCACGACGTATCCGTTGCCTGAGCCATTCCTTGTCATGGCCACGCAGAATCCGCTGGAGCAAGAAGGAACTTATCCATTGCCCGAGGCGCAGTTGGACCGATTCCTGTTCAAGCTGCTGTTGGATTATCCAACGGCTGATGAGGAACTGCAGATGCTGGAACGCTGGGGTCAGGTGACGTCGACACCCAAGGTGTCGACGGTAGTCTCTGGCTCCGAGTTGATTCAGTTGCGCAAGACTGTCGATGCAGTCCACATGGCGGACACTGTACAGGCTTACCTGGTCGAGCTTGTACGGGCAACGCGTGAGTTGGCGGCCGGCGATGCTGTGGATAGCAGCATGTCGCACAAGCCCCTGGCCTACGGTGGTTCGCCGCGCGCTTGTCTCGGTTTGTATCAGGCCAGTAAGGCGCTGGCCTGGTTGAGAGATCACGATTACGTAACGCCAGCTCTGGTGCAGGAGGTATTTGCCGATGTAATGCGCCACCGCATTGGATTGACGTATGAAGCCGAGTCTCTTGGTCTTACACCGGACCAGATTCTGGAAGGTATCGTCAAGGAAACGCCGCTGCCTGAGCGCTCCGCTGCCGGCAGCCTCAGGTAAAGGCGGAAGTCGGCAAATGAACGGAACGATCTCGCGGGACGGCAAGCCGCTACCAGCGGCGCCAACAGCGCTTATTCGTCGGCTCGAATGGAGGGCGCGGCATGCGGTGAACACGAGTCTCAGTGGCAACTACCGGTCCGCGTTCAAAGGACGCGGCATGGAATTCGATCAGGTCGTCAAGTATCAGTGGGGCGACGATCTTCGCGATATCGATTGGAAAGTCACAGCAAGACTCGGCGAGCCGTATTGCAAGAAATTTGTTGAAGAGCGCGACCTTTCGGTGGTGCTGATTTTTGAAGATTCTCCTGCATTGCAGTTTGGTTCTGCGGGGCGCACTCGCCGCGATACGCTGTTGGAAGCAGCAGCGCTGCTGATGATGCTGAGTTCCGTAAACCGTGATCGGGTGATGTTGCTGTACGGGTCTCCTGAAGGCTATTGGATTCAGCGGGCACTGCCGGGCCGTCGTGGCATCCTGCGGTTGGTCGCGCAGTTGCTGGGCCAGGAGGCACCACCGCTGGATGGGCCCGCCGTCTGCACGTTGCCCTGGACACTTGTACGCAAAGCTGCAGCACGCGGTAGTGTATTACTGTGGCTGGGGCCGTTTGCACAATCACCGGTGCCTGAGCCGTGGCAAGAGTTGCAACAGCGTTACCAGACCGTCGGCGTGCGAGCGGACGATCCCTGGGATACTGAACTGCCCGTAGCCGGCCGGCTCTCGGCGTATGACCCGCTTGCCGGTCGGCTGGTATCGATCAATACCTCCTCAGCCTCCGAAAGGGCTGCTCATGCCCGCTGGCGAGAGAGGAGAGACGCGCATTTTACCCGTCTGTTTCCCCGTTTCGATGAGCGCCTGACAATCTGCGGGACCGACGATCCGCTGCAGGCACTCATCACCTACTTTCGTCGCCACGGTCGCCGTGGCGTTTACACCTGAGCGTTGGGTTCATGACCGATATCGCCGGTTGGAGGTTCGACGATCCTGCCTGGCTCGCGTTGCTGATTTTGCTGCCATTGATCACCTTGCTCCGACGGCGAAAAGGTGTTCCGGCGATCGTAGTGCCGGAAGCGCAGGACTGGCACGTGGCGAAGGTGGCACCAATGCCATGGTGGCCAATTGCCTGTGCCTATCTGGGACTGACAATGCTGATCGTCGGACTGGCGCGGCCGCAGGTGCTCACGTTGCCAGACGATCAGAACATGCGCGGCTATGACTTCATCATCGCGATCGATCTGTCGACCAGCATGTATGCGGAAGACTTTCAACGGGGCGCCACCGTTACCAATCGATTGCAGGCTGTGAAGCCGATCATATCGGCCTTCATAAACGAGCGTCCCAGCGATCGTATCGGTGTCGTTGTGTTTGCAGGCCGTGCGTACACTTTCGCGCCGCTCACATTCGATCACGACTGGCTACGAAAACAAACGGCCAGACTATCGATCGGTCTGATCGAGGATGGCACAGCCATCGGCGATGCAATTGCTGTCTCGCTAACCCGGCTTCGGGAGGGCTGGAAGGATGACGACGAACTGCGGGAAGGTTCGTTTATCGTGCTGCTCACGGATGGATCAAGCAACAAGGGGTCGATCGATCCACGACAGGCCGCCGGACTGGCCGCCGCGGATTCGGTCGCGATCTATACCATTGGTGCCGGTGCCGAAGGCATGGTAACGACACCGATATTCGACTATGCCGGCAATCGCATAGGTACAGAACAGCGCGAATCCCGAATCGACACATTGTTACTGGACGATATTGCATCGTCGACCGGCGGATTGTTCTTTCGCGCGACCGATGAGAACGCCATCAAGGAGGCCTTCGAAAGCATCGATCAGGCTGAGAAAACCACCTTCGATGCGACTCCCCCGCTGGTGAGTCACGAACTGTTCGTCCTGTTCGCGCTAGTCGGGACGACAACTTTCGCGGCTGCCGCATATGGCGCGGGTATTCACACACAAGTCGGCGAGCGGGCCTGACCTGCTGCATTCACGAGATAAAATGAGGAGTAAGCAATGAAGATAGCAAGACGCAAAGCGTTAATAGGGATGGGTGCCGCAGCCGCTGCACTGCCGCTGACGGGCAGAGCACAGTTATCTTCGTCAGGAAAAAGTATGGCGACCCGGCCGGTACGCATCGCTTGTATGCGCTTCTCACATGAAACAGTGACGTTCCTGCCCTACGACACAACAACGGATGACTTCATTTACGAAGGCTCACCTGCGCGTGGTGAAGCACTGCTGTCTTCCTCGCCTCGTGGCTATATGGGCGGGTTCGTGACAGTGGCGAGAGAGCACGCGAACGTTGAGCTCGTTGGTATTGAGTCACCACTTGGCTCCAAGCGCGGATCCGGATCAGGTTGGATTACCAAAGAAGCTTTCGAGCATTTTCTGGACAGAATGGTTGCCGACCTGAAGGCGCAGGCACCTTTTGATGGCGCCTATTTGTCACTGCATGGCGCTATGGGTGTTCGTGGCATACCTAAGCCCGAGTCAATTATTGCTCGCAGAATTCGTGAAGCCATCGGCCCGGATGCGTTTATCGTCGGCACGTTTGACCCTCATGGTAATGAGGATGAAGAGTTCCTGCGGTATGCGAATCTTGCTTTTACCATCAAATACTACCCGCATTATGACGGCTACCTGCAAGGCGAGCGTGCCGCGCGCACCTTAATCCGCAGCATCCGTGGCGACTACGTACCAACGACCGCAACGCGAAAACCGCCGATCATTACGCCGTCAGTACTGCAATGGACAGGAAACTCGCCGTGGATGGACCTGGTACAACGGGCGCTGGTCTGGGAAGCCCGCGAAACCGACGTGTACGTGAATTTCTACTACGGTTTCGCCTTTGCCGACGTTGTGGACGCAGGCATGACCTTCCAGGTTATGACCAACGGTGATCCAGAGCTGGCCAATCACATTGCCGATGACATGGCGCAAACTGCCTGGCGATTACGCGAGGAGCTCTATTACGGCACAGAGGTGCACAGCATCGCAGACGGTGTCGGCATGGCCAAAGAAGCGATCACCGCGGGTGCAGTGCCAGTCGTCCTGGCTGATCACAGCGACCGTTCGGGTGCGGCGATCTGGCTGTTGGACCAGGTGATAAAGCAGAAGCTGAGTAACACGCTCATCGGTACAGTGGCCGACGAGGAAACCATAGAGACGTTGCGCAAACGCGGCGTGAAACCCGGCGATCCGTTCGACATGATGGTTGGTGGCAAACTGGATGTCTCAGCGGGAGATCCTGTTCGGGTTGTCGGTACGGTGCATACCGTAAGCGGGGGTATCGGGTCGCGTAACGGTCGAACAGGAGCAGCAGGAGCGCAGTTGTGGGTCAGTGTGAAATTCGGCGATGGCAACGTACTCGTGATCAGTCCGTACCTCCATCAGGTTACGAATCCGGAATCGTTTCTGGATATCGGCCTCAACCCGGATGACTTCAGTGTCATAGCGATCAAGTCGCGAGTGCATTTTCGCCGCGGCTTTGATGACAATGGCTACGCAAAAACCATACTTCTCGTCGAGCCTGACCAACCGTTCCTCGGAACAATTCGTCTTGAGGCACTCGAGTACGAGCATCTCAAACTTGATCAGTTCTACCCGTTCGGCGAGGACGTTACCTACCCATAATCTGAGGGCACTGCCGTGGTGCACAGTCTGGTGTGCCACGGTGTTCCCATGCTCTTCCGGTCAGGAGCCGTCGCTGGCGTACAACGGTAGCAATGCACTGTGTCGAACCCAACCCTGATCTCGACCGTGCTGTACTTGTTGCCAGCCTAGAAAATGACGGCCTGTTCGAATGACGACGTTACCTGGTTGAACAGGGATTGTTTCTTCCTCGGGAACAAGGTCAGTTGGAGCAGGACTGAGGTTCAAAGACTGAACAGCGATAGCTGCAGTCGGCTTATTCAGGCTGCCATAAGCTTTCCAGCTCATGACTGCAACGCCAAGAATTACAACTCCAGTCATACCGATGCCGCAACCCGCCAGCCGTATCTGGCGTCTACGGGTCGGGCGGTACAATGTAATGACTACAAGGCTGAGTCCGGCCGCAAGCAGGAGACTGGCCAGCAATGCGACACGTTGCCATACCGCGGGCGATGCCAACACCGGCAAGCGCTGGACACTGGACCCTGACAGCAAGCGGTGCAGTACCGGGTCTGCTGTTTCAACTTGCAGCAAGATATTTCGCAGATTGTTTCGAACTACGCGCGATCCCGGCTGCTGGACAAACGCGGCCGTTGCGTGCCCGAGCGCATTGCCCGGATCACCTGCCTGCATTGCAGCGATAGCGATATTGTAATGGGCAGCCCAGTCGTTCCACGCCGAAGTCAGCGCTTGTTGTGCGGCGTAAGCTGTGGTTTCCCGGTTGACAGCAGGCGTTGCTTTCGTAGGTACGCTGTTGTCGGTTGACCCTTCTGCAGATCCGGCAAGCGAAAGCGCTGGCACAGAGACAATGAAAATCACAGCTACCAAGGTAACCGGCAGCCAGTGACTGATGCGGTTCGGGTACCAATGAGTCCGTGGCGGTAATCGGACCGCGGCAGCTGCCAGCGTTGCGCGATCGATCCAGTTCGAGGGAGTGCGCTGTTCGGCAGCGAAGACGGACCGCTCGGTCGTACACCAGAGGTCACACCACTGTTGGGTGAGGCCCGTATCCGTGTTGCGGGCTCGAAGAGCATCAGCAAGCTGGTCGCAGGTCGGAGCCGCGTCACTAACGTTCCATGTACGGGCCGCCGCTCGCAACCAGGCATGCAGATGTGCGGGCGCTAGCCCTGTCCGGCTTCGCCGCACACTCGCCAGTAAGTGCTTTAGTTCTCTGAGGCCAGCCCGACGGAGACGGTCAGGGTCTTCGCAGAGTACACGTTTCCAGGCGCAGCCAGCCCATACAACACCCGTCAACAGCAAGGGCAGCAACACCAACCAGGCCGGGTGAAATGACCAGGGCAGCACTGCGTTCGTGCCGACAGGAAGAAGCGTCGGTGTTGCGGCTGCTGCGAAGGTATTTGGTGTTGCCAACACAGCCAGCACTACACCGAGTCGTCGACACATTGAGTTGACTCTCCTGCGAGTCAGGCAATCCGGAAAACGGTACCGTATGGTGCGCTGCAGAGTCATTACCAGTCGAATTTATTCTGGTTTTCAAGGACGGTTCCATCCGTCAATAACTGGTGCACGCGACCGGGCGAATCCTTGCGGGCAATTTCCTCGAGGCGCTTACGCGAAAAGGCGAGAATGGGATCGTTGTCGTTGCGCCCATTCGCGGACTCTCTAAGAGTGGCGGTGCGGGTACTCTGCGGAGCGGGCCGTTTTCCACGTTCTCCGGTTGGCGCATTGTCGGCTGACAGGTCACCGAGTGCCGCGTCGGTCTTGGCTGCAGCGCCCCTGCCAAATGAATCTTCGGCAGTTTGCTGGCTGCTCTGCCCGGTGACTACCGGCGTCTCGTCTTCCTCGTCCACGTTCTCATCGCGTTCCCTCTTCGCGCTTTCTTCCGCGGCCGCTTCCTCGACAACAGCCAGCATGCTGTTAAGCTGCGACCGGTAATAAGGCCAATCCGCTATGCTGGTATCAATGCTTTCACCAATTACCGTCGCTTCGATGGCATCGCGAATAGCACCAGCCTCGATAGTTTCGCCGGTGCGCTGAGTATCCTGACCATAGCGAATTGACTCTTCTACCAGGAGCCGGAGGTCGAATGCATCGTAATCAAACTCAGCAAGGTGCTCGGCAATTACCCGAACCCGTTCGACCGGATTACTGTCGAACACGGCACGAACGTCGAAGTTAGCTTCTGAATCAAAATGGGCCCGCGGCTCGTTCGCGGTTGCGAGCAGCAACACCGCGACCATTATCGTTGCTTCGGACTGATACTTCCGCAGTGGTGAGGTACTGCGTTGGTGAGTCTTGCTGTCAGACTTGGGGCGAACCTGCCGCGAAGTCGGACGTGAACTGAATTGTTTCCACAAACTAAGCAAACCAAGCAAGAGTGCGGGAAAGAGAAACCACTGGAAGCGTTCAACAAGCACAATGCCCTGGCCGGTGGCGGTGCCTCCCGGGTTGCCGGCAATGACTGTTTCTGCTAGCAGAAATTGCAGGTCTTCGACCTGTCCCAGAGCATTCCCGTTGCGATAGAGGCCGCGCGTACGCTTTGCCAGCGCCTGAAGGTTGTCGGGCATTAGCCGGGAGTGGACCGGGTTGCCGTCAAGATCAATGAGGTAGCCGCCCCATTCGTCAGGAATAAATCCACCGTCGTCCGAACCCATACCAATAGCCAACACATGAATGCGACGCTCTGCCAGATCAGGGAGGCGGGATTCCCACCCGGTTGTGCTGCTCTCGCCGTCGCTCAGTACCAACAGGTACCGGTCCTGATCAGCGACATCGCTGAAACCGTCAAGTGCAGCATCGAGCATCCCCGCATAATTCGATCCGCCTTGCGGCATGTAGTCCGGATTGAGGCTGGGTATGAACTGTTCAATGATCTGATAATCGGGGCTCAGAGGCACCTGAACGAATGCCGTACCAGAGAAAACGATCAATCCGACGTTTTCACCGCGCAGATTGTCGAGTAACTGTCCGGTGATACGTTTGGCCAATTCAAGCCGGGACGGCGCAACGTCCTCGGTGAGCATGCTCCGCGACAAGTCCAGCGCGATCATGACTTCGCGGGTCTGTTTGAAGGATTGTTCGGGGTGTTCGCCCCACTGTGGGCGGCTCGCTGCCACTATCGCAAGAGAGACTGCCACCAGAACGAGCGTCGTTGAGTGTACGCGTGACGGTCGGGCGTAACGTACGCTTCGGCCGGCAATAGTGACGTGCAGTAGACCAGGCCAACCACCGGTGGCCTGTTGGCTGCGAGCTTGTCGCACGCGTAATGCTGCCGCAAGCGGCAGAATCAAGCCGAGGAGTATCCATGGATGACCCCAATCCATCAGGCAGCGACCTCACTCAAAATGCACGTCCCCAGATCCAGAACAACGCTACGATGCAAACAGCACCGGAACCGCCGTACAGTAATCCAAAGCGATAAAAACGGGTGTCGCGGAGCCAGTAAGCAAACGGCAGGAACACAGCAACAATGGCCAACTGACCCAGCTCCACGCCGATATTGAACCCGACCAGAGTGCGCACTATCGGGGCCGCTCCAGCGATCGATTCACCCAGAAAATTCGCGAAACCGAAACCATGCAACAAGCCGAAACCACTAGCGAGCCATGCATTGCGGACCCCGGTCGTTCTTGGCAAGAAATTGTGCAGGGCCGCAAGCAGTACAGATACTGCTATTGCAATCTCAACCAACCGGAATGGCAAGCTGACGAGTTTCATTGCCGCAAGTGACAGCGTCAGCGAGTGGGTGATTGTAAATGCGGAAACGACGATCACGACTTGTTTCAGCAAACGCCCGAAATTCGACACACTCTCCCTGCCGGCGTCGGTTCGGTGAAACACGGCAGGAATCAGGAGCACCAGCAGAAAAAGAATGTGGTCATAGCCTTGCCAGATATGCAGCATTCCATTCACGATGGATCTGCCAAGCTCGCTGCGTTCTGCTTCGGCTCGGCTGAAAGACGCGGTGCCGCCGCCCGCCGGAAGCACGGTGTCCAGGGCCGCAGCACCAGCGAACCGAAGTCGCAGACGGTAACTGTCGCCCCTTAGCGTGTTGTTGATGCCGATGTGCTGCACATCCTGTGCCGCCGTTGCACTAAAGTGCGAAAGAATTGAAGGCATGCCGTTGAACGAGCCGTAGGCCAACTTGTCGAATTGCAGATCGGCCTTGCTACTGTTGGCAAAAATGATCACATGATTGCGCAGGTGATTCTCGATGTCAGGGCGCCTGTTTCGTATCTCATTCCAGGTAACCTCACCATCCAGGTCGATATCGAGCTGCAGCGGGTTATTAAGATTCGTGAGCTCGACAGACAGTTCGCCAGCGATACGACGTTGGTCAACCGTCAGCTCGAGAATGGATGCGATACCGGCTTGCGCGCAGGCCAGGCTTGGGAGTAGCAGGCTGGCAAGACAGGACAGCAGCCTGTATTGCCGGGTACGGCGGGAGAACATCGTGTCGATGCACGTTGCGCGCAGACGCAAGGCATCTCGCGCAGTATGCAAGAGTTGATGAAACAGTCCGTTCACGCAGCGCTTGTTCTCACTACTAAAGATTCGCCGCTCCTTCTGGAAAAGCTATCGCATGGACTCCGTACGAACAAGCACATGCGCAATCGCAATTTGTCACTAAGCATATAGCTCTCCCAGACGTCGAAGCCAATGCTATTCCGCAAGCAAACTATTCCATTATTGAATGGCGAAGCGGCTTCTGTGTCTTGCAGCGAGCTGTTACTTGATCGCGTAGCTTGTCGTTATTACAGCGGCCGGGCCCATCAACCGTAGAAAAACAACGACATGAGACGTTGGTGAACCTGCGAGCCAAGCAGTCGGCTTGTACTTGTCGCATCGATACAACGTGGGCTGCGAATTGATGTGTTATCTCAACCATATGTCTCGACAATAGATATCGGCTGCGTTTCTCCAAGCCGGCATAACGCCACGTTATGCACCCCCACTACCTTTTCATTGTTGGTTGTCGTTCTTGCCGAGTAAGGTCGGTTGCAGATCGTGGGGGAGTAGAAAACGCAGGGAGACTGGAGTGTTTAACAAGAGAATTCGTAAGAGCGCCGCCTGTTCAGGGGCTAATAGTCGTAGATGCTGCGGCTATTCAATAGGTTGGCTGGGGCTCGTATTGACTGCGGGTACGGGCGCTGTCCATGCGCAGGAGACATCGGACAGCTCAGATTCAGACGCCAGAATGGAAGAGATCATGGTCACAGGCTCGCGCGTAGCGCGCAGCGGCTATGAAACGCAAACACCGGTAACAGTAATCAATCAGGAAACCATTGAGTCAGCAGCGCCGACCAATCTCGCTGATTTTGTGAACGAACTTCCAGGCGTTGTTGGAAGCAGCATGCCGTCAACGTCGAACCGCAGTCAGAGTAGCGGAACTGCTGGCGTCAACTCCGTCAATCTGCGTGCGCTTGGAAATACGCGTACGCTGGTGTTGCTGGATGGGAGACGGTCGGTTGGGTCACTCTCCAACGGTACGGTCGATATCAACACATTTCCGCAGGCTTTAGTCAAAAGTGTTGAAGTGGTCACAGGTGGTGCATCGGCGACATACGGTTCGGACGCGGTGTCAGGTGTTGTGAACTTCATTCTCGATCATGACTACACCGGCCTGAAAGTCGATTTTAACGCAGGCGAGACGTCACGCGGTGATGACGAAACGCAGAGTGCAACCATTGGTTATGGCACCTCGTTTGCCAATGACCGCGGCCATCTGCTTCTGAATGGCGAAGTAACCCGCCGCGAAGGCATATACGGTGTGCCACGCGACTGGAACAACGAGGGCTGGTACCTCGTCAACAACCCGGACTATGTACCAGGCAACGGGTTGCCTGAGCGACTGGTTGTTGGTAATGCCGGACAAAGCGTAATGACGCCAGGCGGGATAATTACGAATACCGCGCTGCGTGGAACCTACTTCGGCGTTAACAGTACTGTAAATCAGTTCGCGTACGGGAATACCCGGGATCCATGGACTATTGGTGGGGATTGGCAGTTAGGTCAGTCGAACAATACGGTGTCGCTAATTCCGGAAGATGACCGTGACGGCGTATTCGCGCACCTCACCTATAACATTACAGACAGCATTGAGGCCTTTGCCGAAGCTTCGTACAACAAGAGTCATGCCTACGGCTGGGGTGGTTCTTTCTACGACAAGGGCAACGTCCGGATTCAGGGCGACAATGCGTTTATCCCCGAAACCGTTCAGCAACGCATGGTCGATCTTGGTATTACCGAGTTTACTCTTGGTACCAGCAACGGTGACTTGCCGAATCGTTTCAATGATATGGAACGTGAAGTGACTCGCTATGTCGTGGGCCTGAACGGGTCGTTCAGTGCTCTCGGTCGAGACTGGAGTTGGGATACGTATTATCAAAAGGGCTTTACTGAAGCACGCGAGAGTGTTCTCGCGACCAATCTGGCGAACCTCGGCATGGCTACGGACGCTGTACTTGATCCAGGTACCGGCGACATCGTTTGCCGTTCGACGCTTACGGATCCTGGCAACGGCTGTATTCCGTTCAATCGTATGGGTATCGGCGTGAATACGCCGGAGGCTGTTGACTACGTGACCGGCTGGCCGACACGCTTGCAGCGCTTTGATCAGGAAGTGCTGGCACTCAACTTCACGACGGACGTCAAAGGTTGGGTGGACCCGATCGGGCTCGCCTTTGGTCTTGAATACCGAACCGAAGAAATCTCGGGTTCGGTTGAGGAGCAGTACCAGTCCGGTTGGCGGGTCGGCAATTACCTGCCAACCTTTGGTGAGTATGATGTGTTTGAGGGGTATGTCGAAGCGCTGGTACCGCTGCCTGCCAATCTCGAACTCAGCACCGCTGTGCGAGCTACGGATTACAGTACGTCGGGTTCAGTGACAACGTGGAAGGTGGGTTTCAACTGGTCCGTTACCGATGACGTGCGCTTGCGTCTCACCAAGTCACGCGATATTCGTGCCCCAGGCCTCTCTGAACTCTTCGAGGCGGGCCGTCGGCGTACCAATACACTCCAGGTACCTAACCCGGCAGACCCTGGTAACCCAACCAATGTTCAGTTTACTGAAAATGTAACCGGTAACCCGAACCTGCAGCCGGAGGAGGCCGACAGTCTGGGTCTCGGGCTTGTCTGGCGTCCGTCATTTGTTGAAGGTCTGGGCTTGTCGGTGGACTACTACCAGATTGACATCAATGACGCGATCGGTGAGCTGGGTGCGCAGCAGATTGTTGACCGCTGCTTCGAGGGTGACGACGTCTACTGTCAGGCAATTGACTTTGGCGTGGGCAACACCGGGTCGACAGTTATTACCGAGTTGCGTAACGGACCGTTCAACTTCGTTACGGAAACCGCTGAGGGCATCGATCTGGAGATGAGCTACTTGTTCCCAATGACAGGGCTGCCAGGTGACGTCACGCTGTCGGCACTGGCGACACATTATCTCGAGTACAAGACCGACGACGGCATCAACCCGGCGACCGATGATGCCGGCGAGAACGCTGGCAGCGGTCCGCCCGACTGGTTGTACCGTGTCTCCGCTACGTACAACACAGACCAGTTTACTGTTGGCCTGACCGGACGAGGTGTCAGCGATGGTGTTTACAATAACTCCAATATCGAATGCCTGACGGGTTGCCCCGCGTCGACATCTGTAAATCGTACTGTAAACAACAATCAGATTGACGGGGCGTTCTATACAGACCTCTACATGTCGCACACAATGATGAACGGAGATACTGAAACCCAGTTGTTCTTCAAGGTAACAAACCTGTTCGACCGGGATCCGCCAATCGTGGTCAATGGTCCATCCGACAGTAGTCAGGTCGAGCCATACACCAATGAAGCCCTTTACGACACCCGCGGTCGTGCGTTCAAGCTGGGCGTTCGGTTCAGGTGGTAAGAACGGCCGGCTGTGCTAGTCCAGCACAGCCGGCAATTTCCAGTGCCATCTTGAGCCACAAGACTTAGTTGGCCTCGTACGAGGATTGATTGACGCGAAATCAGTTTGAACGGTCCAGTATGCAAGGAGAGCTCCGATGAACAGGTTTCTCAATACAATCGCAAGAGTTGCCAGAGCCGTTGCCGGTGCGGCCATTCTGGCGTCGTCGTCAACCACATTGGCGCAATCCACCTCGCTCGATATCCTGATACTCGATGGCTGGGTAGTCGACGGTGGTGGCAACCCTAAAGTTCGCGCTGATGTTGGCATACGGGGCGATGAGATCGTGGCCGTCGGCCGACTGCGTGGTACCGACTCAAAACGCACCATCGAAGCTCGTGGCAAGTACGTTGTGCCCGGGTTCATCGATATCCATTCACACTCCGACCGGGGTTTGAAGGCGGATGACATCAATCTTCGGCGTGCGCCCAACCTGGTCGCGCAGGGCATTACGACAGTCGTCGGCGGTGCCGACGGTCGCAGCGGCTGGCCTATCTCCGAGGAGATCGCCGCATTGCGAGACCCTGGAATTCCGATGAACTTCGTCCCTATGGTTGGTCATGGCACGGTGCGTTCGATCGTGATGAAGGACGATTTCCGGCGGGTTGCGACACCACAGGAAGTAGCTCAGATGGAGCGACTGGTGCAGGCCGGTATGAACGACGGCGCGTGGGGAATCGGAGCCGGGCCGGAATACTCGCCGGGGCTGTTCAGCAACACGGAGGAGTTGATAGCGCTGGCAAAAGTTGTCGCACCCTACGACGGATTTTATTTCTCGCATCAGCGGAGCCAGTCGCCGATTCCGCTATGGCAACTCCCCAGCATGAATGAAAGTGACTTGCCGGCAATGGCCCAAGGCAAGTCTTTAACCGGCACAGACGGCATGATGGAGACTATTCGCATCGGACGCGAGTCCGGAATTCGGGTGGTCGGCACGCACATCAAGGCCAAGGGGGAAGACACCTGGGGACACTCGGCAGTAGACATCAATATGATAGATCGCGCCCGGGCCGAAGGAGTCCAGGTGTTTCTCGACCAGTACCCCTACAATACATTTGGTGGCGGTCCGAACGACGTTCTGCCCGACTGGGCCTACGCGCCACCGGGCACAAATCCGATGAGCCTGGTCGGACATCGTCTCGATATTGATCCTGCGGAAGCCAAAGCAAACCTGCAAAAGAACCTTGCAGACCCCGCAACCAGAGAAAAGATCATTGCCGATACGGAATACACAATGGCGATGCAGGGCGGTGCGCGTCGGCACATCATTGTGGCCGCGGAGGATCCGTCATTGGTGGGCAAGACACTGGCCGCGGTTGCTGCAACCAACGAGAGCTCGGTTGTACAGCAGCTGCTCGACTTTGCGCTTGCGGCGGACACCATCTCACCGTCTGGCGTTCTCTTCCGCCCCCTCGCAGGCGATGATTCTGATGTGGTGAATTACATGCAGCAGGAGTACACGGCGACGTCGACGGATGCTGGAATATCCTTGACGCCACGGCCTGGACAGCATCCCCGTTATTTTGGTGCGTTTCCTCGCAAGATCGGGCACTTCGCGCGCGACGAAGGTGTAATCAGCTTGCCGTTTGCCATTCGTGCGTCGACGTCATTGCCAGCACAGATCATCGGCCTTCCCGATCGAGGCTATATCCGGGCAGGGCAGAAAGCCGATATCGTGATTTTTGACTACGAGCAGATCGCAGATACCGCCACCGTTGAGAATCCGACCGGCGCAAGCCGAGGTATCGAGAACGTGATCGTCAATGGCAAGTTTACTTTCGATCAAGGTCGGCCAACAGGCGCGTTGCCGGGTCTGGTACTGAACCGCAAAGAAGTGCGCGGCCGCTAGGTGACCGTGGAAGGTTAGCTCGAACAGGTCGGAGGTCATTCCATTGGTGGAATGTCAGCGATGCCTGACTACCTGCGGTGGGTGAGGACCGGCACCTGGTCATACAGATACGGATTGGTGAGTTCGAGGTTGGCCTGTCGGCAGGTATCTGTCGGCATCGTACGACGTCCTGCAGAGAGTGCGAGCGGAGTTGCTCTAAGCACTAGTGCCAGGTTTTCTCGCTTGATTCGACCTTGAACAGAATGTAGTCGCGAAGTTGTTTCGCTTTAGCGTGTTCGATGTACGGTACCGTCACGCTGCCCGACGCCAGGTACATGCGCAATGTTGCGAGTTCTCTGTGCCGTTGATAACGAGACTGGCTTACGGTGACGCGTTGCACCTTGCGAAAGAGCAGGCCTGCCGTCGTGTAGCCAAGCAGCCCGGAGCGCCGAATGATTTCCTCGTCATCGTGAGCGTAACCGGCACGCTTCCAGTTCTGGTACGCCGCTGCGGCAACGACCGGCAGCCATAACAGGCACAACAGAGACGGAGCACCCAACGGCTTCATCAACACCCCGGTTGCGAGCACGGCTGGGAGCAAGCCACCGAACAGTATTTTGGAGCGCATGCTATAGGGCGAAATTGCAGTGAATCCTGTGCTGGCAGGGTTCTGCGACAAACGCCCCCCTTCCGGCATCAGGAACTTGCTGCGCAATGAGTCGGCAAGTTCCGCGGTTACGACAGGCACCAGGAAGACCTTGCCCCGTCCCTTTCGCCCACTGATGGCCTGACGCGCGGTCAATCGATAGCGCTTCATTAGTCGCAGCACGATGCCCTGTTCCAGCCGCAGGGTTTGAATCTTGCCCAGTTCCATTGAATGTTCGTGTGCTGTCAGCAAGCCGGCATGTGAACGCAGTGATTGTCCGTGGAGGAAAAGTTGAAAATTGCTATAGCGCAGAAATGCCGCTGCGATGGACACGACAACAAACAGGAAAACGACGGCGACGAAAATCGTGATGGCAATGGATACGCCGCCGATAGCATCAAACTTGAAGCCATTGGTCGCAGCAATCTGAACAAATTCCGCTAAGTAGCGGTCAAGGCTGTCATCGATGCGATCGATGAATGGACCGATGAATGCAAACACAATCAATGCACGACGATCAGCCAGACCGATACGAATCATGTCTCGCCAGTCCAGGTGTACGAGTGCATCAGTATTGGTTTCGGATTTGGATTCGGAATCGGTTTCTGTTTCGTTGCCGTCAGCGCCCTCAGCGGCGGTACTGGTCGGCGGGGGTGTCCCGAGACGTTCCCGCAGGGAATCCGCAAAGTATTGCGTAACGGCGGGCAGATTGCCTTCTTTGCCGGAGGTTCCAGCAGTGTCGAAGCTGACGGTTACCAGACCGAGCAAGCGATAGATCACGCCCTGTTCGGTATTGATCCCCTGAATACGCTCGAACTTGATGTCCAGTTGCGTCTTCTTGAATACGCCATGACGGATCAGAACCGAATCAGCACGGATCTGAAAGCGAAAAAACCAGTAACTGAGTACAGCCGCTACGGTAATGAACACACTGAAACCGATGCCGGCAAGCATCAGTTTGCTGACGATGTCACCTTCGTAGGCGACGAGCAGGGCTATCAGGGGCGCCAACGATTGCCAGGCATTCTTTGCAATGAGACGGAAAATCCTGCCAAGGAAGAACAGAATCGCAAATGGCGACGTGCGCCGCCACGTGGCTGAATCAGCTGTGCTCAATAGCACTGCCTGCCTTGTTGAGAACAAATACGCGCAGTTTCTCGGCAACGTCATTGCCGAGGCCGCCAATTTTCAAATCGCCACCCGAGCCACCCGCCGTGAACAGCTGCAAGGTACCAAGCCCGAAACGGCGTTCAAGCGGTGTGCTGCTGGTTTCAACGTGCTGAATCCTGTTGAAGGGAATGGCTGTAACCGAATGCCAGATCACGCCTTTGCGAAACAGGATGTCCTTGTCACGAAGTACATAGCCGCGCCGTTGAACGGCTATGCCCGGCCAGACCATTGCGATGCCTGCGGCAATTAAAAGGATCAGGTACAGAACCATGACCGGTATCAGAGGAATATGCAGCGCAAAGCTTAGTACTGCTGTCGCAATAGCCACTATCACGAGAATAGCCGCCGACGCTACGCGAATGGCGCGCGTATAGCGGGGGTGCAGTGGTTCCCAGTTGACCTCATCTGTACCGGGCAACTCTTCCAGCGGAATGTCAGGGTTCTGAAACATCGTCGCTCCAGTCGTCGGGAAGGCGGCAGTATACGGCAGTAGCACTAGGTAGTTTCCACAACTTCCACGGATTCTGTTTGCCGCCTAAAGTGCCGGTAAGAGCACGGTGTCAGGACCGCTAGATCGCTTTTGTATGGCGATGACTGGCGCGTAGGGCCAAAAGAAGGACACGACCGAAAGCTGTTACCAACAAGAAAAAGCGAACAGTAGTTTCCACCGCCGCGTGGTGCACTCTCAATTTCCAGCGATATTCGTGGTGCCATGGGCCAACTTTACGGATAGAAATCGAAATCATGGAAACCTATAAGCAGACCTTCAGCATTAAACGGCTATGGATAATCCTGACGGTCGGAATGGTCGTCATGTTCAGTATTCTGCTCTTTCTCGGGGCGGAGATTTACCAGAAGGCACCGCCTATCCCGGAAGCGGTCAAATCCGCATCCGGCGAAGTCCTCTACACCCGTGACGATATTGAGACCGGACAAAATGTCTGGCAGTCGATTGGCGGAATGGAGCAAGGCTCGATCTGGGGACATGGCAGTTATGTGGCGCCCGACTGGAGTGCGGACTGGCTGCATCGCGAAGCTGAAACGCTGCTCGCACTGCGACTGGAAAATTCGCATACCGGTCTTTCCCCGGCGGAGAGCGAGGCGTTGCACAGAGCCGCATTGCAAGAAGAAATGCGTGCCAACAGCTACGACGCCGCAACAGGCACGATCACGGTCAGCGACATGCGCGCCCGTGCTATCAGGCAAGTTGAGGAACACTACGCAAGGCTGTATCAGGGCAGCGATGCCGAGTCGCTGGCGTTGCGACGCGACTATGCGTTCCCGGTTCACGGTCTGCTGACGAATACAGAAGCAAAGCAGTTGTCTGCCTTCTATTTCTGGACAGCCTGGGGTGCGACCACCAATCGTCCCGGCATGGATATCACCTACACCAGCAACTGGCCGCACGAGCCGTTGGTTGGAAACAAACCGACCACTGAAATTCTGATGTGGAGTATCGCGTCAGTAATCCTGCTGCTTGCTGCAGCGGGTGCGCTGGTTGCTTACTATGCAAAACAGTTTGATGTCTGGCAGCAGGAAATTATTCCCGAAGACGGCATCGCTCAGTTCGACATACTGGATAGCGCGGTTATCACGCCGTCGATGCGGGCGACGTCGAAATATTTTTGGGTCGTCTGCGCGATGTTTCTGTGCCAGATTCTGCTCGGCATCATCACTGCCCACTACGCCGTCGAAGGGCAGGGGCTTTATGGCCTGCCGTTTGCCGAATACCTGCCGTACTCCGTGACGCGGACCTGGCATACGCAGCTCGCGGTGCTGTGGATTGCGACCGCCTGGCTCGCAACGGGTCTGTATGTCGCACCGATGCTCGGTGGCCGCGATCCGAAGTTTCAGCGCTTCGGTGTGAACTTCCTCTTTATCAGCTTGCTGATCATCGTGATTGGTTCATTCGCCGGTCAATGGGCGGCCGTGCATCGCTTCTTTGACGATCTCACGATGAACTTCTGGTTCGGGCATCAGGGTTACGAGTACGTCGACCTTGGTCGGTTCTGGCAGATTTTTCTGACCATTGGCTTGTTCCTTTGGGTTGCCCTGGTGGTCCGAGGCATGTGGCCGGCCTTGCATCAGAAAGGCGGCAAGTCGCTGATCTATCTCGTGCTCGTATCAGCCATTGCGATTGGCCTGCTGTATGCGGCGGGTCTGATGTGGGGTCAGAACACCCATATCGCGATCATGGAATACTGGCGCTGGTGGGTTGTCCACCTGTGGGTTGAAGGCATCTTCGAAGTCTTCGCCACGGCAATCATCTCGCTGCTGTTCGTGCGCATGGGCATCCTGCGCACGTCAACAGCAACCGTGATGGTGCTGTTCGCAACGATCATCTTCCTGTTCGGCGGCGTGCTCGGCACATTCCATCACTTGTATTTCAGTGGCACGCCAACATCGGTGATTGCGGTTGGTGCAATGATCTCCGCACTCGAAGTCGTGCCGCTGCTGGTGGTCGGTTTCGAAGCCTATACCCGGTACAAAGTTGAACACGAGGCGGTATGGGAACGGAACTACCACTGGCCGTTTATGTTCTTCGCGTCCGTCCTGTTCTGGAATTTGGTGGGAGCGGGCTTGTTTGGCTTCCTGATCAATCCACCGATAGCTCTCTATTACATGCAGGGCCTGAACCTGACGGCGAATCACGGTCATGCCGCGTTGTTCGGTGTCTACGGAATGCTTGGGCTGGGATTGACGCTCTACTGTATGCGCGGCCTTACCAACACCGCGCTGTGGAACGAGAAGCTGATCAAAATATCGTTCTGGTCGCTGAACATTGGTCTCGCGATGATGACCTTCCTGTCGCTGTTACCGCAGGGCGTAATTCAGACTTACATCAGTATCGACAAGGGCTACTATTTCGCCCGCTCGGCAGAACTGATTCACAGTCCGATTATGGAAGCATTGGTATGGGCGCGGGTGCCGGGCGACATCGTGTTCAGTGTCGGCGTGGCTGCTTTCGTGTGGTTCGTATACCGCGCCTATGTGCCGGGCAGTAAGCAGCGGGCTTAGAGACGCCCACAATACGGTATTCATCATTGCCGGTGTCAGGTTATAGCTTGCGGTGTCAGATTTGTTGCCCCCGACAAACCTGACGTCTCGCTATTGCAGTTGCGGGAGTATTCTCCGGCACGGTGTCATAGCACTCGGGTGCAGGTACTGAGAATCATATCCGCCACGCCTTAGAAAGCAGCATCGAGTCGTGCACATCACCTTGGGCAACGGAAACCGGTAGACTGCGCACTTTGCCGCTGCTGGAAGACCTCTATGACAACCCTGGTTCTCGGTCTGTTTCTGTTCCTCGGGATTCACTCTGTGTCGATCGTGGCCGGCGGCTTCCGTGATCGCCTGGCCGCGCGCAGCGCACACGGCTGGAAAGCCTTCTACAGTGTGGTGGCAATTGCAGGATTCTATTTCATCGCGACGGGTTATGCCGCGGCGCGGATGGAGCCGGTTGTCCTTTACATGCCACCTCTTTGGCTGCGGCATGTCGCGGCACTGTTGTTGCTGCCAGTGTTTATTCTGTTTTTCGCGCCTTACTTACCCGGTCGAATCAAGACTGCAACGCGCCACCCACAGCTGATTGCCGTGAAACTCTGGGCGCTGGCACATTTGCTGGTTAACGGAATGTTGGCCGACGTCGTCCTGTTCGGCTCGATCCTCGCCTGGGCCGTTGCTGATCGAATCTCAATGAAGCGTCGTTCAACGCGGCCCGTCCCCGGCGCACCGCCGACTGCTATGAATGATGCGCTGCTGATCGTGATCGGCGTCGGTGCGTACGTGCTGATGGTGACCTGGTTGCACAAGGCGTGGATCGGGGTGGCACCGTTTGGCGGTTGATGTTGTCCCTGCGTCTACCGTTCCCTGCTCTTCATGACCCCAGCCGGTAACGCAGCTTGATCACCAACTGGTCTTCAAGTGGCTCGTCCCAGGAATCGCGGAACAGGTCGGAATAGGGCAGCAAGTCGCGGCGACGTGAGTCGCCCTTCGTATACACAATATACAGGTCGGACAACGGCGCGATCTGCCAGCGGTAACGCAGCTGAAAACTGAGCTGCGATAAACTGAAATCGTCTGCCGGCCCTGGCGGCTTCGGCACTGCAGTCAGTGCGGTGCTGTTTGTGTCGAGTTCATAAAATTTGCTTTCCCGAGCGCGAATACCAACCCATTGCAGTCCCGCACTCAGGTGCTGGCGCGCCGTCGGGAAATAGTCGACGCTCAGTGACGGTTGCCACTGCCGCGCTTCAAATGCGGTGAAGTCGCGGCCTTGTTGATGCAACAACCAACCGTTGCGATCAAACCAGACGGATTTCAGGTCGATTTTGAAGTTGCTGTACGGCTGCCAGACGATGCCCGCCTGCGCTTCATAAGTTGTGTCGCCAACAAATTCTTGCTGCAGATTGACCTTGCCGTACACGCTAACCGGTTTGGCGGTGTTGGTGCGATACAGAAAGCTGAGGTTCTTGCGAGTTGACACATCGAACACGCCATTGCCGAAGCTGTTGCGGTCATCGTAACGCTGCGGGAAATAGGCGCCGAAAATTTCGATCTCATCCAGACTGTTCAACTTGAAATTGAAGCTGGATGCCAATGCGTTGTTGGTGCGATAGCCATCGCCGTTCACTTCATAGCGGATAAACGGCGAGATTGTGAAATCACGTATTCGTTTAAAGCCGGACTTGACCCACTCCAGGCTGTACCAGGCTTCACGAACATCATTGCGCCGCTGGAAACCTAAGTCATTAACATTCAGCGAGTCATCGAAAGCCGTCAGTTCCAGTTTGTGTGTCAGTCCTTGTCGCGGGTTGTAAGTAATGTCCGCGTAGGCACCATAGCCGCGCCCGCTTTCGTCGCGGTCTGAAGTCAGCACCTGACCGTCCACACCCCAGCGGCCTTCACGACCCAGGTATTTGAAATCTGCCGCATGAACGAGTGCGTCAGAATCCGGATGGGCGACTATCGTTGAGATCATTCCGAGCCCGCGGTACGTGTCGCCTTCGCTGTTTTCGTAGAGTATGCGCAGTGCAGCAAAGTTACGTCCGTCCTGCAGGTACTCAGTGCCGTCCACATTGAACGCGCTGTCATCTTCAAACGCGCCGAGCAGGCCAAAGCGCAACGGTCCCCGTTGACCGGTTACCTTTGCTGCACCGAGCAAGTCACTGTGCTGAACCGCCTGGCGCAATGGCAGTCGGGTTCCGGGTGGCAGCGCCGGCCTGCGGGCACGACCGCCGATTCGCCGTGTGTTGACGACCGTGAAACGCTGCGAGCCGGAAGTCGCGCGCGAGGTTGTATTAAAGATGTTCTGGCCTTCAAGGAAGAATAGTCGCTTCTCCGGGAAAAAGGTTTCGTCGGCTGTCAGGTTTACCGTTACATCATCCGATTCAACGGAACCAAAGTCCGGATTCAACGTTGCCGTCAGTTGCAGGTTAGTCGATGGCCTCCAGAACAGATCGGCGCCGGCCTTGAACCGCGCATCGTGATCGACGCGGTCATAGGTCGTCGATGCATACGGAAACAGGCTCCACTGGCTGCGGGGATTGACGCCCTGAAGTGTTACCTTGGGAAACTCACTAATGAAACTTGCGCGCGAACTGGGCAACGCGGGCCAGGACCAGGTTTCGTTCCGTGAGCCGACCCTGCGAGAAATCTGCAAACCGATTCTTCGCTCGCCGGTAGCGGCTGGCATGCTCATTTGTGACCATGGAACAAACGCCTCTGCACTCCAACCTTTATCAGTGCGTTGGCTGGCGCCATACCATGCTCCATCCCACTCGCGGCTGTACTGGCGTTCCGGGAGAAGTGTGCCGTCCATGAGGTTGTCACCCAGGGCGATACTCATCCAGTAGCCGTAAAGTCCGCTGCCCGACATATCGAAATTGACGGTTACTCGATCACGAACCTCGTTGACGTTGTCGCGAGCAGTAATCCGTTCGACGAGCGTGTCCTCAGGCTGCACCATGTCGAATGACACATAGACGCCACGCATCGTGTAGAAAATGCGGAAGTCGGTCGACCACTCTGATGGCGCAAGCGTATCTGGCTCAGTGACTTGCAAGGGTTTGTTGACGGGCGCGACGGACCACGCCGCCTCATCAAGCCGACCGTCAATGACGATGTTCGCAGCGGATTCTTCGACAAACTGCAGTGAAACGTTAGCCGTGCGGAAGGATTCCGGGGAAGGTATCGGATCGTTCTCGGCTGCCTGATCTGCAAACGATGCGTTACCGGCGCCCAAAACAACTAAAAATGAAACAGCGGATCGTACGATTCGGTGCATGTTCAGCTGCCCTGATCTGGACTGTCAATGCATGCGCACGCGCGCCTGCCTGCCAGTGGCCAGTTCAAGGTGTCCCCCCCCTTGTTGTTGTACGGTTACGTACTGCTTGGCCGCCAATCGGCCCCGCGCAATCTGTGTTCTGACCCGATATCGGCCGATTCGTGCTGTTCGTGATGCGAGCTGCCACCCAATATACCGTTCTTCGCACTGAAGTCTGGTTTTAAGGCTACTGCCAACAACGCTTGATTCCTGCAGATTTTCTCAGAATTTTTCAAGTTATTGCCTGTTTCAACCAGGCCCGCGCAAACCGAATTTCTTCATAGACCGTGCTTGACGACACCCCAAGCACCTCGGCAGCATCGTCCATCGACATGCCGCCGAAGTAAATCAGCTCCACTGCGTGCGCCATGCGTTCGTCATTCTTTGCGAGTTTCGATAGCGCTTCATCAAGCATCAGAATCGGAAGTTCGCTGTCGTTTGCAGCTTGCACATCGTCAACGAACGTAATTGCCAGCGCACCACGGCCACGTTTTTCACGGTTCTTGCCACGTGCATGATCGACCAGTACCCGGCGCATCATGCGTGCTGATACTACAAAGAAATGTTTACGGTTCTTGATATCTATATTGCCATCAACAAGCCGAATCAAAGCTTCGTTGACGAGTGCCGTCGCTTGCAGGGTGTGCCGGGCATTTTCACCGGACATGTATTTCTGGGCCAGGCGCCGTAACTCCTGGTAGACAAATGGTGACAGGCGATCGAGCGCTTGCTCATCGCCATCACTTGAAGCCTGAAGCAGGCCGATAAATTCGTCAGGGGCATGCATTATGTCTGCAGAATAAAGCAAGGTACCGTGGCGCACCATGCGCGCGTCACGTTTTGCGGCATACTGCGGTTAGCATACGAGATTTCAGCGTACGTTTTTGCAGCAAGGAAACCGCAGGTGGACAAAAATAACCAACAAGCGGACTGGTCGCTGGTTAAATCGCTGTTTGCGGAAGTGATGCAGCAACCACCGGTGGAAAGAGCGGCCTATCTCGAACGTGTTTCTGCTGACGACAGCACGTTGCGCACTGCCGTGCAAAGTCTGCTTGACGCTGTTGATACGCAGGGAGTGGTTGCTGATGTCATTGGTGCTGCGGCCGCTGACCTGTCCGACGGTGTGCGAAATACCCACATTGACCACTACGAAATCGAGGCCCTGATCGGTGAAGGCGGCATGGGCGATGTCTTCCTGGCGCATCGGTCTGATGGTGCATTCGAACAGAAAGTTGCGATCAAAGTAGTCGGTGGCCGCCGTCCCAGCGATGAGCTGGTTCGTCGGTTTCGCGCGGAACGACAAATACTCGCAAGCCTGGAACACCCCAATATTGCCCGGTTGATTGACGGCGGTGAGACGTCGGCCGGTGCGCCTTATCTGGTTATGGAGTACGTCGATGGGGTCTCGATAACCGAATACTGCGATCAACAAAGGCTGGGCATTGCGGAGCGACTCAAGCTGTTCCTCAAAGTCTGTGCGGCCGTACAACACGCGCACCGCAACCTGATCGTGCATCGAGATATCAAGCCCAACAATATTCTGGTCGGCAAAGATGGCGAGCCGAAACTGCTGGATTTTGGTATTGCCAAGTTGCTCGACGCTGATCTGCTAAAGCAAACCATGGTCATGACGGTGGCGAGCGCGCGATTGATGACGCCGCGTCACGCCAGTCCTGAACAGGTACGTGGTGACAACGTTACAACGGCGACGGATATCTACAGTCTTGGCACCTTGCTCTACGAACTGCTGAGCGGCGTGTTTCCCTATGAGGTCAATACTGCCAGTGCCGCCGAGATTGAACGCGTCATCTGCGATACGGACCCGTCGCGGCCGAGCACACGCCTGACACAATCCACCGACGGTATCGATCCGAACACCATTGCCGAAGCGCGCCGCTTGCGCGTTGCCGAGCTGGTCCGTCAGATCGGCGGCGATCTGGACACCATTGTATTAAAGGCCATGCAGAAGGAGCCGGAACGCCGTTACGTGACGATCCGCGAGTTTGCTGAAGACATCCGCCTGTACCTGCAGCACCGGCCGGTGATGGCTCGGCCAGACAGCGTGTTTTATCGCGGATCGAAATTCATGCGCCGTAATCGAGTCACGGTTACCGCAGCGACGGTCGCTGTAGCCGTCGCGATAACGGCAACGGCGCTGTCGTTCAGCCGGATCGCCGAGGAACGCGACCTTGCCGAAGCCGAACGGCAAAAGGCCGAAGCGGTCAGCGGTTTCATGCAACAGATATTTGAAGTATCTGATCCTGAAGAGTCTCTCGGCGAGGCCGTCAGTGCTCGTGATCTTCTGGAAGAAGGTGCACGTCGAGTTGAGTTTGATCTGGCTGATCAGCCCGAAACCCAGATTACGATGATGAGGGTATTGGCAAACGTTTACTACAGCCTGGGCGACTGGGAGAACGCATCCAAACATGCCAACGCAACTTTGCAGCGTGCCGAGGCCTTGTACGGCACGGAGCATCCGGAGGTCGCGACGTCGAAGCTGACTCTCGGCCTGGTCGCCCAGGATCTGGGTCAGTTCGACGAGTCGGCGGCGCTGTTAATTGAGGGACGTGAAATTCGTGAGAGGCTGTACGGACGCCAGAATTTCGATGTAGTCGAAGCGATTAGTATGCAGGCCTTCATGGAAGAAAGTCGCGGCAATTTTGAGGCCGCTGAAGAGTTGCACGCTGATGCGCTGGATCTGGCTCGAGAGATTTTCCATGGAGATGATGCAGCTGTTGCGGAAATGATGACCAAGCTCGGTGGTTTCTATCGCATCCTCGGACGTACCGATGAAGCCGAGCCGCTGCTGGCTGATGCGTTGAGCATGCAACAACGGGTTTACGGTGCTGCACACCCGGAAATGTCGGACACAAAGCGACAGTTGGCGGGTTTGTACCGAGACACGCGTCGATTTGAGGAAGCGGAACGGTTGTACAAGGAGGTGATTGCCGAGCGTGTTCGTATGCTCGGCGAGAATCACGCGGAGGTCGCGCACACCTGGAACAGCTATGCGCAGTTGCTCGATTCCATGGGCGAACATGATCGCGCACTGGACGCTTATCGGAAGTCTCTTGATCTCCTTGAGAAATTGCACAACGGTCCGCACCCGAGCTTCGGCGCGCTGTACAACAATTTCGCGGTAACCCTGAAGCAACAGGACAAGTTCGAGGAAGCGCTGGAATACTATCAGTTGTCCCTCGATATGCAGGACGCCGCCGAGCTGCCCGCACGGCACCCGAACCGCAGCTTTCCCTTAGGTGGTATGGCCAACACCTATCTGGCGATGGGCCGCTATACCGAAAGTGCTGATCTGGCACGCCAAACACTGGAATTGCGGCGCGAGCACTTTGACGAAACACATCGACTGATTTCGGAAACAAAGAACATCCTCGGTGCCGCGTTGACAGGCCTCGGCGAATTCGACGAAGCGGAGCAATCCCTGCTGGATGCGTATACCTCGTTTCTTGAAGCGCACGGCGAAAGCCATGCCGGAGTGGCGTTGGCGGCATTCAACCTTGCCGAGCTGTTCAAAGCCCGCGGCAACGAGGCCGACGAAGCCGTGTGGAGGGCAAAAGAGGCGGGTTCCCGTGCTGCCGCAGAGGCTATCGACAGATAGAAAGGTTATTGCTATCAGATAGTTAGGATTTTTCTGGAAAATACCGCCTGTGTGTCGCTTGTCTGGGTAAGAAACCACAAATTCGCAGAGTTGCTGTGGCTGCGAATAGCCAGAACAAGAGGCAGGCCGATGAACAATCCCGACAACAAGGTACCGTACCCGGTTCATTCGAACGCAAACCGACTGAAGGCGACCTCTGCCGGGCTGCTCTGTTGCCTGCTTGCGGGCCACCCGGTCCTGGCTTCGCCGTTCGATGCGACGCCTGACAACAACAACGCCATCGCCGCCACGCAGGGCGCCCTGATGGGCGCACACATCGGCAGCATGATTGCGGGTATCGCCGCACCCGGCTGGTTTGGTACTGGCTTTGAAGTTGCGGCCCTGGCGACCGATGTCGGACTCAAAAACACGCCGCCGATCTTCGTGATACCCAGTGCACTCGAGCGTTCGCCGAATTCAGCCCGAACGGGTGACCTGTCCGGCGCTGCTTGTGTATTCCAGTTCAGCAAGACCGTGCGCCCGGGTCAGAATATTCTCGACGATGACTATGCTCGCGGTATCGAAGATGGTTTCGCGAGCCTTTTCTTTGTGCCGTTCGATCCGCTGGACAAGGTGTTCGCTGATCTTGGTCATCCGGCGGTCTATCACACCGGTGCGGATGTACGGGTTCGCGCAAGCAATCCTTACCTTGGTGCTGCGGGTTAC
Organism: Woeseia sp. D3-10; assembly: GCF_055809415.1. Lineage (NCBI taxonomy): Bacteria > Pseudomonadati > Pseudomonadota > Gammaproteobacteria > Woeseiales > Woeseiaceae > Woeseia > Woeseia sp. D3-10. Next base: position 1,739,717 of record NZ_JBVVTW010000007.1, on the reverse strand, counting down.
CGGGACTACACCAACGACGAACAAAAAAATCTGCAACAACGCCCGGAGTTTCCAGCGGGGCGACACACGGTCAGCTGGGAAGCGACGACACAGATGAACGCGGTGCTCGATGTTGGCGTACCCAGCGCGCTTATCCTGGCCGGCATTGCCGCCGAACACTACGCTTCCAAGAAGGCGGTCGCCGCGGCAGCCAAAGGGACCGCCAAGCCATTTTCTGTGTACGCCGCCAAAGGTGCTCTGTATGCCGCCGACTTGGGCTTGATCGCGGTGGATGTCAGCGGTGTTGCGCAAGGCGCGGCGTGGTACGAAGCAACGAGTTTTGATACGGCGTCGAATCGCGCTGAGCAGTCGCTAGTTGTCTGGGATACCAGCGTCCCGTATTTGCGGGATACCGTAACCGGCGCAGGATTCATTCAGTCTCAGGATATTGTACTGGAGGCAACTGACTTCGGTGGTGTTCGACTTGGCCGCGTTGAGGAGGAGTTGCGCAGCTATTTTGCACCGGTTGATGCGTGCGGCGAACAGTTCGAGGCTTTGCCGTTGTCGACCTCGGCGCGCCTCTTTCCCATTGGCGGGCCGGAAGAGCTGCAATGGGAAATTCGCGAAGTTGATGGCGGCCCGTACCGTGCTGAACAGGCGATTGCCGCGAACCAGGAACTTGAGGGTGACAGTTTGGTGACGCGCCTTATCCAGAACATTCGCGTGGAGGATACCCAGTCACCGATCCTCGTGGCCCCTGAGGGCTTTGCACGCTATGACGAGGATGGCATTGATCTCACTGTCGGCACGTTTCCGCTGGGCCGGCCGCGCGTTGTTGATCTGGCCGATCCCAGCCCGACGGTTACTAACGATGCCCCCGCTTTTCTGCCCGGCCCGCCAGCAGATGCCGATGGTGTTCGCTATGACGTTACCTGGGATGCGACTGACGCGAGCGGCAATTCGGCGTTTGCGAATGCGAATGACCAGTCGAAGTTTGTGCAAACCATTACTCTCAAGCGACCCGGCACTAATACTGCACCGTCAGCTTCACCCTCGTCAGCCAGCACGTTGACGGCCCAGCCCGTTGATATTGTCCTGCAAGGTGTCGATACCGACCTGATTGACGGTCGCGTTGATCCGCTGAAATTCAAAATTGAAAACCAGCCCCCGAATGGCCAGTTTGAGGCGCCGCTGTACCCCTACTTTATCGAGGACTTTCGGCTGACACCGGTTGGTGAGCGCGAAGAGGGCGATAATCTCACCCGGGTTAGCCCGCTCCGGCATCTGGCGGATGCGTTTCGTCTCGCGGATCCTTCGACACACGGTACGTTTCTGAACGACAACATTTGCAACGCGGCGCCGGGTTCGCTGGAGGACACCGAATTCGGCGGCGTTATCCCGGTCAATATGGTGTACGAGCCAGGCTATGTGCACGTCGATGACGACGGTAACTACTACATAAGTGACAAGTACTACGTCTGTGGAGAAACGCCCAAGAGAAACGGCGATGTTCACGGTGCTCTGTATCCAATTCCACGACTCTCGAAGTGGACGGAAGCCGGCGAGCTGGTAGCAACAACTCCGCTCTATGTCACCGACGACCCTGCAGATAATGATGCTCATCTCAACGATAACCTTTGGCCGGCGAGCCAGCGGTTTTCGGTTGATCACGACGATCGCCTGTGGGTTGAGTGGTCGCCGATACTGAGCTTCTTCGGCCGCACCGCGATTCACTACAGTTACGACAGCAATCTCGAGGACGTCCAGTACCACGGCACAGTCAGTTACAACGAAACCGAAGCGATCATGGACGAGGGCCTGCGTGATATCGGTTCTGACAGTAATACAAACCTGCTGTTTGAAGTGATACGCGATGCGATAAATGTGCGTGACAAGGGTCAGCTGATCGAGCTTGGTAACAACGTAGCCCCCGTGGGGCAACTGGACGTCAGCCAGATCGATGAATTGCCAGGCGGCCCCTTTGGTCAGATGTCCAGATCCATAGGCGATGACATTGCTATCGATCGCGAAGGCAATGTCTACGTGTTGGACATCAGAAAAAATCTGATTCACAAATGGCAGCCGACAATCGCAAACGATGCTGGCGGCTGGAACTTCGGCGAGTACGTCGGCTGGATGGGCAGTTGTACCGCCAACAAGACAATCGACGGCACGCCAAACGGCGTCCCCTACAATGCCTGCGATGTGGACACTGGGACTTCCCGCGGTTACTCCTGCGCCGATGCAAAGTGTGTTCGTGCCGCCAACACAGCGGGTAGCGGACTCGGCCAGTTCGATGCGCCGGTCAGTATCGAGATCGATCCGAAAAATATTCTCTACGTGGCCGATACCGGCAACTCGCGCGTTCAGCGATTCGGCCAGGACGGTACTTTCGCCGGAGTAGCCAACTCGACGGGCACCGGTATCAACCAGGGTGAGGACCCCGGCTTTGTGCTCGGCAACATGGGTGAGCCACAGTGGCTTTCTGTTAACTCAAGTTCGTTCTTCGTCATGGAGCCGGAAGCGGCCAACGGCGACTACTTCGTTCACGTTTTCAAGACTGTTCCGTTTCGCGATGTAACGGACAGCAGCGTATCGGTGCGCTACGTTTCAGACGTCAACTTTCAGGGCAACGACAGCTTCACCTACAGCGTTGACGATGGCATTGATGAAAGTGAGCCGGCATCCGTCGATGTCACCGTGTCGCGAGCATATCGGCCCCCTGAGAATCTGCGTTCACAGTGCTTTGCAACCGCCGACCTTGATACCCAGGTGCCTTGTGTTCTGGATGAAGATACCTCGATCTACATTCGCCTGAGCGCGACAGATCCCGACGGTTTTGTCAGCGACGTCCAAAACGGTTTGGACACACACACTTTCGAGATAATCGACGATGTGCAGAATGGCACTCAGGTCGTCGCGGATCCCGCCCTGGTGCAGGACAACTCAACAGTGTTGCTGTACACGCCAGCACAGGATTTCAATGGCGACGACAGCTTTAGTTTTCGCGTCTACGACGGTGCCGATTATTCCGCTAACGACGCGCTGGTTGATCTCACGGTTACAGCCGTTGCTGACCCGGTAGTCGTTGAATTCGACGAGGATCCACGCGCAGCGCGCGGCTTTCCGTCGATACTTAAAGCCGACGTCTCCGATCCGGATAATCTGCCGGACCAGCAGGCGAGCATCGTCAGTCTCGACTGGGGCGACGGTGTTATCGCAACCGAGGCCGGCAATTGGGTCAACTCCGGGCAGGAAGATCTCAATGGTCGCGAGATCAGACCGCAGATCGACTATGGCCGTGGCAGCGGTTTGCTGCTGGGCAGTCATGACTACGATACACGCGGCGCGCATACGGTCACCGTGGTAATGAATCACGACCCGGCAGAAAACCTGTTGCCAATTCAGTACTCTGCAACGGTGGATGTCGTTGACGTCACCGCCGTCGGTATTGCCTTGAGCGAGCCTGCGACGGATGTGTCGCCGGACCTGCCGTTCCCACTCGTGTTCCGGGTGGAGAATCTGGAGCCATCCAGTTGGGCCGGTCTGACGGCCGGCGACGTTTCCATAGCATTCGATGTGCCGGAAGGCTTGTCGATAGCTGTGACCGATGTTCGCTGTACCGGCAGCTCACGCATCATCTGCAACCTTGGGGATATGGCGCCCGGTACGGCGACCGACGTGGTGCTGGGCGGGCAAATACCTCTGGCTGCGGCAGCACAACAGGCCAGTTACAGCCTGCTCGTCGACATCGTCGACAACGGCCCCAAACTTTACAGTGAGAACAGCGCAAGCCTGAGTGTTTCTGTTGCCGATACGGACGGTGACGGGACTATCGATGCGCTCGATGCTTTCGTCGATGACCCGCGCTACGACACCGATACCGATGGCGATGGACTTGCCGATCAGTGGGAATCCGACTTCGGCTATGACCCCATGCAGGCCGATGATGTGAATGCCGATGTCGACGGCGACGGGTTCACACTCCTGCAAGAGTTCATCAACGGCAGTTTCCCCAACCGTGCCGATCGCGAGTTTTCATCAGCGGGTAACCGTCTGGAGATTGAGAACTACGACGGCGTGGACAACTTCGGACTGGCTATGGCGGGCGGTGATCTTAACGATGACGGCTTCGCCGATCTGCTGATCGGTGCCAGCAGTTACCAGCCAGCTGATCTGGAAGGCGAGGGTGCTGTGTTCATTGCCTGGGGTACGGCAAACGGCGCCAGTCCGGCTCTGCAACAATTGCGTGCGCCGAACGTGGATACACCGTTCGGCCGGTCAGTGGCCGTTGGCGACTGGGATGCCAACGGACTGCCGGATGTCGCTATCGCGGCGAATACCACTGTCTATATCCATTGGAACAACGGAGAGATTCTTGAGCTTGCCGACCTGGCGCTGCAATTTTCGGCGACAACGACGCGAATCAGTCTCAGCAACGGAGATCTCGATAATGATGGTCTGGATGATCTGATCATCAACTCTCTTGATTCCGGTGATACGCAAATCGATTACTACCCGTCGAGCAATGGCGGGCTCGATTCAGCTCCCGAGATTCTTTCGGCAGGTAGTGGCAATTTCAGCGGACTAACGTTCGGTGATCTGGACGGCGATGACGATACCGATCTTGTTCTGGCCGACTCTGCCAACAACACGCTCACAGGCTATCTTGCCGCGGACAATAACTGGCTGGCGGCCACCGGGCTTGTGCCGTCGTTTACCTTGAACCCGCCTGCAGGGCAGGGACGCTTCGGTAACGCGATTGCGACTGGCGATGTGACGGGTGACGGTATCGATGACCTGGTTGTCGGTGCCTATACCGGTGGTGGCTTTGTGAATCTATACGGCAGCGCGACTGCGTACCTGACAGACAGCAACACCGCACCGATCCAAACGATCGAGGGAGACCCGGTCTCAGCACCGGGGAACGGCACGCATGGCGACCAGTTGGGTGTCTCGCTCGCCGTGGCACACCTCGATCGCGACAATTACGCCGACATAGCCATAGGTGCCAACCGCGCCGGACCGCTGGATGAAGGGCAAGTACGTATCCTGCGCGGCAGTCCAGCGGGTTTCGTCAACGAGCAGCTGGAGAACGGCACAACATCCTACGATCTGCTGGGACACAAGATCATCATCGCCGGCGATATTGACGGTGATGGTGTTGATGACGTTGCCGGTGCCGCCAGTGATGTAGTGACCGCACAGAACCCCTCTCCCGATGGTGGTTACGTGCAACCTTATTACCACGCGTTTGAAAGCCTCGACCCGACGGACGACGAGGACGATGACGGCGTGGGCCTCGCCTTCGATAACTGCCCGTTGAATGCCAATACTGATCAGAGCGACATTGACGGTGACGGCACAGGCGACAGTTGCGATGACGACATCGACGGTGACGGTCTTGCCAATGCGGCAGATAACTGCCCGACCATAAACTCAACGGACCTCACCGACACCGACGGTGATCTTGACGGCGACCTGTGTGATGCGGATGACGATAACGACGCGGTTCCCGATGTCGATGATGCATTTCCTCTGAATCCGCTTTACACCGCTGACTCGGACGGCGATGGCATAGCCGACGCTTTCGAAACTGACAATGGACTGGACCCGAACGACAGCAGTGACGGTCTGGCCGACCTTGACGGTGATGGACGCAACAACCGCGACGAGTTCGAGGCGGGTACTGACATAGCCGCCGACGATGTTTCTCCGGAGATCACCGCACCTGCCTCGATCACGGTCAATTCGATCGGGCCGTGGACTCCGGTGAGCCTGGGCAGCGCTTTGGCTGTCGATGTACTTGATGGTGCGGTAGCGGCCTCCGCGGATCGACAAAGTCCTTTCCGTCCGGGCCGAAATGTTGTCACCTGGAGCGCTACGGATGCTGCTGGCAACACTGGCAGCGCGACGCAGACCGTCGACGTCATTCCGCAGGTGGACTTCGTGGGTGACACGCTGTTAATGGCCGAAGGCGGTACGGCCAGCATACTGCTGGCATTGAATGGCAGTGCAGTGACCTACCCGGTAGTGGTGCCCTACACGGTTACGGGCACCGCCACTGAAGGCAGCGACTTCACGTTGTCGTCCGGTGACATTGAGATAGACAACGCGGATGTTGCGGCGATCGCGCTGAATACGTTGACAGATGCCATTGACGAAAGTGAAGAGACCATTGTTCTTTCGCTGGGTACGGCGAGCAATGCGATAGTCGGTGGCAACGGTCGCTTTGAAGTTCGCGTACGTGATGGCAATTTGCCACCGATGCCGACCATTGCTATCGAGCAAAACGGTCAACGCGTTACAACCGTGACCCGTGACGGCGCTGCTGTGATGGTCAGTGTCGATCCGGCTGATCCGAACGCGGCTGACAGCCATAGCTACGACTGGACGGCCAGCGATGCTGCTTTGGTTCCGCAACAAGGCTTCGATCAGGATACCTTCACGTTCAACCCGGCCGGAGTAACGGAAGGTATCTACCGTGTTGAAGTCGCTGTCAGCGATAACGCCAATCCGGAGGCGACTGCGAGTCAATATCGTTACCTGCGCGTAGTGGCGACGCAGCCGGTTCTTACAGCCGGTGTCGATAGCGACGGCGATGGGATGGATGACGTCGACGAAGGCCTGCGTGACAGCAACGACAACGGGGTTGATGACTATCTCGATCCGGTGTTCGTGAGTCACCAGGTGGCGGCGCGCACGGGCAGTAATGCTCTGCTGCAAACCGCGGCGGGTTATACGTTATCTCTTGGTCGGGTGGCCATTGCCAGCGGCGGGGATGCGGTTGTGTCGATGATGGACATCGCCGCCTTCGGGAACGACGGCGCGGCGGCGGGTAACGGCACGGATGACCCCTACATGTACCCGGCCGGGCTGTTCGACTTCGAAGTGAGTGGGCTACCGACTGCCGGTCACACGGTGCAGGTCGTGGTGCCGCAGAACGCAGCACTGCCGGCGGACGCCAGCTATCGCAAGTACGTGGCGGCAGAGGGCTGGACAGACTTCGTAACGGATGGGTTCAACCAGGTGGCATCTGCTCCGGGTGCGCTGGGTATTTGTCCCGCACCCGGCAGCGCGGACTACGTCCCCGGTTTGAATGCGGGCGACTATTGTGTGCAGCTCACACTGCAGGACGGTGGCCCGAATGACGCTGACGGAGTGGCCAACAGGGTGATCCGCGATCCGGGGGGTGCGGCGATGGTCGCCGTTGCAGCAGCGGTGGCTGCTGACTCACTGAACGTGCCCGATAAGAACGTAACCCGCGGGCAGCTGGATGTTGTCATGTTGCGCTTTCAGCTCAACAGCAATACCTCGGACGTAACACTCGACGATCTGACTCTATCGGCAAGAGGCACCGGCAATGACGCGACCGGTATTACGGCCGTGAAATTGTGGGTCGATACCGACAGCAACGGAGCGATCGGCGCGGCTGACACCCTGCTTGGCAGCGGTACTTACTCCGCCAACGACGGCAGTCTGACCATCACCATGGCGAGTCCTTATCGACTGGATGCCGGTATGACCGACTTCATCGTCAGTTACGACTTTTGAATTGAGGGCAACACAATGTCTTACCAACGCATGAACCGATCACTTTTGATCCTGAGTCTTGGCTTCTCTGCCGCCGTACTTTCCGCCTGCGGAGGTGGGGGTGGCGGCGGCGGTGGTGGTGTGACGCCACCCCCACCGCCGAGCACTGTTACCTATACGCTGGACCTGACCGCTGTCACCTTGACGGATCTGCAGACCGGTGCTGAGGTTGTTGAGACCGGGTTTCCGGTTAGCGGTGCCGTTGCAACTCAGTGAACGGTGATGGCCTGCGCAGAGCGAGCGAACACACCTTGGGCAAACCGCAAAGCAATTAGTATAGGACCTCGCGTTCTCCTGTAATGTAGCGACGACCGCCTGTCCGTCGAGGCGGGTATGCAGTCTTCCGCTTAACGCGAGGAAAAGGTCATGAGCAGAGAACAGAAGAGCAACAAAGAGAACAAAAAGCAGCCGGCCTTGACGGCAAAAGAGAAAAAGGCGGCGAAGAAAGCGAAGAAGAATGAGAGAGGACGCATCGGCGAGTGAGTGGATGGGCCCGGCTGGACTGCGTAAGCCCATGGCCTCGCACATGATGACCGGGTGCTAGCCCCGATCGGCTTATTCAAAGGGCGTTCGCGTATCGGACGCCCTTGTTGCGTAATAATGTCGTGAGGTGTCGGGTCTGATTAATCTCGCGTACTGCTGAAACGGATCTCATGACGGTCATCCTGCGCCGGCATCTTCCTGTCGACACGGTGCGATTCAGCTCAAACGATCCGATGGAGTGATTATGAAAGCAATATCCGTTCTTTTTCTGCGCGTCTCGATGGGCTGGTTACAGGTGCTCTGGGGCATCGATAAACTGGTCAACGTCGAGCACGGTGTGCGTGTGTCCGAGGCGTTCTATCTGGGTATTGGCGCGAATGCGACAGTACAGACAGTGTTCGGTGGGCTGCAGGTATTGCTGGGTGTGCTGTTGATCATTGGTTTGTTCCGGCGGATAGCTTATCCCGCACAAACCTTCATTGCGGCCGCTACTGCGCTGGGCGTCTGGAAGTCGATCATTGATCCCTGGGGCTGGTTTCTCGAGGGCACCAACGTTCTGTTCTATCCGTCATTGATTGTTCTCGCCGCAGCGCTGGTCTTGCAGGCATTTCAGGACGATGACTCACTGTCTCTCGACAGTCGTCGCAAGCACTGAGCATAGGCTGCCCACGGGCAAAGGCATCACCTCGCTGCTTACCCAGTGGGGTGATGTCGTCCCGGAGCTTGCTGTGTCCCCGTGCATAAGCCACCGGCGTTGAGGGCTGCTAGCGCAGGACCTTGTGGCCTCCGCAGACACCCCGGCTGGCGTCTGGCAGCCGGCGCCAGGCGGAACCCGTGATTTATCCCGGCGATCGCCTGAAATGACGGGCGACAGCCAGTATTGGGTAATCCCCCAATAATTTGTGGCACTCAAGCCACATAGGGCCCTGTTTAGGCTTGTTGAGGCCCCATCTTCCGCGAAATTTGTGGTGCGTGGGCAACAACATTTCTCGATGTGTTATGGTCTGTCGCCCTTACCGACCACGAATACACCCCAATGAGAGGGCCCACCGCATGCCTTTAGGCTTAGACCCAAGACGTACATTGGTGTCAGTTGCCATCGCAGCCGCACTCAGCACCGCCCCGGCGGTAGCGCAAGATCAGAAACCCAAACGGAAAATTGAAGAGATCACAGTAACCGCGACCAAGGTCGAAGAGTCGTTGCAGGACGTGCCAATTGCGGTCTCCGCACTGGGCGGTGAGGACCTTCAGCAGCTGGGCATCACCAACTTTTCAGACTATGTCATGCAACTGCCCAGCGTTACGGCTGGCGGCAGTGGTCCCGGCCAAAACACCATCTACATTCGGGGCGTCGCATCGACCACGCCGAACCTGACGACCGCCGGAGTTGCCGGGCTGTCACCGAATGTCGCCTTTTACCTTGATGAGCAGCCGCTCGCACAGCCTGGCCGCAACCTCGACGTGTACGCGGCGGATCTGCAACGCATTGAAGTATTGTCCGGACCGCAAGGCACGCTGTTTGGTGGCAGTTCGCAGGCCGGCAACGTGCGCCTCATTACTAACAAGCCGGAATTCGGTGATACCTACGGCAGCATTTCAGTTGGTGCCGGCTTCATTCAGGACGGCGGTGATTCGAGCAACATCGAGGCGATGCTCAACCTGCCGCTCAGCGACACCGTCGCAGTTCGCGGTGTGTTCTACACGGATTCGAAGGGTGGCTGGATCGACAATGTTGCCGGTACCCGAACGGCCGCCGACAGCGCGCGCTTCAGGCCTGCCGGTACGGTGCGCGCAAATGGCGAGACTGTCTCAGCGGATCGCGCCGGATTTCAGTCGACTGCTGATCTCAGCAATGTCACGTTTCTTGATGCAAACAATGACAACCTCGTTGAAGAGGATTTTAACGAATCCACCTACACCGGCGGTCGGATCAGCTTGCGCTGGGCGCCCAATGATCGCTGGCGTTTCGATCTTGCGCACACCTCGCAGGATCTTGACTCCGATGGGGTGTTCTTTTCTGATCCCGGCCTCGGCGATCTGGAAGTCGAACGCTTCAGCCCGGATACCATCGACGATTCTTTTACGAACACGGCATGGACAGCAACCGCGTTGTTCGGCGAGCTTGAGGTTCTGTATACCGGTGCATTCACTGACCGCGATACCGATCAGGTCGTCGACTACACCGACTACCTCTTTGTCGGCCAGTACCTTCCGTATTACATCTGCGACGGTAGCGTTAGCTATCCGGGTGCCGGCGGTCCGACGGGAACCTGTCAGGCACCAAACCTGCTCGTTGACAGTCAGACCAGGGTCGAGTCGATTACCCACGAACTGCGCTTAACGACTGACCAGTCGAAAGCGCTTCGATTCACGGTCGGTGGCTTCTATCAGGACATGGAACTGACCGAGCTGAACGATTTCACCTACCTGAATTCGGTCAATGCGATTTCGTTTGACGGCGTCACAACCGGCTTCGGTCCGAATTATCCGCTGACCAATACCACGGTGACCGGCGAAGTTGGCAATGCGTCACCGGGCTACTACTCCGATGCGGGTCCCTTTCCCGCCGGTGTGATCTTCCGCAACGATGTCCTCAGAACCGACAAGCAAATGGGCATCTTCGGTGAGATGACCTATGACTTTACCGAGCAGTTTTCGGTTACCCTTGGTGCGCGTTTCTACGACATAGAGGTGGATCTCGAGGGCAGTGCCAATTCGTCGTTCTTTAACTTTGGTGCGACCGAGGATGCACAGGCATTCGGTACCAATATCTCGGCTCAGTTCGCGCCGAACAATACGGTAGGCGCACCCGACAAAGCAGCGACTGATGGCACGATCTTCAAGTTGACGGGCACCTGGCGGCCGAATAACGATCACATGCTCTACGGAACGATCTCTGAAGGCTTCCGCGCTGGTTTGCTTAACCGACCGGGCGGAGCGCAGAACTCAGCCGGCACGTTTACCGTGCCATATGCGCTCGACACCGATGACGTGACCAACTTTGAGATTGGCGCCAAATCGACCTTCCTTGATGGAACCCTGCAGTTAAACGCGGCGGCGTTTTTTGTCGATATCGAACGACTGCAGACAACGATCTTCGACCCGAGTATTACCAACCTGTTTTTCTCGGACAATGCCGCGAATGCAGAAGTGCTGGGCATTGAAGGCGATGTTGTCTGGTTGCCGGAATTCTCGGATCGTTTGACGGTGACGGCGGCGTTCTCGTTGCTCGATACCGAGATTACGGAAGTGCTCACACCGACGAACGATGTGGTCAAAGGCGATGAGCTCGCCTTTGCACCGAAATTCCAGGGCACACTGCGGGCGCGTTATGAGTGGCCCGTGGGCTCAACACTGACGGCGCATGTCATGCCGAGCATCAGTATGTCGTCGCGATCGTACAGCGATATCGTCACGATCAATCGCGATGAGATTGATAGCTGGGCGATGGCATCAGTGTCCGCCGGAGTACGGAACGAGTCCTGGGGTGCGGAGCTGTTCATCAGTAATCTGACCGACGAGCGTGCAGAGGTGGCAAGGAACTTTGTCTTCGATCGGACTCAGGTTACTTACGTGCAACCTCGGACCATAGGCATACGGGCGAACTTCCATTTCTGAATGCGGCGGTCAAAAGCCAAATGAGAAACGGCGCCCTGCAGGGCGCCGTGTTCCACCCCAGGTAAAGAGCATGCAAGCAGCGGCTTCCACTCCGTCTCTTCAATCAGTGCAGAACAAAATCGTCGCCAGGCAGTACGACGACGCACTGGTCGACCTGGATAGTCTGTCAATCACGCTCGGAGACGATCCTGAACTCCTTTACCTGCGAGTCGTTTGCCAGCGTTTGTCACGCCGCTACGACGATGCGCTTGCGACGCTTCGCCACCTCAGGGCCGCCGCGCCTGAGCACGGTCGGGGGCATCAGGAGGAGGGACATACCTTACGGGACATGGGTAATGACGCTGATGCGTTGACGGCTTATCGCCGTGCGACCCGTTTCAACCCCGCGTTAACCGCAAGCTGGAAACAGCAGCATCGAATTCTGAGCGCGAGCGGTCGTGAGACCGACGCGCAACAGGTTGCGGTACAGCTGAATTATATTGAAGGGCTGGCTCGACCGCTGATCGGCGTAATCGATCTGATTGCACAGGGTGCTTTGCTGAAGGCTGAGAGCCTTTGTCGTCAGTACCTCCGGAAAATTCCGCATGACACCGAGGCTATGCGTTTGCTGGCCGACATCGGACTACGACTTGGCGTACTCGACGACGCCGAGTTCTTGCTGGCAAGCGCCTGCAAGCTGGCACCGGATAATCTGCGGATACGCATCGACTACATCCAGGCCCTGCGTAAACGGCAAAAATTCGAACAAGCGCTCAGTGAGGCCAGAGAGCTGCTTGCGTCGTCACCCGACAATCCGCAGTTTCAATCGATCTACGCCATTGAGTGCATGCAGACCGGCAACTACGACGAAGCACTACAGCTTTTCGACAAAGTGCTGGACGCGATACCCAACGACCCGATCACGCTGACCTCAAAAGGGCATGCGTACAAGACTCGCGGCGAATACGCTGCAGCGGTGGCGTCTTATCGCGCGGCAATCAGTGCGGCGCCGCAACACGGTGAGGCTTACTACTCACTGGCAAATCTCAAGGTTTACGAGTTTGCCGAAGACGAGATCGCTGCCATGCGTGAGCAGGAAGCGAGCGCCAACCTCGGGCATATGGATCGAGTTCACCTGAACTTCGCCCTCGGCAAGGCGAGCGAAGACAAGGGCGACTTCGAAGCGTCTTTTCGCCATTACGCGCAGGGCAATCGGCTTAAGAAGGCCCAGAGCCGCTACGACGCTGATCGTATGAGCGAAGATCTGGCAGCGCAGCGAGCGGTATGCACTCGAGAGTTCTTCGACCAACAGCCGATAAGCGGCCATGATGCGCCCGATCCAATTTTCATACTGGGTTTGCCCCGCGCAGGCTCGACGCTCCTCGAACAGATTCTCGCTTCACACTCGAAAGTAGACGGTACGCTTGAGTTACCGAACATCCTGTCATTGTCGCAATCGCTGCGCCGGCGAGGGCGGGAGGGTTCCGTATCGGGCTATCCGGGTCTGCTAACTGAATTACCAGCGGAAGAGTTCGCGAAATTTGGACAGCAGTACATCGAAGACACCCGTATTCATCGGCAGTCTGCGCCATTCTTCATCGATAAAATGCCAAACAACTTTCGGCACATTGGGCTAATCCACCTGATCCTGCCCAATGCGCGAATCATCGATGCGCGTCGCGAGCCGATGGCTTGTTGTTTCAGTGGCTACAAGCAACTGTTTGCGGAAGGTCAGGAATTTACCTACGACCTCGCAGACATGGGCCAGTACTACCGCGACTATGTTGAACTCATGGACCACTGGGATGCGGTACTTCCCGACAAGGTCTTGCGGGTCAACTACGAAGACGTTGTCGCTGATCTGGAGACCCAGGTGCGGCGAATTCTTGACTACTGCGGTCTCGACTTCGAGTCGGATTGCGTGGACTTTCACCGCAACACGCGTTCGGTCAGAACGCCGAGCTCCGAGCAGGTAAGGCAGCCGATTTTCCAGTCGGGCCTTGCGTACTGGCGCAACTACGAGCCCTGGCTCGACCCGTTGAAAGATGCTTTGGGTCCCGCAGTCCGTGGTCGTTACGGCGTGGCATAAGTAATGAGACGTATTGCACCGACCGGGCAACAAGCCAGCGACTACAACATACTAACAAGGCAGTATTCACAGTGAACGACCCAGATGACATAGATATCGGCCACGAAATCGGCGAACACAATATCGAGGTCATGGGACTCGATATTCACAACCCGGTGTTCGTGATTTCAGCGGCGCTTGCGGTGTTGCTGGTTGTCCTCACTCTGACGTTCACGGAACAAGCGACGGCCGTCTTCGCCGATCTGCGCGTTTGGGTAACGTCCACATTCGACTGGTTCTTTATTATCAGTGCCAACGTGTTTGTGCTGTTCTGCGTTCTGATTACGGCGTCTCCGCTCGGTCGAATTCGTCTCGGTGGTCCGGATGCGACCCCGGAGTATGGCTACTCCGGTTGGCTGGCCATGCTGTTTGCCGCTGGCGTGGGCATCGGTCTGATGTTCTTTGGCGTACTGGAGCCGGTTACACATACGCTCAATCCGCCGCTCGGCGTTGACCCCGCGGACACGGAGACTGCACGCGCCATCGGTATGTCCGCAGCGATCCTGCACTGGGGGCTGCATGCTTGGGCAATCTACGCGATCGTCGGTTTGTCACTCGCGTTTTTCTGTTTTAACCGGGGTATGCCGCTGACCCTGCGATCGGCGTTCTTTCCCCTTTTCGGCGAGGCAGTGTGGGGTCGGCTGGGGCATTTCATTGATATCGTCGCGGTCCTCGCGACCTTGTTCGGTCTGTCCGTATCGCTGGGCTACGGTGCGGAACAAATCACGGCAGGTCTGAACTACTTGTTCGACGTGCCTGCGGGAACGACGACGAAAATTGTGTTGATTCTCATCATCATCAGCATCGCGCTGGTTTCGGTAGTTGCCGGTCTCGACAAAGGCGTGAAACGACTCAGTGAGATCAACATGGGGCTTGCCGGCCTGCTGTTGTTATTCGTGATGATTGCCGGTCCTACTGCCGTCATCTTTGCAACGATCGGCAGTTCGGTTGTCGATTACCTGAAATATTTGCCGGGGCTCAGTAACTGGGTCGGCCGAGAAGATGATGCCTTCCTGCACGGCTGGACGACGTTTTATTGGGCGTGGTGGATTTCGTGGTCACCGTTCGTCGGTATGTTCATCGCCCGCGTCAGCCGCGGCCGTACCGTGCGCGAGTTCATCACCTGGGTGCTGATTATTCCAACTATCATCGGGATCGTATGGATGTCGACGTTTGGTGGCACGGCACTGCATCAGTATTTTGCCGATGGCTATACCGGCGTTGCGAATGCGGTGCCCGAACTTGCGCTGTTCAAGATGTTGGAGGGGCTGCCGTTTCCGCAGATCGTTTCGACACTCAGCGTCTTTCTGATTACGATTTTCTTCGTTACCTCTGCGGATTCCGGATCGCTGGTTATGGATACGATCACGGCCGGCGGCAAGCTCGATGCGCCGGTCCAGCAACGGGTGTTCTGGTGCCTGTTGGCGGGGCTGGTAGCGATCGCGTTGCTGGTTGGTGGCGGCATGGCGTCGCTGCAAGCTTTGACGGTTTCGATAGGCCTGCCATTTTGCGTTGTGCTGTTGTTGATGTGTGCCGGTCTGTTCAAGGGCTTGCGAGAAGATCACGCAATGCTCGCGATCGCAGAAGAAAACGCCGTAAGCGAACGGGCTGACTAGACTGGGGCTTCCAGCGTGATGTCGCATTGCAATGCATAGCGGCGTTCCGGGCAGCGGTATGAGCAGCGTCTAATTTCGCTCGGCACACTTCCTGGCAGATGATTCGGGCGAATTTCAACCGCGATCGTGTATAGAGTACAGTGCACTCTGTAAAGTCAGACCGACGTTGAACGCGCCGCGGGTTCTCGTCGAATAATAAAAATGATCACGACGACTATTCTCAACCACCGCCTTGTGAGCCCAATGCAGTCTGCGAGTTTCTGTGCAGACGGAAATTCAGTGTGGACGGTTCATGACGATCTGATTGCACGGCGTCGGGACATCTACAAGGGATTCGAAGAAGCCCATATCAACCCGTGGCTGAATCCGGAGAGCAGCGGCTATGTCTCGCCGGCTTGGCAATGGGACAGGGCAAGGGCGCGCGGTACATTGTCCGCTTGCGGTCGCTACTACCTGGCGTTATTGCCAGCGACTGATCATCGGGGTGTTTTCAGTCGTGTTTTTGATCTGAGCAATCACCAGCTGTTGACCGTGAATTATGGGCTTTGCTGGTTCTGTGACGTGCCAGGGGTATTGATCAAGGCTCAAACAAACACCGTTCCGACTGGCATTGATATTGCGGACATTGAGCAGTCGGGTCATAGCCACTTGTACGATCTCAACGAGGGATATCTGTACCCGCTGGATTTCCTGCCACACGGGCATGCCCGGTTTTGCTTGTCGCCGGACGCGCGGCATGCAGCATCGTGGCAAGCGTGGCGAGAGCACAACGTTGAAGTCCCTTTCCGTGCCAACGAAGTTTCAGTGTGGGATGTGGCCGATCAAAGTCGAAAGTCGCGCCTCGAATACTCTGCGGCCCGGACGCTGGTCGGTCATCAGGACGCGATAAGTTCTGCGCTCTTCTTGCCGGGGCAGTCGCCGCGTCTGCTCACCGCCAGCAAGCAAGAGAGTTGGGGAGTGGCAAACGATACGTGCAACGGCCTGGTCTGGGATTTCGAGACGGGCGAACCTCTGTTCGCGCTGGAAACGGACAGTCGCTCAGCCCTTCTGCCAGCAGTAACGGCCGACGGCACCCGGATACTGGTGGTGACCGAGCGGAATACCCTGCGCGAACCGTTTGTTCGTTGCCTCGATGCGACTGACGGTCGCGAGCTGTTTAGATCGCAATCTCATGCGGGCAGCTCACTGCAGGTGCACGAATGCGGCGTTGATCATATTGCCGTTTCTCCTGATTCACGCTATCTGGCCAGTCTTTGTGTGCGCTCTGGCGAGGTGCACATCACGGATCTGGTCCGGGGTTGTCTGACTGATACAGTAGTAGTGGACGGCGGCGAGCGCGATGCTGATGACCTCGGGCTGATCCGGTTTTCGCACGACTCGAGCAAGCTGCTGGTTTCTTGTTCGCCCGATCGAATCAGTGTGTTTGAACTGGAATGCTAATGGCAGAGTACGATGAATAACAGACGACATGGGTTGCTGGCGGCTGGCCGGGTGGCACAAGAACTAGCCCGGGCAGTAGGGTTCGCCGACGGAGATGGCCGATGCGATCGGTAACGGTTACCTGTTCCAGCTGGTACAGCTACGACGGGACGTTGGAGACACCCAATGTCACCGTCACGTCTCAGCCACTGAACGAATTCGTCGGGTCGTCGATTATCGAGACGCTGAGTAATGCCATCGGTCAGTTTGGGGTGATCCCACCCCGCCATCTGCTGAACGAGTTGTTCAGCTGTGGCCAGGCGGGAAAATCGTACAGCTGGGAGCCGTTTCAGATATCGGAGCAAGAATACGATGCGCTATCAGAGTCATTGGTCACTGATTCCTGGGAAGGCTTCGTCACCACCGACCGGAGTTTGTGGTCCAGCGCCACCGTGGCCGAGTGGTTCGAGGCGCTGAAGTCGAAGATCAGATCCAACCCGACTTACAAACAGTTCTCATGGCGCGTCCAGCATTCCGTAATTGGTATCCCGGTCAGCAAGACGCAGTGGATTCCTCGCAACGTTGACCACAATGGGCGTAAGTCAAAAAATATCGATGAGATTCTGCGGCCGCTGAAACCGTTCTTTCACGGTCTGCAGCACTGTGTACCGGAATGTTGTCGAATTGAGGCGTTCAGCTTTCATCCCGAGGATGTGCTCAAGCAGGCCGACACGCTGGGCCGTTGTGAACTGGTCGGCTTGCTCGACAACGCATTGATCGATCTTGAACAGCTGGATGACTCGATTGAAGTGGTCGTCAGTGAGGTGTTCAATGACAAACTCATGAAACAGGAAATGATTAGTCTGATCGAACACTTCCTTGAGGTGCTTGCGCGCGGCGCATAGTCATAGAGATTTTCTGACGATTGCGTCCGACGCTATCCGTACATTGTTCGCCGGGAGACCCGCGTCGCGGCGCGCTGCAAATGCGGTTTTCGGGGTAGATTTCGTCTGATGGTCGGAAAAATGGCTGATCATTGTCGGATTCGGCTTGCTGTTCAGGTAGCTTTCACATTCGTTCCGCGATACTGCCTGAACTTCCTGAGTGAATAATAATGAGCAAACACAAAGGACCGACCGAGGCCGGCAGTGGTGGAAAACTTGGACATCGATCCATGGATCATCGCAGCTACAACTCCGAAATAAAGAACGCGGCGAAGAAGAAGCGGCGGCTGGAGGAGCGCCCGGTCATTGACGATCAATTGAACGAAACAACGACGGATAAGGAAACGCCGCATGCCGAATAGGGCCGTACAATTATTAATTCTGGTGTTGCTTGCCGCCGCCGCCCCAATCCCCGGATTTGCGCAGGATTTCGACCACGGCAGCTCGGTGGACGTTTGCAACAAGGGTGATATCGACCTGCACTACGTCGCATTCGGCACGAACAACTCGTTCTTCGGTGGCTACACGGCAAAAATTTCAGCCTGGCACAAGGTTGAGCCGGGTGACTGTGAAGACGTTGCGTTCTCGGACTACGAGACCATCGCTCTCGGTTTCTTACAGATTAACGACAGAGGCGTGCGTGGCAACCCGGTCTACGTACTCGAAGATGCGACCCGGATAGGGAGCACGGAGTGGGCGCCTGCTGTCCTGTGTGTGCCAACCAACGACCGGCTGGACGATGACAATACCCACGGCGTTATGGTCGATCGCTACTCACCGCCCTGCGAGGATGGCTTCGCGGAGTTCAAGATGTCGTTCGGCGTGATCGCGAACGGCAACTGGCCGACCTACAACCTGACTGCCCGCGGTTCGGACTTGCTGATGCCGTGGCCCGCGACGTCAGCAACACCCTCTGCGAGCGCGCCGAGCACCAGTAATAGCTCCAACAGCAAGACCATGAGCAATGCTGAAATTGCCGCCAGAATACTGTTGGGCGCGGCTAAAGGCCTGGAGGATGGCAAGATTCGACAGATCGCATCGGTGTGTGAATCCAGCATCCTCACGATGGCGTTCGCCTTTTCCAAAGAGGGTCCGACGCAGGCCTGTAACTGTATAGCGACCAATATCGTCAAGCAGGAACCTTCCGCCGTTGTGTCGGGCATGATCACCGACATTGAAGCGGACCGGGATTTCGAAACGGTCTACGGGCGAATACCGGAAGCCAATTTCGAGCGCTATCTGGAAAGCTGCATCACCCCGCTGAACTAACGGCCTCACAGACCCGGCCCTTGGTATGCCTCATTGACGTCGTAGCCGACGAACGGCGCTGGCACCTTACGCCAAAATTGGATACCGTTTCCCGTACTCGTCCCTGCGCACCGTGACTGAAGGCAACGCAACATGAACAGATTCGCTACTGCTGCTTTTGCAATCATCCTGTCGGGCTCGACAATGGCTGGCGAAGCCCGGCTGGAGAAGTTGTGGCAAACGGACGCCACGCTGAAGGTGCCAGAGTCTGTCCTCTACGATTCCACACGCAGCGTACTTTACGTGTCCAATATTGACGGTACTGAGCCGTGGGCCAATGATGGTCAGGGCTCCATCGCAAAGGTTGCACTGGATGGCAGCATCGTCGACGCAGAGTGGGTCGGCGGTTTGAACGGTCCGAAGGGTATGGGCAGTGATGGCACTTATCTGTACGTTACAGATATCGACGATATCGTCACGATTGATATCAACAAAGCTGCCATTGTCGATCGTGTGGTTGTGCCGAGTGAAGGTACGATTAACGATCTGAGCGTTGCTGACGACGGCACTATCTATATTACGGATTCGAAGTTCGGTCGCATTTTTTCGTATGTGGGCGGCGAGTTTACGCTGCTGCTTGATGGATTGACCGCGTTGAATGGTGTGCTCCATAGTCAGGGTGAACTCTTGTTCGTTGCGGATGGTGGGCTGCACGTGGCCAATGATGCAGGCGCGTTCCAAACTATTGCTACCGGAATGGAAGGGCGGGTCGATGGCGTCGAGCGCGTGAATGACGATGCCTGGCTGGTGTCCTGCTGGCAGGGTACCGTGTACTACGTCACGCGCAACGGCGACACAACATTGCTACTTGATGGCCGGGAGCAGGAAATCAGCGCCGCCGATCTTGGCTACGATCCTATCAACAGGATCGCGTATTTCCCCGGTTTCTGGAAGAATTACGTGGCGGCATATTCGTTGCTATTGGACTGACAGAGTTCTGCCCCTGATTGCTATTCAGCGACTACTGGCCGACTACTGGGACACCCACAATAACCTCGCAAAATGGTGAGATTCATCGCTAGCTGATCTGGCACAGCGGCACTTACCCTGTCGCCATGACGCTGCCCCGCCGAGTCCTGATCGATACCAACTGCACGCCGTATTACCACTGCGTCAGTCGCTGCGTGCGCCGCGCGTTTCTTTGCGGCCACGATCCGCTAACCGGCTATGACTTCGAGCACCGGCGGGCCTGGATCGAAAGCCGCCTGCACGAACTGGCTGATATTTTCGCGCTGGATCTTTGCGCGTACGCCGTCATGAGCAACCACTTCCACGTGGTCCTGCACTTGAACGAAAAGCAGCGTAGCTGGAGCAGGGAAGACGTCATTGAGCGTTGGTCACACCTGCATCGGTTGCCGGAGTGGCTGCCAACGGCTGATGAGTTCCGGGTCGCTTCGACGGTAGAGCTCTGGCGCGAGCGCCTTGGCAGCATCAGTTGGTTCATGAAGTGCATCAACGAGCCGCTGGCCCGGCTGGCCAACAAGGAGGATGGCTGCAAGGGCCGATTCTGGGAAGGACGGTTCCGCTCGCAGGCATTGCTGGACGAAGAAGCGGTCATCAAGTGCATGGCCTATGTCGATCTGAACCCGGTGCGGGCGCAGATGGCCGAAACCCCTGAGGACTCCATCCACACCTCGGTGCAGGCTCGTATAGAGGATCGTCCAGGCGCATTGGCCCCCATGCGCCATCAACCGGCAAGCGGTTTTCGCCTGCCACTGACGCTGCCGGAATACCTGTCGGTGGTCGACTGGACCGGCCGTGCCCTGCGTGACAACAAGCGAGGTGCGATTGACGCGGCCTTGCCGCCGATCATTGAGCGCCTGGCCGGTCAGGCGAGCCATGGCTGGTTGCAGGATATGCGACACCTCACGCGACGGTACTTTCGGGCAATTGGCAAGCGTAGCTCGCTAATGCACTTCCGTGATCATCTTGGACAGCAGCGGCTGAAAGGACTCGCTGGTTGATCAATTGCGTTGCTGTGTGGTGTCTTTCGAACCGATAAATCGCCCACCATCTCCGCTTTTTCGAACGAACTTCTCTGCAACTCAATTCAGAACCGCAAGATCTGCAGGTTGATGGCCTTAGAATTTCTGCGAGTTACTATCGTGGGTGTCCTGTTAAAGTAACCAGCCTATGTCGATCTGAACCCGGTGCGGGCGCAGATGGCCGAAACCCCTGAGGACTCCATCCACACCTCGGCGCAGGCTCGTATAGAGGATCGTCCAGGCGCATTGGCCCCCATGCGCCATCAACCGGCAAGCGGTTTTCACCTGCCGCTGACGCTGCCGGAATACCTGTCGGTGGTCGACTGGACCGGCCGTGCCCTGCGTGACAACAAGCAAGGTGCGATTGACGCGGCCTTGCCGCCGATCATTGAGCGCCTGGCCGGTCAGGTCAGCCATGGCTGGTTGCAGGATATGCGGCACCTGACGCGACGGTACTTTCGGGCAATTGGCAAGCGTAGCTCGCTAATGCACTTCCGTGATCATCTTGGACAGCAGCGGCTGAAAGGACTCGCTGGTTGATCAGTTGCACTGTTGTGCGGTGCCTTTCTAATCACTAAATCGCCCACCATCTCCGCTTTTTCGAACAAACTTCACTGCAACTCGATTCAGAACCGCAAGAGTTGCAAGTTGATGGCCTTAGCATCTCTGCGAGTTACTATCGTGGGTGTCCTGCTAAAGCGAAAACAAAGAAGGTACCGGATAGGTCGGCTGGGCTATCGCGGATGTCTTGCGAAAAGTATGGCGGCCACCTACTCGTCGGCTGATTGAATAATTAGCAGCACAAGACCGTTCAATACCGAGTACTGAAAAGCGCCAGCTAAAGATGCTGCACCGAGTTGCGTTTGCCACATCTGAAAATAGGCGCCGCCGACGACGTTAAACAATCCAAACCAGACAATCAGTGCAACGCCGCAACCGGCGATGGCGAAGGTCTTGGCGCCGTTGAACGCCGCTGCATCACTGCGGCGGGCCAGCCACAAGTCCAGAGCGCCTTTGGCCGCAAGGAGCCCGGCGATAATTTCGAGAGCGATGATTACGATCAACGCGGCCCAGATCAAAGCGGGAGAAGTAATCGCCGGTCCGAAGTGCGAGGAGTACACAGCGTGATCGCTCATCGTTAACACAGCAGCAACGAAGCCGTAGGCGGCATTCAGGTTGACGATGTTCTGCAGGGCGTACATCAGGCAAAACAGTGCAACAAATGCGGCGAGCGCAGACTTGATGATCCGAACCATGAGTATTCCCCGTTTCTTATTATTGGGATCGTCAGTTTAGCAACCGGCGTATTCATTGAGCCAGTTTCCAAAAGGTGTCGGGTTCATTTCGGGCAAAAAAACTGACACCTTTCAGGAAAAGCGGGATTCTCTGGGAATAATTCGATTTTCGGCGGCAAAACGATCAAACTGCGCGGTTCGCGCCAGTGTTGCCACGGCACTGTGGGCAGCATACGGGCTACGAGTAGCCGCGCACTTTTCCGGATAGAAATTACATGCAAGTTCCCGCTTCAAACCCGGCGCGATCGGTATGGCTCGCGCTGGCGATGTTATTGCTCGCCTTCTGCATGCGTTCAGTGCTGGTGGTGATCGCACCATTGGTCAGCGATATCCAGGCGGAATTCGGACTGTCTGCGTCACGTGCGTCCTTGCTGATCGCGGTGCCCGTACTGTGCTTCGCGTTGTTAGCGCCGATCGCGCCTCGCTTTAGCCAGCGCTTCCACTCCGAGCCCGTGTTGCTCGTCTGTGCGTTGCTGATTGGTATTGGCACATTACTGCGCGTTGTGCCTGCCCTGCCGGCGCTGATGCTCGGTACTGTAGCGCTCGGCTGCGGCATCGCCGTCGCCAATGTGCTGCTGCCGGCATTCGTCAAACGGCATTTTCCGGAAAAGATCGGCCTGATGACCGGGCTCTACCTGGTTGCCATGGCTGGCGGTGCAACGCTCGCCGCCGTGGTTGCTGTGCCGCTGACGATTGCCACGGACAGTTGGCGGGTACCGGCAATGATGTGGGCATTGCCAGCGCTGCTCGGCGCCGTTGCCTGGTCGATGCACCTGCGTCGCGGGCGCGGGCAACAAGCGCCGGTCACGCCGTACGGCACCTTGTGGCGAAACCCGCTCGCCTGGCAAGTGACGGTGTTCATGGGGCTGCAGTCCGTGGGCTTCTACTCAATGACCGCATGGCTACCAACCGTGCTGGTCGATGCAGGCTTGAGCCGCGCCGCTGCAGGCGGTCAATTATCGGTACTCACTCTGCTGGGTATTCCCACCGCCTTGCTGGTGCCGGTTTTGGCGATGCGCATGCCGAACCAGCGCTTGCTCGCTCTCGGCGTGTCTCTGCTTACGGCAGCGGGCATTGCCGGGCTACTTGTCGCGCCAGGGACAGCGACATTGCTGTGGACCTCGATGATCGGCATTGGTATCGGCTCGGCATTCAGTGTCTCGATGGTCCTGATTGTATTGCGTAGCCGCGATGGGCAGCAGGCCGCGCAGCTATCGAGCATGGCCCAGACTGGTGGCTACCTGCTGGCAACGCTGGGCCCGATTCTCGTTGGTGCCCTGTATGACCTGACCGGCGGGTGGCATGCCTCGATCGGTTTGTTGCTTGTCGCGACGCTGGTACAAGGCGTTGCTGGCCTGTTGGCCGGGAGAGATCGCATCGTCGCCGGTGCGCCGGTATCAAAGGTGCCGCCGACGGATGTGCTGGAGGCGGTGGAGAAGAGCGCCGGCCCCAACTGAAGCGACCACGAGAGGAAACGACGGCTGCCGCAGCGTAGTGAAATAGTGCATGTCACGTTGTCAGTAGCGAACGCAAAACAAACACCGACGTTGGCCTGCTGTTCGGTGTTGTAGTATCAGGCCCATGTTAACTATTACTGGTTCGAACGGATAAGCAGCTACACCATGGAAAAACCAATCCTCAAGAACGTTGCCAGCACTACGCAGTGTGATACCGCCGGTACGCGACCGGAATTTGCACACTGGCTCGAGTCCACCAATGAAATAACCCGTGGCTTCCTTGCGGCCGGTTCGATCCCGGGGCTCATTAACTTGGCGGGCGGTTTGCCTGCCCCCGAGACTTTTCCGGCCGGCGAAGTAGCCGAGATCGCGAAACGCGTGGTGACAGAGTTTCCTGCAGAAACGCTCGGTTACGGGCCGATTGATGGTCTGCCTGCGTTCCGTGACGAACTGGCGCGGCGTTTCAGCACGCCGTCGCTACGGTTGTCGCGCGAAAACGTACTGGTGACTACCTCGGGAATGCAGGGGTTGGATTTGGTCGGCAAGATCCTGCTGGAACGCGGCGATCTCGTGGCCGGGCAGTTCCCAACTTACCTAGGCGCCATCGACGCCTGGCGGCCGCGGGAACCGGTATACCGCAGGCTGATGTTCAATGACGTTGATTTCGATCCGGTAGCCGGGCTCGCCGGTGCGCAGTTTGCTTACACGGTTCCCAACTTTTCAAACCCGAGCGGCAAGCTGGTTGGATTGCAGATGCGTAAGGCTCTGGTTGCAGCGGCCGAGCAAACCGGCACCTGGCTGGTCGAAGACGACCCTTACGGTTCTCTGTACTACGATGATGAACCATTGCCGAGTTTGCTCGAACTGTCAGCAACGGACCCCGCAAGCAGTATCTACGACGGGCCGGTGATCTATCTCGGCACACTCTCAAAAGAAATTGCTCCCGGACTGCGCGTTGGCTGGGTGATCGCGGCCCCCGAGGTGATCGAGGCCATGACGATCGCCAAGCAAGGCAGCGATATGTGCACAAGCGGTGTAACTCAGCACATTGCACTGGCCACGATGCGACAAGGCATTATCGAGCGTTCGCGACCGACGATCCTGGCTTTGTACCGTGAACGCCGCGATGCGCTGTGCGCGGCCATGGCCGAACACCTCTCCGAGTGGTTCGAATGGGAAGTACCGGTAGGTGGTATGTTCGTCTGGGCGGTTAGCCGCGATCCAGAGCTCGATACCGACCGGCTGTCCGAGATAGCGTTAAAGGCGGGCGTCACCGTCTCACCGAGCAGCGTTTTCGATCCGGAGCTCGAATACCGGCGTGCGATTCGTGTGAACTTTACGCTCAACAGTCCCGAGCGCCTCGCGGAAGGCGTGCGCCGGCTCGCAGAGGTTCTGCGAACTCTGTAACGAGCAAGGTTTTTTGCCCGACCTTGGCTGTTGCCTTTGCTATTCGCGCAGGTGTGAGGACATACACACTGCCTCGACTAACAAGAATCGGGCTTCGTTACCTGGTAGCGATTTGTACGCTCGTGAACCGGGAATTCATTCACGCCTGCCTGGGCGCCGAGTAAAGTCGGAGTCCGGACTATTGCAGGCCGCGACCAGGCCACCGATAAGTCAGTACCAGACCCAAGGAAACTATGCACTATCTCGATGATGTTCTTACGAACCTGCGACGCAGCAGTCCTGCGCAAAGTGAGTTTTATCAGGCTGCGGAAGAAGTGTTTTCGTCGCTGCAGCTTTTGCTTGATTCCGATCCACGATATGTCGACCAAAGTATCGTCGAGCGCATGGTCGAACCCGAACGCCAAATATTGTTTCGCGTTACCTGGATGGATGACAGCGGCAAAGTGCATGTCAACAAAGGCTACCGGGTGCAGTTCAATTCCGCACTGGGTCCGTACAAAGGTGGATTGCGTTTCCATCCGAGCGTCAATGCCGGAGTGATCAAGTTTCTCGGCTTCGAGCAAATATTCAAGAATGCGCTGACGGGCCTCGCTATCGGTGGCGCGAAAGGCGGATCCGACTTTGACCCCAAGGGCCGTAGCGATACGGAGGTGATGCGCTTCTGCCAGGCATTCATGACCGAGTTGCATCGCCACATAGGGCCGGCTGTCGATGTGCCCGCCGGCGATATTGGTGTGGGTGCGCGCGAGATCGGTTATCTCTACGGTCAGTACCAGCGCTTGGCCGGGCGCTATGAAGGCGCATTGACAGGGAAGGGAATGAACTGGGGTGGTTCGCTGGGGCGCAAGGAAGCGACCGGCTACGGTTGCGTCTACTTTGCGGAGCACATGCTGAACGATCTGGGCACCAGCCTGCAGGGTACAACCTGCATCGTCTCCGGTGCCGGCAATGTCGCGATCTACACCATTGAGAAACTGATTCAGCTTGGCGCAATTCCCGTGTCCTGTTCGGACTCGACGGGTTCAATCTACCACGCGTCCGGTATCGACCTTGAGACGCTGAAAAAACTAAAAGAGCAGGACCGAAAATCGTTGCGTGCCTATGCGGATGTACACAAAGACGCCGAATTCACCGCACGCGAGGATTACCCCGGCGGTGGTCATGCCGTCTGGCGCTACCCGGGCGAAGCTGCTTTTCCGTGCGCCACACAGAACGAACTGACCCTGGCCGACGCACAAGCACTGGTTGCGAATGGCATTCAATGTGTCAGCGAGGGTGCGAACATGCCCTCTACAACCGATGCCGTGAAATACTTTATCGAGGCCGGTGTTGCCTTCGGTCCCGGTAAAGCTGCCAATGCCGGCGGTGTGGCAACCAGCCAACTGGAAATGCAGCAGAACGCGGGCCTGACCCAATGGAGCAAAGCGAAAGTTGAAGACCGCTTACGCGAAGTGATGGCCGGTATTTATCTGCAATCGCGTGATACCGCAGTGGAGTTTGGCATGCCGGGCAATCTTGTCGCGGGCGCAAACATCGCAGGTTTTCGTCGTGTGGCTGATGCCATGATTGAGCATGGCCTGCGTTAATCACTCGGAATGGGCGTCAGGTTTATTATTCAGTGCCGCTGACAAATAAACCTGACAGCAACATTTTCACACGTGTGAAGCCACGCGCACTTCCACTATACTGATTGGCTCTCATGACGCGATCACCTGCAACCCGGCTGCTTTTTACACTGTTGTTGTGTACATCGGTGTTGCTGCGCGTTGTTATCCCAACGGGCTATATGCCGGCAGCCGGTGGAAGCGGCCTGTGGTTCGAGCTTTGTCCCGAACACGTCCCCGCTGGATTCTTGACGGCACTGAACGGTGCTGCTGAGGAACCTTCCAGCCATGTGGGGCACGCGGAACACCTGGAGCTCCTCGATCCGCAGAGTCACAGCGCTCATGATGAGCACGAGTGTCCGTTCGGACACTTGCTGTCCTCTGCTGCAGCGATTGATCAGAACAGCGATGCCACTCTTAACCTTACGCCGCTACTGTACTTTCTGCCCAGCGCCAAATCGCTGCGCTTATCCTATCAACCGCAGTACCAAAGCCGCGCGCCCCCTGCCTGAAACGAATCAGCTTTAACTTCCCTTACTGCTGCGACTTGTTCGCGGCGGTGTGATTCCGTTTCAGGAGCAAGACATTGAAAACACTGCACCTTGCAGCCGCTGCTGCATGCACCCTATTGCCGGCGATATCCGCGGCACAGAACATATCCGCCGACGACCCGGCCACTGCCGAAGAAATCGTTGTGCTGGGCCGGGCCGTAACGACTACATCCACACGCGTGGAGGTAGACCGGGAAATGCTGGTTGATACCGCGCGCGTTCTTAAGGACATTCCCGGCGCCAACCTGAACTCTAACGGGTTGATTACCGGCATCGCCCAATACCGGGGGATGTACGGCGACCGTATCGCCGTCGATATTGACGAGTCCGGCATTGTCAGCGGTGGACCAAATGCGATGGATACACCTTTGTCGTATTTGTCACCCATGCTGACCGAGGAGCTGGTCGTCGATCGTGGGATCGCGAGCGTGTCCCGAGCGCCGGAATCTATCGGTGGCTATATCGGCACGCGGTTGGCCCGTGGCGATTTTGCCGAGAACGAGTTTGGGATCGCTGGTACTTTGGGCACCCGATATTCGAATAACGGCGATGTCAGCACCTCGGTTGGACGACTGACTTTTGCGAACGCGAGTCATCGCGTATCTCTGTTGGCCGAATTCGATAATGGCAATTCCATTGATACGCCAGAGGGCGAGATGCGTCCGAGCGAGTTGCAGCGGGAACGCTACGATCTCAGCTACGGCTATTCGTCAACAGATTCTGAGTTTCTGCTGTATGCGGGTCGACTGGATACCGAAGACGCCGGCACCCCGGCATTGCCAATGGATATCCGTTACATCAAGACAGACCTCTTTGGCTTGCAATGGTCACGCTCGCTAAGCGAGACGATGTCGTTGGAGACGCGATTCGCCTACAACGATGTAGAGCATCTGATGGACAATTTCGGTCTGCGTCAGGCGCCGCCGGCGATGCAGCAGCGGCAAAATCTCGCCGAAGGCAAAGGCACGCAGTTTAGCGTCGCCTTATTGTACAAGCTGAACCTCTTCGATCTCCGGGTTGGCGTTGATGGTGTATTGGCTGATCACGATGCGGTTATCACGAACCCGAATATGGCGATGTTTCGGGTTAGCAATTTCAATGCAGTCGAACGTGACGTGCTCGGCGCCTACGTCGAAGTCAGTGCTCAGCGCAGTAACTCGGAGCTGGAGTTCGGTCTTAGCTACAAATCGATTTCGTTGAATGCCGGAACAGTTGGCGCGATGGGTATGCCGGAACCCATGCTGACCAACGTCACGGCGCTCGCCGACAGTTTCAACAGTTCGGACAGGTCGCAGGACTACGGCCGCATGGATGCCGTGTTCAAGTATCGCTACCGTAGTTCGGAGCGCACCGAATGGACATTCGAGGCGGGTTCCAAGACCCGCGCGCCTTCCTACCAGGAGCTGTACCTGTGGCTCCCTCTGGAAGCAACAGGAGGTCTCGCGGATGGGCGAAACTACATTGGTGATATCAATCTGGTTCCTGAACGCGCTAACGAAGCTGTGGTCGGGTTCAGTCACGATGCCGGACGTTTTAGTGTTTCACCGCAACTGTTCTACCGAGACGTGAGCAACTACATCCAGGGCGTTCCGTCCACGAATATGCAGGCCAACATGGTTTCCACGATGATGAGTGGCAGCGTGCCGCTGATGTTCGCCAATGTGGATGCGAAGTTATGGGGTGGTGATATGGCCTGGCAGTACTCGCTCGCTGAGCGTTGGTCGCTCGACGGAATCGTCAGCTACGTGCGCGGCGAACGCACGGATCTCAACGACAAGCTGTACCGCCTCGCACCACTGAATGGCAGTATCGGGCTTAGCTATACCACCGATTCCTGGCGTGTGAAGCCGGAGGTTGTGATCTACGCGAAGCAGGATCGCGTTTCACTCTACAACAGTGAACAAGCCACGCCCGGTTATGAGATCGTCAACCTCGCGTTTTTCTGGGAGCCGAGCGAGTCGCTGCGTTTCGAGGCGCGAATGGATAACTTGCTAAACGAAACCTATCAGGATCACCTCGTGGGTATTAATCGTGCCGGCGGTTCCGATATTCCGGTCGGCCAGCGTCTGTACGGCGCCGAACGCACGATGAGTATTGGTGTTATCGCGAGCTTCTGAGCAAAAGGCGGGACTGAGCAAGTTTCTCCTTCGTGCGCTAGTTTGCGGGTCTGGCGCTCGAGCGTTCGGGGCAGGGAAGGGCAGTGCGATATGATGTTTTCGAACATCACAATAGTGGCGATTTCGAGAGTTCTTGTTACTTCGTTAATATTGATGGTCCCGAACAGGATCGCCTGCCCTATCATGGCAACAGCATGCGGTCAGCCGCGTGCAGACAGCACGAAAGCAGGTAACTCCATGGAACAAAAAGCTACGGGTATGCTGCAATTTGAGGTTGCTCCGCGCGGCGCCGGTCGCAAGCTATTTGAATCAGTCCTGTACCTGCAACCAAGAGCCTGAGGGTGCGAAGCTCACGATTCACGACAACCGGAAACATTCATGAATAGACGTAGAGTATTGCAGGGTGCCATGGCATCTCGACCGGGCCAACCTGATCGTGCCCAAACACCGCCGCCGGTCGACGGCGGTTTCCTGCCAGTCGGGTTGCCACAACCAGTAGAGACAATTGACCTTTGGCCCGACGGCGCGCCGGGAATGCCAGCGAAGGTACCGCAGGAGACCGTTACTGAACTCAGTACCGACGTCGCATTAACGGACCGCGCGGTGGACGGTGTTTCGCAACCGCGCCTGGTGGTTTTAAGACCCCGAACGCCCAATGGCGCAGCGATGCTGATTGCGCCCGGTGGAGGTTATCGGCGGATGATGATCGACAAAGAAGGATACGAATTGGGTCATTGGTTTTCGGCCCGCGGTATAACGGTTTTCGTACTTTTCTATCGCTTGCCCGGAGACGGTTGGGCTGCCGGACCCAATGTCTGCCTCTCAGACGCGCAGCGCGCGATGCGTCTCATTCGTTCCACGGCCAGTGAATACGGTATCGATGCCGCGCGTGTCGCCGCTATGGGGTTCTCAGCGGGCGGGCACTTGTGTGCCGACCTGGCCACGCGATTTGCCGTCAACACATACTCGGCTATCGATGCAGCGGATACGTTGTCAGCACGACCGACCGTCGCTGCGCCGATCTATCCCGTAATCTCCATGACCGCACCGGTCGCACACGCCGGTTCGCGCGAATTACTAATAGGCGCCAACGCCGATCCACTGCTGGAGCAAACGCACTCGCCGCAATACAACATACCCGACGATGCGCCACCGCATTTTCTTATTCACGCTGAGGACGATTTCGTTGTGCCCGTTGCGAATACACTCGAGTATCGCGCGGCGCTCGAGGCACGCGGCATACCGGTGGAAACTCATTTGTTTGCGGACGGCGGTCATGGTTTCGGTCTTCGTCAGATTTTCGATAAGCCAGTCGGAGCATGGCCGGACTTGTTCCTGTCCTGGGCAGGAACACAGGGCCTGATCTGAGATAAATTGCCCTGCACATTAAATGGACTCAATTCTATAAACGTGTCCAGCAAAGTAGTAGTGGCGGTTGTTGCAAGACTGTTTCTCAGTGCCCGCGGCCCGTCTGCGGATTCAGCCGTCACTCGATTGTGTATCGAAGTTCCGAACGAGATTGTGCGAAGTTTCAGCGTCGACCCGAACTGCGCTTAGCCAGGAGGCAGTTCGGTACTCGACGAGTTCCGTTATGTATTGCGGGATTGGCGGCAAGCCGAATGCAAAATCGAGTATGAACACACCGCCCATGCCGATGCGGTGTATTCATTCAAGATCACGACGTGTACCGGTTTCGGCTACGTTGCGGTTTATCCATTGTCAGTATGCTAGCGGCTGTTAGTCACGCGGCAGATCGACAAACCCGTTTGCGACTTCATCTTCATCAGCAAGGAGAGCTGACGCCGGAAGTAACGAACAAATCAGGAACGTGCCGACAGTCGTCTTGGGTCCGACTGACCGTTGTTGTCCTTGCAGATGCTGGTCGACTTTGACGGCTGTAATCTGAACTCAATACGATGTGTAGAGTGCCTCTTGCGCCAATTTCAGTGCAGTTACCGCATCGTGTCGATCCTGGGCGGCCTGCATCGCTGCGAAATCCAGTTTGTCGAGCGCGCGTTCTATAGTCTTGAGAAAACTAATGGCACCGTTGGCAACGGCGACCGAATCTTCGCGGAATGGGAATTGGTCGAGCTGCCATACACCTTCCCAGTTGTTTTTCCTGAGGGTGTAGAAGAACTCGAAGAGTTCTATCGGGTGTACCGAGCCCGCCATCAGATCGTCGTCCCAGCCGCGGAAATTGTCGTTCACGTCCATGCCGAACAAGCGACCGTAGTCGATGGCAAGTTGTGCGGCGTCCGCTGGGGATTCGCCGCCATAGAGTGAATGCCCAAAGTCGAGCAGGATACCGACGTTCGGCAAGCCGATCTTTTCTATCCCAAGCAAGGTGCGGGCGACACTGTCATAGCTCATATGCGCCCGCGGTTCACGCGGTTTGTACTCGATGACGAACTTGAGGTCTGGGTTCTCGCTTGCGAGTTCACCGACACCGTCCATGCTGGCTTTCCAGAGCGCACCGTGGTCAACCTGGAAAGGGTAATCCCAGCCATCCTGGCCCGGCCAGAGCTTGACATAGCTGGCGCCAAATCGTCTGACCACGTTGGCCGCATCATTGATCATTTCGTTGGCGAGCCGGCGAATACCCGGGTCGGGGTTGGTGAATGCGCCTTTTGCAAATTGTCTCGTGTAGATTTCCGGTGTAATGCCGATCACCGATAAATTATTGCGCTGCAATGCGGCTTCGACGGTATCGAGCGAGAGCTCCGGATCAGCAAACGGGTAATTGATATCGACAACGGTGAGATCATCGACCTGTCCTGCCAGATCGATCATTTCGACCAAGCTGCGCGGTGGACCGTAGCCGTCCGTGGCGTATCGATCAACGTATGTCGCAAAGTGCCAAATGCCTGCTCCGAACTTTTGCTTGCCGCTCATAATGTGGGTATTCCTGTAAGGGCTGTAGTGTCTTTGATTTGTTGTGATTGTTTGTTGGTCGTCGCCGGAGCCACTAGCTAGTTGGCAATGACAACTTTCACGCCGGCCGCCTCGAAGCCCTTGCGTTGCGCGTCGCTAATGCCTTCGTCGGTGATCAGTACGTTTACTTGTTCTATCCCGCCAAGTACGCAAAATGAGCGCGTACCGATTTTTGTGGAGTCAGCGACGAGGTAGACGCTCTCGGCCGAATTGATCATTGCGCGTTTTACAGCAATGTCGGATAACGCCGGATAAGTCAGACCGTTTTCCATATCGACGGCCGCCGTAGCCAGAAACAATTTCTGTGCGTATAGGCCATTAAAGTAGTCCGCCGATTTTTCGCCGCTCAGGGAAAGGGTCGGCGCTTTGAAGTGACCGCCGGTCATATGGACGTCGAAACCCGGCTCTGCTCCGAGCATCAGGGCGATATTCAGGCCATTGGTGATGACCGTCATGTCATGACGGCCAAACAGATTGGCTGCAACCTCGGTTGTCGTCGAGCCGCAGTCAATGATGATGGTTTCGCCATCATTCACTAATTTCGCTGCAGCCCGG
Organism: Woeseia sp. D3-10; assembly: GCF_055809415.1. Taxonomy (NCBI): domain Bacteria; kingdom Pseudomonadati; phylum Pseudomonadota; class Gammaproteobacteria; order Woeseiales; family Woeseiaceae; genus Woeseia; species Woeseia sp. D3-10. Next base: position 1,706,748 of record NZ_JBVVTW010000007.1, on the reverse strand, counting down.
CCAATCAGTTGTTTCCGCTCGCTGTTTTCCTGGTGGTGCAACGCCATTGCGCGAACTTGCTGCGGCACTGACTTGAGAAAAGCGCCGCCGTGTTCGCGTACCACCTGACCTTCCGCTTCCAGCTTTTCGAGATCCTGGCGAACGGTGACCTCGGAAACAGCGAACGCCTCGGCCAACACGCTGACCCGAGCACTGCCTTCTTCGCGCAGCCATTCCAGAATCCGACTTCGGCGTGTCTCGCCCAGTAGCCGTTTGCTCGACTTGCGGTTGTTTGTATCGGTTCTCACCATCCTGCTGTATCTCCCGCCATAGCTTTAAGTCCGCGAAGTCTACCGGAAGCCTAAAGCAGAAAAAAACGAAAGTCGATTACTTGCGATATCTGTGAGCGTTCGCTGGAGCGCGCAATACTCGGAAATTGAGTAGCAGCGGTGATGAGCGCGGCAGGACCGGTCGATCACGGAATTCGCGATGACTGCCATTCGCCTACTCGATCACTGCTTCGGAGATTCGCGCGCGGGCTGAATCAAGACTGGATTGCACAAGGACACGTGCATGAAGCAAAAGATGCTGGCCTCGCTTTGCCATTTTCTGATCTGTTCTACAGGGTTGGTTGCGGCGGCCAGGAAGCACGGCCTGTATCTCGTCCTGCTGGCAACGAGGGCAACAAACTCCTTGAGCACGGACGTCGAGGCCCATCGAATCGGCCCCAGCAATGGAAATACCAGGCCTGCGGATCTTTTCGCCATGTGGGGGGGGCAAGAGACATTTTGCCGCCAGACTGTGGGAAAGGCGCCGTGCGGGTGCTGCGGGTAAACGGTCAGCGCTATGTGTCGCGTAACACTGGCCGCTGGGTAAGGCCGGACGTTGCTCCGAACTGTCATGGGTCCTGCTCAGCTTCGCGGGAGACCCATGCTGGCCGCCCCTTACCTATTGTCGGGATAGTGACTGAAAAGGCCTGTTTTATGCGAAAACGCAAAAAAACGAAATCTATAAACTTGCGAATTATTCCTTTTTGCGGTAATAAACGAAGCATGTTGAAGTCAAAAGGCTTCGCCCTCAGCCGATATCACCATGCTCACCGACCAACAGCTTGCGCGTAAATCACTGCAATACCGTCGCGATACTCTGCGCTGGATCAAACACGCTGGCGCCGGCCACACCGGCGGCAGTCTTTCGTGCACCGACATTCTCAATGTCCTGTACAACCGCATCCTGCGTGTCTCCCCGCAGACATTTTCCTCAGCGAGCCGGGATCGTTATGTTCAAAGCAAGGGCCATTCGGTGGAGGCCTTGTTCGTGGTGCTGGCGGACCAGGGTTTCTATCCAGCCTCAAGACTGGCCACGCTTTGCGGTTATCAATCCCATTTCGTAGGCCACCCAACCCGTAAAGTGCCGGGCATCGAGCAAAATACCGGTGCTTTGGGGCATGGCCTGCCTATCTGTGTTGGTATGGCCATTGGCGGCAAGATGGATGCAGCGGACTACCGTGTATTTACCTTACTTGGTGATGGCGAATTAGCCGAAGGATCAAACTGGGAAGCAGCGATGGCGGCAGCTCACTACAAACTCGACAACCTGACTGCAATTATCGACTGCAATACCCTGCAGATCACCGGTCGAACACGCGATGTCATGTCGAGTGAGCCGCTTGCCGAGAAGTTTGCCGCCTTCGGCTGGGCGGTGCGAACTGTGAACGGTCATGACTACGCTGAACTTACGGAAGCGCTGGAAGCGCCACTCGAAACTGGAAAACCTGGTGTGATCATTGCGAACACGACCAAAGGCAAGGGCGTCAGCTTCATGGAAGACGTCGGCAAGTGGCACCATGGCGTGCCTACTGATGCCGAATACGTAAAGGCAATTAAAGAACTGGACTCAGCACTAGCTGCTATTCCGGAAACAGCGGCATGAGCGCGCCGGCCCCTTCCATGTATTCCGATGCAGCAAAGGCTATGGCATCACAACTCGGTCTGACGTTTGGACGGCCGAATCTTGAAGTATTCGCCAATACCCTCCTTGAGATGGCCAAGGAAGATCGTAATGTTGTCACGATCACCAGCGATTCGCGAGGGTCCGGCAAGCTTGGCCCCTACGGTCAGGAATTGCCTGAGCAGATCATAGAGGTTGGTATCGCGGAGCAAAACCTGGTGGGTATCGCAGCTGGTCTTGCCTCAGTTGGCAAGACGGCTTTCGCAGTTTCACCTGCGTGTTTCCTTACTGCGCGTTCGTTGGAGCAGATCAAAAACGATGTTGCCTATTCCGATAATCCTGTGACATTGGTTGGGATCAGCGCCGGTGTAAGTTACGGCGCTCTCGGAACGACTCATCATTCGTTGCACGATCTTGCGGCGCTGCGGGCGATAAACAACATTACAATTATTGTGCCAGCTGACAACTACGAAGCACGCGAAGCAGTTAGAGCGGCGGCGCTGATGCCGGCACCCGTCTATCTGCGTTTCGGCAAGGCAGCGCTATACGACCTGCCTACGAAGCAAGCATTCGAACCCGGTGCGGTCCGTGAAATTAGAAGCGGCGATGACGCAGCATTCATCGCGACCGGCGAAACAGTCATTCATGCATTGTTAGCCGCAGCGCATCTTGAAGAAACGTCAGGACTACAATGCCGGGTCGTAAGCGTGCCGACGATAAAGCCATTCGATACAGACGCCATCCTTGCTATAGCCAATGAGTGCGATGCTGTTGTTACAGTCGAGGAACACATGATAAATGGCGGTCTTGGCGAAGCATGTGCCGCGTTGTTCCTGCAATCCGGTATACACCCGCGTTTCAGAGTAGTCGGAATTTCGGATGAGTACACCGTGACCGGCAGCCAGGCAGATATTTTTCGTCACTATGGCCTGTCCATGGAAGGATTGGCTGCCATCATGCAAACGTTGTTGACCGACTAACTGCCATGCCCATAGTGCTTGCTATTGACCAGAGTACTTCGGCGACGAAATCGCTGTTATTCGACGAATCCGGTCATTGCCTGGATCGCTATTCGAAAGAACATCGGCAGTACTACCCGCAACCTGGTTGGGTAGAGCACGACGCCGAGGAAATCTGGTGCAACGTCCTTGAAGTCACCAGTACCCTTATTGCCAGAAATGCGCAACGCATGACGGACCTGGCGTGCATCAGTATTACCAATCAGAGAGAAACAGTAGTTGTCTTTGATAAAGAAACTGGCAAGCCTCTGTACCCGGCCATCGTCTGGCAATGCCGGCGTAGCGATGCGCTGTGTGCGGCCCGCAATGAGGCCGGTGACGACAAGATCATTCACGAACGAACGGGATTACGCGTCGATGCCTACTTTTCGGCGTCCAAGCTGCAGTGGCTGATTCAGGAACGTCCCGGATTGGCTGCGAAGCTCGCTAGTGGCGAGGCGCTCTTTGGGACGATCGATACCTACCTGATCTACCGTCTTACCAAAGGTAAGGTGTACGCCACTGACGCCACCAATGCCAGTCGAACATTGCTATACAACATTAGCGAGCTGTGCTGGGATCCGGATCTTTGCGATCTATGGCAGGTCCCGGTGAACGCACTGCCGGAAGTGCGAGAAAGTGATGCCCACTTCGGCGACACGACATTGTGCGGCGCGTTGGAACAACCTTGCCCAATTGTAGGCGTGATGGGTGATTCGCAAGCATCGTTGTTTGCACAGCACTGTTTCAAACCAGGCTCCGCCAAAGTGACTTTCGGCACAGGCTCCTCGGTACTACTGAATATCGGACCCGACTTCAGGCTGTCCGAGAATGGTGTAGTTACTGCACTCGCTTGGGTGCGTAGGGGAGACCCGGTCTATGCTTTCGAAGGCATAATCATCAACTCGGCGGCAACCCTGAACTGGATACAGAACCAACTCGAACTGGTGCGCAATGTGGCCGAGTTTGAGAGTCTGGCCAGCGAATTGCCAGACTCGGGCGGCGTCTACCTTGTTCCCGCTTTCGCCGGTTTGGGATTGCCGTATTGGGCGCCTGAGGCGCGGGCGGCAATTGTAGGCCTGTCGGGACACAGTGATCGCCGCCACGTTGCGCGGGCAGCACTGGAGTCAATGGCCTTCCAGTTGCGTGATGCACTGGACGCAATGCAGGAGGAAAGCGGCGTGGCCTTGAAAGCACTGAAGGCCGACGGGGGGCCAACTGCAAATCAGCTATTAATGCAATTCACGGCCGACATTACCCAAACTGAAATTACCGTTGCGACGACACCGGATTGTTCCGCGATGGGTGCGGCGCTGATGGGGTTGCTTGGCACCGGCGTACACTCCTCGCTCGAAGCAATCGCGGCAACTGGTGGTAATGGCGAGACCTTTACACCAATGATGGCCGCCGGGGATGTCGATGTGCTTAATTCCGGCTGGCATCGAGCCGTAAAACAGGTGTTGGCTGGCGTCGGGCAGCCAAACGCTGCTGCGGGGCCCAAGAAATGATGTTCAAACGATATTTGAATCTTCCTGCATTAGTACTCTTTGTACTGACTATCCTCTTGGGCTGTTCGCAGACCGGCTCCGATGCAACGCCGCAATCGTCTGACAATCGCATAGCCGTTGTTGTTTCAACTTTGAACAACCCGTGGTTCGTCGTGTTAGCCGAAACTGCCCGTGATCGGGCAGTCGAATTAGGTTATGAGGCAACAATTTTCGACTCACAGAACGATCCGGCAAAAGAGTCGGAGCACTATGACAACATTGTCGCTTCTGGGTATCAGGCTATCCTGTTCAATCCAACGGATGCTGATGGATCCATAGCCAACGTGCGCAAGGCGAAGTCAGCCGGTATTCCCGTGTTTTGCATAGACCGCGAAATCAACGCGACCGACGCCGCTGTTTCTCAAATCATTTCGGACAACTACGCGGGAGCGGTCGAGATCGCCCAGACTTTTGTGAAACAGGTCCCGCGGCCCGGAAAATACGTAGAGTTACTTGGTCTGGTCGGTGACAACAACACGTGGAATCGATCGAAGGGGTTTCACAGCGTTGTGGATCGCTATCCCGAATTGCAGATGGTCGCCCAGTTGAGTGCAGACTTCGATCGGGCTAAAGGCATGGAAGTCATGGAGGCTATGCTGCAGGCCAATCCGGACATCGATGCTGTCTTCGCGGGAAACGATCCTATGGCAATGGGCGCGTACCAGGCACTGCTCGCCGCCGGTAAGGCTGATCAAGTCAAAGTATTTGGCTTCGATGGCGCTGACGATGTGGTCAAACTGATCGCGGAAGGCAAGATAGTGGCAACAGGCATGCAGTTCCCAAAAGTTATGGCGCGCACTGCTGCCGATAGTGCCCACAGCTACATCAATGGGGAACGAAACTTCCCGCAGAAAATTCCGGTAGCCGTGGAGCTTGTTACCAGCGAGACGGTTGACTCGTTTGGCGACTACGGCCGCAAACAGGACTGATCGATTGGCTCGCGCGGCGACGAAGCGTATGGCTGGTCTCTTCCGCTGGGTCTTCGGCATCGCCGTTGCAAGCGTGTTTCTGTATTTCGTTCCCTTGTTGCACGTTGTACCGCTTGAAGTAACGCGGCAACAGACTGCTCAAGGCAAGTTCAATGCAGCCACTCGCGCCGAGGAGTTCTGGCGACTCCAGTTGCCGGACGCTATTCGTAGTGCGGTGGACGCGGGGGAATTGCTGGCCGGTCTACGCACCGATTTCACCGCTACAGCGGCGAGCTACGGTCACCGGCTCGGGCTCAGCGGCAGTTCCTACTTCATGGTGTCTGGACAAGGTCGGATTACGGTCATTGACAGCGATTCAATTACGATCGCGTTGCAAACGGACGAAAGCGTTTCACTAGTCATCGATACAGGTCCGGTGTTCGGCAACGCAATCCGTGATGGATCCGGAGTTTTTGATGTCAGCGAGTTCGGCAACTCACAGGAGTTCAACGCACTTTCTGCGGAGATCAACCGCAGGGTGGAAACTCAGGTCCTACCGAATCTGGTATCCAATGCAGAGGTAGGCAAAGTAGTACGTTTCGTCGGCGGAGTTCAGGTGGCTGACTCGAACGAAGCACCGGCCGAACTGCTTCTGGTCCCGGTAGAAGTCAGCTTTCCATGATGACGCCCGGCGAGATTGTTCTCGAGGCCACAGGGATCACCAAATCCTTCCCTGGCGTACTCGCGCTTGATGATGTCAGTTTCACTCTCCGAAGTGGCCGATTGACTGCACTGCTTGGTGAGAACGGGGCTGGCAAGTCCACGTTGATGAATATCATCGCCGGCGTGTTGTTGCCTGATAAAGGCGAGGTGCGTCTGGCAGGAGAGTCAGTCAGTTTTAGAAACCCACGCGCTGCCCGCGCTGCCGGTATCTCCATGATCTTTCAGGAGCTAAATCTGGTTTCCAACCTGACTGTTGCCGAGAACATTTTTCTGGGCCGCGAACCACTGAACAGGTTCGGCTTCATCGACGGTGAAGCCATGAATCGGGAAGCGACCACTTTGCTCGAGCAGCTTGACCTTGACGTCAAACCGTCCACACCGCTGGGCCGATTGCGGGTGGGGCAGCAGCAGCTTGTTGAAATTGCCAAGGCAATTTCAAGCAGCGCTCGCGTGCTGATTATGGATGAGCCAACATCCGCGATTACCGAGCACGAAATTGAAGTGCTGTTCGGCATCATTAAGCAGTTGAAAAAGCAGGGCGTGGCTATTGCCTACATCACTCACAAGCTCGAAGAACTGAGCCGAATTGGCGACGATGCGGTGGTAATGCGCGACGGCAAGCTGATTCATGCCGCACCCCTGCAGGATATGAGCCGTGATGCCATTGTGCAGATGATGGTCGGCCGCGAACGAACCGGCAAAGTGGTTCGGGCGGAGCCGACGGTGGGAAGTGAGGCGTTGCGTGTTGAAGACCTGTCATTGCGTCACCCGGACCGACCCGGTGATTTCTTGTTGCGCAAGGTAAGCCTCACAGCCTATCGCGGTGAGGTACTGGGAATCTTCGGGCTCATGGGCGCCGGGCGTACCGAACTACTGGAGACCCTCTTTGGTCTGCACTCCCGAGACTCGACCGCTGCAATCTTTGTCAACGGTGAGCCGGCAAGTATCGATTCACCGGTTGAGGCTATCGCGCAGGGCTTGGCACTTGCTCCGGAAGATCGCAAAAGTGAAGGCCTCGTGATGAGCATGTCGGTCCTCGACAATACCAGCCTGGCTTGCTTGTCGAAATTCGAACGGGCAGGCGTCCTGAACGAAACAGCAGAACTCAGAATGGTCGAGGAGTCCATTGCTCAGTTTCGGGTAAAGACACCTTCGGTAAAGCAGCTAATTCGCAACTTAAGCGGTGGCAATCAGCAGAAGGTGATTCTCGCCAAGTGGCTGGCAACAAATCCTCTTGTGTTACTGCTGGATGAGCCTACTCGCGGCATAGATGTAAATGCAAAAGAGGAAATTTACACGCTCATCCACGAGCTCAGCAAGGCCGGTCTCGCCGTCATCGTCGTTTCATCGGAGCTACCGGAAATTCTCTCGCTGGCCGACCGCATCATGGTGATGTGCGAGGGCCGCAAGACTGCGGAATTCAGTCGTTCGGAAGCAACTGAGGAAATCATGATGAAGGCAGCTTTGCCGTTGGCGGTATCGGTTTGATGAAAACGAATCAGGCGTTTGCCAGGGATCTGTTGTCAAAATCCCAACCCATGATCGCGCTCCTCTTGATGGTGATCGGGATGTCGCTGATGTCTGATTCCTTCCTCACGCCTGACAATGGCTGGAATATTTTGCGGCAGATCTCGGTGAATCTCTGCCTGTCTATTGGCATGACCATGATCATACTTTCCGGCGGAATTGACCTTTCTGTCGGGGCAATACTGGCGTTGTCGGGAGCCGTAGCGGCTGGTGTACTCAGGAACGGTATCGCGATTCCAGCGCTCGATATCCTAATTCAGGTCACGGTACCGGGAGCTATCGTAACCGCGGTGCTGGTTGGCTTGTTGTTGGGCTGGTTCAACGGCATGGTTATCACCCGATTCAAAATACCGCCGTTTGTAGCGACACTTGGCATGTTCAGCATTGCACGCGGACTGACTATGCTCTGGACCGGTGGCTTTCCGGTTACAGGGCTCGGCGACAGCTTTGGCTTTCTGGGTACCGGGTTGTTTCTCGGTGTCCCAATGCCGGTCTGGATTTGTGCTTCACTGGTCGCGATATTTGTGATGCTCACCCGCAAGACCCGCTTCGGTCGTTACTTGTATGCGGTAGGTGGCAATGAAAGGGCTGCACTCCTTACAGGCCTGCGGGTGAACCGGGTGAAGGTCTGGGTCTACGCCTTGGGCGGTGCTCTGGCCGGAGTCGCAAGTCTGCTTCTGACTGCACGCCTCGACTCTGCACAGCCGAACGCAGGTCTTGGCTACGAACTCGACTCCATCGCGGCTGTGGTCATCGGTGGTACCTCGTTGTCGGGCGGCCGTGGTTCGATCATGGGTACTGTGCTTGGTTGCCTGATTATTGGTGTACTCAACAACGGCTTGTTCCTGCTCAATGTGTCACCCTTCTGGCAGCAGGTCGTTAAAGGCCTGGTCATACTTGCAGCGGTCGCCATCGACAAGGCGAACTCCCGACACGGGCAATCCTGAAATGAATGCAGTTCCGCACGGCTGTGGGCACACAGGCCGACACGAAGCCGGTCGGCGCCTGCGGGTCGGCTTGTCTGTTTGTCATGATGCTGGCAAACGGATGCGAATATTCCGACAAAACGAATACAGGAAAAGCAATGGAATTGGCTAAAAACAGCATGCCACAGCTCGGCTTGGGGACCTTCCGCCTGAAAGGAGCGGTAGCGTATGACTCAGTAACGATGGGATTGGAACTTGGTTACCGCCACATTGACACTGCTCAGATCTATGCCAACGAAGAAGAAGTAGGCAGAGCTATCAGGGACTTCGGTCTCAAGCGTGAAGAATTGTTCGTGACCACCAAGGCCTGGAACAATACCTTGAACGAGACGGCTTTTCGAAACGGTGTCGAGGAAAGCCTGAAACGGCTCCAGCTGGACTACGTCGACCTGCTGCTTATTCACTGGCCTGCGCCAGCCAACAACGAACCGGTGAGCGAGTACATTGGGGAGTTGTTGGAAGCTCAAGAGCAGGGTCTGACCCGACAGGCAGGAGTTTCCAATTTCAACATTGCGCTGCTGAAAGAAGCTATGGCGCTGATGCCCGATGGGCGATTATTCACCAATCAGGTTGAAGTTCATCCGTACCTGACCAACACGAAGTTGCGATCATTCTGCGATTCGCACGACATACATATCACAGCCTACATGCCGTTTGCGGTGGGCAAGGTGCTCAACGACCCTGTGATTGTGAGAATTGCCGAAGCGCATGGCGTCAGCAGCGCGGAAGTCGTCGTCGCCTGGGTGCTTGCCCATGGCATGGCAACTATTCCTTCCTCCACTAAGCGACAGAACCTGGAAGCCAACCTAAAGGGCGCATCACTGGTCCTTTCAGCCGACGAGATTGCGCGGATCGATGCGCTTGATCGCAATGAACGGATTGCCAATCCAGAAATCGCTCCGCAGTGGGATTGATCGGTATGTAAGCAGTAATACCGCGGCCAGACCAAGCGGTGGCTATCAATAGCCACGTGCAGGCTTCGTGCTTTGAGGGCAAGGTATCAAAGTGCTGAAACTTGAGGCGGTTGATACGGCCAGATGGTCGCTGGGGCCGGGTGCGACACCCTGTCAGATCGACTGTTAAACCGATTGTTGCCTACGCACTTGCCGAGCAGGCTGATAACACCATGCCTGCCCGGCTTTTGTAGCAAGCGGGCTGGATTTGTATCTTAGTTCTTGTGCTCATACATATGCACGTCGCGCTGTGGGAACGGAATACTGATCCCAGCCGCATCAAGTGCTTTTTTAATGCGTTCAGTAACCTCGTGCGAAGCTGGCGCGTAGGTTGCCGAATACACCCATGGACGAACCGCCAGGTTCACAGAGCTATCGCCGAGTTCTGCAACAGTGACTGCAGGCTCAGGATCCTCAAGCACAAAATCGCTGGCCTTTATTGCATCGAGCAGCACGTTTCGTGCTTTATCAATGTCGTCGCCGTAACCGATGCCGACAAGCAGGTCGAGCCTGCGCTTTTCGGCGTCGGTGAAATTAGTGATCTGGCCTTCCATGATCTGGCCATTCGGGATAATGATCTGTGTCTTGTCAGGAGTTCGGAGCGTTGTCGTGAAGACATCAACCTCTTCAACGAAGCCTTCGGAGCCCGCTACCGAAACCAGATCACCAAGCTTGTAAGGCCGGAAAATAATCATGAGAACCCCAGCTGCGAAGTTCGCAAGTGAGCCTTGCAATGCCAGGCCAATAGCGAGCCCGGCAGCACCGATGACTGCGACCAATGATGCAGTTTGAATACCAAGTGCGCTGATTGCGGCGATGACGACGAACGTCAACAATAGCGCATAGACGATGTTCTTGATGAACTTGACGAGCATGTCATCCATACCGCCGCGTCGCAGTACCCCGTGCACAATCTTGACGATAACCTTTGCTATCCAGCGACCAACAACGAAAATGGCCAGCGCTTTCAAGAACAGCAAACCGTAGGTCACGGCACCCTCCTGAAACAGCGGCAGGTATTTGTTGACAAGATCCATCGGTTGCTCCTCAAGGAAATGCTCAATGGCTATCCTATTGCCGTTTGAACGAGCAACTATCGTCTGACACAAAAGTTTGCGATTGGTAAACAGGAAGTCACGTTTCCGGTTGGCAGCCGTGTCCTATTGATTCCAGGGAAACAAAATTTCCTGCCTCAGCGTTGAACGGCAACCATCGTCTGGTTTCGTGCGACTTGCGGCGACAATCTTCAGGTCGGCTGCTTACGTTTTAGGACAGCGGCAGTGGAATCTTAAAAACTATGGTTTCCAGCTGCGCCGGTGCTTTTCCGATGGACTTCAGGAAAGGTAACCAGCGCGGGTCCGCGTGCAGATTTGCAAACAGAGGCTCTGCAACGATATCCGTGAGTCCCGGGTCTTCGTTGTTCACGGCCTGCGCCAGGAACTCGAACGCTGAATCGGTCTGGCCGCGGTAAGCCAGCACGTAGGCGATGTTGTAGGCGGCTTCCTGCTCGTGCTGATCTATCAACTCAGTTTGCAGTTGATTCGCGATTTCAAACTCGCCGAGTGCATGGCTGGCCATAACTTTGCCAAGCAGTTGCAGCACCTCGAGCGGTTCGTGTTGCATGGACGCCATCGAGTCGGCCGCGTTGCCAGCAAGCAGTTGCGCGATACCGAGCTGGTAGTAGCCGCCGATGCGGTTCGGGCTGAGTTGTAAGGCGGTACGCAAAGTAGCAATCGCATCCGCATAGCGCCCGGCGTACAAATAGCTGCCGCCCAGATTGAAGTGACCGATTGCATTCACCGGGTCGCGCTCGACCACGAATTCATCCAGCGCGATGCATTCGTCGATGCGTCCGAGACTCTTAAGCACGGAGGCGGCATCACCGATAGTGCGTACATTGGTTGGCCCGAGTTCCAGCGCGCGTTGATAGTGATGTGCTGCCGACTCAAGATTGTTGTCGCGCAATAACGCAACCCAGCCGAGCCGGGCATAGGCCGGCGCGTACAGCGGATCGATCGTCAGTGCACGTTCCGCCGCATCGCGTGCCAACTCGAATCCCTCGTTCCACGGCCGCAACCCTTTACCAGCCTGATTCAAATAGTTTCCCGCCAGCGCATCCCAGGCATTGGCGTAATCAGGATCTATGGCAAGCACCTGCTGCAACAACGTCACTGCCTGGGCGTAGCCGTCCGCACTGCCCTGAATTCCGAGGAACCGTGCCTGCAAATACAACGCGTAGGCTTGCGGGTTGGTGCTGCGGGGTCGCGGTGTATCGCCGAGCAAGCTCAGGGTAAGACGATCAGAAACGGTCGCCGCTATCTCCTCCTGAATGGCGAATATGTCTCCAAGCTGGCGATCAAACGTTTCTGACCAGACGTGTGTATCGCTATGCGCATCGATCAACTGAGCGGTTATGCGTACCCGGTCACCTGCTTTACGCACGGAACCTTCGAGGACGTGACTGACGTTCAAATCACCGACGACCTGCGCCATTGTCACGTTCTTACCTTTGTAAGAAAACGCCGAGGTGCGGGAGATCACCCGCAGATCGGGGATCTTTGCCAGCAGGTTCAGCAATTCCTCGGAGATTCCATCAGAGAAGAATTCGTTCTGCGCATCGTCGCTCATATTGACGAAGGGCAGGACAACGATAGATTTATCACTGGAGGTCGTCTGCAGCGCTTCGTTCTTCGCCTGTTGCCGGGCTTCCGCAAGCTGGCTGGCGATTGACGCCTGCCGGGCAGTTTCCCGCATCGCCGAAAATACAAAGCGATCCAATGCCATGACGCACAGGGCAATGGTCAGTGCCACCATGATCATGCGGTCGAGCCGCCGGCTGGCCTGCGGCGACAGCGCGATGTCCAGCTCGGATTCTTTGCGCATGCCGTCCGGGGTCATCCGGAAGGCCCAGGCCAAAATCAGTGCAGGAATGAAACCGATGGCCAGCATGATCACGACAATGCGTGCGGGCGTATCGCCAAAACCGAATAGGGGAAACAGCGTTTCGGCTACCTGCGTAAACAGCCACGCGGCGACCAGGTAGGCCGCGCCGACCCGGAACACGTTCCTTTTGCTGAACTCGGAATACAGAGACATGGACGGGCGCTACCCCAGGGTGAACGCGCCGATTTAATCAGTCGCCAATGCCTTTGTATAGATGGGCCGGGCAGGGTGGGTTCAGGTCGCGACCCAAATGTGATGCCGTGGACCTTTGCCGACGCGGTGCGGCCTGACGACGTGCTCGCGCACCTTGAAATTCGCTTGTTGCAGGCGTTTGCTGAATGCCCGGTCCGGGCTGGAAGACCAGACGGCCAGCACTCCTTTCGGCCGCAACGCGCTGCGAGTCGCGCGCAGACCGGCAGGGCTGTAAAGCCAGTCATTCTCGCGGCGTACGAGTGCTTCGGGTCCATTGTCGACGTCCATCAGGATGGCATCAAACCCGGCAGGCTCCTGCCGAATCAGGTCGGCAACGTCACCGACGTAGACGCGACTGCGTGGGTCGGCCAACGGGTGCCCGGCGGGCTCACCCATCAACGTCTCGTTCCATGTCACGACTTCCGGCACCAATTCGGCAACAACAACTTCTGCGTCAGGGCCAACAGCCTGGAGAGCGGCGGCCAGCGTAAAGCCCATACCAAGGCCGCCAACGAGGAGACGTGGTGTCTTGTTGGCGCCAAGTTGCTCGATGGCAAGGTCGGCTAACGCTTTCTCCGAGCCGTGTACGCGGCTGTTCATCAGATCGCCCCGACCGGGAATCTTGATCGAGAACAGGTCGCCCGATTGATAAAGCTGCAGTTCCTTGTCAGTGTCAGGAATCAATGCAGTGCCTAGCAGAACTCGGGGAATCATCGGACGACCTTCTTTCAAGTGTTGCCGCAGCCTACTGCATATCCTCGGCGAGCGCAGGGGTTGCCGTTACTTCACCGGGATTGCGATAGGTCGTAGCGGTGCGGCGTCAGCGCCACGCAGTTTCAACGAGCCAGCGATGAACGCGAACTCGTACACCTTGTCGCGCGACAGGTCTTCAAGCCACGCGAGTTCGATGATCGGGGTGCCTTGTTCCGCCAGCAGGTAGGTGTGCAACGGGACGTAGTCATCTTCCAGTTCCGACGGGAAAGTTTCGAAGCTCAGATTGTCCGCGCCGACAATCATTGCGCCTGATTCTTCAACAAGGAAACGTGCTGCTGCCAAACCAAGTCCGGGCGGGTTGGCCATGTAGGCCGCCGTGTCTGCATAGGACTGCATGCGACCGGTTCGCACCAACACGACGTCGCCCTTGCGGAGTTCAACGCTCTGGGTGTGCAGTGCGTGCACGAGGTCGGACCGGGTAATTCGATACCCGTCCGGCAGCATGGCCACCTTCTTTGCAGCCGCTACGTCAATCATGACGCCGCGCGCGACGATCGGCGGCAGGTTCTCCACGCCGCCGACCTGCCAGCCGCGGTCGCCCAGGTGTTCGCGGGCGCTGAAACCGTTCCAGATTTTGCCGTCCAGACCGAAGTGACTCAGGCCGTCAATATGAGTGCCCATGTGCGTGTACATCGAGATTGCCGCACCCGTGTAACTGACGTGCTCATTCATCTCTTTGCCGAGGCCGAGCGGATCATCGATCACTGTGCCCTGCGGTGTGTGTGTCATCCACAGCCGGTAGTGAGGATCGCCCGCCGCCTGCCAGCTCGGCATGCCGATGAAATATTCGACCGACAAGTCGTAGGTTTTTCCGCCACTGATCTGCGCGAGAATGGCATGACGTGATTGATCGTTCATCAGATTTAGCCGACCGATTTCATCGTCCGCCCCCCAGGGGCTTACACCCACAGCCCGATTGCTGGCAAATGTCACCGACACCAAGGCCAGCACCAACGCGATAGCAACCAGCTGCTTCGTGAGTTTAAGAATAGTCATCGCACTGTCTCCTGTTTCAGTTGTTCTAGAGTTCGGGGTCGCCTGCCTGATCCTTCGGCTCGGCTTCGCGAATGAGTAACGCAATCGCGGTGATCACGAGCAAGGTGCCGGGTAGCCAGCGCCAGCCGATCGTTTGTGGTTCGCTTATGAACAGCAACAACATGGCGACGAACGGAGTCGTGTAGCTGTAAGCCGTAACCGTGCCGGGGCTAAGTACGGCGGCGGCGCGCTGCGACAACCAGAACGTCACGGCACTCGAAAAAACAGCGAGATAGATGACGATGGCCGCGTCGCGAGTCACAGCGGTCGCGAGGTCCGCCGGTGATTCCACGAGCAATGCGGTGACTGCGGTAACGAAGCTGCCAGCCAGCAAATTCCAAAATGTTCGTTGTTCAGCGTGCGGCGAGAGCCATCCTTGTTGCAGGCCGAGCTTCGTCAGCACCGGGTGCAGTGCAGGGCCAATGCTGGCGGCGAGAAACGCTGTTTCGCCAATGCCAAACGAGAACCTGCCGGTTTGTGCTGCCGTATGCGCCCAGATCAGCGCGAGTGCGCCGCTCGCGCCTATCGCCAGTATTACCAGCAATCTCGCCGATGCTTGTTCAACACTGAACGCGCGGCCGAGGGCGTAAGCCGTTAGTGGAACGCTGACATAGATCGTCGCCATCGAAACGGCACTGTCGTGATGCGCAGCCCAGAACATCGTGCCGAAGAACGCCGCCAACGCCGTTCCGAGCAGGCAGTACAACGCGAGTCCTGCCACGCTCGGCCAGTGGCTCCCGTGCCTCCGCGTCAACGGCCAGACGACCAGTGCTGCAATCGCAAAACGGATGGCCGTCAGCAGCAACGGCGGCAGGCCTTCGCTGATCAAACCGACGGCGGGAAAAGAGAGGCCCACGATCAGGGCGGCAACGACCAGGCCCGCATGCGCATTGAGTTCGGTCGAATTTGATTTCAGGGGGCGCATGATGGGCAACTGCCGTGTCCGGGTAGGTCTTGAACACTAAAGCGTTACCGTTAGATAATAATCCCGCAAAAATTCACTACACTATTCACAAATATGACCTAATCAGAGCGATCATGGATTCACTGACCGACATCGCGGTATTCGTGGCCGTTGTGGACGAGGGCAGCTTCACGAAAGCGGCTGAGCGGCTGAAATTGTCGCGGCCGGTGGTCAGCAAGTACGTTACACGGCTGGAGGAGCGGCTCGGTGTGCGGCTGTTGAACCGTACAACCCGGCGGCTGAGTCTGACTGAAGCCGGTCGAATTTTTCACGAACGCAGCCAACGCGGCTTACGCGATATCGAAGATGCGGAAGCCGAGATTTCGCGGCTGCGGGAAACTCCGAGCGGCGTGCTGCGAATAAACTCGCCGATGTCGTTTGGCATTTTGCATATCGCCCCGTCATTGCCGGAGTTTCTGCAACGCTACCCTGAGCTGACCGTGGACATGAAACTTGATGATCGCAAGGTCGATCTTATCGAAGAGGGTTTCGATGTGTCAGTCCGCATTGCGGACATGCCGGACTCGTCGTTGATTGCGCGCCGCATGGCGCCGTGCCGTCACGCGATCGTCGCTACTCAGTCTTACCTGGACAATCACGGGACTCCGCGAACTCCTGCTGATCTCACCAAGCACAATGTGTTTTCGTTCAGCTACCAAGCCTCTGCCCGAGTCTGGCATTTTCTTGCCTCGGACAACAAACCAGTATCCGTGTCGGTCAGCGGCGCACTGCAAATGAACAACAGCCTGGCGTTGCGTGAGGCGGTGCTCGCGGGGAGCGGAATAATGCGCGCGCCGACGTTTATCGTCGGCAAGGATATACAGGACGGTAGATTGATACCGCTGCTGACGAACTACTCAACACTCGAGGTTTCCATTTATCTGGTTTACCCGGAGAGGCGCCACCTGCTGCCAAAAGTCCGCGCCTTCGTTGATTTCATGGCGGGCAAAATTTCCACGACCCCCTACTGGGATCTATCGGTGGACCCACATGGATAGTCAAATGGCCATGTATTGTTCGCCGTGAATTGTCGCGGTAATGCCGTCGTTCAGGCGGTTCTCCTGAACAACGGTGAAATCAATCGCCGCCATGCCAGTGCCATTCCCGTGTAGGCGAGTAAGCAGGCCGCCAAAGAGGCAAGCCCGGCGAGCGTTTGGCCAAGAAAGCCGAACACTTCGCCGGTGTGCAAGAAGCGTACGAAAGTTCTCGCCTTGGCTCCCGGTGTCTTGTCGTCGTTGCGTTTGACCTCAATTACCGAAGCGTTGCTACTGTCCAGCTTTAGCTCGTAGGCGAAATCCGGACGTCGACCGATGCTGCGATCGATGACAAAGGTTGTCGACGGCTTCGGTACGGCGCTTGTCCGTAGCTTGATCGAGTGCCAGTCCGCAGCTTCATTGGCAAGCGCATGCTGTTGTGCTGCATTCAACAGTCCTTGCTGCGGCATTGTCTCCACAGGTAATGCCTCGCCAACAGCCGACTCACTTCCGCGACCACGAACCGGCGGCTCTTCGCCAAAAGCCGCATAAATTGCAGAGCTGGCCCACGAAAAGTAAAAGACCGAGCCGGAGCTTGCGATCAGAAACAGTGGCACGAGAGCCCACACGCTGAACACGTGATGCCAGTTGTAGTCGCGCGCTTTCGAGTTGGTCGTCCTGGGATTGAAGAACAGTTTGGTTTTGAGTATTGACCAATGCCAGACCCGCGGCAGCCACAGGTAGACACCGGACACAATCAGAAAAACAAAAAGCAGATTGCTGTAGGCCGTCGTCGCTCTTGCCAAGTCGAAGTTCTCGTCGGACGCCGCAAACCATCGATGTACACGGGTAACGACGCGAAAGAATTCTGCTGTAGTACCGCGGCCGTCGCGAAGAATATCCCCGCTGTATGGGTCGACGAGCAGTGTCCGCTCCCGGTCAGCCGTAACCGTGACCGGTGAGCCAGGCTTGTTGACGAATTTCAGTTCGAAGCTGTCCGCACCGGGCTCTGCCGCGCGACCGATGTTCAGCAACTCATCGGCACTTAATGCGGACACGCCGGTTACCGGCGACGTCGCATACTGTTGATCGGCCCATTCGATGAACTGCCGTTCGTAGGTCAGCAGGACGCCGGTGACGGACATCATCAGAATGACGAAACCGGCGGTGATGCCGACCGCAAGATGTGACCAGAAGAGTATGGGTCGAAGCTTCATGAGCAAGGTATTCCCGCTACCGCGTTACTATTTGCGAACGATTCTCATTTGTATTAACGGTCAAGTCAAAGCTTTCAGATGAGAGAATTCAGACTGGCAGCGGGATCTGCCGCTCTGAGCGGGTATCGCTGGCGGAGTCACAAAAAATCGGTGGACCAGAGAACGGCTGGTCGGCGGTTTAGCTGGAATCTGCTAGCGTGGCGTTAACAGCAGCCTGTTGGCCTACCGTCAGTGTTGGCCGGGGCCGTCAATTCTTCCGAAACGGATTGAGGATCAATGCCCAGATCGTCTGTTCACGAGACTCGCGAAATTCATGCAGGCCAATCTTCATCGATGTCTGACCATCGCGGGGTTGATCCCGGTAGCTGCCAAACAGGCGATCCCACAACGACAGGTGAAAACTGAAGTTGCTGTTGGTTTCATCCTTGTGCACCGAATGATGAATGCGATGCATTTCCGGCGTAACCAATAGCCAGCGTAGTCGCCGCTCGAACATTGCTGGCAGCCTAATATTGGCGTGAGTGAAGAGCGCGCCAGCGTTCAGAAGTATCTCAAATATAAGGACGGCAAGCGCAGGAATGCCGAACAATGCAATCAAGCCGAGTTTGATTGCCATCGACAAAGCAAACTCAATCGGGTGGAAGCGCAGGGCCGTTGTGACGTCAAAGCCCACATCTGCGTGATGGACCCGGTGCAGTCGCCACAGCAGCGGAATTTTATGCAGCAAACGGTGTTGCCAGTAGATGGCGCAATCCAGCAGTACAACGCCAACCATAATCGCGAGCCAGTACGGGAATAAGGTTGCCAGGCCACCGCCGTCGGCCTCCAAACGTAACGCGAGACCAACCGCAAGCACCGGAAAGGCAATCCGCAACAACAACGTGCCTGCTACGACCAGCGAAATATTGCTGAGGAGGCGGCGCCAGCCCAGGTGCATGTCCCGGCGCGGCGCCCAGTGTTGTGCTGCCAGCAGCAGCGCGAACACTGAGAGAAACACGACGAGCCGGACTTGCGGTTCATTGCCCAGCAGCCACTCGCTCACTGATCAACGTCCTCGCTGTTGCCCGCACGTCCGCGTCGCCATGCAAAATAGCGTCCGACGTAACGCAGCAGCTTTTCAGGTTTGTTCGCCCGCTTCCATTCGCCAGCCACGTACTTATTCGCTTCCATCAGCGTTGGGTAAATATGGATAGTGCCCAAGATCTTGTTGAGTCCAAGTCCGTGTTTCATCGCCAGTACAAACTCAGCGATCAGCTCGCCGGCATGCGCACCGACAATCGTTGCACCCAGAATCTTGTCGCTGCCGGGAGCTGTGAGTACCTTGACGAAACCGTGCGCTTCGCTCTCAGTAATTGCACGATCAAGATCGTCGATCCCGTAGCGCGTCACTTCAACTTCGATACCCTGTTCACTGGCCTCGGTTTCGTTCAGGCCGACCCGCGCGACTTCCGGGCTCGTAAATGTCGACCACGGTATGACGCTGTAATCCGCGCGGAAAGACCACAGCGGGCGAATAAGCGAGTTCACTGCGGCAAACCAGGCTTGATGAGCGGCTACGTGGGTGAATTGATAGGGTCCGGCAACATCGCCGCACACGGAGATGCTGGGGTAATTCGTGCGCAGGAACGGGTCCGTAGCGACCGTGCCATTTTTTGCAATCTCGACGCCAATGTCGGCAATCCCGGCGGTATTGGCGTTTGCCTTTCGGCCGAGAGCCAAAAGAAGCAAGTCAAACTCGAATCGCACTTCTTTGCCATCCTGTTCACACACAAGGGTGCCGCTCGCACCTTCGCCTTCAGCCCGTACTGCCTTCGTGGACAATGCCACGTTGACGCCGTCATGATCACGCAGAGATTCCAGCACGGCGCTCGCGGCGTCGCCATCCTCCCGTCCCAGCAATTGCGCCGCCATTTCCACCAGAGTGACGTCGGTACCCAGTCGCTGGAACGCCTGAGTCAATTCGCAGCCAATCGGGCCGCCGCCGAGTACCACCATCTTGCGAGGTTGTTTCCGGATATCCCATAACGTGTCGCTGGTGACAAAATCGATCTTGTCGAAGCCGTCAATAGGCGGCACAACCGGTCGCGAACCGGTCGCAACAACAATAGAACGGGCCGATAGTCGACGGTCTCCCACTTCCACTTCCCACGGCGAAATCACCTTCGCCTCGCCGGCGATGCAATCAACGCCCAGTTTGGTATAACGCTCAACCGAGTCATGCGGCGCAATCTCTCCAATCACATCGTGTACCCGCTGCATGACGTCTGCGAAATCAAAGTCTGCTTCCATTTTGTTGATACCGAGTTTCTTGCTGTCGCGTGCAGCCGCCAGCAGACCGGCACTCTTCAGCAATGCCTTACTCGGCACACAACCGGTATTGAGGCATTCGCCGCCCATCTTGTCGCGCTCAATCAACGCAACTTTGGCATTGATGGTCGCCGCGATGTAGGAGGTCACGAGACCCGCCGATCCGCCGCCAATGACAATCAGGTTGTAATCGAAGTTTTTTGGTCGATTGAACTTCTTCCGCACACGGCTCTCCTTAACCCAGGCCAGAACGCCGCGCCCGATGAACGGCAAAAGAGCCAGCAACACGAACGCGCCGAGTAACGATGGCGACAGGATGTCACCGGCAGAAGAGATCTGCCCGAGCTGAGTGCCTGCATTCACGAATACCAGCGTACCGGGCAACATGCCAAGCTGACTAACCCAATAGAATGTCCACGGTTTCAGTGCAGTGAGCCCGGCGACAAGATTGATTACAAAAAAGGGAAACACCGGTACGAGCCGCATGGAAAACAAATAAAACCCGCCGTCCTTTTCGATACCTTCGTCGATGCGTTTCAGGCGTTCCTTGAACTTACTGCGTACCGTGTCCTGCAGAAGAAAGCGCGCCGCGAAGAAAGCCAGTGTCGCGCCTATGCTGCTGGCGAACGAAACAACGAGAGTACCAGTGCCCAGCCCGAATACCGCGCCGCCCGCAATGGTCAGGATGGCGGCACCCGGTAAGGA
Source organism: Woeseia sp. D3-10 (assembly GCF_055809415.1). NCBI lineage: Bacteria > Pseudomonadati > Pseudomonadota > Gammaproteobacteria > Woeseiales > Woeseiaceae > Woeseia > Woeseia sp. D3-10. The sequence goes on along the minus strand of NZ_JBVVTW010000007.1, from coordinate 1,686,066 downwards.
AAGTGCAGCGACTACAACATAGACGAGGAAAAATCCGCCGATGGAAAGTAACGGGCGGGACGCGGCGTACTCAGCAAGTGCATCGCGTTGTTGTTTCAGTTCTGTCAGTGACAGGTACTGCTGCAAATCAAAAGCGAAGTAAGCACCAATAACGGCCGCGATGACCACTACAAGAAATAGTCTGCCAAGATTTCGTGACACAAGGTGCTCCGTTACGTGATGTTCGAATGCTGTGCTTCAATGGACCGGGGGAGCCGGGCAAATATTACCCTCGCCTTCGTCAGGCCGGTGTGTCATTGATCGGTCGTGTCATCGCCGAACAGTTTGAAAACCAATGCAGTCCGCTGAATGGCTGTCAAGACGCACAGTACGCTGAATCCCCACGCGAGTAACTCAAACCACGCCGGTATCGCGGCCATTAGCAAGAAGCAGGCGATGGTCTCAGTGCCTTCCACAATGCCAGTGGAATAGAAGAACGACTTTCTGCCGTGCGCCGCCGTTTCGATGCCGCGCTTGGCCGCAATCGTCGCGAGTGCGAGAAAACTCGATGCCGTTAAACAAAAAGAGGCGAGCAACGCGGCGGCCGGAACAGCATTTTGTGTCGGATCGGCGATAGCGAACGCCAGCGGTACACTGCCGTAGAAAACATAATCAACCACAATATCGAGATAGCCGCCGCTGTCGGTGGTGCGGCTTGCCCGAGCGACAGCTCCATCAAGCCCATCCAGCATCCGGTTGCAAACAATAAGCACGAAACCGAGTTTGAGTAAGCTGACGGAGATAGCCACCGCGGCCAGCAGGCCAACAAGCAGGCCGGCAAATGTGACGCTGTTGGCGCTTACACCGCGCTCGGCAAGTGCCCGACCGGCGAAATCCAGCGGTTGATTAATCAGTGGGCGCACCACTGTATCAAGCATGCGGAGTGCCCTGAAGTCGCACTACAGGCCCGCCGGCGGCAACAACGTCGCTCTCATCGTGCGTAACCAGCAGCGTGGGTAAACCACGCCGTCGTGCTTCGCTAAAAACCAGTTCGCGGACCTGGACGCGATTGTCTTCATCGAGCGACCGAAAGGGTTCATCCAGCAACAGCGCGCGGGGATCAGCAAGCAGCACGCGCAACAAGGCCACTCGTGCCTGTTGACCGCCGGACAACGTTGCGGGATCGCGCTTATCCAGTCCGGCAAGCCCGACCGAGGCGAGTGCCTCGCTCACCTGTTGCTGCCGTTCTTTGCTTGTGCCGCGTGTTCTTAGCCCAAACAGAACATTGCCGGCAACGTCGAGGTGCGGAAACAGCAACGGCTCCTGAAACAGCAGACCCAGTCGCCGAGCTTGTGGCGACAAGCTTGAAATATCGTTGTCGTTCAGACGGACGCTGCCGTTGCCTTCGATCTCGGCGGGCAATATGCCACAGAGAAACTTCAACAAACTGGATTTGCCTGAACCGCTGGCGCCGACAATCGAGGTAACTGTACCCGGTTCTACGCGCGCGTTCAGAGGCGGAAACAATTCCCGGCCAGCGATGCGCAACCGTACTTCATCGAGCACCAGCGTATTCATCGCGGCACGCCACGACGTTGCCGAAACAACAGGGCGGCACCGAGGTAGGCGAGAGCAAATGCAGTCAGCGGAATCACGGCGAGCAGTATCGCATGCGCTGTCGCCAGCCGCAGATTCCCGGAACCTGCGGCGGCAGCAGCCTCTGTCGTAGCCGTTGCAATACGACCCGCACCGGCAAACAAGGTTGGCAAATACAGTGCGACACTAACCGAGAATGCGAGCGCCAGTGCGATCAGTGAGGCGCGCGTGAGCAATGGGGCGGTGACCGTCAGCCAGCTTCGTGTTGCAGACACGCCCAGCGTTGCCGCTACTTGCTCGTAACGAGGATCAATCGCAGCGCGGGCTGGCGCGAGTATTCCCCACACGTACGGCAATGCAAGCACCAGGTGGCTCCACAGCACCGCGATAAAGGTGCCGTCGATATTGAGTCGCACCAGCAGAACCTGCACGCCGAATAGAAAGGTCATTTGCGGCAACAGCAAGGGCAGAAACAACAGCGAGCTTAACTGGCGTCGCGTTGTGGCCGACCGTCGGCAGCGTTCCGCCGCTGGCAGCACCAATGCGATACCGATGACGGCAGTTGCGGCTGCCAGCGCGAGCGTCGTCATGCCGACGCCGCTTGTTAATGAGACCAGGTCCTGCAGTGTGGAGAGTGAGACGTTCGTCGGAATCAGCGCAGGGAAACGCCACGGTCCGGACACGGCACGCAGGCCGATGGCAATGATTGCGAAAAAGCCCAGTGCCCAGCCGATGGCCAAAACGCCGGCGAAACTTTTCCGTATTCCGGCTTCACGGCTACGGCGTTGGCCGTTGCTTGCCGAACGAATCAGTGCGGCTCGGGCATAGCGACCCAGCAGGTGTGCCCCCGCAATAACCGCGATGCTGACTGCCAGCAATACCAGCGTGCCCGCATAGGCCTGAGCGTGTATCGCCGGGTCAGGGTCTGTGAACCAGCGCCATAACAAGACCGGGAATGTCGGTGGCAAGGCCGGTCCTACCGGGATCGCCATCTCAACGTTACTGACGCCAAACACGAGTACTGCCGCAAGCGGCAAACGGATTTGCTGCTGCAAAGCGGGCGCTACGGTCGTCAACCAGCTCTTCATGGGTCCGTAACCGAGGGTTGCGGCCTGTGCCTGCAAACGCGTCGACGGCACCTGCCCGAGCGCGGCGCCGAGCGCCATAATGAGGAAGCAGGTCTCTTTGAGCACGAGGCCGATGATCAACGAAATACCGGCCGGGTCATTGACGATCAACCAGTCAGGCGGCAGTTCGAAGCCGGTAGCCCATGGCGAAAATATACGTAGCAATACACCGGATGGGGCGAGCACCAGGGCAAGGCCAATGCCGATCGCAAGGTGTGGCATAGCGAGCAGCGGCAGCACCAGCGTCGTCAACCGATTTCGCCAGTTGCCACTTGCCGCCAGTGCAACGGCAACGTGCGCGAGCAACAGTGCTATTGCGGTTGCAATGCCGCCCGTCCATACAGAGGACGCGATCGACAGACCGACACCCGGTGTGGCGAACACGCGTGCCAATGCTTCGGTATCCAGCCCGAGCAACAGTGCAGCACCGAGACCCGCCGACGTTGGTACGAGAGATATCGCAAGTAGCAGTGCTACAGCAGGGTGGGCGATGAGCGAACGCGGCATTGTTCAGCGCACGTATCGTTCGAGCCATGCCTGCTCGATGCGGGTTGCCCATTCGGGATGCGGTTCCAGTAAATACCGTCCGGCGGCTGGCGGTGTCGCCGGCCCGGTATCAAGGTGGTCGAAGAACGCGCGCTCGTAAGCTGCCAGTGCGTTCAGGTCCAGAATCGTCGGGTCGCCCCAGTAACGTTCATCGGCTTTGCGTGCCTGCGCTGCCGCTGTCGTCAGAAAGTTTGCAACAACGCGTGCGCCAGCAGACGCAGCGGAGTTATAGGGGATAGCAAGGAAATGACTGTTCGCCAGCGCCCCCGCCTCAAGGTACAGCGCACCAATGTTCGCGTGCATTTCGCCTTGGCGAATTGCGCGACTCGCTTCAGCCGGGTTGTACGACAGCATCCAGTCCAGTTCGCCAACCGCGAGCAGATCGCGTTGTGCTGGGCCGCTTTGCGGAAACAGGCGACCGCTGCGCCACATGCTGGCGTGGGCACGGTCAAGCCAGTGCCACAATGGCGCGGTTAGTTCATCGAAGTCACTACCCACAGGCGAACTCAGCCGTTCCGGATTGTCGCTCAGCGCCAGCAGCATCTGTTTCAGAAACGCGCTGCCAATGAATGATGGCGGTTGCGGATAGCTAAAGCGCCCGGGGTGCTCCTCTATCCAGGCCAGCAACGCGGCCGGTGTGAGCGGTGGCGTGTGCACTCGTTCCTTATCGAAGAAAAACGTGAGCGCCGCTGTGCCCCACGGGAGTTCAAAGCCATCCGTTGCCAGCGAGCCGTCAGTCAGGGTGGTTGGGTTGTTCAGCCAGTCGATGCTCGTGGCGCTCGGCACTTGTGTGGCCCACGGGCCGTACAGCAGTCCCGCGCGTTTCAGCGCTGCAAAATTCTCACCGTTGATCCACAACAAATCGACGGAGCCGCCAAAGTTTCGCCCCGCACTGCGCTCGGCCATGATCCGTGTTACCGATTCGGCAATGTCCGTCACACGAACGTGTTTCAGTTCGACGGAGTATTCTTCGCGTACTTGTTCCGCGGCCCATTCGATATAGCGATTGATCGCGAGATCACCGCCCCAGGCATTGAAGTAAACGGTTTGCCCTGCCGCTTCTGCGACAATCGCATCCCAGTCTTCTGCATGGCTCAGCGGCATCCACAGTATCGCGGTCAGCAGCGCAACCCATCCCCATGCACGGCAGCGGCGATGCATCAGAACAGGTAGCGCACGCCGAACTGGAACTGTCGCGGCGCACCAGCGTTACGACGTACAAACGGTTGCCCGTATATCTGTATCTGATTCGATTGCGTTGCCGAGTTAGCGAAACCGGACAGGTTCTCCCGGTTCAGCAGATTGAATACGTCAGCAGACAATTCCAGTCGACCGTCACCAAGTTGCGGTGCATAACGCAGGCCGAGGTCTATAGTCGCCGACCATGGCAGACGGTCTGCATTGCGGGAAACGCCTGGCGCCCGGTCTGAATTGCCAAGGTATGCATCGGTGAAGGAGGCGCCATCGCCGTTCAGGTCGGTGGTGCCGTAGATGCCGGTGTCGGGTATCAGGTTAATCGGCTGGCCGGACTCGAACTGGCCAGCGACGGACACGGTAACCGAATCGAGCGGGTACCAGTAGACGACCGAGGAGATCACGTGACGCCGGTCGTTGACCGACGGGCCCCATTCGTCATCGAAGCTGTTGGAATTGGCAGAACGGAAATTGATGTCGTCCGTGTTGTTCGTGAGTTCGGACAAAGTATAGGTCATCAGGAAGCCCCACAGGTCACCATCGCCCGGTCGCTCGAGGGTCAGGTTCAGGGCTTTGTAGCGTGATGCGCCCGCGGTTTCGGTCACGACAATCTGCCGGGCGCCACCGGCAACCGGCGCGACGGGACGTGTTGCATCAGCGGCAGCCTGACTGCGAATCAATCCCAACGACTCGGCCAGTACGCGCCGTTCAGCATCGCTCGGCAATGCGCGCAGCGTCGCGATATTGGCATCGGTCAGGTTCGCGATATTCGCCGAGAACGGCGTCGCCGCGTTCAGGTCACGCAAACGCAGCTGATTGTGTCCGCGGTAGTACAGCAGATCAGCGTAGCCCAGCCAGCGATCATTGAAATGCCATTGCACACCGGCAGAAAGCTGCACGGTGTAAGGGCTGTCGAGGCCGTCGGGACTGAATACACGCCGCTCGTTGGAGATGGCCGTGTCACGCAAGTCTGCTACATCAGCCGGTGTCGGGCATTGCAGATAGCCATCCGGGCAGGCGGGGTTGACGGTGAGATTGCCATCAAAGGTGATGGCCAGCGGATCTGTGTCGGCGGGCAACCGTCCTGCGGCGGCCAGCTCATTCAACTGCTCGCGAAAGGCGGCCGAACTCGTGTTCTGCTGCAACGCGTCCGACAGAATCGTGTAAGGAATACGTTCGTAGAACAGGCCGGCGCCACCCCGAAACGATAAACGTTCGCTGGCGCGGTAATTCAGCGCGAGCCGCGGCGCAAAGTTATTCTGATCAGCGGAGCCAGAGCCGGCTTTCGTTACACTGTCGTAGTCCCAGCGCAGACCGGCGGTCAGGGTCAGGTCCTGCGATAAACTGACCTGATCCTCGAAGTATAGCGATACCTGATTTTGCTCATCGCCGAAACGCGCAGGACGCAGCTCGACCGCATAGTCGATCACTTCGGCGCTTGCCGGGATATCGTTGACGTTCAGTGCGGCGCCTCGGTTCAATGCCTGCACTTCGGCGAGTTCTGCCGGTGTCAAACGTACCCGGTAATTGCCCTGTGGATTGCTGCCACCGCCGAGGCTGAAGTCCGAGCGCAGCACGTCAATGCCAAACTTGAAGGCATGTGAATCCCTGTACCACGTGAAGTTTTGGCGCAGCTGCAGTGAATCCTCGCTTTCGTCGAACGCGAAACCGGGGTGTCCAAGGATGGCGGCCGTCAGACCGGCCGGGGATTCAACGACAACCTGCGGAGCGCTGCTGGCGTATGGCGTGGCGTAGCCCCAGTCAAACGCGCTGTACAACAGGCGGGTTTCGGACGTGAAATCGCCTGTGTCGTAAATGGCGGAGACGGCCGTAAGCAAAGACTCCCGTTGTTGCACCGAGCCTGCCGATGGAAAGGTCACGCCGCCGTCCAGACCGCCGCCCTGGCGTTCAATGTCGATGTCGCCGACGTTGGCGCGGAACGACAATTGCCAGTTGTCGTTGAGGCGATGGTCGATTTTCAACGATGCCAGCAGCGATTCGTTTCGGCCGGGGACCGTATCGGCAATGCCGAGGGCAGGTGAAACGAGCGCGTTGTCTTTGTCGTCGCGGGTGTATTCGACGTTGGCAAAGAAAAACGTGCGATCTTCAGCGATGGGTCCACCAAGGGCGAAACCGTACTGGTCCCGCCGGAAGCCGTCACGTACGGCGTTACCTGACAGGTCACGGCCGGCATACGGCGATGACGCATCAACCGAAGCGCCGGGACGTACCAGATAGAAGAGTTCGCTGTACCACTCATTGCTGCCGGAGCGCGAGGTGACGTTGACCACGCCATTGCCGGTGCGGCCGTATTCAACCGAATACGATGACGCCAGCACAGTGACGTCCGAGGCGGCACCGGTCGAAATCGGAAACTTCGGACCACCCAGAAAGTTCTCGTTGTTGTCCATGCCGTCTATCAGGTACTGCGTGAACAAACCGTTAGCGCCGTTAATCGACACCGACGGCGATTCCGGGAAAAACCCGGTCGCAGGGACCACGTTGGGCAGGCGAATGAGCGCGCGCGACAAATCGCGCGCCTCGACCGGCAGCGCTTCAAGCTCGCGCCGGTTCAGGCTTGCACTGACCTCCGCATCAAGCGAGTTAATCGCAATACTTCCTGCTCGCCCGGTAACCGTGATGTTCTCGATCATGCGAACTGAAACCGCACGCGATTCATTGCTGCGCAAGCGGATGTCTGCCGCGAGTTCTATGTTTTCGACCAACACCGAGTAACCGGGGCCAGCCGGTACGGCTGAAAACCGCGCGCGCCCGCTTGAGTTGCTGATGCTGGTGGTTTCGTAACCGGTTAGTGAATTCTTCAGTATCACGCTGGCGCCGGTTGCCGGGCTGCCGTCACCGCTCAGCACAGCTACGTCGACATTCGATGCGGCGGCGAGGGACGATAGAAACAGCAAACATAGAGTTACAGCTGTTCTTGTTACGGACGGGGCGGGCGTACGGCGGTGGTACATCGCAGGTAACTTCCTCAAATGAGTGTGTCTGTTTTCGTGGCAGGCTTCGACATCGATAGACCGGATCAGGCGCGCATATGTTACAGAACGCAATCAACTTGCAGGCTATACCTGCGATCACTGTGATATTTACCGGCCTGAACCGGTCCTGTTTGGCACTGCGAGTCAAAAGAGGCACGAAAATGCGGAGATTGATTCTGATGGGTCTGTTGTCGTGGTCATCCATGATTGCCGCGCAGACTGTGCCAGTTGACGAACTTGATCGATGGACCGTGCTGTCGTTCAGCAAGATCACGGCGAACGAGGTAAGCGTTGTTGATGGCAAGCTGCAGATTCGCGTTCGAAACTCGGCAAGCCCACTGATATTCCATTTCGATGAGCCAGTCAGTCTGGCTGGTATTAGCGTAGCAGCCAGCTGGAGTGGCGAACTGCGGATTCCGGCTGGTGCTGTTCAGGGTGAGGAAGGTGCTGACGATTTTGTTCTGAAGCTGGGTATTGTTGAAGCGGGTGACCGTCGCCTGAACTGGTTTCAGCGCAGTATCGCTGCCGACTGGATCAAACAGCTATTCAAGCTGGCGCCGAAAAGCGGTGGGGTGGAGCGCATCAGTTTTCTGTCCACGACCCAGCAACAGGCCTTGCTGGGCAGTGAGCGCGTACATCCGTTGAGCGATTTGCTCTATGAAGAGCGGGTAGTGCATCTCGCCAGGCCGGGGCCGTTTCTCCTGTCCAAGACGTTTGCTGAGCCGGTGGAAGCACTGGGCTTGTGGGTCTCTGTAGACGGTGATGACACGGCCTCCGAGTTTGATCTGACCATAGAGAGCATCACTCTGCAGACTGGGCCAACGCTGCTGCCTTGATGTTTCCGCACTAATAACACTGCATCGATACCGCAAAACGGCTGTTGCGATGCCGGCTGCGGTGGCCAGCGCCGCAGGATAAGTCGAACTTCAAACAACAAAAGAATATGCTGCGCACACAACAGGAATTCAGGGTGCGCACATGAAACTCTCAAAAACAGCTTTGGTCATCGCGATAATTGCGGCATTAACTCTGCTCGTTGCAGGACCCGGGGCCCGTTTCGGTTTGTGGTCATTCGGCACCGGCTTCTTGTTGCTGCGCATTGCGCTGTTTACCGGCCTGGCGGTCGCCGTTGTGTCGGTAGTTTTACTGCTTATTCCGAAGACACGTGCGGGCGGCGCCGGGGCGCTGGCCATTGCATTGTTGATTGGTCTGGGTGTGGCCTGGATGCCCTACAGTCAGTACCGAACTGCGCGATCGGTGCCGGCCATACATGACATTACAACTGACATGGTCAATCCGCCGCCGTTCGTTGCGATCATTCCGCTGCGCGCTGATGCACGCAATCCGCCTGAGTATGTAGGCGAGGAGATTGCCAAACAACAGCGCGAAAGCTATCCGGATATCAAAACGCTCGAGGTGGCTGCGTCACCTGCCGAAACCTATCAGCGGGCGCTTGCTGCGGTTGAAGATATGGGTCTTGAAGTCGTCGCTGCAGTAGCCAACGAGGGCCGTATTGAAGCGACCGCCACGACGTTCTGGTTCGGTTTCAAAGACGATGTAGTGATTCGTATCGAAGCAAGCGGCAATGGCAGTCGCCTGGACATTCGCTCCAAGTCGCGTGTCGGTCGCAGTGACGTCGGCGCCAATGCGGCTCGCATCCGTCGTTTTGTCAGCCTGTTTCAGGACGGCAACTGAGCGATAGCCTCAGTCTATCCTTGTAATGCGGCAGGCACAGACCGCTAGAGGCTGTGCTTGCTGCTGTATTCACCCAGGTCTGAACACACATTGAACCTGCAATAGGGCTCTAAGCAGCGTGCTACGGCAGCCGCCCGATTACCTGCGATGCACTCTTCGCGTTTCTGAAACCCCGTGGTTTCTGCCACGCCAGAGGTTCTCGAGATTTATCGCATGCATGAATCCGCGGCTGAAAGAGCGGGGTTGGCAGAAGAGCGTACTCTACCGGGGTTCGACATCTCGTATCGCTTGCAAGCGTGTCTGCGATGCCCCTGAAACTGTGAAGAAATTGTGGAGTCTCGCCGATTTCCCGCCCGGCTTGTTACTCTTGGCGTATGCGCATCACTATCGCCACGCGAATTTTTCTTGCTCTTACGCTGGTCACGTTTGTGATCCTTGCGTCGAGCGCTATCGCGACCCGCTGGACATTTGAGCAAGGCTTTCTTGAGTACGTGGGCGAGCAGGAAGGAGCCACAATCAGGAGCGTGGCAGCCGAGCTTGAAGAGCTCTATCGCGTTGAGGGAAGTCTGGAATCACTGATCGGCGATCAGCGCCGGTGGAACGATTTGCTACGCCAGAACTCCGGGCGGTCAGCGGGCGGGGAGCGCGGTCCCGGCTTGAGGCCTGGCGCGCGACCTGGGCCGGGACCTGGTCGACCGGGACCGCCACGCGACCCGCTTGAGCTGGGGCGGCGCATCGCACTTACCGACACCGCCGGCGTACCTATTGTCGGAGAGCCGCCAAGCACGGGTAACACGACCTCCACTGCCATCACGGTCGACGGAGTTGCAGTCGGGTATGTGGTCCTCACGCCGGGCGTGGCTCTTATGGATGATCTTGACGAACGCTTCGCTCGTGAACAGGGGCGTTCGATTCTGGTCATTGCCGGCGCGGGCCTGATTGTGGCTGCGATTATGGCGGCATTACTCGCGCAGCAACTGACGCGGCCCGTTCGTGCGCTGGCCAAAGGTACCAATGCTGTGGCGGCAGGGGAGTACGAAACGCGAATCGCCGTACAACGAGATGACGAACTCGGCGATCTGGCCCGGGACTTCAATCAACTTGCAGAGTATCTGGAGCGCGATCGCACAAGCCGGCAGCAATGGGTGGCGGATATCGCGCACGAGCTACGTACACCGTTGTCGGTGTTGCACGGTGAACTAAGTGCGATTGAAGACGGCGTGAGAACCTTCGATCCTGCCACTCAGGAGTCACTGAAAGCTGAGGTGTCCCGACTGATCCGCTTGGTGGGACAGCTGCATAATCTGTCGATGCTTGACGAGCGAGGGCTGGATGATCAGCACGAAGTCACTGACATTGTCGCTGTGCTGCGCGGCATGCTGAACAGTGCGCATGCGCGGCTGCTCGACAACGGTATTCAACTAACGCAGAACATACCGACGAAGCGCATCACCGTCTCCGCGGACGCGATGAAGCTCGAACAGTTGTTTTCCAACCTGATCGAAAACACGCTGCGCTACACCGATACGCCGGGCACGCTGACAGTAAGTTGCACGCTGAATCGGGAATTCGTCAGTATCGAGTTTGCTGATTCTGCTCCGGGCGTCCCGGAATCCGCGCTGCCACGATTGTTTGATCGCCTGTTTCGCGTGGATTCGTCACGTAGCCGGGCGACCGGCGGTTCCGGTCTGGGCTTGTCAATCGGCAAAGCCATAGTCGATGCGCATGGAGGACGCATTGATGCGCTGCACTCCACGCAGGGAGGTCTGACGGTGCGAATTCAATTGCCTGTGGTTGGTCCTGCTGATTCCGGAGCCGTCTCGTGACCGTTGAAGCTACTGTCCTTGTCGTCGAGGATGAACCGAAGATCGCCGCGCTGCTGCGCGATTATTTGCAGCAAGCCAACTACGGCGTGCACTGTCTCGACCGCGGCGATACGGTTGCTGATTGGGTGCGTAATCACACTCCGGATATCATTCTTCTTGACCTGATGCTGCCCGGCAAAGACGGCCTGGCCGTTTGCCGGGAGCTGCGCGAGTTTACGCCAGTGCCGGTCATCATGATTACGGCCCGCGTCGACGAGATCGATCGCTTGTTGGGTCTGGAGTTGGGAGCGGATGACTACGTCTGCAAACCGTTCAGTCCGCGAGAGGTTGTTGCCCGGGTAAAAGCGTTACTGCGACGGGCGCAGGTTGTGCCGATGCAGCCGACGGTTACGGGCAGGCTGCATATTGATAAGGAAAAATTCTGCGCAACAGTCAACGGCCAGATTGTTGATTTGACACCCGTTGAATTTCGCCTGCTGACGATGCTGGCTGGCCAACCTGGCCGGGTCTTCTCCCGCGACCAGCTGATGAACAACATCTACGATGACGGTCGCATCGTGAGCGATCGCACTATCGATTCGCACATAAAAAATCTGCGTCAGAAAGTGCATCGCGCCGCCGGGTCTGAGGACATCATTCGCTCGATCTACGGGGTGGGTTACAAGCTCGAATAAGAGCAGCAATCTCCGCTAATTCTGCACAATTCCTCCGCAGTCTCTGCGCAGTTGCCTTCCAGACTGCAGGCTCACCCATACGGAAACCCTCCGGGAGCCTGAAAATGAAACAACGTACTGCTCTGGTACTAGCCTCGCTGTTGCTCGCGAGCTGCGCCCATGCCGAGAACGACAACTCTGAACGTGAGCGTCGCGGTCCCCCCAAAGTAGCGCTGGAAGCCTGTTCGACAGCCGTGCAGGGCGACCCTTGCAGTTTTGAAGGCCGCAATGGTGAAACCCTGGAAGGTAGCTGCGATGCACCGGACGACAAGCCGCTGGCCTGTCGCGTGGAAGGTGGCCGGCCGGACATGAAGCCGCGTAGCCAATAGACCGACCTGAAAGCGTGAGCACCGAAGCCGCTACAGCAAATCACAAGGACCCAAGGTCATGAAGCAACCTTACACTCGCCGGACTCAAGTACCGGCCCATGTCTCTCCGCGCACCTGGCTTACCCTGGTTGCAGTCGGCAGCCTCGCCTTGAGCGCTTGCGGGTCCGGCAGTTCCACGGACACCGATATGGCGACTGACGAGAGCGATACGGATACCGACGAGGTGTCCGGCACGCTGCACGGTGCCTATCAGTGGTTCGGCGCCAACGTCACCGTTGCACTCGATGGCAACACGGTCGTTATAGAAGCCACCGGCCGTCCAGATCACACCTCGCCGTACTGGAACCCCAACAATGCCAGCGGCCTGTACGTGGCGCCGGATCCAAACGTAACGACCGAGTCGCACATGTCCCCTGGCTATATCGAGGAGTACAACAATCTGTTCACCCTCAGAGCGCCAGCCAGTCCGAGTCGAGCGACGAGTTCGTCCGCTACCAGTCTTGGGCCGGTCGGCATTGCGGTCAGTGGAGCACCCATCTTCAATGACCAGGAAGGCCCGAATATCAATCTCGAGATCGGTGTGATTCAAGGGTTCGACAATAACGGCGCCCACACCGGACCGCAGACGTACCACTATCACCTCGAACCAAAAGCCATCAGTAACGACGACGAGGCGTTGGTCGGTGTGATTGCCGACGGCTTCTTCCTGTACGGCAGGCAGTGCTACTCAACACCCGGCACCTACCCGACAGACCTCGATGCTTCCGGTGGTCACACCAGTATTACTCAGCATTCGCAAGGCGAGGCGGAGTATCACTATCACATCATGAACGAGTTCTACCTCGGCGCTTATTACCTGCTGTTTCCTGAGGATTATCAGGGCACGCCAAGTTCAATCAGCAACTAAAGGGCGCCGGGTCACCATGAATAAAGTCAGCATCACAGCGGGCTTCGCCCTGACCATGGTTTGCATACTGTTCCTGCTGACCCCGGAACGCTACAGCGTCTCAGCTATCTCGCAGGTTGCGATGGTTGTGGATATTTCCGGGCTCACAATCAACAGCCGTACTGGCGACCGCGAGTACGACAACAAGCCTTTCACCGGAGAAGCACGGAGCTACTTTGCGGATGGCAAGCTGGAGCGCGCTGAGCAGTACGTTGCTGGTCGTCGTCACGGCTACCTGAGGATGTGGCACGAGAACAGTCAGCCAGCGTTCGAATCGAACTACAGAGCAGGTCGGCGCGAAGGTTCAACAACAAGCTGGTGGAGCAACGGCAATATGCGTACCCGGACTGAGTACCTTGACGACAAACCGAACGGGGTTGCGTGGTCGTGGTACCGCGGTGGGGAAAAATTCAAACGATACAACTACGTTGCAGGCGAACCCGTTGGCCTGCAGCAGGGATGGAGAACCAATGGCAAGCTATTCAGCAATTTTGAGTACAGAAATGGAAGAACCTACGGGCTGCGGAACGCGAATCTCTGTGTCGAACTCGAGGACGAAAGTTTTGTTTTTGACTAAGCACATGAGTTTGCATACCGGCTTCGCAAAAGTATTGCCTGCGTTCGGCGTGATATTTTTTTCGCTGATGTTTGCTGTTGCAGAGGCTGAGGAAGCGTTGCCCTATTACAATACCGCCGACTTCACTCCCCACTGGATAGAACGGGGCAGCCCGGAGCTGCGAGATTTTCATCGAATTCCCGAGTTCAGTTTCACCAATCAGGATGGCCGGGTGATCAGCGAGCGCGACGTCGAGAATAAAATCTACGTTGCCAATTTTTTCTTCACGACTTGCCCGGGGATTTGTCCTACGGTTCGTTCACGACTCGTCAAGGTGCAGGAGGCGTTCGCCGATGACGACTCCGTCTACATACTGTCGCACTCTATCCGCCCTACGACAGACACGATGGAAATTCTGCAAGCCTACGCGGCAACGTACGGCGTTGAAAGCGGCAAATGGCATTTGCTAACCGGGGATAAAGAGTCGATCTACGCGCTTGCGAAGGGCGCCTACTTCGCCAACGAGGACCTGGGCAATGCAGACAAGTCGAGTGACTTTCTGCACACCGAAAACCTCTTGCTGATCGACCGGGAACGGCATATCAGGGGCATCTACAACGGTCTGAGCACGACGTCCGTGAATCATCTGCTGAGTGACATCGAAACACTGAAGGGCGAAACGGTTGGTGCCGATTGAATCGCCGCCAGTCAGAATCAGCTACTCACGTTTGAACGTCAGGTAGGTCTTGCGGGTGGTCTCCAGGATTTCCCACGTGCCTTTACTGTTCTTATCGAAATACACGGCATCGCCTGCCTTGATGTCGATGGTCTCGCCCGCTTCCGGGTGGAACAGGGCGTGGCCGCTGAGAAATGTAGCGATCTCTGCGTCCATCACCTGACGAGTCCAGGTTCCCGGCGTGGATTCCCAGATGCCAGCCTCTGAGCCGTCGGCGTGCTCATTGATGACGCGCCCGCGTAGCTGTGACACCGTCTCGGACAGCGGCAGTCCTACCGGACCCCAGTCTTCGAGTTCTTCGGAGGGGATACTGGCGACGTTCGTCTCCTGCTTTACAGCCACGTGCGACTCCTGATTTGCTGCCAAATTTGGCTGAACGATCGTGCAGTAAAGGCAGTGAAATGGCAACAGTGAGCTTGTCTTATTTCTTATTAATCAAGGGACTAGAGAATATGTTCCCGGGCGATATGCCGATCGGATCCGCGAATTACCGGGACTGTTGGCAGGTCTCACCCGCCCATCGTCGCGGCGCAAAGCGCTAAACCGCACCAACTCTGCCCGTGTGCCTGCGATAACCGGCACTGAAGCCCTGTCGGAAAGGCGAAAAATTTACACAGTTCTGTAATTTTGACGGCGTTGGCCCATGACTCGGGCCTGTGGAGTCCAGTATCGATGCCGCCCGACGTTCGCCGGACACTGGCACGAATACTGCAAAATCCTTTGGGAGGATCTGGGGACAGGCTCGTTTTCCGCCTGCCGGGGAGATATTGAAATGCACATGCAGGCACGAAGGGTCAGCAGGGGTCTAGGGAATGCCTCGTTGCTTGCGGCGTTCTCGGTATTGCTGCTTGCATGCTCGGTCACGCCCATTCCGGTTTCGACGTCGGGAACACCGATTATCGCTGACGAGAATGGTGTAATGAGTAAGGAACAGGCACAGGACGTTGTTGATTCGATTGTGAAGGACCTGCCAAACCCGGCATTGGCAACGGAGAGTATTTCGATGTTGAAATCACTAAGCGATACGCCGCTCTACGACGGCAACGAGGCAACGTTGTTAGTCGATGGTCCGAAGACCTACGAAGCAATGCTTGACGCTATCGGTGCGGCTCGTGAAACGATCCACATTGAAACGTATATCTTTGCCGATGACGAGGTTGGACAACGCTTTGCTGATGCGCTCATGGAGCGCAGCCGGGCCGGAGTCACAGTGCGTCTCATCTACGACAGCATCGGCAGCTGGATCAGCGACGAGGAGTTTTTCGAATTACTGACGGACGCCGGCGTGCAGGTTCAGGAGTTCAACGGGATCAATCCATTGGCTGGCGGCAATCCGTTGAATGCCAACAATCGCACACACCGCAAGCTGTTGATCGTTGACGATACTGTTGCGTTTACTGGCGGTATCAACGTCTCGAATACCTATTCGAGCGCATCTAACGATCGTTTGCGCAAACGAAAAGATCCATTGACGTCAGGCTGGCGTGATACGCATCTTGCTGTACGCGGTCCGGCTGTCGCAGCATTTCAGGCGGCTTTCAATGACAACTGGGAAGGCGATGATCTGTCAGCCGCGCCGGAGAAGTTTGCCGAATGCGATTCTGAAGAGTCGTGTAGTGATGTGGTTGCCGTGTTGCATTCTGAAGGTGGTGATGGCCGGGAGTCGCCTATCTATCGCGCATACCTGGAGGCCATGCAGCGCGCCGAAAGCAGAATATGGATCACTCAGGCATACTTTGCGCCTGATGAGGCGTTTACGAATCTGTTGGGTGATGCGGCCGCCCGCGGTGTGGACGTACGCCTTATCGTCCCCGGAATCTCAGACTCCGCCGCGATTCTGCACGCTTCTCGTTCTCGTTACGGCAAGTTGCTGAAGCGCGGTATCCGAATCTACGAAACGACGGGGACTTTCCTGCATGCCAAAACGGCCGTCATCGATGGCGTATGGTCGACGGTCGGTTCCAGCAATCTCGACTACCGGAGCTTTCTGCACAATGACGAGGTGAACGCCATCGTGCTCGGTGCTCACTTCGGCACTCAAATGGAAGAACAGTTTGAAATCGACATTAACGAAACCCGGCAAGTAACGCTGGAGCAGTGGCAGCAGCGCCCTCTCCTTGACCGGGTCAAGGAGGTTTTTAGCTGGGCGGTGGAATACTGGTTGTGACATCACCGATGTCGTTGTTCTTTGCGTCAATTAATTCGCGCGGGAAGTGGACAATAAACGAGCTCCCCCTGCCGTGACCTTCGCTGACCACGTCAACCGTACCGCGGTGTGCCGCTACCAGCGAGTGGACGATAGCCAGACCGACGCCGAGACCGGGTTGATGCGATTCCGCGCGCCAGAACGGTTCGAACACGCTCTCTATCTCAATCGGGCTAAGGCCCTTACCCGTATCACTCACACGCAACGTCATGACTTGTGGGTCGACCGTGAGCTGTACGCTGATTTCGCCCGCGGCCGGCGTGTACTTGTGCGCATTGCTTAGCAGATTGCGAACGATTTGCTGATAACGGCCTGCATCGATATTCGCCGTGTAGTCGCCATCAGTAATAGTCAGTTGCAAAGACTGATGCTGCTCGATTGTTGGCCGCATCTCTTCAACCGCTCGCTCGGTGAGTTCGCTGACATCAACCAGAGCCTTCTCTACGCGGATGCCAGCGCCGGAATAGCGTGTCACATCTACCAGGTCATCAATCAGGCGTGATTGCGATTCAATACTTTCCGCGATCACCCGCATGCCCTTTAGACGTGTTTGTTCCCGGTCGTCGACTTCGAGAAGTCGAATCCATGTCAGCGCAGCGTTTAGCGGAGTGCGAAGCTCATGACTGACAAGTCGCACGAACGTATTGCGTAACGAGTTTGCTTTGCGGGTTTCTTGCAGGGCGCTGTGCAGCTGTTCCTGTTGTTGCCGCCTTTGAGTTACGTCATCGATGACGCCGACGTTGTGCGTGACACTGCCATCGCGACCATGAATAGGTGAGATACTCAGCCGGTTCCAGAACAGCGTGCCGTCCTTGCATCGATTCTGGAGCTCAACGGTGGTGGACGAGCCGCTGCTCAGGCACTGGCGTATTTCCGCTCTGATCTCTTTGCTGCCGGCGGGGTCATGATTCAGAAAGCGGCAGTTTAATCCTTGAAGGTCTTCTTCCTCGTAGCCGGTGATGCGAGTGAAGGCCGGGTTCATATAGACGATGGGCTCATTCAACACTTGATGATCAGTAATGATGATGCCATTGGCCGTTGCCGCCAGTGCGCGATCTTTGATCAGCATTGCGGATTCTGATTTTCGCAGGATGACAATGGAAACAATAGCTATCAGCGTTGCCGCCATGACGGAACCCAGCGATGTCAATGCGATTGCAAACTCGCCTTCATAATATCGTCCGTAACCGGCTGCAACTGCAGCCCCGACCAATAGCGGTGCCGCGACGACCATGGGCACCAGTGCCCGGACGTTTGCGCCCAGCAATGACTGTTCCATCAAGATGGCGGGAAGCCCGTACGTTGGTCGCAACCAGATTCCACCGATGGCAAGTACGACGAAAAGTATTGCCGTCGACAATGCCATCGCGGTCACGCCATCGATCCCCATGTAGAGTGATGGAGCGCCGTAGGCATAACCCAAAATTGCCCCGATCGCCATCAGGATCAGCGCCGATAGTAGTGCGCGTCGAATCAATCTGGTGCCAAGGCCATCCCAGTGGTCGAGCATGATGGCAACGGCAAAGACCAGAAAGCCGATCGCTGTTGTCGGCGCCATTCTGCCGGGCGATGAGGTCAGTAAGGCGTCATCGATCGCCGGGATGAACAATTGGTCAATACTGATACGGAGCGGTAGCAAGTATTCGATCAGCGTGAACAACGCAATAGCGGCGATCAAAGCCGTGATGCCCCAGCGCGCTATTGATTGCAAAAAAGACGGTCGGCGCGTCGCGACCAGGACCGCCAGAGAGCTTAAGACGAACGCGATCGCGGTATTCGCTTTCATCGAAACCCGGTTGCCGTCAAGCAATAACAACGAGGGAATGTCGTACAACAAACCCGCGAGAACAACGGATGCAGTGACAAGACAAATCGCGGCGGTAATTGCCGAGATCTCCCGGGAGAACCAGTGACTCGTTGGGTGGTTAAGTTCCGTCATCTGTGAAGTTTATCCCAATATATCGCAACAGAATAAGCTGCCTGCATGATTCGACTCAACTTTGCGACACGCGTCCTTGTCCAATCCGTAACAGGTCTCTATTATCTGTAACCGTGATGTCCAGTAACGCCGAGAAAATCGAACACATCCTCGTTGTCGAGGATGACCCAGGCGCCCGAGAGGCGACGGGCTTGTATCTGGAACACTGCGGCTATGACGTAGCAACAGCGCCAAATGCTAAGGTTGCGTACGCTAAAGTTGAGCGACAAGTACCGACTCTGCTCATTTGTGACTGGCAGCTTGGTGCAGGTGAGAACGGAGTGGCGGTTGCACGCCGACTTCAGGAACAGTTCGGGATACCAGTCATATTCATGACCGCCTACCCGCTGGACGAACTGTACGCGGAGACCGATGGCATGGAGGTTCTCCGCTACCTTAGAAAACCCGTGTCGCTCGGAGATTTGGCCGAAGCGATAAAGGCTATTCACTAGCAAGCAAAAAGGCCGACAGCAGAGCTGCCGGCCCAGGATTGCCCAAGCTGTGGGTATTTAGTGCTTATCGCCAGATTGCCATTTGTCAATCTCGTTGTTGGCTTCATCAACAGACCGGCCATAGTGCTTTTGAATCGCGCCAGCCAATTGATCTTTCTTGCCATCAATTTGGTCAATTTCATCGTCAGTAAGTCGACCCCACTGCTCTTTGACCTTGCCTTTAAGCTCTTTCCAGCTACCTTTAATAGTATGCTCGTTCATATCTGTGTTACTCCGTTGAAAGTTGTACAGAATGTTCCAGTCAGTTGCCTAGCTGTTAGTGTTGACAGTCAGGTTGTTCTTAACGGACTGGGTGCCACTTGTGTTTTTCGCAATCTGCTCAGCCAATTCCTTCTCTTGCTCCGAATCGACCTTGCCAGTCAGCGTTACGTCACCATTCTTAGAGTCGACATCGATTGCCATGCCACCGGTGTTTGACTCAACAAGCAACGCCGTCTTGATGCGTGCGGTCAGTGTTGCGTTCGCAACAGACTGCTTGAAACCCTTGCGAGAGTCCGCGTCATCGTGACTTGCCTTCGTAGCCTTGTTCTTGTCGACCACAAGTTTGTTCTCGACCTTCCTGACATCCGTTACTGACTCGGCGATCTCACCAGCTAGAGCACGGTCGATGTCAGACTCAACAGAGCCACTCAGATAAGCAACGCCGTCCCGAACTTCGGTATCGATTGCAAACGAGTTCAGGTGTTCGTTGAAAAGCAGGGCGCTTTCAATCTTGCCATGCAGCCAAGCGTCACTGATTGCAGACTGAGCGTTCTCAGTTCGCTGTTCCATCGTGGGCTTATGCTCGTCGTTCGCAAAAGCCACCGGTGTGACCAGGCCTGCAAGCAAGAGTGAGCTCGTAATTACTGTTGGAATAGTTCGCATTTTCATTATCTGTCCTCCTCAAAGGATCAACGTTTATAGGACACATCGATTCCGTTGTTCCGGTTCGTGATGTGCCTTGCTTAGGTATGTAGCAACATGCGTGCCAACTCTTCCAGGCGAGCAGTGTCGCGCCTTGCGCAGGAAAGCAGGGCCTGAATCGCGATCTTCCTCGTAAAATTTTCTCGTCTCGGCAATTTTTTCAAACCAGGTCGCGTGCTGAACGGCGCTGACCATGAAAGACAACAGCCATTACGGGTACTTCAGCGTTGTCGCTTTGTTGGTATGCATCCTGCATAGCCATAGTTGACACATTTTCTTTTTGCGCCGGGGAGACCCGGCAATGAATAAAACAGGAGTACACGACAATGCTTTCATGGTCACTGGCGTTTCTGGTCCTCGCGATAATCGCCGCCGTTCTCGGCTTTGGTGGAATCGCAGGCGCAGCTGCAGGTATAGCGAAAATTCTGTTTTTCGTTTTTCTGGTTCTACTGATAGTTAGCGCAATTTTCGGCGCTGTTCGTGGGCGACCACCTATCTAGTTGGAACAAATTCCGCACCAAGTACAGGAGATAAAGATCATGGGAATGGAAGTTGGCTTTTTTGGATTGCTTATTGTCGTACTGGATGTCTGGGCGATTATTAAGACCCTGGGCAGCAGTGCATCGTCGGGTTCAAAAGTGATGTGGACGGTACTTATATTGATACTGCCCGTGTTGGGCTTTGTGGTCTGGGCAATAGCCGGACCCAAAGGCAACGGACACACTCAAACTATTTGAGGAAACAGCGATGAACGATCAGAAAGAACTGCCCTACGGCAGTCGCCTTGAGGGTGATCCTCAAGGCGTTCTTGCGGATTCGACATTGAGCCAGGAAGAGAAATGCAACGTGCTGGAGGACTGGCTCCAGGATCTGCTCGAACTACAAACGGCAACCGAGGAGAGCATGTTGAGCGACAACAAGGACTCCGGCGCCGTGGCCGACCAGTATCAGCGCGTCAATAACGCGTTGAAAACGGTCAGAGATGACGCAAACCCGGAGCAGGGCGCGGCCAAAGCTGCCCGATAACAAAGCTTGATTCGGCCTGTGGGCTTTTCTACTTTTCTTGTACCAACCCAACGAAAGCGCCCCACGGATCAATCAGATCCGTGGGGCGATGGCGACAAAGTCGCAGTTAACTACTAGCAGTCGGTGTCTGCTGCACCTGCACCTTCTTTCACATCTTCACATGCGTCTTCAGCCGCATTGCCGATATCTGTGGCGGCTTCATCAATTGCTTCGCCCGCGTTTTCCATTGAGCCATCGTTGTCACAGCCAGCTGCCAGAATGCCGGTTAAAAGCAGTGCCGCCATTGTCAGTGATGTCTTCATTGTTTATTCCTCCAGTGTGATCCAGGCTTTCGAAACTTTCCGTCGCGAACCGGTTTCGGCTGCGATTACTGTACTAGTAAGCAATGATCGTGCCAGCTGCGCTCAGGCAATGATTGGTGCGGTTCAGAGCGCGGGCGGTGTACGAATCTGTGTAAGAACTGCCGTGAATTCGGCAAAACACGTAAAATTTGCCGCGTTGCGCATTCGAGTGACCATCAACTGAGTTACTAGAGGGCCACGTTCCAGATCGGTACACGCGGATTCCGCCTTCGTGGTGTCGAACGGGAAGAAAAAGGATTTGCAATATCCTCGCGCTCACATCACGCATATATTGACTCCAAATCAATCAGCAGTAAGCATGTAGTACTTTCATGAATTAGCCGCCAGCGCTTGAGCAAGGGTCTATGGCTTACATACAAATTGTTGATGATGAAGCCG
Source organism: Woeseia sp. D3-10 (assembly GCF_055809415.1). Lineage (NCBI taxonomy): Bacteria > Pseudomonadati > Pseudomonadota > Gammaproteobacteria > Woeseiales > Woeseiaceae > Woeseia > Woeseia sp. D3-10. Next base: position 1,664,462 of record NZ_JBVVTW010000007.1, on the reverse strand, counting down.
GATTTACCAGCGGCATGGCAGAGTTTCTGCGTTTGCATGACCACAAGGTGGTTACCGCGAATACATTGGTGGCCGCGCGTGAGCTGCTCGGCAAGCGAATACCAGACGTCCTGCTGCTGGATCTGATGCTTCCTGATGGTAGCGGGCTCGAGGTGTTCGATGCCCTGGAGAAAAAGCGGCCCGCAAAGATCATCATTATTACCGGTCATACGGGCGTTAAGTCACTCATCGGTGGCATGGCGGGCGATGGCGTCAGCTACATGAAGAAGCCGATCGAGCCGCGCGAGATGCTGGGGATGATCAATGCCGTTGCGGTGGAATCAAGCTCCGACGCCGATGATGACGTCGTTAAGTCCGGATTGATGCTCGGTGACAGTGATGTCATGCAGGCGGTAGTTACCAAATTGCGTCAAGTTGCTCCGACGCCAAGCACTGTGTTTATTCAGGGTGAAAGCGGTACCGGCAAAGAACTCGCCGCCGAGGCTGTGCATCGCTTAAGCGACAGAAGCGGCCCATTCGTGCCCGTGAACTGCGGAGGGTTGTCGAAAGAATTGATCTCCAGTCAGCTGTTCGGCCACGAGAAAGGCAGTTTCACCGGGGCGGCCAAGCGCCATGCGGGTTTCTTCGAGCGGGCTAACGGTGGCACGTTGTTTCTCGATGAAATAACGGAAATGCCGATGGAACTGCAAACACACCTGTTACGTGTGCTGGAAACCGGCCGTTTCCTGCGTGTCGGCGGAGAAACCGAGATACCTACGGATGCAAGACTGATTGCCGCCACCAACCGGGATCCTGCCGAGGCGGTCCGGGAGGGGTTGCTGCGGGAAGATCTGTATTTTCGTTTGCAGGTTTTCCCTATCGTATTGCCGCCGCTACGGCAGCGTCAGGGTGATGTCGGGTTGTTGGTACAGCATTTCCTGAGCACACTGAACCGTGAGAACAATACGGAGAAGACCTTTTCCGAGGAAGCATTGCGGCAATTTTCCAGTCATCACTGGCCTGGCAATGTCCGCGAGCTAAAGCACACTGTGCACCGGGCCTTTATCATGGCGGAAAATGATGTCGTAGACGCTCTTGAAACTTTTGACGATCTGCACGTGGAAGTCGAAGGCCTGAGTGTCGGTCGTTCCATTGCGGACGTGGAAAAGGACCTGATCCTTGCCACGTTGAAACAGTACGGTGGTAACAAAAAAGCGGCGGCGGACAGTCTCGGCGTGAGCTTGAAGACTCTCTACAACCGTCTGAACGAGTACGGTGATGTAGAAGGCGGCTAATGCCCGCGCCGTAATTTTCCAAGAGCGGCCTCTATACGGCCAGTGAGCCGGCCGTCAGCGGCAAATCTTGCGCGCTATCGCAATTTTTACAAAATTGCCGGTGGTCTGTTGTGTTCTGCAGCGGACCGGATTTCCCAACGTTGGCGCCAACGCGGCGCTTGCACCGAGGTCAGCAGCCCCCATTGGTGCTGGCACGGTTTCTGCATTATCTCTACTAACAGCAAGACACCCCCGTCTGCAGGAAAAAGGAGATTGCACATGAACGCCAAAACCCAAAAAGTAACCAGCCAGTCAACGACACGACAAGCTGCGGACACAGCACATGACTTTATAGATGCGGCTGCTGCTAAAGCTGAAAAGGCAGAAAAGGAAGTCCGTGCCCGCGCGCATGCCGTTGGCGACAAAGCTGAGGCGACCCAGGAAATGGCAAGCAAGAAAGTCGAAAGCGTGTTGTCGCAGACCCAGGTCTTCGTCAGAGAGCAACCGTTAGCCGCTGCAGGTCTGGCCTTCGCCGCCGGTGTAGTAGCGTCTGCGTTGTTGCGCCGATAGATCTGGATGGACAGTGCCATCACCAATGATGCCGCGGACGCGGTTGAGCCATCCGACCCGGTTGCAGATGCGGAATCGGTTGCGACACATGTCGCTGGGTGGTTCGCCGCGCATCGCGCGCGCTTCCGGATAATCTCCGAGCTCGCTCTGGCAGAAGCCAAATTGGCAGCTACGAGCGTGGCCTTGATGGCCTTTCTCGGAACCATTGCCGCGATCCTGGTGCTGACCGCCTGGGGCCTGATAGTGGCTGGCGGGATTTTCGCGTTGCTCGCGGCGGGTGCTCCGCTCTGGGCAATGCTGGTGGTGTTGGCGGTTGGGCATTTGCTCGTTGCCGGTCTGCTTGCTCGCAAGGTTTTAACCTTGAGTAAGCATCTGAGGTTTGTGGCAACCCGTGAGCAACTGCAAGCGACTGGAGGATCATCATGAAGTTCAGTGAACAGAAGGCGACGGTCAATCGGTTGCGGGCTCTTTCGAGGGCGAACTCGGCAGAGCTTGAGGGCCACCGTCAAGCGATAAGTACCTGGAAGCGGGAACGCCTGGGCAGTCCCGGTTCTTTGGCATTGTTCTTTGCTGCCGGAGTCCTGTGGGGCAGCAGAAAGGAGGATCAGGACGGTGCCGCTGGCAAGTCTACGGTTCGACGTAAAGTAGCGAGTACCGCCAATGCCGCGTTCCTCGTGTCGCGGCTGTTCACCAGCCCAGTCTCCGTTGTTACGCCGTAATGTTGCGATGAATATGCTGGCAGCGCTGGAAACGGAGGGACGCAGAAGGCCTTCGTCGTACGCGATGCTGACAGTGGCAACGCTGTTGGTGCTGGCAACCCTCTACCAGGCTGCCGATCTGTTGGTGCCAATCGCGTTCGCGATTCTGCTGAACTTCTTACTGTCACCCATCGTAAGAATCTTTCAAAAATTTCATATACCCGCAGCCTTCACTGCTGCGACCCTGGTTGTAGGCCTGCTGGCTACGGTTGTGCTGATATTCGGTTCGCTGGCTGAGCCAGCGGAGTACTGGTTAAAGGAAGCACCGCGGTCTATACGGGATCTGAAGTCCTACAGCTTCTCCGCCAATGAACGGCTGGCCGATATTCAGGAAATTGCCGCCGAGGTAACCGAGCTTGCGCAATCAGATCCGCCAGCTAAAGCACAGTCGGTGGTTGTTCGCGGGCCAGGCATGTTCGAAAGTATCGTCGGCAGTCTGCCATCCTTGATGACCTTCGTCGGCATTGTCGTTTTCCTTACATTCTTTTTGCTCGCCTCCGGGGATACCTTATTACGCCGCATCACGCTCTGTGGCCGGAGTTGGCCGGAGTGCCGCCGCATCGTTACGATTGCGCGGCAGGTGCGGTCCGAATTGTCTCGCTATCTGCTGACCGTAACTGCCATAAACCTGTCGTTGGGCCTGGCGCTAAGCGGCGCGATGTACCTGTTGAACGTGCCCAACCCATTTCTTTGGGGATTGATGACCGCGTTGTTCAACTTCGCTCCCTATCTTGGCGCGGTCGCTTCCGCGAGTATTCTGGCGGTTGTCGGCCTGTCCACCTTCGATACATTAGCGGAGGCCGCGATGGTCCCCTCGGCACTGCTGGTGCTGACAATCCTTGAAGGCCAGTTGGTAACGCCGGCGATTCTGGGCCGCCGAATGGCGTTGAGCCCTGTGTTCATCTTTCTATCCGTCATTGTTTGGGGCTGGTTGTGGGGTGTTGCCGGTGCGCTGATGGCGGTGCCCATCGTGACGATCATTAAGGTGGTCTGCGACAACATGCCGAACCTCCGCCCGATTGGCCGATTTGTTCGCAATGAGGCGGATGGAGAACGGCATCAGACCGAGCGGCTGCAGCCGTCCCAAAGAAGGCTGGGTCGACAGCGGGCATTCGACCTGCGTTAGTCGTTCGACCGGCGAGGCCGGCTCTGGTTAAGCGAAACCCTCAGGTTTCTATCACTTCCTGTTTGGCGGCACGTTCGTCGAACTTTTGCTGCCATTCCGAGCGGTGAGCTGTCGGTACAACTTGTACCGCAGTCACTTTGTACTCAGGGCAATTGGTAGCCCAATCACTGTATTCCGTCGTTATTACATTCGCTCCGGTTTCCGGGTTATGGAAGGTGGTGTAAACGACACCGGGTTGTACTCGCTCGGTGATCGTGGCGCGCAACGAGATCTCGCCTTTGCGGCTGCGCAGGCTGACTTTGTCACCGTCGTTAATGCCGCGGGTCTCTGCGTCGTGCGGATGAATCTCCAGCAGATCCTCGTGATACCAGACAATATTCTCAGTGCGCCGTGTTTGTGCGCCAACATTGTATTGCGACAGAATTCGACCCGTTGTCAGCAGCAGCGGGAACTTGCGGTTGCTGCGTTCCTCGGTTGGTACGTAGTCCGTTTCGATGAACAAGCCCTTGCCGCGAACGAACTGATCGATGTGCATGATAGGCGTTCCCATGGGCGCCTTCTCGTTGCACGGCCATTGCACGCTGCCGTAGCGGTCTAGAAAGTCGAATGAGACACCCTGGAATGTGGGAGTAAGTGCGGCGATTTCGTCCATGATCTCTGCTTCCGAGGCATAGTTCATGTTGTAACCCAGCGCCTTAGCAAGCTCTTGGGTGATAAGCCACTCGGCCTTGCCCTGTTGCGGCTTCATCACCGGGCGTACGCGATTGATGCGGCGCTCGGCATTGATGAACGTGCCGTCTTTTTCCAGAAACGAGGTGCCGGGCAAAAATACGTGCGCGAACTTCGCGGTTTCATTCAGGAACAGGTCCTGCACGACGACGCAGTCCATGCTTAGCAGTGCGGCTTCGACGTGCTGCGTGTCAGGATCCGACTGCGCAATATCCTCGCCCTGTATGTACATTCCCTTGTAGTCACCGGCAATGGCAGCATCGAACATGTTCGGAATTCGATAGCCGGGGACGGGGTCGAGTTCGACGCCCCAGCGCTTTTCAAAGGAACCGCGTACCGCGTCATCGGATACTGGACGGTAGCCTGCCAATTCGTGCGGGAACGAACCCATGTCGCAGGAGCCCTGTACGTTGTTCTGGCCACGCAGCGGGTTTACGCCACAGCCGGAAAAACCGATGTTGCCGGTTGCCATAGCGAGGTTGGCCATGCCCATGACCATCGTCGAGCCCTGACTGTGTTCCGTAACGCCGAGGCCGTAGTAAATCGCGCCGCGACCCGCCATCGCGTACAAACGCGCCGCACTGCGAATGTCGTCGGCGGGTACACCGGAAATTTTCGCGACCGCTTCCGGCGAATTTTCTGCTTTCAGTACGCAGGCTTGCCAGGCGGCAAAGGAGTCCGGATCGCAACGTTCGGCAACGTAGGTTTCATCCACCAGTCCTTCGCTGACGATCACGTGTGCCAGCGCATTGATGACCGGAACATTGGTGCCGGGCAGCAACGGCAAGTGGTAGTCCGCCTGCACATGCGGCGAGCGCACGAGGTCGATGCGACGCGGATCGATGATGATCAGTTTCGCGCCTTCGCGCAGCCGGCGTTTCATCTGTGAGGCGAATACCGGGTGAGCGACCGTCGGGTTGGCACCGATAATCACAATGACATCCGCGTCCATCACACTGTCGAACGGCTGCGTACCGGCAGAGGTGCCGAGGGTTTGGTTCAGGCCATAGCCTGTCGGTGAGTGGCAAACCCGCGCACAAGTGTCGACATTGTTATTACCGAACGCGGCCCGCACCAGCTCTTGCACGACGAACACTTCTTCATTTGTGCAGCGCGATGAGGTAATGCCGCCAACAGATTTTCGACCGTGCTTTTCCTGTATGCCGCGCAGGCGTGTCGCGGCATAGTCTATGGCTTCGTCCCAACTCACTTTTCGCCACGGCTCGTCGATGGATTCGCGAATCATGGGGTCCAGCACCCGTTCGCGGTGCGACGCGTAGCCCCAGGCAAAGCGGCCTTTGACGCAACTGTGACCGTGATTCGCCTGGCCGTCTTTGTACGGTGTCATCCGCACGACGCGATCGCCCTGCATGTCAGCTTTGAACGAGCAGCCGACGCCGCAGTACGCGCAGGTTGTCAGCACGCTGTGTTCGGGTTGGCCGTGCTCGATGATGGATTTCTCCATCAGGGTCGCTGTCGGGCAGGCCTGCACGCAAGCGCCACAGGAGACGCATTCGGATTCGAGGAAGTTCTCGCCACTGCTTGCGGCTACCTTGGAGTCAAAGCCGCGACCTTCAATGGTTAGCGCGAACGTGCCTTGCACCTCGTCGCATGCTCGGACACAGCGCGAACAGACAATGCACTTGGACGGATCAAAAGAAAAATACGGGTTGCTGTTGTCAACTTCGGCGTCGAGATGGTTGGCACCGTCCATACCGTAGCGCACGTCACGCAGTCCAACCGCGCCCGCCATGTCCTGCAGCTCGCAATCGCCGTTCGCAGAGCAGGTCAGGCAGTCCAGCGGGTGATCGGAAATATACAGTTCCATGACATTGCGCCTCAGCTTCGCAATACCGTCACTCTGTGTGCGGATCTGCATGCCCTCAGCAACGGGGGTGGTGCAGGAGGCGGGGTAGCCTTTGCGACCCTCAATTTCAACGACGCATAAACGACAGGAGCCGAATGCTTTAAGGCTGTCAGTAGCACATAGCTTGGGGATATCCACACCCGCGCCACGGGCGGCGCGCATGACGGACGTTCCCGCTGGGACGGTCAACACTTTGCCATCGACTTCGACGGTGACAGTTTCTGTGGCAGCGCTAGCGGGCGTGCCGAGGTCTGCTTCGCGAATAACGGTCATGCGTTTCCTCCCGTGCCGTTGCCCTCTGCAGGGCTGGCAGCGGTGAAGTCTTCCAAAAAATGTTTAAGCGCACTGCGTACCGGGAAAGGCGTCATGCCACCCATCGCACAGAGCGAGCCGTCGACCATCGTGTCGCAGAGGTCGGTCAGTAGCGCGAGATTGGCGTTGCGGTTTTCATTGGCAATGATGCGGTCGATTACTTCGACGCCCCGCACGGAGCCGATACGGCACGGCGTGCACTTGCCGCAGGACTCGATAGCACAGAACTCCATAGCGAAACGTGCTTGCGCTGCCATGTCCACAGTTTCGTCAAAGACGACGATGCCACCGTGGCCTATCAGGGCGTCAATAGCAGTGAATGCTTCGTAATCGAGTGCGACGTCGAGTTGCGACTCCGGCAAGTAAGCGCCGAGCGGGCCACCAATCTGTACAGCGCGTATCGGCCGGCCACTCGCAGTGCCGCCGCCGAAGTCGTCGATCAGTTCGCGCAGCGTCAGGCCAAACGGTACTTCAACCACACCGCCACAGCGGATGTTGCCGGCTAGCTGAAAGGCGAGAGTGCCTTTTGAGCGGTTCACGCCGAGCGCGGCGTACTGCTCGGCGCCACGCACGAGTATGTTGGGCACAGTCGCGAGTGTGATGACGTTGTTCACAACCGTAGGCTTGCCGAACAGCCCTTCGATTGCGGGTAGCGGCGGTTTGAAACGCACGATGCCTGCTTTACCTTCGAGACTGTCGAGCATTGCGGTTTCTTCGCCGCACACGTAAGAACCGCCACCAATGTGTAACTCGATATCGAAGTCAAAGCCGCGGCCGCCGATATTCTGACCGAGCCAGCCGTGCTCGCGGGCAATGGACAGTGCATCCGAGAATATTGCGCGGGCCAACGGGTATTCGGAACGCAGGTAAACGTAGCCGCGACTGGCGCCGACCGCGAAGCCGGCGATCAACATGCCTTCGATCAGCGCAAACGGGTCGCCTTCCATCAACATGCGGTCAGAGAACGTGCCGCTGTCGCCTTCGTCTGCGTTGCAGGCGATGTATTTTTGGTCGGCGCCAGCAGCGGCGACTGTGTTCCACTTGATCCCGGTTGGGAAACCGGCGCCACCGCGGCCGCGAAGTCCGGCCGCAGTGACTGCCGCGATCACGGCTTCAGGGCCGATAGCGAAGGCTTGTTCAAGGCCGGCGAAGCCGTGGTGTTCGCGGTAGTCATCAAGTGACAGCGGGTCTGTAACCCCAACGCGCTGCAGCGTCCAGCGTGCCTGCCGTCCTATATAAGGAATGTCAGTAACCTGGCCATGCCGCAGCGGGTGCGCACCGCCAGTCAGCATGCCGGCGGCGAACAGAGAGTCGATATCGCCGAGAGTTACCGGGCCATAGGCAATGCGTTCTCGGCCACATTCGACCTCGATCAGCGGTTCCAGCCAGCAGGCGCCGTATGAACCGTTACGAATAATCTGCACGTTCTGATTGTGTTCTTGCGCGGTGGCAACGATCGCATCGGCAACCTCGTCGGCGCCCAATGAGACAGCGGACGTCTCGCGCGGAACATAAATCCGGATGGCGTCATTCATCGTTTCAACCCCGACCTTCGGCGACCAACTGGTCAAGCCTGTCGTTGTCGACCCGTCCATAGACGCGCTCGTTAACCATGACGGCTGGCGAACAGGCGCAATTGCCAAGGCAGTACACGGGCTCAAGAGTCACCTTGCCGTTACTGCTGGTTTGATGGAAGTCGATGTTCAAACTCTTCTTCGCGTACTCGGTCAGCGCACGGCTGCCCATAGCCTGGCAGGATTCGGCCTGGCAAATACGGACCACGGTTTCCCCGGGCGCGTGTTCACGAAAGTCGTGATAGAAACTGACCACGCCGTGCACATCAGCGCGCGACACGTTCAACGCGTTCGCAATTTGCGGGATGGCCTCGCGCGGTACGTAGCGATAGTGCTCAAGAAAGCCGTGCAGTATCTGCACCAGCATTTCCGGCCGGGCGCCGAAACGGCTGATGATGTCACTGCCCGTTTCCGCGTCGTATTTTATCGCCATGTGATTGCTGTCCTTATTAAACGACGCGGTCCGGGCCCGCATAGATGTTGAATCGTTCGCCGCGCAGGAAACCGACCAGTGTCATGCCAAACTCGGCAGCCAATTGCACGGCGAGACTGGATGGTGCGCTCACGGCCGCCAGCAACGGTATTCCGGCGACCAGTGCCTTCTGCACAAGTTCGAAACTCGCACGGCCGGACACCATCAGTCCCAGTTCGCTGGCGGGCAGACGGTGGTCGTTCAACAGCGAGCCGATGACTTTATCCACTGCATTGTGCCGCCCGACATCCTCCCGCGCGACGACGATTTCACCCTGTGACGTGAAGGCCGCAGCCGCGTGTAGGCCGCCGGTGGCGTCGAACACCGCTTGCAGATCACGCAGCTTCTGCGGCATGGCGGTCAGTAATTCCCGCGAGAAGTGCTGGCCTTTGCCGGCAAACGGCAGTGCGCCGGTCGCCCGTAGGGCGTCTATTGAGGTCTTGCCGCAAACGCCACAGCTCGAGGTCGTATAGAAGTGTCGTTGCAGGCGGTCGATATCGACGCTGACGCCGTCAGCAAGCTCTACACGAATGACATTGCGATAGCCGGCTTCGTTTTCCGGACCGACGTGCGCGACCTCGGCGATATCGTTTGCGTGGGAAATTATGGACTCGGAAATGAGAAAGCCCAACGCCAGATCGGTGTCGTGACCTGGTGTACGCATGGTGATCGAGATGCTCTTGGCCGCGCAGCCGTCAGCGCCGGGCCACGCCAGCTGGATCTCGAGTGGTTCCTCTACGGCAACCCAATCGCGGCAAGTCTCGCGCTCGCCGCCGCGTACGCTGCTGATGTCGATCGCCAGACTGCTGCCGCTCATTGTGTTGAACCGTCATGCTCGCTAGCGCGCCAGTATACCGTAGCCGCTGAGCCCCGGTGTTACACTGGCGCGCGGCGAGAAAATACAGAGTCCGGACAACCAATTCCGGCGGCCGCCAAAGCCTGGTCAGGAGTAACGTCTGCACCGGCGTGTCGGCAAGTCTGTACGAACCCAGAACGGGATACCTGCAATGCTTCGATACACGACCTTTTTTATCGTCATAGCGCTGACTATCATTACCGCGCCGTTGGCACTGATAACGCATGCGACGTGGCTTATCGTTCTGGCAGCCGTATTCGGCGCGTTGACGCTCTGGGGAATACGGGATGTTGTGCAGACCCGGCACAGCCTGGCCAGAAATTATCCAATCATCTGGGCGTTGCGCTATTTATTCGAATCGATACGGCCACAGATTCGCCAGTACCTGATCGAGAGCGACACGGACGGTACTCCTTTCGATCGCGAACAACGCTCGCTCGTGTACCAACGCGCCAAGAACGCCGTCGATGTTGTACCGTTTGGCACCGAACGTGATGTTAAATCGTTAGGCTACGAGTGGCTGAATCATTCCATATTTCCGGCCGCCAAGCCCGCTCAGCCAATGCGTATCGACATTGGTGGCCCCGATTGCACGCAGCCTTATTCGTCGTCTGTCCTGAACATCTCCGCCATGAGTTTTGGCTCGCTGAGCGCTGCGGCGATACGCGCGCTGAACTCTGGCGCCAAGATGGGTGGCTTTGCCCACGATACCGGCGAGGGCGGTGTGAGCCCTTATCACCTGGAGCAGGGCGGCGACATGATCTGGGAGTTTGGCACCGGCTATTTCGGCTGTCGCAATGATGACGGCACCTTCAGCCCGGAACGTTTCCGCGAGCGCGCCGCGAATCCGCAGATACGCATGATCGAAATAAAACTGTCGCAGGGTGCGAAACCCGGCCACGGTGGCATCCTTCCCGGACAAAAGGTCAGCCCGGAGATTGCCGCGACTCGCGGCGTGCCCGTCGGCATTGACTGTGTTTCGCCGTCACGGCATTCGGCATTTGGTACGCCAGTTGAGATGATGCATTTCATTCGCTCATTACGCGAGCTAAGCGATGGCAAGCCAGTGGGTTTCAAGCTGTGCATTGGGCATCGCTGGGAGTTTCTCGCGTTGTGCAAGGCGATGATTCATACCGGTATTTATCCGGACTTCATCGTTATTGACGGCAAGGAAGGTGGCACCGGTGCGGCGCCGGTAGAGTTTACCGATCACGTTGGTACGCCACGACGGGAAGGTCTATTGACCGCGGTCAATGCACTGATCGGTTGCGGCATCCGTGACCGGATCAAGATCGGTGTCAGCGGCAAGATTGTGTCCGGTTTCGATATGGCGGTGGCAATGGCGATGGGCGCGGACTGGTGCAATAGTGCCCGCGGTTTCATGTTCGCGCTCGGCTGTCTGCAATCGCAAAAATGCCACACCAATGAATGTCCGGTCGGGATCGCCACGCAGGATCCGGCCCGCCAACGCGGTCTCGTTGTCGGGCACAAAGCGGAGCGAGTGGCGAACTTTCACCGGCATACGGTGAATGCGCTGACCGACCTCGTCTGCGCAGCGGGTTTGCAGCACGCAACTGAACTTACGCCAGCACACATACAACGCCGGCTGAGTTCGAACCAAACAGCAAACCTTGCGGATACCTATGAGTGGCTCGCACCAAACCAGCTAATTGATGGCACGGCGACTGGCGGCTGGAAAGTGGACTGGGAGCGCGCGTCGATCGATGCCGAACCCCGCAACGTGCACTGACACCGAAATGGCACGCGTCTTGCGGTATTAGTCCTGGCTTAGCCAGGCGAGTGCTTCATTTTTCTTTTTCATCGGAAAGTGGCGGGCCTCTTCGACGAGAAAGTGTTTGGCGAGGAACGGCATCGTTGACATCAGCTTGTCGTCAGAGACAACTGCCAGTCGCTTGACCTTGCGTCGATGGTCTTTCACGAAGCGAAAGTGTGCGGCTAGTGCGCTGAGGTCTTCCCAGCCGGGAAAGTGTTTTGCGACGATCATCACGCCTCTGAGTTTGCCCATCAATTCGACGTAAGGATCGATCTCGTTGGCGACGCGCAAGAAATCGGTCGTGTCCAGTTCACCGTTTGGCTGCAAAATCAGTATGCCCCGTTTTTTGCGAAACTCGAATTCGAGTTTGCCTTTGGCATCGGTCTCGGACAGCCATGCTTTGGCCACCTGCAGCTTGTTGTTTTCAAAGAGGCGTACTTCACCCGGCAAAGCGAAGCCGAAGACCTTGACCGAATTTCGTATCCAGTCAACGTTCGTCACAACAGCAATGCGCTCGAATTGGGCCAGGTGCTTCAAACCGACCTTGGTGTCTTCCCAGACGGCGGCGCTACTGAAGCCTTTGAAGTCATTGCCTAGAAAATACAGCAGCCGTACTTTATCGTGATGCCTAAGCGTGGTTTCTAGCTCGGGCACCAGTACGGTTTGATAGTCTTTGGCCGTAACTTTGCCGCTGGCCTGAAATCCGACCACGTTATCCGGCAGTTGCACTATGCGCGTAAGCACTTGTTGTCCTTGCCTGCAATGGGGCGAGATGCATCCTAATTCTAGCCTACTGCTAATTGACCGGTCGCGCGCCGTTAAGCCAGCAAGCGCCGACAAATGCCGCAATCAAGCAGGTGTCCCGCTACCGTGCTCATGCGGGCGGACATTGGTCACTGGCGTTGTGTGAGCTGTGGTGGCCCTCGCTTCTCCGTGACCGCCGCCGGCAGACTTTTCGGACGACACTGGTTTCCGATGAAACCGATAGTTTCTGCGCGCTTCTCAAGGCGGCGTAGTGATGCCTCTGTCGACGCTGTACTGTTGGGGTTGAGTACTGAGAACGGCTTGCCAACCGCCGCCAGCCTCTACTGGTGTAAGGTTTGAGCCAACTGTCTGGATTCAGATTGCGGCGGGCCCTTGATTTCATCGCCAGCGCCGCCATCTGCTCCTGTCACTGAATATCTGCATGGACGACCGATAAATGAGCAGCAACGGAAGCTACAACCCTCCCAAAGTCTGGCAATGGAATCAGGCGAGCGGCGGCAAATTTGCCAGTATCAATCGGCCAATAGCCGGCGCCACGCATGACAAAGAGCTTCCGGTTGGCAAGCACCCGTTGCAGCTTTACTCGCTGGCTACGCCGAACGGCGTGAAAGTGACCGTGATGCTCGAAGAACTCCTCGCGCTTGGCAAAAAGGAAGCTGAGTACGACGCGTGGTACATCGATATCGGTGAAGGCGATCAGTTCAGCAGTGGCTTCGTGGGCGTTAATCCCAACTCAAAGATTCCGGCGTTGATGGATCACAATACGTCACCGCCGACCCGCGTCTTCGAGTCTGGCGCGATACTGCTGTACCTCGCCGAGGAGTTCGAGGCGTTTCTGCCTCGTGATCATGTGGAACGCACCGAGTGTTTGTCATGGTTGTTCTGGCAGATGGGTAGCGCACCGTTTCTCGGTGGTGGCTTCGGGCATTTCTACGCCTACGCGCCGGAAAAATACGAATACCCGATCAACCGCTACGCAATGGAAGTCAAACGCCAGCTCGATGTACTGGACCGCAATCTCGCGGAACGCCGTTACCTGAGCGGCGATGAGTACACGATAGCCGATATTGCCAACCACGCCTGGTATGGCAGCCTGGTGAACGGCAGCATTTATGATGCGCAGAAGTTTCTGGACGTTCGCAGCTACAGCAACGTGGTGCGTTGGGCGGAAGAAATACAACAGCGCCCGGCCGTGCGCCGTGGCCAACGCGTCAACAAGACGTCAGGTCCCAAAGAAAAGCAGTTGCGCGAGCGGCATGATGCGAGTGATTTGGACTAGCGTTTGCCGAGTCCCGCGCGGTGTTTGCCTAGGCTGATTCACAGAGAGTTCGGCAGTAACGTCAGCGAAGTTTCCTGCTCGGCCGCACCCTGTTTCGATTTGCGAGTCGCGCCGGCAACGGTGTTCATTGCACGCATCGGCCTTTGAGGTCCGCTGCAATTGACGGTTGCGCGAAACCTATACCGATAAATTTGTGGCGGAGTTCAGGTCGGCTGCCTGAAGTGCAACTAACGCACGATCGTCCGTGATGTAAGCCGCGCTCAATTCGCTGCCGTTCTCCCTCACCCGGAATCCCCCCGCGGTAACGTCTGCATCTTCCTGGCAGGTGCCGTTTCGTACCCTCCTGGGCGAGGCCGAAAATGCCTCTTTGTGCCAATTTAACTTATTGATCCTGAAAAAGATTCTATCTAAAATACTGTATATATTTCCAGCTAACTATCCCGGAGCTCGCCATGCCCGCAGCCAGCCTTCGCACGCAAGCCCCGCGAAATGAAAAGTACGTCCAGAGCGACGCCCTGGCGGCGCAGATCACCGAGCTATACGCCTACATCACGGCGGCCAACCACCGGTTTCTAGAACTCGTGGCAGAGTTTGACGAGCAGGGCTATTGGCAACTCGGCGGCGTGCATTCCTGCGCGCACTGGCTGAACTGGCAATGCGGCATCGGCATGAACGCCGCTCGCGAGAAGGTACGGGTGGCGCGGGCGTTAAAAGGTCTGCCTAAAATCAGCAAGGCGTTCGCGCGCGGCGAAATTTCTTACTCCAAAGTGCGAGCCATCACCCGCGCCGCGACCACGGAGACGGAAGACTACCTGCTGATGTTCGCCCGCCACGGCACGGCACATCATGTTGAGAAACTGGTGCGAGGTTACGGGCAGGTGAACCGTTTGCGGAAGGCGGCGACGGACAAATCGCCGCAAGAGCTTCGCGAAGTCACGACCCGCTGGGACGACGACGGTTGCCTCGTAGTTACTGCAAGGCTGCCGGCCGAACAGGGTGCGATGTTGTTAAAGGCGATGGAGCTGGCGCTCGATAGGCAGTTCGAGGCTGCAAGAGCAATCAAAGACGTCGCGCCGGATACGAACTATGTTCACGCCGAATGCACACCCTCCGCGGAAACATCAGACAAAGAGAGCATCGCCTCTCGTCGCGCCGACGCACTGGCCGAAATGGCGGAAGCGTATCTCAACAACGAATCACCAAAAAGTTCATCCGCCGATCGCTACCAGGTGGTAGTGCACGTTACCGCGGAAACGTCATCCGCCAAGCATCTGGACCTGCCACGTCTGGACGACGGCCCCCGCGTTACCGCGGAAACAGCACGGCGCATCAGTTGCGATTGCGCCATCGTGCCCATCGTCAAAGACATCAAGGGCGAGCCGCTCTCGGTAGGCCGCAAGACCCGCGCCATTCCGCCCTCAATCCAACGGGCGTTGCGGGTGAGAGACGGGGGCTGCCGCTTCCCCGGCTGCACCCACACCCGCCACACCGACGGTCACCACATCAAGCACTGGGCCGACGGCGGCGAAACCAGCCTCAGGAACCTGGTGACGCTCTGCCGTTACCATCACCGTCTGGTGCACGAGGGCGGCTTCGGCTGCGAAGTAAGCCGCTTCGGCGCGGTGGTGTTCAAATCCCCCCGCGGTAACGTTATCCCGGAAGCCTTCGAGATGATTGCACCGGCCGCCGTGCACGAACCGGTGGCCTGGATAGCGCAGGAACTGGAGTGCCGGCACGTGGATGCGAAGACGTGTGTAACGCAGTGGGCAGGGGAGCAGTGTGATTGGGGCTTGGCAGTGGCGCATTTGTTCGTGAATCAGCCGCCAGTGATCTATGCGAAGAGTGCGTCCGTATGTAATTGACTCCAGCATTCAAATTGTCAGAAAGTTCGTTGCAGGTTGGAATAGGCACTCAGCAACTGGGCTACTCACTATCTCGCGAGCGCCTCACTATTTCTTAACGAAGCTCCTGTCAGGGTAGCCCCTCGATTTTTAGCCCCTCACCCGCAAATGGTCGGGATATCCTGCTAAAGTGCGTGCCAAGAAGCCCATCCAAAGGGACGTATTCAAATGGCGATCACCATGCACACATCTTCGGCATTGTGGATGATTCGGGCAGGCGAAAGAGCTGCTCTCTTGGACCTTTTTCTCGACAACAATATTGTTGCAATCGGTTGGACCGACCTCGGGCCGATATCCGCCGGGCTGTCACGTGAAGAGATCAGTAATCAAGCGTCCGAAGTATGGCCAAACAAAAGTCCGCCTAAGATCGCTAATGCGGTTGGTCAGGTATTCCGCTTTCTGAATGAAATTGAAGTTAACGATGGTGTACTTACTTACGACCCTGGCCGGCGCGTGTACCACCTCGGTACGGTACTGAGTGATCCGGATTACGACGACTCGAATGACGATCTACCGAGGTGCCGGAAGGTTAATTGGGAGGCAGAGGTCAGCCGTGACGATCTCAGTATTCCAACCCGAAGATCGCTAAGTGCCAAGTTAACGTTATCTAGGCTTAACGAGACCGCGGCGTCAGAACTCCGTCGCCTAGCCTCCGGTGCGGAACCGGCCGATATCCAAGTCGACACAGACCCCGAAGACGACAGCTCCCTGGATGCAGTCCGAAGTGAGTCTCGTGAACTTATCAAGGACAAAATCAACGAACTCGACGGTTACGAAATGCAAGACCTTGTCGCCGGGGTCCTTCGGGCTATGGGCTACAAGACACGTGTGTCGCCACCCGGCGCAGATCGTGGTATCGACATACTTGCTTCGCCGGACGGGTTTGGTTTCGAGCAGCCGCGAATAATTGTTGAGTGCAAACACCGAACCCGGACAGCTATGGGAGCGCAGGATATCCGCACTTTCCTCGGCGGCCGACATAAAGACGACAAGGGTCTATACGTCAGTACCGGTGGATTCACTAAGGAAGCACGCTACGAAGCAGACCGGGCCTCTATACCGATTACACTTATGGACCTCGATCAGTTAGTGGATGCCGTGCTGGAACACTACGACGGGCTCGATAGCGAAACCCGCGTGCTATTACCTTTAACCCGGTTATTCTGGCCAGCAAACTAAGCCGGAAAGCGCCTTCCAGGTTGGTGCAGACTTCATCTAAGAATAACCGGAGCGATATTCCACAACGCTCCCGAACATGAACCAGGGAATCCGAATGGCCCGCAAGAAAGCAGCACCCAAGAAACAGAAATCCTTCGAACAGAACCTGTGGGATACCGCCGACAAACTGCGTGGATCGGTGGAGTCCTCGGAATACAAGCATGTCGTCCTTAGCCTGATCTTCCTCAAGTTCGTCAGCGACAAGTTTGAGGAACGTCGCCAGGCGATGGTTGATGAGGGCAAAGGAGACTACCTCGACATGGTGGAGTTCTACACCATGAAGAACGTGTTCTACCTGACCGAAGAATCGCGCTGGTCCTACATCCAGAAGAATGCCAAGCAGGAGGACATCGCGCTCAAGATCGACAGCGCCCTGCATACAGTCGAGAAGCACAACAAGACCCTTCGCGGCGCATTGCCGGACAACTACTTCTCGCGCCTCGGCCTGGACGTCACCCGTTTGTCCGCACTGATCGACTCCATCAGCGACATCGACACGGTGGCCGATAAGACAGAGGATGTGGTCGGCCGCGTCTACGAATACTTCCTCGGCAAGTTTGCGGCCACCGAAGGCAAGGGAGGCGGCGAATTCTATACGCCCAAGTGCGTGGTCAACCTGCTCGCTGAAATGATCGAGCCATACCACGGCACCATCTACGACCCCTGCTGCGGTTCCGGCGGCATGTTCGTGCAGTCGGTGAAGTTCGTTGAAAGCCACGAAGGTAACAAGAAAGACGTCTCCATTTACGGCCAGGAGCTGACCACCGCGACCTACAAACTGGCCAAGATGAACCTCGCCATTCGCGGCATTACGGGCTACCTCGGTGAAGTGCCCGCCGATACCTTCTTCAAGGACCAGCATCCGGACCTCAAGGCCGACTTCATCATGGCCAACCCGCCGTTCAATCTGAAAGCCTGGCGCGCCGATGACGAACTCACCGACGATCCGCGCTGGTCCGGCTACGAGGTGCCGCCCACCGGCAACGCTAACTACGGCTGGATACTGCACATGGTGAGCAAGCTGTCCGAGAACGGTGTGGCCGGTTTTGTGCTCGCAAACGGCTCAATGAGCACCAGCACCAAGGGCGAGGGCGAGATCCGCAAGAAGCTGATCGAGAACGACCTGGTCGATTGCATGATTGCGTTGCCCGGGCAGCTCTTTTACACCACCCAGATTCCGGTTTGCCTGTGGTTCCTGACGAAGAATAAAAAGGCGCAGACCGTCAAGGGTCACAGCGACAGCAACCACCGTGATCGGCAGGGAGAAACGCTGTTTATCGATGCCCGCAACATGGGCAGCATGATCGACCGGACGCACAAGGAATTGACGGTTGATGATGTTGCCGAGATTGCGCGGATTTACCATGCCTGGCGGGGTGAGGCTAAGGATGGTGAGTATGAGGATAAGGCGGGATTTTGCAAGGCGACGACGCTAGAGGACATCAAGGGTAATGACTATGTGTTGACGCCGGGGCGGTATGTTGGGGCGGCGGCGATTGAGGATGATGGGGTGCCGTTTGAGGAGAAGATGGGGGAGTTGACCCAGACTCTCTTCGGCGAAATGGAGGAATCAGGCCGGTTGGATTCCCAAATTAAGAAAGCTCTGTCGGAATTCGGTTATGCCGAACGATAAGACTGTTGGTCACTATGTGACACTGCAACGAGGAATTACCTATAAAGGGAAGCTCGTAGGGAAACCTGGACCAGCGCTTCTGGGGCTGGGAGCAATAACACCGGGCGGTGGGTTTCGAGAACAAGAATTTAAGTCTTATGGTGGAGATTGCCCGGACAAAATCATGCTTCGTCCAGGTGATTTGTTCGTTTCCCTAAAGGGCGCTACGAAAGACGGGGAAATGATTGGTTCTGTGGCCCGAGTGCCGAAGTCCGTGCCGTGGGGCAGGCTTACGCAAGACACCGTAAAGCTGGAGTTCAAAAAAAATAGCTGCCAAATCGCAAACTATATGTACTGGTTACTCCGTACACCTCAGTACAGAGATTACTGTGCTCGCCATGCTACCGGAAGTGCCGTTGTCGCCCTGAGTCGGGACGATTTCCTGAATTATCCAGTTCCTTCCATTAGCGACACTAGATTACAAATTATTTCACTACTGGAGAATATAGAGGAAAAAATCAGGGTCAATAATCAGATGAACGCCACGCTGGAGGCTATGGCTCAGGCGCTGTTCAAGAGCTGGTTTGTGGATTTCGATCCGGTTATCGACAACGCCCTGGCTGCAGGCAATCCGATCCCGGAACCGCTGCAGGTCCGCGCCGAGACCAGGAGGGCGCTGAGGGATCAGCGCAAGCTGCTGCCTGAGGGTGTTCGGGAGCGGTTTCCGGATCGATTTGTTCTCAAAGAGGAGATGGGGTGGGTGCCGGAGGGGTGGGAGGTTTCTGCGGCAGAATTCTTAGCATCCAAAATTGCTATGGGGCCTTTTGGTTCAAATATCAAAGTTTCTACTTTTGTTGAATCTGGTGTTCCTGTAATCAGTGGGCAACACTTGAGAAAGGTGTTGTTGACTGATAACGATTTCAACTACGTAACAATCGAGCATGCGGATCGACTAAAGAACTCGAAGGTTACTCGCGGAGATATAGTCTTTACTCACGCGGGAAACATCGGTCAAGTATCGCTGATTCCGAATCAGTCAATGTTTACAGAATACGTAATATCTCAGCGACAATTCTACTTGAGACCAGATACTACAAAAGTCTGCAGCTCCTACTTGATTTACTACTTCCGCTCGCCTGGAGGGCAGCACAGGCTATTGTCGAATGCTTCTCAAGTTGGCGTGCCTTCGATAGCTAGACCGTCGTCACACCTCAAATCGATCCGACTCATAGTTCCCAGCCTTGAGATAATGAAGTACTTCGATAGCATCTGCGTTCCTATATTTGAGTCGATGATTCTAGGGGAACAAGAAATCGCGACCTTGGCGAAGACTCGCGACATTCTGCTTCCTAAACTCCTCTCCGGCCAACTCAGCATCCCTGATGCCGAGAAGCAAGTTGCCGAGGCAACGTGAGTAAATTCACGGAGGAGAAACTCGAGCAAGCTATCATCGCCCTGCTGGGAGAGCAGGGGTACCCCTACCATCGGGGTGACAGTCTGGAGCGTGGCCCGTCCGAGGTGCTGCTCAGGAACGATCTGCATGCCTTTCTCTCTGCACGTTATGCCGGTGACGGCATCACCGAAGGTGAGATCGAATCAATCATTCGCCAACTGAATGGCTACTCTTCTGCCGATCTCTACGAATCCAACAAGTCCATTCACAAGCTGGTCGCGGATGGCTTTCTGCTCAAGCGCGAGGATCGCAGCAAGAAGGATCTGTACATCCAGTTGATCGACTATGCCGGGTTGCCATTGCAGCGGTTGCCGCGTGAGGGTGAGGTCGAGACGATCTCTGGTGAGAACCCGGATGAATACGATGCGAAGAACATTTATCGCATCGTCAACCAGATGGAAGTGGAAGGCTCGGAGCGGCGTATTCCGGACGGAATTCTCTATGTCAATGGGTTGCCGCTGGTCGTGTTTGAGTTCAAGAGTGCCATTCGTGAAGAAGCCACTCTGCACGATGCGTATGTCCAGCTCACCACTCGCTACGTTCGCGATATTCCGGAGCTGATGAAATACAACGCGCTGTGCGTGTTGTCCGATGGTGTGAACTCGAAGATGGGCTCGCTGTTTGCCGATTACGAGTTCTACTACACCTGGCGCAAGGTGACCGGTGACGAGGCAGTTACCGCGGAGGGAATCGGGTCACTACACAGCATGATCCAGGGGCTATTCGATAAGGATCGGCTGCGGCAGGTGTTGCGTCACTTTATTCACTTTCCCGATGTGTCGCGGAAGGAAGAAAAGATCGTTTGCCGGTATCCGCAATTCTACGCGGCCGGCAAGCTGTACCAGCACATCCTGGAACATCGCAAACCGTACGGCGACGGCAAGGGAGGCACCTATTTCGGTGCTACCGGCTGTGGCAAGAGCTACACGATGTTGTTCCTGTCGCGGCTGTTGATGAAGAGTCTCGACTTTGAGAGTCCCACCATTGTCCTGATTACCGATCGCACCGACCTGGATCACCAGCTTTCGCAGCAGTTCACGAACGCGAAAGGCTACATCGGTGACCAGACTGTGGTCAGCGTGGAGAGCCGTTCGGAGCTTCGGGAATTGTTGAAGGACCGCAGCAGTGGCGGCGTGTTTCTCACCACCATTCACAAATTTACCGAGGATACCGAGTTGCTGACCGAGCGCAGCAACGTGATTTGTATCTCGGACGAGGCGCATCGCAGTCAGACCAATCTCGATCAGAAGGTGCGGGTTACGGACCAGGGCGTGAAGCGCACCTACGGTTTCGCCAAGTACCTGCACGACTCGCTGCCGAATGCCACCTACGTGGGCTTCACCGGTACGCCGGTGGATGCCACGCTGGATGTGTTCGGTGAGGTTGTGGACAGCTACACCATGACCGAGTCGGTGAAGGACAACATCACCGTGCGGATTGTCTACGAGGGACGCGCCGCCAAGGTGGTGCTGGACAATGCCAAGCTGGAGGAGATAGAGGCGTACTACGACGAGTGCGCCGCCACGGGGAGCAGCGACTACCAGATTGAGGAAAGCAAGAAAGCCAGCGCCAGCATGAACAGCATTCTAGGCGACCCGGACCGAGTCAAAGCTCTGGCCGCCGATTTTGTGAAGCACTATGAGAAGCGCGTGGCAGAGGGGTCTACGGTCAAGGGCAAGGCGATGTTCGTCTGCAGCACCCGCGAGATTGCCTATGCGTTCTGGGAGCAGGTGATTGCCTTACGCCCGCAGTGGAACGACGTTTTGTCCTGTGAAGCGGGTGCTGAGTTGACAGAGAAAGAACAACGCGAGATCAAGCCGATGGAGCGGCTGAAGATGGTGATGACGCGGGGCAAGGACGATCCCAAGCCGATGTACGACGCCCTCGGTACCAAGGAGTATCGCAAGGAACTGGACCGGCAGTTCAAGAACGCGAAATCCAATTTCAAGATCGCCATCGTGGTGGACATGTGGTTAACCGGCTTCGACGTGCCTTTTCTCGACACCATTTACATCGACAAACCCATTCGCCGTCACAATCTGATCCAGACGATCTCGCGGGTCAATCGCAAGTACGCCGGCAAGGAAAAAGGCCTGGTCGTTGACTACATCGGCATCAAGAAGCAGATGAACCTGGCGCTGGCGCATTACAACAAAGCGGATCAGCAGAATATCGAGGAGATTGATCAGTCAGTGATCGTGGTGCGAGATCATCTCGACCTGTTGGGACAGGTGTTGTACAAGTTTGACGCGAAGCCGTATTTCTCCGGCGACCCGTTGACGCAACTGCATACCTTGAACATGGCAGCCGAGTTCGTGCAGATCACGCAGAGGGTAGAGAAGCGCTTCATGCACCTGGTGAAGCGAATGAAGGCGGCCTACGATATTTGCAGCGGCTCGGAGGCGCTTACCCAGGACGAACGCGACCATGTGCACTTTTACCTGGCCGTGCGCTCCATTGTGTTCAAGCTGACCAAGGGCGATGCGCCGGACACAGCGCAGATGAACGCCAGAGTCCGCGAAATGATCGCCGAGGCGCTCAGGGCGGATGGCGTAGAAGAAATATTCAGGATGGGCGAGGACGCGGCCGACGCCGTGGATATCTTTGACGACGACTACCTGGCGAAGATAGAAAAAATCAAACTGCCCAATACGAAGGTCAAGCTGCTGCAGCAATTGCTGGCAAAGGCCATCGAGGACTTCAAGAAGGTCAACAAGGCCAAAGGGGTCGACTTCTCACAGAAGTTTAAGTCGCTGGTTGATCGCTACAACGAGCGCAGGGAAGACAGCGTGCTGGTCAGCGACGTGCTGGACGACTTTACCGACGAGATCATCGATCTTCTCCGGGCGCTGCAGGAGGAGAAGGGCTCATACGCGGACCTCGGTATTGATTTCGAAGAAAAGGCGTTCTACGACATCCTTAAGGGCCTGGCGGTCAAATACGACTTCACTTACCCGGAAGACAAGCTGATTACGCTGGCGAAGGCGGTGAAGCTGGTCGTGGATGACAAAGCAAAGTACCCGGACTGGAACAAGCGGGCGAATATCCGGGCGGAGTTGAAGGTGGACTTGATCCTTGTGCTGGCAGAGCACAAGTATCCTCCAGTGGATCGGGACGAGGTCTACAAAGAAATTTTCGAACAGGCAGAGAACTTCAAAAAGTACCAACGGGCCTAAGGGTCGGGATGAAGTTCAGATGACAGGCGGGTGGCCTGGCATTGGTTCTGTATCTCTCCTCGACGGTACAGCCTGATTACCGGTGCATGTAACCAGAGTAAATGCTGCGCAATCTCGATTCAGCGTCATTGTTCGGCCAGAATATCGGCCATGTTGATTGGAATTGTTGTTTAAATTATTGTTTTATAAGTATTTAATATTCTCAAACCATCGGCCATTGCGCCTCACCCCGCATGCGAGTAGGATCGGCCAAACAATCGGCCAGATACTGCCGTAAGTACATATAAGTCACTGTTTTTAAAATGCCTATCGACACTGATAAATCGGCCAGTCAACACCCGGAAACCCCTGCCCGCCTGGAGCCCATGCGGCTGGAATCAGCGCCGGAGGCCATTACCGACGCGGTCGCGGATATGGCTGCTTTGTCGTCTGCGCTCGGCAGTCGTCTCCATCCGCACACGGCTGCCAACCTGGCGGGACTGGTGCGGATGATGAATTCCTATTACAGCAATCTCATCGAAGGCCATAACACCCGGCCGCGCGATATTGAACGGGCGCTCGCCGGGGATATCGATGTCGATGAAGACCGACGAAACCTGCAACTGGAAGCGGCGGCTCATGTGCGGGTGCAGGCGTGGATCGATGAGCGAGCTGAGTCCGGCGAGTTAGCCGAGCCTGCGTCGCGCGATTTTATTCGGCAATTGCATCTGGGCTTTTATCAGGATGCGCCCGAAGAGTTCTTGCGAGTGAAGGGCGCAACGGTTGAATTCCTGATGCAGCCTGGCGAGTGGCGAACGAGTCCTGAGCACGATGTCGTGGTCGGGCGGCATGTTCCACCTTCCAGCCATGTTATTGCAGCGTTCATGCGGCGCTTCGAACAGCGTTACAGATTCGCCAGTCTCGGTAAGGGTGCAAGCATTCTCGCCATACCGGCCGCGCATCATCGGTTCAATTTCGTGCATCCGTTTCCGGATGGCAATGGCCGGGTTAGCCGGTTAATGAGTCATGCTATGGCACACAAAGCAGGGATTGGTGCCCACGGACTTTGGTCGGTGTCTCGCGGATTGGCCCGGGGTATTAAGAGCCGCGGCGAATACAAACAGATGATGGATCTGGCCGACACACCGCGTAAGGGCGATCTCGATGGCCGCGGCAATCTGTCACAAGGAGCGCTCGAAGAGTTCACCCTATGGTTCTTGCGAATTTGTATCGATCAGGTTCAGTTCATGACCGACATGTTTGATCTGACTTCACTTAGTGATCGTTATCAGCGCTTCGTAACGCGACATGAATTACTCAAACCAGAGTCGGCGAATTTGCTCCTCGAAGCTTTGATGCGTGGAGAGTTTGAACGTGGCGAGGCGCCGCGAATTACAGGTTTGCCGGAACGTACTGCGCGACGCGTTCTTAACGATGTCACTGAGCTGGGCTTGCTGGGTTCCCGGTCGCCGAAAGCTCCGGTGTCATTGCGCTTCCCGACTAACGTACTCGAGGATTTGTTTCCGAAGTTGTATCCGGTTATCTAGGGCTGGCGTGCCTTATTTCCTTCTCTCTCTCATCCAATGAGGGAATCTCCTCATATTCCTCGCATTAACACTTGCAGGCATAGGTAAAGGCGCTTCCTTCAACCTTGCCAAACTGGCGCTTCGGTGCCCACATCTACCTGAGTTGACCTATACGCCTCAACCTGCCTGCCGCCATTGGCGCCGCAGTGGGCGGCGTCCGCAAACGCCACGAACGTGGCAGGAGGTCGAAAATGGCTGAATCAACCAGGAAAACATCCAAGCGGCAAGTGGGCCGGCTGAAGTTCAAGCATCCCGCGGTCGGAATGGCCATGGAAGTGAGCGGCTTTCTCGCTGTGTGCTGGAAGGCGGGTACGAGTCCTGCGCAGCGCGACAAGTTGCTCAAAGAACATGGTCTCGAACTGGCCAAGTTGTCCGACAACAAGGCTCCCGCCATACAGGTTAACCAGACCGACATGCTCTCGTGGGTAGCCGCTCGCGATGGCAAAGAGGTCAAGACGGACGTTGCCGAGAAATTGCAAAGCAATGCGTTGGTTGAATGGGTGTCGCGCTGTTTCTGCAAGGAGCAGTCGAAATCCGACGAGACAGGCTACTTCACAGTCAATCCGCAGCGGCTCTATGTACGCGAATCGGCCTTGACCGGCTCCGTCAGCGCGAGCGCGCTGAACTCATCGCTCTCGACAGACGAAGCCCGCTCCTCGCACCTGCACGGTCTGGTCGCCATGCGTGTTGGTGAAGGTGATGTGATTGAGATTGCACAGGCCGTCAACCGGCAGCTTGCACGTGATGGCGGAGGAGACCAGGTTCGTTTCGAAACCATTCCATTCATCTCGCCGACCTGTCACGCCACTCGCTGTGCACCGCCAACCTCGGAGTATGTGCCGAACGATTCAATGTTTGGTATTCAGTGGGGCGTTCAGCGAGCGGAGATTCCGCGCGCCTGGCAAATCGTGCGCGGCGGTGATGATGTCACCATCGCTGTAATTGACGAAGGCGTGCAGCTTGATCATCCTGACCTGTTGCTGCACCCGCAGTCGTGGAACGCGACATCCGACACACCAGATGGCAGTCCGACCGGCAATCACGGTACGGCCTGTGCTGGCATAGCCGCCGGGCGCATGGACAACGGCGACGGTGTTGCGGGTGTTGCTGGCGGTTGTCGAACAATGGCCATCGCTACCGGAACCTGGGCTGACGTTGATATTGCGGAAGGCCTGTACTTCGCGGCCGATAATGGCGCAAAAGTTGTCAGCATGAGTTTCGGTGTATACGAGTCATGGGGTATGTGGGACTTCGATTTGATTCGCGATGCGTTGCAGTACGCGCACGAGAAAGGTCTGGTCCTGATTGCTGCTTCTGGCAACGAGAACGGCAACATCGCGCGCTTCCCCGGCAGTGATAGCCGTACGCTGTGCGTTGGCGGTTCCAATCGCAGTGATGAACGCAAGCGAATTGGTGATGCATCCAGTGAAAACTGGTGGGGTGCAAGTTTTGGTCCTGATGTTGATGTCTGCGCGCCATGCCTTGAGATGCCAACCACGGATCGCCTCGGCGCTTTAGGTTATGCCGCCGGTGATTACTATGATCGTTTCAACGGGACCTCGTCGGCCACGCCACTCGTGGCGGGTATTGCGGCATTGATCGTTCGCTTGCGGCCCGGCATCAGCAACGTCGAAGTTCGATCGATTATTGAGCGAACCTGCGACAAGATCTCGCCAGCGTTGTACGCCTACGCAAATACCAACGGCAAACCGAGCGGTACCTGGCATGAAGAAGTTGGCTACGGTCGCGTCAATGCCGAGCGTGCATTGCTCGAGGCCTGCAGCTCGGAGCTGGAAGACGGTTGTGGCTGTGAAGGTTGTGATGGTTGCGGCGATTGCTGCGTCGGTTCGTCGGACCCGGTGTGTGTTGGTCCGAAGCCGGTTCCCTGGCACGCTTTCGATCGCTGCCAGTTCTTTTACGAGGCTCGCGAGTTCGCGATTCCGATCAATAATGATCGCGTAGGGCTCAATGTTCGGGTTACTTACCAGCATTGCCTGAAGCTTACTGGCCGCCAACAAGGGCCATTGTTATATACAACAACCCTGTTGCCTGGCGAGAAAGTGAAGCTGTACGAGTTTGATCGTTACCGCCGGGTTCGATCAGCAACACAGCGGGTATCAGTGCACAGTTCGTTCCGGCAAACACTCAGTTCGTTGTCGCAGACCCGCCGATCTATTTCGGCATCGGCCTATGCCAGTGTACTTAACCAGGTCCGTACCGCATCCGACGCAAGCATCGCGGTTGGCGGCGGGCTCGCCGGCTTTCTTGGCGCGCCGAAGGGCTCGGGCAGTACCGAGTTCGAAGCCGAAACAACAGTCGCAAGTGGTGCATCTGTGCACATCGCCTCGGAGCAGTTCACGCAGCTGGCGATTACCGCTTCTCAGGCAGTTGAGGCAGAACGTTCGCTGGTCATCAGCAGCTTCGAAGAAGAAGAGCACCGTTCAACAACGCATCGAACGCTGCGAAACCACAACCATTGTCATGCCGTGACTTACTTCGTGCGTCGGGTTAACGAACTGTATGAAATCTCGTCGCGCGTCGAGTCGGTCGAGTGGCAACTGGCGAAAGGCGGTGCATGGATGTCATTCGACGATCTCGATGATCTGCCGGATCAGGCACGCAAGATCATCGAAGAGATAGCCAGGCTGTTGCCGCGCAAAGGAGATGTTACGCAGGACGCGCGGATGATCACGTTGCCTACGGACGGAACGTTGTACGAAGCCGAACTGGCGCACTGTTCATCCTGTGAGCCAGCGGTGGAAGCGATGCAGAAAGTGCAACTCGAAAAGGAGCGTCTGCAAGCACGGCGTGCCTGTCTCGAGGTCGACCTTCTGGAGCTTGAACTTGAACGACGCAGGTCACTGCTGGGCAGCGGCCGCGAAGAAGCGCTAAGCCTGACGGATTGGAACCTCGGCAGCGCCCCTGTGCAAACAATGATGGAGCACGAGATGGGTGGCGACTGATAAGCCAGTGCTTTGAAGTGGTCGTGACTGGGTCGCCTCTTGCAAGAGAGGTGGCCCTTTTTTCTCGGGCGCAAGTTTGCCGTCAGTTGGCTAATTGCTCTTCGGCAAAGTCGATTCGGATTCAATAAATTTCTCAAGGTTAGCCAGGCAGCCGCCCCAGCCTTTCATGTGAGAGCTGCGAACATCGTCATTCGGGAACTGGGTGTGGGTCAAAGTGAGTTCCGTACGATTGACTGACAGTTCGCGCAAGTCGAGTTCCACAAAGCTGTCCTGCACTATGTGCGAGTTCCATGTGAAGGCGATGTGGTTGTATCGCTGTATGGCACGATAGACGCCATGGTGCCGGCGATCGCCGCTAGGCGTGTGCATGATGACTTCGTATTCACCGCCCACGGTGAAACTGTTATTGACCGTGCTCGGTGCAACGGGTTGTTGCGCCGCGCAAAACCAGCGGGTCATGACAGATGGTTTCGACCACGCGTCGAAGAGTTGCCGCTTGGCACACGGCAGTACGCGCTTTATTACCAAGGGCTCGGTCATTACTTGTTGGTCTCCTTAAGATAGGCCTCGAGCTCATCAATTCGGCCTGCCCAGAATTTTGCGTGCATGGCGACGTAACTTGCAACTTCCTGCCAGACATCAAAGTTAAGGTGACAGTACAGTTTGCGACCATGCCGGGTCTTGTACAGAAGATGCCCTGTTTCCAGCGCAGCGATGTGTTTTGACGCCGCGCTTATTTTCATGTCAGCCGTAGCGGCGAGTTCCGAAACTGATTTGGGTCCCGCGGCGAGTTCTGCGAGCAACAAGCGCCGGCGACGGTCCGCGAGTGCGAAGAAGACAGCATCGAGTCGATCATTAGTTTCCATAATTGGAAACTATATATTTGAAAAGGCTAATAAATCAATAAAAAAAATATTAATAACAGTAAGTTAGAATTATTACTTAATTTCGTAGAAGCTATTTAATTTACATAGCCGAACGCTAGCATAGGTTCATCGTTGGCCATGGCGGCCGATCATGGAAAAGAGGAGATGACCTGTGTCCAATATCTGTTTGACCTACGGTACGAAGGCGCCCGCGCAGCAGATTCGTGCGGCGCTCACCACGCTGGATGGGCTTTCTCACTGGTGGACCAGTGATACGACCGGTGATCCATCGGAGGGCGGAACGCTGACATTCACATTTGGTAGCAATGGTGGTTTTGACATGCGTGTGATTAAGAGCAACGCCCGGCAAGTGCATTGGGAATGCGTAAAGGGACCCGATGAATGGATCGGTACCTCGATCGAGTTTGATATCGATGAGCGCGATGCACATAACCAGCTGCTGTTCCGACACCGGGGCTGGAAAGCGGAAAATGGCTTTTTTCACCATTGCTCGATGAAGTGGGCAACGTTCCTGTTGAGTATGCGCGACTACGTCGAGGGCGGCGTCGGCCGGCCCTATCCTGACGATCTGAAAATAGAAGCAGCCGGCATGTAAAACGGCGTTTGATCTGGCTACGGGTTGGGCCGTGCATTCTGAGCATTGGCTCGACCCAGGCAAGGCTCGTTGATATCAGCGTTCAACTCGGTGGTTACCGGTCTGCTACTTCGGGCTGCAGTACTGCCATCAAAGCAACCGGATTGATCAATTAATCGGAGTCCGTAGCGTCAACGCTCGCTGCGACCAGAGTCGAAACTATTCTTTCGACGGCCGGACCGCGTGCCCTCCGAATTGCTGGCGCATCATCGCGAGTAGTTTCGACGAATAGTCCTGCTGGCCCTGACTCGAGAACCTGGCCATCAGCGCAAGACTCATCACCGGTGTCGGTACGCCTTGCTCAATGCCTTCCATGGCCGTCCAGCGGCCCTCGCCTGAATCAGCGACAAACGCTTCGACGTCTTTCAGTTGTTGATCGTTCGCCAGAACATCGGCCGACAGATCCAGCAACCAACTGCGGACGACGCTGCCATGCCGCCAGGATTCGGCAATGGCGGCGAGATCAAGATTGAAATCAGTCCGGCCTTTGAGCAACGCAAAGCCTTCGGCATAGGCTTGCATCATGCCGTACTCGATGCCGTTGTGGATCATCTTGGTGAAGTGGCCGCTGCCGACCGGGCCGGTGTGCACCCAGCCGCGATCGGCCGCTGGTGCGAGTGCTTGTATCAGCGGTTGGATCTGCGAGAACGCTTCCGCGTTGGCGCCCACCATCAGTGCATAGCCTTTGTCGAGGCCCCACACGCCACCCGATACCCCGGCATCCACAAAATGTACGCCGACATCGGCCAGTAAGGCACCGCGGCGCAGTGTGTCTTTGTAGAAGGAGTTTGCGCCGTCGATCAGGATGTCGCCGGGATGCAGTAGCTTGCTCAGCGACTGCACGTAGGACTCGGTGATTTCCCCGGCGGGTAGCATCAGCCAGATGATGCGCGGTCCTTGCAGCAGGTCGACCAGTGCTTCTGTCGAGTCAGCGGCGATCAGCCCGCATTCCGCAACCAGCGAGTCCGTTGCATCGGAGTCGCGGTTGTAGCCAACAACCTCGATACCGGCACGGCGCAAGCGTCGCGCCATGTTGCCGCCCATTTTGCCAAGGCCAATCATTCCGAGTTGCATTTGTCATCCCCGTATATGCCTGGAGAACGCAGTATCTGGCGAATGCCTGCGCAATGCTACCGTCGAGGAGGGCAGAAACATCCCGGGCCGGGTCATTGCTGACCCGGCCCGGTGTTGTTGTCGAAGCTTGGCTGGCTGCAGTCGTCAGCCCGGTAGTCGCAGGCTCTTAGTTCGGATTCTCACAAGCAGCAATATCGTCCTCGGTGAGGCCCAGATCCTTGGCGGCGGCAGAGAGATCATCCGCTGTTGCGTTTGCGCTGTATACGTCACCTAGCGTTCGCGAAACGTCGTGGTTGCCGAAACGGCCCGCAGTACGGGCGACGGCGCTGGCCAAACGTCCGAAACCGCGTTTCTTCTTTTTCGATTCCTGTGCCTTGGCGATTTTGTCTTCGAGACAGGCCTTCTGATCTGCGGCCAGATCCTCCGCGCTTCTTCCCGCCGTCTGTTCCGGCGCGGGAGCGCTCGCAGGCATGGCCACATCGGCCGGCGCCGTATTGCTCGCATTCATGGTGCTGTTCGGCGCGCCCAAGCTGAAAGCCCCCGGGCCGCCGGTGGTGCCCGGTGCACTGCAATTTGAAGCGGCGCTACCCGGCATCATGGCGAAATACGCTTCTTGCGTTGGCAATCCCGTATTGCAGCTCATCGCCGTTACTTCCGACACGATCTCAATACCTTCGCCCGATGCCAGACCTCGCAACATCTCCATCTGCGGTCCCATCTGCCGCATGATCATGTCGCGCTGGCTGGCGGGCAGGCTCGCCAACTGACTATCCATTTGCTCCAGCTGTTTCTGCGCTTCGACCATTTCCGCCTGCTGTTCCTCGTTCAGAATACCGGCGACCCGCATGACGGTTCGAAACGGTTCGTTCATCGACTGACAGCCAGGCACGCTCCGGTAATCGGAATCTTCGCGTTCAATTCGCAGCTCGCGGGTCTCATTACCTTCGCGAGCGATGCCGTCCATGCGCATCTTGAGTGGCAAGTAGGCTTTTTCATCAATCCATAGAGTAACTTTCTGGATAGTGAATTCCTGACCGTCCGAAACCTGTGTGTGGTTAAGGCCGTCGGCAACCATGACCACGGCCTCGCGGTCCTGGAACTTCTCGCGACCGACGATACGGGTTTGTTTCGCTATCTGTGCAAACGGGTCGGATTGCGCCTCCGTTTCTGCTTCCGCGTTCATCGCCGCTTCCTGGCGCTTACCTTCTGCCGCCGCTTCCAGCATGGTTCCGTACATGCCCATCATGTCGTTCGGGTTGGCCGACAACCAGGGTTCGTTCGGTGGCGGGTTCATCAGCATTTCGCCGAGCCCACCGGACAAGCCGGCCGACTGCATTTCATCGCGCATTGCTGATTCCATCGCGGGGCCCTGCGAACGGAGTTGGCCGGCGATGATCTCCAGTTGCTCGGGGGTCATGTCTGCAAAGGTCTTGTCATCTGAGCGCCGCGAGGTGATCTCGCCGATCGGTACAAGGCGCATGTATTCCACAGTGCCGCGCCCATCTACCGATTGCGTCGATGCCTTTTCGTAGTACTCGAGAGCACAGATGCCCATCATCGATTTCATCTGGGAGTAATTCTGCACGCCATTCAGGCTTGCGCGTTTGCGACTGTCCATCTCGGCAAAAATGTCGGCTGGTGATTGCGCGGCAGCGCCGGCAGACATCAAGCATGCGGTACTGAGTAGAGCGGCCTTAATTATTGTTTGCACGGTTTCTGAGCCTCCATTCCACTGATACCCCTTATTCTTATCGAAGGACGGCGTTGTAAATCAGGTGCCTGAAAAAACAGAACTGGGGTGGAAGGTTCTTGTTTCTCAGGCGGCGAAGCGGCAGTCGCGGCCGAATTGCCGGCGGGCAACACAAACCACGAACTACGCCAAAATCGGCTGTCCGTAATCTACCTGAAATAGCGAGAAAGATCAGGGAACTCCCTCATTGTCGCCGCGGGAAATGACAATGGCGTGGAGCGCAAAGGTCGGCTGCAACGCTGGCGCCGGGCGGGGCAATCAGCGTGCTCGGCGGGCGGTGCGCGCTATATCGTCGCGCTCTTCAGGTAACGCTGCCTGCTTTCGGTTGCCTGCTTGCGTATTTCCTGCAGTGCGCGTTCTTCCGTAACGTCCAGCATTGCTTCCAGAAGTCGGGTGAAATGCTGGCGCATCGCAACGCGCGCGGCTGCTGGATCGTGCGCGCGCAGCGCATCGAGAATGGCGGAGTGTTCATTTGCTCTCGCGCCGAAGTCTTCGGAACAAACCGATTCATAAATAGCTTTGACCGGCTCGACTTCCGTGCGCAACTTCCACATCGTTTCGATCACGTGCGTAATTGCTGCGTTGCCGGACGCATTGGCTACCGCGCGGTGAAAGTCTCTATCGGCCAGTTCGCCAGCTTCATCGTGCGGGCCGGTGGTCGCCATGATCTCGATGTAGCGATCCAGCTCCGCCAGCGTCTCTTCGTCGATCTGTGCGGCGGCCAGTGCGGCGGCTTCCGCCTCGAACAAGGCACGAGCTTCGGTGAGCTCAAACGCGCTGACGTTTGGTAATTCATGGTCTTGCGGCGTCGGTGGTTCGAGGACGTATGCGCCAGAGCCTGTCTTGATATTGATTCGGCCCAGGGCCTGCAGCGCGATTTCCGCTTCACGAATGGCAACCCGGCTTACGCCGAATTTCTCGGCCAGTTCCCGTTCCGCCGGCAGGCGGCTGCCGGGCGGGTAGCTGCCACTGTCGATGAGTTTTTCGAGCTTGCTCGCGATCGTGTGGTACAGGCGCTCGTTCTTCATGCAGTTAGTTCCTGATCGGCCGGGTACACAGTCGTTCGGGTAAGTATGTATACCAATCTCCAAAACAACAATAACCAATTCATATTCCCGCGGGCTGAAATTGCCTTTCGGGAGCGCGCAATGACGCGCGACAAATGGTTATTTTCACGATCATCGGCATGGCAATCCTGTTCCTCGTTGTCGGATTCGAATGCCGCTGATCAATAGGTTCACGGCAAATTGGTCCTACCAACTGGCTTGTTCAATTCTCTTGGAGTGGTTGACAGAAAACTGTCCCAATGAGAATGTCCGGTCGGCAGGTCCGAAAAAAGACAGTTAAAAAAGCACTAAACGCGTTAATTGGCCGGACCAATTACGCTTGCGCAAACTCCCGGGGGGGATTCGACATGCGTACCAACAGCAGCCTTGCTCTTGGAATAACGATTCAGACAGCACTGATCCGTACGATCTGGTCAGCGGCGAAAATCGTGCAAACAACCCGTCTACCGTCCCGACAATGACATGGAACGTCGATACCGCATTGGAGTGGTCTCCAAATGAGGATTCCATTGCTGCATAAGTCGCTAATCCGTCCGGTCAGAAATTTCTGCCGATTGGGCAAGCGGTAATCCGAGAGAGTTCAATGAAGCACCTGGCACTTGTTATTGCATGTCTGATCACTACTGCGACGCTGGCGAAGGAGTCGCTGGTTACATCGCAGGCGGAGTATCGCGAAGCCGTCAGGCATCTGGAGCCCGGCGATACAGTTGTACTCGCCAATGGCGAGTGGCGGGATTTCGAAGTGCTATTTACCGGCAAAGGCACCGCCGCCGCACCAATCACATTGACGGCCGAAACCAAAGGCCAGGTGCTGTTGACCGGCCAGTCCAATTTGCGGATCGCAGGTGACTATCTGCTGGTGTCCGGCCTCGTGTTCAGGAACGGCCATACTCCAACCAATACCGTCATCTCATTCCGTCGTACCAGCGGTGAATACGCGAACAATAGCCGGGTAACAGAAACAGTCATCGATCATTTCAACAACCCGGAACGTTTCGAAGAAGACTACTGGGTCATGATGTACGGCAAAAACAACCGCTTCGATCACAATCACCTGGCAGGCAAGAGTAACCAGGGTGTGACGATGGCCGTGCGGCTCGACAGTCCCGAGAGCCAGGAGAATCATCATCGTATTGATCACAACTATTTTGGACCACGACCGGTATTGGGTTCCAACGGTGGTGAGACATTGCGAATCGGGACCAGCCACTACTCGCTAACCGACTCCCATACGGTTGTCGAAAACAACTACTTCGATCGTTGCGACGGGGAAGTCGAGATTATCTCCAGCAAGTCCGGCCGTAATACGTTCCGCGGCAATGTCTTCATGGAGTCCCGTGGCACGCTGACGTTGCGGCACGGCAATGACAACCTGGTTGAGAACAATGTGTTCCTCGGCAATGGCGCAGGGCATACCGGTGGCATTCGCGTTATTAACAAGCGCCAGACCGTCCGCAACAACTATATGCAAGGCTTGACCGGGCATCGTTTCGGTGCCGCTTTGACTATCATGAACGGCGTGCCGAACTCGCC
This sequence comes from Woeseia sp. D3-10, assembly GCF_055809415.1. Classification (NCBI taxonomy): domain Bacteria; kingdom Pseudomonadati; phylum Pseudomonadota; class Gammaproteobacteria; order Woeseiales; family Woeseiaceae; genus Woeseia; species Woeseia sp. D3-10. The sequence goes on along the minus strand of NZ_JBVVTW010000007.1, from coordinate 1,630,294 downwards.
GATCAATCGTTATCACCAGGTTGAGGACTCGGTGGTAGAGAACAATTCCATCATCAACAGTACCCATATTGAACTTGCGGCCGGTGCCGACGAAGAACGATCCGCGCCACCTGTAAGCACCGCCTTTCGCCAGAACCTGATCTACAACGAAGATGCCAGCAACGTCATCACTGTGCACGACGACGTTAGCGGTGTGCGTTTCTCGGGCAATGTCCTCAATGACGTTGCCAGACCGGCAATAGCAGATGGCTTCAGCAGCCGCCCGGTAGAACTTCGCGCGGCGGCCAATGGACTGTTATACCCCGTGGGTATGACGGTCGGCGCGAGTCGCGATTTGCAGGTGCTCGACAAGCAGTCGGTCGGTGTCAGCTGGTACCCGAAACCGGGGCCCGATGAACGATTCGATACGGGCAGCAGCCATACGGTGGATACAACGGAGGGCGCGCTCGTACAAGCCGTCAGTCAGGCCAAAGCCGGTGACATTATTCTGCTTGCGCCGGGTTTGCACGTCGCGGATCGCACCTTGGTTATTGATCGGCCATTGACACTCCGATCAGCCGATAGCACTGCAAGAGCGAGTATCGAGTTTGAACGAACTGCTCTGTTTGAGATCGCCGACGGTGGCAGCCTGAAACTTGTCGACCTCGACATCTCCGGCGGGTCTGCGCCAGACGCGGCGGGCAATACGGTCATTCGTACCAGCCGCTATTCGATGCTGAATAACTACGTGCTCTTGGTTCAGGGTACCAATGTGAGCGATCTCAATACGAATCACTCATTTAACTTTTTCACAGTTGCCAAACACACCTTCGCTGATCGCATAGAACTCGCGGACTCGGTCTTTAGCGATATCACAGGTCATGTATTGGTCCTCAGTCAGGAGACTGAAGACCTCGGCCGATACAACGGCGAATACATCGATATCAGTAATACATCTTTCAAGAATATCGAAGGGGCGGTGGCCGACATTTACCGGGGCGGAACCGACGAGAGCACCTTCGGACCGCACTTCTCGATGACCAACTCGCGTCTGCAGATGGTGGGCAATGGCACGCGTAACAAGACCGAGGCATCGATTCGTCTGCTTGGCGTGCAGATGACCGATATGCACAGCAATGTCTTGAGCCACAGTCAGCCCATCCGAATTGTGCAGACAGTCGGTGAACCGCAATTGCGGATGGGCGACAACGAATACGTGGCAACTGATGATCCCGAGGTCCATGAACTGTGAGCTCACTGACCCGACTAAGTGTGACCGTGTTGAACCTGGTTCTGCTGCTCGCATCTGCCGCTGCAGCGGCGGACTCACCGCATCCGCGACTGCTGTTATCGCCAGACGATACGCAACGCATAAGAAGCGAACTCGCGACAGCGCCCGGGTTTGCGGATGCGCTCGAGGCGGTTAAGGCAAAAACTGATGAGTATTTCGAAACGCCACCCGACGTACCGGTTCCGGTTGACCCGGGCGGTGGCTACACGCACGAGCGACACAAACGTAACGGTACCGCCATACACGACGCCGGAGTTCTGTATCAACTGACCGGCGAATCGCAGTACGCTGCCTACGCGAGAGACCTGCTATTCGAGTACGCCGGGCTCTACCCCACGCTCGGGCGTCATCCCGTGAAAAAGTCGAACGTTCCCGGCCGGATGTTTTGGCAGAGCCTGAACGAAGCCGTCTGGCTGGTCTACGCCGTTCAGGGCTACGACGCGATCATCGATACTCTGAACAGCGAAGAGCGTCGCCGCATTGAGCACGGTGTCCTGAGACCGTTGGCAGATTTCATTTCCGTCGAGTCGCCGGAGACGTTTGATCGTATTCACAATCACGGTACCTGGGCAGTTGCCGCAGTGGGCATGACCGGTTACGTCATCGGTGACGATGATTACGTGCAGAAAGCCCTGTTTGGCCTGAAGCGCGACGGCAAGTCGGGTTTCATGAAACAGCTCGACCTGTTGTTCTCGCCGGACGGTTACTACACGGAAGGTCCGTATTACCAGCGCTACGCATTGATGCCGTTTGTGTTGTTTGCGCGTTCGATTCAGGCCAACAACCCGGAGCTTGGAATATTCAGCTATCGCGACAATGTCCTGCTGAAGGCCATCTACGCCTGCATCGATTTATCCTACGCCGGACTCTTCTTCCCACTTAACGACGCTATTAAAGACAAGGGTTTGAACACAGTGGAGCTGCGTTACGGCATCGCAACGGCCTATGCGTTGACTAACGACCCCGCTTTGCTGTCCATTGCCGCCATTCAGCATCCCTACGTCTTGACGGGCGATGGCTTCAATCTAGCCCGCGCTGTCGATGCAGGCCTGAGCAATCCCTACGACTATCAATCCGCCTATTTCGGCGATGGACCAAGCGGTGACCAGGGCGCACTGATCGTGTTGCGCGACGGTGCGGAAGACGATCAACAGGCGCTGGTGTTCAAGGCGACGTCGCTCGGTATGGGGCACGGCCATTTCGACAAACTTCACTGGCTATTCTACGACAACGGTCACGAGATCGTGACGGACTACGGCGCTGCGCGATTCCTAAATGTTGTTGAGAAAAGCGGCGGTGTCTACCTGCCGGAGAACGACACCTGGGCAAAACAGACGGTGGCGCACAACACCCTGGTCGTGGACGAACGGAGTCATTTCGGCGGCGATGAAAAGCTCGCAGAGCAGTACCACCCCACGCCATTGTTGTTCGAGAGTCACGACAACATCCGCATTACCGCCGCGTTGTCGCGCAATGCGTACTCAGATGTCACTTTCAGCCGCACAATTGCGTTGATCGATGGTGTGGTGGGCAATGGGCCGATCGTTGTCGATGTCCTCAATGCCGCAAGTGCCAACGAACACCAGTACGATCTGCCTTTGCATTTCGCGGGTCAGATTATTTCATCCAGCCCGAACTTCGAGAGCGATGCCGCCGACCTGCCGGTACTGGGCGAGGCCAACGGTTATCAGCATCTTTGGCGCCGGTCGACCGCGCAGGTAGACGACGGAGAGAACTTTCGACTGACCTGGTTAAACGACAACCGTTTTTACACCTACACCACACTTGCTGAGAACGACCTCGAAACTATCGTGGCTGAGCTCGGTGCCAATGACCCGAATTTCAATCTGCGGCGGCAGCAGGCACTGATCCTTCGGGTGAGCAATGCCAAAACGAATTCGTTCGTCTCGGTTCTGGAGCCGCACGGCGAGTACAACGGACCCGATGAGTTTACGGCGCGCAGTAGCAGCAGCATTCGCAAACTGCAGCGGTTTCATGCAAACGGAGCGGACCTTATACAGATCTCATCCATGTCAGGCGATAACCACTACCTCGGCCTGTCCTATGATTCGAATCCCGACCTTACGCACACAGTGAGTGTCGATGGCCGTGAGTTTGAGTGGAATGGCTACTACGCTTTGTTCGATGAACAGGGAGAGCGGCAGTGACGGCATTGAGCGACGACACCGAACGTACCTTTCTTCGTACCAGGCGCATTACCGGCGCCGCTGGCCGTGCGAGTCTTCGGCGTCAAGATCAAGCCAGTAAGCGCACAAGCATCCACTGATCAATTACAGACTGGAAAAGCAATGAGCATAGATAACAAAGTCGCCATCGTAGCTGGTGGAGCAAGAGATATCGGACGCGCGATCTCGGAAAAACTTGGCGCCAACGGCGTCAAAGTGGTCGTGAACTATCACAGTAGCAAAGCTGACGGCGAAGCCACCGTTGCTGCAATCAAGGCATACGGTGGTATGGCAATTGCTGTCGCTGGTGACATGACCAAGCAATCGGACGTTGAGAATCTAGTCGCTGCAACGCGTGCAGAATTTGGTGATTCGATAGATATTCTGGTTAACGTGGTCGGCGGACTTGTTGCGCGTAAATCGCTAGCCGAGATGGATATGGAGTTCTTCGAGTCGGTGATGCGATTGAATGTAACCAGCTGCTTCCTGACCTCAAAGTACGTTACTCCACACATGGGTGACGGTGCGGCAATCGTCAATCTTGCGTCATTGGCTGGCCGCGATGGCGGCGGACCAGGTGCTGCTGCCTACGCGACCTCGAAAGGTGCTGTGATGACGTTCACGCGCGCGCTGGCAAAAGAGTTTGGCCCCAAGAACATCCGGGCGAACTGTGTGTGCCCGGGCATGATCGCAACGACATTCCACGACACGTTCACGAAGGATGGGGTGCGTGCCAACGTAGCTGGCGCTACACCCTTGCGCCGCGAAGGCCAGGCATCCGAAGTGGCCGATCTGGTTGCCTATCTCGCATCGCCCGCGTCCAGCTTCATTACCGGCGCTAGCGTCGATATTAACGGCGGACTGAACTTTTCCTGATAGCGGTCACCGACGCAGTCCAGCGTTGCTCGTACCGGTCGGTGCGAGCAACGGACTACAGGAATAATGTGTTCACTGGCTTTTCCAGGTCGCCGTACGGTCTTCCGTGCCCAACAGAGACAAATTTTTCCAGGCAGGGCAGCGATTCGCTTTTCGGCACGTAAGTTGTCGTCTGACAAGGCGCTGGTCACGCTCGGTAATCATCAGCTTGTGTTGCGCGAAGCACCCCGGTTCTGCTGGGCGCCAGAACGAAGATGCGAGCTGATTGGCTACTCCGAGGCGCACTGCATAAGGCGACCGAGTCGATAATCATAGCGTTTGAATCAGGAGCGGGGACAGGATCGCGTTTCCAATGTACCCGACGATTCGGGCTGCTTTGGGCAGTCGTTGCTTCGATAGGGCTATCGCTAATCTGCCAGGAAAGTCTTGGTGGTCACGCCAACGAGGTCTCGAAAGCGTTTGGCTTCGATGGATAGCGGCGCGTTGGCAAGATGTAAGGCAGCAACGTCAAAATGTAAGACCGGTTTCAGTGGAATCAGACGGACACCAGAACAACTTTCCGAGCGCGCGGTGATCGCATCGACTATCGTCAGGCCCCGACCATGAGCAACCATTGATTTCGCAATGTGCCAAGGGTCCGCCCAGGCCACGATGTCGATTTGCGGGTCGTGCGCGCTAACATAATCAGAAAGTGCTTGTCCCAAAGGTCCGCGGCTATGCAAGGCGATAAAGGGGTGCTCGGCAATCTCGGTCATCGTCATTTCCGGAAGATCGTCAAACGCACCGTTGTCCGGCGCCAGAACTACGAATTTCCCGCGGGCCAGGCGCTGCGAGATGATACTTGGATTCGACCTTGGACTTAGAGCGAATCCAATGTCGATACGGGATTCCAATAACGCGTTGGTAAGTTCGTCAAGATTCAGGCTCTCAATTTCGAATACCGTATTCGGCGATGATTCCTGATAGATCGAGGCTGCCTTTGGCAATAAGTCCAGACCAAACGCCGGTGTGCCTGCGACCCGCAGGCGGCCTCGGCCTGCTGATCGAATATTGCCTGCAACCTGTCGCAGCTTGCCTACTTCGTGATAGACAATCTTGACTTGCTGAAAGAGCTGGTGAGCTTCCGGGGTAGGGACCAGTTTGCCCTTTAGCCGTTCGAATAATGTGTAACCGAGTTGTTGCTCGGCATGCGCAAGCACTTTAGAAATCGACGGCTGTGAGACGTTCAGAATCGCAGCTGCATTAACCATTGAGCCGGAAGTGTAGACGGCGTGAAAAACCTCTATATGTCTGAGTCGCACAAGTTCTCGCTTTATGGTTGTTCAAACCGCGACCTGAATTATGCCATATCGAGTTCGGCGGCAGCTGCTGGCTCGCGCCAGTGCCGTGTTCGTTCCCGGTGAGCTATAGGCATGGGTTATAGGTGATACAAGCATCGCGATTGTCTGTAAGCCTCGCGCGATATTACGATATCGACTCAATGCGCTCGCCATTCCGGCAACCAGGAGCAAAAATGCGAATTAATTTGAGACTGCTTGGAATCGCGGTGGCACTGTGCACTGTTACCGCGCTGGCATCCTGCACTGCCACCCCCCATTACGACACGGTCATCCTGGGCGGCACCATCGTCGATGGCAGCGGTGCGCCCGGTTATGAAGCGGATGTCGCGATTGTTGGCAACAAAGTGGCCAGGATCGGCAACCTTGCAGACGCCAGCGCTGACCACGTAATCGATGCTACGGGAAAGATCGTCTCCCCCGGATTCATTGATCTGCATAACCACGCCGACCGAAATATCCGGGACCGCCCAGGAATGGAGAACTACCTTCGACAGGGCGTTACCACGATTCTTGCCGGGAACTGTGGGAATTCACCGGTGGATTTCGATAGCTACATGTCATCTATCGAGAATACCGGCATTTCACTGAATCTCGCTTTGTTAGTTGGCCACAACTCGGTTCGTGAAGACGTAATGGGCAACGACAATCGCCTGGCCACGACTGACGAACAGGCCCGAATGGAAGCGTTAGTCAAATCCGCAATGGACGCGGGCGCGTTCGGGCTGTCAACCGGCTTGATTTATCTGCCCGGCACCTATTCCGATACAAAGGAGGTGGTCGCGCTGGCGCGTGTGGCAGCGGACGAAGGCGGCATATACGCGAGCCACATGCGAAATGAGTTCGACAAGATTTTCGACGCAATTGACGAGGCTATCAATGTCGGTCGTGAAGCCGGCCTACCGGTGCACATATCTCACTTCAAAGTTGCCGACAATACGATGTGGGGGGACAGCGTTTCGACCCTGGGCAAAGTTGCGGCGGCACGAGCATCGGGACTGGATGTAACGATCGATCAGTATCCCTATACGGCGGGTAGTACAGGGCTGGCGAACGTTCTTCCGCAATGGGCCAGGGCGGGCAGTCGTGCAGATTTTCAGGCTCGCCTTGATGACCTTGAAACTCGCGAGAAAGTGCGAACAGACACTATAGCCATACTGAACGGTGCCAGGGCCGCTGGCGATCTGTCGCGGATCACCATTGCAAGTTTTAGATCGAATCCCGAGTACGTAGGCAAGACACTCGCTGACGTAACTGAAATGCACGGATTAGAGCCAACGATAGAGAATGGCGCCGACGTCGCGATGAAAATTCTCTACGACGCTGATGGGTCGGCTATCTACCACATGATGGTTGAGGAAGACGTTCAGCGCATCATGCAGGCGCCGTTCACCAGTATCGCCTCAGACGGTTCGGCGGTGGAGTTCGGCGAAAGCGTTCCCCACTTAAGAAACTACGGTACGTTTCCGCGAGTACTGAGTCGTTATGTTCGTGAGTTGGGTGTGCTCACTATGGAGCAGGCCATTCATAAGATGACCGCACTTCCGGCGAGCCGAATAGGGCTTGTAACGCGTGGGACCCTGTCTGAAGGAGCGATTGCGGACATCAATATATTCGATGCTGAGTCAGTTCGGGACAACGACGACTGGGCACACCCGCACGAATATGCCGCTGGTTTTTCCTACGTGATTGTTCAAGGTGTACCCGTTATCGCCGACGGCCAGCGAACCAATGCGATGCCGGGAAAAATGTTGCGGCGGCAACTTGAGCATGTTGCGGATGCAGGTTGATCGGGTGCCAGCATCAACGTCCATATTCGTTGCGGATTCCTGCATCGGTGGATTGTCCGTCCTTCGCTCGTTGTGGGGCTCGGGCTATACCAGTAACGCGACGTTTCTCGCTGACTATCAGATCAATCCACTGGGGGTCAAAGACGATGCTTTGATCGCCAGTGTCGTTGAGCGCTGGATGAGCATGGCCAGTGAGCACTCCAATACAATAGTAATGGCGTGCAACACGTTGTCCGTGCGCTACGAGTTAATGCGCCGAAACGGTGTCAGCTTGCCAAAAGTGGAACACGTTATATCGATGGTCGATTGCTTCAGAGCTATGGTCAAATCGGAGTCGGCGCGGCTGGCCAACAAGAAAGTTCTTGTCGTTTCCACAAAATACACGGCAAGCCAGGACGTCTACCGTGATATTTTGACCGCTGAAGTGGCGGGTGTTCACGTTGAAACAATCGCCGCAACGGAGCTTGAACGGCAGATTGCACGTATCGAGCCCTGGGATGGTGAGAGTCACGAGGTCCTGAGCAACGAACTTCGAAAAGCCATCGCGAGCTGCGATTTCGCTGTACTTGCGTGTACCTGTTTTCCAATGGTTGAGTCAGAGCTGCAGGCTCTGTTTCCCAACGTTTCGTTTCTGGATCCTGGCGAGTTTTGCTCGGAGTACCTGCAAACGCCCAACGGCACAGGAACACCGGAGTTGCAGCTGCGCGTTACGGGTGATGTTGTGAAATTTTCGAAAGCCAGCGAGTTTGCGCGCTCGTACTTGCCCGATCGCGTTCGTCTTAGCTGAACTGTCCGACAGCCGGAGTCATTGCATGTTGCATATAGCTATAGCCGCGGGGTTGATTCTTGGCCTCATTGTTGGTCTCGCAGCGTCCGCGACGGGGAACCCTGCTCTGCACGCGATCGCTGAGGCATCGGCACCGTTCGGCGCGATATTCATGAATGCCATTCGCATGGTCGTGATTCCTCTCATCGTTGCTGTGATCTTCACCAGTATCGCCGGACTGGGTGACCCGAGGAAACTGGGTCGGATCGGAGGGCTGACGATTGCCTACTACTGGCTTACCTTGATCCCGGCGATCGTTATCGGTATGGCGACCATGAGCTTCGGCTTGCGGTATGCCACAGCCATCGAAATGCCAGGCTCGACAGCTGCCGAAGTGCCTGAGCTGCCCGGCGTTGTTGATTTTATAGTTTCTCTTGTGCCGGCCAACCCATTTGCGGCAGCCAGCAGCGGAGCCATACTGCCGCTGATCGTATTCACAGCATTACTGGCAGCAGCGACCGGCACATTAGCGAAAGAACGTCGCAACAAACTGGTCGATCTCGCGGAGGTTGGCAGTGAAGCGTTGATCAAGCTCGTTTGGTGGATACTCTATACGGCGCCAATCGGCGTGTTTGGCCTTGCCGCGCCAGTAACCGCGAAGCTGGGATGGAACCTGGTGGAATCGCTGGGGATATTCATCGTCTGTGTCGGTATCGGGCTGCTGGTGTTTGTGGTTCTTGTAACTCTGCCGCTGGTTTATTTTGCCGGGCGTATTGGGCCAGTAGCCTATTTGCTCGGCACCTTTGGTGCGGTGTCAATTGCCGCATCTACGACAAGTACCGCGGCTGCCATTCCGGTAACGCTCGAGGAAACCACGAAAAAACTCAAGGTTTCGACAACCATCGCTGACATTCTGGTACCGCTTGGTGCGTCGATGCACCGCCCCGGTAGCGCTCTGTTCCAGGGTGCCGCGGTGGTTTTTCTGGCGCATTTGTACGGAGTCCCTATTCCGCTGGCGGCAATGAGTGCGGCGTTGCTCGCAACCTTCCTCGTGTCGTTGACGGTTGCTCCGGTCCCATCGTCCTCGGTTGTGACAATGGCGCCGGCACTGGATGCGGTGGGTGTTCCGATCGGCGGGTTGGCGATCGTGCTCGGCATAGACCGAATTCCGGACATGATGCGGTCTGGTGTAAACATACTTGGCCAGGTGTCTGCGGCCGTCTGCGTTGATCGCTGGACTGATGGAAGCCCGCCTGTCACGACCGCTAACAAAAAGGATCCGAGTTCGCATGAATAGTATCGACGAAAAATTTGCCAAATTGGGCGTTGACAGCGCCCCGGGCCAGGAGGCGCGGCAGCAGGTGGATGTCTCCACGTTGTACGGGCCGAAACTTGAGGGTGTGCCCGTCGACTTTTCTCACGGCGATGTGAATGCGTTTCCACCGATTCCCGGGTCGTTGCAGACATTTGTTGCCGGGTTCGAAGAAGGTGCCGACCAGGCCTACACCGAATACAGAGGCCGACAAATACTGCGTGAGTCACTTGCACAGAAGCTGGCGGACTTCACGGGTGCAAGCATCGATTCAGAGCGTGAGCTCATAGTGACGCCGGGAACCCAGGGTGCATTATTCCTCGCGATGGGTGCGAGCATCTGCCGAGGAGACAAAGTCGCTATTGTCGAACCCGACTATTTTGCCAATCGTAAGCTGGTTGAGTTCTTCGAGGGCAAAGTGGTGCCCGTCGAAATGGACTACCTTGCGACCCGCGACGGTAGCGGGCTGGACCTGACTCAACTCGAAGAGTCTTTTCGCAATGGCGTGCGTTTGTTCGTCTTCTCTAACCCGAACAACCCGACCGGCGTGATTTACTCGAAGGTGGAAGTGGAAGCTATTGCTCGCCTTGCGCAGCAGTACGGAGCTACTGTCATTGCCGACCAACTGTATTCACGGCAAATCTTCGACCAGCGGACTTACACGCACCTTCGGTCGCTTAGTCAGGCTGACCCGGACAATCTGATAACCATTATCGGCCCGTCGAAGACCGAATCACTCAGCGGATTCCGGCTGGGAGTGGCAATCGGACCCTCGAGTGCCGTTGACCGCATGGAAAAACTGCAGGCAATTGTCTCGTTGCGCGCCGCAGGGTATTGCCAGGCGACTCTCCAGAACTGGTTCTCCGAACCGGTTGGTTGGATGGCAAACCGGGTTGCGCAACATCAGGCCATTCGCGATGACATCTATGGAGTGCTCGATTCTGCGGAAGGATTCGTTTCAAGACTGACCGAGGGAGGCAGCTATTTCTTTCCAAGCATACCGTCCATCAATCTCGACATCGTTTCCTTCTGCAAAGCGTTGCGACTGCAGGCGTCGGTCAGTGTCACGCCGGGCACCGAGTTCGGGCCGCAGTTTACCAGCAGTATTCGCATGAATTTTTCTCAGGACCACGCGGCGGCAGTGGCAGCGATACACCGTATCGTCGAGATCGTTGATCGGTATCGACAGCCATCGGGTACCGCTTTGAAGCAGGGCCAGAGCTGACTATGGGGCGCAAGACTGTCGGTTTTCTCGGCTGCGGGAAGATCGGCAAGACCCTCGTCAAGCACCTCATGAAGCGTGGCGACCACACCGTCGGTTTCATCCACGATCCCCACTTTGTGAATGATTGCGGTGCTCTTTGCCCGGTCGTTGCGGAATTCGACGCCACCGTGTGTCACGCGGATCTTATTGTGGAATGCGCAACCGCCGACGTGTTGAAAAAAAATATCGATCACTACGCAGGAACTGCTGATCTGGTCGTTTTCTCAATGTCAGCGTTCAGCGATGCCGAATTTGCAGCAAAGACGAGTGATCGTTGTCGTGCCGGCAACAAACGACTCTACTTCCCGCACGGTGCGATACTGGGGTTGGACGGAATTTTTGACGCTCGGGATATCCTTACGAGCGTGGAAATTGAAACCGTCAAGAATCCAAGCTCACTGGGCCGCGACGATACTTCCCGAACCGAGGTCTACCGCGGTTGTGCAAGGGGTGCAGTCGAAAGCTTCCCGCTCAATGCAAACGTTCATGCCGCCGTAGCGCTTGCGGGAATAGGCTTCGACAACACGCAGTCAGTAGTCATTTCGGATCCGTCGACAGACACGAATTCCCATACGATTTTGGTCAAAGGTGATGGAGTCGAATTCAAACTGGACATTAGTTCGCATTCGACCGGCGGAGTGACTGGCCGGTATACCCCGATATCGGCATGCGGCAGTCTTGATCGAATTTTGGGGAATGATTCACCGTACATGTTCGTTTAATAGAGTGCAGTGACATTACTTCTGAGTGTCAGCTATGTAAGAATCGTGTTCTTATAAACCTTGACTGATTAGCGGAGAAAAGTATTAACATCACCAGACTGGAAACAGACGGCCTGTTCTCGAACGTCGTCATCGCCAACGATACGATCTATACGGCGGGCAGGGTTTCTCCAGACCGCGCGGGCTCGATCGAAGTGCAGACAACGCAAGTTCTCGATGAGATTGAACGCGTCATTCAGCTTGCGGGCACCACTCGCGATGGCTTGATAAGCATCAACGTGTATTTGTCTGACATACGAGACTTCCAGGGCATGAATGAGGCCTGGAAGGGTTGGTTTGACGAGGGCCACAAACCGGTGCGGGCAACTGTTGAAGCACGACTTGCCGCGCCTGAGCTTAAAGTTGAGATGCAGGCAATTGCTGTTCGTGTCTAGTCTCGATTCATATTCTTGAGGTCAACGCGAAATACTTTCGCTATTGGAAAGTGGCTGTTACCGTGCGATCGCTGTCCAGTGTGACTACGCAGCGGTTTGTGCTCGGGATACTGTCACACTCTGCAGTCGACCAACCCGCAAATGCGGAGCCAGTGAACGGATTGGCATCAATGGTGAGCTCTGTTCCTTCATCCGTATCGATATAACAGTCGGTTCCGTCGCAACTGCTGTCTGGTAGCGGTCCGGCAAAAGACGGCACATCGACCTGGCCGGGCCCGGTAATCACGATGGTTAGCCGGTATTGCACACCGCTTGCAGGCGGCAAGACGTGAATCGTTTGTATGACGTCCGTGAACTGGCCATCTGTATCGGTAACGCGTAGCCGAATGTCATAGTCGCCTGGCGATGACGGCGCGTAGCTGACAATCTCGCCACTTTCTTCGTAGCTCCCGTCATTGTTGAAGTCCCAGCTCAGACCGGCGATACCCACATCATCGCTGCTTGATGACGCGTCGAAAGAGAAGTTCGTACCAACGCGCTCGGTGTCACTGGGTGCGATAGTGAATGCAGCGACGGGTGGCTCGCTAAGGTCACTGACTACGTCGACAATGCCGTTGGCACTGGACGTAAGGCCGCCATCATCCGTTACAGTCAGCGTGATCGCACGATAGCCTGCCGATTGATAGGTGAAGTTAATAATTTCACCGCTGGCATCCGGTAGCGTATCGCCGTCCAGGTCCCAGTCCCAGGAAATGATGTTTCCATCCGGGTCTGTGCTGGCCGAACCGTCAAAGGTTACAACCGTGCCAAGGTCGACGGGACTGGTTGGTGTCAGAGACAGGCGTGCAACAGGCGGCATGTTACCGGAAGGAGTATTGAACGTGGCGGGACAGAACCTGTGACCGTCCATCGACAGCGACAATGGCGCGGAGGTATCAAGGGAACCGTCGTCCAGACTGCACTGGCCCCCGAAGCCACTGAAAGTGGCGGCCTGCTGAGTTACCGCGAGCGTGACGCTCTCGCCGGTCGCGAAATCGGCCGTGCAGCTTGCGCCGCAATCTATGCTGCCGGGGGTGCTGGCGAGTCCACCCCCGTTATCCGTCGACACGGTGAGGATCGAGCAGGTTTCGGCACCCAGAGCAGTCAATGGAAACGGTATGTTGGGTGTTGAACTGTCTTGCGTTGCCCGTCCCAGACGACCATCCGCCGCCGAGCCCCAGGACCATACGGCCGCGCACGTATTCTGTCGTTGCAAAAACAGGCCATGCTCTGTGCCCATGGAAATCAAAACCGGCGCTGTCGGCAGGTCAGTGTCTGTTGCCTGCGAGACGTTCAGGACCGGCGACAAAGTGAGTTGTCCTGCGGCATTATCGCCTGCAACGCTGTAGTAGATGCTGCCATCGGTTGCACGACGAATAAACGCCACCGATCCGCCGAAACCACTGGCAACCACGCCGACAGCATCGAATACACCTTCAATGTACTTGAAGTTGGATTCAGTATCCCTGGGGCCGCCGACTTCAGCCAGGTCATGGTAGCGGCCAAACAGTGCGGCGCGTCCGCTGTCAAAAACCAGGAATGACATGTCACTCGTCACTGCGATATCGATCACACCGGCGACATCGACGATCTGTTCAGGCAGCCGAACAGCGCTGACCGATGAGCGGTAGAAGTCACCCAGGCGCCCGTACTGGCTATCACCCCAGCCCCAGACATCGCCGTTCTCCCTCAAAACCAGCACGTGCTTCTCGCCGGCTGCGACTTTGACAACATTATCGATGGGGAGCAGGGTGGGGACAGCGTTGCTGCCCGATTCATCTGTGCCAAGAATTCCAAAATCGTTGCGGCCCCACGAATACAGGTGGTTGTCGGTGGTGATGACATAGGAGGCGCGGTTTCCGGCAAACGCTGCCGCGGCGTCTGCGATATCTGCGACCAACTCCGGTGCCGTTTGATTGCCAAAAGCATCTTCGCCCCAACGGTATACCTGGTTGTTATCGGTAACGGCCAACGAGTGACTGACGCCAGCGGATACCGTAAGAACCGTTTGCGGAATATCGACAGGCACAGGCGTGGTTGCGGGTTGCCTGGTGAGCTGATCGATCTGGCCGCTCTCGTTGCTGCCCCATACCCAGGCTTGTCCGTCGGCTGCCACCGCCAGGGAATGAGCATGGCCGGCGCTGACTTCTGCCGGCGGCGCGAGTGATGGCGGATAATCACTTCGAACGATCTCTACCGGCAATGTGAGGCTCATGTCGTCGAAGAACTCTCCGCCATTAGCGGAGGCTGTCACATTGAACTGAATAGGTGCACTGCTGATATCGTAGTATTCATTGAGGGAGATTCGATAGTTCAACAGGCGAGTGGAACGGGACTCACCTGCGTTTGATGACAGTTCTTCGCCATTGCTGGAAGCCTGCCTGATTTCGGCTCCTTCAATTGTGCCAACGACTGCTACGTTGGCAGAATCGGTTCTGACGTTTCTGCCGATCAACCGTACCTCAATTTGCAGGTCGATCGATTCGCCGAGTTCGCCTGTCAGCAAATCAATGGCCACATAGTCCGGCGATTCACCGGTCACTGATGATATCGGTCGTTTGGCACTGACGGATACAATGCTGAACGAGGCTTCCCGCGCTTCTCTGTCTTCACTGCATGAAGACAAGAAGTCGCAGCCACCGAGCGATATCATCAGCCCCACCAGAGCCAGCTTTCTTGCAGTGCGCGCGTATGCGCCGAGCAGGTGCTTTTGTACGGTTCTATGTGCCATGTCAGCAGTCCGGTGTGAAATCCTGACGAGATGCTACTTGTACGCTTTCGGTGTTCCGTCATGTATTCAGGTGACAAGATTGTTGTTTCGTCCCGCCTATTTGCGGTTCTTACGCGCTATAGTTATTCGGTTGTCGCTGTCTTTGTGCTTTACGGTGCTGACATTAAGGCCGGAAAGAAGTGACCGGTATGCCGTCATTCACCAAGAGTTTCTAAACGTTCTATAGTCATGCTCGGCGTGCGAAGAGCCCGCGTCATTTTCGGACGAGTCAAGCTATGTCATCCTCAAACCGACCTGTAAGTGTGTTTATCGTCGAAGACGATGCTGTGACGCGACAAAGCCTGGTCAGAAAAGTGAATGAAGCAGTCGGATTTTCAGTATTCGGTTCTGCGGCAACGCTTGAGTCCGCGCGCCGGCAGCTGATATCGGCGTCACCCAACGTACTGCTGGTTGACCTGCAATTACCGGACGGTGATGGTTCGGAGCTGATCGCCGAATTCACAGCAAGGTCTCCGCAGGTTCCGATTCTGGTTATTTCGGTTTTCGGTGACGAAAGCAGCGTCGTTCGTGCGATAGGTGCTGGCGCTCAGGGCTATTTGCTAAAGGACGCTCCAGGTGAGGATCTGGCGGATGCGCTCGAGCAGGTGATTGCCGGCCAGTCGCCCATCTCGCCGGGGATAGCAAAACACCTGATTCGCCGGTTTCAGGCAAAATCGGAAGCGGATACAGTCATCGATCCGGATTTGAATGCGGCACGCACCTTACTTTCCAGCCGGGAGCTTGAAATTCTTCATCTGGCTTCCAAAGGCTTGTCCAACAAAGAGTCGGCCCAGGCTCTGGGGATTTCAGTGAACACCATTGGCACTTATACCCGACGGGTTTACACCAAGCTGGCAGTGAGTTCCCGGGCTGAGGCGCTGTTTGAAGCACGACAGCTTGGATTGATCGATGACCGTCTTTGAAATCGGGTGCCAGCGGTAATGATTGGCATCGTTGCCGAGCCTGTCACGTAACGCCCCATGCTTTTTCCGAAGCCCACACGGAAGATTCACTTTCTGCTGTATGGCTTGCTGTATTTCGCGGGACCTGTTCTGACACTGCAACTGTTCGCATGGCTCGATCAGCCGTACGAACTTGACGATATCTATCGGATCCTGCCAACGGAGTACGTTGTCAGCTCGTCGGCAACGCCGCCTGTATCCGGTTGGCGTACAGTTGATTCCAGCCAGCTACCGGTTCGCAGCGAGAATGACCCGTTCACCAGCGTCTGGTACCGATTCAACGTTAAACCTATGTACCGCGTACCGGTGCTGTACTTCCCGTTGCCGCTGGCCAGTCTTGATATCTGGTTTGAACAAGAGCGATTGCTCATGCTTGGCAGAATGACCCGGCCGCTACCGTATTTTCAGTCGCCGCTTCAGGTTCCACTGCCGTTGGCAAGCGATCAGGCGGATGCCCGCGTTCTTGATTTGCGTATCGCCCGTCACATGGCGAACACCCGCATGCCTTATGCCTACATCGCTCCATTCGAACTGGTGCAACGAGACTTCGATGACCAAAGGTTGGTAGTTGATCTCCTGCCGATTGCCCTGCTGATTGTTATGGGACTGTTTGGCCTGGTCGTGTTCTTTCTGTTTCTGGTCAGTCCCAGGAATTCAGCTTACGGCTGGTACTCGCTCATGATCTTGTTATGGGGCTTGCATACCGCGCATCCGTTGATCGACTGGATACCCCTCGAACTGCCTGTTTGGTTTGCGCTTGGGTACCTGACTCTTGGCTGGATCGTTATCGAACTTATCTTCGTGAATCGTTTCTTCCGCATTCCTGCTCCGAAATCGGAGCGAAGCGTTATGGCCATAAGCTCTGTCATAGCAAGTCTCCTGGTGCTGGCCGTACTGATATCAGGCTTCGAAGCCATGAACACGGTCGTGGCATTTCTACTGACGCCCTGGACTTTGCTGTGCTCCCTTCTCGTTACTTCGCGATATTTCGTTGCGGTTCAACGCGACTGGTCCTACGAGAGTCTGAGCTTGTGGCTCGCGTCCGGAATTTTTATCGGCGTTGGTATTCGCGACATTCTCTACCAGTATTTTCCACCGTGGGTGTCCGGCAGTAATTTCTATTTGCAGTACGTGGCCATGTTGCCGGTTACGCTGTTCGGGTGGCACCTGATCAGGCGCTTTGTAGAAGCTCTCAAAGTTTCGCGCATGAAAACCAACGAGCTCAATGCAACAGTGGCGGAACGTACAGCCGAGTTGAAGCGGAGCTATGCCAGGCTTGCGGACGAGGAAAAGCGCCGCTCCATCGAAGAGGAACGTAGCCGCTTGATGCGCGATATGCATGACGGCCTGGGCGGGCAGTTAGTCCACGCGCTGGCACTGAGCGAGCAAAGCCAGGACAAAGACTTGCAGACGGCGCTGCGCTACGCATTGGATGACCTGCGGCTGGTGGTTGATTCGCTGGCTCCGGACTGCAACGGCATTCAGGAGTTGCTGGCTGCGTATCGGCACCGGGTATCCCCGTCCGTGCGCCGCGCCGGCGTGGAGATTCACTGGGAGATTGATGAGCAGACCGCAAATCTTGGACTCGATGCGAAAGATGCACTCAATGTTCTGCGCATCCTTCAGGAAGCAGTGACGAATGCCGTGCGGCACGCAAACTGTACGACAATTCGAGTAACCCTGAGTAATGCCAGTGAGGGCGTAATGTTCAGTGTCGCCGATGACGGCGACGGCATGAGCGAAGAAACAGGAGGCCGCGGACTCCAGAACATGCGGGTCCGTGCCCGTGAAATCGGGACGGAGTTGCGTGTGAGTTCTTCGCCGAGCGGTACCGAAGTCTTGTGTATCTTGCCGGTAAAGCAGTAACGGTGGCTGGGCGTGGTCGGCTGCTGTCCCTGATCCGATTCGAGAGTGTGATGTGTTGCCTGCCAGCGCAGTCGTTCCGCTTATTGGCGAGTCAGCTGCTTGTGTAATCGCGGGTATCGCAACGTGACAGTGCTCCGGTCAGGGCACTCCTCCAGCTTGGCAACGACAGAGAATGTGGCTTGGCGCATGGATTTGTGCCTCGGCTTGCCCGATGATAGTGGTAACGACAGTCACGCCAGCTCAGGCCGAACGTGCATACTTTCTCAAGCGATCCTGCAACCCAGAAATCGCTCAAACACTCCTTAAGAGACGCATCGGCGTTTGCCGTAATGACCGGCGTTGGGGAAACCTACCTGTCGGCGTTCGCTGTCTTCCTGCGCGCGACGACGCCGCAGATAGGTCTGCTGGCGTCAGTGCCGCCGCTCTTGGCATCGCTGGTGCAATTGCTCTCGGCCTGGCTCGGTCACGTCACCGGCCATCGGCGGGCCATTATTCTCGTGGGCGCCAGTCTGCAGGCATTCGCCTGGTTGCCCATCATCGGCTTGCCGCTGTTGTTCAGCGATTACGCCGTACCGATGCTGATTGGCAGTGTCATTCTCTACCACGCCGGGGCTCATCTTGCCTTGCCGCAGTGGACCAGCCTGCTGGGAGACATCGTCCCGGAACGCAAGCGCGGACGTTTTTTCAGTCAGCGGACCGGGCGTATCGCGGCGACTACTTTCGCTTCGTTGATCTGTGGTGGTGCCGTCCTGCACATCATGACTCAACGTGATCAAACGTTGATCGGTTTCATTGGTCTGTTTGCTGTGGCCGGCATTGCCCGGCTCGTGTCGATCTATCACCTGTCGCGCATGCACGATCAGCCGCGCCAAGCCGCGCCGATGGAATTGCCGGTCGGTCGGGAGTGGTGGCAGCGGATCCGCCATTCGAACGCAATTCGCTTCTCTGTGTTTTTTGCCCTGATGCAATTTGCCGTCGCGATCGCATCGCCGTTCTTCACTGTCTACATGCTTCGCGACCTGAACTACAGCTATCTGCAATTCATGGCCAACACCGGCATGGCAATCTTTGCCCAGTTCCTCACGCTCGCGCAGTGGGGGCGCATCAGCGATGTGTTTGGCAATCGCCGTATATTGGCGGTTACCGGTCTGTTCATTCCGCTGATGCCGTTACTGTGGGTGTTCTCAACCAATTTTTGGTACCTGCTGGCGATCCAGGCATTGAGCGGCTTCTCATGGGCAGGCTTTACGCTTAGCGCCAGCAACTTTCTCTACGACCTGATAACGCCGAACCGACGGACGACCTACATCGCAGCGCATAACGTGCTCGCGGCCGGCGGCGTGTTCTGTGGCGCCATACTCGGTGGCTTTCTGGGCGCTGTATTTCCGGTTGACTACGCGCTGTTCGGCACGCACTACCACTGGCTCAGCCCGTTGTATGGCGTCTTTATTGTTTCCATGCTGGCACGTGGCGCTGTCGCATTGTTGTTGATCCCGCGCCTGCGCGAAGTTCGGCAGGTTCGACCCATAACGACTGTTCAGGTGATTTTCCGCGTTACCCGCATGAACGCGCTCGCCGGCGTGATCTTCGACATTGTCGGCACGAAACCGCGTAAGCAAGGCAGCAAGGAAGGCTAACGGCTATCCGCTGGTCTGCCCGCAACTCCGCTTTCCTTCGGACAGTCAAATAGAGTCTTGGTAAGCTCGGCGCATGAACCTTGTTAACGAGAATACCCCCCGGATTGGATTTCCCACTGCATTGAGACAGTGGCGATGACCCGGTTGCACGCGTCTGCGGCAAGTCTGGTTGATGAGCTGATTGCTGATATCGGCAAGAAGCTGGTGGTCGGCGTGCCTATCGGGATTGGCAAGGCCGTGCACGTCGTCGATGCGTTGTTTGCACGCGCGGAGGCGGACCCGTCAGTTTCCCTGACCGTGTTCACCGGACTTACTCTGGTGGCGCCGAGTGCACCGCCCGGGCTCGCCGGGCGTTTCGCGGGCCCGTTGCTTCGACGTCTGTATGGCGATTGCCCGGTGCCGTCGTACGTGCAACGCGTAGCCAGCAACAGCTTGCCGCCCAATGTGCAGATTCGGGAGTTTTACCTGCGTCCGGGTGCTTACCTCGGCAACCCGCAGGCACAGCAGAACTACACAAGCATCAACTACAGCCAGGTTGTCGGTGAGCTGCTTGCCCTGGGCGTCAATGTCATCGCACAGCTCGTGGCGGTCGATGGCGATGAGCGCGAGCACTACAGCCTGAGTTCCAATCCGGAAATTACCCTCGATCTGTTGCCGGCATTCAGGGAGCGTCGGCAGGCGGGCGAGAAAGTCGCGATGATTGGCCAGGTAAACCGGCAGCTACCGTATATGTTCGGTGAGTCCGAGTTACCGGCTGAAAATCTTGACTATGTTCTTGAGGATGACCAATACGAGTTTCCCTTGTTCGGTTTGTTGAACAGACGGGTGAAGCCTGCTGACTACGCCACGGGTATGCACGTTGCCAGTCTCGTCGCTGATGGCGGTACCTTGCAGCTCGGCATCGGCTCGCTAAGCGATGCTGTCGCGCATTGCTTGCGCCTGCGTCATGAATCGCCGGATATTTTCCGTGCATTGCTGGAACAGTTGCCCGGCGGTTTGCACTCGCCCGCCCGCAACGAGCTGCCGGTTTTTACCGAGCCGTTCCGCGAAGGTCTGTACGCGTCCACCGAGATGCTCAGTGACGCCGTCTTCTCGCTGTTTCAGCACGGACTGATACGCCGACCCGCAGACGGCAATGACGAGACCCTGATACATGCCGGTTTCTTCGTCGGTTCGAGTGCTCTGTACGAGGGTTTGAGTTCACTGCCGCCGGAAAAACGCCGACTCATCGACATGACCCGCATATCCTTCGTAAACACCTTGTTTGGCGACGAAGACCGTAAGCGCGAGCAACGCCGCGATGCGCGCTTCATCAACGAGACGATGATGGTCACATTGCTGGGGGCTGCTGTATCCGATGCACTGGACGACGGACGAGTCGTCAGCGGTGTCGGTGGTCAGTTCGATTTCGTGTCGATGGCGCATTCTTTGGAAAATGCTTTTTCCATCCTGATGCTGCCCGCTACGCGGTCTAAGGACGGGCAACCGGGTAGCAACATCCGCTGGTCTTACGGGCATGCCACCGTGCCCCGGCATCATCGGGATATCTATGCAACGCAGTACGGCGTGGCGGCAACGCGTGGCAAGACGGACATGCAAACGATAACGGCCATGTTGCAGATTGCCGATGCCCGGTTCCAGGGTGAACTGGCAACGCAGGCGAAAGCGGCCGGCAAGCTCGCATCAGCGTACAGCCTTCCCGAGTGGGCAGCCCAGAATCGCCCCGAGGTAATCGAAAACCTGTTCCGGAGCGAGCCGTTTCGTTCGGCGTTTCCCGATTACCCGCTGGGTACGGACCTTACTGCCACCGAACAGAAACTGGCTATTGCTCTGGAGTGGCTGGACGTTAGTACCGCCAGTCCGCTGGCGAAAATGGAGGTCATTGCAAAAGCGCTCATGGCGGGGAGTATTTCCGCGTATCCGGAGGCACTGCAACGCCTCGGGCTCGACAGCACCAGCGGAATCGGCGAGCGTTTACAACGTCGCTTGGTCGGTTACGCATTGCAGCAAACAGGGCAGACACTATGAACGGTAAATCGCCGGCGGATTCCGCTGTTGAGCAGAACGTCTACAAAGTTTTTCCGAACGACCTGAACTCCAAGTACACGGTTTTCGGCGGTCTTGTGATGGGGCTTTGCGATCGCACGGCCCTGATTGTGGCCGAGCGGCACAGCGGTCACAGTTGCGTCACTGCAGCTGTCGACAGCCTCAACTTTCTGGCGCCCGCCAAGTCAGGCGAAACCCTGATTGTGAAGGCGGCCGTCAACCGGACATGGCGCAGCTCCATGGAGATCGGTGTCCATGTCGCTGCCGAGAACAGCTTCAACGGCGACCGGCGGCATGTGGTGTCGGCCTATCTGACGTTCGTTGCGCTGGATGAAAACGGTGCACCTGTGGCAGTGCCGGCAATAGTGCCGCAAAGTGAAACCGAGAAACGGCGCTACGAGAAAGCAGGGCAAAGACGGGATGCGCGGTTGGCGATGCGAGCACCAAACAGCGACTAGCTACCCATACGCCAAAGTTCGCCTTGCTCCATGGAGCGGTCGCGGTGCATCAGGATCCATTCACTGTGTTCATCCAGTGCAGAGCCGCCGAGCGCGCGCAGTATCAGCCGTTGCTCATCGGGGTCATCCGTATTGTCCAGACGTCGTCGTGCGTTGCTGAAAATTCGTAGCATGAACTCGTATTGTTTGATCAGTTCTTTCTCCGCAAGCGCATAGGCGTAGCCCTTGCGAATACCGTAGATCAGTAACAGCGAGCCCATAAACGCCATAAGGGGGTCGAGCCAGACTTTGGCGATCGCGGAGCCAACCATTAGCAGCGCGGCGACCACGGCAACGCTAACGAGCAGGCTTATCAGTCCCAGGCCTTCTGTCAGGCGGTGGTGCTTGATTCTGTGCGCGGTTTTTCTGGCGAAATAGGCGAGCTGTCCATGGTCGGCATCGCCGATCCACTCCTTTAGCACGAAAGCCAGACCGGCCGGTTGCCGAAACGGGCGGACATCACAGCGCGTTCCGGCGACACGCATCACATTGCGTATCCAGCCCAGCTCCGGGTCCTGCGCTTGCAGGAAGTTGTCGTGCGAGAATTTGGATTCACTTTCGTTCACGACGCCGGCAGCGGCCCAGTAAAACTGCACCCGCAGCCCCTCGGCCAGCGCCCGGTAGTCGAGGTACTTTCGATGCCAGCCGTGACGCTGGGCGAAAAACTGCACGACTGCAGCTGAGGCAAAGAACAGGAGAAATGCAACCAGGAATACGCGCTCTACCTGCACGTCCGTGTACAGGATGAAACTCATGCCCATCAAAAATGCGAGCGCGTGGCTGATACGCAGTGTGCGCACAACCTTTTTCTGGAAGTGCAGGGCGAGCCAGTCGGCAGCGCAGAACAATTTGTTTATGTCACTGACACCAGCGGGCAAGTCGACATCAAGTGTCGGATCGTAAAGCGGATATGCGTCGCGGGCAATGGCGTCACAATGCTGTTTCGCGTCGCGGCCAAACTCGGCGCTGCGTTCGAAGATGAGCCGATGTTGTGGTGGCAAGTCGCGGCTACGCGGTGCCTTCTCGTCCTGCGTGAACCACCAGGCATCGAGCGGCGAGAGCCCGTCCGCGGGTGCGCCGTTAGCCCGGTTGCGCGAGCAGACAATGTGGTACACAAGGTCGCTTTCGTCATCGACCAGCATTTGCTGCGTGGCCGTCGTCGCACGCGTGTAGCCAGGCATCGTGTCGTTGTGATGAAAGCGCACGACTTGTCCCGTGCCACCAAGATCGTCGTTGTACTTGCCGTCCCAGAGAGCCAGCAGGATGTGACAATGTGCGCACAGGAATACACCGAGCTGAGCGTACTGCAGATTGCGTAGTGGTCCCGGGGCTTTGATCTGCTCCTCACTGGCACCGCGCGCGGCAGGCAGTTCATAGACTTCGCTGGCACGCGACAACAGATTTTCAAACGTTTGTCGCGATTCCGCTTGGTCAAAGTCAGCAAGGTATAGCGCTTTTGGCATCGGCAGTGGCACGATGAGATTAATGCCTAGATCAAGCGCGACTTCCGCGGCGACGCTGTCAGCGCCTTCGGCCAGTGGCGACAACAGCCGCAGTTGCCGGTCCGGGTAACGGCTGATCAGGTCGAGAAAGAAGGAGCGAACGCGATTGCGAAGTTCACCGGTTTCCGTCGGCAGCAGATCGCGGTGTCCTGTAACCGCCACGACTAGCGGTACGGAGAGAGCGCCGCCATGTTCTGTGGACGTTGAATCCGGCACACCGTTAGATTGCATGCTGCGTCATCATCGGTCGTGTTGTCACCGCTGTTGCTGCTTGTGCTTGCAGAGTTCGCACAGATTACCGCAAAAAAAGGGCCCTCGCGGGCCCTTCTTCGTTCATGCCAGATTATCCATCCGCTAGCCGCGGTGTCGACAACCCTCAGGGTGAGTAAGGAATGATCTTGTCTGTGTACATGAACTGGATATTGTCCGAGCGCATCAGGTGATCGCCGTTGTAGTTTTCACCTGGCACCGCGTCGTAGCTAATGATATCCGCTATGGCTTCAAACAAATTCATAATGCCAAGTGCCGCATTGAAATAACTGCGGTCGTGCAGGCGAACGGCGGCTCTGACCAGCAGCCTCAATGTGAAGTGCTCAAAACGACTGAGGGCAACGCGTGAGTTCTGTACCGATTGCTCCAGTACTTCGAGCTTGAATCGCGTCAGGGCGATGAACTTTTCATTGTTGCCGGCCGCGTTCTCGGTCAGGCCGTAGCCATCGCCGAAGTCGATGTGCATGCCAATCACGTAGTAAGAACTGCCTTTAACCCGGCCCCGCGAACTGCCGCAGCCGTTGGTCAGCTCGGTCAGTGCGCCTGGGAAGCCGAACGCAGGGCCAATATCGCCTTCCAGCATTCGGCCTGGATTCGTGCTCTGCCAGGAAACGACGTCCCGGTGTTGCGGGTCGAGATCAACCGGTGGGGCAACGCCTTTCGGTCCGGTGCACTCGTAAAGATTGTCAGGCAGCAATGCGAGAACTTCGTTTTCAACGAAGATGGTTCCATTCAGAACTTCGATGTCCGTTGAGTTGATAGCTACTACGCGAAATCCCGGTGAGCCACACAGGTAGCTGGGAATGATCAGGTCATTCTGCAAGGTATCAACACCCGCAACGTTGTCACTCGTGAACAGGGTGAGCACTTCCTGATCACAACCGTCACTGTTAAACCGGGGGTCGACGAAGTCGTAGTTGACGACGCCGAGACTCGCGTCAGGGCCGCCGGACACTGGTGGATAGCTCAGTGTCTGGCCAACAGCGCCACCGGGGCCGGTCGCTGTTGAACAACCCGTGCCACCAACGCAGCCGGTAATCGGTACGACGGTGTCGAACTCGATGACATAGCCACCTATCAATGAGAGCGCCTGTTCATCGTTCCAGCCGAATTCACCGTTAAGACCTATACCGAGATATAACTCAGTACCCAGGTCATTGGGTTCATTCGGCTGCCAGTTGGAATAGGAAGGCAGGGGCACCTGTGGGGTTGATATGGGTCCTTCGCCGTTATTCCATATCCAGCCGCAGCCAAGCGATAGAACTGGTGATGCGAGCTGTTCGGCTGTGCAAAGATTCTTGTCCTGACGACCACCTACCCAGGCCTCCTTGTTGCCCATGGCTGTTGCGCGCAGTTGGTCGAGGAACTGATCTTCGGCGGCAGAGGTTATGGTTGCCAGGCGACCTGTGACACCCATGAACTCGCTGTTCATTGCCGCAGCGTTTGCCGAATTCCAGTCGATGGCGCTGGCTTTGATGACTTTGTAGTGGTGACCTTCAAACGGTACGGCGTCATCAATAACCACCACCCCGCCGGCTTGTGCAGCGAATGGCATCATTGCGATTATCAGAACGGATAACAGGTGCTGTCTTGTTCTTGTGTTCATAAAGCTTCCCCGCGAACATTGCGTCGCATCAGGCGATGCAGACGGAATCGGGCCGATTACAAACGGAGCTGTAGCGGCTGATTCGTTGAAGGTACAAACGGCGGGCTGCTGTTGAGTTGTAGTTGTATGCAGCGTCCGCTTTGTTTTTTATGCTTTAGTACACGGCCAAGATACGCCTGATCGCGGTTGGCGGCAATTGGCGCAGTAGAAGTGGTGCCGGATTATGTAAATGGTTCGGAATGAGCAATTACTGCAGGGCGGTCTTACCGGCGGCTCGAGTCACGCAGCATCTGTTGGTACTTCTCGGCCTGAGCAGTTTGCCCCGTCTTCTCGTAATGTGCCGCGAGCCAGCGTATCGCATTGCGGGAAAAGAAGGGCAGTGCTCCGGAGTCCGCACCCAGTATGGCAACGGCCTGCAAGAGCATGGTTTCAGCTTCATCGCGTCTGCCGAGCCCTGACAGAGCGGCGCCTTCCGCGCTGGCCGCGGCGGCTGTCCTCCAGTGCTCCGGACCCAGTGCATTGACACAACTGCGGTGTGCATCGACAGCACGCGCGTAAGCTTCATCAAAACGTCCTGTTTCAATGTACAAACTGGCGAGCAGGGAAGTGCTTGCCGCTACGTCCGGGTGATCCGCGCCGAGCGAGTTCGTGCGTAATTCGATGGTTTCCAGCAGTAGCGGTTCTGCTGCCTCGAACTCCCGATCTTCGATCATCCACATCGCGAGGTTGCTCATGCCACGTGCCACCGACGGATGTTCGGGGCTAAGCGAGCGTCGGTATACTTCCAGTGATTCGCGCGACAATGCGATGGCCTTATCGAGGTCGCCGGTTTCGTAAGCAAGAAACGCGAGGTTGTTCAGCGTTCCGGCCGCATCCGGGTGATCATCGCCGAGCAGTTCGCGTTGCATTGAAAGCGCTTCCCGGTAAAGCGCCTCTGCTTCACTGTATTCTTTGCGATCGTGTAAAGAGAACGCCAGGTTATTGAGTCCCATGGCGATCTCGGGATGGGAGTTGCCGAGCAGTGTGCGTTTCATGGCCAGTGCTTCGCGCATCAGCTCTTCGGATTCCTGATAGTTGCCGGCTTCGCCAAGCAGGAAGCCGAGGTTGTTGATGGCTTCAGCAAGGTCCGGGTGTGGGCCGGTATGCAGTTCCCGGCGCAATGCCAGCGCATCGCGCATCAGCGGAATGGATTCGTCGTAATTTCCCTGGTCGTACAGATTGAGCGCCAGCCCTTCGAGACCTTCGGCCATCTCCGGACTTTTCTCGCGGTGCAAGCGGCTGCGAATTTCCAGTGACTCACGTATCAACGGTTCCGCCGCCGCAAAATTTCCCCGTCGCCCCAGCAAGTCAGCGAGTTGATATACCGAGTGCGCCGTTTCCGTGTTTTCATTGCCCAGCAATTCTCGCCGTATCGCCAACGCTTCGCGATACAGTCCTTCCGCTTCCGGGTATTCGGCTTTCAGTTTCAGTACCTGACCCAGGCGGTCCAGCGACCGTGCAACCTCTGTGTGTTTGTCGCCGAACGCGTTGCGGCGCAAATCGAGCGCTGTTCTTAACAGGCCGGCGGCCTGTTCATACAGCCCGAGGCTGGTGTAAACAGCGCCCATCGTTTCCATCAGCGTAGCCTGCACGACAGGTTGTGCGGCCAGTTCCTCGCGGATTCGAACGGCGCCCTTGTCCATAATTTCGCGAGCGGTAATGGAATTGCCCAGTGATTCGCTGGGGTCAGAAACCTCGAACAAACCGACCATGAAGTCCGTAGTCTGCAGCGCCGTTTCCGCATCGACTTCGGCGCGCAGCCGTGCCGCGTTCGCCAGGTCGCGTTGCTGATTGGCGAGATACGCTGACGAGGCCGCGAGTACGCCAAGAATCGCAATGCCGGCGACGACGCCAACTTTGAGTCGCTGGAATCGTTTCGCTTTTGCGACTGATGCCTGGATGTAACTGGCTTCGTTTTCCGGCAGTTCAAAATCCTGCTCAAGCAGCGACTCTGCTTCCACCAGGGGTTTGCCAGACGGTAGCAGCAAATCCGAAGCGCGGTCTTCGGCATTCCAGCGATCTGCTGCCGCGCTAATTCGTCCCCGGATACGCAGGTTTTCGCGGTTCTGGGCGACCCAGTCATGAACTCGCGGCCAGTGCCAAAGCAGGGCTTCGTGCGCAACCGTGACCACGGCGCTGCCGTCGTCTGCGAGTTCGGTAACGAACAACCGGTTTTTTACAAAGGCTTCGACCAGTTCCCGGTTCTTGCCGGACGTTGCCTGCGACCATGGTGCGCGTTTGCGGCCGATAGATTCATGGCCTTTATGCTCGATACTGACGAGCGCGTTCAGAACTTTCGGCAGCTCCGCCTCAACGTCATCCGGCAGGTCCTTGAATACGGTTTCCGCTCGTTGTGCGAGCGAGCCTTCGACACCGCCAAGTTCGCGATAGGCTTTGAGTGTCAGCAGGCCGTCTTCGGTGCGGCGCTGGTACAGTTCTTCGAGCGTGAATTGCAATAGCGGCAGCACTTCAGGGTGGTCTGCCGCGGCATCGCGCAGGTTGTCGTCGAGACGTTCGCTGCTGGTTGAGTCTTCCTCGAAGCGCAGGCCGGCGGCCCGGGTGGGGAGCCGGATCATCTGACCGATCTCACTGGCGGTCGGTGGCATCAGGTCGTACTGACCGTCACCTTCTTTCAGTGCGCCCAGTTTGGGCAGGTTGGCGAGGCGCGGATAAAAGTCGCTGCGCAGTGTGCCTATTACCCAGACCCTGCCGCAGCGTGCCAGCGCATCGAGTACATCCACGAACGCCTTGCGGTCCTTCGGCAGGATTTCATCCTGCGTGTACATTTCCTCCATCTGATCGATGACCAGTGCCAGCCGGGCGTTGTTTGCGCCCTCAGTCATGGCTTCCTCGCGTTGCAAGGCATTGCGAATCATCGAGGTCGCCGCTTTGGGTGAGTCGCGAAGTATCTTCGCGAGCTCGGCAGCGGCGTCACCATCGTCGGCGAGTGTCGGTAGCGCGTGTTCCCGCAACAATGATTTCGCAAGACCTGCGAACAGGTCGCCGCGAACGTCGGTTGGGCGAAACACCGCGCGGCGCCACAGACCGACACCTTCGATAACGCCAGGTTTGGTCAGCATCGGCAGCACACCTGCGCGCACAACTGATGACTTGCCGCCACCGCTCATACCCAAAATCAGAATGAACGAACGACCAGCCGCTGCCTGCTTGCGCAGGCCCTGCAATATGTCGGAGACCGCTTTCGTGCGGCCGAAAAAGACCGGTGCGTGTTCAAACTCGAACGCTTCGAGACCACGGAACGGCGAACCCTTGCGCCACACTGCTCGTGCTTCCGAGGTTGACGAAAGGCTCTTTGGCAGGTGCCGGTCGATGAGTCTATGGAGATGGTTTTCCAGCAGTTCTTCAAAGTCGCCGGGAGACTCAAACTGGTGAAAGGCCGCGGTCAGCGTGCCTTCATCTCTGTCGTGAAACCATTTATCGATGAAGATATCGAGCTTCTTTTTCTGCCCGAGGCGTTCCATCAGTTCCGCTTCGTCATCCAGCCGTACCGAAGGCGGAGCTGTTTTTCGATAGACCAGCAGGTCGGGTTTACCGTTCTCACGGAAGCCCGCCATGGCTTCCTCAAATTCGTATTCGGTGCCTGACTCGTAGCGACTGCCATCGGCACGGACGAACTGTTTTGGCAGCTTGGTGCCGAGGCGTGACCAGAGTATGGCCACTACAACATCGGTATCGGAGGGTTTGACGATCTGGTGCTGGAAGGTTGAGGTCGCAACGAGCGGCTGGTGCTCCCAAAGCACCGGCTCAAGTACAACCTTGCCGATGTACTCGCTCTGAAGTCGTTCGATGACCCGATTCGCGATAGCTCGCTCTTCGAATACATCCCCCGGCGACGAGATAAAGAATTGTAGTGTTTTCACTGACATGCCTTGTATGTCGCCGGGCTATAGTAGTGCAACGTCCGGTCAAAAGATATCGGCCGCAGTGCCGGGAAGGGCTACCATTTACGCCGCTGGAAGCCGCTACGTGTAACGAATGGATTCAATCGTATACGTCGTGCTCTTGTCCTTTGTACTGATCTTCACTGCATCGCCGACGCGTTTGCCGCGCAGGCTTTTCGCAAGCGCCGAGTCGATACTTATATCAAATGAACCTGCGTCCGCTTCATCGGCACCGACGATACGGTAGGTGAACTCTTCACCCGTATCATTCCGTAGTTGCACCGTTGCGCCGAAGTACACCGCATCCGTATTCGCCAGCTCGCGAACAATGTTCAAGACCGGCAGGCGCTTCTGCAGGTAACGTATTCGGTAGTCCAGCCCGCCCAATTCCTTCTTGCGGTAGATGTACTCGGCGTTTTCCGAGCGGTCACCTTCAGCCGCGGCGGCGGCCAGTGCAGCGACGACGTCACGCCGTCGCAGCCAGAGTGCTTTCAGTTCGTCCTGCAATGCCTCGAAGCCGGCTGGCGTGATGTAAGGCGATGATTGCGGTACGGGTGGACGCCAGCGGCCCATTCTAAATCTCCCACATCGTTCGAATGGCTTGTTTCAGAGCGTTGCCGCGAGCCGGCTGCCCTGATCGATAGCGCGCTTCGCGTCCAGTTCCGTTGCGACATCGGCACCGCCGATAACGTGGACAGTAATGCCAGCGGCCTCAAGCGGCTCCTGCAAGTCGCGTAACGGCAGTTGCCCTGCGCACAACACGATATTGTCGACATCAAGCCATTCCGGGTCCTTGCGTTCTTTGCCGTAGCTGATCAGCAGGCCCTCATCGCCTATGCGTTCATAGTTGATGTTGCCAATCATGCGCACGTTGTTCATTTTCAACGTTGCACGGTGTATCCAACCGGTCGTCTTGCCAAGCTTCGCACCGTGCTTGCCGGGTTTGCGCTGGAGCAAGGCGATGTCGCGTAACGGCGGTTCCGGCTGCGGCCGGTTTCGCTCTATGCCACCACGTGCTTCGGCGGGATCAACCACGCCCCATTCTTCCAGCCATTCGTCGAGGTTCAGTGTTGGCGAATGGCCATCGTGTAGCAGGAATTCGGCAACATCGAAGCCGATACCGCCGGCGCCGATGATCGCGACTTTTTTGCCAACAGGCTTCTGGTGGCGAAGTACATCGATATAACTCAAAACTTTCGGATGATCCTGGCCTTCAATTTTCGGATCGCGAGGTACTACGCCGGTGGCGATGATGACTTCGTCGTAGTTGCCAGTGGTCAGTCGCTCAGGTGTGACACGGGTATTGAGGTGCGTTCGTACGCCTTGCAGTTCGATCTGGCGTTTGAAGTAGCCCAGCATCTCGTGAAATTCTTCTTTGCCCGGTACGACCTTCGCCATGTTCAGTTGGCCTCCGAGGTCGGCGGCGGCTTCGAACAGCTCAACATCATGGCCGCGTTCGGCCAGTACCAGTGCCGCGGAAATGCCGGCTGGGCCAGAACCGACGACCGCAAATTTTCGTGACGTTGCACTCTTGATGTAGTTCAGTTCTGTCTCGTGGCAGGCACGCGGATTGACGAGGCAAGTGCTCGTCTTGTTCGCGAAGGTGTGATCGAGACAGGCCTGGTTACAGGCTATGCAGACGTTGATCTCATCGGCACGACCTTCGCGTGCTTTTTTTACGAACTCGGGATCAGCCAGCAAGGGCCGGGCGAGTGACACCATGTCGGCGGCGCCGTCAGCCAACACTTGCTCAGCGACCGCAGGCAGATTGATGCGGTTCGAAGTGACGAGCGGAATCGACACTTCCGACTTCATCTTGCGGGTAACCCAGGTGAACGCACCCCGCGGTACAGAGGTCGCGATAGTCGGTACCCGCGCTTCGTGCCAGCCTATGCCGGTATTGATGATCGTGGCACCCGCCTGCTCAACAGCTTTCGCGAGCAAGACGGTTTCCTCCCAGGTGTTGCCATCGGGAATCAGGTCAATCATGGACAGGCGATAAACGATGATGAAATCACTGCCCACAGCTTCGCGGGTACGGCTGACTATTTCGACCGGCAGGCGCATTCGTTGCGAAAAGTCACCGCCCCATTCGTCGGTGCGCTGGTTCGTGTGCGTAACCAGAAACTCGTTAATGAAATAGCCTTCTGAGCCCATGATTTCGACGCCGTCGTAACCAGCCTCACGCGCCCGTACGGCACAGCGAACGAATGCCTGGATCTGCTTTTCGACGCCCGCGGTGGACAGTGCGCGAGGCGTGAACGGCGTGATGGGCGAACGAATACGCGAAGGTGCTACGGGCAGAGGGTGATAGGCGTAGCGGCCTGCGTGCAGAATTTGCATCGCGATTTTGCCGCCTTCGGCGTGCACGGCGGCGGTCACCTGCCTGTGTTTGGCGACTTCACTGCTGGTGGTCAATTTTCCGGCAAACGGTTTAACCCAGCCTGCACGGTTGGGCGCGTAGCCGCCGGTAATGATCAGGCCAACGCCACCGCGCGCACGTTCTGCGAAATAAGCGGCTAGTCGATCATGCTGATTGCCGTCTTCCAGGCCGGTGTGCATCGAACCCATGAGCACGCGATTACTGAGCGTGGTAAACCCCAGATCAAGAGGTGCCAGCAGGTGCGGGTAGCGTGTCTCGGTCATGCCGGTCCCTTCAAGATTGGCCAGCAGACAGTGTACCGAATTCGGTCCATGCAGGACCGGGTCGCTACGGCAAAGCTATCGTACGTCCACCAATGGGGTCGCTGACGGAAGTGAACGACATCGCCTTGTTACCCGCACGCAGGGGCTGCGGCGGTTGGTCAGGTGCGACAAAATTTGCTCAGGCGTAACCGCCGAGCAGCTTTTGCAGGTCGAGCAATAGCATGCGAAGGGTGCCGGTGGTCAACGCGAATTCCGCGTCTTGCCGTGCGAGTGGGTCGTTGTCGGCATCGTTGTCGTCATCCATACCGAGGAACTTCAACTTGCGGATGACGCCATTCTCGTCGAGCACGAACGACATGATGTTGTCGTAGATGATGGCGACGTGGGTCAGGCTCATGCCGTTCGCAACGTGGGTGCGTATGGTTTTCTCGTCGAGATCGAAGTCGGTCCAGCGCACGATGGAACCCGCGTCGACGGCATCCTGCATACGGCACTCGCGGCCGAGTACGAACTGCTTGGGTGCGCCGCCAAGGAACACGCTGGTCAGCAATTCGCTGACCGGTTTGTTGAACTGCAGCGGTCGAATGCTCAAATCACCGAAAGCCGCGCTCAGCCGGCGCAGAAAGCGCTCCGCGACCGATTCCTGCGCAGTGTCGATGCCGATGATCTTTTCCTTGATATCGATGTAGCCCCAGATGCGATCCGACTTCAGCATGGCTTTGGGCAGCAGCTCGTCACGGGCTTCCGCTTTCATGCGCCGCTTTTCGCGCGGGCTGGGTGCTTCCTGCATCCGCCGCTGGAAGTCCTCGATGCGGACTTCCAGTTCTTCCTTGACCGCTGAGTGCGGCAGGATGCGCGACTGGCTGCGCAGGCGCACCAGATCCGCGCCGTTCAGGCGCCGGGATAATGACTGATTGGTGTCGCCGTCCACCGTGACCCAGCCGGAGCTGCGTTCGGTCAGCGGGCCGCAGGGCTCAAAGCCGGCAGACTCGAGGTTTTTGGACAGCTCTTCCTCGCTCTCAGGCCAGGTACTTTCCAGTCGATAGTAGCGAACGTTTCTGAACATGATGCAGTACGTAACGGGCGGCAGGGCGGCGCAGTATCCTTATTCCCCTGTCCAAAGTCACCATTGAAATTGGCCCCGGCTATGTGCTGGGCCGGGGCCGACGTACTCAGTTTGCGCCGAAAGATTGCAGCGAAATGGAGCCGCTGTCTTTCACCCGGATCGCTGGCCGCAAGGCGCCGATGTCCAGCTTGGCCTCGAACTCGTAAGGCACGCTGTCTTTCGGTCCGCTCATCAGGTTGCCGAGCAAGCGCATCCCGGCGAGCAGGTTTGCCGAGGCCGTGAGTTTGAACTCGCCTTGACCGTAAGCTTCGATTACCGGCAAATCATTGCCGACGCCTTTGATCAGTTCGTAGCCGCCGAGACTGACGCCGTAAGTAACGCCGCGCAAATTCAGGGCGACGGCATTCGGGTTGGTAACCTGCAGGCCGATTTCGAAATTGGGCATAGCGCCTTGCGAGGGCAGTGCGCGAAACGAACTGACGGTGACGCTCGGCGTTTCAAAGCCGGGCCGCAAGCCAGCGCAGGCCTGCAGCAGCAGAACGACCAGCAACAGGAGCGCGCTGCCTTGTCGGGTGGGTGTTACTTTGCAGCATGTGTTCAAGACGCTTCTCACGTGTGGGTGTACCGCGAAGGCTAGCACGGAGTCGCTGTATTTTGATCGCCGTTGCGTAGCCGCCCGCGCCAGTGCCTCCTCGGCAATCCCTGCATCCTCGCTGGGTCGGAATAGCGCTTGTGAGAATTGGGTTGCCAGGCAGTTTCGTGACTTAGTCACTCCCCTCACTGTCCAGAGCCACTAGAGTGGCCTGATGCATGACGCTGACACGCCCTTGCAGGAACAGCTCCCAGCTTTGCCGGTGATAGGCAAGCTTGGGCTCGGTGCGTTCAGCCTTCTGTTGGCCAATGCCGGTCTGTTACTGATCGCTATCAGCTACAACCTGTCGCTCTATCAGCTTGTGCTCATTTATTGGTGGGAAGGCTTCTGGATTGGATTGTTCAGCGCTTTGAAGTTGATCGTAGCGTCGCTGATTGGTGAGCCGTACCGGAATCGCTGGGTCAGCTTTTCTCCGGGTGGTCGGATGTTGGCATCGATCATCTTGCTCGTGAAAATGGGCGCTTTCTATTTCGGCCTGCTGGGTGCCGTTGGGCTTGGCATTCTGATGGCAGCGGATCAACTGAAGGTTGGCAACCCGGCGGATCAATCCATCAATCAGGTAGGGCTGATCTTCGCCACATCGTTGCTATTTCTGATCAGCCACGGCTTGTCGTTTGTTATTAATTTTCTGCTGCGTGGCGAGTTCAGGACCGCGCGAGCAGCTGATTTGCTGTTGATGCCGTTCAAACGGTGTATCGCGCTCTACGCGGTCATCGTACTGGCCTACGTTGTGGTGTTCGCTGTGCCGCCGCTCGCGACGACCACGGGCTTTGCCGCCTTGGTGATAGTCGCGAAAGTGTTGTGGGATTATTTCCTGCACGGGCGGGAACGACGTGAGTTTGCGGTGCAACCAACGGTGATCAGGCCATGAGTAGAGCCGCCAACATCACGCTTTCCATTCAGGTAGTACTGGCTCTGCTGTGGGTCTTGCCCGCGTCGATGGCCGACAAGAGCGCTGGGTTTGGTGTGCTCGCATTGTTGTTCTACTACATCATTGCCGCTGCATTGCCCATGTTGTTCTCACTGTGGCTCTTGTGGCGACATCCGCTGCAACGTCGCAAGGCGGCGGTCATTCTGTTTTTGCCAATACTGTCCGTGTTTTTACCGAGCTTGATACAGGGCGTTATGGGTGGTCCGGTCGAACCGGCTCATGTTGGTGCGTTCGTTGCATTTCTGGTTATCGGCGTTGTACTTCTGTCGATCATGGCGCCACGCCGGAGCGCGGCGACACTGCCACCGTTCCTGTTTCGAAGTCGAACCGTTAACAGCCTCATCGTTGCAGGGCTGGTCATTGCCTGGTTGTTTCTGGCGATCAATATTGTTCTGGTGCTGAGTGACGGGACTGGCAGCGGCTATCGTCGCGATACCGGCACGGGTCTCGCCTATGCACTTATTCTTCTGATGATTTACGTGCTGTCAGTGGCGGTCGCATCGTTGTTCGCTGCGGTGTGGGCCAGCCTCGGTTTACGCAGTGGTGTAGACGGCGCTTGCCGAAAACTATTCGTCACTCAGTGGCTGGTTGCTATGCCAGGGATTCTGGCTGGACTCGCTGCATGTGTGTTCTGGTTGACACAGCGCTGACGGAGACGTCGCGCCTAGACTGTTTGCCCGGTCTGCACCGCCCACAATGCCGCGTAGATTCCGTTCTTCTCAAGCAGTTCCGAATGCTCCCCGCTTTCAGCGATGCGGCCTTTGTCCATCACGTAGATGCAGTCAGCACGAACGATGGTGGAGAGTCGGTGGGCAATGACTATTGTTGTGCGGGAATGGGATATTCGTTGCAGCGAACGTTGAATCGCGGCTTCGGTTTCGTTGTCCACGGCGGAGGTTGCTTCATCGAGTATCAATATCGGCGGATCTTTCAGCAGCGCGCGTGCGATTGACAGGCGCTGGCGCTGGCCGCCGGATAATTTTTGTCCCCGCTCGCCTACGACAGTATCGTAGGCCTTCGGCAAACGATCGATGAACTCGGCAGCTTCTGCTGACTCCGCTGCCGCCCGCACGGCATCCAAGGTAGCATCCGAGCTGCCGTAGGCAATGTTTTCCTGCACGGTACCCTGAAAAAGAAAGACGTCCTGACTCACCAGGCCTATGCGTCGTCGCAAGCTGTCCAGACTGACCGAGTCAATGCGTTGTTCATCAATCAGTATTTCGCCGGAGCCTGCCGTGTAAAAGCGCAGCAACAGCTTTATCAGTGTGCTTTTTCCCGAGCCGGTCTGGCCAACAAACGCAACCGTGCTGCCGGCCTCGATGGTCAGGTCTATGTCGTGCAGCACCGGAGCATCGTTGCCATACGCAAAGCCGACGTTGCGGAACTCGATGCGGCCATCGACGTTATCCAAATGGTTCGCGCCCGCGGTGTTGCGTATCGATACCGGTGTCTCAATGAGGTCGAGTATGCGCCGCGATGAGGCCATCGCCCGTTCATAAAGATCGACCGTTTCAGCGAGGTTGGTTAGCGGCCACAGCAGGCGTTGGGTAAGGAAAACCAGTACACCGTAGGCGCCGACGTGCAGTTCGCCGTTCAGCGTCATCCAGCCACCCAGCAGGAAGGTGGCGACGAAACCGGCGAGGATCGCCATGCGGATAACGGGAATAAACGCGGAACTGATCGCGATCGCCTTGCGATTGGCTTCGAGGTACGCACTGCTGTCCTGCCGGATGCGCTCTGCTTCGAAGTCTTCTGTCGCGAAACTCTTGATCGTCGTGATGCCCGAGACATTGGCCGACAGCCGTGCCCCGAGACTGCCCACGCGTTCGCGAACCTCGGCGTACAACGGCTGCGCGCGACGTTGAAAATAGAATGCGCCGACCACGATCAACGGTATGGGCGTGAACGCGATCAAGGCTATCTGCGGCGAGACGCTGAAAAATACTGCGCCGACGGCGAGGACGGTTGTAGCGACCTGAATCAGGTTGTTGGCGCCGCCGTCCAGGAAACGTTCGAGCTGGTTGACGTCATCGTTGAGTATCGTCACGAGGTTGCCGGTGCTGCGGTCCTCGAAGTAGGCGAGGTCGAGTCGTTGTACATGCTCGTAGGCATCGACGCGCATCGCGTGTTGCAGATCCTGCGCGAGATTACGCCACAGAATCAGGTACAAATACTCGAACAGCGATTCAAGGATCCAGACCACCAGCGTGAGGCCGCCGAGCAGAGCGAGTTGCCACTTCGGGTCGGCGATGCCGAGTTCCGCGACGAACGAAGCTTTCTGGCGTACGACAACGTCGATCGCGATGCCGATCAGTATTTCAGGCATCACGTCGAACAGCTTGTTCGTGACCGAACAGATCGATGCCAGAACGATGCGTCGCCGGAATCCTCGCGCATACCGCATCAGGCGGAGCAAGGCAGAAAACGATGTTTGTGCAGCGGTAGTCATCAAGGCGCGGAATCTTGGTGTTACAGATCAAGTTGCCGCGCAGTATAGAGGAGCCTCGTGATCGATCCGAAGTTTTCTTCCCAAAATGGGGGAATCAGGTGGCTAACAGTGCAACATTCGTCAAGTCAGGGCATGCAACTTACGGCTGGCAGTAGCGCGCACCTGCAGCGAAAAATCATCCTGTCGTCTGCATGACATCCACCGAACGTCTCACTGATTGCGTCGGGCATCGCGACGGGCGGTGACTATTTCTCTGGCTTCATCGCGATTCATTACCGGCTCAATACTGTTAACGCGACACGACTGTGGCCCGAAAGAGCGGTCTTCAAATACCACCCGCCCGAAGCCATCGTTGCAAATACGGTTCAACGAATCGATAACTGCTACAGAGTGGGCATCCCGCAATCCGGGGCAGTATCCATCGACGGTGAGCAGATAGTGATCTTTGACGCTGGCGGTCACCAGCAATTCGCGATCACTCAACGAGCTGAAGCTGTTGATGCTGTGGACGCTGATGCAGGTCCTGTCCGCATTGTCTGCCATTGATGACGTTGCGTTCTGGTTAGCGCAGGCACTTGCCAGCAGTAGCAGCGTGGCGGCTACGCAGCATCGATTGAGTTTGGTCTTCACGGGTTTCTCCTTGTCCCGGTAGACGGGACGGTCTTCGTTCTGGTCAGAACAAGCCTGACTACTGGTTGGACAGTACAACTGCCACTACCGTTCCCGTCCGGATCGTGCGTACCGACGAGAGCGCCCTTCGTCCCTGCCCGTGCGGTGACCCGGCTTGTCGCGCCTTCCCACAGATAAGTTGGGCCTTTTCGATGATGCGAACCGGCCACTTTTGTCGCTGTTTCAGTATAGGAGGGGCAGTTTTGCACTGGCTGCCAAGGCGCCAAAGACTCCGGCTGCCTGGCAAGTGGTTTGGCAGCAAGGTTCTGCCCGCTACGGGCCGCCACAATTGGTCACATTCCGTCCCCGGAAATAGCAGATTTCCCGCTTACAACAGACGCATGGCACAGCACAGGAGATCGCCAGATGCGCATGGAAACTGAAAACTGGAAGCGCTGGCGCGAGTTTTTCGCGGCGCGCAGTGAACGACGCTTACCGGGTCTGGATGATCCGCAGGACTACTCCGCGTTGCCAAAATCACTGGCGCGGTCGCTGGCGATCTTCCAGCTTGGCGAGTCCGGAGGTGGTTCAGTCGTTCACCAGGCAGCAGCGAGCACGATACCAGCAGCCGGACCCGAGTACGCCAGTGCGATGCGTCTGTTCGTCGCTGAAGAACATCGCCACGCGGAGATTCTGGCCATCTGTGTGCGCAATCTTGGTGGTACGCTCATTCATCAGCACTGGACTGCAAAACTGTTCGTGCGCGCGCGCAGGCTGCTGGGATTGCGGCTGAAGGTGATGGTTCTGCTCAGCGCCGAAGTGGTCGGGATTTGCTACTACCACCTGCTGGCTACGCGCTTGCCAGCCGGACGGCTACGCTCACTGCTTGCTCAGCTGGTCAACGATGAGCGCTCGCACCTGCACTTTCATTGCGAATTTCTGCGCAGCCAGGTCACGACTGGCTGGCGTCGCTGGGTGTTTGTCGGCATGTGGCGTGCTGCGATGTTTGTCGCCGCTGGCATCGTATTGCTGGATCACCGTCATGCACTGCGTGATATGGGCTTGTCCACATCCGCCGTGTGGCGTCGCTGGACGGCGTATAGCAGGCTCGCCGAGCGCCTGATTTGCCGTCAGGCCGTGCCGCTTGATGCCGACCTTGCCTTGCTGCGCGAGCCCGCTGTGCAGCGCCGGGTGTTGCATGACGTTTCTGCCAGCACTGTTTGATCGATTGCCTTCTGTGGCATCGCGAGTTCCGTTGTGGTTTGTGTCAGGGTTTGTCAGGGTCCCGAACCGCCGTTAGTCGTGCACAAGTCTCTGTCAGCAAATACAGCCTGACATTCCTTTTTGATGTGTCTGCGGCTTGTTCCTGAGCCCCGAATCCCGCTAATGTGCAGCTTGCGGAACCGGCGCTGCGCTGGTCCGCCAACAATAATGATTGGCACTGGTGGCGTGATCGCAGACTTGGTGATCACGGCTTTTCGGTTTTCGGGGATCGTGGATTGACTCTATGAGCAACAAGCAGAACACGGGTATAACTGCGCGCGCCGTAAAAGCACTGGCCGCGATAGAAGCAAACGAACTGAAAGCAACACTGGTCTCGACGCTGTTTGTGTTTATTCTGATGGCGTCTTACTACATTCTGCGGCCGGTGCGTGATGCGATGGCCAGTGACTGGACTGATACCGAAGTCAGCTTCCTGTGGAACATTAACTTTTTTGTCAGTGCGGCTATTGTTGCAATCTACGGATACGCGATCTCGCGGGTACGTCTGCGCTACGTTGTGCCAGCGATGTACGCGTTTTTTGCCGCGACCTTTATCGCGTTCTACCTCGGTGTCGCGTCAGTGTCGGATCGGGTGCTGGTCGACAAAGCGTTCTATCTCTGGGTAAGCGTTTTCGCCCTGTTTCATGTTTCCGTGTTCTGGACCTTCATGGCCGATACCTTCAACAAGGGGCAGGCCAAACGCGTGTTCGGCATCATTGGCGCGGGAGCCAGTGCGGGTGCACTCGTAGGTCCTGCGATTCCCGCTTTGTTTGCCGGCAGTCTCGGTACCGATAATTTGATGCTGGTTGCATCGGTAAGTCTGTTGCTGGTTATTCCGCTGGTTTTTTATCTCTACCATCTGAAGGCTGCCGAGCTCGGCAATGTCGATCTCGTCGCCGATACCAAGAGCGCCGTCATGGGCGGAAACTGGTGGCATGGCTTTCAGGCCTTTGTCAGCAATCCCTATTTGCTCGGTATTGGTGCGTTTATTCTGCTCTACGTGTTCATTGGTTCGTTTGTTTATTTCGAACAGAAAAACCTGCTGGCTGATTTTTCGCGTGAAGAACGTACCCAGATTCTGGCGAGCATCGACTGGATCGTGAACCTCATGACCTTTGGCCTTGCGTTCTTTGTTACCGGCCGGATCGTCAACAAGCTTGGCATGCCAACTGCGCTGGCGCTGATGCCGGTGTTCATCTGCATTGGTATGTTGATTCTCGCGTTCGCGCCGGTGCTAACGGTCCTGCTCGCGCTGCAGGTATTTCGTCGCGGCGGCAATTACGGTCTGACCCGCCCGGCACGCGAGATGCTCTACACCCACGTGAGCAAAGAAGACCGCTTCAAAACCAAACCGGTTGTCGACATCGTTGTTTACCGTGGTGGTGATGCCGTCAGCAGCTCTGTATTTGCTTTTTTTACCGACGGAATCGGTTTGGGATTAGCGGCGGTCGCGCTGGTGGGTTCCGGAATTGCAGCAGCCTGGGCCTGGGTAGGCGTGCGCCTGGGTCGATCGTTTGACGCAAATGAGGAACGGCCGGCGAATGGCGGGCCGGGACCGGGTTAGCGGCAAGCTGTCAGCGGTGCGTGGTGTTCGCGTCGCTGCACAAGAGTACGAAAAGAAGTAGCGCACCTTGCAAGATCTTGCTCATGTCGAACATCAGGGCAGAAGCGGCGCGCCGACGAGTGTGCGTTTGTGCGATACTGCCGGCCCGCAAAAACAGAGAGTTTCATGAGCGACCTGCCGAATTGCCCGCAATGTGCATCTGCCTATAGCTATCCGGATGGTGACAATCTGGTGTGTCCCGAGTGCGCGCACGAATGGCGACCCGGCGAGTCCGGGGAAAACGCAGGTGCTGTCGTGCGCGATGCCAATGGCAACGAGCTGGCGGATGGTGACACCGTTTCCGTCATCAAGGACCTGAAAGTCAAAGGCAGCTCCGCGGTCGTCAAAGTTGGCACCAAGGTTAAGAATATCCGGCTCGTTGACGGTGATCACGATATCGATTGCAAGATCAGCGGCATCGGCGCGATGAAACTGAAATCCGAGTTCGTCAAGAAAGCCTGAGACAGCGTGCCGGCTGACTGGTCAGTCCTTTATCAAGGTTTTCAGACAGCCAGGCTACTGCTGGCAATGTTCATCACGCCATTTTGATACCTGCGGAGACTGCCGACGATCGGATGACGCATGTATCTACGAGCTGCCGCGAAGTTAGTTCACTATTTGCAGCAGCCCGACCACGATCAGGTAGGCGGCGACAATATAGTTCAGCAGTTTTGGTGCGACGAGTATGGCGATGCCCGCTGCTATGGAAAGTACCGGCGCGAGTTCAATGTGCAGTGTCATTATGCTGTCCTGTTGTTTGCTGTGGCAGTCACGGAGACCGCCAACGGTACTACGAATGCATCGATCAGTGCAGAGCAGTCGGAGTACCTGTTCCTGACGTGGCTTGTAAAGCCATTGGCCCGACCCTACCATCGACCGCGCAGTACAACGCTTCGATGATCAGTACTGCTCACGTATTGCCACCGGGATCACTCATCGTGTCACTCCCTTACTTCAGTTTCCTGATCGCTTTATGTTGTGCGTTGCTATTGCCCGGCGCGTTCGTTGTGGCACAAGACAGCACAGCACTGAGCGGTGCCGTTGAACGTATCGACGCGGCAGACTGGCAACTGGAGTCGCTGCAGTTCGGACTTGAGATAGACGACGAGGGTTTGCGGGGCGTGGTGCGTATCGGTCGCCTTGAACTGACCGCCGCCGGGCAGGTGCTGACTGACACGACTATCGTGTGCCGCACAATTACGCTGGTCGCCGATCGCATCGATTGCAGCAATGCCGAGATCGATGCCGATTTTCCGGCTATTGGTCGTCAGACCATTAGCGGGAATCTGCAGTACGAACGCAACAGCCAAACAGTACGCTTCGAGTTGCGTGATCTGACCCTGGCGGGCGGCAAAACGTCGTTGCGCGGACATACCGACCAGGACGGCTTTCAGCTGCGGTTCGATTCCACCGAGCTACAACTGGACGGCTTACTGGCCTTGCTCAGTCCGTATACCGATGCAACTGCGGGCCTTAGTGCTACAGGCACTGCCCGCTTGAGTGGCAGCCTGAACAGCGGCGCTGACGAGTCCTATGATATTTCGCTTAAAGCGGCGCTCAGCGACGCCGCCATGTCCAATGACGTTGGCACCATCGTCACGGACGCATTGCACGGCAATCTGAGCATCACGGCGCGGCAGCAATCTGGCAGTTACCAGTTTGATCTTGACCTGCATGCCGACCGTGGCGAAGTTTATGTGGAGCCGGTTTATGCCAACCTGAACGAACATGCGCTGACCGTTCGTGTGCGTGACGCTGTGAGCAGCGACTTCGTACAGTATCAGTTGCCGGAATTTTCTCTGCAGCAGGGTTCAGTCCTCGACGTTGGTGGCAACCTGCGTGTGTCGCTGGGGCAGGACGAGCAGGCAACATTGGTCAGTGGTCAGGTCGTGCTTGGGGATTCGGCGGTCGATACCTTGTACAGCAGCGGCCTGCAGATTCTTGCCGCCGGCACCCTGTTCGCCGATCTGGAAACGGCCGGGCGTGTCGCGGGACAGATTGATCTTGACGACAACTTTCCTCGGACTGTGCAGCTGAAGTTCACAGATGCAGTGCTGGACGACACGCGCCGACGGTTCGCAATCTACGAACTCAATGGCGTCGTCAATTGGCCGGGTACCGAGGGAGCTGCGGGCGATGTGCCGGCCAGCCACCTGAGTTGGGCGAGTGCCAGTGCTTACGGCATCGCGCTCGACGGTGCTGAGGTCAATATGCTGCTGGGCGGCAATGATGTGGAGCTGCTGGCTCCGTTGCGTATCCCCACGATGGGCGGTGCACTGCTGATCAATCGCCTGGTTATGCACGACTACGGAACGGACGAGGCGAGCGGGCTGCTGGACGCCGCACTGGAACCTGTGCAGCTCGGCCAGCTTACCGGCGCGTTCGGCTGGCCCGCGTTTTCCGGTTCCCTGTCGGGGAAATTGCCGCTGCTGCAGTACGAAGGTAATGCGATGACAGTGGGTGGCAGCCTGACGGCCAATGCGTTTGGCGGTGAGATTGCCATGTCCGGTCTGCGCCTGGAGCAACCGTTTGGTCGGGTACCGCGATTGCGCGGTGATCTGACGATGCGCAATCTTGATCTGGAGCAACTGACCGACACGTTCTCCTTTGGTCTCATTCAGGGACGGTTAAGCGCCGATGTGACAGGCTTGGAGATGGTGGCATGGCAACCGGTCGCGATGGATATGCACCTGTACACGCCACCGGCTGACAAGTCGAAACACCGCATCAGCCAGCGTGCCGTGGAAAACCTGACCAGCGTCGGCGGCGGCGGGGCAGGGGCCGTTCTGTCGAGCGGGCTGTTGAAATTTTTTGAAGTGTTTGCGTACGATCGGATCGGGCTACGCTGTGTATTGCGGTCAGGTAACTGCACGATGAGCGGCGCCGGTCCCGCTGGCGAAAGTGCATTGGGCAGTGGCTACTACATTGTCAAAGGCAGCGGCGTACCGCGGATCGATGTCGTGGGCTACCGTCGCGATGTGAGCTGGGAACGACTGGTGCGTCAGCTCGGTCAGATCAGCAGTAGTGAGTCAGCCATTGTAAACTAGCGCCAGTCGCGCGATGGTCTGGCACGATAGGTAGTATGGATTTGCAACAACATCCCCGATGGAGATGAATCGAATGAACAAGCTAACCCTGAGCCTGGCCGGCATGCTCGTTGTCCTGGTTGCCGCGTGCGTAACAATCAACGTCTATTTTCCGGAAGCGGCGGCTGAACAGGCGGCTGACCGGATCATCGACAAGGTGCGTGGTGAAACGCCCGAGGGCGGCGCATCGTTGCAGCGCGAAGATATTGCCGAGGTACCGGTAATGCTTGCGTTGGCAAAGGGCTATGTCGGGTTTTTTATCGCCGATGCGAATGCTCAGAGTGGCGTGGACTTCGACAAGCCATCGGCTGAGAAGCAGGCTTTGGAGGCCTCCCTTGCGCAACGGTTTTCTTCGCTGCGCCCTTACTACGAGTCCGGCGCGATAGGGCTCACGGACGACGGGCTGATCGAGATTCGTGATCGCGGGCTGGTACCGTTGAAGGATCGCAATACCGTCGTGCAACTGGTATCCGCGCAGAACAATGACTGGAATGCGCTCTACGCTGAAATTGCGCGGGTTAACGGGCATCCGGAATGGCAGGACGAAATTCGCCGCACGTTCGCGAAGCGCTGGATCGCCAAAGCGGATAAGGGCTGGTATTACCGCGAAGGCGGCACCTGGAAGCAGCGCTAACGGACAACGACGCGCAGGTTGATCGACTCAGCCTGCGTTCGTCAGTTCGCGAGGTGCACGATCCCGATGAGGGCTGCGTAACGCGCGGCTTTACCGATAGCAACGAGTGCCAGGAAAACCCAAAAGTTAACCCGCATCAAACCGGCAACAAAGGTTAGCGCATCGCCGCCTATCGGCGCCCATGCGAGCAACAACGACCACACGCCGTAGCGTTGAAACCAGCGTTGCGCGCGGCCAAGCCGCTCCTCGCGGAAGGGAAACCAGCGGTGCTCCCGAAACCGCAGCAAGTACACGGCGAGCGCCCAGTTCACGGCCGAACCCAGGGTATTGCCGACCGACGCGGTTAGCCACAGAAGTACAGGGTCATGGCCTTGCAGTAGCAAGCCAGCGAACAAAACCTCGGAATACGCTGGCAGTATCGTCGCCGCCAGGAAAGCCGCCAGAAACAAGCCACCGTAGACAATCACGACTGCCGGTTCCGTGCCGCCTGGTAGTGAGTTGCTGCCGTCAGCAGTGCACGAAACAGCCGTCGTTGCCGCGCCGAATAAATCAAGAACTCCGGGTGCCACTGCACGCCGTACAGGAATGGGCGGTCCG
Organism: Woeseia sp. D3-10; assembly: GCF_055809415.1. Taxonomy (NCBI): domain Bacteria; kingdom Pseudomonadati; phylum Pseudomonadota; class Gammaproteobacteria; order Woeseiales; family Woeseiaceae; genus Woeseia; species Woeseia sp. D3-10. Next base: position 1,585,665 of record NZ_JBVVTW010000007.1, on the reverse strand, counting down.
GCCCCTCAACCGCCTGCACGATGTTATCGAGATCCCGCCCACTGATAAGCAGGCCATCGCCAACCCGGTCGATGCTTTGGTTGTGCAGACTGTTAATGCGGATATCGCCGGGTCCGAGTACCTCCGCGAGCTTGGAATCACTGACCATGCAGAAGGTTTTCAGCGGCAGGATAAAGCGTCGCCGGGACGTCTTGTGGCGGTGTTGTCGCAGATCCTGGAACAAGCTGCCACCCATGCGCACATTGAGCAACTGAGCGCCGCGGCAAATACCGAGCAACGGCGTTTGGTCGTGCAATGCGGAATCGATGATGGCTGCTTCAAACCGATCGCGCTCCGGGTCGTAGTTGCCCACGACTTCGGCTTCCGCTTTGTACAGCGTCGGTTCGACGTCGTGACCACCGCTGATAATGACGCCATCAAGTGGCGAGGTGTCGACGGGGTCGCCCGGTCGCAGCTGCAGCGCCCGGCCGCCAGCGAGCCAGACGCCGAGGTGTATGCAGAGACGGGGTCCTATCGCACCGCGTTGTGGGCCGGTAATGCCGATGAGCGGACGACTCATGCGTCGTCGTTGACCTCGGGCATCGCGGCTACTTCATCGGCCCAGTTGTCGAACAGGCGGCCCAGCGGTTTATCCAGCCACGACGCATAGTCACCGCACAGCTTGTTGAGCCGGTCACGGTCAGCGGCCAGGCTTTCGACAACCAACCAGTCGCCCCACGCCAGGTGCACGCCCCAGTCTTTGCGGTCAATTTCGCAATTGGGTAGTCGGTAGTGCAGGGTGGGCCGCGGTTTGACGCGCGGGTCGTCCACCACTGCGCGCAAACGCTTTTTGTCGAGGTGCATGAACAGCGGCAACATGTCGAGTGCCCGGTTTCGGGTTGGGTTATCGGCCAGGTAATCATCGATCAGCTGTGACTGATCGGGCCAGTACTCCGGATCAACTACCTGACGAACATAGCGCTCCGGAAACGCGGCACTAAAGCCGGTCAAGCGGCGGGTCAGGTCGACTTTGCTCCTCACCGCGAGCCAGTCGTAGAGACAGAAGAAGGCTTTCAGGTAGCGACTGATCGTATCGGCCTCAAGGTCAGGCAATTCCGGATTGAACTGCATGCCGAACGCATAGGTAACGCCGGCACCAGAACCTTTTGCGCCCGCTGTCCGCAAACGCGCGATCAGCGCCTGTATATCCGCAAGCCGCTGCATAGGCAGAGGCGGACTAACGATCTCAACCGGCACGATAGCTTCGGCGCCGGCACGTAGCACGCCTTCGGCCATTTCGTTGATCAACGCGAGTATTTCGTCATCAGCGGGTTGCTCGCGGCCCAGTTCCTTCAGGTATCCGTAGTCCAGTTCGACACCCCATTCACCGGCGTCGTCACCGCTCACGAAGTGCTCGTAGGGAGTGTCCTCGCGGACCGTGCCGTTGAGCCGGGTAGCAACTACCTGACTGACATCGCTGACGCTTAAGCCAATCATCTCAAGTTCAACGCCAATCCGGCGCGGCTCGCCGTTGGCGGTATGCGTTGCCGCTGGCAGCGGCACGGACCATGCGTCGAAATTCATCGGTTTGCCTGTTTGCTCCACAGTGACGGACCCTAACAAATGGCGGTAATGACCGCGAACGCCGTGATGGCGGTTGTATACCACGATTACCCTGGTGGAACGGACAATGACACGGCGCCTCATTCAGGCGGAACAGGCCGGCAGGACGGCACCCGTGTATTTCCTGAACCAGTCGCATCCGGCGCGCGAGTTTTGTGTAATGATTGCGACCTATGAGTAATCCGCAAAGCTACACCACACACATGAACAGCGTCAGTCGCTGGTTTCGGCGTCACCTCGAGAATCCGCAAGTCGTCACATTGACGCTGGCGTTGCTAAGCCTTGGTCTGTCGATCTACCTGTTTGGCAACATGCTGGCACCGGTGCTGGCCGCCATCGTCATTGCCTATCTGCTGCAGGGTCTGGTGTTACGCCTGGAACGGCTGGGTGCGCCACACTTGCCCAGCGTGCTGCTGGTGTTCATTGGCTTTATATCGTTTGTGGCCATGATGCTGTTTGGGCTTCTGCCGCCACTGATACGCCAGCTGACACGGCTTGTTGGCCAGGTGCCGCAAATTCTTGAGCGTGCGCAGGCGCTGCTGCTGCAGTTGCCGAAGGAATACCCCAACTTTCTGTCCGAGGCCCAGATTCAGGAGTTTATCGCCGGACTTGGCTCCGAATTCATTCGTCTTGGGCAGCCAGTGTTATCGTATTCAATGACGTCGCTGGTCGCGTTGATCACCGTCATCGTGTACGTCGTGCTGGTGCCGTTGTTGGTATTTTTCATGATTCGCGACAAGAACCGCATACTTACCTGGCTGGCTGAATTTCTACCGAACGAACGTCAGCTGGCGGGCACTGTCTGGCAGGAAGTGGATGCGCAGATTGGCAACTACGTGCGCGGCAAGTTCTGGGAGATCATCCTGGTGGGGTCTGTAACCTTTGCCGTATTCTCAATGCTGGGTTTGCAGTTCGCATTGTTGCTCAGCGTACTCACCGGGCTCTCGGTGCTGATCCCTTATGTCGGCGCGGCCGCTGTTACCGTGCCGGTCGCACTGGTCGCGTTGTCGCAATGGGGACTAACTGCCGACTTCTACTACGCGATCCTTGCTTACGGAATCATTCAGGCGCTGGATGGCAACCTGCTCGCTCCGTTGTTGTTCAGCGAAGTGGTCAATCTGCACCCGGTAGCAATCATCGTGTCGATACTCTTCTTTGGCGGTATCTGGGGCTTCTGGGGTGTGTTTTTCGCCATTCCTCTGGCAACGCTCATTCAGGCAGTCCTGCGGGCCTGGCCTGGCGCGCCTGTTCCGCTGGCGACTGAAACTGACGCTGCGTAGTCGTTGCATGGGTTAAGAGCCGGCGGCGAACTTTGCGGTGACCCGGTGACCCGGTGACCCGATGACCGGTAGGCCTTAGCCGGCCATGCTGTCTGGCAAGAGCAGTGCCGCTAGACGACCTGTCCCGCAGCGTGTCCCGACGCCCAGGCCCATTGAAAATTGAAGCCGCCCAGGTGGCCGGTGACATCCACAACTTCGCCGATGCAATACAGTCCACGCTGTCGCCTGGCTTCCATCGTCTTCGATGACAACTCGTTGGTGTCGATACCACCCAACGTGACTTCTGCCGTGCGGTAACCCTCGGTAGCTGCCGGTCGTAACGACCACTGCTGCAGCCGGTTCGCCAAAGCGTCGAGGTAGCGGTCGCTGAGTTCGCAAAGCGGCGAGTCGCTAACGTCAGGCCAAAGCAACGTTTGCAACTCCAATACCAGCGCTCGCGGCAACGTGCCGGACAACACCGTGCGCAATACGGCTTTCGGTTGGGCGGTCTTCGCGTTCACGAGGAACTCCGCAGCGTCCATTCCCGGCAGCAGGTTGCATTCAATGCTCTGGCCCGGCGACCAGTAACTGGAAATCTGCAATGCAGCGGGCCCGCTAAGACCTCTGTGAGTGAACAGAATGCTTTCTTCGAACCGGGTGTCAGCATGTGACAGTGCAGCGGGTGTACTCACACCGGACAATCGGCTCAGCATGTCCTGTGTCGCGCCAGCAAATGTGAATGGCACCAGCCCGGGTCGGGTCTCTAGTAACGTGAGATCAAATTGTTTCGCGAGCTGGTAGCCAAACCCGGAGGCACCCATTTTCGGAATGGAGAGACCGCCGGTTGCGATAACGAGCGATCCCGCGGCAAATTTTCCGTGGGCGCAGTGAACTTCGTAGTGGTCGGTGTAAGCAACGCTGCTGATGTCACTGCTGGTGAGAATTTCGACACCGGCCTGTTCGCACTCTGACAGCAGCATGCCAACTATTTGCTTGGACGAGTCATTGCAAAATAGCTGGCCTAAAGTTTTCTCGTGCCACGCGATGCGGTGCTTTTCGACCAGTGCAATAAAATCCCATTGCGTGTAGCGGCTGAGCGCCGAAATGCAGAAGTTTGGATTAGCGGAGAGGTATCGCGATGGTTCGCAATACAAGTTGGTGAAATTGCATCGCCCACCGCCGGACATCAGTATTTTCTTACCGACCCGGTTGGAGCCCTCCAGCACCAGTACCCGGCGACCGCGTTGTCCGGCTGCTATTGCGCACATCAGACCGGCTGCGCCGCCGCCGAGGACGATAACGTCGTATTTTACTGCTGCCATAAGATCGAAACGTTGTAAGGGCCGTCAGGCCGGGCTTGCCAGTGTATGTGGCGCAACAGACTGTTCGTGCCGCCATCGATCGCAGAACTGAATCGATGGCGAGGACTTAGCCCGCATTGCGGCGTGCCATCGGGACGGCGAACTACTCCGCAACGGGCGACTGTACGCGATATGCGGTCTGACATCTTCCGCACCAGCGCTTTATCTTGTGTGCCGGCTACGGTGAAACGCCGTAGGAGTGTCCCTGATGCCTTGTCCGGCATGCTTGGGTGGCAACGGCTTGCGGGAGCTAACCGCTGTCAGCAACCTTGGCATCGAATAAGCCGTCATAACATCGGTGACATAGAAGGCAGGCAGAATCGGCCGTCAGCCCTGCGTCGTGCTGGCGGCATGCGGATGCCGAGTTTACGTCTGTGCGCCGATTACGTGGTTCGCAATAAGCCGGACGGAATATTTTTCGATGGCTTTGTCCAATTCAGCGTGGCTCGTTCGACTACCCACTACAAAGCGTGTGGCCGTGGAGTTACCTCCGCCGGTACTTGACTGCCTGGAAGAGTCAATAAAGTGAGCGTTATTTCAGTCCGAATGAACAGCATCGCGGTGACCGGGAGCACCGCTACGTCCTCGCGCCTGGCCGTTTACAGTCTTGCGTTGCCGGGCCGCGATGTCCCGGTGGATGAGGCCGTCAATGTATATGTCGACATAGGCCTCGGCAGAGTCCTCGAGGTTAGTGGAGTCCGGGTTCATGAGCCAGTTGTAGATCAGCCCCTCGATATAACAAAACAATCCATTGATGGCCGTTTTGACGTCGGTGGATTCCGGCAACTGGCCTGCCTTGATTGCAGCTTCAAAAAGTTCGGTGACGTTGAGTGCACATTCTGCGCGCGATTCACGCAAGCGCGATTTCATAACCGCAGCATCGTCAACGTTCTCACACTTGTGCAGGAGAATATCCCAAACCTGCTTGGTGTTCGGGTCGGCGACGGCACGGCGCAGGCAATCGACTGCCTGACCGCGAATGCTTTCGAGCGGGTTCGCACCTGGCGAACAGTTTTCACAAGCCCAGGAGACATCAACCGGCATTTCGGTTCGATGCCAGAGTGCTTCAACGAGGTCAGTCTTGTTCTTGAAGTGCCAGTAGACAGCGCCGCGGGTCACGCCTGCGCACGCCGCAATGTCAGCGAGCGAGGTGTTGGTAACCCCTTTTTCGCAAAACACTTTGCCTGCCGCATCGAGCAGGTTTTCGCGCGTTTCCAGCGCTTCTTGTTTCGTCTTTCTGGCCAATTGCGGTCCTCAGGTTTCGTTTGCCGGGCTGCGGTGTCGCCAATAGTACATTAATCTTTACAAACATACATGAATGTATGTATATTTCCGCGCCCACAAAAGCAAACCGTTCCCGGCGCCGCCCGTTGGAGTTTCCATGCGATCTAACATCTTGTTTTTAATTATTATTTTACTGCTCGCTCTGGTCCAGGTCGGGTGCTCCGGCAATGCCCAGGAAATGGCGGCGTACCCGCCGCCGGCGGTATCCGTGCTGAATGTGCAGCCGCACAGCGTTCCGGTCGAGCGGGAATACGTAGGTCGCACGATGGGTTCGCGCGAGGTGGAGGTGCATGCCAGGGTGACCGGCATCATTGAAGAGCGACTGTTCGAGGAGGGTACTGCCGTGCGCGCGGGCGACCCCTTGTTCCGCCTGGACCGATTACCGTTTGCGGCCCGAGCGGCCGCCGCGGAAGCGGATCTTGCACGCGCCCGCGCCGAACACGCAAGAGCGGCACGTGAACACGCACGCCTGAAACCACTGGTCGCTGCGAAAGCTGTTAGCGCCAAGGAGCTTGACGATGCCGGTTCCGACGAAGCTCTGGCAGCGGCGACAGTGCTGCAGGCAGAAGCTGCGCTGCGTGACGCGCGCATCCAACTGGGTTACACCGACGTGCGTTCGCCGATCGATGGCATCAGCGGGCTCGCCGAGAAATTTGAAGGTGCTTTGGTCTCAGCGGGAACGGACAGCCGGCTAACGACACTGGTACAACTCGACCCGATTGACGTCCATTTTTCCATCTCCGAAAACGAGTGGTTGCAGCAACAAGCGGACCTCGCCAGTGGCGCGGTGGAAAATCCCGAGGAGGCTGGCCTGGAAGTGCGTATCGCCCTCGCCGATGGCCAGGTATTCGAGCGTGTTGGGCACATCAACTTCACCGCGGCCCGTATCGACGAGGCCACAGGCACGTACAACGTCCGTGCGCGCTTCGCCAATCCTGATCAACGTTTGAAAGCCGGCCAGTTCGTTCGGGTACGGGTTACTGGCGCAGAACGCCCTAACGCGATCGCCGTACCGCAGAAAGCCGTACTTGATGGCCCGCAGGGCAAGTTCGTTTTCGTCCTGGGTGAGAACGAGCAACAACAAACTATTGCTGAAATACGACCTGTGACGGTGGGCGAATGGCTCACCGAAGAGGGCGGACAGATGTGGCTAATCACATCCGGCTTGCAAGCCGGCGAACAGGTCATCGTAGACAATTTCGTCAAGCTCGCCCCTGGCGCGCCGGTAACGGTCGTGGACACAGCAGCCGTAGCCGCCGCGCTCTGAGGAATCAAAAATGATGTCCCGATTTTTTATTGATCGCCCGATTTTCGCCACGGTGATCTCTGCCTTCATCGTCATTGCAGGCCTTGCCTCCATCCGCGAACTGCCTGTCGCGCAGTACCCGGAGATCGCCCCGCCCGTAGTACTGGTGCGTGCGATGTACCCAGGTGCTTCAGCCGAGGTCATTGAGAAAACCGTTGCCGCGCCACTCGAAAATCAGATCAACGGCGTAGAGCGCATGCTCTATATGAACTCAACCTCAACATCGAACGGTGTTGTTGAGATCTACGTTACCTTTGATATAGGAGCGGATGCTGACAAAGCGGAGCTCGACGTCAACAACCGCGTCAAACAGGCCGAAGCCCGGTTGCCAGAGGAAGTGCGCCGCCAGGGTGTGACCGTGCAGAAGAGTTCTTCTTCTTTCTTGCAGGTTATCGCGTTCAGTTCAACAGACGGCCAACTTGACGACTTGTTCATCAGCAACTACGTCACGATGAACGTGCTCGACCGACTAAAGCGCACGCCGGGCACAACCAGTGTGCAGATCTTCGGCGCGAAAGATTACGCCATGCGAATCTGGCTGAAACCTGACCGGCTGACGCGTCTAAACCTTACTCCCGATGACGTTGCGCGGGCGGTGCGGGAACAAAACGCACAGTTCGCCCCCGGCAAAGTTGGCCAGCCGCCCTCGCCAAACGGCCAGGACCTCGTCTACACGATAACCAGCAAAGGCCGTCTGAGTGACGCGGCAGAATTCGAGAACATCGTGCTGCGTACCGAAGCGGACGGGTCCATCCTTCGTCTCAAGGACGTTGCCGAGGTGACCCTCGGCTCCAGGGATTACGAATTCATCGGCCGAGTCAATGGCCAGTCGGCGACTCTCGTGGGTATCTTCCTGCAGCCGGGTACCAATGCACTGGCCGTAGCTGACGAAGTGACCAAGGTCGTAGCTGAGTTGGCAAAAGACTTTCCGCCAGGCCTCGAATCCAGCGTTGTGTACAACACGACACGGTTCGTCGAGGTCTCAATCAGGGAGGTTGCCAAGACACTGATTGAGGCGATGATCCTGGTGTTCCTCGTTGTTTACCTTTTCCTGCAAAACTGGCGAGCTACGCTGATACCGTCAGTTGCCGTGCCGGTGTCGCTGATCGGCACCTTTGCCGGCTTGCAATTGCTCGGCTTTTCAATCAATACCCTGACGCTCTTCGGTATGGTGCTGGCTATCGGTATTGTGGTTGACGATGCCATCGTCGTTCTGGAGAACGTCGAGCGCATCATGCACGAGCAAAAGAAATCGGCGTACGACGCAGCCATTCAGGCCATGCAGGAAGTGACCGGGCCGGTTATCGCCATCGTGCTCGTACTCATAGCCGTATTTGTTCCCATTGCATTTCTGGGTGGACTCGCCGGCGAGTTGTACCGGCAGTTTGCTATCGCTATTTCCTTCTCGGTTGCGATTTCCGGCATCGTCGCGCTTACCCTTACTCCGGCATTGTGTGTTGCGTTGTTGAAAGGCAATCAACCAGAGCCCGGACGATTCTTCCGCTGGTTCAATCGGCTGTTTGCAAAGCTGACCCGACGTTACACCGCCGGTGTGGCCTGGATGATGAAACGAGCCACCCTCGGACTCCTGCTGTTCGGCGGCATGGTGCTGATCACGGCGGGTCTGTGGAAGGCAACGCCGGGTTCGCTGGTGCCTGATGAAGATCAGGGTTTTTACATCGCAGCGGTCATGCTGCCCGATGGTGCAACACTGGAACGAACGGACGCAGTCGTTCAGGAGGTCGTCAACCAGGTGTTGTCCAACCCGGCCAACAAGACTGCGGTGGCTTTCACCGGTTTCGACATGCTCGGCGGCGGCTTTCGCAACAGTGCGGCCACCATTTTCGTAACGCAGGTCGACTGGGATGAGCGCGATACCACGGCTGCCGATCTGGTCAACGAGCTGTACATGAAAACGGGTCACATAAGGGACGGGCTGGTACTGGCATTCAACCCGCCGCCTATATTCGGGCTGGGTGCCGCCGGTGGCTTTGAGCTGTACATCCAGAATCGAGGAGACAGCGACCCGGCGGGCCTGAGTGCCGTCGCCCAGCAGTTCGTTCAGCAGGCGAATATGGACCCGTTGCTCATGAATGTCGCAACCCTGTGGCGGGCAAACGCTCCGCAGATTGACGTTGCGATTGATCGCGAGAAAGCGAAGGTTCTGGGAGTGCCTATCGACGCATTGTTCAACACGCTGTCTGGCACGATGGGTACCTACTACGTCAACGATTTCAACAAGTACGGTCGAACCTGGCAGGTCTTGATGTCAGCACATCCCGACTACCGCCAGCGACCGGGCGACATAGGCAATGTCTACGTGCGTTCCGACAGCGGCCAGCAAATACCGTTGTCTTCACTGGCTACCATCAACTTCTCATCAGGTCCGGATACTCAGGATCGGTTCAATAACCTGCCTGCCGCAAAAATATTCGGTAGCGGCATGCCAGGTGTGAGTTCAGGCCAGGCCATTGAACGGGTGGAGCAGATCCTCGACGAGATCCTGCCGGCCGGCTATACCTACGAGTGGTTCGGCGCGTCGTACCAGGAAAAACAGTCCAGCGGCGCTGGCAGCATCGCGCTGTTTCTTGCGGCGGTCATGGTGTTCCTGATTCTCGCTGCACAGTACGAGCGCTGGTCGTTGCCGTTGTCGGTATTGATGGCGCTGCCTTTCGGTACCTTCGGGGCGCTGATCGCGGTGTGGTTGCGTGATATGACCAACGATGTCTATTTTCAGATCGGCCTCGTTACCTTGCTGGGCCTTGCGGCAAAAAACGCGATCCTGATCGTTGAGTTTGCGATGTTGAAAAAGCAGGAAGGAATGTCCGGCTTTGATGCGGCACTGGAAGCGGCCCGGTTGCGTTTTCGACCCATTCTGATGACCTCGATGGCCTTCATACTGGGTGTTGTCCCACTGGCGTTTTCAAGTGGCGCGGGTGCGGCGGCACGCAAGTCCGTTGGCACGGGTGTTATGGGCGGCATGTTGGCCGCGACGTTCCTGGCAATCTTCTTCGTGCCCTTGTTCTTCAGGCTGATTACCAAACAGCGCAAGCAAATACAGACACCGGAAATATCGGCGAAGCTGGAGGTGGCTCATGATTAAGTTAGCCGCAATTCTGCCGCTGTTTGTATTGGCTGCCTGTGCGGTCGGGCCGGATTATCAGCCGCCTGTTTCGCAATTGCCTGGAGACTGGCAACGCCCCGTCGAAGATGCCAGTTATCTGGATAGCTGGTGGGAGCGTTTTGAGGATCCGCAGCTTACGGCCTACATCGAGGAAAGTCTGGAGCGCAATCACGACCTCAAAGTTGCAATGGCGAACGTGGATATCGCCGTCGCGGCACTGCGGCGAAGTCGCTCGGCGTTCTACCCTGGCGCAAAACTTACCGTGGATGCCACTCGCAGCAAGGCCAGTGGCAATGCATCTTTCCCGATACCGACCGAGCCCGTTACGGAGTTTCGGGGTGGTCTCGAACTCGTTAGCTACGAGCTGGATATCTGGGGCAGGGTTCGCCGCGCCAACGAAGCCGCGCTGGCGGAACTGGCAGCAGATACCGCCGTCATGCACGGCGTGCGTTCATCGCTCGCAGCCAACGTCGCTCAGGTTTATTTCCAGGCGCTTGCGCTGGACAAGCAACTTGCATTGCTGAGCCGCCTCCACGCGACGCGTACCGACAACGAACAACTGCAGAAGTTGCGTCTGGACAGTGGCCTGATATCGCCGTACGACTACGAACAGGCGCGCAGTGAAACTGCCGCAGTTGCAGCGCAACTGCCGGGTTTGCGCGAAAGTCGCCGTCAGGCACTAACCGCACTTGCCGTGTTACGTGGAGCGACACCGGAGGCGATGTTTGCCGCGTGGGCATCGCCGCAGAATCTGGCTGAGTTTTCATTGCCGGATGCGCCCGTTGTACCGATGGACCTGCCGTCCGACATGCTGGCGCGTCGTCCCGATGTCATTGCCGCTGAGCAACGGCTGATTGCGGCTAACGCGCGCATTGGCGTGGCCAAAGCCGATTATTTTCCGCGGCTGTCTCTGGGTGGTTTTTTCGGCGGTTTGTCGACCAGTTTCAGTACTCTGGATGCCGATAGTTCACGCAACTGGAATGCCGCAGTAGCGGCGTCCGTGCCGCTGACGAATTTGCATGAGATCGGCACTCGTGTCGACAGTGCTACCGCAGCGAGAGAGGCCGCGGCCGCAGGTTACGCGGGAACAGTGCAACTTGCGTTTCAGGAGGCGTTGAATGCTTTGGGTACGGTTGAATCAACCTCCGAGGTTCGAACAGCGCAACAGAACCGCGTGGTGGCACTCGAAAACGCGTACCGGATTTCAACAGCCCGTTACGATGTCGGCCGAATCGGCTATCTGGAATTGCTGGATGTCGAACGGCAATTGCGTCAGGTCGAACAGCAACAGGTTGAAGCGCAGCTTGCCCAGTTGCAGGCAACCGTGGATCTCTATCGCGCTCTAGGTGGCGGATGGTAAATTGGTTTGACGCGGCGGGAGGTTGATGCCAGTCAGTACCCTGGCTACTCCCGGTTCCTTGCTATAGCCGACCTGCCGCTTAGCGGTACTTTGACCAGTACCCGCGTGCCAACCTCTCCGTTGTTGCCAATCTCGAAGCTGCCGCCGGCCATGGACGCACGCTCGCGCATGCCGAGTATGCCGATGGAGCGGGTGCCGTCCACTACCCCGGGGTCCATGCCGCAACCATTGTCAGCAATGGTCATCTCAAACTGTTGGTCGTTCGCCCGCAGCTGAATGTCGATCCGATCAGCACCGGCATGCCGTGCCGTGTTGGTCATGGCTTCCTGAGCAATCCGGTACAACGTAGAGCGAATTCTAAGATCGAGTTCAGGCAGTTGTGGCGGGCAGTCGAAGAAGCAGCGTATACCGGTGCGCTTCTCAAATTCTTCTATGTGCCATTCGAGAGCGGGAAGCAGGCCGAGTTCGTCCAGCCCGTCCGGTCGTAGCTGCCGTGCGATCCGGCGGACTGAGTCAATTGTGCGGTCGGTCAGTTGTTCCAGCGACTCTAGCGCACGTGACAGTTCATGGCGGCTCGGCAGGGGGGCGCTGCCATTTATCGTGTCGCGTTGGAGCAGGGCAATATCTATCTTCAGTGCGGTAAGCATCTGCCCGAGTTCGTCGTGTATTTCACGGGAAATTGTGGCGCGTTCATCGTCACGAACGTCTTCCAGTCGCATGGTTAGTGTACGGAGCATGGTTTTGGTTCGGCGCTCCCGGTCGAGTGTCTCGTGTAACTCGGTAACATCAAGGCACGCGCCGGAAACTGCAACAGCGTCGCTGTTGCTATCGCGCACGACATCGTTGTACATCTGGACTGTCCGGACCGTGTGATCCGGCCGACGTACCCGGCAACGAATGATCCGGGAAGCACCATCCGCTGCGACGGCGCGTATCGTTGCTTCCGCGATATTGCGGTCCCTCTTCTCGATAAAGCCCAGCAGGTCTTTAAGGCAAGTAACAGGCTCTTCCAGGTCTATGCCGGCTATGCGCCGCAAACCTTCGGAGACGACCAGGCCATCGTCACTGATTTGCCAGTTCCAGCTGCCCATGCTGGCCATTTCTTCGGCGCGGGTCTGCATCTTGTCGTGCAGTATCAAATTGCGTTCGGCGGCACGTATCCGGGTTACATCTCTGCCAACCGATAGTACCAGGCCTTCTTCTACCCACGGGGTGGCGTTCCAGCGAATATCCCGAATCTCGCCGTTGGCGGCGATGCAGCGCAGATCGAACAATACGAGTGATTCGCCCCTTTCGATCGCGGCATGGGCATTCTCTCCGGCTTGCCGGTCGTCCGGCGCAACGAGCTCGGGCATTAATTTCTGCTGCATTTGTTCCGGCGTATAGCCCAGTATCTTTTCGCATGCCGGGTTTGCACGAACTATGCGCCCATCCACATGGGTTACCAGCAGCATGTCTATCGACAAGTTGAAGAAATTGTCGCGCTGATACTCGGCTTCCCGCTGCGCATTGCGATCCTGCAGCAACGCAACAATTTGCGAAACGTTGTTATCCCCTCGCTTGACAGCGGACAGGCTGGCGAGCACCCATTCACTGCCCTCGGGTGTTCTGCAGCGAAAATCGAACTCGCAACCGGGCAACTGGCCTGTACTGATCCTGCCCAGCATCCTGGCAACATCCGGCCAGTCTGCTGGGTTAACCAGTTGTTCGAACGCTAGTCCGGTTGCCGCTTTCTCGCTCACTCCGGTCATCGCTGAGAATGCCGGGTTCACTTCGATCAAGTTCGCCTCGGTATCAATAATGATCGATGCTACGCTGGCACCCGCAAACAGCGATCGAAAGCGTTCTTCGCTGGCCTGCAATACGCTGTTTGCGAGCTTAAGGTCAGCAGTGCGCTCTTCGATTCGCAGTTCCAGCGATTCGTTCAGTGCCTTTAGCTCGTTCTGCGTTTCGCGTTCTGCCGTAATGTCACGGTACGCGATGACCGCGTGGATGTCAGAGCCGGCACCAAACGCCGATACCTGCACATTAAACCAGCGTACGTCGCCCGGACGGGTGTACGGGTAATTCAGAGACACCCGCAGACGTCGGTCGCCGGCGCCGATTTGGCGCAGGGCATCAAGAACATGCTGCGCCTCGCCGATACCGGCGGCGATGGCGTTCTTGCATACCTGCTGATAGTTGACGCCGGGGCCGCTACCGCGGATCAGAGTCTGGTCTTCGTTTTGACTGGCAAAGCTGGACCAGGCGCGGTTCACATGAACGATCTCGCCGTGCTTGTCGATGATAGCTATGTGGTCGCTGAGAGAATCAACGGTCGCGCGCATGAACGTTTGCGACAGTTGCCGCGCAGCATCCGCTCTCTTTGCCTCAAGAGTTGAGCGGCGGAGTTCAATCTGGGTGATGACCAGCCGGGAAAGGGCCTGCAGCGAGGCTCGCTGTTGATCATCTATCTTGCCGGGTTTCTGATCTACCACGCACAGACAACCGAGTTTGTGCCCATCATGGGTTATCAGCGGAGCGCCTGCGTAGTAGCGGATATAGGGCGGACCAGTTACCAGCGGGTTGTCGGCAAACCGGACGTCTGTGCTTGCGTCGCAGACTTCCATGATTCCGTCGAACTCGATCGCATGCGTGCAGAACGAGATATCACGTGCAGTTTCGCTGAATTCGAAGTTGACCCGGCTCTTGAACCACTGCCTGTCGGTATCCGTCAGGCTGATCATTGCAGTGGGCATCTGGCACAGCTCGGTAGCCAGCAGCGCGATGTCTTCGAAGTTTTGCTCTGGCGCAGTGTCAAGCAACGCGTAACGGTGAAGTGCGCTGATGCGTTCTGTTTCGTCCCGTACCGCCGATTTACTGTCAGTCGGCATTCGTGCTCCGTCCACTGAATGATTTGCAGGGACCAGGTTAAAGGTCGCGCTCGAAACCATACTAGAGTTTTTCTTGTCATTTAGACACTGTCGAATGTGCAATCGGATGTCGCGCGCTGCGAAAGCCGGTGACGACCCGCAATCAATTGTCGAAACTGGGCGGTGCGCGGGTAACATTGCGACCACTATTACGCTGTGCACTGGCAGCAATGGACGGTAACGAATGAAACTAAGAATACGTGGCGATACGGTGCGGCTGCGCCTCACGCGCGGCGAGGTTGAGTTGCTCGGCGAAACTGGTTCTGTGACGGAGAAGACCCGGTTCGCCGCCGGGGTCGTCATGGAGTATGGACTTGAAGCCGTGGCGGACCTTGCGGGCTGCACGGCAACCTTTGACGGTGCGGCGATTCGTGTACTGGCGCCGAAACCGGCCATCGACCGCTGGGTTAACTCGGATGATGTCGCCGTCGCTCAGGCTGCCGCCGGTACGCACGACGGGCAGGTTCTGACGGTGTTGATTGAAAAGGACTTCGCCTGTCTGACAGATCGCCCTGGCGAAGATGACAGCGATGCGTATCCGCATCCTGGTGAGTGCTAGCGGCGTTCTCATCGCATCTGTTTGCGGAACAAAATGCCTGTCTCGCAAATACAATAAGGGCCTCTCGCGAGGCCCTTATTGCTTGCGCCAGTGCGCTGCCGTTCAATTGTCAGTGATTATTGGTTACTGACTACGAGCTTGTTTTCCACCCGTTCCACGTCGCCCGTGTTTCTGGCCAGAGCTTCGGCCAGGTCACGCTCCTCGCTCGACTCAACGTTGCCGCTCAACGTTACGACATCGTCCTTGGTGTCAACGTTAATGCTCAGACCTTTGGTATTGCCGTTCGCCATAAGACGGGTCTTCACGGCGGCAGTAGTGGTTGCGTCACCCACTGTTTGCATGAAGTTGTTGGCGGTTTTTTTCGCTTTGCCCGACATCTTCTCCATTGAATTTTCACCGCTCACAGTAAGCTCGTTATTGACTGACGAGACCCCGTTAACGTTCTTCGCGATTTCGCCGGCGAGATCGCGGTCGATATCGGATTCGACTTCACCTTCCAGCAGAACCACTCCGTTCTCTACCTTCGTATCGATGCTGAACGGGTTGAGATGTCGATTCAGAGTGAATGCAGTCTCGATGCGGCCATCCAGCCAGGCATCCTTCATCTTGCCCTGGTAGCCATCCTCCTGATCATCTCCGGCATAGCTGTTGCCTGCGAGGGCAACGCCCAGAATCAAGCCTGGGATCAGCCGTATTCGTGTGCTCTTAGTCGTTGATGTACTCATGAGTATCTCCATATCGCTGAAATCAACCGCGAACCAATTGTTTGGCTCAATGGCAACCGCCAACCTTCCGCGAGTGCCTGGAATACTCAGAGCAGGTTCCGTGCCAACTGCACAGAGGCGCAGCCAAGTGTTTGAATTGGCGCGTTTCCGGGCGATGGCAAGAGACATCGCATAAACGCGGTCGGGTGTTTGCTTGAAAAAATTACAGGCGTTTTTCCAAACACTGCAATCGCTGTCTCAGAGTGGCTGATTTGCCGAAACTCTAGTACGCCGTTACAACTCGTTACGAAATCAGCGGTGTGGCAGTCGTATACTTCTGAGTCACAGTTATTCAGAGGCGGCCGTAAGTGACAGCTTCCGACGTGATCATCGTTTGGTTCAGGCAGGACCTGAGGCTTGCCGACAATCCGGCATTGGCTGCCGCTGCTGCCTCCGGTGCGCGCGTCGTGCCGTTGTATATTTTCGATGAGGACAACGCAGGTGAGTGGGCGCTGGGTGCCGCGAGTCGCTGGTGGCTGCATCAGAGTCTGATTTCGCTCGACAAGTCGTTGCAAGGCAAGCTCTCGGTTCTGGCCGGTGATGCAAACAAGATACTTTCCCGCGCGGCTTCGGAGCTAGGCGCCACCGCGGTGTACTGGAATCGTTGCTACGAACCCTGGCGACTCGACAGCGACCGACGCATACGAAAATCGTTGCAAGCTCAGAGTGTGGCTGTTCGCAGCTACAACGCGTCGCTGTTGTACGAGCCGACAACGGTGCACAAGCGAGACGGATCACCGTACAAAGTCTTCACGCCGTACTACCGGAACGGTTGCCTCGAAAATGGTCCGGAACCGCGCCCGCTAGTGAGCCAGCCGAAGAATCTGGAGTTACTGTCGTTGCCTGGTTCTGCGCAGATAAACGACTTGCAGCTGTTGCCGGCGCATCGCTGGTACGACAGTCTTGCCGCAGAGTGGACTCCCGGTGAACAAGGCGCAGCGCAGAAGCTGGATACCTTTCTTGCCGAGGGCATAGGCAACTACACGAGTGGTCGCGACCGACCCGACCAGCGCTTCGTTTCACGGTTGTCGCCGCACCTGCATTTCGGCGAGCTGTCGCCACATCAGATCCGACAACGCATCATGAAATCCGCGAGCGGCGGCAAAGCCGATGCTAACAGGGAACACTTTCTGCGCGAGCTGGGCTGGCGCGAATTTTCAACGTACCTGTTGTATCACTGGCCGGAGATGCCTCGCAGTAACTTGCAGCGAAAGTTCAATCGCTTCCCTTGGTGTGAGGATCTGTCAGGTCTGAAGAAATGGCAGACCGGCCAAACCGGCATTCCCATTGTCGATGCGGGAATGCGCGAGTTGTGGCAAACCGGCTTCATGCACAATCGGGTGCGGATGATCACTGCGTCATTCCTCGTCAAGAACTTGCTACTACACTGGCATCACGGCGAAGACTGGTTCTGGGACACCCTTGTCGACGCTGATCTGGCCAACAACAGTGCGGGCTGGCAGTGGGTCGCGGGGAGTGGTGCTGACGCGGCGCCTTATTTTCGCATCTTCAATCCGGTAACCCAGGGCCGTCGATTCGATCCGGACGGGCACTACGTTCGCAAATTCGTGCCCGAACTGGGGCAGCTGCCTGACAAGCACCTGCATGCACCCTGGGAAGCGCCGGCGGCTGTCCTGCAGGACGCCGGGGTGTGTCTCGGCCGTGATTATCCGCAGCCGCTCGTCGACCTGAAGAAAAGCAGAGTGCGCGCGTTGGCTGCTTTTCGGTCCCTGTCGCCCGCCGATCCGGGATAGTGCAGCGACCGGCAGCCAACGCAGCACGCTGTGTTATCGATTTGGGTATCCACAAAACCGCAGTCGTTGTTATAGACTCCGTGATTACCGGCAAAAAAATAATGTCCGCTACGGACAAAAAGCCGGTGGTGGCCACGGGCCACCTGTCCGAACTGTTAATGGGGTGTTCGGAAAAGACCGGGGGGTCATTATGTTGGAAGAATCAGCAAGACCAGCGAACGTCCGTACGCGCATTTTGCAGGCAGCTTACAAACTGTTCTCCGAGAGTGGCGTAGGTGCTGTGGGCGTGGATGCTATCGTCTGCGAATCAGGGTGCGCGAAATCGAGTCTGTACAACAATTTCGAGTCGAAAGAAGATCTGGCGATCGCGTTTTTGAAAGAGCGCGAAGCGCTCTGGACCAGGAACTGGCTGGAGGCCAGCGTTCATCGGAATGCGGCAGCTCCGGAAGATCGCTTGGTGGCAATTTTCGATGTTCTGGATACCTGGTTCCGGTCGGCGACGTTTGAAGGCTGCTCGTTTATCAATGTCATGCTGGAGTCGCCGAAAGGGAGCGCGGTGCGGCAAGCCGCGGCGCGACATCTTGCGAACTGTCGGCAGATGGTTGCGGACCTGGCGCGGCAGGCACGTCTCGTAGATCCGGACGGCTTTTCTCAGGTTTGGCACATGCTGATCAAAGGTTCGATAGTTTCCGCCGGCGAGGGCAACAGCTCGGCCGCCGTCGAGGCTCGTCGCGCAGCGACTATGTTGCTTAACGGCTGGGCGCGTAGCGACTGATCGTGCCGTTTGGGTCAGGCAGTGTCGCGGCTGACAATACCGTCAATTGCGTTGTAGGCCGAAAGAATGGCGCCTTCCTGCCAACCCTGCAGCACGCTAAGGTGCTCACCGGCAAGAAACAGCCCATCGTCTCCGTTCAGTAGGACTCCGGGGTTTGACGTGCCCCACGCGCCGCGCTGAAACGGGACTTTGTTCCAGGCCACGCTGATGCCTCGTGCCGCTTCGCCCGCCAATTCGGGATGCACAGCGCTGCCTTGCGCCAGCACGGTATCGATTCGTTGCTGCGGTGTCAGTGCTGTGAACTGACTCCCGGCTGCGCCACCGAACATGTAAGCACCCACGAGCACACCGTTCGCAGAACCCATGTCATTGTTCGGGTACCAGAGTTGGGTGATGTCCTGCGTTGTCCAGGAAATGCCGCCGTAAATATTGTGGTCCTGCTCCCAAAACCGGCGTGACTGGAAAGCCAGCTTGGCCGCCGACGTGTACGCGAAACTGTTGATGGCAGAACTGTGGGCGGCAGAAAAATCGTTTGGAATACTGCGCAGTACAGTTGCAGGAATCGTGCAAACGCAATAGTTCGATTCAATCGTTCGGGTGACGCCACCGGCGTCGCGATATACAACGCGTGCGCCGTTCGCCGTCTTGCGTATTTCGTCCACCGTTGCCTGGTAGATGATGCTCTGTTGCACCTCCGCCGCGAATGCGTGCGCAATGCGGTCCATGCCTCCAACCGGTTGCAACAGGCTTGCCTGTTGTTCGAGGTCATCGCTGAAGCTGGTTCGGAGCTGCCAGAACGTGTCTTCCACAAGGTCTTGCAAAGGCAGTGGAGCGAGCAATAGCCCGCGATCACGGCTGCCGGTGTTCTCCTGGCCCGGAAATCCTGCCCGACTGCTGCCGTTGTAAGTCCCACCGGCGGACAGATCGCCGAACTCGCGCAACATGGCCAAAACATTGGCGCGGTCGGTCGCGGATAACTGCTGGTCCAGTGCATTCTGGTTGATGGCGGTCGACAGCAACTCGGCAATGTAGCCCCGTGAATCGGTGATTACCCGTCGGGCGATCTGCGGTTGACCATTGAATGCATTGGGCGAATGCAATAACGCTGCCCGGTTGTCGTTGATGAAGGGTTCAAGTGCCACGCCGAACTCGCGGCAGTAGCCGAGCAAAAATTCGTGGTGGTGAGGAATACGGGCCGGACCTGCATTGAAGTACAACCCTGGCGCAAGGTCGAACTGGCATTGTTGAGTAGAGTCCGTTTCTATGGCGAGGTCGCCGCTGCGGATCGTGCGGTTGCGGCCACCTGCACGCTCTGTGGCTTCGAGTACCGTGCAGCTGTAGCCGAGCCGCTCCATTTCCAGCGCGGCAGTCATGCCGGCGATGCCTGCACCGAGTATCACGACCGATGAGCCGACGCCGACATTGGCGGGCCAGTCACCGGGGCGCGGTCCAACGCTGCCGTTGCCTGAGTTGCCGGGAGGCGTGGCGGGGGGCGCGGCACTGGATGCCGATGAGGAGCCGCAGCCTGCAATGCCGCTGATGCCCATGGCGGCCATCACCCGCAGCATGGCTGAACCACCGACGGTGCGGCCTATGCCGGACAGGAAATCCCGCCGACTCAATCCTTCACGCGAGGCTTTCATTTGGCCATTGTGCGGCCGGGCCGGGACGCGCGCAATTGGCGATTACATAGAACGAAATCGCATAAGTACGGGAGCAGGCGTAATTGAGTGTGTGCGTCCCGACTTAGTCGTTGTCGAGAAAGCGTTTCGTAATCGGCTCGTAAGCATCGATGCGCCGGTCGCGCAGGAACGGCCAGCCGTGCCGGGTGACCGCCATCTCGCCGAGATCTATCTCGGTTATGAGGACAAGCTCTTCATCCGCTGGCGCACGGGCAATGATGCGGCCGTCCGGTGCAACGATGAAACTCTGTCCCCAAAATTCTATACCACCATCACTTGCCGGGTCCGGCTCGAAGCCGAACCGATTCACCGCGACGACGAAACAGCCGTTCGCAATGGCGTGTGAACGTTGAATGGTTTCCCACGCTTCGTGTTGTTCCTTGCCCACTTCGCCCTTTTCTTCAGGGTGCCAGCCAATCGCTGTGGGATAGAAGAGTATCTCCGCGCCCTTCAATGCCGTCAGTCGTGCGGCCTCCGGATACCATTGATCCCAGCAGATCAGTACACCCAGTTCGGCCTTGTCTGTTTCGAACGTCTTGAAACCCAGGTCCCCCGGCGTGAAATAAAATTTCTCGTAATAACGTGGGTCATCCGGAATGTGCATCTTTCGGTACTTGCCGACATAGCCACGATCGCGATCCAGGACCGCAGTCGTATTGTGGTAGAGGCCGGTAGCGCGCTTTTCGAACAGGCTGGCGATGATTGTCACGTCGAACTCACGGGCGATGTCCGCAAATGAGTCGGTCACTGGCCCGGGAATCGGGTGAGCCAGACCGAAAAAGTCAGCGTCCTCTGTCTGGCAAAAATAGCGCGAGCGAAAAAGTTCCGGCAAGCAAATAACGTCAGCGCCGTCGGTTGCTGCTTTACGCGTCAGGGCAATCGCCCTGTTGGTGTTGTCGTCAACGTCGTCGCCCATCGACATCTGCACGATGCCGAGTTTCAGTTTGCGGGATTGCGTGCCGGTCATGACTTCGCCACCTCGTTCGTCCGACGGGTATCGTAGTAGGTCTCTTGCTGAAAGCAGGCGAGGTATTGCTCGAGTATCTGCATACCGCGTTTCGGCCGGATTTCCCCGGCTTCGATCTTGGCTTTGATCAGCTCGTTCATTCGTCGTTGCAAGTCGTTGGGGAAATACTGTACCTGCGCCAGCATGTCCTGAATCTTGATGCCCGGGATCGTCTTTTCGATCCAGAAGTTGCCATCTTCTTCCTGATCGGCATACACGTGCACTTCAGCAACACGGCCAAACAGGTTGTGAGCGTCGCCCATAATGTCCTGGTAGGCACCCATCAGGAAAAAGCCGAGGTAATAAGGTTCGTCAGGTCTCAACGAGTGCAGTTCCAGGAAGGATTTGTCCTCATTCGACGATACGTACTCGGATACCTTGCCATCGGAATCGCAGGTCAGGTCGACCAGCAGCGCGCGCCGCGTTGGTTTCTCGTCCAGGCGTTGCAACGGCATGATCGGGAATGCCTGACCAATGGCCCAGTGATCCAACACGGACTGGAAAACCGAGAAATCGCAGAGGTACTGATCAACGAGCTTCTCTTCGAGCTCAATGAACTCCGGCGGGCGTGGGTCAGGCGCGGCATACCGCAAGTGCTTCAGCAGCAACGAGCATATGCTCCAGTACAGGCGCTCGACCAGCGCGTCCTGCTCCAGCGGTAAAAAGCCCAGCCGGAACATGGTTGCGGCATCACGGTGGGTAGCATCAACCGTGTGATAGGCCTCGAGCAATTCACTGCTGAGCCATTCGCCCGCTTTCGCGCTACGCAATTCCTCGTGCAGGGCCCCCAGGCGCTTGACGGTGTCGTCGGCATCGCTCGTAGGTGAAAAGTCGTCAGCTATCCGGTCTTTGGTATACGCACCCAGTGTTTCAACGACAAGCATCGAGTGATGCGCTGTTATGGCGCGGCCGCTTTCAGATACGAGTATCGGGTGCGGCACGTCGCGCTGATCGCAGATTTCAGCGACGCTCGTTACGATCGCGTTGGCGTATTCCTGCAGGCTGTAATGTATGGCACCTTCTTCATTGTCTACCGAGTAGTCGACACCGAGACCGCCGCCAACATCCAGATAGCGTACCGGCAAACCGCGATTGACGAGTTCGGCGTAGATCTGGCTGATCTCTTTCGCGGCTTGTTTCAGAATCTGAACATTGGTTATCTGGCTGCCGAGATGAAAATGCAGCAGTACGAAGGCATCGCTGCGACCGAGCTTCTTGAGCTGTTCAACAATTTCGATCAATTCCGGGAGAGAGATGCCGAACTTCGAGCGGTAGCCGCCTGAATCAGCCCATTTGCCGGAGCCGGATGTGCGCAACCGGATACGCACGCCAAACTGCGTCGGCGTGTCGGCCGCTTCCGCGAGCTCCATGAGCTCTTCGAACTCGGCGTATTTTTCCATCACTGGAATTACGTTCTTGCCAAGGCGCTGAGCGGACAGAATTAACGACAGCATGGTCCGGTCTTTAACGCCGTTGCATATCAGCAGCGTATCGTCGTCCTTGAGGTACGGAAGTGAGGCGATCAACTCGGATTTGGAGCCGCACTCCAGCCCGAGGTTGAACGGTTGGCCGGCATCGAATACTTCGTCGACCACTTCTTGTAGCTGATTGACTTTGATCGGGTAGACGCCGCGATAGCTGCCCTGATACTCGTTCTCTTTGATCGCATCGCGAAATGCGTGATTGATCCGCTGTACTCGCGCCCGCAATACATCCTGAAAGCGCAACAGGATAGGCAGGGTCATGCCTTGCTTGATGGCTTCATCGACGACATCCATGACCATAAAGCGCAGGTCACTGTCGTCCAACGGCTGCACGGCAACCTGCCCGCTGTCATCGACCAGGAAGAAACCGTCGCTCCATGATTCGAGGCGATACAGTTCAGCCGCGTCAGCCGCTTGCCAGGTCGGGCTATTGTCGCTTGCGGGCGCTTTGTTGTTGTCGTGACTCATCGAATGTCCGCCTATTGGCCCAGCACGCAGGCAAAGATGAGTGGCGCCACAATGGTGGCGTCCGATTCAATAATGTAGTTCGGCGTATCGGCCGAGAGTTTGCCCCAGGTTATTTTCTCGTTCGGCACAGCACCGGAGTACGAGCCATAACTCGTGGTCGAGTCACTGATCTGACAGAAATAGCCCCAGCGCGGAATATCCGTCATCTGCAGATCCTGCTCCAGCATTGGCACTACGCAAATCGGGAAGTCACCCGCAATGCCGCCGCCGATCTGGAAGAAGCCAACAGACGATGTCTTGCAGATGTCTTTGTACCAGTCCGCCATCATCATCATGTACTCGATGCCGGTACGTACCGTGTGGACATTGCTGATCTCGCCGGTAATGCAATGCGATGCGAAAATGTTGCCGAGCGTTGAGTCTTCCCAGCCCGGTACGATAATCGGCAGATTGCGTTCGGCCGCAGCCAGCAACCAGCTGTCCTTGGGGTCAATCTGGTAGTGCTTTTCCAGTTTTCCGGAAAGAAGAATGCGGTACAGAAATTCGTGCGGAAAATATTGCTTTCCGTTCTTATCGGCATCCATCCATTCTTCAAGGATCACGTCTTCGATACGACGAATGGCTTCTTCTTCAGGTATGCAGGTGTCGGTGACCCGGTTCAGGTGTCGGGCCAGCAATTCCTCTTCGTCGTGCGCCGTCAGGTGCCGGTAGTGCGGAACCCGCACGTAGTGATCGTGAGCGACCAGATTGAAGACATCTTCTTCAAGGTTGGCACCCGTGCAGCAAATGCCTTGCACCTTGTCCTGCCTGATCATCTCCGCAAGCGACAGCCCGAGTTCGGCCGTACTCATCGCGCCGGCCAGGGTCATGAACATGGCACCACCGTTATCGAGGTGCTTAACGTAGCCGTCAGCTGCATCGATCAGGGCCGCCGCATTGAAATGGCGATAGTGGTGGTGGACAAAGTCGCGAATAGCAGTCACGGGAGACACCTCGTGCAGGGGTGAGAAGAGCCGTGCCGGTCGGCGACGGGTCGGAAGTGCTGTAGCGTAAGGAATGCGACCACGCACCGCAAGCGATGCAGTGGCACGTCCTTTAGCCTGGCAGCGCCGGCACCTGCTGGGTCAGGCAGTGAAAGGTGCCAAGGCCGAGCACCAGGTCTCTGCAGTCGATGGGGATAATTTTCCGATCGGGAAAGGCACTCGAAAGAATGCGGGTATTGACGACGTCGTTCGGGTCATCGAATGCGGGCATGAGCACAACACTGTTGCCGATGTAGAAATTGGCGTAACTGGCAGGCAGCCTGTCGCCCTTGTATTCCACAGCCTTTGGCATCGGCATGTCGATGACTTGCAGCGGGCGGCCGTCATGCAGCCGCATCGTTGCCAGCCGCTCACGGTTCTCACCGAGTACGGTGTAGTTGTCGTCAGTGGAGTCGTGTTCGACAACCGTCAGTACCGTATCAGCGTTGACGAAACGAGTAAGGTCATCAACGTGGCCATCTGTGTCATCGCCGACAATGCCGTCGCCGAGCCACAGGATCTGCTGCACGCCGAGGTGATCTTTCAGTGTCTGTTCGATGTCACTCCGGGTCATGTCCGGATTGCGATTGGGGTGTAACAGGCATTGCTCTGTGGTTAACAAAGTGCCAGCACCGTTCACGTCTATGGAGCCGCCTTCGAGCACCATGTCGACAGAGTGGCAAGGAACGCCGAGCGCTGCTGCCATCTGTGGCGGAATCAAGTTGTCCAGTTCATACGGGTACTTGCTTCCCCAGGCGTTGAAGCCAAAATTCAATGCAAGCAGTGGATCAGCGTTGGCAGCACTGCTGGTTACAAAGAGTGCGCCGTGATCGCGGCACCAGGCATCGTTGGTTTTGAAGTGGCGAAACTTTATCCGTTCAGGACTTGCACGGCCTTCAAGTAACGCTGCCACGTGTTTTTCGTGCGCAGCATCCAGCACGTTGATGTACACGGGTTCGCTGGCGGCCAGTGCGGCCACAGCCTGAACCATGACCGGTTCTACGGGGCCAAACTTGCCAGGCCAGCTATCTTCATTGTGCGGCCACGATATCCACGTAGCGAGGTGCGGCAGCCACTCGGCGGGCATGGTGTAGTCATGCAGGAAAGTACGGTGATCGGCGGTCTTCATCGGGCGGGCTCTGGCGAAGCAAGAGCGGATCATACGTGAAGAGGCCATTGCGGCGTCAAATGCCCGTCAATAGCTAACCGCTGCTGACGATCGGGGAAGAAAAAAAACCGGCCCACGGGGGGGGTGTGGGCCGGTCGGGGTTGCTCACTGGCACAGCGTTTCACGGCTGCTGGGTGGAGATCCTTTTCAGTGAGTTTTGAGCACGGTAGCGGTCGACGCGACTGCCTGAACATTGAGCAATGCCAGGTTCTCGCGGACGTCGCGTAGTCGGTCATAGACCTGCAGGGATGTCTCGAAATCCTGCAGGGCGCGCTGCTGGTCTCCTTTGATGACATGCAGCACGCCGCGGTTAGACAGCGCAATGGCTTTGTCGCGGGCCTTGTTTCTGGTGTTTGTATCCATGTATGGGTTGATTGCGGTGTTTATGCTGTTGCGCAATGCGACTGCTTTGTTGCATTCGATCTCGGCTTGCTCGAGCTTCTTTTCTTTCGTGTAGGCAATGCACAGGTTGTTGTGTGCACTAAAGGACGTGCTGCGTAGCCCGGCTGCGGCCAGTTTATCGATCGCTTTCCGGTAGTCGCCTGCGACAATCAGTTTGCCCTCTGCCTGATCGATCAGTGCAATCATCTTGAAGTTGTCTTCCGGTGCGCCAGCCAGAGCCAGTTGCGAGCCTAGCAGTGAAAGAATCAAAGCAAGGCCGTTTCGCCGTAGTCGTGGCATGTAACGTTTGTGACTGGTCGTGTTCATTGATCCTGTACTCCCTGATGGTTCTGCGCGAAGGTTGTTGCGTGCAGTTCGTGCTGTAGACGACTCCACGTTAATCGGCAGCCAAGCTGGGGACAAACGAATAGAACGCGTGAGACACATGAGTAAATTTCATCTCTTCGCCGCGAATGACTGTAATACCCAATCACGCAACGCAATAACCTCCGGCCGTTGCAGCTGATTTTTTTCACAGACGAAGTAGTAGTTATCCGGCGTCACCAGCTCGTAATCAAAGAGACGCACCAGTCGCCCGGATTCAAACCAGCTACGGGCCATGGGCAGAGACACCAGCGCAGCGCCGAGACCCTGTTCTGCCGCGCGGGTAACGGCCGTCATTGAATCGAGACGAATGTAGTTACTGGTCTGAGGTACGCGTATGCCGGAGTTGTCGGACCACATTTTCCAGGCGTTAGGCCGCGTGCTGTGTACAACCATGGGTACCGCTTTCGCCAAATGCCAGCCAACAAGATTGAGTCCAGCTCGGAAGCCCGGCGAACACGCGGGCACCAGTCGTAACGGAAACAGGCGCTCGGCGGCAAGTCCCGCCGGAGGCGTGCGGAACAATCGGATAGAGACGTCCGCCGAGGCGGGGTGCCGCTCAGACACTTCGTTGCTGGTTTCAATGTGGATGTCGATGTGCGGGTACAGTTTCGTAAATTCGTTTAAGCGTGGGACGAACAATTCGCTGGCGAGAAACGGCTGCACAGAAACTCGCAGACTTGCATGCCGGTACTCGCCACGTAGTTGTTGAAATGCCTCGTCTATACGACTGACAGCATGATTGGCTTCTTCGAAAAGAAGTTCGCCGGCCACAGTGAGGGTGATGCTGCGGCCATTGCGCTCGAACAGTGGCACCTGCAGTTCCTGCTCCAGACTCTTGATCTGGTGACTGACGGCGGACGCCGAGACAAACAGTTCTTCGGCGGCGAGGCGAAAGCTCAGATGACGTGCGGCAACGCAGAAGGTGCGTATGCCGCGCATAGATGGCGGCCGGCGGCGTTTAGCCGGTGCGCGTGGTGCCGTCGATGGCAGAGGTACTACATTCATATGCAGGGTATCGGTCAGAAAGCGAGTAGCGATACTCTGACTTTGCACTTTTCGTACCAGCATTCTTGCGGTAGGGAATATACAGTAACTTGCGTAAATACAAGTAGTTAGGTAATTGCGTGCCGCTGACCTTGCACACTTTCGGGCTGCCGCCGGTTTCAGCTGCACAATCCCGGTGCAGTCAGCAGTCAGCAGTCAGCAGTCAGCAGTCAGCAGTCAGCAGTCAGCCAGTGGCTATTGGGCTTCGCTGAGTTGCGCGGCGGACCACGCGGCCAAACCGGACACGATGGCAAGAATGACGATAGCACTGGCACTGCCAAAGCCGGCGACCGCGCCAGCCAGTGCGCCGCCCAGCAGCAGCATGATGCCTATTACCGTGTTACTGACGGCGACATAGCTCGCACGGTTGTCGGCGGTAGCAATATCAACCAGGTGGGTTTTGCGGCCAAGGCGGACACCGGCATGGGCGATGCTTAGCAGGAAATAGGCGAGCGGAAACCACCAGAGCCCAGCACTCCGTTCGGCCAGCGACGCGACCCCGAACGTGACTATGCCGGTGAGCGCAGCCAAAGTAGCGGCGTACACCATTACGCGCCGACTCGAACGATCGGCCATCCGGCCCCAGAGTGGCGCACTAAGGAAACTCGCGGCTCCTGCGGCAATCATTAATGCGCCGAGTCCGGCGAGCGTATCGCCGGACGCGGTACTCATCAGGTTGACGTAAAACGGCGAGACCAGCGCTGTGGAGATCAGCAGAGTTCGAACGATGATGAAATTGCGCAGCTCCGCATCGTCGCGAATCAACGATAGCTGACTGATCGCTTCTGCAATGGCATTGCCGCCACCGTCAGTTGCACCCCGGTATTCGGCCAGCAAACTGTAGACGGCTGCGCCCAGTATCCACAAACCGCCGGCAGCAGATAACAGGAGCACGTAAAAGCCGAGGTCATGTTCGCCAACACCGGGCAGTAAACCGGCGACACCGACCGCCAGCACAATTGCGCCGCCCGCCGATGCCGCATAGCCGCTGACCGTGCCGCGACGGGTCTTGGCGATGGTCTTGCCGAGTACATCCTTCGAAGCTACGGAGCACACTCCGCGGGCGATACTGAATACAACGAGTAAGCCAAGTACAGCCCAGCCTGCAACGGCGCCTTGCAGTGACGTGATGACGACGGCCATCGCCGCGACGGACAGGCCCTGAACCATACTGCCAGCGACCCAGAACCACTTGCGCACGGCAACCCGGCGTATCGCGCTGGCGATAAACAGCTGTGGCAACAGCGACAATGACTCGCGTATAGGTACCAGCAACGCGAGCATGAAAGCGGGCGCGCCTATGTGTGTGAGCAACCACGCGAGCACGAGTTTCGGACTCGACAGCCAGTCCCCTGTAGACGTTGCTGTCAGCGAAACGACGTGCAGGAAAAAATTGCGAGGCTGCTCGCGGCAGGATTCGTCAGGAATGTCCTTGCAGACACGTGCATCTTCGTCGCCGGTTAACAGCGCGTATACGTCGCGAACGGGGCCAGGGTCGGGTCGGTTTGTGGTCATGTGTCTCCTTCAGCTGCGATTCTACGCAATCGACCTGCTGGCGACAGGGCAAATGTATACGAATGAAACCGCACGCAGGAAGTTTGCAATTGTTGCTGGATACCGCATTATCGCCCGATAGGCACCACAACTAACCCGAGGAATACCATGCGCGAGAAATTTCTGTTTGCTACCTGCCTTTTCCTGTTTTGCCTTGGATCGGCGACGGCCAGTGAGCAGGAAAAGTTCGCACTGACGAACGTGCATGTGTTCGATGGGGTAAGCAAACGAATTCTTCGTGATGCCACCGTGCTGGTTGCTGACGGCCGAATTGAGAAAGTGGAGCGCGGTAACGAGGTGCCGGCCGGGTACGAACGGATCGATGCTGAAGGCAACTACCTGATGCCGGGCCTGTTCGATGTGCATACGCACATCGATGACCTGGCTTCAGCAGAGCGTGCTCTGGCATCCGGTGTGACGACAGTGCGCTCTGCGAGTGTTGATGCATTCCAGGACGTTACGTTGCGGGAGCTTGTTCGCGCCGGCAAAGTGGCAGGACCGGACGTGCTTGCTGCAGGCGTCTATGTAACTCCCCATCTTGGTGACTCGGTGCTGGCGGATCCGCGGCTGGTTGCGTTGAGCGACGGGGTTAACACGGATGAAGAATTGCGTTTGCTGGTTCAGATCAACGCGGATCGTGGCGCCGACGTTATCAAGACCCGCGGTACTGAGCGGGCTGGACTGCCTGATACGGACCCGCGGCAACAGGTTTACACCGAACATCAACTGAAAGTTGTTGTTGACGAGGCCGCCCGCCACAATTTGCCGGTGCTGGTACACGCGCACGGTGACGAGGGCGCTCGCGCCGCTGTGCTGGCAGGTGCCCGCAGCATTGACCACGGTACTTATTTGTCCGAGGAAACATTGCGCCTGATGAAGGAGCGTGGAACCTGGTTTGTGCCGACCTGGACCACGATGAATGAAATGAACGAAGAGCAGTACGATTACGTATTGCGTTTGCGTGGCAAGCATATGGTGCCGCACCTTGAGCAGGCTATCCGCGTTGCACACCAGATGGGTGTGCGCATCGCTACCGGTGCTGACAATTCTTACCAGGCCAGCTCAATCAACCGTATTGCGTTCGAAGTTGAAGCGTTCGTACGTCTTGGTATGAGCAATTTCGAAGCCTTGCAGGCGGCGACCGTCAGCTCGGCAGAGTTGTTGGGCGTCGACGACCAGACGGGTCGTATTGCGGCCGGCTACGAGGCGGACCTGATTCTGTTGCCCGGCAATCCCCTGGAAGATGTCGCCGCACTGCAGGATGTCGTCATGGTCATCAGCAACGGTCGCATCGCTTTGCGAAGAATTCCTTTCGCGCTGTAGGTCGTGCGCACAAGCAGCGCTTGTACGTTGCGGCCCTGCAAATTATGCTTCGGCGCTCAGACTAAACCAGTCTTGTTCGGGGGTGGCGCGATCATCAGCCAGTATTGATGAGCTGTTTGCTTAAAATGCGTGCAGCGCGCGAGCAGATGTCCACCAGCGAAAAGAAACTGGCCGACTTCATTCTCGCGAATTCGGCGCTTATTCGTGATTACTCTTCGCAACAACTGGCGAGCTCGGTGGGCGTCAGCCAGTCCAGCGTTGTCAAATTCAGCCAGAAGCTTGGCTATAAAGGCTTCACCGATCTCAAACTCGCCATTCACGAGACCGTGGTTCGGCAGGACAGTGGCGGCGCGGAAGAGCACGAACTGGCCCACGGCCAGCACCCGGTACAGACCATCCCGCAAACCGTTCTGCACAGTAAATGCGAAGTGCTGGCCAGCACGGGTTTGCTCAATGACGACGAGTTCTTGCTTGCTGCTGTAAAGGCGATTGAATCTGGCAAGCGGTTTCAGGTCGCGGCTGTCGGTCCCGCAACGCTGGTGGCGAAAGATTTCGCGAGCAAACTGATCGTGCTTGGCTACCCGGTGTTCGCTGAGCCTGAATCGTATATACAGCTTTCCGGCGTCGCGACTTTGGGCAAGGGTGACGTTCTTTTCGTCATCTGTGCGTCTGGCCAGACGCGCAGCCTGATTCACATTGCACAACAGGCCCGCAAAGCGGGTGCCTCGGTAGTTACACTGACCGCCTACAACACGAGTCCGCTAAATGCGTTGGCTGACATACGCCTCTATTCTGTCTCGCAAAACGGCGAGCCGAATATGGCTCAGATACTGGAGCCGGTTTCGCAGCAGCACGTGATTGATCTCTTGTTCTATCACCTGGTAGAACGCAACGAACGCGGCCGGGAACTGCTGATCCGTGATCAGAAAGCCCAGGCGGAGTTCGCGAAGCATGATTGACGGCTAGAACGAGAAATCGACCAGACCGTCAATTCCGTCGATGCCCAAACCCGGCGCATTGCTCAGCGAGATTTCCGAGTTATCAAAGTGGGCGCCGCCCCTCACCGGGTTAATTGCTGCCCAGCTTGGGCCATCAAGGTCGATCTTGGTAATGCTCTGCGATTTGGCAACGGCTACATGTGCTGCCGCTGATACGCTGATCGCACTTTCCAGCATGCAGCCAATCATGCATTCCATGTCATAGACGGCAGCCATGTCGGCAATCTTGATGGCGTTCGAAACTCCACCCGTCTTCATCAGCTTGATATTGATGATGTCAGCGCCGCGCATTTTGATCAGATCGATCACTTCCTTGGGCCCGAATGTACTCTCGTCCGCCATTACCGGGGTGGTGACCCGCTCCGTCACGTATTTCATGCCATCGATATCGTCGCCTTTTACCGGTTGTTCGATGAACTCCAGTTCTACCCCGCTTGCTTCCAGCTCGCGCAGCGCAGACACGGTTTTCTTCGGTGTCCAGCCCTGATTGGCGTCCAGTCGCAGTACGGCCTTGCCATCGACGGCGGCATGTATGGCCTTGATGCGCTCGACATCCAGGTTGATGTCCTTGCCGACTTTGATTTTCAGCGTTTCGTAACCCAGCTCGATGGCCGCCAGCGAGTCATCGACCATTTTGCGGATGTGGTCGACGCTGATCGTGATGTCAGTGGAGAGCTGCGGCTCGCCGCCACCCAGTACTTTGTAGAGTGGCCGATCCATCTGTTGGGCGAACAAATCGTACAGAGCAATTTCCACCGCGGCTTTGGCGCTGGTGTTCTTGTAGAGCGAGCGTTGAATGATGTCGACAACCTGATTCAGGTTTTCGATGTCCTGTCCCATTATCTTCGGCATGATTTCGTTGCGAATTGCCGCAACGATCGAGGCGTGAGTTTCACCGGTGATGACGGCGGTGGCTGGCGCGCTGCCATGACCAACGTGGCCGGTGTCTGTCTCGATTCGAATCACCGCGTCTTCTATGTGATCAACTGTGCGCAGCGCCGTCTTGAACGGCGTCTTTAGCGGGATCTTCAGCAGGCCGTAGGTGATGCCGGAAATTCTCACGGGGTACTCCGCTAGTTGATGGTCTTGATGTTGTAAATTCGGTCGAGGTAACGGGTTTCTTCCGAGAGCTGCATCGGCAGCAGCGGCGTCACTGACACGCCGTGTAGCAGGCCGCGATACAGCTGACCGTTGGCGTCGAAATAGCTAAGGCCGGCGACATCGTGAATCAGGTACGGCTGGCCATTGTCGTTACCGATGTACATGGCGACATGCCCGGGGAGGTACAGCATTGCGCCGGGGCGCAGGGCATTGACTGCCGGCATCTTTTCGGCAGCTGTTGTTGCGTCGTCGAAACGAACGTTGTCGCCGGCGACGCTGCGCCCCTGATCGCCGGAATTGCGAGGCATCAGTATGCCGAACGATTTGTAAATTTCCGACACGAAGCCAGTGCAATCGCGACCGTTGTAGTCGTGCCCCCAACCGTAGCGTTCCCCCAGAAACTTGAACGCCTGGCGAAGGACGTTGCCGTGGGTATAGGGCAAAAAGCCTTTGCGCACGTCCTGGCCGCGGCCAATCAAAGCCGGTTCGATACGCAGTGATCCGTCGTCGTTGCGCACCGGCAGGCGCACAACGTAGCTGGCAGAAGGGTTTTGCCCGTGCAGGTTGTGACCGACTTCACTGGCGGACATCAATGGCAGACGTACACCCATGTCGAGCTGTACTTCCGAGGTGGCGGGCTGGTGCGGGTTGTAGTTCGTGTACGCCTTGCTGCCGGTTACCAGCAGGAAATTATCCGCGCCAACAAAATCGACAACGACGCGCCGCTCGCCCGTTGCCACGCGGTCCTTTTCTATCCAGGCGGCATAGTTATAGGACTGCACGAAAAGCCACTGCCCATCGGTGCTCGCGTGCAGGATGGCGACTGCTTCACCGGGAAACAACGCATGCTCCTGAAATCGATCGAGATCGAAAGAAGATTCGGCCGAGACAACTTTGTCCCGCGTTGGGAAGGTGCGCATATCGGTGCGTGCAATTACCAGGGCAAAAGCCGGTTCAACGGTGGCGGGTATGGCATCGAGGTTCAGCGCAGCGAGGTAGCGGTCGTAGTCGGTAGCATCAAGCGCCCGGCCATCCGGGAGAAAACGGTCATAGCTTGACGGCTTGCTGATGGAGGTTACGAGCCCTGCCACGGTGCTGCCCGCAATTTGTTGCGGGTAGTCGGCCAGCGACACCATGGTCGGGTCGTTATCGAATGCGGCCTTGTTAAAGTCGACGATCGACTCCCGATCCATCAGAACCGCGTCAGGCCGATTCAGTTTAGCCAGCCAGAAGTCCGCGCTAAGGTGCTTTTCTTCAATGCCAACCACATCGGTATCGAAGTCTGTCGTGACGCCAGGCGCGTGCCCGCAGGCAGCCAGCAATACGCATGAGAGAAGGAGAGTTGCAACGCTTGGTTTCATGGTGTCCATTTTTATCCAGCCAGTAACGCAAGTATGCGGGCGACAACAAGACCGCCAGCGGTGCCGACAACGTAGCCCAGCAGTGCCATCAGTACACCAATGGGGATGAGTACGCGGGAGTAAGCGGCCGCCAGTATGGGTGCGGAAGCAACGCCGCCGATATTTGCCAGAGACGCGACGCCACAAGTAAACAGATCGAGCCGAAATACCTTGGCGACGACGACCATGAGTATGCCGTGCACCAGCAGAATAATCAGACCGGCAAATATATAGAGCGGCGCCTGCGCCAGCTCGGCAAGGTCGGCCCGTGATCCTACCAGCGCGACAATCACGTACAGCATAAGCGACGAAAGCTGCACGGAACCGACCATTTTCCCCAGTGGCGTCAACGCGCCGACAATGCCAAACACGGTAACGACGATCACGGTCCAGCTCGTCGTCGTTATGAACGCGGTAGTTGGCATCAACTCGGCGATGTATTGCGACAAGGAAGACAGCAGCAAGCCAAGACCGAGCAAAAAGAGCAATGCTGTCGTGCTGGGGCCGCTTTCATCGGTGGATTCTTCTTTCTCCAGACGGGCACCAATGGCATCAAGTTGTTCCGTTGTGGCTCCCGTCCATTGATTGAAGCGTTGCGCCAGCGGCACCAGCGCCAGCAAGATCGCAACCCACAAGGCGTAGTCGATCGAGTCGATAAGCAGCGCATAGCCCATCATTGAATCTTCAACGTTGAGTGCCTGTTGCAGCGCGACCATGTTGCCGGTGCCGCCCATCCAGCTGCCACTAAGGGCACCCATTGTGCGCCAGGCTTCGCTGCCCATCAGGTCGCGCAGCAATGCGAACGACACAACGAAGCCGCAGCCAATACTGATTGATGCGGCAAAAAAGCCGCCGAGCATGCGTCCACCGAGTCGACGAATCTGTCGCAAATCGCTTTTTAGCAGCATCAGGAAAATCATGGCGGGCAGCAGGTTGTCTTTGACACCGGCATATACGGTGTTGACGCTGTCGGTTTTTTGCCAGACACCGAAAGTCGACAGCACCATCACGGCGAGATACAGCAAGACAATGGGCGGCAAATACTCGAAAACGCGAGACGGCCAGCGTTGTTCGGCAAATTTCAGTGTACCCGCGACCGCTACCAGTACCGCCAGGTAGGAAAATCCACTTTCCAGCAAAACAGGTCCTCCTCCGCGCACAGACTGCAACAGTCCGGCAGGAATGATTTATTCGGATAGTACCCGGCACGGCGCAGCGCGGCTATGCGGCGTTGCGCTGTACCAGATTGCAGCAATTTCGTGTCTTGAACCCGTAGCGGCAGCGTACGCACAGGCCCTGCAATCCCCGGACTGCAGCACGGAGTTGCGTGCCCGGTGCTCTGTATTAGCGAACGCTGCGGTAAAAACGGTGTCTAAACGCAGACACTTCAGTTGGACGGTGAACACCTTGCTGCCAGTTGGCCTGTTCGTTTTGCTGATTCTCGTCGCCTGTGCACCGTTGAACGAGGCACAAAAGGTGGAGCGCGAATACCGTCGCGCCGAGTACCGCGCCGAATTCTTTGACTACCGTCAGGCCTGCGCAGAATTGGGTGGCACGGTTGTCATCCGCTCAAACCGTCGAATCAAGCCTGATCGGGTCCCGAAGTTCGGTGACAAATATCACTGCGAGGTGCCTTGAAACCTGCGGAAAAACGCTAAAACTTGCTGGTTTTCGAACCACATTGCGTGGCTGGACCAGCCAGCAGAGCGGTGAATGTTAACTATTGCAAACTGTCATTGCGTTCTGGCCGCATTGTGATAGTTTGCCGCCGCTTGTCACGGGTACGTGGGTGTTTGGGAATGTTCCCGCCAGTCGCTTGCTCGTTTTAATACGGACGAATTCGCTACCTTGCAGGCCGCTTTGCCGGTTCCAATGGGAGCGTGTTCGCCGTGCTTCGTTTGTGCAATTTCGGCGATTTACCTGCAGTGCAGAATTCGCCATTGGAGAGTCTCCATGAAATATTTTTCGCATGCCGTCCTGTTGCTGACGGTTATTCTGTCATCTCAGGCGCTTGCCGATGCCCAGCCTGGGCAAGGCTATTTTTCGCCGATGGCAAGCTTTATCGACGACGATCCCGAGCGTGGCGTTGACGATGAAGTGTCGGGTGGCCAGTTGGGTCTGGGCGTGGTGCTGAACGACGCGTGGAACCTCGAGGCCATTCTGCAGGCCGCCAATATGAACGGCTTTACCTCACAGGACCAGTTTGCGATCGGTGTCGATCTGCAGCGCGTGTTCAATCGTGAAGGCAAGGTTAGTCCTTACCTGTTCTTCGGTGTTGGCTACATGGAAACCGAAATCAGCGGCATGCCGACCCGCGACGGTGGCATGGGTTCATTGGGCGCGGGCCTGCTCGTCGACATGTTCGGCGATAGCGATGTGGCTCTGCGACTTGAATACCGGCACCGCACCGATGACGCTCTGTCGACGTCCCTGTCCGACAACATGGCGAGCGTTGGTTTGCAGATTCCGTTCGGTAGCAAGACCGTCAAGTTTGTTGATACCGATGGCGACGGCGTTGCCGACGCCGGTGATCGTTGCCCGTCTACGCCGCGCGGCGTAATGGTTGACGCGAACGGTTGCGAACTCGACTCTGACGGCGATGGCGTGAAGGATTCGGCTGACAAATGTCCGAACACGACAGCCGGTGTTCGCGTTGATGCATCCGGTTGTGAAGTCGACAGCGATGGCGACGGCGTAGCGGACAGCAAAGACAAGTGCCCGAACACACCGCGTGGCGCGAAGGTTGATGCCAGTGGTTGTGAGCTGGACGACGACAAAGACGGCGTTGTGAACCGCCTCGACAAATGCCCGAACACCCGTGCGGGTGCGCAGGTTGATGTCGCTGGTTGCGAGATCAAGGAAGAGATCAGGCTGCCGGGCGTGAACTTCGAGTCAAACTCTGATCGTTTGCTGCCGGGCGCAGAGCGGGTATTGAACGATGCGGCTACAACATTGCAGCGCAACCCTTCAATCAGTGTTGAAGTGGCTGGTCATACCGACAGCGACGGCGCTGCCGCCTACAACGAGAGCTTGTCACAGCGTCGTGCCAGCACGGTTCGTGACTACCTGGCTGCTCGCGGTGTTGCCATGAACCGCATGACGGTTCGCGGTTACGGTGAAGCCGAGCCCGTTGCCAGCAATGCCAACGCAACCGGCAAGGCAGAAAATCGCCGCGTCGTGCTGCGGATTACCGACCGCTAGAACGCAGTCGTTGCAAGACATTGGCCGGGATGCGCAAGCATCCCGGCCTTTTTTTATGCTCGAAATAGTCAGAAAATTCAGCCGCCTGGATTCCGTGCACCGGGCGGGCAGCCGATGCCGGGTTGTGCGCGGCTAGCCGTTAGGCGATCTAGCCGATCGCCCCAATCTGCGGCGGATCGAAAGCGATGTCGAGTTCGGTCAGTTCATCGGCGCGGTCGATCGTCAGGCCGGCAAAGTCGTAGAGATCGGTATCGAGCATGTGACTGCGCGTGACTCTTTGCATCGATTTGAAAATGCTGACGACGCGGTTGGGTGATTCGCGCTCCCATTCCCGCAGCATCTTTTTGATTTGCACACGTTCCAGGTTCGGCTGGGAACCGCACAACGTGCAGGGGATGATCGGGTACTGACGTTCTTTCGCAAAGCGCGCGATATCCCGTTCCCGGCAATACACCAGCGGCCGGATAACTATGTTTTTCCTGTCATCGCTGATCAGCTTCGGCGGCATCGTTTTCAGACGCGACCCGTGAAACATATTGAGGAACATCGTTTCCACGAGGTCATCCATGTGATGGCCCAGGGCAATCTTGGTTGCACCGATTTCCTGCGCAGTTCCATACAGTGTGCCGCGCCGCAGGCGAGAACAGAGCGAGCACATCGTCTTGCCCTCGGGAATGCGGTCCTTGACGATGCGATAGGTGTCTTTCTCGACGATGCGGTATTCGACACCGAGCTCATCGAGGTACTCCGGCAGTACGTGCTCAGGAAACCCAGGCTGTTTCTGGTCGAGGTTCACGGCGACCAGCGAAAAATTGACCGGCGCACTGCGCTGCAGCCCGAGCAGCAGGTCCAGCATCGTGTAGGAATCCTTGCCGCCGGAGAGGCAGACCATGATCTTGTCACCTTCGGCGATCATGCCGTAGTCGGCAATGGCTTCGCCGGCCTTGCGGCGCAATCGTTTGTTCAGCCTGTTGAGTTGATCGGTTTTCATGGACGTCAGGTTCGCTGTTGATAACGTCACCAGTGTAATCGAAAGGGACCCGTCTCCGCGCTGTCGTTTCGATGGGACGTTCTGTGTCGTGTGGCATGGTCGTGTTGTGCACGATATGGATCGGAAGCCCCATCGTCGGCCACTTTCTGGCAGCATGCAGTGTCGGCTGAGCGCCGCATCGTTAATGGGGTATCCATGCAGGGACTCGAACGGGTAGATCGGGACAGCGGCATTCGCTGGCGCATAATGCTCCTGATTGTTGTTGCGAGTTTCATCGCCTACCTGCTGCGCAGCAACATGTCGATCATTGGCGAAGACCTGATCGCCGACCTTGGCCTTACCGAGCAGCAGCTCGGGCTGATCTTCTCGTCCTTCGCCGCTGGCTACGCCCTGTTTCAGATACCCGGCGGCTTTTTGGGTGACCGCTTCGGCGCACGCCGGGTACTCGCTATTACCGCATTTTGCTGGGGCACGCTGACGCTGCTGACCGGAATGGTGCCGGGAACGGCGAGCGTGGCGACGGGTGTGGTCCTTGGCGCGCTCGTTATTCTGCGCTTTCTGGTGGGCGTGACGCAGGCGCCGTTATTCCCGGTCACCGGCTGCGGTGTTGTCTCCAACTGGTTTCCCATCGGTGGTTGGGGTTTGCCCAACGGGCTGTCGAGCACGGGCCTCACTCTCGGCGCTGCGGCCACCGCGCCGTTGATGGTCTGGCTGATCGAGTTGTACGGTTGGCGTGGCGCCCTGTTCGTCACGGCCCCGGTAGGGTTTGCACTTGCGGGTGTCTGGTGGTGGTACGTGCGCGACTACCCGAAGGAACATCGGTCGGTCAATGCGCGTGAATTGCAGCTGATTGACGCAGGGCGGTCACCGGTGCCGACCGAGGCGGCGAAAAACGCCTGGCTGATCGCGTTACGCAACCCGGATGTCTTGCTGCTGACGATCAGCTACTTCTGCATGAACTACGTGTTCTACCTGTTCTTTAACTGGTTTTTCTACTACCTCGTCCAGGTGCGTGAGTTCAGTGCGCAGGATGCCGGCATACTGACCTCCGCGCAGTGGATACTGGGTGCAATCGGCGCGACACTCGGTGGGCTTGTCTGTGACCGGCTCAGCAAGCGCTTCGGCTTGCGCTGGGGGCCGCGCTGGCTGGC
Organism: Woeseia sp. D3-10; assembly: GCF_055809415.1. NCBI lineage: Bacteria > Pseudomonadati > Pseudomonadota > Gammaproteobacteria > Woeseiales > Woeseiaceae > Woeseia > Woeseia sp. D3-10. Next base: position 1,547,244 of record NZ_JBVVTW010000007.1, on the reverse strand, counting down.
AATTCCCAGTCTGTTGATGTGTGCCGTGCTGTTGTACCTCGGCGCCAACGCGACGACCGTAACGATGACGGTTACTTTGCTGTGCATCTGCTTCGGCTGCACGCAGCTCACCGAGGCGGCGTACTGGGCCACCACGATTGCTGTATCGGGTCGGCACGCGTGTTCAGCGGGCGGTGTGCTCAATACTGGCGGTAACTGTGCGGGCTTTGCCGGCGGCTTGCTGGTGCCGTTTGTTGCCTACCATTTCGGCTGGACCATGGCGGTATCGACCGGCGCGTTGTTCGCCTTACTCGGTGCTGTGCTTTGGTGTTTCATTCGCGGTGATCGAACGGCAGGCGGTGAGCATGCGTAAACTCTGTCTCGTGCTGTCGGCGGTAGCGGTATTGGCATTCGCGGCGTGCAGCACATCGCCGGCTCAGTTGTCGCAGCCCGCCATGATTCCGATGCCGGACGGTACGCAACTCGCCGCCGATATCTATTTGCCGACATCCGGTGCCGGGCCGTACCCGGTGCTGCTCGAGTACCTGCCGTACCGGCGAGTTGAATCGCGATCGCGAAACCTCCAGCTGTATTCCTACTTTCTCGAGCGCGGCTACGCTGTCGCGCGGGTTGATATCCGCGGTACCGGCAACAGCGAAGGACGGCTGATTCCGCACGAGTATTCGGTGCAGGAACTGGATGATGGCGAAGTCGTCATCGACTGGCTGTCAAAGCAGACATTTGCCAACGGCAACGTTGCTGTATTCGGAATTTCCTGGGGTGGTTTCAATGCCATTCAGCTGGCAGGTCGGAACCCGCCCGCGCTCAAGGCGTTCATCGCGGTGGACGCGACCGAAGACTTGTACCAGGAAGACGTGCACTACATCGACGGTATTCTGCACGTCGATTCGTGGCTGATGAGCCAGGAGGTGGATAACGCACGCCCGGGTGCGCCAGAGTTCAAGATAGACGAGGCCTACTTTAAGAACCGCTTCGACACCGAGCCATGGACTTTGACCTATTTGCGGCACCAACGTTACGACGAGTTCTGGAACCGTGAATCCATCCAGAATATTTACGGAAAGATCAAAGTACCGAGCCTGCATATCGGCGGTTGGTATGACGGTTATCGCGGCAGCCTGCCGCGCATGCTGGAGAACCTGAATGCACCAGCGAAAGCCATCATCGGACCGTGGACGCACGCGTTCCCGCACGACCCGTGGCCGAACCCGGGCATGGAATGGCGCGACGAAGCGGTGCAGTTTCTCGATCAGTGGCTGCGCGGTGTCGACAACGGCTATCACGATGGTCCCGAACTCGTGGCCTACATGCGCGACTGGCATCCGCCGCAGACCGATCTCGATTACATCGACGGGCGCTGGAAGAACATAGCTGAATGGCCACCCGCCAATGCGGATACCCTGACCTTGCACGCTCAGGGCGATCACACGCTGACAACTTCAATGCCAGCTGACGCGGCCGTTCACGCGCTGCAATACCGGCCATCGACAGGCATCGAAGCCGGCGGGCCGGTCATGTGGTGGGGCGACATTGCGCCGGACCAGCAGCCGACCGATAAGCACAGCCTGGTCTATGACAGCGAACCACTCAATGAGGCTGTGGAAATACTGGGCTTGCCACTGGCACACCTCAACGTTGCCGCGAGTGCTGAGCGCGCCAACTGGTTTGTACGCTTGTCCGATGTCGCGCCGGATGGGCAGGTGACCCTGATTACCGGCGCCGGCTTCAACGGCACGCACCGGAACTCAGCGAGCAAACCGCAAAGTGTCATGCCCGGCGAATTTTTCCCGCTGGAGATCGAGCTGCATTTCACGTCCTGGGTGTTTGCAAAAGGACACCGGATTCGTGTCTCGATCAGCAACGCGCAATGGCCGATGTTCTGGCCCACGCCTGAACTGATGAGCACCGAGCTGCGGGTCGGCGGCGATAGTGGTGCACGGATTTCGTTGCCTTTGCTCCCGGCCGACAGCATGCCGGCCGCGGACTTTTTGCCGCCGGCTGATAACCCGGTACTGGACGGCTACACGACGCTCAACAGTGGTAACGCCTCCGGCTATGGCGAGGTGTCGGCTATCAAGCGCGACCCGAAGACCAATGAGGCCGTGGTAACGCTGGAGAACTCGTCGTCGTCCCGTTTTCCCTGGGGCATCGAAACCTGGCGCGAATCCATTGAGCATCGAACCTCGGACGAGCACCCGGAAAACACAGCCGTGCGCGGCCAGCACAGCATCGAAATGCAACTTCCGGATCGCACCTTGTTATGGGAAGGCGAGCTGTACTTGCGCAGCGATCGCGAGAATCTGTACTACGACTTTCGGCGTCGTCTTAGTCAGGATGGCAAGCAAATCCGCGAAAAGCGCTGGACGGAAACCATTCCACGCGATTACCAATAGGTCCGCTCGTCAACGGCGGTCTGCCAGAATGCGACGAGCAGCGTTATAGCCGGGTGCGCCGGTGACGCCGCCGCCGGGGTGGGTGCCGGCACCGCACAGGTACAAGCCCTCTATCGGCGTTCGGTATTGCGCATAGCCCGGCACCGGGCGCATGAACGACAGCTGGTTGATGCTGATATCGCCGTGAAAAATATTACCTTCGGTAATCCCGAACGCCTGTTCGAGATCGAGCGGCGTATGTACCCGACGGGCGATGACTGAATTGCTGAAGCCTGGCGCGTAGCTGTCGATGATGGCAGTAACCCGGTCACCGAGGACTTCGCGCTGCTCGTTCCAGCCGCTGTCCGCCAGCGTGTAGGGCAGGTATTGCACGAAGCAGGTCATGACATGCCGGCCGTCACTGCAGAGGCTGGCATCCACGTTGGAGGCAAGCACGCAGTCCACCCACAGGTGCGCGGGCAATCGTCCCATCAAAGCATCGTGGTAGGAGTCTTCGGCTTCCAGTAGCGACGGCGGCAGTGTGAACAACGAGCGTTCCGTCAGTGAGTGGGTCGCTGGCATGCCGGTTACTTGCGGTTCGGCATCCATGACAAAATTAACCTTGCCGCAGGGGCCGTTCATCTTGATCGCTTCGACGGCGCGAATAAAATCGTCCGGCAATGCCCCGCGGTCGCACAGTCCAAGAAACGTACGTTTGGGGTCGGCATTCGAGACGACCAGTGCGGCGTCTATTGTCGTGCCGTCGGTCAGAGTGACACCGCACACACGCGACGCTTTGCGATCAATACTCCGAACTTCCGTGTCGCAGCGGATGGTGACGCCACGATCGCGACAGGACTGGGCCATGGCCTGAGTAATGGCACCCATGCCGCCGATCACGTGGCCCGCGAAACCCTGGCGTTCCTCTTCACCGCCGGACAGCAGATGAAACAACAGGCCCATGGCGGTACCCGGCTGGTACGGGCCGCCGTGTTTGCCATACAGGCTGTTGGATAGGATGAGCCGCTTGATGGCATCAGACTCGAAGCGCTCGTCCAGCAGGTCGCCGAGCGACATCGTCATGAAACGGGTCAGGCCCGCGACGTCACGACCGGCAATGCCCTTGAAGGGTTTGGCCATGCGCCAGAGTTCGCCGATACGCGCCAGGCCCTGACGCTCGGGGTCCGGTGGCGGATTCAGGAAAAACGGCTGCAGGTACAGCGCGAGTCGGCGCAGTTCGTCGTCGAGTGCGAAGAACGCATCGACATCGGCGGGCGCGATTTCTCGCAAGTGCGTTGCCAGTTTGTTGCGGTCACCCCACCACGACACGACGCGGCCATCCGGGAGTGCGGCCTGCACACCGGGTTCGCAGGCGACCATACGCAACCCGTAGTCCGCAAGCCGCAAGTCGCGGATCACTTCCGGTCGCAACATGCTGGCGATATAAGACGCCGTTGACACCCGGCATCCCGGCGCCTTCTCGCTGTCGATTTCTTCAGTAACAGCACAGCCACCGACGACAGAGCGGCGCTCGAGGACCAGCGTGCGCAAGCCGGCAGCGGCGAGATACGCTGCCGTCGTCAGGCCGTTATGGCCAGCGCCAATGATGATTGCGTCGTATTTGTTGCTGGCCGGCATTAAGGCGTTCCATTCGGGTTTGTAGGTGTAGCGTAGCGGCTAATGCCACCTGCTCAAGCATTTTCACCACGATATGGAATACCAGCGGCAGGGCCGGTAAATGCTCTGTGATAATCTGCGCCAACTCGCAATTCGCAGCACGGACTACGGCGGCCGATGGAACAGACATTGCATCGCGATACCTATCTGGAGCATTCCTGGTTCAAGCAGGAGTGCCGCGATATTTTCTCAGCCGAGTGGTTTTGCGTGGCACGCAGTGAAGAACTTCCGGCGGTCGGCGACTACCGCACGTTGGCACTCGCGGGCGAACAGTTGCTGCTTGTGCGTGGTGAAGACTCAAAGTTGCGTGCGTTCTACAACGTTTGCCGTCACCGTGGTTGTCAGCTGATTGACTCGACCGATGCCAGCGTCAGCAGCGGGCATTTTCGCAAGCGCATTCGGTGTCCCTACCACTCCTGGTCCTACGGTCTGGACGGTAGTCTGCAGAATACGCCGCACATCGACGTCGACAAGAGCGAGCTGCCTTTGTACGGCGTACCGCTGCAGGAATGGGGCGGCTTCATTTTTCTGCGTTTATCAAGAGAGGCGGATAATTCAACGGGAGTCCTGCAGCAGCTGGGCCCGATCGTCGAACGCGTTGCGCGCTATCCGCTGCATGAACTGCAGAGCCACTGGCGGCACGAGTATCGGGTAGCCGCCAACTGGAAAGTCATCCTCGAAAACTACAACGAGTGTTATCACTGCGCGGGCGTGCACCCTGAGCTGTGCACGGTAGTGCCGGCTTTCCGCGAGAAAGGCGCACACGGTCTGGACTGGGAAGCGGGCGTGCCGCAACGCGAGGGCACGAACACGTTCACGATGACTGGCAAGACCACGCGGCCGCCAATGCCCGGTCTGAACGAGGTAGAGAAAGTCCGGCATTTCGGCGAACTGATCTACCCAAACCTGATGTTGAGTCTGGCGATGGACCACGCGGCGGCGTTCCTGTTGTTCCCGCTGGGTCCGGAAGAAACACTGATTGATTGCCGTCTGTTGTTCCACCCGAATGCCATCGAAGCGGCGGATTTTGATCCGACGGATTCAGGCGACTTCTGGCACCTCGTGAATGAGCAGGACTGGCGCATCTGTGAACGCGTGCAACGTGGCATGCATTCGGCACCGTTCGAACACGGCTACTACGCCCCGATGGAAGACCTGAGTCTGGACATACGCAACTACGTCGCGACCCGCATGAAGTAGCCGCTGGCCGCAGCGGAAGCTGTTGACCGTTTACTTCGCAGATTGCGGCCGAAGACCAGTCCTTAGCCGTAATCTGTACTCCGGAGATAAGCGCATGCTCGTTGCCGGTCGTCGTTTTGTTGTCGTCATACTGTTTGCCGTTGCGGCAGCAACATCATTGACGGTGTTGGCAACGTGCGCAAGCAGGTACGAACACCCGGCCGCGTCGCCGCAGGTAACCGCGCTGGATGGCGTTGCCACGCCACTGCGGATCATGTCGTTCAACATTGAACTGGGCGGCGCGTACGTCAGTTTCGACAGCGTCATCCGCGCGATCAAGTCTGCGGACCCGGACATCGTTGCCTTGCAGGAACCGTACGGCGAGCTCGGGATAATTGCCGGGCAACTTGGCTGGCACTACAACCTGCGCAACCACATTGTGTCGAGATTCCCGCTGCTGGACCCGCCGGAGGCCGACGGCATTTACCTGCTGGTAGAAGTTGCGCCCGATCAGGTCGTAGCGGTTGCGAACGTGCACTTGCCATCCGATCCGTACGGTGAGGACTGGATAAGGGATGGCAGATCACTGGCTGACGTGGTTCAGCTCGAGCAGCAAGTACGGTTACCGGAAATGCAGCGATACCTTGCGGTGCTGCCAGTCTTGCAACGCCAGAAAATCCCTGTGTTCGTTGCCGGCGATTTCAATTCACCAGCTGCGGCCGACTGGTCGCCCGCCGCAATCGTGAAATACCCGGCTCGCCGCTACCCGGTCAATTGGCCGGTAGCTGCGGCCATTGCGGCAGCGGGCTTTCGCGATAGCTACCGCGAGGCGTATCCCGACCCGCTATTGAACCCGGGCTTTACCTGGTGGGCAGCGCGACCGCCATTGTCCGGTTACGATCCGGAGGCAGAAGGTGCCTGGCAGAGCCGGATCGATTTCATCTGGTACGCCGGTCCTGCAAAACTGCAAAGCGTTCGTCTGGCGGGAGAGAGCGGTGCTCAGGATGTTGCCGTGCCCGTCGATCCGTGGCCCAGCGATCACCGCGCGCTCATCGCGGATTTTCAGGTCGTCGCCGCTCCGGCGCCAGCCATCGTGACGTCTGAGCAACGCATATACCGGAGCGACGAACCAGTCGTTATTCGCTTCAGCGGTATTGCCGCGAGTGCCTACGTGACTGTAAGCCAGCACGGCAGTGCGGCAACGGAGCGCTACCCCATCAGCCACAAAACCCGCCAGTTGTCTCTGCCACCATTGGCGATCGAAGGTAGCTACGACATCGTGCTCGTTGACGAGGCGGGCAGGCAGCTTGGCAGTTCGTTGCTGTCGGTCGTAAATGACCCGCCGGCGGTGGCCATGAGCAAAGACCGCTATGCCAGCGGCGAACCGCTGCTCATCAGTTGGCGCAACGCACCGGGATACCGCTACGACTGGCTCGGCGTATTCGCTGTAGATGCAGATTCAGGGGCGCTCGTCTGGCAGCACATTCGCGCGGCGCTCAACGGCACGACAACCCTGTCAGCGGCGTCAGCCGACGGTGTGTGGTCGTTGCCGCCGGGCCGCTATACCGTGCGCTTGTTGCTGGATGACAGCGATACGGTTCTGGCCGAGACGCATTCGTTCAGTATCGCTGCTCCCTGAGCGCCGGGTCGCAGTGGACGCTGTAGCTCAGGGTGATAACCTCATGGCACCTTGCGGCACTACAGATTGAGTAGCTATGAAATTGAAACTGCCATTCGCCCTGTTAGCGGCGTTGTTGCTGATCACGGAATTTGCCAGCGCACAAGCATTCGATAGTTTTCAGTACCGCAATCTCGGACCGACACGTGGCGGGCGGGTAACCGCTGTAGCTGGCGCCGTCGCTGCACCAGGTACGTTCTACCTTGGTGGCTCCGGCGCGGGCGTATGGAAGACCGACGACTATGGCGAAACCTGGAAGCCGGTGTCGGATGGCTATTTTGCATCGCCATCAATCGGCGACATCGCCGTTGCGCAAAACGATGCCAACATTGTCTACGTGGGTACCGGCTCAGATGGCTTGCGCAGCAATGTGATAGTGGGCAAGGGCATGTACAAATCGGTCGATGGCGGCGAGACCTGGGTGCACATTGGTCTGGAGAATACCGGCCACATTGGTGCTGTGGAGATTGATCCGCGCAATCACAATACAGTCTGGGTGGCTGCCATCGGTCAGGCTTTCAACGCCAATGAAGAACGTGGCATTTACAAAACCACGGACGGCGGCAAGAACTGGGAGAAGGTGCTGCAGCATTCCACGACGACGGGCTTCGCCGACGTCGAACTGCTGCCGGGTAACCCGGATATCGTTTTTGCAGCGGCATGGAAAGCGCAACGCACGCCCTGGACGATCATCAGCGGCGGAGCGGCTGAGACCGGCGGTATCTGGAAGTCGGTCGATGGCGGGGAAAACTGGAACAAAATCACCAGCGGCCTGCCTGCCGGGTTGATTGGCAAAATCGATTTCGCCATCAGTGCGTCGGATACCAGCATTGTGTACGCACTCATTGAGGCGCCCGGTGACGAAGGCGGTTTGTACAAATCGGTGGATCAAGGGGAGTCGTTCAAGCAGGTCTCGAGTGAGAGCGGTATACGCACAAGACCGTTCTATTACGGCAATCTGGATGTCGACCCGCAAGACGCGAACGTGTTGTACGCGATGGCGACCGGATACCTGAAGTCCATTGATGGCGGTGAGAGCTGGACGCGCCTGCGGCCGCCGCACGGTGACAACCACGACATGTGGATCGATCCGAATAACCCTCGGCTCTTTATTCAGGCCAATGACGGCGGTGCGAATGTTACCTGGAACGGCGGCAAGACCTGGTCCACGCAGTTCAATCAACCGACGGTTGAGGTCTACCAGGTCGAAGTAGACGACCAGTACCCGTACTGGCTGTACGGTGGGCAGCAAGACAATGGCACGACCATCGCCGTGCCAAGTCAGGCACCGGGCCCGACGCAGAGCAAGCTCGGCTGGCTGCTGCATACCGGCGGCTGCGAAACCGGCCCTGCCGTGCCAAAGCCGGGTAATCACAACATCGTCTATGCCAACTGCAAGGGCCGTTTCGGTGTCTATGACAAACGGACGGGGCAGGAGAAGGCTTACTACGTCGGTGCGGCCAACATGTACGGCCACAATCCGAAGGATCTGCGCTACCGCTTTCAGCGCGTGTCGCCCATCCATGTTTCGCCGCACGATCCGGACGTTGTTTATCACGGCTCGCAATTCGTGCATCGCACGACTGACGATGGCATTACCTGGGAGACGATCTCACCGGATCTGACGGCTAACGAAGCGGATAAACAAGTTATTTCCGGCAGCCCGATCACACGCGACATCACGGGCGAAGAGTTCTACAGCACGCTGTACTCATTGCGCGAGTCGCCGCTGCAGGCAGGCGTAATCTGGACCGGCGCCAATGACGGGCCGGTGTTCGTGACCCGTGACAACGGCGAAAACTGGCAGGACGTGACGCCACGCATGCCGAAAGGCGGCCGCGTGGATTCCGTCGAACCGTCACCACACGATGCGGCGACAGCGTACGTTTCGGTGCTGCGTTACCAGCTTGGCGACTGGCAGCCTTATATCTACAAGACAAATAACTTCGGCCAGCGCTGGACGCTGTTGACCGACGGCACGAACGGCATTCCGGCGGATTACCCCGTCCGTGTCGTGCGTGAAGATCCGGTACGGCCCGGGCTGCTTTACGCAGGCACTGAGTTCGGCATGTTCATTTCACTGGACGATGGCGAAAGCTGGCAGTCGTTTCAGCAGAATCTGCCGGTAACACCGGTGACGGATATCAAGCTGCACCGGGGCGATCTGGTGCTGTCGACGATGGGCCGTGGGTTCTGGCTGCTCGACAACGTGACAACCTTGCGGCAGGCAGATTTCGAGTTGGCCGACGAGGCCGTCACGCTTTTTCAGCCGAAGGACACGTACCGATACCGGCATTCCTACAGTGATGACTCCGGCGTTCCGGAGTACCCACGACCGGCTGTTGTAATTGATTACTACCTGCCGGCGGCGGACGACGATGTGCGTCTCGATATCCTCGACATGAGTGGTCGGGTCTTGAATTCGTATCGCGCTGCGGATGGCGAAGCAACCGACGAGGCCGGTGAATCGCGTGACATGGCCAGCAATGAAGTTGACTACGTGGTGGACGAAACCTTGTCGGCGAACAAAGGGATGAACCGTTTTCGCTGGGATATGACGCACCGTGGTGCCTGGCACAAAGACGTCAAACGCCGTTACCGCAACGGACCGATGGCGGCACCGGGCCGCTATCGGGTGCGGCTCACCGTGGGTTCGGCAGCAACTGAACACGCGTTCGAGTTGCTGGCTGATCCCCGCGTACTGGAGTTTGGTACGGCACTGACTGATATCGAGGATCAGGTCACGCTGCAGTTGCAGATTCTGGCGCTGCTTGATGATGTGCGCCGACTGGAAGCTAGACTCAGTGATGAGTTGGACCGGTTGACCGCGCGCGGCAATGCGAACGAGACCCGACGGAAGCAACTGCAGGCGGCGCTTGCGTTGCTGAAGACGGAAGAGGGCATCTACATGCAGCCAAGACTTGTTGATCAGGTTGCGTATCTCTACGGCGTGCTGGACGACGCGGATCAGCGACCTGGCGCGGACGCCATTGAGCGTTATTACCGGCTGGCCGAAGAAAGAGACGCCGTGCGCGCGATGTTGGCTGAGTGATTCGACCGGCGTGGTTGGGCCTGGCTCGTGCCATCCTGGTGATGTTGTGCCGGTGTCGTAATCGAGTTTCGCTGCCGAAACAGGAAAACCTGGATGGATAAAGACGGAATTCAGATAAAGACACGCTACGCACTTATTTCGGCGCTCGCCGTTTTTGTCGTCGGCGGCTTGCTGTTATTCCGCGTTGAACTCCCGCACGTTGGCGAGCAATCATTACCCGACTTGCCGGTGGACGACATCGCCGCGCGCAAAGCGGCTTTCTTTGCGTTTCTAAAACCGATTGTTCGTCACCACAATAGTCGCATCCGCAATGATCGCGCGTGGCTGGTGGCGCTGGGTGACACAAAGTCAATGAGCTTCTTCGAGCGCCGCCGGTACGCGGCACTTGCCGGGCGCCACGGCGTTGATCTGGAAGCGCTGTCGGCGGACGAGGCCCGGCAATTGCTGCTGCGCCGGGTTGATGTCATCCCGGAAGCGTTGGTGCTTGTGCAAGCGGCGAAAGAGTCCGGCTGGGGTCGTTCGCGGTTTGCCCGCAACGGTAATGCACTGTTCGGCGAATGGTGTTTCTCGCGCGGTTGCGGCATGGTGCCGTCCAATCGTGCCAGCGGTCGCAGCCACGAGGTTCGGCGTTTCGAAAGTGTGCACGACGCCGTTGCCAGTTACATGGACAACCTGAACAGTCATCGCAGTTACCTTGAGCTGCGTGTAGCGCGCGAAACTATGCGAGCGAACGGCGAAAAGCTGTCAGCCTTGCACCTCGCGGAGCATTTGACGGAGTATTCAGAACGGCGCGACGCGTACGTTCGGGAAGTGAAGGCGATGATTCTGCAGAACAACCTAGAACCCGATCAGTCTGAAACGACAACTGGTCGTTCAGGGCCGTGATCGTGAATTGTGAGCGTATCGTTTCGCCGTTGAACGCGGCAGTCTGCCTGGCTCTTGTCTTGTTGCTCTATACCAGTGTTGCATTGTCGCAAAGTGATGACGAAGGCCTGGTCGACGATCACGTGGTCATTCTGCTGTACCACCACGTAGCGACCGGCACACCCGCAAGTACCAGCGTGACGCCGGACATGTTCGCTGCTCACCTCCGCTTTCTCCGTGAGGAAAGTTACGTCGTGTTGCCGCTGGATGAAGTGCTCTGGCGTTTGACCAAGGGCAAACCCTTCCCGAAGAACAGCGTAGCGATAACGTTCGATGATGCCTACGTGTCAGTGTTTGAGGAAGCATGGCCGTTGCTGCGGGAACACGATTACCCGTTCACGGTCTTCGTCAGTACCGACTACATCGATCGCGACTTCTCTGCGTACATGGACTGGAAGCAGTTGCGGACACTGGCGGACAGCGGTGCGCAGATTGCGAATCACGGGGTGGTCCACGGATCGGCGCTGGCGTTGCTACCTGGCGGTTCTGCAGACGACAGACTGGAGCACTTTCTGCGGGACGCAAAGCAGGCCGAAGAGCGCATACGCGCCGAAGTGGGGGTGGCACCGCGGGTGTACGCCTGGCCGTACGGTGAGTTCAATGACGAAGTCGAACAGGGTCTTGCTGATCTCGGTTGGTACGGCCTTGGGCAGCAGTCCGGCGCGGCGGGGCAGTCTTCGTCATTGACAGCGGTGCCGCGTTTTCCAATGTCGACGGCACATGCGGGCATGACGGCGTTCGCGGAACGGGTTAACTCTGAACCGCTACCGGTCAAGCTGCGGAATCCACCGCCGAGATTAAGAGATAACGATGCGCCACCGTCTTTGCAGTTGTTTATGGACGATCCCCGTTTCAATATCGAGCAACTGAGTTGCTTCAACAACAGTGGCGAGCGGTTGTCCATGCAGCGTTTGGGTCAGCACAGTGTCGAGGTTCGGGCCGCTGCGTCGTTGCCGCCCGGTCGCAGCAAGTACACCTGCACCGCACCGCACATGTCGAAAAAGGGCGTGTACGGCTGGTACAGCCACCTCTGGATTCGGGGTGCTGAAGGTAGCGACTGAATGCCAGGCTTCGACAAATTACTGAAAGAAGTGCGCGCCTGTACGATCTGCAAAGCGCACTTGCCGCACGGTACGCGGCCGGTGTTGCAGGCTGACAAAGCGGCGCGAATATTGATCGCGGGGCAGGCGCCGGGCAAGCGTGTGCACGAATCCGGCGTGCCGTTCGACGACGCCAGCGGTGATCGCTTGCGTGAATGGATGGGTATCGACCGCGAGACTTTCTATGACGAGAGCAGGATTGCCATTCTGCCAATGGGCTTTTGCTATCCCGGCACTGGCAAGTCGGGTGACCTGCCACCGCGTCCGGAATGCGCACCGGCGTGGCGCAAGCCGTTACTGCAGGCTCTCGGCAATATTCGCCTGACATTGGTGATTGGCCAATACGCGCAGGCCTGGCATCTCGACGCGACGCAGAAAAACCTGACCGAAACGGTGCGGCACTGGCGGGATTACGGAACGGCTGTTATTCCGCTGCCGCACCCCAGCCCGCGCAACAACATCTGGCTAAAGAAGAACCCGTGGTTCCAGTCCGAACTGCAGCCGCAGCTGGCGCGCGCAGTGACCAAGGCACTGAGGCACTGATATTGCGGCGGCCGCTCGCGTCCGGTGCTGGCCGACTCCTTCTGGTACTAGCCTCCCGATATTGCGCCAACGATCATAAACGGAGTATCGCCATTGGTAATCGCTGCGGGCAGCGGTTCGTCCGGTGAGTCGTGCGTGATGTCCTCCTGGACAGCGAAGAACCGCACGCGCGGGCGTCGCTCACGGCTGACGTGATCGCGAACGGTGCCGCACAGCATCGGGAACTTCGCTTCGAGCGCGTCCAGTATGCTGTTGGTGGTAACGGGGGCGGCGACCTCGAGTAGCACCTCGCCATCCACGTTGGCCAGGGTCCGCAAGTGCAGCGGCATGCTTACACGAATCATGGAATGGTTTGCACTTCGACAGAGAGTACGGCGGGCAGGTCGCGCACGATCGGTGCCCAGCTGTCGCCGTCATCCGCTGAGGCGTACACCTGGCCGCCGGTTGTGCCGAAGTAAACGCCGCACGGTGTTGCGGTATCAACTGCCATCGCATCACGGAGGACATTCACGTAGCAGTGCTCCTGCGGCAAACCTTTCGTCAGTGCTTCCCAGTCTTCTCCACCGGAGCGGCTGCGATACACGCGCAGTTTGCCCTCGGGCGGGTAATGCAGCGAGTCACTCTCGATGGGTACGACGTAAATCGTCTCCGGTTCGTGTGAGTGCACGGCGATGGGGAAGCCAAAGTCGCTCGGCAGGTTGCCACTGACTTCGCGCCAGGTATCGCCCGCGTCGTCGCTGCGCATGACGTCCCAGTGCTTTTGCATGAACAGTATGTTCGGGTTGGTTGGATGTATCGCAACGCGGTGCACACAGTGGCCAACTTCCGCCGTCGGGTCCGGGATGTATTCGGAATGCAGGCCCTTGTTTATCGCTTTCCAGGTCTTGCCGCCGTCGTCGGAGCGAAATGCACCGGCGGCAGAGATTGCACAGAAAATACGCTGCTTGTTGGCCGGGTCGAGCACGATCGTGTGCAGGCACATGCCGCCGGCACCGGGACTCCAGCCAGCGCCGGTATCGTGACCGCGCAGGCCGGCGAGCTCGTGCCAGGTCTTGCCGCCGTTAGTGGTTTTGAACAAGGCGGCGTCTTCAACGCCGGCATAACAGGTATCGATATCGTCCAGTGACGGTTCCAGGTGCCAGACACGGGCGAACTCCCACGGGTGCTGAGTGCCGTCGTACCACTGATGGGTGGTTAGTGGCTTGCCGGTTTCTGCCGACGTGTCATAAACAAACTTGTTGCTCTCGCCCTTCGGCATGCCGTGGTCGTTGGTTTTTGGCTCGTCGCTTTCGCTGCCGGGTTGCACCCAGGTTTTGCCGCCGTCATCCGAACGCTGGATGATCTGACCAAACCAGCTGGATGTTTGTGAGGCGAAAATACGGTTGGGATCGAGTGGTGAACCCTTCATGTGGTAAATCTCCCAGCCGGCAAAGTGAGGGCCATCGACGGACCATTTCTTGCGTGCGGCATCGGAGGTGAGGATAAAAGCCCCTTTTCTTGTGCCTACCAGAACCCTGATTGCAGTCACGATAATTCCCCCTGTCATTGGAACGCTGTACACGTTGTCGTCTGTGCGCCGTCGAAATCGACACCAATGCTCAGAAAAAACAGCGCGGTGTCTCGTCCGCGGGTCTGATCCTGCGTGGACCCGAACGCTCACTCTCGAGTCTACCCAAGTCTTTAGCTGGGTTTATGCCGGTCTGCCATAAACAGGCTACCGATCAGTCCGCTCTGTGCCATGACTCCAGGGTACGAGCGGGCTTAACTGCCCACGTACTTCGCGTACACACTCCGCGCAACGCTGGCGTCGTCCGTGCCTTTTACTATCGCGCGGCCGTCGTTGAACACTGTCAGTTCGTAAGTATTGTCACTGATGGTTGCCCGCAGCATGAATTCGTTCACGACTACATGGCCGTGCGCTTTGAGGCGGTGGGCCATGTCTTCAAGATTCACCCGGCCCTTATTCTGCCGATGAGTAAGCTGTACCGCATTGCGACCGCACAGAGCCGTACTGCGCGAACCGGCTTTGCCATCAAGAAACTCAAACGATCGTTGCCGGCAGGCGGGGCAGTTGCCGTTGTCGCGTGCCTTGCCGACCTTGAGCTGGGTAATTGCGTTGGTCCAGATGTCGACGTTCAGCATCGTGCGTGAGACCGCCGCAAAATTGCCGGTCAGGACTTTGATGGCTTCCGCACTCTGGAAATTGGCGATGACCGAAACAATGGGGCCAAGCACCCCGATGGTGTCGCAGGTCGGGCTTGTCCCGGGTGCCGGCGCTTCTTCAAACAGGCAGCGAAAACACGGGCTCGCCAGGTTCCCCGTAGCCGTTTGCTCCCAGGCGCTGTTGCCGTTCGCCGTGTGCGGCAGGACGGCCAGGCTCATGCCCGTGGTGCCGACGGCGCCGCCGTACATATAGGGAATACCATGCTTTACCGCGCAGTCGTTGGCGAGGTAACGGGTTTCAAAATTATCGAGACCATCAATGATGATGTCCGCGTCGCTTGCAAAGCGCTCGATGTTACTGTGATTGATGTCGTCAACGATGGCGGTGACCGTGACTTGCGAATTGATTTTCGCAAGCTTGCGCCGTGCGGCTTCTGCTTTCGGTAATGCGTCAGCAGCGTCCTGCTCGTCAAACAATACCTGGCGTTGCAGGTTGGTGAGCTCGATAAAATCCCGGTCCACGATGATCAGGTGGCCGACGCCAGCGCGCGCCAGCATGTCTGCTGACACGGTACCGAGCGCGCCGCAACCCAGGATCAGGGCGGTCGAACCCAGCAGGCGGCGCTGTCCGTCTTCGCCGATGCCGGGCAGCAGCATTTGCCGGTGATAGCGGGCGAGCTCTTGTGTCATCAGGGCTTCCGGTTGGCGGAGATCGACAGTATCCGGTCACCATTAGTCGTCGCAGGGTGGCCGGATTCGACGCGAAGCGGACATTCTACTGGATTGCCCGGCATTGCTCAGCCGGGATATGACGGCGAATCCGCGCCACATCGGTACAATCGGCCAGTCCATGCCGCTACCCGGGCTGTACCTACCGGCCGGAATGCACTCAACTCGAACAGGGACTGACAGCGAATGACCAACAACGCGGGAAAGACACACACAGAGGTGCGAATTGCAGAGACCGATGCCGAGATCATGGCATGTCTGGATTGCCTGAAATTCCTGCGCCCGCATCTTGAAGCGGAAACGTTCGTCGAGACGGTTCGCGGGATGGAGGAGAACGGCTTCAATCTCGCCTATATCGAGGAGAACCGGAAAGTGGCGGCGGTTGCGGGCTACCGCTTCATGCATACCCTGTTCGCTGGTGACACGATTTACGTTGACGACCTGGTCACTGACCCGTCACTGCGTTCACGAGGCTACGGGCATGTGCTGATAAGCTGGCTTCGGGAGTTTGCCATCGACGAAGGTTGCCAGATGTTGCACCTGGACTCCGGTGTACAGCGGGATCGTGCGCACAAGTTCTATTTTGCAGCGGGCTTTCACGTGAACTGCTTTCATTTCGCGATGGAGTTCGACGACTAGGCGCAGGAACTGCGGCACCGGCTGGATACGTTTGCGCGATCTACGCGGCTAGCAACCGCGTGACCAGAACCAGGTGGTTGCTTCGCCATTGACGCCAAAGGCCGGAATCCAGCCGGTTGCGCGTATGCCCGGCTTGTCGCCACTGCACACGTCACCCTTTAAAACGGTGACACGCAGGAATGGCATTCCACCGACCAGCATCATCTCGTGTACTTCGACCGGGTATTCGGCATCGTCATTGACGGCAACACGCGGGTCGCGGTAGGGCAGGCCAGCGCCCGGTTCCGGCCAGACGAAACCGGTCCACGCGTCCGTCAAATAGTTCAGGCGATTGATGGCCAGTTCCGGGTAGCTGAAAAACGTGCCGGTCTCGGCAGCTCTCACCCAGACGAACTGGCCGTCGGCCAGCTTCAGTCGGTACCAGTCGGGAATTGCCGCGTAGACAACTGTGCCGGGTTGTTCGTAACTGTACTCGCGACTTTCCAGCGCGCTGTAGTCGGCAATACGTGCGAGTGGTTCGAGCGTCGCGTCGGGCGCCGAATACACATTGACGTGTCCGCCGTGCGCGAGTGGCGCAAGATCCAGCAGGCCGATCAGCCGTTCGTTGTCCGCAGAATGTGGCTGCGGTGCATTGGCGGATACTTCGCGCAACACGTTCATCCCGGCGAGTCCGTTCAGCTGTTGCGCGACGAAGCGGGGCGGAACGTCCTGATAGCCTATCGGTTCTTCGCCATGAGCGGGTAGATGTACACGCGTGCCGTTGCAGCTATCGACGTGCAACGGGCTGCCGTCATTGTCGTCGCCGGGGTAGGCGAACAGCACGTAGATCGCGGATATCTCCGGGTGAATGCCGCAGCTTGCTGAATCGGTACTGGTGGTGACGGTCAGGCGACTGCCCGTTGGCCGCAGCGGTTTGCCTTTGTAACTCGGCCCGGCGAGATCGAAATGCAGATAGCGGAGCCCATCGCGTACTTCTGTTTCAACCAGTGCGCCGACTGCAACGGTGTCGGCGTCATCGAAATACTCGGCAAGATTGCGTTGCGCGCAACGACACGCATCGGCCGGTGCCGCGTACAGCAACAGGAGCGCGATCGCCGGAATCAGGCGAATCATCGGCGTGCTGCCAGCATGCCGATGATCATACCGATCAACATCGCGACGGGCGCCGCGATTGCGGGGCCCAGCAGAAACTCGATACCGTGCGGCCAACCGAGAAAGGTCCGCGCGGGCAGGAATTTTGGCCAATACTCGAGGTTCACGAACACCGTGACGAGCAGGATGGCCAATGAGCCGCCAAGTGCTACGGTGCCGCCGGAGTGTGCGAATTTGCCGAATCGCCGCCCGATCCAGATGATCAGCGTCAGCAAAAGCATAGGCGCTAGCGCCATCAGGCTGATAACCAGCAGGTTGGTGCGGTCGGTGGAGTACTGAGCGGCCAGCGCTTCGACCGTCGTGCCGATACCCATGCCGTTGGTGAGTGCTGCCAGGACGAAGACTATGGGCGCGGTGAAGAAAACGAGGTCGGCCATGATCAGCAGTATCCAGAAGGGTTTGTTTGATAACATTCCGTAGCTCCCGTTGCTGATAATCAACCCGCAGCAAAGTTTACCGTCCGAATGGGAAAAAAGGCGAATTCGCTCCCGGGCGTAATGCCCGGGAGGGTAGGCTGAATCCGCGATTTGCTGCTGGTACCCGCAATATCGGTACCAAGCGGCGCGTATGCGCCAGAGGGGTGAGCCGCTGTTGAGCTACTGCGTCGCGTGCGAGATTTCAGGCATGCCCACCTGCACTGCGATTCGTCCTTTCTTCTGAATCGCCCAGAGGACTCTGTCGTTTGTGGAGCGATCCCAGGCGATGCCCTGACCTTCCATGACAGGGATTTTCACTGTCGCGATCCACTGCAATACAGAGCCTGCTTCCGGTATGCGCATAACGTAGGCCTCTCCGTGATCGTGCCCGGTAAGATACAGCAAGCCATCCGGGCCCCAGGACCCGCCGGAATTGCTCATTGGGCTTAAACGCTCGAGTATGCCGTCAGGAATGACCCACGATTGCAGCACACTAAAACGATCATCCATCTGTACGACCTGTGTGCGTCGTGTGTGGCCGTACGGTTCGGTCTCGCCTTTGTGAATCCTGTCGTAATTGGCGAAAGCACCCCACCAGTAGCCGTCATGGCGATCCAACCAGGTGAACGAACCGCGATAGATGCCGAAGCTGTGAGTGGCTACGTGTTTTAACGTTGCCGCATCCCAGACCTCTACGGAACTGGTCATTGGCCAGATTGGGTAGTTAGAGTGAGCGGCGTACAAGCGGCCTTCGTGCTCGGACAGGCTGTCCAGATGGATCAACGGATCGCCTTTGGCACTACCGGCCCAGCGTAGCACTTCGGCGCCGTCTATCTTTGAGTGCTTGGTGATACTGAAATTATTGGTCGCGTAAAAGTATCCGGCGTCAACGGCAATACCTTGCCGCGCATCCGCTGCCCCGAAGCGGGCAAGCAACTCTGCCTGATAGACCGGCACTTCGTCCGCAAGCGGAGCAGCAATACCCGCGAACAAACACAATATGAGAATTCCCACCTGACGTTTCATTTCTTTCTCCAACTGATCGCGTAAACGGTCTGACTATAGTGAATTGCCATGCTGGCAAGACTGACGTTCGACTGGCAATTGTGCTGCTAGAACCGATATTCTGCTGTTACCGCGCCCGCAGTGAATTTCTTGCTAGGTATGCGGTGACCGCAGCCGTACAATTCACAGTATTCCTGATCACATCAACAGCCCGAGCGTATGCTTTCGGGCGTTTCATTACCGCGGACCGGGCGTTGTCTACAAGACGATACAAAATAGTTGCTGACGCTATCGCCGAGAAGATCTACTCGGGCGAATACCGTATTGGCCAGCGCCTGCCCACAGAGCGCGAGCTGGCCGAGCAATTCGAAACCAGCCGACCCATGATTCGCGAGGCGCTTATTGCTCTCGAGCTTTATGGCTTGATTCTGGTGCGGCAGGGTGCAGGAATTTACGTGCAGGCTTGGCAAAATCAGCCGTTGCGCGTGAATATCTTCGACCGCGGAGTCAGCCCTTTCGAGTTGCTCGACGCGCGTCGAATGATCGAAGGCGAGCTTGTCGCTGCCGCTGCAGCGATCATTACCGATCGTGAACTCTTGGCCCTTGAGCAGCTGATTCAAAAAATGAAAGACAGCTTCAATCAGCTTGAGACGTACGAGCAATACGACCGGGAGTTCCATGTCAAGATCGCCAAAGCGGCGCGCAATACGGCGCTCACCGCAGTTATCGACAGCCTTTGGGCATTGCATACCCGTGGCCAGTTGTGGAATCAGTTGCACCGTTTCATCCCCAGCCAGAAGTTGCACGGTGACCGGCTTGATGAGCATCGGGCCATCTACGATGCGTTGAAACGTCGCAATCCGGAAGATGCGCGAAGTGCAATGCACGAGCATCTTCAGCGTGCCCGAGAAACATTGATGGCGGCCGCAGATCGTCTGCAGGATCACCACTCAGCGGAAGGCAGCTAGAACGCAGGAAGCCGGTTGCGGAAGAGGGAAGTGCCTTCATCTGATCGGCTTCATTGAAAGTACGGCTCACCTTTGAGGAAGCGTTGATAGCGCCGCATCGACCTCCTGTCCATTTTCGTCGCCCAGCTTGATACGCCGTTTTGCAATTCCGAAGCACGTATTGTGAACGGCTCCCAGACGCTCGCGCCCATATAGCCGATGACATTAAAAGTTAGAGTTGGCTCTCCGGTCAGCTCAAAACTCATCAATCCAAAGTTGGTACTCCCGCCCCACGCCTGGCGTATGCGTAACTCAGGCCGTCGATTCAACCAGGAAGTTGTCGTAACCTGCGCGAGCGGCGATGAGACGAAGTCATACATGTCATAGCCGCCCTGTTCAGACCAGGGGATGGCGTTCAGTTCGGCAACGTGGGTATCGCCAGAAACCAGCACAACGCCACCAATTTTTTCCTGGCGGATGAATTCAAATAACTCGTTGCGTTCGTGCAGATAGGATGCCCAGCTGTCACCGCCTGGTCCTTTCGCGGCCGTCCAGCCACTGCCGCTTACCAGCACTTTGAAAGGGGCATTGCTGCGCGCGAGTCGCTCTTTTAGCCATTCTTTCTGGCGCTGGCCGAGCATGGTCTTTTGCGCGTGGTCAGGATCTTTGTTGGGGTCACGGTGGTAACGGCAATCAAGAAAGAAAAAATCCACGCCGCCATAGTTGTAGTCAAAAAACACGCCAGCGGTATCCGGCAGGCCGTAGGCGGGGTTGGCCCACACGTTCTTGAATACCCGCAATGCGTCTTGCTTTATCGGATTGTGGCGGTCGGAATTGTTGAAGCCAAAATCGTGGTCGTCCCAGATCGCGACTTGCGGAATTGAACTTGCGACATCCTGATAACTGGCAACTGAACGCTGGCGCAGGTACTCGTCGGCCATCGTGTCGAGGTCGGCACTGTCGTTGTAAATATTGTCGCCAGTCCAGAAGAACCAATCCGGGCGGTGCCGGTGTACGGCTTTCCAGATAAGTTGTTCATTGTCTTGCGCATAGCGTGCGCAAGAACCGAAGCCAACGCTGAATCGCTGCATGTCTGAGGCCAGAGCCGGTGTACGAAATTGCTGCAGGTGGCGATTCCCTGTGTAAGGGTCCGGTTTGCCGTTGATCAGCACCCGGTAATCGTACAGCGTGCCGGGGCTAAGGCCGGTTAGCGTAAAAACGCAGGAAAAATTGCTGTCGGAATTTGGCTGAATGATTTCCGTCAGGCGTGCATCGCTCGGGTTTGCAGCCGGACCGTAGGCAATCGAGAGCTGCAGCGCGTCGCTTGCCCGGCACCAGATTTTCATGCTGGTAGGCGTAACTGCGCCGGCAAAAGGACCCTGCAACAAGCGACCTGTACCGCGGACTTCGCCGGCCGCCAATGCGGGCCCGACGACCAGGCCTTGAGTTAACAGCCCGCCACCTACGCTCAGCAATGATAGGAATTCACGTTTTGTCAGTCGATAATTCATCGTTAGTAATCCTGCTAAGGAAGTAGAAACAAGCTGAGTATCCAAACCACAGCAGCTGCTGCGGTGCCCTCGACAAGTGTGCCAAGTGTTTGCAATTTGTAGCCTGTCTTCACATCCATTCCTGAAAACTGGGTAACCACCCAGAAGTAGCTGTCATTCGCGTGGCTAACCACCATTGAGCCCGCGCCGATGGCGATCACTGTCAGTGCGCGACCGCTTTCGCTGTCCAGTCCAAGGGCGACCATGAACGGCGCCATCAGGCTGGCCGTGGTAATGATTGCGACGGTTGACGAGCCTTGCGCTGTCTTCAGAACAGCAGCGAGTACAAACGGAATCACAACGCCGAGGCCGATTGTTTCAATGTAAGGTCCGAGAGCCGCGCCTATATCCGCGTTCTGCAGAACTTTGCCAAACGCGCCGCCTGCGGCCGTAATGATGATGATCGGTGCCGCAGCGGCGACGGCATCACCGAGCCAGCCGCCGGCCGACAGCATCTTGCGATCGAAACGTGACGGTAGTGTGAATGCGATGCCGACGCCAAGCAGTAAGGCCAGAACCGGGTGGCCGATAAAGTCGAGGGTTGCGTACAAGCTGCCGGTGCCAAACGGAGCAGACGGCAGTTGTGCAACCGAGCGCAGCAGGATTAGCACTATCGGCAGCAGTATCGGTGCGATGGAGGCGAGCACGCCAGGTGCGTCAGCGGCGCTTACCGTAATTTCGTCGGCCGCTAATTCCCCGGATTCGCTCGTTGCCGCCGGCTGGATATCCATCTTTGCGGCAACCCGGGTTGCGAACAGCCAGCCGGCAAACAATGCGACTAACGAAGCGACGACGCCCCACAGGATGACCAGGCCCAGATCAGCGTCGAGGATACCGGCGGCGGCCACCGGGCCGGGTGTCGGTGGGACCATCGTGTGGGTCGCATACAGGCCGAGACTGAGTGCGACAGCACCGGCGGCAACGCCAACACCTGCTTTGCGGGACAAGGCCTTGTTAAGAGGCGACAGAATGACGAAAGCGGTATCGCAATAGACCGGCATCGAAACTACATAGCCAACACCGCCCATGGCAGCGGGTATGTGTTTATCGCCGCAGCGCTTGATGATGCTTTCGGCGAGACGCAATGCGCCGCCGGATTTTTCGAGAAACACACCGATGATAGAGCCGGCCAGAATGACGATACCGATGGCACCGACTGTGCCGCCGAAACCGGCGCTGATGGCATCGATCACTGCCGTGCCGGACATGCCTGAACCCAGACCAAAGCCGAGTGCGGCCAGAATCAGAGCCAGGAACGGGTGCAATTGCAGGCGCGTCGTGGCCAGGACTATGAAGACAACGGATGCCAGTATCAGCAATAGGGTGTAAGCCATTTCAGGTCCTTTCCATTTCAGCCATGGTTCTTGCGGGCGCCTCTGCGCCGTTCAACGTTGGTGCTTGGGTCAGCGTCTAGCTGCCGATCACCTTGCCATCATTGCGGGTTATGGCGACGACCGATGGCCGCGGCGGCACTGCATCGTCGAAGTCGGGCCAGCGCGTGCTGGGGTTAAGGTACGTAGAACCCTTTTCGTCGGCCGGGTGTTGCACCGCGACGAACAGTGTCTTGCCATCCGGCGTAAAGCAGGGGCCGCATAATTCTCCGCCGCGTGGGCAACCAAAGAAGTGCCGGCTAACAGCGCGGTCTGGTCCGGCGGTCTGTGCCGCCCAGAGACCGTCGTGAAACCCGCATTGGTTGCTGCTGTCGGTAGCCATCCAGATACGGCCGTAGGGATCAAACGCGATGTTGTCCGGGTTGCAAAACCAGCCGTCGTCGCTGGTCCCCGCGCCGTACTGGCCACCGGCCTTACTGTTTTCGCCGGGCTCGCCGGCAAGAATGAAGATGTCCCAGCCAAAGTCCTGTGCTACGTGATCGCGCTGGCCGTCAACACCCGGAGGCAGGATTTCGACCACTTGTCCCCAGGCATTGTTGGCCCGCGAATTGACTGCATCGGTGCGTTTGCGATCCGTATTCTTCGTTAACATGACATAGGTTCGACCGGTCAGCGGATTGGTGTCGATGTCTTCCGGCCGGTCCATCGGTGTAGCGCCAAGCAGGTCCGCCGCGATTCGGCAATCGATCAACACATCGCCCTGATCGGCAAACCCGTTTGCCGGTGTCAACGGACCCTGACCGAAAATAAGCGGTAGCCAGCTGCCTGTGCCGTCGTCGTTGAAGCGTGCTGCGTACAGGATGCCGTCATCGAACAGTGCGCTGTTGCGTTTGCCGTTGTCACGCCGGTAATTGTCATTGCTGACGAATTTGTAAATGTACTCGCCGATGCCGTCGTCACCGGTGTAGGCGACCAGCGGCCGGCCTTCTTCCGTTACGATTGAGCAGCCCTCGTGCTCGCAGCGACCGAGGCCGGTATGTTTGACCGGTTCCGATTGTGGGTCGTAAGGGTCGAACTCCACCATCCAGCCGAAACGATTCGCTTCATGGGCTTCGTTGGCGAGGTGAAAGCGTTTGTGAAAGCGGTACCACTGACGACGTTCGTGATCGCCAAACCGGAAGCGGGTGTAGTTACGGACTTCTTTCGGATGACTGTCAGCCAATTCCTCGGGATGCCCGCCAAAGTTGTAGCGGAAGTTTTCTTCGGCGATGAGTACGGTACCCCACGGCGTCACGCCACCGGCGCAATTCCCCATGGTACCGAGTACATGGGTGCCGCTCGGGTCTGCGCTCGTACGCAGTCGCGCGTGACCCGCAGCAGGTCCGGACATGCGCATCGGCGTGTCCATCGTGATGCGACGATTAAAGCGCGATTCACTAACTAACGACCATCGACCGTCCTGCTTGCGAACTTCGATAACACTGTGGCCGTGGGCCGCCATCTCGATATCGACCTGCTCTTGGTCAATACCAACTGCGCTGTCGCGCCAACTGCGGTAGCCCGGGAACATCAAATAGGCGTTTGTGTACTCGTGATTCACGCACAACAAGCCACGCTGATCTTCGTCGTCGGGCGAGCGATCACCGGCGGGCAGTGGAAAGTAGGCGAGAAAATCATTGTTGTAGCCGAACTGCCGACTCTGTGCGGCGGCAGTTTGTGCGCTGGCGTCGAAGGTGCGGCCACCGGGCAAGATCGGGTCGCCCCATGACAGCAGCACTTCAGCGTCATAGCCGGCCGCGACGTGGTGATTGCTGTCCAGCATGTGTGGAATTTCGGTAAAGCTCAGTGGCGGCGGCGAGGCGATGTTGTTGTCGATGACACCGGCTGTGGAGCAGGCCGCTGTCAGCGTGCTGATGGTGGTGGCGGTAGCGCTGGCTGCCAGCAGCCCTTTCATAGCCTCGCGGCGCGTCATCCAGCGTGTGCAGATCGACGAGAAATCGTTGTCAGTATTGTCTTTGCTCACTGTGGCTATTGCTCCTGCTGTATCGGGCGCACGATGATCGCCCGGAAATCGCTTACATTGGTTCGAGTTGCACCAGTGACTACGAGGTCGCCCAGTGCATCGAAAAATGTGCCCGAATCATTGGCAGCAAGCGCGATTCCTGCATCGAGATTCAACCGTGCTGCTCGCTGCAATGTGGTTGGTGTAATTATCGCGCCGGCATTGTTGCCAACACCATCATAGCCGTCCGTATCGCAAGCCAGCGCGTAAATGTCGGCAGCGCCGTTTAATTCAACCGCTAGCGCGAGCAGAAATTCCGTGTTCGGGCCGCCGATTCCGGCTTTGTTGGCAACGTTCACTGTAACTTCGCCACCTGACAGAATTATTGCGGGGCGGCCGGTTTCTGCGAGTGTCTTCGCGAGCTTGGAGTGTTCAACGGCGGCCAGCCGCGCCTCGCCTTCAATAGCGTCGCCCAGCCCGTGAACCTCATAGCCGAGCGATGCGGCTTTGTCCGCTGCTGCGGCCAGCGCATTGTTCGGTTCGGCGATGATCTTGCATTGTCCTGTGTGATTGCTGCTGACACTGGCGGCCTTACCATTGCGCTCAATGTCTTCGAGAACAGCCGCCGGCAATTGCAACTTGTAACGAGCCAGGACGCGCAGGAAATCGTCGTAACTCTCCTTGCGCGGAACAGTTGGACCAGAGGCAATGAGTGAGGGGTCGTTGTTGACCACGTCCGAGATGATGAGCGTCTCGACCCGGGCCGGTGCGGCAGCAGCTGCGAGTTGGCCGCCCTTGATGCGGGACAACCATTTGCGGACTGTGTTCAGTTCATTGATTGAAGCGCTTGCCTGTAACAATTGCGCGGTAATGTCGCGCTTCATCTGTTTGCCAACGCTGTCGAGAGGCAGGGACCAGAGGGCGGAGCCACCACCGGACACCAGTACCAACACCAGATCATCCGCACTAAGGCCTTGCACCAGTTCAAGTGCCCGACGCGCCCCCAGCATGCTGTTCTCATCCGGAATGGGGTGGCCTGCCTCTATGACCTCGATGTCCGGGTTACTTATCGGGTGGTCGATGCCGTGGCCGTAGCGGGTGACGGCGAGACCTGACATCGGGCCCTGCCATCGTCGCGCGACCGTGTCAGCCATTGCTGAGGCCGCTTTGCCCACCGCAAGCAATACGGTGCGGCCCGGGGGTTCGGCCGGAAGGTGTGTGGGCAAAGTGAGCTCAGCCGACACAGCGCTGACCGCAACCTGGAAGAGCTCGCGAAGAAACGCCCGTTCCGGATCACCGTCCCCGGACTGGTTGAAAACAGCGGACACGTTCATTGTAAATAGCCTTGTAACAAAATGGTCATACCTATTTGGTAAATAGTTTCGCGGATTATAGACATGGAATTAGCGGAAATGAAGAAATGCTTGAACAAAAACCAGTAGTACACTACCTTCTTGAAACTTGGAAGGACCAGAATGAGTTAAAAAGGTCTTACCAATTTGAGCGATTAGTCACGGCATCACACAAGCGGACGGCGCCATTTCTGCACGCACGTCCTTGGGGGGCGGCTATGAATTATCAGCAACAGGCATTATCACCGAGCGGGCCAGCGTGGATGTTTAAAGCATTGCGCGCAGTTTCTCTGCTTATTTTCGGTTTATTTTCTGCGCTCGCGCAGGCAGGCGATATCGTCGGCGTCGTCAACGACCCGGATCTCGAGCGTTTTGTTGAGGGAGCAACGATTGCCGTTGTCGACAGCAACAAGAAGGCGACTTCAGATCGCTGGGGACGTTATACGATCCGGAATCTTCCGGCTGGCGAATACACGATAGTTGTGAGTGCTGGTGGTTTTCAGGCGTCGTCCACTACCGTGCAGGTGCCGGCGACCGGCAATGTCAGTGCTGACGTCAGCCTGAATACGACGTATGAAGAGATCGAAGAAATTGTCGTCACCAGCGCGCGCGTATCGCAGCTTCTTGCGCTACAACGCAAGCGCTCGGCGGAAAGCATCATTGATGCCGTGTCGGCTGACACTGTCGGCAAATTGCCTGACTTCAATGCGGCTGAGGCCGTGCAACGTTTGCCGGGACTGTCTGTTGAGCTTGATCAGGGCGAAGGACGTTACCCGATTGTTCGCGGTATCGATTCCAACCTGAACAACGTGACCATCGACAACAATCTTGTCGGTGCGCCGGAAGGCGAGGGTCGGCGTGTCGCTCTCGACGTTGTTCCATCCGACCTGATCTCCGTTGTCGAAGTCGTCAAAGCAGTGACCCCGGATCTGGATGGCAATGCGGTCGGTGGGAACATCAACATCATTACCCGCAGCGCATTTGATTCTCCGGATCGTTTTGCCTTCGTCGGTGGCCGCATCGGCTACAACGACAAGAGCGAACGCGTACCGTACGGTGCCAGTGCCGTTTGGGGTTCGCGACTCGGCGCGGAGGAAAAGTTCGGTGTAGTGCTCGCATCCAGTTATTACATTCGCCGTTACGACACCAATTTGTTCGAAGGGGACGGCTGGACGGAGTTTGCGCCGGATGCCTATACCCCTGAAGGTGTGCGTTACTTTAACTACGACATCGAGCGTGAACGCATCGGCCTGAACGCCAACCTGGAATATCGACCGACTGATACCTCGCTCTGGTACATGCGAACAATCTTCAACGAGTTCACCGATGAAGAAGCGCGTGACCAGATGGATCTGGACGCTGCCCGCGGAACCCAAACCGCCGTTTCAAGCATTGTCGTGCAGAACTCAGAAGGACGTGCAACTCGTGAGTTTCGGCAGAACAATCAGACTCAGCAGCTGACCAACATCTCGCTTGGCGGCGAGTTGAGCCGCGACAACAAGCTGTGGGAAATGAGCTACACGTACTCGCACGCCGAGGAAATAACTCCTTTGCGGGTGGACTGGGAATACCGCTCAGGAACCGACACGTTCCCCAATACGATCGACGTAGCCAATACCTACTTCGAACTCGACGCCGGGGCAGCCATCAACGATCCCGCCAACTATGATTTCCGTCGGGTTCGCAATCGTACCGATTCCATCGAAGAAGATATTCATTCTCTGAAAGGCGACCTGCGAATAGACACCGAGTTTGGCAGTCACCCCGGCTACTTGAAATTCGGCGTCAAATACGCCGCACGCGACAAGTACCGGGATCGTACGAACCAGAACTACGAAGGTGCATCGTCTTTTACACTGGCGGATACCGGCCTATTCCTGTCAGGCCCGAGCGATTTTCTGGATGGTCATGCTGACCTTGGGCTCATGCTGGATTTCGCCGCGCACCAGGCATTGGCGCAATCGAACCCGGAAATGTTTGAGTTTGATCCAGAGAGCTCAGCCCTCGATTCAATTTCCTCGGATTACCAGATCGACGAGACACTGTTGGCCGGTTACGCGATGGCGAGT
This sequence comes from Woeseia sp. D3-10, assembly GCF_055809415.1. Taxonomy (NCBI): domain Bacteria; kingdom Pseudomonadati; phylum Pseudomonadota; class Gammaproteobacteria; order Woeseiales; family Woeseiaceae; genus Woeseia; species Woeseia sp. D3-10. Next base: position 1,519,364 of record NZ_JBVVTW010000007.1, on the reverse strand, counting down.
GTGGATATCAACAATCTGACTATTCTGGGTGGTGCCCGTATTGAACGCACCGAGGCGGACTACACTGCCTACTTCGTGAGTCTGCCGGCAGTGGATCCGCTTAACCCGGCCACTCCGTTCACGGGTTCAACCGAGTACACCGATGTCCTGCCGAGTCTGCACCTGACGTATCGCCCGAATGACAAAGTGGTTGTGCGCGGTGCCTGGACCAACACCATCGGTCGCCCGAACTTTCAGGACGTCGCACCCGCACTGGAAGTGGAAGATGACGAAGGTTCTGCCGGCAACGAAAATCTGGACCCGTTCGAGTCCATGGGTCTCGACCTGTCGTTCGAGTACTACTTTGAAACGGCGGGTATTGCTTCAATTGGCGTGTTCTACAAAGAGATCAAGAATCCGATCTTTACCCGCCGGACCGAAGACACTGTCTACCGCGGCATTCCTTTGACCGTGCTTTCCAGGCCGGAAAATGCCGACAAAGGTACGTTGCTGGGTTTGGAGTTGAACATCGAGCAGCAGTTCGTGAACCTGCCGCACCCGTTCGACGGCTTGGGTGCGTCGCTGAATCTGACGTTCATCGATTCAGAGGTGGATGTGTTTGGCCGTGAGGAAGACAATCTTCCGTTCTTCCGTCAGCCGGACACGATCGGCAACGTTTCATTGTTCTATGCGCTTGGTCGATTCGAAGCGCGGGTCGCCGTGTCTTATCGTGATGCCTATCTGCAAGGCATCGGTGGCGATAGCAGTGAAGACGTGTATTTCGACGAACGTACTCAGGTCGATTTCAAAGTCAGCTTTGACGCGACCGAGCGATTCTCGCTGTTCGGTGAGTTGCAAAACATCAATGACGCAACACGACGCGAGTACCAGGGGCGTCCCAGTCGTTTGTACGCCGACGAAGTCTACTCGTGGACTGCATTATTTGGCGCAAGCTACGCGTTCTGAACCGACGCAAGATCGGCCTGTAGTGTGATTGGATCTGGTATCGCGGCCGCCGAGAGCGGCCGCGATATCCTTTTCCCACCCGCATTCTCTTATTTTCTACCTGATGTTTGGAGCTGACTGGGCTTATCACATTGACGGCGCGCCGTTGCACTTTGTGCAGACTGCGATGCCACAGTTGTTCAGTTGGCGTCCGTCAGACGGTACCGGACATCGTTTGCAGTCATCGCGGCGTTACGATCTGCCAGCCCCAAACTGCAAGCCGGACACTAGCGGCCGAATATTTTGCCGGGGTTCATAATGCCCTTCGGGTCCAGCGCGTTCTTGATACGCGCCATCGCCTGCACGCTTGCCGCTCCCAGTTCTTTGATCAAGGCTCCTTGCTTGCCGATGCCAATGCCATGTTCGCCCGTCACTGTACCCTCAAAACTAAGTGCTAGATCATTCATCCATTCGACGACCTCTTCAAGGTCCGCCATTTCTTTCTCATTCGTTCTGTCGACCACGAAGAGCGCGTGGAAATTACCATCTCCGACATGACCAACTATCGGCGCGAGCATGCCTTTCTCTGTGATTTTCTCCCGGCAGCGGGTGACGCATTCCGACAGGCTGGCTATGGGGACGCAGACGTCAGTGATAAGCACATGACAGCCGGCCCGCAATGCTTTGGCTGCCGGTAAAGCATCGTAACGGTATCGCCAAAGCGCCTGCCGTTCCGCTTCCGATTGCGACCAGCGGAAGTTGCGGCCGCCAAAGTCGCGCACAATTTCTTTCACTTGTTCAATCTGATGGTCGGTTTCAACCTGATTGCCGTGAAACTCGATTAGCAACGTTGGTTCCTCTGGCTCGCTCTTGCCACTGAAACGGTTGCACGCATTGACTTGTGCTTCGTCCATAAATTCGAGCCGCGCAACCGGAATGGCCAGCTGGATAATCAATGCCACCGCATCGACGGCGGCTTCCGCTGAGTCAAAAGAGCAGGCAGCGGCACGGGTGCATTCCGGGATGCCGTGCAGTCGCAGCGTTATCTCCGTGACGATGCCCAGCGTTCCTTCCGAGCCAATTAGGAGAGAGGTCAGGTCCAGGCCCGCGGATGATTTCCGGGCGCGGCGACCGGTGCGGATGATACTGCCATCAGCCAAAACAGCCTCCAGCGACAGTACATTTTCTTTCATCGTGCCGTAGCGCACGGCATTGGTGCCCGACGCGCTGGTGGCTACCATGCCGCCAATGCTCGCGTCTGCACCTGGATCGATGGGAAACGTCAGTCCGGTATCCCGTATGTAGCTGTTCAGTTTCTCGCGCGTCACTCCGGGCTGGCAACGGCAATCCTGATCGGCCGTATTGACTGCGATGACCTCGTTCATCGCGGTCATATCAACAATTATGCCGCCGCGTATGGCCAGCGTATGACCTTCCAGTGAGGTTCCGGCGCCGTAGGGAATCATGGGCACGCCGAGTTCATTGCAGGCACGGGCAATCTCTGCAACCTCTGCGGTGGAGCCTGGTTGCACCAGTCCCTGCGGCAAGGGTCCCTCGTGATGTGATTCGCTGGTGGTGAAATGCTGCAATTTGGAGCGGCTGGTAATGATCCGGCCCGACAACATCTGATTCAATTGTTCAATATTGTCCGCTGGAATTTGGTTATTCGTCGACAAGGGTTTGCCTCTGTATTCAATCGCGTGGTGGGTTTGGCAGGCTGCAATTGTGCCTGAATAGTCAGTCGCTGTGCGGCCAGTACCAACCGTATCCCCAGCGCCATGGGACAGGCAGGACTGCGAAGCCGCCCAGGCGGGTGCCGATGCGCATCACTCTGCCTATGGCCGTATTGCCATTCTCGGCAAGGCAAATGCCCAGTTGACGATCGGCCTCGAAGCGCTCGGCAGCGCTGCCACCGCACCAGTATTCCATGTCATGTGCGACGCAGCAGTGGCCCCAGTCCGAATCCGGCCACAGCGTGCAACCGTCTGTCGTGAAGCGTTTCGGCGGTATGCCGTCAGCACCGTGTCGGGCCACACAAAATGCCTCTGCCTCAATTTGCAGCGCTGTCTTCGGCGGGACCGGAGCGGTACTAAGTACAGGTGTTGCGCATGCGGTGCTGACTGCTCCGGCACACAGGAGAGCGATGAGGCGAATTTCGATACGGACATTCATGGTGTTTGCATCCGGCCACTCTGATAACAGCATAGACCACGCGACCGGCAAGCGACGAATGATCAGTGCTATCCACGCGCACTTGCCGTGGTGGTCAAGGTTCATCGCAGCAGAGCGTTCGCGCTGCAGCGATTTAAAAAGTTGTGTCGTTCAATGTTATCTTGCCTCCGGACACCGGACTCACCTACGCAGGGACAACTCTATGAGCAGCAAATTTCTCGCCATGTTCAGAAAGATGCCCGACGAGTGGCGTGAGACGGCGTACTGGTTTGTTGCACTGCTGGGAATCATCCCGGCACTGCGTGCAGATCTGTTGTTCCCGCATGCGTGGAATTCGGCGTTGGACAGCAGCTACGCCATGCCGCCAGTTGATAACCCCTACAGCTTGTTCGCGGCTGTACTCGCGCTGGCTGTTGCTGGTCTGGCTGCTACCAGCCGGCATCCGTCTCGCTGGGTTGCTGTCGTGCCGTTTGTTGCCGTGGTGATCGCGGACAGCGTGATCGGCAACCTGTTGCACGGTTTGAACAGTGTCTACGTGATCAGCGCTTTTCTGGTTTTCGTCTACTTCGTGCTGTTCGGCGAAGTGGCGTCACTCGCGTTTGCCGGTTTTGTTGGATTGCTCGCGGTCTGGCAATGGTTCGATGGTCTACTGGCGTGGCCGCAGATTCTGGTGTTGGTTGTTGCAATGCTGGTGATGCGGCTGGTGGTCGAAGCGTTCACGCAAAACTGGCCACTTGCCCGGCAATTGGGACGCAGCAATGTTCTGCAGCTGGCGCGCCGTACACTTGCATTGTGGTGGCCCATGCTCATCCTGATTGCAATTGGCATGTGGGCCAGTAACTTCATTACCAGCGGTACCGAGCAGCTCGTGTACGAACGCGGCTACGTCAATCGCTATTGCAGCATTGGCGATGACAATCCGTTGTCGGTCATACCCTGTCCGCTGGGAAGCGAAGAGGCATCGGTTCTGAAAGCCGACAGACTGGTGCATTTGCCCATGCCGGATCACAACCCCGATACGGGCCCGGCGCCGGCTGCCATGTGCATGTTGAGAGAGCCTGTCGTGGAGGTGTCAGCTCCGACGCCACCCGCTGAGCGGTTTGTCTGCCCGGTCGGTGAATCAGCAAGTGAGTGGCAGCTATTGCCGCTGGACTACTTCGGCAACCTCGATCGCACCGTGCAACGCCGCTACGACATTGCCGAGTGGCACATGCACCGGCAACTACAAACTATCGATAAAGCGGCACTGCGAACTGCGGGGCGCGCAGACGACGAAGCGAAGCGACTGTTCTCTGTTGTGCCAAAGACGACAGGCATGACGACCAGCACCTGCGAATTTCCGTACGTTGCCTGTGCCGCAGCTAACATTGTCATTGTAGGCCTGAACAGTGCGTACGATAAGGCGCGACAGCGCACTGAGCAGCGCTTTGTGACGCAGATGAAAGCGCGTGCCGACGACGCGGCGGACGAAGCTACGGATTTGACGGCAGTTGCTCGCGACTCACTGGGCGAACATCTTGCCGAGTCTGAAGCCCGCACCCGGCAGTTTATTGCTCGGGTACACACGGCGAGCAACGTCATTCGCCAGATACTGTTGTTGTGGCTCATTGTTGTCGCGGTAAAGAGTTTCTTGTACGTATTTGCGCGTGTCATTTTCGATCAGTCGACGGATATTGATATCGATCTGCTGGATCGGGATGGGACGCCTGCCGAAGGGCGGGTGCATGATCGACAGGAGATCAATATTCCCGGCAGCTACGCCAGCGATATTTACTACAAGGCGAATTACCAGCCACTGGGACCGGCCGCGCGCTTCAGTATTCCCCAGTGGCGCGCATCCGCCATGTCGCGCCTGCGTTTTGGTGCCTGGAATATGAGCCGTGTTGCCATGCCGCTCGCCGACGAACGTGGTGTCACCTTCAATTCCATCGAAGCGGAGCATCTGGTCGACTGGGAGCTGCAGGAAGGTGAAGAAGTGGTCTTCAGCTATCGCAACTTCGTCGCGATGAACAGCAACATCCAGCTACGCACAGTGATCAGTTTGCGCGTTGCCACCTTGCTGCTCGGGAGAATTGTGTTTCACACGGCTCGCTGCAGTGGCGGGCCGGGTCGTCTGATACTGCGTACCCGCGGTAAGCCGGCAACAGCCGAACAGGTTCGTCAAAGTATTCCGGCAGCGAGGCTGGTCGCCTGGAATCGCTACGCACGTTTTTCTGTTGATAGTCACCTGACGTTGGCCGACATCTTTCTGAATGGCTTTAACTTGCGGCGCGGGCCCGCCGATACTGATGACGGACCGCAAGGCATACTTGTCGTGGAAGCGGACGCGAGAGATGGCGGCCTGCTGGTTGGTACCCTGCGTTTTGCGAAAAACTTCCTGTTGCCCATTTGACGCTGCGCAACACCTGAAACTCAGCTTGAACAACGACCGCGGACACGGTTCGTGTTTCGCGGTCATTAGGCCCGTAGTTCGCGTGCAAGTCCCGGCCAACCTGCCGCAGTGGGCTGCGTAGGTGCCCAAGAGGTCTTGGGGTAGATGCAGTTTGCTTCAATGCCGGCATCAGTTGCCCCGCTGTCGGCGGTTCCGCCAGCAGAAATAATTGCAAATTCAGAAAGAGCAGGCCGTCCGGACTGCGATGCTGCCGCGCATTAAGATTGCAGCGGTTTAACGCTCAGCAACGAGACGAACAGCGAGATAACGAGCGTGCCATACAGGAAACAATAGGCACTGTGAAACACGGACAGAATCGCCATCAACAGTGTCGCGGGGGCGTAACTGCTCGCCAGACTGAAATGGATCTGTGCGGCATGCAACAGGCCGGTAAGCCGCTCGCTCTCGAGCGCAAACGTCGGGACGTCGTCGAGCCCGCCGATGGCCGAATAAGTAGCGGCGAACAGGAACAGTGCGCTCAGGTAGTTCACCAGCGCGAGCACGATGACACGACCGGTTGCCGAAACGGCAGTTCCTTCCGTGATCTTGCAGATGCCGAAGAGCACGACGCCCATTTCTTTGTTGAGGATGCCGACCGCCCGCACGATGAAAAGTATGGCGAACCACGGGGGCAGCAGGGTGCTCAGCAAGTAGAGCAGAATAGCAGCGAACAACCAGTAGCCTATGTAACGTTCGGACAGCACCAGCCGGCGGTTGCGCAATGCCTGCTGTTCTTCGGAACCCACGACAAATGCTGCTTCACGCTTTTTCAGGTAACGGTCGACCCAGGCGTACGGCGATAAGAAGTACACACCCTGAATAAGCAGTTTCGCTGTTTGTGCGATTTTCACGATTCTGTTGCCGGCGTGTTCAATCGAGCGACAGGCATTCGCCGCCGAACAGCAATGGCAAGTCCGGCGGCGCGTTGTCGCGGGTGCAGCCGTGACCGACTATCCATGCGCGCTCATCGAGGCGCCCGGCAAGATCGTCGAAAGTGGCGTGCCAGCGGGATGGGGCGGAACGGGCGTCGTAAATGCGCGTCGGCGCGTCGGCGATCCGACTGTACAGTGGCTCGCTCGCCAGGCTGTCGCCGGTGTATCCCATAACCAGTTTGCCAGCGTGATACAGCAGTACACCGCAGGCATGTTCAGAGTGCGAACCGCTCACGAATTCAATGTCCAGGTCGTCTGTTAATGCGACACGTTCGTTTGCCGCGGGTGAGTGCCAGTTGGCAAGGCTGCTCGCCGCCAGTATTTCAGCATGCTCGGCGAGGCGATGAACTTGCAGGCGTCGTGACACTTCCTGCTCGGCAAACACGGACAATGTACGGCCCTCTGCCTGTTCAACACGCAATACCACGGGCAGCTCAGCGGAGTGATCGCTGTGATTGTGAGTCACGATGATGTTGGCAGGTAGTTCCGCGAACTCCTGCAAGCAAGCGCGGGTAACACCAAAGCCGATATCAATCAGGCACTCGGGTTTGCCCGCCAAGGTGACGACGGCGGCGGAACTGCATTGGCCTGCGTAAACCTGACTGGCGCCTTGTCCGGCGCCAAGTACGTGCAGTGCGAGAGCGGATTGGGTCATGCCAGGCGTCAGCGACTGACAGAGTTGTGCTGCGATGAATCCGGTCGTAAAGCCTGCCGTATGTCGGCGGCGTGTGCGGCGGCGAGTCCGCGATCGGAGGCGCGCCAGCGATTCGCCCAGCCACGCTTATGAGGCTTGCACATAGCGCAGGCGGCGCGCTTATTTCGGGTTTGTTTTCGCATGGCGGTGCACGATCAGGCATGAATGTCGCCGCAGTATACGGCGCTGGCCGAGCGCTTGGCTATTCCGGGGCAGTCCGTCTGAGCTATGGCTGTTCAGATTCCTGTACTTCGGCGGGAGGCCTCGCGAGCCATACACGGCTATTCGTAGCGACGCCCGTTGTGCTGCAGCCAGCCGTCGATGTGCCGTCCCTGTGGGTCGTGATGAGTCCAGTGTATGACGCCGCCGCGATCATTGGTTTCATAGACGCCGTAATACTCAACGGTATCGCCGCGCTGTAACGCTGGTATTCGCGGGGCTACATCAATGTTGTGTGCTACCAGCAAGGTGCGGCCGGAGGGTAGCTCCAGAATAAACCGTTGATGCCGGCTGCCATCGTTGTCGTCGGGAAGTACCCGGCTGACAATGCCGCTGCCGCGTGTTTGCTGTCCGGCAGTTAACGCCGTCTCTCGTGTAACGGTTGTCTGCGTTGCAGGCGCAAGACCCGCCGACGACGGAATCGGTGCAGGTGCTTCAGCTCCCTGCCATTCGTAAATGGCATAGCCGAGCACGGCTATGATCAGTGGCATCAGTTTTTTCACAGGGACTCCTTCATCACGGTAGCTATGCACATCGTTGTGGCTTTCCTGCACCTGCCTTGTGTCGCCTCGTCAACGGCGGTACGGTTGTGTGCAAGCTTTCATCGATAAAGCGACTTGTCGTCGCACGATCATTATCGGAAAGTTTTGCCAGCTGTTTCAGGCCAGGATTCGGTTTGATCGGTGCAGCATACACGGGTATCCGTATGGCCAAATGCGAACTTTCAGGAAACCTGAACTGGCTGGCTCGCAATCTAATAATCGCTAATAAAGATCGGGGGACGTACCGCATGCTCAAGCCTTTGTACCGTGCAATGCTTTCACTGGCCGTTGCCGCACTCACCATTCTAAGTACACCTGCTCATGCGATTGAGGAATCGCTGATCGACGGGCTTGAGTACCGCCTGATTGGCCCCTGGCGTGGCGGTAGAGTGACCGCGGTCAGCGGCGTGCCGGGTAACCCTCAGCTCTACTATATGGGGGCGACAGGCGGCGGGCTCTGGAAAACCAATAACGCCGGAGCGACCTGGACCAATATATCGGACGGACAGATTCCCGTCGGTACGATCGGTGCAGTCGCGGTGGCGGCCTCCGATCCGAACGTCATATACGTCGGGACTGGCGAGGCGCCGATACGCGGCGTGACCACGTCGCAAGGCAAGGGCTTATGGAAGTCTACTGACGCTGGCCAGACGTTCACTTTCATGGGTCTGCCGAAAGCGGGCCAGATTGCGAAGATCGAGATTCATCCGACGAACCCGGACATTGCTTACGTTGCAGCGCAGGGTCAGATCTGGGCGCCGAACGAAGAGCGTGGCGTTTACCGCACAACCGACGGTGGCAAGACCTGGGACCACGTGCTCAAGGTCAACCCGGATACGGGTGCTACCGATATCACGATGGACCCGACGAACCCGCGCATCCTCTACGCGGGCATGTGGCACCACGGCCGCAAACCCTGGTACATCATGTCCGGCGGTGAGGGTGGCGGTATCTACAAGTCGTCGGATGCCGGTGACAGCTGGGACAAACTGGAGGGCGGCTTGCCCGGACTGATCGGCAAGGTGGGTATCGACGTGCCGGCGGCAGACCCGTCCCGCGTTTACGCCATTATCGAAGCGGAGCCGGAAAAAGGCGGCCTGTGGCGCTCGGACGACTACGGCAAAACCTGGAAACTGATTAACAACCACCGCGTTCTGCATTCGCGTGCGTGGTACTACATCCATCTCGCTGCCGATCCCTCTGATCCTGACACGGTTTGGGTATTGAATACCGGCCTCTACAAGTCAGTCGACGGTGGCAAGGACTGGGAGCAGGTGAAGACGCCGCACGGTGATCATCACGATCACTGGATCAATCCGGCGAACAGCCTGAACATGATCAATGGCAATGACGGTGGTGCGACGGTTACTTTCGACGGCGGCAAAACCTGGAGCTCGATTTACAACCAGCCGACCGCGCAATTCTATCGCCTGGTAACTGACAATCAGGACCCGTACCGGCTGTACGCCGGGCAGCAGGACAACTCGACCGTCTCAATTGCGAGTTATGCATGGGATGGTGCTATCGGCGAGGATGATTTCTACGCAGTCGGTGGCGGCGAGAGCGCGCACATTGCGTTTGATCCTGATGATCCGACCCTGGTTTACGCAACGACCATCAACGGTACGCTCACCGAGTACAACCACGAGAACAAGAAAACCCGTTACATCATTCCGTACCCGGAGCACGTGTACGGGCAGGATTCCAAAGATCTCAAATACCGGGCGAACTGGAACCCGCCGGTGATCACGAGCCCGCACGATCACGAGACGATTTACTACGGTACGCAGATGTTGCTGAAGAGTTCTGATCGTGGCCTGAACTGGGAAGAGGTAAGCCCGGACCTGACCCGTAACAACCCCGAGCACATGGGCCGCAACGGCGGGCCGTTGACTCCGGAGAACGTCGGCGCGGAGTTCTATCACACGATCTACGCAATCGTGGAAAGTGAAAAGGACAAAGGCACCATCTGGGTCGGCGCTGACGATGGCCTGCTGCACCTGACCCGCAATGGTGGCCGAAACTGGAGCGACATCTCGCCGCCGCACAGGGGCGAGGCGATGATCAATACGATCGAACTGAGTCCGCATGCCGAAGGCACGGCGTACCTCGCGGTAACTGGCTACAAGCTCAACGATTTCGATCCCTATATCTACAAGACCAGCAACTACGGCAAGAGCTGGCAGCGCATCGATGACGGCATACCCAAAGGCGAGTTTGTCCGCGTGGTCCGCGAAGACCCGGTCGTGAAAGGCCTGCTGTACGCCGGCACCGAGGAGGGCATGTTCGTGTCCTATAACGACGGAGGCGACTGGCAATCACTGGACCTCAATCTGCCGCCCGTACCCATCACCGACTTGCGGGCAAGAGAAGACAGTCTCGCGGTAGCGACTCAGGGACGTGCCTTCTGGGTGCTCGACGATATCTGGGTACTGCGGCAAGCGAGCAATGCGTCGGCGAACAAGGCGCTGCACCTTTACACGCCGCCGACCTGGCAGATGGGCAAGCCGGGTAGCCGGGTCCGCAGCTACGAGGGCAAAAACCCGTCGAAAGACGTGCCGCTGTACTACGTCCTTGGCGACGAAGTGAGTGACGATGCCGAGCTGACCATTGTTATCTCGGACGCGAATGGTCGGACAGTTCGTACGATGTCGAACAAAGAGTCGGATCAGGACCGTTGCCGCATTGGCAACATGGACCCGCGCCGGCCGTTCGAAATCACCTACCCGAAGACCGAAGAAGGTATGAACAAGTGGTCCTGGGACATGAGCAGTGACCAGGTGAAATGTATCGACAACATCATGCTGCAGGCGGGCTACGCCGGTCCCAGTGTCGCACCGGGCAAGTACACGGCGCGCATTACCGTAGGCGCTGCTTCGGACGAAGTAACCTTCGAGGTCGTCAAGGACCCACGTTCATTCGCATCGGATCGCCAGATTCGCGAGTGGGCCGACAGTATTGAAGAGGTGAAGAGCACACTGGATGACGTGTTGATTGCCCTGGATACCGCCAGAAAAGCGCGGTCGCAAATCGAAGCGCTGATGGCCAACCACGATGATGACGACTTGCAGCGCCTGGGTGAGGCGGCGATTGCCGATCTGGATACCTGGGAGCAGCAGATTACCCAGCTCAAGTTCGAAACGTACGAAGATGAAGATGCCTGGGCCACGATGTTGGACGGTCAGTTACGCTACCTGATGGACGTTATTGATGATTCCGGCGCGCCGGTCACTGATGGTGCAAAAACAAGGCATGCCGATCTGTCCAGGGAGTGGCAGCAGCGCCAGCTGGAACTGAACGACATTGCCGAGAACTACATTGCGCCGATTAATCGTTGGGCGGGTAGCATGGAGCTTGGGCACGTCGTGCGGCCCGGCAACTAAGTGCAGAATGCGCGGCGTGATCAAGAGTCCCTGATCACGCTGCGCTTTCGACAACCCGGCATCGGATAACGGTTCAAACGGATCTGGCGGTTCCCGCCGGGAACAACTTCATTTTTTCAGGCTGACGTCACCTCAATTGCCCTGCAGACCTGAGCTACGTGCTGCAACTCTTCGCCGCACGTGCCGGTGCTCAGCATCCTTTCAAAAATAGTTGCCCGCGCGGTGAGGGAATCCGTGCGGGCCTGTCGCTATACCTTATGTGAAACGCCTGAAACCTGATTCATTCACATGAGGATCCACCCATGCGCTCCATCTCGCCCCGCCTGTTTACTTTTGCTTGCGTCATGTTGATCTGGGCGCTTTGGTCGTTGGCGGACGAGCCCCCGGAAGAGGCTGGCGATCGTCTGCCTGCCGGCAACGCGCAAGGCACTGAACAGAGTATCGAGCACGGCATCGACGTCGTCGAGTAGGGTGTCGGCTGTCGCGCGTCGAGATTGCTCTCCCCCGTTGCAACGGGCGCGATCAGCGGCAGACTCCAACCCGATTCACTGCGCGGCGGCACGATGTGCGACCAGCGCTGCGGCCGCAGCGCTGGTCGTGTTTTTTGCTGTCACCGGCAGTCTGAGCCGCTTACCCGAGCTGGCGGTATTCATGCGGTCTGTGCCACCTGCCTGGCTGCACGGTTGTGCGCCGCTCACGTCCTGACCGGAGCTTCGCGCTACGGTCGTGACCGCTAATCAGTGCAAAGCATGCGGACTGCCGGCCTGTGGTCAGAGCATCGTAATGCTGTAAGACGTTCTTTGACCGGGCCGGTACGCCTGCGCATCCAGCATCAGTGCATGCTGTTCGCCATCGATCTTGATCCTGCGGTGTATCGCCAGCTGGTTTTCCGCGCGCTTGCGGCCTACGTCGTACTTGCGTTTGAAATTCGCGCGAATTGCTGACCACTCGTCGTCGCTGATCAAGTGCGGAGGACGATAGCGAATTCGCACGGTCAGGACTACGTAGTCCGCGCCCTTCGGCGCTCCACGCGGCGGGCGAGTTTCCACGTCGGTGAACAGTGTGGCACCGTTCTCAAGCGGTTTCTGAAACACCTTTTCCCGCGTGTTGGCCCAGAATTTTTCCACACCACCCGCTTTCGCGATCGCCTGTGGGTCCGCACTGAACCCATTGCAAACCAGCGCTCTGTGCGCATCCATCAGCGCCATCTTCAGCTTCACGCCGGAGAGCGCAACGTCTGCGTCCCGGGTATAACGGTCTTTCTCCATGTACGGCGCGCAGGCGGCATCGTCTGGCGTTTCCAGAGACCGCTCCGCCTTGTCGACTTCATTTTCGAACTGTTGCCGACGACGGCGCTGTTGTTCCCATGCCTGCGCCTGACGCTGTTGTGCTTCTGCCTGTGAACGCTTCAACCAGTCGTCGATGGCACCGAATATGACCTTGGCTTGCTCGTGGCTGCGCTCGGCATAGGGATTTGTCTGTACCAGGACGTTATCCGTCTGCATCTGACTTTGTCGGATCGTAGGCAGTTGCTGGTAGGTCTTTTGTTGTTGGTCCTGCCAGGCGACCGCGGCCGAACCTGAATCAACGGCAATATTGTAGGTACTGAGTCCGCCAGGTGTGTGTATCCATGACGGTATGGCAGGTGAAAAGCCATCCGGGCAGTTCGCATTTACGAAGCGCGAAAAAATGTCGCTGGTCGTGCCGAAAATCCGCCACGGTTTGTTTGGGTTCACGCAAACGTGCTGGTAGTCGGCTGACTCACCATCCGTGTTCTGCGGTTGAATTCTGAGGTTGGTCATCAGGCCGCGGCTGTCCTTCTTGAAGAAAGTGAGGATGGCGCGGCTCATGCCGTAGGGGACTATCTCCACGCAACTGTCGGGTGGTACCGCCGTAAAACCCTGGGTCATTGCGCCGGCGCTGAGCAGGCCGGTGTTCTCGCCAACCGCCGTGAAATACAGGGTCGCTGTACCCTGATTGCACAGGTCCGAGCGTTTGATGTCTTGTGCGTGCGCCGGCGCACTGGCCATGAACGCAAGCACGGCCAGCAGACAGGACAGAGCCTTCGGAATCAACCAGCCCATGGACGGCGGGTGTCTGTATGCAATGTTGGCCATCGAGCGTGCAGTCATTTCCGGGTTCCTTGCGGTCCTATGCCATATAGCCGGCGCGGGCAAGGGCCAGCCTGCGCATCAGCGAGCAGTTTTCATGGGGAAGCGCGAAGTGTGCCACGCAGTAGAGTTGAATTGAATACGGGCACTTTGCAGCAGGGTGGAGCCGATCGGTATCAGTAGTGCAATCAATGAATTCGGCGCGAACCATTCAGCGGTTACAAGCTTTGCGATTCGACCTGTCGGAAACCTGGGGTGAATCAGGGCTCGCGGTTTTCTCGTATACTGTTGTTCCTTCAACAATATGGAACGGGCGCGCCCCGGTCGGGAAAACACCATGAATGCTTTTCGCCTCTCTTGCACAGTCGCCGCTTCTTTCCTGCTGACTGCCTGCAATGCCTCGGAGCCTGAGGTGACTAGGCCACCCATGGATACGCTCGTCAGCGCCGAGTGGCTCAGTCAGCACTATCAGGATAGCGACCTCGTAGTGCTGGATGCGACAGTCATGATAGAACGGACAGACGATGGCGGCATGCGCACGGTCAATGGCCGTGAAAATTTCAACAAAGGTCACATACCGGGCGCACGTTTTGCGGATCTCATGGGCGAGCTGGTGGATACTGACAGTCCGCTGAATTACGCCGTGCCTGAGCCCGAGGCGTTCGCAGCTGCGATGGAGCAACTGGGCGTCGGTGATAACACGCGCGTCGTCATCTACGATGCCAACGGATCTGCCTGGGCGGCGCGGGTTTGGTGGATGTTGCGCTGGATCGGTTTCGACAATGCGGCCTTGCTGGACGGCGGTTTGCAGGCGTGGAGTGACGCGGGGCAGTCGCTATCAACGGAACCCGCCGCGATCACGAAAGGATCACTGACAGTGAACTTGCGCCCGGAAATGATTGTGGCGAGCGACGAGGTACATGCCGCCATTGGTGATGACAGCGTCAATATCATTGACTCGCTGCCGGAGGCTCACTACCGCGGAGAGTTCTCCATGTACGAACGGCCCGGTCACATTCCGGGGGCCAGCAATGTGTCTGTTGGATCGCTGACGACCGACGACGGCCACTACAAGTCAGTCGATGAGCTGGCGACGTTGTTCGATGGCGACTACGAAGGCCGCGCGATCACTTACTGCGGCGGCGGTATCGCCGCATCTGCCAATGCGTTCACGATGATTCGTCTGGGCTACAAGGACGTTGCAGTCTATTCGGCGTCATTGCAGGAATGGGCGGCGGATCCGGCGAATCCGATGGAAACCGAGTAGCCCGTCCGCTATTCATAGCGTCTGTTGGCGTTGCCACGTGTGAACACGTGGCAACGCTGCGCCACCCGATCTTTATGTCGCGACAAAAATCAGCGGCGACCCCAACCATCTTCACGTAACCGCCTGCGGCCGCTGCTTATTGCCGCCTAAACGCCGTTAGCTGCCGCTAACTGCCGTTGCCGCTCTCGTCGCGGAAACCCACAGTCTGTTTCGACAACGGCGATACCTGTGCCGTTGCTGGGAGTACGCCTGCTCGGGCGGGACTACGGAACACGAATTGAGCGGCACGTTCGCAGCAGGTCACCGCAACGCGAATCGCCGGCCGCCTTGAACGACGAGGGTGTCACCATGCCGATTTTGAAACTGCTAACTCTGATGTTTGCCGTAACAGTGTTCGCTGCCTGCGGTTCGTCCGACGAACCCGCGGCGGGCCCGGCGCAAGCCGCAGCCCGAGCCCCGGGAGCTGCCAGCAGCACAAACTCCCGGGTCGCAGCCACCGCTGCCGAGATTGCCAAAGAGGCTCGCGGCAAGCTGCGCTGCCCGGCCCGGCCCAAGAGTGCGCCGCGCGACGCCAAGGCACCGGTTGACGATGTTGTTGGAGTCCGACCGGGGATGAGTTTCGACGACGCCGTTAACGTTGTGTTGTGCAGCCACGAGTTGCTCATCGTCGACAACAGCCCGCGCGGCGGCTTCAAGCTCAATACCTACGGGCAAACATTGCGTCAGGGCTTCGGTGCCGTATTCGCCGAAGACCGGATCAACAAAACGTCGAAAGAAATCATGGCTGAGATGCAGAACAACGCGATGGCCCGCAGTATGAACAAGCGAGCGGCCGATATGTTGGGCGGTACCTCGCGCTGGTACGTAACGACGATGGGTTTGCCCAACGAAGAACGGGTGATCGCCGCTGCTCGTATTGAAGCCTATGTCGATGGCAAGGCACCACCGATCGCGGCGGTTGCCGCTGCACTCGTGGAGAAATACGGGCCACCCATGCGCAAGCGAGAAGAAGCTCAGGGCTGGTTCCTGGACTGGGCGTACGACCTTCAGGACCGCCCGGTCACAGAGACCTCGCCGATGTACTACAGCTGCAGCGCACCATCGCGCCCGGAAACCGGCGTCAATCTGTCCCCGGATTGCGGGCTTGCACTGTCCGCTGTCATCCGGCCCATGCGTGACAATCCGCAGATTGCCATGACCCTTGAAGTCGGGGTCGTCAACCAGGCGCAAGGCTACGATCTGTTGATGACGACTGAGCAGCAGCTTGAGCGTATGGAGCAGGAACGACGCGCGGCAGAGTTGGACGAGGCTGCCAAGAATGCTGACAAGGTCACCATGTAGGAGAAGGTCATGAAGAGATTTATTGTAGTTGGCGGCATCTTGTTGCTGGCCGCGTGTGGTGGCACCGATGTTCCCGCATCGCAGGAGCTGGCGTCGGCCGGTAACGCCCCGGCTGCGGGATCGGCAAGTGATGGGGCGCAATCGGCTGGACGATCTGCTTCGAAAGGTTCAGGTCAGCTTGCGCAACGCGGGCGCGAACTGGTGAACCCTGACGATGCGACGATGGTGTTCCTCTACTACGATCTTGCTGGTATCACACCACCTGTCGAGTCATGGGTAGAACTCGACAGGCGATTGGGCGTAACGCCGGCTGCCGGGAAAGCAGCACTGCGGACCGTCATCCGGCAGGAACTTGAGGTTGGCGCGGCGTCAGTAACGGACGTTGGCCTGATTCGCTTGTCGATCGGCAGTGCAAAACTTTCCGACTACGATCCGACTTACGGTGAGTACACGGTGCGTGCGCTGGCGCCCAGTTCGGTGATCTCCTATACCGCGTTTCGCCAGCAGGTGGAGCTGCGCTTTGGCAACGGCCGCGAGGCACAAACCTGGAAAGTTCCGGCAGATCAGGCGCAACTGATCAGCGACCGGATCGGCCGCTTCACAGGGAACGTGAAACTGGAGGTTCTGTTGCGACTAACCGGTGTGCAGCCCGGCATGAGCGGCGGGACATTGATGGTTAACGTGCTTGAGTACGAGTTGCAGCACCCGAACGACGGGACAACGATCGGCCGAGTGCGGGTGTTGGCAGACTGACGTTCGTCCGGCGGCGTTCTGTACCGTGGTAGCGCCGGCTGCCAGAAGCAGCCGGGGTTTCGGGTTGTTCGCGAGGCCGCGGGTTTGTACACGAGATTTTGTCATCAGCCACTGATCGCAATCCATATCGCCACGTCCGGCGCCAAACCGGTTACGATAATCGTTCGGTTTGCAGACAAGAACGGGGTGCCGGTTTGAAGATCTATCATCGGATCAATGGTGTTGTGGTTGCTGCGTGTCTTCTGCCGTTGTCATTCTTCGTGCACGCAACAGAGAGTGCGCTGACACAGGCGGTCGACAAAGTCTTCGCCGATATCGAGGACAACAACCGCCCCGGTTGCGCGGTGGGTGTTATTCATCACGGTGAATACCTTCTGAAGAAAGGTTACGGCCTCGCCAATCTCGAGTATGACCTGCCGGTCACGTCGCAAACGGTATTTCGTACCGGCTCGGTGTCCAAACAGTTCACGGCGATGGCCGTCGCCTTGTTAGCCGAGGAAGGGCGGCTGGATCTGGACGCCGATGTGCACCGGTATTTGCCCGAACTTAGGGACTATGGCAGGCCGGTGACGGTACGGCAGATGGTGCATCACGTAGCAGGCATGGGTGACTACGATCCTGATTTGTTTCTCAAGGCAGATGGCAGCGAGTTTCGCTTTGGCAATGAAGACTACTGGACGATTGAGGAATTCTACGCCGCAGTCAGCGACGTCCCGCTGCGCCTGGAGCCGGGTACTCGCTGGGAGTATTCCAACCTGGCGTATTTCTTGTTGTCACAGGTGGTGGAGAGAGTCAGTGGCGTGAGCCTTCGCCGTTACGCCGACAAGACCATATTCAAACCACTCGGCATGTCGCACTCGCTGTTCTACGACGATGTTAATGAGCTGGTCAAGAACCGCGCCGATGGCTACAGCAAGAAGGGCACGGGCGAGTACGAACTGTACATGACCAACTTGAGCTGGGTCGGCGATGGTGGGGTCTACACTTCGCTCGACGACTTCATCGCATGGGATCGAAACTGGACAAACAACGTGCTGGGCAAGGGCGAGCCCTCGCTCATCGAGCTGGCAACCACGCCGTTGGCCGGCTTCGAAACCGAAAGCAGCGAGATTTTCGGTGAACATCCCGCTTACGCGTTCGGTCTGTTTGTCGCGGAGCGTGACGGTGTGAAACTGATTGGCCACACGGGTGGCTGGGTTGGTTTTTCGAGTGTCTACCTGCGCTTCCCGGAGAAGGATCTGTCGGTCGTGACGTTTTGCAATTCGACCGATGCCAGCGCGTCCGAGCTCGGCGACGCAGTCGCTGATATCAGTTTGAGAGTGCTCGACTAAAACGCTGGCCATGCACCACGACAGTTTGTTGCTCTATTGCCGACACCAAATCCGGTCGCCGTTACGTGTCCCTCACGGCTGGTAAATGGCATAGGTCTTGCGCGTGGTTTCCAGTACTTCCCACTCGCCTTCGAAACCCGCAGGAATAACAAAATTGTCACCGGCCTTGAGTGAATACGCGTTGCCTTGCTGGTCCCGCAGAATCGAGCGACCGCTCAGGATCTGGCAGAATTCGTTTTCCGTATAGCTGATTTTCCAGCACCCCGGCTCGGCTTCCCAGATGCCTGCGAAGAACTTTTCGTCACCGCTCGTGAAATGGTTCCAGGTTCGCTGCAGTGGTTGACCGGTCACGCATTTTTCAGACGGCGTCTCGTACTCGCTGAACTCGGCCGGATTGTTATCGAAGAAGATGGGTTTGGTGGAGATTTTATTCGTCATTTTTCGGGTGCTCGATGCAGGGTGTTCGGAATACCGCATTGGCAGCTGGCAACGCGGCGCATGAATGCCAATTGGCCTAATTGTCACTCTGGACGGTTGCTATCGGCGCGGGAACCTCAGTTGGCGATGGCGTTGTGGATGGCAGCAACGTGCTGCGGTCCTATCCGGCAGCAGCCGCCGATGCCGGTGGCGCCAGCCTGCAACCAGCGCTGTGCGTAGTCGGCATTGGCTGCCGCGCCGTTATCGCCGGACCAGGAGTTGGTTTCAACGTGATAGGTTTCGCCCGAGTTCGGGTAAACGATTACGGCCTTAGCGGCTGCCGCCTGTTTTATCTCTGCGATCAGTGAGGCGACGTGCTGTGGCGCGGTACAGTTCACGCCCAGTGCGAGTACGCGCGGGTGATCGCGAAACAAGGCGCATACCTCGCGCAATCGCGTACCGTCGCTGATGCTTTGCTCGTCCCGGCAACAGAAGCTGACCCACGCCGGCAAGCGGCTTTCCTGCAGCAAACTGGCGAGCGTTTCCGCCTCAAGCACGTTGGGGATCGTTTCGCAGGCCAGCAGATCGGCATTCGTTCGCTCGAGCAGTGCGAGACGGCGCTGGTGAAATGAACGCAATTCGGCGGCGTCTACTTTGTAAACACCGGTGTACTCGGAGCCATCGTGCATTGCGGCTCCATAGGGGCCAATGCTCGCTGCTACCAATGGCACGCGTGCGAGCCCGGGATTGGCGTCGCAAAATTGACTCCGGGCCGTGCAGGCCAACTCCACGGAACGAATGATCAATGCCTCGGCTTCGGCTTCCGAAAACCCCTGTGCTGTGAATCCTTCAATACTCGCCTGATAACTGGCGCTGATGATGATTTCTGCACCGGCGTCGAGAAACGCACGGTGAGCATCAACGACAGCGTCGGGCTGCGTGCTGAGCAGGGCGGCAGACCACAACGCGGAGCTAATATCGTGACCCTGTGCTTCGAGTTCTGTTGCCAACCCACCGTCCAGAACTATCGGACGGCCGTCGGCAAGCAGTTGGGCCAGCGGTTCGGTTTGGTCCATGCGCAATCCTCTGCAACCGTCAAAACTCAATGGTTCAGTCTAACGCGCCGTTGGCAGATCACGAAGAACCTGCTGGCGCGAAGGCGCGCCGTGCTTTTGACGGTCGAGATGGCGTGCCTGGCCCGCCGCTTACGGGCGAGCCGGGAAGGGAGTCTGCGTGTGTCGAGCAGGAGGCCAAAACCAGTCTGAATGGGCAGAGCGGGTCTGGTAAGCTCCTTGAATCACGCGTCGCCGTGGTCCTGAAAATAAGAACCCGTACAGGAGTGAAACCATTGAACGTACTCTCCGCAGACCTGATCAGGCCGTCTGTTCGTTTCGTCGTAGCTACCGTCTTGCTTGGCCTTGCAACGACGAGCTTCGCGCAGGATGTACCCATTTTTCAGCCAGGCGCGCCAGGCCAGAACGCTCGTGAGCTGACGGCCGACGAAGCCATCAAGATTGCCAATACCAGCCACTCACCGGCCGATACGAAGTTCATGCAGGACATGATTCCGCATCATCATCAGGCTACACAAATGGCCGCGCTGGTGGCGGATCGAACGAACAACCCGACGCTGGTCGATGTCGCAGGGCGCATCAATGCGTCGCAAGAAGATGAGATGTCGTTCATGCAGGACTGGTTGCGTGAACGCGGTGAGGACGTGCCGGAGCCCAGCGCTCATCACGCGATGCACACCAGTCACAAGATGGCGGGAATGGCATCGCCGCAACAGATGGCCGAACTGGCTGCTGCGAAAGGCACTGAATTTGATCGTCTGTTTCTGACCTTGATGATTGCGCATCACGAAGGTGCGGTGAAGATGGTTGAGGAGCTGCTGTTGCAACCGGGCGCCGCTTACGACCCCGTGTTGTTCGATTTCACAACGGATGTAACCAATGATCAGAATGCCGAAATCGAACGCATGAATGCGTTGCTCGTCGGGCTTTCACCCGATCCGCGTTCCGGTCTCTCCGCAGGTTTCGATAATGCAGGCGAGGCGATCATGCACATGGAGCTGCTTGCTTCGTTGCCGCGCCCAGCCGGTTTTTTCGATCCCAAGAACCCCGCGGGCCTGCCGCTACCAAAACCCAAGAAAGACGGCGACGTAGCTGAAGGCACGGACGACGATGGCCAGAGCAACAAAGACAATGAGTGGAGTGACCGCTCACCACTGCTGAGTTTCTCCAATACCGATATGGCGTTTGCGGGTGACGTGCTGGTCGCCGGTAATTATCACGGCTACAACATCTACCGCCTCGGCGAAGATGGAATACCGAAGCTCAACAGTTCAATCGTTTGCCCGGGTGGGCAGGGCGATGTCTCGGTCGTCGGCGACCTGTTGATTATGTCTGTAGAACAAACGCGCGGTCGCATGGATTGCGGCTTGCAGGGAGTTAGCGAAGACGTCAGCGATGAGCGTTTCCGTGGCCTGCGTATTTTTGACATCAGCAATCTTCGTCGTCCCGTGCAAGTAGGTGCTGTGCAGACCTGCCGCGGTTCACACACGCATTCAGTGGTATCCGGCCCTGGCAAAGACGGCAAAATCATTGTCTATAACTCCGGTACGTCGTCTGTTCGAGATGAAAAAGAAATGGAAGGGTGCATTGGAGAAATAGCCGGCGATGACCGCACGGCGTTGTTTCGTATCGATGTGATTGAGATCCCTGTTGATGACCCATCGAAAGCCCGCATCGTTGATAGCCCGGCTGTATTCGCGGACGAAGAAGGCGGCGTACTGGCCGGTTTGTGGCGCGGTGGTGATCACGGCGACGATACGCAGGAAACCAGCGTAACCGACCAGTGCCACGATATAACGGTATTCCCCGAACGCGGTATTGCGGCCGGTGCCTGCTCCGGTAACGGCATCCTGTTTGATATTTCCGATCCGCTGAAACCGAAACGCATGGACGTGGTTATCGACAAGGGCTTCGCCTACTGGCATTCCGCAACGTTCAACAATGACGGTACGAAAGTGTTGTTCACGGACGAGTGGGGTGGTGGCAGCCGGCCGCGTTGCCGAGCTTACGATCCACTGGACTGGGGCGCGGATGCGTTTTACGACATCGTTGACGGCAAGCTCATCTACCGCAGTCATTACAAGTTGCCCGCACCGCAGGTTGAGCAGGAAAACTGCGTAGCACACAACGGCTCGATCGTGCCGGTCCCGGGTCGCGATATCTTCGTCCAGGCCTGGTACCAGGGCGGTCTCTCGGTGATCGACTTCACTGACTCGGACAATCCGGTTGAGATTGCGTACTTCGACCGTGGTCCCGTTCATGAAGAACACTTGATTCTGGCGGGCTTCTGGTCAACCTATTGGTATCAGGGTCTGATTTACGGCACCGAAATTGCCCGCGGTCTGGATGTGCTCGCGCTCACTCCAAGTGACTACCTGTCTGCCAGCGAGATTGCAGCGGCAACGCTTGCGGATCAGGGCGAGCGTTTCAATCCGCAGCAGCAGTTCCCGGTAAGCTGGCCGGCCAACCCTGTGGTTGCAATGGCGTACATGGATCAGTTGCAGCGCAGTAATTCTCTGCCCGCGGAGTTGGCTGGCGAGCTGGAATCAGCGCTGATGAACGCCAGCGCTGTGCAAGAGCGTGGTGACAGTGATCGCGGCCTCGCGCGGACACTTAATGATCTGGCAAAGTCAGTTGTTAAGGGCGATGGCAATGATGCAACCCAGAAGCGCCGTGCGGCACTGGCAGATACCTTGCAGGGCATCGCGACTGGAATACGCTAGCGCGTCACTGGCGGCGACTTTTCTATAAGAACTGCTGGAATATAGCTTCCGGCATGAGGTCGCCGCCGGTCGTCCAGACCACGTGAGTGCCCTGCATAACGTTCTTTAACGCGGGTCGTGCAGGGTTGCTCGTTTGGTCTGTACTGATTGCCTGTAAGAACGGTTCCAGCGCGGCGAAGCCGGCCGTCGCCGACGGCTCGAGTCGCAGGGCTGCATTGCCCCATGCTCTGCCGACCCAGGCAAGCATTGACTCGTCAGGCACGGCTACAACTGCATCTATCTGCTTACCTACTTTATTCAGTACCAGTTCTGATGCACGGCTGACCGCCAGTCCGTCGGCTTCCGTATTGTTGGAGAGCCCGACGTCATAAACCGATTTGAGCGCACCGTCGCAGGCAAGTGCTACGAACACGCACGCAGAATTGACGGGTTCGACGAAAACGCAGACAACGGCGTCGCCGAAAATGGACTTCAGTCCGTAGGTTATTCCGCCGGGCGCCCCGCCAACACCGCAGGGTAGATACACAACAAGTGGGTGTTCGACAGAAACTTCGACGTTTGCTTGCCTGAGTTGCTGTGCAAGTTCTTCACCGGCGCCGGCGTAGCCGACGAACAAGTCCCAGGAATTCTCGTCGTCGATGAAGTGAGTATTTTCGCGTTCGGCGACACTTGTGCGGGCTGAGCTGACGGTGCTGGTGTAGTCGCCAGAGTGTTCGACGACGGTCGCACCGAGTTCCCGCAGCCGTGCCTTTTTCCATTCTTTGGCATCGTCGGACATGTGCACTTCCGCTTGCATGCCGAAACCAATGGCGGCAACACCGATGCTGTAGCCCAGATTGCCGGTGCTAGCGACCACGACGGTATGTTCTGCCAGTACATTTCGCGCCGGCTCGTCAGCAAGCAATGCGTAGGTATCCTCGTCTTTCAACAGGCCAGCATCCTGTGCAATTTTCTCAATCACACACAGGAGTCCGAAGATGCCACCGCGGGCTTTGACGCAAGCGGTGATGGGCAGTGAGTGGTCCGCCTTGATGTATACGGGAGCCGGTGCCGGCAATGAGGCGGGGTATTCGGACAGCGGTGAATTGATGCGGCCACGTCCGTCCGGGGTATCAAACAGTCGCGCCAGTGCGGGTGCAAACCGCTGCCAGCGTATTTCGGCGGCAGCAACATCGGCGCGCGCGGCCTGTGCGTCAAAGGAGTCCGCCTTGGCGGAATTCAGCCAGACGGCTGCTTCTCCGGCTCGCAATTTCGTCAGGAGTTTTCCGTGCATTCCAAATCCAGTGATGCGACAGACGGAATGCGCTCCGGCTCGGGGCATTGCGGTCGCTTACGTTTACAGACTGACGCACTTTGGGCGGTTCGGCCCCGGACATACAAACGACTTCTACTTCTTCACGGAAGTAGTCAGACTAATGCGGCGATCTCCCGCGTGGCGATCCTCGGCTGGTGCGAGTCATGACAGTTGCTGTCTCGCAGCGCCGCGACCGCGTGCGGTGACGGCTGATCACTGGCTAGGACGGCGCTACGCTGCTCATCAGCGCGTTGCGGCGGATCATGAATTGTTCGCATTCGTCTTTCAGCCAGGCCAGCACCGACTCTACTCGCGGGTCGTCATTGTCTACGGAGATAAAGACGTAGCGGGAATTGGCTGCTATCGGTTCTGCGACCACCGGCACCAGTCGCTTCGATTCGAGATCGTCTATTGCAAGAGTGAGTCGTGCAGCTGCAATCCCTTCACCTGAGCGCGCGGAGGCCAGCGCCAGTTCGGCCATGTTGAAATGGCAGCTCCGATAGGCGGTATTCTCCGGAAAGTTGAGCGCACTCAGGATCGTTTGCCACTCGACATTGCTAGGTGCGCCGTCCCAGGGGGCGGAGTCGTGCAATAGTGTGGCATCGGCGAGTTCCAGCGTGCCGGGTCTTGCCCCCTGTTTCTCGAGGAATTCGCTGGACGCGACCGGAATGAGGTGCTCGCTCATCAGGTCGTGTGTGGCGAGGTCACTGTAGCTGAATGGATCATAACGAATGGCCGCGTGCAGGCCTTCACGGACAAAATTATCCCGGCTGAGCGCATGAAATTCGGCCCGCAGGTGCAGATCTATTTCCGGATGCAGGCGCAGAAAACGCCCCAGCCTCGGCATCAACCAGCGATTGGCGAATGACGGAGAGCAGCTGAGGTGCAATGGCGCCTCGGGCGTGCGAATTTCCTCCACTGCCTGTTCGATCCGCCGCAGAGCCGGGGCAATCTCGGCATACAGGCGGTGGCCGCTGTGCGAGAGTTCCAGGCGACCGGGCAGTCGGTGAAACAAGCGGGAGTCGAGATGCTGCTCAAGGTGACGTACTTGCTGGCTGACGGCGCTTTGCGTCAGGTGCAGGTCGTTGGCTGCGCGTGTGAAACTGTTGAGGCGGGCCGCGGCCTCGAAGCAGCGCAACCAGGTAATCAGGGAGGGGCTCAGATGCATGGCATTAGCCTAGCTAATGGTGCTTGGGAGTACAAGTCGTTTGTCACTGGACCCTCCAGCGCATGAAATGGATTCGCTAACATTTCAGGGGGCACACATCATGTTCAATCGGCTATCCGATATTCCGCGCATGGCGGCAACCTTGCCAGCTATTGCGTTGCTTGTCGTTGCTGGCACAGGCAGCGTACAGGCACAACAGAGCGACAACAGTCCAGCGGCGCTGGAGGAAGTCATCGTTACCGCGCAGAAGCGCGCGGAAAGCATGCAAACGGTGCCTATCGCAATTTCGGCTTTGTCTTCCGAGTCGCTAGAGCTGCGAGGCATTGACAGTCCGGAGGGCCTGCAGTTCTCAGTACCCAATCTCAATCTCGGCCAGCAGGCGGGCAACGGCTGGACCAACATCGTGGCGACAATTCGCGGCGTTGGCACGGTAAACGCTCTTCTGGACCCAGGCGTGCCAATGCACGTTGATGGCCACTACATGCAATCGACTGCGATCCTCGCGCGAAACTTCCTCGATGTGGAACGCGTTGAAGTGCTGCGTGGACCGCAAGGCACATTGTATGGTCGTAACGCCATCGGCGGATCGATCAATGTGATTACGAAGCGTCCGAGTGAGAATCTCGAAGGTGCGTTCTCGGTGGACCTTGGTAGCTTCGACAAACGCGCTGTGCAAGCGGTGATCAGTGGGCCACTCAGCGACAGATTGCGTGGTCGGCTCAGCGTTTCCGATGAAAAGCGCGACGGCTACGTTCGCAATCTGTCTAATCGAGGCGCATCGAGCTACGTCAATGCCGACTACACAACGATACGCGCGGCGCTCGACTACGACTTGACTGATGACGTTACCGTTCAGTTCAGTGCCTATTACTACGACAGTTTTACGAACAGTATTTCGTTCCGGCGTTTTAACGAGTACCCGCCACTGGGCGAGAGTTTCAGTGCCGATTTCTACGTCATCAATGGTGCTGGGACTAACCCGACGGTATCGGACCGGCACACGGTCAAGCTGAACAATCCCGGCGAGACTCAGGACGAGGCTGTCGGTATTTCCATGGACGTCATATGGGAACTGGGTGATATGGAAATACGTTCGATGACCAGTTACAACGATTCGCAGACGACTCGTTGGGCCGATCTCGACGCTTCTGACGTGCTGAGTGTCACGACCTACACCGACTTGCCGATGGAAACGTTCACCCAGGAATTGCAGTTCTTGTTCCAGAATGACGGTGCAGTATCCGGGCAAGCCGGGCTTTTCTATTATTATCAGGACAGCCCGCTATTCACCGAGTTTGCCAATGACAACACGGTAGCCAACCTGTACGACCAGACCACACCGAAGTCTTTGTTTCAGGAAACGTATTCCTGGGAAGTAAAGTCTTTGGGTGTCTACGGGCAGATCGAATACGCCTTTTCGGACAAGCTGGAGCTGGCTATTGGCGGTCGATACACGAAGGACAGCAAAGATCAGCTCTCCATTTCCGGCGGCAATTTCGGCGGCACTCTTGATCTCGAGACGGTGGTTGTCGATCGCAGTTGGGAGCAGTTCACTTACCGGGCGGCTTTGAATTATCAGGCCAGCGATGACGCCATGCTCTACGCGTCGTACGCGACCGGCTATAAAGCAGGCGGCATCTTCATTCTTAGTGCCTACGATCCAGAATACGTCAATGCCTTCGAGCTCGGATTAAAGAGCGACCTTCTCGATGGTCGGATGCGCCTGAACGTTGCGGCTTTCCACAGCGATTACGAAGACAAGCAGGAACGTATTCGCTTGCTGGACGAGGGTGTGCTCACACCCGGTGGCATGATCCAGAACGTTCCGAACACCGTCATCCGTGGCGTTGAGATGGAAGGTCAGGCACTGGTCAGTGATCGCTTCTCGATCGATGCCTCCCTGACCTGGCAGGATTCCGAATACGATGGCCTGGTCATTCAGGACTCGCTCGGCGTGGATGGTCTGCAGGACATCACCGGGAACAGGCTGCCGAACTCTGCCGAATGGCAGGCGCACATCGGTCTGCAATACGAGACCGATCTCGACAGTCGAGGTACGTTGCAATGGCGGGCAGACATGTCTTACATGGGCGAGCGTGAAGGCGGTATTCACAATTACGACTTCAGTACGGTGCCGTCATACCAGTGGATGAATGCCCGACTGGTCTGGGAGAGCCTGGATCAGGCGTGGCGTGCAGACCTGTACGTGAAGAACGTACTTGACGAAGTTGCTCTTACAGGGCGGTCAAAATCAAGCTCCGATGAATTCGGTTATCCTGATCTCGGTGACTTCCTGCCACCGCGAACATACGGAATCAAACTCACGAGGCACTTCTGATCACTCCATAACCAGCGAGATAAAAAGTGCCTATGAGCATTGTTGTATCGCGTTCAATTGTGGTTCTGCTGGCAGCGGTAACGCTGCCAGCAGTTGCGTTTGCGGCCGAGGATCCGATGGCTGCGCAAGCGGCTGCTGTCGACGCGTTGTTCGCGGAATACGAACAACCCGGCTCGCCAGGCCTCGCGGTCGGCGTTTATTATCGCGGCGAAGCGGTCAAGACGGCCGGTTACGGACGTGCCCATCTTGAACACGATATCGCAATCTCGCCGACGACTGTTTTCCATGTGGCCAGCGTATCCAAGCAGTTTGTTGCGTTTTCAGCGGCGTTGCTCGAGGCTGACGGCAAGCTGGATCTGGATGGTGATGTCCGCGAGAACCTGCCCTGGGTTCCTGACTTTGGTCAAGAGATCAGTCCACGCCAGCTGATCTACCACACAAGCGGTCTGCGCGATCAATGGACGCTGTTCGTCCTGGGCGGTCTCGAAATGGACAACCGTCTGCGGCAGCGACAGGTCGTATCCATGATGAAGCGCCAGCAGGCATTGAATTTTGCGCCCGGCAGCGACTACGCGTATTCGAATGCCGGTTATACCGTCCTGGCCGAGCTCGTCGGAGCCGTATCAGGTCAGTCGCTGCGCGAGTTTACCGCTACGCGCATTTTTGAACCGCTGGGCATGACCAATACCGTTTTCTATGATGACGTCACCGAGGTCTTGCCGAATCGTGCGCAATCCTATGAGAAGAATGATGACGGTATGTGGCACCGATCGCCGCTGAACTTCGACAATGTCGGCGCCACCAGTTTGCACACGACGGTTGATGACCTGTTGGCATGGGCCGGCAATTACCTGCAACCGAAAGTGGGTTCCGGTCAAGCCCTGGCGCGGATGCATGAATCCGGCAAGCTGGCTAATGGCACGCATCTGAACTATGGCTTCGCCCTGCAGAAACGTGAGATCGCCGGTCATTCCGCCATCTCGCACTCAGGCGCTGATGCGGGCTTTCGCTCTATCATTGCCGTGTTCCCTGACGATGATTTTGCCGTAACAATTCTGGCTAACTCACCGACCAACCTGCTTAAGCCGCTGGAAGAAATCGCGGCCATCTATTTGACACCGGACTACGAACCCGGCGCCTGGAAGAAATCACTACCGGCAACGATCAAGCCCGACGCATCAACGGTTGCCGAACTGCAGGGGCAATATATTCACGACAATCGCCCCGTCCTGGTCCTGGAAAAAGACGATAGCGAATTGACCTACCGTGTGCTCGACAGCGAAGCGAAACCCGTCGTCTTCCGCGACGATGGCAGTTTCGATTTCGGTGACGAGTCGCGGTTGTACGGCGCGAACTACCGTGCGGTGCGCAATGCGAGTGGCAATATCACGGGTATAGAAATGCGCGACGGTAGCCCTGTTGACGGTCAACACTTCGTGTATCAGAAAATCGAACGTAGCCAACCGGCACCGTCGGACCTCGAAGCTCTCTCTGGCAACTACGCAAGTCGGGAGCTGGATGTCACGTATACACTATCGGTTACGGATGGCGAACTCACTATAGAGAGCCTCTGGACAGCACCGATCACTTTGCGTGCAACAGTTGCCGATCAGTTTGAGGGCGAGTGGCCAATGCACGAGGTTATTGTGCAGCGCGATGTCGATGGTCGCCCGTCTACCTTGTTCATTTCCTCAGAACGCGCGCGACGGGTGCGCCTGGACCGTATTGATTAGTACAAATGTTGCGGACGCAATGGAGAGATATATGCCGAGCATGCCCAAAAAACCAATTACAGCGGGCTTTTGCCGCGCGTGGCTGCTGGCCTGTTTGACGATGGCTGCTGCTTGCAGCGGAGAGGTCGATCGATCTCCCGCCAACACTGATGTTTCGGCAGATGCTACTGCGCCGGCGAACGAGACGATCAATGTACCGGCCAACGCGAGCGACAGCATGCAAACGCTGCTTGAAGAACTCGCCGAGATTGCGCCTGGGGTTTCCGCCGCGGTGGCTACCAAAGACGGCGTGGTCTGGTCGGGAACTGCCGGCTGGTCTGATATCGAGAACCAGCAGCCAGTAACGCCGGACCAGCTGTTTGGCATTGGTAGCATTACCAAGACCTTTACTTCGGTGGTTCTACAGCAGCTCGCTGATGAAGACCGGCTTGATCTCGACGCATCACTTGCCTCGATACTCGGTGACGAAGTAGACGGTATCGCGAATGCTGACACAGCTTCCATTCGTCAGCTTATGAATCACACTAGCGGTATTCCGAGCTGGGAAGACGATGCTACGTGGAAACGCGAAGGCCGCGGAGTGGACCTGAGCCCAGATCACATGTGGGGTAAGACGGAAACATTGCGCTACATAAAAGGTCAGCCTGCATTGTTTGCGCCAGGCACGGAGTACAGCTATTCGAACAGCAACTTCACTTTGTTGGGCCGGGTTGTCGAAGTAGTTAGCGGTAAGGACCTCGTCGAAGTCATTGAATCGCGCATTCGCAGACCGGTCGGCATCGACAGCATATTCCTCGAAGGCTTTGAGCCGATACCCGATGGACGTCATGCGACCCGTTATCATTTCAACACGCCGGATTTTCGTCGTGACGCCGGGTTGAATGAGGCCTTCGTGGCAGTAGATGACAAACTCATCAATGTGGCCGCAACCAATCTGTCGGTTGAATGGGCCGCGGGAGGCATGGTCGCCGCCGCTGGTGATCTGGCGCGTTACGGGGTAGCCGTATTCGATGGCACCTTGTTATCTGAGCAAGCTATCGCTGATCTGACCACGTTCCGGCCAGTCCGGGATACGCGCCCCGAAGATACCGCGCCTGTCGCCGAGACGGGCTACGGCGTTTTTCGCCGTTATTTGGGCGAGCATCAGGTGCTTGGACACGGCGGTGATGTACTCGGCTACTCAGGCTGGCTCTACTACGAGCCGAAGTCGGGTGTTGCGATGGCGATTCTGACCAATGCTGGGACGATGCACGCGGGGCCCGGTGTTGGTGCGGGTTCTGTCGTTTCCAGGGACGGGCGTTTCATGGACGCAGCCATCGCGCTGGCCTGTCCTGATTGCTGACAAACTCTCCGCAACTACGGAGCGACTTGCCGTTCGCAGTCTGGATCCGCCGTAGACCAGGATCCGCTAGTCGGCGTGGAGCTTGTTGCTGACCAGGGTCAAGTGCCGCCAGGTAGCAACAGGATGCGTAATCCATCCACAAAGCAAAAACCAATATGATCAGTTCAGAACTGAAACAATCACGATCTACTAACGGGAATCGATACGTATGCGGAACAGAACGCAAGGCATTGCAGGGTGTGTGGCATTGAGGCAATGGGCCACGCGAGTCAGTCTAACCGTCGCAGCACTCCTGCTGGGTGCATGTGCGACTGCCGAGCAGCAAGGCAGTGCGGCCTCAACGTCTGCGAGTTCCGCTGCAAGCAGCCCGAAGTACGATGTTCTGATCACGAACGGGCGTATCGTCGATGGCACTGGAAACCCCTGGTACAAAGCCGATATCGGCATTGCGGGAGGGAAGATCGTCGCTATAGGCAGTTTGAACAGCGCCAGTGCTGCACGAACAGTCGATGCCGGCAACAGAATTGTGTCGCCAGGTTTTGTTGACCTGATGGGGCAGTCCTCTTTTGCCTACGTTGCTGATCGACCCACAGCGGAATCCCGATTGCGCCAAGGAATAACCACGCACGCCAGTGGTGAGGGTTGGTCACATGCGCCGCAGAACCGCTTCACCCAGCCGGATCCGGAGATAGCAGACGGCCGCTCCTACCGATGGACGCGTTTCTCGGAATACTTCGACATTCTCGAAGAACGCAAATTGCCATTGAACGTTGTGCACAAGGTTGGTGCGGCGCAAGTTCGCCGCGTGGTGCTGGGCGACAACGATGTGGATCCCAGTGCCAGGGAAATGGCGGCTATGAAAGCGCTGGTCCGGCAAGCGATGGAAGATGGTGCAACCGGCTTGGCCAGTTCGCTGATCTATCCTCCCGGCAACTACGCGAGTACCGACGAACTTGTTGAATTGGCCAAAGAGATCGCGCCATTCGGCGGAACCTATTTCACACATATGCGCAACGAGAGTCACGATTTGCTCGGTGCCATCGACGAAGCGCTGGAAATTGGTCGGCGCGCCGGTGTTTCCGTGCATATCTACCATTTGAAAGCGGCGGGTAACGGCAACTGGCCTTTGTTCGCCAAGGCCATAGACAAGATTAATGCTGCACGAGCATCTGGCATGAACGTGACGGCTGATATCTATCCGTACATCAACAATGGCATCGGGCTCGGATCGTTCATTGCGCCGCAGCACTACGCGAGCGGCCGTGCCGCGTTGCTTGCCAAGCTGGACGATAAACAGTTCCGCGCTTCTCTGCGTGCTGAGATTGAAGCGCCAGGCAATGTCTGGGAAAACTGGTATCAGAACGTCGGCAGTGACTGGGACAAAGTGGTTGTTACGCAAACGGCAGACAGCATCGACTCGAGTATTGTCGGGCATTCCGTAGCGGAGGCTGCAAATATTCTGGGCATGGATGTCTGGGATACGTTCTTCGAGCTGGTCAAAGCCGGCACTTCAGTTGCACCGCAAAGCATGAACGACGGCCAGAAGCGCGCAGCACTGAATCAGCCCTGGGTCTCAGTCGAAACAGACACGGCGCCGGCCAATCCGGCAACGTCGAAAAGTACCCATCCGCGTGCGTTCGGCGCCTTTCCGCGTGTGCTGGCCAGGTATGTTCGGGAGAACCAGTGGCTGTCACTCGAGGATGCCGTGCGCCGCATGACTTCGTTGCCGGCGCAATCCGTGGGTATCAGGGATCGCGGCTTGATCGAGCTTGGCATGGCCGCGGATATTGTGATCTTTGACGAAAACCGCATCATCGATACGGCGACTTTCGCCAAGCCAATGCAATACGCGAAGGGTATCGACTATTTGCTGGTGAATGGCGAGGTGGTGATTGATGACGGCCGGAATACAGGTGCAAGGCCTGGGCAAGTGCTAAAGCCTCGGATCAGCAATTAGAGACTGTACCGGATGGCATCGGCCGAATGCTGGCTAAGCACAGAAGTGACGAAAGCCAGCCGGCCGGTCTTTCGACCGTATTGAGGTGTAACCACACGGTTTACTCCTGCAGGTGCCATGTACTACGAAGACAAATACGATTTAGAACAAACAACAGTATCAAGCTACGACGGAGAAATTGCTTGTGAAGAAGTTTTTGAGTTCAAGGTTCATCGCGGTTTACATCATTCCCGGTGCTGTTTTCCAGTCCGTCATGATTGGTGGCGGCTACGGAACCGGTCGCGAGATCGTTGAATACTTCACTTCTTACGGTTCGCTCGGTGGCCTGATCGGTATTGCAATATCGTTCGTCATGATGGCAGCAGTACTTGCCGCCAGTTTCGAGTTCTCGCGCTATTTCGCCGTATTCGACTACCGGAACTTCTTCAAGGCATTGCTTGGCAAGGGCTGGTTCCTGTTTGAAATTCTTATCGTGCTGCAGTTCTTGTTGATACTCGGAGTTCTGGCGTCTGCCGCAGGCAATATTCTGCGGGATCACTTCGGTATCCCCTACGGTGTCGGGCTGGTCGTCATGCTGGTTACGGTTGGTTTTCTGACTTACTTCGGCCGCGATCTTATAGCCAAGGTACTGACACTCTGGTCGCTCTTTCTGTACATCGTCTTTATTGCGATTTTCTACGCGGTTTTCTCGACCAGCTGGACGGAGATTTCGGCAGAGATGGCTGTACTTGAAGTGTCTCCGGGCTGGTGGCAAAGCGGCCTGAAATACGCGATGTACAACCTTGCCGTACTACCGCTGCTCTTGTTCGTGGCACGCAATTTCAAGACTCGTACGGAGGCGGTTTGCTCTGGAATCGTTGCTTCAGCTATTGCGATAGTGCCGGCGTGTTTCTTTCACCTGGCCTTTCTGGCTTCATACCCGGCAATTATCGAGCAGCCCATTCCCGTGTACTGGCTGATGTCGGAATCCGGAATGTCGGTGCTGGTCATCATTTACAGCATCATGCTGTTCGGAACGTTTATCGAAACGGGAGCCGGCATGCTGCAAGGCATAAACGAACGAATTGATGCCTACATGGTGGAAAAGCGTGGGACCCCGCTCGCCGGCAAGCACCATGCGATATTGTCAGTGCTGGCAATCTTGCTGAGCTCGGGTCTATCTCTCTGGGGAATCAGCAGCCTGATTGCCAAAGGCTATGGGACGATGGCGTGGGGATTCCTGTTCGTATACATCGTACCGCTACTGACTTTCGGTGTTTATCGAATGTACTCGCGTGCGAAAGCGTCCTCGCGGGAGCCTGTCTGAAACGACTGTTCAGCGCTGAAGGTTGGCTGGCACCAGGTGCACGTCTTCGTTGCGATCAGCATTGTTGACGTGCCACCGGATCTCCGGGCTGATCTCATCAGATTCGTCAGTGTACAAGCCGCAGTTTCCCAGCGCTTTTCGTTTGTTGATGTCTGTGCCGAGGAATTCGAAGACCACGCGTGTTGCGGCAGGAGTGTGTCGGTGATCCGCTGATACGCCGAGTTTGAGGCCGTGCAAAAAAGTGGTTCGGCTCTTGTGGCTCGGGAATAGCGAAGTCTGCGATATTTCGCCGCACGTGAGGGATTCGTAATCGATGAGAAAGAGTCTGTCTGCAAGGTAAAAAGCCATTCCTTTGTACACGCAGCGAAATTTTCTTTTCCCCTCGGTGCACTGGCGAGAGCCGTTCGATTCTCTTGTAGTAGCCGATCGAGTCGTCGCAATGCAGATGTACGAGTGAGCGAAGAATGTGGCCGGGATAGGTCAGGGACATGTAGTACTCGAAGTAGTAGCCCTGGTATTTCTGAATCTCCCGGCTGGAGAAGTGCTGCAAATTCCGAACGTGTTTCTCGAACGAATTCTTGTTTTCAGATTCTACCCGTACAGGCCTCAATTCGAGGATGGTCGCGAACTGTCGTGGTGGTAATTGCAGTTCGTAGTCTTCGACGCCAAAAAATGCGGCGATTTTCCGCATTGTGTACAGAGAAGGTCTCGTATTGCCTGACAGGTACTTATTGAATTGCGATCGATTGACATCGATTCGGCGACACACCTCAGAGATGGACCGGTAGAAACCGCAAAGCAGTTTCAGATTGGTCGCGAAGTTGCTTAAATCATCGTTCAAGTCAGTTGAGCGCAATTCATTCAAACGTTGGCTTCCCATAATTCCGAGCTGTCCCCGATCACGTGTTTCGCAGACGGACAACCTTATACTAGTTTAGGGGACTTTAGCATCAACAAGCGCCAATGAGAGGCATGCTGCGAAATTCCGGGAAACCCCCGCACTTTGTAAGATCTTTTCAAACTACAGAACGTCTGCAACACAGCTGGCGAATTAGAAACGGCAACACAGTTCGAAACGAAGCAATCACCGTAATCCTGCAATAGAGAATCGTCGCTAGCTGAACTGCCTAAGAGCCAGCTAAGCGCGATGCTTGCTCCGGCCGCGAGGCTGGCGGTCGTTTTCTACTGAATATCCACGCAAAGCAGGCTGCTGGCATCGGCAAGATGGCGAAACGCACTGAATTGGGGCGTATTCGCAGACTGCGGTTGATTGCTTCGATGCGAACATCAGTGCGTGTGCCGGCACGACTTTCAACGCAAGGGGTTAGGGAATGGCAGGACGAGTACAGGGAAAAGTTGCGATAGTCACAGGTGCTGGGTCGGTCGGCGCTGGTATAGGCAACGGGAAGGCGGCTGCTATTCTCCTGGCGCGCGAGGGCGCGAAAGTCGTTCTTGTGGACCTGAATCGCAGTGCTGCTGAGGAAACTCAGGCAATCATTAGTGATGAAGGCGGCGAAAGCATCGTATGTGTTGCGGACGTGAGTTCGGCCAAGGCATGCGAAGCAATTGTTGCCTTAACAACGAAAGCATTCGGCACAGTCGATATTCTGCACAATAACGTAGGAATTGAGGAAGCAGGAGGGCTCGAGGATACCAGTGAAGAGTCCTGGGACCGAACGCTGGCTGTCAATCTCAAGAGCATGTTTCTTATGTGCAGGGCAGCGGCTGGACCTATGAAAGCACAGCGTAGCGGCGCGATTGTGAACATCTCCTCAATCAACGCAATCCGCACTTTGCCCGCTATCTCACTGGCGTACGGCGTATCAAAAGCCGGGGTCGTCGCGTTCACCCGCGAAGTGGCGGTTGAGTATGCAGCGGCAGGGATCAGGGCCAACTCGATTCTTCCCGGCATGATGCAAACGCCATTTGTTGTAACGTCGTTGACGGATGCTTATGGCGGCGATATCAGCGCCATGACCAGTCAACGTGATGCACTTTGTCCGACTGGAAAACAAGGTGAAGGCTGGGATGTTGCGAATCTGGCGTTGTTCCTCGCCTCCGATGAAGCCAAGTACATTACCGGAGCCGCCGTCATCGTAGACGGTGCGCAGACCTGCCGGATCTAGGTTCCGATAAATTCACTTCCTGTGCGCCGGCCTCTGCCGGCGCGCTCCGCGCACTTCTGCTCCGGTCGCCCCACGCTTCTTGCTGGCACAATTGAAACGCCCGCGTGCCGCTTTCTCGCCGTGGCTTCCGCAATGGTTGTAGAGCCTTCAAACGCTTTGTCGCAGTAGCGGATTTCCGCTGCGAATGGCTCCAGGCCCCATGTCGCAAAACATTCTTTCGGCTGATGCCACAAAGGGCATGGCGTGCACCATTCTGCAACACGCAATTGCCACCGCATAGCATCAAATTGGTGTGTCACCCGTTGATACCCGAAGAGCATCAACTCGCGTCAATCTGAGGCATGCAGCGAAATTTCAGAATTTTTCGCGCTCTTTACACTGAATGCAATCAGATGCATCGCGACATCACACCGCGCAATCAAATCAGCAACGTTTTGGTGTGTGGTTCAACCGGGTCAGGTGCTTTCTGAGTAGCAAAAGGCGGGTTCAATTGCAGGCGTCGGGGGAGGGCGACTCCTGCGCTGAGCCTACACAAACACCATCAGCCACGCAGGGGGCCTCCGTGAAAAGATTATTGCACCAAGAGCATTCACCGAATATTGACGTCCGATATCAGGCGAAAATATGCCGCAGTTTTCCGAAACTTGTTACTTCAAATGCACTGCTCGCCATAGGCATAGGCCTCTTGTCAGCCGGCGCTGCGGCACAGACTTCGGGCAACAGTAGTGACGATACGCTGGAAGAGGTTGTTGTAACCGCATCCCGTATTGCTCGCAGCGGTTTTGAGGCGCCAACACCGGTGACAGTCATTGGTAGCGAAACCTTGGAACGCGCCGCAGTCACCAATGTCGCCGAGTATCTTAATGAGCTTCCGGCGATTCGCCCTTCGACAACCCCCGGCAATACCGGCATCAGTACAACCAACGCAGGTACATTCTTCATGAACCTGCGAGGACTCGGGAATCAACGGACGCTGGTGCTGGTGAACAAGCGCCGCCATGTACCAACGACTCCGGAGGGTATGGTCGATCTAAATGTCATCCCCAATGCACTGATCGAGAGAATTGAAATGGTCACTGGCGGCGCTTCGGCTGCCTGGGGTTCAGACGCGGTGGCTGGTGTGGTCAACGTTATTCTGGATGAAGACATCACCGGGCTGAAAAGCACCATCCAGTACGGCGAAAGTGAACTTGGGGATGCCGAAGATTTTCGCTTCTCGCTGGCAGGCGGCATCGAGTTTGCAGGAGGCCGTGGTCACGCCTACTTCGGTGGTGAATATGGCGATAACAAAGGCATGCCTACCGGAGAAAACCGGGATTGGTTCCAGGGTCAGCACCTGCTCATTGCCAACCCGGATTACGCTGCTGGCACCGATGAACCACAATACCTGGTTGCCTCCAATGTCACTGCCGCTAACGCAACCACAGGTGGTTTGATCACCTCCGGGCCGTTGCGTGGTACAGAGTTTCTTCCGGGTGGCGCCGTTCGGCAGTTCAACTTTGGGGACAATTTGAGCTCCGCCCACATGACGAATGGTGATGGCTTGTACGAACCTTCGTTGCGGGTTCTCAGTACGCCAGTTGAAAGAAGCAACCTGTTCCTGGGCGCCAATTACGAGTTCTCGGATGACCTATCAGGCTTTGTTGAGGCTGGTTACGCTCACTCCGTGACGGATTACAAGATTGCATTCTTCACCGCACGAGATCGTGGCATTACAATCCAGCAAGACAACGCCTATTTGCCAGAAGTCGTTCGGCAGCAAATGATCGATGAAGCTGTGACCTCATTTACGATGGGTCGCTACAGCAATGACTACGACTATCAGAATACGCACAATGGCAACGACATGTTTCGCCTTGCTGCAGGTCTCGATGGAACAGTATTCGATGACTGGAGCTGGTCTACCTATGTGCAATACGGTGAAAACACCAGTCAGGCAGACATTGGCGAGAATCGCCTCAATGACCGCTATAACGAATCCATCGATGCGGTATTGGATCCGGTAAGTAGCAGTGTGGTTTGTCGTTCGACCCTGACCGATCCCGGTAACGGTTGTGTCCCGGTCAACCTGTTCGGCGTTGGCTCACCGAGTCAGGCGGCAGCGGATTACTTCCTGTCGCGACGCGATCTTGATCGCTCACTGACCCAGAAAGCATTTGGTTTCGATATTTCGGGTGAACCGTTCTCGACCAGCGCTGGTCCTGTGTCGGTTGCTGCAGGTATCGAACATCGTCAGGATGAGGTGGAGCAAACCGTTAATCAGGAAGCTATTGACGGCCTTTTCAATATTGGTAACTCCAAGCCATATGCTGGTGATTACGATGTCACCGATTATTTCCTGGAGACAATAGTTCCGGTTCTGAGTGGCAAGAGCTACGCAGAGTCATTGGAACTGAATGCCGCCATCCGGCTTAGTGATTACAACCTCAGCGGCCAGGAAACGACCTGGAAGCTTGGTGCCAGCTGGGAGCCGAATCAGCAAATCCGTTTCCGCTTTACCCAGTCCCGGGATATTCGTGCGCCGAATCTTGCGGAGCTCTACACCGGATTGTCACTGTCGTTTTCAAATCTCTTTAACCCGGTTACCGGCGTTTCCGAACCCTCTGTGCCAACACCACGTACCGGTAACGAAAACCTGAAACCGGAGATCGCGGACACGACTACGTTCGGCGTTGTGCTTACACCGAGCTCAATTGAAGGCGCTCGATTCTCCATCGACGCCTATGACATTCAGGTTGCAGACGTTATCTCGGTGGTGGGTGGTCAGAACATCGTCAACTTCTGTGCGGATGGATTGCAGCAGTTCTGCGACGTCATTACACGAGGACCCGGCGGTGAGCTGCTGGAAGTTCGCAATACCAGCGTCAATCTGGCGAAGCTGGAAACTCGCGGCGTCGATATAGAGGCGTCTCTGGTCCGGGATATGCAGTCCGGAGCGAAGATGAACTATCGCCTGCTGGCCACCTATCTGGACAAGTACGAATCGGATAACGGTATCAGCACAATCGAAGTATCCGATGTGGTTTCGGGTGGTGGTGCGGGGCCGAAATGGCGTGCTCTGGCAAGCGTTGCTTACATGATGGGCCCGTGGGATATGCAGCTTCAAGGCCGATATGTTCACAAGGGTATTCGCTATCCGAACGTTACTTACGATGACCCGACGGTAGAGTCGTGGAGTTCGTTCAACCTGTCCGGTTCCTATGCATGGACTGACACGGCACTGGGTGATGTTCAATTCTTCGGCAAGATTTCCAATCTGTTCGATCGTGATCCGGCAATAACGCCGACTTCATCGCAACCTACTTCCCGGACGCAGCATGATCGTACCGGGCGTGCTTACGCAGTTGGTCTTCGAATAGCTTTCTGAGGAATACCTTGCGGGGAGCTGCCACGCGGCTCCCCGACAACGGTATCGAACATATCCATCAGGGGAATTTTTACGATGTTCAGGAAAAAGGGCCAGTTTCACGCCAGTGTTGTCGTCGCGGTTGTCGCTGCACTCTCAGCGCAGTCTGCTCTCGCAGATGCGGTCTTCGACGAGGTGAGCCACTACATCGAACAAGTGGTCGCGACCCAGAAGGGCGGTACGGTTTCGTTGTCGATTGCCGTGGCCAAGGATGGGGAGATCCTTTGGGAGCAAGGTTTCGGCTGGGCCGATGTTGAAAACCGAACGCGGGCAACGGAACACACGACTTACTCGTTGGCCTCGATATCCAAGCCGATTACCGCGACCGCGTTGATGACGCTCGTCGAAGCCGGAAAGGTCGATCTTGATCGGCCAGCGAACGATTACCTTGGCACAGGCAAGTTAGTCGGCAGGCGTGGTGATGCGAAGGCGGCGACGGTCTGTCGATTGGCGAACCACACGTCCGGTCTGCCTACGCACGTTAATTTCTACTACGCCGATGAGCCGATGGTTTTGCCAACTGTGAACGAGTCGATAAGCCGCTATGGCAAGTTGGTCGGTGTTCCGGGAGAGGACTATGTCTATTCCAATCTGGGATTCGGGATTCTTGGCGAAATAGCCAGCCGGGTATCGGGTTCGAGCTACGCGGACTTTGTTCGGGAAGCGGTGTTCGAACCGATGGGAATGTCACACAGTAGTGTCGGCGTACCGCCCGGTTTGAAGCCTTACGCCGCAGTGCGCTATGACAAGTACGCAAAAGTTCTGCCGCACTACGACTTTGACCATCCCGGCGCGTCGGCCATATATGCAAGTGCCCACGACCTGGTTCGTTTCGGCATGATGCACGTCGGTGGTTCCGTACCGGGCGGCCAGGTCGTCTTGTCGAAGGCTTCGATCGAGAGAATGCAGCACCCCTCGTGCAGTGAAGGCGGCCACGAAGGTTATGGCCTGGGCTGGCGCGTTGATCAGGAGTCCGGTTACGAGATCGTTAGCCACGGCGGCAGCATGCCCGGGGTCAAGACCATTCTCGCGATGATTCCCGGGCAGGATCTTGTCGTCGTGGTGCTGACCAACCGGGTCGATGACCGCAGTCCGGTTTCGGGTGTGCCGTTGCGTTGGCAGATTGCCAACAGAGCCATCAAATCCATACTTCCCGATTGGTCTCTGCAGTACGGCAAGTCCACCCCGACTGACAACACGCCGGCGCCTCTGCCCGAATCGTTATTGGGTGAATGGCGCGGCTCCGTTACGACCTACGAGTCTGCCATTCCACTGCGAATCAGCATCGCCGAGAACGCAGTCGAAGTACGTCTTGGCGACGCGGAGGCCGTGCCTGTCGAGAAGGTTTCATTCCAGGACGGCTGGCTTAGAGGCAATTGGGATGGCCAGTTGAACACTGATGAGCTCAATGACCGGCCACCGTATGGACTACGCCTCAACCTCCACCTGGATGACGCACGAAATTTGGTGGGTGGCGTGAACGCCGTTTCTTCGGGAGCCGAACGTTATCACTACTACGTCCCTCATTGGACTGAGCTGAAGAAGCGATAGGAGAAACTTGATGGGCAGCGAAAGCTTTAAGAGCAAACAGCTACTGCCTTACACGAATAGCGGGCGCTGGGGTTTTCTGATGCTACCCCCTATAGCAACGTGTTGCCTTGGCTGGTCCAGCGCCCGCACCTATTCACAGCCTTACCTTTACAAAGGACTGCAAGCTACACGCCTATGACGCAGCAAGCGGGAAAAGCTGAGTTACCCGGAGCCGGCAATATCCGGCAAGCGGTGGGTGTAATTGGTGGACTGGGTCCGGCCGCTACGCTGCGCTTCTTTGATCGGGTTATGCAGTTGACTCCCGTCGCCACTGAATCAGAACATCTGCGACTCATCATTGACTGCAATCCGGGAATTCCGGATATCAACAGTTCGCTACTCGCTGATGACACCAAAGCCAAAGATGCATTGGTGGCCACAGCATCGGCATTGGAAAAAGCGGGCGCCGAGCGGCTGGTCATGATCTGCAATGCCGCACACTACTATGCACCGGCTATCCGGGCATCGGTCGCTATTCCTTTCGACAACATGATTGATGCAGCAGTTCAGCGAGCACAATCCTTGATACCCAAAGGTGGCTCTGCAGGTGTGCTGGCAACGGACGGATGTCTGCGTTCACGTGTATTTCAG
Source organism: Woeseia sp. D3-10 (assembly GCF_055809415.1). Taxonomy (NCBI): domain Bacteria; kingdom Pseudomonadati; phylum Pseudomonadota; class Gammaproteobacteria; order Woeseiales; family Woeseiaceae; genus Woeseia; species Woeseia sp. D3-10. The sequence continues at coordinate 1,478,200 of NZ_JBVVTW010000007.1, read as the reverse complement.
TCAGCACTGGCGGCACACGGGCTCGGTAGTGTCGAACCCGTTCCGGCAAGAGCCGTACAGTTCATGGATGTGCTTGCCCGGTTGCGCTCCGGCGATGCGCCCGCCGATTGCAGTGGGCCATTGAATTCGATCATAAGCGCAATGGTCTCGGATGGCGCGCAATGCATCATCGTCGGTTGCACCGAAGCACAGGAGGCAATGGATCAGCTGAACGTAACCATTCCTATCATAGACCCGGTACATGAAATTGCTGCCGCCATCGTATCTGTTGCTTGGTGTGCCGCGTGACAATTTGCAACGGCATTCACCGAAACAGAATCGTCGCTGCGATGCCTGGCGGTCGGCATCTGTACCGATTGTTGAGTGCAGTGTTGAAGCACCGCCGCGGATTTTATCGATTGAAACAGCACAACAACGACTTTCAAAGTCGTTGTTGTCCTCTATTGAAGAATTCCGCATGAAAACAAATTTCGCGTGATCAATTGATCGGGCGGCGAGTTAATTCGGAATTGATCAGTCGCATCTCAAACGGGGGCGAAAACACAATGCCGAGGGAGAACATGATGGACAATCAGAGCGTCACCAGTATCTTTCTCTCAATTAAGGAAGGTCTCGCCGGCGCTATTGCCGGAATAGTGCCGCCGAAAGAAATTGAAGACATTGTGCAGGAAACCTACATTCGGGTTTGCCATAACCCGCATGCGGAGCCGATACGCGAGCCTCGAAGGTTCTTGTACCGGACTGCCCGCAATCTTGCGTTGGACTATACAAAGCGTGCAGAGTCACGCCTGGCCGATTCAGTCGAGCAGGAGCAGGACTTCATTCGCGGAGTCGATGATCGCCACGACGAAACGTTCGCGCAGGTCGCCATCAACGAAGAGTATTCTCAGTTCTGCAAGGCGGTGAAACACCTGCCGTTGCAATGCCGTCGTGTGTTCGTTCTCAAGAAAGTGTATGGATTGTCGCAACGTGAGATAGCAAAGAAACTGGACATCAAGGAAAGCACTGTTGAAAAACACGTCGCACAAGGCATCAAGCGCTGCGCGCTCTATATGCTTAACGTCAGGCCAGCTCGGCGGCCGCGTTTGGTCCGATGATTGAGACATGGCTTGCCCGCTACTAATCGATGCAGGTGACATGCTTTCGCGATTAAATAAGGGTGATGGCAATGATGCATCACAGAAACGCCGGGCGGCCCTGCCAGATACCTTGCAGGGCACAGCGACTGGAATACGCTAACGCATTGTTGGCGGCCGCCTCTTTATAAGAACTGCCGGAAGATGACTTGCGGCATGAGGTCGCCGCCGGTTGTCCAGACTACGTGGGTGCCCTGCACATCGTCCTTCAACGCGAGTCTTGCAGGGTTGCTCTTGACTTAGTTTTTGGACGCTTTCGCCACCACATGTACACGCCGGTAGAGAACAGCAACGCTGGCAAGAAGCCCACAACAAACACCAGCCAGCGACCGACCAAGCCAAGCGCGTCGCCATTGTGCAGGGGAAATTGCCAGCGCATGAACTGGCTGCCGGAGGCGACTTCGGTAACGTTCCACGTATCGAGTATGCGGTTCGAGTAAGCATCAACCCAGACAGCACTGCCACCGAGGTTCGACCAGGGTTCGGCCACTGTGTTGAAGTAGAAAAGGTAAGGGCTGTCATCGCTGCGCGGCAGTTGCACGCGCTTGAGTTCGGCATTCGGAAAGGCAACCGCCGCCGTTGCCGCGGCATCGCTGACCGGCACCATTGCGGCGCCGATCGTGGAATGAGGATTGGGGTACTCGTCCATGGGCATGACGCTGTTGACTATCGTTTCGATTGCGGTGGGAAATACAATGGCGACTCCGGAAAATGAAACCACGGCGAGGATGGGCAACAGATAAATGCCGGTGGTCTTGTGCAGATCCAGATTCAGCAGGTATGCGCCTCGATTCCAGCGTACCGTCAGTGCGCGGCGCCAGCGGCGTTGTTTTGGCCACCAGATAATCACACCACTCACACAAAAGAACAGCAGCACTATCCCCAGTACGCCCACTGCCGTTTTCCCGCTCGGACCGGCCAACAAGGTGTAGTGAAGGTTGTAAAGCCAGCTGGCCGGGTACTCACCCCAGGTTCGGACGGCGAGCACCTCGGCTGTTGTCGGCGCAACGCTCACTTCGACCGGTCCGGGCTGACCAGCCGGTAACCGGAACCGCACTACGTGCGGGCTGCCGGCTTGCCGTGCAATGTAGATTCGATCGGCCCGGTGCGAGGCATCTACCGCTTTCTTCGCCGCTGCGAGTATTTCATCCAACGACGCACGCTGCGCCGGATTGTCCGCCGACACGATTTCTGGTGTCAGTGCCTCGTCGATAGCATGATCGAAGACCAGCAAGCTGCCGCTGATACCAATGACGCCAAGCACAAGGCCGAGCGACAGCCCGGCGTACTTATGCAGAAACAGCATCAGCTTACGCATGTGAACTCCGCGAAATCCCGTTCAACCAGCCTCAGAATTCCATGCGGTAGGACAGGCGAATCGTGCGGCCGTGGCCTTTGAAGTTCCTGTCATTGTTGCCGATCGTTTGTGAGAAGTAAGTGAAATAGTCTTCATTGGTAAGGTTTTGCACCCCGACTTGCGCTACGCCGTTACCAACCTTGATGTCGCTGCTTACATCGAGCGTGGTGTAGCCGTCAAACTCAGAGCTGCTCGCGCCGGTGGCGTCACGAAAAGTACGATCCAGCAGGTGGTTCACCTGCAATCGCGAACTGATTCGGTCCGTCCAGATTCTCTCCCAGCTAAGGTTGATTCTGTCCGGCGTTGCATTGGCGCCCGCCAGATCCGTATCTACACTGCCGTCGCCATCTGAATCGTACTGGCCGTCCGTGTGTGCATACCGCAGGTCCAGTGTGTCATCGCTGCTGGCTCGCCAGCGCAGCCGCAATTCGATGCCATCAATGTCCATTTGCTCCCGTTGGACCATGTAAATGCCATCACCGTTCAGTTGCAGGCGCTGGCCGAAATCAGATTCGGAGGTGTAGTAACTCAACTGCAAAGAGGTCGTTTCTGTTGTGTGTTCGATGCCGATCTCGGCGTTGTTGGTCACGATCGGCGTGAGGTTCAAGAACGATTCGACACTCTGGCCGGGCGTGTTGATGCCGCGCAGAACACGGCCAACGTCCGGCATTGAAAATCCTTCTGACGCGTTGGCGAATACTCGCAAGCGGTCAGTTGCCTTGAACACGGCACCAGCGTTAAAGAGTGTCTCGGAAAAATCCGGTTCGCCACCAGCAACAAACTGACCGCCGTTATAAGATGCCAGGGTAGTGAAATCGTCAACGTCAAGCTTCGCCTTCTCGTGGCGTACGCCTGCCGTGATAGTCAGACGCTCGATTCCCGAAAATTCTGCCTGCGCGAACAAAGACCTGTTCTGGTAGCTCGATTCCGGCACCCATGCGCGTCCCGTTTGCGCAAGAACTTGCGTCGTTTCATCGCGCAAGAGATCAGGCCATACACGAGACTTACGGGTACGTTTCCGAACCTGTCGACAGCGAGAGTCAGTTTTGCGCCGGTCTTGTCCGACTCATTCTGCGACTGATCGAAAATGTCGTTCCCCAGTGCCGGGTCCTGAAAGGTGGCGAAGATGCCGCCGCCGGCAGCGCCTGCAAAGCTCTGCTGGAATATCTGCAGGCGCAACGACTGTCCGAAGACATCTTCGTTCGCGTAGCTGCCGCCGATCATGCGGACATCGTTCGTTGGTGCAATGCCCGGCACGACCCCTTCTTCGGCCGTGGTCGGAATTCCGCTGGCAATGTTGCCAGGGATCGCAACCCAGTCGTTGTTGCCGGACAATTCGAAATCGTTAACGGTAAGTTCCAGCCGCTGGTCATCCCAGTTGTATCCGCCTTTGATGAATACATTCAGCATGTCGGCGTCCATCGTGTCGCCCTGGGTATTGTCGAATCCGATGACGCGGCCGTCGGCGTCATAGGCGATCCCGCTTTGCCGGTACGCAACGCTGGCAATCACGTCAACGGCGTCGAATCGCCCGGACACGCTGTAGTTAATGCCGTAGCCCAGACTGTCCGCCGCGTTCTCATCTTGCAGTGTCGATTCGACCCGCAGACTTTGTTGCAGGTCGTCGCCGGGTGTTCGCGTTATCAGGTTGATGATGCCGCCGGATGCGCCCAGGCCATGGATCGCATTTGCTCCATGGATGACTTCGACGCGTTCGAGCATCAGCGGATCAATGGTGTAAGCGTCACGCGACCCGTCGCGTAGCGGGTTGGATTGCGGCACTCCATCTACGAGATACAACGGGTCGCGGCCGCGCAGGCTTTCGCCTGCGCTGGTCAGCTTTCGGCGGCTCGGCGAGAAGCTAGGTATCGGATTGCCGAGGACGGTGGACAGGTCGCCGCCGAGATTGAGCTGCTGTTGCAGGTCAGTCTCGCCGATCACGGTGACAGTGTTGGGAATCGTGTTGCGTGGTTTCTCGGCGCGGCTCGCAGTCACCACGATTTCTTCGGTGTTCTCGGTTTGCGCGAGGGTGGTCAGGGGGCTCAGGGCTAATGTGGCGATCAGCGCAGGACGCAAACGCATGGTGAAAACTCCGTCAAAGGTCAATGTTGATGATGGGCGGTTAGCAAAACTGCCTGCGGCACACAATGTGACGGCGAAATTAACAGTAATGAGAATCATTATCAATCGTATTTAGGTGCGGTATTGTGACGTTGAGCCGGCACAGTACGTAGCCGATGGCCGCCGAAAACGGTCAGGTCTGACGGGTTGAGCCGAGTCGATAATGAACTGATAATCAGTTGCTTACGTATTTATTGATAATGATTCTTATTTCACCTACCCTTGTTCCTCCAGGCTTTTCTGCACGTCGAATCCATCAACCATGCGTACTCTAAGAACCATTCTCCTGCTCGTGATGGCTGGCTCTGTAATGACACCTGCCGGCGCGGTCACCCAAAATCAGGTCCTCTCCACCTATGCCGACATCGCTCATGCTGTGTACGAGGACAGCGCCATTGCTGCGCGTTTGTTGCAGGCCAGCATCGAAGAATTTCTGGCGGCACCTGACGAGGCCGGGCTGGTTGCTACCCGGCAGGCGTGGATTGCGGCACGTGTGCCGTATCAACAAAGCGAAGTCTTTCGGTTCGGTAATGCCATCGTTGACGACTGGGAAGCGCAGCTGAATGCCTGGCCGTTGGACGAAGGACTCATTGACTACGTGGCTGACAACTATCAGCCACAGCTCGGCAATCCCGGTGGTCAGCTGAACATCATCGCCAATCAGTCGGTACAACTTGGTCGTACCGAGCTCGACCTTACGAACCTCGAACCTGAATTGCTGGCGAGCCTCAATGAACTCGGTGGCTCGGAAGTGAATGTTGCCACCGGGTATCACGCCGTCGAATTCCTGCTGTGGGGGCAGGATCTGAATGGAACAAACGCCGGTGCCGGTACACGGCCGTACACGGATTTCCTGCAAGGCGAAGAATGCACGCACGGCCATTGCGAACGTCGCGCTGATTATTTGCGAACTGTTACTGCCTTGCTGGTTTCAGATCTCGACTACATGGTTGCTCAATGGGCCCCCGGCCGGAACGACAACTACCGACACGAGTTACTAACCCTCGACGGGAATGCCGGCTTAACCCGGATGATATTCGGCATGGGCAGCCTTGCACTCGGCGAGCTGGCCGGAGAGCGCATGAAAGTCGCGCTCGAGGCAAATTCACCGGAAGATGAACACGATTGCTTCAGCGACAACACGCACTGGTCACATTTCCATAACGCGCTCGGAATACGCAATGTCTATCTGGGTGAATACCGACGTATCAATGGCGAGCAGGTAACAGGCCCGTCGTTAGCTGCACTGGCTGCAGAAGCCGATCCAGCGGTTGATCGTCAGGCCCGCACAGCCATCGAGAATACCGGGCAAGCTTTGCAGGCGATGGTCGACAAGGCAGAGGGCGGTATGAAGTTCGATCAGATGATCGCGCCCGCGAACGCCGAAGGCCGACAAATTATCAACGCCGCGATCGATGCGCTCGTCGTTGAAACGGACGCACTGACTCGAGTGGCGCGGGCAATTGGAATTGACAAGCTCACTCCGGACAACGCAGATCACACTTTCTAGAATCAACCTGTGTGGCGCAGGCTTGCTCCTCCTGGTTGGCGGCGCTGTTGCATCGACGCCGGATTTCCACGAGGCGAGTGGCGGCGCTGCGTCTGTTAATAACGCCACCAGAAATGCGTACTCACTCCCTTCCGGCAACATGCCTTTGCGGGAGCGGCTGGATTTCTCTGTCGGTAACAGCTTCTTCCGAAATGCGTGGGTTATTGCCCCAGCGAGTACCGATGCGCGCGACGGTCTGGGCGCGCTCTACAACACGAATGCCTGCCAGAACTGCCACATAAAAGACGGTCGAGGGCATCCGCCCGAGCGTGAAGGTGACAATGCTGTGTCTATGCTCGTGCGGCTGAGTATTCCGCCGACCAGCGATGATGCGGCGAGGGTGGACGAGGACGGCACTGTTGGTGATCCGGTTTACGGGGGCCAGTTGCAGGACTTCGCCGTTCCCGGAATTGCCGCGGAAGGACAGATCCGCCTCAGTTACCAAGAGCACGAAGTGCAGCTTAACGGCGAGCCACCAATTTCACTACGCCGCCCAACGCTGCATATCGACGAGCTGGGTTACGGGCCCATGCACGACGACGTAATGACCTCGGTCCGTATCGCACCGCCCATGATCGGGCTCGGCCTGCTTGCTGCTATCCCGGCGGAAGCGCTGCAAGCACTGGCCGATCCTGATGACAGTGACGGCGATGGTATTTCGGGTCGGCTTAATATCGTGTGGGATGTTCAGGAGCAACGTCCGGCCATCGGTCGTTTTGGCTGGAAAGCCGGACAGCCGACCCTGGAGCAGCAGAACGCGGCGGCGTTCAATGGTGACATGGGTATAACCACGCACCTGTTCACCGGTGCCAATTGCACGGCTGCACAGCAGGACTGTCTACAACAGGCAAGCGGCGGTAACCCGGAAGTCAGTGAAGAAATTCTCCGCCAGGTTACTTTTTACAGTCGCAATCTGGCCGTGCCCTCGCGCCGTGATACCAGCAACCCCGAAGTCGTCCGGGGTATCGAGATCTTTCGCGATAGTGGTTGTGTTGCCTGCCATGTGCCGGGATTCACTACGGGACGCGCCGCTGACGAGTGGCTTTCCAACCAACCAATCGCGCCGTACACGGATCTGCTACTGCACGACATGGGTGAAGGTCTGGCGGACCATCGCCCCGAGTTTGCAGCCAGTGGCAGCGAATGGCGTACGCCGCCGTTGTGGGGGATCGGTCTGACCGAGACTGTCGGTGGTCGCGGCTACTATTTGCACGACGGCCGTGCCCGAACACTGCTGGAAGCCATCCTTTGGCACGGTGGTGAAGCGCAGGCATCGCGGGATTCGGTAGCGGCGTTATCGCCTGCTGATCGCAAAGCGCTCTTACGGTTTCTGGCGTCGCTGTGATGCGAACAATCAGTCTTGCGGCGTTGATGGCTGGCCTGTTCGTGGCCTGCAGCGCGCCGGTTTCTGATGAAGTGCGGGTACTGCAAACCGTTACCGAACATTCGATTCTGCCGATGCACGCGGATTTCGAGACGGCAGCACGCGCGTTCCGCGATGAAGCAACAGCGTTTTGTACTGCGCCAGACGACAACGGCATTAACAAGGCGCAGGCTGCCTGGCGTACAGCAATGTACGACTGGCAGCGATTACAGGTTGTCAGTTTTGGCCCGGTGACCGTCGACAATCAGGCGTGGCGCGTGCAGTTCTGGCCTGATCGCAACAACCTGATTCGGCAAAAGATCGAGAGCCTGCTTGCCAGCGATGAGGCTTTGACGGCGGCGAAGCTTGAAGCCGACAGCGTTGTAATTCAGGGTCTCTCGGCAGCCGAGTATCTGCTGTTTGATGAGCAGGGCGGTGCATTGTCGGTTTATCTCGAAGCTGATCCGGCAGCAGAACGGCGTTGCAAACTCCTGCAATTGATCAGCGATCATACGCTGGGCGTCGCTACCCGGCTCAGCGATGGCTGGGCGAAAGAGGGTGGTGATTATTCCGCCGTATTCACAACACCTGATGCTGACAAACCCGACTTCGCTGACACTGCTGACGCGCTCGCAGCACTCTTCGACAGCATTCTCGCGGCCCTTGAAGTGGCGAAGAACGACAAGCTGGCAGATGCACTCGGATTGCGTAACGAGTTGGGAATCGCGCAACCGTATGCAGTTGAAGCGTGGCGCTCGCGTTATTCCTTACCTTTGATTACGGCATCCATCGATGGTGCGCGTCACTTATACAGCGCCGGTTCAGACCCCGATGCCTTCGGCATTGACGACTTGCTGCGGGCGAAGGGAGCGACTGCTCTGGCCGACACTATCGAGCAACAATTCGTCGCGGTTCAGACTGCGACGCCTGTTGATCTGGTGTTGTTCGATGCCGTCAACCTGTCTGAGCACACGGACGAACTAACCCGGTACTACGACGCCATGACGTCGCTGGTGCAAACACTCAAGAACGAAGTGCCGCCGGTTCTCGGTATTACGCTTGGCTTCAACGACAAAGATGGCGATTGACCAACAACGGCGTGGACTACTGCTCGCCTGCGGTGCGGCTGCCGTTAGTGCGATAGCCTGGCGTTACTCTGGCGAAAGTCAGCAACTCCTGCTTTCCGCTTGTGACGACGTCGATGGTCAGCACTTTCTTGCCGCAATCGACGGCAACGGCAACCTGAAATACCGTATCCCTGTGCCGCACCGCGCACACGATATCGTCTTGCTCTCAGAGCGCGACGCAATGTACATCGGGCGCCGCCCCGCACCGGTGGCTTACGTCGTCGATATCGATGCAGGTGTATTGGTGCGTACTCTGCACAGCCCGGCCGGTCGGCACTATTACGGTCACGGCGCTCTCGCCGCGGACGGATTGTTGTACACCAGCGAAAACGACTACGAAAAGCGTCGTGGTGTAATTGCCGTTTGGGATACGTACGATGGCTTTCGCCGGCTGGGTGAGTTCGACTCGGGCGGAGTGGGGCCACACGATATGGCTTTCCTGAGCGACGGAAAAACGCTCGTTGTCGCCAACGGCGGTATAGAAACCCACCCGGATAGCGAGCGCGAAAAACTAAACATTCCGACAATGCAGCCGTCGCTGGTGTACCTCGATGCAGCAAGCGGCAAAACCATTGCGCGCTACTTCCCGGACGATCACCTGATGAGTTTGCGCCATCTTGCTGTTACGCCGGAGGACCACGTGGTCATTGGCGTTCAGTACGAAGGCGACAGCGCGGAGATCGTTCCCCTGCTGCTGAGGCACCGCGGTGAGGATCAACTGCAAGCAGGCCGCGCGGGCCCGGCAACCTGGCGCAGCCATCGCAACTATATTGCCAGTGTAGCTGTCAGCCAGGATGGCCATTTCGCCGTATTGACAGCGCCACGCGGTGGGGTTGCCTCGCTGTGGAATCTCGCAACACTGGAGCAGCAAGACCAATGGCGCATTCGTGATGTTGCCGGCGTTGCCAGTGCGCACGATGGAGGCTTGAAACTAAGTACCGGCTACGGTCAACTCTACAGTGTCCGGGCCGAAGCCGGTTCGCCGCCGCTTCATCGCGACGGCATCTTTGCCGAGCGTTGGGACAACCATCTCTTGCTGATCTGAGAGCGATCGATTTCGCGGCCAGTTACCGCTCGAGTCTTCGCTTGCAACGGTTCCAGTGTGGGCACTGCCTGAAACAAAAAAAAACCCCGCCAAAGACGGGGTTGGGAATGTTGCCCAAGTAAACTGATTACGGCGCGACAAAATCGTCCATCAGAATCAGGCCGAATGGAGCACCGCCACCCACTGCATCCCGGGCGACAGCCGTGTAGACGCCGCCGCCAGCGATCGAAATCGCCGCCGGGCCGATTGCCGCGGTCTTGCTGCCGGCCGTCGTCACCGTCACTTCGTAGTCGCCCGGCATCAGTGAGAGAAAACCGGTGTTCGCCTGAAACGGAATGTCGCTGAGCGTCGCATCGACCGTATTAATGTCAGTTTGCGGCGCAGTTACGTAGATATCGACATCACCTGCCGCGGGCGCGGCGTGGATGATTCGGACTTTCGACTCCGTTGCGACCGGGCGTGGATCGTCGATTGCGAGCAACGGTTCGATGCTGACCAGGTTGTCGACTGCCAGAACGTTGTAGCGAGTGCCGGCCATGAGGTCGAGATCAACATCAATGGCGATAACACTCTGCGTTGCAGCGTCAGTTACCTTGATGTTGTAGGTCGCGGGCGGCACGCTGACAAAAGGAGTGAACTCCGGAAACGCGAGGCCCGGTACGAGCGGGTTGGCGAAGTCATCGTCGACGACAATGTCGACTTCTGGCGCGTCGGGCGAGGCATGTACAACCCGCACGTCGGCGGAGGTACGTACGTCCAGCAGCTCACTGGAACCCGTGCCGTCCTGCAGGACCAGGCTTACTGGTGCCGGTCCCGTCAGTGTGTTTTCAACCGCGGTTATCAGCAGGTTCGCGCCGTCAGTCAAAGCGACCGTGCCAGAGTCGAATGCCAGTGCTGTCGGATCGCCCGCAACAGTAACCCGGATTTGGTAGTCGCCTGCCGTTACGTCGACCGGGCCAAGATCACCGCCGAAATCGAAGGTTCCAACCGGGGCGCTTGCGCTGAGGTCGGCATTCGGTGCAGTCACATAGACGTCAACGGGACCTGCCAGCGGCGCGCCATGCACGACGCGAAGCCGCGTTGAGCCTGCGGGTACTGCTGTATCCGGCTGTTCCAGCACGAGCGCCGAAATGTTGGCGACATCACCAATGGCCAGCACGCTGTAGCGCACATTGGCCGCGAACGGTAGTTGCACGGGACCGATTACTGTCGTGGTTCCGTCTGGCAGGATGCCATCAACCTGGACGGTGTAGACATTGTTCGGCAGGCTCAGGATTCCGGTGCCGGTCTTGTAATCGACGTCATTGATTTCCGTACTGCTGACGCGAATGTTGACCGCCGGTGCGTCTGGCGATGCGTGCAGAATTTGTACCGAAGCGTTGCCCTGTGCAGCAGGCGGCAGAGGGGTTGCGATATTGCCGGAGTCTGACGAGCTGCTGCAGCCAGCAAACGCAAACAGGAAAAATGGTAGTGCGATGCGCAAAAAGTTACTCATGTTGCCGTCCTCAATATCGGTGAGCTAAACAAGGGACGGTAAGTCTCACAATTGCCACCGGCGAAAGGGTGACGCAGCCGTATCAATCTGTTTCGGTTTGTAACATGGCCCGGATTGCGCAATTTGCTGCTTTGGTCGGGTAACAGGTGAAAGTCCCGGCGCCGTCATCGCAGCTCAATGGCGACTTCCGCACGCGCGATTCCGCAGGTGACGGGCGGCAAATTGAGACTCGCAGAACTTACCTATACTCTGTGTGGTCTCTAATAGACCAAGGGTTCGCAACCAAGGTGCCAACATGAACAGATTCCTTACAACCGCGGTACTGGTCTTACTATCGGTGTCGAATTTACACGCACAGGAAGACCGGCCTTTCAACGTAGAGGTCATCGCCGACTTCAACGAGCCGTGGGCGCTCGCATTTTTACCGGACGGCCGTATGTTGGTTACTGAAAAAACCGGCAACCTGTTCCTCGCCAGTCAGGACGGGGACAAATCGCGCGCAATTTCAGGCGTCCCGGACGTTGATTACTATGGCCAGGGCGGGCTCGGAGATGTCGCGCTGCACCCGGATTTCTCGAGCAACGGTCTTGTATACCTGAGTTACGCCGAAGCGGGCATAGGCAATACGCGCGGTGCCGCGGTCGCGCGAGGCGTTCTTAATCTGAATGATCGCGGTGCAGCGCTTACTGACGTTGAGGTTATCTGGCGTCAGCACCCGAAGGTTTTTGACTACGGTCACTACGGTCATCGCTTGCTGTTCGACGATGACGGCTACCTTTGGGTCTCGTCAGGTGACCGGCAGAAGTTTCTGCCGGCGCAGGACATGCAGTCCAATATCGGCAAGATCCTCCGCCTGAACGACGACGGCAGCGTGCCACGCGACAACCCGTTCGTGGACTACGTTAACGAGAATCCGTTGCTTGCTGGTACCAGCGTGCACAGCGAAATCTGGTCGTTGGGGCATCGTAATCCCTTAGGTATCGCCTTCGACCTCACCGGGCAGCTCTGGGATATCGAGATGGGCCCGGCTGGCGGTGATGAGCTCAATGCCGTACAGCGAGCTACCAACTACGGCTACCCGATCGTCTCCAATGGCGACCACTACAACGGCATGGAAATTCCCGACCACGACACGCGCCCGGAGTTTGCGAAACCGGCGATCTGGTGGACACCCGTTGTTTCCCCCGGGGACCTGACGCTGTATGACGGCAGTTTGTTCAATGACTGGCGCGGCAATTTACTCGTGGCTGGTCTTTCGTCGCAGGCAATAGTGCGCATCGAAGTGGACGGTACAAATGCACGTGAAGTCGAGCGTTACAAGATGGGCGCGCGGATCCGCAACATCACTGTGGGGCCGGATGGCGCGTTGTGGGTGCTGGAGGATGAACGTGCCGATAGCGCGGGTCGCTTGCTGCGCCTGACCCCGAAGTAGCATTGCGACCGGAAGCCTGAACGGCGAGGCCGGGATACGTTCCGCTGTCCCGGCCTTTCAGCGGCTTATGCCCGCCGGAGGCTGGCAACGTCGAAGTGGCCGTCCAGCCTCGTTCCTGTGAGGCAATATCGCTCCGTGCAGGGCAGTTCAGTCGACGAGGTAGTAACGGACCGTTGATACCACCCGCACTTTCTTTATATGGGGGTTGTTGCTGTCGCGGTCGCTGATCTGGAATCGCCCCTGATTGGCGTTTCGAATCCGGCCCAGGCGACTGGCGCTGTCCTCAGCGAATTTTGCCGCTACTTCACGGGCGTTTTGCGTCGCCTCTTTCGATCATTGCCGGTTTCAGTTCGTTCAGGCCGTTGAACAGAAACTGGGTCTGAAAGTTGTAGTCATTTTGATTCAGAACGATGCCGGCTTTACCGAGCGCCGCCAATTCCTGGCCAGCGCTGCGGACCGTGTCAATCTTTGACGTGAAGACCGTGATGACCTGAGTTACGGAATAGCGAAAGTGCGCGTTCGGGTCGGAGTAATCTCGCGCCAAACGATCAACAACACTCGGTGCGCTGACGCTGATTTCATCGGTGGTAAAACCATTCTCTTGAAGAAACGCGCGAACCTGCGTGCCTTGTTTCTCGATTGCTGTGAACAGCGGTTCGAGTTCATTACCGGCAACCATAATCTGCATCGGCCAGATAGCGGTGTCCGCCATGACATCCCGCTCTGCCAGCCCTTTGACTTCAACACTGCGTTCCAGTGCACGCGCGCTGACAAAGCCGTCACCGATAAAATAGCCGCCAATGGCGAGGCCGATAGCGACGAGTAGTCCATTTAACAATCCGAGCGCGTCCGCTCACATGCGTTCCTCTCTGTACCTGATGCGCGCGATTATAGCGGAAAGTGTGTAGACGCAGCGGTCTGAATCGCTGCCTCGCCGCTTGAACAAGGGTTCTTTAGGTTATTGTTTTTGTTAGAGAAAAAGGGTTCACGGGCCGCGTGGCACTGGCTTTTGCAGCAAGCAGGCGCCGGATCTTGCGTGCACGGGAATCTGCGATGACACACTGGTTGGTGGTGCGGCCTTTCTGGATAATGCTGCCTTTATGGTCGGAAGCGGAACAGGTGAATTACCCCATGAGTGTAGTAACTGCTGACGACGTTCTGAAGTTTTGGTTCGAGGACATTGAGAAAGTACGCTGGTTCAAAGCGGACCCGGATTTCGATCGTGATCTGCAAGCACGATTCGGCGCTGCCCTGACTCAGGCGAAGAACGGTGAGTTGGATCATTGGTGCCAAACGGCCGATGGCTACCTCGCTCTGATCATCGTGCTGGATCAGTTTTCCCGGAATATTTTTCGTGACACTGCTGATGCATTCGCTGCCGATGACAAAGCGCTGCAGCAAACGCTGGACGGCATCGCCAACGACGTCGACAAAAAACTCACGCTGGAACAACGCTCCTTTTTCTATTTGCCGTTGCGGCATGCGGAAGACCTTGCGATGCAACAGCTCGGACTGACCAAGACGCGCGAGCTGAATATCGCGGGCTATGGCTCGGACAAGTATGCCCTCAACCATTTGGAGCTCATTGAACGCTTCGGCCGCTTTCCGCATCGCAATCGTATACTCGGGCGTACGGATACGGCTGAAGAAGCGCTGTATCTTGCGGACGGTAAAGCGGGCTTTTAGGGAATGAATCGTGCCGGCATACACCAGCACTGTGGAATGACGGCGGGGTCCGCACATGTGGCAACCCAGCGGTTTGTGATAGCGTAGCTCTGCGGGTCCCTCGCCTAAAACCAATCTGAAAGAGAGTCGCCTGATGATTTATATCGCCGTTGTGACCACCTACGTACTTCTCTTGCTCGGTATCAGTGTTTACAAGAGCCGAACGATCAAGACAGATGAGGACTTCATGGTCGCCGGGCGTGGCGTGCCGGTGTACATGCTGATTGCGACGCTGGTTTGTACCTGGATTGGATCAGGCAGCTTGTTCGGCACCGCCGGCCTGACCTTTCGCACTGGTATATCCGAACTGTGGTTCTCGTTCGGAGCGTGGGTAGGAATACTCGTTGTCTATTTCATTGCGGCCCGGGTTCGGCGCATCGCGAAATACACGCTGACGGATTTGCTGGAAAAGCGTTACAGCCAGCTGGCAAAGCGCCTGGGACTATCACCATCATCATTGCGTACATGGTGATCGCGGGCTACCAGTTCAAAGGTGGCGGTCGCTTTATCGCCATCCTCGCAGACGGTTCGGTAACGCCGGAGACAGGCATGATCATCGCTGCCGTCCTGATTATCGGCTTCACTGTACTGGCCGGTATGGTTTCCATCGTTTCCATCGATGTTTTCAATGGCAGCATCATGTTACTCGCCATGATTCTGACATTGCCATTTGCTATTTCCGGGCATGGTGGTGTGGATGCTGTCATCGCGACGATTCAACAGACCGAGCCGACGCACCTTTCCGCGATGGGTGGTCATGATTTTATCTGGGTGGTGGGCATCGCGTTGCCAACCTTCCTGTTGTTGATGAGCGAATCCAGCATGTACCAAAAGTTCTCGTCTGCGGATAACGCGCAGAACGCCAAGCGCGCGGTTCTTGGCATGTTCTTCGGTGTTGTGATCGTGGAAACGCTCATGATGCTTATTGCACTGGTCGGATTCGCGATTTACGCGGACGACCCGCGATTCTTCCTGGCAGATGGTTCGGTTAACCGCGCAATGGCCGAAGAAATTATCCTGCGAATTGGTTTCGAGCAGTTGCCGGTTATTATCGGCTCTCTGCTGCTGGCTGCAGGTGCGGCTATCGTTATCTCGACCGGCAATACCTTCCTTATGGTCACGTCGACCAATGTCACGCGCGATATTCTGCAAGCGTTCTTCTACAAGAATGCAAAGTCGTCACAGGTTGTGTGGATGCAGCGTTGTTGCATTGTTGTAATTGGCGTTTTGGCCTACCTGATGATGAGTCAGTTCGAAACCATACTTGAAATGGCGCTGATGTCTTACACGATGATCGGTGCGTCGCTGGCGCCGCCGCTACTTGCTGCATTCTTTTGGAAACGCGTAACCCGCATTGCCGGCGTGCTGTCGATAGCCTCCGGAATGCTGACCGTCATTGTAATTGCCACGTTGAATTCCGTGTTCAAGGACAGCGGCACAACGGTGCTGGGCATCAGTTTCCCAATGGATACTGACTACATTGCGATACCGGCATTGATCGTTTCCGTGTCGACGCTGGTCATCACCAGTCTGCTGACACCGAAGCCACTCGACAGTGACTGGCAAGAGTTCATCGACGAGGCGCCGGCAACGCGGTCCTGAATGTTTGCACGTCGGGTAGTTTGTCGAGCCGGTCGAACAGACGCGGGATCAGTGTCGTTTGATCAACCGCGCCGATGTCTTCGTGCCGTTGACGTCATCGCCGGCGAGCCTGTTACTTGCCGCTGCGATTGACCAGGGCGATCGTCAGTCGTGCTGTACACACGAGTTTCGCTTCGTCGTCGAAGATTTCGATACTCCAGAATTGCATGCGGCGTCCCAGTTTGATCGGGCGTGCGATACCGCTTACCCAACCGCTGGTGGCACTGCGAACATGGCTGGCATTGATATCCGTGCCAACGGCCTGCAATGGTTCATCAGCCGACAGGTAAGCACCTACCGAGCCCATGGACTCGGCGAGCAAGCAGGAAGCGCCACCGTGCAGTAATCCGTACGGTTGGCAGGTGCGGGCATCAACAGGCATACGGGCCTTCAGGAAATCAGCCCCGATTTCCGTAAACTCGATACCGAGAGCCTCGACGGCAGTTCCTGAATTAAACTCTTGTATGGCTTTAAGGTCGGGCGATTTTTTCCAGATAGTCACTTCATTCTCGCAGCGTTGCAGACAGGGGTAGTTTACTCGTTCCGGTGGCTGCTAACCCCGTTTGCCTCGGTCCGGCGTTAATACACATAACAGACTGGTGATCACGCCAGAGCTGGGCGCGGAATTTCTTCGCCGGCTCACGGTCAAAGCCTGCCGGTCCACCATTAGTATCAGTTATTCAATGACTTGAGGAGCAAGGACGTGAGGTCAATCAAAGCATCAATCGGGTTAGTCGTGTTCGCACTGGCCGTTGCCAGCGTCTCGGGTCCCGCACATGGCCGACACCGCCGCTGCCAGCCGCAGTATTTCGGTTGTCGGCCAGGGCGAAGCAACCGGGGAGCCGGATCAGGCGCAGGTCAATGCGGGTGTGCAGACTCAGGCAACAACTGTTGCGGAGGCGGCGCGCGAGAACCAGGAGATTGTTGAGCGCATCATGCAGGCGCTGGACAAGAATGGAATCGACAAGAAAGACATACAGACGACGAACTGCAGCATCTGGCCCGAGCAGCGGCATGACCCACGCGGCAATGGCGAAGTCGCGGTGACCGGCTATAACGTCAACAATATCAGTCAACGTCACGATTGCGGATATCGACAAGGTGGGTGCGGTACTGGCGGCGCTGACCGACGCTGGTGCCAATTCGGTTCACGGGATCAGCTTCGGCGTGAAGGATAACGCGGCGCTTGAACAAGCTGCCCGTGCGGCGGCGATGGCGGATGCCCGTAACCGTGCAGAAGCGCTGGCCAAACTGGCGGACGTGAAACTTGGCGACGTACAGTCCATAACGATGTCGCTAGGTGGCGGCTATCCAATGCCGATGATGGGTGGCGCGCGATTCGCTATGGCCGAAGCATCGGCGGCACCAGGGATTTCTCCCGGACAATTAAGTGTTTCGGTGCAGGTGCAGGTAACGTACGCGATTCGTTAACAACCACGAAGTCCGTACCGGGTCGGGACGCGCAACGAACGGTAAGGGGTGGTTTGCCGTCGTTGCGGGTTCCGGTCTTGTTCGGCAGTGGCCGAACGGGCAGCGTTCATTTGTGGGTTAACAATCGGCACCGTCTATTTCGCGGGAGCACAGTGATGTCGTGCCCGTATTTCGCGGCGACTTATCAGCCTCCACCGGTCCAGCGCGGCTACGGGTTCAAAGCCGGAGCGGTGTTAACCGCACATCGGGCAACAGCAGATCGTCCCAGAGTGCAAAGCGACCACCTATCGTCAACAACGCACGAAACCCTTGCGGTACGCCAACGGCCTGATGCGCTCGTTCGACTGTCCGCAACAATGGGACGGCGTACTTCTGAAACAGCTGGCCTTCGGCGGTGAGAAAAGTGCCCGCCTTGTTGCGCACGAACAGAAGATAACCCAGTTGTTGTTCCAGTGACTGGATCCGCGCACTTACCGACGATCGCGTAACAAACAGTCGTTCCGCTGCTGAAACGAATTGGCCGGCCGATACGACAGTCAGAAAAGTGCGTGCGAGCTCGGTATCCTTTCCGGTACTCCGGTCGATATCCGCCGCTGGGTTGAGAAACAACTACTTCAGATTGGGCAATTCGATGTCGGCAATTAGCCGTTCGACCGCAAGATGACCAGGCGTTTCTGATGGCCACAATCAGCGCCTGGTCTCCGGTGCGTATCGTTGCCGTGCAGTACCTACAGGTGGAAGTGGCCTTCGCGTTCCGGCTGGTAGCTTATATCGACGACGCGGACCGTGGTGTTATGACCACCCGGTAACGGCCATTCAATAGTTTGGCCAACAGACAGGCCGAGCAGCGCACTGCCAATCGGTGCCGTGATGGAAATCACGTCGGACCGGTTATCCTGCGTGTCTTTCGGGTACACCAATGTGAGTTCGAACACTTTGCCGGTTGGTTCGATCGCGAACTTGACCCGGGAATTCATGGTCACCACGGTTGGTGGAATGTCCTGCGGCGGCAGAATGGTCGCACGTCGCAGCTCTTCGCTGAGTCCCTGAATTGTCATTGATCCGGTGTCGGGCCGGCCCCGCAGTACGGCTTCAATGCGCTGCAGATCGGTGGATGACACACTTATATTTTCGGTTGTTTGCATAGCCTGGAACCTCCTTGATCGTTGCTGTTTTTTATAACGCCGGACGTAAGCCGGCAGCGCCAAAGCAACCCAGTGTTGCGTTGGGCACAATAGGAAAGGCGGGGTGATGTAGCCCATCATAGCCAAAGAAAAAAAACAGGCAAGCTCTATGGCTGTTATCTAGACCGATCCCGACGAACGGGCGTCGGCATGGGCTGCGGGATAAAGTAGATCCGGCCGGAGGACAGCGATAGGTACTGGCTGACACAGGGCTCCCGGCCTGTTAAGCGAATAAACTGAATACTGCAGCTTCGCGATGAACCGAATGAGGCGAATCGTCGGAGGAACCGGCCCGTTCGTGGGCTCCGCATACGCATATCCCCTGATGATTGGAGCCCTGTTCTTTTGCGAAAATCGTCGGGACCTTTTTGGGTACGAACGCGAGATCAAATTTTGCGCCGAGGACACTAGGTGTGGACTGACAAGGTAAGTATTTCAAACTCGTTTTCCGTACCCTGAAGTTCAAGACGTGTCACGCGCAGAGTCGGTTAATGGACTGATGATTGAGTTTTACCCGAACATAAAACTTGTACACATTGCCGCGGTGATCACGAGTGGCACGTTGTTCCTGTTGCGTGGTGTTGCGCAGCAAACGGGAGGCAAGTGGGCTATGTCGGCGCCGCTGCGCTATCTGAGTTACAGCATTGATACTGTGCTGCTCGCGGCGGCCATCATGTTGCTGATCATTTTGCCGGCGGCGTTGTATGCCAACGGTTGGCTGACGCTCAAAATCGGTTTACTCGTGGTTTATGTCTTACTCGGTACCTTCGCGCTTAAACGAGGGCGCAGCGCGCGTGTGCGCTTGTCTTGTTTTGTCGCCGCACTGTGCGTCTATGCCAGCATGTGCATGATTGCCCGTACGCACGATCCGCTGGGTCCGTTCACTTACCTGCAAAGACTATTCACATGAGCCGTCACAGCTCCTCCCGTTTCGTACCTTTCGCCTACGGTTTCCGGCCATTTTTCTTGCTGGCTGGTGTCTACGCATTGTTCGCGGTAGTCAGTTGGCTGTGGGTTTACCGCGCGGGCCTGATGCCGCTAGGCAATATCCCGCCACAGTTCTGGCACGGCCATGAAATGCTGTACGGATTCGTCAGCGCGGCCATTGCAGGTTTCATGCTTACCGCTGTTCCGAGCTGGACCGGCAGCCGCGGTTACGCCGGCGGGCCGCTGCAAATACTGGTACTGCTGTGGCTGGGCGGGCGCTTTGCGTTTATGTTTGCTGACAGTTTGCCGTTCTGGTTGACCGCGGCGCTTGAGCTGGCGTTTATCCCGGCGCTGATGTTGACGCTGGCGCCTTCGTTGTTACGAACCTACAGCCGAAACACGCCGTTGCTGCTGGTATTGCTGTTCTTCTGGGCGGGTGACGCGATGTTTATCCTGGGTCTGGCCAACGCCGATACCGTCATGAGCGCGCGCGGTTTGCGGATCGGCCTGGATCTTGTGCTGGTTCTGCTTACCGTTATTGGTGGCCGTATCGTGCCAGCTTTCACGGGCAATGCGCTGCGCGAGCAGGCCGTACCGGTGCAGATGCGGAGCAGCGCGTTGCTGGATAAGTTCACCATCCTTGCCATGCTTGCCTATGCGATCGCGGACATTGTTGGACCGATGCATAGCGTGACGGGCTGGATAGCGCTGGCCGCGGCCAGTGCGCAGCTTGTGCGCTTGAGTGGCTGGCAGAGTTTGCACACCTTGTCACAGCCTATCGTCTGGGTTTTGCACGTTGCTTATCTATGGTTGCCAGTGGGCCTGGCGCTGAAAGCATTGTTCGTCCTTGGCGGGTTCGTCTGGGCCGCACACTGGCAGCACGCACTCGGCGCTGGTGCGGCCGGTACGATGATTCTGGCGGTGATGACGCGGGCATCGCTGGGTCATACCGCGCGGCCACTCGTCGTGGACCGGCTGACCGTTGCCGCTTACGTGTTCCTCGTGTTGGCGGTTGCCGTCCGGGTCTTCGGTGCTGCCGCTCTGCCGCACTCGTACCAGTCTGTTGTACTACTGGCAGGCGGCATGTGGGCGACCGCTTTCTTGCTGTTCGTTGTTGCCTACACGCCGGTATTGCTCTTGCCGCGTCAGGACGGCAAGCCCGGTTAGCTGACGGCCCGTTCCAGCAATCGCAACGTTCCGGCATCCGCATCAAGTTCAGCATTGATGCCGATGGGCACTACGGTCTGGTCGCTGACGTGCCCGATCATCAGGCCGCCAATAAACGGTACCCCCAATGGTTCGCAGCGTTGCCGGAGAACTTCTTCCACGCTGTAGCTGTTACCCGATACGCTGGGCACGTCCGTGAATTTGCCGAATGCGAGACCGGCGACCTGCTGCAGGTGTCCGGCAAGCCACAACTGCGTCAGCATGCGATCAATGCGGTAGGGCGCCTCGCCGACGTCTTCCAGAAACAGAATTTTGTCGCGGAAGTCGGGTTCGTAGGGCGTGCCGATCAATGTTGCGAGCAAGCTCAGGTTGCCGCCGATCAAGCGCCCGCGCGCCTTGCCGCCGACAAAGTAGGTAACGCGGTTTTCGCGCTCGACCTTGCCGGGGCCTGATTCGAACGGCGGTGCGTTGCCGATGATCGTCGTGTCGCGAGGTTCGCGAACGACCTTTTCAAATTCCTGCAGTGTGTAGTCCGTGTAAGTTTGTCCTGCGATGGGCCCATGAAAGCCGACCTGCCCGGTCTTGACGTAGATGGCTGTGTGCAGCGCTGTTATGTCGCTGTATCCCAGCAGAACCTTGGGGTTGCTGGCGATCACGTCGTAGTCGAGGTAGGGCAGGATGCGTGGTGTGCCGTAGCCGCCGCGCAGGCAGAAGATGCCATCGATACTGTCATCAGCGAACATGCGATTCACGTCATCGGCACGTTGTTGATCAGTTCCGGCCAGGTACTGATTGCGTTCGAACAGGTGCTGGCCCATACGCACGGTAAAGCCCAGCGATTCGATGATTTCGCTGGCGAAACGAATGTCCTCGTTGGTCTGCGTGTTACTGGCCGGGGCGATGAGCCCGATCGTGTCACCTTTTTTAAGGCGGCGCGGTTTCACCGGGTTTGCTTGCCGATTGCTGGCGCTGTCACCAGTAGCCTGCTGGGCGAGTGCGACGCCACTGGAACCGGCGACAGCGGTTGTGACCAGAGATTGCAGTACTTTGCGACGATTCATACAGAGCTACCCGTTTGTGCGAAAGGCCAATGGTATACCGGATCAGGCAATGATTGCCCGTGCTGCTGACGGCCCGGTCGTGCGGTTCAAGTCGCTATGAATTGAGTGCGCTGTTGGTCGCCTGCTCGCCGCCCATCGGCGTCAGACTGCAGGGTGAGGCCGGGCTGCTGCGGGCAGTGAAATCAACGGGTTTTGAGCAGTACGTAGTGCGTAGCGAGTGCACCGGTGACCGGGCGGCCACTCTGGTCCAGGTGTATCAAGCGATTCTCGCCTACCTTGTACGCCTGCGCTGGGCCTTGTTTTGTCAGCAGCGTTATGGCACTGCCGCTGGCGTCCCACTCGAATGAGCCGGTGTCCGAAAATACCCTGTCGGATTTGCCAAGATAGCGGCTCTGGCGCGAAAACGTACCGTCCATGTGCAACGTAACGACCGTATCAATGCCTTCGCAATCGGCGCAGGGCAAAACCGCTGTGTAACTACCGGCCCAGTCCAGTGAATTTCTGCTGTTGTGTGCGGGGTCTGCGGACGCGATCGTTGTCGGCGTATGCCTGTCCGGCTGAGATGCGGCACAAGCGGACAATCCAAAGAGGCAGGCAAGTATGAGTAGTTTCATAGGCAGATGGTGGAATAACCCGGCTTGTTCGTCAAAGGCGCATCACGTTTTACGGGCTGAGGGGAATGCCGTGTGGACTGCCTGCCTACGGAATTTCATGCTCGAGCTGGTACGTCGCGTACTCATCCTGCGCCAACGCGCTGCTGAGGCAGGGCAGGATGCGTTGCAACACGTCCGGCAGCTTGTGTGGCGGGTTCAGAATGAACATGCCACTCCCGTACAGGCCGGCATCCGGAGTGCGGCCATCGCGAACCTGCAGGCGGGCGTCAAGCCAGCGTGGTCCCGCAACACGGCGCAGTTCGTCACCCAGATTCTCTGCTTCGCGGCTGCCAAGCATGGGGTACCAAACGGCATAAACGCCGGTCGCGAAGCGCCGTTGTGCGTCGCGCAGCGCGTCGACAACTCGAGCATAGTCAGTCTTTACTTCGTAGCTCGGGTCTATCATGACCAGCGCTCGACGCGGTTCCGGCGGCAGCAAGCCAGTCAGTGCTTTAAAGCCATCCACGTTCTGTACCCGTACATGGCGTGAGCGCCGGTAGTGTTCGTCCAGCGTTGCGTGGTCGGTCGAATGCAGTTCGCTGAGCCATAACTTGTCGCCGGCGCGTAACAGGTGTTCTGCAATGACAGGGGAGCCTGGGTAGTTGCGCAACTTGCCGTCCGGGTTGAGCTGACAGACAAGGTCTGTATAACGCTGCAACGCGTCCGGCAAGTCTTTCGCCAGCCACAAGCGTTCGATGCCGTCGCGCGATTCGCTCTTGTGCGCGGCTTGGTCTGTGTCGAGCCGGTACATGCCTGCACCGGCGTGGGTGTCGATGTACCAGAGCCGTTTGTCTTTTTCCGTGAGGTACCGAAGTAACTCGACAAGCACGCTGTGCTTGAGAACATCGGCATGATTGCCGGCATGGTAGCTGTGGCGGTAACTGAGCATGATTTCTGTGTCGGGACGAGGGGCGAATAGCCCCGTTGGCAAAGTGCATATCGACTGGAATGGTAGCAGGCACAGCCGGACAGCCCCGACCTTTGTTACTCTCACCACAACCAAAACCGCTTCTGCTTCCTGCAGCGCGGTGCATCGAGCGGACGGCGACGTACAAATGACAAGCAGCAAACCTGACGATCAATGCCATGCAGAGTGAAAACCTGCGCGGCATAGCGTTGATGCTGGCGGCCATGCTGGTGCTGTCGGTAATGGATGCCGCCATGCAGGAACTGGCTGGTGTCTACCCCGCGTTGCAGGTTGCCGCGTTGCGCGGGTTGGTGTCGTTACCGCTCCTGTTTGCCTGGGTCGTATGGCGTGAGCGCAGCGTCGCAACACTGTTTGCGGTTCGCTGGAACTGGCAGATCGGCCGCGGTGTGCTGGGCGTATTGATGCTGACGAGTTTCATCTACGGCATTAGTCATATGCCGCTGTCAGAAGCTTATGCAAACTGTCCTCCGTTGCGCCGTTGGTCATCACGGCATTATCGGTATTGCTGCTTGGTGAAGTCGTGGGTCCGCGCCGCTGGATTGCTGTTGTGGTTGGTTTCGGCGGCGTTATGGTCATACTGCGACCTGGCATAGTGACGCCGAGCCTCGCAACGATTGCGGTATTGGTCAGCGCGAGCTGCTACGCCCTGAACGCGATCAGCGTCCGCATACTGGGCCGCACGGATTCAACGGCATCAATGTCGTTCTGGTTCGTCGGCGTCGTGGCGCTTGCGGGGCCGGCGCGCTGGCCTTTCCGAACTGGCAGCCGTTGCGAGTGATGGATATGGGCTGGCTGGCAATGCTGGCGGTTACCGGTGCACTCGGCCAGATGCTGATTACCGCCGCCTTTCGTTGCGCACCGGTCTCGGTCGTCGCGGCCCTTTGAGTACACCACACTGTTCTGGGGCGTCGCGCTGGACCTCGCCATCTGGGGAGAATTGCCACCACCCATCGTGTTCGTTGGTGCTGCGGTGATTATTGCCAGTGGTTTGTACCTGATCCACCGCGAACGACAATCGGCGTTCGTGGTTTCGCCGAGCATCGAAACGCTGTCCGAAACTGAGCGCGACTAGCCGCGGCTGCAGGTCACTTGCTGTAACGCAAAGCAGTAATTGCGCAATTCGCATCGGCTGCCAGTTTGGCGGCATACCGTGCCCATTTGACGATCAGTTAGCTCGCGTTGCTGTGCGATTGCTGTTCCGGCCGGCTTCACCCACGGCGCCAGCGAAAAAAGCGTCGTAATTGACACGCAGACGCGCACTCCATAGTTCCGCACACGCGTGAATTACCCGTTGTTCCTTTCGGGAACCTTCCCAATGTGACCTGCATCTTGCTGGACAGACCCCTCATGTTTGCGAGAGTAGCCAATGAATAATTACCCAGTTCTACTTCTGACGTTATTGCTGAACGCCGTTCTTGTGAGTGCGTGTTCGGATCACGACTCCGTGCGGACACCAACACCACCGCCTCCTCCGGAACCGGTCTTCGACTCCGCAAGCGACGTTCCGTTATGACACCTTTGGTGACGAAGCATTGTGGACTGATGTCTTGCGCTATCACGAAGTGGTTACCACCATCAGTCCCGAGACCGCGCTCGCAGTGGGCCTGAAAGTGGATGCGGAGGCCTTGCCGCCGGGCATTCTGGAAACAGCCGACCTTACTGATCCGGCGACTACTGTCGCGTTGCTTGAACTGGATGCTGTTGTTGGCATCAATGCCGAGGTCGCTACGGATGGGACCGTTACCAGCTTCGGCATAACCTGTGCCTTGTGCCATTCCGATGTTGACGATTCAGTCGCCCCCGGTATCGGCGTACGTCAGGACGGGTGGGCGGCCACTGATCTGAATCCGGGTCTGATCCTGTCTTTGTCACCGTTCTTTGATGACAAACCGGATCAACGTGCCGAATTGCAGTCCTGGGGTCCCGGCAAATACGACCCTTACTGGAATCACGATGGCATCAGCGATCCGGTAGTAATTGCGCCGGCCTACGGTTTGCGGGATGTCGCGCTCGAAACTTACACCGGCGAAGGGCCGGTTTCCTACTGGAACGCTTACGTTGCGATAACCCAGATGGGTGGTCAGGGCACCTTCATAGAGCCTGCGCTGAACATCGAGGTACACGCGGACCCGGATCTGGTGACACCCAAATTGCCGGCATTGCTGGAGTACCAGCACAGCCTCGAAGCTCCTGTGCCGCCAGCGGGCAGCTACGACCCGGAAGCGGCCGAACGGGGACGAGCCTTGTTTACCGGTAAAGCCGGCTGTGAAGGATGCCACTCGGGACCGCGCTTTACCGATGCGAATACGACACTGCACGAGGCGCATGAAGTCGGTGCCGATCCTTTGTACGCCACTCGTACCATCACCAAGCGTTACCGGACAACCCCACTGCGCGGCTTATTGCAGCACCCGCCGTACTACCACAACGGCGAATTCCCGACGCTGGCCGACGTGGTCGAGCACTACGATCTCGTTATGAACCTAGGCCTGTTCGACGAGGAGAAGTCGGATCTCGCCGAGTACCTGAAGTCTCTGTAGCCCGGGTCGGGGCCACGGGAACCTTTTTCGTGGCCGTGCATCTTGGGGGCATCGCAACGGACCAACGGCCAAACCGACCTAAGAGGAATCTACGATGAAACGCAATACAGAAAATTCGCAAGCAACATCGCTACTACTGGAGACAGCGCAAAAAACCAGACGGCAGTTCATTCGTCGGGCTGGTGCGATGACCTTTTCCGGCGTGGCAGTGGCCATGCTCGGCGGGCGCTCAACCGCGTTGGCGGCAGGCACGGCCGACGATGCGGTTGCTCAGGATATCCGCATATTGAACACCGCCATCGCAGCAGAGCATGAGGCAGTTGCTGCCTACCAGGTTGGCGCTGAGAGCGGATTGCTGGAACCGGCGGTACTGAAAGTCGCGGTCGCGTTTCAGGGGCACCACAAAGAACACGTCAATGCACTGGTCAAGGCAGTACGCAGTCTCGGCGGGCAGGATGTCCATGCCCGCGCGAACTACGATTTCCCGGTGGACAAGCTCAAACGGCAAGGCGACGTACTGCAGTTTGCCGCTGGACTTGAGCGTGGTGCTGTGAGTGCGTACGCCGGCGCGATACCGGTGTTCGGTAACCGTGACCTGTCTGCAGCGGCAGCCAGCATTCTGGCTGACGAGGCGATGCACTGGGCCGTACTCCGCCATGCCCTTGGCCTTGACCCGGTCCCCGGTGCTTTCTTTTCCTGAGTCCTGTGCCGGCCCGGTATCACCTGTGACCCGACTAACGGCAGCACTGACCGTCTCGCTGGCAGCGACAGCACTCCCCCTGTTGTCGTTGCTGGCGGGTGCGACTCCGGGGTCTGCCGATCTCGCGGCTGGCGAACAAAGCTATGCGAAGTGTATTGGCTGTCACTCGCCAGACCGTAATCGAACCGGGCCGTTGCATTGTGGCTTGCTGGGCCGCGCCGCTGGCGGAGAGCCGGGCTATGCTTACTCCAGTGCTATGCGCGATGCGGGCATTACCTGGACGGGGTCTATACCCTCGATCGCTTTCTGCAGGCACCGCTTAGCATGTTGCCCGGCACCTCGATGGGCTTCGTGGGTATTGCCGATGCTGCGGAACGGCGCGACCCGATTGCGTGGCTCGCCACGCTCGATGAGTCATCGCCATTGTGCGCTGACGTCTTTCAATCCTGAACGAGGAGCAACGAAATGCCGAGTACAGCGACCTCTACTCCAACAAGCTTCGCGCACCTCAGTGATGAGGACATCCTGCCGCGCGTGCTTGACGGTGATATCGAAGCTTACGAGGGCATCATGCGCCACCACAATCAGCGCCTGTTCCGGGTAGCACGCAGCATTGTTACGGATGACGCTGAGGCGATGGACGTAGTCCAGGAAGCGTTCATTCAGGCTTACCAAAAGCTGGGTGAACTGCGAGCGGCGGGTGCATTGCCCAACTGGCTTGCGCGAATCACCCGCAATGCCGCTCTCATGCGCTTGCGCAAGAGTCGGAGGATGCAGTACATGGATGAACCTGATTTCGAGAACGTCATGAACTTGTCGACGGCGGTCAAACGCCCTGAGCAACCTGATGCGAAACTGGCCAATACACAGCTACGGCGCCTGCTCGAAAAATGTATTGATGAGCTGCCGGACGCCTTTCGAGCGGTGTTCATGCTGCGTGCGATCGAGCATTGCTCGATCGTGGATACGGCCGAGATTCTTGATATCAAGGCGGCAACCGTCAAGACGCGTTTTCACCGCGCGCGACTCCTTTTGCAGAAACGATTGCTGGAGTACAGCGAAGCGGACGGCGTGTCCGTGCACGAGTTCGCGGGCCAGCGCTGTGACCGGATTGTGCAAAATGTGTTGCAGGAATTGCGCGCAAAGGGCCTCAAACGCAAGCCACACGGCGGATAGCCTCAAACTGAATCGCGTAATCAGCAGGTACCCAAAAGGGCATTCACATACCGCGACCTGCTGCTGACAGGTATGCTGTCGTTGCTGACTGAAATGAAAAGGCCACCTGGTGAGTGGCGATAGCGAGGGGGCGTTAGTGGACGAACACAAAGGGCCCATCTACGAGGTCACGTTGAGCGTGCATGCCGAGGTGGCGGGTGGGCTTGACCAGCGGCTCGCGAATCATGTCAAAGACATGCTGCATTTGCCGGGTTTTGTCGCAGCCGACGCAAGCGCCCTGGACGACAGTGATGGACGCGTAACCCGCGTCGTGCGGTATTTCCTGGAGAGTGACCAGGACCTTGAAAATTATCTGGCAGGGCCCGCAGCCTCCATGCGCCAGCAAACTACGGATCAGTTCGGGAACCAGTTCGAAGCGACGCGGCGCGTCCTACACAGGAGTCCTCTGTCGTCGGTCAATACCGCTGCAAAGCCGCGTTGCCTGAACTGCGGTACGACGCTGAATGGACAGTACTGCGGACACTGCGGTCAGCGTGCGCAATCCCGCCTGATCAGCGTCTGGGAACTCGTGAAGGATGCCTTCGGCGATCTTCTGGATGTGGATTCACGATTGTGGCAAACCATGCTGCAGCTGGCTTTCCGACCTGGTCGCCTGACCCGGGAGTACCTGCAGGGTCGGCGCGCACGTTACATGCCGCCGTTTCGCACCTACCTCGTTTTGAGCCTGCTGTTTTTCCTGGTGGCGTTTTTTGATCCGAAGGAAGAGTTCGGTATTTTCTTCGAGCCCGTTGCAGAGTCGGTGGAGACGCCATCAGACAACGCTGAAGATATTGAGAATGCCCGTCGGGAATTGCTCAACGAACTTGAGGCGGAAGGTATTCTCTATCAAGCTCGTCGGCGGCCGATGACCCGGATGGCCGACTGCGTGTCAGTGTTGACGGTAAGGAACTCGACGCCGATTGCAGTTTGCAGGACTACAACCCGGCGGAGTTCGGGCGGATTGGCTCGGCGGCTGTCACGCGAAAGAGCGCAAGCCATCTGTAACCGCTTAACAGCTGAAGACGGCGCCGGGTTTCGTGGTTTTCTCGATAAGCTATTGGAATACGTGCCTGCCGGTCTGTTTATTCTGCTGCCGTTGATGGCGCTGGTCTTGAAGATCATGTACCCGCTATCACGTCGCTATTACGTCGAGCACCTGCTGCTGATACTTCACTATCATGCGTTTGTTTTTCTCGCGCTGACGGTTGAGATTGTCATCGCCCGGCTAGGAAACCTGACGGGTGCCGCAGAGTCTGTTCGGGCGACACTGGTGGTGGCACTGGCGCTTTATATTCCCGTTTACCTCTACAAAATGTTGCGCCGCGTTTACGAACAAGGGCATTTTCTGACGTTTTTCAAGTTCAGCCTTCTGGTAATCGGGTACTGGCTGGGCCTCGCCTCACTCCTGCTCGGCATGGCGGCAGTTACCGTCTTTACTGTGTAGTTCATAGAGCGGCCGCACTGTCCCGGACCGTCTCCCGTTGTTCCGCGAAGGCTTGATTTGCACCGGCTCTTGAACCGGTGGGTGATGAGATCGCGAGTATCATTCACGGCGGTGCGTCGGTAGCACAGTCGCTGGCTGACTCGTCGGTCGGCAGACTGTTAGACTGCGCGGATGCTTATGATGGTGTCATCATCGGCGCAGTTTTCGGCGGTTTTCCCGGACTGCTTATTGGCGGCACGGCCGGTTATGTCATTGGCTGGGGCTTGCGGCAGTCTATCCTCGGTAGTCTGCAGGCCGTTCAGTCAAACTTGCTGGACCCAACGTTCGCGATCATGGGTGCGCTGTGCAAAGCGGACAACGTTGTTACGCGCGACGAAATTCAGGTGGTCGAACGCATCTTTGATCAGCTCGGTTTGTCGCCGGATGCGCGTGTAGAAGCTAAAGCATCGTTTGCCGCTGGCAAAGAGCCGAACTTCGATCTCGATGCTGCTGTTGATAATTTTGCCGCCATCGCACGCGGCCGAATGCCGCTGATACAGCTTTTCCTGCAGTTGCAGTGCATGGCGGTGGCAGCAGATGGCAAATTGCATCCGGCAGAACACGAAATGCTGGTGCACATCGCGCGCCGGCTTGGTCTTGAAGAACTGGATGTCGCGCGGCTGGAAGCATTGTTGCGCGCCGCGACCGGCGAAGCATCGGCAGGCCCGGGTGCGCCACCGTCCAGGTCGCGCCTGGCTGATGCTTACGAAGCATTGGGCATCAGTCCCGATGCCAGCCCCAGTGAAATCAAGCGCGCTTACCGCAAGCTTATGAGCCAAAATCATCCGGAGCAAGCTGGCATCGCGTGGCTTGCCAGAGAGCATGCGGCCAGTGGCTGAAGAGCGCAGTCGGGAGATAAATACAGCCTACGATCTCATCAAGGCATCTCGCGATCTGAAATGAGCAACGCCGGAAGGCGGATTGTTGATGTCGATGCGTACACCTGACGAACGCGCTAAGCTGCGCTTCTTGACGAGCCGGCATGGTCCGGTGTTGGAGCAGAGTGCCCGGAATGTCAGAGTCTGTTGCAAATGATGTCTGTATTGATCGAGAGTCGCGCCTACGCAGCCTGTTGAAGGCCGTTTCCTATCGGATAACAGGCACTATAACGACGGCGTTGTTGGTGTGGGTTCTCACCGGTGACATGTCGATCGCATTAACCATGGGTGCCGTGGAGCCAGCAATCAAACTGCTGATTTATTATTTGCACGAGCGCGCCTGGCAATGTGTCCCGCGAGGTTCTGTCCGCGGGTTTTGGCTTCGCCTTCGCAGGCAATAAGAGCGTGGGCGCCGGACTGAATAGAACGAATGTTATTCGCGAGTCGACTGGCAGGCCTGAATCGGCGGTAACCGCTGGTTGCCGCTACGGCTTGTTGGAATGCTCCTGTTACTAAAGTAGCCTTAAAAAGCACGGGTAGATTTATGGTTGACTCAAAACAAGCTGTTCACATTATCAATGTTCCGCTCGACCTTGGCGCTTCACGACGCGGCACTGACGCTGGGCCGTCGGCGTTTCGCGTAGCCGGCCTGAGTGCGGCACTGAAACGGCTCGGTTATACGGTCAGTCAGGAAACCGACATACCGGTTCCAGCGATGGAAACTCGCCAGACCGATAATGCCAGCGCCAGGTTCAAAGACGAGATCCTTGCTGTTTGTCAGGAGCTCGCGAGTACGACGCTGCAGGTTATGGATTCCGGCGAAATACCGCTCGTGATCGGTGGCGATCATTCCATTGCAATGGGCACGGTCTCCGGATTGTCGGCGCACTTCGCCAAGGTGCAAAAGCGGCTTGGGCTGATCTGGTTCGACGCGCACGGTGACATGAATTTGCCCGAGAGTTCGCCGAGCGGAAATATCCACGGTATGCCGTTGTCGCACCTGATCGGTATGGGTGACCCGGACTTGTCGAGCATCCTTGGTGCACACCCTGCTGTCGATGTGAAAAACGTTGTGCTCATCGGTATACGGGATATCGACCGGATCGAACGCGAGATCATCAATAAGTCCGGTGTGACGGCTTTCACGATGCGGGAAATCGATGAAATCGGCATGGCCCGCGTTGCACGCAAAGCGCTCGAAATCGTCAATGACGGAACAGTGGGCTTTCACGTCAGCTTCGATCTGGACGGTTGCGATCCGGAGGTGATCCCGGGCACTGGCACGACCGTTCCTGGTGGCGTGAGTTACCGCGAAGCGCACCTGTTGCTGGAAGAATGCGCAGCACACGGCGGGATGACTTCAATGGAAGTGGTCGAGCTGAACCCGTTCCTCGACCACCGCAATGTATCGGCTGAGCGCGCAGTAACGCTTATTCAAAGCGCGTTTGGCCGCAGCATCCTATAGCAGCAAGTCACAGTCAGCGGCGCTTTCTCTTACTCAGGGCGTATCGACAGCGACTATGGTCTTGATCTCGCGATAGCGCGACCTGAGCACGCGCCGTATGTCATCGGCAATCATCATGTTGGTCGGTACCAGTATCAGCGTAATCAACGTCGCGAACAAAATGCCGAAGCCGAGCGAGATCGCCATCGGCACCAGAAACTGTGCTGACGACGACTGGTCCATGAGCAGTGGCAAGAGTCCGAAGAAGGTGGTCAATGAAGTCAGCAATACCGGCCGGAATCTGGCGACACCGGCGCGCTCAACCGCGGCAAGCAATTTTTCGCCGCCGGCTCGATGGCGCTGATTGATGTAGTCGACCAGCACAAGACTGTCATTGATGACTACGCCGGTTAGCGCCATCAAACCCAGTACGCTGAGAATGGTAAAGGTTTGTCCCATCAGCCAGTGGCCGACAACGGCGCCAATGAAACCGAAGGGAATAACTGACATAACGATCAATGGTTGCGCGTAGGACTTGAGTGGCAGCGCGAGCATGCAGTAGATCGCAAACAAGACAATAATTACGCCAAGTTGCAGGCTACCAAAGGTTTCCTCCTGGCGTCGTTGTTCGCCTTCAATCGTGTAGCTGATGCCAGGGTATTTCACCAGCATCTCATCCAGGTGCGAGCGAATGCTGGCGAGTATGACCGTCATGTTGGTGTTGTCTTTATCAACATCCGCAGTCACATTCAGAACCCGGTAACCGTCAATCCGGCGAATTTCAGACGGGCCCCGGCCGGGTTTGATACTGGCCACATTCGACAAGGGAATATGGCGGCCATCGGGTGCGGTAATCAACATTTCATTGAGTGATGCAATCGTGCTGCGCTCGCCGATCGGAAACCGGACAAGAACGCGGATGTCATCCCGGCCGCGTTGGATGCGTTGTGCCTGCAATCCTTTGAACGCCTGGCCGACCTGGTTAACGATATCGCTGCGAGTGAGACCCATCACATGGCCTTGCGAGGTTAAGTCAATCTGCAGTTCTTCCTTGCCGTTCGACAGGCTGTCCGCAATCTCGAATACGCCGGGGTAGGTCGAGAGGTGATTCTTTAGCTGATCCCCGACGGCACTCAGGGTCTGCAATGAGTTGCCGCTGAACTGCACATCAATAGGGTCGCCGGCACGGAAGAAGGAGGCGCGGAAAATCAGGCTTTCGGCGCCGGGTACCGTTCCGACAGCGCGTCGCCATTCGTTGTTCATTTCAGATATCGAGAACGGGATCGTGCGATTCTGGCGCGGAACGGTTTCCATCTGTACGCGAGCGGACGTGTTGCTGACTGTGGTCAGAATGTTGGTGATCATGCTTTGCCCGGTTTCCGGGTCAACGTACTTTTTGTAGTCATCCGCCGCCTGACTGATCTTCTCGACATTGCGGTTAGTGATGTCAAATGGTGTGCCTGCCGGCATTGCCAGCGATGCTGTCGCTGTTTCACCCGGCGAGCGTTCGAAGGCAACAAAGCGCGTCCAGCCACTGGTGATCAACGCGATCATGATGATCAATACACCGGTAAATACGGCCATGGTCGAATAGCGGTGATGTAACGCCTTTTTCAAGACCGGCTCGTAATACTTGACGATGAAGTTTTCGAAGTTGTCGGCGAAGCGCGTTTGCCATGCCTGGAACCGTGATGCTTTCTTGTTCGATTCATTCAAATTGATGTGCTTCAGATGTGAAGGCAAGATCAGCTTTGATTCAATCAACGAGAACAACAGTACTGGAATGACCACCGCGGGGATCGGAGCAAAGAATTCTCCCAGTCGTCCTTCGATAAACGCCAGTGGCATGAACGCGGCGATGGTTGTAAGGATGCCGAACGTTACGGGAATGGCGACTTCTTTCGTTCCCTGAATCGACGCAGCGAGACCTGCCTCGCCCGTGCGCAGGCGTGCGTATACGTTCTCGCCAGTGACAATGGCATCATCGACGACGATACCGAGCACAATAATGAAGCCGAACGCACTCATCATGTTCAGACTTACATCGAACAAATACATGATGATGAAAGCGCCGAAAAAACTGATCGGAATACCGAGGAACACCCAGACAGCAATGGCCGGGCGCAAGAACAGCGACAACAACAGGATGACGAGTATGCTGCCCTGAATGGCGCTGCTGGTCATGATGCCCAGCCGGTCTTTGAGGCGCGCCCAGTCATCATCCCAGTAACTAAGCTCCAGCCCTACCGGCATCGAAGGTTGTTTCGACGCAATGTATTCTTTGACTTTTTCAGCGATGGCGATAGCACTTTGGTTGCCGACGCGGGAGACCGTTACGAAAGCCGCGTGCTTGCCGTTAAAGCGCGTGCGCATCGAGTCTTCGACGAAGCCGTCAATCACAGTGGCAATGTCGCCAACCCGTACAATGCTGCCGTCGGCGTTGGTCTTGACAACAATCTCTTCAAAATCGGCGCGACGGTAAGCTTGTCCTTTCGAGCGGATAAGCACATCGCCGCTCTCCGTACGTACGTTGCCGCCTGACAAGTCGACCGAGCTGCTCCGTATCGCCTGGGCGATGTTCGACAATGTAACGTCGAACTCGCGAAGCCTGTCTGGCGATACTTCTATCGCTATCTCGTACTGACGCACAGCGTCCAGGCTTGCCTGGGTGATGCCCTCGATGCGCAGCAGGTCGTCACGCACCTGTTCGGCAAACATCCGTATTTCATCTTCAGTGTGGTCGCCAGCGACGACCACATCAACGACGCCGAACGAACGCGTACGTAGTCCAATGACGGGTTTTTCAGTGTCCGCCGGAAAAGTGTTAATCGCATCAACGCGGCTCTTGATGTCGTTCAATAGTTCGCGCGCATCGTACGAGGGATCAATCTCAATCTGTACGTTGGTGCTGCCTTCGCTCGACCTTGAAATGATGCGATCGATACCTTCCAGGTCTTTGACGGATTCTTCTATACGCACCGCGACGCCAAGTTCGACGTCTTCAGGTGTCGCTCCACGAAGCGGTAC
This sequence comes from Woeseia sp. D3-10, assembly GCF_055809415.1. NCBI lineage: Bacteria > Pseudomonadati > Pseudomonadota > Gammaproteobacteria > Woeseiales > Woeseiaceae > Woeseia > Woeseia sp. D3-10. The sequence goes on along the minus strand of NZ_JBVVTW010000007.1, from coordinate 1,443,571 downwards.
GGAAATCGAAATAGTGTCCGGGTCGGACGGCGGGAAAATCTCCAGCCGAACCCCGTTGCGCAGCGCGAGTATGCCGCCGACCAGAATGGTCACCATCAACAGGTTGGCAGCCACTGAGTTTCTTGCGAACCACGATATCATTGCCGGGCTCCTCGATTACCGCCTGCCGGACGTGCCCCATCGGGGCCGCCCTGGCGTTTCGCGGCTGAACGTTCGACAGTTTCTTCACCTATAACAGACACGCGCAGGCCGGACGTTACCTGGCCGAGTGGCGTGGTCACGAGTTGATCGTTGGGCTCCAGGCCATTCGCGATGACCGCTTCGGCATCGTTCTGCCAGGCAATGTCGATATCGCGGCGGCTCAGCAAGCCTTCTTTGACGATGTAGACGTAGGTGCCCTGGTAAATAGCCGTGTTAGGAATGACCAAGGCATCGGCCACGACGTTGCCGGCCAGTCGTGCTGTCACGTACTGACCGATCTTCAACGGAATCTGGCCATCGCCGGCGGAGCCGAACGGGTTGTCTATCTGGGCGATAACGTGCAACTGCCGCGCCGTTTCGTCGATAGCGCCTTCGGTACGAACCAGAATGGCTTGCCAGGTTGTATCGCCTGCCAGCTCTGATTCAATTTCAACGGCCGCGCCGACGTTTTCGACGGAGTTTGAGTAGCGATAGGCTTCGGGAAGATCGATAAATTGCAGGTCGCGATTCCGAAGCGGCAGTCGAATCTCGACGACGTCGGTCGCGTAGATTTCTGCGATCTGGGCGTTTTGAGAAACAACCTGGCCCTGATCTACAAACTTGCGCAGTACGCGACCGGCAAACGGTGCGCGAATCTGGGTGCGCTGCAAATCGAGCTTGGTTTTTTCCAGCGTGGACTCGGCGGACAGAACGCGTGCCTGTGCAGCCTCAAACTGCGGTACGCGCAGGACAAGGTCTGACGGCTCACCGTTGTTCCCCAGTCGATCCCAATCTTCGCGCGCCTGATTTGTACGGGCTTCGGCTTCCGCCATTGCCTGGCGGGCATCAGCGAGAGATGCCTCGGCAATTCTTACATCCGCCGCGTAGTCGCGGTCATCGATGGATACGAGAATGTCGCCTTTCTCGAAAAAGCCGCCGTCACGCACGTTAGGGTTGACGGAGACAATCTGGCCTCCGACCTGGGCGACCAGCATGCTTTTTGTCCGCGGCTGAATCGTGCCGTAGCTCTCGAGCCGGATCTGGTAATCCCTTGGTGTAACCGTGATGGCTTCTACCGACATTTGCGGTCCGCTGAAGTCATTCCGCTGAGGTGTGGACGGTGGATTCGATTTAATCAGAAAGGCCACAAGCAGTAGGCCGCCAAGAATCGCGATCGGAATAACTTTCTTCAATCTTAGTGCCATTGGTCAGTTCGCCGTTACAAATTCGCCGCCAAGCGCAAGATAAAGTCCAATGCGGTTCTGCAAGCGTTGATTAGTCAGTTGTACGACAGTAGCTTCTGCATCGAACGCCTGCTTCTGAGATTCGAGCACTGTCGTGTATGGGACCAGGCCACGCTGGTATTGTTCAAGAGCCAGCTCCAATGCTGCTCGTGAGTTTTTTTCTGCTTCAAGCAGGGCGTCGTAGCGTTGTTCCAGCGACGCCGTGCGGGAAATGGAATTCTCGACATCCGCGAAAGCACGGTAGACCAGATCGAGGTACTGCTGTTCGGCAATACGTACCCGGGCCGCTGCTTGTTCTTCCAGCGCTGCAAGCCGACCTGCGTCAAACAGTGGTTGCGTAAGGCCGAAGGCCAGCGACCAAGCGGAAGCGCCACCGTCAAGAAGTTCGGAGAATGCATCTGTTGTCCGACTGCTGCTGCCCACTATCGACAAACTGGGGAAGCGCGCTTTGTGTGCAGCGGCGAGTTCGGCGTCCGTTGCCAGCAGGTTTAGCCATGCTTCCTGCACATCAGGGCGGCGGGTCAATAGTTCTGACGGGAGTCCTGTAGGTACCGCGTCAGTCATTACCGGCAATTCGCTTTCGATAGGCATGTTGCCGTCGGGGTAACGTGCCAGTGACAATTGCAGATCGGCGATGGACTCGAGCAGCGATTGTTCCTGAGACGCGAAATTGGCACGCTCGCGTTCTACCTGATTACGTGCAAGGTACAGGTCCAGCGCATCATTCAAACCTTGCCGGTAACCGCTGGCAACGATGTCGTGACTTTCGATGACGTTGCTCAAGCGTCGTCGCGCTACCTCGAGCAACTGCTTTGCTTCGATGACATCGAAATACTGTCCCGCTGTGGTTGCGGCAATATCCCGTTCGACCGTTTGCAAGCGGGCACGCTGAGCAGCCAGTGCCAGTTCAGTTGCCTGTTGTTGCTTGCTGAGCTGCCGCCAGATGTCGACATTCCAGCGACCGTCAACGCCGATGTCGAAACTCTCGCTGACGCCCGCAGTACTTTCGGTCGATCGACGAGAGCCGCCAAGCGAAACATCAAGTGCAGGGTAGCGATTCGAGCGGGTCAGGCGGACAGCTTGTTCCGCGGAATAAAGTCGCTCGCGTTCCTGTTTGAGTGTGTAATTGTTTTCGGCAGACTCACTGACGAGCACGTCCAGTTCTGGATCGCCAAAAGTGCCCAGCCAATTCTGGCCTATATCGCCAGGGACACCGCCACGAGCCCAGTCGATTGGTACCGGGATATTTTCAGCGTCGGTGCTTATAGCCGATACGCTGCAGCCGCCGAGGAAGATTATGCAGGCGGTTGCCAGTATCACGGGGGCTTCTGTTTTTGGTATTGCCACCAGGGCTAGTCCGGGAGTGAGTCGCAGGGGTAAATTGAGCGCGCAAGTATCCCAAGAAGGCCCCCTTCATTAAAGCGATCTTGTCAATTCTTTGAATTTGTTGCAGGCCCCTGAAATTACTGGGCTAAGTCACGCTACAACTTGGCCCGGACATGGGCCTCCGAGAGCCTGTGCAGATGGCTCTCGCGCCATATCACCAGCAGGTTTGAGGCAACGATGATGGCCGCTCCTGCCAGCACCTGTGGCAAGGGCCAGTCATTCCACAGCATCCAGCCGAGCAGGGTGGCCCACACGATACCGCTGTAGTTGAACACCGTTATCAAAGCCACCGGCGCGTTGCGGAACGCGGTTGACAGCAGCCACTGCGCTGCCGCGCCGGACAAGCCGACGCCCACAAGGAGCGGGATTTCATCGACGCTCGGTCGTACTGCAATAAAGGGCAGAGGCAAGGCCATGATCAGCGTGCCAATGATAAAAAAGTAAAAACTGGTGGTTTCCGGGCTCTCGAACCGACCCAGGTAGCGCAGCACGATTTGCAACGTGGCCTGCATGCAGGCTGCTGCCAGTGCGACGGATATCCCGAGCAAGTACACCTCTCCCGTCGGACGGGTCATGATCAGAACACCGGCGAAGCCAATGACGACCGCCGTCCAGCGATACGGGCCGACCTGTTCCCGCAGGAAAATCACACCCAGAACGGGCACGAATAAGGACGCGGTAAACAGGAGTGTCGTCGTGTCTGCCATCGGCATCAGGGAGAATGCGAAAAAGGTGGTTGCGAGAGTCAGGGAGCCCAGCGCTGCCCGCAGGCCGACCAGCGCCGGCTTGCTGTTGATCACCAGAATTTCGCGCCGACCCAGGCCGAACACCAGAATCAGGAACGGAATGCTGGCAATTAGGTTGCGGTAGAAAGCAATTTCGAATACCGAGTGATTCTCGCTGAGCAACTTGGCGAAGGCATACATGACCGCAAACATCAGGTAAGCGCCGAGACCGGCGACCATCCCCAGCACGGTGTGTTCTTTATGCGAGCTGGCTGCGGAAATACCTCGTTTCATCGGCGAAAGGATACATCCCTGCACGGCAAAGGCGTAGATGAATCAGCACCTTGGGCTGAGCACAGGGTCAGGGCCGGGCGCTTTGGCCCGGAAAGATAACCCACGATCTCGGCGCCTGCCTCGTGGCATTCGTTGCCGGACGTCGCCTGGCGGCGGCGCGCGGTCCGCTTGCATCTTTGTCGTCCCACTGCATCAGTACAGTGTGGTGATTTTGCAACATTAGTTTGGAGGCGGCATTCAGGTACTGTCTGCGCTGGAAGCGCCCGCAAAACATAAAGACTACGATGGACTCTTATTCCATCCGGTGATATAAAGTCGCCACTCGTTGTGTGCCAAAAACAACGAACCAGACGTAAGAACACTCTTACTGCATATTAGGGAGACCTCCTTTGATTACTCAAAACATCGCCCGGCAACTCAAGCTGGGCGCGCTCTTGCTGCTTTTGAGCGCAGGTGCCTTGGCTGACACTGGTACCTTACGGGTCAGTGTTACGGACAGCAGTGGCAATCCATTGGCCGGTGCAACCGTAACCGCCAGTACCAACGAAAGCCTCGGTCAGAAGTCTGGCGTAACGGACAGCAACGGCGAAGTTCGTCTTGCTGGTCTTGATCCATCAGACGCCTACGTTGTAACCATTAACGCTGACGGTTATCAGCCTATTCGCAACGAAAACGTACTTGTCGTTTCGGAAAGAACATTTAACCTGCCTTATGCACTGCAGGCTGCTTCCGGCGCTGCGATCGAAGAGATCGTTACCTACGGACGCAGCGACCTTGGTCAGCTGGTTGACACATCGTCAGCGCTGCAGGCAACTGACGTTACGCTGGATCTGACAGAATCGCTGCCGACCGCTCGTAACTACCAGGCGTACCTGCAGCTTGCACCGACGACGAAGCCGACATTGAACGGCAACCCGTCATCCAAGTCCGGTGTGAACTACTCGGACGTTGTAGATGCCAACGGCAACACGGCCGGTACGTCATCGGATAACGTTTACTACATCGACGGCGTGAACATCACCGATAACCTGACCGGTACGTTCGGTGCTAACTTCAACTCCGAGATTATCCAGGAACAGCAGATCATCACCGGCGGTGTTCCCGCTGAGTACGAAGGTGGTCAGGGCCTGATCTCGCGCGTTATCACCAAGTCGGGTAGTAACGAATTCCACGGCTCGGTCAACTACTACACACAGTCTGACTCGCTGGTTGCTGACAACAAGCACCTCGAAGATGCAACGTTCTCCACGTTCGACACCGCCTTTACGCTGGGTGGACCGATCATCAAAGACAAGCTGTGGTTCTTCTCATCCCTGCAACGCAAGGAACGCGAAGAAGATATCGTTGATCCGGTAACCGGCAGTTTGCTGCGAACGGTTAAGACCGAAGAAGACCTGGGTTTCGTCAAACTGACCTGGCAGCCGACTGAAAACGATCGTGTTGTCGCTGAATTCTTCAACGATCCTTACACACGTTCAGGTTCGGCAAATACCACTGTCGTGCAAAATCGCGACCTCGCTCGTGTTCAGGGTGGTGACAATTACAAGCTAGAGTATTCCCATGCTTGGGAAAACCTGATCCTGACGGCGAATATCGTAAGCCATGAAGGCGAGCTCAGTAACACAGCAGCCGACACTTCAAGTCGAAATGACGTTGCTTATACCGGCGTAGTGGTTACGAATGCTGACACGCAAAAAGGTGGTTCTGGTTCAAACACTATTACTTTCCGTAACAAGGAAAGCATTAACCTGATTGCTGAGTACTTCCTCGATACAGCCTATGGCTCGCACGAATTTAAAGCGGGTTATTCGCAGGTTACCAACGAATACAACCGCGACCTGATCTATACGGGTGACGGTGCACAGTATTCTTCAATGGGTGCGGTTAACTCCGGCTTGACGCTGGCTGACTACACCAGCGGAACCTGGACCGGTGATCGCGATGTGTCCGAAGATGACTACCAGCGCATCATTGATGCCATGGCAGCCAGCCCGGATTCGGCCTACTTCCTGGGCCTTCTCGACGCTGACAGTTCCGGTGCGATCGATGCCGCTGAAATGGGCGCACTTGTGCTTAACTCTTCGGCGGGCAATCCGAACGGCGACGTCAACGTCTACAAGATCGAACAGACCGAAGCTGGTCCGACGAACTTCAAGACCGAAGGCGACGTGTTCTTCATCCAGGATTCCTGGAACATCGACGAGCATTGGACAGTCAATGCTGGTCTGCGTGCTGAAAAATGGGATCATATCGCTACCGACGGTTCGAAAGTATTCTCTTTTGACTACGACATCGCACCGCGATTGAGTGTTGTATACGACCTCAAAGGTGATGGCCGCAGCAAAGTCTGGGGATTCTTCGGTCGTTACTACGATCCGATTCGTACCGACATGACTTCATTTGCCGGTACGCTGACGGGCTCCGTTCGTGAGGAGCAGGTCTTTGTTGGTGATCGTTGGGTAACCTTCCGTACTCGTGGCGGTAGCCAGGGAGCTGACGGTTTCTTCGCGCCAACCACCAAGACGCCGTACACGGACGAGTTCATGATTGGTTACGAGCAATCAATCACGAACGACCAGAGTGTCGCGATTACCTATACCGATCGTGAAACTAACGACATCATGGAAGATTACGACCTCGGCTTCTACACGGATCCGGCGCAGGTTGGTGGCTATGCATTGCCACTGTCGTACTTCGGCTTTGATACTCTGCCGACCGCTAACTACTTCATCGCAACACTGGCTGGCGGCAAACGCGAGTACCAGGGCGTTGAAGTAACGTGGCGTAAGCGTCGCAGTGAAGACAGCAACTGGTTCGGTCTGGCGTCCTACTCGTACAACGATGCGAAGGGCAACAGTAACTCGGACGGTAATGCTGACCTTCAGGGCGACTTCCTGTACCTGGATCCGCGTGCGCCGAACGTATACGGCCCGCAGCCGGGTAATATCGAGCACCTGCTGAAGCTGGCTGGTTCTTACCGTTGGGAAAACGGCATCGAAGTGGGTGCAACCTACTTCTGGAACTCCGGTACGCTCTACAGCGAGACCTTCTCGCAGTACAGCCGCCATACGCCGGTTCGTGTTGGCACCGCTTACGAAGACATGGGAACGACCACTCGCTGGTTGGCACCAGGTACGGTAGGCAGCCAGACATCACCGTCTTACGGTACGCTTGACCTTCAGGTCAAATACATCCTGCCGCTTATGGATGACCGTTTGAACGCAGAGTTCTTCCTGACCGTATTCAACGTGCTTGATGATCAAGCTGTGAATCGTCAGCAGGACCTTGCTGGTGGTGACGGCGTGTACGAGTTCGGCGAAGCCAACAACTGGGTTGAGCCACGTCGCTTCTACCTTGGCGCACGCATGAGCTTCTAAGTGCTGTAATCGATTCCGTAAAGCTTCGGCTTTACAAAGATCCTTCAAACCCCGGCTTAGGCCGGGGTTTGTCGTTTCAGGGAACGTAAAATGAGCAGCGGGTGTTGAGCAGGAGCAAAGGGGCGGTGCGGGCTTCAGCGATCTGCGTTGAATCTGGGTTCGATCTACAGCCAGTCCCGTAGCTGATAGTAAAGAATGCCCAGGCGAACCAGTGGTGTTGAAAAGCGGTACGCACCAGGAACCCGCGCGGTCTTCAGTTTCGCGAACAGATCAAATCGTTCGCTGTTTCCGGCAACTACATCGGCAAGAATCTGCCCGGCCAGATGCGTAACGTTGACGCCGTGACCTGAATAACCCTGTGCGTAAAATACATTTTCGGCCAGACGGCCAAATTGCGGCACCCGATTCAGTGGTATGCCCATACGGCCACCCCAGGCGTAGTCGATACCAACTCCGGCAAGTTGCGGGTAGACATGGAGCATTTTCGCCATCAGCTTTGACTTGATCGTTTCCGGGTGATCACCCAGGTAATTAATACGTCCACCAAACAGCAGTCGACGGTCCGCGCTGAGACGGAAGTACTCGATCACAAAGTTCGGGTCACAGATGCCCAGATCGAGCGGATTGACCGGCGTGTCCATGTTGGTCGGCAGCGGCTCCGTAGCGATGATGTAACTGTTCACCGGCAGCATCAGTCCGCGCAGTTCCGGTGCAACGTTGTGATAGGCGTTGCCGGCGACGACAACGAAATCGGCAGAAACGCTGCCGTGTTCCGTTGTGACGGTGGCTCGCGGGCCGTGTTCAATGCTCACTACCGGCGATTGCTCGTAGATAGTAGCGCCGTTGCTAACAGCCGCATCCGCTTCGCCGATGCAAAGATTCAGTGGATGCAAGTGTCCGTCGCCGTAATTGATGAGCGCACCCAGATACAAAGGTGAACCCGTTGCATCGCGGGTTTCTTCAGCCGATAGCAAGCGAACGTCAAATTTGGGGTCGTGCCGCTGCAGATAGTCGTAGTTTTTCTGCAGGGCTGCCAGGTGGCGGGGCTTGAGTGCAACGTCGGCATAGCCTGCCTTCAGATCGCAATCGATTTCGTACTTTTCCACCCGGTCCCGAATAATGTCGTGACCTGCCCAGCGCAGATCCCAAACCAGACGATCACCGTCGTCGCCTAGCGCTTTGCGCAAGTGTTGTTCGCCGGATATGCCCGCGATCATTTGGCCGCCATTGCGGCCGGAAGCACCCCAGCCCACTTTGTGCGCCTCCACCACTTTCACATCGTAGCCGCGTTCGGCGAGTGCCAGCGCGGTGGATATTCCCGTGAAGCCGGCGCCCACGACGCAAACATCAGCGCGTTGCGCGCCTTGCAGGGCAGGGTAGGCCGTTACCCGATTGGCCGTCGCGGCGTAGTACGAACCGGTGTGCTGGGTCAATGTCATTGCGCGCTATGGTAAGCGTGTCTCGCGGGCCACGGCAATTGCTTTTGAATAGCGGGCGTTATTAATAAGAGCGCCGCGGATAACCGTGTCAGACGTCTGGGCAACGACTCGATCTGACGGTATGCAGTTTCAGGCGGTCGGCTGCGGTGAACGCAGTCCTGAGTGCTATCCTCGGTGAATCAGGTCAGCACACACGCAACTCAGGAATAGCCACTATGTACAGTGCGGCATTTATTTTCGAACCGGGTGAGTACGATGCAGAGTTTCACCGCCTCAATGGTCTGATCGACACGGCGGCGAAAGCCACTGAAGGGTACATCGGTAGCGAATCATGGCAGTCGGCAGACGGCCGGGTCTACAACGCAACGTACTACTGGGAAACACTGGCTGCACTGGACCAGTTCGCAAAGAACCCTCATCACCTGGAAGCGAAGAAGCAGTACCGGAACTGGTATAAGGGCTACCACATAGTGGTCTCGGAAGTACTGAGGTCCTACGGAGACGAGCAGATTCCGCACCTCACACCGAACGAGCGGAAGTCGTGACTGACTGGGTTCTGCGGTCGGGTGCGCGGCCTTAGGCCGCGCACCCTCTGACGACGAGGCAGGTCAGGCTGTACGCCGCCAGCCTGCAGGCTCTCTGAGCTTCCAGGCGGGCAGCAGCAGGATGACGAGAAACAGCAGGTTGCCGACAACATTGAGCGCAGCCCCGTTGGCAATCGACACAACACCATCGAGCACAAACCAGACCACCACCCCCAGAGCCACAGCGTTGCCAAGGGTATGCGCTGACAAGTCATCGATCTTGCGGATCAGATAAGCCAGCGTGCTTGCCCAGCCAGTCATTAACGCGCCGGCGATGCCGGCACCGAGGCGCGCCGGTGGGCCCAGCGTGACCGGCTCGGCGAATAAGAAAGAAACCAGCGGATCCAGCAGACCGGGTATCACGGCTCCAACGACCATCAATAAGCCAGCCAGTTCCGTAAAAGCAGCGGCCAGATACAGTGCTCTTCGTGCGTCCATCATGTGTCCTCCAGGCAGTTCGTGTGTCCCTTCGTTGATCGAATGGCGGCAGTGTCCGCCGTTCGTTGCCGGCCCACAATTCCCTCGGAGGTAAGTGCAGAGCTGAACTCCTGCCGCTATTCTTGCAGCATGCAAACGACCAGCAGAAACTCACAGAGCGCCTGTCCGCCGCTGGGGCGCCAGCTAAAGGACTTTCGGCGGTTGCGCGGCGTCAGCCAGCTTGAGCTGGCCATGGCGGCGGGCGTCTCGCCGAGACACGTATCCTTTATCGAGTCCGGTCGCGCCAAACCGAGTCGCCAGATGGTCTTGCGGCTGGCTGAAACGCTGGATATGCCATTGCGGGCGCAGAATGATTTGCTGCACCTGGCGGGTTTCGTAGCCGCTTTTCCGGAGCGTCAGCTCGACGCGCCTGAACTTGCAGCGATATCCAATATCGTGGAGATGATGTTGCGACAGCACGATCCGTATCCGGCGTTCGTACTGGACCGGTACTGGAATATCGTCAGGACCAACGCCACGGCAGAACGACTGTTTGCGACGCTCATGCCGGACATGCCTATCAGCGCAGTGGAAGTTTTTCTCGGTCCCGGCGTGTTTCGGCAGGTCGTTGAGAACTGGGAAGAGGTGGCGTTCGCCACCCTGCATCGCCTGCGTCGGGAAGTGGCCTTGTCGGGTGTCGACGAGAAGCTGCGTGCTGTGCTGGAAAGAGCGGAGCAACTCATGAGTGAAGTACCGGCCCCCACGGGTGTCAACACCGGGTCTCCCGCAGTCACCTCGCGACTGCGGCTTGGCAATCAGATCGTCAATACAGTCAGTACGATCGCGTCGTTCAACGGCGCACGGGATGTCACGCTGGATGAGTTGCACGTTGAATTGGTGTTTCCCGCCGACGAAGCGGCAGATTTGTTTTTCCGGGCAATGTAATTGAGGCTCTGCGAGCAAACCCTCAATGATTCACTCCCAGCGATGTTGATCGGGATTTTGCCAAGCCAACACTTGTCGCTGTCGCTCGGTACCAGCGTACGCTGCGGAATTTGGTGTCGTGGGAACCTGCACGCGGATTGTGTATAGTCTCGCGATGAATCGACGCGCTGCTGCCTTCGTATTATTTGCCTGTACAGCCTTTCTCGCACTGCAGTTCAGTGGGCTGCACTTGCATCTGCACGCTGATAATGCCGCGCATTCGGCGGACGGAGGCGGCGCCCATTTGCGCGTAGCCGTAAACAATTTTGACGAACATGAATCCGACGCTGATGTCGACGTGTCATTGTTCGAGCTTGGCTCTACGACTCAGAAAAGCATGCCGTTCATCGTCGCTCTGCTCGCAGCCGTCCTGTTGCTGCTCTGGGTTTTCAAAGTCTCCTGGCCGGTACCGGTCAATTCCTTCCGCTTCATGTGTCGCCCGCGTTGGCGACCTTTGCTGCGCGCGCCGCCGCTCACTCCCTAGATCCATTTCGTCCGCAAGCTGCGGTTGATCGGCGTGCCGGTCGATGCCAGTTTGCATTCAAACGATTCGCATCCGAGAGGATGCCGGGAGTAATTGCAATGAGAATTTCACTTGTGAGGTGCCTGTTCCCGGGCATCTTGCTGATTATCTTTGGCAGTCCGGTACTGGCTCAATCCGGTAGTGCGTCCGCCGGGATAACCCTCGACAGATCTGTCGCACAGGCGCTGGCGAAAAGCCCTGAACTGACAGCCTTCGGTTATCAGATTGACGTCCGGCAGGGCGACGTCGAGCAGGCAGGGTTGCGACCCAATCCGGATATTATCGTCTCCATCGAGAACGCTGCGGGCACCGGGACACTCAGCGGAGTGGATGCCCTCGAGACAACGCTGAGCATTGGCTGGATACTTGAGCGCAACAAACGGCAGCATCGTGTCAATGCGGCAATGGCGGGGGTTTCCGCCATGGAAGTTGCCGCTGAATCGCAGCGTCGGGACGTGGCTGCGCAAACTGCACGCCTGTTCATGGACAGCCTGGTCGTGCAACGGCGCATGGAGCTGCTGAGCTACTCCGTTGCTCTCTACCAAAACGAGGTTGATTTCGCCCGTAAACTGGTCGATGCCGGGCGTGTGCCGAAGATGAACCTGACGCGGTCCAGGGCCACTCTTGAGATGGTCAAACTGGATCTGGAAGATGCCGAGCACGAACTGCGAACCGCAATACGCAGGCTGGCCGCTCAGTGGGGAGAGTTACAGCCGGACTTCACTGCGGTCAGTGGTGATCTCCAGAACCTGCCGCAGCCGATCGATTTTGACGTACTGGTATCGCGGATCGAGAGCAGCCCCGAACTGCTGCAAAATCTTTCTGAAAGCGCATTGCGTGAAGCCGAATTGCGCTTGGCACAGGCTATTGCAAAGCCCAGCTGGCGGGTAACTGCGGGCGTACGTCGCCACGAACAAACGGACGACATCGCGCTGGTTGCTGGCGTCGTAATACCGCTGGCGACGAGTGACCGCAATCAGGGCGGTATCGCTGCGGCACGGGCGCAGCTAGCCGCTACTAATGCCGATCGAGAGGCACTGAAGGTTCGGTTGAAGACCCAGCTGTTCGCGCTGCATCAGGAATTACTGCATAGCCTTCATCAAAGTGCTGCGTATCGTGACGAGATCATTCCCCTGCTTGAATCTGTCGAGGCAGACATTCAACAGGCTCACGAGTCTGGCCGCTACAGCTATCGGGAACTGTGGACAGTTCAAGCCGAGCTGGTTGATGCGCGCATGGCAAGCATCGAATCCCATGCCAATGCGCACCGGATGGCAATAGAGATTGAACGTTTGGTCGGCGCGCCATTGTTTGGCGCTGGCAAACCATGAGGAACATCATGAGAACTATAACGACAAGATTCTGGTTCGTGCTTCTTTCCGTGCTGCTTGCCGCTTGCGGCGATGCGGGAACGCACAATGTCGGTCACGAGGACGAACATGGGCACACGGACGACGCGGCTGAAACGGAGCACGGGCCGAATGGCGGACGCTTGCTTACCGACGATGGTCTTACGGTAGAGCTCGCGTTAGTCGAAGAGAGCGTGGCGCCCGAGTACCGGGCATGGGTTACCCGCGCTGGCAATGCTGTGCCGCCGGCCGATGTGCAACTGCAGGTGAGCCTCGGCCGGCTGGGTGGGCGTGTTGAACAGGTCGGCTTCGAGCCACGCGCCGATTTTTTGCGCAGCTTGTCACCGGTCGAGGAACCGCATTCCTTCGTCGTAACAGTCAAAGCGATCCATCAGGGCCGTAGCCATGAATGGACGTTTGAGAGTATTGAGGGTCGTACCCGGATAGCGCCGGATATTGCGCGGGCTTTCAACGTCCAAACCGAACTGGCAGGACCCGGGGAGATTCATGAAACCATCGGCGTTTTCGGTCACGTCGAAACAATCCCTGAGCGCGTGAGTGCCGTGATCGCACGCTTTGACGGTACGGTGCGCGAGGTTGCGGTCGTCACCGGTGAGACCGTCCGTGCCGGGCAAACGCTGGCAACCATTGAAAGCAACGACAGCCTGAACGTGTACACGGTGACCGCGCCGATTGCGGGGGTTGTGACTGAAAGGCACGTGAATCGCGGTGAGCAAACGGCGGGGCGCGTTCTGTTCCGGATTGTCGATACCTCACAGGTCTGGGCTGAGTTCTCCCTGTTCCCGGCCGACGTTCAACAGGTCCGCAAAGGCATGAAGGTCAACTTCGAACCGGTCGGCACCAGCTTATCCGTCAGCGGTACGATTGATCGGATTGATGTCACGAGTCAGCCCAATCAAACGGTGCTGGCACATGCCGTCATCGATAACAGCAACGGTGCGCTGGTACCCGGCATGTACCTTTCTGCCGATATAGAAATCGCGAGTCATGACGTTCCGTTGGTAGTCCGACGCAGCGGCCTGCAGGCGTTTCGTGATGCCACGGTTGTGTTTGCGCAGATAGGCGATGAGTACGAAGTACGCATGCTCGATCTCGGGCGGCAGGACAAGTTGTGGGTGGAAGTGGTGGGTGGGCTTGAGCCTGGTACCCGCTACGTCACCGCGAACAGCTACCTCATCAAGGCGGACATTGAAAAGTCCGGCGCCTCCCACGACCACTGAGACTGACTCATGCTGAAATTCATAATTGAATCGTCACTGCGTCGGCGAGGCGTGGTGATGACGTTCGTACTCGTGTTGATTGGGCTTGGTCTCTGGAATTTCGGGCGCCTGCCAATTGATGCCTTGCCTGATATCACCAATGTCCAGGTTGTCGTGAACACGGAAGCGCCGGGCTACACGCCACTGGAAGTTGAACAGCGGGTGACGTTCCCGCTGGAAAATGCAATGACCGGAATGCCGCGCTTGTCGTACACCCGCTCGTTGTCCCGCTATGGACTGTCACAAATCACGGTGGTCTTTGAAGAAGGCACCGATATCTACTTTGCCCGGCAACAGGTCAGTGAGCGACTGAGTGCGGCGAAGTCGTCGATTCCGGCCAGTCTTGAGCCGGCGTTGGGGCCGATCGCCAGCGGCTTGGGCGAAATTTTCATGTTTACCGTCAATGCGGAGGAGGGCGCGACCAACGCGGATGGCTCGCCGGTGACACCGACGGACTTGCGCTCTGTCCATGACTGGATCATTCGTCCGCAATTGCTGCGTATTGCCGGAGTGGCGGAAGTGAATCCCATTGGTGGCTTCGAGAAGCAGATTGTTGTGTCTCCGGACCCGGCGAAATTACTTGCCCGGGGACTGACAACGGACGATCTCGTGCGTGCTTTGCAACGTAACAACGCGAATCAGGGTGCGGGCTTTATAGAGCACAACGGCGCGCAATGGTTGCTGCGCATCCCAGGCCAGGCGGAGTCCATGGACGACCTGCTGGACATCGTTGTCAGTACTGATTCCGGCATCCCCGTGCGTATCCGCGATGTCGCTGTGATCGCTGACGGCAAGGCTCTGCGTACCGGTGCTGCCACCCAGAACGGCAGCGAAGTGGTCATGAGCACAGTGTTCATGTTGATTGGCGAGAATGCACGCACAGTCGCTCGTGCGGTGGACGAGAAACTGGCTGAGATTCAGGCCGGTCTGCCGGCGGGGATATCAGCGACGGCGGTCTATGACAGGACGGATCTCGTGAACAAAACGCTGTCGACGGTTCGGACCAATCTTGTCGAAGGCGCGTTGCTGGTCGTGGTTGTGCTGTTTGTGTTCCTCGGCAACGTGCGAGCGGCTGTCCTGACTGCAGCAGTCATTCCGATTGCCATGCTGATGACCATTACCGGCATGGTGCAGACCAGGGTCAGCGCGAATCTGATGAGCCTTGGCGCTTTGGATTTCGGCCTGATCGTCGATGGCGCGGTGATCATCGTGGAGAACTGTATGCGGCGCCTGAGCGAGAACGGGCCTGTACAACAGTCGCTGCGCGAACGGTTGGCCATCGTGTATGACGCAACCCACGAAGTCATACGCCCGGCGCTGTTTGGGGTCTTCATCATCACCGCTGTCTATTTGCCGATCTTCGCGCTGACCGGTGTCGAAGGGAAAATGTTTCACCCGATGGCGATCACCGTGGTGATTGCGTTGGTCAGCGCCATGTTCCTGTCGGTCACGTTCGTGCCGGCTGCCGTTGCGATGTTGTTCCGTAAACCGCTCAAAGAAAAAGAGAGTTTCATCATCCGGCATTCACGCAACGCCTACCTGCCCATAGTCAGCGTGATGCTTCGGCTGCGATGGCTGGTGGTTGCCAGCGCGGCGTTGATCGTCATCGTTAGCGGGCTGCTGGCGACGCGCCTGGGTACGGAGTTTGTACCGGAGCTCGACGAAGGTGATATCGCTATGCACGCGTTGCGGATTCCGGGAACGTCGTTAAGCCAGGCCGTGCAGATGCAGGAGCAACTGGAGTCTGTCGTTCGCGAAATGCCGGAAGTGGAGCGGGTCTTCGCCAAGATTGGTACAGCAGAAGTAGCAACGGATGCCGTACCGCCCAGTGTTGCGGATAACTTCATCATCATGAAGCCGCGTGACCAGTGGCCTGATCCCAAGAAATCGAAAGCCGATTTCATCGAGGAACTGGAAGCTATCGTTACCCCGATTCCGGGCAACAACTACGAGTTCCTGCAGCCCATTCAAATGCGCTTTAACGAGTTGCTGGCCGGTGTCCGTGCCCAGCTGGCGGTCAAGGTTTTCGGCGATGATATCGATCAGCTGGCCGCACTCGCCAACGAGATTGAATCGGCCATCAATCGTGTGGATGGTGCAGCGGATGTCATGGTTGAGCAGACCACTGGGTTGCCGGTGCTGACCTTCGAATTGAAACGATCGTCGTTGTCACGTTATGGCGTGAGCATCGACGAAGTGCAGTCGTTGCTGGCGACCGCGGTTGGAGGAACTGTGGCCGGGATCTTCTACGAAGGTGACCGGCGTTTCGACATCGTGGTGCGGCTCTCCGAGGAGGAACGCTCCGACTGGGAAGGGCTTGTGCGCCTGCCGGTACGTTTGCCGAACGGCAGTTACGTGCGCCTGGGAGAACTTGCGGAACCGGCCTTGACGACGGGCTACAACCAGATGTATCGCGAGAACGGCAAGCGTCGTGTTGTGGTGACGGCCAACGTTCGTGGCCGCGATCTTGGTTCGTTCGTCAACGACGTACAGGCATCGGTGCAACGGAACGTGGAGATACCCGCGGGCTACTGGGTGGGCTACGGGGGCACGTTCGAGCAGCTGGAATCGGCCACTCGTAGACTCGCCGTGGTCGTGCCGCTGACGCTCGTAATTATCATTGGCATGTTGATGATGGCGCTGGGTTCGTTGCGTGATACGGCGGTGATTTTCAGTGGTGTGCCGCTTGCACTTACCGGCGGAATCGCAGCGTTGTTGCTACGGGGTATTCCGTTCTCGATCTCGGCGGCCGTCGGCTTCATCGCATTGTCGGGCGTCGCGGTGCTCAACGGATTGGTGATGGTGTCGTTCATTCGTGACTTGCGTGCAGACGGCGGCGCGCTGGACGAAAGCATTATCAAAGGAGCTGTGACTCGTCTGCGTCCGGTGCTGATGACTGCCTTGGTCGCATCGCTGGGCTTTGTCCCGATGGCGTTGAACACGGGGATCGGTTCCGAAGTGCAACGGCCACTGGCGACCGTCGTAATCGGCGGGATTGTATCGGCGACGGTGTTGACGTTGCTGGTACTACCGGCGCTGTACCGCATCGTCCATAGCGGCGATACGGAACAAAGTACTCCTTAATCGGGGTCCGTGGCACGCTGCACTGGCGCACCTGCCGGTGCAGCGTGCTGAGGCTGCGATCAACCAGAATTATTGAGCGACGAGCGCGCTTTGCGCTTGTCGGTAACGAGCAATGCTCAGGCGACATCCTGGCGCCGGGTTCGGTTTTGCATCCGCACTGTGCGTGACAACAGCTGCTGAGCCATGCGCCGGGCAGGGCGACCCGGCGCATGGCTTTGTGACGGTCAGAAGTTGAAGCGCAACCCGACGGATGCGAACCAGACTTCTTTGGTATCTTCGATGTCGAACCACTCCATCTCGCCGCGTATAGCGAAGTTGGGTGAGAAGCTGAACTCAAGGCCGCCACCGAAGGCGAGATCATTGCCCGAGTCTTTTTCGCGTAACTGCAAGCCGGAGCCGACCGGTGGCTGAATCAGTGCAGTGACGTCAGTGTCCCAGAACACCAGACCGGCCTTGCCAAACAGGCGCAGCGGTCCGATTGGTGCGGATAAGACGGCCATGACATCGTAGCCGGTTAGCGTCGCGTCGATGTTGGTTTGAGTCAGGTCGAAGTTGCGCGAAACGTTGTAATCGCCGAAGTCGTTGTAGCTCGCTTCTATGGCGAAGTTGTCAGTTGCCTGGACACCGGCGAACGCCGACCAAGAAGCCTCTTCGTCATCAAAGTTAAGGTCAAACTCGTCGAATTCCGTGTCGACCGATGTATTGCCAATGCTGCCCCCGAGGTAGAAATCGGACTGCGCGGCTGCCTGAGCACTCATCGCAATGCCCACCAAAAACACGGTCAATATCCTTTGCATGTCACTCTCCTGATTGCGGTCGCCACGGGTATCAGTGGCGGTGTGCAGGAGATTGTCGGGCCGGTTGCCTGAAGCGAAGCTGAATGACAGTGGTTTAATCGAATCGGCTCGTTGCGCTGTCCGCGCGATCGATGGTTCCGTGCAACAGGCCGCCAGCGATAGTTACAACCTTGCCGCTGCCTCGCCGTTCTGCGAGTAGCATGGGATGCTCATGCAGTTTTTTACAGGTGATCTGCGCAACGCATTGGTGTCACCGCGGAGCGTTGTTGACCTTATCTGCAGGTGGTAGCCGCGGGTGACTATTGGGCTCGGATACGCCGCAATGTTTCCCGTTGTGACAGTATGTAAGCGCGGACGGCTTCCGCTTCTTCCACGCTGATCTCAACGGCCGGCATGCCATTGGCGCGCCTGGCACCACCAACGACGATGGCTGGCCAGATCGCGTGAGTGTCGGCACTCGCGAACCGCAGGTCTGGTACCGAACCTCCAGCGCGTGCGACAGCGTCTTTACCGTGGCAGCCGCCGCAAGCGTAGGCGTAGACCTCGCGTCCGGTTGCGATCTGATCGGCAGAACTATCGGCAGCAGGTTGCGTTGGGATTTCCCGTTGCGCCAGCGGCGACTCCGGTACAGGCAGTTTTCCATCCAGCGTGAACGCCAGTAGTTGCGTCGGTCCTGAGGCGGCACCGCTGGCATGCATTTCAGGATAGACAAACTGCAGGCCACCGCCGGATCCGACAGGAATCAGAATGAATTGCCGGCCATCGATCGCATAGCTGGCCGGCGCCGCGGAGATTGACGAGCCGGTATCAATTGACCACAACCGTTTGCCACTGTCGGCAGCGTAAGCACTGAAACGCCCTTTGGCGTCGCCCTGAAAAACGAGATTGCCAGCGGTTGCCATGACTCCGCCGTTGAACGGGTACTCGTGATTGACGGTCCAGCGTGGTTTGCCGGTCGCCGGGTCGAAGGCCACCAGCTTGCCGGGACTGAACGGTTTGCCGTCCACTTCGGTGAACATCTCGAGCGTGTCCATGAAGTCACCATCGTCATAGTTCGTGACGATGCTGGGTACATCGACGACAGGTATGAACGAAAGCTTTAGCCCGGGGTGCCACGCCATCGGGTTCCAGCTGTGCGCGCCCCACATGTTTGGCCAGACCGAAACAGCCGATTCCGCATCGTCGGTCCAATAGCGTGCCTCGGGACTGTAAACCGGCAGCCCGGTTTCGAGATTGATGTGGCTGGCCCAGTTCACCTTCGCAAACTTATCCGCTGCGAGCAGCTCACCGGTCAGTCGGTCCAGCACATAATGAAAACCATTCTTTGGCGCGATCATGAGGACCTTGCGCTGTTCGCCGTCGAACGACATGTCATCAAGCGCAATATTCATGGTGGCGTTGTATTCCCAGCTATCCTCGGGAACAGTCTGGTAGTGCCATACATACTCACCGGTCTCGGCATTAACGGCCAGCACGGAGGAGAGAAACAGATTGTTGCCGCCATCCGGGCTGCGCAGTGAGTGCGTGTACGGCAGTGCACCTGCGGTGCCGAAGAACAGCAGGCCGGACTCCGGGTCGTATGTCATTTCGTTCCAGTTACTGCCGCCACCGCCGAATTTCTCGAGTGCATCGCCGGACCAGGTTGCGGCTGCCATTTTCAGTGCCGGGCTGTTGTTTTCCTCCGCCTTGTCGCTTGGCACTGTGTAGAAGCGCCATAACCGATTGCCGCTGGCGGCATCGTAAGCGGAGACATAGCCGCGGTTTTTTTCGCCGGACTCGGAGCCTGCGTTGCCGACGAATACCTTGTTGCCACCAACATAGGGTGAGTCGGAGATTGTGTAACCGAGGGTTGTATCGCAGGTGGTGACGGACCAGTCGGGCTTACCGGTTTCGGCATTGAGTGCAATGAGCCGGCAGTCCGCTGTCGTGGCGTAGACGCGGCCCTGCCAGACTGCGATGCCGCGACTGGCGCGTGCCGTCCAGGACAGCCATGGCATTTCGGCGAATGCGGCGCGGACTTCCGGGTCGTACTGCCAGAGTAATTCGCCCGTTCGCGCATCGAGCGCAAACACGACGGAGTACGCAGCGGACAGATAGACAACGCCGTCGACAACAATGGGTGTAGTGGCGATTCCGTCCGGAGCGGGCAGGCGCCGGGCCCAGTTCAAGCCAAGTTCATCGACGTTGCCGGTGTGTATCTGGCCCAGTGCGCTGTAGTGCTGGCCGCGAGCGTTTCCACCCTTGACCAGCCAGTTGTTGCCGTCATTGAGGGATTGCTTGAGGCGTTCTTCATTAACATCGCCCGCAGCCATTGCAGTCGGGCCATTAATGAAGAACGCGGCTAGTAGACAAACAAGTCGGGCAACATGGGTGATCATGAAACAGCCATTCGGAAAGTTGCGGCAGATTCACTCTATTAAGAATGGGCTCCGCACACAATCCGCAAATCATATCGTGCTGTTTCTTCACACCGGCAATGACGATTGACGGGCTCTTGCCAAACGGTCGTCAAACATCGACCACGCGCCTTCATTACCGTGCCAGCTGCCTATCGTTGCGGCTTTCGCGTACTCGGTGGCACGTGTTTCGAAAAAGTTGGCATGCTCTACACCGTTCAGGATTTCCGTCAGCCATGGCAGCGGATGCACTTTCTCGCCGTAGATTGGCGGCAGCGAGAGTTGCTGGAGCCGCCAGTCGGCGATGTAGCGTATGTAGCGTTTGACCTCAGCGGGTTCCAGACCTTCGAGTGGTCCCATCTCGAACGCCAGGTCGATGAAGCGGTCTTCGAGGGTCACGACAGTTCTTGCGCAGTCGGCAATGTCGTCCCGAACAGAACGGGTAAGCGCTCCCGTCTCTTCGGCGAAAGAATGGAACAGCCGCAATACGCCTTCGCAGTGCAGGCTTTCATCCCGTACCGACCAGGAAACGATCTGGCCCATGCCGCGCATTTTGTTGTGCCGAGGGAAATTCAGCAGGATCGCGAAACTAGCAAACAGTTGCAGGCCCTCTGTAAATCCGCCAAACATGGCCAGCGTTCGCAGGATGTCGCCTTCGTTGGAGACGCCGAATTCCTGCATGTAGTCGTGCTTATCGCGCATCGCCTCGTAGTCCATGAACGCGGCAAACTCACTGTCCGGCATGCCCAGAGTTTCGAGTAGCAATGCATAAGCGACGATGTGCACGGTTTCCATATTGGCAAATGCCGCGAGCATCATCTTGATCTCGGTGGGCCGAAACACCCGGGCATAGCGTTCCAGGTAGTTGTCCTGAACCTCAACGTCCGACTGGGTGAAGAACCGAAAGACCTGAGTGAGGAGATTCCGTTCCGCGTCACTCAGGTTGTGCACCCAGTCTTTGCAGTCTTCCCCAAGCGGCACTTCTTCGGGCAGCCAATGAATCTGTTGCTGTTTACGCCAGTACTCGATAGCCCACGGGTAGCGAAACGGTTTGTAGCTCTTGCTCGGGGTCATGAGTCCGGGTAATTCGAGCAGGGCAATCTGCGATTTATCTTGTGACATTGATGGGTGTCTCCAAAGAGGGGCGCCGTTTACTGGCAGGCAAGGCATTCGTCGTAGTTCGACAGGTTGGTCGTAAGCGCGCGTTCCGGCCATTGCTGGGTGTTGTCGGCTTCTACGCCGGCGTAGCCTGCGCGTTGCACGGATTTGGAACGGCAGTAGT
The DNA here is from genome assembly GCF_055809415.1 of Woeseia sp. D3-10. Lineage (NCBI taxonomy): Bacteria > Pseudomonadati > Pseudomonadota > Gammaproteobacteria > Woeseiales > Woeseiaceae > Woeseia > Woeseia sp. D3-10. The sequence goes on along the minus strand of NZ_JBVVTW010000007.1, from coordinate 1,422,230 downwards.
AGAGGCTCTTGATGCCGCGTTCCCAGGCCAGCCAGTGCAGCATGAGCAGGTCCCACTTGTGCAGGTCGCTGTTCAGGAAGAGATTGACGGATTGCCCCTGGCAAATACTCGGTGCCCGATCAGCCGCGAGGTCGATCACCCAGCGCTGGTCGATCTCGAACGAGGTTCGGAATACGGCTTTCTCATCGTCGCTTAAACACTCGAGGTGCTGAACGGAGCCATCGTGCTGGAGAATTGACGACCAGGTCTCCTCGGTATCAAGCCCTTCTTGACTCAGCAGTTTCGCGAGTTCCAGATTCTTGACAGTGAACGAGCCGGACAGCGTTTTGTGGGTGTAAATGTTGCCCGGTATCGGCTCAATACACGCGCTGGTGCCGCCGCAGATAATGCTGATGCTCGCGGTCGGCGCAATCGACAACTTGTGGCTGAAGCGCTCCATGGCACCTGCATCGGCCGCGTCAGGGCACGCGCCGCGTTCTTCGGCGAGCGTTACCGATGCCTTGTCGGCTTCTGCCCTGAGGTGCTGGAACACCCGGATGTTCCAGCTCTTTGCAAGTGCGCTTTCGAACGGTATCCCCATAGCTTGCAGATAGGTATGGAAGCCCATCGCACCGAGACCCACAGAGCGTTCGCGCATGGCGGAGTACTTCGCATGACTCATGCTGTCCGGCGCATTGACGATGAAATCTTCAAGAACGTTATCGAGGAAACGGAAAATGTCTTCGACGAATTTTTCGTCTTGGCGCCATTCGTCCCACTTCACGAGGTTAACGGAAGCGAGGCAACACACGGCGGTCCGGAGCTTTCCGGAATTGTCCCGGCCGGTTGGCAACAAAATTTCACTGCACAGATTGGACTGGCGAATTTTCAGGCCGAGTTGTTTCTGGTGGTCGGCAAGAGCGCGATTCGCCGTGTCGACGAATAGCAGGTAGGGTTCGCCGGTTTGCAAGCGGGTCTCAAGAATTTTTTGCCAGAGCTCGCGGGCAGATACGGTCCGGACCTCTTGCTGGGTTGCCGGGCTGCGCAGCGAGAACGACGCGCCTTCCCGCACGGCCTCCATGAATTCATCGGTGATCGCGATGCCGTGATGCAGGTTGAGACTCTTGCGATTGAAGTCGCCGGAGGGCTTGCGAATCTCGATGAACTCTTCGATCTCCGGATGGTAGACATCGATGTAGACCGCCGCCGATCCGCGCCGCAGCGAACCTTGTGAAATAGCCAGCGTCAGTGAGTCCATAACGCGTACAAACGGAATGATTCCCGATGTCTGGCCGTTGCCTTTTACCGTTTCGCCGATCGAACGGACATCGCCCCAGTAGGTGCCAATGCCACCACCGTTGGAGGCGAGCCAGACGTTTTCCATCCAGGTTCCGACGATGCCATCGAGACTGTCCTCGACCGCATTCAGGAAGCAGGAAATCGGCAGGCCGCGTGCGGTGCCGCCGTTACTGAGGATCGGTGTTGCCGGCATGAACCAGAGCTTCGACATGTAATCGTAGAGACGCTGTGCATGCGCCTGATCGTCGGCGTAGGCTTTGGCGACCCGCGCGAACAAATCCTGGCAGGACTCGCCCGGGAGCAGGTAACGGTCGCGCATGGTTGCTTTGCCAAACTCGGTCAGCAGTTCGTCGCGGGTTGGATCAGTGTGGATGACAGTCTCTGGCGAGAGCATCACGGGTGGGGTGGTGGAAAGTGCCGGTTGTGCCATGCGATTACCTCTGGTCGTGGTAAACGGGGCACTTGCGAAGGATTTTGCGGCCGGAGAAAACCATTGGGAGCTCAGCCACGAACCCTCCCGGAACACCCCGTCCGATGAGTACGAAGTTCTGGCGGCAGGTCTCCTGACTCACAGCGTTGGCGTTCTGCGCCGCCTTCCCGGGATTTCCCAGTGGCATTGTGGCGCGAAACCGCTGTTTACAGTTGCGGGGACAGTTCCGGGATCCTGACATTCCTGCCAGTCACCGGATTCCCTTTTCATCGCTAAAAGCGAACCGTCGAACCACTACAGCTTGGGCCAGTTCCGTGACCGATGTCAACATGTTGTGTTTCTTCCACGACGTCAGCAACTGTCTTGCCAGCGCGCCACAGCCCTTCCTGTTCGAAACCGGCCGCTTGAACAAGTGGTTTGGCTGGCGGATGAGGTTGCGAATGAGAGAGGCTCTGATGCCTTTCCCGGTCTGTCCTCGGTCAGGGCGCGGACAACGGCTGCGGAAAATTAACCTGTCTCAATGCCCGGAGGCGATTCTGGCTGGCCCGCCGGGCTTCGACAGACCGCGGGTTTCCCGAAGGGCTTGAGCTACGGTCAGTCTCGAATTGCGAATGATTCGCATTTTCGTTATCGTTCGTGTCACCGTAGTATCCGCCCTACCCAGAGGTTTCCACCATGCAACACCCCCTTCGCAGCACCGCCCGCGCCGGCGGCGCATTGTTGCTGCTGACTGCCACACCAGTGTTCGCTCAGGACATGGCCGCAAGCGGCGCCAGCGAGCCGCTCGACAACGTCACCATCATCGGCCACCGTCGAGACGTCAGCGACATTCCAGGCTCGGCGCATGTTATCGACAATGAAGAGCTCAATGCCTTCATGCAGTCGGACGTCATGCGCGTGTTGCGCACGGTGCCGGGTGTGTACGTGCAGGAAGAAGACGGCTTCGGGCTGCGACCGAACATCGGCATTCGCGGTTCCGGCCTCGACCGCAGTGCGCGGATCGCGCTGCTTGAAGATGGCGTGCTGATCGCGCCGGCACCTTACGCGGCATCGTCTGCCTACTACTTCCCGACCCAGCGTCGCATGCATGCCGTGGAAGTGTTGAAAGGCCCGGCGGCCATAACCGTGGGCCCGCGCACAACCGGCGGTGCCATCAACTTGATTTCAACACCAATTCCGGACCAACTGGCTGCGAATATCGATCTCCGGCTTGGCCAGAACGACAGTCTTGATGCACACCTCAATGTCGGCAATCGCGGCGAGCGTTTTTCGTGGCTGATCGAGACCGTGCAGAGCGTGAGTGACGGTTTCAAGACCATCGATGGACCCGCCGGTAACGAGACCGGGTTTGATATCGAGGACTACATGGTCAAGCTGCAGTTCGATAGCGACCCGAACGCAACACTCAACCAGAGCCTGCGACTGAAAGCTGGCTACACCGACCAGGTATCGGACGAGACTTACCTCGGCCTGACCGAGACCGATTTCGCGGCCGACCCCTACCGGCGTTACGCGGCGTCGGCCGGCGACCGCTTTCTGGGTGAACACGAGCAACTGCAGTTGAGTTACATCGTTGACAACGACGGCCCGTGGCGCGCTGAAGTAACTGCCTATCGCAACAACTTTGCACGCAACTGGTTCAAGTTGCAGTCGGTGAATGGCGCTGGCATGTCGTCAGTGCTGGATAACCCTGCAGCTTACGCAACCGAACTCGGCTACCTGCAGGGCATGACCAGTCCGGATGACGCGATCATCAAACGTCACAACAGCCGCGAATATTACTCGCAGGGTATTCAGGGCTCTCTTAGTTGGGACCTGAATGTTGGAGATGCCGAAATTGCTTTGACCGGCGGCGTGCGCTTGCACGAAGACGAGGAAGACCGGTTGCAGCAGGACGATGGGTTCCGCATGCAGAACATGCAACTCGTACAGACCAGCACCGGCGCACCCGGATCGGCAACGAATCGGGTCAGCGATGCACGGGTAACAGCGCTGTTCCTTACTTCCGAAATTCGCACCGGCAACTGGATATTCACACCCGGCATGCGCTTCGAAGACATAGATATGACGCGCTACGATTACTCCACCAGCGATCCTTCGCGTGCACTTGGCCCCACACAAGTGCGTGACAACTCGGTGTCGGTGGTTATACCGGGCATGGGTGCGTTGTACCGCGTCAGCGATCACTGGCGTCTGCTCGCCGGTGTACACAAAGGCTTTAATCCGCCTGGGCCTGGCAGCAGTGCGCAGGAAGAGGAGAGTCTGAATCTGGAGTTCGGTGCACGCTACGCGAAAGACGCGCTGACCTTCGAGTCTATCTGGTTCGTCAATGACTATGACAATCTGGTCGGCACGGTCACCGCATCAACCGGCGGTGATAACCAGATCGGCGATCAATTCGACGGCGGCGAAGTCACGGTGCAGGGGCTGGAACTGAGCGCTGGCTACACCCTTGAGGGGCTGGCTGACGGCCGCTTACAAATGCCGCTCGCGATGGAATACACGTGGACTCGAGAGGCAGAGTTTCACAACGCATTTGAGAGTGGTTTCGAACCCTGGGGCGACGTCGCGGTAGGTGATGAATTGCCGTACATCCCAGAGCACCAGTTGCGACTCACTGCGGGCCTCGAAGCCGAAAAGCTTGGGGTAAACCTCGCGGCGAACTACGTCGGCCGCATGCGCACCGTTGCCGGGCAAAGTGGTTACCCAACGGCCGAGACTGTTGATTCCCACGTTGTCTGGGATCTCGTTGGGCGCTGGCGTTTCAACGACCGGTTTTCCAGCTACGTGAAAGTCGACAACCTGCTCGATGAAACCTACGTGGCCTCGCGTCGCCCCGCCGGACTTCGGCCGGGCCTGGAACGCACGGCCTGGGTAGGGTTGAGTTACCAGCTGTAACGAGTGAGGCGGGTTCCGGTGGTCGGAACCCGCCATTTTGCCCTTGCTCCGTAACATGATAATCAAAATACATTCTTGTACTCACCTGTAATCAGGCATCCCGCCTGTGTTTTCGCCGTCGATAGCTGAATTGAGTCTCCGTTGGCCATTCCAGATACCCGCCTGAAACGCTAGTATTTGTATTCGCCAAACAAAAATAAGCGACCAGCGAAATGGACGTCAGGAATCTTTCGATTTTTGTAAGCGCACTTCTTGCGACTCTGGTCGGCTGCGGGGGCGGTGGTGGCGACAGCACCCCATCAACGCCACCGCCGGTTGCGATCTCTTGCAGCACCAACAAAATCCCCGTGGGATCGTCATGCCAATGCCCAGCCGGGCTGGTGGAAAACGCCAGTGACGGCTATTGCACAGATCAGGCCGTGACCGTCTTACGCGGCGCAGAGTATCTGGAGCCAGGCTTTCCGGTGGCTGCCGCATCGGGTAGTGGTACCGGCATAGGGCCGTTCTACACCAAGGTAGGCAACATCGACGATGACCCGGAGCTTGAGATTTTTCACAAGCACGTCGGAACGGAGATCCTTGCGTGGGAATCACGACGGCACGATCGTGCCCGGTTACTCCGTCTATGCAACCAGCGCGATGCACGGAAAGTTACTGCTGGCGCAGGTGGACGGTGACCCCAATGATGAATTGTTCGTTGGGCACGAGGGTCTCGCTCAGACTGGCCGGGAATGCCAGCTCAATGCATTTGATGAAACTGGTTCTCGTCTGCCAGGTTATCCGGTGTTGTGCCCGAACCGAGGGTCTATCTCCGTCTCACCAGTCGCCGTGGACTTCAATGACGACGGCGTCAATGAAGTCCTGTTCACGAATGAGCGAAGGAAGCTCAGGGTGTTTCGTTTGCCTAGCGATATACAGGAATTTGGTGTCGACTTGGCCGACATCGATGACAGGGGCAGGCGTGGTGTGGCTTGTCGGCGGGTGACCTTACCGGCAATGGAAATGAAGACGTTGTGGCACTGACCTGCCCTTACACCCGGACGCCGGATTCGACCCGGTATCAGGCGATATTTGCATTCGACAGCGATGGATCGGTGTTGCCGGGTTTCCCTGTTGAAACTTCAACGTTTCGCGAGCACCAGCCCTTGTTAGGTGACGTAGATGGCGATGGTGACGCCGAGATTGTTACGATGACCTTCGACGGAATTGCTGTCATCTCTTCTGCTGGTGTAGTTGAGAGTACAATTGACCGCAGCAGCTTCCGTGGCTATCCGGGTGCAACTAATTACCCGTTTCTTGCATTGGCCGACGTAGACGGTAACGGCGTCGTGGATATCCTGTTCCAACAATCAGGCATTCACGCCATGTCAGCAACCGGTGACGAACTGAATGGGTTTCCGCTCGATGGCCAAATATTTTTTGCAGTCGGCGATGTTGATGGCGACAACTCTCAGGAAGTAGTTACGTTCCAGAATGCCGAAACGCAGCCGCAAATCTCACCAACGGTTCACCTCGTAATTTACGAAGCAAACGGTCAGCGCAAAAACGTCGAGATCACGATAGATGGTGTGGGCGATCCTGGCAAAATCATGCCGACAATTGCCGATATCGACATGGACGGCAGAAATGAGATCATTATTACTGGTGACTACTGGAGCGGAGCGGCTGGAGACTATTTCAAGGTTTGGGTGTTTGACCTGAATGGTCCGGCCGTGAATGGCGCCATTGAATGGGGCCAAAAGTACGGCAACCGGCATAACAGCGGCGCACATCGCACAGCCCGCAACTAAACGAAAAATAACTGGGGCACGCAGAATCAATGCCTTGGTCGCGACGCTAAGGCCGCAAAAAGTACCATGCCTTGCTAGTGGGCCACCTTGGTACTGCCCATTTGAAATGGCGTTTCAAATTGCACTCTGATCTGCTCTGAACCTGCGAGTCTCCCGAGTCCGGCAATAGATACGACTAATGATTTCTAGTTCGCCGTTGCTGTCGCCGACAAAATTGAGATACCGCGTGCGGTCCGTCATTATGTGATTCAGACTTGCTCGCTTTTCTGCTGCGAAGCGCGTGGAAAATCCGCCAGAAGAATCTGCTCAAGGATGCCTGTTCGGTGAAAATAATAAGAACAATTTCATACCTGTCTTTCTTTCTCCTGCTAAGTACCGCCAATGCTGCGGTATTCATGGAAGAGGCCGCGAAAGTCTCGGGATATGGCCCGACGCGGGTCGGTTACTCCATGTGGTACGCCGGTGCGTGTGCTGAGCGCATAGCTGCGTCGGTAAACTACGTCGGTCACTCGACGACGGACGATGCGTTGCCGTCGATACTGCAATATACCCGCGATTCGGTGCAGCACTTGCTCGCGCGTTGTCCGCAAGCCGAGGTCATTGAGATTACGGCTGAAGGTCAGGCGGCGCGGCCGCGTCTGTTCTATCGCTTCGAAATGCGGCGTGATGACGATTGGGCACCCACGGAAATCGCGTCCAACAACCAGCTCGTCGATGCATTGATAGCGGCCGATTATTTGCCGGGCAGCGGCCCAACCCCTGGCTCGCGACAGGCATTTGTCAAATACAACAACGGTCGTCTTGATGTGATCTACGGCAACGGTTTCGAAGGCCGCATGGTTGCCAGTTACTTCGAGAAGAAAATGATGGAGGGCGCCGAACCGCCACGCCTGTCGCACTACACGGTACGCGGTCATTGGTACGAGCCGGGCACTGAACAGGCCGGTGGTCAGTGTGCTGAGAGCCGTGAGGGCTATCCGCTATGGGGTAGTTTCTCCATGACGGTTTATCCGTTCGGGCAGACCATGAATATGCAACGCAAACCTTGCGTCGATCATGACGAGGAGGGGAAGTCTGAATCGGGTGCGATCGCCGATCTCCGTCTTCGGGACTTCGAAAAATTTGGTCTGGAACCGCTGAAACTGGCCAAGATACTCAGCGACAGGATTGAAGCCGCTGGCAATTTTGCGACGACGGCTGATTCGCAGGAATATGCGCGTACCCGCCAGCCACTTTTCGAAACCGCCAAGCTTCGCTTGTACGCACAACGCCCCGACCTTTGCTCGCACCTCCGTTTCGATGCGGTTTATCGGGTCAACAGTGAGCAGCGTGATAGCGAATTCAATGGCAACTACACCGGCATGCTCGGCAAGTTGTTGCGCCGAGTTGCGAATGAACAATGCGAAAGCCCACTGACGGCCTCTGTCGACAATTACAGACTTGGTGATACTGAAAACTGGGACCACATGAGTTTCCAGTTCCGGCCAATAAGGCCTTCGCCGCTGGGCGGCGATGAGAATTTCCTGGAGCTGCTGGATCACTCCAACGGTCCGCGGGCCAAAGCTCACGACGCGTGGCTGGCCGCCAACCTGCTGGGCCCGGCGTGCACCGACGGCCCGTTTTGCTCCTTGCCGGGCGGGCGCTACCTAAACGCGATCTACCGTGGCGATTTAAATGGCATTCGACAGATGGACCACATCTACGCGGAGGAAAAGCGCGAGTATCTCAGGAGGCAGATACCCTCCGGAGAAGCAAACAATCCGATCATCGATATGTTCAATGCGGTACTCGATGCAGATGAAATTCAGCTGCTAAGAGAGGCTGCCAACAAATACCTCTACAGCTACCCGGCCTGGGGGAGTCTTGCCTGGACCCCGGCTGGCAGGCTCGCACATACGAGTACACGACGCCGGTCATTATCGAAACCGACGAGTGGGGCGCCACCACCCGATCCGGTGGTGAACATTACGAAGCAACCTACACACTGAACCCGGAATTCTTCCCGCTGCGCGATCGCATCGCCGGTCATGGCGGTGCTGATGACAGCGACAACCCGCTGAACCGTCCGGCCAAGTCGCAGGTGTTTCTCGGCATTGTCGAGATGAAACGCGCCTACGATTGCCGCAGTGATGAAGTGAAGCAGTTCGAGCGCCAGTTGCGAGCGTTGACGAACAACGTACTGGAGCAACCCGGCACGGCGCCGCCAACGACGGCTAATCTGCCGCCGGTCGCGCCTAAGGCAATGGCCGCGGCATTCCCGCCCGTGCCCAGCGCCCCGGCAGTGGCCTCATCCGGAATAAGCATCAATGCGCCGGCGAAACTGCCAACGGTCGCAGCCACTGTCAGCATAGAGACCAAGAGACCTGCGCAATTGCCGACGGCACCACCGTCAGCAGTACCGCAGGCGGCACCTGCCCAGCGTACGGGGAGTGCTCCGACGAGCGCCGGATCGACCGCAACGGCGGCGGCAACGTCAGCGCCCGACGTTGCCGGAATGAGTGCGGCAGAGCGCCAGCAACAAATGTCACGGGAATTGCAGGCGCTCCACACAGGCATGCAGGAAGAAATGAATGTCCTGAATCAGTCAGTCCAGCAGGCCACCCGCTCAGCCACAACGGGTGACCAGCGGACGAAAATTCTCATGGATTATCAGAGCAAGCTCGGCGAGCTGCAGCGTCGGGTGCAACTGGAAACTCAGCAGATAAAGGACAAGTACCAGTAGCGCCTTACCCGGATGGTCAGGAGACAGCCGCCACTGTGGCGGGTCTGTCGCCGCGAATGAGCGTCGCACGATTACGATTCTCCGCAGCGTGACAACAACGTTCCGGGCTGATCGACGGTAGCAAATTCGACCAGAACAGGAGTCTCCGGGCTCGCGTTCACCACCGTATCTTGCACCGCGTGTTCGTCGGGCACAGCGATGCGTACATGTTACTGGCAGCAGTAGCCCGGGCATGAGCTCGCGAATACTCCGGATTACGGTGGCGTCATCGGCGCATGCCGAGACAGTCGAATAGTGCCGCCGAAAGCGTCAGCCGCGCCTTAGCGGGCTGAAGCCAGCTCTCGACATAATCAGGCTGCCGGTCAGCGAATTCGGGTTAAAAAGTGTCGTTTTCCCCGCGGAAAGTTCCTTTTTAGCCTCGCTAAACCCCGCAGTCCTGTTATCATGCGCCCGCCGCAAGGCGTCCCTTACACCGCAATCAATACCCGCCCGGCCACTGGCAGACGGTAAGGGTCCGATGCGGACAGACCGCGAAAAGCCTACACATCAGGTAACCACATTGATTTCCGCAATTAATCTGTCGATTCAGTTCGGCGCCAAGCCGCTGTTTGAGAACGTTTCCGTGACCTTTGGTAACGGCAACCGCTACGGCCTGATCGGAGCAAACGGCTCCGGCAAATCGACGTTCATGAAGATTCTTTCCGGCGAACTTGAGCCGACGGTTGGCAATGTTTCGGTGGACCCGCATGTACGGGTTGGCAAGCTGCGCCAGAACCAGTTCGCGTACGAAGAGTTTCGCGTGCTGGATACCGTCATCATGGGTCACGAGAGACTGTGGGAGATTTCGCAGGAGCGTGATCGCCTGTACTCGCAAGCGGAACTGAGTGACGAAGACGGTATGCGCGTTGCTGATCTGGAAGTCGAGTTCGCCGAGATGGACGGCTATTCCGCCGAATCGCGGGCTGGTGAATTGCTGCAAAGCATTGGTATTCCCATCGAGCAGCACGAAGGCCCGATGAGTGCCGTGGCCCCTGGCTGGAAGTTGCGGGTACTGCTGGCGCAGGCCTTGTTCTCCGATCCTGACGTGCTGCTGCTCGACGAGCCCACCAACAACCTCGACATCAACACGATTCGCTGGCTGGAAGAGTGCCTCAATGCGAGCAAGGCGACGATGGTCATCATTTCGCATGACCGTCACTTTCTAAACAGTGTTTGCACGCACATGGCCGATCTCGATTACGGCAAGCTGCAACTGTTCCCCGGCAATTACGACGAATACATGACCGCTGCTGAACAATCGCGTGAGCGTGTGCAGGCCGACAACGCCAAGAAGAAGGCGAAGATGGCTGATCTTCAGGCGTTCGTCAGCCGCTTCTCCGCCAACGCATCGAAAGCGAAGCAGGCTACCTCGCGTGCTCGCCAGCTGGAAAAAATCCAGCTTACTGAAATCAAACCCTCAAGCCGGGTCAGCCCATTCATCCGCTTCGATCAGGACAAGCCACTCCGTCGTCTTGCGGTGGAAGTGTCGAATCTGACGAAGGGTTTTGATGAGGGGCCGTTGTTCAAGGATCTTAACTTCGCTATCGACGCGGGTTCGCGTGTGGCCATCATCGGGCAAAACGGTATCGGCAAGACCACGCTGGTCCGCAGCCTGCTCGGCGATATCGACATCGACGCCGGTGAAGTGAAGTGGGCGGAGAATGCCAGGACCGGGTTTTTCGCACAGGATCACGCGGCCGATTTCGCCAAGGACATGAGTCTCTTCGACTGGATGACCCAATGGCAACCGCCGAACACGGACGAGCAGTTGTTGCGTGCAACGCTGGGTCGCATGTTGTTCTCTCGTGACGACAGCGAGAAGTCAGTCAAGGTTGCCTCTGGTGGTGAGCAGGCGCGGTTACTGTTCGGCAAGCTCATGCTGCAGCAGCCGAACGTCATCGTAATGGACGAGCCGACCAACCACCTCGACATGGAATCAATCGAAGCGTTGAACCTGGCACTGGAGCATTACGAGGGTACGTTGATCTTCATCAGTCATGACCGTAACTTTGTTTCGTCGCTGGCTACTCGAATTATTGACATGACACCGAACGGCGTTATCGACTTCGGCGGTGACTATGAAGAGTATTTGACGTCGCAGTTGGCCGGTAAGCAAAGCCAGGTCGCGTAATGTGCGGGGCGGCGCGCATGATGCCGCGAGCATAATCTTGTTTTGACACGCGGTGCAGCGCTTACCTGCAAAGTATTTCGGGGATAGCTATGGAACTGCTTGTCGATAACGACAGCTACGGCGAAATTCAGCCTTGGTTTGTTTATCAGCTTATTTCGCGAATCAAAGAGCAGCTTGAAATTGCGGGCCTCAATGGCGCGGCTCTGAAAGACGCAACATCTGACATGGCGACGGTCGTTTGCAGCGAGATTGACGGCGCCGGCGGCTTCCAGGTCGGGGGTACCGAGATCACGCCCTACCTCGCGTTCTCAGCACATGAAGACTACCTGCTTTATCCGGGCAGTCCGTCGTACCTCAGCGAGTACGCGTCCCGGGTGATCGACGAGTTGTTCGAGGACGACTGAGTCTGAGCCGGACGAGCTACGGCTTCGTCACACACCCATTTTCGTGAGGGCATCCACCAGTTCACGGGCAATTCTGGCCAGTGTCGGGTGTTCGGCAACGAAGCGACTTTCCAGTGCTTTGGTCTGATCCAGCAGGAACTCGATATCAGAACTCTGGGGTTGGCCGAGCTGGCTCACCCGATCATCAAGGTCACGCATCTGTTGCCGCGCGTCAGTGTCGACGCCATCGGCATTGTCCAGCTCGCTGTTAAGGCGAGCGAAAATATCCTGAACATCTTTTGACTTCATAGTGCACCTGCAGTGTAGGTCGTTCCGGTGGGCCGTTCGCGCCTGCGTGTCCGGGTACGCGGTACCCAATATACCTGACCGGTGGCCGCGGGTGTGGTGGGAAATGCGGGCGAGATGCCAAGCGAACAGGCTTGCTGCAGCGGGCGATGGCCTGGCAGTGCCAGGCGTATCGGCGGATTAGCTGTCGGCGCGTGGCGGCAAGCCGGTGTGTTGCGACAGGACTTTGCCACGCTTGATGCGCTTGTCGTGTGCCGCCTGCGTGTTCTTGCGGCGACTGGACTGGTGTTTCCTGTCGTCACGCGGCTGCTCAGCCGGGATCAGCTTGTCCTTGCCCGAGCCGATCAAATGCCCGAGTTTCATCTCCAGCAGCGCATCGCGTATGACCACCCAGTTCTTCGGATCGTGATAGCGCAATAGTGCTTTGTGCAAACGGCGTTTCTGCGGGCTCTTGACGATGTCGACGTTGTCGCTCTTGTAGGTCACTTTGCGCAACGGGTTCTTGCCGGAGTGGTACATCGTCGTTGCTGTGGCCATCGGCGACGGATAGAACGCCTGCACCTGGTCGGCACGAAAACCATTTCCTTTGAGCCACAGTGCAAGGTTAACCATGTCCTCATCCGTAGTGCCCGGGTGTGCCGCGATGAAGTAGGGAATCAGGTACTGCTCTTTGCCAGCCTCTTTCGAGAACTGTTCAAACAGCTCTTTGAAGCGATCGTACGCACCGATACCCGGCTTCATCATCTTGTCGAGCGGGCCACGTTCCGTATGCTCAGGCGCAATCTTCAGATAACCGCCGACGTGGTGCGTAACGAGTTCCTTGACGTACTCAGGGTCTTCGACAGCGAGGTCGTAACGCAGGCCGGACGCAACCAGCACTTTCTTTACGCCGGGCAGGGCGCGGGTCTTTCGGTAGAGCTGCGTGAGTGACGAGTGATCGGTGTTGAGGTTCTTGCAGATCCCCGGGTACACGCAGCTCGGCAGGCGGCAGGCGGCTTCAATTTTGCGGCTCTTGCACGCCAGTCGGTACATGTTCGCGGTTGGACCGCCGAGATCGGAAATGACGCCGGTAAAACCGGGTACCGTATCCCGTATCTTCTCCACTTCTTCCAGTATTGATTCTTCCGAACGGTTCTGGATGATGCGGCCTTCGTGTTCGGTGATGGAACAGAACGTACAACCACCAAAGCAGCCGCGCATGATGTTCACTGAAAAGCGGATCATCTCGTACGCCGGAATGCGTGCATCGCCGTACAGCTTGTGTGGCACTCGTGCGAACGGCATGCCGAACACGTAGTCCATCTCCGCCGTGCTTAATGGCAGCGCGGGCGGATTCATCCAGAGGTCGCGCTGACCGTGCGCCTGTACCAGTGCGCGGGCGTTGCCGGGATTCGTTTCCAAATGCAGGACGCGGTTTGCATGTGCGTACAGCACCGGGTCATTGCGAACCTTTTCGAACGACGGCAGACGAATGACCGATTTATCGCGGTTGCGCTTTGCGTCAGGGACGAAGCGCAACACGTTGTCGGCTGGCGCGGCGGGCTCGCCTTTTTCCTGGGTGGTCGCGCAGGCACTGCTCTCCTGCGTATTGACGTAAGGGTTCACGATCTTGTCGACGTGCCCGGGGCGGTCGATGCGGGTTGAATCAATTTCCCACCAGCCTTCCGGTTTATCGCGGCGAATAAACGCGGTGCCGCGGACGTCGGTGATTTCATCGATCGCTTCACCGCGTGCAAGGCGGTGCGACAGGTCAACAATCGCCCGCTCGGCATTGCCGTACAGCAGGATGTCCGCACCGGCGTCCAGCAAGATGGACCGGCGAACGCTGCCTTGCCAGTAATCGTAATGTGCAATTCGCCGCAGGGATGCCTCGATGCCACCGAGTATGACCGGCACGCCATCGAAGGCTTCTTTGCAGCGTTGGGTATAAACCAGCGAGCAACGATCCGGCCGCTTGCCGCCAACACCGCCCGGCGTGTATGCATCGTCGTTGCGGACTTTCTTGTCAGCGGTGTAGCGATTGATCATTGAATCCATGTTGCCGGCGGCAACGCCGAAATAGAGATTCGGTCGGCCCAGCGCCTGGAACGCGTCTTTCGAACGCCAGTCGGGCTGCGCGATGATGCCTACCCGGAAGCCGTGCGCTTCAAGCAGGCGGCCAATGATCGCCATACCAAAGGACGGGTGATCAACGTAGGCGTCGCCCGTGACGATGATTATGTCGCAGGAGTCCCAGCCGAGTTCGTCCATTTCCGCGCGCGACATGGGCAACAGCGGTGCCGTGCCGAAGCATTCGGCCCAGTACTTGTTGTAGTCGTAAAGAGGGGTGGCGGTAGAGGGCATGGTTTTCAGCAGGTTGGAACGGGCGCCAATGATATACGGTCCTGCGCTGCTCTGCAGACAGCTGTCGCACGGTCAGCCGCTTGGCAAGTTGCCTTTTTCCGGTGTTTTTCGGCTAAAAGGAAGCCGGAATGCACGTCTGACCTTGGTTGGCGGCATTGCTTGGGTCGCTGTGCTTGGTGCTGGCCGGGTTGTTGCGGGTACGGGGGCAGGTCACCGGGTTTGCCGGTTCAATCGTTGTCAGGGCAGCTTTGGAACGTTGCCGAGATGCTGATTCAGGCGGGATATTCGCGGGAAAGAGCCTTGTATCTATTTGATAATGTTAAATATTCACCGCTTGCAAGTGGGCTTGGCGAGCGTATGATCCGGGCCGTTGGCCAATGGTGACCAACCTGCGAAAGGTAATAAAGCCATGAAGAACACGAAACAGGATAGCGCGCCGAACAAACCCCTGTCCGCCAGCAAGAGCCCGGGCATGCCGCCGAAAGGCCCGGCAAAACCCAGTCAGCCGGCAAAACAGGCGCCGAAGTCGAAGTAAGGTTGCAGGCAAGAGCACAGAAGGCGGCACCCGCGTAACGGGTGCCGCTTTTTTTGTATCAGCCTTTCACATTGCGGGTAGGTTATGGCTCGAGCGATCAGCGGTGTTTGTTGCCAATCCAGCCGCGGCGGTAAAGCAACGCAGTGATGATCACCCCGGTCGCTGCCATTAGTCCCAGTGAAAAAAGATAGCCGTACCGCCACCCCAGTTCCGGCAAATTGAACGGCGAGCTGCGATCAAAGTTCATGCCGTAAATGCCGGCAATGAACGTCATTGGAATGAATACCGTCGCGATAACGGTAAGGACTTTCATCACCTCGTTCATGCGGTTGCTGATACTGGACAAGTGTAGATCGACAAGGCCCGACGCCACTTCGCGATAGACCTCAAGAATGTCGAGCAACTGAAACGCGTGATCGGCACAGTCGCGAAGATAAACCCGGGTGCTCTTACGAATAACCGGTGTATCGTCGCGCAGCAACACGCCGATCGCATCGCGCAGCGGCCATATGGCGTGGCGCAATTCGAGCAACTCGCGTTTCAGTACGTGAATCTCACTCATGTTGCCCGGATCGCGACTGGTCAGCACGTGCTCTTCGATTTCCTCTGTACGCTCACCGATCTTTTCCAGCAGCGGAAAATAGCTGTCAATCAGCGAGTCGAGCAGCGCGTACGCAAGGTAGTCGGCGCCGGAGCTGCGAATACGACTTCGGCCGTTTTCTGAAAGCAGCCGCGCGCGGACCGGGTCGAAGCAATCGCCGTGCTTCTCTTGAAACGACAGCACGAAGTGGTCACTGACTATCAATGTGATTTGCTCGGAGATGGAGCCTGCCGTGAGACTCGGCATGCGCATAACGACAACGAGGTAGTCGTCATACACGTCCACTTTGGGCCGTTGATGGGTGTGCAGGATATCGGCAACAACCAGTGGATGCAGGCCGGCGTTCTTGCCAACCTCGCTGATCAGCTCCACGTCTCCGAGACCCTGGATGTCAATCCAGCGCTTCCGCTTGTCATCGAATTCAACCGTCAGCAATTCATTGCGATCAGGCGAAGCGTCACGGCAGCCATTGGCATCAAAGTCGAACATTCGAATGAGCGTGGCCAGCGACTCTTTCGCCGGTACGAGCTGGTCCGGCGGTGAACCGGGCGGCGGCCGATGCGCACGTCGTTTGCGCAATGCAATGCGTTTCATGAGTGCGGCCGCGGCCGCTTTGCTTTTGTTCATGAGCAACCTCTTTCTATCGCCAACTGTGTTTGTCGTGCCCGGCGCGAAGCCGCTTTCGCCATTGTACTCGCGTCGTGGCATGCGCATGACCGGTCTGCGGCGCGGAACTTCGCGATTACACATATCGGCCGATTGGCATCGGCGGCATCGTGATTGTTCCCGGCGAATTCTGCGTCTTCCGCCCGGCAGACCGGTCCGGACCGCTACCGGAATTTGCCGATCTTGTCTGGCTGCAACTGCAGCCGTAGCCAAAACCCTGCCGAGGTCTATACTGCGGGCATGAAAAAGTCGCTGAAAGCAGGGTTGTTGACGGGACTGGTCTTTCCCGGGCTTGGTCACTTCGTTGTTGGCGCGAACCGACGTGGCACAGTCTTGTTGCTCGTTTCTGCGGCGGCTCTGTGGAAAACAATATCGATTGCTGTTGCCCGCGCTATGGAAGTTGTTGACCAGATCAACAACGGCGAGATTGCGCCGGACATTATGTCAGTGCAACGCGCTGTCGAGAATTCCACGGGCGGCGTCGACAGTCGGGTCGGTAGCTACCTGCTGGTTGTGCTGTTGTTGTGCTGGGTGATCGGCATTGTTGATTCGTACCGTCTGGGTACCGAACTCGACAAGAAGGCTTCGCAGGCGGAAGGGCCCGTGGGCTAGTAGCAGCGGGTCAGTTTTGGTGTACTTTGCCTGGTCCCTGACTCGACCCGAAGCGAGGAAGGTTTGGTTTGTCGCTCGTCACGTTGATTGATGAAAGCAACCACAGCGCAGGTCGTTCGTTCTGCGTTGACCGTCCGTCCAGCAGGCTGCGCCCGGCGATTACTGTCGGTTACCGCGGCCGCGATAATTTACACACCCATTGCCGGGACTTGCTACGCTGCACATTACCTATCTGGTAACCGAGGGAGCACGACGATGCGGCCAGGACAGGAAATTCGCTACGAAGATACCTGCGAGATCACCGGCATCAAGAACGGCCTTTCGACAACGGCCGAGATCCTGACGTTTCGCGACAAAGACGTCATCATCGCGACCATTCAGCGCTCAGCGAAAGTGACCTTGCACTGGCAGCCGCACGCCAACGCCTACGTCGGTTCCATGGGCGGGGTGGAGTTCCGCTCACCGGGGCCGAAGTCGCAGACTTATCGGACGCACCGCTAGCGGGTCTGCCGGGCGCGACAGGATCGGCTTTGTCGCTGGCGAAGTCGACCTGAGTGCCAGCGGGTCTCGGCTGCGACCTGGGCTAACGCAATACCTGGAACGTCAGCCGGCGGAAATGCTCGCGAGCCTGATGGAGAGCCAGCCCGACGGCTGGCAGTCCCGATGTATCGGAAAACGGCACCACCAAGCGATGATACTCAGAGACCGGGCCGGTACTCGCGCACCGTCGCCCGGCGCACGTCCTCGTCGCTGAACACCACGGCGGACATTTCGTTGTTGGCAAAGCCCGGCAACTGGTCGCTGTGCAATGGCGAGCCGGCCTTGCTGCTCTGACCGTAGGCCAGCACGCTGTACGCCCGTGGCGTTTCGGCAAACTCGACCGCAAACACCCAGCCGTCGCCGCCGTGCACGAGATGCTTGCCGTCGTCGTTGGGTTGATTGTCAAAACGCAGCACCCGGAAACAGCCAAGCAGACTGCCGCAACCGCCGAGCGCTACGTCGACGTCGTCAATCTGTGCGCGGTGGACTTCGCCCCACGGTAGATCCCAGCGACCGTAGCGTTCGCTGGTCGTTGTGACCGCCCATTCGAAAGCGTCTGCCGCGCGCTCGAAATCCGCGAGTCCGAACGGTGTATCGACCGGTCGATCCACCGACCATGGCGTGCGAAACAGTTTGTCCGCGTCGGCCGCAATGCCAACCGATTCCGAGGTGGGTTCGACTTCTTCGCTGTCACCGTGCGCGGTGGCTACGTAGCGGTGCCACCAGACCTTGAAGAGCAGGCCGCCGCGACTGTCACGCGCCGCCGTGTTGTCCCAGTCTCTGATCAGTTGCAAAGCGTTCGCTACTTCGCCTTGCGGTTCAGTCTGTTCGACCGCCCGCAGCAGATCACCTTTCACCCGCGCCGCCAGCAGCATGCGCATGCTGTGTTTCATCGCGACAACGTCTTCCAGCGAGAAGCGGCGGCTGTTGTGCAGCAGTTCCACTGAGTGCTGGCTGCGCAGGCGCAACCTGGGTTCCGGGAAATAATCCGGGTAGTCATCTTGCTTCAGCACGGCATTCAGATTGGTGAAATGGAACGTGTCGTTCTCGTTGCGCAAATAGCCGCCCGGTGGATTCAGCAGTTGTGGCAGTGCCTCCCACGGCAATAATTCCTGCCACATCTCGTCCGTGCGGCTGACGGCTATGGCGGTTGCGTCGTCGCTGGCGGGGTGCGGCCGGTCCGGCATGCTGGCGTTCCAGACGTAGAAAATATTGCCCGCGGCATCCGCGTAGGTCAGGTTCGATGTGATACGCGCCCGCATTCTCATCGCCTCGGTCCATTCGCCGAGGTTGCGTGCTTTCATCATGCGCAGGAATTGTTCGCCGGTCCGGTATTCGCCATCGCCCGCGGACTTCAGAACGTAGATATTGCCGTTCTCACGGTGCACTACCGGGCCGAAGGGTGTTCGCCAGAACTCGCGGATCTCGCTGGCCATGCCGTTGTCGCGCCGGTACTCGACTTCCACCGTCTCGTGCCGCAACGGATGTGAGTCGCCGTCGAGCAGGTAGTGATCGGGTTTTACAGGGTCGGCCTCCAGGGCGTAGATCTCGTCGAGGTCCGGCGAGTTGTTGGTGGTAGCCCAGCCGAGGTTCCGGTTGAAGCCGCCGATGATGCCGAGCGCTTCCGCCAGCCGGAAGTCGCCGTAAAAATTAAGCACGCCCGGGACTTCGATCTGTGCTTCGTAATAGCCGGCATCCCACGACAGGTGTGGATTGCGCATCAGGATCGCGTTGCCGCTGGTCGTGCGCTCCGGGGCGAAGGCCCAGGCGTTCGAACCGACGTCGGGGTGTGGCTCGGGCTCCAGTGCCGCCAGTCGCGCCAGGACACCGCGTTCTGCCGGAACCGCATTGCCGGCTGCATCGGCCGCCTGCCGTTCGGCGTCCAGTGCTTCCATGAACAGGCGTACGGAGCGTCGTGCCGGTGCAACGATGTTGCGTGCAAAGACGTCCTGACCGCTGAACGACAAAGCGCCGAACTCGCTGAACTCGTCAGGGTGCTGTTCCATGTAGCGATTCACGCCTGCCGCAAAGCCGGCAAAGAACGCGCGCGTATCGTCTTCCAGCAACGACCAGGTTTGCATCGCACGGCGATGACGCAGGCGTCGTTCGGCATCGTTGTCAATGCCGGCTTCGAGTCGCTCGCCGGTGACTACCTGAGACTTCGTCCATTCGCCCCGCGCGCGTAGCATGTATTCCGTTATTCGCGTGCCGTGATCTTCCGTTTGCGCATAGCCCAGTCCGTAGCCTGCTGCCCGCAGGTTATCCGCGTAAATATGCGGCACACCGTGCAGGGTGCGGCGAATAACGACTTGCTTGGCCAATGTTGCGGAGTCGCCGGCAGTGACTTCGGCGCTCGCAGAAGTCGAAGCGCTTATACCGAAGTAAACGACGAGAGTGGCAAGAACAAGGTGCGACAATGAGTGAGCAGACAGGAGATTCATAGTTCGGCTATGGCCTTTGCGCGATGCGTCAGACTTGCGTGAAGTGTTTGCCTGGATGGCGGCGTTAGTTGCTGTGCAGGTTCGCCTGTTGTTCGTTCAGCCGGGCATTGATCTCGCGCAGGCTGGTAGTGTGATCTTCGTAGTCCACCGTGATTGGCGAGCGAATGCCGTCAATGTCCAGCACCAGCGACGGAAACCCGGATATCGGTGATTGCCGCGCGAACAGTACCTGCCGGTGCAGTTCATTGTTCACGTCTGCGGAGTTGAGATCTGCGGCGAAGCGCTCGCTGTCCAGCTCCAGTTCTGTCGCCAGCGCGATCAAGGTGTTGTCGTCCGACGGGTTCCGCGCCTGCAGGTAGTACGCTTCCTGAATCGCCAGGATCATGGCTTCTTCCTTGCCCTGTCGGGCGGCGGCCAGCACTGCTCGGCAAGCCGGGTAGGTTGAACGACGCGGTTCGCACTGTTCCCAGAAATCGTAGTTGAATCTGGTGCCGAGCTTTTCGGCGATGTGCCGCCAGTACGAAGCGATGGCCGTTCGTTGCTCGGCGGGCATGGGCTCATCGCTGTCGGGCGCAAGACCGCCGAGTACGTTCGTACGCTGGACCCCGCGGGGCAGTGAGGTAAACAACTGCTGCGCGGTCGGCTTGTAGCCCCAGCACCAGCTGCACATCGGGTCGTGAAAGTAGTAGAGAGTTGTCATACCGGAGACGATAACAGTCTGCTCCGATGGCGAGAACCTCTAAACAGGGTTTTTCGTGATCCGTCTTGTGCTCAACGGGCGTCGTGGAAGATCAAACCCAGAGTTGTGCGTTGCCCGGACAGAAGCCTGGATACACCGTGGCGGAGTTGCGTGCGGTGGAAACCGCGAACGCCACGGCGCGGTCGTTCGCGTACCGGAATGATCGCTGCCGAGCCCATCGCCAGTTGCACAACCATGGGGCGAGACTGCATCCGTGGTCGTTGCTCGACGACGATCAGTTCGCCACCGTCGAATTCTTCGCCGGGTGCGCTGAGCTGTACCACCACCTGCAGCGGAAAATGTATCGGCCCGTAGATGTCCTGATGCAGGCAGTTGTAGTCATCGGCCAGGTACCGCAGCAACAGCGGCGTGGGTCGTTGCTGGCCCGCCTCGTGGCATTGTTGCAGCAACTCGGCATGGTTGCCCGGCCAGTGCACGTCGCTGCCGAGTTGTTCGGCCCAGGTGTTGGCTATCTCTGCGAGATGCGGATAGAGCGCACTTCGCAGTGCGGTGATGTCCGTTGGCAACGGGTAGGCAAAGTACTTGTACTGCCCGCGACCGAAGTTGTAACGCGCCATGTCGATGGTGGAGCGGAACTCCGTCTGGCCATCGTCGTACAGGGCCCGCAGCTGCTGACATTCTTCCGGCGTCAGCAAATCTGGAATCGTGGCGACAGCGTCCTCGTCGAGTTGTGTGCGCAGGGCGTTCCAGTCCAGCTTCGCAATCCGCTCCGCGACGTTCATACGGACCTCGCTGAACGTGACCGTTCGTTGTCCAGCAAGGTGCGTTTGCGTTCGACGCCCCAGCGATAGCCGCCTATGCCACCGTCACCGCGCAGCACCCGGTGGCAGGGGATCAGCACGCCAACGCGATTGGCGGCGCAGGCAGACGCGGCCGCCCGCACGGCTTTGGGTTTGCCGATGCCGCTGGCGACTTCGCTGTAGCTGACGACGCTGCCCTCCGGCACGCTGAGCAGGTACCGCCAGACCTGCATCTGGAACGCGGTCCCGCGCAGGTCGATTGGCAGGTCCGGGCGCGGCTGGCCTTCGCCGAGGTGCGCATCGAGTTGCGCGAGCCAGGCATCCAGTTCCGGTGATTTTTCCGCACGGGATTTTTCGATGACGGCATTCGGAAATTCGTTCGCGAGTTGTTCGGTCAATGCGGCTTTGCTGTCGCCGAACTGCACAAAACAAACGCCTTTGTCCGTTGCGGCCATCAGGAGCGGGCCGAGCGCGCTGCGCCGGTATGCATAGGAGATGGTTTCGCCGGCGCCACCTTTGCGATAGGCGCTTGGGGTCATGCCCATGTTGTTGGCCGCGCGACCGTAAACCCGGCTGCTCGAACCGAACCCTGCCGAATAGGTGGCTTCGGTTACGTCATTGCCTTTTTTCAGTGCCTGTTTGAAGCGGCGTACCCGCTGCGCGTCCTGATAGGCTTTCGGCGAAATACCGAAGGCGGCCTTGAACGTGCGTTGCAAGCGGGACACGGACAGTCCGGCGTTGTCGGCCAGCATGGCGAGAGTGAGGGCTTCGTCGGCATGCGCGTCAATGTATCGGGCAACGGCGATCAGGCGGTCGAGGTCAGCGCTCGGATTAACCGGCTTGCAGCGTTTGCAGGGGCGAAAGCCTGCCGCCAATGCATCGGCCGTGCCGGCAAAGAACCGCAGATTTTCCGGGAGTGCCGGGCGCGCCGCGCAGGACGGGCGGCAAAACACGCCGGTCGTGACAACGCCGTAGTAAAAGCGACCGTCGTAATTGGCGTCTCGCTTCGAGATCGCGGTACGCATTGTGTTCTCGGCGGGTAGCGCCATTGAATCCTCTCCACCAGCAGTCTGCAGCATAGCAGCCGCCCCGGAATCGCGGGTTTGTCCTTCATGCATGTTGGTAGTGAACATTGCTCTGTCTCCGACTGAATCCATGCCCGCATTTAACGTCTTTGCCCGCGACCGGGCTATCCGCTTCGTGCTGTTGAATCTTGCGAAGATTCGGCGCTGTGTCAGGAGCCGTTCGCCGTTCGCTGTTAGGCTTGTGGTCTCTACATGCTGAATACAGGACATTGGCCATGACGACAGAAACCCTGCGCACACCCGATGACCGCTTTGCCGGGCTGACGGACTGGCCTTACGCACCACGCTACGTAGAAGACCTGCCCGGCTACGAGGGCTTGCGCATGCACTACGTGGACGAGGGGCCCGCCGATGCCGAGGTAACGTTCTTGTGCATCCACGGCGAACCGTCCTGGGCCTATTTGTTTCGCAAGATGATTCCAGTGTTCTGCGGCACGGATGGAATTACGACGCCGTGTCGCACGATCGCGCTCGACCTGTTTGGTTTCGGTCGTTCGGATAAGCCCGTCGACGACGCGGTTTACACCTATCACTTTCATCGCAACGCTTTGCTCGCGTTCGTCGAGCGTTTCGATTTGCGCAACGTGTGTCTGGTCGTTCAGGACTGGGGTGGCTTGCTGGGCCTGACGTTGCCGCAGGCAGCACCGGAACGCTATACGCGCCTGATCATCATGAACACCGGTTTGCCCGCAGGCGAGGAGGCTGGCAAAGGTTTCTCGGACTGGCGCGCTTACAACCGCTCACAACCGGACCTGAACGTGGGCGGATTGATGCGGCGGGCGACGCCGATAATGAGCGATGCCGAGCAAGCGGCGTACGACGCGCCTTTTCCCGATCAACGCTACAAAGCCGGAGTGCGTCGATTTCCTGAGCTCGTCATGTTGAAAGAGCATGGCGCAAACGAACTGACTGCCGATGCAAACGAAGGCGTCGACACCTCGTTGCAGGCGCGTCGCTTCTGGTCGCAGGACTGGCAAGGTGACAGCTTCATGGCGATTGGGATGCAGGATCCTGTTCTTGGTCCGCCGACCATGCGCCTCATGCACGGCATGATCCGTAACTGCCCGCCGCCACTTGAGCTGGCCGAGGCGGGACATTTCGTGCAGGAGTGGGGTGAGCCGGTCGCGCGTGCGGCGATGAAGCAGTTCGGTTTGTAAGTCGCCGGCATTTCCGTCCGGCACGCCCGACGCGCATCGGCACTACTCGCGTATGCGACAGTGCTGCTCTTCATGCGAATTCCAGCGCACAAGCAGACTCCTGTAAGTAAGGTCAGCGGTGCTTTTCAGCCGCCTGTCGCAAGCTGCAGACAGTTGGCGGACGCATCGCGAACTGTCATGGTGCGCGCTGTAAGCGACCGCTGAAGTACCAGCGGTTATTGGGCAACGAATTGATCGGCGCTGTCGAATGCAAGGTTCGATCAGCCACCGATGCGAGAAGGAGTGATCATGTACAAGTCAACTATTGCAGCAGCGTTGTTGTTGGGTCTGAGTGTGAATGCCAATGCCGGAGACAACGGTATCTATCTGGGTGGCTCTCTTAGCCGCAGTACTATCGATACGGACGCAGAGTTTTTTGGCTTTAGTTACGAAGACGATGACACAGCGTACAAACTGATTGGCGGCATACGGCCGTTCGACCGCCTTGCCATCGAAGCGAATTACATCGATTTCGGCAGCATTGAGTTCGACAACCGTGACCTCGTCGCCGACGGCATCCACTCCGAGTTCGAAGCGCAGGCGATTGATGCATCTGCCGTTGTTTTTCTGGGCGGGCCGTTGCTTGAAGTGTTTGGCAAGGTGGGTCTGGTGTACTGGGACGCCGATGCCGTGCTGGAAGGCGGTTTGAGCGGCGTGGACTTGCGTGAGAGTGACTCCGGCGCTGATTTCGCATGGGGCCTTGGTGCGCAGGCATCCCTCAGCAGCCTGGCCGTCCGGCTTGAGTATGAGAACTTCGAAATATCGGACACCAACAGCGTTGAACTCTGGTCGCTGGGTGTTACCTGGACGTTCCTCTAACGAACGTCGTTGATGCAACCCAAAGCCGGCTTGCATCTGACCGACGCACCGGTATCTGAGCGAGCCATATAGCGAGGATACCCGGTGCCGGTCATGCCATAATCCGGGCTCGTACCGCGCCGCCACTTGCGGCTTGGGTCGGGGGAGAAGCGTGCGATGAGGAAAACAGCTCTGATCGTGGACGACTCCAGATCGGCGCGCGTCGTGCTGAAGCGCATGCTGGAAACCTACGACTTGCAGGTCGACACGACCGAGTCTGCCGAAGCCGCACTCGATTACCTGAACCACCATCGCCCCGACGTGATCTTCATGGATCACCTGATGCCGGGCATGGACGGTTTCGAGGCTGTCACGGCCATCAAGAAAAACCCCGACACTGCGATGATCCCGATCATGATGTACACCTCGCAGGAAGGCGAGGTGTACGTGGGGCAGGCACGGGCGCTCGGTGCGGTTGGCGTGTTGCCAAAGACGGTCAAACCGGTGGAAGTATCAAAAGTGCTGGCCTCGTTGCACCTTGCCGATGAAGGTGCGTCGGTGCAGCCTGTTCGCGAACACGTGCCTTCGCCCGAGTTGCAGAATGAGACCGAGAGTCCGGCAGCCGTCGATGGCGATCTGCGTAGCCTGCTGCAAGATCTGTTCGATCAGCAGCGGCTGATACTGCAACGCGAGTTGCGTGATACCTATACCGACCTCGCCGCGCGCTTTGCGAATGAATCCCGGCCTATGCCGCCGATTGAATCAATCGACATAGAGCCGGACGAACAGACCGCTGAAAAGTCGTCAACATGGCTTGTAGTGTTGCTGATAGCGTCTGTTGTTTTTGCTGTGATCGTATTCTGGCAGGAACAACAGTTACGTACGCTTAAGCAACGCAACGTAGAAATGAGCGTTGCATTGCAAGGCACCGACACGGCGCCGTCGGCAAGTGGCAATGAGCAACAATTGACCCGCTATCAACAAGCGCTCGTAACGAGCAATGCGGCAACAATCGATGCATTGGAGTGGGGTATCAATCAGTCGGCGGGTTACGACTGGAACGAGATACCACTCGGCCAACGCCGCCTGGAGTTGTTTGACGAACTGCTGACCCGCCTGATGTCGGTGGGTTTCGTTGGCGAGATTGCGGTCGACGTTCATGTCGGTGATTTCTGCATGATGGACAATGGCAGTGGCCTGCTTGAGTTGGCGCCGGACAACGTGCCGGCGGCCGACTGCGATCAGATAGGCTTCGACCCGGCGGAGTCCCTGAGCCCGAGCTTCCGGCAATCAGTCGCGTTCGCAAATTTCATCGTCATGGCCGAAGAACGCAGCGGTGGGTCTATTCGTTTCGCGTTATCGTCTCCTGGCAATACGCTGCCAGTCCTGGCCTATCCGGAGACAACCGTTGGGATCAGCGCCGGAGACTGGAATCATATGGCGGCACAGAATAATCGTGTGTCGGTCAGGCTGGTGGCTGAGTGAGGGGGGGGCATGCAGAAGGCTTGGTTCCCCGCTGTAATACTGAGTGCATTTATCTTTGAACTACTCAGGCGAGGAGAATACTTTTGTATTGTACGCACCAGGGGTTCACGCCTGTCCCCAAAACGCACTCCAAATTACGTCCCGCACTTACCGGGGAAAGCCAACAACGGCCAATATCCCACCTTCAAGAGTTCCGGAATTGCGCGGTTAGTTTTTTGATGGAACCGTCCCAACTAGTGGCAGGTCAATTTTGGGATGAATATTCCACTGAATGGATTATTCAGGTAGTCTGCGGTTTATGGACAAACTCAATCGCCGACAAGTTCTTTCCTGCGGAGCAGCCGGTTTGGTCGGGCTCGGTTCGCCAGCCGTATCCGCTGCAAAACGAAAGCAGCGCTCGACATGCGCGCTCGAACTCAACAATCAGCGTCAGCCGGTCGCCGGAAGTTATGAGGAACTCGCCGCCGCTATCCGCCGCGGCGCCGACCTGAAGATCAATACCGACTTTTTCTGGCACGAGCACATTCAAGTTGGCTCGGATAATCGGGAGCTCGTCCAGGAGGTCGCCTCATACCAGACTGTGTACCTTGTGGAGGACCGCTGGGTTGCCGGGATCATGAGCCTGCGTCAGCCGTTCAATCCCGGCCTCGGTTTCGGGCCGGCTGCTTCGATGTCCTTGTTCATGTACAACCAGAATGGACAGCAGGCTATTGCACGCCCCTATCTCGACGGCAAGTTGCGCGAGGGGTCACTTGGCCCGTCGCCCGTTTCACCCAGTCGCGGGTCGCCCAAGTACAAACCCATAGACCGCTGGGATACAGGCACGAATGCTCCGAGCGAGAACTTCGTCTGGGAATTCGAGAACTTTCGTTATCTCGTCCGTGACGAGTGGGAGGAGGTCTGTGCCGTTAACTCGACGGGACAGGTTACTGGTGGCTCGATCGCCGAGCTCGCCGAGGCCTTCCTTGATGGCGCCTCCGTAAAGGTCGCGATTCGCGGACTCTGTGATGATCTCATGGAAAAGCCGAACGAAGCACCGGAGCACGAGGTTTTCGTCGAGATGGCTACGGGCTTTTATCAGACCGAGAGTCAAGCGTTCAGTGGTGGGACAAATCCACTCGTTCGTGTGCGTCCCTCTGTGCCGATGAAGTACACGAGTAGGGGTTGGGACTTCGGTTGGCTCTACGTCCAGAGTGACGGCTTCGTGGAGCGCTGGCTTGTAAATCCGTATACCTTGAAATTTGAGAAAACCAAAGGACGTTACGCGATACGTTGGTTTGTGCGGTGAGCACCGTAAGTCGTTTCGCGAACTATGCTCCCGAATGAGTTCATTGTTACTTAGGAGTGACTGCCGTCGATTTCTGGATCATTGATCTTCCCGACGCCCACTTCAAGCTGCGGACTCCCATCGGAAGTACGTTCGTATGACCTCCCTTAGAGGGGAGTGGCAGATCTGCTGATCCTTTTGCGGAGCTGGCGGACTCGTCATGGATGTTGACCGCTGGTTCGGTACGTGACTATGCGACGTGAACCACAGACTTCATCGCGGTTCCGAAGCGCGTATTCCTCGGCAAAAGGTTTCAGTGCCATACTGTAACCAATTGCAACAACTTCATATTAAAGCTATGCACGAATCCGCCATGCATGCTCCCTGGTGTTCCATCATCATCTTTGGTGCTCGCCGTAGAAAAGTATTCTAGCGGCCCGAAAACAAGAGGAGCCATGCAGGCGGCTCAAGAAGCAAGGCTGCTGGTGAAAATGCCGCCGTACACATTCAGGCACCCTGCGAAATCCACCAGACCCAAAGTTCCATTAGTCGAGACAAATGTTCTTGTTGATGGGATTGTGCGTATTGCAGTAGGATGCGAGCTTGAAACTATAGGCGCGACTCGAGCGGTTAGTAATCGGGTCGGAGCTAAATAGCTAAAGGCGATCGAATTTTTCACATTGAACAGGCTTATGTGATGACTGACAGGATTTTGGCCAGGCTTTTGTCGTTGACTTTGAATCAATTCGTATCGATTTCATCATGAAGGTCATCGATTTCTCCCGCTCTTTCATCTGTTTTCGAATTGATACGACCAAAAAACAGGCGAGAACTGTCAGCCACCAACCGATCTTCACGGTAAACAATGCCCGCGTGCTCGTAGATTGCCGTTGCGTCATCAGCGAGAAGGACACGGGGAACGAAGAGGTGTTCGTGCTGGGAGCAAGTTGCAAGACGGAGCGTGTAGGTGCTGAACGTGATATTTGGACAGAGCCGAATGCGGACTTCGTGCCGATTGTCTCTGGCTCTCAGTTTATGCACATCAAATCTTACGAAGTCGCCAGTAAGAGTGTCGAGTTTTATCCACCAAGCCTGGGTGAGCAATCCGACAGGATGATAGTCACCTCGGAGGAAGCTTTCGATCGCGTGCGGGTTGATGTTTCTTACGGCGCTGGAAGTCTTCTTGAGACACCAGAGGCCATTATCGCAAGTACATTACGAAATGACCCGCTGGTCGCCAGAACAGAATTGGAGAATGATCGATACAAGGCGGTTATCGAGTATCCAATTAAGACAATGAACGCGAGTCAGGAAGATCAGATTTACCAAACTGATACGGGACCAATTCTGTTTCCGGATCTGTCGCTGGACAGGTCAGATCTCTTGGGTGGTATGGAGCTCTCTTTCTCTGCTTTCAATTCTGATTCGTGGACGGAGTTTCTCGTGAGATGTGCCAGTCCTGTAGGCGATGGCATCAGTGTGTATCACTATTCTCGCTCTGTGCGAAAAGATAGCGTTAAAAATCAAATATTTCGATTAGAACAACCGACAAACGGAGAGAGATGATGATATCGACCGCCTTGGTCACTGGTGCTGTAACCGCGCTTGGGACACCACTCGACGAACGTGAGAATCTTCATGTTATCGGAATGCAGAAGCAGGTCCAGGCTCAGGTCAGGGCTGGCGTAGATGCATTGCTTGTGCTCGGTTCGATGGGTGCAATGCAGCTTTTGAAGGATGAAACATTCAAAGAAACGCTGCAGGTGACAGTCGATGAAGTGGCTGGGAAGTTGCCGGTCATTGTCGGTTGCGGGGACGCCAGCACGGAGCGAACTGCGGCGCGCATTGAGTGGGCCGAGCGCCACGAGGTCAGCGGTATTGCTCTAACAGCACCCTTCTTCTTCACTTTCTCTGCGCGGGAGCTTTGTGAATACTTCAAAGAGTTGGCAGCAAAGACCGAGCTGCCAGTCTATCTGTACAATCTGCCCAGCCGAACGAACAATCCGTTAAGTTACGAAATGATCGTTGAGTTATCCAAGGTGGACAACATCGTAGGCGTCAAGGAGTCAGGTGATCTTCTCACCTTACGTCGTTGCGCGGAGCATTTTGGGTCGACTGACAGTTTCAGTGTTTTGTCGGGCCTCACTCCCTTTGTGGATGTTTCGATGCAATTGGGAGCACACGGCATCGTTGACGGTCTGTTCGCGCTGGTTCCTGAATACTCTGTTGAGCTTATTCGATGCTCCCGAAATGATGATTGGGCGGGAATGGTTGCCGCGTACCAGAAAATTCAACGTGTAGCAGCTGTGGTTGGTGTCGACTCCGTTTTCGGCGGGTTCACTGCAGCTATGAATTTACGTGGTATTCCTGGAAATTTTGCGCCAAGGCCGTACACGAAAGTATCTGACCAAGGACGTGAAAAAGTGCGTGGTATTTTGCAAGAACTGGACATTTCGCTTCGCTGACAGCATCCCGCAATGCCTGGAGTCCTAAGAGTGCTTTTTAGCCGGAAACGACAAAATTGGAGAGATCAATGATGGAACGACGTGCATTCCTGGGCTTCATGGCAGCTTCTTATGTAAGTCTTCATGCGGAGGCTGCGAATGCGGTTTCGTCAGCAGTTCAGTCTGTATCCTCGGACCCTGTGCGATCTGCACAAGATGAGGACTTTTGGTTTCGTATCCGGCAGGCATTCAGCATTGATGGGAATCAGATAAATTTCAACAGTGGCAGCGTTAGTCCCGCCCCCAAGTTTGTTCAGAAAGCGATGAACGACTACCTGACCATTATGAACATGAGTCCATCACTGTATGTTGGCGACCTGCTAACACCAGAGTTGGAAAATGTGCGGCGCAGATTGGCAATGACGTTCGGTTGCGATACTGAGGAACTTGCGATCACGCGCAATACAACCGAGGCATTAGAGAACGTCATACTCGGAATTGATCTCAAGCCCGGCGATGAGGTGTTGACGACAAATCAGGACTACATCAGCATGCTGTGGAGTTGGCAGCAACGAGAGAAGAGAGATGGCATCGTTCTTAAAACGATTCCGTTTGAGCTTCCCGTGCCGAAGCTGGAGGATTTGGTTGAGCGCTTCGAGCGCGCCATCACGCCGCGCACCCGGGTCATCATGGTGTCGCATGTGACCTATACGACAGGCCAGATATTTCCGGTAAAAGAAATCTGCGACATGGCCCGCAAACGAGGCATCCTTACCATAGTTGATGGCGCGCATAGCTTTGCCCACTTCCCGTTCAGCAGAGACGATCTCAATTGTGATTTTTATGGCACCAGTCTTCACAAGTGGTTGACGGCACCCATTGGCACTGGCTTCCTGTATGTTCGTAAAGAAAGAATCAAGGATGTCTGGCCTTTAATGCCGGCGCACGGGGACAGGAAGCACGACATTCGAAAGTTCGAGGCAATAGGGACCTATCCAGTTGCAGCGAAAAACGCTATTACTTCGGCTTTGACTTTTCATGAGAGCATAGGGGCTGAGCGCAAAGCCGCGCGCCTCGTTTACTTGCGAGAACGTTGGTCAAAGCGAGTCGAGGCATTGCCGGGTGTTAAAATATTGAATGGTTCCGAGGGCTTTCAAGCGTGTGGTATCGGCGCTATGGAGATTGAGGGCGTTGACGCTCGGGCGTTGTCGGACTATCTCTTGTCCAAGCACCGTATTCACTTACGTGCTCGAATTGTTCCGAACGAGTATTCAGCAATTCGGGTTGCGCCAAATGTATTCACGACTCTGGAAGAGATTGATACATTTTGTGCCGCAATCGAGAGGGTCGTCAGTAAGGGGATATAATGGGCTGATCGCTAGCCGCAGATATTCTTTATGGAGGGGATCAGTCGCCCGGCGCTGATGCCACCGTCTACGCTCAGTACCTGTCCGGTTAGCCAGTCGCTGTCGCTGCTTGCCAGGAATGCGGCTGCTCCCGCGATATCGGATGGCGAGCCGTATCGCCCCAGCGGCGTGTACCGCATCCAGGCCTTATGCAGCTCTGAATCCTCTGAAGGAGGCGGGTCGTTTGGAACCGGAACGGCGCCAGGGGCGATGCAATTTACCTGAATACCGTACTCAGCCAAATCAAAAGCCGCGCCGCGCGTGAAGTTAATAATGCCCGCTTTTGTCGTGCCGTACAGTGAGTTGTGGTACGCCCCTCCCAGGCCATGGATGGAGGAGACCGTAATAATCTTCCCGGCGCCGCGTCCTTTCATTTGCTCCGCAGCGTGCCGAACTGTCAGGTAGGTGCCGATAAGGTTGGTATTAATCAGTGCCTCAAATTCCTCAAGGCTCGTATCGAGCAGCGGTCTGGGCGTGCCGCCGTAACCAGCATTGGCTACAACGATGTCGGGTGGACCGAGGGATTGTGCGGCGGTATCGAACATTGACTGCACTTGCTGCTCGTTACGAATGTCAGCCTCGATGGATAGTCCGCGACGGCCCGATGCTCTAACGACGTCAACGATCCGCTCGCTTTGTGCCTTGTCGCCAAGGAAACCGATGACGCAATCGGCTCCTTCCTGAGCAAGGCGTTCAACAATCGCGGCACCAAGCCCGCCGGAAGCGCCCGTGACAAGAGCGATTTTGCCGCTAAGTTTCATCAATTCGACTCCTGATATTGCTGTTAGAACGCGTTCCGCTATTCGTTTGCCCGACACGCTGTCAACAGACTTCGCGCAGCAGTGTACTGTATTCCGATCTTGGTACCGCCATGTGACTGCGGCGTTCAGGTCGACCGTTCATCCGCGGCTGGTGATTTTCGCACACAAGAATAGTCCCATCAAATGAGATGATCATCCCTCTTGATGGTATGCCGGCTATTGGCTAAGATGCCATTGACGGTTGTCGGGGGAGGGGGCGATTTGCTTCAGTTTCCTGCTCTGCGCGAAACGTCTCCCTATTTGCAGGCCGCCACATTCCGAACATATCGGCATCGGCCAAAACCAGTGATTTTCGAGGAATTAAAATGAAACAGTTCGCTTCGGCTCTTGGAAAGCTACTGGTTGCCGGTTTGCTTGTCGTGAGCCTCATTCTTTCCGCAGCCGGTGCGGAAAAAGCCGCCGTATGGATCGAAGAGTCGTTCGAGGACTTTTCGGACGGTTATCTCGACAGTAGTGGTGCCAACCTGTACGTCTCCGCTGAGGGAACCATTCAGATCATCAATCGCTGGGATGTGAACATGGATGGTTACATGGACTTTTTCTTCGGCAACACTCACGACATCAATCACACAGAACCGGTCTGGGTCTATCACAAAGGGCGTGGCAAACCCGAGGCGCTCGCATCAAAAGGCGCTCATCGTATTGCGGCGGCGGATCTCAACGGCGATGGGCACATTGACTTGGTCGTTGGTAATCGTGACAACAATATTTCTGATGATGTTGTTGCATTCGTACATTGGGGTGGGCGCCGTGGATTCTCGGATACTGCACCACTGGAGTTGCCGGCGCATGGGATCAGCGGGATCGCAATTGCCGATCTCAATGGGGACGAGCGTCCCGACGTGGTCTTTGCGAACGAGACGGGGACAGTATCCTACATCTATTGGAACGGACCGAGCGGGCTGTCGAATCGAGACCGTACAGAGCTTGCGACGGAAAATGCAGCCGCAGTAGCGGTAGCCGATCTGAACGGCGACGGTTGGGCGGATTTGATCTTCGCCAACGGTAATAATTCGGGCGGTGGCTCCTATATATATTGGGGTGACGGCAAGAACTTCACGGCGTCTCGCCGGCAGGTACTCGAGACCAAGCATCCGGTAGCGGTGGTCACGGGCGACCTGAACGCGGACGGGAGCCAGGATATCGTGTTCGCCAATACGGAACTGGGCGAGACTGGATCCACAAATTCCTATATCTACTGGGGCGCCGCCGGCAGCTACTCGAATGACAGGCGTAGTGAGTTGCCTTCAGGGTCGGCGGCGGATGTTGCGCTTGCCGATCTCGACAACAATGGTTACCCAGAATTGATCTTTGCTTCCGCCGGGTCGATCGGTCGACGCTGGGCTGATAGTCCGGTTTCCACGCGTTCGACGGTTTTCTGGGGCAGCGCTGAAGGGTATGCCGCGGAGCGCACCACCGATATTCCGACCTATGCTGCGACATCGGTCGCAACCGGCGACTACGATGGCAACGGTCGGCTCGATATAGTGTTCACTCAATTTAGGAGCAAGAGTAGCTACGAGACTGAGTCACTGCTCTTTCTGAATAAAGCGTCCGGCCTTGATTTAGGTGCGCCGTTAAAGTTCACGACCAGAGGCGCGCGCGACGTGGTGATGGCCGATTTCGGAGGCGATGGAAAGTCTGATCTTGCCTTTGCCAACAAGCGCAGTGGTAATGCACAAGGTACGGTCCCATCCTATTTGTATTTGGGCAGCGCCGAGGGCTATTCCGCAGCGGGTCGTATTGACTTGCCATCCTCGGGCGCCAATCAGGCCACCATTGCCGATTTTAATGATGACGGGTGGACGGATGTGCTGGTCGATAATTCGGATCACGACGACCCGAGTTTGAAGGTAGGTGCCAGACTGTTCTGGGGCGATGCCGAGGGCATTTCTCCAGACAGGTTCACGCGAATAGACGTAGACGCGCCATGGGGCAGTAGTGTCGCGGACTTTAATCGTGATGGCTATTTGGATATCGTCTTCTCAGCAGTAACGCCGGGGGTCGACGCCTTGTTCGTCTACTGGGGTGGCGAGGATCCCTATGCCAGAGAGCGACGCACTATTCTGTCGCTCACTGACGGCAGAGCCACTGCCGTAGCTGATTTGAACGAAGACGGTTATCTGGACATCGTTGGCACCAGCGTTGCAGAAAGTCTTGCGAGGATCTATTGGGGCGGCCCCGACGGTTTTTCCAGTGATCGTTACAAGTCACTGCCAGGTTTCGCTCCCGTCTCCGTGGAGATTGCCGACCTGGATGCGGACGGGCACCTGGACGTCATCGTATGCAATTTCTGGAACCCGGCTGACAAGAGCTTTGGTATTCCGTCGTATATCTACTGGGGCGGGACATCCGGGTATTCAGAGGCGCAACGGACCGAACTCGAAACCTACGGTCCACACGACGCAGCCGTCGCCGACCTGAATGATGACGGCCATCTGGATATCGTATTCAGCAACTATCGCACCGATTACAGTCGGGATCCGGCTGCCTATGTCTATTGGGGCGGCGAAGACCGGTTTGATCAAAGGCGACGCTCACTCCTGCCGTCCGAAGGCAGCGCAGGAATACTGTTGGCCGACTTGAACAGGGATGGACTGTTGGATCTGGTTCTCGCTGATCACAGCACCAACCAAGGGGACCATCGTCGCGACTCACAAATTCTTTGGGGTTCTTCGACAGGCCTTCAGAGCGCTGAAGTGACCTGGCTGCCCGCTCTTGGGCCGCACAACATGCACACGGTCGATGTTGGCAATCGAACGACGCGAAAACTCCAGGAAGAGTACGTGTCATCCGCCCATGAGGCTGACTCACATTTTTCCGTAGTTCAGTTGTCTTGGGAGGGGAAGACGCCGCATGGAACCGAGCTCAAATTTCAGGTACGAACAGCGCAAAGTCATGAAGAGCTTTCGCATGCTATCTGGACCGGCTCGGGTGGCGAGAATACTTACCTGGACTCATCGGGTGTGATACTTGACGCGATGGGCGAGCGACAGAAATGGCTGCAGTACAGAGTGATTTTTAAGACGCCGGACGGCGGCAACTCTCCTTTGTTGACAAAGGTCGAGGTGGAGCTCCGGTGACCGGCCATTGATCGGCAAGCATTGTTGCCGCCGCTCTGAACTTTCAGTGCCGGTATCAACCGGCTCTGGATGCCGATAGATCTTATCGGGTTTCTCCGGCCGTTAGTGGCAGTGCGAAGAAAATGACTTTCTGGTCTGTTTGTTTGTGTGGCCGGAAGTGTTGCAGCCTGCTACTGATGGTGAGCGTGCTCAGTTCATTTTCTTGAGCGGCGCGTACTTGGTTATTCGAAAAAACCACA
The DNA here is from genome assembly GCF_055809415.1 of Woeseia sp. D3-10. Lineage (NCBI taxonomy): Bacteria > Pseudomonadati > Pseudomonadota > Gammaproteobacteria > Woeseiales > Woeseiaceae > Woeseia > Woeseia sp. D3-10. The sequence continues at coordinate 1,387,191 of NZ_JBVVTW010000007.1, read as the reverse complement.
CGGAGCTGCGTCCGCGTTGTCGGTAATGGTTGATGCGGTAGTGCGATAGTTATCGTATCGATGATTGAGGACGCGTCGATGCTCTCCGAGACACCCGGAGTGCGACACTTGGATTAAGTCCAGTGGTTGGTTGTTGGCCGGGATGGCGCAGCCGCGATCAGAATTTGCCAGGCAAGAAGTTTGTATGGCAGGAATTTCGCATCATTGTTTCCGGTCCCATATTCCGTCGCGACCGAAATCGATCTGATGGCCTATACCGGCCGACGTTCGGCTTATGTAGCAGTTACGGAAAAGCGCATCAACTCTGATGAGGGTGGTCGGCAGCGAAATTTCATAACCTAGAATGAAATATCCGGAATATGGAACGTTGCGGGCATTGCCGGGAGGTCGAAGCGGTTTTTGATGCTGACCTTGGGCGTGCTCCAGGTTTGTACTGCGCATCGCCCCCTTCGTGTCTGATATCTCTTTGATAAATAGATACAAAAAGGGTCTTTTTCAGAGTTCAGGCAAGCGCAGAATCTGTCCCGGAACTGCTCTTGTACGGGCAAGTTCAGGCATAAACTTTTTCAATAGATATTGCATTATAATGAAACTGACGTACCATCTGCTGGAACCACTTCTCAGCGTGGCTGAGAGTCGATTTTTGCGGGGAAATGTAAGCCGTGACAGGAAAGTCAAATTTCGTTTGCAATTCGGTAGGGCCATTTGACTTGCGCGTCACGTTCGAGAGATGGATTGCACTGTAATCAGTGCACAAAGATGAAATCAAAACCATTGATGGGGGAGATACGATGTTTCATGCACGTACAGTGTTAGGTCAACTATGGCGTTTATCGGCTATGGCTGTTGCCGCTTCCGGCGTGACCACGGTTGCGCACGCACAGCAGGGCGCTGACTCTGCTATTGAAGAGATTGTAACGACGGGAACGCGGCGTGCAGAACGTACGGCGGCGGAATCAATGGTGCCCATAGACGTTATTAGCGGTGCGGAGCTTGAGAACCAGGGTTCTCCGGATATGGACGACATGCTCCGAACAACTATTCCCTCATACAATGTATTGCGCTCTGCGACCTCGGATGAAGCTTCAATTGTCAGACCAGCAACGCTGCGTCGTTTGCCGGCAGATAACACGCTGGTGATGGTCAATGGCAAGCGCCTGCATCGTTCGGCCGTGATTACCGGGGGTGGTTCGCAAGGTCCTGATCTTGCTTCCATTCCGGCAATGGCAGTCCAGCAAATGGAAGTTCTTCGAGACGGTGCATCTGCACAGTACGGATCCGACGCTATCGCTGGGGTCATCAACTTTGTCTTGAGAGATGACTCAGAAGGTGTCTCACTGGAGGCGAGAACAGGTCAGTACCTAAAAGGCGACGGAACAATGTTCCAGTTCAGCGCCAATGCAGGGTTTCCAATCGGTGACAGTGGTTTTGCGAACGTGACGGCGCAGTGGAGAGAGATGGATCCGACGAACACTGCGATCCAGCGTACAGTTGCGGAAACATTGCATCGTTCGGGTAATGCGGAACAGCGGGCTTCGATTGGCCATCCTACTGCCCAGCCGTGGAGTCAGCAGGAGGTCAACGATGACATCATGTTGTTCCTCAATTCGGGAGTTGAGCTGTCAAATTCGCAGGAAGTGTACTTCTTCGGCAATGTCGGCAGTCGCGATACAAAGACTAATTTTCTTTGGCGTAACCCCAATAGTCAGGGGTCAGCGTATACGAGCAACTTCAATGGCAACACCTACCGAGCAGTCGTGGATACGAACATTGTTCCTGGCGTTGGTGGGCAGGTGTCAACCTGTCCGGCACTCGTTTCACCTGGGTCCGGTGCAAGTGGTGTAGACCTTGATCCTGCGGCCGTAGCCGCCGATGCAGCTGCTCTGGCGTCGCTCCCGGCCAACTGTTTCGTCTTGAATCAGATCGTCCCTGGTGGCTATACGCCATTTTTCGGTGCCAAGGTATCGGATGCCTCCGGTGTCATGGGGATTCGTGGGGAAATGGGCAACGGCCTATCCTATGACTTTAGTGGTAGCCTCGGGCGCAATGAAGTGGAGTTCTATATAGAAGATACTTGGAACCCATCACTTGGACCCGATGCTATTTACGACGGCGAGTTACAACGTGATTTTGACATCGGCTCTTACACTCAAGTCGAAACAAACCTCAATGCAGATTTCTCGTACCCCGTAGCGGTGTCGGCCTTTGCATCTGACCTGCACATCGGGTTTGGTGCCGAATGGCGAGAGGAAGAATTTGAAACGCGAATGGGTGAAGAGAACTCGTGGAAAGCGGGTGACTACGCTTTGCAAAATGTCATTTTCTCAGATCCTAACTGTTACGGTGACGGCGTAACTTGTCAGCTGGATGGCAGCGGTGCGGCTATTCCGTTGCCAAATCTGGCCATTGCTACCCACGGATTCGCTGGGTTTAGTCCATCTCAAGCCGGTAGGTGGAACCGAAGAAACTGGGCTGTTTATACCGACTTTGAGGCGGATATTACTGAGCGATTCACCGCCGGAGTGGCAATACGATTTGAAGACTTCACTACCTTCGGCACCACGACCAATGGAAAAATCAGCGGACGATTTGCTATCACCGACAAGGTCGCCATTCGCGCTTCGGCCAGCACAGGTTTTCGTGCTCCTACCCCAGGGCAGGCGAATCAGACCAAACTTGGTACAAATACGGTCGATGGTCGACTCGTTCAAGCTGGGCTGATTCCGCCGACAAACCCTGTTGCCGCGTTCCTCGGTGGTAAGGAGTTGGAGCCAGAGGAAGCAACCAACTTCTCGATTGGTGCGGCGATTGATCTCACCGATTCATTGAACCTGACAGTGGACTACTTCAATATAGAATTTGACAACCGGCTAGGTAAGTCCGGTCTGATCAACATTTCCAGCGAACCACCGCTAATGGATGGAAGTTGCCCGACAACGGTTGGCAATAGCGGTAACCTGGCGCAATGTCTCGAAGAAATTGGCATTCCGGGTGCTACGAATCTATCTGCGCTGAATTTTGCAACCAATGACACTGATGGCCAAACGACTACACAAGGTGTTGATCTGGTAGCGACCTGGAACCTCGATTTCGCCAACGCGGGTAGTGGCCAGTTGGTCGCAGCCTGGAACTGGACCGAACTCGAAGTGGACAAGACCGGTCCAAGTGCGGATCGCAATAGCGTGGTCGCTGCTGAAAAAGGCATGCCCGACAATCGAGGAATCTTTACCTACAACCACTACATTGGCGAACTTAGCTTCCTGCTGCGAGCGAGTTACTATGGCGAATGGACCAATGCAGGATATTCGGCAGACCCAACGTGGTCGGGTCCGGGCGACAGCCCGCAGTACACATTAGAGTGTGCCGGAACACCTAATGGGACCGGTGGCACAGTGTTCACTGACGAATGCTACGGATCAGAATGGATCTTCGATATAGAGGCGGCGTACTCGTTCGCTGACAACTGGACGGCAGTTCTCGGCGTCCAGAATTTTACCGACAATTTTGGGCCGGAAGATAAAATCAACGCCGGTGGATTGAATATTATTGGTACACGCTATGACCCAGCAAGCCCGTTCAACTACGATGGTGGCTTCGTGTACTTTCGGTTGAAGGCAGACTTCTAAGTTGCACAAAAGTGAGAGCGGGGCTTTCAGCTGGAAGCTCCGCTCTTGTGCTACCGATGGATACCTAAAGGTTAATGCCTGCTCCAAAGCGAATTGCTGATCGGACTAAAAAGCGCAAGGCAGTGTCGGTATCTTGTTGTTGTAGTTGCGCCGTTGGGTGCGTCTGACGAGAAGCGTCGAATTTTGTCTGTTATCCCATGGTCGCGCTAATCACTATTTTTTTGATTTTGCACGTACGCGAGATACCTTTAGTGGCGGGATTTCTTCCAAAGTCAATTTCTGGGCGATTGAATGCAGGGTTTTCGCGACCTCAGGGACCTTTGACATGGGCAATCTCGACGCTACTCCGCTTATGCTAACTGCGACTGGCGCGCTTAAGCCTGGTACGTATACCGCTATGCAACGGCCTTCTTCCTCGTTTTCCCTGTCGTCTACAGCGTAACCTTGTTCCCGGATTTTCTCTAACTCTGCCATGAATACGCCTGGCAAAGTAATGGATTGTGAAGTCAGCTTAGGCATTCCCGATTGCTTCAGTATCGCTCGAACTTCGGTATCAGGCAGGTTTGCCGCAATGGCTTTCCCCAATGCGGTAGCGTGTATGCAGTCTTTGTCACCTTTGTGGGCGGAAAGGCGTACCGATTTTTCACTCTCGACTATGTCCAGATAGCTGACGGACTGGCCAACCAGCATTCCCAGGTTTGCTGTTTCATTCCATTTGTCACGAGCCCGGGACAGCAATGGTCGTGCTTTTCGAATAAGTTGATCGATCTGGTTCGGTTGGTGTGTAACGAAATCCACGCCCAAGCGATACCTCTGTGTTCGGCGATCTCGCTCAACAAAAGCTTCACTCTCCAGGATCAAGAGGTATCGATGTGCTGAGCTCTTGGGTAGTTTGGTGGTTTGCGCAACATCAATAAGAGAGGCTCCTTCGCTGCCACTCTCGCCGAGCATTCGGAGTATCGCGCAGGTCCTGGAAATCGAACGGCTGCCAGTCGAAGATGATTTGCTTGATGTCATAAATTGAGACTTGCCAAGTTTGGTTAAGGTGCCTTCCCAAGAGTGCAGGGCAGGATTGGAATTTTGCAGCTTACGAAAAAAAACCTCAATTCTTCTAATTATTACACCCATGCAAGCATGAATGAGTAGGTGCCGAATTTACCTATAACTGAGATCGATATCTTATTTGACAGTACGCAACATGAGTTGTAGTGACGCTGGTGTCGTCACCCAAAACGGCTAGAGCTCGGGATTCGGTTACAACTTTTTCAGAGCAAAATCATACCATAGCGCACGAAACTCCAGTGATATTGGTCTCTCTGGGAACTAGGTTCCTGTTGCCGTTCATCAACAAAACAACTATTATGCCAGCTATTGGAATGCCTATCCCAGTAGATGGATCTTCATGCCACCGAAGCAGCCGAATGTAGCTGCGCCCGTATTGGTGGACGTCGGCAGGATATGGACTCCGTGATTCGTTCACAAAGATCAGTTAGCGAGGAGTACCAACATGACCTCAGCGAACAAGCTGGAGGGTTGCGATGATCATCATCAGTCGCTCAAAAAGACAATGGCTTACCATGCGGAAGCTTCGAACTACATTGCCGGTGGAGTAAATTCCAATGTCCGTCTGGATGGCCGACCAGTGCCTCTGTGCTTTAAGTCCGCTAAGGGTTGCACGCTCATTGACCTCGACGATAACGAGTATGTTGACTATGCGGCTGGCATGGGTCCGACAATACTTGGCCACGCACCCAATGAATTGATTAGTGCGGTAGCTAAGTCTCTGGAAAAAGGGCAGCTGTATGCCGGGCAGTCCAACTTAGAGCTCGTATTGGCAAAGCGCCTCGCGTCAATTCTGCCAAGTGCCGGGATGATTCGGTTTGGCATGTCCGGTTCAGAGATGGTCCAGGCCGCAATGCGTGTTGCGCGTGCCTATACAAATAAAACCAAGATCATAAAATTCGAGGGCCACTACCATGGTTGGTTCGACAACGTCTTGGTTAACCTCAATTCGGAGCCTGGTACCTTTCAGGCGGGTGAAGATATTAAGTTGCACTTGCAGACAGAGGGGCAGACGGCATCGGTCGGAAAGGACTTGGCAATCCTCCCCTGGAATGACATAGATACCTTGTCGGCATATCTGGAGCGACATGCTGGGGAGGTCGCCGGCTTGATCATGGAGCCAGTCATGTGTAATACGGGCGTAATTCCGCCCGCTGACGGCTATTTGCAAGCAGTCCGTGATTTGTGCGATCGCTACGGCGTCGTGTTTATCATGGATGAGGTAATCACAGGATTTCGTCTCGCACTTGATGGCGCCCAGGGCCGTTTCGGCGTTACACCAGATATCGCAACTTACGCAAAGGCATTCGGAGGTGGCTTTCCGGTGGCCGCGATGGCAGGTGACCCGAGCATCATGGCATTGTTCGGTTCGGGAGTCGTCAACCACTCCGGCACGTATAACTCCAACGTAGTCAGCATAGCCGCTGGAATCGCAACGTTAGAGCTGCTGTCTGCAAATGACGGTGAGGTCTATCGGCAGATCGAAGCGCGTGGTCAACAATTAATGCAGGGCATCAAGTCGATTGCAGAAAGCGCCGGAGTTCCTTTACAGGTTCAAGGTTATTCAGGCGTTTTTCACACCTTCTTTTCTGATTCTTCAACAATCAGCCGCTACGCAGACTTCAAGCGTTGCGACCATGAAAGGCTTAGTCGATTTCTCGGCGCTCTGCTAAAAGTCGGAATACGGCCGACGGGTCGCGGCACGTGGTTGCTTACTGCAAGTCACACTGAGGCGGTTATCGATCAAACGCTTGAGCGGTTGTCGAAAGTGATTCGAGCGTTTTAGTGATCGAACACAAATACATTCCGCAGAAAAAGATGTATCGATCTGGAATTCAGAGTTAGACAATGCAAAACGATATTGAAGAACATACTCCGCCTGACGCGCTCTATGCCAGTGCATCGGAGCGTAGAGCGTTAGTCGACAAGATTGCTGCGTTTATGGGTGAACGGTTGTCCCGTTCTGCAGCTGTGCGGGAGCAGCACGGGCATGGCGAAGCATTTCATGCATCCCAGCCACCCGATGCAGTTGCGTTTCCCAATACGCGCGATGAAGTCGTCAAGATTCTGCGACTCTGTCACGACCACCGCATGCCCGTAATACCGTATGGAGCGGGAACATCATTAGAGGGCCACCTAAGCGCTGTACACGGCGGCATATGTCTAAATTTGCAAGGCATGAACAGCATCCTGGAAATTAATGACGAAGATTGTGATTGCCGTTTGCAACCCGGAGTAACACGCGAACGACTAAATGAAGAGCTTCGGCACACCGGACTATTCTTTCCGGTCGACCCTGGCGCCGATGCGAGCCTTGGTGGAATGAGTGCAACCCGAGCATCGGGAACGAATGCGGTTCGGTACGGCACAATGCGATCAAACGTGCTGGCGCTTGAGGTTGTGCTTCCAACTGGAGACGTGGTCCGGACGGCACGACGCGCGCGAAAGTCTGCAGCTGGCTACGATCTGACCGCACTTTTCGTAGGCGCAGAAGGAACGCTTGGCATTATCACCGAAATATCCTTGCGACTGTATGGCCGACCGGAGACTGTTGTGACTGCCGTTTGTCCGTTCCGAGACATACAGGGCGCAGTTTCGACGGTAATTGCAACCATTCAGCTTGGCGTGCCCATTGCTCGTGTTGAGTTTATGGACTCTGCTCAGGTCAGTGCCTGCAATCGCTTTTCCGGTACTGAACTTGCAGAAAAGCCGACGCTACTCTTGGAGTTTCATGGTGCTGAGGGGTCCGTTGCCGAACAGATTCAAACAGTAAAAACACTGGCAGCAGATTTCGGCGGCGGGAGTTTCGAATCATCAGACTCGCCCGAAGCAGAGCTAGAACTATGGCGAGCCAGACATAACGCCTTCTACGCTTGCAAGGCGTTGCGGCCGAACTCAGGCGTGATCATCACGGATGTTTGCGTTCCAATCTCGCGCCTCGCCGATTGTATTGTTGAAACGCACAGGGATATTCAATCCAGTGGTTTAGTGGCCCCTATCGTCGGGCATGTTGGCGATGGAAATTTTCACGTATCGATTGTTGTTGATCCAGAGAGTGCTGAGGAGCTGGAGCGAGCACAGGACTTCAACAGGCGTCTCGTCACACGGGCATTGTCATACGGTGGAACGTGTACCGGCGAGCACGGTATAGGGCTAGGTAAGCGAGAGATGCTGATCGAGGAGTTAGGGGACGAGGCAGTCACGTTGATGCGGTCATTAAAATTGAGTATCGACCCTCACTCCATCATGAATCCGGGCAAGATTTTTCTTGAAGATCCTGCAATGACTACTGAAAGGCTTAAACAATGAAACTAATTCGCTGGGGGCTGAGCGGGCAAGAGCGACCGGGACTAATCGACGCGAATGGAGGATACCGCGACCTGTCTGATCACGTCGCGGACATAGGTGGGGAGAACCTCGATCCGGCTATCCTGGAAAAACTTTCCACCATTGATCCTGACTCTTTGCCGGAAGTACCCGCTGGAACGCGGCTTGGTGCCTGCGTCGGCCAGGTGCGTCATTTCTTGGCGATTGGACTGAATTATGCAGACCACGCAAGCGAGGCTGGTATGGCTCTACCGGAAGAGCCGATTGTATTTAGCAAGGCTCCATCATGCATTGGTGGAGCGTATGACGATATCTTGATTCCACCCCACTTTGAGAAGACCGATTGGGAGGTCGAGGTCGCAGTCGTCCTTAGCCAAAGGCTTTATCGCGCAAGCGAAGAGGAAGCACAGCGGGCAGTGGCGGGATACTGCGTTTGTAATGATCTTTCCGAGCGTGCCTATCAGTTAGAGCGGGGAGGCAATTGGATTAAGGGCAAGAGCTCCCCCTCATTCGGGCCGCTCGGACCGTGGCTAGTGACGGCAGATGAGATTCCAGATATCAATGATCTTCATATTTGGCTGGAGGTGAACGACGAGCGTGTGCAGGATAGTAATACGAACCAAATGATTTTCAATGTTCCAAAAATCATTTCGTACTTGTCGCAAGTAATGATTCTGGAAGCTGGTGACACCATCACCACTGGTACTCCACCGGGTGTCGGGATGGGGATGAAGCCACCTCGTTATCTCAAGCATGGCGACAAGGTGCGCTGCGGAATCGAAGGACTCGGCGAGCAGCGTCAGATTTGCAAGGATTACGATTCACTCTAAGGCAGCTTTGCACTGAAAATCACGAACAGGTCTAATACGATGTCAAAAACAATGAACGCCATCCTCGGTGATGTACCGAAGTCACCTTTGCCCTTCAGCCCGGCCATCGAAGTCAATGGGTTTGTATTTGTCTCGGGGCAGGCGTCTGTTTCTTTAACCGGTGAAATTATTTCCGGTTCCTTTGAAGAAGAGATGCGCCGATCTTGTGAAAACCTCAAGCGTATATTGAGAGCCGCTGGCTGCGGACTTGAGCATGTAGTCCAGACTCGCAATTATGTTTTGGACCCCGCGGACTTGAAACTGTTTAATAGTATTTATAGCGAGTATTTTACTGCCCCTTTCCCGGCGCGCACGACGATCACAAATTGTCTGCCAGCGACTCTTAAGTTCGAAATAGACGCTATCGCGATTAAGCCTGTCGCTGCTGCCAAGGCGACATGATGGCGGGTCCCGTTAAGAACAAAATTCTGAGTCGTAGTATTGATATTGGAGACAGCGAAAGACTCGAGATCATCGAGATCACTGGTGCTACTTCGGGGCCTGTGGTCGCCATCATTGGCGGCGTGCATGGTGATGAAGATGAGGGCGTCCTGTCAGCGAAGCGCCTCGTGAAATTGCTCAGTGCGCAAACTCTTAATGGGACAGTGCGAATTCTGGCTGTTGCGAATCCCCCGGCATTTCGTGCTGGTGAACGGCTAAGTCCTGTTGATAACAAGAACCTGGCTCGAGAGTTTCCGGGGAGCGCGACAGGGAGTATGACGGAACGCATAGCGCATGCGATTTCGTCTCAGGTTATTGCTGGCGCTGATGCATTGATCGACCTGCATTCTGCCGGCGCGCATTACGGCTCGGTTTTGTTTTGCGGCTATTTCGAACTCAATACTCCTTACAGTCGCAAGGCCGCGCGGCTTGCACGTGCATTTGGAGCGCCTATCGTGTGGGCCCATACAGTAGCGACCCATGGTCGGACGGTCTCTACCGCTCTGGACCTGGGTGTACCGGCGATATATGCGGAGTGCGGTGGAGGTGGTCAAGTACGTGCCTCTGAGTTGGCGGCATATGTGGATGGCTCGATTAACGTGCTCGTGTCACTTGGAGTTATTGAGGGCGAACTGACACAAGGTCGAGCGCCGTCATTGATTGAGGATCCAGGCGGCGATGCAGATAATGCAATAAACGCACCGGAGTCAGGAGTATTGGTTACGCATGTTTCGTCCGGGGACATTGTTCAACAGGGCGCCGTGTTGTGCGAGATATACGATGTACAAGGCAACGCAATTGCAACTGTACAGTCTCCAGTAGATGGGATCGTCATCTTCGTCAGACGGACGGCGCGAACCGACAAGGGGCAAATGGTTGCCCTGCTCGCAGCACAGCCCAAAGACTGGTCCGCCTAACGCATTCTGTGCAACGCGGACCTTGCTAGCGTGGTGCAGAAATTCTCATTAGCGCCTCAGCGCTGAAGCCCAATCATTTATTGCGACTGGCAATTCGTCAGTTCCGAGCGTCTTCGGGGAGGATGCGGTCTTCTCTATGGCGCTGAGGTCTTTTAATCCGGTCGATGTCAATATCAGTACGACGGAATCGTCCGCTGCTAGCTTACCGCTTCTACGATCCTCCATTGCAGCGGCCAAAGTTGTCGCCCCTGCCGGTTCAACGACAATGCCCTCAAGAGTCGCGAGCAAGTTTTGAGCGTCATAGATCTCTTTGTCGGTTGCTGATGTTCCCCAGCCCTTCGACGTTCTAATTGAGTCTGCCGCCAGTTGACCGTCTGGTGGTGATGGAAGTTGAAGTCCAGATACATTAGATACGCAACGGTCAATTGTGGGCTGCGAAATCTTATGCTGCAGGTAAGATACGATGGGCGAGCAACCGGAGGGTTGCGCCGCGACCACGCGGTTATTTGAGGTTCGGCAGCGAAAACCACGGCAAATGGCACTCACGAGACCGCCACCGCCAGTGGGAACGTACACCACGGCATCATTGAAACCGGCATCATCCAGCTCGTAAGAAATAGTATCGGCGCCATGCATGCCCTTTTCATTGTAGCGATGTGCTGTAACGCCAAGGTAAAGCCCGAATTTTTCGGCGGCAGCGCAAACCTGGCCGAACATGGAATTCTCGGACTTGGCGTCGCCTTTGTCGCCTACGCCAATGATCTTTACTACGCGCGTGTGCGCAAGGGAGAGGATTGGTAGCAGTTTCTCGCGAGGAATTGACGGCACAACGGCGAGGAAGCCTGCAAGGCCGGCACGGCTTCCGTAGGCGGCCAAAGATGTGCCAGCGTTTCCCGATGATGTTGCTATCCAGCCTGCCTTACCCTCATCAAGCGCTAGCGAGATCGACATTGCGGCAACTCTGTCTTTGTAAGAGCCGGTAGGGTTTGCGCTCTCCATTTTGGCAAAAAGATTCGGCAGTCCGACGCGATTGCCAAGCCGTGGCAACGCAACAACAGGTGTGGAGCCTTCGCCCAATGAAACTCTTGCCCGAGTCGTAGGTAGTTCCGACGCGTACCTAAAAATGCCGATCGAAGCCTTGGTGGTTATTGTCATGATTCTGTTTCCATTTCTGGAGATATTGTTAACTTCAACGCGTCACTCTGCGTAGCACGGTCGCAACTGGCCTGATGTGTTGGTTTGAACCGCAAAGATTGCGCCAGCGTTAGGCTCAACCGGATGGTTTGACTGCTCAACGCCCTTTGCGGTGGTAATGAACAAGGTTCGCATATCCGCGCCGCCGAAAGTGCAGCTGGAAGTCCTGCACACAGGGACGGTTACTGTTTCGATCAGCTTGCCATCCGGCGAGTAGCGATGAATGGCACCTGCGTACCATATTGCCAACCATATACACCCGTCGACATCGACGGTTAGACCATCTGCCAGACCTAACTCCGGAGGGATATTGACCAGACGCCGTCGACGTTCGAACTCGCCGGTGTCCTCACGAACGTCAAATAGATCAATCCCGCCAGCGGCAGTATCGACGTAATAGAAATATTTTCCATCCGGACTCCAGTCGAAGCCGTTGGATGCGGTAATGCCGCCAATCACCGTGCGAACGGAACCGTTTCGTTCAAGGCAGTACAAGGCCCCTCTTTCCCGGTGATTGTCGAGGCAAGCTGACCCCACCCAGAATCGCCCATTCGAGTCGACCTTTCCGTCATTTAGCTTTTGGTGTTCGTCATCAAATGCATTCGCGATCAAAACCGGCTTCGCGCCAAGCTCCGCGATAGAAAAAATACCGGCATCGCCTGCAAAAACATAGCCACTTTCTCGATACGTCGTGACGCACCCAATTGATTGGCCAAGCGCTTGTTTTTCAGAGCGACCATCGAAAGTGTTTGTTCGCCAGATAATATTTGTCGCGATATCTGCCCACACTAGCTTGCCGTGCCTGTGATCCCAGACTGGGCTCTCAGCAATTACCGCGCCCTTATCTACGACGATTTCTGCCCCGGTGTGTCTTGTTTTCAATACGGAGTCTACTGTGCAGGTGATTGTAAAGAACGGGGAGATATCATACTATCAAATGGGATACATATACTAGCAGATGGGATATATGAAGAGAGCTGGAACGCAACTGCCGGCTACATCGACGATGTCATCGGACGGAGAATAGAAGTGGATTGGATCCGAAGTTTGGCGTTGGCGATTCTCTTTCTAGCACTACCCACTTTCGTTCTTGGGGCGATCAATAACGACTCGCCACAGACGACTGTCGAGTGGCGACAACTGGGTGAAATACCCAGCGGTACTCTTGGTAAACGACTGAGCCAAACTCCAGGATCCACAGGGCAATTCGTGGGTGTGCACAATGGCGCCCTAATTGTCGCGGGCGGGGCCAATGTCGTAAGTCAGAGTGGCCACCCTGACGGCGACAGAACGTATTCCGACGCAGTCTGGTTTACAACTCCCGCTACACCGCCAGTTGGAGAAGCTGACAGCGAAACCACAGTCGCTGAACAGCCCATGAGGCGGGAAGTAACCGAGCTGACACTGCCCGGCAAGCGTGCATACGGAGCGTCGGTCAGCCACAAGCTGGGCTTGATTGCCATTGGTGGTACCGATGGCGCGATGGTGTACAGCGATGTGTTTTTGATTCGTTGGAACGATGCTACAGAGCTATCTGCTGTGCTAACGCTGCCCCCTTTGCCCAGCGTCTCAGTTAACGGTGGCGCAACTGTTATTGGTGATCAGCTCTATGTGGTGGTCGGTAGCACCGGAGACCGTCGAACAGACCTAATGTACGGATTCGACCTGTCGCGCATCCAGTTAGACAGTGCCGGGAACCCACTTTCAGACCGAGGCGTCGTCGCCATTTCGAACCAGCTGGACGAACATGGTCGGTCAGTTAGTCCGTGGCAAAAATTGCCATCATTACCTGAAGGAGCAACCGAAGGCCCCGCGTCCAATGGTCTTATCGTTGTCGGACAAACGGACGGCAGTGGTGACCGCCTTTATGTGATGAGTAAGCAGCGCGCCATTTTCCCGGGCGGGCATGGTGCAGCAAATGGGGTTGAGCCACGCCTCAAACTATCGAGTCAACCACAGGAATACACGGATAACTGGAAATACAATCCGACAGAAAAGCAGTGGGGGCATGCAGCTGGTTTAAGGATTGATGACCGCAAGATTGTCTCGAGCAGGTGGGCCGGTACGGCGCTTGGCCAGTCGCATATTTTGCTATTGGCTGATTCCGGTGATGGTCAGGAGCTGAATGCGTTGGCGTACCACACGATTACCGATACTTGGACTGACTACAAGATTCTGTCCTCAACGAACAATAAGCCGAACGAAAGAAGACATTCTGAATCTCAATCCGGCACGGCAACCGCCGTACAATGGGGTGAAGGCATCACGTTAGTTCGAAGTGGGACTGCTGACATTGTAGCGACTGTCTCGCAAATCGAAGTCAGAGGGGCCGCCCCCAATTTCGGTTGGCAGAACATGACAGTGCTGGTGATTTACCTGCTCTCTATGGTGATGGTTGGTGTCTATTTTGCATTCGGAAACACCGATACCAATGACTATTTTCGAGGGGGGCAGAGGATACCCTGGTGGGCCGCAGCCTGCTCAATCTATGCAACGCTGCTAAGCTCACTGACGTTCCTTGCATTACCGGCTCTAATCTACAGAACCAACTGGTTGCTATTAGTTGGCTCCCTTATGGTATTGCTCGCGACACCTATTGCCGCCTACATTGCCATGCCATTTTTTCGCCAGATTGATGCTACCAGCGCTTACGAATACCTCTCCAAGCGATTCAATATGTCGGTAAGACTGTTCGCAAGTGGCCTGTTTACACTTTTTCATATCAGTCGAATCGGCATTGTGCTGGCATTGACTGCTCTGGCGTTAGCGGCAGTAACACCATTGGACGCTTGGCAGTCTGTCATTGTCATGGGCGTATTGTCGTTAATCTATTGTACCTTGGGTGGTATTTCGGCCGTTATCTGGACAGACACTATTCAGACCGGTGTGCTGGTGATTGGGGCATTGACATGCTTCGGTATCATAATCAGCGGTATTGAAGGCGGAGTGCTCGGATTTATCGATATAGGCATGGCGAACGACAAGTTCCAAATGATCAATTGGGACTTTAGCCGGACCAGTATGACCAGCCTGTCGATTTGGGCGGTCGTGTTAGGCGGATTCGGTCAGCACTTGTCCAGCTATATCGCGGATCAGGCAATTGTCCAACGTTACATGACCACCAAGGACGTTAAGGCAGCGACTAGTTCGGTATGGATGAGCGGGATTATTGCGATACCGGGCGCCTTATTGTTTTTTTGCATAGGCACTGGGCTTTATAGCTTTTACCAGGTACACCCGGAGAGATTGGATCCCACCATTCAAACTGATCAAATATTTCCGGCCTTCATAGCGTCGGAGGTTCCAGTTGGTATTGCTGGTCTCATTGTCGCGGGAATTTTCGCAGCTGCTCAGTCGACGGTTTCGACCAGCATGAACTCAACCGCCACAACCTTGGTTACGGACTTTATGCGCCCGTTTAACGCATGCCGTTCCGAGCATGGCTATCTTAAAGCTGCTCGAATCCTGACAGTTCTGATCGGAGTACTTGGGACTGCAGTTGGGCTACTGTTTATCAGTCCAGAAATTCGTTCATTGATGGAAGAATATTTTAAGGTTCTAGGGATGTTCATGGGAGCGCTGGGCGGTCTGTTTATTCTCGGCGTTGGGACTCGGCGAGCGAATAGTTGGGGCGCCCTAATCGGCATTAGTATCGGAGTCGGTGTAATGGTACTGGTTTGGCGAATGGGCTGGGCGGACGGATTCATCTTCACAACAATCGGAATGCTGATCTGCCTGGTGTCTGGCTATTTGGTGAGCTTGCTGTTGCCGTCGGACGGTCGTGACCTTGAAGGACTAACGTTACGTACCATGCGCCGTGTGCAATCGGAATGATATACCCCGCTGCGGTTTTCGTGCTGGCCGATGCACCAAGTAGAAAAGAGCAGTGTCTGGAGACTCCATATGGTAGTTCGGGTTCTCCAAAATTGCGCGGGTCAGGCATTCCCATACCAAGTATGCCGTTGCCCATCCGTCTATCAACTTTCGAGAAACCCTACCTTGAGAAGCTTTGACCTTATATGAAAAAGAAAATCGCATTGCTCGGATGCTCGCATGAGACAAATACGTTCTCCCCCGTCGGTACGTGTTACGACGATTTTGCGAATGGTAACTTTTGGAGAGGGCAGGAAGTAAGAGAGGCCTTCTACGATTCACATGCTGTGATGGCGGGCTTTTTCAGAGCTGCCGAAGAGCATCATTTCGAACCGGTGCCCTTGCTCTTTACACGCGCCGAACCACTCGGCGAAATATCGCAGGATGCAGCAGAAAAGATTGTCAGCGAAATGCTAGAAGCGCTAAAGCATCAGGGGCCATGGGACGGTGTATTGCTGGCACTGCACGGCGCGGCAGTTGCAGAGAGCGAGCCGGATTTTGACGGTTGGATTGTGTCCGCTGTGCGAAAGCTTATTGGCCCGCACATACCCGTCGGGGTTGTTTTTGATATGCATGCGAACGTGACGCAGCGAATGATTGACGATTGTGACGTTGCTGTCTTTTACCGAACAAACCCACACCTCGATACATTGGAGAGAGGTCGCGAATGTGGGCGCTTGCTTGCTCAAGCAGTGCATGGCGACATCAAGCCGACACAGGCATTGGTTAGATTGCCGATGATCATTGGTATTACTCGATCGGATACTTCAGAAGAACCCATGCGAACACTCTTGGCCGGCATGGAGGAACAGATCAAACTTCCGGGCGTCCTGTCGGCGAGCCTCACTGAGGGATTTCCTTGGGCCGATGTCGCGGAGATGGGCATGGCGGTACTGGTTGTAACGAATGACGATATCGCACTTGCAGAGACACTGGCAAAAGATCTTGCCCGTAAAGTGTGGGACCGGCGGCACGAAATGATCGACGAAATCTTGTCGCCGGAAAACGCCGTCCAGCTGGCTTGCGAAGCGAAGAATTTTCCGGTTGGTATTCTAGATGTTGGGGACAATATTGGTGCAGGCGGACCGGGCGATTCGACCGTGCTGCTTGACCTCGCGTTGAAGAATCGCACTAAAGGTGTACTTCTGACGATTTTCGATCCGGAAGCTGTTCAGTGTTGTATTCAGTCGGGATTAGACACCACGTTAAGCGTTGCCGTCGGCGCCAAGTTAGATGCGTCTTATTGCAGGGTGCTACACGTGCGCGGGCGAGTGCGATGCGTGTCGGACGGCCGTTTCGAAGATACGGTGGCAACCCACGAGGGATACAGGTACTTCAATACAGGTCCGACAGTCGCACTGGAGTTGGAAAATGATGTGACTGTTGTGCTGACCAGTCGTCGAGTTGGCAATGTGAGTCAGATGCAGTTCCGTACATTGAATATTGACCTCGAATCCAAGCGGATAATAATTTTGAAGGGGGTGAACGCACCACGTGGTGCGTTCAAGGACGTGTGTTCTTCTCTGATCATGGCAAACACACGCGGTGCAACATCTGTTGATTACTCCTCTTTCGCCTATATAAAACGGTCACCTGCCCTTTTTCCATTTGAGGTAGATGTTGCGTTCTAAGCTAGTTGGCAGGTGCCAACGTTGCAGTCCCGAACCCCTTTATAGTCCAGTAATAATAGGAAAAAGTTATGAATAATAGTCGTGTCGTCGGTTTACGTTTCCTCGTGGTTGCTCTGTCATTCTTCGCCTATAGCGGATTTGCCGTAGAAGTCACGCGCTTTGATGATGGGCCTCTGCAAGGAAAGGGTTTGCCATTTTCCGAGTCGGTTCGTGTTGGCGATATGTTGTTCCTTTCAGGAATTCTCGGAACAGGTGCCGATGGAGGCTTGGTTTCGGGTGGAATTGAGGCCGAAACGAAGCAAATATTCACGAACGTTGAAGCTGCGTTGAACCGCCGTGGTCTTGAGTTGACTGACGTATTCAAGTGCACCATATTTCTTGCTGATATTGCTGAATGGCCAGCATTCAATGGCGTCTACAAGCAATACTTTGCAGCGCCATATCCGGCGCGTGCCGCGCTGGCGGCTAGCGGGCTGGCTTTCAATGCCAGGGTAGAAGTCGATTGTATCGCAGCGTATCAATAGAATGAAAAAGAGGACGAAGTTTAACGCTGCCTGTGACCAAGGCGTACTTGTATGAGGTACCGAAGAGCAACTGCCTCTTTATGCCTCGGCTCACTATCCATCGTAGCGACAGCTGCTGCGGACGGAGGGAATGAAAGTGTGATATCTCCGGGTTTCGAGTGGCGATATCTAGTGTCGACGCCGCACGAAGTAGGCGGACACTGTGCTGGTGTTCACAACGATGCGTTGATTATCGCAGGAGGTACATACTGGGAAACTGATGCGCTATCAGAGATTGGCAAGACCAAGGTGTGGTTGGATGCAACGTATGTGCTTGTACCGAATTCGACAAAATGGCTTAAGGCCACTCCACTAGCTTCCCCCACCGCCTACGGTGCTAGTGCATCATTTGACGGCGGCGTTGTATGCGTCGGCGGTGCCAGCGAACAGGATCACCATGCTGAGGCATTCTTGCTTGAATGGTCGAGCCAAGGGTTGACGCAAACACCGCTGCCGGATTTACCGATAACCAACGCGTACGGATCCGGCGTGATTCTCGACAGCATTATGTATGTATTTGGTGCCCTCGAGTCTCCAGGTGGCAGCCAAGCGAGTCATTCATTTTGGTCTCTTGACCTAAAAGATATACTTGCGGGCTGGAGAGCATTAGACCCTTGGCCGGGACCAGCTCGAATAATTCCTGTTGCTGTTTCCACTGACGAGGCACTGTATTTATTCTCAGGCCAGATCTTGTCGAAAGACGGAGGGTCGGGATCAAGTTATCTCGTGGACGCATATCGTTACGCGCCAGGCACTGGTTGGGAGACGATGCCGAACATGCCTAAACCAGTAGCGGCTGGTTCAGCGGCATTCTACGATAATGCTATTTACATTTTTAGCGGAGATGACGGGAAAGCCGGTCAGCGCAATGTGGATCCCTGCGAAGTCGAGGGGAAATTTAGCCCAGACGTTATGCGTTTCGACTTAAGAACTCATACCTGGTCCTATGCTGGCACCATTCCACACACGTATGTAACTACTCAGGCTCTCAATTGGCGGAATGAAGTTGTCGTTTTGCCTGGAGAGCCTGATTCAAATAGAAACCGAGGCCGCAGAGTAATGATTGGCCGACTAGAGAATGTGGAACCCACAAAAATTGTCGGTGACAACTAGGACTACCCAGTAACTATGATTGGGTTCTATAAGTCTTATGCTGCATGTTGGGTGGTGCGTCGGCGCTCTCTCAAGCGTATGCAGTCATTAGAGGACTGCTTAGAATCGCGCTTCTATAACAATTGATGGCGGGTTTTGCAGTTCTCAATATCTTGCTCGAATACGGCGGAACACGCGTTGACACCGCCACCAGGCTACGGCGACGCGGGTACTCCGGGCGCTGATGGCAACATGGTCAAACGCTTACCAAACGTGAAAGCCCTGAGCGAATTTCGATACCAATCGCCGTCGGAGCTATCAGGCTCCGCACCTGACAAAAATTCCGGCAGTTTTTCTTGCCAAAAAAAAGCCCCGCACGTGGCGGGGCTTCCTGTTTCTTGTTACTGCCTGTTCAGACGCCTTTCTTGCGTCGTGCGACGCCTATACCCGCCAGGCCAAGGCCGAGCAGGAATAGTGAGGCAGGTTCGGGAACCTGGCTCATGGTTGGCTCGCCACGGCCCCAGAGCTTGATGTTCGAGAAGCCGCCACCGCCGCCGGAAAGCCGGTCGTAGCTCAGCGTACCCGACGTATTGAATGGCGTAATCAACCAGGCAAACCAGCTCAGGTTACTTTGACCGCGGCCGACGTGAATGCTGACCACCAGCTCGCCCCATTCGCTCCAGATATCGGAGTCGAGGTTCCAGTTCAGATCGACACTGTTTGCGCCAAAACGGCCGGACGTGATGTCAACCGAAACGTCACCCAGTGCTGTCCAAGGCTCGAGCGGGAAAGCCGCCCCAATGTCCGAGGCATTCGGGTTGTTCCGGGTGCTTCCAGTATCGGCACTGGTTACACAGGACTCGGCCGAGTCGAGCGTCGCCGTTCGCGCGCTGCTGCCGCACGTGATCGGCGTTGCCTGGGAAACGTTGCCGGCAAACGCCATGACCAGGCCCGACAATGTAATGAATAATTTGGTTCTCATTTTTGCTTCCTACGGAGCGTGATGCCCACTCAATTAAGAAGCAACTTCCGAGCCAACAAAGAAATAAGGCTCACATTCAATGAGTTAAAAAATTGCGGTGTCCAGAGCCAAGCAGGTTTGTAATCTTTATCGACATAGCAGGGCGTTCCCGGCTCCGGGAAGGCAGCGCATCTGGGTCAGAAAACACATTAGGCACAACTTTAAGGAGCCTGCGTTATTTGACCGAATGAGCGATTAAATCCGTTAGGGCTAAGCTGATGCCGCCTCACTGATTCCGTGGAGGCACTTTCCCTCTATTAGGGCACCACTTGGACGAATATTTCTTCGTGTTAAGGTTTCCGGCAGTCGAACTGAACTGGGGCTAGGAAATGGTTAATCACAACTCACTGACTCGCCGATCCTTTATCGGTATGGCTACGGCGGCAACCTTGGGTTCCACCCTACCGTTTGCAGCGGCTGATTCGGTCATGGCACGACGTCGAATTCCCGGCACGACAGAGGACCTGCCGGTCATAGGGCTGGGTACTTCTGATGAGTTTGAGCGCATGCCTGCCGACGGCGGGGTCGAGTTACGTGCGGTACTCAACACCTTGCTCGAATACGGCGGCACACTGGTTGACACCGCTCCCGGCTACGGCAATGCGGAGCGGGTACTCGGGACGCTGGTCGCTGATGACAACATGGCGGAGCGCTTGTTCTTGTCGACCAAGGTTCGCTCGCGGGGCCGGGATGCTGGCTTGCGTTCGATGCAGGCATCAGCCGAACTGCTGGGCAAAGCGCCGCTCGATTTGATGATGGTGCACAGCCTCGTTGATGCTGAGACACAGCTGGACAATCTGCAGCACTGGAAAGAGGAAGGGCACGTCCGTTACATCGGAATTACGACGTCGCGACGCAGCGGCTTTGACCGAATGGAAGCGCTGATCAAGAACCGCGATCTGGACTTTATCCAGGTCAACTACTCGCCGCTGGAACCTGAGGCCGCAGAGCGCGTAATACCTGCGGCGAGAGACAACGGCATTGCCGTCATGATCAACCGCGCGTTCGTCAACGGCCGTTACTTTTCAATGGTACGCGGACATGAATTGCCTGCGTGGGCTGCGGAGTTCGATTGCGATAGCTGGGCGCAGCTGTCGCTCAAATGGATTCTGGGCAATCCTGATGTCACTAGCGTACTGGCGGCCACCAGCAGCTCCCGTCATATGGCGGACAACGCGGCGGCTGGAATTGGCGGTTTGCCGGATGCGGCCGCAAGGCAGCGTATTGGTCAATTGTTGCAGGGTCTGTAGATAACTCAAGGCGACGGCACCGGGCAGCAAGTAAGGGTCGAACCGATGTCCTGACTAACCTCTCGCAACGCGCCACGTCGCGTTGTTGGTCACAGAGCGGCCACGGCGAGTGACGAGGTTGCGCGCGACAACTCCAGCTAGTTCCTGCCCTTTTGAATTATTCGGTTCGAGCCCTTTAAAACCCGTTCATCGTTGAATGGGCAAGACCGGGCGAACTCCTCGTCGATGTGGCTGGCAATCGGCCTATTGGCAGCGAGACATCACGATCTATCCGCTCTCTTACACTTCCTTCCAGAGACTGACAGAGCTTTGCGCACGCCTCGTTATTCTAGGTCCTCAGTTCATAAACGAGAGGACAACGATGAAACTAACTACAGTCACCATGGCGCTGCTCGCCCTGTCAGCTATCAGCACACAGGTTGTCGCAAACGAGGAACCGGCCTCCGTCGAGCAAGGACAGATACAGCAGATTGTTGAAACGCTGGATTTGACGGAAGAACAAATCGATCAAGCGACGATAGTGCTTGAGGCGGCGTTGGCCTCACGGCAGAAGATTCTGTCGAGCTATGGCATGGATCCGGAGGGTCATGGAGGCGCGAACGAAAAACTCGGATTTCGTCAGGCAAGGGCATTACGTAAGGAGCTCAACGCTGCCCGCACTCATACGCTAAGTGAGCTTGAGGGAATTCTGAGCAAGGAACAGCTCGATGAATTCGAGCGCATGCAGCAAGAGCGCCGCGCCGAGATGCGTGAACGGATCGTTGTAGCGCAATAAATTCGCTGAGCGTCAATTCATTCCTGGATCAGTTTTCTGCATGGATACCTGTTTGCAGTGCATAGGACGTTTCCAAGAAATTGTCGGCGGTCGACCGATACGAATTGACTGCCGGCACATCACCTAAAAATTACCAACAAAGGCATAGACGAAAATGAACAGCAACTTCAAATTGGCAGTAGCATCGCTTCTATTAGGACTAACAGCCTGTGCTACCTCTCCACAGATCACTGTCGAGTCTCCCGTACCTTTTGCACTAGCGACAACTTTCGTAGTCGAGGATATTTCGATCGATACTGTCGTCGAACGCGATTTCGGTTTAAAGGAACATGTCGTTACAAGCATGACAGACCGGGGTTGGGAAAGAACTGTGGATACTGCGGCGTTGAACATACGGCTTAGCGTGGATATTGAGCCCGTATTGGACGTTGAGCATGGATCGGGATACCGAGGTGTATCTTTCGTGTCTGATGTCACTGCCGGCGCCGATGTGCAGTTGGAGATCACGTTACAGGACACGGTTGGGATTACGCTCTGGCAAGCCAATGAGACGGTCCGCGTACCCCTTGGTTCCGGGCTTCACGACGCGCAAGTACTAGTACTTGAGGCGCTTGACAAGATTCTAAGTGCGATACCGATTGGCGAAGGTCAATTGGGTGGTGCGGCGTGACTGGTTTCGAAACGCCGGCAGGTACAGTTTGTCTCTGCACCGCGGTGAAGCTCGGTATCAACGATTACGATCGGGTAACGCCAGTATGATTACCCGATCGGCAAGCCTGCCGTTATGATTCGGCATGGTTCGTCGGGTGCCGGACCGACGGAGGCACAGCAAGCGGAGTGCAGTGTTACGATCATCCTGATTAATTGGAATTCGCTAGATGTGCGGCATGAATAGCTTCAGCGGTCTGTTCCGGAAGGAGTGTTCGGAGGTAGATATGTCAACTAACACGCAGCCTGGCGGCGCCGTCAATGTGCTCATCATTGATGACGATCAGGAGTTCGCTCAATTGATTGCCGAGTTCCTCACCGCGGAAGGAGGGTTTTCTGTCACGATGCGCCATGATGGCGCGGCCGGTGCCGACACAGCCGTTAAGGAGGAATTCGACGTCATCATCCTCGATGTAGGCCTGCCCAAGCTGAACGGTTTCGAGGTACTCAAGAGGATCAGAGAGGCGGTTGATACGCCGGTCGTTATGCTTACAGCACGCGGCGACGACATAGATCGAATCCTGGGGCTGGAAATCGGCGCCGACGACTATGTGCCCAAGCCCTGTAACCTCCGTGAATTGGTAGCGAGGGTCCGCGCCATCATTCGTCGTGTCAACAGAGCGCAGAGCGGCGAAGCCGCCGGCACGTCCATTGCGATCGGCGATATGCAGATTGAACCAGGCTCACAATCGGTGTTTCGTAACCGTGAGCTGGTTCCGCTCACCGGCGCCGAGTATTTGGTCCTGGAGGTATTGTTCCAATCGGCCGGAGAGGTGGTTGATAAAGATTCCATCGCCCGCCATGCACTGGGACGCCGAATTATGCCCTATGATCGAAGCGTGGACGCACACATCACTAACCTGAGAAAAAAGCTCGGCCCTCTCAATGATGGCCGGCAGCGCATCAAGACTGTACGGGGACGCGGCTACTTATATGTTTCGTCGTCCAAATGAGTTTTTTCTGGCGTATCTTTCTCTCTGCGTGGGTGATTGCTCTGTCCACCTTGGCTGTCATGGTGTGGATGGGCAGTTGGTTACCCAACCCGGAAAATTCGCCCAGTACAGCACGTTTCGCAGAGCGTATGGTCGCGCATATCTCGCGGGATTTTCGCCAGTACCTGGAGATTGATCCCGCGACCGCGGTCGTGACTCTCTCCGCCGAGCACGAGGTCAGTTTTTCTCCTTTACTCGAAGTCTTTGTTCTGGACCCGGACGGCAACGATGTCTTTGGCCGCACGCTGCCTGACGCCGTCGCAACTGTCCGTCAGCTAAATGCTGGTTCTTCGGCGGCACCTGAGTCGATCCCCCAACGTTTGCACGTTCAAAGCGAGGGACTGAACGGATACAAGGTTGTGGGTTACGAGGGATACTTTCTGATTGGCAATGCATTGTTGAGACCCGGGGGGCGGTGGCTGCTCGTCATTTCCCTGGTTGCGATGAGCGCGATCGCTTCGTTCTTGCTCGCTCGTTTCATCGTGCTGCCCGTACGAAGGCTTCAATCTGCAGGGCAGAGTGTTGCCGATGGCGACCTGAGCGTTCGGGTGGCACATACCGTAGGCAACAGAACCGATGTCATCGCCAGACTTGCGCAAGATTTTGATGAAATGACGAAACGGGTCGACGCTCTCTTGCAATCACAACAGCGTTTGATGCGTGACGTTTCGCATGAGCTGCGCTCGCCCCTCGCTCGCCTGCAAGCACTATTGTCGATTGCGCGCCAATCAGCGGATGCCAATGGTTGCAATCAAATCGATCGAATGGAGGCTGAGCTCGCCCGTCTGGACGAACTCATTGGCGAAATCCTGGCCTTCACCAGACTAGAGGCGCAGGCAGACATTGCACGACATTCGACGGACATCGTCGATCTCCTGATGAACATAGTCGAGGATGCGAGTCTCGAGGCGCAGGCCGCCGATAAGCAGATACGAATGCAGGGGCCGGAACGTCTCTTGATCGATGTCGAAAGCGGAATGATCCAGAGTGCCGTGGAGAACGTTGTTCGCAATGCGCTGAAGTACACGGACAAAGGCACATCCGTAGAGGTCACTGTTTCGGGTGATTCGGAATGCATCAGCATCGCCATCGATGACCAGGGGCCTGGAGTCCCCAGCGATCAAGTCCACAAGATCTTCGAGCCCTTCTTTCGCGTCGGGGATTCGAGGAGCACGAAGTCCGGTACAGGCGGTATCGGCCTTGCGATCGCCGAGCGCAGCGTTCGATTACACGGCGGAACCATCAGTGCGCGCAACCGTGAGAGCGGCGGACTTCGCGTCGTCATCACACTTCCTTACATTTCACACCAATCCGCCTGACCTTCTTTCCCCTCAAGTCTCTAACCTTCTGCTAACGGTTAAGCACCTTTAAATAGAGCGTAATTGGCGGTGGACCTGACGTTTGCGGGTCCCAGGGCCCGATGCCTCGCATTCCAATCCGAGCAGATTGTTGGGCCAGACGTTGTCTGCCGCTCAGCAGTGATTTACCTGAGGAAGAGAAATGAATGTTCGAAGAGCTACAGTTCTACTGGCTTGCATGTTCGTGTCACACAGCTTGCCTGCTGCTTCAGTCGCACAAACCTACGAGCGTGTTCGCGAGTCCGTGGTAATCATTGAGACCATAGAAAAGACTCCTGGGAGAGAGGAGTGGTCGGATCGCGTCAGTTTGGAAGGGCTCGGTACGGGTGTCATTGTGTCGAAAGACGGAGACATTCTGACGGCCTCACACGTGGTTCATACAGCGGACTCAGTAAGAGTACGTACCGCCGACGGGAACGAATACTCGGCTACCGTACGTGGATCAAACATTGCCGCGGACGTTGCGCGACTTACTCTGGACAATCCGCCAGACGACCTCAGTGTAGCCACGCTGGGCAACTCGGATTACACGAACATTGGTGATCCGGTATTCGTTGTGGGGGCACCCTATGGTTTTGAACACACGCTAACTGTTGGCCATGTCTCCGGGAAGCGCCGCGGTGAACCACCTTTTTTCGCGAACGTCGAGTACTTACAAACCGATGCTGCGATCAATCAAGGAAATTCCGGTGGCCCCGTGTTCAATTCTGCCGGTGATGTCATAGGGATAGTCTCGCATACCGTTTCACAAACGGGAGGCTTCGATGGCTTAGGGTTTGCCACCACGAGCAACGTCGCTCAAGACCTCATGTTTGAACAACCCCATTGGTGGACGGGTCTCGACGCCATCCCGGTCCACGGCCGCCTTGCCGGGGCGCTGAATCTGCCGCAGCCATTCGGACTATTGGTGCAGCGCGTTGCAGATAATTCCTTAGGCCACTATCTGCGCCTGCGGTCTGGAGATCTACCGGCAACAATTACTGGTCACGATTTTCTGTTAGGCGGTGACGTGATACTCGCAGTTGCGGGTATTGAGGTCACTGGTGATGGCGTCGCGTTAGCAAGAATTCAAAGCCGGGAAGGAAGCATCCCTGATGGTGGCCGCTTCGAAATCGATGTTTGGCGAGACGGTACGCGCGTGACTCTGTTCACAGTGAAAGACTGGAACTAGCTGAACCGCAGTTTCCCTACTTTGCCATCTATAAAGATCATGCGATTCGATAAGTTTGAATACGGAGCCAACACGGTGAAGAACACCTTTTTTCTAAGACTCAGCTTGCTCACTTTTATCCTCTCTTTGCCAGCATGTTCGGAAGACAAGCAGGCTTTAACGCAGGAGCCAGTTCGCCCTGTGCGCACGACGCTTGTTGGCTTGCAGGAATCTATGGCGATCCGGAAGATTCCGGGAGTCGTAAACGCCGAACGAAAGGTGGACCTGGCCTTCAGGACAGGCGGAACACTGGTTGAATTGCCCGTACTGGAAGGTGGACATGTGCGAGCCAATCAGTTGTTGGCAAGGCTCGATCAGGCAGATTTCAGAATACAGTTGAAATCGATGCAGGCAGATTTCGATCGTAGCAAAGCAGATTATCTGAGAGCGGAATCACTGGTAGAACGTGGTGTGTTGTCACGTTCGGATTTCGAACAAACAGAGTCCAAGTTTCTTGTTGCAGAGGCCCAATTGGAAAAAGCCAAACAAGAGCTTGGGCAGTCAACTATCACGGCGCCCTTCGAAGGCTACGTCGCAAAACGCCATATTGACAATTTCTCTGAGGTTGCGCCACGAACGCCAGTGTTGACACTCATCGACCTTGACTCTCTGGTTGTAACAATCGAGGTGCCGGAAAGCATCATGATTCAAGCTCAGCGCGAAGGAGCACGACCAGTACTCTACGCGACTTTCGCCGGGTATGACTCCCGACAATTTGATCTTACATTGAAAGAGGTTGCCGCTCAGCCGATTCCAGGGACGCAGACCTACTCTGTCACTTTGCGTTTGCCTCCGATCAGCGATCTCAACATTCTGCCAGGCATGTCCGCAAGCGTGCATATGCGACCGTTTGCGAGAGAGGGCAAGAGTAACGTGGCGTATCTTCCTGCCCACGCAGTACTGAAAGACAACCGGGGAAGCTACGTCTATGTGGCGGTCCCGCAGCCCTCGGCGCAACAGCAGCGGTCGGCGTTGATCGAAAGAAGAAATGTCGAGGTGGGAGAGGTTTCCGATTACGGCATGCAGGTGACTGCCGGCTTGA
Organism: Woeseia sp. D3-10; assembly: GCF_055809415.1. Classification (NCBI taxonomy): domain Bacteria; kingdom Pseudomonadati; phylum Pseudomonadota; class Gammaproteobacteria; order Woeseiales; family Woeseiaceae; genus Woeseia; species Woeseia sp. D3-10. The sequence goes on along the minus strand of NZ_JBVVTW010000007.1, from coordinate 1,360,240 downwards.
GCGCAGGAGAAGCAGTTGTCACAGCCGGTATGAGCCAGGTTGCAGCTGGAATGCCTGTCTTGATGATTGCTTCAAATCAAGAGTAAGGAAAATGAACATAACCAGACTCGCATTGGATAACCGACGGATAGCTCTCGTTCTGTTGACTGTTCTGTTGCTTGCCGGTATTGCCGCGTTTCAGTCCATGCCGAGAGCGTACGATCCCGGGTTTACTATTCGTGCGGCCAGAGTGATTACCTATTTGCCTGGCGCCAGCTCTGAACGCGTCGAGCGGTTGGTAACCGACAAGATTGAGGAAGTTGTTCAGGAAATGCCGGAACTAGACTACGTCAAGAGCGAGTCTCGAACGGGTGTTTCAATTGTTATCGTCAATATTAAGGAAAGCTACACCAATATGCGTCCCATCTGGGATTCATTACGGCGCAAGGTTGACGGGATAGTTCCTGATCTGCCAGGTAACGTGGACGGCCCATTCGTCAACGATGAGTTTGGTGAGGTCTTCGGAATCACTCTAACAATTTCCGGCGAGGGCTTTAGTTACACAGAGCTTGAAGATATTGCGGCGGATGCCCGGCGGGCTTACCTGCGCATCAGTGATGTTGCCAAAGTCGAGATCTTCGGCGTGCAAGAGGAACAGGTAATCGTCGAGTACAACAATGCGCGACTCTCTGAGCTCAACATCTCTCCACATCAACTCTCGCAATTGCTGGAGTCCCGGAACATCGTGTCACCCGGAGGAGCAGTTACCTTGGGGGATGAACGCCTGGTACTCGAAACGACTGGAAATTTTGAGTCGATCGAAGATATCGAAAATACAATAATTCTCATTCCGAACACAAACACTCTTGTAAGACTGCGAGATATCGCCCAGGTCTATCGTGGGTACATTGAGCCCGCGCAGTACAAAGTCAGTTCCTCCGGTAACCCAGCATTAGCACTGGCCATTTCGATGCGAGAAGGTGGCAATAGCATCGACCTGGGAGAAGACGTCTTATCCGCAACGAGAATACTGCAGGCATCTTCTCCGCTCGGGCTGGATTACAGCGTAATCAACTTCTCACCCGCGGAGGTTAAGGCGAAGGTCGATGGTTTTGTAACCAATCTTATGCAAGCCGTTCTCGTTGTTACGCTGGTTATGCTGTTCAGTCTTGGTTTGAGACTGGGCCTCATCGTCGCCGCATTGATTCCGTTCAGTATGCTGGTTTCATTGATTGCAATGGATGCGCTTGCAATAGGACTGGATCAGATATCCCTGGCGGCGCTGATGATTGCTTTGGGAATGCTGGTAGACAACGGCATCGTGATGGCCGAAAGCATTCTGGTGCGCATTACTGAAGGAGAAAATCGAATAGAAGCTGCGGTGAGGTCAGCCGCAGAGCTTAAGATACCGCTGTTAACCTCCACTCTCACGACTGCGGCCGCATTTCTGCCAATCTATCTTGCTGAATCCAGCACCGGTGAATTTACAGCTTCACTATTCAAAGTGGTGTCGATCACGTTGTTGTGCTCGTGGTTATTGTCGATGACCATTATTCCGCTTTTTTGCGTTCTGTTCCTGAAAGCCCGAGGAGAGAAGCAAGACCTTAGCAAACGTTTCTACAGAGCGTATCGCGCGACGCTTGGTACACTCATTCGATATCGTTATGGGTTTCTTCTGGTGGTCCTGCTGGCATTCGTGGGCTCGTTGCAGGCTTTGAAGCACGTACCCAGTATGTTCTTTCCACCGTCGGACCGCACGTACTTCAAGGTTGAACTGGAACTTCCGCAAGGCCGGTCGCTGGCCAACATGGAGCAGGTTGTGACTGGAGTCGAAACTTATCTTGCGGACCACCTGGTGTCAGGGTTAGGGGAAAAGAAACCGGTGACTGACTGGATATCTTACATCGGGAATGGCGGCTCACGCTTCGTACTAACCCATTCACCAAGACCCAATTCACCCAGTTACGCGCTGTTGATTATCAACACGGTGTCCGCTGAGGTAATTGACGATACGATTGAGGAAATCGAAAACTTCATATTTCGAACGTATCCCGATGTGGTCGCGAAACCGAGAAGAATTGAAACAGGTGCGTCGATCAATAATCCTGTAGAGATCAGGGTATCCGGCCCTGAAACAGGCCCGTTATTTGACATCGTGGAAGACCTGAAAGCGGCGATGAATAGTGACCCCAACCTGAAGAACGTGACAGATGATTGGGGCATTCAGTCGAAGAAGCTTGTTGTCAAAATTGACCAGGCAAGAGCTATTAGAGCAGGCGTGAGTAGTCAGGATATTGCGGTTTCCTTACAAGCCGGGATGAGTGGAATGGAGCTGACTCAGTATCGTGAGGGGCAGGATCTGATTCCGGTGACGATACGGTCGGAGACTGCGCTGGAGAACGATATGAGCAAACTTGAAGGCATTTCGGTGTACGCACAGTCCACGGGCATGAGTGTCCCACTGGAACAAGTGGCAAGTATCGAAGTCGTTTGGGAGCCAGGAAAGGTGGTACGGCGCGATCGAATGAAAACCGTTTCTGTTGGCGCCCAGTTGGTGGGGGATTATACGGCAGCAGAGGGTCTTGATGCCTTGCGCCCCTGGCTGGAATCCACTCCGAGCCAATGGGGCCTGGACTATCGTTTTGAACTTGGCGGTGAAGCCGAATCTTCAGCCAAGGCGAATGCATCGATCATGGACAAGCTGCCCATTGCAATGTTGACTATTGTTGTTCTGCTGATCGGACAGTTTGATTCCCTTCGAAAGGCTGGCATCGTTTTGCTCACGATCCCCTTGGGCCTCATAGGCGTGACAATCGGTTTGCTGGTTCTGGATTCATACATGGGGTTCATGACACTACTCGGTATCATCTCTCTCGCCGGAATCGTAATCAATAATGCGATTGTCTTGCTCGAGAAAATTCAGACAGAAATCGATGTGTTCAAACGAACACCGTTTGATGCTGTGTTGGAAGCGGCGCAGCGGCGAGCCAGGCCAATCTTGCTAACAACAGCGACCACGGTTTTGGGTTTGATCCCGCTGTATTTTGGTGGCGGAGAGTTATGGGAGCCGATGGCAGTCTCTATCATGTGCGGTCTACTGTTCGCGACACTGTTGACTCTCGTGGTCGTTCCGGTCCTCTACTCGACTTTGTTCATTGTAAAGACAATCAGGTAGGAAAAAACAATGACGCCGTACGAACTATTTGACCTCAACGCCAGTACCGGCGGACGTATTGATGTTCAAATCAGTGTTTTCATCACTGTTCATTTGGCGATTTTCGGCGGAATAATTTACGTTGACCGTCCTCTCGGCCGCAATGAGAAAATCGCAAGTCTCATTGTCTATTCGATATTTGCAATGCTGAACTACAGCATCATGCAGATACAGCTGGATGTTTCTCTTGGCCTCGTAACCGAAATTGCAAAACTTGCCAAAGAAGCCTGTTGTATTGAAAACAGCGCCGTGCAAACAGTTGCAAGCCGGTTTAACTCAGGCTTGTACGTATGGAAAGGCATAGTGCTAATCGTGGTGCATGTTGTTTTCTATATCATGGTGCATTTGTCTATTGTCTTTGATTCGGCTCTGTCGAAAAAAGCTGGACGCCTGGTTCGTGGGTGAGTGTCCAGAGCTGCACGAATGGGCCCAGCTCAACCTGACCCACCTAACTTGCGGCATTGTTGATGCTATTTGACTAACTCCAGAAAGTCGCTTGCACGAACTGGTCCGTACCTTCACGCTCGACCTTTGTGCGTACGCCGTCATGAGCAATCACCCCCCTACATGGTATTGCACCAGAAAAGGGAAAAGGTGTCAGGTGAGGTGGTAAGCCCTTCTCGGGCACCTTTCTGCAGCAACAGTCGTCATTGTTTGTCTCCAACCGGCGTAGAGCGCTTGGAACAACTGTGGGCCTGTTCGAATTCATTGTAGGGATGATATCTGTAATCCTTGCGTTGGCCATCGCACGGCTATTGTCGGGTGTATCCGAACTAATTCAAAGCAGAGCCGACATTCGATTCGCTCTCACACATGCCGTCTGGGCCCTAAACCTATTCCTGCTCACTTTCCTGTAGAGGCACTCATGGTGCAAAAAGGACATTGCAAGTACCCCGTCAATAAGCCGGACGGACCATACTTCCAACAGGTGACGAAGTTGCTGGGCTGTACAGTTCGTCGAAAAATCGGGTAACGGTGACTAGAGAACGTTACCCGATCGGCTTTCGGCGCCAATCAGGCGGCATAGTCGGACATGCCGGGCCTACGTCACTTATTGGTTAGCCACACGGTTTGATACGGGCGGAGTTCAAGCTCCGTCTGGCCCTCTTCAATACGCTCACCACTGATCAGGTCCCACCAGTCTTCGCTGCCCACCAGGTTGATGTTGGCAAGTTCCAGTTGCTGTGGTTCGCGCGTGACGTTGCTAATGCTGAAGATATCCTGCCGACGGTCCGTCGACTGTCGCCAGATACCAAAAGTCTGCAACCCGAGCTGCATCGTGAACTGCACGGCATTCGGATGAAAGGCGCTCTGCTCACGACGCAACTGAATAAGTTTACGCAGTCTGGTGAGAATCAGCGATTGCTCGCTGTACGGGTCGTCCAGCAACGCGACAAGTTCGTCCCATGCCCAGGTATGCCGGTTGATCGACCGGTAACGACCGGTTCTTGCCAGGCCTTCGTAATCGTTCGGAGTGCCGAGCAAGCTGTGGATGTAAATGCCGGGAATCCCTTCCAGCGCAAGCATAATGGCATGCGCGCAAACGAAGCGTTCGACCTGAAATTCATCAGGCCCTTCCTCCGTGCCGGCCAAGGCATCGATAAGACTGATATTGACTTCATAAGGATGCGTAGCCCCGTCCGGACCGGTACGCAGTGATATCTTGCCGCCAAATCCGGTGAGTGTATCGAGCAAACGGGCGCGTTCGGCCTCGGACAGCAGGCCGTCAACAGGACGCATGCCGATGCCGTCGTGTGAGGCGATGAAATTGAAGTAAGTTGTGCCGCCACGAGCAGGCGGCATGCTCATCATCCAGGTCTTGAGGTGCCTGCAATCGCCTGTCAACAGCGTATTAATGAGCAATGGCGGCAAGGAAAAATTGTAGATCGCGTGTGCTTCGTTAGAGTTGCCGAAATAGGTCAGGTTATCCCGGTTCGGCACGTTGGTCTCGGTGATCAGCATTATCGACGGATCGTAGAAGTCGATCAGTGTTCGCAGGAGCTTGATAATTTCATGCGTGCGCTGATCGTGCAGCGAGGTCGTTCCCGGCTCTTTCCACAGGAATGCCACCGCATCAAGCCGCAGCACGCGAATACCGTTCTCCAGGTAGAAGCGGATTATCTCGACGATGCGCAGCAGCACTTCAGGATTGGAGAAATCCAGATCCACCTGGTCCGGACCAAACGTACACCACACCCAGCGCTTGCCATTGACTGTATCGACCTCGGTTCGCAACGGCGTAGAGCGCGGACGTACGACCATGCTCAGGTCTTCATCGGGCCTTGTTTCCTTGAAGTAATCCTTGCCGGGACTTTTTTGCGAAATAAAGTTTTGGAACCAGGCAGACCGACTCGAAACATGATTGATGACAAGGTCCGCCATCAGCCGGTAACGTTTCGCTATTGATTGAATGTCATCCCAGTCACCGGCCGATGAGTCCACTGTGCAGTAGTCAATAACCGCAAAGCCATCGTCTGAACTGTACGGATAGAACGGCAGTATATGCAGCCCGTTCACCGTGTCGGCCAGGTAACGATCACAGAACGAATGCAGCGTCTTCAGCCCTGCCTCGCCGTTTTTTTCAACCGACGTGGCGTAGGTAATCATCCAGCAGTCGGCTTCGTCCCAATAATTTTGGTACGGGGCAGGTTCGCTGATGTCATCGCCATAGCGCATTGCCGCCAGAACGGATTCGACGAGTTGCGCAGCACCCTCACCGTAAATCGCCTCGAGATGGGCACGAACACGCACCTGCAGTCGACCCATGCCCACCGGCACTTCCGCAGTACTCAACTTGTGAACTCCTCCATGTCCTGCTCGACCGCATCCCGCAATTCCATCAGCACGTTCGGCACGGCACTGGCAACGCGATTCCACGGAGCGATGAACGGCGTGTCCATGGGATTCTCGCGGTACACTTCGCCCGCTTCGACGATGTTGGCCGCAAACAGTTCGACAGCTTCCGCTTCTTTATGACGATCAAAACTCAGGCCGTTGATCACCGAGTCGGCCGCAAACAGATCGATAAAATCGAGCGCGATGCGGTAGTAGGTTGCTTTGATCGTACGCACGGTGTCCGGGGAAAACGTCTCACCCTGTATGGCGAGTTTGCGAAACAGCGCCTTGGCAATATCGATGCTCATTCTGGACAAACCGCGAGTCTGGTCTTCAGTACTCAACTCTTGGTGCTTGTGATCGTAGGTATCGGCAATGTCCACCTGGCAGATGCGGTTGGCTGAATGGTTGCGATGCATTTCGCTCAGCACACCGATCTCCAGACCCCAGTCGGTCGGGATTCTAAGGTCATTGATCACATTGCGGCGCAACGCAAACTCGCCCGCAAGCGGGTAACGAAAGCTGTGCAGGAAATTCAGGTAATCACTGTTGCCGCAAACAACGCGTAACGCGAGCACCAACGGCGTTACAAGCAAGCGGGTGACTCGCCCACCCATCGACGTACCGTTTGAACGGGCGTAATAACCTTTGCTGAAATCAAAGCTAAAACCGGGGTTCGCAACCGGGTAAATCAGCCGCGCCAGCATTTCCCGTTTGTAGGTTTTGATATCGGCGTCGTGTAAGGCAATGGTCGATGCGCGCCCCGAAGCCAGCGCGTAGCCGTAACAGAACCAGACGTTCCTGCCCTTGCCAGGCTCGGTCGGAGAGAGGTGCTTGTCCGCGAGTTTCGCGTCCAGCGCGCGCAGTCGCGGGCCGTCATTCCATAGCACACGGTAATGCTGCGGCAAACGCCCGAAAAACTCGAGGGCATGCCGGTATTGCGTTTCGTCCGCCTGATCCAGACCAATAATGATCTCGTTCAAGTACGGGACCCGGGACAGTTCGCGGACGATATTTTCGAGCGCAGGTGTTTCAAGTTCGGAATACAGTGACGGTATGACCAGCCCCATGGGCCGGTGGCGGGAGAACTCGATCAGGTCGTCCTCGAGGTCGTCCACTGACCGATCGGACAGGTTGTGCAATGTGGCTATATTGCCGTTCTGATGAAAGTCGCCCATTGCCTATACTCCGTAGTCTTGTTGTGCTGATCGCGTGTCCGGAAACTCTTCCAGAAGGGTTAATACTGCCTCATTCCAGCCGCCGGGCCCGGGCAATGTCGGCCGCAGAACGCGGTTCGTTGCAGACAACGTCATCCGGTACGCATGCTTCCCCGGAATGATGACAGCAATGTCCGTACTTGAGAGCATGCCGAGATCGTTGGGTGCATCGCCGAGCGAAACGGATTTCAGGTCGCTGTCGGGGAATTTCCGTGCGTACGCTGCCAACAGCTGACTAACCGCCTGCTCCTTGCTGCTGTTGCCCATCAGGTGCAGGAAACGCCCCCCTTTGATGCAACGGAAGCCGCGCGCCTGCATTGATTGTTCGAACTGCTCCCGATGAGCGTCGTTGTCGGGCCAGAGTATGGGTTCCGACGCCTGGCGATCATTCGAGCGTCGCGCCTGTTGTTCACTCAAGCCTGTCTCGCGCATGATGCCGGCCAGACCGAGTTCGTAGAAGGCCTCGCAGTTGTAAGCGCCAGCCAATTTGACGTCCTTGTAGGCCGCTTGCAGGGCAGCTCGGGTCACCGTCGGTGCCGACATTGACGTCGTGCCGCGAAAGTAGCCCGCCGGGATATCGATCATTGCACCATTTTCGCTCACGACCGGATGGTGCAGCTCCAGTGCGGCACGGTACTCCGCGAGCTCGGCAAGCGTTTTGCTGCTGACGAGGACCAGCGGGATGTTGCGGCGCTTGAGCATGTCCAGCGCAGGCCGGGCCGGCTGCCAGTCATAATTGTCATGATCCAGCAGTGTTCCATCGAGATCGGTGAATACGATCAGTCGGGTATCGGGCGCTTTGTTTATGTCGTTAGCCTGTAGCGGGTTTCACAGACATGATGCCGCATAGAATCCTGGCGCACAAAGCGCGCTGCGCGGTAAGAAGCAAGAGGCGTTGGTTGCTGAATTGAAATACGCACTTCCGATGAGGAAGATCGCGCAGATTTTCGTAGCCTGAAAGAGGAACGAAACGCCGAACATCGTGCGCGTGTACATGTTCGGTTCATCAGTAGGGGAACCAGAAACCGGATGCGTTCCATCATTTTCGTATGGATGAAGTTGACAGCATTCTGGAGAGAGGAAAACCCGCGCTATATAGTTCGGTGACGACTCAGGTTCTAGATGGCCGCCGTTCGATTCACCTGGCATGGAGACCGCTCTAAGAATCAATGCAGCAGCATGTCGGCCTGATCGGTTTGGCCGCTAATCCGGAAAGTAGCCCCCGACGCCAAAACTGGCTAGTCTTCGTGGTTCAATCCATGCAAGCCAACGAGGAAATAATAATGAAATCACGCCTCGCCATCGCTGCGCTGATAGTTGTAGCGAGCCTGATATCACAGGTTGCAGTTGCTGAAGATATAGATGGAGTGCAAGAGCACCCGTTGATCTCTCGTTATCCCGGCCAGGAAATTCGCTGGCAACACATCGAAAACTATTTGCCGTACCGCGTGCCCGTCGGGCCCGTGACCGGCTACCGTGCTATCGGCGACTGGATCGACACAGAAGGACGGGTGACACGCACCTTCTATCGTTATCAGGGCACGGACCGCACCTACTCGGAAATCTACAAGAACTACCTTGACTCGCTCGAGGCAGAAGACTTCGAAATTCTTGCGAAAGGTGTGAGCGCCGATCGTCGTGGTGCCGACATTGGTAGCAACCAATGGATGGAAGTCATGTTCCGGCAGAATCCGGCCAACAAACCGGGTGAGGTCGGTACGATGTTTTCCGGTACTTCGTCATCGGGTGGTGCGGGTTCCATTGTCGCGCGCAAAGAGCGTGCGGCAGGTACAGTCTATGCACTGGTCAACGTTGAGCAGCATTCTTCCAACTACGTTGGCACGCTGATCGACATCATCGAAGTCGAAGCGGCGGAGACCGGGCTTATTGCGGTGGATGCGGAAGCCATCGGCGCCGATATTCTCGAGTACGGGCGGGTTGTGCTGGATGGCATCTATTTCGATCATGACAAGGCCACGCTCAAGCCGGAGTCCGATGAAGCGTTAAAAGCTATCGTTGAATTTCTCGCGACGCAGCCGGACAAGGTGTTCTACGTTGTTGGCCACACTGATTCGGTCGGCACGTTTGCCTACAATCAAAAATTATCGTCGGATCGAGCCATGGCGGTCGTAGATACGTTGCAGCGTGATTACGGCGTAGGCTCGGAACGATTGCAGCCGCACGGCGTCGGACCATTAGTGCCTTCCTATTCGAATGCCAGCGATGCCGGCCGGGCAAAGAACCGCCGCGTGGAATTGGTCGAAAGATTGCAGTAATAAACAGACGTTGACGTCAGGAGATACTCAAAATGAGCGAGCAGGGCAACGATTCAGAAGTCTATGAGCTGTACGACAAATACTGTCATGGTCGTCTAACGCGCCGACAGTTTTTCGAGCGTGCAGCGATGATTACGGTAGGCGGTGTGTCCGCACTCACGCTGGCTGAGAGTCTGTTGCCGAATTACGCTGAGGCAGCGACGATTTCTTTTACCGACGAGCGAATCAAAGCGAACTATGTCAGCTACCCGTCTCCTGGCGGGAGTTCAGGCGAAATGCGTGGCTACCTCGTACAACCGGCCGGTGAAGGTCCGTTCCCAGCGGTGCTGGTTATGCATGAGAATCGCGGCCTCAATCCCTACGTAGAAGATGTTGCGCGCCGGGCGGCTGTTGCCGGCTTCCTCGCGCTTGCGCCTGACGGCTTGTCACCTATAGGCGGTTATCCCGGCAACGACGACGACGGACGTGCGATGCAAGCCAGTCTCGATCGCGGCAAGTTGCTGCAGGACATGGTCAACAGCGCGCGTTACCTGAAGGCGCACGATCTCTCCACTGGCAAGCTGGGTGCAACCGGCTTCTGCTGGGGCGGCAGCTCGACCAATGCGCTGGCCGTCATGCTCGGTGACGATCTCGATGCCGGCGTGCCGTTCTATGGTGGCGCAGCCGATACCGCCGACGTGCCGAAAATCACGGCCCCGCTGTTGATTCACTACGCGGAAGAAGACCCGCGGGTCAACGCGATGCGCGAAGATTATGCCGCCGCGCTGGAGGCCAACGGTGTCGAGTACGAAATGCACACCTATCCCGGAACGCGCCACGGTTTCCACAACAACTCAACGCCGCGCTTCGATGAAGCGGCTGCCGACCTCGCCTGGGAACGCACAATTGCTTTTTTCCGCAAGCACCTTGCCTGATTAATTGGTATTCCGTCGCAACGGGCTGACGTATGGTCAGCCCGTTTTACTTTTCATTCGATTTTGGAGTTGCGCATGATTCGTTCGGTTTGTTTGCTTACTGTCTTGCTTCTGATGGCAACGGCCGCTATGGCGCAAGAGTCTCACCAGGAAATTCTGGCGAACAAGTTTCAGCAAGGAATCGAACGTATCGCGGACGACTTGCCTGGCGTACTCGGTGTTGCCGTCGTGGATATTGATGGCGACCGAATTTTCGGGGTTAACGAATCGGAAATCTTCCCGCAGGGCAGTGCAATCAAAATTTCCATTCTCGCGGCCATGTACGTGCGCCAGGAGCGCGGCGAAATGGTCCTGACCCGGTCAGTGCCTATCCGCAAAGCAGACCGGGTTGGCGGCAGCGGTTACCTGACGCACTTCAGTGACGGCAATTCGTCACTGTCACTGCACGATCTCGCCATCCTGATGATTACCGTATCCGACAACATGGCGACCAATATTCTTATCGAGCAAACCGGTATGGATAACGTCAATGCCGTGATGGCCGATCTCGGTTTTGGCGATATCCGTCTGCAACGCCGGATGATCCGCCAGGAGCAGAGTGCCCGCGGCAACGAAAATATCGCCACCCCGACGTCGGCCGCGAAACTGATGCAGCGGATACTGCGCTGCGATTTGCCGATCAGCGGCGAAGCCTGTGCCGAGATGCAGGCCATACTGGCCATTCGACACGCGGGGCCGATTCAGGACAGGACGCCCAATGGCATTCGTGTGTTGCAGAAAACCGGCTCCATTGCCGGTGTAGCAACCTCATGGGGTGTTGTGGATCTGGAAGGTCGCCCGTACGCACTGGCGATGATGGGCAACTACGGTGATACCGCCGAAATCAACGACAGCATCCGGCAAATTACCGAACTCAGTCACTGGTATTTCTCGCGGCTCGCTGGTGCGACTGACTACGGCACGCGCGTGCCGGTCGAGTTGCTGGAGCGGGTGCGCAACTAGACCCGGTTCAATCGATGGGGTAGCGCTCGAGCACCGGGCCGAGCGCTGCTTTTAGCGGCTCGAGGTGTTGTGCAAAGTGCCGCCATTGCTCCAGACCGTCTTTGTAAATGGGTTGCCGGACCTGCTCAGAACTCGGCGTGCGCACCACGCGTTCCGTCTTGTAAAACTGCAGGCATTGCTCTTCGAACGGCAGCCCGCAGTAGTCGAGCAGTTTGCGTATCTGTTGCTCGCTGTCCGCGACCATGTCCTCGTACTGCACGCGGTGTACCCGTCCGGGTAGTACCGCATCCCAGTGATCCATCAGGCTGACGTAGTCGCGGTAGTAGCGACCGAGCGTGGTCAGGTCGTAGGTGAACGTCTGCCCGCGCGCGAACAATTGCTTGTAGCAGGAGAAGCAGCCGGCCATCGGGTGCCGCCGGGCATCGATGATCTTCGCGTTCGGCAGGATCAGGTGAATCAGCCCGATGTGCTGAAAGTTGTTCGGCATCTTGTCGATGAAAAACGGCGTGCCATGGCGCTGCACCGATGTGCTGCTGATGTAGCCGTCGCCCAGCTCCTGAACTTTTTGGCGGTCGAGCTTGGCGAGAATTTCCGGGTAGTACGACGCGGGATTCTTGCGGGACTTTTCCCCGAGAACACGCGCGATACCAATAATATCCGGCAGTTCGGCCGTGCCTTCTACCTGGCTATGGCTGGCGAGAATCTGTTCGAGCAACGTTGATCCGGCGCGCGGCAAGCCGACGATGAATATCGGGTCCGGCGCGGCAGAGCCCCAACCTTCGCGTTCGGCAAAGAATTCGCGAGTCAGGGTTCGGATCTGGCGCGCCGTATTAACAACGTTGATTTTGGGGTCGAAGCGGTGTTGCTCGCTGCGCACGGCATTGCCACGCTGGTAGGCTTTGAACGAGTCATCGTATTCTTTGCGGTCCTCAAAGGCCTTGCCAAGTGCGAACGACAGGTGCGCTTGTTCGACAGGATCGCCGTCGTCACGGATCTGTGCCTGCATGGCACGAATATCGTCATCGCTGAAGCGGAAGGTCTTGAGATTTGCGAGACTCCAGTAGGCTTCGCCGGCACTCGGGCTGAGCTCAATGCTCTGTCGATACGCGCGTATGCCTTCGTCCAGGCGACCCACGGATTTCAGCGTGTGACCGTAGTTCATGTGCACAGCCGACTGGTTTGGGTAGTCCTTGAGTATGCGTTCGTACAGTTCGAGTGCAGGTTCGTGGTCGCCCCGGCGCACGAGAACGGTACCTTTCAGGATCAGGTAGTTCGGGTTGTTCGGTTCCGCAATCAACAGCTTGTTGATCTGCTCGAGCGCATCGTCGAGTTCGTTGCGGCGAAACAGCGCCAGCGCGTAATTGTGGCGAGCCATGTGGAAGCCGGGCGCAAGTTGCAGACAGCGATCCAGTAGTTTGCAGGCGTCGTCGAACTGCCCGATCCGGATGCCGATGGTCGCGAGCATGCGGATGGCGACCACATCGACCGGGTCCTTCTTCAGGACGTCGCGGGTCAGTTGCTCTGCTTTGGCGATATTGCCCGCCCGCAGGAAGCGCGCCGCTTCGACCAGTTCCGGGTGGCGACTGGACAGTGCGAGGTGCCGCTCGTAAGCGCTTTCTGCTGCGTTTCTGTTGTTGGCGGCACTGAACTGATCGCCGAGCGTGCGCCAGGCGCCGGCATGCGTGTCGTCGAGCGCCACAGCGCGTTGCAGCACCGCTATGGCCTCGTCGCCGCGGCCGGCCGCGCCCAGGCACAGCCCCAGCTCATGAAGGAGATCGGCGGATTCCTGCTCCTGAGCGCAGATAGGCTCAATGACCCCGAGCGCCTTTTCGGGCTCACCCTGCAGGCGCCAGGCAACCCCCTGTATTTTCCGGGCCGCCACGGAGTCCGGGTGCGCGAGGGCAATTTGTTTCGCTTGTTCCAGTGCCTCCCGTGGATCGCGTTGCAACGTATCCACAGCGTGGCGCAAGGCGCTGGGCAGGTCATTCACAGGGTTGGGTGTGGCACTGGGCATGGATGGCTTCCGGGCGATATTTCATATAGTGATCGTAACCTGGGGAACTATTTGTGCGTTTTTGGCAACGAATACTCAGGCTCGTCGTCATAGCCATCAGCGATGTCCGGATAGGCACATACTATTAGCAGACAATAAGTTTCCTGAAGAGCGTCGTTGCTATTATGATGGTGGCGGTTGCGAAATCACAACGCTGCGGCCGTAATAGTGTCCTGCCGGAAACAGAGCAATACAAAGGCACACTGGCTGCAGCTGACGAAAACCGAATGACAATCATCAGATTGGGGGAAGGACCATGCAGGAATATCGAAAGAAGCCACTAGCGCTTGCTATCTCGGCAGCTCTGACCGGGTCGGCGCTGCTGGCAGCGCCCGCCACGGCACAGGAATCTCAACAAGGCCGAGCTCTTGAAGAGATCGTGGTTACGGCTCAGAAGCGCACAGAAAATCTGCAGGACGTGCCGGTATCTGTGCAAGTGCTTGGCAATACGCAGCTCGAACAGCTGAACGTCAACGGCTTCGAGGATTACATCGAATTTCTGCCGTCCGTGTCCTACACCTCAGCGGGTCCCGGTTACGGCATTCTGTACATGCGCGGAATATCCAGTGGCGGTGACGGCGTGCACTCCGGTTCAATGCCGAGTGTCGGCGTGTACCTTGACGAACAACCGGTCACGACGATCGGCCAGGTTCTCGACGTGCATATTTACGATGTTGCGCGCATCGAGACACTGGCAGGTCCGCAGGGCACGTTGTTTGGTCAGGGCAGTCAGGCTGGCACCTTGCGCATCATCAGTAATGAGCCCGTCATGGAAGAATTCCAGGGCAGCTACGACATTGGTGTGGATACCGTAAAGAATGGCGACCTTGGCTACACGCTGGAAGGCATGGTCAACATTCCGATCTCGGAGCGTGCGGCATTGCGGCTGGTTGGCTGGCGTGAATCGCAGGGCGGCTTCATCGACAACATTCCGGGCACAATCACCTACGCGGCCAGCGGTATCGTGGTTGATAACGCGGACCTGGTGGAAGACAACTTTAATAACGTCAACACCACTGGCGGTCGCGCGCTGTTGAAAGTTGATCTCAATGATCGCTGGACGATCACGCCGGCATTGATGTACCAGGATCAGGAGTCCAATGGAATCTGGGCGCACGATCCGGAAGATTTCGGCGACCTGAACGCGGTACGGTTTTTTGAAGACGGTCAGGATGAGGACTGGTTGCAGTCAGCGCTGACCATCGAAGGGGAGCTGACCGACAAGCTGAGCCTGGTCTATGCGGTATCTCACCTCGACCGCAATGTTGACAGCACAAACGATTACACCGGGTATGCGGAATACCTGGAGGATCTCTACGCGGGTTACGGTTACGACTGCTATCACTACGACGCAATGGGTGGTTGTGCCGATCCGTCACAGTTCATTCACGGCGACGAGACGTTTTCCCGCCTGAGCCACGAATTGCGCCTGCAGTCCACGGGTGACAGCGATTTTCACTGGATCGTCGGTGCATTCACGCAGAAGCAGGTACACAATTTCGACCTGCAGTGGATCGTTCCGGACATGAATTCCGCCAACTCGGTTATCGAAGATGGAACGACAGTGTGGCAAACCTACCAGGTTCGCACCGATCGTGACGAAGCGTACTTTGGTCAGTTTGGTTATGACTTCACGGACCAGCTGAGCGTCACCGCAGGCATCCGGCACTTCAAATACGACAACAAGCTGTACGGCTTTAACGGTTTCGTCGGCCACTGTACCGGTACCTACGATTCCAACGGCAACTTCACCGAAGACCGAACCAACGGCACCGTGCAGTACCCGTGCTTCGATACGCGGATTCTGGACGACTCAACCGATGGTGATGGCGAAAGCTACAAGATCACACTGGACTACCGTCTGAATGACGATGCCATGTTGTACGCGACGTACTCGGAGGGCTTCCGCTCCGGCGGCGTCAACCGGGCACGTGTGCCGGGTATTCCGAAGTACGCGCCGGACTGGGTGTACAACCACGAGATCGGCTGGAAAACGACCCTGCTTGATGGTCGGGTGCGGTTCAACGGTGCGGCTTACATGCTGGACTGGGAGAACTTCCAGTACGCGTTTTTGGATTTCGCGATCTCTAACTTGACGATCATCGGCAACGTTGGCCAGGCACGTACGTACGGTGCCGAGTTTGATCTGAACTGGCTGGCGACCGACAACCTCAATCTATCGTTCGCGGGTTCCTACAACCAGGCCGAGCTGGAAGAGCCGTACTGGCAGACCAGTGAGGATCGTGATGACGGACTGCCACCTCGCGCACCGACCGGGCAGGAAATGCCGTACGTGCCGAAGGTTCAGATGACGACCATCGCTCGCTACGATGTGGACATGCTCGGCTTCCCTGGCTATTTGCAGGCAGCCGCGTCGTACACCGGCTCAAGCTGGAACGATCTGGAAACGGCGCTGCGAGTGAAGCAGGCAGCCTACACGCTGGTTAACTTGTCCGCCGGTATTCAGGGCGAAGACTGGAACGTAGATCTGTTCCTGAACAACGTGACAGACGAGCGTGCGCAGATCGACATCTCGATACCGAGCTACGGCGGGGCGCTTGATTCCCGCACGTACACCAACCGGCCGAGATCGTTCGGTATACGCTTCGGCAAACGCTTCGACTAGTTAAGTCCTGGCAGCAATACAAAGGGCCACCTGCGCAGGCAGGTGGCCCTTTTTTTGCTTCGCTTGCCGCGCTCAAACGTTACGGCGCGTACTTTAAAAAGCGACCGGGGCGTGCAGCCAGTGCCTTGCCGTCCGAATACACTTTTTCACCGGCGACCCAGACGGCAACGATGCCTTCCGACAGCGCGTCAGGTTCCGCCGGTGTGGCGCGGTCCGTGACGGTGTCGGCATTGAACAGCACCAGATCCGCAACCATGCCGGGACGGATATAACCGCGTTCCTGCATGCCCATGTGGTCGGCGGCAAGACCGCTCATCTTGCGTATCGCGGCTTCAATGCTCAGCAATTTTTGTTCGCGAACGTAGCGCGCCAGAATGCGCGGGAACGAGCCGGTAGCGCGCGGGTGCAGATCAACGAGGCCGCCGTCGGTACAGATGTTGGTGTGTTCCCAGGACAGCAGCTGGCCGATATCGGAGTCCGTCATGCTGGTGCCGATGATGGAGTCTGCGCCACGGCCGGTTTGCTCTGACATCGCCTGCGATTCCTGCGCGAGTTGCGAGTAGGCCGATACAGCATCCGTCTCTCGAATCGCGGCAATCTCGGTCAGCGTTTTGCCAACGTATTCCGGTTGCGGTTCAAAGGCGGTCAGCCAGATGCCATCCGGTGGCGCGAGTTCGGCGAGTGCAAAACCCACTGCTTCGCGGTCGGTCGGGTCCCGTTCCGGCAACAGCACCATCATGTTCGATTGCCAGAATTCGTAGGGGTAAATGTCCGCGGTGATATCAATGCCCTCGGCACGCGCAGCGTTTAATTTCGCCAACACGTCAGGCGCGCTGCCCCACAAGCTCTTCATCGCCAGCTTGAAGTGCGAGATCTGCACCGGCATGCCGGTTTCGCGGCCGATGCTGATTATTTCGTCCACGGCTTCATGCAGCCAGCGGTCTTCGCTGCGCATGTGGCTGATATAGCGACCACCCTCGTCGGCAACAGCCTGCGCGAGCGCCAAGACTTCGTTGCTGTCTGAATAGATGCCGGGATCGTACTCCAGGCCCGTCGCCAGTCCGATGGCGCCGCTGGCATACTCCTCAAGCAGCAGGTCGCGCATGGCGGCGATCTCTTCCTCATTGGCCACGCGGCGAAAATCATCGCCCATGATTTCTTCGCGAATGGTGTTGTGACCGACGTAGCTGGCGAAGTTGAGGCTGGTGCCGGAAGCATCCAGTTGTGCGATGAAATCGGCCAGTGGAAACGGGGAGCCGCCGTCCTGGCCGACGACTACGGTCGTTATGCCCTGACTGATAGCGGCCAGTGCGCCGGGGTGGTCGAGGATGTCACTGTCAGCGTGGCTATGGGTGTCGATGAAGCCCGGTGCCAATGCGAGGCCACTGGCGTCCAGCACGGTTTCGCCGGGCAGGGGTTCCAATGTACCCACGGCCAGGATTCTCTCGCCGCTGATGCGGAGATCCGCGGTATAGGGCGCCTTGCCGCTGCCATCAATTATGGACGCGCTGTGAATCAGCAGCGTATCCGTTGGCGCTTCTGTGAGCGGTTTCGTAACGGGTTCCCCGGATTCCCCGCAGGCCGCCAGCAAGCTCGCCAGTACCCATGCCGCAAACGTCGCTTTTATCGTCATTCGGTATGTCATTGGTGCTCCCGCAATAGTTTGAATAGCAAGCAATTCCTGCCAGCCACGGTAAGCGATACTACCCCGCTGGCGGCGTCGATACTCGCTTGTCAGATTTGACAGGACCGGGATGCTGGCCGCCGAACGCCAGACCGCAAACCCGGGCAGGGTGACACGGGCGCGGTTAATTCTTATAATTTCAGGAATTCTTGAAATTACAGGAAATAAGATGACCCCGTCCCGCTACCAGCAAGATTTCATTCTGCATTTCGGCGAAATGGGCAGTCGCTGGGGTATCAACCGAACGGTCGGCCAGATTTACGCGCTGCTGTACGTGAGTGAATCACCGTTAAACGCAGACGACATTACCGCGGCGCTCGGCATGTCTCGCTCCAACGTCAGCATGGGGCTGAAAGAGCTGCAATCCTGGCGTCTCGTGCGTTTGCGGCACTTGCCCGGCGATCGTCGCGAATACTTCTCTGCGCCAGAGGACATCTGGCAAATACTGCAGACGCTGGTTGAAGAACGGCGCAAACGGGAAATCGATCCGACGATGAGCATGCTGCGCGATGCGCTGCTGGAAACCTCGGTCAAACCAGGCGACGAATACGCGCAGCACCGCATGCAGGACATGCTGGACTTGATGGAACTGGTTACCGGCTGGATGAACGAGCTCAGTGATCTGGACCGCGGAACGGTCGTCAAGCTGATGAAGCTGGGCGGCGGCGTCAAAAAACTGGTGGGCGTTCGTTCCGGAAAGACCGCTGCCGCGACATCCTGATTCGTGCTAAGGAGAGCAGAACGTGAGCACTTTTGATCCGTTGTTGTTGTCGCGAATTCAGTTCGCGGTGAACATCAGTTTCCATATTTTGTTTCCCATGATCACCATCGCGCTCGCCTGGGTCCTGCTGTTTTTCAAGATTCAGTACGACCGCAGCGGTGACACCCAATGGATCAACGCCTACCGCTTGTGGGTGAAAGTCTTCGCGCTGAGCTTTGCGCTCGGTGTGGTCAGCGGCATCACGATGAGTTTTCAGTTTGGCACCAACTGGCCGGGCTACATGGGAACGGTCGGCAATATTGCGGGCCCGTTGTTGGCTTACGAAGTGCTCACCGCCTTTTTCCTCGAAGCTACGTTTCTCGGCATCATGCTGTTTGGCTTCAAGAGGGTCAGCAATCGGGTGCACACCATCGCTACCGCGCTGGTGGCGGTTGGCACCAGCGTGTCGGCGTTCTGGATACTGGCATTGAACTCGTGGATGCAGACTCCAAGCGGTTTCGAAATGATTGACGGCGCTGCGCATGTTACGAGCTGGTGGGAAGTGATTTTCAACCCATCTTTCAGGTACCGGCTTCTACACACCGTTACGGCGTCATTTCTTACTGCGAGCTTTTTGCTGGCGGGTTTGTCTGCCTATCGCTGGCGGCGCGGGGATCGTACGCCAGCCGTTAAAGCCTCTTTGCGTACCGGCTTGTATATCGCCGCCATCCTCACTCCTCTGCAAATCGTCATCGGCGATTTGCACGGTTTGAACACCCTGGAACATCAGCCGGCGAAGGTCGCCGCGATGGAGGGCTTGTGGAAAACGCAAAAAGGCGCGCCGCTAGTGTTGTTCGCGATTCCCGATGCGGCAACGGAGACTAACAAGCTGGCAGTTACTGTGCCCAAGCTTGCGTCGTACATATTGACCCGTGATTTTGATGGCGAGGTGCAGGGCATTGACGCGTTCCCGGATGCGCACCCGCCCGTCGGCCCGGTGTTCTGGGCGTTCCGGATAATGGTTGGCACGGGTTTGCTCATGCTGCTGATGTCGTGGCTGGGCGCGTTCGCGATGTTCCGGCGCGGCGAACCCGGTCCGGCATTGACCCGCGGCCTCATCTGGATGACTTTCTCAGGCTGGCTTGCCGTGCTAAGCGGCTGGTATACAACCGAGATCGGCCGACAACCGTTTCTCGTTGCCGGCATCCTGCGTACCGAAGAGGCGGTTACAAACGTGCCGGCCGCGAGCATCGGCGCAACCCTGATCGGTTACGTCGTCATGTATTCCGTTCTGATATACGCCTATGTATCGGTCGTGTTTTACCTTGCGCGACAAGCCGGACTCGATACAACCAAAAAATCCGCGCCGCGTGCTTACGGTACCTCGCCCCTGACGCACGAGTCGTTGCCGCCGGAGACTGATCATGCATGAGTTGATTCCCGATCTCTCCCAGCCCGCTGGCTGGTTGCCACTGGCCTTCATGCTGGTGATGGGGCTGTCGATTCTGGCATACGTCATTCTCGACGGATTCGATCTGGGTGTTGGATTGTTGATTCCGTTCGCGACCGACAAGCAGAAGGACCGCATGATCGCGTCCATTGGCCCGTTCTGGGATGCCAATGAAACCTGGCTGGTGCTCGGTGTTGGCATATTGTTGGTCGCCTTTCCGCGTGCCCACGGCATAATTCTCGGCGAGCTGTATTTGCCGGTCGCGTTGATGTTGCTGGGTATTACGTTGCGTGGCGTCGCCTTCGACTTTCGGGTCAAAGCGCATGCGAATCACAAGGACACCTGGAACAACGCATTTTTCGCAGGCTCGCTCATCACCTCTCTGGCGCAAGGCTATATGCTCGGACGCGTGGTCACCGGTTTTGACCCCGGGGCCTGGAGCCATTTGTTTTCCGTCCTTATCGGTTTGTGCCTTGCCTCGGGTTACACGCTGCTCGGTGCTACTTGGCTCATCATCAAGACGATCAGCACACTGCAGTTGAAAGCCGTGAGCTGGGCACAACGAGCGTTGTTGCTGCTGGCCGTTGGCGTGGCCGCTGTGTCCGTTACGACACCGCTGGTTAGTCAGCGTGTCTACGAAAAGTGGTTTGGTATTGAGAATATCTTGGTGCTGTGGCCCATACCGGCCATGACGGCAGCGATGTTCTTCGTGTTGTATCGTTCATTAAGGCGTCTTCCGCTCCGCCTGGCTGACAACAACCAATACGGCGAGTGGGTGCCGTTTGTCGCAACTGTCGGCATCTTCCTGCTTGCGTTTCACGGTCTCGCCTACAGCTTGTTTCCGTACCTGGTTCTGGACCGGCTTACTATCTGGGAGGCGGCCAGCGCACCGGAGTCACTGATGTTCATGTTTGTCGGAACGGCGATAGTGTTGCCAGTGATCATTGCCTATTCGGTTTTTTCCTACCGTGTGTTTGGCGGCAAAGCGCAGGCGCTCGAATACGAGTAGGCGCGATCAATAGTTGTCGGTTAGCAGATTGCTGTCATCCGTTGGCGGCAATTCGGTGTCGGCTCTCGCCTGGCGTTTGATCGGCAACTGAAACTCGCGGGTGATGAAGTCCATGGCTGCTTTCGCTTCGCTCCGGCCCTTGAACCCTTCGCCAAGCAGCAGCTTCTCGCCAGCATGATCGTGTGCATACACTGAGTAGTAAATTACGTGTTTGCTGCCGGACTGCGATTGCATCGACGAATGCTTGCCCAAACGCTCGATGAGCTGCTTTTCCATGCGTCTTCGGGCTACAGGAATACCAAGTACGCGTCGTACGCTGACCAGTGCGGTGCCATCCTGAAAAACTTCAAGGGACCTAAACAGCATGTAGGCTGCAGCCAGCGCTATTAGCCCGCCTACTAGGCCAAACACGAGACCGAACAGGGGGCTGTCCCCATCAGAGGCAAGAAACCAGCCGCTGGCCACGAAGATTGCACCAAACACAATGCCCCCGAGCGCGCCCGCGAATTTCTGGCCCATGGGGAAATAAAGGCGTTTGCCGGCCGCGTACTGATCAAAACTGAACAGTTCACGAATGCGTTGCTCTGCACGGCTAGTCTGATGAGAGTTGGCGTTTCGAATTGCCATGGCGGACAAGTGGCGGGATTGGGTCGCTGTTGGATAAACAGGAATGTCGTAGTCCCGGTCCAGGTCTGCACCTGGCAGTTCGGTGTTCACGTTGATGCGCCACAAGCGGTAGCGATCCGTATTGCGTCTGGCGTCGGACGATTCGAGACCGGCCGGCACGTCAAATCGAAAGACCACTCGAGTGCCATGTCCGCCGGGTTCGCTGTGAGCCAATGCGGTGTCCTGCCACTCGGCTTTCTCGTGGCGGCTGCGATTCTTGCCGCTGCCACTCATGTAACTCTCGACACAGGTAAGCGTTAGCTCGAATTTCGTCTCCGGGTTGAACGGCAACTTGAGGTCGATCGTGCCGCCGACGTGTCCGCCTATGGAGCCCGGGAATGGATCGAGCACTACGGGCGCGAGCCCGAACCGGCGCCATTCGGCAACGCGTTTGCAGGCGAAGATCAACAGGCCGATACCGATGACGGGGAACAAGATACCTAACCAGGCGGCGGGATTGCCGTTGTTGAGTATTTCCTCGTACACCAGAAAAGGTAGTGGTGCTGAAATCAGATTCCAGAACACAGCGAAACCGACAGCTACCCACATCGTGGCTTTCGATCCCGAGCGGATTTCCGCTGTTTGCCAGGCGTCGTTCTGTAACCACGGCGTGCTCGATTCGTCGAGTGTGACGTTGGCCGGCCGTGCTCGCCATGCGTAAATCAACAGACCCAAACCAACGCCGCCGAACACGAACAGGAATATCGACTTGAATCCCAGCAGTCCCCAGCGAAGTTCGCGATCAATAACCGCTTCGCTGTGATTGTCGGGGTTGACGTACACGGTAACGGGCGCGCCTTGCGAGAGCGCACTGGACAAGCGATTGCCCGTGTCCGTCTGGTAGTCGCCAATGTTGTCGGCGCCGCCACTGATTGCAACGCGAGAGCCGCTGTAGCTTTGGCCATCGATCGTGTAGCTGTAAGTGGCGTAGGCTTCGTAGGTAGTTGAGTCATCACCTTGTTGCGTGCGGTAACCGGCCGTATGCAATTGTGCGTCTGCGCTCCGCCAATTCTGCATTTGCCAATAATCCATGAACGCGCTGCTGACACTCCACAGCATCCACAGGCCGACGGCAAAGAACGGCAAGCCGAACAACGACAGTCCAATCTTTCCTTTCATGAAACGGCTCGCGGCAACGACAGGCACAAACTCTAGCAATGCTCCTGGTCGCTTGCTGTGACGGGCGTCGCTGAGAGACGTCGCTCGCATGCCGGTGGCTGCCGGCCGGACGCTGTACCTGGCGTTTTTCGGCTTATCGGAGAAGGGAAGCAGCGCAATACCCGGTAATTCACTGTCAGCCTTAGCTCATAGTCCCTATACTCGGACGCCGCCCCAGCCACACTCAGTGCCAATTCTCATGACTTTTTCTACGCTCGACCTGAAACCGGCACTGCTCGATAACCTGGCTGGCCTCGGCTACCTTGAAACGACCCCGATCCAGTCGCAGAGTTTGCCGCCGATACTGGCCGGGCAGGACGTGATTGGACAGGCCAAGACCGGCTCGGGAAAAACCGCCGCGTTTGGTCTCGGCTTGCTGAATACGCTCGACAGCAGCAACTTTCGTACGCAAGCACTGGTGCTGTGCCCGACTCGCGAACTGGCCGATCAGGTCGCCGTGGAATTACGCCGACTCGCGCGCGGTATTCCCAACATCAAAATTCTGACCGTGTGTGGCGGCAAGCCGTTTCGAATTCAGGCGGCCTCCATCGAAAGTGGCGCGCATATTGTCGTTGGTACGCCCGGGCGAATTGAAGACCACCTGCGAAAGGCCACACTCGATCTGGCTGAAGTCACAACGTTGGTACTGGATGAAGCAGACCGCATGCTGGACATGGGATTTCAGGACTCGCTGGATTACATCGTCGGCCAGACACCGGCCAAGCGGCAAACGCTGCTGTTCAGTGCGACCTATCCGGATGAAATTCAGTCGATCGCAGGCCGGGTCCTGAAGATGCCGGTGCATATCAAGGTTGAAGAGACTCACGACAACGCGACGATACGCCAGCAGTTCTTTGAAGTGCAGGATGACGAGCATCGGTTGCGCGCTTTGCGTCTCTTGTTGCTGGAGAATCAGGCCGAATCAACCCTGGTGTTCTGCAACACGAAGGTTGAGACACGCGATGTCGCCAGCGCGTTGCGTCAGGCCGGTTTCAGCGTGTTGGCTATCCACGGTGATCTGGAGCAGCGTGATCGCGATTCCACGCTGGTTCGCTTTGCACACAAGAGCGTTTCCGTACTGGTCGCGACGGACGTTGCGGCGCGCGGACTCGATATCGACGCGCTCGACGTTGTAATCAACTACCGTATTGCGCACGAGAGTGAGATTCATTTGCACCGCATCGGCCGCACAGGTCGTGCCGGTGGCAGCGGTTTGGCCTGCACGCTGTTCAGTGCGAGCGAAGCGCACAAGGTATCGGCGTTGCAGGACTTCACCGGCACAAAGGTCGCCATGGGTGCGTTGCCCGATGACAGCGTGCTTAAGGAGACTCCGGCGCAGCCGGCCATGGAGTCATTGCTGATCGATGGTGGCAAAAAACAGAAAATCCGGCCGGGCGATATCCTCGGTGCTCTAACGGGCGACAACGGTATCGCGGGTGATCAGGTCGGTAAGATTTCGATATTCGACATACGCTCATTCGTCGCCGTGCGCCGCTCGGTTGCGGCGCAGGCCGTGAAAAAGTTGTCGCAGGGCAAGTTGAAAGGAAAGTCGTTTCGGGTTCGGCTGCTACGCGGCCACCCCTGACGTAACCACTGATTTTTCACCCGGGCCGGGCTCAGCGGAGCTGACTGTCCTTGCTGCCGCGCCGATTGAAGCCGCCCGCTTTCTGCTGCTGGTCGCGTTCCGACTGACAACCGATACACAGGCGTACGCCGGGCACGGCGATGCGGCGCGCTTCCGGAATGTCGGCATCGCACTCTTCGCACTGCTTGCGCGATTCACCTTTTGGCAGATTGTCGCGCGCACGTTTGACGGCGTCTTCGACGCTTGCGTCAATCTGGTCTTGTACGGCCCCGTCGCGGGCCCAGCCACCGGCCATGCCTTACTCCTCAACCAAAAAACAGGGCAGTTGCCACTGCCTGAACAATCTATCTTACCGATATAGGCCGACAACGCGCGGATTCAAGTCACGCTGCCGGCTTGGTGTTACTCCGCCACTTTCTCGAACGTGTGGCCAAAGACCTCCATCGTGGCGACTTTGCCATGCGGGTCGATACCGAAGTCAGCAAACGTGCCGCTGGACCAGGCCACGTAGTTCACGAGGAACGTATCCAGGTGCCAGTGCGAGACGTCGTATTCGTACATGCCGGTTTTCAGGATCAGGTCGCGACCGCGGCGCATCAAGCGGATCTCTCCCAGGACATCGTTGCTGTAGGTGCCGAGGTAATCGTCCATGTCGACACTGGTACGGGTTCGCTTGAGCCGCGCCTTTTCCAGCTCGGCCCAGCGTTCTGCCCGTTTAGCGTCACGTGCGGCGTAAATGTCAGCAATGCCGTGCAGCCAGTCGGTCCGGGCCTCTGCTTCACGGGTGTCCATTGCTTCCCATAACAGGGAGTGGCGCAGTTCCGAGCCGCCCATGTTCTGCAGCACGATGACCGCGCGTTTTTCAGCCCGGTCCAGGCCAATAATTGCCACGAGCCCGTCGAGAGTGCCGGTGTGGTAGTCGATCTTCCGGCCCTGAAAATCCTGCTGATACCAGCCCAGGGCGTAGCTGCGCCAGTTCGGCTTGGTGAGTTCAGCGCTGGAGTAATAATCGTCAGCGGAGACCAGTTGCGCCGGCTCGAACATGGCCGCAATGCTTTCTTCGGAGAGTATGCGTTCGCCGTTCGAGGCGATGCCGCCGTTCAGCAAGAACTGCGCCCAGATGCTCATGTCGTGCACCGATGACCAGGCAGAACCGGCCGCATCTTCGAGGTTCGGCGGCAGGTCGTACGGTATGGGCTGAACTTTGCCGTCGACGATATCGTGCGGGACGACCCGTGCTTTCCCTTCAGGAATCTGGCCGCGTGTGCCGTACGTCTCGTTCATCCCCAGTGGTGACCACAGCCGATTGTGCAGAAACTGGTCCCAGCGTTGTCCGGTCAGACGCTGGATGATCATCCCGGCCAGCTCGTACATCGTGTTCTGGTAAATCAGGCGGGTGCGTGGCGCAGTAGCGGGTGCTACCAGGCGCATCTTGCGTACCTGTTCTTCAAGTGGCATCAACTGGCGGAAGGTCCAGAAGTCCGTGCTGGGCAGGCCGGTCCGGTGGGCGAGCAGATCGCGGATAGTGACCTGCTGGGGTTGTGCGTCTCTGTGGAAATGCAGCTCCGGCAGGTAATCGATGACCGGATCATCGAGCGTGAGTTTGCCTTCGTCGACCAGCATGAGTACACCGGCACTGACCATGGCCTTTGTGGTGGAGGCATTGCTGAACAACGTGTGCTCGTCGACAACGCTGCCATCGGCGGTCGTTTTGCCAAAGCCACGCTGGAAGATCACATTGCCGTCCTCGATCAATGCGACGGCCAGTCCCGGCACTTGCCACAGTTCTTTGCCCTCTTCGACGATGGCGGTGAAGCGCTCGATATCGACATCGCGGGCTATTGCTTGTGCCGCCGAGAAGAGCAGGCCGACCAACGCGGTGCCGATCAATAGTGCAGTCCGGGACATTTATTGCTCCTTCTGATTTGAGCCTGTAAGCAGTGATCGTGCGGGGCGCCAGCGTATGCGGTTGGCAGCGGCGCAGACCCGTACTTTACAGGCGATCGACTGTCGCTGTCTTGCCATGCTTGCTGCCAGGAGTTTTCGCCGCAGGGGATTGATGTTTAGCGGCAGGGTTCTCAGTCTTGCCAGCGGATTGCAAGCTCGTGCGATACTTTCACCCATGTATTTACGCGTCGCTGTTCGTGACCGCCGGTTCACCAAAGCTGACTACATTTTTCTTGCCGCGTTGCTAAGCGCGATCGGCTCACTTTGCCGGCCTGTTGCTGCAGGCGTTTACAAGAGACAGGCTCGCGGAATGCAAGCAGCCGTAATCCATCCTGGGCGGTGCGCCGCGCATTGGTGAATCAGGCAGCATACTCCTGATGCGGCGGAATCCGCGGGGCAGGTTCTGTGCAATACTTCGCGTACACAAGAATTTGATCGTTTGAGGGCCACGCTTTGTCCAGTGTGCGAACAATCTTAAGTGCTGTATTACTGCTGTCTCTGGTGTTCACCGCAGTGGCACAGGAGCCGGGCGAATACAGCGAGGAAGAAACGCGGGCGTACGAATCGTTGCAGAACAAAATCGAATCGTTGCAACCCAGGAACGGCACGATCGTACTGGCCGACGGCCTTGCCACATTGCGGGTGCCCGATGAATTCTATTTCCTTGATGCGAAAGATGCGCAAACTGTCCTCGTTGATGTGTGGGGCAATCCGCCCGGTCAGATCGTCCTGGGCCTGTTGCTTCCTGCCCGCTATTCACCGCTGGATTTCGAGAG
Source organism: Woeseia sp. D3-10 (assembly GCF_055809415.1). Classification (NCBI taxonomy): domain Bacteria; kingdom Pseudomonadati; phylum Pseudomonadota; class Gammaproteobacteria; order Woeseiales; family Woeseiaceae; genus Woeseia; species Woeseia sp. D3-10. Next base: position 1,333,149 of record NZ_JBVVTW010000007.1, on the reverse strand, counting down.
CTGGGCAGTCACCATCGCCTATATAGAAGACGGTCATGTAGCCGATGAAGACGCGGCGGATATAGATTTCGATGCGCTGCTTACCGACATGCAAGAGGATATGCAGGACGCCAGCGATGAGCGTGTTGCTGACGGCTATTCCCCTGTCGAATTGGTGGGATGGGCGGAGGCGCCGCACTATGACGCGACGGCCAAAAAGCTCTACTGGGCGAAGGAGCTGCGTTTTGAGGGCGTTGATGATTCGACACTGAACTACGAGATTCGGGCGCTAGGTCGCCTCGGTTTCCTGAGTTTTACGTTTGTCGCTGCAACCAAACAACTCGACGAAATAAATGCGAGTCGTGATGCCGTTCTGTTGATGACGGAGTTCAACGAGGGGCATCGCTACTCAGATTTCGATCCGAACGTCGACGAGCTCGCGGTCTATGGTATTGGCGCTCTCGTGACCGGTAAGCTCATTGTCAAAACGGGCGTATTTGCGGGCGTGCTCGAAGTTCTAAAGAAGTTCGGTGTCTACATCTTGCTGGCCATCGCGCTCATGTGGCGGCGGTTCATGCGGCTGTTCAGTAGCGACAAGGGCGGTCCGCAGTCCTAGGCAATAAGTTGCGTACCTGGCCTGTTGCGTTCAATCGCCGAAGGGTTGATCTATGGATGGTGACAATGCCGTAAACAACGTTGGTCCATCGTCACTCATGTACAGGCAATCTTCCAGTCGCACGCCGAATTCACCGAACAGATAAATGCCGGGTTCGTTTGAAAAGCACATGCCGGCCGCCAGCGGCGTCGTTTCACCGTGTACAAAATTCACCGGTTCGTGGCCGTCAATACCGATGCCGTGTCCGAGGCGGTGTGACAGTCCTGGCGTCTTGTAGCCGGGCCCATAGCCTTGCTTCTCGTAGTAATTGCGCACGACGTCGTCCACTTTGCCGGCCGGTGTCCCTACTTGTGCAGTCTCCATCGCCAGTTGCTGGCCTTGCTTGACGGTGTTCCAGACCTTGCGTTGTTTGGCAGTTGGTTCGCCGTAAACGAACGTACGGGAGATATCGGACTCGTAGTCATGGACGGAGCAGCCGCAATCCATCAGTACGATCCCGCCTTCGGTAACGGTCTGCGGCTGGCCGGTGCCGTGCGGGTAAGCGCTGGACTCGTTCAGCAACACACTGGAAAACTGTGGCGAACCTCCAAGTGCGCGGGTTGCGTCGGACATCATCAGTGATACCTGTTGCGGCGTCATGCCCGCCTCGATATTGCGGTGCACGTGACGGTATGCCGCCAGCGTTACGTCGTTCGCGACTTGCATCAAGGCAATCTCGGCCGGTGACTTGATCATACGGCAGCCGCGAGTAATTGCATTGCCGGATACGGTGGAGAAGTCAGGTGCAGCCTGCTGCACGCCGTGTGCGATGAAGTAACGGACGGTTTCTTCGATCGCAATTTTGCCGCGGCGCAGGCCGCGATCGCGAAGGATACCCGCGACGAGGGTGAACGGGTCTTCGTGTTCATGCCAGGTTCGGACATCATCGCCAAAGCTCAGGCTCTCGCGGATCGACGGCTCTTCGAAATAGGGCGTTACAACGGCGATCTCGCCTTCGGCGGGAATGATCGCGCCGGTAAAGCGTTCGGAGCGCCACCAATGGATACCTGTGAAGTAAATCAGCGCGGACCCTGCTTCCAGCAGCAAAGCATCGATGCCCGCGGCTTTCATCAGGCGTTGCGCTTTGGCGACTCGCGCCATGCGTTCGGTGCTGGTGATGGCCAGCGCGTTTCCAGTGATGTTCGCAAGACTGTCGCCTGCCGCTGCCTTGGTGACGGCTATCGGCAGAGTTGCACCAAGACCGCTTGCCGCTGCCATTTTAATAAACTGCCGTTTGTTCATTTTCTGCTCCGCTTCAGCTCCTCGCTCCACGTTTCAATATAACAATGGGTCTCTCCGCATCACAGCAACAAGAGTGCCACCGGTCCCCCTCAACTGAAGCGCTGTTCCCGCTTGCCACGGCTGCGGGTGGTGACTATCGGGCCACCGGGAAATGGCGGGAAGAATGCTTAGATGCGCAAATTGAGCGGTCTACGAACTACCGTGGCAGCGCTCAATCGGCATGCCGGAAGAATGCCTTGCGAGAACTGTCTCAAGTTGCACTTTAGGGCCTCGAAGGAGCGTCAAAAAATAGAATAAAAACAGTTAGATACAGATGTTGCCGGCACGCAACAAGTGGCGCTGCCCGAAGTCAGGAATTGGCGCTTCGTAAGACGAATATTTTTGTAGGCGTTGCAAAGTTTGCGGTGCAAAATCGCCGAAAAATTATTGGCTATAGCGGCCAGCCCGGCCGCATTTACCCATTGGGGGTGTCATGTACAAACGCTACAAATACCGACAAAGCGGTCACTGCTTAATCGTCTCAGCCATTACGGCGATATCATTGCTGGGCTTCGCTGCCGGCGCCGGTGCGCAACAGGCTGACGACGAAGTCGAAGAGATCGTGGTAACCGGCAGTCATATCAGGGGTGCCAAAATCACCGGCGCATTGCCTGTCTCGGTTGTCACGTCCGAAGATATTGAAGCAATGGGAGTCGAATCGGGTGACCAATTGCTCGAGTTCATGGCTGAGCAGGGCCAGAACTTTTTCAGTGAATCGGAAAACATCAGCGGCGGCGTAAACTCCGCTCGCGGCGACATTGGTGCTTTCAACCTGCGTAACCTGGGAACCGGCAATACATTGGTACTGCTAAACGGCCGCCGTATGGTCAACGCGGCTAGCTATCAAACGGAGGCCGTTGGTGGCAGTTTTATTCCGGTAAACACCGTTAACTCGCAAAGTCTGCCGGTCTTCGGTCTTGAGCGGGTCGAAGTGCTGCGTGATGGTGCATCGGCCGTGTATGGCGCGGACGCCGTTGCGGGCGTTGTGAACTACGTATTGAAGACGGATTTTGAGGGCTTCAATATCCGCACGCGACTCGCCAGCTATGATCACATGCCGCGCAATGATCAACGCATTACGCTTGAGTGGGGCAAGAATTTTAATGGGGACGCAACCAACCTTAGCGTATTCGCGGATTACTACCGCCGCGACCGCGTCAACTCACAGGACGAAGAGCGTTGGTTCAATGACGATTATCGAGATCGGGTGCCTACGAATTCACCGTGGTTCGGAAATACCTCATTCCGCAACGACAGTATCAACTCGGAGTATGGGCAATACGACTTTACGTCCGGCAGCCTGCCAGGCTTTACGGACAGTGCTGGCGAATTTGAAACATACCCGGCCGGCGATTCGCGCTGTCAGTGGGATCTTGGTTATGGCACATGCGGTGCGGTAGACGGGCAAGGTACTTACCGTTACAGCAACAATGAAAACCGTGATCTCTATGGTGCTTTGGATCGGGTTAATGTCTACGCATTTCTTAATCACAGCTTTGACAACGGTGTTGAGAGTTTCACTGAAGTGTCCGCTTATCTGTCGTACACCAATACATTGCGCCATGCGTCGACCGGTCTTTCTGCAGTTGCCGACCTGCAGGTGGGTGCGAACAACTACTACAACCCGTTCGGTGCAGTTGGTTCGCCCAACCGCTTACCGGACAGCGTCATTGGCGCGGGCACTTTGCCTGACGCCGGTCGTACGCTGATCATCGACAATTACCGCTGGGCACAGGTGCCCCGCATTGTTGACAACGACGGCAAGACCTATCGGATCCTGCAAGGTTTTCGTGGTACCTGGAAAGACTGGGATTGGGATACCGCCGTTACCTGGTCGCGGGCCGAAAAAGAAGACATCACGCATAACCGCATTTCCAACACGTTGATGCAGGAAGCGTTGAACGATCCCACGCCAGCGGCATTCAACCCTTTCGGTGGGCGTGTTAACACGAACATCGAACGGACTTTGATTACCGTTCGCCGTGACAACGAAACCGAACTGAAGATGATTGATTTCAAGGTGTCTAAGAACGACCTGTTCGAGATGCCGGCAGGCCCGGCGGCGTTCCTCGCCGGTGTCGAACTTCGCGAAGAGTCATTCGTTGATGACCGAGATCCGCGCCTGGACGGCACGATCAACTTCATCGACGCTGACGGAAACACGTTCCCGAACGTATCCGATGTACTGAACTCGAGCCCATCTTTTGACAGTCGCGGTGAGCGCACGGTGACCTCGTTGTTTAGTGAACTGCAGATTCCTTTGCTGGAGAATCTGGACGTACAGCTCGCCCTTCGCTACGAAGACTTTGACGACATTGGCGACACGACGGTTGGTAAATTTGCCGTGGGTTGGCGTCCAATCGAGCAGGTACTGCTGCGTGGTTCCTGGTCACAGGGTTTCCGCGTACCGAACCTCGTTACGGTCAATGAAGGCGATGTAGCGCGGTCCAATACACGCGACGACTTCGTTTGCTTCTTCGCTGATCCCGACGAAGACACGCTGGATTGCCGTTATGGCATGCAGCGCCTGGCAGGAGGTAGTCGCCAGCTCAAACCTGAAGAATCGACCAATACCAACTTCGGTATTGTGGTTGAGCCCGTTGAAAACCTGACCTTTACGCTGGACTTCTGGGAAGTTGAGAAAGAGCGCACGATTGGCCTGTTCGGTGAAGAAAACCACACCGCTCTCGACCTGCTGATTCGACTGGGCCAGGGCACCGCCAACTGCGCAGCGGTCACCGGTAACCCGGCTGTGCTGCGTGAAGACCCGGCGTTGCTGGATCCGGCCGAAGCACAGCTCTATATCGACAACGGCATCTGCCCGGTCGGTGCGGTAACCCAGATCGACGATACCTATGCGAACCTGGATACGCGCACCGTGCGTGGCCATGACGTGGGTATTTACTACGAGTTCGATACCCCTATTGGCAACTTCAACATGCGTTACGTTGCTTCCTTCCTGGACAAGTACGAGCAGGTTGCCGGCGGCAACGCTGCTGTACTGATCGCGGCGCAGCAGAGCGGTGATCTGCCGGCGGATGTGCCGGTAACCGGTTTCGCGGACCTGCGACTGCAGGATGGCAATGCCGAAGACAAGCACACGTTGCGGGTCAGCTGGTCGCGTAACGCATGGGGTGCGGCACTCAGCGGGGTACGGCTGGGTAAATTCATCCAGACGTCATTGACCCTTGAAGACCCGGTGAGCGGTGATCCGATCTATTACGTCATTCCTAACATGACGACGTGGAACGTATCGGCCGATTACCGTTTCGATTCGTTCATGGAATCGCGTGCACGAGTGCAGTTCGGCATCAATAATGTCTTTGACGAACGCGCACCACTGGCAGACGAAAGCTTCGGCTACTTCGGTGACATGCACACTGACCTAGGCATCAACTACTTCCTGGATCTGAAGCTTAGCTTCGACTAGGTTCGAGCACGTCAGTGAGAAAGGGGGCCTTTGGCCCCCTTTTTTTGTGTCCGCGTCAGCTGAATACTCCCGCGCCGCATCGTTTTCTGGTTGAAGCGAGACTTGCGGCGCGCATCGCGATGCAGACTGTAACGAATTCAGGCACTTTCCTGTGCAAGGATTGCAATCGACGAGGTTTGCATTGAATTCCGCCGAATCGGCAGCAGATAATGCGACCAACAACCGAGCCGGACCTGATGTACGGTCATTGGCCTGATTTGCCTGAAAACCTGGAGAAATGAATGAGTACCGTTAGTAATGTTTCCGACGACCAATTCGAAGCCGAAGTCCTGCAGGCGAGTCATCCTGTACTCGTGGACTACTGGGCGGAATGGTGTGGTCCCTGCAAGGCGGTAGGGCCGGTCGTGGAAGCCACGGCAGAGAAATACGCCGGGCAGCTGAAAGTGGCCAAAATCGACGTCGATTCCAACAATGCCACGGCCTTCAAGTACGGTATTCGTGCTATTCCGACTTTGATGTTGTTCAAGGGTGGTGAAGTTGTCGCAACCCACACCGGCGCGGTATCGCAAGGGCAGCTCGATGCCTGGTTGCAGCCGCACCTCGACGCAGCGAAATAAGGTGGCAGCGATGAAAAGGCATGCGAAAGCAGAATGGCGGGGCGATCTCAAATCTGGGCAGGGCAACATCAGCACCGATAGCGGCGTTCTTGCCAGTACCCAGTACTCGTTCGGCACCCGCTTTGAAGACGGCAAGGGCACCAATCCGGAAGAATTGATCGCGGCGGCCCATGCGGGCTGCTATTCCATGGCGTTGTCGATGATTCTCGGCAAAGCCGGCTTTACCGCGAAGCAAATCAACACTTCAGCGGCGGTGAGTCTGGAGCAGGGGGATGGTGGCTTCAGCATCACTGCCGTGCACCTGGTGGTGAACGCGGTCGTGCCCGGTGCGGATGAGGCGGCCTTCCAGCAGGCGGCTGCCGATGCCAAATCCGGCTGTCCGGTATCGAAGGTACTCAATGCCGAGATAACCCTGGAGGCCAGCCTCGAAAGCTGAGTCACTCGGTCGTACCGTCGCCAGTCGCTAATAACTAACCGTTATATGGGCTGTGTGGCGGGCGCCCCGATAGACGGCGCGTCCATCCGCTATACTGGCCTGCCGACAATCAATGAGCAGGTGGCCACAATGATCAGACAGCCCTATTGGCAGACAATCGCAGTGGCCACAAGCTTGCTGCTCCTGGGGGCTTGTGCGCAGGACCCGATGCACAAGGACGCCGGCAAAGCCTCCCTGCATTGCCCGGCGGGCAGTACCATGACCTGTGAGGTTGATACCATTGGTCGCATCCGCCACGGCACGTTTGCCAAGAACACTGACAAGTGCGCTTGTGTACAGGAAGGCACCCGTAGCCTCAATTCGCCCGCCATCCCCAGCGTTCATTGAGGAGGGCTGGCAGGGCACTGGGGTGGTTCTCGAACTGCCTGATCCGGCCTTTTTAGACCAAAAAAACTATATTTTTCGGCAAATTAGCGCCTTTTTCAGTTGGACTTGTGCCGAAAGCCCTATATACTCGCGCCAGATTGAAAAAGCGTCACATCTATTTATGCACACCATTTCGGTTCACCTTTTCTGGTCGTATCGTCCTGATTTTCATAAGTAATAGCGACAAATTTCAACCAAACGGGCTCTCTCTGGGGCCTCCATTACTTAGTTAGAAAACAGGATAAACATTATGTCTACCGTTACCGGTACCGTTAAATGGTTCAACGAAGCTAAAGGCTTTGGATTCATCGAGCAAGAAAATGGCCCGGACGTGTTCGCACACTTCCGTTCCATCGTAGGCGATGGCTTCAAGACCCTGGCTGAAGGCCAGAAGGTTGAGTTCACAGTTACGCAGGGCCAGAAAGGTCCGCAGGCTGAGAACATCGTTCCGCTTTAATGGCGAAATGAAAAAATCGGTTTGGGCTGCTCGCAGCGCGAACCTGCCGGATTCCTTTCGGGGATGAAGGTCGAAGAGGCAGGACCGCAAGGTTCTGCCTTTTTTCGTTGCGGCCCTGATCGCTGGAACAGGAAACAACAGACGCAAGTCTGCGTTACCCTTCGCCGGCATGGAAACAACACAATGAAAATCTGGGTAGATGCAGACGCCTGTCCCGTCGTGATCAAGGAGATTCTGTTCCGTGCGGCCGATCGCACCGGGATTGCGCTGACCCTGGTCGCAAATCACGCGCTCCGAACGCCGACCTCAAAATTCATAAGTACGCTGCAAGTCCCTTCCGGCTTCGATGTGGCGGACAATGAAATCGTCAAGCGCCTGCAGCCCGGTGATCTGGTGATCACCGCCGATATTCCACTGGCGTCGGAGGCGATAGACAAGGGCGCACAGGCACTGAATCCCCGCGGTGAAATGTACAGCCCGGAGAACATCCGTGGGCGTTTGAACATGCGTGATTTTCTGGACACGATGCGCGCCAGCGGTGTCGATACCGGCGGCCCGCCGGCGCTAAGCCAAAGCGATCGCAAGGCCTTCGCCGGCCATCTTGATCGCTGGTTGCAGGCAGCGAAGGACTCGTCATAAGCATTTTGCTGAAACCGATTGGCAACGATTGTTGCCTGCGGTCCGCGGTAGCAACTGAGGTATAGTTCCAGAACGAAAAAACCGGGAGATCGGGTATGGCATGGTGGGCATGGATGATTCTGGGTGCCGTTCTGTTCGGCGCAGAAATGCTTGCAGTCGATGCGCAGTTCTACCTCATTTTTATCGGGCTGTCGGCGGCTCTGGTGGGTGTGCTCGGTTTGCTGGGACTGGCGGCGCCCGAATGGGTGCAATGGCTGATTTTCGCGGGTCTCGCGCTGGGTTCGATGTTCACCTTTCGGCGCAAGTTGTACGAAAAAATTCGCGGTAACGTGCCAGGGTTTAAAGAAGGTATCGAGGGTGAGCACATCGTCATCGATTCTGAACTGGCTGCCGGTGCACACGGCCGAACACAGTTCAGAGGCACCGACTGGACTGTTGTGAACAGTGGAGCAACGGCCATTGCGGCTGGCACCCGCGTCATGATCACGCGCAACGAGGGGCTGACCTTGTACGTCAGCGCTGATACTGCTCCAACGCAGTAACCATTCCATCAAAGGGTAAACGCGATGAACTCACTGTATGTGTCACTTGCTATCGCCGCTCTGGTTATTTTCGTCATCGCGAAGACGGCGGTGGTCGTACCTCAGCAAAACGCTTACGTTGTGGAACGGTTCGGCAAATTCAGCCGCATTTTAAAAGCCGGCTTTCATATTCTCGTGCCGTTCATGGAGCGCATCGCCTATCGACATACTTTGAAAGAACAGGCTATCGATATTGCAGAACAAGTCTGTATTACGCGCGACAACGTGCAAGTCGGCGTTGATGGTGTGCTTTACATGCAGGTGCTGGATCCAGGGCGGGCGTCGTACGGCATTGGCGACTACATGTTCGCTATTTCGCAACTGGCCCAAACAACCTTGCGTAGTGAAATCGGCAAGATCGAACTCGATCGAACTTTTGAAGAACGCGGCACCATTAATTCCAATGTCGTTGATGAACTCGATAAGGCATCCGATCCGTGGGGCGTGAAAGTCATGCGCTACGAGATCAAGAACATCAATCCACCGCAGGATGTATTGGGCGCAATGGAAAAGCAGATGCGGGCGGAGCGTGAGAAGCGCGCAGTGATTCTCAATTCCGAAGGTGATAGAGATGCGAAAATCAACAAGGCAGAGGGCGAGAAGCAACGCGTCATTAAAGAATCCGAGGCCGCCAAACAACAACAGATCAACGAAGCGGAAGGCGAGGCAGCAGCCATTCTGGCCGTCGCCACTGCAACGGCGGACGGCCTGCGACAGGTTGCTGCAGCGTTGGTTGATGATGGCGGTCACGAAGCCATGCAACTACGTGTAGCGCAGCAGTATATTGATGAGTTCGGCAATCTCGCCAAGTCCGGCAACACTTTGGTGATACCGGCGAACCTGGCGGATATTTCGTCAATGATCGCGCTGGCGACCAACATCGCCAAAGACGTGCCACGCAAATCGGCCTCGGGTGCCTAGCGGTCAGGCGCTGACAACACGCAAGAAAGCCCGCGATTGCGGGCTTTTTTTTTGCTTTCCTTTGATCTGTCGTTCAGCCGGTATTCGCTTCATCCAGCGCAAAGATCTCATTGACGGTGGTGTTGAAAGCTACCGCCATCCGCAGTGCACTTTCCAGTGACGGGCAAAACTTTCCCTGTTCAATGGCAATAACGGTTTGCCGTGCGACTCCTATGCGAGCGGCGAGTTCTTGCTGGGTCATTTCGCCATGCTGAAAGCGCAGTTCCCGCACTCGATTGCTGACATTGCTCTTCTTTTTCGCCATCAGAGAATGCCTGCGCGGTAGTAACGGATGATCGACCCCTGGTATACCACTTCGGCGATGACCAGCAGCAGCAACCAGCACTGCAGGGCCAGTTGCGTTGGCAATGGCAAGGCAATCAGTACCGGCATGCACCAGAAGCCCGCCGCGAGGGCGTAGTAGGCGTTGCGCAGACTGCGCCTCGAAATCTCGCGGTCACGTTCGTCGGCAGGGTTGTCCAGCTCACCGTGCGGTGAGTGGAAAAGGGCAATGGCGATGTGCCCGGCGGCCATAATTACGACCAGCAGGATCACGGCATTGACGAAGGCAGCTATGGCGCCCTCTGGCGAGCTGCCCACTGTGTCCACGAAGTACAAAGCGAATACCAGCAGCACCGCCGCGAGTGTCAGCAGCGCGCTCTTCTCGGAAATTGAGCGCGTGCTGCCTGCCGATTCCGGGTTGAGCCGGCTCCTGCGCGCTTGGGCGGCCGCGAAGAACAGCAGTCCTGCGCCCACGCATTGCACGACACTGCCGAACAACACGGGTGTGCCGGTAATGAACTGTGTCGCCAGGTAGGTGCAAGGTGCCAGTGCCAGCAGTCCGGCGCCACCCAACGCAAACCCGAGTTCGGGACGCAGGTGCCGGGCGCCCTTTTGCCGGTATATGAAGACGGCGACAGCGATGGCCGTGCTGAACCAGAGGGCGGCAACGATCAGCGATATTGACGAAAATGCGGTCATCGTGAGCTCCAGTGAGGTGTTGGGCCAAAGATAAGGTGTTAGATAAACATTACATTGGCGAGATGTCAAATTTATATTACATTAGGTAATGTTTACGTGACTTTGATGGCAGCGTGCTATCGGTTCTGTATGGCGCGACCGGTCGGTCTTCAAGCGTCTGACTTTATTGACAAATGTGAAGTGCGGCAGAGAATGGGCCGTGCTGGAAGCGCATGCTGGACAGCTATCAGGAATTGACTAGGAGGCTGCTTCCCATGTGGTTGCCATCCCGCCTGTACGAATCTCTACCGTGGGCCTATGTGTTGATCGGCGTCCTGTTTGTGGGCGGCGTGTATTACATCGACGCTCACAGTTACGGAACGCTCGTGTACTTTGTTCTTGGTCTCGTTTGCATCGGCGGCGGAATAAGCGTTGCCCGTTTACGTACCAGCATCAGGCGCGCCGCGCGAGCAGCCTCCGACCCGACCACTCCGGCAGACTGAGGGCCACCGGGCCTTTCCAGGCTGTGAGTTTGTTGCGCGGCCAAGGTCGCACAGCGCCAAGAGCGACTCGGATTCCAAGTACCCCTCCGGCCCTGGCAGCAACAGGGCGAAGCACCGTCAACGGTTCTTCGGTGTCCGCGACCGGGAAGTGGCCGCGAGCGTTCGGTCTGATGAGACGGACAACGTCGGTACCGGCCAGTTACTCAGTCGCAGGCGCCTTGAACAACAGGCCACCCATAACAACCGTGTCTACGTTCTCCATGATGTTGATGTCACGCAAGGGGTCACCGGCGACAGCGACAACGTCTCCCAGCCGCCCGCGTTCGATCGCGCCCACGCGCGATCCGTTCCTGAGGTAACGTGCGGCAACTGAAGTGGCGGCCTTAATCGCTTCCATCGGGCTCATGCCCCATTCGACCATGTAGGCAAACTGCTTCGGGTTCATGCCGTGCGGGTAAACGCCGGAATCCGAGCCGAATACGACAGTAACGCCCGCAGCATGTGCCTTGCGGAAATTCTGTCTCTGAATCAGGGTGGTTTCATCGTTCTTGCGGAGAAACTCTTCGGGCCATTGCATGCGACGTCCTTCTGTCGCTATCCAGTCGCCATTGAAAACATCCATCGACAATGCAACGTTGTGCTCGATGGCCAGACGAATGCCTTCATCATCAATCAATGACGCGTGTTCGATGGTATTCACGCCCGCGAGGATGGCGTCTTTAATGGACTGAGCGCCGTGGGCATGCGCAGTGACCGGTACGCCCGCCTTCTTTGCTACTTCGACCACGGCGCGCAGTTCGTCCGGCGTCATCTCCGGTGCACCCGGCACGCCGCCGTAGGCGAGTACGGCACCGGACGCGATGACTTTGATAACGTCTGCGCCGCCTGCAATAGCATCCAGTGCTTTCTGCCGAAAGGCGTCAGCACCGCGTGCGACGCCAAGTCGCAGGTGAGCAGGGATGTCACTTTCTTCCAGATTCGGCAGCAGCAGGTCGCCGCCGCCGCCCGGAATCGTCAGGTAAAAGCCCGCTACGTCCATGCGCGGTCCGATCGTTGCGCCACGATTGATTTCGTCGCGCAGACTGCGGCTGGTCCAGCCGTAGTAAACGCCGACATTGCGGACCGTCGTAAAGCCGGCCATCAAGGTTATTCGCGCAAGCGGACGCGCAAGGTCCAGCGTTTCGGTCTCGCTGCGAGTGAGGTAAACGTACAGGTCGTTGGTGTCCTGCTGTGATTCGACCACGTGCGTGTGCATGTCGATCAAACCTGGCATGCAGGTGTGATCGGGCAGCTCGAGTACTTTCGTATTGGCTGGCGTGGCGAGTCGTGTACCGATTGCTGCAATGACGCCGTCCTGAATCAACACGTCCTGATGTTGGCGTGCATGCTCGCTGATACCGTCGATGAGCGAGCCGCAACGCAGCAGAATATTGCCGCTGTTCGGTTGAAAAGGTGCGTCAGCAACCCGTGCTGGAGGTGTGGATGCGCAGGCGCTGAGTAACCACAGCACCGCGAGTGACGAACCGATAGCGACCTGCTTTTTCATGCATCCTCCAATTGAACAAAAACGTGTAGTCTGGAATTTGCCAGTGTCCACCTAATGCAGCACCGGGTGTTCGAGACCTTTCATTGCTGCTACAGCTCGTTGCTGAACTGCTGCAGACTTGCGCGCAACTTTTGCAGAATTTCGTCGACCTGTTGCAGGGTGGTGATCATCGGCGGGCAGACCATAATGTGGTCGCCGCTATTGCCGCCACGGGTGCGTCGGGCATACACAATCAGCCCGCGGTCATAGGCAATGTCGACAATCCGGTTCGCCGCGTTCATGGCGGGCGGGAGTACCTGCATTGTTTCGCGATCCTTGACCAGTTCCATAGCGAGCAGCAGGCCTTTGCCGCGGACATCACCGACGAACGGAAATTCGTCCATCAATTCCGTTAATGCTGATTTGAGTGCGGCGCCGACCGTGCTGGTGTTTGCTATCAGGTCCTGTTCGCAGATCTCGTTGACCACGGCAAGGCCCGTTGCGCAGGCCAGTGGATTGCCGGCCGAGGTGAAGCCGTGTTGAAACGCATTGTGGTCAAGTACCGCATCCACGATATCCGCGCGCGTCAACATCGCGCCCAGCGGTACGTAGCCTGCGCCGAAACCTTTCGCCAGCGCGGCGATGTCAGGCACCACTTGCCAGTGATCACAGCCGAGAAACTCCCCGGTACGTCCGGCACCGGTCATGACTTCATCGGCGATCAGCAGGATGCCGTACTGGTCACAGATTTCGCGAATCCGTGGCAGGTAACTGTCGGGCGCGACCAGTGCACCGGTTGAGGCGCCGCCGATCGGTTCAACGATAAAGGCCAGGACGGTCGAGGGACCCAGTTCTTCAATCTTGTCAGCCAGCATATTGGCGTAACGCAGGCCCCGTTCCTCGTTGGACAAATCGTCGCGATCTAGGTAACAGGTTGGTGCCGGTATTTTCGGCATCGTTCGCAGCATCGGCGCGAACGGTTCTGTCAGCGTGTCGTACCCCGTTATAGCCAGCGCACCGAGCGTTGAGCCGTGATACGAGGGGTGGCGGGAGATCACCTGATAGCGTTGCGGTTCGCCGCGGGCAATGGCGTACTGGCGCGCCATCTTTATACAACTCTCAACAGCCTCGGAACCGCCAGAAACGTAAAACACGCGATCAAGCGGTGCCGGCGACAGTTCAGCAACACGGCGCGCAAGTTCTTCGGCAGCATCGTTCTCGAAATGCAGACGATAGCCGAACGTGGATTTTTCCATCTGCCGGCGCATGGCTTCCAGTACCCGAGGATTGCTGTGCCCGACGTTGGAAACCATCGCGCCGCTGCAGCCGTCGAAGTACTGTTTGCCGTCGACGTCCCACAGGTAGCAGCCTTCGGCCCGGTCAAGACGCGGTCTGTGTAAGCGCGTCTGATAAAAGACATGCGATGGTGCATTTTTTTGCATGGCAGATTCTCTGGCGACCAATGTGTGCCGCCGCTTTGTTATTCCAGGCCGTAGGTGCGTTCGTCGAGCGGCGTTACGGCTACTTTCTCAAGGAGAATTTCGCTGAAGCGTTCTTCAGCGCGATTTAATCTTGCCTTTGGATTCCGAACCACAAAAATCGGAACCTCCGGCGGGTTGTCATACGGTGGCAGGCGCCACAGCAAACCGTCACGCACATCGCGCTCAACCACGTGGATGGGTAGCGGGCCTATGCCCAAATTGGCGATGATCATCCTGCGCACTTCTTCCAGATTGCTGCTTACGCCGCTGATATGCGAGTGCAACTCCGCCTGCTCGCGCAACAGCGCGATTGGCCTTAGCACGCCATCCAGCTGGTCAGCGCCGAACGACACGCTGTACTCGCCCCGCAGGTCCGCCATCGTCAATCCGGTCTTGCCGAACAAGGGGTGCCGCGGGCCGCAGAAAAAGCCAAAGTGTTCGCGGTAGAGCACCGTGTACTCGAGGCTGTCGTGTTGTTCGTTGGCAAGGCAGATTGCCATGGCACAACGCTTTTCCAGTACGGCCTCGACCGCCGCTGTGCTGGCACTGACCGACACGGATACGACGGCTTGCGGGTGCCGTTCGTGAAATTCGCTGAGCGCCTGATCGACCAGCGGGCAGACGACGTGGCTGGCCACGTGGATGCTGACCTTACCCTGCACATCGTCGGGAATGTCGCGCAAGGCAATGGACAGGCGGTTGACGCTGCCAAATATATCCACGCTCTCGCGGTAAAGTGCCTGGCCTTGCCGGGTGACGCGAAACGCGCGCGGTCCGCGCTCAACCAGGCGTTGCCCCAGACTTTCTTCGAGGCGCCTGAGGGCGTTGCTGACCGTGGGTTGTTTGAGCCTGAGCTTGTTCGCCGCAGCGGTTATACCGCCTGCCTGCACGATGACGGTGAACGTCCGCAGCAGATTCCAGTCGAGCTGCCAGACGAGATGCTCCGGGTCGGTTGCTGACAGGTGCGGATCCGGGGGTGCCTGAGTCATATTTTATATTCCGTTTTTCTATGAAACGTTTGGCTAATATGAGCGTGAGGAATGATATACCAGTCGCGAGGGCTGGCGCTACAGCGTCGTTTGCGCATCCCGGAGCGCTGCTTGCCCGAGATTCGAGCGGTGCCGACGTCGCGGTGCGCGCCACGGAGGGGGGTCGGTCAATGGCGGCGACCAGCGGGTGGATTGCCGTCGAACGGTGCGGTTTTTGCCGTCGGTCTTCCGCTGTCGTCATTCCGTAAATCAATAAACAGATTCATCGATAGGCAGTTGTGGAATGGCAGCTTTCAGTCAATGATGATCTTTCGCCGCAGCGCGGCGGGTACGCACGAACAGCGCAACACCGTCCGCGATCTTAACGGTCGTAGCAGAAGTCGTTAGTGAGCACGGCCGGATGCTACGGCTTTCATCTTAACTTCGGGGCGCGACCCCATCCCGGGTAAGCGAAGTCAGTCGTCTCGCCGGGAGGCCAGAGGCAGTCAGTGAAAAACAAAGTCATCATCACCTGTGCCGTCACAGGATCAATACACACACCGACAATGAGTCCGCACTTGCCGGTGACGCCAGCGGAAATCGCCACTGCCTCTATTGAGGCAGCAGAGGCGGGTGCGGCGATTATTCATCTGCATGCACGCAATCCCGACAACGGTTACCCCAGTGCCGATCCGAAGCATTTTCTGCAGTTCATGCCCGTCATAAAAGAGCACTGTGATGCCGTGCTGAATGTTTCCACCGGCGGCAGTTCGCTGATGAGTCTCGATGATCGTCTGGCACCCGCGCGGGCAGCGAGCCCCGAGATGTGTTCGTTAAACATGGGCTCGATGAATTTCGGTATTTTCCCGCTCAAAGACCAGTACACCGAGTGGAAATACAACTGGGAACCCGAGTTATTGGGCGCGACACACGAGCGCATATTCAAGAACACGTTCGCTGACATTGAAATGATCGTTGATGATCTTGGCGGCAATCACGATGCGCGCTTTGAATTCGAGTGCTACGACGTCGGTCATATCGAGACCCTTGCCTACTACCTCAAGCAGGGACGAGTGAAAGCGCCGTTGTACGTGCAGTTTGTCCTCGGCGTGCTGGGTGGCGTCGGCGCCTCACCGGAAAACCTTGCACACATGAAAGCAACGGCTGATCGATTGCTGGGTGACAATTATCTGTTCTCGGTTCTCGCAGCCGGCGGCAAACAGATGAAGCTGGCGACCATGGGTGCGATCCTCGGCGGCAATGTGCGAGTTGGCCTCGAAGACAGTTTGACCATCGCCAAGGGAGAGCTGGCGCCGAGCAATGCAGCGCAAGTGCTTAAAATCCGCCGCATCCTCGAAGAATTGGGTTACGAAATTGCAACGGCAGACGATGCGCGCAAGATGTTGCAGCTGAAAGGCGTGGACGCCGTCGCTTTCTAAACAGTCAACGGAGAAATGCCTGTGATTCGCTACACGCGGTTGTTCCTGCTCGTATGCATGCTGCCTGTCGCGATAGCCGTTGCGGCGGAACGCACGCCGGTCCTGTCGCAAATCAAAGTGCCGCATGACTACTACTTCCGGGAGATGTACCTGCCGCAGCTCACCAGCGGGCCAAGTTCGCTGGCGTGGCTGCCGGACAGCCAGTCGCTGGTCTACTCGATGCAGGGCAGTCTGTGGCTACAGCGCCTGGACTCGAATCGGGCTCGGCAGCTGACGAGTGATCCGGGCTACGACTATCAGCCCGATGTTTCGCCCGATGGTCGAACGGTGGTGTTCGCGCGTTATGACGGCGACGCGCTCGAACTGCACGCCCTCGATCTTGCCAGCGGCAAGGTTCGCGCATTGACCAGCGACGGCAACGTCAATCTGGAGCCGCGCTTCGCGCCGGATGGCAAACGCCTTGCATGGGTCTCGACCCGCACGAACGGTCGTTTCCATGTGTACATCGGTTCGTTCACGGAGCAGGGGCTCGAGAGCGCGCCGATGCTGCCGGAGCGGGCCAGCCGTACACCGCGTTACTACTACGGCGAATTCGATCACGAACTGAGTCCGAGCTGGTCACCGGATGGCAAGTCACTGCTCTACGTCAGCAACCCGGAAGTTATCTATGGCAGCGGCGCGATCTGGCGCCGTGATCTCGGCAGCGGTGAAACCGTGCCGGTTCGGCTGGAAGAAACCACCTGGCGCGCGCAGCCGGATTGGGCACCGGATGGCAAACGTGTCATCTATTCGTCTTATCTGGGCCGGCAATGGCATCAGCTGTGGCTGACAACGGCAGCGGGCGGTGGTGATCCGGTACCGCTCAGTTACGGCGATTACGACGTTACGGCGGCACGCTGGTCCCCGGACGGTGAGCGGATTGCCTACCTTGCCAACGAAGACGGAGACCTTGAAATTCGCGTGCAGGACGTTACGGCTGGCGCAGTAATGACACTCGCGATTGACGAGCGTGACTGGTTGCAACCACGCGGCACTGTCGTGGTTCGAACTCTGGGTGCCAACGGCAAGCCTGTCGCCGCGCGGGTGATGGTTAGCGGCGCGGACGGGCGGCGTTACGCGCCGGATGATGCCTGGCTGCATGCGGATGACGGCTTCGACCGGCAGGCCGCCCGCTTTGAGCCGCAGTATTTCCACAGCGACGGTGTCGCCAGCGTGTCACTGCCTGCGGGCGAGGCCCGCATCGTCGTCTGGCGTGGCCTTGAGCACCACATCGCGCGGCGCACAGTCGATGTGCAGAAAGACGGGACTCGCCAGATCGACATACAACTTGAGCCGCTCAACCTGCCTGAGGAATGGCAGCAGCAGATCAGTGCGGACGTCCACGTGCACATGAACTACGGCGGTCACTATCGCAATACGCCGGCGCGACTGGTGCAGCAGGCGGCTGCGGAAGACCTTGATGTTGTCTTCAACCTGGTCGTCAACAAAGAACAGCGCATACCGGACATTCACGCGTTTTCGACGACGCCCGATACGGCGTCGACCGCAGCTACGTTATTGCTGCACGGTCAAGAGTTTCACACCAGCTACTGGGGTCACCTCGGTCTGCTCGGTCTCGATGAGCATTTCCTGTTGCCGGGTTACACGACCTATGCGAATACCGGGCTGGCCAGTCCGTTTCCGGATAACACCACGGTGGGCCAACTCGCTCATGCGCAAAATGCACTGGTTGGCTATGTGCATCCCTACCTGAGTATTCCTGATCCCGCGAACGAATCGCTCAGCAATGCATTGCCTGTCGACGCAGCACTCGGCACGGCCGACTACTACGAAGTTGTTGGTTTTGCGGATCACCGTACCTCGGCTGAGGTTTGGTACCGCTTGCTCAATTGTGGCATGCCGCTCGCCGCGGCCGGCGGCACGGATGCGATGGCCAACTACGCTTCATTGCGTGGTCCGGTCGGTATCAACCGTACCTACGCCGAGATCAGCGGCAATCCGGCGACCCCGGAGGAACGTCGTGCCGCGTGGCTCGCGGCATTGCGAGCCGGGCGGACCATTGCCACCAATGGACCGCTACTCAATCTGTCTGTTGACGGCCATGCACCGGGCGAGAACATCAGTGTGCCGGCCGGCGGCGGGGAGCTGAGTTTCAAGGGTTACCTGCGCTCGCTGGTGCCCATCGATCATCTGGAGCTGGTGCAAAATGGCGAGGTTATTCGACGTTTCCAGATCAGCGAGAACGGCATGCGCGCCGATATCGAAGGCAGTGTCTCGGTTCAAGACGATGGCTGGTTGGTGTTACGGGCATGGAACGACGAGCCTTCGCCCGACGTGTTTGATCTGTACCCTTATGCAACAACCAACGCAGTGTTCACCGACGTTGCAGACAGCGAACTGGCCTGCGGCAATAACGCAGACTATTTTATTGCGTGGCTGGACGATCTGCGCGACAACACTGCCGAACACCCGGACTACAACACGGAGCAGGAGCGTCGCACGGTGTTAGAGCATATTGCTGCAGCACGCGCGGTTTTTCTGGAGCGCCGCTAGAGGTCGCTGGCATGAGCCTGTAGTCGGGCTTGTGATCTTTCAGTCGCAGATCACAATGCCGGGTCAGCAGTCCCGCGAACTGTAACCTCGACGAGCGTGCCGGAGACAAAATCCTGCAGCACGCGCAGGATGTCGTCGCGACTGACGCGCGCGAGTCTTGCTCTTAACTCCGCCGGGCGCTCAAGCTGACCTAGCCACAACCACTGCCGGGCAAGACCGTCAGCGAGCTCCTGATTGCTTTGCTGTTCACTCAGCGCGCGGCCTGTTCGGTGCTGCAGGGCCTCCGCTACTTCTGCAGCGCTTGGTGGTTCGCTGACCAGGCGGTCGAGTTCGGCTTCCAACAACGAACGGAAGTCCGCCTGCTTCTGCGGGTCGACACCTGCCGACAAGGTAATCCAGCCGCGCGCGCCGTCCGAGTGATAGCCGCTGTCGATGTAATAAACGAGACCGCGCCGCGAAATCGCTTCCTTGCCGAGCCGGCCTCCGTATTCGTGACTGAGGATGTACAGGGCCGCACGCCATGCGTCCAGCGCCGGGTCCTGCGGGCCGGGTGCGGTAACGATGTAGCCCGTTCGGGCCTGCGCCAGCGGCAGGTCTATGTGTTCGCGAATGCCGCGGGGAGGTCCGGTTAAAAACCCGGAGGGTTCTTGCCGATCCATAGGTGCCGCTGAGCCGTTACCGGATTGCCCACGCGGCCCCGGGGGACTGGCTCGCGGAGGCTCGACGGATTCAGCTGAGACTGCATTCGCAGCGTGTGTGGTTGTGCCGGCAGCTGGAACATCAGTCGGGCTTCGAGTGTTGTTCTTTTTCGTGACGAATTCATCGTTCAGCTGGTCGAGCAGGCTGGCGGTGTCGATGCGACCTGCAACGACCAATAGCTCCGGGACAGCCAGCGCATCGGCAAGGCTCGGCTGTCGCGTGCCTATGACGCGTGTGAATATCTGCTCCATGCGCAGGTAAGGGTCGTTGGCGTGTGATATCGAGGCAGATTCAGGTCGCGCAGTTCGCAGCGCAGTAGCGGCACGCTGGATCAATGCGTGTTGCTCCCGGTTCGTTGTGGTCAGGCTGAAGGCACTGCGGCCACTGATAGGGGAGTCACTGCTCAGCGCGGAATAGTCGCTTGTGTATCGACCGCGCAAGATCGCTGTCAGGTGCAGTGTGGGTGACAATCCGGATTCCTGCACGATCACTGGCGTTCCATTGCGCAAATGCAGAATGCGTGCTGCGGGCGCCGCTATGCTGTCAATCGCAACCCTTTCTACCGCCAGTTTTTCTGCCGGTGCTGCTACGCGTGGCGATCGAGGGCCCACCCCATCAACACTCCATGCGATGGTTCGTTGCGGTGCTGATAAGTAACGTTTCGCGATTCGCTGAACATCGACCGGTTCAAGCGCCGCGATGCGGGTTGGCAATGAGAGCAAGGTGTCCAGTGCGTCGATGCCGGAGAAGAAAGCGAGTTGATGGGCGGCATCCTCGGTGGTTTGCACGTCCAGCAGCAGTTGGTCCAGTAGCCTTTGTCGGGCAGCAGCGAATTGCGCTGCATCCATAGGCTGTTCTGCAGCGGTGACCAACGCGGCATCAGTCGCGTCTTCCAGTTCCGTTTCATTGCCGTCGTTCGCGATGCTGCCGCTGATGGTAAACACGTAGGGTTGTGCCGTAGGTATGAACCAGCTCTTGATGTCGTCGCTGATGCCATACAGCAATGAGCCGGGCCGCGCAGGTGTACCCCATTCATTCTGCAGAAAGTTCACGCCGGAACTCGCGCCGAGTAATTCCTGCAATAACAAAAATGCCGCGTAGTCAGCGCTCACAGCGGACGGTGCCTGCCATACGAGCTGAAAATGTTTGCGTGCTGCCGGGCGTTCCAGGCGTACCCGCCGTTCGCCTTGTTGCAGCGGCTCGACGGTCACTGGCAGTGGTGTCGAATCACGACCCGGTAACCCGGCAAAGCGTTGCTCAACGGACTTGAGCACTGTGCTGGTGTCTATATCGCCGACGATCGCCAGTACCGCGTTGCCCGGGTGATAGTGCTGCGCGTAAAAAGCGCTGACATCGTCGTGCGTTATCGCGCGCACGTCGCTGGCCCAGCCGATAGTGTTGTTCCGATAGGGGTGGGCTACCAATGCCGCGAATATACTAGCGTCGTGCAGTACCGCGGAAATGTCGTTGTCGTAACCGTTCATCTCGGCCAGTACGGCGCCGCGCTCGGCGGGAATGTCTGCGGCCGATATGTCCAGACGTGCCATGCGATCGGCTTCGATGTCGAGCAGCAAGCCGAGCTCTGCGACCGGCGCAGTAGCAAAGTAGGTGGTCTGGTCGATCCACGTATAGCCGTGCCACTCGCCGCCTGCCGCGTAGATGGAACTGACAAGCCCGGTATCCGGAAAGTGTTCGCTGCCGCGAAATGCCATGTGTTCAAGAAAATGTGCGAGCCCCGTGCGGCCGGGCACTTCGTCGCGTGCACCCGCGCGGTAGAGCATCTGAACGCTGACCAGCGGGAAGCTGTGTTCCTCAAGAATCAGAACGGTGAGCCCGTTGTCGAGGGTGTGCTGGCTGGCGCCTGCCAGGTTCAGTTCCGCGGTCGCGGGTTGACCGAGCAGCAGGGCAAACGCGAGCAAGGGTAGTCGCGATAACATGAACTAGCCTACGGCGGGTGGTGCGCTGTTGTCGCCAACGATCTCGACAAAGTTGTCAGGGAAGAAGCCGTTGAAATGCGTGCGATTGCTCAGGCTGTAAGCACCCATTGTGCCGAACTCTATCCAGTCGCCGGCGGCGAGATCGCAAGGTAACGGCAACGGTGCGGGCAAGCGATCCATTGAATCACAGGTCGGTCCGAACACTTCGTAGTTTTGATCCTCGCCGGTCACCGGCGTCGTACCACGGAATGCGCGCGACGGATAACGCAGCTCGCCTTTTGAGAGCATGGGTTCAACCATGCTGCCCCATACGCCGTCGTTGATGAACAGGCGGTCGCCGGCGCGATGCAATACCTGGGTAAGAAGTGACATGCCTTTCGCGATCAATGCACGTCCCGGTTCTGCGTGCAGTTCGACGTTGCGGAGTAACGGCAGTGATTGCCGGGTTTCATCGATGGCCTTGAAGAAAGAGTCCCAGGGTTCGCTCTTCATGCCGGGATAGTCGCTCGGAAAGCCGCCGCCAACGTCAATCTGCCGAACCGCGACGCCGGCTTCCTCCAGTATGACCTGGCATTGCTTTAGTGCAGCGACGTAAGCGCCCGGCCGCCGGACCAGTGAGCCGGTATTAAAAGCGAGAGCAGGTTCGAAACCCAGACTGGCGACCTCACGTAGCAAAGCGACAGTGTCAGCGTGACTCGCGCCGAACTTTTCCGAGAGATTGTAGGTGGCATCCGGGTTGTCGGTTGCCATACGCACGAACACCGTAACGTCCTTCTGTGGCAGCTCCGCAGTCACGCGCAGTAACTCATCATGATGATCGACCACGAAGTCGCGAACGTTGTGCGCGGTATACGCGCGTTCGACCGCGCCGCGCAAACGCACCGGCGCCATGAAGTAGCAACGTATCGATGGATCAATGGCGTGCACGAGCTCCATTTCCTCAATGGATGCCGCGTCAACATCACGAACGCCAGCGGCCAGTACCTGTTCCACGATGCGTGGATCCGGGTTTGCTTTCACCGCGTACATCACCCGGCCGGGGAAGCCACTGACAAACTGTTTGACATCGCTATGCAGCAAGCGTGGGTAAATACAGTAAACCGGTTCACCCGGGTTCAGGTCAGTAATGACGTCGCGGATTTCGGCGTATTGTCGGGTGTCGTAAGGCATGTGAAGTCCTGAGGTTCCATTCGCGCTGTGCCGAGAATAGTTTAAGTTGGCGTGAAGTCGATAGATTGTGCTGCGTTATAGCGACCACAGTACCGGGAATGGACCTGTGGCGGCAATTCGTCGTGACCGCGCGGAATACCCGGCATACACTGGAGTAACGTCAAACAGTATCCGGAGTTTCACCATGCGAAATACCGCTTTAGTCTCCCTGTTGTTGTGTTGCCTGTTACCGGGCCTGCCGGCTCACGCCGATGAAGTGCTCGCGCAACAGATATTCAAAGAACTGATTGACAGCAACACGGCGCCCAGCGGCGGCAATGACATGAGCGGCGCAATCGCTGCGCTCACCAAACGACTTCGTGATGCCGGTTTCTCGGACGATGACCTGACCGTTGTATCTCCGAACGGTGGTGCGGCCAATCTGGTTGTTCGTTACCGGAGTCCGCAGCCAACCCAGAAGCCCATACTGATGATGGCGCACCTGGATGTGGTTGAGGCATTGCGTGAAGACTGGTCAGTTGATCCGTACACGATGATCGAGAAAGACGGCTATTTCTACGGCCGTGGCACGGTTGATAACAAAGCGGGTGCAGCGATCATCGTTGCCAACTTTATCCGCATGAAGCGTGAAGGCTTCCAGCCAAACCGGGACCTGATCGCCATGCTGACCGGTGATGAGGAAACCACTGGCGCTGGCGCTGACTGGCTTGCGACGAAAGGTCGCGATTTGATTGACGCGGAATTTGCGCTGAATACTGATGCCGGTTTCGTCAACATCAGCGGCGGCCAGCGCACCGCATTCATCGTCCAGACCAGCGAGAAGGTGTATGTAAGCTTTCGACTGCAGGCGCTGGACCCGGGTGGTCATAGCTCGCTGCCGCGCGAAGATAACCCGATTTACAGAATGGCTCGTGCACTGGCTGCACAGCAGCAGCACGAGTTTCCCGTCGACCTGAATGATACGACGCGCGCTTTTTTTGCGGCGCGCGCAACGGAGACTGAGGGCGACGAACAGCTACTTCTGGACGCGCTGGTCAATAACGAACTAAACGAAGCACAGTTGGCCGACTTGCCTGCGTACAGCTATTTCAATGCGCAGGCGCGAACGACCTGTGTCGCCACCGGAATAGAGGGCGGGCACGCGGAGAATGCATTGCCGCAAACGGCGACGGCCGTGATCAACTGCCGCGTATTGCCGCAGATGAGCGTTGAGCTCGTCAAACAAACGTTGACGGATATTGTCGCGCCTTACGACGTTACGCTGGAGCAGATCGATGTAGCCCGACCGTCGCCGTTGTCACCGCTGACGGAATCCATCATGCAGCCAATCGCGAGTGTGGCCAGCGAGATGTGGCCGGGTATCGAAGTTGAGCCGGAAATGAGCACCGGTGCAACTGACGGTTTGTTTATCCGCAGTGTGGGTATTCCGGTCTACGGCGTTTCTGCCATTGCAGAAGAACCCGATGAGCAGCGCGCGCACGGTCAGGATGAGCGAATTTCGGTCGCGTCATTCAATGATGCCTTGCAGTACTGGTATCGACTACTGCGAGTATTGGCTGGCGGCTAGAAGCAAACCCGCGCAACACAAGCCGCAAAGGTTGGTATATCGGCCGGATTGAGCGCTATTCCCGGTAGCGCTCAATCCCTACGCTGCAACTCAGGGACCGGAACCACCGGTATCGTGCCGTAGCGACAGGGAGTGTCGATATGCGTATAGCCGCGCATCGCATGCGTGCAGGCGACCAACGGTCGCAGCATGGCTGAGCCACTTTATCGGCCAGAAGCCGTGAACGCGCGTTTCGACAGTTTGCACGGCCGATGTATGCAGCTGCCGCCACTTTCGCAGTGCGTACTGACCGCTGTGTTCGGCACGTTGTTACTCGCTGTCGCGGCCTTGCTGATCCTGGGGCGCTACACGGCCCGCGATACTGTGCGTGGTTACGTGACGACGACGGCAGGTAACGTGCCGGTTTTTGCTCAGCGCAGTGGTGTCGTGACGGCAATCCTGGTCCAGGACGGCGCCAGCATTGCGGAGGGCGCGCCGTTACTACGCGTTTCGGTCGCGAGAACGACTGCAGTGAGCAATACGGATGAGACCTTGCTCGAATCGCTGTTCGAAGAAAAGACGGTAGTCGCAGAAAAAGCAGAGAGAGCGGGGCGTTTGCATACGTCAGCAATGTCCCTGTTGCAGGAACAGCTTGAAAACGGCGAGCAGGAAGCCAGCCTCCTGAAACTACAATTGGCAGTTGCCGATCAGCGACTCGACATCCTCGCGCGCGAGCTGGCCGCCCATGCAGCGGTAGCAGCGCAAGGCCATGTCGCGACACTGGACGTGGAGCGTCGCCGTTTGCAATTGCTGGACCACAATCTGGCCCGGGCCGAACTGGAGCGGCGACTGGGTGTCCTGCAGGCAGCTAACAAGCGGCTGGCACGAGAGCTGGCCGACCTGCCGCTCATTTTCGCGCAGCAGCTTGCTGAACTCCGTATTGCCGGCGAGCAGCTGGAGCAGCGCATCGTTAATGCAACGGCTGATACCGAGTTCGTGGTCCCGGCGCCGATTGCCGGTACGGTCAGCGGCATGCTTGTTCGGCACGGCGATACCGTTCGTGCGCAACATGCGCTGCTGTCGATACTTCCTGAAAATGCGCGCTACTACGTGGAATTGCTGGTGCCCGACCGGGCCATCGCCTTCGTGAACAAAGGTGATGTTGTTCGCTTGCGCGTCGATGCGCTGCCGTTCCAGAAATTCGGGGTCGTAGAAGGTGTTGTCTCGGCCGTGTCCGGCTCGCTGGCAATGCCGGCCGACTTGCGCGTGCCACTCGATGTTCGGGAGCCCGTCTATCTGGTCAAAGTGCAGTTTGTTGCAGCACACGGTGCGTTGCAGCGCGACTCCCCATTACTGGAGGCGGGCATGGCTGTGAGCGCAGATGTACTGGGTGAAACGCGCCAGCTAATTGACTGGATGCTTGCGCCACTGGAGGCGGTAGCCGGCCGTATTAGCTGATGCCAGCTCCAGCACTTGACCTGCGATTCTGGAAGAGACGACGCATGCCGGTCGTAATGCAAAGTGAAGCGGCTGAGTGCGGTTTGTCTTGCCTGGCCATGATCGCGTCGTATTACGGCAAGCGAATTGGGCTGCCGACATTGCGGCAACAATGTTCCGCGTCATTGCAAGGCACAAGCCTGACTCGCCTCCTGCAACTGGCCGAGACATTGTCGCTGGCATCGCGACCTGTACGGGCGGACCCCGACGAACTCGACCGATTGCAGCTGCCTTGCATGTTGCACTGGAACCTCGATCATTTCGTGGTGCTGGAGAAGCTTGACAGGCGCGGAGCCGCAATAGTCGATCCGGCGCTTGGCCGACGCCGCGTTAGTATTCGGGACCTCGGCCGTGCGTTCTCCGGTGTGGCGGTCGAGTTTGTGCCGGCGCCGGCGTTTGCGGCCAGCGACGGTTCAAGCCGGCTGCGTTTCCGGCAACTGGTGGCCGATACGCGCGGTTTGCTGGCGGGACTTGCGATGGTGTTCGTGTTGTCGCTGGCCCTGCAGTTCCTGGCACTGTTGATGCCATTCTATAGTCAGCTCGTGATCGACGATGTGGTACTAAGCGGTGATCGTGATCTTCTGACCTTGCTCGCGATCGCCTGCGCCTTGCTGATTCTGCTGCAAACCACCATTGCGATGCTGCGGTCCTGGGTGGTGGTTACGCTGAGCACGCGTTTCAATTTTCAGCTGGCCAGTCGCGTTTTCAGTCACCTGCTTCGTCTGCCTTTGTCCTATTTTGAAAAACGCCATCTCGGTGATGTGCAGTCGCGCTTCGCGGCAGCTGGCGCTCTACAGCAACTCATAACTCGCCAGTTCGTTGAAGCAGCGGTCGACGGCCTGATGGCGGTCACTACCTTGGCGGTGATGTTCACTTATGACTATCGCCTTGCGAGCGTGGTTTTGGGGTCGGTCGCTATTTATCTTGTCGCGCGGGCGTTCATGGTGCCATCACTGCACAGCGCCTCGCAGGAGGCACAGGTGCTGGCCGCGCACCGTGACAGCCATTTTCTGGAAAGTGTGCGCGGCTTGCTGACGATCAAGAGCTCGTGCCAGGAATGGCAGCGTGACCTTGGCTATCGGAACCACCTTGCTGACGCCTGCAACCCTGCCATTCGCGGCAGCCGCCTGCAGATCTGGCAACTCGGTATCAATCAACTCTTGTTCGGTGTGCAGTTCGTCGTCGTTGTCTGGCTCGCCGCGTTGGCGATACTGGATAACCGTTTTACGACTGGCATGCTGGTAGCGTTCCTTGCCTACCGCGCTTTGTTCACCGAGCGGGCAGCGGCTCTAATAGATCGTTTGCTGGAGTTTCGACTGGCTCGGGTTCTGCTCGACCGGCTCGCGGATATCGTGCAAACAGACCGCGAGCTGGCGTACTCATCGTCGGTTCCAAGCCTTCGGCGGCCGGATTCGCGTTTGTCGATACGAGCGTCCAATCTCGGTTTTCGTTACGCCGATTGTGACGCGGATGTTCTCAGGCAGGTCTCATTCCATATTCACGCAGGAGAGCACGTTGTTCTGGCCGGACCGTCCGGCTGTGGCAAGACGACGTTGATTAAAATTCTGATGGGCTTGCTGCCGCCAACGTCCGGTGAGCTCGAAGTCAACGGCCGGTCGCTGGCAGGTTACGGTGTACTGCGATATCGCCGGCAGATTGCATCGGTGATGCAGGAAGATCGGCTTTTTTGCGGCAGCATTCTGGACAACATCAGCTTTTTCGATGCAAACGTCGATGTGCCACACGCTAAAGCGTGCGCACGGTTCGCAGATCTGGCGGACACTATCGAGCGCTTACCTATGCAGTATTTTTCGGCTGTCGGGGACATGGGGGTAGCATTGTCGGGCGGGCAACGGCAGCGACTTTTGCTGGCCCGCGCTCTGTATCGGCGACCCAGGATACTGTTTCTCGATGAATTCACGAGTCACCTTGATGCCGCCAGCGAGGCGCGCATCAATGTGCGGCTAAGCCGGTTGGCTATCACTCGCGTTGTGGTTGCGCACAGGGCCGAGACTGTCCGTCACGCTGACCGGCAAATACGCCTGCAGGGAGGGTTGATAAGTAACTGAAAAATAAACAAAAAAACCCCAATGGTGAGGCTTGCGGGAAAGCCATTCGAGGCGCATGATGCCGCGCAATGACACATGAGGTCAGGTCTTGACGCAAGGCTATGCCATGACTGCCAGATACCGCTGTCCGCGTTCGCACGTTAGCCACAAATCATACACGCCACTTCCGCTGTTCTGCTTCCTGTTGCCACTACTAACCGCCGGTTGTGCAGCAATGGATGAGGCATCCGTTGCGCGCACGGACCGATTGTCCGCCGCACCTTTCTACAAGACCTACCGTAGAGGCGCTGGTGAACCCGAGCCGGCGGTCGTGTTGCCATTGCGGGTCGATGCGAGTGCCGGCCGAAGACTTGAGCAGTTGCAACTGGCGATCAATTCGTACCTGGCTTCTCGCCCTTGTTGTCATCTGGTCGATGAAGGCATTGCAGCGACCAAAGCGCCCTGGCTGTACGTTGGCAGCTCCGAAGGCGAGACCGCGCCGTTCGAAGCTCAGGACGTTCGTGAGGACCACGAAAAATACCCTCCAATGATCGTACACTTCGCACGGCCAGGCCCGGAATGGAAAGCGGAAATGCGCGCTGTTGCGTCGCGGGAAGGTGCATTGCGAGTTGTCGCCACGCAGCTCGATTTCGTCCAGTACCCAAAGTCCGACAAAGGCTACTTTGGCAAGAAAGTTGTACTGGGTACGCATCACGAAGATCGGGTGCGGGTACTCAGTGCGATTGATAAGCCGATTGAGGTGTTGCAATTGAGTGGCGTCGTTTTTGACCAAAATGGCGTTGCGTTATGCGCCGGCGCTGAAGGCATCATCGGCAGCGACGCGCCTTTTTGGATCCAGGTGCTGGAAGCCGGCAAGGACATCGATGACGAACAACTGAATCGCGTTCTGCATTCCGAACGTCGCGACGATATACCGGGTGCGCCACTGAACTGGCAGGTCGCGGCCGACCAACTGTTGTGGAACTTATTGCACCGTTGCAGCTAGTCAGAACGGGCTTCCGCGATTCTGCTGAACTACTGAGCCAGCATTTCTGCCAGCGTTGTCTCTGTGAAGTCCGCGGGCACAGCAAGGCGTGCAGTGTCGATGGGTTCATGCAGGATCGCTGTCAGCGCTGTGCGGTAATCCTGGACAACATTGTGCGTGCGGATCGGGATGCCGCCCAATTTCGCGAAATCTGCACTGGCCCCGGCATTCGGGTTCATTGCGGTAATTTCAGCGATTCTGCGCATCGCAGAATTTAACGTAGCGTAGTCCGCCTGATTGATGCCGAGTTCGTCCGCGGTGGCAATGCACATGAGTTCCGCATCGTTGTTGCCATCAATGATCACTTCAGCTTCGTGGCAATCGTAGCCTGCGACTCTGTCTGTTCCGCCGGTGCGGCGCACGTCGATACTCGGTGTCGTATTGGGCACCTGCGGCATCATGCCCTGCATTTGTTCTTCAACCATGGCACGTTGTTCAGGTGGAACGCTGGCCAGTATTTGCTCCAGTTCCTTTTCCATCTGTGCCGCAATGGCTTTGACAAAATCGGCTTCTACCCGCATCCAGGAGCGGTCGTCTCTGCTAATGATGGTGAGTTCATCATTGCGGCTGTTAAAAAGTATCGCGCTTTGGTCGTCGCCAAACAGAACCATATTGTCGCGCACCAGCCCGACAGAGCCATCATCAAACTGCAATTCGATGTCAGCAAAGGCAGGCGAGTTCAGGGCGAGCAGCACCAGCAGTATTTGTAGACGCATGTGATGTTTGCTCCGGTTTACGACAATAAGTACGAGACCATGAAAGGGTGGTTTGAGCTCTAGACGGCTGTTAGCTGTTGTCAGCCGTGCTAGCGCGGCGTTCGGCGACGCGGGTCTGAACCGCCTGAAACAATTCATCGCGCAGGCCGAGCAGCTTGAATGCTTCGACGACGGTAAAAAATGGGGCAGCAAGCTGCGCCTGTACCGGGTGTTTTAGCAGTACCGGTTGCGATTTTTCAATCGCGTGACCAATGAACTGGGCGAGATAGCCCCCGAAAAAGAAAACGGCCGCAACCGTCACGGAAGTAGCTGTGGGCAGGGCGCTGACTTGCAGCGCCAGGACCGTAAGAATGCCCGCAAGCAGCAGAAAGACCAGGGCGAAGAGGGTGTCCAGCGTCAGGTAGAAGGCGAAAAAGCCGGCCACCAGCAACCAGGCCAGATTCAGCGAGTGCTGGCCAAGGTCGAACGAGACCCAGCCCAGTGCAACCAGTGCGCCAAACATAATGGCCGGAATTCCCAACATGTGCACCGCGATATTAACCGGGTGCTGATGGGCTGCCGCGTAGCCGGTCAGCATTTCCATTAGCCGGGACTGTTTTTTCACTCGGTATGCTCCACCGTAATGCTGGCTGTTAGAGGTAATGAATTTAGCACGCGGAAACCGTGTCCGCCGCGCTCAAGTCTCTCGCAAATAGCCCCACGAGTGCAGCTTGTCGTGATCTTCGAACCAGCGATCGCCGATATCTTTGCGGTAGTACATGTTGGGAATCAGGATGTTCTTTACCCGTTGATAGGCCTGTGCCTGTGCTTGCTTCACCGATACGCCCTGTCCTGTCACGATCAATACAACACCGGTGTGTCCCGTAATCAGCCATTCGCCGTTCACGAGTTTCACATCTTCAATGTGGATGCCTTCGTAATTCGGTTTTCGGAAGATGACCACGCGATCCTTGGAGTTTGCCTCGAAGGTTTTCGGGTCGTTGTAAGGGAATGGCGGCACGACCACGCGCAAGCCGATTTGAAAGCCGCGCTTCGTCTTGAACTGCGTCAGGGTTCCGGTTGTCATGCCATAGAGGAAGTCGCCAACCGGTAACGACAGGCCGTCAGCCTGAATGCTGATCGTCGGGTAGCCAAATCGCGCGGTGAACTCGAGGGGGTATATACCCTGGCCGTTGACGATACAGTTGACGTCGATATAGCCGACGTAGCCTTCCTCGGCAAGGCGAGCTTCGAGCTTCGCGAGCGTCGCCCTGAATATTCGGTTGGGTCCGCTCCAGTACATGCAAGTGCCCATTTCGCCGGTTGCGGGTCCAATATCGCCAGGGAACAGCAACTTGTGTTCGAAATTTACGTTGATTGGCTGCATGAACGTATTGCCATTGAAAAACGCGCCAACGGCAACTTCCACGCCGCGCACTCGCTTCTGCAGCTGGAACTGCTTCACCGTGTCAGAGTAGACGGCCTTGTAAGACTGCAGTACGTGAATGATGTCTTTGCCATCGTCTTCCTGCCCCACGAACAACAGGCGTTTGATGTTTTGTGCCTCGCCACTCGGTTTGATGACGTATGGCCCCGGGTTTTTCTCAACGTGGGCGATAGCTGTATCGAAATCCGTGAAGTCCTGAAACGGAATGATCGATACACCGTGCTTCTTGAGTTCTTCCTGGCCGAATGAGCGGTCGTCCTCAAGCCGGTCGGTATAGGCGGTACCACCAACGACGGCGTGCCCTGCCGCGCGCAATCGTTCGGCGTGGTCACCTTGTCCGAGCACGTCATCAAAAACGATGACGTCTGCCCAGTCGACATGGGATTCCCAGTCGTCCACTTTGGGCACGAAGCCATCGCCAATGCTGCGTTCACTTTCATTGGCAATGTAATAGCGAACATCGTTGCCTTCACGTGCCACTGTCCAGGCGATATCGCTGATCAGGGCATCAATGGAGACAAACAGAAATTTGCGGGGTGCTGCTGTCATAAGGGACCTCGTGTCCACAGGGCGGGACCTTGCCAGTTATCAACCATATACGACCATCCGGGTCGGCGATACAGTGCCCCGGCGCGTGGTCGGGCCGCGACTGTCAGGCCGATTGTGGCACCGAGTCAACCAAAATCCGAATCAGGGCGGGCAATCGGACCGCTCATTGCCAAAAACGTGCGCCAGACCACTAAAATCACCATGCGAAGTCCGTATTATTGGCTGACTGAACAACGCAGTACAGCCCCGAAAATGAACAAGAACCGTACCGATCGCTCATCGCATCTACGTCCTTCGCCCGTCGACGTATCGGGGCAGGGCTGATGACGGCAGGGGCATTCCTGCAGAGTATACGCAGCCGGTTAGGTAAACGGCCGGATGGGGAGAACGTGCCAGCGATTCTCCGGGTCTTAATCTCCATTATCGCAACCAGCTACTTTTTTTCCGACTATTTCGCACTGAATTCAAGCAACCCCGATTTCGTCCACTTCGCGCGTTTGGGGTCTTGTGTATCGATAGTCATTACTGTTGGTCTACTCATTGCACTGCTGCTCGATCCAGCTGCTTCAATCCTTCGTCGGATCATTGGCATGCTGCACGATATCGCCGCCATCTCAGCTTCCCTGTACCTGGGGGAAAGCGCTGCGAGTGGTGTAGCCGCTATCTATCTGTGGGTTGTTCTGGGTAACGGCTTCCGTTACGGCAACGTCTATCTGTACACCAGCGCCTTCCTCTCAATTTGCAGTTTCGGCGCCGTGTTCCTGACCAGTGAATACTGGCATGGTCAGTTAACGCTGAGTATCAACATTCTGCTGCTGCTTGCGCTGATTCCTCCGTACGTCGGCGTATTGCTTAACTCGTTGCATAAAGCGAAGCAGCAACTCAAGTACCAGGCAAGCATTGATGTGTTGACTGGCTTGTTGAATCGCGCCGAAACCGAAATGTCCGTTGAGAGGATCCTCGATCGGAATCACGACGGTCATGTATTGCTGTTTTGTGATCTGGATCTATTCAAGCAAGTCAATGATGACGCCGGTCACGCCGCTGGTGACAAATTGCTTGCTGACATCGCGCGGATCATTGGCGAGTGTACCGAGGGCTATGGCATCGTCGGTCGTCTCGGCGGAGACGAGTTCTGTGTTTTCCTTAACGATTGCACGATGGAGCATGCGCGCCAGGTCGCGGAGAGTATTCGCAATTGCGTATCCGGGTATAGGCTGGCCTGGGGTCGTACGTATTACTCGGTGGGTATCAGTGTAGGCGTGGCGCCGACCAGTGCGGTGCAGGATATGGGGTCATTGTTCAGGTTGGCTGACGCGGCCTGTTATGCGGCCAAGAATGCTGGTCGTAACCAAGTGCACGTTGTCGATCCGCGTACCGGGACTGCAGACACGCAGCGTATTCGCAAAATGTTTGCCAAGAGCCCTCTGGGAGTTACTGGCAGACAGTTTATCCGGTCTGCAAAAACTCTCGACTGACAACCTGTTGCCGCAGCGTCACCCCTTCTGTGTAGCAACAAGATACTGCAACACTTCACCAAGATTCTGATGATCGGCAGTTTGCAATTCTGCTTTGCAGATCTTCTGCGCGTCAGCATCTCCTCGGCAAAAAAAACCCCGCACGATGGCGGGGTTTTTCTTATATGCCGAGCGGCGCGATGTACTAGCGACTCTTCAGTGAGTCACGAATCTCAGTCAGCAGCTCGACTTCAGCGGAAGGCTTCGCTGGCTCTGCCGGCTTCTCTTCTTCCTTTTTCTTCATCGAGTTCATGGCTTTGATCATCATGAAGATCGCGAAAGCGACGATGATGAAATTAACGGTCTCATTGATGAAAACGCCGTAGTTAATCGTTGCTGCTCCGGCTTCCTGCGCGGCGGCGAGCGATTCGTAAGGCTGGTCAGTCAGGTTGACATACAGCTGGCTGAAATCAACATTGCCCAACAACAGGCCGATTGGCGGCATCAGAATATCGTTGACCATGGAAGCGATGATCTTGCCGAAAGCGCCACCGATGATAATACCGACGGCCATGTCTACTACGTTGCCACGCATGGCAAATTTCTTGAACTCATTTAGCATTTTTTTCCCCTTGGTTTTCAGTACTACCGCTTGCCGACGATCTCGTTCTACGCCGGGGTGGCATGTCTATTGTTCTTTCCGTCTGTCCGAACTGTGCCGGATTGTATAAGAGTGCGGACCGGCACAGGCTACCATGCCACAATCTTTTACATTCGCCGCTGGTTCAGGGCGGGTGTACAGTCTATGAGTCTTCATGGTTCCTGTATCAATGTGTTTAAAACATCGAGCAATTCAGGCATGCGCAAGGGCTTGCGGAGTCGCTCGGTGAACAGTGTCGGGTCAAGTTTGCTGGCGTCCGACGCGGTGAGCGCGACCACCGGGGCTGTGTAGCCTTCGCGACGTAACATTTGCGCGGCTTCGACGCCGCTCATACCCGGTGTGTTGATATCCAGCAAGACCAGATTGGGTTGTTCACTGAGAGCGAGATCAACGGCCGTCCGGCTGTCACTCGCCGTCAGTAACTCGTAACCGGCGCGAGTGAGGTAGTACTCGTGTATGGCACGCATGTCGGGATCGTCATCGCAAATCAGAATGACCGCTGGTCGGCGTGCCTGCAGGCGAGCTGCCGGGGGGGCGAGCGCCGTATGCTCTTCGCTGGGTCGTTCGGCGGCGGCTGCCGGAACCGTTAACGTGACCGTGCAGCCGCGACCGACATCCGAATCCATTGCAAGGCGACCTTCCATGATGTTCGCCAGCCGTGCCGATATCGACAGGCCAAGGCCACTGCCCTCGATCGTGCTGTCATCCTGAACGCCCCGTTCGAACGCCCGGAACAAGCGCTCCTGATCGGCCGGCGCAATACCGGGTCCGTTGTCAGCGACAGTGGCAATCAAATGCTGATCCTTCCAGTCTATAACGAGGTTGACCAATCCGTCGTCCGTGAACTTGACGGCATTGCCGAGCAAATTGAGCAGGATCTGACGCAGGCGGCCATCGTCGACCGTCACACACTCGGGTACCTGTTCGGTCAGTCGGGCGGCAAATGACAAGGCTTTTTCGCCAGCGAGCGGTGCGATGATCGCGGTCAGGTCATCGATCAGAGTTCGAATATCGAGGACCCTGATATTCAGAGTGGTCCGTCCAGCCTCGAGACGTGCATCGTCGAGCACCGAATTGATCATGTCGAGCATGTGCCTGGACGCTCGGGAAATGGCCCGGCCGCAATCAAGTGCCGCTGCGGGAATGTTGTCGGGCTCGAGGATACGGTCTGCGTAACTGGCAATGGCGGCCAATGGCGTACGGAATTCGTGCGACATCATTGCAATGAAGCGGCTCTTCGCCATGTTGGCTCGTTCTGCTTCTTGCCGGCGGTGATCAAGTTCAGCCCTGGTTTCAATCAACTCGGCGATCAGTTCGCGTTGCCGGCCTATGAGTTTTTGCTGGTGAGCATGCAGCAGACGCACTTCGTTCACCGATTGTTGCCGAACCTGGGTGGCAGCATGCTCCTTATCCTGGGAAAGCAGCAGGACAATGTGGTCATCGGCGCGCGGCATGATGTGCACCTCGACCGGCCCCGTTCGAGGAGTTGACACATAGGGCAGAATGGTTACTTCGTCGTCGAGTTGGCCGTGCAGAAACGGTGCCTGCGAGAGCATATTCTGACCGCGCTGCAAATCGATAAAGCCAAACTCGGCGCCACTTCCCCACCAGTCAGTAAGGTTTAACTGCGAATCCACACAAATACAAAACGGCCTGTGGCGTTGTACGAACGCGTCCTGCAGATAGCCGGCGATGTCGTCGGCCAGTGTCATTTCGATTCGGACAGCTCGCGTTCGGCAATGCGGAAAGCGAGCTTTTCGATGGCTGCTTCGACTTCCTGGCCGGTTTTTGCGCTGGTGAGAAACAGGTCAGGGAAACTGCTCGCAAGTTCCTCAAGCGAGTTGTTTTTGACTTCCCATGAATCGCGCAGGTCGGCTTTGTTCAGCATGAAGACAAACGGCAAGTCACCGTAGCGCTCTTCGATCTGTTGCTTCAGCCGCAGAGCAGACTGGACGGTCCGGCTGCGGCTCCCATCGGCGACCAGCAGATAACCGGCAGCGCCTCGCAGGTAGGAAAATTCAAGCGCACCGAATCGCTCCGTCCCCGCAACATCCCAGATAACCAGTTTCACATCGCTGTTCAGGGTCGCGAGCCGGATCTCTTTGGCGTCGATTTTTACGCCGACGGTGGTCAGGTATTTTTCGGAGAATTGCTGATTGACGAAGCGCTCAACACTGCTGGTCTTGCCAACAGCGAAGTCACCGATAACGCAGACTTTGACGGTCATTGCACTCACAACGGAAACTCCGGAGAAGTAAGTGCGATGCTGACATCCACACGCCGCTTTTCAGGATCGAGGGCGCCGGGTGCCGGTTTGGCGATGTCGCTGGCCCGTTGTAAGCGGGTGGAGTCTATGCCCGCTGCCTGCAGCGCCGCGATCACCCGGTCTGTTCGTTCAGCAGCGAGAGCATTGTTAAACGGAACGGTACCCAGACCATCAGTGTGACCGGTAACGGTAATGTTGATCGTCGCGCCAGCGCGCCCGGCCAGCTTGACCAGTTCGCTCATCGCTGTCGCGTATTGACCAAGCTCGTTGGCATCCTCAGGGAGCAACTCGGCATTCGTCTCGAAATGAAAACGTCGGTTGTTGAGTGCCTCGACCTGGGTCGTCAATTCATTCCATTCCGCCGCTTGCACGCTGGCGAACTGAATGTCCCAGCCGGTATCGGTGACCGCGGCCTTGTTGCGAGCCGCCGCAATCCACGCACTGCTGGCGGTGCCGCTGAATACAAGGGCGTTGCCTTGCACCCGCATGTTCACTCCGTCCGGCGGCGCAAAGAGTTTCGTCGCGCGCCGCAGGCGCATATCGGGGTCCAGGGACTGGTACGGTCGCAGGTCTCCCTGCAACTGTTCGGGCTGGAGTCCTGCGCGCGCCGCGACGTCGTCCAGACTGTCTGCCAGCGGGTCATGAAGTCCACTAAGGGTATAGCGATCGCCATCGCGCCGGATGTTGCCGACGTACAGCCCGGGTGTTGCATCGATGGCAGCGAGCAATTGTTGCTGGCGCTGCGCATGCTGCCAACCGGTCCAGGCCGCGTACGCGGCCGCCGCCACAAGCCCCAGCAGTAGCAGCACGAGCGGCCAGGCAATCTTGCGTTTACGTTTCTTTGCTGGCCTTGCTGCTTCGAATTGCAGGCAACGCCGCAGCTCCTCTTCAACACCACTGATTGTTGCCGTTTCGCCGCTATAGTGCCTGATGACATCACCGTAGCGAAAATGCAGCCGTTCCAGAATGGCGCTCAGGTCACTTCTAAGACTTTGCGGCGGCACACCACGAATCACGCAGACCAGCAGCGCGTGTGGACCGTGTACTGCCCACAACGTGAACTCGCCCATGTCGGCGGTTTCGAGTCGCCCGCTGCGGTCTGGTGAAAAGGACTCTTTCACAAAGTCCTGAATTGCCGTGAACATCGCAGATACTGCATCGCTGTCTTTTATACGCGAGGCATCGTGGTGGACATGGCCCATGAGCAAGCCATTCTCGCGGCTGATCAGGTAGGCCTGTTCAACCCGGTATTGCAGGGATTGCTGGATAATGTAGCTGGCGAACGGAACGCCGGCCCGCGCGGCCCGGAAACGCCAGCTCAGCCCTTTCAGGGTAAGGCTGTACTCCAGTGTCTGGTTGATCTGCTGTGCGAAGGCCTTGAGCGTATGCGCGATGGACTTGCGAATGGCCGGGCCCATAACCGGATAGAGTGCATCGCCAAACTCTTGCGGTGATTCGCGAAATGACTCGCGCAAGACCTGTTCCACAGGGTCTTTCAGCGTCTCGACCAGCTGACCGTCCTTCTGGTGGCTGATACGAACCGCTTCCGGCAGGACGGCCGCGATGTCAGCCGCCCGTGCTTCCGGGATCTGCACGCGGTCCTTGATGGAATCAAGTACCTGCCTTTCGGCGCCGAACAGCAGATTCTTCAGTTCGTCGAGGTCATTCACGGGCGATTCCCGCCAGCCGCAAGGCTCATGCCTTCGGCAGCTTGAAGTCCTTGTTGAGGCGCAATGCAACCTCAGTCAGCAATGCCGCGAGGTCCTCCCTGGCCACCTTGCTGTCGCTCAGTTCGCCCGTTTCACGATCGAGGCTGGCTTGCAGCTGTTCCTGAGTCTGCCGCAGCAATGCGGTCAGTTCGTTGCTCTGCTCAATGGCAGCTTCGCGTATGTCCTTAACTTCCTCAGTGAGTTTTTCTTCGACTTCGGCGAACCAGCTCTCGACCTGATTGGAAAATTCATTCAACTCTCCCGAGCCTTGCTTCGCGTCCGCGATGCGGTCTTTGCGTTCGGTCTTGAGTTGTTCAGACAGCTTTTCGAACTCACGCTTCGCAAAGTTGTCGAGCCGCTCTATCCGCCGTTCGAGGTCATTCCCGACGTTCTCAATATTTTGAGTAAGGCGTTTTTCGAGCGTCGTGAAACGCTGCTCGTAATCACGCATTTGACCGCCGAACAAAATATCCCGGATTTTGTCGACATTGGCGTTCGCTTCTTCGGTTGCGTCCGCTTTATTTCCCTGACTGGCTTTCTTGGGCATGGTCAGTGTGCCTCTTGCTGTTGTTCGGTGATATCGGTTCTCTCAAGCCGATAGCCGTGCTGATAAATAGCCGATAATTTCCAGCCGTTTGCTTCGTTTAACTGCATTTTTTTACGCAAACGACTGATGTGCGTGTCGACCGTTCTGGTTGTAACGTCCGAGTTTTCTATGCCCCAGATGGCTTCCAGTATATGTGCGCGTGACACGACGCGCCCGGCGTTTCGGAAGAAAAACGTTGCGAGGTCGAACTCGCGACTGGTCAGAGCAATGCTCTCGCCGTTCAGTGCTGCCTGTTTTTTCTGGGTGTTTAGCAGGTACGGCTCTACGCGCAGCGACTCTTCCGGTGGGCGCCCGCCGCCAGCGCGTCGCAGCAGAGCATTGACTCTGGCCAGCAGCTCGCGCTGGCGCATTGGTTTGACCAGATAGTCATCCGCGCCGGTTTCGAGTGCCTGCACTACATTGCGTTCTTCGTTCTTGACGGTCGCGATCAGTACTGGCGTGAAATTCTTGAGCTCGGTGCGCAGGCGTGCCAACACGTCCAGGCCGGACATGTCCGGTAGCAACCAGTCCAGTATGTACAGGTCGTAGCTGTCCCGACGGACGTTGCGCAGGAAATCGGTGCCATTGCCGAAGGCGGTGACGGTGTGTTCTGAAGCTTCAAGCCACAGACTCAGAATAGCGACCTGATCCGGGTCGTCTTCAAGTAGTGCGATGCGCAATATTCCCTCTCCGCCGCGTTTTCAACCAACGTTAAGGCCCGGTTCTTCTGATTATTCTGCTGCCAGGCGGGCCTCAGCAGTGCTGATGTTACCGGCATCCGTCGGGGGATAGAACGCTAACTGCAGGCTGTTGTTGGTGAGTTTCGAGCGAAAAGGGGCCGTTTGCTGGCCTGGGGCCTGCTATATCAGGCGATGCTCAGTTCCCGGACAAAGTGCTCGAGATCGTCAATCAGGCCGGAAATAACCTGCCGATCCTGCTCGATTGCCGCAGATTCAAGGCCCGCACCGAGCTCAGAGATGCGATCCAGGCCGTAGGCGCTGCCGGAACCGTGCATGTTATGGCCAGTCAATTTGATCTTGTCGAAATCGTCCTCTGCCACGGCGTGGCGCATCTCGATAAGGTCCTGCTGGCGATGGCTCAGGTAGCGAGCCATCAATTGCCGGGCAAAAGGGTCCGCAATGTCGACGGTCGTCATGCCAGCAAACCTCCCGGATACGCGGCATAGCCGTTCGCCGTGTCACAGAGGGAAGCTGCTCGTTGCCGCGCACAATGGCAGGTGGCGATCCGTCGCCGGGGATTGCATCGTATTCGGCTCTCAATGAGCCTGTCCATTACGTCCATTGCGTCCATTGCATCCATCGTTTCCATTCCTGGCCCGTGAACCCGGCTTCGCTGACGGCGCTAACGGTGCCGCGGGCAAGGCCCCTGGTCGCTGGCGCGTCTTGTACCGTTCCGGGTTTCTATGGGTTTAATTTCTGTTTGGCGGCTTCTGTCAGTTCGTTTGCTTTGTTACGCGTGGCCTGTCCTGCGTCTCTGGCCGCCTCCATCGTCTGGTCTGCCAACTCGGCGGCATCATCGCGCATATCCGCCGCCGCCGATTGCATGTCACTGGCAGCAGATTTCGCCATGTCCTGCGCAGCCGTGCCCATTTCGACGCCTTTCTCCTTCACGGCTTCAGCCGCTTTCTCCATGTCCATGCGGATTGCAGAGTCGTCGTTGTTTTTGCTGCATGCCGTGGCTATCAGAACCAGGCTCAGAGCGGGCAGTAGCTTTGTTGCAGTTCTCATAGGAATTCTCAGTTCTCAGCGTTCGTTGCGTCGCCGGCAACGCGGGTGTAAACGTGCCGGAAACGCTTATACGAAAGCCTTAGTGGGTGATCGTTGCAGGTAACGTCTTGGCCTGTTCAATCCAGGACGCAATCACCTTCTCTGAAGGAACTTTGCGTACCAGCCGCTTGGCCTTGTTCACTTCTTCCATTTTTGCAGCGAGGTTTTCAGCGTTGCGGTGCTTCAGCTCCTTGACGGTGTCCACGCCAGCGCCTTCCAGAAGCTCAGCGTACTGGCTTGCGACGCCTTTGATGCGAAACAGGTCAGCCATGTTGACGCATTTCAGAATCAGCGAC
The DNA here is from genome assembly GCF_055809415.1 of Woeseia sp. D3-10. NCBI lineage: Bacteria > Pseudomonadati > Pseudomonadota > Gammaproteobacteria > Woeseiales > Woeseiaceae > Woeseia > Woeseia sp. D3-10. Next base: position 1,292,864 of record NZ_JBVVTW010000007.1, on the reverse strand, counting down.
TCGCTAAGCTGGGTCTGTTCTGCGAGTTTCGCCCGACCTTTCTTGTCGCTACCCGCTTTCAGCAGCTTGTCGACGCTGCTGACGCCGTTCTTACGAAGAATCGCTCCCGTTTTGGGGCCGATGCCCTCGATGTCTTCGATCCTCTTTGCCATTTCCAGCTCCAATATTTTTGATGTTGAAACACAGCCGCTGTTGCGACTGAGTGAGATGTTCTTCCTTCGATTTGCAGTTTAAGCCGATTTCTTCGCGTGACGTGTTTGTTGACAATATTTCACAAAGCGCCGGCCTATAGCGTCGACCGGGTGGCAAGCCACGCCGGTCGGCGATCAGGTTGCTTAGCGCAGGACGAACGTTACCTTCATGTTGACGCGGTACTCGTCAATCTTACCGTTCTTGCAGGTAACCTTCATGTCCTTGACCCAGGCGCCTTCGATGTTATCCAGCGTTTCGCTGGCACGTTTGATGCCGTTCTCGATGGCATCTTCAAAACTCTTTTTGGACGACGAAGTAAGCTCCGTGACGCGTGCTACTGACATTGCATTTCTCCTGATTTCGGGTTTGTGGCAATTGCCACCATAGTATGTAGTGCGTGTCCGCACATTATCGTGACGCACAATAACAGGCGGTCCTGCTCTTGAATGTGAACATTGGTTACGCTACTCGGCTCGGGCAAATTTGCAACAGCAGTACCGCCGTTGAACAGATACAGGTCAATTCCCGACGAACGCCGACTATCGCTGCGCATGGTTTGTGGCGTAACTTGACGCGCTACGGCAGGCGTTCAATGATCTGTGGGATGTGTTCGGCACGGCCGCGTGGCGGCCTTGCCGATACACCGTTGACAAGTTAGCGGCCTGAAACCGATGAATGACGACAAAAAAGAGTACGCCTCGCCACCCTGTTCCCTGCAGGACTGGCAAGCCGGAGAACAGGCTTCAGTCGCGGACGATGTGGCGAGCTGGCGTGGCAATGAACGAGCTCGCTTATTGGGACTGCGCTGTGCGTTGGAGGCCTCGCAACGCCGGCTCCACGAGGAGTCGATCATGGCGTACCTGGATCAGTACCTGCAGCGCCTGGTCGGCCCCGGTCAGCGGCCGATCATCGCTGTCTACTGGCCGATCCGGGGCGAGCCGGACCTCCGAAGCTGGTATTCGCGGGCGGCCGGGCGAGGCTGGCGGTTGGCTTTACCCGTGGTTGTAGAGCGCAACGCGGCGCTCCGCTTTCGCCGCTGGCATCCGGGCGATACATTACAGCCGGATTTGCTGAACATTCCGGCGCCGGCCAAACAGGAGGAGGTCGTGCCTGACGTGATAATTACGCCGTTTGTCGGCTACGACCGTTACGGTTACCGGCTGGGCAATGGCGGCGGCTACTATGACCGCAGTTTGCCAGCCATGGCGCGATTGCCGCAGTTGATCGCGGTCGGTCACCATTTCGGTGCGTTGCGCAGTATTTATCCGCAGCCGCACGATATTCCGATGAACGCTGTTGTTACGGAGCAGGGGGTACAGGAGTTCGCCAGCCGTGCGTAGCGTCGCCAGTCACACTGCTTAACGATGTAACAATTGTTCACTGCACAAGACCCGCAATGGGGCTAAAGTTATCAACTGAAGTAAACACACAAGGGGAAATCTATGGGTTTGTTCGATTTCGCGAAAGATGTTGGCCGCCAGCTGTTCGATACGGACTCAGAGGCCGCCGACAACATCAAACAACACCTCGAAGTCAAAACGACTGGAATCAAGAACATAACGGTCGACTTCGATGATGGCGTGGCCACCGTGTGTGGCGATTGTGACAGTCAGAAAACCCGCGAAATGGCGATTCTGATAGCAGGCAACGTCAAAGGTGTTGAGAAAGTCGTTGCGGATGGCCTGACAGCACCTGCGCCGAAACCGGAAGAACCGGTGTCAAAAGACGAGTTTTACGAGATCAAGAGCGGTGACACGCTCGGCAAAATTGCCAAACAGTTCTACGGAAGTGCCGGAAAATACATGCGTATTTTCGAGGCTAACCGCGATGTAATTGAAAACCCGGACCGCATCTATCCCGGTCAGAAGATTCGCATTCCGTTGGACTGAACAACCGAATACCAACCAGGAAATTACGATGGATTTATTAAAACTATTGTCGAGTGCCGGCGGTGACGCCGGAGTTGAGAAACTCGCCGGCCAACTGGGCCTGTCGTCGACATCGGATGCGCAGAAGCTGATTGCCGCGCTGGGGCCTGCGCTGCAGGGCGGTATGCAGAAACAGGCAGCGTCTGCGGGCGGATTGGCGAGCTTGCAGAAGGCGCTTGCCAATGGCGGGCACGAGCGTTATCTGAAGAACCCGGAGTTACTCGAAAAAGAAGAGACCCGCGAAGATGGCAATCGCATTCTCGGTCACTTGTTCGGCAGCAAGGATGTCAGCCGAAATGTGGCGGCAAACGCGGCGGAACAAACCGGATTCGATACCGGTCTTATCAAGAAAGCATTGCCGTTGATTGCCAGTCTGGCGATGGGCGCGATGGGACGTGCAACCGAAGAGAAGTCTGACGGTAGTTCAGGTGGGCTTGCGGCTCTGACGAGTCTGCTCGGTGGCGACAACAAAGGTAATCCGCTGGGCGACGTTATCGGGCTTGCGCGCAAGTTCTTCTGACCCGTTTTCCCTGTTGCGGCGCCTTTGCTACAGTGCCGGTATTGCTGGCGGCCATGGTGGCCGCCAGACGCCGTTTTGGAGACAGGAAACGAGATGACAAGAAGGCTAATTGCCATCGTTCTGGGCATCGCACTCAGCCTGAGTGTCTCGAGCAAAGAACAAGTCGCACAGTATTCAGGAAGCGGTTCGTTCACCACGGCCGAGTTCGATGTTACGGCACCGTGGATACTGGACTGGCGTGTGAACAGCGAATTTCAGGGGTCAATGGCCATCGAGGTCTCATTGATTGACGGCGGTACCGGTTTTCACAAGGGACTGATCCTGCAAACCAAGCGCCCCGGCAATGGTGTCCGCCTGTTTCGCGAAAGTGGACGATACCGCTTCAGAATCAGCTCGACACTGGCTCGCTGGGACTTGAAAGTCGAAGAGCTTACGCGGGAAGAAGCCGAGCTGTACAAGCCACGGTAACGGATTTGCCAGACTCCCATTCAGTTGCCACCTGACGAGGTCACGATGAACATACTTGCCCGTATTGCACTCGTTGGAATCGTTGCACTGAACTGCGCTCCACTCGCTCTTGCCGACAGCAGCTCGCTGCGGCCGGTGCATACCTATTCAATCGTTGCTCGCGATTCGGCTACCGGTGAGCTCGGGGTCGCGGTGCAATCGCACTGGTTCTCCGTCGGCTCCATCGTGTCATGGGCGCAGCCGGGCGTCGGTGCCGTGGCCACTCAATCGTTTGTCGACCCGAATTACGGACCGCTCGGCCTGCAGCTGATGCGTGCCGGAAAATCCTCGGAGCAGGCGCTGAAAGCATTGCTGGCAGCCGATGGCAACGCTGACGTACGTCAGATCGGCATGGTTGATGCGAATGGTGTGGTCGCGACACACACTGGTGAGAAAGCGATCGACGCACATTGCGATGCGGCCGGTGACGGCTACACCGTGCAGGCCAACCTGATGTGGCAACCGACGGTATGTGCGGCGATGCAGCGCGCCTATCTCGCATCGACAGGTGATCTTGCCGAGCGGATGCTGGCGGCGCTCGAAGCAGCACAGGCTGACGGTGGTGACATTCGAGGTCAGCAGTCAGCCGCATTGTTGGTGGTCAGTGGTGACGCCTCGCAACCGGCCTGGGGCGGGCGCCTGTTCGATTTGCGCATCGAAGACCATGCTGAACCGCTGGTCGAGCTTCGCCGCTTGCTGGTGATGGCGCGAGCTTACCGCTTGATGAACGACGGCGATGAATACATGGCTAACGGTGACACTGAGCGCGCGACTGTAGCTTACCGTGCAGCGTCAGCGCTGGTGCCTGGCAGTCACGAGATGATTTTCTGGCACGCCGCAACGCTCGCGGCCGATGGCAAAGTGGACGAGTCCTTGCCGTTGTTCAGCGAGGCTTTTGCGATGTGGCCGATGTGGCGGGAACTGGTACAACGCTTGCCAGCGTCGGATTTACTGCCTGACGACCCGGCCTTGATGCAACGTATTCTGGCGGTTCAATAACCCAAATCTGACGGCGGCGCAGCTCAACGATGTAGCGCGCGTCAGCGCTCATACTTTCATCGGTTGCCGTTGCCAGTAGGTCAGCGAGCGCCACAGCCACTCCGCCGGCCCGAAGCGGAACCGTGCCAGCCACCAGGGACTGAGCAGCAGTTGCAGGCCCAGCATGCCGGCGACAAACAGCATCTGCGCGGCGCGGGGAATGCTGCCATACAAGCCCATTCCGTACCCGTAGAACAACGTGGTCATCACGATGGAGTGCATGAGGTAGTTGCTGAATGCCATGCGGCCCACTGCCGCGAACCGCGCGCTCAGCTTTTGCAGCGCGCCTTTCTTAACGATGCTTATGACGAGGCCGATATGGCCCAACGCAACCAGGATGCTGCCGATGTAGTTCGCGATACCGCCGCGCTGCATCATGTACAGGCCGCTGAAGTCGTGGGCGGACAGGTCCATCGCGCTGTATATCGACAGTGGCAGGCCGATGCCGTAGCCGACCAGCATCAGTCTTGAGTAATAGCCGGGACTGCGGCTCCCGGAAAACACCCCGAGTTTCATCAGTGCCATGCCGATCAGCATCAGTGCGCCGATGCGCCACACGGCAAACCAGATCGTCATGTTGATCTGCATGGATAACAGGATCGGAGCCCGGTGGCTGACGGCATCCCCGTACGTACCAAGATACGCGTCCAGGTCTTCTTGCAGCGTTTCGTCACTGGGTTCCAGGAAGGCGCCAATTTCTGCCCATTCGTCGAGGCTGGCTTGCTGCTCTTCGCTAATCGCCTCGCCGGCTTGTTGCATGGCCGTGATGTTGGCGGTGCGGCTTTGCAGGTCGGACAGGTAGATGAAGCCGCCATGATTCAACAGCAGTGCGACTGGCAGGAGCAGGCAGGCCACGATGATCAGCGTGCGTGCCTTCAACTTGCGCATCGGGTAGATGAGCATACCCATCAATGCGTAGTGAAACAGGATGTCGCCAAACCAGACCAGGTAGCCGTGGATCAGCCCGATCATGAGCAACCAGAACATGCGTCGGTAGTAAATTCGGCCGAATTTCGCGTCGCGGGCTTTGGCCCGTTCCCACATGAGCACAATGCCTGCACCGAACAACATCGAGAAGATGCTCATGAACTTTTGGTCGGCGATGACGTGGGTCGCGAACCAGGCGCCGATGTTGTACCACTCAAGTCCACCCATCACGAGCGGATTACTGTAGGCCGCGAAAGGCATCGCAAAGCCGTAGATGTTCATGATCAGGATGCCGAGCACCGCAACGCCGCGCAAAGTATCGATAGTGCCGAATCGTTCCGCCTGGGTCACAGGGCCGGCTAACTGATCCGGTACCGCTGAGGTGAGTTCGTCGCTCATTGTCGTTCTCGCGTTGTTGTCAGGCGGAGGCGGAGCATAGCCGAATTGTTGCCACGGACTGACCGGTCCGGGTCTGTCTGCCCGCCGCTGGTCCGCAGAAACTGTCGTCCCTCACCGCCAGAGGGGCAGCCAGCGAGTGTGGTCTAGGGAAGTTCGATATACACCCGACGGTTTCGGCTGCCTTTTTTCTCCACTTTGCCAACGACTATCGTGCCGACCTCGCCGGTTGAACGCAGGTGCGTGCCGCCGCACGGCTGCAAGTCGATGCCCTCGATATCCAGCAGGCGTATCTTGCCGGCGCCTTGCGGCGGCTTCACCGACATGGTCCGTACCAGCTCCGGTTGCTCGGCCAATTCTTCATCGGTGATCCAGCGCGAAGTGACGGGCGTGTCGGCATCCACCAGGGCTTGCAGTTTGGCGGTGACCTCGTCTTTGTCCACGGTGTCCTGCATGTCGAAGTCGAGTCGGCTGCGGTCCGCGCCGATATTGCCGCCAGTCACTCCGTACCGGAGTACCGTCCCCAGCAGGTGCAGCGCCGTGTGCATGCGCATATGGCGGTAGCGGCGATCCCAGTCCACGATCGCTTTTATTCCTATGCCGGCTGGCGGCGCGTCCGCTTCGTTCTCGAGGATATGCCGAATAGCGCCGCGGTCGCCGTAACGGGTGTCGATGACCGCGGCTTCGCCACCGTCCCAGCGCAAGATGCCGGTATCGCCGGGCTGTCCGCCGCCCATGGCATAGAACACGGTTCGGTCCAGTATGACCGCTCCGCCTTCGACATCCAGCACAGTGGCTTCGCAGTCGCGAAGATAGGCGTCGTCACGAAATAAGGTTTCCGTCATGCTCATCTCAGGCTTCCCGTACGCAGTGGATTTCCGAAACAATTTACTCTCTCGACAGCGACAAGGGCAACGCCGGCTGATGCTGGCAGCTGACAGCGGGCACGCATCCTGACATCATCCGCGGCCATGACTAACGCACTGGAATTGCGCCACGCACTGCATGCCTGCCCGGATTTGTCGGGTGCTGAGCAGGCAACGGCTGCGCGCATCCGCGAGTTCTTCGCGCCACTTGAGCCGGATACAGTGGTCAGCGAACTCGGCGGCAGCGGCGTCGCATTCGGGTTTGATTCCGGAGTGGCGGGCGACACGCTCATGTTGCGTTGTGAACTGGATGCGCTGCCAGTGCAGGAGTCTGTTGCTCTGCCATGGTGTTCGATGCGCGAGGGCGTATCCCACAAGTGCGGTCATGACGGTCACATGGCTATTCTGGCGATGGTTGGCGAGCGACTCGCCAGACAGCGTCCGGTGAAGGGTCGGGTTGTACTGTTGTACCAGCCAGCGGAGGAAACCGGGGTTGGCGCACGACAGGTCACCTCTGACCCGCAGTTTTCCCGGATACGCCCCGATCTTATTTTTGGTCTGCACAACGTGCCGGGTTTCCCGTTGGGCCAGATCATCGTGCGTGACGGCACTTTCTCCTGCGCATCGCGCGGCATGATCGTGCGCCTGACCGGCAAGGCCGCACATGCCGCCCAGCCGGAAACCGGTGTCAGTCCGGGTGCTGCGGTATCCCGGCTACTCGATGCCAGCGAGAACATAGCGTCTGCACTCGCAACGGATGAGCTCGTTCTTGCGACGGTGGTCGGAGTCAGTATGGGCGGCCCGAATTTCGGGATGGCACCCGGGGAGGCCGAAGTCTGCGTAACATTGCGCGCTGAAACGGACGCGACAATGAGTTTACTGGTCCAGCATTTTGAAGCACTTGTGCAGCACGAGGCCGAGCGCTGCAGACTGCTATACGACATCCACTACCAGGACGTATTCGATGCGACCGTCAATTCAGCAGCAGCCGTGAACATTGTCAGGCAAGCAGCCACCGGGTTGTCATTGGCCGAAGTGATGGAGCCGTTTCGCTGGTCGGAAGATTTTGGCCGGTATACGCAGCTCGGCAATGGTGCATTCTTTGGCCTCGGCGCCGGTGAATCGATGCCGGCATTGCACAATGACGATTACGATTTTCCTGATGCTTTGATTCAGCAGGGTGCGGATGTGTTTCTGAATATTATTGATGTATGCCTCGGCAGTAACAACCATGACTAAGTCCGCCAGGCGCACCGGCTGGCCGTTCACGAAAATGCATGGGTTGCGCAATCACTTTGTAATAGTGGATGTGCGTCAGGATGCGTGGTCACCGGGCGTCGACGAAATTATTCGTATTTGCGATGTGCAAACCGGCGTTGGTGCGGATCAGCTCATACTCATAGAGTCATCAGAATCAGCACGGGCATTCATGCGCATCCTGAATACCGATGGGCGGGAAGCGGAAGCGTGCGGCAACGCGACGCGGTGCGTCGCTTGGCTGCTCCTTGAAGAGTCGGGCAATGACAGCGTGCTACTCGAAACGCGGGCAGGCGTGTTGCGTTGTGAGCGTGCCGGAGATCAGCAGGTGCGGTGCGAAATGGGCAAGGTGAGTATGGACTGGCAGCGTATCCCGCTCGCGGCAGCGCAGGATACTTTGCATCTCGGCATAGGTGCGGGTGAGCTTCAGGACCCGGCGGCCGTTAATGTGGGCAATCCGCATGCGGTGTTCTTTGTTGATGATCTGGACGCCGTCGATATCAAAACACTGGGACCGCAGATACAGCAGAACCCGGTATTTCCGCAGCAGGCGAATATTGGTGTCGCGGAATTGCTTGGGCAGGACCGCATTCGTCTCGTGGTGTTCGAACGTGGCGCCGGGCTGACCATGGCGTGCGGCAGTGGCGCATGTGCCGCCGTATACGCTGCGAGAGCGCGCGGTCTGACAGCCGCCTCGCAAGTCAACGTGAGCCTGCCGGGGGGCGACGTACAAATCGAAATTCGCGATGATGATGTGGCTGTGATGACAGGGCCTGTGGAATTCAGCTTTTCCGGAATGTTGTACGACGTCTGAATTCCGCCGAAGGATCCCACTGAACCGCAAGAGCAATTCAATGAGGTACACCAGTGAACGGACTTTTGAAACGGACTTTTCTTCCCGCGTTTCTGGCTATTGCAGCCTGTAGTGCAGGTACGGGAGGGAGCAACGTGGCGGTGGACGTGGACAGTATTTTCAGTGACTACCAGGGAGATGACCTGCCTGGCGCTGCGGTCATGGTCATACGCGACGGCGATGTACTTCTGGAAAAGTCGTATGGCATGGCCAACCTCGAAGACGGTATCGCCGTTGGCCCGACGACCAATTTCCGGCTGGCGTCCATTACCAAGCAATTCACCGCGAGCAGCATCATGTTGCTGGTTGAGCAGGGCAAGTTAAGTCTCGATGACACACTGACTGAATCGTTTGCCGGATTTCCCGCCTATGGCAGCGAAATTACGCTACGTCATTTGCTGCAGCACAATTCGGGTCTGATCGACTACGAAGGAATGATTCCCGACGACTACGATGGGCAGGTTTCAGACCGCGACGCATTGCGTTCCATGTACGAGGTCAGCGAAACCTATTTCCCACCAGGGACGGAATACCGCTACAGCAATACGGCGTACGCGATGTTGGCAATGCTGATTGAAGACACTTCGGGAAAGCCATTCGCCCGGTTCTTGCAGGAGCATATTTTTGAACCGCTGGGTATGGACAATACGGTGGCGTACCAGAAAGGCGTCTCAACGGTTGCCAATCGCGCCTATGGCTACACAGTTGAAGACGGCGAGGTCCGCTACTCCGACCAAAGTACCACGAGTGCTGTACTGGGCGATGGCGGTATCTACACCTCGCTGCGGGATTACTACAAATGGGATCAGGCGCTGTACACGGAGCGGCTTCTGTCCCAGGAATCGTTGCAACAAATGTGGACCGGCAATTTCGGCGACTACGGGCTCGGCTGGCGGGTCGACAGCAAGAACGGCCACCGACGACTGCATCATGACGGAAGCACCAGTGGTTTCCGCAACTACGTTATTCGCTACCCGGACGACAAACTGACAGTGCTGGTACTCACCAATCGGCGCGGTCCGGATGCCAAGCCGCTTGCAGAGGCCGTTGCCGCTCTGTATCTGCCATAAAAAAAACCGGCGATCGCCAAGCGATCGCCGGTTTTGCCCAAACGGTCTCGATCCAACTTCGAGCCCGATCTGACGCGTGAATTGAGTCCGGTAAATCCGGGGGTCCGAACTCAATGTCTACGAAAGCCAGTCTAGCGTCGAAATCCGCCGACCCTCCCATTTGCAACAATCGTTAACAATAGGCTGCTCAATGTCGGGTGGGAGACTGGCTGGCGATAGCCGCGCTCAGCCTGCCGCGATGCCGTTGTGTTCCGGAGCGGCGTTCAGCCCGTGATTGCGGCAATTGAAGGCCGCCTTCGAATCCATAGAAAACAACTAGTTACTCGGAATTCGACACGTTTTCTACCGACCTGGGCGGTTGCCCGGAGCGTGTGTCAGGCGAATACACCCAGCAGGAAGAAGCCGACTGCCGAGATAGCCGCGGCGAGCAGGGCGTAGGGCAACTGGGTCCGCACATGGTCGATGTGATCCGTGGCCGAGGCCATGGAGGCCACAACGGTCGTATCGCTGATGGGTGATGCGTGGTCACCGAATATGGCGCCTGAAATCGCCGCTCCCAGCATCAACGGCACCGGCAGCCCCAGCGTCGTGGCAATGGGGATGGCGATCGGAATCATGATGGCAAACGTGCCCCAGCTCGAGCCTACCGAAAACGCGATGAAGGCAGAGGTCAGGAACACCAGCGGCGCGAGCATCGGCTCAGGAACGGCTGCACCGACCACGCCGGCAACGTACGGCCCGGTGCCCAGCAGTTTGGCGACATCGCCGAGCGCCAATGCGAGCAGCAGGATGGTCGCGATTGGCAGCAGTGCGCCTGCGCCTTTCATAAACACGCGCATGAGTTCGTTGATCGTGCTCTGGCCGCGCGCGAGCATCAGTACCCAACTCACCAGAATGGCGAAACAGATCGACCATAGAATGGACTCTGAACCTGAGCCTTCAATAATGCTGCCATTGCCGGTGATATAGAGGCCAACCGGCATCATGAGAATCATGGCGAGTATTGGCACCATCATGAGGTAAGCCGGCGGCGGCGGTTCGCCTTCGTGCCCGGCGTCCTGTTCAGCCGACACGTCAACCATTGGCGTGGCGTCGGGCCAGAGGAATTCGCCGCGCGCAGTGCGTTCTTCCGCTGCCTTCATCGGCCCGATATTGATGTTCTTCCAGATGACGATGGCGGAAAGAATGATCGCCGTGATCGCGTACAGGTTGTACGGAATTGAAGCGATAAACACTGGCAGCGGGTCTTCGATGCCGGTAGCGGCAACCAGACCGATGATGACTGCGCCCCAGGCATTAAGTGGAATCATCACGCACACCGGTGCTGAGGTGGCATCGATCAGATAGGCGAGTTTTTCGCGGGAAATCCGGTAGCGATCAAACAACGGACGGCTGACAGCGCCGGCAACCAGCAAAGTGATGTTCGACTCAATGAAAATGACGATGCCGGTCATCCATGCCAGTACTTGCGCACGTACCCGGTTGTGAACAAAGCGCCGCGATTCAAGAAAGTGTACGAAGCCGCGTACGCCACCGGATTCTTCAATTGTGGCAATGAGTGAGCCGATCAGGAGCGTGAACACCAGTACCCGGGTGTCGCCCGGATCGGTGAAGACGTTCATGACGCCGTCCAGTCCGGCGGTCACGCCCAGCAAAGGGTTGAATCCGTTCAGGATGAGAAAACCCATCCAGATGCCAGCGAACAACGACAGAATGACCTGCTTGCTCCAGATGGCGAGCGCGATAGCAAGCAACGGTGGAAGTACGGAAAGCCAGCCGGGATCAGTCATGGAGTAAACTGTCTGCCTTGTTATTGGTGTCGATCAACTCTAACGGTTTGTCCGCATTCTTGCGAATCACTAACCGTGTGCTTTGGTGAAACCACCCAGAAACGCAGACAGGTTGGGGCCTAATGACTCGGACAGGTAGCCGCCTTCCTGCACCAGCACCGTTGGTACGGCACAGCCACCGATGGCCTGACCTATCCGGCCGAAGCCGGGCGTGGTGATTGCGAGGCCCTCAAACGGATCCGCTTCGTGGGCATCGAGACCAAGTGCAATGACCAGTGCGCCGGGCTCAAATGCCGCAATGCGCGCGAGTGCGCCGTCGAGCGCACGCAGGTAGTCGTCATCGGCGGTGCCGCGTGCCAGAGGAATGTTCAGGTTGTAGCCGAGCCCGGCGCCTTCACCACGTTCGTCGCGGTGGCCCCAGAAGAACGGGTAGAAACGCACCGGATCGGCATGCAGCGATACGGTCAGTACGTCATCGCGACCGTAAAAAACGCTTTGCGTACCGTTGCCGTGATGCACGTCGATGTCGAGTATGGCCACGCGCATGTGTTGCATTAGCAATGCTTCGGCCGCGATCGCGGCATTGCTTAAGTAGCAAAACCCGCCGGCAATCTCGCGGCTCGCGTGGTGTCCGGGCGGCCGGCACAGCGCATAACTCGCGGCGGCTCCTTCGACGACCAGCATGGCGGCGTGAGCCGCGCTGTGGGCACTCCAGCGTGCACTTTCCCAGGTGTTCGCCGTAATCGGTGCGGACGTATCGTAGTGATGCCAACCCACTTGACCGACCGCCGACAGCGGGTAGCCACCGTCGCGCCGATCCGGGTGAATGTTCGGCGTGACCTCGGCAGCAGCGCCTTCGATGCGTGACCAGCGGGTGTGTATGTTCTGCAAATAGTGCAGGTACTCGGGAGAATGGACCTGCGCGATGAATTGCAGTCCGTAGTCGTCTGGAGTTTCCAGTTTGAGACCGGATTGCTTGGCTGCTGACAGAAGCCGCATTGCCCGTTCCGGTACTTCCGGGTTTGCCTGGGGCGCGCCAGAGGACAGAAAGGACTTCGGGTCGTGCTTCTTTTGCGCGTCCGCAAAAACAACTTTCATTGCATGTATTCCTTAGTTGTTACGGCTGTCTGCCAGCGTGAGGAAGGCTTGGTCCGAAACCTGGTAAATGTGTTCGTCATCGCGCGCTTTGAAGCCGAGATGCTTATAAAAATCCTGCGCGCCGGTGTTGTCGGCATCAACGGACAGTCGCAAGTGCGTGGCGCCATCGGTGCGGGCGACACTGGCAGTTTCAACGAGCAAGCGGCGGCCAAGTCCTGTGCCGCGCTGGCTGTCATCCACGTACAGGTCCTGCAGGTAAGCGCCCAACTCGCCCCGCCAGCTGGAAAAATTGTAGAACCACAACGACAGGCCAACCGCAATGCCGGATGCTTCGGCCAGTAGCACATTGAACGCTGGCACAGCACCAAATCCGAAGTGCGCAAAGTCGGCTTCAGTGCTGCTCATTTTGTTGCTTTGGCCAGTTGCCTGTGCGAGCTGCGCGATGAGTTGCGCGATGGTTCCCGCGTCATTCTTATTCGCTCGGCGAATGATGATATTGGCGTCGCCCATGACGCCCCCTGGCGCTGTTGTGTGAGACGGTGATCGAATCACACAGGGTAAGTCAGTCCAGCGGCGCTGTCATCACGATGGTGGCGCCGATCAGTTCGTGCAGGTGCTCCGGTATGTGCGTGGGTATCGATTCCGGCGCGCTGCCCTGTCCAATGTAGTGAATTTCATTGCCGACCAGTGCTCCGGTAGTAGCGGTTACGTTCTTGTTGCCAAATTCAATCGTACGCGCGCCGGTAATCCGGTTTAGCCCGGCGTCCAGTGAGAAACGCATCAATCGCCACGGGCGCGCACCTTGTTGCACCGCAATCAAATCACCCTTGTGCAGGTACAGGCCGTCAACGCCGTAGAGCGGTACATGTTCTGGTGCTTGCAGGAACGTGGTCTGACCATCGCTGATACGAATGACGGCAATGCCGGCTGGATAGGAGGAAGTAATCAGGTTCTTGCCATCCGGTGTGACGACAATGCCATTGCTGCCGTACACCGGTTCGCTGCTTTCCAGAATCTCCAGATCACCGCCTGCTGCAGGTATGTAGCCGAGAACGGCGCCGCTAAGATAGATGTCACCATTGGGAGCTAGCGTCACGTCGTTAAAACCGAAGCCAACGTCGTCGCGTGCATAGGTGTTCTTCAGCTCCCCGCTGTCCAGCGCGAAAGCGAATACGCCACTGACTACCGGCGCATCGCTTGCAAACTCCTCCAGTAAATTTGTCCGGGTACCGATAACCCACAGCAGATTGCGGGCCGTATCAACGGTCATGCCGATCGCTGACAGCGGCCCGTCCTTTGCCACTGTCGCGAACAGCGTGTGCTGCCCGTGGCTGTCAGTGGCAAAAATTTCTCCACTGCGCATGCTGCCGAGAAAAAACCGCTCGCCAGCCGGATCCCAGGCGATGCCTTCGGGCAACAGGTCGAGTCGAGACAGCGTGAAGTTGTGCCGGCTGTTGCTGACTGGTTGCGTATTGGCCGCAGTGCGTGCGACAAGCTCTTTGAATCGCGGATCGCCCGCGAGGCTGGCGAGATCCGGATCGTCGGCCATATTGAAGTCAACGCGTGCCTCGGTGAGCCAGGTAAGCATGGCGAGCGCCCGTTCCGTTTGTCCGGTGAGCGCATAACCGCACGCCAGGTTGTAGCGCGTGTAAAGACTGTCGGGGTTGAGTTCGTGCGCGGCTGCCAGTTCGTCGGTGTATTTCTGAAAGTCGCCAGCGCTGTACGCTGCGTTGGCCGCGCGCAAATGTTGTTGAGAATCGCCGACGCCAGTCTGAGCAAAGCTGCTGCAGGGCAGCAGAAGCGCGGCAAGCCATGTAAACAGGATCGTGACAGGGTATCGGCGATAGGCGGACATAACAGGCGCTCCGGCGACATTATCGTATGTTCGTCCCGGATACGAACGAATAGTTCCGCGCGTTACTGAGTCAAATTTTGTCAGGCATTGGCGAATGGCTTGTTCAGGTGATTGTGCGATGGCGTTGGCTATTGCTACTCTTGTCCGTTCAGAAATCTGATAAACACTCCTTAGGAGATTCGCAATGCCCCGTAAACTCGTAGCTGCAATCCTGACCGTCACTATTGCCAGTGCGTTTTCTTTTACTGCCAGCGCCGAACCGTCGGCAGAAGATGCGTTTAAATACCGGGCGTCGTTGATGACCGTGTTGCGCGGACATATCGGCGCAGCATCCATGATCGTGCGTGGTCTCGTCGAAGATGACGGGCACTTGATCGAGCACGCGGAAGGTCTTGCGAATGGTGTGGCTGAACTGCACCGGGTGTTTCAGGAAGGTTCAGTTGTCGACGACAGTGAAGCACTGCCGGCAATCTGGGCGCAGCCGGAAAAATTCGCGGCAGCACTGGACGCAGCTGAAAAAGCCAGCGAAAACTTTTTAAACGTAGTTGCTGACGGCGGTGACGCTGGCTCAGCATTCCGTGATCTCGGCAAGAGCTGCGGCGGCTGCCACGACGATTTCCGCGTAGCTCATTAATACAGCGCGGTTTTCGCTGGTGATACCAGGGTTACGTGCGACCGTTCGCGCGATAGTTCTGTTTTCCACCGCGCTGCCTTTGTCGGCAGCTGCGCAGGATGACAGACTTTCGCGCGGCGAATACCTCGTCCATGCCGGCGGCTGTATTACCTGTCACACCGCTGACAGTGATGATGCGCAACCTCTGGCTGGCGGTCGCGCGCTGGTGTCACCCTTCGGTACTTTCTATTCGCCCAATATAACGCCGCACCAGGAAACCGGAATCGGCGGCTGGTCCGATGACGACTTCGTCCGGGCCGTCCACGACGGTTTGAATCCGGATGGCGCGAGTTATTTCCCCGCGTTTCCGTATACCTCCTATACCGGCATGAGTCGTCGCGATGTTCTCGACGTAAAGGCCTATTTGTTCAGCCTTGCACCGGTAGAGCAACACAATCGCGATCACGATCTGCCGTTCTACATGTCGACCCGGCTGGCGGCCAAAGTTTGGCGTAGCTTGTATTTCGAGTCACAACGATTTGAAAACGATGTAGAACAGAGTGCCGAGTGGAATCGTGGCGCTTACCTCGTCCGCCACCTGGGTCATTGCGGAGAATGCCATACGCCGCGCAAGGCCCTGGGCGCCGTTAACGGCGATCGGGAACTAGCCGGTAATCCTGACGGGGCCGACAACGAACGTATTCCCAATATTACGCCGCATAAAGACGATGGCATCGGTGGCTGGTCACGCAGCGACATTGAATATTTTCTGGACACGGGGATGTTACCCGACGGTGATTTCAGCGGCAGCTCCATGGGCGCCGTCATCAATGACAATACGAGTAAGCTGACTCGCGAAGACCGCCTGGCTATAGCGACTTACCTGAAGTCGTTGCCGGCGCTTGCCGACCAAGACTGACCAGGAGATTACCGTGCGCAATTGTCTGATCGCCATCGTACTGGCGACCTGTGCCGCTGCCTGTTCTGACAGCGACAACACCGAACGTAACGAAGCAGCCATTGACGCGGTTCTTGGCAAGAATGTCCGCACACACATGGAAGTGCTGGCGGCAGACGCGATGCAAGGCCGGGAGGCAGGCACCGCGGGCTACGAGGTCGCCGCTGACTACGTTGCCGGTCAACTTCGTGACTACGGACTCGAGCCGCTTGGCGACGACGGCAGCTACTTTCAGGGTATCGAATTTTCCGAAACCCGGTTGATACCGGAATCGGCAACACTGTCTCTGAGCAAGGATGGCGAATCGCTGGCGCTGGAGTTTCCCGCCGACTTTATTCGCAGTGGCGGCTACGGCAAAGCGCGCGAACAAATTGAGGCGCCACTGGTATTCGTCGGGCACGGCATCGTCGCTCCTGAGTACGACCATGACGACTACCTCGGTGTGGATGTCGAGGGCAAGATCCTGGTCATGTTGTCCGGTGCGCCACCTGGATTCGACACCGACCAACGGGCTTTTTATTCGTCGAGCTTAGGCAAGGCTGAACGCGCCGTCGAGCTAGGGGCCGTCGGTATAGTCAGTATACGTACGCCGGTTGATCAGGCGCGCCGACCGTGGGCGCGGTTCTTGCCGGGTATCGGCTCCCCGGGCATGCGCTGGTTGGACGACCACGGTCGACCTTTCCGCGGAAACCCGGAGCTCGCGGGCACTGCAACCCTGTCTGAAACGGGCGCCGACAAATTGTTCGCGCTTGCTGGTTATGACCTTGCCGCGATTTTTGACAAGCACGCGAAAGGTGAGACTGGCAGCTTTGATCTGGGTGTGAGTGCCGCTCTGGCGCGGGTCTCAACACAGCGCATTGTGCCGTCAGCCAATGTGGTCGCGGTGTTACGTGGCAGTGACCCTGTGCTGACGAACGAGTATGTCGTTTATTCGGCGCATCTCGATCACATCGGCATTCGGCCGTCGGAGACCGGCGACGAGATTCACAACGGTGCTTACGACAATGCTGCCGGGATTGGAACGGTGCTGGAAATTGCCGCAGCGATGGCGGCAATGCCCGAGGCACCGAGGCGTTCGGTGATCTTTGCTTTGGTAACGGCTGAGGAAAAGGGCCTGCAGGGGTCCAGCTACTTTGCGAAAAATCCGCCAGTTCCGGTCGAACAGCTGGTGGCGAATATTAACATCGATATGCCGTACCTTGGTTTTCCGGTAGCCGACATTCATGCGTTCGGTGCCGAGCACTCCACCTTGTACGCGGCCGTCAGCGCGGCAACGGAGGCGATGGATATAGAGCTTACGCCTGATCCGCTGCCAGCCGAGGTTCGCTTCGTGCGTTCAGATCAGTTCTCGTTCGTGCAGGAAGGTGTTCCGGCGCTGGCGTTTAAAGCCGGCAGTCAGTCGTCGGATCCCGCCATAGACGGCGCGACAGCGCTGGATGACTTTCTCAAGAATCACTACCACCGGGCGAGTGATGATCTGAACCTGCCGTGGAGCGAAGTCGGCGCCGAGCGGTTCGCACGAACGGCGTTGTTGCTGGGATTGATCGTGGCCGATCAGGACGAGCGGCCGGTGTGGAACAAGGGCGACTTTTTCGGCGATATGTTCGCGCGCTAAATACAGCGGGAGCGGCTACCGGTCGGTAACCGCTCCCTGTCGACACTCAATACGCGGCTGCGCCACCGTCTTCGGCGCGACTGTCAGCACCGCCGTACAGGATCCCGGTTTCCGGATCACGGTAGACACCCATCGCACTGCCGATACCCCGCACTTCACGTATCTTGTGGCCAAACGCTTCGTATAACTTGCGAGTGTCAGGCGAGATGCCGCTGCGTTCGAAGACCGTCAGGTCAGGTAACCATTGGTGATGTATGCGTGGCGCTTCGATGGCTTCAGCGATGTTCATGCCGTGATCGATCACGTTGAGCACGGTTTGCATTGAGGTATTGATGATCGTCTTGCCGCCAGGGCTGCCGGTGGCGAACAGCGGCACGCCATCTTTCGCGACAATCGTCGGTGTCATGCTGGAGAGCATGCGCTTTTCCGGTCGTATACGGTTGGCGGCTGTGCCGATGCGGCCGCGCTCGTCGGTGATGCCGGGCTGAGCGTTGAAGTCGCCCATTTCGTTGTTCAGCAAAAAGCCGGCACCTTCCACAACGATGTGTGAACCATAGCCCCATTCGAGCGTGTAAGTCAGCGACACCATGTTGCCGTCCTTATCCACTACCGAAAAGTGCGTGGTCTCATTTGATTCGTACACTTGCGCGAACTGTGCCGGGTCGCTGGCTGATGCCGAGGTCAGACTGATACTGCCGCGCAAATCCGCCGCGTGCTCTTTGGAGGTAAGTCGCTCCAGCGGCATGTCTTCGTTGAAGTCCGGGTCACCCAGGTAGTTAGCGCGATCGGCGTAAGCGCGACGCATGGCTTCAGTCAGCACGTGCAGGTATTGCGCGGAGTTGTGTCCCATGCCGGCCAGGTCGAAGCCTTCCAGTATATTCAGCATTTCGACCATGGTGACGCCACCCGAGCTCGGCGGCGGCATGCTGACGACTTCATAGCCGCGATAGCTGCCGATGATCGGTGCACGTTCCACCGCTTCATACTTTGCAAGGTCTTCCAGTGTGATCAGCCCACCGTTTGCCGACATGTGATCGGCAATGAGGCTGGCGGTGCGGCCTTTGTAAAAACCATCTGCACCTTCGCGTTCAATGCGTTTCAGGGTCTTCGCCAGGTCCGGTTGTTTCCAGATATCGCCCGGCTGGTAGAAGGAGCCGTCACGCTTCAGGAATACTTTGGCCGAGCTCGGGTAACGATCCCAGCGCGACTTGCGGCCCTTGAAAGAGTCGTGCAATTGCCAGCTGATAGGGATGCCCTCGCGGGCGAGTTTGACGGCCGGTGCCACCAGGTTCCGCCACGGCATTGAGCCCAGGCGTTGATGGGCCAGCTCCAGTCCGGCGACGGTGCCGGGTACGCCAACGGCCAGGATGCTGTCGTGATTGATGTTGTCCTGGATCTCGCCGTTCTCGTCGAGGTACATGTCTTCGCTGGCGGCGAGCGGTGCTTTCTCGCGGAAGTCGAACGTTGTCGTTGTGCCGTCGGCGCCGTGATAAACCAGAAACCCGCCACCACCGATGTTGCCGGCGGTAGGCCAGGTGACGGCCATGGCGAAGGCTGTGGCAATGGCGGCATCAACCGCATTGCCACCGTCGCGCAACACCTGCACGCCTACTTCCGAGGCGTGTGCGGACGAGCTGGCTACAATGCCGTTCATGCCGCGCACAGGAGCTCTTCCTGCCGCATCGACGATGCTCGCATGAGCGATTAAAACGACACCGGCCGCTGTGGCCAGTAAATTGCGAAGATCCGAAAACTGCATTGTGTCCCCCAGTTCGGTCACTACCAGAACAGGTAGTCAGGATTAGCCCGATAATCGCCGCATTCTACACAGTACGAATCGGCGTCACATTAGCCAAAAGGTTTGCGGGGAAACTTGTTATTCAGGCCGCGCACGAACGGTTGGAGTGACTAAGTCATGACTGTCGATATTGCTAACTCGCTAGCTGCGGGCCCGCACATTGCTCGCACAGCGAGTGACAGCTGCGCCGAGCTCGTCGAAACCCTGTGATCCCGGGCCGCATAGTATAGTCAGGCCATGAATGAACCCGGCATGGCCTCGCTGCTACCCGTTATCGTTACCTTGCTGATTGCGCTGACCTTGCGCAATGTCCTGGTTGGCTTGTTTGCCGGAGTCACTTGTGGCGCCTTGATGACCAGTGATGCGACCTTGCTGGGCTTCGTGCCGTCACTGGTCAAAGACCGGCTGGTTTCGGAAGTGGCGGACAGCTACAACGCGAGTGTGCTGGTGCTGCTGGCGTTCATTGGTGGCTTCGTCAAACTCATCGAGCGTTCCGGTGGCGGCGCCGCGTTCGCGCGCAGTGCCGCGCGCTGGGTCGTTAACCGAACCCGCACCCAACTTGCCGCGTGGTTCGGTGGCGTTGTGATTTTCTTCTCCGACCTTGGCACGCCACTGATCATTGGTCCCGTTTTTCAGCCGCTGGCTGACCGCTTGAATGTCTCGCGCCAGAAACTGGCATTCATACTCGATTCCACCTCCTCGCCAGTAGCGATCCTGGTGCCGTTCATCGGTTGGGTGTCTTCATTATGAGTGTGATTGCCGATGCCTTTGCGGCCAATGGCATCGCCGAGTCCGAGTGGTCTGCATTTGTCGCTGCGATTCCCTATCAGGTTTATGCGTGGCTGGCGATCACGCTCGCGCCGGTACTTGCTGTGCTCGATTTCGACTTCGGCCCCATGCGTAGCGCGCAGAGTTCGACCGGGCCCGCAGGACTTGTTAGCCAGGCCGCAGACGACCCGCGCGCCAAACCGGTGCTGGTCTGGTTGCCGCTGCTGGTGCTGGGTGCGGTGTTGTTTGCTGTTCTGCTGCAGCTGGGTTTTCCGCAGCAGCAGGTCGCCGGCAGTGATTTCCGTGCAGCGCTGTCCGCGGCCTACTTTTTCGCCGCGTTCGTGCTGTTTGCGTTATTGCTGATCAGCCGCGTGCAGACGGCTGCAACTGCGTTCGCCAACTACATTACGGGTATGAGCGGAATGATGTCCATCGCTGCGACACTGGTGCTTGCATGGGCTTTGGGCGACATCAGCACTGATCTCGGTACCGGCAGCTACGTCGCGGCGCTTGCACGCGAAGGCGTGACCAGCGGTTACCTAGCGGCAGTCGTGTTTGTCCTTGCCGCCGTCATTTCATTCGCAACCGGATCGTCCTGGGGAACAATCGTCATCATGATGCCTTTGGCAATTCCGTCTGCGGTGGCGGTTGATGCAGCGTTGCCGGTCGTTATCGGTGCGGTCTTGTCGGGCGGCTTGTTTGGCGATCACTCTTCGCCAGTTTCGGAAACAACCATATTGTCGTCGACTGGCGCCGGCACGACACCGTTGGAACACTTTCGGACACAAATGCCTTACGCCGTTGTGAATGGTGGCATTTCAATAGTGGCGTTCGTAATCGCGGGCCATCTTGCCGTAAGCTGGATTGCCGCGGCGGCCGTTGCAGTACAAATATCGCTAATGCTCGCGCTGCGGCGCGTTCTGGCAATGCCAAAGACCGTTCGATAGAGTAAGTGCGTACCAAAACAATCAGAAGCCGAGGGCAGTGCCACCATGAACAGACGAACATTCTTCGAATTGTTGGGCACGGCATCCGTTGCTCTCGGCTTGTCGACCAGCGGCGCCCAGGCGAAATCGCGTAAGGTCGATGACAAATTACGGGAGCTGGGTATTGAGCTTGAAAATCCAGCGCCGTCTCTGGCGGTTTACGTGCCCTACAGAATCAGCGGCAGGCAGGTCTTCATTGCCGGCCAGATTCCTCCGGCCAATGCGGCAACGCCAACCTTCGGCAAGCTGGGCACCGACCTTACCGTTGACGAAGGCTATGCGGCGGCACGTCTCGTTGGCCTTCGGATTCTTGCGCAACTGAGAGCTGCTTGTGGCGGTGATCTCGACCGGGTTGTGCAATGTGTCCAGCTACGCGGTTTCGTCAATTGCGCTCACGATTTTACCGAGCAATCTACCGTCATGAATGGTGCGTCCGAATTGTTTCGCGACGTCTTCGGCGAAGACGGTCTGGCAGCACGCGCGGCGCTGGGCACGAATTCTTTGCCGCTAAACGCGGCCGTAGAGATTGAATCCGTTTTTGAAATACGGCCCTGATCGTAGTCGCGTTAAACAAGTAACCCGAGAATATTCATGAAGCGTCTTTTCGCACTAGTTGTACTTGTTCCTTTGTTGGCCTGCGCTGAAACGGAACTGCCGTTCGAGGTCACTGCCGTGAAGACGCTCGCGCGTCCCTGGGCGATGGTCTTTACGCCCGACGGGCAATTGTTGATTACTGAACAGGGTGGTCGTTTGTGGCTACTGTCGCCGGACGATGGCACGGCCGTCGCCGTCGATGGCGTGCCGGAGGTTGATTTCGGTGGTCAGGGCGGGCTGGGTGACATCGCCTTGCACCCCGATTTTGCAAACAATCACGTTGTGTATCTCAGCTATGCAGAGTCCGGTAGCGGCAACACCCGCGGCGCTGCTGTAGCGCGGGCAGAGCTGGACCTGACGGCCAAACCGGCGCTGACCAACGTTCAGGTCATCTGGCGCCAGGTGCCCAAAGTCAGTGGCCGCGGACACTACGGTCACCGCTTGCTGTTTTCGGCCGACGGCCATTTGTTTGTGTCGTCAGGCGACCGGCAGAAGTTCACGCCGGCGCAGGACATGGCCGCCAATCTTGGCAAAATTCTGCGGCTCAACGACGATGGCAGTGTGCCGACGGATAACCCGTACGCGGCAAAAGGCGGCGTTACCGCGCAGATATGGTCACTGGGTCACCGCAACCCGCTGGGTCTGGCATTTGACGCCAAAGGCCGCTTATGGAATCACGAAATGGGACCCAGAGGCGGTGATGAGCTAAACCTCGTCATTCGCGGGCAAAACTACGGTTACCCAGTAGTTTCGAACGGTGACCACTACAGCGGCGAAGAAATTCCGGACCACGACACGCATCCTGAATTTGCCAAACCTGCGGCCTGGTGGACGCCCGTCATCTCGCCGTCCGGCTTCATGATTTATGGTGGTGAGCTGTTTCCGGAGTGGCGCGGCGACGGCTTTATCAGCGGACTGTCATCCCGGTCTCTGGTGCGGATCGCATTTAGTGGTGATTCTGCGAGCGAGGCGGAGCGTTTCGATATGAACGTACGCATGCGTGCCGTCGTGGAAGGTCCTGATGGTGCTATCTGGATGCTGGAAGACGGTGGTCGCGGCCGATTGCTGAAGCTCACTCCGGCGAACTAGGGAACTCAGATTGAACAAAGTACTGATAACCGGCGCAAATCGAGGCATCGGACTTGAGCTTGCGCGGCAATACCAGGCACGTGGCGCACAAGTCTTTGCAGTGTGCCGGGCGGGCAACGCCGACATCGACAATCTTGGCGTGACCGTCATCGACGGCATAGACGTCAGCAACGCTGAGGACATTGCAACACTCGCCGCAAGCGTCGCTGACATGTCATTCGAAATCCTCTTGCACAACGCCGGCATTTTGCGTAGCGACACCTTCGAAACGCTCGATTTCGATGACCTGCTGGAACAATACAACGTCAATACCCTCGGGCCGCTGCGCGTCGTGCATGGCCTGCTAAACAATTTGGCCGCGGGCGCCAAGGTGGGCATCGTGTCCAGTCGGGTAGGGTCCATTGCCGACAATGAATCCGGCAACAACT
Organism: Woeseia sp. D3-10; assembly: GCF_055809415.1. Classification (NCBI taxonomy): domain Bacteria; kingdom Pseudomonadati; phylum Pseudomonadota; class Gammaproteobacteria; order Woeseiales; family Woeseiaceae; genus Woeseia; species Woeseia sp. D3-10. The sequence continues at coordinate 1,269,718 of NZ_JBVVTW010000007.1, read as the reverse complement.
ACGGTTATCGCGCCTCCAAGGCAGCGGTGAACATGATTGGGACTAATCTTAGTCACGACCTCAAACCGAAAGGCATTGCCGTTGCCTTGTTGCACCCGGGACTGGTAGCCACAGACATGACCGGTGGCAGAGGAATTCCTGCTGCTGACGCGGCGGCAGGACTGATCGCGCGCATGGATGAGCTTACACTGGCGTCCACTGGCGGCTTCTGGCATGCCAATGGCGAGCGTCTGCCGTGGTAGGCTGCTGCGCTACCTGCGACGTCTGAGTTCACGAGGGGGGGGGCAATGAGCAAGCAGACCGAGAGCACCCGTAATTTGGCCGGACTGACGCTGCTGGCGTTATTTGCGCCAATGCTGTCTGCCGCGGCGGATGACTTGCGTCCGGAAATTGCGGCCAGCGTTTCGGCGGCACGAATCGAAGCGGATATTCGTCAACTGGTCAGCTTCGGCACGCGGCACACGCTGTCGGATACCACGTCTGACACGCGCGGCATCGGTGCAGCGCGGCGTTGGGTGGAACGCGAATTCCAGCACATCTCGGCCGAGTGTGGTGGCTGTCTGCAGGTCATCACCGTTGGCGATACGATCTCCGGCGAACCGCGCATTCCTGATCCGGTGGAAGTGGTCAGCGTCATCGCTATTCAACGCGGTAAGCTCGATCCCGATCGAATGGTGCTGATGGCCGGCGATATTGATTCGCGCATCAGTGATCCAATGAACTTCACAGATGACTCACCCGGCGCTAACGACAATGCGAGCGGCCTTGCCGGTGTTCTCGAAGCGGCACGGGTCCTGTCAAAGCACCAATTCGCCGGCAGTATTGTTTATGCCGCATTGTCCGGCGAAGAGCAGGGTTTGTTCGGTGGCCGGATACTGGCCGCGCATGCGTTGCGCAATGGCTGGCGCATCAAAGCGGTACTGAATAACGACATGATCGGCAATATCGAAGGCATCGATGGCGTCATCGACAATGCGACGGCGCGCGTGTTCTCCGAAGGTACTCGTTACACAGAAACCGCGGAAGAAGCAGCTGAGCGTCGCTCGCGCGGCGGTGAGGTCGATTCAGCGTCACGCAACCTCGCGCGTTACATCGATCGCATGGCTGACGACTACATTGAAAATCTCGATGTCATGATGATCTACCGACTGGACCGGTTTGCGCGCGGCGGCCATCACCGGCCCTTCAATGAAGCGGGTATGCCGGGTGTGCGTATCATGGAGACGCACGAACACTACCACCGCCAGCACCAGGATCTGCGCAGCGAAGACGGTATTAATTACGGCGACGTTATTGAGGGTGTCAATTTCGATTACGCACGCAAGCTTACGGCGTTAAATGCGGTATCCCTTGCCGGTCTTGCGGCAGCTCCGCCGTTCCCGAGTGACGTGACGATCGCTGGCGCAGTGCAGCCGCATACAACGCTGAGCTGGGCATTGCCGACCGGCGTGATCGCGCAGAATCTGGCTGGTTACAAGGTGTATTGGCGGCTTACCACGGATGCGCAGTGGACCCATAGTCGCTATGTCGGCCTGGTGGACAGCTACACGCTGGAGAGTACGGTTATTGATAACTACTTCTTTGGTGTCGCCAGTGTGGCCAAAGACGGTTCCGAGTCACCGGTTGTTTTTCCGGGCAGCTCAGGCTCGTTTGGCGATTGACGGCTTCAGTTCGTGCGCTGACAGTGCCACGCTGCTGCAACCAATGAGAACTGATCGACTATAGGAAAAGGTCCGAGAACTTATGAGCGAACTCAAAAAGCCGTCTATGGTCGACGCGCTGATTCCCGTCATATCACTGATCCTGATGCTGGCGCTGTCTGTCTATCTGTTCGGTTCTGATTCATCGGGCGGACCTAATCAGATTGTATTGACCCTGGGCGCCGCGATTGCCGCAATCATCGCCATTCGCAATGGCCACACCTGGCCGGAAATACTCAAAGCCATCGTCGCGGGAATCAGTACTGCGATGGGCGCGATCCTGATCCTCTTGTCCGTCGGCGCATTGATCGGTACCTGGTTGATGGCCGGTACCGTGCCATCACTGATTTACTACGGGCTGGAATTATTGAGCCCGCAGTGGTTTTACGCGGCGAGCCTGCTGATTTGCGCCATTGCAGCGCTGGCAACCGGCAGTTCCTGGACGGTGGCCGGAACACTCGGTGTCGCCCTGGTCGGCGTGGCACTGGGGCTTGGTTTGTCGCCAGCGATTACGGCAGGTGCGATCGTGTCGGGCGCGTATTTCGGTGACAAGATGTCGCCGCTATCGGATACCACCAACCTCGCGCCAGCGGTCGTGGAAACGGATCTGTTCACGCACATACGGCACATGGCCTGGACGACCGGGCCGTCCATTATTCTGGCGCTGATCACTTTTTCGGTGATCGGGCTTATGGCTGACGTACCGGCAGAGAATTTTGCGTTGCAGGATCTGATGACGACGCTGGACGGTGCGTTCAACGTCACACCAATCGCTCTGATTCCTTTGCTGGTTGTCTTTTTCATGGCCTACAAAAAAGTGCCGCCATTGCCAACGATCCTGTTCGGTGCGTTGCTGGGTGGTTTCGTCGCTATCGTATTGCAGCCACAGGTGGTACTGGATTTCGCAGATTCACCCAATCTGCCGGTCGGCCTCGCATTGACCAAAGGCGTTTGGCTGGCACTGTCGGATGGCTATGTGTCCACCACAGGTGTCAGTGACGTTGACGACCTGTTATCACGCGGCGGGATGAGCAGCATGCTCGTCACAATCTGGTTGATTCTGACGGCTTTGTCTTACGGCGCAGTACTCGAAAAGGCCGGCATGCTGGCGCGCCTGATCGAGTCGGCATTGCGCGCCGCTAAGACGACCGGTTCGTTGATCATGACCGTGGTATTGAGCTGTATCGGAATCAACATCATTGCTGCGGATCAGTACATCGCCATCGTGCTGCCCGGGAAAATGTTCAAAGCCGAGTTCCAGAAGCGCAATCTGGACCCAGTGAATCTGTCTCGCGTCGTTGAAGACTCGGGCACGTTGACCTCACCACTGGTGCCTTGGAATACCTGCGGTGCTTACATGGCAGCAACTTTGGGCGTTGCAACGCTGGCTTACCTGCCGTTTGCTTTCTTCAATCTTATTAACCCGCTGGTCTCTATTATCTATGGCTACACGGGCTTCACGATCACCCGCCTTAACGGCGAGCCAGACACCGCCAGCGCCTGAGTGTTTCATCGCTAGCGAACGCGGGCGCCGCCTGCGACAGTCGCTCGCTACAGCGACGGCTGCGCTATGGCTGGCATTAATTGGCAGTGCCTTTGCCGGCGGCGGGGTCGTGCTCAGCAATGACACCTGCATAATCAATATCGGTTTTTACGACGCGCATTTCACGGCCTATCAACCAAATGCCAAAGGTGACACCGAGTTTTGCGAGGACCTGCCGGTCACTGGCAAGACTGTCTTCGTGCTGGACTACCTGCACCGCAGTCTGAAGGACGTGCCGGTTGATTTTCGCATTATCCGCAACGTGACCGGTGTAGGGGAGTTTGCTCGCGAGAAAGATGTAAACGCGATTGCTGACCTAGATGCAGCGACTGTCTTCTATGCTCCGCCGGCGATCAAGTCCAACGGTACTTTGCTGGTTGAGCACGTGTTTGCGGAGCGAGGCGAATATATCGGCATCGTTACGGCAGGTCATCCCAGTAACGCGAACACCTACACCGCAGTGTTTCCTTTTAAGGTTGGTGCGAGCGGCGTGCCTTGGGGGTGGCTCGGGCTCGTTGTTGCGTTGTTACTGGCGGGCGGGTTTCTTTATCGGATGAAACATATCGGCGGCGCGAATCGGAGTGTTGCGGAATGAGTGGCTTGCGCAAGCACGGCCCTTGGCTGTTGATCGTTGCCGTCGCGTTGATTGCCTGGCCGCCGCAGTGGTATCCGGAGGGTGTACGCTTGACGCTCACTTCGTGGTTTGGCGCGGACGGTTACCGGGCTTTGCCAGCGACCAAAGCCGCTGCGCAGCTGACGCCTGAGGTCTATTGTCCGCCGGATCCGTCCGGCTGGCGCGACGCGCAGCTTATCGACGGTGTTGAAATTGCCGAATCCAAACCCTGTGTTGCGGACAATCCGTACACGGTTGCAGCGTTCGTCAAAGGTACGAACAATGTGAGCGAAGCAACGTTGCTGGCGAGCGGCCTGACTGCAGACGCGGTCGAGAAAGGTCGTGATCTTGATGGTGACGGCGATCCCGATGAGATTCACATACGCCTCGAGGTTGCCGAGCTGAACGGCGCGTCGCCTATCGATAAGAGCAAGGTAACCCGCTACGCGTTAGCGCCCGGAATCGAGCCGGGGATGTGGGTGTTTGCGCCCAAGTTTGTCGGCATGGCGGTCGAGAACTTTGAATCACAACAGGCCCGGTTCTCTCTGCGCCTGCCGTCGCCGGCCATTCGGGTTGAGCAGGGCGATGTAGTAACCGTTACGCTGGAGAACAGTCACTACATGCCGCATACCTTGCATCTGCACGGTGCCGATCACGGGTTCGTCACAGCGAGCGGGCAGGGCAACGACGGTGTGCCTACAACGAGTGAAATGCCGGTGATGCCTGGCAACGCGAGGAGTTACGAACTCACGCCGCGGGTGGCAGGAACCATGTACTACCACTGCCATGTGCAGCCGCACGTGCACGTAATGATGGGGCTGCAAGGCTTGTTCGTTGTGGAAGAGAACCGGCCGAACAACTGGTTACAGACCATGAACATCGGAGCGGGGCTGGTGCGTGCACCGTCGCAAGCAACCCGGGAGAAGTTCTCGCAGGAATACGACCTGCACTACATGGACCTCGATCAACAGTTGAGCGAGCGTATTCAGCACGACAACGACCCGCGCCTGGTTACCCAGTCGATGCACCGCGACTACGACATTACGGACGCCACGACAGACTACTTCACGTTGAATGGGCGTTCATTTCCGTACACCTTCCGTGAGTCGCTGATCATTGCGGATACGGATGAAACGGTGCGCCTGCGGGTCGTCAATGGTGGCGCCAAGGGCATTGCGCTGCATACCCACGGCCACAAGTTCACGGTGACCCACCGCGATGGCGTGCCTTTGCCGGAACAAAGCCTGGCGCCACAGGACGTGGTTTGGCTGGCAACCGCGCAGCGTGTGGATCTGGCGCTGAGTTTCGTTAACGACGGGTTGCATGCCTATGGCCGCGGTATCTGGCCGTTTCATGATCATCAGAACAACGGCGTGACCAACGACGGTATCGGGCCGGGCGGCAACATCAGCGCGATAGTTTACGAAGATTATCTTCGTGCCGATGGCTGGCCGAAAACCCAAGGTGTGTCGTGGGACAACTATTTCACGGCGGAATACTACCGCCGTGAAGTGCCGGTATGGAGCAGCTACGCTCCCGGTTTGCTGGGTGAAGCAGGTAGCGACTGGCGACTGTTCATGCGCTTGCTGGTGCTTGCTCTCTGCAGTGGTGCATTGCTGGCCGTTGCCTTTGGCGCTTTGCGCCGCCGGTGAACAACTTGCGTGCAAGGCTACTGTTCTTGCTGGTCATTGCCGGTGCCAGTAATCTGGCCGCAGCGCAGCACGAGGGCCATGCTGGGCACGATGCGCACAGCGGCATGAGCGTTACCCGAACCGGTGTCGTTATGAATGAGAACCGGAGCCGCTTGCCGAACGGCTGCGACAAAATCAGTCGTGAACAGCATTTCGAGATTCACGCGGGCCGGACATTTGCGAATGATCGACCAGGTATTATTTACGGGATGAGCCAGCACGAAGTGCGGGTTGAGCCGTGCGCACGGGTCACTATCGACTTCGTCAATGAGGACCAAACACGGCATCAATGGATGGTGCACGGTCTGCCAAAGTACCTGTATCCAGCCGGCATGTTTCACATCGAGGCAATGGGTGGCGAGCGTCAGAGTGGCACCTTCATCGTGCCCGCGGAAGACAGGAACTACCTTATACATTGCGACATGGCGCAACACATGGAAAAAGGCATGCGCGGCCAACTGGTGGTCGGTAAAGGTGGTGGTGACCTGTGGGCAGTGACCGGCATCACTGATTCGTTCCGTCGTTCTTCGTATTTCCCACAGAAAGTGACGGTCATGTTTCTGTTTGTCGCAGCGCTCGCATTCGGTATCACAACAGTATGGCGGAGCAGGTGAGCGTCAGCGGAGCACCGGGGAGTTAATCAGATGCGCGTAGCCCTGATCGGTGGTACGGGTTTTGTTGGCAGTTACATCATTGATGCGCTGCTTGCCGCCGGTCATCAGCCTGTGGTGCTGGTCCGTCCGGGCAGCGAGCATCGGCTGCGTGAAGCCGGGAAATGCACCATGGTCAGTGGAAGTCTCGCGGACCGGGCGGCTCTGGCAACCTGCATGCGTGATTGCGATGCGACGATCTACCTGATCGGAATATTGCGTGAGCGGCCGTCAGCCGGAATCACGTTTGATGCCATGCAAAACATCGGCGCGCGCATTTGTATGGACGTGGCCCTTGAGCAGGGCGTGACGCATTTTGTGTTGATGAGTGCGAACGGCGCTTGCGGCGAGGGTACTGACTATCAGCGCAGCAAGTTTGCGGCGGAACAATACCTCGCCGAAAGTGACTTGCGCGGCACTGTATTTCGGCCGTCGGTGATCTTTGGCGATCCGCGCGGTTACATGGAGTTCTGCACGCAGTTACGTGACCAGATGATCAGACCCCCGTTGCCTGCGCCGGTCTTTTTCCGTGGTGTATCGCCGGCGCGCGGTGGCTTTAGATTGTCACCTGTACATGTGGAGGATGTGGCCAGTGCTTTTGTCGCTTCGTTGCAAAGCCCTGCAAGTGACGGCCAGGTATTCCCCCTCGGCGGAAACGAAACACTCTCCTGGCCGGCGATACTTCGCCGCATCGCCAGCGCGAGCGGCAAGCGCAAAATGCTGCTACCGGTTCCAGCGATCTTTGTCCGACTTGCCTGTGTGCTGCTGGATCGCTTTGCCTGGTTTCCAATCACGCGCGATCAACTGGATATGCTGTTGGAAGGCAACGTTGTTGAATCACACGCGGCATTTAAAATATTCGGGATAACGACTCGTGGAATGGGCGTTGATGAACTCCGCTACCTGCAATAGAACGCGCAATAGCGACCTGTTAGTTCTGATGGTCAAGCAGTAAGCGGCGGAGTTGTTCTTGCAGATTGTGCTGTTCTTTCGGAGCGATGTTCTTCATTACAGAAATCGCGTCTTCAAAACGGGTTTGCATCGCCTGATCGATGAGGCGTCGGCCTTTGGCGCTCAGTTTCACAATGACTGAGCGGCCGTCATTCCTGCTCTGTTTGCGGCGCACCAGCTTGCGCTGTTCGAGGCCGTCGATACGGGTTGTCATGGCGCCGCTGGTCAGATGCACAGCCCGTGCGATGTCAGTGGCGGGCATTGCAAACGGCTCGCCCTGACGGCGCAGCACTGAAAGCACGTCGTACTCCCAGTGTTTCAGATCGTGCTGTTTGAGTGCACGGTTGGCGCGATTGCCCAGCAGTTTTCCCAGGAGCTGAATCCGGACCACGACGCCAAGTGCGGAAGCGTCCAGGCCAGGTCGTTCCTCGGCCCATTGCTGGAGTAAATCGTCGACCATATCGTTTTGCATTTCAGTGGCTTACCGTCGCGTAAAAAAATCGAAGAAAATACCTTGACATAAAAGTAAATACGATTATCTTCACGTCAAAGTGACTCTCCGAGAGGAGAATAACATGGCGCAAGAACCTGATATTCAGGCAGACACAGACTGGTACGGGGACGATACGGAGATGGAAACTGTGATGAGCGATGACGACTTTGAGTTCGATGAAGCGCTCGATGTAGAAGTGGATGAAGCGATCCCCGAAAAGGAAGACGTTCCAGGCGGTAATGTTCCAGTGTGGCGGTTAATCGAGATGTCTCGTGAGAATCGTTTTTTACGCGAAGAACTTGCTGATTTTGATGATTACGACGTTGACGGCTACGGCACTGAGTACGCTCACTGACGCAGCCGGAAAACGGCGAGTTTGAGCAGGCAGGCGGCTTCCGGATCGACTGATTGCGTTGACACACCCATGGGTGGCCCTTGTGCACGTTGACCGCATACAGTCGAATTCCGGGAGTCGCCAGGCATCCCTGAAACCCGGGTTTACAACGACGAGCGCCTGCCGTTATTTGTGAACTTGCTGAGGACTGACAGATGTCTATACGACATTACGGCAGTGATTTTGAAGATCTTGATGAACTTACGTACCGCATGCTCGATAGCCGCTTCTGCAAAGTGGCTATGCATGGCCAGCGTCACGACGCTTTGCGTCATCGTCGGCAGCACGAGCGTATAGAAGGCGCCGAGGTTGCGCGCAAGCCGCGCAAGCCCCGCGAGCGTCATTCAGAGGTCTGATTTGCCGTAACTGAATGCGGCGCGATCCTCGTTAGCATGAGCGGTCGCGCCGTCTTTTTCGGCTGCCAGGTTCAAGTCGCCCAGTCGGGTGCATTGCCGGGCTTCCATTTGATATTGCAACCAATGCTGGGTTTTTGCGCCGTTGCCACGGGCGTGTTTGCCAGCACCGCATCGAGTGCGGACCGCAGGTCGTAGCCGTCATTTGGTTTGCCGTTGCCTGGCCGACTGTCGTCGAGCTGGCCGCGGTAGCGCAAGGCCAGCTCTGAATCGAAGACGAAGAAATCCGGTGTACAGGTCGCTTCATACGCTTTCGCGACGGACTGATCTTCGTCCACCAGGTAGGGGAACGAGTAACCCCAGCGTTCCGCCTCTGTGCGCATGCAGGCGGGGCTGTCTTCAGGGTACGAATCGGCATCGTTACTGTTAATGGCAAAGACAGCAACGTCGAGGGGGATGTAGTCCGCCGCCAGCGCAACCAATGCCTCACGGATATGCTTTACGAACGGGCAGTGATTGCAGATAAACATAACAACAGTCGCACGCTTTTGACCGGCTTCCGGCAGTGAGTGCGAAACACCGTCAGGGTCAGGTAGCGAAAACTCCGGCGCGATGGTCCCGAGCCGCAGCATGCGTGATTCAGTTCTGGCCATGGTTAGTTCTCTCTCTCCAGTCTGCGGGCGGCAAGCTCGCGTAAGCGCAGTCGCATCAGCTTGCGACGTCGCAACATAATAGCTATTACGAACAGGCTGCACAGGCCGCCGGCTATGAACGTGACCTCGCGCAAGCCGAACGCACTGGAAAGACTGCCTATGATGAGGCCGCCGAGCGCAACGCCACCAAACGCAACCATTCCCCACAGGCTACTGACACGCCCGCGAACGCTGTCTTCGACAATGGTCTGCAGCAGTATTTGCGAGCCAACACCACACAACGACAAGGTACACCCCAGAGCAGCGACGACCGCCGTGCTTAGCCAGAATTCATCGCTGTTGCCAAGCAGCATGAGCAAAAAGCCAGCAACAAAGATACCAGCGGCGACAACCTCGATCCGCAACCAGGCAGCACCTCTTGCCAGTATCAGACCGGCAATGATCGCGCCGCCGCCTATGGCTGAGGTCAGAATGGCGAGACCGACACTACCGCGATTGAACACTGCATCCGCGAATGCCGGGAGCAATTCCAGAGGACCGCGTCCGAGTACGGAGCCCGCGGCGATGACTGCCAGCAGCGCCCGAATCTGGCGATGCCGGGCGACATAGCGGACGCCGTCTTTTAATTCCTGCCAGACATCACCTCTGATTTTGTTCGTCTGCTTTGATGGTCGCAGTCGGACAATCAACAAGGAGGTCAGAATGGCGATGTAGGAAATGCCGTTGAAGGCAAACGCCGAAGCGACGCCAAGTGTTGCGATCAGAATGCCAGCGATAGCGGGGCCAATGAAACGCGACAAATTGAAGGAGATAGAGTTCGTCGCCAGCGCACTTTGCAATTGCTCTTCCGTAACGAGGTTCGGCACCAGTGCCATGCGCACCGGCGTGTGCGCGCCATCGAGTATGCCTTGCATCATGGCGAGTACGGTCAGTACGTAAATGTCCGTGTTGCCTATCGCCGTTAACAAAGCGAATAACACCATGTTCAGGATGCTGAGCGTATTGATCAAAATGGACGCGGCACGTCGATCGAAGCGATCGGCCAAGACACCAAAGATTGGGCCGAACAGCACGGTAGGTGCGAATTGCGTGAAGGCAATGACCCCGACCCAGAATTCGGAGCCGGTCAGTTGCCACGCCAACCAGCCGAGAGCAACCCGGTAGACCCATGATCCGTGCAGAGACAGGGTGTTGCCGATGAAATAAATGAGGTAGTTGCGATTGCTTAAGGCGGAGGCATTCATGGCGTTACGCAGGGTAACTCAAGCTGCCGCGATAGTGTGTTGATCCTTAGTGCCTGGCACCCGAATAATCGGTGCCGCTGGGACGAACTGGTCATTCAGAGATATCTAAACGGCCACCGCGTTGGCGAAGAACAGGGCAGCGCGCCCCGCGAATTGCCGGGAGCGCTGTGAAAGAAAATGCCGGTGAGCTTTCGGTGTTGTAAAATTTCGCCGTGTTGACTTGGCGGCTCCGATTGGCATCGCGATAACTCGGATATTCGCCAGTGTACAAACCGCTCTGTACAGCACTCTGGTTGCATCTGGAACAAAGTCTAATATTGATAATATACAAACGCCGTTGATACCATGTAGCGAGTTACGAAGGGTCGCCGTCACACCGACGCGCACGCCGTTAAATCAATAACATCGGCAACAATACCTTCGGTCCGCAGGAGTAATTTTGGCAGCTAACCTCGGCGCTTTTCGACCGTCGCGTGGCATGACGTTGTCGAGCCAGATCGTAGCGCAAATCCGGGATGCCCTGTTCGCAGGCGATCTGAAGACTGGCGACGTGCTCGGCTCTGAAGCTGATCTCGCGAAGCTCTTCGGCGTCAGCCGTATGAGTGTACGCGATGCACTACGTAGCCTGGAAGCAATGGGCATCGTTGATATCCGCATGGGCGCAAAAGGCGGCGCAACCATCGCGGCTGGCAGTGGTGACCGCTTTGCGGATTCGCTGGCAATTCAGCTGAAACTCATCGGCGTTACTCGCGAGGAAATTCTGCAGGCGCGCGCAGGCATCGAAAGTATGACGGTGGCCATGGCGACCATGCACGGTACTGATGAGGATATCGACAGCATTCGCCAGGTGCTGATTGAAGCGGAAAAACACCTCGACAATCCCGAGAAGTCCGCGGTCCTTGGTGAAGAATTCCACATGGCTATTGCGCAGGCGACGCGCAATGAAGTGCTTATCGGGCAGTTGCGGGCGATGCGCGAAGTTCTGATGCCGCCGGCACAGTGGCCAGATCACGACCAGGCGCAAAAAATGCTCGACGTTCATCAGGAACTGTTCCGTTTCATCGAAGCCGGAAATGCGGCTGCAGCGCGTGATGCAATGGTTGAACACGTTAAACACTGGATTACCGCGTAGGCGCTGTCGTTCCTGACGCCCGTAATCTGTATTCAATTCTGCAGTGCGGACTGCGCAGCCGAATGCAGTATTCGCGTTGAGTTTGGCCGCGCTCGAAAATCGGCAGCCGCGTTGTATGCGGGTCACCTGCTCGCCCGCGAACCACAGTCGATCTCGTCGACGCGCTGCGGTACCGTCCGGCAAGCCAACTCTTGGGGGAGTTCTGCATGAAGCAACGGAATACTTTGGTGGTCATTGCGATTGCCGCACTACTGGTCGCGTGCGCTCAGTCCGGTGATGACAAGAGTGGTGCTGCGGAAGCGTCGCTGATATTGGTCAATGCACGCGTCTACACGCTAGATTGGGATGAGGCGGCGCGAGACGGGTCTCTGGGCGATGATGCGCCGCGCAATGAATTCGGCTGGCACCCGGATGCCGATGCTGTGGTTGTCGCCGGCGACCACATTGCATTCGTTGGCAAAACCAGCGACGCACTGAAGTTGAAAACTGAACAGACCCGCGTGGTCGACATGGCCGGAGCCACGGTGCTGCCGGGCCTTGTCGACTCACACACCCATGCGTTTGAACTTGGCTCGGTGCTTGAACGGGTCAATCTGGCAGAGGTCGCGACTGAAGAGGAAGCGGTCGCGATGGTCGTTGAGCGTGCCAGCCAAACGCCGAAGGGCGAGTGGATCCTGGGCCACGGCTGGGACGAAGGTGCCTGGGCGAACCGCTACCCGGACAAAGCATTGCTCTCCGCGGCGGTACCCGATCACCCGGTTTTTCTCGCCAGCCTGCACGGCTTCGCGGGTTGGGCGAATCAAAAAGCACTCGAGGTCGCGGGCATCAGCAAAGACTCGGCAGTGCCGGTCGGTGGTGAAATGCGCCTCGGCAGCGACGGCGCACCTAACGGGCTGTTCCTGAACCGTGCTGTGCCGATGATGACCGACGCGATTCCGGTTGCGTCAAACGAAGCCCTGGCGGTGCGCATACTCGCCGGTCTGACGCAGATGGCAGCAGACGGCTATACCGCGGTGCACGATGCCGGTCTTGATAGCCAGCAGATGCAGGTACTCGAACAACTGGAAGCCGAAGGGCGTTTGCCAATACGCGTTTACGCGATGTTGTCGCTGCGTGATGAAGATCTCATGCGCGCCTGGATCGCAAAAGGCCCGGACAAAGACAACGACAGCATGTTAGTCACCCGGACGATCAAGGCCTACTACGACGGTGCACTCGGTTCGCGCGGCGCGCGTCTGCTCTACGACTACGCTGATCAGCCCGGACACCGTGGCGTCAGCGGCGGCGACTACGGCTTCAACCAGCAACTGATGGCCGAAGCGATGGCCGCCGGCTTCCAGGTCGCGATCCATGCGATCGGTGATGCCGGCAATCGCGAGGCAATAGACATACTGGAAGGCATCATTCAGCAGCACCCGGCCGCGGGTAAGAACCGGCATCGCATAGAACACGCTCAGGTCATTCACCCGGATGACATTCCGCGCCTGAGCAAGCTGGGTCTTATTGCGTCCATGGAGCCACCGCATGCCATGGAAGACAAGACCTGGGCTGAGGAACGACTGGGTGCCGACCGTATCCTCGGTGCCTATGCTTGGCGAACCCTGCGCGAGGCAGGCGCGCGATTGACCTTCAATGCCGACAATCCGGGCTCTGATCACAGCATCTTTTATGGCCTGCATTCGGCCATCACCCGCCAGGACAAGTCCGGTCAGCCGGAAGGCGGCTGGTACGTCGAACAGGCCATGAACGCGGAAGAGGCAGTGCGCGGTTACACCGACTGGTCGGCCTATGCCAGTTTTCGTGAAGACGAAAGCGGCATTATCGAAAAAGGCCGCTGGGCGGATCTGACCGTTCTCGATATCGATCCTTTCGTTCTTGCCGATGACAGCCCGGCTGACCTGTTGAACGGTCGGGTGTTGATGACCGTTGTGGGCGGGAAGGTCGTCTACGAGCAATGACCGTCCGGGTTACCGCGTTCCCTTAAGGGGGGCAGGGTAACCCGCGGCACTTCGCCGTACGCTCCTGAAGCCGGAGCGAACCGCCTCCCGGCAAGCACACTTGATTCGGCGACCAGTAATTCGTCGCCAGCCGTCAAACAGGAACCTCCGGTTTTTCTGTAAGGCGGCGACGTGTACCGACGAAACCAAGCATGACGGAATTTCGTGTGAAATTTCCGCAACGGGCTGGTGTGAGCAACTCAGTGTTCATCACCCGCATAAACCCACATTGGCACCGTTTTGCCCGCACGCTCGAAACCGAGTGATTCGTAAAAGCTGACCGACGCTTCGTCGGCGGTGAGCATTTGCTGGTGCAGGCCCGCGTAATTTTCGCTGAGGGTCTGCATCATCAGACGACCTACCCCGGCTCGCTGGTAGTCGGGGTGTACCAGCAGGTGCGGGTAGTAGACAACGAGGTGGCCGTCCGATATCGCGTTGCCGATACCTACCAGCCGCTGCCCTATGCGGGCGGTTACAAGGGCGTGCGAAGCGCGCAACGCCGCCATGAGTTCGCCGGGTTTGTCGGCCGACGACCAGCCATTGGCACGGTAAAGCTCGACGACTTCCCCGGTCTGTATCTGATCGCGCAAGCTGACTATTGGTGTTCGTGCCATTGACTGAATATCCGGGTCGAGGGCAAGCAGATGTTGCCGTTAAGTGGGTTGTTCGTTCTCCAGCTCCGCCAGTAGTGCGAAATGGTCGCTGCCTGCGATTGCCAGTCGCTGCACGTTAATAGCGCTGAGCTTCCACAAAAAGCAATGGTCGATGCGCCACCAGCCATTGATGCCAAGCAAAGGAACGTGCGGCCAGGTGGCAGTCGCGGTGCCTTTGCTCGCTGTCAGGCTGGTGGCGTCTGCATAGCGTTCGCGCATACGACGATAAACCGGCCAGGCCGGTGATGCGTTGAAGTCGCCAAAGATAGCATGCGGCGTATTGTCGTAATCGGCGCGGTCCTGCAGCAGCAAGCGGAGTTGTTCAGCACGGCGCACCGGGTGAGGGAAATACGGCCACAAGTGGGGAGCCGAGATGTGCACGTTAAGTACCTGCACTGTTTCCTGCAGAGGAGGCCAATATTCCGGCGCGAGCGTGACTTCCCAGGCGTCACGCTTGGGCAGACGTATGCGGCGGCTGGTGACCGGTCGGCGGCAGGCGATCCCGTTGCCCTTGATGATCTGATCATGGTCGAGATCGCCATACGGCAATCGTTTCGCCAGCGCGCGGGCGTGCAGGGGTGACAATTCCTGAGCGCAGACGATGTCGACACTGTGCTCATCAATCAGCGCACCCAGTGCCTCCGGGTCGGCGCGCCCGGAGAACAGATTGCATGAGAGGACCTTGATCACAGGGATAATGTAGCAGGTCCCCGGCTCTCTGCTGCCAGTGTCAGTGGTCGCCGCGCTTCGGTCACGGTGAGATGCCAGCCGTTCTGCCGTAAACTCGGTCATCCGGGACCAGGGGATCCCGACCATTTGCCCCGCTGGAGTGCCATGAATATCCGAATGATCAATGTATCGACGGCTGTAGTCCTGCTCACCATCCTGTCCGCATGCGGTACCGAAACGGCCGAAAAAGAGACGTACAACTACGCTGTGGCCACGGCTGGCACGCGGCAGTTTGAGTTTGATACCGAAACCGAACCGGGCATCATCAAGGTTCTGCTGGAATCGCGAAACCTCGGCAGCGACGACGTCGAGATGGCCGAGATATTTTTTCCGCCGGACTATAGCGGCACAACTCATCCGCACGAGTTCGAAATTATCTTTGTGCTGGAAGGTCAGCTGGATCACATTGTTAACGGCGTATCGAACCTGCTCGATCCGGGTATGGTTGGGGTCGTGCGCGAGCCCGATCTGGTCGTGCATCGCAGCGCATCACCCGAGGGCGTGAGAGTTCTTGTGGTATGGCCGCGCGGCGGTGAAGTCGCCGGATTCGAAGACCCGTCCATGCGTGAAACCGAGCTCGCAAGCGAGTAATTTCGCAGGAGTCAATTTAGATATGAAAGCCATGCAACGAATTATTGTGATGAGCGCCGTGTTGTTGGCGTTGGCGGCGTGTTCCGTCAACCCGGTGACCGGCAAGCGGGAACTGACCTTGGTCGGTGAAGCCACTGAAATTCAAATGGGCGAGCAAAACTACCTGCCGATGCGCCAATCGCAAGGTGGCGAGTACGACATCGATCCGTTACTAACCGACTATGTGCAGGGCGTAGGCCAGCGCCTGGCGGCCGTTAGTGATCGCGAGTTGCCCTACGAATTCGTCGTTCTCAATAACTCTGTGCCGAATGCCTGGGCCTTACCCGGCGGGAAAATGGCAATCAACAGGGGCTTGTTGACGGAATTGAAGTCTGAGTCCGAACTGGCTGCAGTACTGGGCCACGAAATCGTCCACGCTGCGGCCCGGCACTCCGCGCGGCAGATGGAGCAGGGCATGCTGCTGCAGGGCCTGGTGCTTGCGACAGCCGTTGCAACCAGCGACAGCGACTACGGCAACATGGCCGTCGGTGGTGCCGGTGTTGCGGCGCAGTTGATCAGCAGCCGCTACGGCCGCAGTGCCGAGCTCGAATCCGACTACTACGGTATGCAGTACATGTCGCGCGCCGGTTATAACCCGGAAGGTGCCGTTTCGTTGCAACAGACCTTCGTTCGTCTCAGCGAAGGTCGCAGTACGGATTGGTTGAGTGGCCTGTTTGCGAGTCATCCGCCGTCTCAGGAGCGGGTCGAAGCCAATCTGAAAACGGCGGCGACACTGCCGGCCGGTGGTGAGTCCGGCGAGGAACGTTACCGGCGCGCGATGGCCAAAACGATGGCGGCGATACCGGCCTACGAAGCGTACGAGGAAGGCCGCAAGGCGCTCGCCGACAAGAACACGGCGCTCGCACTGCAAAAAGCGGAAGTGGCCATTCAGCAAGTGCCCGACGAAGCACATTTTTACGCGCTGCGTGGCGACGCACGTTTGCTCGAACAGAAATACGACATGGCCATCACCAATTACGATTCGGCGATTCGTCGGCGCAGCGAATTCTTTTACTACTACCTGCAGCGCGGTCGCGCCTATGAGCGTACAGGTAACGACGTGGCAGCGGAGTCGGATCTGGAGAAAAGCCTGACCTTGCTACCGACTGCACCGGCGCACCTGAGCCTGGGACAGATCGCGGCGCGGCGCGGCGATCGTAGCCGGGCTATTGAACATTACCGGATCGTGGCACAAGGCGAGGGCGAAGTCGCACAGCAGGCGCAGAGCGACCTTGTGCGCCTGGACGTGGGTGCAAACCCGGGCAACTACGTGCAGAAGCGATGCGATCCCGGTAACGACGGCAACCTGGTGGTTTCGGTACGCAATGCCACGCTATTGCCACTACGAAATGTGGTGGTACAGGTTGCGTACACTGAAGGTAATTCGCAACGGCAAATGGAGCGCCGTGTCAACGGTACATTGGCGGCCGGTGCTGTGGCGAGTGTGGCAACCGGGCTGGGTCCGTACGTGGCCGGCAGCGCCTGCCCGGCGGTTATCAGCAGTGCGCAGGTCGCTGAATAGCAGTGCGCCGCGCTGACGCTGCGATGCGGGGTGCGACACCAGGTCGCATCCCCGCTGGCAGCGCGGAGTCAGTCAGCCGGTCGTGATTTACCAGCATCACGCTCTTCGAGCAGGCGCTCCATCTCGTCCATGATGGCATTCATCTTCGCGACAGCTGCACGGTAGGGGGCGGGCGTGGCCATGTCGACACCGGCATTCTTCAGCAGCTCGTACGGATAGTCCGAACCGCCCGCGCGCAACAGGTTCTTGTAGTTGTCGACGCCGGCCTTGCCTTCCGTTCTGATTTTTTCGTACAGCGCTGTACCTGCTGTCTGCGACGTCGCGTACTGATAGACGTACATGTTGTAGTAGAAGTGCGGTACGAACATCCACTCGTTGGTGTACAGGTCATCGATGATGACCACGCCTTCGTCGTGGCCGTGATAACGCTTCAGAATGTCGCCGTAGATCTCTGTCATACGTTCACCGGACAGCGCTTCACCGCGTTCTGCTGCTTCGTACAGTGCGAGTTCAAACTCGGCAAACATTGTTTGCCGGAAGAACGTGCCGCGCATGCTCTCGAGACCGAAGCCAAGGTAGAATAATTTTTCGTCGATTGAGTTGGCATTTTTCGTCATGTAGTCCTGCAGAATCAACTCCAGTGACGTCGACGGTATTTCGGCGATGAATGTCGAGTAGAACGCGGTTTCGAATGGTTGTTCCTGTTTCGAATAGATCGAATGCATCGCATGGCCCCATTCGTGAGCGAACGTGGACAGCGATTCGTAATCATCATTGTGGTTGAGCAGCACGTACGGATGTACGTCAAACGCGATCGGGTTCATGTAAGCACCGGAGCGTTTGCCGCGTTGCGGGTACACGTGCATCCAGCGCTCGTTGATCGCCTCGCGTTGCAGGTCCACCCAGTCGTCGCCAAGAACCTCCATCGCCTCCAAAGTGATTTCCTTGCTGGTTTCGATATCAAATTTCTTGTCGAGGCTGACCAGCGGCGGATAAATATCGTAGTAATGCATTTGCTCGATGCCGAGCATGCGCGCTCGCAGCCGGAAGTAGCGGTGCAGGGTTGGAAGGGCTTTGTTCACTTCGGCAACCAGCGTGCGGTAGATCTCTGGCGGCAGGTTGTCGTTGAACAGTTCGCGGTGCAGCACGCTGTCGTAGTTGCGTGCCTGAGCAAGCGATGCCTGGGTCTGCATATGAGTGTTCAGGATTGAGCCTACCGTGTTGCGGTACTCACTCCATTTTGTCCAGAAGGTATCGAACACCAGCTTGCGGTCGGCACGGTTTTCGCTGCTTCTCCAGCGTCCGTAACCCTGCGAATCTATGACGTCTTTCTCGCCATTGGATAGGGTGATTTCCGGCCACGGAATGTCGGAGTTGGCGACGAGGCTGTAGATATTGTTCGGCGAGCCAAAGGTCTGCGACAAATACGCGAGTGTCTGTTCCGCCTCTTCGCCAAGTGTGTGCGGTGCGTTTCGCAGAGTATTTTCAAGCTGGAATGCAAACGGTGCGAGGCGCGGCTCTTCTTTCTGGTAGGCGTTGATGACTTCTTTGCCTACGTCCAGGAGTTCCGGATCTACCCAGGCTGTTGCTTGCGAGAAACGCGCAAACATAATGTCGCCAAGCTGATTGCGTTCCTGACTGGCCGTATCGCGCAGGTCCTCATCGCCGGCAAGGCTTGAATAAGCGTAAACCCGATACGCGTCGCGCGACGTTTTGGATATGAGCTGCAGCGTATCAGCGAGCGATTCGGCGCTGTCACCCAGCGTGCCGCGACGTGCTTCAATTTTTTCAAGATCGGCGAGCACCTGCTCGCGAGCTGAGTTCCAGGCGTCGGTCGTAGGGAATATTTCGCTGAGATCCCAGGTGTAGCGGTCGTCGACGGTTTCATCGGCAAGACCGACGCTGGCGAAACATAACAATACTCCGGCCATTGCGGTACGCAGAAATACTCGCATCGGAAGTTCTCCATTTTCCATTATCGAGGGACTTAGACAGGCTGCTTCTGATCAGTTCGCCAGCATAGCCAGCCAACAGCTAATAAGCCGCTGAAGTCAGGTACTTTGCCAGTTTTGGTGTGCATTGTCGCGATGACCCCGGCCCGCCAATGCCGCCTAGCGCGACACCTGATTCGACTTTGCATCAGCAGCTCTTCGTTGTTGCTGTTCGCCATCCACAGCGGTGTCTGGCCCGGCGTTGAGCTCGTCGACTGCGTCGGACACTGTCTGCACCACGCGCGTTTGCGCCCGCACCCGGCACTACCGAAAGGAGCCACCTGCCAGCAATTGGGGCGCTGCCTTGAGTACGGCCGCACGCCAGCAGCGATGGGCTGGTTCGCCGCGCTGACGTAAAATGCCATACTCACAGCCAACCGCCGTTCAGGAATTATGATGCCTGCCAAAACCTTGTCGGGAATTGCCAGCAGACTGGTATTCACTGTGTCGCTGGCTATATCGTTTGCTCCCGGGCAGCGTACGCGCAACAGGCGGCTTGGGGTTCGCAGTCTGCTGCTGAGGTGCGAGTCCTGGTGGCGAATGCAGAAGACCTGTTCGGGGTCGACCGTGCACATCCGGCAACCATACCGGCTTGAGCCCGTAAGACGCTGGCAGGTGGGCTGGCAAAACAGGGAACCGCGGGTACGGGTTCCGTTCAAAGCATGACAATGAGCAGAACTATGACGGACAAAGTGCTACGAGCTGCGCCCCTCGCCGTGATCATGTTGCTGGCAGGCTTCGCTGTGGCCCGTTTCATGCCCAGTGAGACCCAGGTAACTTCGCCGGCATTGCCAAGCAACGCGGGTGTGTACTTCGATGACCAGCAGCCAGTTGAGCAACGCTTGGCGGTGCTGGAACGCGAGCTGGGCGTCGAACGCCAGGCCCGCCAGTTGCTGCAGGAAGAGCTGGTTTATCTCACCGAAGAGATTGATCGTTTGCGGCCGGTTGCGGATCGCGGCGCCGCATCCATTGCGTCAGCATCAAGCGCTGAGGCGGAAGAGCCGGGCCCCCGCCGATCATTTCGCCGCAATTCCCGCGAGCCTCGCAGCGAGCAGCTGCTGGCTGCTGGCTTTTCGCCCAGCCGTGCGGAGTGGATAGCACAACGTGAGTCACAACTGGAACTGGACATGCTGGAGGCGCGCTACGAAGCGCAGCGCAGTGGTGACTTCAGTGATTTTCGCCAGGCGCGCGACGAAAGCGCCCAGGCATTTCGAGACGAACTGGGGGCAGAGGACTACGAGCGTTACCTGGAAGCTACAGGCCGATCGACCAGTGTGACCGTTTCCAGCGTGCTGGATGGCTCGCCGGCGCAAACGGCCGGCTTGCGAGCGGGCGACAGGATCGTCAGTTACGCCGGCAACCGCACCTACAGCATGTCGGATCTGAACGATGCCATAGTGCAGGGACAGCCCGGCCAGACTGTACTCGTCGATATCGTGCGTGACGGCATACCGATGCAGGTGACGTTGCCACGCGGCGCCGTCGGTATCATGGGGGGGCGTCAGCGGCGTTAGTCGCGCAGTATCCGGGCTGATCGGTGAGCAGAAGGGTTCGCAAACCCGGGCTTAGGCAGGTCATTGGCCTGAATGCAAGCTGGTCATCGGCGGCAACGCCATGCAGAATGTTTGCCGGTTCAAGGTAATGCCGCGGGGCAACCGTCAACGTGAGTGTTCTTCGCTACACCATTCCCAATAGTTTCACAGCCGCGAGCTTGCTGCTGGGGCTCGGTTCAATCGTTACCAGTCAACTTGGCCACCTCGAACTCGCGGGTTGGATGATTGTCTGGTGTGGCTTGCTCGACGTGCTGGACGGTCTCGCCGCACGGTTGCTGAAAGCAACCTCCACCTTCGGCGCCGAATTCGATTCCATGGCGGACCTGGTGTCCTTCGGTGTCGCACCGGGCATGCTGGTTTATCAGGCTGGTACGAGAATCGGTGGTGTCCAGTTTGAAAGCAACGCTTACTGGGTGTTGCTCTTGTCCGTGGGTGTGTTTGTGCTGGCTGGGGCCATGCGGCTTGCGCGCTTCAATCTCTCGTCGGGTAAACCCAGTGACGGCTGGTTTTCCGGTATTCCAATTACTGCAGCCGGTGGCGGACTGATATCGACCATCGTCATATTGCTGGCGAAACACGAAGACTTTGCGGCCGTCCTGCCGTTGCACGCTTACTTGCCGGTCCTGATGTTCGTCCTCGCGCTGGCGATGATTTCGAATATCCGCTTCCCGAAGATCCGGCGCCGTGACAACATTTTGATCAACACTTTTCAGGGCTTTAACTTCGCTGCGACTTACTACTGCGGCATTACGCGCAGTTACCCCGAGTTCCTCTTTGCGATGGCCCTGTTTATTTTGATCAGCGGCATCATTGCAGGACGATTGAGCCAGCGGCCCGCGGATCCCGCGCCTCACACCGGTTAAGGCTGCAGCCGATCTTGTCATGACGCCAGCATCGCCGGCAGGTACAGCGACCACCCGCGATTTGCTGCAACGCCGGCAACGCCTGCTTGGCCCGGCTTACCGCCTGTTTTACGACGAACCGCTGCACATCGTTCGCGGAGAGGGTGTATGGCTGTACGCGGCTGACGGTCGTCGTTACCTCGACATGTACAACAATGTCCCGCACGTTGGCCACTGCCGGCCAGAGGTGGTCGAGGCGATACGCGCGCAGGTCGGCACACTCAATACGCACACACGCTACCTGCACGAAAACGTACTCGACTACGCCGAACGCTTGCTGGCGACGTTGCCCGCCGAACTCGATACCGCGATGTTCAGTTGTACCGGGACCGAAGCCAACGAACTCGCGGTGCGAATAGCGCGGCTGGTTACAGGTGGCAGCGGACTGATCGTCACGGAGTTTTCCTACCACGGCAATTCGCAGGTGATCGCCGATATCTCGACAGAAGATACACCGCCGGAACGCCGCCCCGACTCTGTGGTGACGGTGCCATTTCCGGATACTTACCGCGGCGCGCACCGCGGCCCGGATGCGGGGGAACAATACGCCGCTTATGTCGATGCGGCACTCGCGGAGCTGGCGGCACGCGGTATCCGGCCGGCGGCCTTTATCGTCGATACTATTTCCTCATCGAGCGGCGTCATTGAAATGCCCGCTGACTTCCTGCGCCTTGCCGCGCAGAAAATTCGTGCGGCGGGTGGTGTATTCATTGCTGACGAGGTGCAGCCGGGATTCGGGCGGACCGGTCGGCACTTCTGGGGCTTCGAAGCCGACACGGTCGTGCCTGACATCGTGACGATGGGTAAACCGATGGGCAATGGTCATCCGTTGGCCGCCACCGTGGCGCGCCGTGACTTGCTCGAGCGCTTTGCCAGCAGGACTGGTTACTTCAATACCTTCGGTGGCAACCCGGTTTCAGCAGCGGCCGGACTTGCTGTGCTGGATGTGCTGGAGCGTGATCAGTTGCAAGCCAATGCACTGGCCGTCGGTGAGTACCTGAAAAAGGGGCTTGCGTCGCTGGCCGGCCAGCATGCCGTGCTGGGCGAGGTGCGTGGCCACGGCCTGTTTCTGGCAGTCGACCTCGTTAGCAACAAGGACACACGTGCGCCGGCAACGTCGGCAGCGCGGGCGGTTGTGCGCGGTTTGAAAGAGCTTGGTGTGCTGACCAACACGATTGGTCCGCACAGCAATATCCTGAAGCTGCGGCCACCGATGATTTTTAGCAAGGAAAACGCAGACCTGTTTCTGCAACACTTCGCCAGTGTGCTGGAATCCCTTCCCGCGCCTGACTGAACCATAATCCTTAGTATGCACGAGGGAATCATGCGCAAAATACTGATGTTGGCACTGTTGGCGGTAGCCGCTTGCGGGCAGCCGGCCACTGAAAGCGATTTCAATTCAAAGCTGGCCAGCTATCAGCACCTGCCTGGTTTCATCGATCTCTATCACGATGTCGACGGTGGCAAAGTCTACCTGCGACTCGAGCAACTCGACGCGCCGTTTCTCTATCAGGCATCAATGGCCAGAGGCGTAGGGTCCAACGATCTCGGCCTGGATCGCGGTCAGTTGGGTGATGCCTACGTCGTGCAGTTCGAGCGTCACGGTGACAAGGTATTACTGGTTGCCGACAATCTGGATTATCGCGCGCAAAGCGACAGCGCGGATGAACGCGATGCGATCGCCGCGTCATTCGCCCGCTCTGTACTGTGGGGCTTCACAATTGCAGGCCAGGCAAGCGGCGCAATTGTCGTCGATGCGACGGACTTCTTTTTGCGCGACGCACACCAGTTGGCGCGGCGCCTGAAAGACACCGGCGAAGGGACGTATGCGGTGGATGCGGCACGCTCGGCAATCTACGCACCGCGCACCAAAGCGTTCCCCGACAACAGCGAAGTCGAGGCTGTGATCACGTACAAGGGTGAGCCCAGTGGCAACATTCTGCGAACCGTTGCGCCGGATGCGACCAGTATTACCGTGCATCTGCATCATTCCTTCATTCGTTTGCCGGACGACAACTACGAACCGTTGCCGTATGACCCGCGTGCCGGGCTGATCGGGCTTAGCTACGGGACGGACGGATTTGCGGATTACGCCACACCGGTCGGCGATGAGTTGATGGTGCGCTATGCGCGTCGGCATCGTCTGGAGAAAAAAGACCCATCGGCGGCAACGAGTGAAGCTGTCGAGCCGATCATTTACTACGTTGATCGCGGCGCACCCGAGCCGATACGCAGCGCGTTGATCGAAGGCGGCAATTGGTGGGGTGCCGCTTTCGAAGCAGCGGGTTACAAGGATGCCTTCCGCGTGGAGCTGATGCCGGAAGGCGCGGACCCAATGGACGTTCGCTACAACGTCATACAGTGGGTACATCGCTCAACGCGCGGCTGGTCGTACGGTTCGTCTGTTCTGGATCCGCGCACCGGCGAAATTATGAAAGGCCATGTCACGCTGGGCTCGCTGCGGGTTCGGCAGGACTACCTGATTGCCGAAGGTCTGCTGTCACCGTACGGCGATGCCGAGCGACCGGATGCAATGATGGCGATGGCTTTGGCGCGTATTCGGCAGCTATCGGCGCACGAAATCGGCCATACGATTGGTATAGAGCACAATTTCGCGGCCAGCACTCAGGGTGGCACGTCGGTTATGGACTACCCGTTCCCGGTCATTGGTCTCACTGCGGAAGGTGATATCGACCTGAGTGATGCCTACGGCGTAGGGGTTGCGGCCTGGGATCAACGCGTCGTGCTATACGGTTACCAGGATTTCGCTGACGACGTTGACGCGAACGCCGCGCGCCAGGACATTCTTGCGGAAACTCTGGCCACGTTGAAATACGTATCGGACGAAGACTCGCGCGCTGTCAGTACAGCGCATCCTGACGGCAATCTCTGGGATAACGGTGCCGATGCAATTGCGGAATTGCAGCACTTAATGGCTGTTCGCGAACAGGCACTGGCCAGATTCTCGATCAATAACATTCGCGAAGGCCGTCCGCTGGCTACGCTTGAAGAAGTGCTGGTGCCGGTTTACCTGTTGCATCGCTTTCAACTGCAGGCGGTCGGCAAGTTGCTGGGCGGTGACTACTTCAGTTACGCACTACGCGGTGATGGTCAGCAAGCGACCCGCCCAGTCGCCGCTGGGCGCCAGCGCGCTGCACTGGATGCGTTGCTTGCGACACTTAATCCGGAAGTGCTTTCGCTGTCGCCGGAGTTGCTGGCAACGCTGCCGCCGCGCCCGCCAGGTTACACGCTGGGCCGGGAATCATTTCCGCGAGAGACTGGCCCGACCTTTGATCCCTTCAGTCCCGCACGCAGTTCGGTGGTATTGACGTTGCAGGTCCTGCTGGAACCCCACCGAGCTGCCCGACTCGTCGCGTCCAACGCGCTCGACGCGGACATGCCAGGTTTTGACGAGGTCCTCAGGTCCTTGCTGGCAACCACCTGGTTGGCGGAACGCGAGAGTGGCCAGTTGGCAGAAATTCAACGCAATACGAACCTGCTGGTGCTGGATTCGCTCCTGCGCCTGCAGGTTGACGAGGGTGTATCGCCGTCTGTACGGGCACTCGCTCTGGATACGGTGGCAGGCTTGAACGACTGGTTAGAGTCGCGCGTGGACAGCGAGCGCAATGCGTCATGGCGTGGCCACTATCGAATGGCGTTGTCACGTATTGCCCAGGCGGAAGCTGACCCGCAAAGCATACGCAAGCTGCCGCCGGTTCCTGTGCCGCCAGGGTCGCCGATTGGTTCCTGAATCTGGTTGTCGATGAAATGCAGGCAGATCCGCTTCCGAGCTTCAAGCCTCTCGTCACTGCGTGAGACAGGCAGCCTGACCCGCCTTGTGAGTAAGTGTCGGCGCGTCTAGTATCGAGCGGCATCCGAGCGCTGGTCGAAGCGTGCCCGATACGTTACTGCGGTCGTTGTCTGTGACAGGACCGCATCGCGTTGCACTGAATCCGAAGGGGAAATTCATGGCGAAATTCACACGACGACGGTTTCTCGGTACCGGTAGCGCGCTGCCTTTCGGACTCGGGCTTGCGGGTGCTACGAGAGCGGCTCAGGCGGCCGCTCCTGCGGGCAACGCCGATCTGATTGTGACTGGCGGCAAGATTTACACAATGAATTCGTCACAGCCACGTGCCGAAGCTCTCGCGATTCGCGGTGATCGCTTGCTGGCAGTTGGCAGCAACGACGACATACTGGCTTATGCAACCGCCGCGACAAAACGTATAGACGCGCGCGGCCTGACGATTACGCCCGGCTTCATCGATGCGCACAGTCATCCTTTGTTCGGCGAAGAGGCGCTGGGCGTCAACGTGAACCTGCCACGCATCGCCGATGTTAAAGAAGCGCTGGCGAGGCAAGCGGCGAAGACGCCGCCCGGTCACTGGGTGCGTGGCGTAATGTACGACGACACCAAGTTCGAAGAAGAACGGGCACTCAATCGTCGTGACATCGATGAAGTTGTGCGCGATCACCCGGTGTTTGTTGGTCACCGTGGCGGGCATACGGGTGTCGTCAATTCGAAAGCCTTCGAGATTGCAGGCGTCACCATCGATACGCCGGACCCGACCGGTGGCAAGTACTTTCGTGAGGATGGTGAACTTAGCGGCAAGATCGCGGAACACGCGCTCGATGTATTTCGTAAGGTCGGCACCTGGCCGACGATGGATCGCGACGTGCGTCAGGCGTCAGCCAAAGTCGCAACGGCAAACATGGCGGCGTCCGGTTTGACATCGACCACTGACGCCTATGGCAACGCGGACAACATGCGTGCCTATCAGGATGCGCTTGCCGCCGGTGAACTGAACTGCCGCGTGTCCTTCATGCCGGGCGGCAACAGCGAAATGTTTCAGGGTCTGAAAGCGGCAGGCATTCGGTCTGGCTTCGGCGACGACATGATTCGGATCGGTGCGGTGAAGTACTCCGCAGACGGTTCGGCGTCCGAGCGCACGATGAGCATGAGCACGCCGTACCAAGGGCAGCCGGACAACTTCGGCATCCTGACCATGACCCAGGAGCAGATTGACGAAGCTGTGGATGACGCGGTAGCGCACGATTTTCGCGTTGGTATTCATGCGAACGGTGATGTCGCGATTGACATGGTGCTAAAAGCATATGAGCGCGTGCTTGCCGGTCATGCCGGTCAGAATCCGCGGCATCGTATCGAGCATTGCTCGCTGATTAATGACGATCTGTTGCGAAGAATTCGCTCGACGGGTGTCGTGCCAGCGCCTTTCTATACCTACATTTATTACCACGGCAACAAGTGGCTCGACTACGGCGAAGAAAAAATGCAGTCGATGTTTGCGCACCGCAGTTTTCTGGATGCCGGCATTCCCGTAGCGCCGGCCTCGGATTTTACGCCCGGTCCCTACGAGCCGATGATGGCCTTGCAAAGCATGGTGACGCGAACTGATACGCGCGGTCGAGTGTGGGGCGCGAATCAACGCGTGTCAGTGACCGAGGCGTTGCGAATCTGTACGGTGCATGGTGCCTACGCCTCTTTCGAGGAAAACAGCAAAGGCTCGCTTGAGCCCGGTAAGCTGGCAGACTTTGTCCTGCTGGCTGAAGATCCGCACGAGGTCGATGCCGGCCGTTTAGTTGATATACCCATAATTCGTACGGTCATGGGCGGCCGTACCACGTACGAGGCCTGATATGACCGACCGCTATTTCTGCCGTTACTTGTTGTCTGCCATTTTGCTGTCCGTTCTGGTGCTCGCCGGTTGCGGTGATGCCGCAACCGACCCCGATGCGGCGGACCGGGTTTTCGTAAATGCGCGGGTCTATACCGTCAACGATGAGCAACCGTGGGCTGAGGCGGTTGCTGTCCGTGATGACCGGATCATCTATGTTGGTGATAACGCTGGCGCTGAAGCGTTGACCGGGAAGCAGACTGAAGTACACGATCTGGCCGGAAAGCTGTTGCTGCCAGGTTTTATCGATTCGCACATGCACCCGATCGGTGGCGGGGCTTACGCCAAAGCGTTGTCGTTGAATACCTATGGCGAGGTCGACGAATGGGTCGCTGCCATCGGCGAATTCGCCGAGGCCAATCCCGATGCACCGCTGATCTTCGGTTACGGTTTTCTTGCCAGCACATTTGGCCCGAACGGTCCCACCCGGCAGATGATTGATGGCGTGGTGCCGGATCGCCCCGTGCTGATCATGGACGAAGGCTTTCACGGCGCATGGGCCAACAGCCTGGCGCTCGAGTTGCTGAACATCACCCAGGATACCCAGGACCCGGCGCCCGGTTTCAGTTACTACAAGCGCGATGCGAACGGAGATGCGACCGGTTACTTACTGGAAGGCACCGCGGGCATGGCGATGGACGGCCTCAATGCCGTAACGACCGATACCGTGGTCGAAGGGACAGCCTACGTGTTTGATGTGCTCAATAAGTACGGCGTGACTTCCGTGTTCGACGCGGGCGCTGGTGGTTACGCTGAGGAACTGCCTGACATACTGTCGCGCCTTGAGAAAGCCGGTGACATGACGGTGCGTATTGTTGGCGTCTACCGACCGGGTGGCCCCAAGGACGTCGCTGATGCAGTAAGCCGGGCGAAAGAGTGGGGCGCGACGATTAAGGGTGAGCGCTATCATTACCGCGGACTTAAGATCATGGACGACGGTACGGTTGAAGGTCGTACCGCGGCAATGTTTGAGGACTACCAGGGCGAACCCGGCAACAGCGGTGAAACCGTTTACACCCAGGACGAGATGAATGAAATGGTGGTGGGTGCTGCCGCAGCCAATATCGATGTGCACATACATGCGTTAGGTGAGCGTGCCGTTCACGAAGCATTGAATGCGATAGAGGTAGCGCAGGAGCGCTATGCCGACAGCCAGTCGCGGTATGCCATCTGCCATATTCAGGTGATTACCGATCAGGATCTGCCGCGTTTTGCCGAGCTGGGGGTCTTCGCGCAGAGTACGCCGCTCTGGGCGTCCTACGATACCTACGGTGAGCAGTTCGTCAGCGAAGACCAGTTCCAGCGCTACTGGCGTTTCAAGAGTCTCGCTGATCTCGGCGTCGCGCTGAGTTTTGGCAGCGACTTCCCGGCGAGTGGCGCGGGGATGCTCGGGATGTCACCGCTGTTTCAAATCGAGATTGGCCATACGCGACAAAGTGCCGGTGAACCGGATGCACCGGTACAGCCTCGGGAGTCGGAGCGGTTAAGCGTCGCCGAACTGGTCCGCGGCTTTACGATAGACGCGGCGCAGCAGATGCATATCGATGATGAGGTCGGTTCGATCCGGACCGGCAAGAAAGCGGATCTTATTGTTCTGGACCAGAATATTTTCGAAGTGGAGCCGTATTCGATCCACAAGACGGAAGTACTGCTGACCCTGATGGACGGTGAGGTGGTCTGGCAGCAATAAAGCGGATGGGTAACTCTTTTCCGGCAGGTGTAACCTTTTGCTGCCGGCGAGACTATAAGCCTGCAGACACTCACCATTTGCGGGACATACGATGACCATCCACAAGGTATTTCTTACTTTCCTGGCGATTGCCCTGGCTTACAGTTCGCCGGTTGCCGCTGTCGACAGCGACGACCTGCCGGGCGACACGATCTGGTACTTGCACGCTGATCTGGCCGGTATGCGGAGCAGCGAATCCGGCCGCGAACTGTATCGCTGGCTCGACGGCGAAGTATTCGTCGAGGTCAATGAAGAGACCGGCATTGATATTGGCCGTGAGCTGGAACGGGTGACGGCATACTCTGCCGTCGGACCGGGTGTCACCATCGTGCTCGAAGGCGCGCTCAGCCAGGAGACCAAAGACAAGCTCATGGCGATGGTGGCGTTGCAGGGTGATTTCGATCCGCGGGAACACCGTGGCAAGGCGTACTTTTTCGCTGGCGACAATGACGCTGAACCGAATACCGGTGACCTGCTTGGCAACCTTCAGGATGCGGCGTTCTTCAGTTTTGCGGTGCCGAACAAAGTGCTTGTGTCGTCCTCCGAAGGTCAGATGCAGGAGCTGTTGCAAAGCGGTGGCAAGATCGTTGGCAGTGGCGGCCACAAAGGCGCGTTGTTCGTGATGACCGCGGACAAGAGTTTTGTGCAGGCAGGGATGCGCGCAGAGCACTTCGCCACCGATGATGATGACTGGAATTCGAACATCCTCCGCAATACCGAACAGGCCGCCTTGCTGGTGGCAGATCGAGGCGGTTTGCTGGCAGTGGAAGCGCAGCTGAAGTCGACCGATGCAATGATGGCACGCTCGATCAGCAGCGTGATCAATGGCCTGATCGGATTGCAGGCATTCAACAGCGATATCGATCCGCAGATTCAGTCCATGATTAGCAACACCAAGGTGAGCGTGGCCGATGCGGTGCTGAGCGTCAGTACGGTGTTCGATCCGGCTTTGCTTGTGCAATTGTTGTCGGACTGACTGCAACTGCTGCAGGTGCACAGTGACGAACAATTGGCGGCCGATGCTCAGCAAGGTAACGCGGAGGCGTATGCCGAACTGGTTACGCGCTATCAGCAACGCCTGTTCCGGTTCCTGCAAACGCGTTGCGCCAGTCGCGCCGACGCGGAAGATGCATTGCAGGAGGCCTTCGTCGATGCCTGGCGTTATCTGCACAGTTACAATTCGCACTGGCGATTCAGTACCTGGCTTTACCGTATTGCGCTACGTCGGGCAGCGCGGCAACGCGGTGACGTTGCGGCAGGTGAGCAGGAGCAGGTCGATGAAAGCGCGGATCCGCTGGCCGCATGCATGGCCGCGGACGAGCGCGAGAATCTTTGGCGCACAGCGCGCCGACTGCTCAGTGAAGATGCTGTGACCGCCCTGTGGCTGCACAGTGTGGAGGGAATGACGGTCAAGGACATTGCGCGGACATTGCAACGTACATTGCCCTGGACCAAAGTCAGCCTCATGCGTTCGCGGCGGCGCTTGCGAACGGCGATGACGGCACAGGAGGCGGGACGCCCCGAGAGTGAGGCCTATGGATAAGCTTGACCAACAACTGGCGCAGGATGCGGCAGCCATCGATGCAGAGCTGCCGGACGCCTGGCGCCAGCGCCTGGATGCGCAGTGGCGGGAGTCCCGACCTGCAGCGGCCGCCAACCGGTCGCGACCACAATGGCGCGCTGTGCGTTATGCCGGACTGGTTGCGGGTCTGGTTGGCCTGGTTGTCGCCATCACCGTATTCCTGCGCGCACCCACAGTCGAGGAGCTGCAGTTGGCCACAGTGCCGCCGTATACGCAGGAAGCGGTCAGGCCGTTGCCACTTGAGGTTGAGCCGGTGGACCTGACCCAACCGTTACAGCAGGAACTGCTTAATCTGCAAGCCGACGTTGAAAAGGCCCGGCAGTCCATAGAGCGCGATTTGCTGCGCTCCTTTTAGCGAAGAACTCGGCCGAATTTTATCGGGGCGCGACGATGTCGCAAGCGTACCGTTCACGCGCGTTGCCCCACCGTGCAGTCTTCCAGTGGAAATCAAATTCCGATTCCTCTATTCTGCGTGCTGGAATCAGTCCGTCCGTTTCAAATACGAACGCGGCAGTCAGACATTCCGGGAATTACAAATGACGGTTTGCCAAGACAACCGCGAACAGGGGATAAGCAAGACTACGACCGAACAAAGAACAACGGCGCGCTGACCAGATAGAGCGGCATTCACCTATTGCCGTCCACAAAAATCCGCACGGTCACGAACAAAGGATGCGACAGGTATGCCTTTAGCAGTAGTGTTGATTCTGTTAGTAGTGGGTTCGCTCGTCTTTCATTTCCTGAGCCCCTGGACCTTTACGCCGCTCGCCTCGAACTGGGGCGCGATCGATTTCACGATCGATATCACCTTCGTCGTTACCGGATTCGTCTTCGTTGCCGTGAACCTGTTCATGGCCTGGTGCGTCATCAGGTACCGCGCCAAAGCTGGCAGCAAGGCGAACTACGAACCCGAAAACCAAAAGCTGGAGTGGATACTGACAGTTGTGACGACCGTGCTGGTCGCTGCGATGTTGGCGCCCGGACTCTTCGTCTGGGCCAGTTTCGTCAAAGTCCCCGACAATGCGATTGAGATCGAAGCGATTGGTCAGCAATGGCATTGGAGTTATCGGCTGCCGGGTGACGATGGCGAGTTCGGCAACGTGCACAATTCCTTCGTTACTGCAGACAATCCGTTTGGTATGGACGCGGATGACCCCAACGGACTCGATGACATTCTGGTTTCGAGTGCCGAGGTGCATGTACCTGTTGGTACCCCGGTCAAGTTCAATCTGCGTTCCAAAGACGTTCTGCACGATTTCGCAGTTGCCCAGTTCCGGGTCAAAATGGATCTCGTGCCGGGCATGATCACCTACATGTGGCTGACACCAACGGTGAACGGCCGTTACGAACTGTTGTGTGAAGAGCTTTGCGGTATCGCTCATTACGCGATGCGCGGCGCCGTGGTCGTTGAAGACAAGGCGGACTATCTGGCGTGGGTGGACACCCACCCGACTTATGCGGAAACACTGGCGGTTGCAGCGGGTAATGCGACGGTGGGTCAGGCGCAGTACGCCGTTTGCGCCGCCTGTCATGGTCAGCAAGGCGAGGGTGTTGTCGCGATGAACGGGCCAAAACTTGCCGGGCAGAGTGCGTGGTATCTCAGCAGCCAGATCAAGGCATTCAAGGCCGGGTTGCGCGGCAGCCATGAAGACGATGTCTACGGGCGACAAATGGCGCCGATGGCCGCGATCCTGGCAAACGATACGGCCATCAACAACGTGATCGCGCACATACAGAATCTGCCGGACACCGCGCCGGCGGCAACGGTTGAAGGCAACCCGGCTGCCGGCGAAAAACTCTACACCGTTTGTTCGTATTGTCATGGCCCGGACGGGCAGGGTTATCAGACCATGAACGCGCCACGCCTCGCCGGTATGAGCGACTGGTACCTCGCGCGACAGCTGGAGCATTTCCGCAACGGGGTACGCGGCGGACATCCGCAGGATTACTACGGCATGCAGATGGGTTTCATGTCACAGGTATTGCAGGACGAACAAAAATTGAATGACGTTGTTGCTTACATCAATACTTTGTAAGCAGACGGAGACAGATGCCAGGCAAGCGATAAACAAGTAAACACTACGAGGAATGCCAGATGGCTTACGTTGCAATCGCAGATCGTGATCACGAGATCGAGCACCACGATCCGCAGACTTTCATTACGAAATACGTCTGGAGCCAGGACCACAAGGTCATTGCCATCCAGTACGGTATGACGGCCGTTTTCGTCGGCCTGGTTGCACTTTGCCTGTCCGTAATGATGCGACTGCAGCTCGGCTTTCCCGATAATTTTTCGTTCATTACGCCTGAAAGCTATTATCAGTTCGTCACCATGCACGGCATGATCATGGTGATTTATTTGCTCACTGCCCTGTTCCTCGGTGGTTTCGGCAACTACCTGATTCCGCTAATGGTCGGTTCGCGCGACATGGTCTTCCCGTACCTCAACATGTTGAGCTTCTGGGTGTACCTGTTGTCCGTCATTATCTTGCTCGCCAGTTTTTTTGTGCCGGGCGGCGCGACGGGTGCGGGTTGGACCTTGTACCCACCGCAGGCGATATCGGCAGGTACGCCGGGTGTTGAATGGGGCATCATCCTGATGCTGGTGTCGTTGGTGGTGTTCATCGTGGCGTTCACGATGGGTGGCCTTAACTACATAACCACGGTGCTGCAGGCACGCTGCCGCGGCATGACGCTGATGCGTTTGCCCTTGTCGGTGTGGGGCATCTTCATGGCGACAATACTTGGCTTGCTGGCGTTTCCGGCTCTCTTAGTCAGCGCGTTGATGATGTTGCTGGATAAAACCATCCTCACCAGTTTCTTCATGCCCGCGATGATCGCGGCTGGCGAGCAGGTGGAACATACTGGTGGGACGCCGATTCTGTTCCAGCACCTGTTCTGGTTCTTCGGTCATCCGGAGGTGTACATCGTTGCGCTGCCGGCCTTCGGTATCGTGTCGGACTTACTGGCGACACACGCGCGCAAGAACATCTTCGGCTATCGCATGATGGTCTGGGCAATTCTGGCCATCGGCGGGCTGAGCTTTATCGTCTGGGCGCATCATATGTACGTCAGCGGCATGAATCCGTATTTCGGTTTCTTCTTTGCAACCACTACGCTGATTATCGCGGTGCCTACGGCGCTCAAGGTTTACAACTGGGTGTTGACGCTGTGGCAGGGCAACATTCACCTGCGCGTGCCAATGCTGTTTGCCATCGGCTTTATATTTACGTTCATACACGGCGGTTTGACCGGCATTTTCCTGGGTAACGTCGTTGTCGATCTGCCGCTGTCGGACACTTACTTCGTCGTCGCCCACTTCCATATGGTGATGGGCGTATCGCCTATTCTCGTGGTGTTCGGCGCGATCTATCACTGGTACCCGAAGATTACCGGGCGCATGTTCAATGAAACACTGGGCCGCTGGCATTTCTGGCTGACCTTCCTCGGTACCTATTCCATCTACCTGCCGATGCATTACCTTGGTTTTCTTGGTGTGCCGCGACGGTACTTCGCGATGGGCAATACTGACTTCATGCCGGAATCTGCGCACGATCTGAACGCGGCGATCACCATCTCGGCGATCATTGTTGCGCTGACCCAGGTTCTGTTCTTTATCAACATATTCTGGAGCCTGAAACACGGCAAGAAAGCGAGCGGCAATCCGTGGGGCGCGACCACACTGGAATGGCAAACGCCGGACACGCCGCCGAAGCACGGTAACTGGGGGCATGATCTGCCAGAAGTGCATCGCTGGGCTTACGACTACAGCGTGCCGGGCCAGGAACAGGACTTCACGCCGCAAAACGTGCCGGCCAGCGTTGTTCCGGTTGGCTCTGAACACTAAGCAATCACGTACCCGGAATCAGGCCTGAACTCATGACAATTACACTGGTTTTTCTTGCTGCGATCATGGCAACCGTGATTGGCTGGCTCTTGCGCCAGACGCTGGGTACGCAACCCTGGGTGTCCAGTGCCGCAGATGATGCGGTCAGCGGCAACTCGCTGGAAACCAACGCCAAGACCATCGGCCTGACCACGTTTCTTGCGGTGGCGACATCGTTGTTTGCCTTGTTTATCAGTGCCTACACGATTCGCATGCGCATGGGCGCTGACTGGGTCCCGCTGACCGAGCCGCAATTGCTTTGGGTCAACTCAGGTTTTCTGGTGCTGTCGAGTATCGCGTATCACTGGACCCGCAATGCGGCAGTGGCAGGCCGCAGTGCGCGACTGAAACCCGGCCTGCTCTTGGCTGGCACGTTCACGCTGCTCTTTCTGATCGGACAACTCACTGCCTGGCGCGGTCTTTATACGACGGGTGTCACGGTCAATGGCAATCCGGCGAATGCCTTTTTCTATCTGCTGACGGCACTGCACGGGCTTCATCTGCTGGGTGGCGTCTGGGTCTGGGCGCGGTCATTGATCCGTGTGTTTGGCGGCGCAGATGCGGACAGTGTCAGATTGAGTGTTGAGCTTTGCACGGTGTACTGGCACTACCTGTTGCTGGTTTGGATCGTACTGTTCGGGCTGCTGTTAACAACCTGATAAGGAATAGAACATGTCGGAAGCTGCGTTGAGTACTACCGCGGAAGGATCAGGAGTCGTTCAGGACTTCTCTGCCGACAAGCAGGCGTTCCACGTGCCGTGGGGCAAGGCAATGATGTGGATATTCCTGCTGTCCGATACGTTTATCTTCAGTTGCTTCCTCGTTGGTTACATGACTGTGCGTATGTCGGCGGCCGATCCATGGCCGATTCCCAGCGAAGTCTTCGCGCTCAGTTTCGGTGGCGACCCGATTCCACTTGTCCTGATAGCCATCATGACCTTCATCCTCATCACCTCGAGCGGCACGATGGCGATGGCGGTCAACATGGGCTATCGCAAAGACCGCAAACGAACTTTCTGGCTCATGATTGCAACCGCAGTGCTGGGCGCCAGTTTCGTTGGTATGCAGGCATTCGAGTGGACCAAGTTGATTGTCGACGAAGGCGTCCGGCCGTGGGCCAACCCCATGGGTGCAGCGCAATTCGGCTCGAGTTTCTTCATGATCACGGGTTTTCACGGTCTGCACGTTACTGGCGGAGTCATCTATTTGCTGGTGATTGCGTTCCGGGTCAAGAACGGTTTCTACGAGAAGCGTGGCGGTAATTACGAGATCGTCGAAATTGTCGGGCTGTACTGGCATTTCGTTGATCTCGTCTGGGTATTCATTTTCGCTTTCTTCTATCTCTGGTAATTGTCGACAGGAGTTGTTTTCCATGGCGCAAGAAGATCAACAACATCCGCTGGCGATCTACTTCTGGATATGGGGGTTGCTGTTCGTCGTCAGCACCTTGTCCTATATGGTCGACTACATCGGCTATCAGGGGTACCTGCGCTGGACACTGATACTCGTGTTCATGTTCATCAAGGCGGGTTTCATCACCGCTATTTTCATGCACATGAAATGGGAGAGAAGGGCATTGCAGCTCGCCATTCTGGTACCGCCGGTGGCAATTCTGGTGTTGATCGGGCTTATGTCACTGGAGGCGGATTACACGTTCCTTACCCGCATCGAGTTCTTCGGTGAAAGTAGCTTCGTTCCGGAAAGTTTGCACCACTAACGGCGCCAGACGCCGTATCATGGAAATCGTCGGACAGGCTTACGCTGTCCGGCGATTTTTTTTTGACCGAGCGGGGATAAGCACTTGATAGCACTACTTGGCATGGTGGCGCTGCTGATGATCGCAGTCGTGTTGTCTACAGACCGGCGCGCGATCAATCTGCGTACCGTAGGTATCGCCTTTTTTTTGCAGGTCAGCATTGCTGGCCTGATCATGTACGTGCCGTCAGGGCGCAGTGCATTGCAGTGGGTCGTAAACGGTGTTCAACACGTTATTAACTATGGCAATGACGGCATCGTTTTCGTGTTCGGCAGTAAGACCGCCGAGAGTCTGGGCTTTACTATCGCTCTGAATGTACTGCCGGTCATCGTGTTTTTCTCAGCGCTAATGTCGCTACTTTATTACCTTGGCATCATGCAGCGCGTCGTTGGCACGCTGGGTGGTTTGCTGCACAAACTGCTCCGTACCAGCGAAACGGAGTCGATGTCGGCTGTATCCAATATATTCGTAGGTCATACAGAAGCGCCGCTGGTCGTAAAGCCCTATCTCGCGCGAATGAGTGACTCAGAATTGTTCGCCGTGATGACCGGTGGCTGCGCCACGATCGCGGGTGCCGTAATGGCCGGCTACGCGGCCATGGGTGTGGACCTCAAATACCTGATTACCGCAAGTTTCATGGCTGCGCCCGGTGGTTTGCTCATGGCCAAGTTGATGATGCCGGAAACGTCAGCGGCGGCAGAGCGGTTCGACCCGGCCGAGACCGGCGACGACGAGCGCGCGGTTAACGTGTTCGAGGCTATCGGCAACGGAGCTGCAACCGGGCTGACACTGGCGCTCAACGTCGGTGCCATGCTGCTGGCTTTCGTTGCAATGATTGCCCTGTTGAACGGTTTGTTGGGTGGCATAGGCGGCTGGTTCGGGTTCGAGGACCTCACACTGCAATTCCTGCTCGGCAAATTGTTCGCGCCCATCGCCTATCTGCTGGGCGTGCCCTGGGACGAGGCGAACGTTGCCGGCAGCCTGATCGGCCAGAAAATGGTGATCAACGAATTCTACGCGTACGCCAATTTCGTGCAGCTCAAAGAAACGCTCTCAGCGCAAACGCAGGTGATAATCACCTTCGCCTTGTGCGGCTTCGCCAATCTGGCGTCTATTGCCATATTGCTGGGTGGGCTGGGCAGTATCGTACCCTCAAGGCGCCGTGACATCGCCCGGTTTGGGCTCCGTGCGGTTATTGGGGGTACACTAGCCAACTTGATGAGCGCGTCGCTGGCAGGTCTGTTCTACTCGCTGCAATAGGCGCGCGGCCAACACAGGAGAGACCATGGCTAGGGCCATCATTCTGGTACTGGACTCCTTTGGGATTGGTGCCACAGCAGATGCCGACAAGTTCGGCGATGTTGGCGCTAATACACTGGGAAGTATCGCGAAGTTCCATTTGGAAACGACGGGCAAGGCGCTCCGCCTGCCGAACCTCGCGCGCCTGGGCTTACTGCACGCTGCCCGTGACAGTGCCGGTGCGTT
The DNA here is from genome assembly GCF_055809415.1 of Woeseia sp. D3-10. NCBI lineage: Bacteria > Pseudomonadati > Pseudomonadota > Gammaproteobacteria > Woeseiales > Woeseiaceae > Woeseia > Woeseia sp. D3-10. The sequence goes on along the minus strand of NZ_JBVVTW010000007.1, from coordinate 1,232,190 downwards.
CCCCGCTGGCACGGAAACCAACGTCGATATCATTGGCGCCTACGGCCATGCCGCGGAACTGTCGAGTGGCAAAGACACGCCAAGCGGGCACTGGGAGATTGCCGGTGTACCCGTGTTGTTCGAATGGGGCTATTTCACCGAGTTGACGAATACTTTCCCAACCGAATTGCTGGATGCGCTGGTTGCTCAGGCTGAGCTGCCCGGTTACCTCGGCAATTGCCATTCTTCGGGTACGACCATCATTGCCGAACTCGGCGAAGAGCATATGCGCTCCGGCAAGCCGATTTTCTATACCTCAGCAGACAGCGTGTTTCAGATTGCGGCCCACGAGGAGAGCTTCGGTCTCGAGCGTTTGTACGCGTTGTGCGACATCGCCCGCAAGCTGGTTGATGAATACAACATCGGTCGAATCATCGCCCGGCCGTTCATCGGCACCGACAGCAGCAACTTTGTCCGTACCGGCAATCGCCGGGATCTGACCACGCCGCCACCAGCGCCGACAGTGCTGGACAAGCTCGCTGAATCGGGCGGTGAAGTGATCAGCATCGGCAAGATCAGCGATATCTACGCGCATCAGGGCATCACCAAAAAGATCAAGGCGACTGGCAACGCGGCATTGTTCGATGCGACCCTGGCGGCTCTGCCGGAGGCGTCGGATCGTTCGATCGTGTTTACCAACTTCGTCGACTTCGACATGCTCTATGGTCATCGCCGCGACGCCAAGGGTTACGCGGAAGCGCTGGAGTACTTCGACGCGCGATTGCCCGAGTTGCTGGCTGAAATGAAAGACGATGACTTATTGCTCATCTGTGCTGACCATGGCTGCGATCCTGCCTGGCCAGGGTCTGACCACACCCGCGAGCACATTCCCGTGCTTGCTTACGGTGCGGCGGTAACGCCCGGTTCCCTGGGCCTGCGCGATACATTTGCTGATATCGGTCAGAGTCTCGCGACGTTCTTTGATCTCGAGAAAATGGACTACGGCACGAGTTTTCTGAAGTCTTAGCCGGACGCTGCTGATCGTCTGCTCATCCGCGGACAATGGCTATTTGACGTGGCCAGGATGTTCACAGGTGTTGTTGTGGCAAACGGCGGGGATAGGCATACGATCCTGTTCGCTGTCGCGATCGCAGGGTGCGATTTCGCCAATACTCTCAACCTGCTGTCGTGCCCAGTCCTGATACACCAGCGAATAGTTCGAGTTGACGGCGGTGTGTTTGCAATAGGCATCCTGAACAGCAATGCATTCGAAGCGGCTGTCACACTGGAACCATTCTGCAGACCACACGATAGGTTCGTCCGGTGTCGTGTTGCTTGCGCAGCTGGCCGAAAACAATGCTGTTGCGGCGAGCCCGGCTATTCTCAAGGCTTTCATCAGATCCACTCCTGATCTTCGATTGCAACGGTCTGTGCCGTCCGCTGCGTACCAGTGTGCAGTGTACTCTTCGGCTCGATCAGAAGTATTTCAGCGCCGTGAACAGCAACGGGCCGGTGCAGTACGCCGCGTGGGACAACAAAGCATTCGCCCGGGTCGAGCGCCACCACGCGGTCCTGCAGGTGGATGTCCAGATGACCACTGACCACCATGAAGAACTCGTCTTCGTGTTCATGACTGTGCCAGTCAAGTTCACCCAGCCCCTTCGCCAGCTTGACGTACTGGCCGTTCATTTCGGCAACGATCTTCGGTGACCAGACGTCATCAAAGCAGGAGAGCTTTTCGTGCAGGGCGAATTTCTCCATAGTCATACCGGCTGCTGCTGACCCATCAGGGGCTCGCGCGCACGCTGGTGGGCTGCAGTAGTTTGGTCAGACTGCTCTGGTCGATTTCGATAACGCCGCGCCGTGGCCGGTCAAGGTCGATAATGATAAATACCAGCATGACAATGAGCGTCACCATGGCAACCATGGACAGGGGTGGCCGGCCACCGTGTGCGCCAGAGGTAATGCCGACGATCGTGCTGACCATGACAAAAGTCAGGAACAGCAGGAACAGCACCGCTTCCGGTACGTGGCGGGCCAAAGCCGCGTCGCGCCTGCCATAGGAGTCGAACATCTCATTCAAGGACTGCAGATACAGGCCTGTCGTGATAGGTCGGTCATCAACCAGCAGGGCACGTTGCACCTGCGACCACAGGTCGGCCTGGACCTGTTCGGAGCGGGCGAGCAGTTCGTCGCGTTCGTCATGATGGTCGAGCGAGATTCCGGCTGAGCGTACCCGCAGTTCGAGGTAGTTCTGCAGGCTGGAAGTGGCGTCAGCCGACACGGCGGTATCGAGTACGCTGGCCCGTAGCAGGGCTGTGCCTATCGCGTTGGCTTCATCCACGACGGCTTTGCTGCGATCATCAAAGCGCTGCAAAGCCAGTGAGAACGTGAAGCCCAGTAACAATGCCAGCAGGCCTAGCAGTGAACCTTGCACGGCATTCAGCTGGCTTCGTTGTCCGTCGCCTATGCGTTCCTGCCATCTATTGCCGCCGCGGAAGCCGAGCTCCAGCCCGACCACCATTGCCGCCAGCAAGAGAAGACAAATCAAAATGCTGCTGTGGTCGTACATCAGTTCATCCATAGTTTTGTGAGCTCCGATTTTACACGGCTGCGGACACGATCGATGGCACCAGGCCCCGGGCTACTTGTTTGCATTCCGCTCTGCAAGTGCCTGCTGAATACGGGTTGCAAGCTCCGTCGCTTCACGCTTGATTCGTGCCGTATCGAGGGTCAGAAAGCGGCCCTCGAGCATCAATACCTGGCCGTCGACCACCGTGGCGACAACATCCTGTTCGTCAGCCACAAACACGAGGTGCGATATGACATCGTAAGTGGGAACAAAGTGCACGTCATCGAAAGACACCTGGATAAGGTCTGCGCGCAGGCCCGGTCGCAATTCGCCAATGCGGCCGGCAAGGCCGATCGCCTCGGCACCGCCCCGGGTTGCCATCGTCAGTACGGTTTCTGCTGACAACGCCTCGGGATCCATGCGATCCACTTTTTGCAGGAACGAGGCCAGTCGCATCTCCTCCCACATGTCGAGGTCATTATTGCTTGCCGCGCCGTCAGTACCGAGTCCAACGTGCACGCCTGCGCGCAGCATCTCGGTCACGGGCGCGATACCCGAGGCGATCTTCATGTTTGAGGTCGGGTTGTGAATTACGCCAACACCCCGTTCGGCGAGGATTGGAATTTCCGCGGCTGTCGGCCAGACCACGTGGGCACCAATAGTGGGTCCATCAAAAAAGCCGATGCTGTCCATAAATTCGATGCTCGTGCTTCCGTAGGTGTCCTTGGAGTACTGCACTTCATAGGGCGACTCGGACAAATGGATGCTGATACCGACGCCGGCGTCGTTCGCTGCGGCGCGGGTTGCCTGCAATTGTTCGGCATTGGTCGTGTAGTTCGCGTGCGGACCGAAAATGGGTGTGATCCGGCCGTTGCGGTCCTTCCAGCGATTGACGAATTCCAGGCCTTTTTCGATTCCGTCGCTGGCGCCCTCGGCGTCCGGGCTGCGCTGGCCGATGACGGTCGTCGAAATCAGTGCGCGCATGCCGCAGCGATCCACGACGTCGGCAATCGTATCGGGGTAGTAATACATATCGACGAACGTGGTTGTGCCGCCGCGAATCATTTCCCAGCAGGCAAGCTCGGTGCCGATACGGACAAATTCGGAATCAACGAACTGGACTTCTGCTGGAAATATGTAGTTGGTCAGCCAGTCCATCAAGGCCAGATCATCAGCGAGGCCCCGCAGCAGAGTCATTGCGGCATGGGAATGGCCGTTGATAAGTCCGGGCATGACGACCCGGTTATCGGCATTCAAACGCTCTTTGGCAATGTATTGTGCATCGATGTCGGCAGCAGGCCCGACGGCGAGTATGACTCCGTCATCAACAGCCACAGCGCCGTCGACAATGACCGTGCCGGCAGTATCCATCGTGACTACGTACTTGCCAGCGACAATCAGGTCGATGGCGTTTTCGTTGTCGCTGGCCGTCTGTGCAGTCGAGACCTGCTCAGCAGGCGCGGCCTGGTTGCGGTCTTCACCACTACAGGCGGTCAGGATAAATGCTGTGGAAATCGGGATAAGCCATTGAAAGGTCTTACTAAATCGGAACTTCTTAAGCATAGTGGATTCCTAACTGCCGTGCGCCGACGATCGCAAAGAAGGTATTCTAACCCGTGCCACCTGAAGCGCTACCCGGTAGCGTCAGTACCCACCCTGCGGAGTATGCGCGCCCGATGAAAGTTGCTGAGATTCCGAAAGTCGAGTTGCATTGCCATCTCGAAGCCTGCTTTCGCACCCGGACGGTTATGGAGATCGGCAAGTCACTGGGCATCGACATGCCGACTGATCCGCAGCGTTTTCATAACGACTGGTTGCTTACCCGGCCGCTCGAAAATTTGCAGGTCGCACTGGAACGGTTCGTCGATATTCAGCGAATCTGGTGCAACGAAGAAGTCATTGAGCGACTTACCTTCGAGGCTTGTGAAGATGCCCGGGCACAGAATATCCGCATCATGGAGTTTCGCTATTCACCGGACTTCATCGCGGCCGGCAAGCCGGGTTTGACGTTCGATAAGATTCACGGCGCGATACTGCGCGGCCTCGCCCGTGCTAAGCATCCGTCGCTGGCTGTAGGACTTATCGGCATTGTGCAGAAAACTTTGCCGCTAAAGGATGCAGCACGCACGGTTGCCTTCATGGCTGAGCATGCAAACAGTTTTGTCGGAATTGATTTTGCTGATCGCGATACCCACCCACTCGATGCTTATCGGCCGCTGGTTGATATCGCCCGACGCGCTGGGTTGCGGCTGACAGTACATGCGGGCGAAGAGCCCGGTAGTGCTCAGCAGGTGCAGGATTCGATCAACATGCTCGGTGCTGAAAGGATCGGCCACGGCATTCACATCATCGACAATCCTGCCATCCTGCAACTCGTACGTGACAACGGTGTTGTGCTTGAGGTCTGTCCGACCAGCAATTGGCTGACGAGCTCGGTGAATTCTACAGCGGAACACCCGATCCGACGGCTGCAGAATGCGGGAATCAAGGTCACGGTCAATTCGGATGACCCAAGTCTGTTCGGTATCGACCTCACTCACGAATACCGCTTGTTAGCCCGGGAGCACGGGTACACCGAAGATGAATTTGCGGCGTGCAACGATCAGGCAGCTGCCGCCAGTTTTATCAGCGCCGAACGGCGTGCGGCAGTCTGGCCACCGGTACGGGCTTGACGGCAATATGACCTCAACGACAACAAGTGTTCGGCCCCGAATGGCGTATGCGTGCTTATTGCGCCGCAGAGTTGATTCCTATACTAATGCGCCATGGCCCTGAACTCTGAATCGACAATCAGTGCATTGCCGCGCTACACCGCCCCCGTCGATGGCTACCTGACCGATGAGATGCTGGCGGCCTACCGCATGGCAGGCGTCTTGATTCTCGAAGACTTCGTTTCGATAACGCAATGCGCAGAGCTGCGCGACCGGGCGCTGCAGCTTGTTTCACACTTTGATCCGGCAAGTGTCCGCAGCGTGTTCTCGACTACCGACCAAACGCAGCTTGATGACACCTTTTTTATCGACTCAGGAGACAAAATCCGATTCTTCCTGGAGAGTGATGCGTTTGCCGAAGATGGCCAGCTTCGGCAAGCCAAAGAACACTGCCTCAATAAAATGGGGCATGCGATGCACGACCTTGATCCGTTGTTTCAACGCTTCTCGCACACGGAAAAACTGGCGATGTTGAGCGACAGTTTGGGGATGACCGACCCGGCCATTATTCAGTCGATGTATATTTTCAAGCCGCCACGAATCGGTGGGGAAGTGGTTTGTCACCAGGATTCAACGTACCTGTACACAGAGCCCGAGTCTTGCACCGGTTTCTGGTTTGCACTTGAAGACGCTACTGTGGACAACGGCTGCATGTACTTTATACCGGGCGAACACAAAGGGTCGCTAAAGAAGCGCAACTTCCGGGTAAGTGCAACGCAACTCAGAACCGATACACTTGACGCTACGCCATGGCCGGAAGAGCGTAAGCTACCGGCCGAAGCCAAGGCGGGTGCGCTGGTTATTTTCGATGGTCGTGCGCCGCACCTCAGCGGCCCCAATCATTCCGCAGCGTCGCGCCATGCTTACACCCTGCACGCAATTGACAGGCGTTGTGACTATCCCGCAGACAACTGGCTGCAGCGCCCGGCAACTCTGCCGTTGCGCGGCTTTCGCTAAGGAACCTCATGCTATTCACAAATGTCATTCGAAAAAAAACGCGACGGCGGCGAATTGTCGGCGGAAGAAATTCAGTTCCTGGTTGACGGACTTGCCGACGGTTCTTTGCCGGCAGAGCAGGTCTCGGCGCTGGCGATGGCCATCTTTCTGAATTCAATGTCATTCGACGAAGCGGGATTGCTCACGATTGCGATGGCGCAATCGGGCAGCGTGCTTGAGTGGCAGGATGCTGGCCTGAACGGGCCGGTAGTTGACAAACATTCGACCGGCGGTGTCGGTGACAAAGTCAGTTTTCTGCTCGCACCGATCGCGGCAGCCTGCGGTTGCTATGTGCCGATGATTTCAGGCCGCGGCCTCGGTCACACAGGCGGAACGACGGACAAAGCCGAGAGTATCCCTGGCTATCAGGCAACGCCGGACTTCGCATTGTTTCGCAAGGTAGTGGCGTCTGTGGGGTGCGCGATCATTGGCCAGACAGCGGACCTTGCGCCAGCCGATCGACGTTTGTACGCCATTCGTGATGTCACGGCCACGGTGGAATCGGTGCCATTGATTACGGCATCGATATTGTCCAAGAAAATTGCGGCTGGCCTCGATGGTCTGGTTATGGACGTCAAGGTCGGCAGCGGCGCATTCATGCAGTCCATGTCGCGCGCGGAAGAGCTGTCGCGTTCAATAATTGGCACGGCGGCTCGCGCGGGCCTCAAGACTCACGCCGTCATCACCGACATGAACGAGGTTCTCGGCTACACGGCCGGCAATGCGCTGGAAATCGCGGAGTCGGTACGCTATCTGCGCAATGAAGGAGCTGAGGCGAGGCTGGACGAAGTTGTTCGTGCGCTGACTTCCCAGATGTTGCTTCTGACCGGCGTCGAACATGATGCCGCCAGCGCCGTGAAACGCGTCGATGACGCAATTCGCTCCGGTGCGGCCGCCGAACGCTTCGCGCGCATGGTTGCCGAACTTGGCGGGCCAGCTGACTTCATTGACCGGTTCGAACATCACCTGCCGACAGCGCCATTTATTCAACCCGTTTATCTCGAGCAGGCAGGCTATCTGCATAGCATGGATACCCACGCCATTGGCAACGCGATCATTGAGCTGGGTGGCGGACGCCGGGTGCTGGGTGAGGCGCTCGATCTGGCGGTCGGCTTTTCCGATTTCCTGCAGATAGGTGACGCCATCGACAGGGAACATCCGGTCGCGATGGTCCATGCGTCAACCGCGGAGAAAGCAGCACAGGCCATTCAGCAGGTACGTGCAGCTGCTGTCGTTTCACCGGAACCACCCGAGGCCCGAGCGGTCGTCTGCCGAACGATCGACGCGGCATGACCTGCCACCCGGCAGCGGTTATCCTGTTCACTGCCGCCCGTTAGTCAGGCGGTATCCGGGAACAATAGTTAACAAAGCCGGGACCGAACCTGGCAGGGGGCAGCTATGTTAGAGAACTGGATCGGCATCGTGGGCATCGTCTTCATTCTGGCGATTGCTGTTCTCCTGTCCACTAACCGGCGCGCGATCAACTTTCGTGTTGTTGGCGCTGCCCTGGCACTACAAATTGTCGTTGCCGCTTTCGTCCTGTATTCGGAGTGGGGAAAGCTCGTTATCCTTACACTGAGCGATGGCGTACAGACCGTTATCGACTACTCGAAAGCGGGTATCGACATGGTGTTCGGACCGCTGGCCGGGGATGTGGTTGGCTTCAGTTTTGCCATCAACGTCTTGCCCACCATAATTTTCTTCTCTGCCCTGATGTCGGTGCTCTATCACCTGCGGATCATGCAGTGGGTGGTAAAGCTGGTAGGCGGCGGTCTGCGCTGGGTAATCGGCACCGGACCCGTGGAGTCACTCAACGCGGCGGCCAATATTTTCGTTGGTCAGACCGAGGCGCCGCTCGTCATCAAGCCGTACTTGCGTAACCTCACGGAGCCGCAGCTTTTTGCGGTCATGGTGTCCGGCGTTGCGTCGGTCGCCGGTACAGTGCTTGCTGGCTACGTGTTCATGGGCGCCGAACTCAAATACCTGTTGGCGGCCAGCTTCATGGCGGCACCCGGTGGTTTGCTGATGGCGAAGATTCTGATGCCGGATACCGAAGACGCGGCGATAAGCAACGCCAACCACAAGCTGAAAATGGAAGAAAGCAAGCACGCGAATGTCATTCTCGCCGCCGCAGTGGGCACGAGTGACGGGCTGAGACTCGCCGTAAACATCGGGGCGATGTTGGTAGCGTTTGTCGCATTGATTGCTTTGTTCAACGGCATCGTCGGCGGCATTGCTGGCTGGTTCGGTTTCGAGGGCATTACGCTGCAGCTATTGCTCGGAAAATTGTTCCAGCCGCTGATGTTCCTGTTGAGTGTGCCGTGGGACGAAGCGGAATTGTCGGGGGCCTTGTTCGGCGAAAAGTTGATACTCAACGAATTCGTCGCCTTCAGTCATCTTAACGACTACCTCGCGGGTGCCAGCGAACGCACGGTAGCGGTGACGACTTTCGCGTTGTGTGGTTTTGCGAACTTATCGTCAATCGCTATCCTGCTCGGAGGTTTGGGCAGTCTGGTACCGGAAAAGCGTGAACTCATAGCACGCTTTGGACTGCGCGCGGTTGCTGCCGGGTCACTGTCCAATTTGCTCAGTGCGGCGCTCGCCGGACTTCTTTTAAGCTTCTGATATTAATGAAAAAAATGGTGACTTCGCGTTTTCGGTGCCGCGTTGGCCAGGTGGCTGTTGCTGAGCTCGCCAACGGATGAGTGCGCGAGCTACGCGGATCGTCGTTGTGGGGTCCGTGAATCTTGACCTGATCGCTCGTGTCGCGCGCTTGCCGAAGGCGGGTGAAACAATAACCAACGGTCAACTGGCACGATCGCCGGGCGGCAAAGGCGCGAACCAGGCTCTCGCTGCTCGCCGCCTTGGGGCGGATGTCAGCCTGCTTGCCTGCGTCGGCAATGACGCCATGGCCGATGAGGCACTGGCGTTGCTGCGTGCCGGGGCTGTCGATCTCTCTGGCGTCATCGTTGATTCCAGTTACGCGACAGGCGTTGCGTTGATTGCCGTTGACGACAACGGCGAGAATCAGATTGTCGTCGCGCCCGGCGCCAATCGCCGATTGTTCGCCGACAAACTGCAACTGCCAAAGGCTGACGCACTGATCTGTCAGCTGGAGGTGCCGGTTGAAACGCTGGCCGCCATTGCGGGCAGTTTTGAAGGTTTCTTGTGCGTTAATCTTGCGCCGGTGACGGCAGTGCCGGAGGCCGTATTGCAGCGTGCTGACTTGATGGTGGTCAACGAAGGCGAAGCGAAACACTACGGTGACCTCTTGCGCCGACTGAGCGGATTGGTCGCGACGACCCTTGGCAGCCGCGGCGCTGTTCTCTACCGTCAAGGAGAGGTCGTGGCAACGTCGACAGCGCCAGAGGTAACGCCGATTGATACCACAGGCGCCGGCGATTGTTTTACCGCCGCACTGACGCTGGGACTTGCGGAGGGCCGGGAGGCTGGCGAGGCTCTGCGGTTCGCATGCGCGGCTGCCGCTGTCTCAACCACCGGGCAAGGTGCGCAGGCCGCATTGCCAAGCCGCGACGCCGCCCTGGCATTGCTTGCGAGCTAGGAATTATTCGTTGAGGCGAAACGACGCCGGCAACAACTCACTCATTGAATAACTGACGACGTCTCCGGACTCATCCAACAGCAGGATGCGGGTGTCTTCGTTGGCAAACTCGGCGATACGTTGCCGGCAGCCACCGCATGGCGTGCAGGTTTCCAGTACAGTGCGGCCGCCAACGGCGGCAATAGCTGCAATGCTCTTGCCACCGGCTGCAATCATTGCGCTGATAGCACCTGCTTCGCCGCAGGAGCCGAGCGGGAAAGACGAGTTTTCTACATTGCAGCCGACGTGCAGTTTTCCGGACTCGTCCAGCAGCGCTGCACCCACGTAGAAACCGGAATAGGGCGCGTAGGCGCGTTCCCGAACCGTGCTGGCAGCGTCAATCAGGTCCTGATCGTTCATTGGGAGAGAACCGTGGTCCAGGAACCGTGCATCGGGTTCGGCAATATGTACCAGCCGTTGCCCCAGTATTCACGATGCTGCGCTGTCGCGCGTTGTCGGCTCTGTGCGGTGGCGCCTGACGTACAGGGGCTGACGGCACGGCGCCGGGAACAGGGGATGAAGTCACCGAGATCGTCTCCGATCAGCATGATGACGCGGTAGTTTTTTGCGATTTCATCACGCCGGTTTTTCTTTTCTCTGTTCCAGGCAGGCCTTTCATCCGACAGCATGACGAATTCTTCTGTTACCGGAATTCCGGCTTCGACTACGTCCTGGGTGGAGACGGCTTTTTGCGGGCATGCTTCGCCCGTGGACTCGTCTCTGATGCACGGTCGATTGGTGACGAAAAACAGTTCCACACCCATGGCGCGCGCTTTCGCGGCGAACTCGGCGACGCCTGGTATGCCAGTTGCTCTGTTGGCGGCGTTCCACGCATTGAGTTTTTCGTCGCTGAACGGTGGGACCAGAACCAATTGAAAATCCGCATTGGTCACGACTGTTTCATCGACATCGAAAATAATCGCCGGTGGCAGGTCTTCGGCGTTGGTCTGATCGGGCAACGCGCTCCAGGAACGGTCGTTGACCTTGGCGGCGAGGTCGTCACCCGCATTGCGATAAATCTGCGCGGCGACTGCTTCGAATTCGGCGGACTGCTGAACCCACCAGATGCCTGGGTGTGAATACGGTTCTGGCTCGGCCAGTGGTGCGGTAGCGCAGCCGCTCGCGACGATGGCAGCGGTGCCTATGGCGAGCGCCCGTTTCATTATTTCTCTCATAGTGCGGCAGGTCTCCACGCGAGGTTGTGCAAGCGGTGTTGGGTGTGCAGTTGTTCAGGTTAGCATGGCGCTGGCGAGCGCGGCCAGCAACCGTCAGTGCTGCAATAGCCGCCTGTTCCGGCGGCGATCCCGCAGGCCTGTGGCCCGGGTCCGACGCAGCGCCGCTCACACGTCATGCTACGCGTATCGTATGCCGGATTGCACTCGCTACTCCGGCACGCAATCGCTATTCGCCGGGGGCGCGGGCACAATTCACGACTATTGGAATTGTATTCAGCGATCTGACAGGAGCTGAGATGAGAAAATTAGCCGTATTTCTATTGATGGCCATGACGATTTTGTCGGCCTGTGCCGTGTCCAAAACGAGCAATGACTCGTCAGAGCACATAACGTTTCTGCATCTGAACGACACCTACCGGATTGATGCGGTAGAAGACGGTTATCGTGGTGGCTTCGGCCGGGTTGTGACGCTTATTCGCCAGTTGCGCGATGAAGGACGTGATGTGCGACTGCTGCACGGCGGCGATTTTATCTACCCCTCGCTCGAGAGTCAGTTGTGGGATGGGGAGCAAATGATAGAGGCGATGAATTTCATGCACGATCTTGCGCCGATGTACGTCGTGCCGGGAAATCATGAATTCGACAACCGAAGTGCGGACGTGCTGAAGGCAGCGGTACGGCAGTCGCGCTTCGACTGGATAGGCGACAATCTGCGCTTCGAAACCGGCGATCAGGTGGTCGATGAGCGCTTGCGCCAGTCCTACGTAGTCGAGATGAGCGGTATACGGGTCGGGTTTCTCTCGCTGACGGTGCACGCAGAGCACGGCGGCAACGAACGGGATTATGTGCCGGTGGATATCGACTACCTTGCTCAGGCCGAACGCACGCTGGGCGCGCTGGAACAGCAGGACGTTGACATCATCATCGGGCTAACGCACCTGAACCTTGAGCAGGATCGCGATATTGCGGCGCTGCGGGCCAGGCATCCCAAGCTGCAGATCATCGCCGGCGGACATGAACACGAAGCTGAGTTTGAGCAGGGTAGTCCGGATCGCGCGACCATCATAAAAGGCGCATCAAACGCGCGCACTATTTGGCGGGTGGACGTTAGTCGCAATGCGAACCAGGGCATTGACGTTGTAACTCGTGAAATTGCTGTTGATGACAGCATTGCGAGCGACCTTGAGTACCAGCCCATCGCGGACAAATGGCGCAAAGAGTTATTGGCATTGATCCCTTACCTTGAAGCCAAGATCGGCGTGGCGGCGGTGCCGCTGGATGCCCGCGAGACGGCGGTACGCAATGAAGAAAGTAACTGGGGCTCTTTCATTGCCGATCAGATGCGGCCTGCTTTCGGTGAGCCACATGCCGATCTGGCGTTCCTCAACGGCGGTACCTTGCGTATTGATGACTACATCATTGGCGACATTACATTCGAGGATGTAGGTCGTACGTTCGGCTTTTCGTCTTTTCTTCGCCACATGACGATGACGGGTGCGGATTTTCGTGCGTTGATGGAAGCAGGCTATCGCGGTGCTGGTCCCAGCAAGGGTTACTTCCCGCAAGTATCCGGCTACCGAATTTGCGCTGACCGGCGCCGTCCGGAAGGTGAGCGTGTGGTCTCGTTGCAGGTACCCGTCGACAATGGCTGGCAGGAGATTGATCCAGACCAAGAGTACACACTGGTGGCTCCTGACTACCTGTATAACGGCGGCGACGGCTACGATTTTTCAGCCGCCAGTAATGTATCGCTAGCCGCCTCGGAACTGAAGTACCTGGTTGTCGACGGGATAGTCCGCGCGCAGGCGGAGGGCAGGGCGATAGGCTCGGAGCCCGATCCGAAGCAGCCGCGTATCGTGATTCTCAATGACGAGCGCAGCGCATGCTGGCTGCATTGAGTAACACTTAAATCGCGACGCAAAAAAAAGGGCGGCCAATGGCCGCCCTTTCTCGTCTTGCACCCGCTCTTTAGTTGAAGTCTATCTCGATACCGAAACGGATTTCATACAGCGAACGACTCTCCAACACATCTTCGATCGTGCGATCGTTGAAAGTGTTGAAAATATACTGGCCGGTGCCAGCATCGACGTCCGAATTGATGATCTGCACTGAGAAGAACTGGGCGTCATTAACCCGACCCCACTCGTCATTCAGCAGATTGCCGACATTGTAGACCTTGGCGAATATGCGGCCACGCGTGTTACCGAAGCTCGGGAATTCCTGGTCAACCTTGAAGTCGAACCGGGTGGTCCACTTGGCATGCTGCGCATTTCGATCCTGCAGACCTGAGCTCAAACCTTTGTCGTTGACCCAGGCAAAAAATGCCGCCTGATCGAAGCCAGCATCAAACTGGACGTTCGGGTCCGTCGGGCCTGTTGGTACGTACAGCAAGTGGCGGCCGAAGAAGCCGTCGCCTTCCAGGCCGCTGCCACCCATGACGTAACTTTGCGGCTGGCCTTCGCTGGCAAACGCGAACATTGTGAAGCGCGTGGTGTTGTCGCCAAAGAACTCGTTCGCGTAGCTGGCACGGAACGTCAGGCGATGTGGAACCACGTAGTTCGAAGTGCCCGCGATCGGGTTATTGATGTCGTTGGTTGCCAGATTCTCGAAGTTGGAGACGGCGACCGATGACGTCATCGGGTTGACGTCTTCCGCGTCGGTGTAGGCGTAGCCCAACATCATGTCCAGACCCCAATCGAAGTTCTTACGCAGCGAGAACGAGTACACGTCGGATGAGCCATCAGCCGTGGAGTTCGTCAGCATCAGGTTGTCCTGACCGTTGGTGAAGTCGTAAATAGGCTGACCAGTTATGGTCTGGCCAACGACTTCCTGAGACAGGTCAACGTAGATGGCTGAGTTTTTCTGCACTGTGTGCAGGTAGTCGGCATCCAGAACCATGTCAAACCATGGCAGGTCGTACGTAGCACCGATTGCAACTTTCCATTCGCGGGGCTGATCGTAGTTCGGGTCGATCAGCACGAGGCCACGGTTTACGGCATTGGCCGGCGTGACAGCCGCGACCTGGTCAAACAGTGCCTGCGGCACGTCGTAACCCGGACGGGCTCCGGTCAATGGGATGGTGCCATCCAGTACGGAGTTGGCCGCATCGAAGTTGCTCAGGCTCAGCTGCACGTTGGTCAGGCCGTCATTCGACCAGGCGTTGGACAGCCAGACGTTCGGGTTGCCGCCAGAGTACAGGCCAACACCACCGCGAATGCTCAGGTCGTCACGTGCACCCCAGGTGAAACCAAGGCGCGGCATGATCAGGCTGAGGCCGTCGATATTACCGTCGTTACGTACGCCGTTGGCGTCAGTAAAGGCCTGGTTGAAGTTCGGGCGGTCGCTGCTTTCGAACCAGTCATAACGAACACCGGCGACGACGGTCAGGTCGAATTCATCAAAGAAGAATTCATCCTGCAGGTACAGGCTGTTTGTTGTATTGCTGAACAGAGCCGCTGCGTCAGCCGGGTCGTTGGTGCCACCACCACTGCCATAGTAAATACGGCTTGGGCGGCCCAGTTCGAAACGATCAATGCCTGAAATTGAACAAGCGGCGTCATCAAATCGACCTTGCGCTGTCAACGCATCACACGCCGCCGGGTTGTTGGCGAAACCGCTGTCGTCGAAGAAGTCCCATTCACCACCGCGTGAATGCTGCACGAACTGGTTGAAGATCGTCAGTTCTTCACGCTCGTAACCGCCGGTAATGACGTGGTCACCCAGCAGGAACTGGCCGCTGATCTTGAAGAAATCGGAATCGGTGTTGAGCGCGTTCGCCTGGCGGGAATCGTCCGCGCCGAGATACACGGTTTCGTTGCCGATTGATATCTGGAAGTCGCCGAAGTCCTGCGGACCGACGGTAACCTGCGAGTCATTCATCTCATTCTGGCTGAAGAACACTTCGGTTGAGAAAGCGTCCGTCCATTGAGAGAACAGCTTGACAGTGGTTGTCTTGGATTCGGCGCCCTTGGTGTAAAAGTGGTTCGCGAACTCGAACTCGCTGCTGTCGCCGTCGGAATCACGATCCTGGAAGCCATCAAAATAGTTGTAGATCACGGCCAGGTTGTGACTGTCGTTGATGTTCCAGTCGAGACGTACCATGTATTTCTCGGCTTCCTGAACGCCGTCACCTGGCATGCCGCCCGGATCATAGCCGTACACCGTATTCGCGATATCGGAGATTCGGTTGAAGTCGTCTTCACTCAGCCAGTCGCGAACTTCACCAACGCCGGAGCCGGCGAAACCGCGGGCCAGAAAGCGTGGGTCTTCTGATTCTTCATAAGCGGCAAATACAAACAGACGATCTTTCAGGATCGGGCCGCCCACTGAGAAGCCAATTTTGGTCTGATCGAAGGCCGGCGTGCTGAGGTCACGGTCGACGCCGTCGACGACGACTGTATCGCCGCGCAGGCTGTCACTGGTGTACTCGTAGAAGACGTTGCCTTGCCACTCGTTGGTGCCGGATTTGGTAACGGCATTGATGTTACAAGCCGAGAAACCGCCGTAGGTGACGTCGAACGGTGCCAGTTCCACAGCGACCTGCTCGATTGCATCAAACGGGAATGGCATGCCAACAGCAGTAGAGTAGCCATTGGTATTCAGGCCGAAACGGTCGTTCTGGCTGATGCCGTCCAGCGTGACGCTGTTAAAGCGTGGGTGCTTGCCGCCACAGTTGATTTCGAAACCGTCGTCCTGGTTGTCCAGGTTAAGACGCGGGTCGATGCTGTAGACGTCGACGATATCGCGGTTGAAGTTAACCGAGGTTTCAATGTCGTAGCTGGTAAAGGTTGCGGCTGGGCCGGCGGCGACATCGACGCCTTGCACGGCTTGGCCTGTTACAACGATTTCTTCGACAGCGCCACCACTCGGCAAGTCAACCGCGAGGTTGTAGATGTCACCCAGAGAAATGCTGGCAACTTCTATGCTGCGCACGCCGTTAACCGTAACGAGGTACGGTCCACCAACGGGCAAGTTGCTGGCGAAGAAAGTGCCGCTGCTGTTTGATTCGTAGTTGTAGACAACATCGGTACGCATATTGCGCACGACGACTGACGCGCCAGCGACCGGCGTACCGGCGGCGTCGCGTACCTTGCCGCGAATGGAGGAAGTGGTTTCCTGCGCATTCACGGTAAGAGGCATTGCAACAGCAAGCAGCAATAATCCGGCTGCCAGCCGTCCTGCAAAGCCGAAGAGCCTGAACGTATTCTTCATTTTGGATCCCTGAGAGTGAAAGGAGCGCGATTTTGCGATTGCAGTGTTACAACCGGATGTCATTTAGGTCGCTAAAAGCGAATCGCTCGATCATTGAAAAGTGCGGGCAGTTGGAACCCGGCACGTGATTTTGTTGTAAATCTAACGCAGCCTATCGGGAGGCGCAATAAGTGCCCGGCGCTGTCGCTGTGAGGCATTCTGTGGCCGGCATACGTATCGCTCGCGCCGAACCTTGACAGCACTGGATCAAAGCATTGCAAGACACTGTTTTTACCTTGGTTCTACAGTCATTTGCAGCGGCCAGTGGTCGGAAACGCCGGGTCCGCCGGTCGGATCAAACCGGGCTGGCGTGCCATTATCATGGCGTTGACCGCGGGCCCTGTTGGCAAGTCTGACAGAATTCGCGCGAATGCCCCATGTTGCGTTTTTGCCACGATCGGCGGGCGACCAGAGCAGCATGTCCAGGAAGGACCAGGTATCGTCGCGCGCATAGTACGCGCTGCCGCGGCAGTCGTCACCGCAGCCAAGGTCGTGGGCGACCTGCCAGTGGGGGCGGGCATAACGATCCAGCATTTTTTCCTGCGCGTCCTCCGTCGACGTCGTGTTGAAATCCCCGGCGGCGAATGCTGCGCGATTGTCCGGTAACCCGGCGCGTAGTGCATTCAACGTGTTGTAGGCCGAGATGCGCATGCCGGTTGGGTGAAACGGCGCCGGGAAATGCACGGCGAACCCGGTAAGTACCGAACCGTCCGGGAGTTGAAAATCAGCCTGCAGAATGCCGCGCGTATCGGCTACCCGCGATGCAAATTCAGCATCAAAAGCAATGGGGTGCAATTGCGGTTCGGTGGTCAACGGCAGTCGGCTCAGAAAGGCGACGTCGATACCGCGCAGGTCGTCGCCTTCAATCAGTATGGCAGGCAGGTACCCGGCATCGTCCAGGTACTCGGTACGCAGGCGCTCAAGTATGCGGATGTTCTCGATCTCCTGCAGGGCGAGGATGTCCGGACCGCGGCCGTTGTCGACCTGCAGAATTGCAGCCGCGACAGAGGCGAGCTTGCGCTCGACCAGTTCGTCGCTCCAGTCCCAGTACAGGCACTGTTCGCGCCAGCGATCGACTTCGATCGTGGCGCAGCCCCGCCGGTGTGCGTCGTTTTGCTTTGCGGCCAGCGGCAGATAAGTGGCGTCGTCTTTGCCTGGGTCGTCGCTGTTGTCGAACAGATTCTCGACATTGAAGGTCATGATGGTAACGGCTGGCGTGGACGCCGATGACGTGCGTTGCGTTACTGATTGGCACGCGCCCAGCATTGTCGTTATCGCGAGGCAGCATAGTAGTCGGTACGCAGCGTTCATGGTCAGCTCCACGGCAAAGCAAGGTTGCGATAGTCTACGCAAATAGTGCGGCGGAGATAGTGGTTGTGCGAGTTTTCCGGTGCGGACCGCATGATCGGTCGTTGTGTGACAGCGCGCAGGCAGCCGCGACTGCGCAGCGCATGTCGCTGCAATACTGGCGCCGACGAGTGCCGATCACTCGAAGCACGGTGGAATAGCGTCCGCTCATGATGAGGATCGTGACTCGCCATGAATGCAGACGTTGCTGATCAGAGCGCAACGGTTGCTGCTGGCATGGCAGCAAAAGAGCAAAAAAAAGCCCGGCGATTGCCGGGCTTCAATAACTGCGAGAAAAATTACTCCCCGAAGTTCATTCGGAAGTTCAGGCCGAAGATACGAGGCTCGTTGACGTAGCCAGCGTTGTTGTTGAAGTCGATGCCGCCCTTCAGGTTTTCTTCGTCCGTGATGTTGCGGGCGAACGCGGCAACTTCCCATTGGCCATTGTTCGCGATATAGCCGGCACGTAACCCTGCCTCGAAGATGTCGCCGGAACGGAATTCGGCGGACTCGTAGAGGAAAAAGTTTGCGTCGCCCTGATGGGCGTAATCGGCGTACCAGTAGAGTTCGTCATCATCGCCGACCGGCGTGCTGTAGCGGGCCGTAATGTTGAACTGGTACTCCGGTGCCTGCGGAAAACGATTGCCGTCAAGAATGGCAAAGCCGTTGCCGTCCAGCGGGTCCAGTACAGTGCACTGAGCACAGACGGCGGTGACGAGGTTGGCATCGTCGATTTTGGTGTCGTTGTAACTTGCACCAATGGTCATGACGAAGCTGTCACTCAGGACAAACTCGGCGTCGATGTCCGTACCGATGCCAACGCCTTTGTCTGCATTGACGAGTACGTTGGAATTTGTGTTGCCACCGATAGCTGACAGTTGTTGATCGTCAATCGTGTAGTAGTACACGGCGCCGTTGATACGGACACGGTCGTTAACTTCTGACTTGAAGCCGACTTCGGTCGAGATAATCGTTTCGGAATCGGCAACCGAGTACGGGTTCGCATCGAAGAACGCAATGTTGCGTCCCTGAATTGACGGTGCGCGGAAGCCGTTGGCAACGCGGGCATAGACGCTGACGCTGTCGTTCATCGCGTGCATCAGGCTGATGTCCCAGCTCACCTGCTCATCGCCGACTTTGACCAGTGGCTGCGGGTTGGGTGTTGAGCCGGTGGTCATTTCTTTCTCGTCGTCGGTGTAACGAATGCCGGCGGTCAGCGTTGTGCTGTCCGACAGATCCCACGCAACCTGACCGAACACGGCCCATGCCTCGTTCTTGTGTCTTACTTCCGTTGCCGGAACGAAGAACGGTTCGGTGTTTACCGTGAAATCCGATTTGAAGTAGAAGAACCCGGTCTGCCAGAAAACGTTGTCGCGGGCGTTGGATGCCAGACGGAATTCCTGGGTGATTTGTTCCAGATCATCCAGTCCGTCACGGGTTTGCGAGGGGAACGGAATGAAGCCGGGGCCGCTGACCATGTTGCCGCCATCGATGTCGCCGTAACTGCTGTTCTCCACTTCTTCGTGCGAGGTGATCGAGGTCAGGACCATGTCATTGCCAAAGTCCCAGTCGACTTTCAGGCCAAAGCCAAGGGCGTCGGCGTCCTGTGGGTTATTGTCACCCTCGTCGAAGTACACCACGTCGCGCACGAAGTTCTCGTTCAGACTGTTGTCACCGGGGCCAATGATATTGGCCTGAAAAATTGACGCTGTGGCGTTGCTCAACCTGCGGCCATGCACGTTCAACAGCGCACTCAGATTGTCGCTGGGTTCGTACAGCAGTTGTGCGCGCCACGCCGTTTCGTCGTAGCCGCCCATGACATCGCTTTCGCCGGTAAAGCCGTTGCTGATCCAGTCGTCGCGATTCTGATTGATAACTGAAAACCGGCCCATGAGCTTGTTCGACTCGGTCAGACTGCCGCCCACCGCGCCTTCGATGTTGGCAGTGCCCAGACTGCCGATCGTCGCGTTGACGTAGCCATTCAGTTCGCTCGTTGGCTTGCGGGTATCGAACTTGACGATACCCGCCGGGGTATTGCGGCCGAACAGTGTGCCTTGCGGCCCACGCAGAACTTCGACCCGCTCGATATCAAACAGCGGGAAGCTCTTCAGGATTACATTCTCCTGCACCACCTCGTCCATGATGATCGAAACCGATTGTGATGCTGCGAGATCGAAATCGGTATTGCCAAGGCCGCGCATGTAGAAGCGGGGCGCGAGACGGCCGTTCGATGACTCGGCGTACAGGCTGGGGACGCGGTTGGCGAGGGCGCGGATGTCTTCGCCGGCCTCAACCAGTGTCTGGAACCGGTCGCCGCGTAACGCGGACACCGAAAACGGCACATCCTGCAAATTCTCTTCACGTCGCTGTGCGGTTACCGTGATTTCTTCGAGAATGCTCCGGTCTGCGCGTTCCTGCGCGACGACGGGGCTCAGGCCCGCCGTTCCGGCCAGCAGAACAAGTGCTGCAGCGCTGCCCGCGAGCGATCGGCGAGCAATTGTTGGGTTCATACCACGCATTGTTTATCTCCCTGAAAAGATCGCGGAAGTATAGCCTTCCTGATCCGTAATTTGGCCATATTTTTGCGCATTTGCGGCTGACGGGCCCGGCAGTTCGCTTGTGGTTATTTACCCACGACTGGGTTTCTCGGCCTCCAGCGGCCGGTAGTGCTTGGGCTCGAAGCGCGGCAGGCAAATGCACTGAAATACGAGGTCGGCACGGCCATTGTTGTGGATTCTCTGTGCGACACCCCGGTCGATAGCGACGGTGTCGCCGGGCCCGACAGCAAACGGGGCGCTGTCGCCAATTTCCATCCGGCCGGTTCCCTGCTCGATGAAATACCACTCGTCAACGGCCAGACTGTGCCGTTCAGTGGTTACGCCGGGCTCAACGCGGCAGCGTGCGAGTGACAGACGGGGTTCGTCAGCAACGTTAAGCAGCTCGGTGATGTAACAGCGCTCGCGGGTGAGGAATTCGCTGCTGGCGTTGGCGGGGAGCAGTGGGTTTGTCATTGAATCCTCTCGTTGAGCGGCTGATCAGCCCTATGGTAATGCGAATCGCCGCGGGCTTCCCATGCCTGCAGCGGCGGCGTAAGGTTGCCGGTCGCGTGGCGGGCCGCGGTCGGTCGTGGGCACGGCGGTGCTATGATTTGCCTCCGGCGCCGCCGAATCCGGCTGGCACCGGCCAATCTTTGACAGAACGCGCTTTGCGGCGCGGCAAGCAGGCGAGTAGCAATGGCAACTAAACACATGAATGCGGCTCCTGGTGACTTTGCGCCATCGGTATTGATGCCGGGCGACCCACTACGCGCGCAGTACATCGCCGAAAAATGGCTGGACGAACCACGCCGCGTCACGGATGTGCGCAACATGTGGGGCTACACCGGCAGTTATCGCGGCACGCCGGTATCGGTCATGGCGCATGGCATGGGTATACCGTCGGCCTCTATATATTGCACTGAGCTCGTTACCGAGTATGGCGTGAAGCGCCTGATCCGCGTCGGCAGCTGCGGCACGACCCACCCAGACGTCAAGCTGCGCGATGTGCTGATCGCGATGGGTGCGTCTACTGATTCGAATGTAAACCGGATGCGCTTCGGTGGCTTTGATTTCGCACCCCTGGCAACGTTTTCGCTGGTCGCCAATGCCGTTCGTGCCGCCGAAGATAATAAAGTGCGTTATCACGTAGGCAATATTTTTTCGGCCGATCTCTTCTACACGCCGCAGCCTGAAATGTTCGAAACGATGGCGAAGTACAACGTGCTCGGTGTGGAGATGGAAGCGGCCGGAATTTACCCAATTGCTGCCGAACATGGCGTCGAGGCACTGGCGATCTGCACGGTGAGTGATGACATCGTCAGCGGAGAAGCGTTGTCCTCTGACGAGCGCCAGAACACCTTTGACGAGATGATCACGGTGGCCCTGGAAACGGTGCGCATGAGTGGAGATCCTCGGTGAGTGTTGCCACTATGCCGGCGCTGGTACCGTTGCCTGACCTGAGTCAGGTGACGCGAGTGGATGAAGTTGGAGTCAACGAACGCGTCGCTCGCTTCCAGACCCGCTCGATCAAGACGGAGTCCAAGAACGCGGCGTTGAAAATGATCCTCAGCATGATCGATCTGACCACGCTCGAGGGTCAGGATACGCCGGGCAAAGTCCGTCAGTTGTGCCAGAAGGCCATGCATTTGCACGACCAGTTGCCGGGTTTGCCCTACGTGGCGGCTATTTGTGTTTACCCGACGATGGTAGGCATCGCCAAAAAAGCACTGGGTGACAGCGGCATTAACGTGGCATCGGTTGCGACGGCGTTCCCCAGTGGCATGGCACCGCGGCACATTAAGATTGATGAAACCAAGATTGCCGTAGCCGAGGGCGCCGACGAAATCGACATGGTGATTTCGCGCGGTGCATTCCTGCAAGGCGACTACCGGTTTGTATTTGATGAGATCGCAGCCGTAAAAGAAGCCTGCGGCGAAGCGCACCTTAAAGTTATCCTCGAGACCGGCGAGTTGAGTACGCTGGATAACGTGCGTCGTGCGAGTGTGCTGGCCATGCATGCGGGCGCCGATTTCATAAAGACTTCAACCGGTAAAATTCAGCCCGCTGCGACGTTGCCGGTCACGTTCGTCATGTTGCAGGCGATTCGCGACTTTCATCGTGAGACCGGCCGCATGGTGGGCATGAAACCAGCGGGTGGAATTTCGAATTCAAAACTTGCCATCCATTATCTGGTCATGCTGCGTGAAACGCTGGGCAATGCCTGGATGACGCCGGAGTGGTTTCGTTTCGGTGCCAGTTCACTGGCGAACGACGTATTGATGCAGCTGCAGAAACAGGCGACCGGCGTTTACCAGTCGGCCGATTACTTCTCTAAAGACTGAGTGGGCCAAAGAGTGGACACACAAGCAAACAAACTCGCATTCGACGGTGGCTGGGAGTACGCGCCGGCCCCGGAAAGCACGGATCACGTGAAGATCGACAAGCAATACGAGCTGTTCATCGGCGGTAAGTTTGTCGCGCCGGCGAAAGGCGGCTACTTCAATACCGTTAACCCGGCAACCGAGAAAAAACTCAGTCGCGTGGCGCTGGCAACCGCTGTCGACGTGAACAAGGCCGTGGCAGCCGCACGGAAAGCGTTTAATGGTCCGTGGTCGAAGATGAAGGCGGCCGAGCGCGGCAAGTACATCTACCGGATCGCCCGCATACTGCAGGAGCGTGCACGCGAGTTTTCAGTTATTGAATCGCTGGACGGCGGCAAACCTATCCGGGAATCACGTGACATCGATATTCCGTTGGCGGCGGCGCACTTTTTCTATTACGCGGGCTGGGCGGACAAACTCGAGTACGCGTATCCCGGTCGCACGGCAAGACCGTTGGGTGTGGCGGGCCAGGTCATACCCTGGAATTTCCCGTTGCTCATGGCCGCCTGGAAGATTGCACCGGCACTGGCCTGCGGCAATACCGTCGTGCTCAAGCCGGCGGAAACCACGCCGTTGACCGCATTGAAACTGGCTGAAGTGATTCGCGAGGCCGGTCTGCCGGACGGCGTTGTGAATATTGTCACTGGCGCCGGAGATACCGGCGCTGCCATCGTCAATCACGATGATGTCGACAAAGTAGCCTTCACCGGTTCAACCGGCGTGGGTCGGGCGATCATGAAGTCGATCGCTGGCAGCGGCAAGAAATACACGCTGGAACTCGGCGGCAAAGCTGCCAATATCATTTTCGCTGATGCGGCGCTCGATCAGGCGGTGGAAGGTATCGTCAATGGCATCTTCTTCAATCAGGGCCACGTGTGCTGTGCGGGTTCGCGCCTGCTGGTGCAGGAATCCGTGGCCGACGATGTTGTGGAACGACTGCGTGACCGCATGGAAACGCTCATCGTCGGTGATCCGCTGGACAAAAACACCGACATCGGCGCGATCAACTCGAAGCAACAGCTTGGCCGAATCGAGTCCTACCTGAAACTGGGTGTTGCCGAAGGCGCAGAAATGCACCAAAGCTCCTGCGCGGTGCCGGCCAAAGGTTACTGGTGCCGACCAACGATATTTACCGGCGTGTCACAATCCAATCGGGTGGTTCAGGAAGAAATTTTCGGGCCGGTGCTGGCAATACAGACATTCCGCACGCTGGAGGAAGGCCTGAGCAAAGCCAACAATACGCAGTACGGTCTATCCGGCGGTATCTGGACCGACAAAGGTTCCAAGATTTTCAAGATGACGCAGAGCGTACGTGCTGGTGTGATCTGGGCGAACACGTTTAACAAGTTTGATCCGACGTCCCCCTTCGGTGGCTACAAGGAATCGGGTGTAGGTCGCGAAGGCGGTTTGCACGGTCTTGGCGCTTACCTGAATCTGGAGTCCTGAGATGGCAACACAAGCAGCACGCATCCCGGTCGCCAAGACCTACAAGATCTACATCGGTGGCAAGTTTCCGCGTACCGAGTCGGGGCGTTTCTACGATCTGCAGAATGCCAGGGCGAGGTTATTGCCAATATCTGCCGTTCCAGTCGTAAGGACTTTCGCAACGCCGTAGTGGCCGCGCGCGCCGCGCAGCCCGGCTGGGCGTCGGCGAGTGCCTACCTGCGTGGCCAGATTCTGTATCGCATTGCCGAAATGCTGGAAGGTCGTCGGGAGCAGTTCATCGCCGAGATGACGGCACAGGGTGTCAGCAAAAAAGCGGCGACTGATGAGGTCGATGCGTCTGTTGACCGGCTTATTTACTACGCAGGCTGGGCCGACAAATACCAGCAGATTTTTTCCGCGGTCAATCCGGTTGCTTCAGCGCACTTCAATTTTTCCGTTCTGGAACCGACTGGCGTGGTGTCGATACTGGCGCCCGAGAACAGTGGACTGCTGGGTCTTGTTTCGAACATTGCCCCGACGATCGTGGGCGGCAATAGCTGCGTCGTGCTGGCGTCGGAAACGTTGCCGTTGAATGCCGTTAGTTTTGCCGAGGTGCTGCACGCGTCCGACGTACCCGGTGGTGTTGTAAACCTGCTGACCGGTTACCGAAGTGAACTTGCCGGGCAGTTCGCCTCGCACATGGACGTGAACGCCGTAATCTACTGCGATGCGGATGACGACACGGCGGCCGAGATTCAGGTAAAGGCCGCTGACAACATCAAACGGGTTATCGCGCGGGACGGCATCAACTGGAGCAAGGCGGCTGCGGCTAGTCCGTATCTCGTTGCCGACGTGCAGGAAACCAAGACGACCTGGCACCCGATCGGCAGCTAGCCATCAGCCTGGCTAGTGCGCGTGCTTGATCACCCGCGTTTCACCGGGAGTCGTAAATAAATCGGCATCCTGTAATGCAGGGTCCCGTTTATCAGCTTGTGCCGGCACGCTGACCGGCACGTGCACGCCTACCGCATGGCCGGCCCGAATTCTCGTGGTCAGAACGTCTTTGCCACTGTTTGAAAGAAAGAACCAGTAGGGCGGAAACGCCATGTCCGGGTATCGCTCACGCCAGTACTCAGCATCATTCGCGAAGTGGGCGTCACGGGTATCGGCGTCACCAAGGTGTAGCACGGTAGGGCCGTCATCCAAGGTTACTCGCCAGGCGATGTTTTCAACGTCCGTTCGCCGGTCCGGCCATCCTGAATGCGGGATACGCACTGCCTCGATCGTGAGGCCCGGTCTTGTGTACCTGACGGGCGCATCGCGGTACGCAAGATTGACGGTTGTGATGCGCGAATTCAGAGACTCGTTGGGGTCGAACTCGCGCATCGCCGCCACCGCCTGGCGCGGCGCGAACAGCAATATCTGCGGCTGTTTACGCATCAACGTGACCATCTCATCAGGTGCGAAGTGATCGTCATGGTAGTGGCTGATGAACACCGCATCGATGCCGTCCCAGGGCGCGCTGCCGTCAATCAGGGCAGCGCGCATGTCATCGGGGACCAGACGGTAATGGCCGTAGTCCTCGCGGAACAAGGGGTCAAACAATATCTTGGTGTCACCGTGCGCAACCATGAGCCCTTCGTTCGCAAGGTAATGTGCAACGGCATCGTCATCGTGAGCGTGCGCGGATGTCAGCAGAGCCAGCGCAATGAATAGTACGGTTAGCTTGTTGCGCACGGTGAATCCTCCATCTAGTCGAGTGCGTTTAGTGCGTCCTTGTCTATGCGGGCACCGATTTGCTGGATGACCTGGGTCGCACAGAACGTGCCGGCCCGGGCGCATTTGTCCAACGACATGCCATTGGTGTAGGCGTACAAAAAGCCAGCGGTGAAGGAATCGCCTGCGCCGGTAGAATCGACAACCTTGTCTACCGGTATAGCATCCTGCCGGATCTGCTTTTCGCCTTTGACAAGTACGGAGCCTTTGGCAGACCGGGTAATGACGAACAACGGTGGCAGTTGTGCGGCCAGCGGGGGAACCTCATCGAAGGTCTTAACCTGCAGCAATGCCATCATTTCGTCTTCATCAGCAAATACCAGATCAGCATTGTCGCGGACGAATTTGGCAAATTCTTTCTGATGGCGTTCGACGCACAGGGAGTCGGACAGAGAAAGCGCGACTTTACCGCCCGCCTTGCGCACCAGTTCGACAGCTGCGGCGGCCAGCGCGGGACCTTCAGCGATATCCCAGACATAGCCTTCCAGCAGGGTGATGGCGGGTTCGCCGATCGTCTCCGCAGTGATGTCGGCTACGGCCAGTTCCGTACAGGCACCCAGGTAGGTCTGCATTGTGCGCTGACCGTCCGGCGTGATCAGTACGTGGCTGCGAGCGGTCGCTGCACCGTCAGTTGCTGGTGGCAGTCTTACGTCAACGCCAATGGACTGCATGTCGTGCCTGAAAATATCGCCGAGCTGATCGTTTTTGACCTTCCCGATGTAGGCGGCGCGCCCACCGAGGCTGGCGAAACCAGCGACCGTGTTGGCGACAGAACCACCGGACATCTCCGTTGCCGGACCCATCATTTCGTAAATCTCGTGGGCACGGGCTTCATCGATCAGCATCATCGAGCCAGGCGGTGCGTCGACTTTGCTTAGAAAGTCGGCTTCTACATTGGCAAGGATATCGACGATGGCGTTGGAAATTCCGAGGAGTTTGACAGTCATGTGGTGCAGGTTCCGGGCAAAAAAGGGGCATAGCGTACCACCGTCGGTGGATTATTCAGCTGAAAATGCGAGGTCGCAGATCAACAACTACAGCGGCCGGTGCCGGGCGGAAGTTGGCTTTGCTGCACAGAATGTTATTGCGTCGGACTCGTGCAATCCAAGCCAAGCCTGCAATCATTTGGTTATTACACCAGGAGCCGTGCCGTAGGCCGAATGGCGCGCAACCTGTTTGAGCGTACATTGGCCAAACGGCTGTTCGCGGCCTGGCCGCCGTTTGGCCGTCGCATCGCCTGTCTCCGCAGGCAACACGCCCGATGCTATATGGCGTTGGCTCTTGCCGCGGCGGCGATGTGCTCAGCGGCGCGAAAGGCCAATGCCATGATGGTCATGGTTGGCTGACCGCGACCAGAGGTTACAAAGCTCGAGCCGTCGCAGATAAACAGGTTCTTAACGTCGTGGCTGCGATGGTGTTTGTCGACCACTGACGTGTCAGCGTCGTCACCCATCCGGCAGGTGCCGAGCAAGTGGGCGCCGCTGGATTGTGCTTCAACGGGGAACGACCACGATTGCTCCGCGCCTGCTGCATCCATCAGTTCCAGTGACTTTTTCCGAAAGAATTCGGAGATTGCCAAATCATCGTCGTGGTCTCTGTACGTCAGGCGCAAGGCCGCGCGACCCCACTGATCTTTGTAGGTCGGGTCCAGACTGATGTTGTTGCGATCCAGTGCGAGCGACGTCGTATTCCCCAGTATCGTCATTTGCCGCGTGTAGTTGTGCGCCAGCGCTTCCTTGTATTCGCGGCCCCACGAGCGCACGTTCGGCGGCGCCCCGGCCATGGCGAACATGATCGGTGTCGCGGAAAACAGCGGTCGTGCATCAATACCACCCCCGCCGTAAAAGCCGCGTTGCGGGTCCGACTCGTAGTAGTCGTGAACGATGCGCGTGACCTGAATGCTCTTGTAGTCGTTCAGCTGCTCTGCAAACACGCCATTGACCAGCGAGTGACCATTGAACATCAGGTTGCGACCGACGAAGCCGCTGGAGTTGGCAAGGCCGTCGGGGTGTTGTGCGCTGGCCGAATCGAGCAGCAGCCGTGGCGTCTCGGCGCCGTTTGCCGACAGGATAACCGCCTTCGCTTTTTGCGCCCGTTGCTTGCCGTCAGCGTCGAAGTAAAGCACTTCCTCGACCTTGCCAGCCTCGTTCGTTTCAAGCCGGTAAACCGTGCTGAGCGGCCGTATCTCGCATTTTCCCGTGGCCAGTGCCTGCGGAATGACAGTGGCCAGCGTGGATGATTTGGCGCCGACCTCGCAGCCGAAGCCCATGCAGAAACCGCAATGGATACACGGTGCGCGCCCGTTGTGTGGTTTCGACAATATCGCCACGGGCGCGGGCTGCGGGTGCAGACCGAGCTTCAATGCGCCGCGTTCGAGCAAAGCGCCGGAAGACTTGATGGGCATCGGTGGCGTTGGGTACGGCCTGGAGCGCGGTGCATCGAAAGGGCCGGGCGTGCCTGAAACGCCGATCTCCCAGTCCACCCGTGTGTAATAGGGTTCCAGTTCGTCGTAACTGATGGGCCAGTCGGCAAAGTTGGTACCGCTGATCGCACCCAGCTTGCTGCGTTCCTTGAAATCGATTTCGCGAAAACGCCAGTAGTTGCCGGTGAAGTGAACGCTGCTGCCGCCGACTGTCTTCGCGTACTCTGCCGGCTGGCGAAACGGCTGCGGTTCTGCCACGTCGCTTTCGTCGTGGCGGAAGGTCTGACCTGCACGTGACGCGTCGCCACCCAACAGTTCGCCGTTGAAAGCGACACCGATTTCATCGTGGGTAAAATCCGCGGCGGTACGGAACGGGCCCTGCTCCAATACCACGACATCGAAACCCTTGCTGGATAATTCGCGGGCGAGTATGCCGCCTGCGGAACCCGAGCCGACAATAACGAAGTCGACGGCCTGCTCGTTGCGGTACTTCGTTTGGGATTCATTCGCCATTTTTCTGCCCCTCCCGGTAGGCCGCGTCGTAGTAACCGAAGGGTGGCTGATGGCCGTGCTGCATTGGATCGAGCCCCAGCAATTTCCAGCCGACGTGATCGCGATTGCCGCCATAACTGGTCATGCCGAACATGCCCATCAAGGTCAGAACACGAACGTAGCCGAAGAAAGGTGTGTCTTCGTGATTGGCTAAATAGACTTCCTGATCCGATTCGTCGAGGTCAGAGTAGCGCTCCGCTCCAGCGTAGCTGTCAGCGATCGGCCGCTGGAAGTCAGCGAGGCCGCTCTGCAGGAACTCGAGTTGCGGGGCGGCGAAATCACCAAGTGCCTTGTCAATGAACCAGACGACGCCCGCTTCTCTTGCCCCGGGTGTGTCGGTTGTCGGCAGGATGCTGGCGCTAATGGCTTCAAGTTCGCGCGCTTCATCGGCACGGAGTATGTCGAAGGCCGCACCTTCGTCGCGTGCTGAGCAAGCCGCCTGGGCCAGAGCAGCGAGACCTGGAATCCCTGCTCGTAAAGCAGCCGAGCCTGTAAGTGAACCCGTGCCCTGCAAGAAAAGGCGTCGTGACACCGTGTTGCCGTCCATATTCTCCCCCGATTAATAGACTGGCTAGCTTGCGTGACGCTATCACAGTAGTGCGTTTCCCGGTTAGTTCTGAGTCTGCTGACTACCGACCTGAACCGAGATCACCTAGTATGGTCTGCAATAGAAGCGACACGAAGTGCAGACTATGACGGTTGCGGACACCTGATGGGCAAACTGACCACGCACGTGCTGGACACGGCAGAAGGCCGACCGGGGCAGGGCATTGAGGTGACCCTGTGGCGGCTAGGTACGGAGCGAACGCTGGTAGCGCGTACGACCACCAATAAAGACGGCCGTACCGATGCGCCGTTGCTCGACGAGGCGGTCTGGCAGGCGGGACGCTATGAACTGGAGTTTGCCGTTGCCGAATATTTCGCGCGCAGTACGCTGCCGCAATCCGATCCGCCTTTTCTTGAGGACGTAATAATCCGTTTCGCGCTGGCCGAAGACTCGCACTACCATGTGCCGTTGCTGGTATCGCCGTGGAGTTACTCGACTTACCGTGGAAGTTGAGTCGCATGCTGACATGAGTAATCAACTCACCCATAAGATTCGTTTTGTACTGGATGGCGCTGTCGTCGAGTTGCACGATGTTGATCCAACCCGGACTGTGCTGCAGTACCTGCGCGAGGATCTGCATCGGACGGGCAGCAAAGAGGGTTGTGCCGAGGGTGACTGCGGTGCCTGTACCGTAGTGCTTGCGGAGGTTGGTAAAGGCCAGCGTCTGCACGCGCGTGCCATCAATGCCTGCATACAATTCTTGCCAACCCTTGACGGAAAGGAATTGCTAACGGTTGAAAGTCTGCGCCGTAGTGATGGCCGTTTGCACCCGGTGCAGCAAGCCATGGTTGACTGCCACGGTTCGCAGTGTGGTTTCTGTACGCCGGGTTTCGTCATGTCCTTGTTCGCGCTGTACAAGAATGCGCAGTCGCCGAACCGTGTGGCCATCGACAATGCGCTGGCGGGAAATTTGTGCCGATGCACCGGTTATCGGCCTATCGTGGATGCTGCCAGAGCGATGTATGGGCGAGCGCCCGAACGCGACGATGACTGGTTGTTAGCGGCTTGCAATACGGGACCGGCGAGCGCGGACGAGCAGCGGCGGGTCGAACTGCTGCAATCCATTCAGCATGACGACACGGTCGCTCTTGAGTACGGTGCGAAACGGTATTTCGCACCACGCTCCAGCGCCGAGCTGGCGACCTTGCTGCAGGACTGGCCGGATGCGCGGTTGCTGGCGGGCGGTACCGACGTTGGTCTGTGGGTCACCAAGCAGCACCGTGAACTCGATACGTTGATTTACACTGGCCGGGTTGCAGAGCTGTGCGGGCAGCGTGTAGCAGCTGGAGCCATTCACATTGGCGCCGCCGTGACGCTGACCGATGTGATGCCACTGCTTCTGCACCATTTTCCAACACTGAGTGAGCTGTTGTTGCGCTTTGCTTCGCCACCGATACGGAATGCCGGTACGCTGGGCGGCAACGTGGCGAACGGTTCTCCTATCGGCGACTCGATGCCGGCACTGCTCGTCGCTGATGCCCGTTTACGACTGCGCAGTGCGAGTGGCGCTCGGGACTTGCCGTTGGCCGAGTTTTACCTCGACTACCAGAAGAACGCGCTGCAATCCGGCGAGTTCGTCGAGCAAATAATCGTTCCGTTGCCTACGGCCAGCGACGAATTGCGAACGTACAAAATTTCCAAGCGCTTTGACCAGGACATTTCCGCTGTTTGTGGCGCGTACCGGTTACGTTTTGATGACGATGGCCGGATCGCGGAAGCGCGGGTTGCGTATGGCGGTCTCGCTGCGACACCGCGGCGGGCAAGTCGTTGCGAGAAGGTGTTGCAGGGCGCACTGCCAAGCGCTGCTCTGACCCACGAGGCACAACGTGCATTGCTCGAAGATTTCGCGCCGATCAGCGACATGCGTGCGAGCAACCAGTACCGCCGGCAGGTTGCGGGAAATCTTCTGCAACGACTCTTCATGGATATTTCCGCAGCGCAGAACGGCGCGGACTTCACCGGGATTTACGAGTATGGACGCGCACGCGAAGCCTGAAGCTGGCGAGTCCGTTGCCGGCGCGGCCGGCAGCGCGATCCCGCACGACAGCAGTCATTTGCACGTCAGCGGTGAGGCGACGTACACCGATGACATTGCTGAGCCGCGCGGTGTACTGCATCTGGCGGTGGGTATGAGCACGCGGCCGCACGCACGCATCGTTGACATGAACTTCGATGCCGTTCGCCGTGCGCCCGGCGTGGTCGAGGTCATCACGGCGGACGATATCCCCGGTGACAACAATTGTGGTCCGGTTGTCGCAGACGACCCGATACTGGCGCCGGGTTTGGTGCAGTACGTGGGTCAGGCGGTATTTGCAGTTGCTGCGCAGACCGTCGATCAGGCTCGCAAGGCTGTAGCCCTGGCTAGAATCGAATATGAGGATCTCGAAGCGGTACTCGATATTCCGACTGCCGTCGCCAGCGGATCCTTTGTGCTGCCCTCGGAAACTCTGGAGCGCGGTGACACAAGCGCTGCACTCGAAAAAGCGACCCACCGCTTGCGTGGTGAGATTGAGCTGGGCGGGCAGGATCAGTTTTACCTGGAGGGGCAGATTGCACTGGCCTTGCCGCGTGAAGATGGTGACATGTTCGTCTACAGCTCAACCCAACACCCGGGTGAAGTACAGCACCTTGTCGCGCACTCATTGGGCCGTCACTCCAAAGACGTTGTGGTTGAGTGCCGACGTATGGGCGGTGCGTTTGGCGGCAAGGAAAGTCAGGCGGCGCTGATAGCGTGTATCGCGGGACTAATGGCGGACCGTACCAAGAAGCCGTGCAAGCTTCGCCTCGATCGTGATGTCGATATGGTCATGACCGGCAAGCGACACGACTTCATCATTCACTACGATGTTGGTTTCGATGACAACGGCCGTATCGAGGGTATCGATTTCATGTTCGCATCGCGGTGCGGCATGTCGGCTGATTTATCCGGTGCGATCAATGACCGCACCATGTTCCATTGCGACAACGCCTATTACCTGCCAAACGTAAAAATTCTCTCCCACCGCTGCAAAACCCACACGGTTTCCAACACCGCGTTTCGTGGTTTCGGTGGCCCGCAAGGCATGTTCGGTATCGAGTATGCCATCGACGATATTGCGCGCTACCTGCGCAAAGATCCGCTCGACGTTCGACGTGCCAATTACTACGGTGTGGACGAGCGCAACGTTACGCCGTACCAGCAAGTGGTTGACGACAACATCCTCGAAGAGATCACGGAAAAGCTTGTGCGTACATCAGACTACGCACAGCGCCGTGCCGAGGTTCGTGAATTCAATGCCGTAAACCCGTTACTGAAACGCGGCCTGGCATTTACGCCGGTTAAATTCGGTATTTCTTTTACGGCAACGCATCTGAATCAGGCTGGTGCGCTGTTGCACGTGTACACAGACGGTACCGTGCACCTGAACCACGGCGGCACGGAAATGGGCCAGGGCCTTTTTACCAAGGTCGCCCAGGTGGTTGCGAACGAGCTGCAGATTGACATTGATCGCATCAAGATCACCGCATCCGATACCAGCAAAGTGCCCAATGCCTCGGCAACGGCGGCATCGAGTGGCACGGATCTGAACGGCAAGGCGGCGCAGGCGGCTGCTCAGACTATCAAGGCCCGCCTGACCCGCTTTGCGGCGGAGCACTTTCGGGTAGCGGAAACCGCGGTGGTCTTCCGTAACAACGTTGTGCAGGCGGGTAGCGCTACAGTCAGCTTTGCGGAGCTGGCAAAACTGGCGTGGTTCGCGCGCGTTTCCCTGTCGTCCACCGGCTTCTACAGCACGCCGAAGATCAACTACGACCGCAGCACGTTCAGTGGTCGCCCGTTCTTTTACTTTGCCTACGGCGCAGCTGTGTCTGAGGTCATCATTGATACCTTGACCGGTGAATACCGCACGCTGCGAGTCGATATCCTGCACGACTGCGGTCGTTCGCTGAACCCGGCAATCGATATGGGCCAGATTGAAGGCGGTTTCATTCAGGGTGTCGGCTGGCTGACGAGTGAAGAGTTGTGGTGGAACGCGCAGGGCGAGCTAAAGACGCATGCTCCTTCAACGTACAAGATTCCGGTTTGCTCTGATGTGCCGGAGGATTTTCGCGTCGAAATACTGGAGTCGGGACTGAACCGCGAAGATACGGTTTTTCGTTCCAAGGCCGTTGGTGAGCCGCCGTTGATGCTTGGTTTGTCGGTCTTCTACGCGTTGCGCGACGCAATTGCGGCGGTCGGGCCGGACGGTTGTCAGCCGGTATTACGCGCGCCAGCTACACCAGAATCGGTGCTTGCTGCTGTTAGTGCCGTGCGGGAATCGCAGTGACCCGTTGGCTGCGCGCAGCGCACGAGCTGTTGCAAACGCAAACGCCGGCCGTGCGGGTAACGGTAGCGGGTATTCGTGGCTCCGCACCTCGCGAAGTGGGTGCCAGCATGCTGGTCACTGCCAATGACCTCTGCGGCAGTATCGGTGGCGGCCAACTCGAGTTCCAGTGCGCTCAGATCGCGAGCCGCTACTTGCGTGGCGACGACAGCCGGTCCGGTGGTCTGCGCCGGTTCCCGCTGGGCAGTAACTGTGGACAGTGTTGTGGCGGTGTTGTTGACGTCTTGTTCCAGCGTCTCGATGCCATCGCTTGTATCGACGATTTGTTTGCGCACTGGCGGGATCGTGACAACAGCGTCTTGATGACGCAGCTCGATGTCGACGGTCAGCCGCACAACCGGCTGCTGGCCGGCGACGGGCGAGCGACGGACGGAGATAAGGTTGACGCGACCGTGGTCGCGGCCATCGCTGACACAACTGTTGCGCTACGCCTCGGCAAACCGGGTCGGGATGCGCCGTTTGTTCTGCTCGAACCGTTGCAGGCGAACTCGTTTGAGATTGCTCTGTTCGGCGCCGGCCATGTTGGCAGTGCGCTGATTCCGTTGCTATCGGGTTTGGATGCTACGGTGCGCTGGATCGACAGCCGTCGCGATGTGTTTCCCGCACGCGTGCCGCACAATGTGCAGGTCCTGGAGACGGCCAACCCTGCGCGCGAAGTAGCCGCTTTGGCGACGGGCTCCTACTGCCTGGTGATGACGCACAGTCATGCGCTGGACTTCGAGATAACAGCGGCCATACTCCGCCGCGGTGAGTTCGCATACTGCGGTCTGATTGGTTCCTTATCCAAGCGGCGCCGGTTTGAAAGCCGCCTGCGACAGGCGGGCCTGAGCGACCTGGAGCTGCAGCGGCTCACGTGCCCAATCGGCATCAGTGGCAAGAAGCCGCAGGAAATCGCCATCGCGGTGGCAGCGGACTTGTTGCGGCGCCGCGAACGCCGGCAAGCGGCACTCACGAATAATACGGCTGGCGTTCACACGTTGCGGCCCCGACACAAGAACAACTAGATGGAAGCTTACATAGTCGATTGGCTCAACCTGCTGGGACGCTGGGTGCACCTGATTACCGGCGTGGCCTGGATCGGTTCGTCGTTCTATTTCATCTGGCTCGATAATCATTTGACGCCGCCGGCCGCGGCGGCGGATGACGCAAAAGGCGTTGGCGGAGAACTCTGGGCGGTGCACGGCGGTGGTTTCTATCACGCGCAGAAGTACCGGGTCGCCCCGGCGACGATCCCTCCCACATTGCACTGGTTTAAATGGGAGGCGTACAGCACCTGGTTTTCCGGCATGTTCCTGCTGGCCTTGATCTACTGGTATGGCGCCAGCATCTACCTGATCGATCCGACGGTCGCTGATCTGTCACCGCTCGCGGCGGTGGGCATCGGCGTGGCCGTTCTGCTGTTCGGCTGGAAAATCTACGATGGCTTGTGTCGCTCACCGCTGGGCAAGAACGAGCTCGCGCTGAGTGCGGTGCTGTTTGCACTGGTTGCCTTGCTCGCGTGGGGTCTGTGCCAGTTGTTCAGTGGTCGCGGCGCGTATATTCATTACGGCGCCGTGCTCGGCTCGATCATGGTCGCGAACGTCTACTACGTGATTATTCCCGGGCAGCGACGCATGGTTGCTGCTGCGGAAGAGGGCAGGCTTCCTGACCCTGCTGACGGTGTACGAGCGAAGCAGCGTTCTGTACACAACACCTACTTTACGTTGCCCGTGTTATTCGTAATGACCAGCAACCATTTCGCGATGACATTCAATCACGAATACAACTGGCTGATCCTCATTGCGATTTCGCTGGCCGGCGCACTGATTCGCGTCTGGTTCGTCGCAAGACACAAAGGTCGTGCCACGCCGTTACCGCTGGTCGCTGCCGTCGCATTGCTGTTGGCGGTTGCTGTTGCAATAGCGCCAAGCGCCAGTACGGCGGTTGAGAAAAGCGTGACGCTTGCCGAGCTTCGCCCGGTTATCGAGGAGCGCTGCACGGTTTGTCACGCGGCGGCGCCAACGCATCCTGCGTTTCCAGCGGCACCTGCCGGCGTGTTGTTGGAAACCGATGAGCAAATCCTGGCTGAACGCGAACGCATTTATCAGCAAACGGTAGTTACCCGGGTCATGCCGATCGGTAACCTGACCGCTATGAGCGATGACGAACGTTTGCAGGTCGAAGCCTGGTACCGGAGCGCAGTAAACCACGATGACTGATCACTACCCCCGCGATTTGTGCGGCTATGCCGATTCGCCGCCGGATGCCGACTGGCCGCAAGGTGCGCGCCTCGCGTTACAGTTTGTTATCAACTACGAAGAAGGCGCCGAGAATTGCGTGCTGCATGGCGACAAAGCATCCGAGTCTTTCTTGTCCGAAATCGTGGGTGCGGCGGCGATCGAGGGTATGCGTCACCTGAACATGGAATCGATGTATGAGTACGGTGCGCGCGCCGGATTCTGGCGATTGCATCGCTTGTTCACAGAACGAAATCTGCCGGTGACCGTGTTCGGTGTCGCGATGGCGCTGGCGCGCAACCCGCACGTTGTCGATGCCATGTGGGCGGCGAATTGGGAAGTGGCGAGTCACGGATACCGCTGGGTCGATTATCAACACGTCGATGTCGACACGGAGCGGGCGCACCTGCAGCAAGCGATAAAAATTCACCAAAGCGTTACGGGCGAGCGGCCGACCGGCTGGTACCTTGGTCGCTGCAGTCCGAACAGTCACCGACTGGTGGCGGAAGAAGGCGGTTTTCTCTACAACGCCGATAGTTATGCCGATGACCTGCCGTACTGGGACTACCAGTTCGGGACGCCGCAGTTAATGGTGCCTTACACGCTGGATGCCAACGACATGCGCTTCGCAACAACCCAGGGTTTTAATTCTGGTCAGCAATTCTTCGAATACCTGAAAGACAGTTTCGACATCCTCTACGCAGAAGGTGCTGACAAGCCGAAGATGATGTCAGTGGGCCTGCATTGTCGACTCGCGGGTCGACCCGGACGTACCGCGGCGCTGGTACGTTTTCTTGATTACGTTGCGGAGCATGCCGATGTCTGGGTTTGCCGGCGTATTGATATCGCCGAACACTGGCGAGCCAAACACCCGCCTGCCAACGGTCGGCGCTCATGAAGGATGCGGGGAGAGCGGCGTTCATCACACGCTATGGCGGTATTTACGAGCACTCGAGCTGGGTTGCTGAACGGGCCTGGGATTTGCTCGACGCAACAAGCAACGACGCAGATATAACCACGACCCTGGCCTACTGCGTCGACGTTGCGAGTGACGCTGAGAAACTGCGACTCATTCGGGCGCATCCGGATCTTGCCGGACGAGCGGCGGTACGCGGTGAACTGACGGAAGAGTCAACGGGCGAGCAGGCGAGCGCAGGTATCGATCAGTGCACCGCAGAAGAGTTTGCGCGTTTTCAGGAACTGAACGACAGCTACAAGGACAAGTTCGGGTTTCCGTTCGTTATGGCGGTGCGCGGTAGCAACCGGCACGCTATTCTTGCCGCGTTCGAGGAGCGACTGCAGAACGATATGCAGGCAGAATTCGCGCGAGCAATCAGTGAGATACACAAGATCGCGCGCCTGCGTCTGGCTGCGCAGCGTTGCCAAAAGGAAGCAGAGGCTTGAGCAAGAACCCGTTTCACCAGTGGTTGCCACTGGAGCACCCGCGATTGGGCACGCGAGTGGTCTATGCCAATGATGAGTTTTTTGCCGCCAAGGAACGGTTGATAGAGCCCGCGCCGCCGGTCTTCATCCCGGAAAAGTACGACGACCACGGCAAGTGGATGGACGGCTGGGAGTCGCGTCGCAAGCGCGGCCCGGGCCACGATTTCTGCATCATCAAACTGGGCATACCCGGCGTCATTCGCGGCGTGGATATCGACACCAGTCACTTCACCGGCAACTATCCGCCGGCCGCATCGATTGACGCCTGTGTCGCGACTGACGATGTGCCGAATGACAATGCCGGGTGGGTTTCGCTGCTGCCACAAACGCCGCTGCAGGGTGACTCACATCACTGGCAGGCGATCGACGACGACAATTCCTACACCCACCTGCGCCTCAATATTTTTCCGGACGGTGGCATTGCCCGACTGCGTATTTTTGGTGAGGTGAGACCCGACTGGACGCAAGTGGCCGACGATGAAGTGTTTGATCTGCTGGCGGTTGAGCGCGGCGGTCGGGCGCTTGCAGCCAGTGACGAGCATTTCGGTTCCATGCATAACCTCAACGTGGCGGGTCGCGGCATTAACATGGGCGATGGCTGGGAGACCGCTCGCCGCCGCGGTCCTGGCAACGACTGGTGTGTGCTGGCGCTGGGTCACACGGGCATCATCGAGCGGGTTGAAGTCGATACCGCGCACTTCAAAGGCAACTACCCTGATCGCGTGCTGTTGCAAGCGGCCAATGTGGACGATGCCAGTGTCAATTTGGTTGATCTCCCTGAGGTCAGCAATTCCTGGCCCAGCCTGTTGGCTGAAAGCAAGCTCGAGGCTGATCGACAGCATTTCTTTGAGTCCGAACTGGCAGACATAGGCCCTGTCAGTCACGTACGAATGTCCATCTTTCCGGACGGCGGTGTAAGTCGCCTGCGGGTTTACGGACGCATTGCCAGGAGCTGAAGCATGGCAGACCGAATACTGAAGCCGTTACCGTTAACGTCCGAACGCTTTGCGCCGTACGGCGATGTTGTGGGCGCCACGTCCACCGAACGCTCATCGATGAACGAAGCTCGCTTCGAACGTTTTGATGATCTGGCGCAGCTCGACATTGACGTAAGCGGCGATGGGCATGTGGCAGTGAGTATTGTCAGGTCACGTTCGGCCACGGTCTTGCCCTATCGTTTCGACATGATCGAGCGGCATCCGCTGGGCAGCCAGGCATTCATTCCGTTAGCGGGTTTTCGCTTTATCGTTGTCGTGGCGAAAGCCGGCGAAGCAGTTGACGTGGCGGACTTGCAGGCATTTGTTACCAACGGTGCGCAAGGCATTAACTATCATCGCGGAGTCTGGCACATGCCGTTGATCGCGCTGGCAGAGAATCAGGATTTTCTGCTCATTGATCGCG
The DNA here is from genome assembly GCF_055809415.1 of Woeseia sp. D3-10. NCBI lineage: Bacteria > Pseudomonadati > Pseudomonadota > Gammaproteobacteria > Woeseiales > Woeseiaceae > Woeseia > Woeseia sp. D3-10. The sequence continues at coordinate 1,193,438 of NZ_JBVVTW010000007.1, read as the reverse complement.
CCGGCAGCAGCCACAATTGCGAACAGCTGGTCCTGAGTGACGCCGTGATACTGCAGGCACCATGAGTCGCCGACGCAAGCTGGCGGCCTACCGCGCATCAATTCTGCATTGTTTGCAGGACCCGGGTTCTGCCGGCGCGGATGCCGTGGAGTATTTTGAGGACGGCATTCTGCTGGTGGCCAATGGCAAAGTGCAGGAAGTGGGTCCGGCGGCCGATGTCCTGCACAAGATGCCCGCCGATGCACCGATCAACGACTACCGCGGCAAACTGATCGTGCCGGGTTTCATCGACTGCCATGTGCACTTTCCGCAGATCGACATGATCGGCTCCTACGGTGAGCAGTTGCTGGAGTGGCTCGAGCGTTACGCGTACCCGGCCGAGCGGCGCTTTGTGGATGAAGCGTATGCGGAAGACACGGCTGACTATTTCACTCGGCAGTTGTTAAAAAACGGCACCACAACCGCGCTGGTGTTTGCGACGCTGCACCCGCAGTCGGTCAATGCGATATTCGCAGCAGCCGAGAAGCGCAACATGCGCCTGTTGTCAGGCAAGACACTGATGGACCACGGCTGTCCGGAAGACTTGCGCGACGATGCTGACAGTGGGGTCGATGCCAGTCGCGAGCTGATTGAGCGCTGGCACGGACAGGGCCGCCTCGGCTACGCCATTACGCCACGCTTTGCTGTGACCTCTACGGCCGAACAACTGGCCGCAGCCGGCCGCCTTGCCGCGGAGTTTCCTGATACCCACGTGCATACGCATCTTGCCGAGAATGCCGCTGAAGTGGCGGCAGTGGAAAAGCGGTTTGCCGACAAACGCAGTTACCTCGACGTTTATCATGCCAATGGCCTGCTGCGTGAGCGCTCCGTGTTCGCACACTGTCTGCACCTGAACGAAGAAGACCGGGCAGTGATGGCGAAACACGGTGGCGCGATGGCTTTTTGCCCGACGTCCAATCTGTTTCTGGGTAGTGGCTTGTTCGATCTCGCGGCAGCACGACAGCACAACATCAGGGTGGGTATGGGCAGTGATGTAGGGGGTGGCACCAGTCTCAATATGCTGCGCACGCTGGCGGAGGGTTACAAGGTCCTGCAACTGCAAGGCCAGTCCCTTTCGCCGTATCACGCGTTGTACCTTGCCACGCTGGGGGCCGCGCGGGCGCTGTATCTCAATGACCGAATCGGCAATTTTGCGGCCGGTCGCGAGGCTGACTTCGTCGTGCTGGATGACGGTGCAACCGAACTGACGGCGCGTCGCCGCGAACACGCAACAACCATTGAAGAGCGGTTGTTCGCGCTGTTAACGCTGGGCGATGATCGTGCCGTTGCGGCGACTTATGTGTACGGCGAGCCCGTTTACGCGAAGATCAGCTAAGCCAGATTAACGCTAGCTGTTGCCGCCGCCGGGTGCCAATTCACGGAGTCGCTCTATTACCGGCTGCAACTCGGGCTTGTGCGCCTTTAACTCGTCCACAGTGAGTCCGGACAGCTCGTACGGCAGGACCAGCCAGTCCTGAGTCTCGTGGAGGTAATAGTCGGGCGGGCGTACGGTCCGTTCTCCGGGCCGGTACCAGACAGCCGCTGTGCGGATGTCGTGCGGCAGGTTTCGGCGGGTTTTTCGGGTGAGTTCGTTAATGACCGCCTGGACACTCCTGCCCGTACCGTAGACGTCATCCACGATCAGCAACGAATGTTCGGCGCCCGTGTGTTCCAGCAGGTACTGCAGGCCGTGCACGCGTATGGCATCGGCTTTGTCGACCATTTGCGTGTAACTGGCCTGACCGGCATAAGACGTACGAATCGCAATGTGATCTGTGGCGATGCCGAAGTGCTCGAGACCTTCCTGCACAGCGATCCCGACGGCGCTGCCACCACGCCACAATCCGACGAGGAAGTCAGGTTGAAAGTTGGCCTCCGCGATTTTGCGCGCAAGGCGAAACGAATCGAGCAACAGGTCGTCGGCGGCAACGAAAGTTTTTTGCATGGGTTTTCAGCTCGGCTGGCAGGTGCTGTAGTATTGCGGCTTAGCCGCACAACGACAACCCTGCGCCCAAGTCGCGCTGAGGCAAACTGATGGAAAAGACCGTTCTCACCGCCGAGCAGCTATTGCAGGACTCATTTCGGCTTGGCGTCAAGATTCTGGAGAGCGGTTTCGAGCCAACCCTGATAATCGCCGTCTGGCGTGGCGGAACCCCGGTGGGGATGGCCGTTCAGGAAATCATGTCCTACTGCGGTGTGCATTCGGATCACATTGCCATTCGCACATCGTCGTACACCGGCGTTGATGAGCGCAGTACGGTCGCGGTGCATGGGCTGGACTACATTATCGACAAGATCTGCCACGACGATCGGGTGCTGATCGTTGATGATGTATTTGATACCGGCAATACGTTTAAAGCGGTGATCAACGAAATTCGGCTGCGCGCCAGGGCCAACAACCCTGAAGAGGTCCGGATGGCTGTGCCGTGGTACAAGCCGACCCGCAACGAAACGGACCTGGTGCCGGATTTTTACCTGTACGAGACCAGCGAATGGCTGGTATTTCCGCATGAACTGGACGCGCTGACGCCCGATGAGATGAAAGCAATCAAGCCTGAATTGCACGAAATCGTGTTCGGCGCTGGTGCGCCTGTCGGCTGACTCGCTGACGATGAACGCGATTTGCGTTTATTGCGGGTCATCGCCTGGCGTTCGCGACGACTATGCCCGCGCTGCCAAATCTCTTGCCGTTGCATTGACCGAGCGCGATCTCGCGCTGGTCTACGGTGGCGCGTCGAAAGGCATTATGGGCGTGCTGGCCGACGCGGTTCTCGAGCTGGGAGGCCGGGTAGTTGGCGTTATTCCAAAGGCCTTAAGTGACAAAGAAATTGCGCACCCGAATTTAAGCGAGTTGCACGTGGTGGCATCAATGCACGAACGCAAGGCGCTGATGGCTGAGCTGGCCGACGGCTTCATCGCGTTGCCTGGTGGCTTCGGGACGCTGGAAGAGATTATTGAGACCGTGACCTGGGCGCAGCTCGGGTTTCACAGCAAGCCGTGCGGGCTGCTCAATGTTGCCGGCTACTATGAACCTCTCCTCGCCTTCATCGACCGGTCGGTTGCAGAAGGCTTCGTCCGCCGTGAGCACCGGACTATGCTGATGGTAGAAGAGCGGCCGGAAACATTGCTGGAGAGCTTTGCCAGTTGCCAGCCGGTGCTACGGGACAAGTGGCAGACGTGAGGTAACACGAGCAATTGCAGATTGTCAGAGCCAAAAAAAGCCGCGCGATGCGCGGCTTTTTTTGTTTCTGGCGCTCGCTGATTTACCAGCGAATGTTCATCGCACTGTTCCGGCGGCGCTTGCGCATGCGGGTGTGCAAGGCAGCGCGCTTGTCGGACAGCCATTCTTCGCGGTTAACGTGCGTGTCTTCGTTCTTGGCGCGTCGGCGATTCTCTTCAGCGATACGGAAGCTGCAGAATTCTTCGTAGGAGCTGATTTCGTTCTTCAGTTCCTTCAGCACGATTTCCACGTATATGGCATCGTCCAGGAAGCCGAGTCCCGGTACTGAATCAGGAATGATGTCTTCCGGATCACAGAAGTAGACCAGTGCGCCTAACACACGTTTGCGGTCTTCGGCGCTCAACTGCCATTCAGTGTCGCCCAGCATGTTGATGACGACCTGCAGTTTGGTGAGGCGGTCGGAAATGAACTCGGGCAGATCAGAGGAGCGGGCCTCGTCGATCAGTTTTCTGGCGGCATCTTCGATCTGGTTGGCATTGTTGTCGCTTTCTATGGCCGATTTGGCCTTGTCCACGATCGCCTGAAAATGCTCTAGATCCTGGTCGCTCAGGGTAAAGGTAATGTCGAGAGGCATGTCTTACCGTCCTTATTTGATTTTTCGGTGGATTTCGGACCTGCTTTCACCTGGGCTGGCGGCACCCTGTGGTACCTGTAGTTCCCCCCAGCACCACCCACTGGGTGGGCCCGGCAAACGCAGTCCGGCAATTGTATACGGAACCGCTGCCAGCGGCTACGCGCGATCCATGGGTGGCTGCAGCCCTTGAAGCGCCGGGGGCCGCGCACCATACTCGCGGGCCCGATCACGCCAGCCTTGCCTGGAGACGCCCACAACCGTGTCGATGAGTACGCCGCTGCAGGTAATTGCCTGTAATCCCCCCTGTTTCAGCCCTGCCGAAGCCCGTGAGCTGGCTCAGGCTTACTACGGATTTAGCGCTGCACCGACGCTGCTGGTCAGCGAGCGGGACCAAAACTTTCTGCTGAAAGGGGCTGATTGCGGTCGTTGGGTGCTCAAGATAGCGAATGCGGATGAGGATCCGGCGGTTACCGTTTTTCAGATCAAAGCGTTGCAGCACATCGCCTCGCATGGCCGGGGCTTTGCCGCACCGGTGTTGCGTCCTACGCTCGATGGCGCGGACAGTGTTGTTGTCGAGCGTGATGGGGCCCGACACACGGTTCGCCTTGTGTCGTACCTGCAAGGCAAGCCGCTGGAGAACCGGCGTTTATCGGCGCCGCTCGCCAGGGCGGTTGGACGCACTCTCGCGCTGCTTGGGCAGGCACTGCAACATTTTTCACACCGTGGCCCGGCGCAGACGCTGCTTTGGGATATGAAGCACGCACTCGCGCTTCGGGAGTTGCTGGGATCGGTAAACGACCAGTCGATGCGTGCACAGCTCGCGGCCTGTCTGGATGATTTTGAGCGTTACGCGCTGCCGGCTTTCCCGGCGTTGCGCAGCCAGGTAATACACAACGATCTCAACCCGGGCAATATTCTGGTCAACGCTGAGCGTCCTGATGAAGTCGCGGGGGTTATTGATTTCGGCGATATGCAGTTCTCACCGTTGATTGTCGATGTCGCTGTTGCGGCGGCGTACTGGCGCAATAATGCCGGCGACCCCCTGGCGCTTATTGCAGAGCTAGTTGCCGGGTATCACGCAGTGACGCCGCTCAGCGCGACAGAAACCGGCCTGCTCTACGACCTCGTGTGCACGCGGCTTGCGACCACGGTGGCGATACTGGCGTGGCGTACCGGCCAGGGGCGGGAGGGTGATGATTACCTTAACGCGGCGACGGTTGCCGAGAGTAGTGCGGGTCCCTTCCTTGCCCGCCTGCGCGAGTTGCCGCGCGATGACGTCAGTCGACGTCTGCGGCAGGTATGCGCATCGGTGAGCGAGGGCGCAACGGTTTAGCCCGTGTTGTAAGGGTCGAATCCGCCGAGCTTGTCCTTGACCGGTTTGGGGCTGGCCTTCTTCGGCGACGTGTCCGGGATGTCCAGGATTTTGCGCAGCGCCTGGGTACTGACCAGTGATAAATCGTCGTCGTCCTGTTCCAGCGAGGGGCTGAGTTCGAGGACTACCTCGGCCGCCCGCGCCGGAGTTTCAGGGCTGGCATTGCTGTCGAGCAAGCTTTGCAGGTCATCGTCGTCAATGATGCGGAACATACCTGTGGCGCTGTCCTTGGCCAGGTAGCCGTTCGGATTGGTTGCGGCGAGTTCGGAAACAGCGTCTCGCTGTTGCTCGTCATCCGCTATCAGTTTCTTCAGAACCTGCGTTGAGATGAGCTCAAAATTGCAGGTTTCTATCGTATCGGTCCACACGGAACGCCCGCGATCGTCCACTGCGACTTTCTTCTTGACGTCACCTGGGCGCTGAATTTTCACTGTATCGGACATGGTCGGCTCCTTACCGGGTGTCGACTGTCGCACCAGTATACGGCGGGGAGGTGGGCTTTGTCAGCGAACTTTTTTGTAACAAGCCACTGATTTTATTGGGCCAAAACCCTCAAAGTCGGGGTGGCAGCCGGTACTTGTACGTTCGCCGAAGGATTTTGACCTGGCGGCGACCGGCTAATTTGTGCGCCAGGTCCGCGAAGCCGTTGCGGTACCTGCGTAGGCTTGGAATGACCTATTTCCGCAGGCCTTTGCGGCATGAACCCCGACGCTATTCTTACAGCCCTGTTTCTGACCAGTGCAAGCGGCTACTTGCTGCTGGCGGCGCGCCTCTGGCGTTTGGCTGATGTTGGCAATCGGCGGGTCAGTATTTCCTTTGGTTTGATTGCGGGCTTGATCGTAGCCGGCACAGCGCGTTTCCTCGCATTAAATGAGACGATGCTGTTGGTCGGTCGCATCAGTCATTTTACTGCCGCGGCCGTGCTGCCTTTCATTGCGTTGGTCATATTCCGGCATTACATAGGCCGCGCGCTGTCCCGCACATCTCTCGGGCTGCTGGCAATTGTTCCGATCGCATCGATCATCGTTGCATTGACGAACCCGTTGCACGGCTGGCTCTGGCAAAACGGCGTGAACTCGGCGCTGCAGGCATGGGGCCCCTGGTTCCTCTATGTGCACGCACCGTACAGCTACCTGTTGCTTTCGACCTCGATGTTGTCGCTGGTGCTGCACAGCAAGGCCGTTATTCCGGGGAGTCGCAGTACTATCCTGTTGCTGGCGACCATCGTGTTCGTCGTGTTTGCGGCATTGATCAGCCATGACTTCGGCGCAGGCGTTACTGCGGCCGTCACGCTGCCGGCGGTGCTGGCCATTCTGCTTCCTGCTTTCGCCTGGCTGGTGTTTCAGGCGCAGGTTGTTGAGTTCGTGCCATTGGCGTACGAGACCGTTTTCCAGAACATGCACGACCCCGTCGTAGTGGTAGATGAGCGGCAACGCGTTATCGGCTTGAATCGCGGCGCCGAGCGGTTGTTGAAAGTTAGTGAGACCGATGCGCTTCGAGTGTCCTTGCGTTCATTGTTCGGTACGGACATGCCAGAGATTTATGACGCACTGAAGACCGGCCTGCCACAAAAAATGCTGACCTCCACCGGACGCTTTCTGCACCTGCAAACATCGCCGTTGCACGACCGGCGCAATGGCGGTCGCACCGGTCAGGTGTTGATGTTTCGCGATGTAAGTGATGTCGAGCAAGCGCAGCAGGACGTGCGTACCAGCGAGAAATTGCTACGGACGTTGATCGATCACTCGGTTAACGGCGTGGTACGCCTGCGCTGGTCGACGGAATCCGGCTGCCGGCGATTGCACTGTGTCTTTGCCAATGGGGCCGCCGGGCGATTCCTGCGCGTGAGTCCGGTGAGCATGCTTAATCGGCCTGCCGGCGAAATCATCGAGCTCGCCTGCAGTGGCATGTCGGCTGACGATGCGCGGGCTACGGTCGATAAGTTCCTGAGTGAAACGGCGCAGGGCGAGGTGGTCGATTTCGAGGCTTGCGTACACAGCCGTACCGACGGGAAGTGGTTGCGCGTCATTGGTGAGCCGGTTGGCGACAATGTGGCGGTTACGTTCGTCGATGTTACGGACCGCAAGGCCAAGGAATTGCAGATGGAGTCCATCGCCTGGTCGGACCCGTTGACCGGCGTGCTCAATCGGCGCGGCTTCGAGCGGGACGCCGCGCGCCGACTGTCAGACAGTGCCGACTCGGCCAGCGGCGCGTTGTTGTTCGTCGATCTGAACGACTTCAAGAAAATCAACGATCGCTGTGGGCACGAAGTGGGCGACAGGCTCCTGACCATCGCGGCGGATCGTTTGCGCAAGACGCTGCGCAGTTGCGACATCATTGGTCGGCCCGGTGGTGATGAGTTCGTCGCCTTGGTGCCGGATGTCTCTTCCGAACAGGCCGATACTCTCGCTGCCAGCCTGAGCCAGACTCTGGAGCAGCCGTACCGTATCGGTGACGCCCGGCTGCGTTGCTCGGCGAGTATCGGCATGGCGCTCTATCCGCAGCATGCGAATACGCTGACGGGGCTAATGAGGGCCGCTGATCAGGCGATGTACCGCGCTAAGGAGCGCAGCCGCGGTGTTACCGAAATGCACCGGGCAGATTTCCTGGAAAAAGCCGGCTAAACCGGACGCGAAAGCGATCCTCCACCCGCGGCGCGCCATTCCTGACTGTGTCCCGCTTAATCACCCCATTTGAGCTGAGTATCTGGCGGCCAGCCGCTTGCCGTATGCGGCCGAGTTATCGCGGACTTGCCGACCGCCCGAGGCCCCATTCAGCGAGGTATTTCCGGCGTGTGTTGCTAAAACAACACGCTATAAATATTAGTAAACTCCATATAATTCAATAATTAATAGTATTTGCTCGCGAATTTGTTGTGTTAGTGGTGAATACTATTAGACGCCGTGACGGCGGCGGCATAAGATGTTGCAAAACCGGACTGCAAGATCCGGTCGGTTGTTCGTCAATTTTGTATGCATAGGGGAAGGTCATGAAAGAGATTTCATTGCAGCGCATTCGCAACCCGATAAGTGCTGCAGTACAGCTAGCTTTGTTCGCCACCGCACCTGCGTCGATCTCATACGCTCAGAACTCGGAAGTTGGAGAACTGATGATCGAAGAGATCATCGTGACGTCCCGCAAACGCGAAGAATCGCTGGTTGAGGTCCCGATGAATATCGCGACCGTCAACGCACAGGAAATTCTGGCGCGCAACCTCTTCAAGAAAGAAGACATCTACCGAACGGTAGCCGGTGCTGCGAGCCCGCGCGGGCAATTGATTCTGCGTGGCCTGTCCGGCGGCAACGATTCAACACCGGACACGACGAGCGCCTGGACCGACGATATCCCCTACGACTCCAGCGACCTGTTCGACGTGCAGCGTGTGGAAGTATTGCGCGGACCGCAGGGCACCCTGTTCGGCTCGAACGCGATCGGCGGTACGGTTCGTATCATCACCAACAAGCCGAATTTCGATAAGTTTGAAGTCTTTGGTGCGACCGTCATTGGTGACGAAGTCAATCGCTCAGGCACAGCAACGCGGGTCTATGCCGGCGTCAACATTCCGATCAGTGACACCGTTGCCGCACGCGTCATTGGCAGCTACGGCCATAAAGACGGAAAGATCCGCAATACCTTTACCAACAACGATGGCCGCGAAGAAGACCATTTCTTCCGCGCTCAGCTGATGTTTCAACCCACTGATGACTGGAACATCAACCTGACGTTCATTAACGAACGTGAGCAGACTTCGGGTTATGACTATGCTGACCGTTCGACACCGGGCTACTACTACGAGGCCGAACTGACCGAGAACCCGGCTGCAACTTATGGCTACGACGTTGCACTGACCTTCCCGGATTGCCCTAACGTCACGGACGAGCGCGCAGCGTGCCGTACCGGTGGTCAGGTCGATAACGCGAAGTTTTCGGTCTGGGAGACGCTTGACCCCTGGACCGACGACAAGAAAGACGTATTCTCGGTACGAGTGGCCAAAGACAATGTATTCGCCGGTGCGGATCTTGTTTACGCCGGTGCCTTCCAGAAGTACGAGCACGATTCGCTCGACAATTGGTCGCGTAACGACGCGAATGACATGTTCCGGACCTGGATTATCAACGATGACGGCTACGATCGTACTTCTCACGAACTACGTTTGCAGTCCAATGGCGATGGCCCGTTTGAATGGACGGTTGGTGCGTTCTTCGATGAGACGGACTGGAAGAGCACGCCCAATGGTCAGTGGCAGTATCACGCCAGCGACAATCGCAGCCGGGCCATAGCCGAGTACTTGTGGGGCTACTACTGGGGCCTTGGCGATCCGACTCAGATCGGAATTGATCTGTACGGCGATCCGACCAAAAACTACAACTACAACCAGATCAGGTACAACAGCAAGGAAACGGCCCTCTTTGGCGAGATCGGCTACACCTTCGAGCTAAGTAATGGTCAAAGCCTCGAGTTTACCGCGGGCATACGTAACTATGATCTGAAAGACGACATACACACTGAGGTCTCCGGTATCTGGATCGGTCCGGATGCGCAGCAGACGATTACCAATGACGGTGAGGACGGCAACCGATACAAGTTCGCCGCGTCATGGATGCCGAACGATTCCATGTCGATTTTCGCGCTTTACTCAGAGGGCTATCGTCCGGGCGGTAACAATGGTCCGAACGCGCCAAATGATTGCCTCGGCGATACAAACATTGGTGGTTACGTCGATCGCTATCAGTCAGACCAGATCGAGAATACTGAGATCGGCTTCAAGGGGCTTGCCTTCGAGCGCCGCTTCCAGTTCTCGGCAGCGGTTTACCGTATCGACTGGACTGGTGTTCAGGCCAGCGTTTACATGCCGAGTTGCGGCTTCAGCTATACCGCAAACGCAGCATCCGCGGTGTCTGAAGGCATCGAATTCGAGAGTACAACCTTACTGACCGACAACCTCCAGTTACAGATCAATGCGGCGTATACAGACTCTCGCATGACCTCCGATGTGCCCACTCTCGGTGCGGAAAACGGCGACAGCATGACGATGGTGCCGGAGTACAACTTCTATATCGCGCTCGATCAGGCCGTGAATGTCTGGAATCGTGAAGGTTCGGTCCGGCTCGACTATGCCGGGTACGGTGAATACAAATCACACTTCAACACCAAGGACGAGGATGTATCCCCGGCCTACGAAGTGCTGAATTTGTCCACCAGCCTTGACCTGAATGATAATGTTCGCCTCGGCTTCTACGTCAACAACGTGCTGAATGACGAAATCATTACCTACAAGAGAAGTAGACTGCGTGGTGACTGGGCGCTTGGCGATCAGTATTACTACTACGGTGAACAGCGTGCTTACTCGTTGCGGTTTGATTTCACGTTCTGACAGTTCGCAACGCAAACCAGAACGGCGAGCCATCTGGCTCGCCGTTTTGCATTTGGCGGCAGGTAATTCAGCGTGAGTGGCGACCCGCAGGCGTTTTACCAGCAAGTGTCCGAGCTGATTCGCAGCGGTCGCAGCGCGGATGCGGTCGCAAAGCTTCGTGTATGGCTACAGGCGCAGCCGGCCGACCCGGTCGGCACCAGCATGTTGGGTTCGGCACTGTTACGCAGTGATCAGCCGGACGAGGCCGTTGAGGTTTTTCGCGCGGCCTGCGAGCGCAATCCCGATTCGTTTGCTGCGTTCGGCGACCTAGGGTTCGCTTGCGTTCGAACTGATCGTGAAGACGAGGCGCTGTCGGCGTTTCAGCGAGCGGTAGAGCTGAACCCGGATTTCTATCATGGCTGGTGTTACCTGAGCCGCCTGCAGTTCGGCCGCAATGAGCTCAAGGCATCACGGGCCTCCTTCGAGCGCGCTGAAACCTGCGATCCTTTACTGGAATCTTTTCACGATGTGCAGCAACTGATGCGCGCGGAAAAATTCGCAGAAGCCGAACAGCGCTGCCGCACCTTGCTCAACACCCAGCCGGGCTACCCGCGAGCCGCGTACACCCTGGCGCAACTTGCCGCGCGCGTCGGCGCGTTCGAGGAGGGTGGCGAAATTCTGCAAAGTGCTATCGCTATTTATCCAGCTGATGTGAATTTGCGTGCTGCCTATGTGGTCAGTCAGGAAGAAGCAGGGCGCTACAGTCGTGCGTTGGCGGCGGCACAGGAGGTCGTCGCGTTCGAACCCGATAAGCTCGCTTCCTGGTTGATACTCGGCCGCGTGCACGGTCATTGCGGCAATTACAGCGAAGCGCTTGCAGGCTACGACACGGCGCTGGGGTTGTGTGCGAATGACCCGAAGTTGATCGGCAACGTGCAGCTGCTGCGCGGTCATATCCTGAAAATTCTCGGCCGATACGAAGACAGTGTGGCGGCATATCGCAGCAGTATTGCCAGCAGTGAGAATAACGGTGCTGGCTGGTGGGGCCTGGCCGACATGAAGACCGTGACGTTCTCAGATGCGGATATCGTCGCACTGCAATCTTTGCTGGCCAACGAGTCGGCAAAGAATGCACAGCGAACACAAGCGGCATTCGCGCTCGGCAAGGCATTCGAAGACCGCGCCAGCTACGCCGAGGCTTTCGACAGCTATGCCCAGGCAAACGCCATGCGCGATGGCGTCAATTTCAGCACGGAACAGCAGCGTCAGGGCGTTGCGGAAATTGTTCGGGCGTTTGATGCGTCGGGACTTACCGTACAAGCGGAACCGCGTCCGCACGGTCCTCGACCGATTTTTATCGTTGGTCTGCCACGTTCCGGCTCGACACTGATTGAACAAATACTCGCGAGCCATACGCAGGTGGAAGGCACGATGGAGCTCGCGACGCTGCCCGATATCGTGCGTCGAATTACGATCGACGGCGGTAAACGCAATATCGAATACCCGTCGTCAATGGTGTGTTTTTCCGCTGCCGAACTGGCCGCGTACGGGCAGTCCTATCTCGATGACACGGCGATGTACCGCAGCGACAAATCTTATTTCATCGACAAGCTGCCTACCAATTTCGACAAGATCGGCCTCATACACAAGATCCTGCCGGATGCCATCGTCATCGATGCGCGCCGGCATCCGCTTGACTGTGGTTTCAGTGCGTTCAAGCAGCATTTTGCCGGCGGTCATTTGTGGAGTTACCAGCTGGAGCATATCGCGGCGTACTACAACAGCTACCTCGCGCTGATGGATCACTGGGATCGGGTGCTCGCCGGCAAGGTGCTGTGCATGCTCTACGAAGACGTCGTTGCTGATACGGAAGCGGCTGTGCGCCGCTTGTTGCAACATTGCGAACTCCCTTACGAGGAATCCTGTTTGCGCTTTTTCGAGAACCGACGACCGGTGCGTACGGCGAGCAGCGAGCAGGTGCGGCAACCGATTTATCGCAAAGGGGTTGCACACTGGCGGCATTTTGAGAGCCAGTTGCAACCGCTTATTGACGCGCTGGGCGAGGAAACCCTCGCCCGTTTCGAGCGCTGACTACTCGCCGCGTACGCGACTGTCGTACCAGTCGAGGTAACGCTGATAGCGGTCGCTGATAAAGCTCGGCCGCGCAAAGCCGTGTGACTCACCCGGATAGACAACGAGCTGGGTATCGATGCCACGCCGTTTCAATGCCTGATACAACTGTTCGGAGTTGGCGATCGGCACGTTCCAGTCTTCCTTGCCGCCCATGATCAGCGTAGGCGTGGTGACTTTGTCGACATCATTGAACGGCGAGATTGCTTCCCAGGCTTCGCGGTTTTCCCAGGGCAGGCCCAGTTCCTTTTCCCATTCGTGCTGGTAGTGATCGTGACCGTAGTTGGCCACATACAACACCTCGCTGGCACCGGTGATCGCGCCTTTGAAACGAGTGGACTTGGTAATGACGTAGTTGGTCAGAATGCCGCCGTAAGACCAGCCGCCAACGCCCAGTCGGTCCGGGTCCGCATAGCCATTCTCGATGGCGTAGTCGACTGCCGCCGATACATCTTCAAAATCCGGGTTGCCCCAGTTGGCCCACAGTGCGGCTGAGAAGTCCTGACCGTAACCGCTGGAGCCGCGCGGGTTGGAGATTACGACCACGTAACCATTTGCCGCGAACAGTTGCGCGTCGGCATTGAATGAGAAGTCGTACTGCGATACCGGTCCACCGTGAATGCGCAGGATAGTCGGGTAACGACGGCGCGGGTTGTAGTCCGGTGGTGTGAAGATGAAGCCCTCGACTTCTGTGCCATCTTTGCTTGGGAAGGTAATGTTCTTCACCTCGGCAAGCTGCACAGCATTCAATACCTCGTCATTGGAATGTGTGAGACGGCTCTGCCGGTTGCCTTGTAGCAGGAACACTTCGTCCGGCATGTGCGGCGACGAGACGGTCGCGGCAATGTCGCCGGCGCTGTTGATGTCGAACCGGCCGACGCTGAGCTGGCCCTGAATTGGTCGGCTGATGGCGTTGCTGCCGAGGTCATACAGTGCCAGGTGCTGCTCGGCGCTGTCTTCTACGACGAAATAGATGGCCTTGCCACCCGCTGCGAACCGGGGCGAGCTCACATTACGGTCGAGATCGGCGGTCAGCACGCGCGGATTGCCACCGCGTGCGGGAATGACTGCAAGGTGATTGGTCGCGTACCAGATCAGCTCGGGTTCCACGACCGTAACGTACGCAAGCTGTCTGCCATCGTCGCTCCAGGCCGGTGCATAGTCCGCGCCGGGATTGCGCGTGACCTGGCGAGCGTTGCGCTCCGCCTGGTCGCCCGTTGCAGTTACCACCCAGATATCACTGTTGTCGCTGCTATCGGGGTCCTCGGTACGATTACTGACAAACGCAATTTCCTGACCGTCCGGTCGCCATGCTGGCTGACTATCGTCGTAATCGCCAAAGGTGAGTTGCAGCGGTGTGCCGTCGCGTTCATTGAGGACGTACAGGTGTACACGGCTGCGGTCGAGGTAATCGACACCGTCACGCTTGAACTGCAGGCGGTCGATAACCCACGGCATGGGTTTTGGTTCTTCGCCGACCTCTTTGGCGCGCAAGGCTTCCAGCCCTTCAGCGTTTTGGTCTTTGATCAACAGCCACATGCGCTGACTGTCGGGTGCCCAGCCGTAGTCGCTGACCCCTTGTTCGACGCTGGTATAGGCCTGCGGCTCACCGCCACGCCGGTCCAGTGTCCAGACCTGCGGTTTCGCGTCTTCGTCGCCGGCTTTGCCCGCCAGATACGAAATGTAGCGCCCATCCGGGCTCCACGCGGGATTCGAAACCGATCGATCGGTTGAGGTGAGTTGCACGGTCTCCGAGCCGTCGGCTGACACCATGCGCAGGCTGCTGACCTTCTCGTCCTTTTCGCTGTCGACCTGTTCGACGATATAAGCGACCCAGGCACCGTCGGGGCTGATTACGGGATCCGAGACATGCGTGAGTGCCAGAATATCGTCAATAGTCAGTGCCCTATCGGGGCTTGCAGTCTGTGCGCTGGCGGCACTGGCGAATAACAGGGCGAAGAGTACCGCGGTGACAGGCCGGAACGACAAGTAGCGAAAGTGCATCAGCTATTTCCTCTTGTTAGGGGGCGCGCCGGCACAGCCTGCTGGCTGCGTGTCTCGGTGCGCAACAGAAGCATCTTACGACCAGATGGCGGATTAGCGTAGTGCCTTCTCAAAGCATGGAATTCGTCATCGCCGGGCAGTGGCCGCGCGGTCCGCATACTTCCACGCGCATCGTGATCAGGCCGGTATACTCCCTGCCTATGCAAACGAATCAATCCATGGACGTTCGCGCGATAGTTTCGGGGGCAAACTCGTGAAGCTGCGGTTGCTGGCAGTGGGTCTTGGACTCCTGTGGCTCGCGATTGCGGCGGCTTGCGCAACCACGCCGCCGCAAAATGTCGAAAACATCTGCGCGATCTTCAAAGAAAAAAGTGCCTGGTACAAAGACGCGAAAAAATCCGAGAAAAAGTGGGGCACGCCGGTGCACGTGCAAATGGCGATCATTCGGCAGGAGTCGTCATTCAAGTTTGATGCACGACCACCGCGACGTAAATTACTTGGCTTCATCCCCTGGACCCGCCCTTCCAATGCTTACGGTTATGCACAGGTCCTCGACAGCACGTGGAAGTGGTATCAGGACGAAGCGGGGGGGATGTTTGCGGATCGCGACGACTTTGGCGATGCCATCGACTTTGTCGGCTGGTATACGAGTGTATCCCAGCGAACGCTGGGCATATCGAAATGGGACCCTTACAACCAGTATCTTGCGTATCACGAAGGCCACAATGGCTGGAAACGCAAGAGCTACAACAAGAAGCGCTGGTTGCGCGATGTGGCGGGCAAGGTCGAGTACCGGGCCAAAGAATGGGGTGCGCAGATAAAGCGCTGTGAGAAAGATCTCGACGACGGCTGGTGGATATTCTGAGTTAGGCTGGCCACACAAGAGGACTGACTATGCTTACCGAAACCTTACGTGCCGTTCTTGGCTGGACCGCGCTGATCAATATGACTGTAATGTTGGTCTGGTTCCTGTTCTTCGTATTCGCACACGACTTTATGCATCGCTTGCACGGTCGCTGGTTTGATATTCCACGACAGCAGTTCGACAGCATTCACTACGCCGGCATGGCTGTGTTCAAATTCGGCAACATCCTGTTTTTCATTGCACCCTATCTGGCGCTTAGAATCGTTGCATGAGCAGCAGCAAGACGAGAGCCGCGGCATGAGCACGAAACAGCCACGAACTGACATCGCCCGCGTGATGTTCATTACCGGCGGCAGCCGGGGCATCGGTGCGGCGACTGCGATATTGGCGGCCGACGCCGGTTACGACGTGGCGTTGACCTACCGACAACGCGATGACGAAGCCGGCAAAGTCTGCGCGGCAATAGAAGCCCGCGGTCGTCGAGCCCTGGCGGTTCCGGTCGACCTTGCCGATGAAACCTCGATAGTCCGTGCGTGGAGCACGGTAACGAGCGCTTTTCCCCGGGTCGCTGTGCTGGTCAACAACGCCGGCACGCTGGAGCAGCAGATGCCACTGGAAGACATGGAAGCGGCTCGCTTGCACCGCGTCTTTGCCAGCAACTCAATAGGCACCATGTTGTGCGCGCGCGAAGCCGTTCGACACATGTCCACGGCCCGCGGTGGCGATGGCGGCGTGATCGTCAATGTCTCTTCCGTCGCGGCACGACTGGGTGCGCCTCGCGAGTACATCGACTACGCGGCATCCAAAGCGGCTGTCGAAACGCTGACCATTGGTTTGGCCAAAGAAGTCGCGAATGCGGGCATTCGAGTCAATGCAGTACGGGCGGGTACGGTACACACGGAGATTCACGCTGCTGGCGGCGAACCTGAGCGGGTGGCGCGGGTTGCCAAAAATATTCCGCTGGGTCGCGGTGGCGAGCCTGGTGAAATCGGCGAAGCGATACTGTGGCTGGCATCCGACCGCGCCGGATTTGTCACTGGTAGTATTCTGGAGGTCAGTGGCGGGCTTTGAGTGGCGGATTGGCTTCGCCCTGCAGTGCTGTATATTCATTCCCAAAGGCCGGTCAGTTGCATCGGTTCCCATGGAGATCTGGAATGAATTTACGGCGCACCCGCAATCGCTCGACTTTCTTCGCTATGTTGCTGGCCAGTATTGGCCTGTCCCTGGTTACGTCTGCGTCCGCCGCGGATGCAGAGACGCTGCCCGCCAGTGCTGCCGATGTTAAGCCCCTTACAAGCGGCGATCACGCGCCCGCGTTCACAGTCCGTACCGTCGACAACGAAATTTATCAGTTTGATCCGAACAATCTGGCCAAACCAACGATACTAATCTCCTTCCGCGGCGGTTGGTGTCCGTATTGCAACCTGCATTTGTCTGAATTGCGCAACGTCATTCCCGAGATCAACGCGTTGGGCGTGGATGTGCTGTTCCTCAGCGGTGACAGGCCGGACCAGCTCTACAGCAGCCTGCAAGCCGATACGCAGGAAGACATAGACGGACGCGACTACGTTATTTTGTCCGATGCTGATGTCAATGCGGCACGCGCGCTGGGCACGGCGTTTCTGGTCGACGGCGGACTGACCAACTATCTGGGCCAGAAAGGTCGCGACTACAGTGGCTCGTCGATAGGACAACACAACGCACTGGCTGTGCCGGCCGTATACGTCATCGGCAAAAATGGCGAAATTGTTTTTGATTTCGTCAACGCGGATTACAAAGTGCGCCTGCCTGCCGACGAGTTGCTGGCGGCTGCGAAGAACGCGGCTGATTAGTTCAATGCAGTAACGTGCCAGGCAAACGGGCCCGGATGGGCCCGTTTTTGTTGGGCAGCGTGAATCTTCGATGGTTCAGCTACAGCGCGTTGCTATAATCGCCGCCGCGAACCTGTTCAGGCAGGCATCACTATCCAGCAGAGCGGCACTTCAGTCCGCCCGACAATGCAGGCGAATGCAAATGAAAGATAATTACCCGGACGGGACGCAGAAATCGTTGCGCCTGCTGGCGGAGCGCATTCGGGCGCGACGAACTATCAACCTGTTTCTCAAGCAGCCTGTCAGTCGCAAGTTAATTCTGGATGCAATAGAGGTCGCCCGCTGGGCACCCAATCACCACGTGACCGAGCCGTGGCATTTCTACATCCTCGGGCCAGAGGCTATTGCGAAATGTGTTGAGTTGACGCGCACGATCGTGACCGAGAAAAAGGGCGCGGAAAAAGGCGATTTCAAAGCCGAAGCGGCCGCCGCCCGTCCCGGCTGGCTGGTCGTGACCTGCCGCTATTCTGCCGACGAACTGACCCAGCAAGAGGATTACGCGAGCTGTTGTTGTGCGATTCAGAACCTGATGCTGTACCTGTCGGAGGCTGGGCTCGCGTCGAAATGGGCGACGGGCGCTATCAACCGCGACCCGCGATTGTTTGCGGCACTGGGTATAGATCCGGAGAAAGAATTTGTCGTTGGCCTGATTTTCTACGGCTACCCCAAGATCACACCGCAACAGAAACGGCGGCCGGTAGCTGAAATTTCTACGCAGTTACCCTGAGCCGTTACAGGTGTGTTTCCGGCATTTTGCCGGACCACGCCGGCGCAACAATGGTGCGCTAGCCGATCACGTTGTCGTCGCTATGCCACCTGCGTTGGCCCACAGGTTCGTGAAAGCCGGCTCGTACGGCAAGGGCATCGACGCTACATAGCTTGTTGCCGGTCGGCAGGCCATACGCTGACCGGACCCGCGCAGTCGTTGCGGAGGTCGTGTATCCGTGAATAAACGGTCAGCCGCCAGCCCGAAACTTAGTCCGCGCCTTCTTCGGCAAACAACGGTTTGCTGCCCAAAATCTGTGCACGCAGCAGGAAGCAAATGAGCACCGCTGTACCGCAGAAACCCATGTTGATAACCGCGTTACGCACGCTGCCATCGTAGAGCAGACTGCTGACCATCGAGCTAAGTGCGGCGGCCAGATTTTGCACTGTGCCGATAATGGAAGCCGCAACGCCGGCGAAGGCGGGTACCGGGTCCAGGGCCATAGCGGTGGCATTTGGCAACAATAGTCCGGTGCCAAACATGTACAGGCAGACACTGCCCCACAGCCACCAGAATGGTGCGGCATCCAGCCAGCCGATCAGGAGCATCTGCAACGCGGCGATGCCGATCAGTACCGCGCCGACAGCCATCACCTGCATCGAGCTGCAGGTCAGCAGCAGGCGGCGATTGAACGTCGAACCGAGCAGGATCGCGAAGCCGGCGAGCGCAAATATGAAACCGAACTGGGAGACGGGGTAGCCGTAAATTTCGATGATCAGCGCCGATGAGCTGGTGATCAATGACATGAAGCCGCTGGCGGTCAGCAGCACAAGTAAGACACCAAACAGGCACTGACGGTGGCGCGAGAACTCGCGCACGCTGATCCACAATTGCCGAAGAATGTGGTGGTCGCGCATCGGCAGGCGCGTTTCTCGCAAGCCCCGGTTGACACCGACCAGCATCAGTCCGCCACAAATCGCGATCACGATAAACGGCGCACGCCAGCCGGATACCGTGACCAGCAAAGAGCCGACCATGGGTGCCAGCATGGGTGCGGCTGTAAAGATCATCACCATGATAGTCAGCAGGCGGGCGGCTTCCTTGCCGCTGGCAACATCACGCACGATAGCGCGGGCGACGACCGCGCCGGCAGACGCGCCAAGGCCTTGCAGGAAACGACCTGCCAGCATTTGTTCGATTGAACCTGTGAACGCGCAGATGGCGCCGCCGACGATGAAGGTCAGCACGCCCGCGTACAGCACCGGCATGCGACCGATGCGATCCGACACCAGTCCAGCGGGCAGTTGTCCCAGTGCGAGACCGGCCATGAACCAGGTCACTATCTGTTGGCCGAGCGACAGGCTGGTTGCGAGCTCGCGCACCATTTCCGGGATGGCGGGCAGGCTCATGTCGATCGATATGGCAGCGAGGCCCGTCAGGCAGCCAAGGACGAGAACAAAGCGGCGCGTGCCGGCGAGTCCGGAATTCATTGCGGTTTCATCAGGTATTGCGGAGTAGGGGTCGAAGTATGCCAGAGCAGGGCGTTGCCGTCCGGCGTGGCTCGTAACCGCTCAGAGACTCTCGTGCACTGCCCGGCCGCCGACATATAGTTGCCGCAATTCGTTCAGCCCCAGCCAGTAACTCAGCTCGCGCGGATGCTCTATATCCCATTGAGCAATGTCTGCACGCTTGCCGACTTCGAGCGTACCCGTGCTGTCCTGCCGTCCCAGCGCCTGTGCTGCAACGCGTGTGACGCCGGCCAGGCATTCCTCCGGCGTTAGACGAAACTGACTGGTGGCGAGGGCCATGATGGCGCGGAGCGAGGCGACCGGCGATGTACCGGGATTGCAGTCTGTTGCCAGGGCGATGGGCACGCCGTGCCGGCGCAGTGCGTCAACAGGGGGCAGTTGAGTTTCGCGCAATGTAAGAAACGCACCCGGCAGGAGAACCGCCACGGTACCCGCAGCGGCCATGGCTGCGATGCCGTCGGTCGCGCTGTACTCGAGGTGATCCGCCGACAGTGCGTTGTAGCGGGCAGCGAGGGCCGCGCCACCCGTGTCGCTCAGTTGGTCGGCGTGCAGTTTGACGCGCAGCCCCAGCGCGGTGGCCGCGGCAAACAGGCGGCTGACCTGTGCCGTTGAGAACGCGATGGATTCGCAATAGGCATCGACTGCGTCGGCGAGACCCTCGGCCGCGATTTGCGGCAGCATGTCGTCGCACAGCATGTCGATGTACTCATCGGCGCTGCTGTCGTAGTCCGTCGGCACCGCATGCGCGCCCAGAAACGTCGTGCTGACTGTGACCCGGCGCAAGTCAGCGAGTTGTGTGGCCAATCGCAGCAGTCGCAACTCGGATTCCTGATTGAGACCGTAACCGGATTTGATTTCCACGGTGGCGACGCCGTCGCGCTGCAAGGCATCAATACGTTTGCAGCCTTCGGCAAGCAATTCAGCATCGCTGGCTGCCCGTGTCGCATTGACAGTCGACATGATTCCGCCACCAGCGCGCGAAATCGTCTCGTAGCTGACGCCCTGCAGGCGCTGTTCGAACTCGGCCGCGCGGTTGCCGCCGAACAGGAGGTGAGTGTGGCAGTCGATCAGCGCCGGTGTCAGCCACTGTCCGGCAGCGGATACGGTTCGTGTTGCCGTTGCCGCTGGCTGTTCGGCAGCAGCGCCCAGCCAGGCGATGCGGCCGTCGCGCACGGCCAGTGCGGCGTCCTCCACGATGCCGTAAGCGTCGGCATCGGCACGCATGCTCGCGATTCGCGCGTCAGTGATCAAGAGGTCCCAGTGCGACATGGTGTGCGCAATCCCTGTTGCATTTCAGTGGAGGCAAACGGTAGCATGCGGCAACTTGTATATACAACCATTGGGAGCCCGTTCGGTGACGACGATATTTGCCCGCAAAGCCTTGCTGCCAGATGGCTGGCGCGCCAACGTGCGGCTGCAGATCACGGCTGGACGGATTGCTGCGGTGACTCCCGACAGCCGGCATGCAGGCGATGACGACCACGCAGATATCCTGATTCCGGGCTTGTGCAATGCACACAGTCACGCCTTCCAGCGCGCGTTGGCTGGCCATACCGAACAACGTGCTGCGGCGCACCGCGACAACTTCTGGAGCTGGCGCGAACGAATGTATCGATTGTCGGCGCTGGTGGATGGGCCGCGGTTGACCGCGATTGCGCGCCAGGCCTACACAGAGATGGTCTCCAGTGGCTACACGTCTGTCTGCGAGTTTCATTACCTGCACGCCCAAGGCGAGGGTGAAGTTGACGACCGGATGTACGACGCCTTGCTGGAGGCCGCGCGCGACAGCGGGATCCGCTTGATCTACGTGCCGGTGCTCTACGAACGCGGCGGTTTTGACAACGAACCGCTGTCCCCGCAGCAACAGCGTTTTCATCACGAGCTGCCGGAGTTTCTCAATCACTACCGCCGTTGCCGCGAGCGTGCCGGTAGCGATGCCACGGTAGGGATCGGTGCGCACAGTCTGCGTGCCGTGAGGGCAGAGTCATTGCAGGAAATCGTCGCGGCAGCGACCCGCGACAATGCCCCGCTACACCTGCATATCGCTGAGCAACAACGTGAAGTTGAGCAGAGTCTGGCTATACGTCATCGCCGCCCCGTGCGCTGGCTACTGGAGCAGTATGCGCTGAATTCGAACTGGTGCCTGGTGCATGCAACCCACGTCGATGCAGACGAAGTCGCGGCTATCGCCGAGAGCGGTGCGGTAGTTTGTTTGTGTCCCAGCACAGAGGCGAACCTTGGCGACGGATTGTTTCCGCTGGCAGCGTTTTTGGAGAAGGGCGGGCACATAGCGATTGGTTCCGACAGTCATATCTCCATCAACCCCTTCGAGGAATTGCGCTGGCTTGAATACGGTCAGCGCCTGCTTGCTGAACAACGCAACATCGCCGCCATCGGCCAGTGCAATACCGGTCGTTCCCTGTTCGAACGTGTTGCGATCGGTGGCGCTTTCGCTGCCGGCACAGACAGTGGCCGCATAGAGCCGGGCTGCGTGGCGGACCTTCTGCTCTTGGACGGAGATGATCCGATGCTTGCTGGTCACGATGCCGATACGGTGCTGGATGCGCTGGTTTTTTCGGGCTACTCCTTGCCGCTGGATCGGGTCATGGTGAACGGCGAGTGGCAGTTTGTTGGCGGACGCCATCTGAACAGAGACCAGGCTCGCTCGGCATATCGCGAAACCGTTTCGGAAATTTCCGCCATTCTCGGGGCGACAAACTGATGGCCGCCAAAGTCAAACCGCGCTATCGCGAACTCAAAGACAGCATCATCGCAAGTATCTCCGCTGGCAAGCTGCGACCACGCGACCGGGTGCCGTCTGAAAATGAAATGGTCGACACCTACGGCGTCTCGCGGATGACCGCCAATCGCGCGCTACGTGAATTACACGCTGAAGGTTACGTTGAACGCGTGGCCGGCGTTGGCACGTTCGTCGCTGACTTGCGTGCGACCTCGAACGTGCTCGAAGTGCGCAGTATCGCCGATGAAATCACGCTGCGGGGACACACGCATTCAGCGCGGGTGCTGCGGCTATCGAAACAACACGCCCGCGGCGAGGTTGCGCGCTCTTTGCAGGTGAGCCCGGGCAGTGACGTGTTTCATCTGTTAATCGTGCATGAAGAAAACGAACAGCCTGTGCAGCTTGAAGACCGGCATATCGTTGCGGAGTTTGCACCGGACTGTTTGCAACAGGATTTCACGCAGATCACACCGAGTGCCTATCTCAGCGCTATCGCACCTCTGCAGGAAGCTGAGCAAGTAGTACGAGCCGTCATTCCGAACGCGGCTGTTCGCAAACATCTGAACATGGAGACGGGTGAACCCTGTCTCGTCATTGTGCGTCGTACCTGGGCGCACGGCCGGCCGGTGAGTTTCGGCCGACTCAGTCATCCCGGCAGTCGCTTTGAACTGACCGGGCACTACACACCGCCAGGAACGCCGCGCAGCAAACCACAGCAAAGCGTTGCCGGGGCGCACAACCCACATTCGGTGAACGACCTATGAGCAACACGAGAATTGTAAGAGCGCCCACAGGGTCCACGCTGCAGACAAAAAGTTGGCTGACTGAAGCGCCCCTCAGAATGCTGATGAACAACCTCGACCCGATGGTTGCCGAGCGCCCGGAAGACCTGGTTGTCTACGGCGGTATCGGCAAAGCGGCCCGCAACTGGGAGTGCTTTGACGCCATTGTCAAAGCGCTGCGCGAACTGCGCGATGACGAAACCTTGCTGGTGCAATCGGGCAAGCCAGTGGGTGTATTTCCTACCCATGCGGATGCTCCGCGCGTATTGATTGCGAATTCCAATCTTGTCCCCGCGTGGGCCAACTGGGAACACTTTCGTGAGCTGGATCGTAAAGGCCTGATGATGTACGGCCAGATGACCGCGGGCTCGTGGATCTACATTGGCAGTCAGGGCATCGTGCAGGGCACGTACGAAACGTTCGTGGAAATGGGTCGCCAGCATTACAACGGTGACCTCAGCGGCAAATGGATACTGACGGCCGGGCTCGGCGGTATGGGTGGCGCACAACCGCTGGCGGCGACCATGGCTGGTGCGTCGATGCTGGCAATTGAATGTCAGTCGGACCGTATCGATATGCGTTTGCAGACCGGCTACCTCGATGAGCGTGCTGACACTTTGGACGACGCGATGGCCATCATCGAGCGTGCTGTATCCGGCAAGAAAGCAGTGTCGGTCGGATTGCTGGGTAACGCGGCCGAATTGTTGCCGGAGATGCTGCGACGAGGCATTCGACCGGATGCCGTGACCGATCAGACCTCGGCGCACGATCCCGCAAACGGCTATTTGCCGGCAGGCTGGAGCATCGCCGAATGGCTGGCTGCGCGTAGCCATGACCCGGAGCGGGTGGCTCGAGAAGCGGCGACATCGATGGTGCAACACGTACGAGCCATGCTGGAATTCCAGGCGCAAGGCATTCCGGTCTTCGATTACGGCAACAACATTCGTCAGGTGGCCTTCGACGAAGGTGTCAGCAACGCGTTCGATTTCCCCGGCTTTGTCCCGGCCTACGTCAGGCCGTTGTTCTGTCGTGGTGTCGGGCCGTTTCGCTGGGTAGCGTTGTCGGGCGATCCGGAGGATATCTACAGGACCGATGCCAAGGTGAAGGAGCTCATCCCGGATGACCCGCACCTGCACAACTGGCTCGATGCCGCGCGTGCGCGCATTCAGTTTCAGGGTTTGCCCGCACGCATCTGCTGGGTGGGCCTTGGGCAGCGCGATCGCCTGGGTCTGGCCTTCAATGAAATGGTCCGTAACGGCGAACTCAAAGCGCCGGTTGTCATTGGTCGTGATCACCTCGACAGCGGTTCCGTGGCGAGTCCCAATCGCGAAACGGAAAGCATGCGCGATGGCAGCGACGCCGTTTCCGACTGGCCGTTGCTGAATGCCTTGTTAAGCACGGCCAGTGGGGCGACGTGGGTGTCGCTGCATCACGGCGGCGGTGTTGGCATGGGCTATTCACAGCACGCGGGTCTCGTCGTCGTTTGTGACGGCACGGACGCCGCGGACCGGCGCATTGCCCGGGTTCTGTGGAACGACCCGGCCACTGGCGTGATGCGGCACGCCGATGCCGGCTACGAAATAGCCATCGACTGTGCCCGTGAAAACAAACTCAAGATGCCGATGCTGGGAGAACCCTCATGAACCTGCACATAGATGGCCAGGCCGTTACGCTCGCCGAACTGCGCGCGGTATGGGCAGAGCCTGCACGAATCACGCTGGGGGATAATGCCCGTCGCGGCATCAGCGCCTCAGCGGCGCAGATTCAAAAGGTCGTCGCCGGCGGCAATTCCGTGTACGGCGTCAATACCGGTTTCGGGCAGCTTGCCCAGGTGCGAATCAGCAACGACGACCTGGTGAAGCTGCAGGAGAATCTGGTGCGCTCGCATGCGGTCGGCGTTGGTGCCTTGCTGCCTGACGCTATCGTGCGCTTGATCATGGTCATGAAAGTCGTGGCGCTGGCGCAAGGCTACTCCGGCGTTCGCGAAGCGCTGGTCGATGCGTTGTGCGCGTTGCTCAACCACGACATCTATCCGTCGATTCCGGTCAAAGGGTCTGTCGGCGCATCCGGTGATTTGGCGCCGCTTGCACACATGTCGGGAGCGTTGCTCGGCATTGGTGAGGTCAGTGTCGGTGGGCAAGTGATGCCGGCCGAGGCGGCGCTGGCCGCTGCGGGGCTTGAACCACTGCAGCTTGCGCCGAAGGAAGGGCTGGCCTTGCTGAACGGCACGCAGGTGTCCACGGCGTTGACTCTTGCCGCGTTGTTCCGGGCCGAACACGTCGTTGCGGCTGCACTCAGCGCCGGCGCGATGTCCGCTGATGCTGTACAGGGCAGCGATACGCCGTTTGATGCACGAATCCAGCAAGTGCGCGGCCAGCCCGGGCAAATCGCCGTCGCGCGGGTACTGCGCGAACTGATGGCAGGCAGTGAGATTCGTGCTTCCCACATCGAATGTCAGCGCGTGCAGGATCCGTACTCAATTCGCTGTCAACCACAGGTCATGGGCGCGTGTGTCGATGTGCTGCAGCACGTTGCCCGCGTGCTTGAGATTGAGGCGAATGCCGTCAGTGACAACCCGTTGGTCTTTGCCGATTCCGGTGACGTCCTGTCTGGCGGTAATTTTCATGCCGAACCTGTCGCCATGGCAGCGGACTACCTGGCACTGGCTATTGCAGAAACCGGCGCGCTGGCAGAACGGCGCACGGCGTTGCTGATCGATTCCCACCTGAGCGGGCTGCCCGCATTTCTGGTCAGGGACGGCGGGCTGCATTCCGGTTTCATGATGGCGCAAGTGACCGCCGCCGCACTGGCGTCGGAGAACAAGTCGCTGGCGCACCCGGCCAGCGTGGACAGTCTGCCGACGTCGGCCAATCAGGAAGACCACGTAAGCATGGCAACGTTCGCGGGCAATCGTTTGCACGGCATGCTCGACAACGTGGATTGCATTATCGCAATCGAGATTCTGGCGGCAGCGCAGGGCATCGACTTTCACCGGCCGAAAAAAAGCTCGAAGACGATAGAGCAAATCATCGGGCAGGTGCGCCGGTTTTCGCCGGCCTATGACTCGGACCGTTCTTTGTCCGGAGAGATTGAGCAACTTGCTGCGTTGATCGATGGCGGTTCGTTTTCGGAATATTGCCAGCACGTGCTACCCAGCTTTCCCGCATGAGCGATTCTGTTTTCACCTTGCATGAAGGCGCTGCGCCACTGCTGATCAGCATCCCGCATGACGGCCGCGAAGTGCCGGCAGCGATTGCCAATCGCATGACCGCCGTGGGCAGGGAGTTGCCGGATACTGACTGGCACGTCGCCCGGCTGTACGAGTTTGCGAAGTCGCTCGGTGCCAGTCTCATCATTGCACGTCAATCGCGTTACGTGGTCGATCTCAATCGGCCGGCAGCTGACCTGCCTTTGTACGAGGGCCAGGTTTCCACTGGTTTGTGCCCGGCAAGGACGTTCAGCGGTGAACCGATCTATCAGGACGCGGCAGTCGTTGGCGCGGAAGAAACTGCACAACGCATTGAGCAGTACTGGCGGCCTTATCACGAGCAAATTGAGTTGACGCTCGCACAACTGAAGCGGCAACACGGTTACGCGTTGCTGTGGGACGCACATTCGATTGCCGGTGAAGTGCCTGCATTGTTCGCCGGGGAGTTACCTGCGCTGAACCTCGGAACGTTCGATGGCAAGAGCTGCAGCCAGCATATCCGCCGCGAACTGGCAGGCTTTTTGGCTCGGTCGTCGTTTTCAGCGGTATGCGATGGTCGCTTTAAAGGCGGTTTTATCACCCGCCACTATGGCCAACCGGCAAACGCCGTGCATGCTGTGCAACTGGAGCTGGCGCAGCGCAGTTACATGAATGAAAAGACTTTGCGTTATGATGCCAGCCGCAGCAAGGAGCTTGCTGAGACGCTGCGCGGTTTGCTTGAGGTATTCATGCAGAGCGCAAAATCTGAATTCGCGCCCGTATAGCGAGGTGGGCGCTCCGGGGGAACGATGAGCGACGAGAAAGGCATACACGAATTATACGCGGCAGATGCCGCAGAGGCTGACCGGCAATTGTGGGGCCGCAAGACTGACCCGCTATCGCGTCGCGGTTTTCTGCGGGGCAGCGGGCTGGCCGCGATGACAGCGGCAGTAGGCGCCTCCATCCCGTTTGCTGAATACATGCCCGGTGGCTTGATCCCCGCGGCCCTGGCGCAAAGCGCCGAACCGTTCGCATTGCCGGGCAAAGAGGGCTTGATCGTCCTCAATGATCGGCCCATCAACGCAGAAACTCCTGCGCACCTGTTGAACGACAACGTCACTCCGGCAAGTCGGCTGTTCGTGCGAAATAACGGCGTTCCTCCCGCCACTGCCAATACATCGGCTGATGACTGGGTGTTCGAGATCGGCGGCGAATCCTGCGCGACACCTATGCGCATGACGGTCGGTGAGCTGAAGCAGAAATTCAAACAGCACACGCTGCAACTGCAGATCGAGTGCGGCGGTAACGGCCGCGCGGAATTCAATCCTCCCGCCCGCGGCAATCAATGGAGTACCGGTGCGGTTGGTTGCCCGGAATGGACAGGCGTGCGACTGAAAGACGTTTTGCGGCATGCGGGCATGAAAGACGATGCTGTTTACGTGGCGTATGAAGGTGCCGACAGCCATTTGTCCGGCGATGCATCGAAGCGACCGATATCGCGCGGTGTGCCAGTGGCAAAGGCGCTCGAAAACGAATCGATGCTGGTATGGGCCATGAACGGTGAGCCATTACCGCTGTTGCACGGCTATCCATTGCGCATGGTGTGCGGCGGCTGGCCTGCTTCCGTAAGTGGCAAATGGCTCAACAAATTGCTGATACGCGATCGGGTGCATGACGGCGAAAAAATGACCGGCCAGTCTTACCGCGTACCGTGCAAACCGGTTGCGCCGGGCACCGAAGTCGCCGACGAAGACATGTGCATTATCGAATCTATGCCGGTGAAGTCGCTCATCACGATGCCGAAGTCGGGCATTACTCACAGTATGGCGGATGCGCTCGCGGTGCGCGGCCACGCCTGGGCTGGCGATGACGCCATACGTCAGGTGTATACCTCGATTGATTTTGGTGCGAGCTGGCAGCGTGCCCGCCTGCAAAAAGCAGCGAACCGTCTGGCCTGGCAACACTTTGACGCCAGCCTGCGCTTTCCTCAGACCGGCTATTACGAAGTGTGGGCGCGGGCTGAAGATGCCCAGGGCAGGCAGCAGCCGATGGTCTTGCCGGGCTGGAACCCGCGCGGCTATCTCAACAATGCCTGCCACAGAATTGCGGTGCAGGTGACGGCGTGATGCGCGCTGTTACGCTGTTGCTTTGCCTGCTGGCAGTCTCGGTTTCCGCGCAGGAAGTTGACGAGGCCAGCGGCCTGATAAAAGCCGATGGCTGGCAGCTCGTGCGCATTCACTGCGGCGGTTGTCATTCGCACAAGCTGGTCACCGGGCAGCGTGCAGACCGGCAGACCTGGCTCGCGATCATCCGCTGGATGCAGGCCACACAGAATCTCTGGCAATTCGATGATGCAACTGAGAAGGGCATACTCGATTACCTTGCGGCAAATTACGCACCGCAGTCGGATCGTCGGCGCCCACCCATTCCGCCACAGTTAATGCCACCGCGACCTGCCGCTGACAGCGGCGGCTGAACGCGGTACCGGTAAGAGGAGCAGTACATGAACTATCGAATCCTTGGAGCTTGCCTTGCTCTGTTACTGCTTGCCGCATTGCCGGTCACTGCGTTCGCCGCAAGCGCCGCTGAAATTGACGCGGAAGTTCGTGAGACGCTGGTCAAGTTCAATGAAGAAGTAAACGGCGCTGAAGTTTTTCTCAACAACGCCGCGGGTTACCTGGTATTTCCCCGGGTAATCAAAGTGGGTATCGGCATTGGCGGTGAAACCGGCGAAGGTGCGCTGCTTGTCAATGGCCAAAGCGTTGACTACTTTCGCACCTCGGCCGGTTCGTTCGGGCTGCAGTTGGGTGCGCAGGCCAAGTCCATCGTGATTGTCTTCATGACGAGTGCCGCACTGGACAAATTTCGCAACAGCTCGGGCTGGAAAGTGGGTGTCGATGGCTCGGTGGCATTAATTGATATCGGCGCAGGAAAATCGATTGATTCACAAAACGTAAAAGACCCCGTGGTGGGTTTCGTGTTTGGCTCCAAAGGCTTGATGTACAACCTGACTCTGGAAGGTTCAAAGATCAGCAAGCTGGACAAGAGCTGACGCGCAGCGCTTGCGGGTATCGCCGGACTGGCAGATATGGCGCGTACAGACAAGAAAAAGCCGAAGAAAGCGAAGAAGCCGAAAGAGCCGTTCATCGCGAAGATGAAACGCCGTGGCCGGGAAACCTATGGCCTTGGCCAGACGCTGGTACATGAGCCGCGCGCCTTTCCTGGTGCCTGCGGCGGTCTGCTGAAACGTTCGTTCCGTACGATGTGGGAAGCCCGCGGTGGTGGTTACTACGCCTGCGGCTTCGCGCTCACATTCATTTGGCTCGAAATAACCACGTTGTTCTCCGAGCTGGCGTCAGCGAGCGGAGTTGGCTCTTTCCTGAGTGATCAACTCCTTGAGTTCCTGTTTCGTTTCTCGTTGCAATCCATCGGCAATACCGTACAGGCGTTTATCTGGCCGGCGCTTGTCATCGGCGAGTACGAGTGGTGGGGCCTCGGCGGTATCGCGATCAGCTACTTCCTGTTTTCTCAGTTTCTGAAAGCGCCGATGACGGAATGGTTGTTTGCCGATGCAGATTCTGCATTGCCGGCCGTCGCGCAAACGTCGGGTAACAATGACAACGGCGATAAGCCGGCTTAGCGAACGTTTGACGCGAGTTGCTGACGCCAGCTGGCGGTTTCTGAATCCACTTCGGTAATCGCACTGCGTATGGCCATGAGTTCCGCATCGCGCAGCAACCGGACCTGACCTTCGTCGATCTTCAGTCCCAAGTCAGTAAATACCGGGCCCGTGTCCGGAAATCCCGCGGTGTCCGCGTAGCGCCGGTACAGCGGCATGAATACCGTGCGCCCGCTGAGGTCATCGAGGGTGGCGAATAATTCAGGGCCACTCCAGACGCGGTCCGACGGCAAGCAGCAGGTTTGCAATTGTTGCAGCACGCTATCCAGCGTCTGCTCGCCGTTGCTTTGTTCGCGCAGGGCGACATCGGCCATCAAAGCCAGTGCGGCACCACTCCAGTAAACCTTCATGTTCGCGTCACGTTTGCCGCCTTCGGCCGCATCATTCGGCGACAACTCCGGCCGTGACAAACGTCCGCGGGTGTAGCCTTCGTACAATTTTTGCCACGCGTGCTGTGCATCGTAAGTGCCGGAACGTGCTAACAGAACGTTTTGGTAGTACTGCGCAAAGCCTTCGGAAATCCAGCGATGATTGCGGTTCACGTAAGGCAGCATCAGGTGACTGAATTCGTGAGTTGCAGTCCAGTCGTTCAGGAACGCTGTCAGCGGTTGCGCCGGGTCAACATACAGTTCAACCGATTCTCCGCCGTCGCGAACTACTCTGCCGAACGGGACCGCACCACCACCGCGCCGTGAGTTCTCGGCGACAGGAATGACGAGTACCTGCGGGGACGGGTTCGGGAAACGACCGTACGCGAGACTGACATCGGTAGCTGCCGCTGTTACCCAGCGCAGAAGTTGACTGTTGTCGACGACCGATTTGCCGCGCAACAGGCTAACCCGCAAGGTTGCTCCGGGAACGGCAAGCTCGCGGTATTCGAAACGACCGAATGCCGCGGCAACGTCGGCGTTCTCTGGTGACTTGCTTACGTGATAGGTCGTGCGGTGTTCGTCCACAGGCTGCCACGGCACGGCGACATCAATTCCGGGCGGTAACTTGAAGTCGACCAGCAACTCGGACGTATATGTGATTTCCGGACGCCACAACCAGAGTGACGGTGACACGATGATGTTGTCGGCGCTGAGGCCGTGATTCTGGCGTTGCTCGCTGGCCGCGTCGCGCAAGTTAACGGTATAGCTCATGCAACGTATGCCCTCGGCGGGCACGATCATGCGCCGGTTGCGCATGCGCAACCGCGGATCGTCATCGCAGTTTTGAAAGTCTGCAAGGTAGCGGCCGGCGCGAGGAGAACGTGCGGCGACACTGTGTACCCGTCCGTCGAAGCGCGCCTCGACCGTCATGTGTTCGAGATCATCACTGACGGTGACGGTGTACTGGTGCAACGCGGGCGCTACGCTGTCAAACGCATTGCTGGTCAATGGCAACAGCCCGCCGAGGCTGAGTATCGCCGCCAGCGCAAGGTGTTTCGTTGTCTTGCTTGTAGTCATTGTCGGGTTCACGCCGTGGTTGCGTTGCATCGCTCTTGAGTTTCCAGGCCCTGGACCCGGGCGCGCCGCTTGCGTCATGTACTTATTCCGCGTGGCGCCGCACTGCGAGACATTATGCCGCTGTCCCACTGGCATGTAAGTGCGGCACTTTATGACTGTGATTAGAGTCACAATCGTAAGTCTGCAATGACGGCACAGATCACACGGCGGTTTTGCTGCCGTTCAGGAACGTTAAGGCATGATCGGCTGTACGGCAGGCCAGAGTTACAAATGAGATGCATTCGCATCTCGATGCTGGCGTGTCGTCAGGCGCTCTAAATGTTTTAAGATGGCGCGGCGGGCTGGTTAGAAATTCGCATGTTATGCGCACGTAAAAAGGAGAGACCCTTGAGTAAAATCGCGAGACGTCAGTTTATACAGTTGTCGGCAGTGGCTACTGCCGGTTATTTCGTCAGTCCGGGTCGGGAAGCCAAGGCACAGGATGCGCCGCATCTGGCTGAAGACGATCCGACCGCACAGGCGATGAAGTACACGCACGACACCAGCACGGTGGATGCTGCAGCGCGCGCCAATCCCGCCGAGAACCAGAACTGCTCTAACTGCGCGCTGATACAGGGTGCGGATGGCGACGAGTGGCGACCCTGCCAGATATTCCCAGGCAAACTGGTCAATGCTAATGGCTGGTGTTCCGTTTGGGCGCCGAAAGCCTGACTTGAAACATGCCCCGGCACTTGGCCGGGGCTATGTATCGAATGACCAACGTGGATATCCAACACTTTTATCACGCCGGTACCGGCACACTGTCGTACGTGGTCAGTGATCCGGCGACGGCCGCGGCGGCCGTAATCGACCCGGTGCTGGGATTCGACATCGTGTCGGGCCGAAGCGATGCGAGCCAGGTGCGCGACATCGTCGAATACCTCGGCGCGCACGACCTCAAGCTGCAGTGGATACTTGAAACGCACGCCCACGCCGATCACCTGAGCGGCGCGCAGTACATCCGCGCAAGTCTCGGTGGCGACGTGGCTATCGGCGAAGGCATACGCCATGTTCAGGAACACTTCGGCAAGATATTCAATCTGAAGCCACCGTTTCGCGCCGACGGTCATCAGTTCGATCAATTGTTCGCCGATGGCGAAAGTTTCTCGATCGGTTCGCTGCCGGTTGAGGTCATCGCGACGCCGGGTCACACCAGCGACAGTGTTACCTATCGCATAGGCAATGCCGCGTTCATCGGCGACACGATGTTCATGCCCGATGCGGGCACGGCACGTTGTGACTTTCCAGGCGGCGATGCAGGTTTGTTGTTTGATTCAATCAGCAAAATCCTCAGTCTTCCGGCGGATACCCGGCTGTTCGTTTGCCACGATTACCAGCCCGGCGGCCGTGAGCTGCAATTCCAGGCGACGGTCAGTGAGCAGGCGGCGAACAATATTCATATTGGCAATGGCCGCAGCCGCGAAGAGTTCATTGAGCTTCGTGAGACCCGCGATCGAAGCCTGAACCTGCCCGCCCTGATACTGCCAGCCCTGCAGATCAATATACGCGCCGGCAACCTGCCGCCAGCCGAGGACAATCAGGTCGTCTACCTGAAAATACCGCTGGACCTCGTCTGACCCGACCGGAGTGCTTTCCGCACTTCACGGACGCTGCAGCCTGTGTACAATTCGCCGGCCTACACACCAGCAGCTTCAGTCCGTGGAGAACTACCTTGTTTGACTCGCTAAATGCGTTGCCATCCGACGCGATCCTCAGGCTTATTGCCGAACATGCCAATGATGCCCGCAGCAATACTGTCGATCTCGGTGTGGGTGTGTATCGCACCGAAGACGGCGCAACGCCGGTCCTGAATTCCGTGAAAGCGGCTGAGCGCCATGTGCTCGAAACGCAGACCACCAAGACCTACCTTGGCTCCGGTGGCGATCCCGAGTTCAATGCGCTGATTCAGAAACTGACCTTTGGCGACGACGTTGCGGCGGAGCGGGTGATGACGTTGCAGGCGCCGGGCGGCTCCGGCGCATTGCGGGTAGCGGCCGGGGTTATCAGCCGGGCGCGCGAAGACGCGACGGTCTGGCATTCGGACCCGACCTGGGCCAACCACGTGCCCTTGCTCGCCGGCGCGGGCCTGAAGCTCAAAGCCTATCCTTACTACGATGCCGACAAGCGGACCATTCGCTTCGAGCAAATGCTGGAGGCGCTGTCGCAGGCACCGGAAGGCGATATCGTTTTATTGCATGGTTGTTGCCACAACCCGACCGGCATGGACCTCAGCCGTGAGCAGTGGCAGACCGTTGCGGAGTTGCTGGCCAGTCGCAAATTGCTGCCGTTCGTGGACCTTGCGTACCAGGGCTTTGCCGAGGGCATCGAGGAAGATGCTTATGGCATACGCCTGCTCGCCGGAATGGTGCCGGAAATGATCGTTGCCACATCGTGCTCCAAGAACTTTGCGCTTTACCGAGATCGCGTTGGCTCGCTGTCCATCGTCACCAGCAACGCCAAGACTGCGGGCATCGTCCGCAGCCAGGCGCACAATCTGGTGCGCACCATGTACTCAATGCCGCCCGATCATGGCGCGGCTGTCGTCCGCACGATCCTCGGCGATGCCGAGCGGCGTGCAACCTGGGTGAACGAAGTGAAAGAAATGCGCGTGCGGCTGCACGCGATGCGCGCAGGTCTCGTAGCAAAGTTACGCGACAAGGCGCCGGACCACGACTTCTCACACATCGAGCGCGCCAAGGGCATGTTTTGCTTTGTGGGTATTTCGGAAGAGCAAGTCGAGCAACTCAAAAAGAATTGCGGCGTCTACATGGTCGGTTCCAGCCGCATCAACGTCGCCGGTATCACACCCGCAAACGTTGAATATCTCGCGGAATCGATAGCTTCAGTTCTCTGAACCTTGTGGCGGTACCAGGTCGCCCGCCCACCACATGCGATCGCCCGCGCTGATGCCGAGGCGATCGCTGGTGCCGGCGTTCAGCTCCAGCACGTAGCTCACGTTCTCGATGGATCGCACTGACTTCAGCGATTGCGGTTCGGTATCGCGGGCAATCGACGAAATTGCGCCGTCCTTGCGAATGAACAGCATATCGAGCGGGATGAAGGTGTTCTTCATCCACATCGAGTACATGTCACTGTCCGGGTAGACGAACAACATGCCGCGCCACGGATCCATATGCCGGACGTGCATCAGGCCACGCTGACGTTGCTGATCATTGACGGCGACGTGTATGTCGAAGCGGTAACAGGCGTTCGCAGTGGCGCTGATGACGATGCTGCTCTTGGGGAAAAATGCATCCAGCGCGTCGTCCGCGAAAGCGAGACCCGATGCGAGCAGGAGGCTTGCGCCGATCAGAAGTCCGGAGTTCTTCATCATTTTGCCGCTTGCCAGTTCACGCGGCCACTGTAACTCAGCTCGCGAAGGGTGACGCTGCCATTGCCGTTGAGTTCGGCCAGTGGCGCGAGGCAATAGGCGATGCCTGTGACAGCGTATTGCTCGCCGGAATCGTCGAGAGCCTGCTGCTCAGTGACATCAGACCAGCAGATCTCACTGTCCTGATTACTGTAGAAGCGGCCGCTGTTTTCTTCTATCAGCGTGATGGTGGTGACCAGTTCGGTGGCAATCTTGCCGGGCTCGAGCGCGGGCAGGGCGACAATAAAGGCGAGCTGGCGATCGCTGCCGTCGATCTGGGCCGTGCCGGCAAAACGCAATCGTGCGCCGTTGCCGAACGGGCGTGGCATCCCCTCGCAGGTCAAATCTGCCGCGGTCCAGCTAAGCTCTGTGCGCAAATCACCGTAGAGCTGCACTGCGAAGTGGCCTTCTTCGTCACAGGCTGTGGCGGCCGTCTCGCTGCCGGCGGAGTGGGCGGCGATGAGCGCGGCGAAAACAAAAATCAATCGCATCGATTCGGTCAATCGTGGAAAAGCGCCTAGTTTATGCAATGTCTGGCTCAAATGATGGTCGTAATGCATTTACTGTTGCCTGGCCATTTTGGATTGGCGGTTTCGCTTGCAACAAGCAGGGCAGGCAATGCCGCCGCCGTGAACATCGCAGCCGAAAAACTGTCTGGTTCAAATAAGCGGGAGCAGGCCCTACAATGGCACGCCTTTTGGCAAGCCCGTTTTCAAAGTCGGAGTACCGGATGAGCGTAGCAGAACAATTCCAAAAGCTCGAAGCGCATGTAAGCGGCCTGATTATCGGCCAGGCGCACCTGATTAACCGCATGCTCATTGCGTTGCTGTGTGACGGTCATTTGCTGGTGGAGGGCGCGCCCGGTCTGGCGAAGACCCGCGCAATCAAGGTGCTTTCCGAGAGCATTGAAGGTGATTTCCACCGCCTGCAGTTCACTCCGGACTTATTACCGGCCGATCTGACGGGTACCGAGATTTACCGTCCCGCTGATGGCAGTTTCGAATTTCGCTTCGGTCCGCTGTTCCATAATCTGATCCTCGCGGACGAAATCAACCGTGCGCCGGCCAAGGTGCAGTCTGCGCTGCTTGAAGCAATGGAAGAGCGGCAGATCACGGTTGGTGAGAAGAGCTACCCGCTGTCGCCGTTGTTCATGGTGATGGCGACCCAGAACCCGATCGAGCAGGAAGGTACCTACCCGCTGCCCGAAGCCCAGCTTGACCGCTTCCTTCTGCATGTGCAGGTTGGCTATCCGAGCGTTGAAGACGAGCGCCGAATCCTGCGTCTGAACCGGGACGAGGCCAAAGCCGGCGAACGCGATGCGTTCAAGCCGCCCGAGCAATTGTCACAGGCCAGCGTCATGGCCGGTCGCCAGGAAATTCTCAACCTGCATTTGTCCGACGAACTTGAGCAATACATCGTCAATATCGTGGTCGCGACCCGCAACCCACAGAACGTGGATGCAACACTCGCGGGTCAAGTGCTGTATGGCGCCAGCCCCCGTGCCTGCATGGGTATCGACCGCGCCTCGCGTGCTCATGCCTGGCTTGCCGGCCGTGATTATGTTGGTCCGGAAGACATCCAGGCTGTTGCCTCTGATGTGCTGCGGCATCGCCTGGTGCTGAGCTTTGAGGCCGAGGCCGATGGCATCAGCTCCGATTCCATCATCGAACGCATCCTCGACGGCGTCGGCGTTCCCTGAGCGGGAGAACGGCAGAAGGACGAATCGTGCGCCACGACCATTTACCTACGGATGCATCGCCAGTCAGCGTCAGTCAGAAAGGACTGATACGGCTGGCCGGGCCTGCCCGTGGAATCGCACTGGACGTGCTGCGTGTCAATTCCCTGCAAGCGGGCGCGTACGTGTCGCACTTCAAAGGCCGCGGCATGGAGTTCGACGAATCGCGTCCCTACCAGCCCGGCGATGATCCGCGCAACATTGACTGGCGCGTGACGGCCCGCAGTACCGAGGCCTACACCAAGCTGTTTCGCGAAGAGCGTGAGCGACCGGTGCTGGTCATGGTCGATCTGCGCAGCAATATGCACTTCGCCACACGCGGCAGTTTCAAATCGGTGTCAGCGAGTCGTGCGGCGGCATTGTTGTCGTGGTCGGCACACCATCGCGGCGATCGTCTCGGCGGCATAATTTTTGGCGACACCATGCACCGCGAATTAAAGCCGCGACTGGGACGTCAGGCAGCATTGCGTTACGTGCATCAGCTTGCGAGTCACCCCGACTGGTCAAACAAAGTACAGGTGCCGGACAGTGACGTCAGCGCGCCATTGTCTTCGGCCATGTCAGCACTGCGCCGCGTTGCGCGTCCGGGCAGTCTGGTTATTGTGATCAGCGATTTTCTGGGCTTCGACCGCACTGCACAGGCATATCTATCGGGTGTTGCGCGGCACAGTGAAGTGCTGGTCGTGAACGTCAGCGATCCGCTGGAGCGCGAATTGCCACCGCCCGGTCACTACCGTCTGGTGTCGGCTGAACGCGAAATGGCCATCGATACCTATTCGCGAGCGGCGCGCGTTGATTATCACGATGCCTGGGCAGAACGGCAGGAAGCACTGGAAGCGTATTGCCAACGCTACCGGATTCACATGATGCCGATGTCCACTGACGACGATCCGGTGGAGTGCCTGCAGCAGGCACTCGGCCGTCGCAGCCACTAAGCGGATGCAACAGCAACGATGAATCCTGAGAACCTGCCACTACGCGACTTGCACCTGCCCGAGCCTATCGGTTGGTGGCCGCTCGCGCCCGGCTGGTGGGTTCTGATCGCGCTCTTAGCGGCCGGTATCGTCTGGCTGCTGTGGCTTGCGTGGCGCAAGTGGCAACGCGCCGCGGTGCGACGTATTGCATTGCATGAGCTGAACCGGCTTGAGGGCAACTATCAACAGGATGGCAATGCCCTGCTGCTGGCGCGGCAACTATCGGCGCTGACCCGGCGCACCATGCTGGCCTACGCGCCGCGCCTCGACATTGCCGGTCTGACCGGCGAGGCCTGGCTCGCGTTTCTTGACCGTGGCTTGCAGAGCCCGGTGTTTGTTGCCGGGCCTGGCCGCAATCTCGAATCGTTACCCTATCGCGCGGAACTAGCGGATACCGAACAGGTGGATGTCACGGCATTGATTGCCGCGGTCAAACAGCGGCTGGCGACGCCATTGCCGGAGGAGCAGGTCTGATGTGGTCGCTCGCCTGGCCATGGATGTTACTCGCGCTGCCGCTGCCGTTGCTGGTGCGCAAGCTCCTGCCGCCCGTAAGCGGTGCGCAGGAAGCCGGATTGCGGGTCCCGAGCTTGTCCGGGTTCTCGGTGCTGGCGGATCGTTCCGAAGTTGAGCAACTGCTGAACTGGCGCTTCTGGCTGGCCGTGATCGCCTGGACTTTACTCGTACTCGCGGCCGCCAGACCGGAACGCATTGGCGATGAACTGGAAGTGCCGGTGTCGGGTCGCAATCTGATGCTGGCTGTGGATCTGTCCGGCAGTATGGACGCCAAGGATTTCGAACTCGGCAGTCGCAAGGTCGATCGCCTGACGGCAACCAAGGCCGTTGCCAGCGACTTCATTACCCGCCGCGAAGGAGACCGCATCGGTCTGATTCTGTTTGGCGAGCGTGCTTATCTGCAAGTGCCGCTGACTCTGGATCGCGAGACTGTCAACGTGCTGCTGATGGAAGCGTTCATCGGTCTCGCCGGCGAGAAAACCGCGATCGGTGATGCAATCACGTTGGCCGTTAAGCGCATACACGACCAGGGCGATGTTGGCGGTGAGCAGGTCCTGATCCTGCTCACGGACGGCGCAAACACCGCTGGCGCGGTTGATCCGCTCAAAGCAGCCGAACTTGCGCAACAGATCGGCCTGCGTATTTACACGATCGGTATTGGCGCCGAAACAATTTCGGTCCCGTCAATTACCGGCGGCTTGCGCCGCGTTAATCCGTCGGCGGACCTTGATGAAGCAACCTTAACGACGATTGCTGATCAGACCGGTGGTCGTTACTTCCGCGCTCGCGATACGGCGTCGTTACAAGATATTTATCGTTTGCTGGATGAAATGGAACCGGTCGCTGAGCCAGAAGCGGGTTTCCGGCCAGTGACGGCGCTCTTTTACTGGCCGCTCGGTGGCGCGGTGGTTCTGGCGATGTTGATGGCGCTGGCGAATTTGCTGGCCGGCTATCGAGTGGCACGCGAACTGAAGCGCGGTTACGGAGCAGTGCGCGATGCCGGCTGAGTTTCATTTCCTGCGACCGGACTGGCTATGGGCATTGCCACCCGTCGTGCTGGCGATCGCCTTGCTCGCCCAGCGACGTCTTTCGGCCGGTAGCTGGCAACGGGTCGTTGACCCGGCGCTGGCGCCTTACGTGTTGTCGAGTTCGCAACGGCATCAGGGCATATACCGCTGGTGGCTGGTGTTGCTGGGTGCTGTGCTGGCAATCACCGCGTTGGCAGGGCCGGCCTGGAATCGCGTTGATCAACCGGTATTTCGGTCCGACCAGGCGCTCGTCATTGCGCTCGACCTGTCGCGTTCGATGGACGCGCAGGACCTGACGCCGAGCAGGCTCGTACGTGCGCGCCTCAAGATTCTCGACATCGTCGACAGGCGCTCGGCGGGTCAAACCGCGCTGGTGGTCTATTCGTCCAATGCCTTTACGGTGACACCGTTGACGACCGACGCTGACACCGTCGCCGCACTCGTCAACAGCGTGAGTACCGATATCATGCCGAGTCGCGGCAGCTACCCGGTTGCGGCGATCGACAAAGCCCGCCAGTTGCTCGACCAGGCCGGATCGATCAATGGCGAAGTGCTGTTAATTGCTGATGGCGGCTCGTCACTGGCTGCAGAACAGGCAGCCCGCGATCTTCAGAATGCGGGCTACCGATTGTCGGTACTAGCCGTTGGCACGCCCGACGGTGCGCCAATTCCGCGTGCCGAAGGCGGGTTTGTTACCGACCGCTCCGGGCAGATCGCCGTGCCGCGGCTCGAAGCCGATGGCCTGCAAAAACTGGCGGAAGCCGGCGGCGGCCGCTACAGCGTCATCACGACTGACGACGAAGACATTGAACGCCTGCTGGCGACGCCAACGAGCAGTAACGCGGCGTCCGATGACGAGCGGGCGACCGATCAGTGGCGGGAAGAAGGGCCGTGGCTGCTGTTGCTGCTGGTGCCGCTCGCCGCGCTGGCATTCCGCCGTGGCTGGGTGCTGGTGCTGGTAGTCGCCGTGTTGCCATTCCCGCAACAAGCACAGGCATTGACCTGGTCCGATCTGTGGAAAACGCCTGATCAGCAAGCCAGCGCACTGCTTGCGGAAGGTGATGCGGAGGCAGCGGCAGAGCGTTTTGAGGATTCCGACTGGCAAGCCGTTGCGCGTTACCGCGCCGGGCAGTATGCGGAAAGTGCTGAGGTGTTCTCGGGTCGCGACGACGCCACGGCGCTGTACAACCTTGGTAACTCGCTGGCGCGCATGAGTCAGTTTGATGCGGCGATCGAGGCGTATGACAAAGCATTGGAATTAGACCCGGCCAATGACGACGCCATATACAACCGCGCTCTGCTGAAAGACATGCGCGACGCGCAGGATTCGCAGAGCAATGAGTCTCAGGATAACAACGGTGAATCCGGTGGCGAGGCGCAGCAGTCCGAAAGCGACAGTCAAGCGGACCAGTCGGGCGACCAAGGCAGCGAAGGTTCGCCGGGCGAAGAATCGGAAAGCGAAGATTCCGCCCGCGAACGCGAAGTGAGCGAGGACGATCTCGCCGCGATGCAGGAAGAACTTGAACGCGCCGCGCAGGAAGCGGCGGAGCAGGGTGACGAAACCGATCCACAGGATGGCGAAGCCGGTGCCGCCGCACGTCGCGTGCAGGAAGAGGAACAAGCGATGGAACAGTGGTTGCGGCGCATACCCAATGATCCGGGCGGTTTGTTGCGACGCAAATTTCGCTATCAGTATCAACGTGAGGGACGCGATCAGGACGGCAATAATGTCTGGCCTGACGACGAGGTGAAACCATGGTAAGTACGGTTGCTGCGTGCGACAGCGGAATGGCACGACGGATTTTGCAGGCGACGTTTGCGCTGTTGTTAAGCGCGGCAATGCTGCCCGCAATGGCGGCTGTCGTTGCCAGTGTTGACCGACCCGAAGTCGAGTTGAATGAATCCTTCACGCTGAAAATCACAGTCGACACTGCCATTGATGTCGAACCCGACGTCGCTGCGCTCGAGGCCGACTTTTACATTGGCACGCGCAGTCACATGAGTAACACCACCATCGTCAACGGCCAGATCAGCCGCAGCCGCACCTGGACCTACGTGCTGATGGCGAAACGCGAAGGTGAGCTGGAGATTCCGCCCGTTTCGGTCGCTACCGAGAGCAGTGACCCGCTGCACATCTTTGTTAAGCCCGTGACCAGTGATGCGCCTGGCGAGGCCGATATTTTCATCACGGCAGAAGCCGATCTCAGCGAGAGCTACGTGCAATCGCAGATCTTGTACACGCTCAAGGTGTATCGAGCGGTGTCGACGCGGCAGCCACGTTTGTCCGAGCCTGAGATCAGTGGTGTGGATGTATTGGTCGAAATGGCCGGCGACGAACGCAGCTATGACGCAATACTGAATGGCAAGGCCTACAACGTCGTTGAACGTGTTTACGCCTTGTTCCCGCAGGCCAGTGGCGAACTGAGCGTTGCGCCTGTGCGGTTCGAGGCGCGGGTACTGCGCGACGGCCGCATCACCGGTCGAAAAGTGTTTCGTTCCGAACCGGTGACCATCAGTGTGCAGCCTATACCGCCGCCGCCCGCATCGTACCCGGATGCCGTGTGGTTGCCGGCG
This sequence comes from Woeseia sp. D3-10, assembly GCF_055809415.1. Classification (NCBI taxonomy): domain Bacteria; kingdom Pseudomonadati; phylum Pseudomonadota; class Gammaproteobacteria; order Woeseiales; family Woeseiaceae; genus Woeseia; species Woeseia sp. D3-10. The sequence goes on along the minus strand of NZ_JBVVTW010000007.1, from coordinate 1,151,685 downwards.
CACAATGTTGAGCTCAGCGAAGACTGGTCGCGTGAGCCTGGCGATCTGCCGGCGGGTGAGCCGATCACCCGGCACATCACGGTGACCGCGCTGGGTCAGTTGTCCACACAGATTCCGGTTATCGAACCGGAATCAACGAGCGAGCTGAAAATCTACCCCGACAAGCCCGAGCTTAGTGTCGTTGCAGTACCGCGCGGCATACTTGCCACTCGTAGCGAACAGTACGCAATGATCGGCGTCCACGCCGGCCCGATCGAATTGCCGGCTGTCGAGCTGCCGTGGTGGGATATCGGCGCGAACGAATGGAAAGTGGCCAGCCTGCCGGCCCGCACCTTGCAGATCAAACCGTCGGCCATCGCCTTGCCGCAGCAGCCGGTCGCGGTTGCGGACGAGCCGAGCGCCGAAGCAGAAACCGTTTACATCGATGATCCGTTTTGGCAGCGCATCAGCGAAGGGCTCGCGGTCGCGTGGTTGCTAACGCTGTGCGCGTGGTGGTGGTCACGTCGTGGTCCGCGTGAAGAGGCCAGCAATGAGCCGCCGGTCATGCCGCTGCACAAGCAACAGTCGCGTTGTCTGAAAGCGGCCCGCAAGGCGGCAACAGACGGCGACAGTGCAGGGGTGCAGGCAGCACTAATCGAATGGGCCCGGCTCGAATGGCCGCAAAACACACCGCGCAGTATCGGTGCAATTGCCGAGCGAGTGAGTGCGCCGCTTAGCGATGAGTTGCGCAAGATGGCAGCCAGTCGCTATGGCCGCGAAGCCGCAGGCTTTGATACCGCAGCGCTGGCCAAAGCGTTGCGCACAGTGACGGTCAGGAAAGAAGCGCTTGAACAGCGCGAGGACGATGGTCTGCCGCCACTAATGCCGGCGGGTTAGACCTCCTCGATACGTCGCCGCGATTGCGGTCTACCAGTGACCGCTGTTCGGCATTGACGCCCACGGTTCCGCGGCAGGCAATGCGTCGCCACGCTGCAGCAGTTCGATTGAGATGTTGTCAGGTGAACGGACGAAGGCCATGTGACCATCGCGCGGCGGCCGGTTTATGGTGACACCGCCGTCCATCAGCCGTTGACAGGCGTCGTAAATGTTGTCGACCTGATAGGCGAGGTGGCCGAAGTTGCGGCCTTCGCCGTACTCTTCCGGGTCCCAGTTCCAGGTCAGCTCTACCTGCGCATCGTCGTCACCGGGCGCGGCGAGAAAGACCAGCGTGAACCGTCCCTGCTCAACTTCTTTGCGGCGTAATTCGCGCAGACCGAGTTTATTGCAGTAGAAATCCAATGACTGATCGAGGTCGCGGACGCGAACCATAGTGTGCAAATACTTCATATCGCTATAGCCAGAGTTGAATCATCAGCGCATATGAGAACACAATGCCGGTCCGCTTTGCAGCCCCGCGGCCATTGGGTCAACCAGCAAGATGCATACGATTCGCGCCATTACACTCGATCTTGATGACACTCTGTGGGAAATTGCGCCGGTTATAGCCCGCGCCGAACGCACACTCGCGCAATGGCTGGACGAACACTACCCGCGTATCAGCAGCCACTTTGACAAAGATGCGGTTATAGCGCTACGCGGCGACGTTATCTCGAAGCATGCCGATAAATTGCACGACTTGCGCTTCCTGCGGCGTACCGTACTGGCACGCATGGCAGAAGCAGCGGGTTACAGTGATGACTTTGTTGATGCCGCGTTTGAGGTCTTCGACGAGCAACGCAATACGGTGAACTTGTTTGCCGATGTCATTCCGGGCCTGGAACGGTTATCACAGAATTTTCGTGTACTGGCGCTGACCAATGGCAATGCGAATCTGGAGAAGATCGGTATTCGCCACCTGTTCTACGATGTCGTTACGGCGGCTGAGGTCGGTGCGGCCAAACCCGACAAACGAATTTTCGCGGCAGCCTGCGAACGCGCGGGCGTAAGCGCCCAGGAAATTTTGCACGTCGGTGATCACCCTGAATTGGACGTTGACGGCGCTCGCGCAGTCGGCATGCATGCAGCGTGGGTCAATCGTATCGGTAGTGTCTGGCCTGAAGCCATGCTGAGTCCCGATATTACGGTCAGCACGATCGAAGAGCTCGCCGACTGGTTGCAGCCGGTGAATGCGCTACGGCAGGACTGATCATGGCAACGCCCCCGCCACTGATACTTTACATACCCGGCCTTAAACCGAAGCCGGAACCGTCGGTGCATCGCGACGCATTACGACGCTGCCTGCTGGCCGGGCTCGAAAAAGTCGATTCGGAAATTGCGGCAGAGGTGCGCAGCGGCGACGCCATATTCGACATTGTTAGCTGGACCTACGATTTCTACGGCGAAAGCCGCGACATGGCGCATGACCGTCAAGGTATCAATGCGTTGCTGGATAAAGAGGCAGCGGATGATGACGATCGCAAGTCGGCGCGTTCCTGGCGTCGCCGAACGTTGCGCTGGCTTTATCACATCGGTGATCGTCTGCCGTTTCTGATTCCGCGGCTTGCGGATGAAAACGTCGCTTTGCACCTGCGCGACTTGCGGCGCTACGTACGTAACGAGAACGACGTTGCGGAGAATACGCGGCGCCAGTTGAAGGTGCCGTTACTCGCGGCGGCGGCAGCGGGTCGCCCCGTCCTGTTGCTCGCACACAGCATGGGCTCTGTGATTGCCTGGGATGTCCTGTGGCAACTCAGCCAGAACCCCGAAAACGAGTTCACGCTGGACCTGCTAATGACGCTGGGCAGCCCGCTTGGTCAGCGCTACATCCAGCGTCGTCTGCTGGGGCGGTGCGAAACGGGCAGGGCGCGTTATCCAAACAATATCGGCCGCTGGAAAAACATTGCTGCGGTCGGCGAGTTGACTGCGCTTGATCGCGCGCTGCGCCGGGACTTCGGCGAAATGGTTGAGCTGAATCTGGTGAGTTCGATTGAAGACTACGAAATCTACAACTGGTACCGCGACCACGGCGCGCTAAACGTGCACGCCGAGTACGGTTATCTGGCGAATCGCGATACGGCGGTGCATATCGCTGAATGGTGGCGCGGGCACAAAAAAAGCGGGTAGCTGCTGTCGCAGCTACCCGCTTATCAGTCGGCAGTTCTAGCTGGCTGGTGTTTCCAGATTGGGCGTAATCACAATGTCGATGCGCCGATTGCTTGCGCGACCCGATGCTGTTTCGTTGTTGGCGACCGGGTTCGTTTCACCGAAGCCAGTAGCAATCAGGCGGTAGCTCGGAATACGCATGGCGTTGATCATGTACTGCTGCACCGCTTCAGCACGAGCCTGCGACAAAGTTTGATTCAGGTCGTCACTGCCATGCGAATCGGTATGACCTTCAATGGTTAGTTCGCTGCGCGGGAACAGGTCAATCGCTTTCTCGACTTTCGACAGGAGATTGAAGTTTTCCTGCTTGATCTCGGATTGGCCGCTGTCAAAGCTCAGGCCAACGAGGCGCAGAATAACGGTGTCGCCTTCGCGAAATACGCGTGCTTCTTCGCGGCTGAACAATTTCTCAACTTGCTCAAACTGTTCTTTGATACGTGCCTGCGCTTCGAGACGTTGCACCAGTGCGGCACGCTCTTCGGTAGCGCCGCCCAGACGTTCGTCCAGCGTGCGTATCTCTTCTTCCATCTCGGCGAGACGAACGGTGCTTTCTTCGTACTGTTGTTCGAGTCGTTGCTTGTCAGCTCGCAGCGTTTCGATGAATTCGACCAGCGTGGCCTGCAATTCGTCGTGACCGCCGGCCATGTTAGGAACGATATCTGCCGCGCCCGAAACAGCAACCAGCGGGTCTTCCCATTCCAGAACCAGCTCTTCTACGGTGAGGTCTTTGTCGCGAACTTTGCGAACCACCTCCGACAGGTAAAACGCGTGACGCGCTTCGTAGTTCGCACGCTGCGCGAGACTGCGCGGCAGGTCGGTGTCGTAGCGGTTTTCACTAAGCTCGCGCTCGGCGTCAGCCAACAGTTGCTGCGCGCGACCGAGCGTGACCGGTGCATAACGACCAACGCGAGCACGATCGGCGTCAGCCAGCAGTTGCCGCGTTTCACTCAGGTACTGGGTCTTGATCGCGATTAGTTCGGCATCGCGGTACAGCGTGGTTGCTTCAATGTCCTGACGCTTGGAGCGCTGCAGGTCACCGCGCTCGAGATAGCGGATCGCATCAGCGAACTCGCGCTGCGCTTTTTCCCATAAGTCGGGAGCCAGCTCGGGCGCGCGCGCATTGGCAGCGTCCTGCCGGCTCTTCATGACCTGTGCCAACGCGGTACGGGCCAGCTTTGCGGATTCGACAGCATTGTTGAAGTATTCGGTGGCTTCGCCGGTCTTGTCGCGGACGTACTCGATATTGCGGCCGCGACGCAGGCCTTCCTCGGCGTCGTCAAAGGCTTTCTTGGCGCGCTCGTAGTTGCGCGGCGACAGCAAGCTGGCATTGGCTGCTTCGGCTGCAGCCATTGCGACGTCAGCGTCTTTGAAAAACGTTTCGCGTAGCGGGCTCTGCGCGCTGGCGCTGCCGATCAGCAGAACCGTCAGAAACAGAGTGTGGATAAAACGCAATTTAAGGCTCATAACACGATCCTGTGTGACTTACGTGGCGCCATAGAAGGCTCCAATCTGGCGAATATTACCTATCCTTGTAATCGATTGCCTAAAGATTCGCGCTTTTCCAGTCAGAACCCGCCTTTTCCACCTGTGACGGAAATCACCGATTTAACAGCCCGGGGAGGCTGTCGGCAGGAATATGTGCCTTGGCTCACAGATCGGGCCCAGGGAGGGGCGTAGGCTGTGCCCATGTCCGCAAAGTACTACACACAGTTCTTACTCACCGACGTGAATTACCACGACGGCAATGAGTTTAGCGGCGTAGTTGAGCTCAGCCGGCCGATGGAAAAGGACTCGGATGTCCACGACATTGAAGCCGTGCTGGCCAAGAATTTCGACCTGCATCGCGATGCGGTCAAGCTGGTGAGCTGGTCCCGTTTGCACTGATTACTCTTCTGGCAAGATTTCCCCCTGATTGTCCCGGTTTGTGCCGGGATTTTTTTTGCCCGAAAAGCCCGTGATCCGTGGCGTGGCGGGCTGCTAGGGCCTGTCGCAGGGGTTTGATTCGTGCGAAAATGCCCCCACTTCTACGGGCCCGCCCACCATCCACTCCGGAATCGTCCCAGACCTGATGAGTAACGAGACCAAAGATTTTCGTGGTATCCCGATTGTGCAATCGGGCAGCAAGTACCGCACTGATGTCGGCTTTACGGCGATCAAGAACGGCATGAAATCGCGCGCCGACGCTCCGGCACGGCTTACCGGTGGCAAACCGTCATGGCTGAAAGCGCCAATGCCGAGCGGTACGGGCTTTGCGTCTACCCGCAAGACCGTCCGCGATCACCGCCTGAGCACGGTCTGTGAAGAATCGATGTGCCCGAATATCGGCGAGTGCTGGAATGCCGGCACCGCAACCATCATGGTCATGGGCTCTGTCTGCACGCGTGCTTGCCGTTTCTGCGCTGTTGATACCGGCAACCCGCGCGGCTGGCTGGATGCCGAGGAACCACAGAACACGGCACTGGCTGTGCAGCTCATGGGGCTCAAATACGTCGTTATTACTTCCGTAGATCGTGACGATCTCGACGACGGCGGCGCCGCTCACTACGCCGCCTGCGTGCGGGCGATCAAGGAGCTGACGCCGGAAACGGCGGTCGAAGCACTGACGCCTGATTTCGACGGCGTTCAGGCGCACATTGAAACCGTGGTTGATTCCGGCCTGGAAGTGTTCGCTCAGAACGTCGAAACCGTGCGCCGCCTGACCCACCCGGTCCGCGATGCGCGTGCCGGCTACGAGCAAACGCTGCGCGTACTTGAGCACGCCAAGAAATACCGCCCCGACGTGTTGACCAAGACCAGCCTGATGCTCGGTCTTGGCGAACGTGACGATGAAATTGTGCAAACCATGCATGACCTGCGCGAAGTGGGTGTCGATATTCTGACCCTCGGCCAGTACCTGCGGCCAACGCCGAATCATCTGCCGGTCGAGCGTTACGTAACGCCCGACGAATTCGCGGCATACCGTACCGAAGGCCTAGAGAAAGGCTTCCTTGAAGTGGTATCCGGTCCCATGGTGCGTTCCAGCTACCGTGCCGAGCGCGTACTTGAAAAGAACAACGTTGGCTTTGCTGCCTGCGGATCCTGAGGCACTGCTGACATGACTGCTTTTTTTGCCGATTACGGCCTGTTCCTGTTGAAAACCGTCACCATCGTTGTGGCGATTATCCTGATCATTGGTTTTGCTGCAGCGGCAGGGCGCAAAGCCTCCAAAGACGAAAGCATTGAAATCGAAAACCTCAACGAGCGTTTTCGCAATCTTGCCGGCGCGGTCAAACAGGCCGTGTTCAACAAGAGTGACTTCAAAGCCGACGTTAAAGCGCGCAAGGAAAAAGCCAAAGCGGCTGAGAAATCCACCAGCAAACGTCCGCGCACTTTCGTTATCGATTTCAAAGGTGACCTGAAAGCCAGTGCCGTACCGTCGTTGCGCGAAGAGGTCAGCGCGATCCTTGCGGTGGCGACTGATCAGGATGAAATTTACCTGCGTCTCGACAACTCCGGTGGCGTCGTCCACGAACACGGTCTGGCGGCGTCTCAGCTTGCGCGTATACGCGAACGCAATATTCCGTTGACCGTTGCCGTCGACAAGGTCGCTGCAAGCGGCGGTTATCTAATGGCCTGTGTGGCCAATAAAATCGTTGCCGCACCGTTCGCAATTCTCGGTTCGATAGGCGTGCTGGCCCAGTTGCCGAACTTCAACCGCTTGCTGGACAGCCACGGCGTTGATTTCGAACAGGTCACGGCCGGCGAGTACAAACGCAACGTCACGATGTTCGGCAAGAACACGGACGAAGACCGGGCGCGCCTGAAAGAGCAGCTCGAAGAAGTGCACGAATTGTTCAAAGCTGCCGTCAGCCGCTACCGGCCGGAGCTCGATCTCGCGAAAGTAGCGACCGGCGAGTACTGGTACGGAACCCGTGCGCTGGAACTGGGGCTGGCCGATGAGCTCGCCACCAGTGACGAACAACTGGCGGCCATGGCGGCCGAGCGCGACCTGTACCGGGTCAGCTATAAAGTGAAGCAGCCGCTGCAAAAACGCCTGATGGGTGGCGTGGATGCCGCTTTTGAGAAATTCGACACAACCCGCTGGCGGCGCGAGTTTGAGTCCCGTCTGCCGCGCTGATTGAGGCGCTGTACGGGAACCTGCCGGCGCAAATTCTGTCTCACCGATCAATGGCGCGCGGCTATAATACGTGCCTGAACCGAGGACTAAGCGATGACCAAGACGATCCGACTGAGCCTGTTGACCACCTTGTTTATGGCCCTGGTCGTGAGCGCCTGCAGCTCATCGCCGACCGGCCGCAAACAGCTGGTGTTGAAATCCGATGCGGAGCTTGAGCAGGAAGGCACGCGCCAGTTCCGCGTACTGCAGGAGCAGGTGCCGCTGGTTAAGAACGGCAACACGATCGACTTCGTTGCCTGCGTGGCCGATGCCATCGTGGCAGAGCTTGAAGGCGACTACGCCGACCTGTACTGGGAGCTGGCTGTGGTTGATCAGCCGGACGTCAATGCGTTTGTCATGCCGGGCGGCAAGATCGTCGTTAAGGCGGGCATCCTGGGCATAGTGGAAAACCAGCATCAGCTCGCGGCCGTCATGGGCCACGAGGTGGCGCACGTCACGGCGCATCACTCTAACGAACGCGCCTCGCGCGCGATGCTCGCCGGTGTTGGCATTGATGTCGCTGCCATCCTGCTCGGTGGCGGCTACAGCAACCAGACCCGTGGTGCCTACGAGGCACTGTCAGCCGGTGCCTCGCTCGGCATCATGAATCCGTTCAACCGCAAACAGGAAACCGAGGCTGACGTCGTCGGCCTGGAGTACATGGCACGCGCCGGTTTTGATCCGCGCGAGAGTGTTGCCTTGTGGAAGATCATGAACGAGAAGAACAAGACCAACATTCCCGAATACATGTCGACTCACCCCTCCGGTGAAACCCGTATCGAAAACCTGGTTGCGCAGTACCCGAAAGCGCTGGCGCTGTACAACGAAGCACAGGCACAGGGTAAGAACCCTAACTGCGACAGATAAGCGGCGCTGCCACGCAACCACGACGCACCAAGTCGCCAGCGGCATAACGCCATGACGGACAGCGGCGCTTTTAAAGATCACTTCTCTGGCCACGCGGCTGCGTACGCCCGCGCCCGCCCGGTATACCCGGTTGAGCTGTACCACTTTCTGAGCAGTTGCTGTGCCGAGCACGAGTTGGCCTGGGATTGCGCGACCGGCAACGGACAGGCGGCCGGCATGCTGGCCGCCGACTTTCAGAATGTCGTTGCGACGGACGCGAGTGCCACACAGATTGCCTCGGCGAGCGGCGCCAATAACATCGAATTTCGTGTGGCGAGTGCGGAAGCCTCAGGGCTGGCCGACGCCAGTGTCGATCTCATCACTGTTGCTCAGGCGTTGCACTGGTTCGACATCGAGCGTTTCTTCGCCGAAGCCGGCAGGGTACTGAAACCCACCGGTGTGCTCGCCGTCTGGTGTTACGGCACGTGCATGATTGAGCCCACTTGCGATCGTATCGTGCATGACCTCTACGAACGACTGTCGCCGTGGTGGCCGCCGGAACGGCGCATCGTCGAGCGCGGCTACAGTGATATTCAAATGCCGTTCGAGGCCATCGACTGTCCGCGCTTTTCCATGTCGGTCGAGTGGACCGCTGACGACATGCTCGATTACGTTGCCACCTGGTCCGCGAGCCAGCATTGTTTGCGCGAAATGGGCAAAGACCCGGTACTGGCGATTGCCGGGCCGTTGCGCGCAGCCTGGGGCGCGGCCAAGCGGGCCGTGCACTGGCCGCTGTACCTGAAGGCGGCACGCCGACCCGCATGAACACGGCTTTTGGTGCGCACGACGAATTTCTGCGAAACTCCCTCTCTCAGTCCTGAAACACGATGCCCATGTCACTATCTCGCCTTCGAATCACCAGCCTTGTATTCCTGCTGCCGCTGGCCGCGTGCTCCACGTTCGAGGGCTTTCTCGACAAGGGCCGCGAAGACAGCGCGCCGGTACGTGAGGAAATCTTCGCCGACGCCGAGTTGCCGCTCGCTGATCCGATCAGCCGCAATTATTTTCAGCTCGATGACGAAGCGCAGTCTGTCATCGGCGAATTGCAGGTCGTGCGCATTAACGAAGGCGACACGTTCTCCGATCTCGCCCGCGAGTACGGTTTGGGTTACGACGAAATTGTGTCCGCCAACCCGACGGTAGACCCGTGGATCCCGCCGGCCGGAACACCCGTGTTGTTGCCGACGCAGTACGTGTTGCCAGCAACACCGCGACGCGGCGTTGTTCTCAATATTGCGAGCAAACGTTTGTTCTATTTCCCGGAAGCGCTTGAAGGTGAAGCACAGACAGTCATGACCTACCCGATCGGCATCGGTCGCGTCGGCTGGGAAACGCCGACCGGCGCAACCACGGTCACGGCGAAAGCACGCGATCCGCACTGGTATGTGCCAACCTCGGTGCGCAAAGAGCACGCGGAACTCGGCAACCCGCTGCCGGCCATTGTGCCGCCGGGTCCGGACAACCCGCTTGGTCGCCACGTGCTGAAACTCGGTCTTCCCGGTTATCTGATTCACGGCACCAACCAGCCTTACGGTGTGGGCATGCGGGTCAGTCACGGCTGCGTACGCATGTACCCGGAGAATATCGAGACGCTTTACGAGCTGGTGGGTCTTGGTCTCGAAGTCACTATCGTTAATCAGCCGTACCTGCTCGGTGAGCGTGACGGCGAGTTGTATTTCGAAAGTCATCCGCCGCTGGAAGAAGATGAGCAGCCCGCCGAAGAACGTATCGCCGGCTTGCTGGCGGCAATGGCTGAGAGTGACGAAACGTTTGTCGCTGACCCGGAGCTGAGTGCGCACATGCAGGCAGCAGCCAGCGAAGCGCGCGGCGTGCCGGTGCAACTGGCCCGCGGCGACCTTGACGAAATTTTTGAGCGTGCCGTGCTGGTTCACAACACGGTGGAGCTGGACCCGGACGTACCGACCTTGTCTGAAGTGCGGGAGATGATCGATCAGCTACCGGACGCCGACCCCGTAATTATTGAGGCAGTAAACTGATGAGCGAATGGCTGGACATCATGCTGGGTGAAATAGACCGGCGTCGCGACGAAGATCAGGAAGACAAAGAAGAATCCGCGCGCCGCGCGCAAGCGGCTGAACAGGCGACCGCTCAGGAAAAGTAAGGCAGAAACTCTGCGGGCATCGTTGCCCGGTCCAACGGCGCATCCGCGCTCACCGGCAAATCAGCCGCGTGATAGCTCTGCCAGAACATCATGCTCATGCCAGCGGTTGCCGGGTCTTTGAGATCCGCAAGCATCGCCGCCATGGCCTTGCCCGTGTAGGTAGGTTCCAGTTTTAAATTGAGACCACGACGCGCGACCCGAATCGCGTGCTCGGTGGCGGCGTTGGTTTGTGCGTAGCCATCGCCGAAGAATTCATGACGCAGCGTCAAGCGCATTTCATCGGCAAGGTTTGCAGGAATGCTGCTATCAAGTCTGCGAATCATCAGCACGGTCTTGGCCGCGAGCCGCGCCAGTTTTTCATCGTTGGTGATCGAGTTGTGCGAGATACGCACCGCGTGCACGTCTATCGGCATGCCAACCAGCGCAAAACCGAGCGCAAGTCCGACCGCCGTGCCCATTGTGCCGGTGGCGACGTATAGCCGATCGGGCAAGTCGCAGACCCTGCGACTGATCTGTGCCGACAGTTCGAGCGCGGCATTCACGAAGCCCAAAGTACCCAGCCAGGACGAGCCGCCAGCGGGAATCACCATGGCATTTCGTCCGCGCAAGTGCCGGCGGAGTGTGGCGATACGCGTAGCGCGATCGCCGTCGAACGGCACGATTTCACTGCCGATTTTCTGGTGCATGTTGAGCACCGGCCGGACCGCATCCGTATGTGTCTGTCGCGACAAAAACGCGATGTTCGCAAAGCCGTGCTGGCGCGCATAAAGCGCTGTAGCCAGTGCATGGTGCGAACCGGTGGTGCCAAACGTGGCGATAGTTTTGCGGCCTTTCTTGCGCGCCGCGGCGAGCATGTACTCGAGTTTGCGCACTTTGTTGCCGCCGTAGAGCAGGGCGCTGCGATCGTCCTGTTTGATGAGTATGCGACGCGTGCCGCTGTTGTGTTCGAGATGCACGAGGCGTATCGGCGTTGGCAAACTCGTGAGCGACAAACGAGGGAGTTGCCGTCCGAGTACGGGGTAGGTTGATTGCAACTCATCTTGCTCCGGCATGCTCCGATTATTAACAGATGCGGTCGTCGGATCAATTATTGTCAAATAAAATGGCATCTTTGCGATTCGCTCTCTAGAATGAAGCGCATCTTTATCTGACAGGAAATCGCGGAGACGGATTTGTCAGATGTAGCGTCGCCCGAGTATTGCTCACCCGACCTGCGTGCCAGCTTCCCTGGCGCCGACGCGATTTATCCTCTGCTGGTTTCGTCCGCTTACACCTTCGCCCGGGTTTCTGAGGTTGCTCGCCTATGATGTTGGGTGAGGTGGATCACGGCATCACCGTGACTGAGATTCCGCCGATGGACGAGCCCATCGGAGTTCGGGCTCACACGCTGCCAGCATTCATCGGCCGAACATTGCGCGGCCCACTCGATACCCCGGTGCTGATTGAAAGCTACGCGGCCTTCACGCGTCGCTTCGGTGGCACCTGGAAACGCAGTAGCCTGAGCCACGCGGTGGAGCAGTTCTTCGCCCACGGCGGACCCAAACTCTACGTAATACGGGTGGCGAACAATGCCATCGGCGCGGGCTTGCAGCTTCCCGCCGGTGACGGTGCCCTGATGATGCGTGCGGTGGAGCCGGGCTCGACCGAGCTGCTGCGTGCGGCGGTCGATTACGACGGCATCGACGATGACGAACATTTCAACCTGATTGTGCAGCGCCTTTCGCCCGCGAACGGCGTGGTGGTTGACCAGGAAATCTTCGAGCGCATCAGCTGCGACCCGGAAAGCACGGCAAGTATTGTCGAAGCACTGGAAGAGTCCGCCATAGTGGAGCTGAACCTGCCGCTGCCCGCGCGCCGCCCGAACGCGACGATGGGCCGCAATGCGGATTCCCGATCGCCGTACATCGGCCCCAACGAGCGCGGCTCGGATGGTGGCGAATTGTGCGATTACGATCTCATTGGTTCGGCCGTGCGCGGCACCGGAATCTTCAGCCTGAACGCGATAGCGGAATTCGATCTCCTGTACATGCCGCCACCCTCAGGTGCTCGCGAGCCGGGGCCGGCGGCAACCCTGGCGGCCGAACTCTATTGCCGCAAACGCGGCGCGATGCTGATCGTGGACCCACCAAGCAACTGGGATTCACCACGAGCGGCCGCCGAAGGCACCCGCAACGCGGGCTTCACCAGTTGCAATATCGTTTCCTACTTTCCGCGGCTGAACGTGGAAGGCAAAACCCAACCGGCCGGCGGCGCACTCGCAGGCCTGTTGTGCAAACTGGATGTACACGACGGACCGTGGGCGGAATTGAGCGGCCGACAGTTTGCGTTCAACCGCCGTCTGCAAGCAGAAGTTGAAATAGAAGAAAAAGAAGAACGCTGGCTGCACCGCGCCGGCCTGAACGCCATCGTCACCGGCGACGACGGCCGGTTGCATTTCACCGGCGGCGTAACGCTGGGCTGCAGCGGCCAATCAGACCAGCAGTTTGCAAGACTGACGATACGCAGAATGTGCCTGTTCATTGGCAAAGCGATAGAAAGCGCCACCCGCTGGGCAATCTTCGACAACGACCGCGCCCATGCACTGGAGCGCGTGCACTGCCAGGTCGAGGAGTACATGCACGAACTGGCCGCCGCCGGTGCGTTTGCCGATGACCACTACACCGTGCAGTGCGAACTGCAGCGAGACGTTAACGCGCCGGGTACGGAGCGTGGCTTGACGATTTTGCTGAGCTTTACGCCAGTGAGCAGTGCAGAGGTACTGGCATTGACGTTGTACCAAACTGTTTCGGGAAGCCGGATAGCCAGTACGGCGTTCGCGCCGGTGGTTGAGGCTTGTGCTTGAGTTTGTCCGCGTTGGTTGTTTAACGGCCATAGTTTTGAGCGCAAATTCTACATACCGTTTATCTACAATGTTTCGAAAGTCGAGTTGTAGTCGAATGAGTAACTTGTCCAGACCTCCGTACGGAGAAATGTAGGAAAGTTAGAGTTTTAGTTTGTATTTTTATTTACTACATGTAGTTAGGCCGCAGCAGAAACAATTACGCCCCCGGCCGGATATGCAAGTAATGAGAACGATCGGTACCGTGCAACTTCGTGACGAAGGCTTTAGCACGGCCAATCACCGGTTTCGCTACGAGCAAGGTGCATAGTCAATGGCAGCCACTACTACGGAAATTATTTTTTTCATAGCCGAGGGGAGAGCGAAATTCATAGTGACTTTCTATATTGGAAAGGGGTATTTGAATGCAGATTGCGATTGCCCCGCCGGAAAATATGGCAACTTCTGTAGACATCGAATTGCGTTGCTTCGAGGTGATGCTTCGAAAATTACTAGTAAGAACCATAAAGACCTAACTCAGGTATTGGAAAGCCTTCCTGGCACTCGGCTCGAATCTGCTCTGGAAAGGTTCGAGACTTGTGCGACTAAAGTAGCCAAACTCCGTGAGACTGGATTGCCTGAAGAGTTGTCGGAGGCTGAATCCGAGTTCAAGGCTGCGCGAAAGAATCTTTCCGTAATGATGATGATGTAATAAGAGACTCGCGCGGAAGAATGGACTACCAAGTTTTCAAGAGTGCAAACCGACGTGGAACAGTCGGACTAATAATCGAATGACACGGCCTAATACGCAACTATGTTGGCCTGTCACTTGACCCAGCCCGCCTTACCCTGTCACTCCAGGCGATCTCCGTTAAGTGCCGGTGAGCTTAATCGTAGGCAGAAAATTGATCATGGCTGATACTCTCCTCGTCAATAAGAAGCCATTAAGGCCGCATACAGCCGTCTCCAGTCCGGTATTCGGCGCACCGAATGTTTTGTGCTCAGACCCATGGGATTTCGTTCGGCTTTGGCTTCGCAGAGAGAATCAGAAAGAAGCATTGTTCTTTTGGAATCAGGCGGCTGCGTTCTATAAAGCCACCGAGCTGCTTCCCGGGATTTCAGCGCCACTAAGTGCTTACTATTGCTTTCTCAATGCGACCAAAGCGCTTCTAATCCTAAAGTCAGTGCCCTTTACTGACCGCCACGGTGTCAGTGGCTATCATATTCCCGATTCCCGGGCCGCTTTACAGAACGAAATAGCAATCTTTCACACCGGCGGCGTACTTCCGATGCTGTGCGGTGTAATGGGGCAACCTGTTGGAGCTAAGGAGTCACATAATCTCGAGAGGCTTCTTTACAATATTCCATGGGTTCATCGGGCATTCGTTCTTACGTATCCTGCGACGACTGAACTATTTCTTCCAGTCTTTGACCTTAAATTCGTTCGGAGGAGAAAGTCTAAGGAAACCTGGATTCAGGGGAAGGTCGCCGGACAGTATGCATCTTCGCACTTTGACCGTGTTCTGCCAGCTGGCTGGGAGCGCATTCCAAGCTCGTCGGAATCGATGATTGTCCGAAGAAAGGCGCGCTTTGAGTGGAATGGGCAACAGAAACTAGCGAGTGTGGCGCGACTTCAAAAATACCATAGTTACACTCGCCGATTTATTACGCCCATACACTCCACCAAAACGCGGTGGTATCTTCGTAAAGCAATTGCCGATCCGCGAGTGATAAGGCGATCGCAATTGGCCATGACGTTTGCGGCGATGCACAGGCTTAGCGAATTAACCCGATACGCACCGGATCGCCTAAACAAACATCTTGACGCGAGGCAGAATTGGCTGATCACAGAGTTTCTTCGTATGGCGCCTGCACAATTTATTTTTGCAATCGCCACAGAGATGACTGGGAGACAGTTTATTAGAACTAGCAGCTATGACATCATAAATACACCCACTTCATAATTCAGACTTAGTCGTGGGATCGCCTAACAATGCTCTGTACTCGTCACTTGACTCAGACCGCCTTACGCTGCCGCTCTAGGCGACCTGCGTCACGTGCGACTGAGTTTAGACCTGTGGCGTCACCTGCTATTTGCGAAGGAATTCGCACCATTCTGAAGTTTTGGAGAACATATTGTCTGACGAAGTCTTAGGTAAAACATTTTGCCTTGTCCACAAAAGCGGACAACGCCTCTACCCCGTTCGTGTAAAGAATCGTGAGACGGGGAAGATTGCGTTTCGCATCTCTCCAGGTGGACAATATGGAAATACGAAGACGGCCGGTTCGGAAGAGGAAGACGAATCTGTCGTCTTTGATAAGGTCACTATTCAAGGGTGGGCGGTACGTGTCTCGAGCCGAGACAAAGGGACGAAGGGCCTATACAAGATCGGGGAGGCAAGTATTTCTGGATTTGAAGACCTTCGGTAGGAAGGTCGGGACAGCAGCGTCATGAGTTTTTTCATTCATGAAAATGGGCAGGCCGCACTTCATAAGGCCGTAATTCATATCGGTGAATGCACCTTCTGCAATGATCGTGCGGGAAGAGTTGGAGGATATGATCCAAGTCATGCGAAATGGCTCGGGCCATTTCCGTCCTTGGATGCTGCTGTACGAAAACAGTAGTCGTTGCCGGTCAAAGTCCGGAAGTCATGCCGTTATGCTGAGGCGGGTAATGACGCCCAAAAATGCGCTGCATCCCTCACTTGACCCGGCCCGCCTTGCGCTGCCGCTCCAGGCGGCCCGCGTCAAGTGCGTGTAATATCAGAAGTTTGGCTGCATAGGCAACTTCGGTGCTGAGCATCAAAACATATGCGGTGTTGAAATCATTTACCGGTCGTCGCATTACTTGGAACTATTCCGCACCTATTCTATGCGTGCGGATCGTAGTGTTCGTTAATACGCGACTGTCGTTTATTCTGGCAAATGAAGGATTGAAACGATGGATTGCGCACCCTATTCGCCGTCGGCGCTGCTGATTCTTAACATTGTTCTGTTGCTTTCTGGATGTTCGCAGGAGATCAATGATAGCGGGTTGACCTTCGCTGCGGATTTCACAATGAAAGACGCTCTTGTTTGTTCCGTTGCACGATCGTCGACAACTGCCGAAGTTGGAATGGCAATAACGATGCAAGGTTTAGATGATGAGAAAGTCCGCATCTTGTTCGAGAGTGGAAACACGTCTCCAATGCAGAGAGTCTATGAAACCGAGAAAACTATGGTTCTGCAGCTTGTGGCTACTGGGACCGGTAGTGTGGATTCTATCGTTCTTGACAAGACAACTGGGAAATTTTCTCGGGCGCAAGTCGGGTCACTGGTTGGCGTGTATGCATCGGCTTCGGTCGGCACATGTCGATAGAGACGTTGTTGCAGACCAACAATGCAGAAAGGGTGTCAGGTTTATTTTCGTGGCGTCAGAAAAAGCCGGTGAGCGTCGCCAGGTCCAAATATGCCTGAGGCCTTTTTCGTTGCAGCTATGATTCAGGCACCGTCAATGACTGAGACGGCAAGCACAGAATTCGGCTATTGGATCCGTCGATACTGGCCAAATGATAGAGATTGACTCCCATCTGCCCGACGATATCGCCGCGGAAAAGCAGACCTCTCGCAGGCTGTCCGCCGAGTATCGCAACAAGCTATTCGGGGCAGTAAGGAAGTTTCGGGCGTTGCGGCTGCAGGCGCCGGGCGTCATCGCCGAATTCGTACTGGCGTTTGTCAGCAGTATTTTCGCCGTACCGTTCTTGTTTCAAAACATGAAGTCCGGTGGGGTCCTACAGGACCTCGGGAACACCGTAAAGATTATTCTGGTAGTTGTCGCTTGCTTCTGGATCGTTGGACGCCTTTGGCGTCTGATCGGAGTGGCAAACCGTGATCGCTGCCGTTACGTCGTCAGAAATATGTGGAGTCTCGCCCTGGGTGGACTGCTCATAGCGAGTGTGGTGGTCCAGATCTTCTACCCGGAATTTGTGGATTCGCCCTAGTCCAATCTACCGTTTCGAGTAGATCAAAGAATGGAGTCAGGGTTATTTCTTGCGGCCCCGGGGTTCGCCTGTGTGGGTCACCGGGTTGAAACCAACCTAACACTTTAGCGCTCTCTCTCTATGCAATTGGCCTTCGCAACTATTGCTTGAGGCTTGGGTCACAGTCGAATTCTGAGCCCCTTATTACAATGGGTGTCGCTGCAATTTCGGGTTCACGGCCAAAAAGATCTAGGGGCCCGAGGTCATCACCGAGGTACAGGCATGCACGTCTTTATACTGGTATTTGCATGGATAACGCCCGCCGCCATCGCTGGCGCATTGGGCTGGTCCGGCATCTGGGGTACGGGATCCGCGTTTGCGGAATACCTGATTCCGGTGCCCGTTGCCGGTGGTGTATTTCACGTGCCCGAGTTTTGTCATCGCTGCGGGTCTCATTCTTGCTTGCCGCAATTCGACAGAGGGTTTGTATCGTTACCTGCCGGTTATCGGCTTCAGTGTCTTGGCCGCGTCGCTGTCCTTGATGCTTGAGTTCGATCGGCTGCATGCCTGGATGTTCACCGACTACCAGCCCGCCGGTTCGCCGTTCAGGCTTGATGGCAATCCACTGTTGTTGTTCGTCGCAACGGATGCGTTCTGGGTTGCGCTCTACGGTTTGATGAGAGGGTGTTCATCTTCCGCGCGATCGTGGCTCGCGATTCCAGTGGTTCCGGTGGCAATCATCGCGTTCAGTGTCGTTAGCTATAAAACCGGTGGGCCCGTTTTTGAGGCTGGGTTGCCGATGCCCACGACGGTTCGCGGTGAAAAATCCATCATGGTTTTTACGTCAGAGAACTACCATGAAGATAAGTTCGTAAACTGGGTCACGCAGGATTACCGCTCCGCGCACCCCTGGTCTGATACCAATGCCGAACACGTTGCCGTGCTTTTTCACGGAACAGTCTGCAGGCAATCAAATGGGCCCGCACCGATCAGGCCGAGAGTGATAGCACGATAGCGACAATCTGCCTCTACGAAGAAGATCGCTCGATCACACCCTTTGGCGGTTACCACGACTGCTTCGCCGATCACCTTACGGTTGACGAAGAACTTGCCGCACTCGCCGCTGCCAACCCAACGGGCCTCGGCAGTGATATCGATTTCTGGCACGCCCGGCTTTTGCTCTGCGACGCTGTTGATCTCCCCGAAACGGTGGATTCAGACCTTGCCCGCCCGTATCTGTGCCACAGCATGGCTCGCGACCAGGCCCGGTTTGCCAAGCGATTTATTGATAAGTACGGCGAGGATTCGGCGCAAGTTGAATTCATCAATGCGCAGGTTGCGAGTAGGCAACAGCTGGCGTATTGACGGCTCGCGGGGAGCGCCACCACGTACGCCGGTGCTTTGATAAATTGGCTGCGATTGGATTTGGTTCTCTCTAGCATCAACTTCGTCGCCAGTTCCAGGTCAGTTAGTGGGGTCCGTCAAGTTCCCACTGCATTCAAGAAGACTGAGGATGCCTGGGAGCCTTTGAGTTTAGGTACGCACCTATGCGGAGAATCTCCCGACTTGACTCGGTTCAACGGGCGTTGCGACCATTGGTCAAAATCCCGAGTTGAAAACAGACATTAACCGCAGCGGTGTTGCCCGCTGGAGTCTACATGCCTATGGCCGATTCACGATCGCAGTTCAAAACGACGCTGTTTCGCCCCGCCAAGCCCGGCAGCGATGACGGGTGGTCATTCGTAGTGCTGCCAAAAAGCGCGAGTGACAAGCTCCCACGAAGGACAGGACCACAATAGACGGCACGCTCAACGGACATGCATTCCAGGAAACGCTCGAACCCGATGGCCAACAGAGCCATTGGCTAAAAATCAGTGCGGCGTTGCGTGAAGCGGCTGGCGCGGAGATTGGCGATACCGTCACTCTGGAGATCGCACCGGTAAAGAAAGAGCCGGAGCCCAAAGTCCCGCAGATTTTCAGAAGGCACTATCCGCAGCGCCTGAGGCGCTTAAGGTGTGGAAAGCCACGACGACCATCGCACGGGTGGACTGGATACACTGGATTGTTTCGCCAGCAGGCCGAGACCGGGCCCAGATCGTCGATGCGTGCGAGATGCTGGCTGATGGCAAGAAGCGGGTGTGTTGTTCGAATCCCGTCGGGCTTTTACAGCAAAGCCTTACGTGCGCCGGATGCAGCAGCGCCCTGAAGTTAAGTGCGGTGCGGTCCGCGCGAAAGGCGTAATAGGGGACGCTCTAAATGCAAGAAGCCAGCTGCCATGCGCAGTAAACAGCAGCTCACTCATTACTCGCAAACTCCAGACCTCAATGGCAGCCAGTAAAAACCTCAAGCAGCGGCCAATGTGGCATGTCGACGCTGGCTTAATTCTGCACAGCGAAACAGTAGAACAGGCCGTCGCCGCCCGTGCTGATCAGTGCAGACTGGCTGCAACCTCTGGAGTCATGGTCGGTTCAGTGCTCGTAGTCATGGTGGCCGAGTCGGGCTTTGCCACTGTCGAACTGCTCGTCCAGTTGGCGCAGGACATGTCTTCGCCACTGGGGTAGGCCGTTCCGTCGGCTTTCGGCGCAGGTGAGAATGTCATGCAGTTCATGCAGACCAGCTGCCAGGAATGGTGCGGCCACGTTCGTCGACTGCCGTATAGGCGTTTACGCGATTCATCACGGTGTGCAGTTCGTCCACGTCGGCGGCGATCCGGTTGCCATTGGCGTTGAACCACGGACCTTTGCCGATTCTGTCGCGGGCGTTTACCGCGTTCTCGCCCTGAGTGCTGAGGTAAGCGCGCCAGGTAAGGCCGCTACTGCCAGCGCCTTCCGCCAAATTCTGACAAATGGCATCGGCGCCTTTAAGGCCACCCAGGTCTCCGCCTTCCCGGAACCCGCGCTGGTTAAAAAGAAGGACATCGGCCCTGTAGGTTGTTGCGCCAGTGCCAGGCCTGCGACGACCAATCCGCAGAGCGCGAGACCTTTTACAGCCACCTTTTTATTCTTCAACATTTTCGTATTCCCCAAGTGTCCGTGTTGGTGAGTGAGCTATCAATATACCAGCATCAATCGGTTTTTCTGTTCGTCGATGAGAAAGAGTTGGATCAAATATACTTTTTTCCCGAACGGATCAACGATTTCGGGCATCGAGCTGTAGATAGCGATCCATCCACTGCGCACTTTTGGAAAAACGACGAAAATGGTTGAACGGGCTCGCCTGGTTCTACTCAGGCAATATTTCGCCTGACCCGCCCATCTCGGCAGGAAGATCTTTCATCTTCGGCAAGCCATCTTTCATACGCAGCACAGCCGATTCGTAGTTGACGTGAATACCCGGTTCGAATTTCAAAGTGGGTAGAATTGCGGCGTAAACATCCATGAAATCGCCACCCGGGTGATCAGACATGACGTGACCACCGCACTGTTTGCAGTACTTGCGCTGACTTGCATCGGTTAGCGCGTAGTTGGCCAGTAGTTGTCCTTCGTTCACTTCGTCACGCTTCCAGAGCGTCGATGCATTTACCGGACCGGCGCTCCAGGCGCGGCAATCCTTGCAGTGGCAATAGCCCATGGCGAATGGGGCACCCGTTGCGGTGATTTCCACCGCACCGCAAAAACACTTACCTGTATGTTGCTCGGTTGTCATGGTGTTCCCCCGGACGGCGAGTTAGTGGTCGCTCAATTGTATAGAAAAACCGGAGTTGGCGCGTAGCCCGTCCATCGGCACGACACAGGCCCAGAAAGGTATCAGGCGCGTTGGTCAGGGTTTCACGGTCGCTTCCCACTAGCCAACGCGGACGTCATTCTGCATGGAATCTGGTGGCGCGGCGTGGTTTTGCAGAAAGAGCCTGCTCGCGGCGAACGATTTGCAGAACCCCTGTTTGTTCTTTCAGCGCAGCCATTCAAATGGCATCGGCTTGAGTCGTTATGCCGCCTCTGCCTCCGCCGCATCCTGCTGTTTTTCGCTTGCTTGTGTTCTTCTTCGGCAAGGCCGATCTTCCAGTAGCTTCGAAACGTACAGCTGCGATTTGGGAATGCCGCACTCCTGCTTGAAGTAACGCCGCAGGCTGCGCATGCTGTTGAACTCGCAGGCCGCCCACACGGCAGGCTGGCCTCCAGCCACGGTAACGCGCGAATCTTCGACAACAGGAACGCGCCGTCCGGATCGGGCTGCGGGTTAATCTCCCAGTGCACGATCATGCCCTCCGGGTGCTGCAATGGCAGGATGTCTGCTTCGCTGGGAACTTCAAGGACGGCATCTTCACGAGCATCTGTCGGCAGTTCCTGCAGGTTGACGCTGATTGCAGGCAGCGCAGTCATGTCTCCCGCCAGCAAGTACCAGTCAGCATCCTGAGCGATCGAGTTGGACCCGGGCCACCAATCAGTATCCGGTCCCCCGGTTGCGAATTGACGGCCCATGCGGTCGCCGGCCCATTTGACCGTGCAGCGCAAAATCCACATCGATCTCAGTCGCTCGCTGGTGGCGGATTGTGTACGTGCGCAAGAGAGGCCGCTCGTCATCACCGCGTGGGAAAACCAGTTTGATGTAAGCGCTCTCGTGATTGTCTGGAATAGAGGGCGGCGGCTCGCCGCCCAGAGTGATGCGCAGCATGTGCTCGGTAATCCGTTCGGAGCGAACGACTTCCAGTTCTTGCATGGGTGGTTTAGCCATAGGAGTGAGTTCCTTGTTCTGCATCAGTGACGCCAACCGAGTTTTCGGTCATGACGCTGGCAATGCGAATAAATGTCTTCAGTTCTTTCTCACTCAGGTTGCCGGTCATACGAATGCTGGCCTGTTCTTCGAGGCGATCGATTTTCGACAGCAGTCGTTTCCACGTAGGTTTTAAGAAGTGACTGCGGCCATCGTCGGGGTTCTCCGCCTTCTCAACGAGCCCGAGGCTCGATCAGCCCATTGATGGCACGGGTAATCTGCGCCTTGTCTTGCCGCATCCGTTTTGCGATCTGTTGTGCGGTGATGTCGGGACGCCGGCAAATTCCTTTCAATGCGCGGATTTGTGTTACCGGAATCGAGACTTGTTGTTCCTCAATGCCGTCCCGTATCTGTTTCTTGTAGGCATGCATCAGACGGTGCAGTGCATCACTTAAGGAGAGAGCTCTTCATAGTCGGCTCGGTAAATAGTTGACAGTATCAACCATATTCTGGATGATTGACTGTGTCAACTAAATTAATCGACCGCAAAGTCGGGGAGAAACAGGGGATGACCATTGCAGTGACCGGAGCCGGCGGCAAGCTGGGTTCGGAAGTTCTCAAAGCCGTTTCCCGATCGAATTCCGTGCCGGTGGTTGGCCTGGCGCGCACACCGGCCAAGGCTCAACACCCTGGTATCGAGATCAGAAAAGGTGATTACAATTCGCCGAACGATCTGGCAGCTTCACTTGGTTCAGTCTCAACGCTGCTGCTGGTGTCCGGCATGGACGAACCGCAGAAGCGAATCGAACAACACCGAAACGTCATTCGGGCGGCCCGGAGTGCGGGCGTTCAAAAGATCGTGTACACCAGCATCCAGGGTGCGGAGACGGGAACCGGGTTTTCGCCGGTCGTGCAGAGTAATCGGCAAACAGAGCAGGACGTTCGTGACAGCGGCCTTGAGTGGGTTATTGGTCGCAACGGCATTTATATCGAACCCGACATTGAATATATGGATTCCTACAAGAAGGCGGGATGCGTAGCCAATTGCGCGGGTGATGCAAAGTGCGGATACACGACCCGTCCCGAACTTGCCTGCGCCTACGCACGCATGCTGATCGACGACAAACACAACGGCGAAACCTACAATTTGCACGGCGATGGGCTGACCCAGGTTCAATTGGCCGACTATCTGAGCCAGTTGTCCGGGGTCGATCTACCGTACCGGGAAATGACAATTGAGGACTACCGGCGTGAACGGACAGCGGAACTTGGGGAGTTTCTAGGTGGGATCATCGCGGGTATCTACGCCGGTATTCGTCTGGGCGCAGTGGACAACCCAAGTCAGTTTGAAATCGCAGCCGACCGAAAGCATCAGTCGTGGCCGGACTATTTCGGGAGTCTGTTAGTGGACAATACATGAAACAGGCCGGCTACAACTGCAGGGGATGATAGCCAGCGATAGTCTCTTCTAAATCGGCAGCCAATCGGCTCAGGATATTGCAACGGCATTTGGCCGATGAGGCATATACTTTCAGTTGTTGGTCGACGGCGACCACAACCCCCGGAGATGACGGCATGACCGAGCGCGACGATAAGGACGACGATAAAGCAGCAGGCGATGCGGCAAGTGGCTCTTACATTGCCATTGGTATCGGCATGGGAGTCGCACTGGGTGTCAGCCTTGGCCTCGCAATTGACAACCTCGGTGCGGGCATTGGTATTGGTATTGCGATTGGTGCCGGACTGGGCTCAGTAATGGAGGCCAAAAAGAAATAGTCACTGCCGCTGGAATCGATTCATCCGTGTTGTTCTTGAGGCAGATTTGATTCACGCATGGCTGTCGAAACGACAGGGCTCGGTGCCGGCTCAATGCCCGGAGTTAGTCGGTCCACCCGTGTACAACAATGCGGGTTTCATCCAGTAGGTCGCGGATTAACAGAGCGCTATTCTCAAGACGTGTGACCGCTCGTCTCTGAACCGATCCGGATTAACCGAATTCAGCGGTCTCATGCCGCGCTGAGAATGATTGTTCAATTTGTGCGTATTCTAATCTGGGTTACCCTGCATCGCAGTGACAGTATTGTTATTCTCCATAATCCCGTTTCCGTGTACTCACGTGCATTCGTAACACGCACGGCCGAATGAGAGTCTTATTCATGCTCAAGTTCCGACCTCTGCTTTCCGCGTCACTCATCCTGTTTGTTTCCTGTCTGCCAATTGCTGTCACAGCGCAGACCTCTGTCTATGAGTCGGAGCCGAACAATGAGCCTGCCAATGCCGTGCAGGTGGCCGGAGAAGTTGTGCTTATCGGCTCGATGGTTGGCAAAGATCAGGATGCCTACGAGTGGAGCGTTTCTGACACCGACTCCAGCAAGCGCTGGAACTTCGAACTGCAGGGCATACCGGGCGCGCTCACCATCGTCGAAGTCATGCGCATTGAGTACGCGGAGAACGGCGTTGACGTCGCTGCGCGTGAACGCTTGTTCACCATGGGCACGCGCGATGGCTCACAACCATCGATACACGAAGACCTGTTGTTCGAAGCCGGCGAGTACCTGCTCGGTGTGGCCTTTGCCGGACAATCTCAGGGAGGTGCGTTCCGGCCACCGGTGGGCAGTATCAAGTTTGACGAGCTTGGCAGCAGCGACCAGGGCGAGGTTGCCGAACAACCCGGCGGTTATCGCTTAACGATACGCGAGGGTGACACCACCCACGTCAGGAATGGCGTCCACTCGCTGCCCACTCGCGACGAGGCCTTTGAGGTTCGAATGGACACCCAGTTGGCGCTGTTAACGGCCGACGAGATTTCCTGGTACCAGTTCGACGTCACCGAAAAACACAGTCTCTCCAAGTGGGACTTGATGGCCCAGGTGCCGGTTGGTCGATCCGCCAGTGGCAGTCTTTATGCCGCCGATGACACCAAGTTGGCAACGGCGAAGACTGACGACAAAGGCAAACTGTCGTTCCCGGATCTGACCCTGGAGCCGGGCAAGTATTTCGTCGAACTCAACGCGAGCCCGGGCGCCTACTTGCGCAGAATGGAAGCGCGGCCTGCCGGCGTGCGCGTTGAAGGTGCCGAAGCGGAGCCCAACGACCACCGGGGGCTGGCCAACAGGGTCGATCCGCTGCAGCCCCTTAGCGGAAAAATGGCGAAGGTCAACGAGTCTGACTTTTTCACCTTCACGCTGGACGAGTCTGCCGCCGACACGATGTACGCGTTGCAGCTCGATGCCGCACCGGGCGTCAAATTCACACTGTGTATAACCAGCGATAAGGGAGCGAGGCTGCAATGCCGGGAAAGCGAAGGCGGTGTAGCGCTTCCGGACCTGGTATTCAATGCTGGCGATTGGGGCTTTGTCGTTGAGCGTGGCCAAGAAGGCGCTGAATATTCAGTGCAGCTTGTGGAGCAGGGTGCCATTGTCAACGGCGCGGAGTTCGAGCCGAACGACAAAATTGAAAATGCCGTTGCTATCCCCGGCAACAACCGAATCAAGGGTCGTTTCACCGGTGATGACACGGACTTCTACAAGCTGCTGGTCACTGACGAGCCGCAACTCTGGCGTGTCCAGGTTATTGGCGACGAGATCTTTTGAGCTGGCTTATTACGATGGCGCCGGTATCCAGAGTCAACGTTACCGGATACCCAAGGGGCAGCGGCGGGTACGGCTCGAAAACCTGTTTTTGCTGCCGGGTATACACCATTTCCGGGTGACGGGACGCGATGGCGGGGACTACACCTTACTCGCGCGGCCCATTGGCCCGCCGAATCCCAATGGCGAGATGGAGTCGAATGATGACACCAGCCGGATGCACGCACTCGGCTTTGGTCAAACCCGCACCGGCCTGTTGCATGACGATCAGGATGAGGACAACTACCGTTTTCATCTCGCGAACTGGGACCGTATCCGCGTGACGCTGCAACCGCCGGTCGACGGCGCGATCGTCGCCCAGCTTTATTGGGATCACAGCAATTTCAAACTGTTTAACAAGCCCGAAGTCGGCAAAGAGGTTGTGCTTGAAGGCTTGTTCCCGCCGGGCGACTACCGCCTCCGGTTGGAAGCGAAGCAGCCCAGCGATGCGGAATACACACTCGGTCTGGAGCGCTTGCCGCGCTTTGCTTGCTCGAGTGATTGTGAACCGAACGACAACATTGATTTTGCAAATCCGTTGCCCGCCGATCACGTTCTGGAAGGCGTGGCTATGGATTGGCGTGATTACGACTGGTATCGCCTGCCGGTATTCGATGCGCCGACCGCAGTGATCTTCAGTGCCGAGGAACGGCCGAAGGTGCATCTCGCAACCCGCGAATACGCGTCCCGTGTGCCAATCGAATGGGACAATGAAGCTGGCGTGCTGCGCGCAACAATTCCTGCCGGTAAGCAGACCTATGTGCGGATAGATCACGTTGGTCCCTATCGCGTCGAGGTCGCGTTCCCATCCGGGCCGGCAGCTCAAACAATTACGGCATCCGAATTAGAGCTTGGCCTGACAGTGGAGAGCAATGCGGTCAGCGCTTATCGACAGTTTGGCCAGCGTTTGACGGGTGAGCTGCAACTGACCAACCGCGGTGCCACGCCGCGCGAAGTAACACTCAATGCGGCGGCGAGTGACCGGCGCTGGGAACTCGAGTTTGCATCGCGCCAGGCAACTGTGCCGGCAGGCGGAACTACAAAGGTAGCGGTTACGGTCAACGTTCCACCCGATGTATGGGCCGACAGACCGGTGAACCTTGCCGTGCAGTCGGTAGCGGATAACGGTTCGCGCGGCAGTACATCGATCGATGTCGAGGTAAGCAGAGACGCGCCACCGGTGCGGGCGCATCGAGCCTTTGAAATCCCCACCGAGCTACGCGGCGGACTTAACGTGGCGCGGGCGGCACTAGGCGCCAAATGGCTGAACGACTATGACACGGCTGTCGGTCGGGGTTTCGCCGAGCTGTTTGATGGCTTGGCTGTTAAAAATGCCGGGATGCAACTCCGTGGCCAGACCGCCTTGCACTCAATCAATATTGATATAGACCTGGCTGGCGACGAAGCTGTTGAGGTTGCCGGAGTCTCGCTGAATGCCCTTGCAATGACTTCGGCCGAGGGCGTCCTTAAGAACCTTGACGTGTTTCTGTCGTTGGACGGCACGAGCTACACGCAGGTGTTGAGCGACGAATTGTTGCCAATCAAAGCCGAGCAGTTCTTCGTTCTGGACGAGCCGGTGGCCGCGCGTTACGCACGATTGGTTTTGAAGCATTCATTTCAAGGGACCTCGGGTCCGGCGTTAAGCCTCGGCGAGTTCAAAGTCATCGCAGTACCGGGTCAGGATATTTCGAACGGCAAAGGCTATAACCTCGCCGACCCCGAGCTCGGCGGTCATACCGTGTGGTCCAGGCCGGTACCGCCATCCACCACGGACCGGAAATTGCTGGTACAGGACGACGCACTCGAACGCCGGCGGGTACGAGCCGGTGAGTCTTATGAATGGGTGATCGGTTTCAACCACAACCGGGCGGCGCAGATCACCCGTCTGGAGTGGCTGGATGCAGCGCAAGCGGCCGTCGAAGACAGGATTCCGAACGTCACGGTTTCTGTCAGTACAGATTCTCCGATAGGGCCGTGGCGTTCGTTAGGTGAGTGGCAGCACAGCGCCGGAACAACACCGTCCGTGTTCCAGCTGGATGAAGCGACCTGGGCGCGGTTCGTCAAGTTTACGATCGCGCCCGTTGCCGAGCTGACCAACTTCGTTTTGCCCGATGTCATTCGCATTCACGAACAGCCGACCGACGATACCTATCGCTCGATCATGACCGAGTGGGGTTTCGCGAGTCAGTCCGCCATTTTCGAAGAACTGCAGCCGCTGCAACTCGACAAGGCGTTCGTCACTGCAAGCAACGACTCCAAAGCGAAAGCAACGCCACTGGTGGCGGGACAGCAGGCGGGCGGTCAGGTCTTACTCGGCAAGCATACGCATTGGTACCGGCTGGAAGTCCCGGCTGAACAAAACTTCCTCAGTTTGAAACTCGCGGGTGATCCGACTGTGCGGACCCGCCTGCGGCTCGAGACCAATGCTGGCACAGAGATCCCGTTGACTCAGAATTCTTCGAAAACCACACCGCAGCTGCACGTGCTGGAAGCTGTCGTTGAGCCGGGTACAACCGTGTTCCTGCAGGTTGAAGAACCGCCGCGCAATGTCGTGTTCCTGTGGGATACCAGCGCGAGTGTCGGTGCCTATCTGCCAGTGATCTACAACGCGATGCTTGAGTATGCGAAAGACGTGGTGCCGGGCCGGGATGCCGCCAACCTGCTGCCGTTCGGCGGCCAGTTGCTGACCCGCGACTGGTACAGCGAGCCTTATATCTTGCAGACGATACTTAATGACTATCCGCGCAAGGAGAGTTCCAGCGAGGCCGAGGCAACCCTTAACACGGCGGCCAAGGCGCTGGCGAACCGTGCGGGTACCAAAGCTATTGTTATGGTTACGGATGCGGCAACCGGTCTCCACGCGCCAGTGTGGGATGCCTTTCGTGAAGTACGACCGCGGATTTTTGCACTTGGTGTTGGTTCGGAAGGCGCGTTCGGGCGCAACCCGGTGCGCGAGCAGGACCTGATGCAGGACTGGTCGCGCGTGAATGGCGGCCATTACAGCCTCATGAAAAGTGAAGGCGAAATGGAAGTGGCGTTTGACCGCGCCATCACGATGTTGCGTCGTCCGGCCGGGTACACGCTGGACGCGAGCTTGTCATTCATCGAAGCACCCGGCCCTGGCAGCCTGAGCGTTCGCGACGGCAGCGGCGCTGCCGGCAGCGGTTCAACCGGCGGTGCCGCCATCGAATTGATTCTGGATGCATCAGGTTCGATGCTCAAACGTCTCGACGGCAAGCGCCGCATCGCAATTGCCAAGGAAGTACTGGCCGAAGCGGTGACCGAGCACATTCCATCCGGCACGCCGGTCGCGCTGCGGGTGTTCGGTCACAAGGAGCCGAATGCTTGCCGCAGCGATCTGGAAGTGCCGTTGGCCCCGCTTGAGCCTGCTGCCATTCTGAAGCAAATCGAGTCCATCAACGCGATGAATCTGGCGAAGACGCCGATTGCGGATTCACTCGCTGCCGTCGAGTCGGACCTGAAAGGCGTGAGTGGCCGTAAAATTGTTGTCCTGCTGACCGACGGCGAAGAAACCTGCGAAGGGGATCCGGCCGCGGTCGTGCAAGCGCTGCAGGACAAGGACATCAATGTAACGCTGAATGTGGTGGGTTTCGCCATTGACGACGAACAACTGGAAGCCGCCTTCGCAAGCTGGGCAGAACTCGGTGGTGGTCGTTACTTCCAGGCGAAAGATCAGGCCGGACTCAGCGCGGCGATCAAGGATGCGCTGACCGTGCCGTACAGCGTCTACGATCAGGCGGGTACGCTGGTGGCCGAGGGGCAGGTCGGGGGTGCAGCGTTGGAGCTTGCGCAGGGTTATTACCGCGTTGTGGTGCGGAGTTCACCGGCCCGAACGTATGACCGGGTTGAGATCGCGGCAGGCAAGAACGTCGTGCTGGAATAACCGATGCGACTGCTCATGTGAGCAGTCGCTGGCCGGGCTGGTGTAACCCGGCCATGGATCGCTTGTTGTTGTGCCAAGTGCAATAAGTAACGCGTTGCCGGTATGTGGCCGGACAAGCGTGATTACTGCGCCGGGTCGTACGCGGGCAGCGCAGCAGTGCCTTCATCGACTTGAATCGTCGGACGTTTCGCCATTCGAGTCAGGGAAATCAGTAGCGGCTTGCCGTTCAATGAGCTGAGCATGACGGCGTCCTGACTGGGATTGTGTTCCAGGTTCTGCACTTCCTCGTCACGGGCATTGCGTGCTTCCTGCAGCCCCATCGGGTTGAGCGGCACAAGCTGTGTTCGAACGTTACCTGTTTTTGAATCAACCTGACTGATGTAACCCTGCGGCAATCGATTGGCACGTGTTCCTGTTACGCCGTACAGGAGCACGTTCTGGTCTTTGTAGTCGAAGTCGACCCAGGTTCGTAGCTGTTGGTTATCCAGCGCAGGCTGCAAAGAAAATTCATCGGAAAACGTGCCATCGGACTGAGAGGCGAGGTACGCGGTTCCCTTGCGTGCCTTGTCACTACTGCCACGCCTGAACAGAACATGCACCCGACCGTCAGCGCTCGCGCGTGCTGCAATCTGATCTACATTTTCGATCTGTGACATGGACTGCTGACGTTCCAGTATCGCTTTGAACGCATCAGGGTCGCTACCGATCGTGCTGAGGTCAGGCATCTCCATTGGCTTTGACGGGTCCGGCATCTTGTTGGTTGTCAGGGCAATCTGACCCACAATCGTGCCGGTGGAATCCACGCGGTAGAGCCTGTCTTGCTGTCCGACGACCGAGCCTGCCGGAGGCTCGACATCGGCCAGTTGACCGCCTTTGAGTGGCGATGCAGCGACGAGTAACAGCGCGCCACCGTCCGCAGAGGCCCAGAGTTTTGTGACACCCAGCAAAACGTCAGGCGTGTGCAGTTCCTTTTTCCAGAGCGGCTCACCATTCGCAGTGAAACGTACAACCGTGCCGGATGGTGAGGTCGTGTCATTTCTCTTTCGCGGCAGCATCCGCCAGACCAGCAGTTCGCCGTTGTGGCTTACGTCGTAAATGATGTTGTCGGAATTCACAGTACGCCCGTAGCCAGCGTCCCATTCACTTGCGGATAACTCCCAAATGCCGATGTTGCCGATGCCGGGACGCCAGGTTTCAACCCGGTCATTGGCAACAATCACTACGTCACCGGAGTCGGTGATCGTTCCGGTAAATCCGGTGTATGCGCAGTAGTTTTCGGCGAGTGCTTGCGGTTTTACGTTGGCTAGTTCCGGCTTGAGATCGACGGTGTAAAAGTTAGTCGCACATTTTTCACTGACATGCGCCTGGGTGATGTCAGGCATCGTGTGATACAGCAAGCGCGTACCACCGTCGAATTCGCGTGCATCGTCTACGCGAATATTCAGGTTGCGATCAGTGTTGGTGATTGTTGCCGCAGACGCGGACAGGGTCGGCAACAGCAAAAGCACAGCCCAGCAGGACGTTCGACAGCGACGTTTCAGTGAGCCAGGTACATTCATTTCGCAGTCCTCCGAGTATCAGCAATTCGCAGTTTAGCGAACAATGTTCTTTTTTACCGGAGAAACGCGGTAACGTGCTGCTGGAGTCGTTGGTTGTCGGAGCCGGTGTTAGTCGTAAAGTAGAATATGCACGGTGTTGCTCCTGGCAACGCTATAACTGAAACTACCGTTTTAGACGAGGAGATCGCACGTGCTCGAACTTCGTCCCAGTTGTGAGAATTGCAACAAACCTCTCCCGCCAGATTCACTGGAAGCACGCATTTGCACCTACGAGTGCACGTTTTGCGCTACCTGCGTGGACGGCATACTCAAAAACGTCTGCCCCAATTGCGGCGGTGGCTTTGTGCAACGGCCGATTCGTCCGGCGATAAACTGGCGGCGCAATAACTACCTTGGCAACGATCCGGCGAGCACAGAAGTCCGGCATCGACCGGTTGATCCCGCCGAGCACGCGGTATTCGTGGAAAACATTCGGCATTTGCCGCCCGAAGAGCGCTAGAGAGCCACACAGCCGGAGTCACCCGATGAATGAACAGGCCGATGCAGCAAAGGTGAAGTTTTTTCCGCCGGGTATTCCGTTGATTGCCATCATCGCCGGCTACGTTCTTGACCGTTACGTGCCGCTGTCGTCAGGCTGGTCGATTGCGGTGCCGGAACGTTACTTTATCGGCGGCGCGGTCATCGTCTGCGCTATTCTGCTGCTGGGGCTCTGGCCCTTCTTGCTGTTCAGGAAAAGCGGCCAAAGTGCCAACCCGTGGCGACCAACACCCAACATTGAAGAACGCGGGCCGTTCGCAGTTACCCGCAACCCGATGTACCTGCAGATGGTGCTGGTTTGTCTTGGTGTTGGCATCGCGTTGATGAGCCTGTGGACGATCATGCTGACGCCGCTGGTGGCCTGGGGCCTGTGGCTCGCTGCCATCCGGCCGGAAGAGGACTACCTTGAGAAGACATTCGGTAAGGAATACCTTGCGTACAAATCCCGGGTTCGTCGCTGGCTGTAGGAGTGCGGCGGTTTCGATCTCTGCCTGACACTAAGGAGATATCGCTATGTCATTTTCCCGGAATATCCAGCCGTTCGTAGAGTCCGAGTTGCACGCTGCTGCCGGGCTGCTGGAACAGGGCGAGGCCGAGGCAGCATTCAGGCATCTCGAATCAGCGCACGTGTTGGGTCAGGCTTCCACCCGGTTGCACACGCTCGTGCACGTGCGAATGCTGCAGTGGGCCATCAAGCGCCGCGACGTACGGGAAATCGCCGGTCAGCTGTTGCGTATCGTCGGGGCAGCAACAAAGACGGGCATCGGTCTCGTGCCGCATGGCAACACCGGCGGTGCTAACGTCAATCCGTTCAAAGCGATGCCGATCAGTGACGCGCACCGGGACATTCTCACGCGGGCGATGACTGACCGCAAAGACCGTCGGAACCGGGCTGACTAATAGGAGTCGTTGCGTCGCTGCGCTTGAACGCGCTGCTGCACCGAGTCCGGAATTGAGAGTGAGCCCGACGACCAAAGGGTGCGTATTCGTCGACTGCCAGCGCTCCAGTCGAGCGCGCTGTTGTGCCGAATCGGGACTGCGAAAGCCCTGCCTGTTTACTCCCGGAATGCGCAATTGGCCGATCGCCTGAACGGATGCTGATATTGATTTTGAGAATGTGTCCGTCGCCGCCCGACGTTCCGATGCGCCGAACACTCGCTTTCTGTGCGAACGAACGGCGTTGCTCGCCCGCTATCGACGAACTCTCCCGTCGTTGTTTTCAACAGCGCCGTTTATCCGCTCGACGTTGTCTCGGGTTTTGCCGGTATCATGGACGCAACTTCACTATTCCAAAGTTTCGGGGGAATTATGCAACTCGTCAGACTCGGTTTTTTCATGGCCTTAATGTCGTGCGCAGCGCTGCCTGCTAGCGCTGCAGATGATGCGCCACGCGCCCGCGATCTTGGTATTCCCTTCGACGGTAAACCCGGTCCGTTGAACGCGATCACTGACGTGGCCGGTGTGACAGTCGGTGTGCACACCATCATCGCTGACCCGGAAGAGGGCGTCGCTGTGCGCACGGGCGTTACTGCGATCCTGCCGCGCGGCGAAGCGACCAGTCAGAAGCCCGTGTTCGCAGCCTGGTTTGCGCTGAACGGTAACGGCGAAATGACCGGCACAACCTGGGTTGAAGAATCCGGTTTTCTGGAAGGTCCGGTGCTGATCACTAACACCCACAGCGTGGGTACGGTGCACGAAGCCGCGATCCGCTGGCGTGTCGAGCAGGGCAGCCCGGACGACAGTGGCTACTGGTGGTCATTGCCGGTCGTCGCGGAAACCTGGGACGGATTTTTGAACGATATCAATGGCTTTCATGTGCGCGCAGAGCACGTGTTCAGCGCGCTGCGTTCCGCCAAAGGCGGTCCCGTGCCCGAGGGCAACGTGGGCGGCGGTACCGGAATGACCTGCCACGAGTTCAAATGCGGCACAGGCTCCGCGTCGCGCACGCTGGACGTGGACGATGGTCATTTCACCGTCGGTGTGCTGGTGCAGGCGAACTACGGATTGCGTGACACGCTGCGAATTGCGGGTGTGCCGGTTGGCAAATTCCTGACGAGCGATCGGGCCTACGCCGCGATGCCGGGCGGGCCGCGCGAACTGGGTTCCATCATTATCGTGGTCGCTACCGATGCGCCATTGCTGCCACATCAGCTGAAGCGCGTAGTAAAACGCGCGGCACTGGGTTTGGCACGTAATGGCGGAATCGCGAGTAATGGCTCCGGCGATATTTTTGTAGCATTTTCGACCGCCAATGAGGCCGCCAGCCAGTCGGGGCCCATCAAGCAGGTCAGCACCGTATCAAACGAGAACATCAGTCCGTTCTTCCAGGCAACAGTAGAAGCGACCGAAGAAGCCATCATCAATGCGATGATCGCGGGACGCGACATGACTGGCCATAAAGGTCACACCGTACGTGCGATCAATCATGCAGAACTGCAGCGCGTACTCGCCGAGCACAACCGCCTGAACCCGGTGCCCGACTAGCGGCCGGCGCTACGGACCTTCGTAAACTGTCTTACCGCCGACGACGGTACGCAGCACTTTGGCGTTGCGTATGTCTTCCGGTGGTATGGCGGTCAGGTTCCGGTCAAGCAGCACGAAGTCGGCCAGCATGCCCGGCGCGAGCGTGCCCTTGCGGTTTTCCTCGAACGAACTGTAAGCCGCTTCAGTGGTGTAGGCGCGCAATGCTTCCTCGACCGTGATCTTTTGCTCCGGTGTCCAGCCGCCGGGGTTGGCGCCGTCGAGTGTTTGCCGGGAAACCGCCGCGTAGATACCGAGCAGCGGTTCAGCCGGTGCAACCGGCCAGTCGCTGCCGAACGCCAGGTGAGCGTTTGAATCGAGCAGGCTGCGAAACGCGTAGGTGGTTGCAGAACGCTCTGCGCCGATCACTTTCTCGGCCCAGCGTCCGTCGTCAATTGCATGGTAAGGCTGCATGCTGGCGATGATGTCCTGCGCGGCGAAACGTGGCAGGTCGTTCGGGTGTATGTGTTGCGCGTGTTCTATGCGCAGGCGCCGGTCGCGAGGGCCTTTCGCATCTGTTACATCGAGGTAGATGTCGAGCAGGTCGCGTATGGCGCTGTCACCGATCGCGTGCACCATGATCTGCAAGCCGGCGTCATCAGCATCGCTGACCCATTGCCGCATATCGTCCAGCGTGTTGATCAGAAAGCCGCGCTCCTCCGGCGCGTTCGTAAACGGTTCCAGCATCGCAGCGGTGTGCGAGCCGAGCGAACCGTCCATGAAGCCCTTCAAACCGCCGATGCGAAGCCAGTCATCGCCACGGCCGTTCTTTGCCACCTCATCGCGTAACTGTGCCCATTCGCTCAATGGCACGACAGAATAAACGCGGGTCTGAAGTTTGCCGGCCGCCTTCAGGCGGCGGTAGCTGGCGAGTGACGTCCAGCTCGCCATGTCATGGACGGTGGTCACGCCCTGCGCGGCAACGTATTGCATCGCCGCTTCGATCTGGCGATCCATGAGTTCATTGCCGGGTGCCGGCACCGCCGCCATGACCAGCGGCATCGCGTTGTCTTTGAGTACGCCGGTCGGGTAGCCGTCGGCATCGCGGACGATGGTGCCGCCGTCGATATCGGGCGTGTCGGCATCAACACCGGCCAGCTTCAGTGCCAGCGAATTGGCGAGCGCCATGTGGCCGTCGAGCCGAAAGAGCCACACCGGGTTGTCAGGCGTTACGGCATCGATCCACTCGCGCGTCGGCAGTTCGCCGCCCCAGTTTTCGTGATCCCAGTTGCCGTCCAGCAGCCATTCACCGGGTCGCACTGTTTTCGCGAATGCGCCGATGCGGCGCGTGAATTCTGCCGGTGTTTTTGCGTCTCGCAGTTGCACGGAGGCGAGGCTGGAGCCGCCGTCGGCGAAATGCACGTGGGTGTCGATAAAGCCGGGCACCAGCATCGCGCCGTTGGCGTCGATCACTTCCGTTGATTCGTTGATGAACGGTTCGACGTTGGCGTCTGTACCGACGGCCACGATATCCTCGCCGCGACTGGCGATGGCTTCGGCCCATGGTTTATTCGGGTCGCCTGTCCAGACAATGGCATTGCGAACGACCAGGGTAGCGGCCGCGGGCGTATCGGCAGACTTGCTGCACGCGGCCAACGAGACGACGAGTACTGCGGTGCTTATTAAGATTGCGAACGAACTGCGGATTCGTTGCTGCATGGGTTCCCCCGGTCAGATGAGTTCTGCTGTGCGCAGTGTACTCCGCGGGTCACCTCAGTTCAGCGTTGTCAGCCAACCCTCCCGTTCAAGGCGAGCCATTTGCGTGATGATCCATTGTTGCCGGTTACGGACATAGGCCGACGGCTGGCGGGCATTGTAGTTTCTCGGGCTGGGCAGTACGGCAGCCAGCAGCGCGGCTTCAGGCCGGTTGAGCGCGGCGGCTGGTTTGCCGAA
This sequence comes from Woeseia sp. D3-10, assembly GCF_055809415.1. NCBI lineage: Bacteria > Pseudomonadati > Pseudomonadota > Gammaproteobacteria > Woeseiales > Woeseiaceae > Woeseia > Woeseia sp. D3-10. Next base: position 1,115,951 of record NZ_JBVVTW010000007.1, on the reverse strand, counting down.
ATACGCGCGGCTGGCGGCTTCCACGCCGTACACGCCAGGGCCGAGCTCGGCGATGTTCAGGTAGATTTCCAGAATGCGGCGCTTCGGCAGGCACAGTTCTACGAACACGGTCAGCCATGCTTCAAGACCCTTGCGCACAAAATTGCGGCCTGGCCATAGCCATAAATTTTTCGCGACCTGCTGGCTGATGGTTGATGCGCCACGCAAGCGTCCACCGTCGCGCCGTGATTCCACAGAGTTCAGTATTGAGTCGACGTCGAAGCCGGCATGGTCAGAGAATTTTTGATCTTCGGCGGCGACCACCGCGAGTGCTGCCTGCGAACTGATCGCATCCCAGTCACTCCATTGCCACGCGACCGGCACCCGGCCACTCTGGTCCTGCAGCATGAACGCCGAGGTGGCAGGCGCGACCCAGCGCAAGGGCAGTACCAACAGTACGCTCGCGACGATCACTGCCAGCAGTGCGGCCAGCAGGTAACGTAAGAAAGGACGGCGAGGTTTCTTTCTGGGTGCCAATACAGGTATCCGTTGCGTTTCAGTCAGGCCAAAAAAAAAGACCGGCGACCCGTAAGGTCGCCGGTCATTGCGAGTATTACTTAACGGCGTGCACCGAAGAAGTAACGACCGCCGATGCTCCATGAGGTTGCATCGTCACCGAAATCCAGCGACAGGCCGGCGGCGAACTGGTTATTGAAGTGGTAGTCACCCGCCAGTTCCAGCGTGGTGTCACTGCCGGATTCGTCAAGGTCGGCGTAGTTGACGAAAATCCGACCTTCGAATTCCGGCGTGAACATGCGCCGGAAGCCAGCCGACAGACCGAAACCGCTGTCGTCAAAATCGGCGCCGCCTGACTCAACTTCGCCGTCGATGTACGACACACGTGCGACGAGATCAGTGTCGGCAGAAATGGCCGTCATGTAACCACCACCTATCTGCAATGCATTGACGTCAACGCCGCTGAAGTCCAGCGTTTCGTAGCTGCCAAACAAGTGCCAGTTGTCCGCGATCTTGTAGGAACCGCCAAATTCGAAGCCGTCTCCGTCAACATCACTGCTGCCAGCGTCCAGCTCTGCATCAACGTAACGCAGCTCGAGGTAGTCGTAGTTGAGTTCAGCGTTTGCAACGCCTGCGAACAACGTTGCTGCTGTTGCCAGCACGACTGTTTGCCCAAGTCGTTTGTTCATCCTTAGTTATCTCCTATGCGTGATTATTGCTTATTGATCAGCCGCACCTTGCGTCACGCACGCCCGGGCAGTGATTTCGAAACAGGCTGTCGCTCTTCGTTACCCTTAGAGTCCCGAAGTGGGCGCGAAGTTTGCTGTTATTTATAAAAAAATCAACAATATACTGTCTCTTTTCCGCGACAGTTGGGTTGTCCGGCGGACCGCTTTTCGCTTCCTATGTTGCTGATTTTCGGGCAGTCTCTGCGCCCATGACGCTTGATAGATTCATTCGCCTGGGGCTAGGCTTCCTGATCCTGCTGGTGTTCCTTATCGCGCTGGCGGCCCTGTTGTTCGTCACCGAATCGGCGCTGAACGTCTGGGACCGTCTGCTCGAAGGACCGCGGCTGCTGCTCTACGGTTACGTATTCGTCGTGGTTGCGCTGATCGTCGCGGCGATCTGGTTCATGGTTCGGCTGGTGGTTAAACGTCAGCCTCGCAAAAAGAATTCGTCGCAGAACGTTCCGTTGACGCGCGAAGAAATCGAAGCACGATTGCGTGCGGCGGACGCCAGTGGTGTGGACACCCAGGCCGCACGCGCCGAGCTCGATGAGCTGGCATCGCGTCAAGCGGCCGGTCATGTGCATTTGTGTTTTTTTGGTGAAATCAGTACCGGTAAGAGTTCGCTGGTTCGGGCGTTGATCCCCGATGCGAACGTGGCGGTCAGTGCGGTTGGCGGTTCGACTTTCGACATACAGCATTACCGCTGGACCAACAGCGCAGGCAACGAAGTTCTGTTGACCGACGTGCCCGGTACCGGCGGTACAGCCGACGGGTTGGACCGGGTCGCCGAAGAAGAAGCACAGCGGGCGCAGATCGTGTTGTTCGTGACCGACGGGGATCTGACCCGGGCAGAAAAGCAGGCACTGGAGCGACTGCTTGCGATAGGCAAGCCGCTGATCCTGGTGTTGAACAAATCCGACCGGTACGACGCGGCCGAACAGGCGCAGCTCATCGCGCGTTTGTTGCAGTACGTGGAAGAACTCGGTGGCGAATGGGCGCGCGACCAGGTAGTGGCCGTGTCGGCCGGTGGTGAAACCGAGGTCATCGAAAAACACGCTGACGGCACTGAGCTGACAACGCGCCGGCAACGCCCCGCCGACGTTGGCGTGCTGGTCGTGGCGATCAACCAGCTCATGGAACGCGAGTCGAGCGCTATTGATAGCCGTCGCGACCGCGCCGTGTTTCGGCTGGCGGCCGGCAAGCTCGCGGAAGCGGAGGCGCGATATCGCGAGCAGCGCGCCGAACAAATTACGCGCAACTCAACACGCAAGGCGGTCATTGGGGCGCTGGCGGCAGTCAGTCCCGGTACCGACGTCATCATCCAGGGTTACATCGGTACGACCATGACGCGGGAACTGTGCCGCCTGTACGGTGCGGCACCGCGCGACCTGGATGTCGAGGAGTTCCTTAGCCTGAGTCAGAGCCGGGTAGGCCGGGCTTTGCCGCTGTCGCTGGCCGTGGCGGGCAATGGCCTGAAGGCATTCCCGGGTATCGGTACGGTCGCCGGTGGTCTGGTTCATGCGGTAGCCTACGGTTTGATATTCGACGCGCTGGGCAGAAGTCTCATACTGACCCTGCAGCAGCACGGCGAATTGCAGCCGGATGTGGCGGCGAAGGCCTTTGAGGACAATATTGGTGAGCATATTCAAGCGGGTGTTAAGCAAGTTGTCGGGATTGCGCTCTCCGAAAAAGAGCGTAGCGGAGACTGACAACAACGGCTCTCGCCACCTGACGCTCGCCCGCGAATCACTAACCGAACTGATCGACGACTCGCGCCTGCCGCCCGGTGTGCGTGAATCGCTGGCGCACGACTATGCCGAGGTGCAGGCGATGCTCGATAAGCTCGAGCACGGTCACTTGCACATTGCTGCGGTTGGTCGGGTCAGTACTGGCAAGTCGTCGCTGCTCAATGCGTTGATCGGTGAGACGCGCTTCGCGTCCAGTCCCTTGCACGGCGAAACCCGCCACTCCTCAATGGCGGAGTGGAATGAGGTCAGTGCGGGCGGGGTTTTTCTGATCGATACGCCAGGCCTCGACGAAGCAGGCGGTGAAGATCGCGAACGCATCGCGCGCGAAGCGGCAGCACGTGCAGACCTCGTGATCTTTGTACTCGACGGTGACATTACCGACACGGAACTGCAGGCATTGCGAACGATAGTTGAAACCGGTCGTCCCGTGCTCGTCGCGCTGAACAAGCGCGATCTGTACACCGCCGACGAAGCGGCAAGTCTGTTAAACGCGATACGCAAGAAGTGCGCAGGTATCGTGCCCGCGCAACATGTGCTGGCCGTGGCGGCTGAGCCGCGCGCGCAACAGGTCGTCGAGATTGACGCAGCCGGCAACGAGACAAAAAGTTCGCGCGCCCGTGAACCGATGATCGAAGAACTGCGCCTGCGACTCTGGGAAATAGTGGAAGCCGAGGGTATGACACTGGTTGCGCTGAACGCGAGTTTGTTCGCCGCAAACCTGAGCGACCAGGTTGGACGACGGATACTCGAAGCACGACGCGAGATCGCGGATCGCCTCGTGCGCACGTATTGCATTGGTAAAGGCGTGGCGGTGGCCTTCAACCCGGTGCCTGTTGCGGATTTGTTTGCCGCCGCGTTCATCGATGTCGGCATGGTGATGCATTTGTCCCGTGTGTACGGCCTGCCGTTGTCACGCCGCGAGGCCGGTTCGCTGGTCGCCGTGATTGCGGCTGAGGCGGCGGCGCTGATGGGGACCGTTTGGGCCCTGCACCTGCTTTCCAGCGCACTGAAAGTCGGTACGCTGGGTTTGTCGACGATACTGACCGCGACAGCCCAGGGTGCGATCGCGTGGTACAGCACCTACCTCGTCGGGCGGGTCGCGGGGGAGTATTTGTCCAAAGGCAAGTCGTGGGGCGATGGCGGACCGAAACAGGTGGTCAGCGAAATCCTCGACAGCCTGAGCAAGGAGTCGGTACTCCAGGAAGCGCGCCGCGACATACGCGAGCGGCTTGGCATGGCGGCGAGTTGACGCATGACGTCGGGTCTATCCGCGAAAGAAGAACGCGAACGCCGCCTTGAGCGCATCTACGCGACGATCTGCGACGTGCCACCTGGCTCGGTCGCGAGCTACGGGCAGATTGCCGAGATCGCCGGTATCCCGCGTGGGGCGCGTCAGGTTGGTCGCGCATTGCGCGAATTGCCGGCGGGCCACGACGTACCGTGGTACCGAATCGTCACTGCTTCCGGCCGGCTGGCGTTTGCGGTGGGCAGCAAGGCGTGGCGGCGGCAAGTGGACAAACTGGCGGCCGAGGAGGTGGTTCTGACCAACGGACGGGTGAATATGGCGCTGTATCGCTGGCAACCGGACCTTGACGAACTGCTCTGGAAGCCTTCTGCCGCCTGGGATTGACGACAATCAGGGCCGCGGAGGCCAGCGCACAGGAAGTCTGGCCTGCAGGCGTTTAGAATGGGCTCTTCGCCGAGGCGGGCTCGCCCGGCCCGGAACGCCGGCCCAATAACAACTACAAAAGGTTTCAAGAGTGTCGAACAACAACAACGCGGCGATGCCGGCTGTGTATTTTTCGCACGGTCAGGAAAGTGGTCCCTGGGGAACCAAGATCCTCAGCATGGCTGATACCGTGCGCAAGCTGGGTTGCCGTGCGGAAAGTGTGGACTACCAGGGCATTGCGGACCCGACCGAGCGGGTCGAAAAGCTGCTGGCCGAATGCGCGGATGTCAAAGAGCCGCTGGTGCTGGTTGGTTCCAGCATGGGCGGACACGTGGCGACGGCGGCCGCGGCCGCATTGGCTGCACGTGGCTTGTTTGTGCTCGCGCCGGCTTACTACATGGAAGGCTATGAAGACCTGACACCTGCCGCACCCGAAATGCCGATGATGATCGTGCACGGATGGCAAGATGACATCGTCCCCGTTGAAAACAGCATCCGCTACGCTCGCGAGTGCCGGGCAACCCTGCACGTGCTGGACGGTGATCACCGCTTGACGGATAACATCGATGAGATCAATCAGCTATTGACTCAGTTCTTGCTGCGTATTGCAGGCCAGGAGAGCGCATGAAAGGCATAACACTGAGCCTGTTGCTGATGCTGGCCGCCTGCGGTGGCGCTGAGCAGCCGGCTGAAACCACCGAAGCGACGGCATCGCCGTTTGACGGGCTGCACGAGCCGATTGACAAGGCCGAGGATGTCGAACGCCAGCTCATGGAGCAAAAGCAGCGCATGGACGAAGCGCTGAAGGCGGCTGACGGCGAAGCGGACGAGCCGCGCCCTTGATGTACAACACCCCAATGACCAATTCCGTCGCCACAGTCGCGGTCCGCGCATGAACGTTGCTCGTATTCTGCTGCGTCCCCTGTACTTGCTAACCGGCTGGGTATTCAGCCTGTGGGCCCGGCCAACGGTGCAGCCGGAAGTGCCGGCGGAAGTGCTCGCCAATTGCGACGGCGCAGTGTGCTACGTGCTGGAAAGCGGTGGCCTCGCTGACATGCTGGCGCTGGAACAGGAGTGCCGTCGGCACGGTTTGCCATCGCCGTCGGAGCCGCTCGAATTTGCGGGTATTACAGAGTCGAGTCGCACCGTCGTATTACGCCGGCGCCGCGGCTTGCTGGTGCAACGCCCCAGCCGCGCGGGTTCAACCCGCCTGCGCCGGCTCGTTGATGCCGGCGTTCGGGAACGCGACCAGTTGCTGGTGTTCGTGCCGGTCGCTATCTACTGGGGACGTTCACCGGATAAGGAACGCTCCTGGTTCAAGTTGCTGTTCTCGGAAAACTGGGAAGTGGCAGGGCGCACGCGCAAGTTGCTGGCAACGGTTCTGCATGGTCGCAATACGTTGCTGCGTTTCAGTGAGACTTTAGCGCTAAGCAAGATCGTGCAGGAAGAAACGGATAAGTCGGTCGCCTGGCGCAAGGTCTCGCGAATTTTGCGTGTGCATTTTCGCCAGCGACGTACGGCGACGCTTGGTCCCGACTTATCGCATCGGCGCACGCTGGCAAACGTTGTGTTGCGGGATCCGCAGGTACAGAAAATCATCGAAGCGGAAGCTGGCGATGACCCGGCGGCCATGGAAAAAGCCCGTAAGAAAGCACGCTACTACGTTGAGGAAATTGCCGCGCATATTTCCTATCCGGCAATACGCATACTCGAGCGTTTCCTCGGCTGGTTGTGGAATAAAATCTACGACGGCATCGTGTTGTCGCACGTTGAGCGCCTGCAGAAGATTGCCGAAGAAAAAGAAGTGGTGTACGTGCCCTGCCATCGCAGTCACATCGACTATCTGTTGCTGGGCTTTACCGTTTATCACCAGGGCTTGACGATTCCACACGTCGCGGCAGGCATTAATCTCAATATGCCCGTTATCGGCCCCATCCTGCGCCGCGGTGGTGCATTTTTTCTGCGGCGCAGCTTCCGTGGCAATCGTCTGTACGCGGCTGTATTCAATGCGTATCTCCACCAGATACTGGTGCGCGGACATGCCATCGAGTATTTCGTGGAAGGCGGCCGCAGCCGCACCGGGCGATTGCTGGCGCCGAAAGGCGGCATGCTGGCCATGACGGTGCATTCCTACATGCAGGACCCCAAACGCGAGGTCGTATTTGCGCCGGTTTATTTTGGCTATGAAAAGCTGATCGAAGGCGATGCTTTTATTCAGGAGCTGAGCGGTGCAGAAAAGAAAAAAGAGTCGCTGTTTGGGTTGATTCGCAGCGTGCGCGCATTGCGCGAGAACTTCGGCAAGGTCTATGTCAACGTCGGCGAGCCGATTGCTGTTGAGCCGCTACTGGACGCACACAATCCGAACTGGCGCGAAGAAGCGAAACAAAGTGAAGACCGACCGCTGTGGTTGAACGAGGTCGTCGATAAGCTCGGCGCCGAAATCATGACCGGCATCAATTCCGCAGCTGCAGTCACCCCCATCAGCCTGTTGGCTACCGCATTGTTGTCGACGCCCAAGCAAAGCATGGGTGAGCGGGAGTTGGAGCGGCAACTGAAACTGAGCATTGATCTGCTGGGGCATTTTCACTATTCCGATTCGGTAACGCTGCCGGACTGGACGCCGTCCGAGATTATCGAGCACGGCGTCAAGCTTGGTGTGATCAGTCGCACCAAGCACGCGCTGGGTGATGTAATTCGCATGGAAGAGCGCGAAGCCGTGCTCATGACTTATTTCCGCAATAACGTTCAGCACTTGTTTGCTATCCCGGCGTCTATTGCCTGCTGCTTTATTCAGGGCCGGCGGCTGGCGCACACGGAACTGCAACGACTCGTTCGGCTGATTTACCCGTTCATGAAAAAAGAGTTGACGTTGCAATGGGATATCGAAGCCATTGATGACGTAACCACGACGGCTATTGACGCGCTGATCGATCTGGAAATACTCAAGCGCGACGCCGACGGTTCGACACTGGTACGGCCTACGGCAGGTTCAGGTAAGGCATTTCAACTGCTGATGCTCGGCCATTCCATGGTGCCAATGCTGCAGCGCTTTTATCTCGTCATTGCCTTGTTGGTGCGTAACGGTTCCGGCCAGTTGACGCGCGCGGCGCTGGAGTCGTTATGTCAGCAAAGTGCCCAGCGGTTGGCGATGATCTACGGACTGCATTCACCGGACTTTTTCGACCGGGCATTGTTCCGCGACTTTATCGCGCAGCTCAGATTGCAGGACGTCCTGCGGCGCAACGACGAGGGCCGGCTCGAGTTCGATGAGGACATCACCCGTATCGGTGAAGACGCGCGACTCGTCTTGGGTGAAGAGATACGCCATAGTATTCTCTCGCTCACTTTTTCCGACGCGACGGATAATTCCTGAGCCAGACCTGCGAGTTCACGCGTGTTAAACGTTGTTTCCTTTTATCGTTTTGTCGATGTACCTGAGCCTGCCGCGATTCAGCGTGATCTGCAGTTGCTGTGTGAGAAAGAGCATTTGCTGGGCACCGTGTTACTGGCCGACGAAGGCTTCAATGGCACCCTTGCGGGCGCTGGCGAGGGCATAGCCGCGGTCCTGCAATGGCTGCAGGACACGCTGGCATTGCCGACGCCGGTCGATGCCCGCTGGACCGAGGCTGACACCGCGCCGTTTCGAAAACTGCGGATACGCATCAAGAACGAAATTGTGACCCTCGGCCGGCCAGACATCCGGCCGCAACAGCGTACCGGCCAGCACGTCAGTCCCGGCGAATGGAATTCGCTGCTCGACGATCCTGAAACACTCGTCATCGATACCCGCAATCACTACGAAATTGAAGTGGGTACGTTTCCCGGGGCGCTTGATCCTGGCACCGACAGCTTTCGGCAATTCCCCGAATTCGTTGAACAGCTGGATGCGGGCGATCGCGACCGGCCCGTCGCTATGTTCTGCACCGGTGGCATACGCTGCGAGAAGGCCAGCGCCCTGATGCAGGAACTCGGCTACTCGCAGGTCTATCAGTTGCAGGGTGGCATACTGAATTACCTGTCCACGACAGCCGACGACGACAATCGCTGGGACGGTGAGTGTTTTGTTTTTGACAGCCGGGTTGCCGTTGATCGCGACCTCTCAGAGGGCGGCTACGAACAATGCCATGCCTGTCGCCGGCCGTTGTCTGCCGACGACCTGAAGTCGCCGGATTACCGCGAGGGTGTGTCCTGCCCGCAGTGCATCAATGAACTGGAACGTGATCGCGAGGTGCGTCTGGAAGAGCGGCGCCGGCAGGTGCAACTGGCACGCGAGCGGGGCGGGCATCACATCGGCGCAGCGCAGCTGCCGAAGAAAGACGCCTGATACAGGTCAGGCGTCGAGATCCGGAATGATGTCGCTTTCGAGACGAGTGATCATGTCTTTGAGTATCAAGCGACGCTTTTTCAGGCGACGGATTTGCAGCTGATCAACCAGTGGATCGTGCGACAGACGGTCGATCAGATCGTTGAGATCGCGATGGTCGATTCGCAGCTCGCGCAGTTTCGCGTATTCGCGAAAACATTCGGTGTCGATCTTGTCTCTCATGGGGGTGCCGAAAATGTTTAACGACATAGTAATTCTAGTCTAGCGTTACGCGCGATGCTCGGTGATAACCGCTTCCAGCCAGTTCCGATCGCGCGGTCCGATGACAAAGAAGTGACCATTGAGTATGTCTTCTTTGGTGTTGTATAACAACGGCTCGCCGTTGGGGCACAAAACCTGGCCGCCGGCCTGTTCAACGATGGCCTGCGCTGCCGCCGTATCCCATTCCGAGGTAGGGCCCAGCCGTGGATAGAGATCAGCGGCGCCTTCGGCGACGCGACAGAACTTCAATGAACTTCCCATTGGCAGCAACTCGAATTCGCCCAGCGCGGCAAGGTAGGCATCCAGACTGGTACCGCGGTGTGAGCGGCTACCCACGATGCGCGGCGGTGTGGCTGACTGTGCTGCTACAGAAATCGGTTCCGGCGCCTCCTCGCCAATCTGGCGGCTTGCACCGACGCCGGCGGCGGCTACATAAGTAAGTCCGAGTACCGGCACATAAACGACGCCGAGAACGGGTCGGTGGTTGTCTATCAGCGCGATGTTGACGGTGAATTCATCGTTCCGGTTGACGAACTCGCGGGTACCGTCGAGCGGGTCTATCAACCAGTAGCGTGGCCATTGTCGGCGTTCGGCGAACGGCGGCAGGCCAACTTCTTCGGAGATCAGCGGAATATCCGGCGTCAGCGCCTGCAAACCGTCCACAATGATGCGATTGGAGGCCAGATCGGCTTTGGTCAACGGCGAGTCATCATCTTTTTGTTCGACGGCGAATTCGCTGCCGTAAACTGCGAGTATGGCTGCGCCGGCTGCATGTGCCAGGTCGGTAACGGGCTGAATCAGGGGCTCTAACTGCATGGTGTACTCGATTGCCTGTCGCTGGGCGGGGCAGTATAAAGCATCACTGATAAACGTATGCGGGAGAGACGAAAAACCATGAGCACCAGCCAATTATTGCGGGATTGCGACACTTTGATGCTGGACATGGACGGGACCCTGCTGGATCTCGCGTTCGATAACTTCATGTGGCTGCAGCACATTCCGCTGGAGTACGCACGTAAGCACGGTCTCGAACATGAAGTGGCGACGCGGCAATTGCACGCAACGTTTCGGAGTTTGCAGGGGCAATTGGACTGGTATTGCCTCGATCACTGGAGCGAGCGCCTCGATCTCGATGTGCTGGCTCTGCATCGCGCGGAACGAGCGCGCATCGGCTGGTTGCCCGGCGCTATGGAATTTCTGCAGACCGTGCAGCAGAGCGGACCGCGGGTCTTGATGGTGACGAATTCACACCCGGACACGCTGGCCGTCAAGTCCGAAGTAACGGGAATCGAAAATTATTTCGCCGGGGTCTACACGTCCCATCAGTTCGGCTATCCGAAAGAAGATCAACGTTTTTGGCACGCACTTGCCGCGGCAGAGGGATTCGATCCACAACGAACCATGTTTGTTGATGATACGGAAACGGTACTGGCGAGCGCGCGCGAATATGGCGTGAAGCACGTTGTGCGGATTACGCGCCCGGATACATCCGCCGCTGTACGGGATGGCGGAACTTACCTCAGCGTGGAAGGTGTGGCGGAGCTGCTGCCTGCCTGACAGGGACCTCGTGAGGCAACGGGTCCCTGTTGACGCTTAGCGGCGTGGACGAGACGAACGGCCACCGCCACTGCGGCGTGGCTTGCTGTTGCGGTCTTTGCGCGGTCTGGGCGGTGGACGCTCCAGGGTTGGCAACAGATCCGGGTCGTAGCTCGCCACCGGAATTTTGTGGCCAATGTAATCTTCGATATCCGGTAACGACTCCACATAGGTTTCGCAACCAAAGCTGATGGCGTCACCCGATGCCCCGGCGCGTGCGGTTCGACCGATGCGGTGCACGTAGTCTTCGCGGTCATTCGGCAGGTCGTAGTTGATGACGTACTGCACTTCGGGAACGTGCAAACCGCGCGAGGCCACGTCGGTACCGATCAATACCGGCAATTCACCACTTTGAAAACGCAGCAGCATCTTCAGGCGTTTGTTCTGTGGCACGTCACCGGAGATTGCCTCGGCATCAATGCCATTGGCTTGCAGATAGGCTTGTATGCGTTCGGCTTCACGTTTGGTGTTGACGAAAATCATGATTCGTCCGGTGCCCATTTCGCGGATCAAACCAACCAGTAACGGAATTTTTTCCGGGTTGGACGGGAAGAAGATGGCCTGTCGTACGCGGTCCGCCGTCATTTTGTCCGGTTCGATGCGAATTAACTCAGGCTCGTTCATGTGCTCGTACGCCAGCTCCATCACCCGTTGTGACAGGGTTGCCGAGAACAACATGTTCAGGCGCTGGTCCGGTTCGGGAAGTTTGCGCAGCAGGTAACGAATGTCCTTGATAAAGCCCAGATCAAACATGCGATCGGCCTCGTCAAGGATGACGACCTGTACCTGATCGAGTTTGAATACGCCCTGCTTGTAGTAGTCGATGATGCGGCCGGGCGTACCGATCAACAGGTCGATGCCATTCGCGATGCGATTGCGTTGCTTTTCATAATCGGTGCCGCCGTACGCGAGTCCGATGGTGAAGCCCGTGTGTTCGCTCAGGACTTCGGCGTCGTTCGCGATCTGCACAGCGAGTTCGCGGGTTGGCGCAAGTATGAATACGCGCGGTTGCTTTTGCCCCTCGGTTTCAGCGGGTGGCGTGGTCAGCAAGCGCTGATAGGCAGCGATCAGGAAGGCGGCAGTCTTGCCGGTACCGGTCTGGGCCTGGCCGGCAACGTCGTTTCCTTTCAGCGCCATCGGCAGCGTACTGGCCTGGATTGGCGTGCAATATTCGAAGCCTGCGGCTTTGATTCCGGCGCGCAGGTCCGGGTGCAGGTCAAGTGCGTCGAATTTGAGGTCGCTCAGGTGATTGTCTGACATGAGACTCCATAGAGAAATTGCGGATTTGGGCTTGCAAATTGGTTCGTGAACCGGTCAAATTGGTCAATATCGACGCGACAGTCGTCGCACCTGCCAGTTTCGCCTTCAACGAAATCCAAGAGAAGCCGCGGTAAAGCTGCGACATATTGCCTGATTGGACGGGCAGCGTCATCCATTTTGCACAGTTCGCACTACGCCGTACGGCGGCTGCGAGCGATGCCAAACAGCCAACCACACGAAGCCAATTTTGGAGGTAGATGCCGGTGAGCGACAATATTGTGCACACCAATGACGACTCATTCGAGGCCGATGTACTGCAGTCAGCGAAGCCTGTACTGCTGGATTTCTGGGCTGAATGGTGCGGCCCCTGCAAGATGATTGCACCGTTATTGGATGAGGTCGCGATGGAATACGCTGACCGCATTACTGTGGCAAAACTGAACATTGACGAGAATCCGAACACTCCACCCAAGTTCGGTATTCGTAGTATTCCGACCTTAATGCTGTTCAAGGACGGCTCCGTGCATGCGCAGAAACTGGGCGCCATGTCGAAGTCGCAACTGACAGAGTTTCTGGAAACCAATCTGTGAGAGGATACTTGGGTAATCAAACTAGAAGCCGCCCTAAACAGCCGGCAAAATCAAAAAACGCGGGGGGCAGGGGAACCGGCGTCGTCGACCAAGACGGCGTGAATCGGAAGAGTTTCCTGACGACGAGGATAACCTCGAAGTAATTCCACCGGATCAGCTCGAGCTCACCAAGAACGCGATGAATCTGACGGATCTAAAGAACCGTCCGGCATCCGACCTTGTTGATCTTGGCACCAGCCTTGGCCTCGAAAACCTGGCGCGTTCGCGCAAACAGGACATTATTTTTTCCATTCTCAAGGCACACGCGAAGAATGGCGAAGATATATATGGCGATGGTGTGCTGGAGATCCTGCAGGACGGCTTCGGCTTTCTGCGTTCTTCGGACAGCTCCTATCTGGCGGGGCCAGACGACATCTATGTCTCTCCCAGTCAGATACGTCGGTTCAATTTACGCACGGGCGATACCGTCAGTGGCCTGATTCGTCCGCCGAAAGACGGGGAGCGCTACTTCGCGTTACTCAAAGTCGGCCAGATCAATCACGACGCACCCGAGAACGCTCGCAGCAAGGTCCTGTTTGAAAACCTGACCCCGCTGTTTCCTCGCGATCGCTTAACCCTCGAACAGGGCAATGGCAGTACCGAGGACCTTACCGCTCGCATCATCGACATGGTGGCGCCGATTGGTAAAGGACAACGTGGTTTGATTGTCAGCCCACCGAAAGCGGGTAAGACAATGCTGTTGCAGAACATTGCGACCGCGATTTCAGCCAACAACCCGGATTGCGACCTGATCGTATTGCTGATCGACGAGCGGCCTGAGGAAGTGACGGAAATGGCGCGCACAGTGCGTGGTGAGGTGGTGTCATCGACGTTTGATGAGCCTGCCAGCCGTCACGTGCAGGTTGCCGAGATGGTGATCGAGAAAGCCAAGCGGCTGACCGAGCACAAGCGCGATGTCATCATCCTGCTTGATTCGATCACCCGGCTGGCGCGTGCTTACAACACGGTTGTACCTTCATCAGGAAAAGTGCTTACCGGTGGTGTGGATGCGAACGCATTGCACCGTCCGAAGCGCTTCTTCGGTGCGGCGCGCAATATCGAGGAAGGCGGTAGTCTGACTATTCTGGCTACGGCACTGGTCGATACCGGTTCGAAGATGGACGAAGTGATCTACGAGGAATTCAAAGGCACCGGCAACATGGAAATCCATCTGGATCGCCGTATTGCTGAGAAGCGTGTGTTCCCGGCGATCAACATCAACCGCTCCGGTACCCGCAAAGAAGAGCTGCTGACCCAGCCTGATGAACTGCAGAAAATGTGGGTACTCAGGAAGGTGCTGCACCCGATGGACGAGCTGGCGGCAATCGAGTTCCTGCTGAACAAATTGCAGGACACGAAGACCAACACCCAGTTCTTCGAAGCAATGAAGCGCTGACGTTCAGTCTATCGTGGAAAAACAAACGGCCGCTTATGCGGCCGTTTGTGTATTTGGCAGTAGTGAGCCGTCGGTCGGGACTGTGTATCGGCTATTTGCGCAGGTTGTCGATGCTCCAGATGCCGCTGCCTTTCGTGGAAATATACAGAAAGACAAAGCAATACAGCACCGCGAGTTCGCCGCCGTTCAGGATTGGCAGAAAGGGGTCCGGTCCGTGTGCCATCCAGTACGCTGCAGCCATCAGGCCGCTGCAGAGAAACGCAACGGGCGACGTGAAGAGACCGATCATCACCAGTGCGCCGCCGACCAATTCGATGCCGCCCGCCACCCAGGTGACAAAGGCGGGTGGCTCGTAACTCATTGGTGGGTAGCCGAGCAGCTTTTGACTGCCGTGCCATAAGAAAAGAAAGCCAGTGAATATGCGCATCAGCGCATACGCTTGTTCGTGGAAGCGCGCAGTTACTTTTAGCATGTTCGATCCCTTCGTAGTTAGTCGGCGGGCTGTATTCGATCTTGCTCAGACTGCATGAATTAGCACAATTGCGCTACTGTGTGGCCGTTATTGTCCGGCAATTGTGCATTGGCGAGGGCCTGCGGCACGCGCTACTTTCAGTGCTACAGCAACTGTGGAGGCTGCGCACGTGACTGCCGAGCTAACGAAAACCCAACGGTCAACAATGAGCCGGCATTCTGAGCGGGCATCCTACGAACTCGACACGGCCTTTGCGATTCTGGACGAAGGTTTGGTGGCGCATGTCGGCCTTACGATGCCGGACGGGGTTGTGGTGCTGCCGATGACCTACGCGCGCATTGGCGACAAGCTGTACTTGCACGGTGCTGTTGCGAGCCGTTGGTTAGCGAGTTTCGACGCAGGCAGCGATGTCAGTGTTTGTGTCACGCTGCTCGATGGCCTGGTGTTGGCACGGTCAGCGTTTTCTCATTCGATGAATTATCGCTCGGTCGTGGCGTTTGGTACGGCGACGACGGTTCGCGACGACGAAGAGAAGCGACATGCCTTTAAGGCATTTCTCGATCATATGTTGCCGGGGCGCTGGGACGATTCGCGGCAACCGAACCGCAAGGAAGTTGCCGCCACCGTGGTGTTGTCCCTGCGCATAGACGAGGCCAGCGTCAAGGTGCGGTCGGGTCCGCCGAAGGACACAGCAAGTGACTACGGGTTGCCGCATTGGGCGGGCGTTATTCCGTTGTCGTTAACTTCAGGCAAGCCGCTGCCGGACCCTGCTATGACCGATGCCCCTGCTACCCCAAACTACGCAGAGGGTTATTCCCGAACCTGAGCGCAGTCTCTCAGGCTTGTGCCCAGTAGAAAAACGGTTGCCGGCTGTTGGCCGCGAACTCTGTTTCACCGGCGGCTAGTTGCAGGTAACCATCGGTGCTGGCCAGCGTTGTAAAGTCACCCGAGGTGTTGGTAGGTACTGGCTGCGCCCATGCCTGGCCGTGCTCATCGACGGTCAGGCGTGCGGGTAGAAAGCAGGTCAGCGCTGGCGCGAAGCGGAACGACTCTGAAAGTTGCACCGTCGTCGCGCGTTGCGGCGTAGTTGCCGACGCCGTGAGCAACGCAGGCAGTACGTAATGTCGGCAGCAAGTCAGTGCCGATACAGGGTTGCCGGGTAACGCAAACACCAATTGCCCTTGCGGACCCGTACCGAACCACATTGGTTTGCCAGGGCGCTGGCTTACTTTGTGAAAGATTTTGCGTACCCGCAAATTGCTGAGTACCTGCGGCACAAAATCGGCCTGACCCATCGATACGCCGCCGCTCAGGATAAGCACATCGCTGTCCGCCAATTGTTCGCCAATACGGGTTTCGAGCACGCTCTGGTCATCGCGCAAATGCAGATGCAGGCTGTCCCGGAAGCCCTGTTGCTGCAGCATGGCGACGATTGATGGGCCGTTCGACATGCGTATCTGGTGTGCTTCGATGGCTGGCACCGGGCGCTACAAGTTCGTTGCCTGTAGATATCACCCGAATGCGCGGGAGTTTTGTTACCTGAATGTCGGCAAGACCGGCTGAAGCCAGCAAGGCAATGTCGATTGCCGAGATCCGGCGTCCCGCTGCAAGCAGGCGGTATCCCTTGCTGTGATCCGAACCGCGCGCGTGCACGAATTGTCGGACTGTGGCGTCGTAGTCCGGCTCTACATGAACAGTGCCGCCGGCACGGGTAGTGCGTTCGACGGGAATGACGCAATCGCTGCCGACCGGCAATACCGCGCCGGTCATGACCTCAATGCACGCGTCTTCCGATGTGAGTGTCAGCACCGGGTCACCGGCAAGTTGCGAGGCTGCAATGGCGAATTCGCGACGTCCTGCGGCGTACGCGCTGTGCTGCACGGCAATGCCGTCCATAGTGACGCGGTCGAACGGCGGCTGGTCGCGCTCAGCCAGCACGTCTTGCCGCAATACGCGGCCGTTGGAAACATCCAGCGGCACAGTTTCTTCAGGCCAGGTGGTTAGCGCTGCCAGTATTGCTTCGATGGCGGCGGTAACGGTCAACATGCCGCTTATTGCGCCTCGCGGGCGATGGCTCGGTAGCCGATGTCCCGGCGGCAGAAGGCATCGTCAAAACTGATTTTATCGACCCCGGCATAAGCGGTATCGCGGGCCTCTGCGACGCTGTCACCGAGCCCGACCACACACAGTACCCGACCACCTGCAGTGACCACCGTGTTGTCGATCAGTGCGGTTCCGGCATGAAAGACTTTGCTGGCGCTGGAGTCTGACAGGCCGCTGATCGGACGACCCTTCGCGTATTTCTCTGGGTATCCGCCGGCAGCCATTACCACCCCGAGCGCGGCGCGCGGGTCCCATTCGATGGTTTGTTCACCGAGCTTGCCATCGAGTGCGGCGATGCACAGTTCGACAAGGTCTGATTTCAGTCGCGCCAAAATGGGCTGGGTTTCCGGATCGCCGAAACGGCAGTTGAACTCGAGCACGCGCGGCGTGCCTTCGCTGTCTATCATCAGCCCGGCATACAGAAAGCCAAGGTAGTCGATACCGTCGCTCTTAAGGCCGGCCAATGTCGGTTCGATAATTTCGCGCATGATGCGCTGTTCGAGTTCCTCAGTAACGACCGGCGCGGGTGAATAGGCACCCATGCCGCCGGTGTTCGGGCCCTGATCGCCGTCGTCGCGGGCCTTGTGGTCCTGTGAGGTGGCGAGAGGGAGGACGCTTTGGCCATCGCACATGACGATGAAGCTCGCTTCCTCGCCGGCCAGAAACTCTTCGATAACAATACTTGCACCGGCGTTGCCGTAGCGGCGGTCGCCGAGCATGTCATGCACGGCCTGTTCGGCTTCGGCGAGAGTCTGTGCTACGACGACGCCCTTGCCGGCAGCGAGTCCGTCGGCTTTGATGACAATGGGCGCGCCGCGCGCGCGTATCCATTCCAGTGCCGGTTCAATGTCGGAGAAGCTGGCGTAGGCTGCCGTTGGAATGGCGTGCCGGGCCAGAAAATCCTTGGTGAAGGACTTGGAGCCTTCGAGTTGCGAGGCTTTGGCGTCAGGGCCAAAACAAGGCAGACCGTGATCGCGGAAGCGGTCGACGATGCCCGCAACAAGCGCCACCTCAGGGCCAACTATCGTCAAACCGATATTTTCGCTTTTAGCCAGATTGAGCAGAGCGTCGATGTCGTCGGCCGCGACCGCGGCATTACGAATTCCGGCTTCGCGAGCAGTGCCGGCATTGCCAGGTGCGACGATGACTTCACTGACCGACGGAGACTGGGCACATTTCCATGCCAGCGCATGTTCTCGGCCGCCACCGCCTACGATCAGTACTTTCATGGACTTGTGCTCAATGCCGGAAATGACGCATGCCGGTGAAGACCATCGCAATGCCGTGTTCGTCGGCTGCGGCGATGACTTCGTCGTCACGCATGGATCCGCCCGGCTGAATTATAGCGGCTATACCGGTAGCGGCGGCTGCGTCGATGCCGTCCCGAAACGGGAAGAAGGCATCCGATGCCATGACCGAGCCTTTGACTTCGAGGTTTTCATCGGCCGCCTTGATTGCTGCAATACGCGTGCTGTAGACGCGGCTCATCTGACCTGCGCCGACGCCTATGGTCATGCCGTCCTTGCAGAAAACGATGGCATTCGACTTCACGTATTTCGCAACTTGCCAGGCAAACAGCAGGTCTTTCAATTGCGCGGCATCCGGTGCTTTTTTCGTTACGGTACGCAATTCAGCGGCCGTAACCTTGCCATTGTCGACGGTTTGCACGAGCAGTCCGCCTGACACCTTCTTGAAGTCGAGACCGCCTTCGACGGCGACGTGCGCACCAGTGCACAGTACCCGCACATTTTTCTTGTTGCCGAGTACATCGCGCGCAGCGCTGTCAATTTCGGGTGCGACGATAACTTCAACAAACTGTCGGTCGATAATTGCCTTGGCCGTGGCTGCATCAAGCGGTCGGTTAAATGCAATTATGCCGCCGAAAGCGGACGTGGGATCTGTGCTGAAGGCGCGTTCGTACGCGCTCGCTATGTCTTTGTCGACTGCTACGCCGCAGGGGTTGGCGTGTTTGACAATTACGCAAGCCGGCTCGGCAAACTGGCGCACGCATTCCAGTGCGGCGTCAGTGTCAGCAATATTGTTGTAGGACAGTGCTTTGCCCTGCAACTGTTCGGCGTTTGCAAGACTGCCCGCAGCGGCTGTCTGGTCACGATAAAACGCGGCCGACTGGTGCGGGTTCTCGCCATAGCGCAATGCCTCTATACGCTCACCGGCGTACAGCGCGCGCTCGCCGAGCGGATCGTCGCCGAGTACGCCGAACAGGTAGCGACTGATGGCCGTGTCGTAACTCGCTGTGTGCGCGTACGCCTTGGCGGCGAGGCGGCGGCGCATGTCAGCGTCGAGGCTGCCGTCCTGCAATGCGGTCAGTACGCTGGCGTAATCTTCAGGATCAACGACAACGGCAACACTGGCGTGATTCTTTGATGCCGCACGAATCATGGCCGGACCGCCGATATCGATGTTTTCTATAGCGTCGTCGACCGTGGCGTCCTGCTTGCGGATCGTTTCTTCAAAGGGGTACAGATTAACGACGAGCAGGTCGATCGCTTCGATGCCGTGTTCGGCCATGACCGCTTCATCCGTGCCGCGGCGTCCCAGCAGCCCGCCGTGTATCACGGGGTGCAGCGTCTTCACGCGTCCGCCCATGATTTCGGGGAAGCCTGTCTTACTGGCGACTTCAATGGCAGGAATGCCGGCTTCATCGAGCTGTCGCGCTGTACCGCCGGTGGAAAGAATCTCGATACCGAGTTTGGCGAGCCCACTGGCGAAATCAGTGAGTCCCCGCTTGTCCGAAACGCTGACAAGCGCCCTGGTCACTGTGGTCATGCTTTGCGGCCTTTTATTGCAGCAATGAGTAAGTTCTGAGCTTTTTGCGTAACGTTCCGCGATTGATGCCGAGTATGCCTGCCGCCTGGCTTTGGTTGCCGCCGGTGTAATCCATGACGGCCTTGAACAGCGGCTGTTCAACTTCGCCCATGACGAGGTCGTACAGATCGCCGGGCCGGTCGCCATTAAGACTGGCGAAATACTGACCCAGTGCTTCTTCGGTGTGCTTGCGCAACGGCTTTTTTGTGTTGAGTGTTCTCAATTCTTTAGACTTTGTTGTGTTCTGTTTAGCCACGATCTGAAATTTCCCCGATTGAGAATGACTATTTCAGGCTTGGCGCCTCCCCCAGTGCGATGCAGTTCAGGCGGCTAGCAGGTCGTCGTCGATGCGTTCGTTGAAAAACGCTTGCGTCAATCGTACCTGTTCCGCTGCACTGTCCACACGAACCACCTTGGATCGGAACTCAGTGGAGTCCTTCAGCCCTTTGCAATACCAGGTGAGGTGTTTGCGGGCGACTCTTATGCCGGTCGTGTCCCCATAAAACCGGTACAGGTCGCTGAGGTGGTCGAGCATGATATCACGCACGTCATTTTTTTCTAGCGGCCGATAGTCTTTTTCCGGCGTGATTAATTGATTCAGTTCGCGAAAAATCCACGGCTTTCCCTGTGCACCGCGACCAATCATCAATGCATCTGCGGCGCTTAGCTTCAATACTTCAAGCGACTTCTGCGAAGTGGTGATATCCCCATTGGCAATGACTGGAATTTTCACCGAGTTCTTGATTTCAGCGATGGTGTCGTATTCGGCAAGACCCTTGAAACGGCACGCGCGCGTTCTGCCGTGCACAGCAATGGCCTGCACGCCGCAATCTTCGGCGATGCGCGCTATACGCGGGCCATTGCGATGTTCGGGGTCCCAGCCGGTGCGAATCTTTAACGTAACCGGTACGTCCACAGCCGCAACCACGGCGTCGAGTATCTGCGCAACCAGTGGTTCGTCCTGTAACAATGCGGAGCCTGCAAGCTTGCTGCACACTTTCTTAGCCGGACAACCCATGTTGATGTCAATAATCTGCGCGCCACGCGCAACACAAGCAGCGGCGGCTACAGCTAACTGCGCGGGATCTGAGCCAGCGATCTGCACGATGCAGGGCTCGGCATCCATGTCGAGATCGAGGCGGCGGCGCGACTTGGCCGTTTGCCACAGACGGGTATCGGCGGTCGTCATTTCGGAGGTGGTCAGCGCTGCGCCGAAACGCCGGCATAGTTTTCGAAACGGCGCGTCAGTAATGCCTGCCATCGGCGCAAGCACGAAGCGTCCGG
This sequence comes from Woeseia sp. D3-10, assembly GCF_055809415.1. Taxonomy (NCBI): domain Bacteria; kingdom Pseudomonadati; phylum Pseudomonadota; class Gammaproteobacteria; order Woeseiales; family Woeseiaceae; genus Woeseia; species Woeseia sp. D3-10. Next base: position 1,095,160 of record NZ_JBVVTW010000007.1, on the reverse strand, counting down.
GAATTGTCCAGGGTCCGATTTGCATAACGGGGAGCAGCTCACCACGGCCCGCCATTGTAGCCGACCGGAGCAGCAACTGGCAGCAATGCCTGCGGGTCTCTTAGTTTCGGAAGTCTTCGATCGCGCAGCGCAGCTGCTGCGAGCCTGTCCGGTAGCAGACATTGAGCTTGAAGCCGGTGGCTTCCGGCGCTGGCGAATCGATGGTAATGACCGCGTTGAAGTCGGCGTCTGGTGCAACGGGTTTGCGGTAGCTGACATTGCCTGCCAAATATTCGTCCGGACGCAGGATCCGGCTACCAACGATTTCCTCGAAGCGGTCGGTGAGGGAGACGTATACCAGCGGGTAGGGCAGAGCCTGCGTTGACTTGTTGGCAATACGTGAATTGATCGTAAGTCGTTGATCAGCATTGTCCGTACTGCCGGTCGTGGATTCGAAACGCCAACCGCGCACATCCCACGCGGGCGTTACCGGCTGGCCAATGGCCCGGTAGAGCGGCGCGAGTGTGTTTTCGAATACGGGTGATGTCGCCAGAGTGGCGCGATTCGCGTGCAGCAATTGCACGGCGAGCAGCAGAACCAAGCCGGCGGCCGCGGCAATGCTGGCGCCGCGCAAACGACGGCTTGGCGGTGGTGCCGTTGTCGCCGAGTCATTGTCGAGCGTCTGTTCCTCGCCGTCCGGACTCGCTTCCAGCAGCGCAGTGTTGAATTTCAGTTCGGTATCGCCAATCAGGTCGGTGACCGTGTCACCTTCCATGATGATGCTTTCGACCAGCCGGTTCTCGCTGACTTCGGGCTGCTCATCCTGCGTGTCAGCCGGTTCGTCACCGGCCTGCAGCGCAGCCGCGCGTAGTAATTCCTGGTCAATTTCCATCTCGACCGACAGTTCGTCAAAGGCTTGCGCTGCCTCGACCTCGTTGTCCGACGTGGCGTCGTCGCTTGCCGGCGCTTCGGCAGACAGCTCGTCGTTCGCCGCCGGGTCCTGTGCCGAGTCGGCAGGCGGATCTTCGCTGGGCGCTGCTTCATCAGTCGGCTTGGTCGGCGGTACGTCGTCGGCCTGCTTATCCTCCAGGTGATCGGCGGCGTTTTCGTCGTCAGTTGCTTGTTCACCAATGCCGTCGATAAGCACCGGGTGCACCCCGGTCGGTTCCTCGGATTCATCCGCAACGAGTTCGGCATCCAGATCGATTTTCGGTGCGTTCGGGTCGGGTACGAACTCATTGACGATCAGTTCGTCGTCGGGGTCCGCGGCGTCATCGTCGTCGTGCGAATCAGGGGCAGCCAGTTCGAGCGAAACGTCTCCCGCCGACGCTGCATCGTTGTCTGTCGGTTGCTGGTCGTCGTCACTGTTGTCGAGGTTCTGCAGCGCGGTATCGCCGGCACCGTCTTCGTCGGTATCAAGCTCGCTATCGATTTCGGATGCGGATTCGCGATCAGTGAGCGGTTCGCTGCCGGCCGGTTCGGCGTCGTCGTCCGTCGCCACTTCCGAGAGCAGATCCTGCCATTCATCGATGTCGCCGAAGATCAGGTCAGCCTGAGCGTCGTCACCCGCCATCGTTGGCGTCTCATCGCGGTAAGGGTCCGCCGTAATTGCGGGTTCCTGAAGCGCGCTGTCGGCTTCATCTGGTTCTACCGGAAAATCGTCCGATGGGCGAAAGAACTCATCGGGCAGGGGAGTGTTGTCGTCGTAGCGGAAGTCCTGCCGCGGCTCTGCAGTCTCGTCGGACGGCGATTCGGTCGTTAAGCTCTCTGCTTCTTCATATGTGCCGGCGTCGCTATCGATTTCAGCGTCGTCACTGTTATCGTCTTCCTCGATACCCATGTCATCGCTATAGGCGGGCTGTTGCTCAGAGTGGCTGTTCTCCGGCTCGTCGTCGCTGGCTTCCAGCTCGGTGGCTGCGAGGGCCGAATACTCGGCGGTACTGCCCGTGTCAGCGGGTAGCTCGTAGTCCGGTTCCTCCAGGCTCCACTGAATTTCGTCGGCAGGCTTGTATTCGACGGGGTCGGTGTCGTCGTCCGCGACCGTGCCGGTGTCGTCATCATCATCGCCATCGTTGCCAGAATCGCTGTCGACATCAAGAACCCGCCATTCAACGCCGGTGTCTTCGATACGTACGGCATCAGGGCCGGTTAACTGGTCGAGTGTGTGTAGCAGCTCTTTGCTGCGCTCGTCGAAGGTGTGCGCCGTTTGGGTGTTTCCCGGTTCGTCGTCCGGCAAGTCTTCTGCCAGGTGGTCAATCGCATTAAACGTGCTGCTGCAACCACCGCAACGCACGCGGCCGTGCGCTTGTTTGAGGATCTTTGCGTTTAGTCGAAATGCTGTTTTGCATTCCGGGCACACTGTATACATGCCGCTCTCTCAGCGTTTGCGACCGGACAGCCGCGCCCAGTCGTTGTCGAATTCCGGTGGTTCCAGATCGATCCACCGTTGATAAGCTGCACACACATCGTCGACCTGATGACGGAGGATACCGGAAAGTACCAGCCATTCCCCGTCGGCCAGTCGCTGTGACAACCATTCGGCGAAGTCGATCAAGGGCGCGGCCAGTATGTTGGCGATCACCAGATCGAAAACCTCGTCTGTTCGTTCGATTTGTGTCGTGATCCGGTCGGCAACGTTATTTTGCAAGGCATTGCTCTGCGTCGCTGTAATGGCCTGTGGATCAATATCAATTGCCAGCGCGCTGGCTGCGCCCAGTCGTAAAGCGGCGATGGCGAGAATCCCTGAGCCGCAACCAAAGTCGAGTACCGACTTGCCGTTGAGTTTGCCGCGTTCGTGTTGTTGATCAAGCCAGCGCAGGCAAAGGGCGGTGGTCTGGTGCGTGCCTGTGCCGAAGGCCAGCCCGGGATCCAGCTGCAGGCAGATGGCCTCGTCGCCGGCGTCGGGGAGCTGCCCACTCGGGCACACCCAGAGGCGCGAGCCGAAGCGCATAGGGTGGAAGTCTTTCAGCCATTCCCGTTCCCACGGGCGATCGGCAAGATCTTCTATGTGATAGTCCGGGAGTGACTTCAGCTCGAACTCGGTTCGCAAGGCGTCTTGCAGGGCGTCGAAGTCGGCATCAGGAGAAAACAGTCCGGTGATGCGGGTTCGGGACCACAAGGGGGTTTCGCCCGGCCCCGGTTCGAGTACCGGGTCATCCCCTGCGTCGCTCAGCGTTACTGCGTGCGCACCGTGGCGCAGGAACAGATCCTCAACCGCGTCCGTTGGCAGCGCTTCAAGGTCCATTACAAACTGACGCCAGTCCATCGTTGCCAGGCCGCTAGAGCCCCAGCCGCTTCTCCAGGTAATGGATGTCGGTGCCACCCGCCTGAAATGCCGCGTGCTGGCAAATTTCGTGATGCAACGGAACGTTGGTCTTTATGCCCTCGATGACGATTTCGTTCAGTGCGTTGCGCATGCGCGAGATGGCCGACTTGCGGTCGCTGCCGTGGGTGATCAGTTTGCCGATCATTGAATCGTAGTTTGGCGGTACGCGGTAGCCGCTGTACACATGGCTGTCCACGCGCACGCCGGGTCCGCCGGGCGAATGCCAAAGGTGCACCATGCCGGGTGATGGCATGAAGGTCTTCGGGTCTTCAGCGTTGATCCGGCACTCGATGGCGTGGCCGTAAATACGCACGTCATCCTGAGTAATGCTGAGTCGTTCGCCAGCGGCAATCTGCAATTGTTCCCTGACGATGTCGATGCCGGTAATCATTTCCGTTACCGGATGCTCGACCTGGAGGCGGGTGTTCATCTCGATGAAGTAGAACTCGTCGTTCTCGTAAAGGAACTCAAAGGTGCCCGCGCCGTGATAGCCCATTTCCTGGCAAGCGCGCACGCAACGTTCGCCGATACGTTGACGCTGTTCTTCGCTGATACCGGGTGCCGGTGCCTCTTCGATCACTTTCTGATGACGCCGTTGCATTGAGCAGTCCCGCTCACCCAGATGCACGGCATTGCCGTGTTTGTCAGCGAGTATCTGGAATTCGATGTGGCGCGGCTGTTCGAGAAACTTCTCCATATAGACCGTTTCATTGCCAAACGCTGCGAGGGCTTCCGATTGAGTCACCGTAATCGCGCTGGTAAGCGACGCTTCGGAATGCACGACACGCATGCCCCGACCGCCACCGCCGCCAGAGGCTTTGATAATGATCGGGTAACCAATCTGGCGCGCCATGCGCAGGTTTTCTTCGGCATTGTCGCCCAGCGGTCCGTCGGATCCTGGTACGCAAGGCACGCCCGCGGCCTTCATAGCCTGAATGGCTGAAACCTTGTCGCCCATCAGGCGTATGCATTCCGAAGGCGGGCCTATAAACGTAAAGCCACTCGATTCGACCCGTTCAGCGAAATCGGCGTTTTCTGACAGGAAACCGTAACCCGGGTGTATACCGACGGCGTCGGTCACTTCCGCCGCGCTGATGATGGCGGGCATGTTGAGGTAGCTTTCGCTGGACGGCGGCGGGCCAATGCAGACGGTCTCGTCGGCGAGCAAAACGTGCTTCAGGTTGTTGTCGGCAGTGGAGTGCACAGCGACTGTCTTGATGCCCATTTCGCGGCAGGCGCGAAGGATCCGCAAGGCAATCTCGCCGCGATTTGCTATGACGATTTTATCCAGCATGACCGGCGCCTAGCTCGTGCGTTGGTCGATGACGAACAGCACCTGGCCGTACTCCACCGGGTCGCCATTCTGAACGCGAATCGACTTGATCGTGCCGGATACTTCCGACTCGATCTGATTCATCATTTTCATGGCTTCAACGATACACAGCGTGTCGCCCGGGTTGATGCGATCGCCAGCTTGCACGAACGGTGCCGAACCTGGCGTAGGCGAGGAGTAGTAAGTACCGACCATCGGTGCGATCACCATGTGGCCGTCTTCCTCTGGTTCTGCCGGGCTGGCGGGCGTGGCAGGCGCTGCGGCAGGAACAGGCGCTGCAGCCGGTGCGGGCGCCTGGGCGACCGGTGCCGGCATGGGTGCCATCATCGTGGCGCCCTGCGCGTAACGTGAAATTCGTACTGACTCTTCGCCTTCCGTAATTTCGATTTCCGCTATTCCGGATTCATCGAGCAGTTCGATCAGTTTTTTAACCTTGCGTATGTCCATCAGTCTCCCTCAGCATCCATGAGCTGCTTGTGGGCAGCCTGCAATGCAAGTTCATAGCCTTGTGCTCCGAGGCCTATGAGGCAACCCGCAGCAATATCACTGAAATAATTAATTTGCCGAAATTCTTCCCGTGCATAGGTATTGCTGAGGTGAATTTCGATGAATGGCACGGCAACCGCCAACAAGGCGTCGCGCAGCGCAATGCTGGTGTGCGTAAACGCCGCCGGGTTGAGCAGGATGAACGCGATACCGTCATCTGCCGCCCGTTGTACGCGGTCCAGCAGCTCGTGCTCGGCATTGCTCTGAAAGCACACCATTTCGTGGCCCAGGCGCTCTGCCTGAGTGACGAGTGTCGACTCGATTTCCGCGAGATCGGTGCGGCCGTAGACCCCGGGTTCCCGCGAACCGAGCAGGTTCAGGTTGGGTCCGTTCAGTAGTAGCAGTTTTGCCATACGCGGAATGAGCGCCAGATAGCCGAAGATGGCGGCAATTCTAACCCTTTTCAGGGCAGTTAACGCAAGTGATTCGGGCTGGAAGGTGTTCCGGCTGAGCTCAGAGTTGCTTGAGGGCGCTGCGAACCTCGTCAATCGACGTCGCGCCGCTCTCGAAGAGAGCAAATTGCTCGACGATCGTTTCGATCTGCTCAGCGTGGATTTCGCCCATGTGAGCGCCCAGCATCCGGCCGTCCGGCGCGACGATCAACGTGAACGGCAGACCGATGAACGGCACGCCCGACGTTTCGGCAACCGCCATCGCGTCATCCTGGCCGACGAGTATTGGGTAGTTGAATTGCGCATCTTCAGCGTAAGCTTTTACATCCTCAACGAAATCAACGGCGATACCGAGGATCTGCAGACCGTCACTGCCGTGCTTGTCCTGGGTGTCTTTTAGTAACGGAATTTCCCGCCGGCACGGCGCACACCACGTTGCCCAGAAATTGACGATGCGCGGCTTGCCGTCCCATTCGGCAAACTCGCGCGGCATGCCCTCGAGGTCGGCGAGCGTGAACTCCAGCCGCTGGTCGCTGACTGGCGCAGTGTTGATGGCCGTCACTTCTTTGTCCTGCAACTGGCTGCGCAGCAAATAGCCACCCGCCGCGGCCGCCACCAGCAGGACCGCTACCAATAGTTTTCTGGTCATTAATCGCTCGTCGTTGTCTGCGCTGTCATTGCAGCGGCGGATCCTACCGCTTGCCGCACGTGCTCGCTGAATTGCGCTGCTTTCATGTAGCCGACGACTTCGAAGCCGTTTCTCTGCAATCCATTGTTGTCGAAGAATATGATAGTTGGCGGACCAAAGACACCGAAGTGCTGCAGCAACGCCTGATCTTCCGCATCGTTGGCCGTCACGTCGGCCTGCAATAAGACAGTGCCGGATAACGCCTGTTGAACCTCGGTGTCGGTGAACGTGTATTTTTCCATTTCAATACACGATACGCACCAGTCAGCATAAAAATCGAGCATCGCAGTCTTGCCACTGGCAGCAGCGTTGTCGAGTTCGCGTTCCAGATCAGCAACTGATTTCACACGCCGAAAAGCCAGGCCGTGGTCTTCTTCGACGGCTGCGCCGGCCGCAAAACCAATGCTGGCCAGCGGCCGAATCGGGTCGCTGCCGCCTGCCAATGCGCCCAGCAACAGAGCAGCGCCGTATATCACGGCTAACAGCCCGCTGCCTTTGGCGAGTTTTTGCGTGTCCGTTGCGCCAGGAGTCAATGTAGTCAAACCACCCAGCCACACACCGGCCATGAACACGAGTACGCCGGTCAGTGCAAGTGTCACGCTGCCTGGCAGAATGCGTGAAAGCATCCAGATGGCGAGGCCCAGCATCATAAAGCCAAACGCGTTCTTAATGGCCACCATCCACGGCCCTGCACTTGGCAGCAATCGGCCAGCGGATGCGCCAACGGCCAATAACGGTGCGCCCATCCCAAGGCTCAAGGCGAACAATGCCGTGCCACCGCGCAGCATGTCACCGGTTTGGCCGATGACCGTCAGGGTCGCAACGAGTGGCGGTGCGACACAGGCGGTGACAATGAGCGACGACAACGCGCCCATGATGAATGCGCCAATGATGGTGCCGCTTTTCTGTTTGCCACTGACTCCGGCCAGGCGACTTTGTATCGCGGAGGGCATTTGCAGATCGAACATGCCGAACATGCCGAGTGCGAGCACGACGAATAACGCGGCGAACAGGCTCAGAACCCACGGCGCATTGAACACGGCCTGCAATTGCACGCCGATTGCCGCCGCAATAATGCCGGCGCCTGTGTAAATCAGTGCCATGCCCATGACATAGCTGAACGCGAGCGAGAAACCGCGCGCCGGGCTGACCTTGTCGCCATCGCCGGCGATAATGCCCGACAGGATTGGAATCATTGGCAGGACGCACGGCGTGAACGCCAGCAGCAAGCCGGCGCCAAAAAATGTCGCAATGACTGCCAGTATGCTGGCGTTACCGATCAGTGCGGCAAGACGGTCCTGCTCTGACACCATCCCGCTTCCACTGCTGCTGGCGGCACTCAGTGCCTGCGTTGCAGTTGCCTGCGGCAGATCAACGCTGAGGGTGCGGGTCACCGGCGGGTAACAAATGCCGCCATCGGCGCAACCCTGGTAGCTGACTTCCACTTCCAGAGTCATCGGTTCCGGCGTCGCGCGGGCTAGCGGCAGCTTCGCAAATACGTCGTTGTGGTAGACCTCGGTCTTGCCGAAGTACTCGTCTGTTTTCTCTTCGCCCTTGGGCAAGTCTATGCGACCGAGCTGCACCTTGTCCGAGGACGTACTGGCCGAAATCTTGTCCTTATACAGGTAGTAGCCGGGCGCTACCTGCCAGGATAGCTCGACGGTGTTGCCGTCAATGACCAGCAGGTAGGGGTGAAACGCTTCGTCCACTGGCAGAAAATCGCCGAGCCCGCTCACATTGCCGAACGGCGAACTGAGAGCATATGCATTGTTGGCCTCGCTGGCGGCTGCCGAAACGAGTGCCACTTCTGCGTTCCAGGTCTGCGGTGGAAAGCAAATGCCGATATCGGCGCAACCCTGCGATCGAATCACGAGTGTCGCCGAGTCAGGGCGTGGACTGTCGGCGTCGTACGGAATCGTGACAAAAAAGCGGTCACGGTAGACCTGCTGCACGCCGAAGAACTCGTCTTCGTGATGCAAGCCTTCAGGTAGCGTGTAGTCAGCGAGCCGCACGCCGTCTGAGCCGCTTTCAAAGGACAGTTTATTCTTGTACAGGTAGTAACCGTCTTCGATAGCCCAGTCGATCTCCAATGCCTCGCCGGTGTCCACGACGACGTACCGGTACGCTTCCGTGGGCGGAATGAGGTCCTTTTGTTGCGACCACGCGAAAGTGCTGGCCGCCAGTGCAACAAGCAGGGCAAGTAGGTAGCGAAGCGGGCGGCTATGGGCGATTGCTGGCATGGGGCCTCTGTCTGGAGTACGAAGTCGTGCGGTCATACTGCTTATCCCTAGACCGCGTGAGTGGCCGCTTTGTTACGGCACAAGTGAGCTGGCAGCGGATTCGGAGCATACCCGGCACCGTCGGGGCTGTCATGGACGCAGGCCGCAAATTCGCCGCCATGGTTCGCGGGCCCGGAGCCTGAACCGGCGTGACGGCTTCCTGCCCTAAATTCGGGGCGGCCCTTGAATTCTGTCAGCGCGGCACTATGATTAGCACTCCTCTGAGTTGAGTGCTAACAAGCGCAGCTCGGAAAACCGCAAAAGTCGGTTAGAATTCAACAATTTACAGGAGAAACAATCGATGAAGATTCGTCCGCTTCATGATCGAGTCATCGTAAAGCGCATGGAAGAAGAGCGCACGTCACCGGGTGGTATCGTTATCCCTGACGCCGCTGCTGAAAAGCCCATCAAGGGTGAAGTTGTTGCTGTAGGCAACGGCAAAATCCTCGAAAACGGCGAAATCCGTGCTCTCGACATCAAGGCTGGCGATAAGGTGCTGTTCGGCAAGTACAGCGGCACCGAAGTCAAGGTCGATGGTGAAGAGCTGCTGGTAATGAAAGAAGACGACATCATGGCCGTCATCGAGGGCTAAGCCTTCGAATACCAGTTTCACAAGCTTTACGTTTTGAAAATTGAGGGAAGTGCTGAATGTGTGCTTCCCATAGCTTTAAACAGAGGAATTAATAATGGCTGCTAAAGAAGTTCGTTTCAGCGACGACGCGCGCCAGAAGATGTTCGCGGGTGTCAACATCCTGGCGAATGCGGTGAAAGTCACGCTGGGCCCGAAAGGCCGGAATGTAGTACTCGACAAGAGCTTTGGCGCTCCGACCGTCACGAAAGACGGTGTATCAGTTGCCAAGGAAATCGAGCTCGAGAATAAATTCGAGAACATGGGCGCGCAGATGGTTAAGGAAGTCGCTTCCCAGACCTCTGACGTTGCTGGTGATGGCACCACGACAGCAACAGTTCTGGCACAGGCAATCCTGCGCGAAGGCCTGAAGTCAGTTGCTGCCGGCATGAACCCGATGGACCTGAAGCGCGGTATCGACAAAGCAACGATCGGTATCATTGCCGAGCTGAAAAAGCTGTCGAAGCCTTGCGACGATGACAAAGCCATCGCACAGGTTGGCTCAATCTCTGCCAACTCTGACACCGAAATCGGCGAGATCATTTCCAATGCCATGAAGAAAGTCGGCAAAGAAGGCGTGATCACCGTTGAAGAAGGTTCCGGTCTCGAAAACGAGCTGGACGTGGTTGAAGGCATGCAGTTCGACCGCGGTTACCTGTCTCCTTACTTCATCAACAACCAGCAGAGCCAGAGTGTCGAGCTCGATAACCCGCTGATCCTGTTGTATGACAAGAAGATCTCCAACATCCGTGATTTGCTGCCGGTCCTCGAAGGCGTTGCCAAGTCTGGCCGCCCGCTGTTGATCGTTGCTGAAGACGTTGAAGGCGAAGCACTGGCGACTTTGGTTGTGAACAACATCCGCGGTATCGTCAAAGTGGCTGCTGTTAAAGCACCAGGTTTTGGCGATCGTCGCAAAGCTATGCTGCAGGACATCGCTGTTCTGACCGGTGGTCAGGTTGTTTCTGAAGAAGTTGGTTTGTCACTTGAGAAGACCACGCTGGATGATCTTGGTGAAGCCAAGAAAGTACAGATCACCAAGGAAAACACCACGGTAATCGACGGCGCTGGCAAGGCGAATGAAATCAAGGGTCGTGTTGATCAGATCCACGCCGAAATTGCCGATTCTTCGTCTGATTACGACAAAGAGAAGCTGCAGGAGCGTGTTGCCAAGCTGTCCGGCGGTGTTGCCGTGATCAAGGTTGGTGCTGCAACTGAAGTCGAGATGAAAGAGAAGAAAGCCCGCGTTGAAGACGCGCTGCACGCAACCCGTGCCGCCGTTGAAGAAGGCGTGGTTGCCGGTGGTGGTGTTGCGCTGATCCGTGCTGTGAACAGCATGGGCAAGCTGAAAGGCGACAACGACGACCAGAACGTGGGTATCGCTATCCTGCGTCGCGCTGTCGAAGAGCCGCTGCGCCAGATCGTGAAGAATGCCGGCGGTGACGCCAGTGTTGTGCTGAATGCTGTTGCGGAAGGCAAGGGCAATTTCGGTTACAACGCGGCTACCGGCGAGTACGGCGACATGATCGAACTCGGCATTCTCGACCCGACGAAAGTCACCCGTTACGCACTGCAGAACGCTGCATCTGTATCCGGACTGTTGTTGACGACCGAAGCTATGATCGCCGACGCACCGAAGGATGACGATGCTGGTGGCCCGGCAATGCCGGACATGGGCGGCATGGGCGGTATGGGCGGCATGATGTAAGCATCAGCCACTCGTACGGCTAGCAAGACCAAGAAAGCCCCGCGCAAGCGGGGCTTTTTTTTGCTCGATTGCGATCGCGGGTATCGTCTGCAGCCGCAGTCGCACGCCGCTCCCAAGAGTCGTACAGATGTCGCTGTGGTTCAGGCTCGTCGGCGGTCAATGCGGCCCATGACGAGCGAACCGGCGGTCATGGCGAGCAGAAACACGACGGGTTCCCAGCTGCCGATTGCCAATGCAGCGATAGCTGGACCCGGGCAGTAACCGGCGAGTCCCCAGCCAACGCCGAAAATTGCAGCGCCCATGAGCAGGCGGCCATCGAGATCAGTCCGTGTGGGCGTGCGAAACGCTGGCGCCAGCAACGGAGTGACCCGGACTTTCGCGAGGCGGAAGCCGATGAAGCTCACCGTAACGGCGGCCGCCAGTACCAGTGCCAGCGACGGATCCCAGTTGCCGAACACGTCCAGAAACGCGATGACTTTTTCCGGGTTGATCATTTGTGAGATGGCGAGGCCGAGGCCGAACAGAGTGCCGGCAAGCAGTGCAGCAAGTTTGGTTTTCATCTTAGCTCCCCGTGAACGGACGAGTGACGAGCCACACGGTCAGAATGCCGGTGATCAGAAACGTCAGCGTGGCGGCCAGTGACCGCAACGACAGTCGTGCCAGGCCGCAAACGCCGTGCCCGCTGGTGCAGCCGCTACCCATGCGGGTTCCGGCGCCGACCAGAAAGCCGGCCGCCGCTAGCAGGCCGAGTGGGTAATTCACTCTTAGTGCAAAGGGCAGTGGCACAAACACAGCATACAGACCGCCAGCAATGACCAGTCCCGCGAGAAACCAGGCTCGCCATGCGGTGTCGCCCTCTTTGGGTTGCAACACGCCGTTGAAGATACCGCTGATGCCGGCGATACGGCCGTTCAGCAAATAAAGCAACGCGGCCGCGAGGCCGATCAAGGCGCCGCCGGCGAGTGCGCTTACAGGGGTGAAGTTTTCCACGTTTCGTATTCCTTTCGATTCGTTTGTCCGGAAATCCGGAGCGCCGCTGCCAGCACTCCCCGGTGGCGCCGCGACCGCACGCGGCCTGAGTTAGCACCGTTACTCAATACGTACGTGCCCGGATAACGCCGCGTTCCGCTTAGCTGGTCGGTACCGCCACAACGCCAGGCAGCATTGTGACTGGTCTGGGGAGTCGCAGCCCGCAAGGTGTTAGACCCATTACTACGCCTTCACTTAAACAGGGGCAAGCGGCATCGAGTCAGCGCCGTACGAACCGCACTGCGATGCTGATCGGGAGCGGCTAACCTGATGTCAGACCTGCAGCGACGGGTCAGTCCGGGCGCAATTCAACCGGGACTATGTCGTGGGCCGGGCCGTCGATCTTCAGGCAGCGATGCTCGGGTCGCCGGCTGCCGGTGACCGGTTGTTCCGTGCAATGGACGTTCATAACCCGCATGCCGTACTGGCGTTTGTACTGTTCAACTTTGCGATCGATCATCTGTTGCTGTGCGGGGTTGGTGCTGCCATACAGCCGATCAAACAGGCTCACCCATTCTTCGTCGCCAGACTCGGCGGCGACGCCGAGCCAGCCCATGCCCAGCAAGACGGATTTCTCGACATGCTGTCCTTTCAGGAACATGAATGCGAGCAGGTATTGCGATTTTTTGAGGCCGCGCGTCGCAGTTTCGCTAAGGTATTCGAATGCCCGGTCATACTCGCCGCGCTCGTAGTAACGCAGGCCGCGTTCTTCATCGCCATACAATTGCGCAATAGACTCGAATTTCGAATCGTGGAATTGCGCGCCGGCTGGTGTAGCCAGCAGTGCCGCCAGCAGCAGTATCAATGTTTTCATTTCGCACCCCGCAGTCGCCAGAGCCAGCTGCCGATGTTACCCGTGACGCGGCGTTTTGCGCCAGCGACGGAACAGGCGGTAGCCCAGCAATGCGCTGAGTATCAGTGCGTAGATCAGCGGTTCGCTGATGTCTTTCTTGACCTGCCACCAGTAGTGCCAGACGCCCAGCACAGCGGCCAGATAGACGCCGTAATGCAGTTGCTGCCAGCGTCGACCTAGCCGACGGCGCATGCCCGCGGTTGAGGTCAGTGCCATCGCCGATAAAATCAACAACGCGGCAAAGCCGAGAGTGATAAACGGCCGTTCGAAGATGTCTTCGGTGATGGCCTGCCAGTGCAATGATTGATCGAGAAACAGCCAGACAAGAAAGTGCAGCAGCACATAGAAAAACGCGAACAGCCCGAGTGGCCGGCGAAAACGGCTGAGCCAGTTGCGGCCCGTCAATTGCCGCAACGGTGTGACGGCCAAAGCAATCATCAGAAAGCGCAGCGCCCAGTTGCCGAAGTGATCCTGCAGTGCTTCTACCGGATTGGCGCCAAGGTAGCCCGTCCAGCCGAACGTGTCGCCAACTGCCTTGAGTGCGGGTAACAGGCAGAGGGCGAAGACGAGGGGTTTCCAGACATAGCGGATTTGATTGAGGGAGTTCAACGGGCGGCTATCGACATCAGAAATTGCGTTTCAGATCGAGACCTTCGTACAGGCTGGCTACCTGCTCGGCATAGCCATTGAACATCAAGGTCTCCTGCTTGCTTGCAAACAAGCCACTGCCGATACGGCGTTCACGTGCCTGGCTCCAGCGCGGGTGCGAGACGTTCGGGTTCACGTTCGCATAGAAACCGTATTCGTGCGGCGCGGACATGTTCCAGGTTGTATCCGGCATTTTTTCGACGAATTCTATTTTTACGATGCTCTTGATGCCTTTAAAACCATACTTCCAGGGAACAACCAGTCGCATGGGCGCGCCGTTCTGATTCGGCAATACCTGACCGTAAAGTCCAACCGCCATCAGGGTCAACGGGTGCATGGCCTCAGCCATCGTCAGGCCTTCGCGGTAGGGCCACTGCAAGACGCGCGAACGCTGGCCCGGCATTTGTTGCGGGTCATTGAGCGTTTCGAAACGGACGAACTTTGCGTTCGACGTTGGCGCTGCTTTCTTGATGATATCGGCCAGTGGAATACCGACCCATGGGATAACCATCGACCACGCCTCGACACAGCGCATGCGGTAAATTCGCTCTTCCAGCGTGTAGGGCGATATGAAATCTTCAAGCTGAAACCGGCCAGTTTGTTCGGCGTGGCCGGCGACTTCCAGTGTCCACGGCCGCGGCTTAAAGTCCTGAGCATTTTCATGCGGATCGGACTTGCCGGTGCCGAACTCGTAGAAATTGTTGTAGGTGGTGACATCTTCGAAACTGTTGGCCGCTTCGTTGGTGCTGAATTCACTTTTCACGACCCCGGACAGTTTTGCACCGGCAGTAGCGGGCAGGCTTGCACTGTTTGCTCCGCCAGCCAGCAACGAGGCCCCGGCCAGCAGGCTCCCTTCCAAAAAACGTCGCCGATTCAGGTAGTTGCTCTCGCTGGTGATTTCCGAGGGTCTTATCTTGCCGATTCGATGCGTGCGCAATGTCACTCTCCATTATTCCTGTACTGCATTAGACCCGGTCTGGCGCCGAACTATTGCAACATATTGTAACGAAACCACGACGGCGGGACTGGCGTGGGCTCGCAGTCAGCTGCGGTTCAGGCTGAATGCGGCACACTTTGGCACAAGGGAACAGACCGTTAAGGTTGGTAAAGAGTCTTTTTATGGTGCTTGAAACCAGTAACGCAGCCCGCATCTTACGGGTTGCAGGTAGCGAACACGCAAAGGCGGAACCATGATTCATCAGCAACCAGGCAGTAGTTCAAATTTCAGCGACTCCGTGTCGACGGCGACGCTGCGCGTTGAGATTATCGCCGACCTGATTTGCCCGTGGTGTTACCTCGGCAAGCGGCGGTTGGATGTTGCTCTGGATTCTGTGCACGGGCCGAGCACGCTGCAGTGGATTCCCTACCAGCTGAACCCGTCCATGCCCCTGGAAGGTATGGGGTTTGATGAGTACCTGATCAGCAAATTCGGTGATCCGGCAAAGGTGCAGCCGGGCCTGGACGGCCTGATGGCACAAGGTGTGGAGCAGGGCATACGCTTTCGCTTTGACCTGATCAAGCGGGTGCCGAACACGCTTGCTGCACACCGCCTCCTGAGTCACGCACAAACTGAAGGCGCGAGTGTTGCCAGTGTGGCCGAAGGATTGTTGAGCGCTTTCTTTGAAGAGGGACTGGATATCGGCCGTCATGATGTGTTGCTCGATATCGGCAGCAACCACGGTTTGCAGCGCTCGGATGTCGCACGCTGTCTGCAAGACGATGCCTTGCGGCTGCACTTGCAGGAGCAGGAAGCTGAAGTTCGTCGGGGTGGGGTCTCCGGCGTGCCCAACTTCCTGATCAACGGTCGTCTGTTCGTCATCGGCGCGCAGCCAGCACCGGTGTTGGTTGAAGCGTTCGATCGTGCAATGTTTGGCGATGACAGCGAGCAGCCTGTGTCAGGCTCACTGCACTAGGTAGGGAACCGCCGCGCCAGCCAGTCCAGAATCAGCTGGTTGGTCGCTGCCGGTTTTTCTTGCTGGGTCCAGTGGCCGCAGTCGACCAGCATGTGCATTTCCAGATCGGGCACGTACGCTTTCATGGCGTCTATCTGCCTGGTTTGCACGACCACGTCGTTGTCGGCGCCGATGAACAATGTTGGCACCGTGATAAGTTGTGTGACGTGTTCGGTAACGCGCCAGTTGTGACTCCAGTTGCGGTACCAATTGATCGGTCCGGTGAATCCGCCGTCGGCAAACGCGTCTGCGTAGTAGTCCAGTTCTTCGGTCGTCAGCAATGGTTTTCCTCGCGGGTCTGGTTTATCGAGGGTGGCGAGCAGACTGATCACCCGTTGACTCGGCGGTAAGGCTTCGAACTGCGGGCGACTGATGACATCCCGGCGCATCATCCGGTCGATAAAATTGCGCGGATCTTCTGCCAGGCGTCGGTCAGCTTCGTCCGAGTCCTGAAAATTGACAATGTAAAACTCAGGTCCCAAATGCTCGCGCATGATCTCTATCGGGTCGCGGCGGCCGCGCGGCAGAAAGGGGATATTCAGGCAAATCAGGCCGCGTACCAGATCCGGTCGCAACAGTGCCATTTGCCAGGCAAGCAGCGCGCCCCAGTCGTGCGCGACAATTACGGCATCCTTGATCTCCAGCGCTGCTAGCAAGCCGGCCATGTCGTCAATCAGGCACTCGATACGGTATTCCTCGACCGCTTCCGGCTTGCTGCTTTGCCCGTAGCCACGCAGGTCGGGTGCGATAGCGCGGTAGCCAGCGGCCGCAAGCGCCGGCAACTGGTGGCGCCAGGAGTAGGCGAGTTCCGGAAAACCGTGCAGTAGCAAAACTGCAGGTCCCGAGCCGGCCTCGTGGATCGCGAGTTGAATGCCATTGCTGGCAACGAATTGCGGCGCTGGAAATGGAGGCATTGACCGTGTCATCCGGTTGTCGTGGATAAGTGCTTGAATTTTGCGCGGGTGGGCGCTAGTTTCCCCTGCACGACGCTGAAGGGGAAGAGTAGCTGGCCTGACCCGTGATTGAGCGACCAGGGGACGGTGTGAGCCCTGGCACGATGGCCTGCGAAGATCGCCCCGGAGTCGCTGCCCGAACCGCACGCCGTGCGCAGTAGACGCAGCCGGTCGCCCCCGAGACAGGGCATTCGAGGCAGGGAGCCAGCTTCCCTGCGAAACCGGGTGGTACCGCGAAATTTTGTCGCCCCGGACGCAGTTTGCGTTCGGGGCGTTTTTATTTGGAAATGTGATGGCATTTAAAGAAGTAGCAGGCAGGTACGACGGTCCGGGACTCGAGACAGAGGTTCTCGAGTTTTGGCGTGAGCACGCGGTCTTTGAAAAGACGCTGGAGATGTCGGCTGAGCGGCCGCGCTTTACGTTCAATGAGGGCCCGCCAACAGCCAACGGCAAACCGGGTATTCACCACGTGCTGGCGCGCAGTTTCAAAGATGCCTTCCCACGCTACAAGACCATGCGCGGCTACCACGTGCCGCGTAAGGCCGGTTGGGATACCCATGGTCTGCCGGTCGAGCACGAGATAGAAAAAGAACTCGGCATCTTCGACAAGAAAGAAATTGAAGCCCAGGTTGGTATTGCGGAGTTCACGAAACGTTGCCGCGAATCTGTCATGCGCTACATCAGCGACTGGGAAAAGATGACGACCCGTATGGGCTTTTGGGTCAACCTGGACGAAGCCTATTACACGCTGAATAACAGCTATATCGAGAGCGTCTGGAACCTGCTGCAAAATATCTGGGGCAAGGATCTGATCTATCGCGGTTACAAAGTCGTGCCTTACGACCCGCGTATCGGTGCCACGTTGTCGTCACACGAGCTCGCTCAGGGCTATCGCGAAGTCGAAGACCCTTCCGTGTTCGTGCGCTTCAATGTTAAGGACCAGGCGAATACTTCATTTCTGGTCTGGACAACAACGCCGTGGACCTTGCCGGCCAACATGCTGCTCGCCGTCCATACCGACGTGGACTATGTTTACGCAGAAAGCGACGGCGAAACCCTGATCCTGGCGGAAGCCCTTTGTGACCGGGTATTTCGTGAGCAGGAATACACGATAACGAAACGCGTCAAGGGCAGCGAGCTGATCGGGCTGCGTTACCAACGCTTGTTCGACTACCTCACAATCGAGGGCGATGCGTTCCGGGTCGTGCATGCAGATTTTGTAAGCACGGAAGACGGTACCGGTATCGTGCACACGGCACCGGCCTACGGTGTCGACGATCTGGCGCTCGGTCAGGCTGAAGGACTGCCGGTTGTGCATGGCGTTGGCGAAGACGGCCTCTTCCTGCCGGACGTTGAACCGGTAGCGGGGCTGTTCTTCAAAGATGCGGACAAGCCGCTGATCCGGATTCTCAAGGATCGCGGACTGATGTTCAGGTCCGAAACCTATCTGCATAACTACCCGTTTGGCTGGCGCACGGGTGATCCGATCATCTACTACGCGAAGAACGCGTGGTACATCCGTACCTCCAATTTCAAAGACCGCATGGTTGAGCTCAACCAGTCGATCAAATGGGTGCCGGAAAACATTCGCGACGGCCGCTTTGGTAATTGGCTGGAAAACAATATCGACTGGGCGTTGTCGCGTGAGCGCTTCTGGGGCACGCCATTACCGGTATGGACAGACGGCAATGACGAGTATGTGTGTATTGGTTCAGTCGCTGAGCTGGAGGAACTGACGGGTCGTTCGTTGTCCGATCTTGATCTGCACCGCCCGGCCATCGACGAGATCACGTTCGAGAAAGACGGCAAAACCTGGCAGCGGGTACCGGAAGTTATCGACTGCTGGTTTGACTCCGGTGCGATGTCTTACGCGCAATGGCATTACCCGTTCGAGAACAAGGACACGTTCGAGCAGCACTTCCCGGCGGATTTCATCTGCGAGGCCATTGATCAGACACGTGGCTGGTTCTACACGCTGCATGCCATTTCGACATTGGTATCGGACAGTGTTGCGTATCGCAACTGCATATGCCTGAGTCACATAGTTGATAAAGACGGCAAGAAAATGTCGAAGTCGGTTGGCAACATCGTCAATCCCTATGACGTGTTCGATACGGTCGGCGCCGACGCCTTGCGCTGGTATTTCCTCGCGCGCCTGGCACCCGAAGCGCAGAAACGCATTTCCGTAGAGATCGTTGCCGACGTCGCAAGCTCTTTTATCAACACCTTCTGGAATACCTACGGTTTCTTCGTGTTGTACGCGCGTATCGATGAGGTTGATCTGACCAACGATATTGCTGTTTCGGAGCGACCGGAAATCGATCGCTGGGCGCTCGCGCTCGCTCACCGCACGATTCGCGTAGTTACCGAAGCAATGGATAACTTTGATGCGAAGACCGCGGGCGATGCGGTTGAATCGTTCATCGATCAATTAAGCAACTGGTATGTGCGGCGCAACCGCCGACGTTTCTGGAAGTCGACCGATCCGGCGGATACCCGTGCGGCGTATCTCACGCTGTACGAGTGCTTGAACATTGCACATCGCTTGATGGCACCGTTTGTACCGTTCCTCGCTGAACACGTTTACCAGAATCTTGTGCGTGGAGTGGATGCCGACGCGCCAATGAGTGTGCACATGAGTGACTGGCCGGAGGCCGATGCATCACTGGAAGACGATGCCTTGTTGTTTGCCGTCGACGTTGTGCAGAAGACGGTTGGTCTGGGTCGCGCCGCCCGTGCGCAGTCCGGTGTGCGTACGCGGCAGCCGTTGTCGCGATTGTTGTTGCGCGCTCCTGATGATGCGGCTGCTGCTGCACTCGCGGAACACCAGGATCAGATTCTGGAAGAGCTCAACGTTAAGACTGTTGAGTTCATTGCCCGCGATGCGGGTTTGGTGGACTACCGCATCAAGCCGCACCTGCCACGCATCGGCAAGCAGTTCGGCAAACGTATTCCCGCATTGAAACAAGCTCTGCTTGATGCGGATGGCGCAGTCATTGCCAGTGCGGCGGCCAATGGCGAACCCTTTACGGTAATGCTGGGTGATGAGGCGATTACGCTGACCGCGGAAGACGTGCTGATCGAAACCAGTTCAGCCGAGGGCTATGCCTGTGCAGAGGATTCCGGTTATCTCGCCGCGCTCGATACCAGCCTCGATGACGCATTGCGCCGCGAAGGTGTAGCTCGCGAACTGGTGCGCTCGGTTCAGGACGCCCGCAAGCAGGCGGGCCTTGAGGTATCTGACCGTATCGTACTCGGCGTTAGCGGTTCGGAAGGGGTCGAGGCGGCCCTCGCTGAGCACCGTGATTACCTGATGCGAGAGACGCTTGCCAGCGACTGGAGCTGTGGACAGGCTGATCCTTTGTACAGCGCAGAACGTGATGTGGACGAGCACCGCTGGACAATAGAAATTACCAAAACAAGCTGATTTCGCGTTGCGGTCAACACTACTTGCGAAGCCTTCCTTAGTTTTGTTATAAGAATTGGGCGCAGGTGCTTGACTGACCACGTGTACAAAAGGAAATGACGCGTACAGCGCGGACCGCAGGAGGCGGGCCACGAACAAAGCGTATTTAGGCCGTAGCTGAGAGGACTGCGGCTTCACCAGAATAAAAACGCTGGAGTGGAAATGTCCCACCAGGTAGATTGCTTTGCCGCTGCGTTAGCGGTAATTGTCGGTAATGGTCAAATAAAACAACGACTTACGAGCGCCTATCAGGATCACCTGCTGGAGCTTGAGAACGATCAATTGCCGATCCCGATGCGCCAGATGTTTGCCGATTTGACGCACCTGATGAAGCGGGTTGCGCCGCACAACGGCGAAGGGCCGATCTGTGCGTCGGTAAGAAAAATGTCGCCAGCCGAAACCGAGCGTTGCGCGCAGCTGATGCTGGAGTTGTACGCTGCGGCGATTCGCAACAGTGACGGTGGCCAGAAAGCACTGCCGCTGGTTGTTGAAGAACCGTCGCCGGTACCACCATTCCTCGTCAAGTCGGGCTGAGCGAGACGCAGACCGATCACCCGCGTGCGGCCGTGCAATGGCCGCTGGCCGAGCCAAAGCAAAATTGGCGAATCCTGTCCCACGCTGTTGCAGGCGTAACCGCTGGCAAGGTGTTTGCGGCTGCTACCGCAGCACGCCGTTCCAGCCTCCCTTATCTCGCTGACAAGTCTGTTCTCAGCCGACCTGCGCGTGTTTGCTCCGGCCGACGACTGATGACCGGAGCAGGCACTGGTACGAACCCGGCCGCAGAAACGGACTGGCCGCCTGGTCGTTTGGCTGTGCGATAATCCGCAACTGTCTGCAACCTGCACGGGAGTCCGCACCGTGAATAAAGCTCCGTCGTTGCGCCAGTTGGGCGCGCTCATCGTAACGTCATTCACGCTGGCAGCGTGCGGCCAGAAAGATGCTGCTCCTGTCGCGATTGATGCAGCCCCCGCTGCGGCCTCTGCAAATACGGCAACACCGGCGGTAGGGTTGCCCAGACCCGATGTCTACGCATCGTTCCCCCTGACGGCCGATGTGAGTGCTTTGTCCGAAGCGCAGCGGGATATGCTTCGCCTGATGATCGAGGCGTCCGACATCATGGACGACCTGTTCTGGCGTCAGGCTTTCCGTGACGACTGGCGACAATGGCTGGCAGGCATCGACGACGCGCAGGAAAAGCGCTTCGCCGCCATCAACTACGGTCCCTGGGACCGGCTTGCCGATGAACAGCCTTTCATGGAAGGTGTCGGCGCAAAGCCGCTGGGTGCAAACCTGTACCCGGCCGACATTACCCGCGAGGAGTTCGATGCGTGGGACCAGCCGGGTAAAGACGGTCTGTATACGCTCGTACGCCGCGATGAAAGCGGCAAGCTGCAGCTCGTCCCCTACCACGTGGCCTATGCTGCCGAACTTGGTCGTGCCGCGGACTTGCTGCGGCAAGCCGCCGAACTCGAAGAGGATGACGGCTTCAGTAACTACCTGCGTTTGCGCGCGGAGGCACTTGTAACAGGCGAATTCCAGGCGAGCGATATGGCGTGGATGGACGTCAAGACGAACGCCATCGAGCTCGTTATCGGTCCTATCGAAAGCTACGAAGATCGCCTGTACGGTTATCGCACGGCGTACGAGTCGTACGTGTTGCTCAAAGATGCCGACTGGAGCGAACGGCTGGCCCGTTTTGCGGCGTTTCTTCCGGAACTGCAACGAGGCTTGCCGGTGGCCGATGCCTACAAGACGGAAACGCCGGGGACGGATTCTGATCTGAACGCGTATGACGTTGTCTACTACTCCGGACACAGCAATGCCGGCTCAAAGACGATCGCAATTAACCTGCCGAATGATGAGCAAGTGCAACTCGCGAAGGGCACGCGACGTCTTCAGCTCAAGAATGCAATGCAGGCGAAGTTCGAGAAAATCCTGCAGCCGATTGCGGGAATATTGATGGACGAATCGCAACGACAGCACATTACGTTCGACGCGTTTTTTGCCAATACGATGTTCCACGAAGTCGCCCATGGGCTCGGTATCAAGAACACGATTGACGGCAACAGCACTGTGCGCGCGGCGCTGAAGGATGTTGCGTCGAGCATGGAGGAAGGCAAAGCCGACATCCTCGGCCTCTACATGATCACGAAATTGCACGAAGCGGGTGAACTGGGCGACATCGATCTGCGTGATAACTACGTCACCTTTATGGCC
This sequence comes from Woeseia sp. D3-10, assembly GCF_055809415.1. NCBI lineage: Bacteria > Pseudomonadati > Pseudomonadota > Gammaproteobacteria > Woeseiales > Woeseiaceae > Woeseia > Woeseia sp. D3-10. Next base: position 1,073,167 of record NZ_JBVVTW010000007.1, on the reverse strand, counting down.
GGAATTTTTCGTTCCGTGCGCTTTGGTGCCAGCAGCGCGCATGGCAAGGCCAATATGGTGCGATTCAACTTCTTCGCCGATCACGGAGCGTTTGTGCGTGATGATGCAAGCGGCACCTACAAGGTTGATTTCGAGCGCATGGAGGAGGCGATGGCATCGTTATCCGATGTGTTGTTGACCTTGCAGGGCGATGGCGACTATGACGGTGCGAGTCGTTTGACCAACGAAACCGGCGTGATTCGCGAGTCCCTGCAGCGCGATCTTGATCGTTTGACCGACGCCAATATTCCGGTCGATATTATTTTTGATCAGGGAGTGCGGGTACTCGGACTGGACTGAATGCAATGGCCGGCGGCTACTGTGTTGCAAGGTCGCGCTTGTCGAGTCGCGCCAGATGCGCACTCGTCAGGTTGGTCAGGTAAAGGCTTTGCCGCGTTTCGAGTACGCCGGTGATCATCGGCGTGCCGGCAGCCGTGTCCTGCAGGTTCATTAACACCTGACCGTCTACGTTAACGGCAATAACGTGGCTGTGCGGCTCTGCCTTCGGACGCCAGTTTGCTGGCAGGCGTTGGATGACCTTGCGCAGAAATGGCCGCGAAGCGTAGCGGTCGAGCAGCGGGTTGCGCGGCGCAACAAGGCCTACCCACACGCGTCCCTGCAGACCGTTGTTCAGGTTGTCCGGGAAGTCCGGCAGGTTGTCGATGAGTATCTCGCGAGGTGCGCCATCCAGGGGGTAACGCCAAATGCGATAGGCGCCGGTTTCAGCAACCAGCAAATAGCGCTGGTCGGCACTGACGGCGACACCGTTGGCGAAACTCAGGCCGTCGGCAAATACCCGACTTGTGCCATTGGCGGGATCGAACTCGATTACCCGACCGGATGTGCCGTGTTCGATCAGATCCAGAATACTGCTGGCGTAAGTGCCGCCGAAGGATGCCGGGCTGAAGCGGCGGGTGGCTTCGCTGAGGTATACCTTGCCGTCAGCGGCAACCGCGACGTCATTAGGGTAGACCAGCGCTTCGCCAGCCACGCTATCCAGCAGGAGCTCCACAGTCCCTTCGCGGTTGATGCGTTGCAGACCGAGTTCCGCATTGGCAATCAGTAAATTGCCCTCGCCATCAAACTCGATGCCCAGTGGACGGCCTTCTGTGTGTGCCCAGACCTCGGCTGCTTGTGTGTTGCCTGCAAAGCGCAGAATTACGCCTTCATTGCTGCTCAGGTACAGGACGCCGTCCGGTCCCAGGGCCGCATCCTCCGGGCCGGAATGCCCGCCGAGGTCCATGATGCTTGCCGCTCGCAAGCGGTTATTGGCTTCATAGGGATCGACATGACCTTCATCGCCGGGCGCCTGCCAGGCTCTCGGTTGCACCGCTACCGGCCAAAACAGCAGGTAAGCGAGAGCCAGCAGCAATGCTGTGCCAGCCGCTGCCGCGATCGATACCGACAGACGTCGCATCGCGTACTTAGCGGGCTGGCCCGATCATGTTCAGAAATTCGGCGCGGGTTCTCGCGTCTTTGCGGAAAGTGCCAAGCATCTGGCTGGTGACCATCGAAACACCGGACTTGTGGACGCCGCGGGTGGTCATGCACTGGTGCGAAGCACTGATCACGACGCCGACCCCTTTGGGTTTCAGTACATCCTGTATGCAGTGCGCTATCTGTGCCGTCATTTTTTCCTGTACCTGGAAGCGACGGGCAAAGGTCTCGACCACGCGGGCGAGTTTGCTGATGCCGACGACCTTGTCGTTCGGCAAATAGCCGACGTGGGCGTGGCCGATGATAGGCGCCATGTGGTGCTCACAATGCGATTCAAACGAGATGTCACGAAGGACGATCATCTCGTCATAGCCTTCCACTTCCTCAAAGGTGCGCTTCAGGTAATTGACCGGATCGTCGTTGTAACCGCTGAACCAGTCTTCGTAGGCGCGCGCAACCCGCTTTGGCGTGTCGACCAGCCCTTCACGACGCGGGTCATCTCCCGCCCACAACAGCAGGGTGCTGACAGCTTCTTCCGCTTGCTTGCGGCTGGGTTTTCTCGGTTTGCGTGGAGTCCGGGTCGCCAATGGCTACTACCTTCGTTGGGTCGGGGAATGGTTGCGGATATTACGCGGATTAGCCCGCCAACGCATTGCCACTGGTTCCGTGGCTGACGCCTGTGCCTATCGCACAACTGACACCCGTGCCGCCGATACCGCAATACCCGTCGGGATTTTTTGCCAGGTATTGCTGGTGGTAATCCTCGGCATAGTAAAACGTATCGAGCGGCCCAATTTCGGTCGTGATTGCGGCAAAGCCGGACTGCGTCAACTGTTGCTGGTAGCTGTCGCGTGATTGTTCGGCGATGACTGTGTGATCCGGGTTGCTCGTAAAAATCACTGACCGGTACTGGCTGCCGATGTCATTGCCCTGGCGCATTCCCTGGGTAGGGTCGTGCGATTCCCAGAACAGTTTCAACAACGCCTCCAGGCTGACTTCGCTGGGGTCAAATATCACCTGCACCACTTCGCTGTGGCCCGTCTGACCACTGCACACTTCGCGATAACTGGCGTTCCTGGTCTGGCCGCCGGCGTAGCCTACGGCGGTGGAGTAAACGCCGGGTGTGGACCAGAACAGGCGTTCAGCGCCCCAGAAGCAGCCCATGCCGACGACAAGTTGCTGCAGGCCGGCGGGAAACGGTCCTTGCATGGCATTGCCGTTGACGAAGTGCTTTTCCGGCACAGCGACAACTTCGTCACGGCCCGGTAAGGCAGCGGAACCGTTCGGCGTCCGGGTTTTCGAGTCTGTTGCGTTCATGTTTTTGTCCTGTTGTTCGTTAACGTCGGGTAGCGCTGTCGCTGCTGCCGGTTGGATGGTCGGTGGCAACGGCGGCGTATTCTGCGTTTCGTCGCGGGCGGTCGACGATGCCCTCGGCGCTTGCGAAGCGCACTTCCAGCGATTGCGTCCGGCCCCATGCAAGTGCCCGGTATACCGCAAAGTGCAAATGCGGCATCGTCGTATGACCTGTGTTTCCCGACAAGCCAATCAGGTCGCCGGCCCGCACGGTTTGCCCAGGCTCAACCAGCGCACCGTCTTTTTGCAAATGGTAGTACTCGCCGGTCGTATTATCACTGTGCAGAACAACGACAAAGTTTGCGTATTTGCCGCAACCGTCTTCCCAGCAGCCAATGTCGTTTGATTCCTCGACCCGCGCAACGATACCGTCTCTGGCCGCATGAACTGGGGTTCCTTCCTGCATTTTAAAGTCCACGGCGTAATACTCGCGGCCCGTATGGCTGAACCGCGAACCGTAGCCCTGCAATACCCGGTAGCTATCGCCGGCGGCGTAGGGCAATTGATAGATATGTTCATCATCGTGGATGGCAAGCTGGTCGCCGACGGTCCATGAGCAGGAGTAGGGAGTACGCCGGGAAGTGGCTGCCGGCGGAAAATCGATTAGCGTCATTACGGCGCGGGACTCACCGGCAGTGAGCGTTTCCGTTACGACGGCTGGTCCGTCGACCTGCACATCGCCCGTTCGTGTTCGGGCCCGTAGCGTGAATGTGAGTGGGAAATCGCTGCGGTTTTCGACCTTGAGTACCAGGTCGTCAGCGGCGCGCTGTTCAGACACAGTGAGCCACTCGGGATCGCAGGCAGCAATAGCCTGCGCAGCCGGCCAACTCATGCCGAACAGAAGTGCGAGCAAGCGCAGTGTCACGAGTGTAATCGGGGGAGATTGTCTGGCGACGCGTTGCCGGCTACCCGCCATTCGTTATTGCGAAGTTTCGGCGGCGGTTGTTGCATCCGGCAGATCACTTTCGCGGTAAAAGAAATTGTGTGTGTAGGTCAGGTTGTCGGTTTGTACCGTGTTGCCGTCCACTATTCTGGGCCGCTGCACAAAGCGTCGCAATTCGCGCGCGACGGCTCGTTCCATGTCGTCGAGCATTTCCGGCTTAGCTTCCAGCAAGGTGATGTTCGTCGGTTTGCCGCGCGATGACAGGGAGTATTGGTAGACAATCGTGCCGGACTCAAAGCCATCGACGCTTCGCACCGGGGCGGAATCAGTGTCGATGCCGTAAAACCTTGGCGGTTGAATGTCCTGCAGTATTTGTAACGACTGCAGCAGGTTCATACGCTGCTTTTCATGTTCCGGGTTTGCGGTCAGCAAGTCCCACGCATCCCGGTAGACCCGTTCAGCGCGACTCGGCTTATCGGTCAGCGTGTAGTAATCCGCCAGCGCGATCATGGCCTGAGCCTCGACTTCCCAATTGGATTGCGGGTTTTCTTCGGCGATTCGTAATGCGCGCTTCAGGTAAATTTCACCGGTTGTATTTGACGTAGGGTGAAAGTAGTTCGTGTCAGGAACCGAAAAATAAAGGTAGGACTGGCCGAGACCGGTCAGTGGTGCGATCAGGCTGAGGTCGTCACGCCCACGATGTTCTTCCATTATTGTGAGTACGCGTCGCCAGATATAGCGTTCCCGGTCGTACATCTGCACGCGATGCAACCAGCGCGCCTGATTGTGCAATGCCGGCAATATGTCTTCACTGTCGAGATCAACATTACGTGCTTGCAGCGAGAAAATGCGCTCGTGAATCGCAACTGCCTCGTCGAGATTGCCAGCGGCGAGATGGGACTCCGCCAGTGACTCCAGTAGCTCAATCTGATCCAGGTTGTGCGGACCCAGATTTACGTGACTGATGTGCGTGGCGCGCTGAAACGTTTCCGTGGCAGCGACCGTATTGCCGAGCGCCATCTCCGACGCGGCCAGACCTTTCAGCGGATTGATAAGGTCTTCATTCAAGCGGTCTGTGATGCGCTCGATGATGTCGATAGCCGACTGAAAATTGAGTTTGGCCGACGCGTAGTCGCCGTTGCCGTGTTGCGCTATTGCCAGGTTGGTGATGGCACGGGCCGTTGTTTCGCTATCGAGGCCGTGAATTTCGATAGTGAGTTCGACTATCTGTTTCGCGAGCGTGTCTGCTTCGGCGAACATGGAATCCGCAACGGCGTCGCGGTACAGCTTGAACAGCGAGCGCAAGCGATCGGCCGGTGACAGCAGCGGTTCGGCGAACTGCTCTTCGCTCATGAGCTCGTCATCCAGCGGGTCTTCATCCGCGAAGTTGTCGGTATAGCGGGGGTCGGCGATGGTAATGGGTTGCAACTCGTCATCGGCATTGGAGACGGCGTTGCTGTCGGCCGATTCCTGTGCCGACAATACCTGGCTGGACGCAAGCAGGATCAAGGCCAGCGGCGTCGAACGGGCGATTCTGTAAACGTGAATGAATCTCATTGGCGGTGCGATGCAACTCCTGAAGTGTTCATCATGAGACTCCCGGCAAAAACGGAAGTTCTCGACGAGCCAAAATCCGTCCACTCACTATACAAGCTCACCATTGCGGACGGTACTGGCGTCAGCGGTATTGGTATTGAATGAAACTGGCGGCGGGCGCGGGTTCTGTGACCATGGAGCGCGCAAATGCGCGGCCGGTACTTAGCCGAAGGGCAGTCCCAGCTGTTGTGCGCCGGGTTTCTGAAACTGCGAGCAGTCCAGCTCCTGCAAGCTCTCGCCGTAGACGATACCGGCCCGACGGCAGGCAGAAGTGAAGCGTTGACTGATGATTTTAGCTAAAGGGCCGCGACCGGTCTGGCGGATACCGAAGCGGCTGTCGTAGTCCTGACCACCATGCGCCTGACGCAGTAGGCTCAGCACGTGCGCTGCCCGGTCCGGCAAGTGTTCGTCAAGCCAGTCTGAGAAAATCCCGCGCAACTCATGCGGCAGGCGCAGCAGTATCCATGCCGCGCGTTGCACGCCGCTGTCGGCGGCACGCGCGACGATGGTTTCAATTTCACTGTCATTGACGGCCGGAATAATCGGCGCCATGAGCAGCGTGCAGGGCACGCCAGCAGCGCTTAAATCGTCCAGGAGGCGAAGGCGAGCGGCCGCGGCCGGGACCCGGGGCTCCATTATCCGCTTCAGGTGCTTGTCCACGGTCGGGATGCTGATGGCGACGGAACAAAGGTTGTCAGCGGCCAATTCGCGCAACAGATCCAGATCGCGGCGCATCAGCGTTCCCTTGCTGATAAGACTCACCGGGTGGCGGTGGCGCAGAAACGTTTCGAGCAAGCGGCGTGTCAGGCGCTGTTCGCGCTCGACGGGCTGATACGGGTCCGTATTGGCGCCTATGGTAATGGGTGCACAGGTATAGGCGGGTTTCTCCCATTCTGCCAGCAGTCGTTCGACGGCATTGGGCTTGTAGAAAATCTGCGTCTCGAAATCGAGGCCAGGCGAGAGGTCCAGGTAGCTGTGAGATGGTCGCGCGTAGCAGTAAACGCAGCCGTGTTCGCAGCCCAGGTAGGGATTGATGGAGCGGTCAAACGGGATATCCGGCGATTCGTTATGGCTGATGATACTGCGCGCGGTCATCGGTCGAAGCACGGTCTCCGGCGCAGTGCGCGCGGAATCCCAGGCTTCTTCCGCCGACAGCTCCACGGGCCGGGTGTCAAATCGATGGCGGCTCTGGCCAACCGCGCCACGGCCCTTGTGTGCTGTCATTGTATTGCCATGTTATTGGACTGTATGAATATACAGTAGTCTGCCGTTTTGCTGCGGTCAATGCGGAGCTGGGCGCTGAACTGCGCAGGACTGCAGCGACGGCTGGCACAAAACGCTGACAGTGGGGTAACGTGCAAGCGTCCGACCCCTTCGTGCGCGGTGTACTGCCGCCAACTTTCGGAAACACAGCGTATGTCTTCATCCACTCATGACTCCACAGCGCGCGCGATCCTGTATGCCTTCGTGGCCAATTCAGGTATCGCGATTGCGAAAAGCTGGGCGGCCTGGCTGACAGGCTCGGGCAGCATGCTGGCCGAGGCGATACACAGCTTCGCTGATGCCGGCAACCAGGTGTTGCTGTATCTCGGTTTGCGTCAGTCGACGCGTGCTGCTGATGAAGAACATCCGCTCGGTTACGGCAAGTCCAGTTACTTCTGGAGCTTCATAGTTGCCATGTTGCTATTCAGCGTTGGCGGTTTGTTCTCCATGTACGAGGGTGTTCACAAGTACCTGCACCCCGAGCCGTTGTCACAGGCGTGGGTGGCACTCGTCGTACTGGCTCTGGCATTGGTGCTGGAAACATTTTCATTGCTCGGCTGCTTGCGGGAAATCCGCCATGTTCGCGGCGATCGCCCCTTTCTCGACTGGTTGAAGCACACGCGCAATGCGGAGCTGACTGTCGTGCTCGGCGAGGACACCGCGGCATTGCTCGGTCTGGTGCTCGCGTTCGTGTTTGTTGCGCTGGCCGCGATTACCGGCAATACCACCTATGACGCTATCGGTTCAATTTGCATCGGCGTCGTGCTGATCATCATTTCCATATTCCTGACCATACGCGTGCATGCCTTGCTGGTCGGGCGTTCGGCGGACCCTGATATTCGCGAGGCGATCGACGCCGTGATCAGCGAAGTCGAGGAAATCGAACAGGTCTACAACACGATAACTATTCAGTACGGGCCGGACACGATGCTCGCGGCAAAGATTCGTTTTCGCGAAGGCTTGGATCTGGCCACCGCCGTTGCCAGAATCAATGAGATGGAAGTTGCACTGAAGCAGAGAATTCCCAAACTCCGCTGGTCGTTCATTGAGCCGGACTTCGATGACTGAATTCGAACGTCGCAAGCAAAAAAAAGGCCGCGAACAATCGCGGCCTTTTTGTTTGACGCCGAACTGAGCTTCAATCGTCTTTGATGATGTGGACATCGCGTTGCGGGAACGGGATGGAAATGCCTTCCTCGTCGAAACGCTTTTTAACGGCCTCGGTGATGTCCCATTTTACGGCCCAGTAATCGCTGGTCTTTACCCACGGTCGCACATTGAAGTTCACGCTGCTGTCTGCCAGTTCAGCAACGGCAATCAGGCATTCCGGCTGCGCCATGATGCGTTCGTCTTTACTGATGACGTCCTTGATGGCTTTGCGAACTTTGTCGATGTCATCGCCGTAGCCAACGCCGAAGACCATGTCGACACGGCGGGTATCGTTGGCCGAGTAGTTGATGATGATGTTGCCCATGATCTCGCTGTTCGGAATGATGATCGACTTGTTGTCACCCGTCTTCAGCGTCGTCGTCAAAATCTGGACATTCTCAACTGAACCGGCAACGCCACCGGCTTCGATCCAGTCACCAACCCGGTAGTGACGGAACAGGACGATCAACACACCAGCAGCGAAGTTCGACAATGAGCCTTGCATGGCAAGACCGATAGCGAGACCCGCGGCACCCAGCATGGCAATGAAGGATGTCGTCTCTACACCGAGTTCGGTAATTGCCGCGATAATGACAAAAGCCATTAACGCCCAGTAAACGAGGTTGGAAACAAAGCTTTCCAGAATTTTGTCGACATTCTGCGCTTTCAGCAGCTTGCGCAAACCGCGTGCCATTACCCGCGCTATGAACCGGCCAACGAAGAAAATGACGATAGCGGTGATCAGGCTAATGCCGAAATCGACGCCGATGGTCTGGAACTTGTCGTACAGGTCGCCCCAGTCGATGTCAAAGCTGGGAATGCTCGAATTACTCATAAAACTGTTTCCTATTTCGTGAATTCTGTTTGCGTCAGGCGGTGCGTGCTGACTCCCGCGCGCCAGTGCGCGGTTTGGGCGCCATTGTAAGGACTGTGGCGATGACTGCCAGTGCCAGGGCTGAACTAGTGTCCGGACAGCGCCAGCCACCAGGCCGCGATCACCAGTAATGGCGCCGCGGCGCCGCACAGCCATTGCACGGAAGAGCGCTCAAACACCGCCGCGGCACGAGTCAGCAGGAAGCCGCCGGCAAAGCCGCAGACGAAGCCGCCGAGGTGCGCGCCTATGTCGGTCGATTCGTCACCGGTACCGGTGTAGGCCAGCAGCGCGATGCCGCCAATGATCGGGCCGAGACGGTACGGCCAGCGGTCCTGCGCCATTAGCCGTCCCCGCCAGACAAAGCCGGCAACAAGGCCCAGTGCGGCGAAAACGGCCGTTGACGCGCCGATCGAGCGGTGGCTCGGAATTAACATAATGGTGTTCAGCGTGTTGGCCAGGGCGGCGGTAATCGTGACGGTCAGCCAGGTAACCCCGGAGCCGATCACGCGCGCGGCAAGCAGACCAAACAATCCACCGAAGCCGAGGTTGCCGAGCAAGTGCCCGACGTCCTTGTGCAAGGTGAGCGCGGTGATCACGCGCCACCATTCGCCGTCGCGAATAAGCGCACCGTCAACCCGGCCAGCCTCCAGCCAGTTGTAGCCAAACGCGCCGTTGCCAGCCAGCCAGGCGACCAGACAAACGGTCAGTACGTAGCCGGCAACACCCGGCCAGGGGTTGTGATTGCTGACGACAGTGGCAACAGGGCGGCGGCGCGAAGGCTGGTTTTCCTGTTCATAGAGCCACAATTCGTGGCGCGCACGGTGCAGGTCGGTTTCGGCAACCAGCAGTTGACAAAGACCGGGCGCGTCAACGATTTCATGTGCGATCGACAACGACGTCAGCACCAGGGCGCGATCAACGCAGGCGCCACGCTGCTGACTCTCGAATACGGCAAGCCAGCCCTCAGTCATGAGTGCTGTCCGCTGGTGTCGTGACCTCAGCAAGCTGCGCGCAGGCATCCTGCAACAATTCGCCGCAATCGCCAGTGGCTCGCAAGGTGGCAAGTGCGTCACCTCGGGTTGAACCGCGATTGACGATGGCGATGGGTTTGCCGCTGTCGTTGGCCTGTCGGACAAAGCGAAAACCCGAATACACCATCAATGACGAACCGACGACCAGCAACGCATCGGCATCACTGATAAATCGCGTGGCGCGGGTTACGCGCTCCGCGGGCACACTTTCGCCGAAGAAAACGACATCCGGTTTAAGTATGCCGCCACACAGCTCACAGGCGGGAACGCGAAACTGCGTCACTGGCGCATTGCCCAGGTCTGCGTCGCCGTCAGGCCGCACATCCGCAGTGGGCGATTGCCAGCCGGGATTGTCCGCAGTGAGCCGGTCCTGAATTTGCGTGCGGCGAAAGGTTTCGTCGCAGCTCATGCAACGAACGCGTTTCAGAGTGCCGTGCAGGTCCAGCACATTGCGACTACCGGCAAGGCTGTGCAAATTGTCAACGTTCTGCGTGATCAGCCCGGCGCTGCGGTTTGTTTTGTCGAGCAAGGTCAGTGCCTGGTGCGCGGCGTTCGGCTGCGCCGCCGACATGCGCGGCCAGCCGCTGTAACTCCGCGCCCAGTAACGTTGTCGCATCGTATCGCTGGCCATGAAGTCGGCAAACTGCACGGGCGGCGCGTGCTTCCATTCACCGAGATCATCGCGGTATTCGGGAATGCCGGACGCCGTGCTGCAACCGGCACCGGTAAGTACCGCGACGCGTTCATGCTGCTGCAGGAACCGGCACAGGTCGGCGCTATCGCCTTCTTGCATGAGTCAACAATCCTTCAGAATCTGTTCAGCGAGCATACGGCAAACTGGTGGCCGGTTAGTCGATAGCGGCACTGCGCCGGGAAAACCAAAGCGCAACGCCTGACGGTAGGACATATGGGCATTTTCCGGAAAATCTATTTCTCACTGGCGTTGGTTTCGCTGGTATTCCTGCTGTATTCGTTGCTCTAGCAGCGGGCCGGGTGCGGGTGACCTCACCGACAGTGGCGAGTACACTGCGCGCTGGTTTTGGTTTCTGCGGCACGCTCATGAGCACCTTGCGCACACGGCTGATTTTCCTGGTTTTTCTGTTTCCGCTAAGCGGTGGGATGGCTGCCGCTGAGGTGCAGGACTCGGCCAGCGGCGGTTTCACGATTGAGCACAGTGTCACCTTGCCGGTAACGCGACCGGTGGCCTGGGCGGCCGTGGTCGGCGACATTGGGCGCTGGTGGAATGGTGAGCACACGGTTTCCGGCGACGCTGCCAATCTGTACATCAGCGCCGTGCCGATGGGCTGCTTTTGTGAGCAGCTGGGCGAGGACGGCGGGCTTGTGCATCTTATGGTGACCTTCGTGAACCCTGGTGTGATCTTGCGCTTAACCGGCGGTCTGGGTCCCCTGGGGCTGATGGGCGTCAACGGCAACATGACGCTCGAGTTTCAGGATGTCGCCGATGATCCAGGTCATTCCACGCTAACGTTGCGCTATGCCGTGGGTGGTTACCACGCCGAGGGTCTGGACGGGCTCTCGGAACCGGTCGATGCCGTGCTGGGTGAGCAGCTGGAGCGACTCCTCGACTATGCCAAGGCGCTCTCTGAATGATGGCGCGCGTATCTGCAGTCGACACGCGAGCCGCGCCGGCACCGGCCCGTTCGTCGACGGTGGTTGTTCTGCGTGATGCACAAGACGGGCCCGAAGCATTGCTTGTCAGGCGACACAGTAAAGCCTCGTTCGGTGCAAGCCATGCCTTCCCGGGTGGCTTGCACGAAGATGTCGATGCCGAGGTAGCCGATCTGTGTGATGGCTGCACTGAGAGCGCGGCCTGCGATTGCCTGGGGATCGACACTGAAGGCCTGAAATACTACAGCGCGGCGATTCGCGAGCTGTTCGAAGAAACCGGCGTGTTGCTGGCGCGTCGCAATAGCGCCGAAGGCCTTGCCACGCTGGTCGAGAACAATGAATTTGATGATGCGCGCAGCTGCATTCACGGCGGCGAATTGTCGTGGCGCAGGTTCTTGCAACAACATGAATTGCGACTTGCCTGCGATCAGTTGCATTATTTTTCGTACTGGGTGACACCGCGTGATCGCAGAAGACGCTATACAACACGGTTTTTTGTTTGCGCCTTGCCGCAGGGGCAGCAAGCGTGGCACGACGGCACCGAGTTGACCGACAGCTGCTGGTTGACGCCGACGAAAGCGCTGCACGCGGCGGATGCCGGTGAGCTGGTCCTGCCGCCACCAACACGCGCGACCTTATCAGATCTCGCTGGGCTCAATGCTGTTGAGGACGCTCTTGCCTGGGCGCGGCAACAGCAGGCCGACGGTGTGCCCTGCATCTTGCCGGCGGTCATCGGTCATGGCGATGCAGCGCGTATCGTCCTGCCCGGTGATCCGGACTACCCGGCCGAGCTTGAGGGTCAGCAGGAATGAGCAGTGAGTTGATCCCCGGCGTTCCGGTTACGCTGGCTGAGAACGTTGTGCGTCTCATCGCGCCCAATCCGGGCATGATGACCGGACCAGGTACGAACAGTTATTTGCTCGGTCGCGGCGAGGTTATGGTCGTTGACCCCGGGCCTGCGATTGAGTCACACGTCGATGCCCTTTGCGCCAATGCCGACGGTGATATTCGTTACGTGCTGGTCACTCACACGCACAGCGACCATTCACCGGCGGCGAAGATGCTGGTGGCGCGCTGTGGCGCGCAGTTGCTCGGCAGGCCAGCACCTCCAGGGCGGCATCAGGACGCGGGCTTTGTGCCTGACCGGGTACTGCAGGACGGTGATGTCGTTAGCGCCGACGGCAGTGCGCTGCGGGTTTTTCACACGCCGGGTCACGCGTCGAACCATTTGTGTTTCCTGCGTGAAACGGACGGCCTGTTGTTCACCGGCGATCACGTCATCAATGGCTCGACGGTGGTTATCGATCCGCCTGATGGCAATCTGGCTGACTATCTCGCGTCATTGGCACGCTTGCGCGAGGAGGCACTTGCGGCCATTGCGCCCGGTCATGGCGACTTAATGGACGATCCGCACGCGGCAATCGACTGGATCATCGATCACCGTTTGCAGCGAGAGGCGGGCGTTGTCAAAGCCTTGCAGTCGAATCCCGACGTGACGTCCATGGAGTTGACGCTCGTGGTGTACGCAGACGTCGGTCAACACCTGCACCCGGTCGCAGAACGTTCTTTACTTGCTCATCTTCTGAAACTGCAGGCGGACGGTCGTGCCGACTGCGTGGAACAGCGGTGGCGTTACCGGTCAGGCTAGACCACCGCTGTTTCGGTTTTTCAGCCCAGGTCTGAAAACTTCCCGCCGTTTTCTGCCAGCTCTGCCAGCAGCGCCGGTGGCTTCCAGTAGGTGTCACCGAAGCGTTCGCAGAAATCACAAATTCGTGAGTAGACTTTGTCAAGGCCGACCTGGTCAGCGTAGTGCATGGGTCCACCGCGGTACTTCGGGAAACCGTAGCCGTTGGTCCAGACCACGTCGATGTCCGAGGCGCGGTAGGCGATCTTGTCTTCCAGAATGCGGGCACCCTCGATAATCAATCCGTAGATGCAGCGTTCGATGATTTCCTGCTCACTGATCTCCCGTTGCTCTACGCCAAGCCGTGCTGCCTCGGCATTAATCAGCGCCTGAACCTCGGGGTCGGGTACGGGTGTCCGGCTGCCGTCAGGGTAGAGGTAAGTGCCACGCCCGGTTTTCCGGCCGAGCCAGCCTTTTTCGACGAGCACGTCGGCAACGCGGTAGAAGCGCGGGTCGTCCGGCTTGTCCTTGCGCTCCTTGCGGGCTTTGTAGCCGATATCCATGCCCGCCAAATCGTTGACGGCATTCGGGCCCATGGCCATACCCCAGTCCTGCAATACCCGGTCGATGACCTCGGGTGCTGCGCCTTCCAGCAATAACATCTGATTCTCGCGGCCGTAGCTGTACAACATCCGGTTGCCAACGAAGCCGTAGCAATTGCCGACTACAACGCCAATCTTGCCCAGCGCTTTCGCAAACGCGATAGACGTTGCCAGCACATCGTCGGACGTGTCGCGGCCGCGCACGATTTCAAGCAGTCGCATGATGTGCGCCGGACTGAAGAAGTGCATGCCGATAACATCGCCCGCGCGGCCGCTGGCCGCGGCGATAGCGTCGACGTCGAGCGTAGACGTGTTGCTGGCGAGTATGGCGCCGGGCTTGCAGTGTTCGCCCAGCCCGCGAAAAACCTGCTGTTTGACGGCCATGTTTTCGAATACGGCCTCGATCACGAGATCAGCGTCACTTACCGCCGTCAGGTCGTCACTGGTTTCGAAGCGGGACAGACAGGCCTCGGCAGCGGCTGTGGTGAGCTTGCCGCGCTCGACGCCGCCTTGCATCAGGCTGCGGACAGTGGCATCGCCACGGGCCACGCCGTCCGCGTCTTTGTCGAGCAGTCGTACCCGGTAGCCAGCGGTCAGGCAGTTGTGCGCAATGCCGGCACCCATCGTGCCAGCGCCGATCACGACGATCTGTTCCAGGCTGCGTGCCGACACGTCGCGGTCGAGGTTGGGTACTTTGCTTGCCGTGCGTTCGGCGAAGAAGGCATGGCGTAGTCCGGCCGACTGACTCGAGCCCTGGCATTCCAGAAACGCTTCGCGTTCGAGGCGCATGCCATCGGCGAATGAGGATGTCGTAGCGGCCTGTACGCAGTCGATGATCTTTGACGGCGAAATCAGGCCGCGAGTGCGTTTCGCGATCGCGCTACGGCGCTGCTCGAAGTAACCGGCATCGACAGCGGCGACAGACCGTTCACTGCTGCGTTGAACTGGCTTGCTGGCAACCTCGGTCGCGAACTGAACGGCGCTCGAGAGCAATTCGTCGTCGTCAGCAATAACATCGATGAGGCCATTGATCGACTTGTCGGCAACGTTGCGAGGTTTGCCGTCCAGGATCACATCAAGCGCTGCTTCAGCACCGATAAGGCGGGGCAATAGCTGGGTGCCGCCAGCGCCCGGCAAAAGCCCCAGCAGAACTTCCGGCAAACCGACCTTTGCGCTCGTGGCGGCGACCCGGTAATGGCAGCCCATCGCGACTTCAAGACCACCGCCGAGGGCGGTACCGTGCAATGCCGCGACCACCGGCTTGGTCGATGCATCCAGCGCCAGCACCAGTTCGGGCAGAAACGGCTGCTGTGGCGGCTTGCCGAATTCGCGAATATCCGCGCCGGCACAGAAGGTGCGGCCAACGCAATGTACAACGGCCGCGTCAAGGCTGTCGTCATCCGCAAGTTGTTGCAGGCATTGCATAAGGCCTGCGCGTACCGCGTGCGACAACGCATTGACTGGCGGATTGTTGATGCTGACAACGGCAATACGTCCTTGTCGATTTAGCTCCGTGATGCTCATTTACTGGTTCCTGTCAGTTCGCGTTCGGCGCGCATTGTCGCAGATTTGGCCAGGTGGTTGGGAGTGGCTGTCGATTTCCGACAGGCCGGGCGAGGCAAGACTTGATGTGCCCTAAAACATCGAATAGCGTAAACTCTCCCTCCCATACCAAGACCAGCAGGATCAGGCATGACCTTCGTAGTGACCGAGACATGTATCAAATGCAAATTGACCGATTGTGTCGAGGTTTGCCCGGTGGACTGTTTTCACGAGGGGCCCAATATGCTGGTCATTGATCCGGACGAATGCATCGATTGCACCCTGTGCGAACCAGAATGCCCGGTCGAGGCGATTTTCTCGGAAGACGAACTGCCGGAAGGGCAGGAGCAATTCATCGAGCTTAATCGCGAGCTTTCTGCCAAGTGGCCGGTTATTACCGAAATCAAAGATCCGCCCGCCGATGCCGACGACTGGCGCGACGTCAAAGACAAGCTGAGTCTGCTCGAACGCTAGTGAATCGCCTGCAGACAGCAGTCCGATGTTGAGCCTGCGCGCACGGCTGATCCGCTATCTTGCGCGGCAATATTTTCGTCGCGTTACACCTGATCGAGACATTGCTGAGCTTCGCCAGTCGTTCGAGGACGTAACCAAACGACTGCGTGTGCCCCGCGAAGTGTCGGCGCTGCAAGCGACAATCAGAGATGTCGATTGCGATTGGTTAGTGCCCGATGGTGCGGAAAACGCACCTGTTATCCTTTATCTGCACGGCGGCGCTTATGTCATGGGTAGCAGCCGGACCCACCGGCATCTCGTCGCCACGATCTGCAAAGCAGCCAAAGTGCGGGCTTTGCTGCCGAATTACCGTCTGGCGCCGGAGCATCCGTTTCCGGCCGGCATTGAAGATGCCTGTGCGGTTTACGAACAACTGCTGGAGCAGGGCGTTCTGCCTGAGCAAATCATCATCGCAGGCGATTCTGCAGGTGGCGGACTGACGGTGGCGAGCGCGTTGACGTTGCGCGAGACAGGCCGGTCGATGCCGGCAGCGCTCGTTTTACTTTCGCCGTGGCTCGACCTGAGTGCCAGTGGCGACTCGGTTCGTAGTCGTGCAGAGCAAGACCCGTTGTTTCGTGGCGAAGACATGCCGGTGGTCGCGCGTGAATATTGCAAAGCTGAAGCCGTACGTGATCCCCTGGTATCGCCGGTATTTGCCGACGCGAGTGGCTTGCCGCCGGTGTTCATTCAAGTAGGCGATCACGAAATATTGCTGAATGACTCAACACGTTTTGCCGACGCGATTTCAGCCGCGGGCGGAAAGGTGACATTGCAGGTGTGGCCGGAGATGTGGCACGTATTCCAGTTCTTTGTTGGCCGGATGCCGGAAGCCAATCGGGCTATCGCGGATATTGCAGCCTACGTTCGCAAAGCTTTTTCCTTACCAGACTAGAGCCTTTCGACTAAAAGCCCGACTGCCGCTCGCTGTCATCGTACATTTTGGTCAGAAACTGCCGGATTGCCGGAACCGCTTCCTTGCGGGTCATCAGCTGTTGCTGTTCCAGAACCTTGGCCATGTCCCCGATGGTTCGCTTGCCATCGATGAGCGACATGATGAAGGTGTAAATCTGCGTCGACATGGCTTGAGTGCGGAAGGACGGCAACAACGGTACGGCTTCTTTGCCGGTGACAATCCAGTCCGGCAACGCTTTGTAACGCGCAGGTCGCTTTGCATTGTCGGTTTTCGTCGCGCAGAACGTGAACACCGTTTCCAGCCGGCCATGCCGGCTCGCCGGTGAATTCATGTACGGGATGTCGGCCTCGCTGACGCCCGTCATCTCAAAGCCGGTGTTGCCCACGATGTTGATAATTTCCTCCGCGCTGTAGCGACGTGCGCGCTGCGGGTGATCAAAGGCCAGCGAGCCGAAGTTCAGCCAGCGACCGCCGGGTTTGAGTAAACGGTTTACGCGGGCGGCGAATACCGGGAAATCTTCACTGACGATATCGATTAGCCACGGAGTTACGACGGTATCCACCGAGGCTTCCGCGAACGGTGGTCGCAGGACATCGCCAAACAGCAGGTAGAAGCCTTCCCGAACCACTTCGGGTGCGCTGAGTTCCCTGAGCACGGCAGTGTCGGCTTGTGATTTTGGCGCCAACGGGAATTCGTGCATTTCGAGACGTTCACCGCGTACAACATCGCGAGCTATAAACAGCAGCAGCGGATTAAAATCCATAGCAAGCAGCCGATCAGTGGCGAATGACTGGTGCAGGTCGTAAGCGAGGCGGCACGCACCCGCGCCGAGCACCGCGGTGTCGCCCAGCGCTGCCTCGCTGCCCCCGGGCAGTACGGCGCGCAGTTGCTCGGTTGACGCGCGGTTCTCCTGTTCGCCCCAATTCCAGTCGCGGTGCACGTTCGCGTAGTAAGTCTGCAGGCCCTGATCACCTGGCAAGCGAGTTCGCAACGCAAGGTGTGATTCGTAACTGGCGTCCTGCGATTGCACGTCTACCGGCGACAACAGTTGCTGCAGCGTACGCCGGTGATGTTCTGTCGCCTGCTGCGTTGCTTGCAGGCGAATGCGCGTGAGTTCGTTCAGGTCCGCGGTTGCCAGCTCAGCCGTCAGGCGTTTCACCTCGTGCCCCAGTTGTTGCAATGCGAAATGCAGGCGGTTGCGCCATTCACCCAGGCTGGCATCCGGTTCCGCAAACATCCAGGGGATATCCCCGACGCGCGGAAAATCGGTCTTGCAGGCCGTGCAATGAAAGTGATTTTCTTTCGCGGTAAGCGGTGTCTTGTCGCAACGTGGGCAGGCGAGGAGTTCCAGCAGGCGGGCTGTATCGGTCATTGTTATCGGATCAACTGTAGATGGCGGCCAGTGCGGGCATTATGGCGGTCTGTGGCGAGCGGTGCCATCAGCGCTTGTACGCGTGAACGAATTCCCAACGTGCTGGTCTCTGTACTGCAGGCACAAGACGGGCTGGTTGCGGTCTTTCCGGGGTCATAACGTTGTGGACTATGCGGAAGTGGAGCGCGAGTTAGCCGGCGGCGATCGACCGGTACGTTGTGTGCTACAACTGACAATAACCAACAATGGGGGAGTGACAATGAGTTGCAGATCTTTCTACAGCAAGTGCGGCGCGGTAGTTACGTTGGTCGCGGTTGCGACGTTCGCAGTGCCGGCAGCGGCCGCCGATATGGATGCACTTGCACAAGCCACGCTCGATCGAGCCATCAACGGTGAGCATCGCAGCGCCGAAAACAAGGCTCGCGATCAGTTTCGAAATCCGCGCGAGACGCTGGCGTTTTTCGGTTTTCGGCCCGACATGACGGTCGTGGAGGTTTGGCCGGGCGGTGGCTGGTACACGGAGATTCTGGCTCCTGCACTGAAAGAAAAAGGGAAATTCTACGCGGCGCAATACGGTGTTAACCCGCCGGCTTCCTACCAGCGCCGGTATTTCGGTTCGTTCCTTACGAAGCTGGGCAGTGCACGTGATGTTTACGGAGATGTGGTTGTGACGCATCTCGACTTTCCTTATCAACTCGAAATTGCACCGCGGGAATCGGCAGACCTCGTTGTAACCTTTCGCAACGCGCACAACTGGTTCGGTCCCGGTTACGGAGAAAACCATGCGCGACTGGCGTTCACTGCCATGTTCGATGCCCTGAAGCCGGGCGGCGTGCTCGGCGTGGTTGATCACCGCTGGCCGGATGCGGCGACCGAGGATCCGAATGCGGAGAATGGGTATATCTCCGAAGAGCGCACCATTCGCTTTGCTGAAGAAGCGGGCTTTGAGTTCGATGGTCGATCTGACATCAACCGAAATTCCCGCGATACTCACGACCACCCGGAAGGCGTCTGGACACTGCCGCCGTCGCTGGTTCTGGGTGAGACCGATCAGCAGAAGTACCGGTCGATCGGCGAGTCGGACCGGTTTACATTGCGTTTCGTGAAGCCCGCGCAATAGCAGGCAACGGCCGGCGAATCCGCAAGTCTGTCAGGAAGCAGTGGTTGCGGTTCGCCGGTTGTAAAATTACGAGCTGCTGCCCGCTATTGTTGCCTCAAATTTCAGCAAGTAAGTCATTACTGGCGAGAGCACGACGCCGAATATTGGCGGCTGCTAGCCAAGCGCGATATTGATCACTGCGAAGCAATAGTCGCAGAGCCACTGGAGCTTATTCACGCGCGGTGTTCTGCCTGCCGATTCTGCGGTGGTTCCTTTCCCCATGCGAACGCGTTCTAATGATGGCTTACGCGTCGCTCAGGCCAGCGCCTGCGCGACCGCAGCGTACTTCCAAACACAGGAGAGTCGGCGTGCATGCAGTGAAAACACCCGTTAGCTTGATTGGTTTATCGTTGTCCCTTGCAGTGTTCGTAGCTGCTTGCGGTCAGAGCAGCAATAACGACACGGCAGAAAAGAGTGCTGCGCCGGCTGCTACGGCTGCAGTTGCTACTCAGGTCGAGGCATTGCCGGAGTCAGCCGAGGGTATGGCACGCGCGTTTCTTAAAGAACTGGTTGAGATCGATACAACGCAGTCAACGGGAAACACGACCGTCGCGGCCGAAGCGATGGCCCGGCATTTGCGCACGGCTGGCTTTGACGACGCTGACATCAATATCGTCGGGCCGACGCCGGACCGCGGCAACCTGGTCGTTCGTTACCGCGGTCGTGACAACGGCCGGAAGGCGCTGTTGTTACTTGCTCATATCGACGTGGTCGAGGCGGATCCCGCTGACTGGACGATGGACCCGTTCACGTTTGTCGAGCAAGAGGGCTATTTCTACGGTCGAGGCACCACCGACGACAAAGACGAAGCAGCCATCCATATCGCCAACCTGATTCGTATGAAGCGCGAAGGGTTTCAGCCGGACCGCGACATCATCGTTGCACTAACGGCCGATGAAGAGAGTGGCGATCACAACGGTGTTGCGTGGTTGCTCGAGCACCACCCCGAGCTGGTCGATGCAGAGTACGCGTTGAACGAGGGCGGCGGGGGTGCGAAAAAAGACGGCGTGCGCGTGTTTAACGGTGTGCAGGCCAGTGAGAAGGTATTTCAGAGCTACACACTGGAAGTGACCAACCCGGGTGGCCACAGCTCGCTGCCAGTGAAGGTCAATGCAATCTACCAGCTGGCGGACGCGCTGGTCCGGATTCGCGATTTCGATTTTCCGGTCAGCCTGAATGAAATTACCCGGGCCTGGCTTGAACGATCGGCACCGCTTGAGGAGGGTGAGCAGGCAATGGCGATGCGCAATGTCCTGAAGTCGCCGCCCGATGCGGCGGCGGTAGAGTATCTGTCGAAAATGCCTTTCTACAATTCACGTTTACGCACGACTTGTGTTGCTACGCTACTTAGCGGTGGACACGCAGAAAACGCCTTGCCGCAACGCGCCACGGCAAATGTAAATTGCCGCGTTCTGCCTGGCGCGTCAGTCGACGACGTTCAGCGAACGCTGGAAAGTGTCATTGCCAGTGATCAGGTGTTGGTAACACCAGTAGCCGTCGCGAAGCCATCGCCACCTTCACCGCTGAGTGCTGAAGTATTGGGCCCTATTGAGGCGATCACTGAGGACATGTGGCCCGGCGTTCCCGTTATTCCGTTGATGAGTACCGGCGCTACTGACAGCCTTTACCTGCGCAATGCCGGTATTCCTGTATACGGTGTATCCGGCTTGTTCAACGATATCGACGACAACCGCGCGCACGGTCAGAATGAACGCATCAATATTGAGGCGTACTACGAAGGGCAGGAGTTTCTGTACCGCTTGATGAAAGCACTGACCCGCTCGGATATGCGCTAGCAGGTTGTCGCCTGTAAGCAGGCAAAAAAAAGCCGGCAGCAATGCTGCCGGCACAACTGATGCCTAGCCCGTTGCACGGGCTGGTTCAGGCGGGGTTCAAAGGTCCTATCGTGCCGCTGACTATGGCGTCAAAGGCAGTCATCGAATCACGCAACGAGCTGTCGCCGAGTCCGTGGTTAGGAATGACATTGGCGAACAAGCCTTCTTCGCCGTGCAGAGCCATGTAATTCAGTACGACCGTGTTTACCAGCAGGTTCACGTTATTGGCGGCCGGCGTCGCTGCGCGTTGTACTGAGGCGCCGGCATCCATGTAGCCGATTTGCTGATGGATGGCCTGCTCCTCTGGCGTGCCACCGCGTAACGCGGGCCTGCCGTTCGGGTTATAAACCATGAAGAAGGCGGCGGCCGTCGACGAATTGTCGCTGACCCATTCACCTTTGCCGCGACCTTCTGCTGAATTGTCGATGGCGCCGTTCGATGACAATGAGCCATCACTGAAGACGTACATCATCAATGGCACGCCTATTCGTGCTGCATATTCAATGCATGCGCCCATGCAACGGCCGGCACGTTCGTCTTTCACTTCGCCTTCAGCACGCATGCCGCCGTGGTAGTCGTAGCCGCCCATCTCGATGCACGCAGCACCTGCAAAGCCGTTCATGACAAGTTTCATTACTGAAGCTGTCTTGCGGAACTCCTGACCATCACGGTTGTTGGCATTGAACTCGGCTTCCGAGAATATGCCATTCGGGCCGACAATAGCCGGGTCGTCCGCCGGGTCGAGCGGGGTTGCGCCGAATCGATCAGCGATGTCTGCGGCTTTCAGGTAGCCGCAACGAACCATGTCTTTGACCACAGCATCCGCGCTAACCGTCTGACCGGTATCAACAGCGTTCATTTTGCTTGAGCTGATGCGGTAAATGGATTCCATAACAGCCGTGGCGTCGTCCGGACCCAGGATGCCGACGAGCTGCCCGGTGTCGACCAGACCTGTGACGTCGCTCGGACGATCCACTTTGGTAGGTCGCAGTTCCGGGTCCATCATCATCGCCGGTACCATCGAATTGCCGCCGGAGTCGGTGTTCGAAGAACCCGCCAGCGTCAGGATAGAGCCGTCGGCGCCGGCTCGCGCAATACCGTACAGCGGATTGTGCGGGTTGTTGCCAGTGTCATTGTCGGAACGGGACGGGATAATCGCGCCGTTCAGATTGGCACCACGTCCGGGCGCCATACTGCGTTCCATGCCGCGTTTGAATGCGCTGTCGGAATGGAAGGCCAGACCGAAATCGGTGTTCGCGTAGGGCAGGCCGGTGGTCGGGTCGTTCAGTCCCGGCACCATGTCACCCGGCAGGCCAAGCTTTTCATAACCTGCGGTGCCGAGGAAATCCATTTGACCGCCTTCGCGGCCGACGAGAACGTTCGAACCGGCGATGTTTGCACCACCGGCGAGATCGAAGCAGATGAACGGAATCTTGCCAGCGCCTTCCGTTGCAATGTTGCACGGATTGGAGAGTAGCGGCGTCAGGTCACTCGACAACGCGGCGTAAGCGTCGCGCGGATTCGAGAACAAGCTGAGAACGCCGCCCGACAATGCGAGTGCGGAGCCGGACAGAAAGCCCTGCGAAACAAAGTCGCGGCGGGTGATCGGACGCCGATGGTCTGCATGCCGTTGTGGCGCGTCCCAATTGCGTGAATTGCGTTTGCTGGCCATATCAAATGCCTCGTTACTGTCCTTGTTTACTGCACTACGGTGACGGCGCTACCGAGCACCGCCGCACATACGCCCTTCGCAATTGCGCGGGTATTGGGATTATCTGCACTGACCAACAAGCGGTCGACCAGATTATTGGGTCGGGTACCGTCAGTCGTCACGTAACCGAGTTCGTCGCGAACCGTTGTGAAATCAGGTTGCGTCTGTATGCCGATGCCCATAACTCTGTCGATCAGCGGGTCGATGATCAGATTGCGATTCGCGCCACTGTAAGCAGCTGCCGGGCTCTGGTTGAAATCAAACCCAGGGAAGTACGCTGCAGCGCCGGGGCCTTCCACCAACGCGTTGCAATACTCAATGGCGAGCTGCGCGACGGCGACCTGATGAGACGACAGGAACGTTTGCACGTTCGGAATTGCCGGCAGCGACTGGCGCAGACTCTGGAACGTCATGTCGACCGACGTAGTCGTAGGGTCTACGCCGGTTACCGTAGCCATCGTCATGTTGATCTCATCAAAGGTACGTACACCAATGCGCTCGGCTGCCACCAAATCCTCGGGTGTGAGGATCAATGGTGGTTCCAGGCTGCGGACAAAGGTCTGGTCTCCCAGCAAGTCGAACGTGAGGAAGAATTCATCGTCTTCCGGGCCTTTCTCGAGAGGTATTACTGCGCCGAGTGCTGACAGTGGCTGGCCAAGTTCAGCAAATTCCGCTGCACTTAGCGTGACGTCGAGATTCGAATACGCTTGTCCGACGTGCACTTCTTCGCCATTTATACCAATGCGCATTCCCTGCAACGGAATACCTTCCGGTTGCTGCGCACTGTCCAGCGTGATGAAACTCGGCTGCGTGAACAAGTAGCCGTAGGAGTCGTATTGCGAAACCTCGAACAGGATGTAGCTGCTGGGTACGTCAATAATGTCTGCAATGCTGAATAGCAGGAAGAATTTCTCACCGACGCCGACGTCGAAGTTTTGCACGATCTGACCGGGTGTCAGTGTGCGATTGTGGACGGCGACCATCCGCAGCGTGCCTTGCCACAAGCCGCTGTTGGAAACTTCGTTGCCAAGCACGAAGGCGAACGTGTCTTGCCAGTCTACAAGCGAGCCGGCAGGAACCGGATCCGTTTGCGAGACCAGTTCGCCATTGACGTAGATGCTGCGTCCGTCGACAGCACTGTAATTGGCAACGACGTGTTGCAGCGATGCTTGCAGAATTTCGTCCGCGGACGGCGTCGACAAGGCCGGCATGCCGTTCAAGCTTGTTTCCGTGCTGCGATGCTGAAAATCGTAGTCGTACAAAGTTTGCTGCAGTGTGAAGTTGCGTGCGTCATCGCCCGCGGAATAGCTGATTATGCGAGCCATCTCCTGAGTGACGTTCGCTGGCACGACCCACGCTTCGATGGAGTATTCGCCCGTAGCTTTGATGAGGTCATGCAGCTTTTTGCTGGCCGCTGTCGATCCCTGTGCTTTGCCATCGTTGATGGTGATGCCCCAGCCGCCGAACCAGGTAACGTCGCCGGACAGCGTGAGGTCTATGGCTGGCTCGACACCGCTGGTGTCAAACGCCGTTGTACCACTGCCGGTCTTGAACTCCCACAGTCCAATCTGGTTATTCTCAAAGCGGTTGCCGCCAGATGCGACGGTGCCATCGACGATGCGCAACGCCTTACTGTTCACGAGCGCCGGATCCAGCTCGGTGACGGGAACGGTATCCGCGAATGCTTCAATGGCCGCCTGCATTTCGCTGGCTGATGCGGAGCAGCCTACGTCCCAGCAATTGTGGAATTCACTGCCCAGGCGAACGACAAATCGCGACGACGACGGATCATCCAGGTCCATGCGCGAACGAGCAGCATCGAATGCCGTTACCGCATCGGCTTCTGCGAAATACGGTTGCTGCGACGTCGGCGCTTGCGAGGTATGACAACCTGCGCAGTAGACGGTCAGAATCGGTGCATGGACCAGATTCTCGAAATCCTGCACAGTGGCGTTGGCAAAGTTTTTGCTCGAGCCCGGCTCGGATTCTGGTGGCGGATCAAGCTGAATCTGGCGTCCGCCAGCATCACCTTCACCAACCCAGTTCTCGATCCATGTCGTCATGATGTCGCCGCAAGCTTGCGGGTCCGACAGCCAGCAGTTGTGACCACTGCCAACCTTGCTGACCAGACGGGAGTTCGACGGCTGCGACAAATCGATAACGCTGTTGGCTGCTTCGTACGCCAGGTTCACGTCGTCGTGACGCGCAAACATCGGATTCTGATTAACCGATTCGTTGTGACAAGCGCCGCAACGGTTACTCGCCTGCACGTTGTCCCAGACATTCAGTTTGAACGCCTGGATATCGTCCGTAGCAGGCGGAGGACCCTGATAGCTGGACGGAGGTGTCACGCTGGTGACCGGGTTCTCGGTCGTTGCTGCACCACCGCCGCAAGCGGCGATAACGAATGCGGCTGCGACAACAGTTACTGCGTTGCGCAGGGCTGAGTAAGGGGTAGCCGTTTTATATACCTGTTCCATGGTCTGCTTCCTCACTGGCCCATGCAGTAGACGGCCGCTTCTGCGAACGTCTGCTTCATGCGATAGCCGGTCTTTAAAGAGGTGACCATCTGCGAGACCTGTGCTCGGTCGGCGGCATCCTCCGGATCGCGCAGACACACTGCGCGGAATACTTTCTTCACCTGGCAACTGGCGAATGCATCGCTGTTTGCGAGCTCTTCACCCATCGACTTTGCGCCGTTGCCGCTGCCGGGTAGTGCGTTATCCCAGCCGAGGAACTGGTTTTGTCCCTCACGCCAGTAGTTCTCCCAGGAGTCGTCCGGCGTGCGAAAGCCAAACGGGAAGTTGCTTTCATTGTTGAAATACTTCGGCTGAACAGTACCGGGCGTGTACTCGATGCTGCCGCTGGTTTCGTTAAAGTTGTAGTAAGCGAATGCCTGCGCCATCGGATCCATACCGGTATGGCAACCGATACAGTTATTCAGGAACAGACGGCTGTCGCCGCCCGGGCTGCGACTGACATCCTGCCGGATTCGGTCGGGCGAGAGCCGTGTGTCGTGCACTTGCTCCATGTCGTTACACATGTGGTTGAGCATTGTGAAACGAAACATCGCACGATTGGTGCCCGCGACGAAGAAGGACTCAGCAGCAGCGCGAGTCGTGAATATGCCTGCGGTGGCTTCGGGCGGGAGACCACCAGGTACGGCAGACTGCGCTGTTGCCACAAGGCCGGCCTGCATGTCCATGCCGTTGCGTTCAAGTTGTTCGTAATGATCGTTGTTGTTCATGGAATAGGCTGGCAGGCCGAGAGAGGGCGCGCCGACGTACAGCAAATCAGCGGATAACAGCGTGTTGAATGGCACGTCGTCGCGAATCATGCCAACGACCGTGGCGATATAGTCGTTAAGCGGTACGAACACGTTGCCTTCACGGTTGGTCCATGGCGCCGCGAAATTCTTCAAGGTGACGTTGTAGAAGTTTGGGTTGGACATGGCTGTGTAAGCTGCTGTTACCGGGTTAGCCGCAATCTCCGCTTCCATCTGCGCCAGAACCGCTTCTGTCGGCGGTACGCCGGCGATGCGATCGTGAATGCGCTTGGCTTGTTCGCGCGGTCCAGCATCTGCAACGCTCGCCATGCCAATGCAGATTGCTGCAAGCGGCAGGATGCGCAGTATTGCGTCAATAGCGGATTTGCGAATTCGGGTCGACATCCTGTTGTCCATAGTCATTCCATTTTCAGATGCTTGATCAGCGGTAGTGAGCGCGCCGGTGTTCGTTAGTGCTTTTCCCGCAAAGCGTGGCAGCGCCGTTCTTGTAAGTTAGTGTCGATCCACGGTCTGAGCGGCAAAACTATGCAGCAAGTTCACACACGTCACCGTGAAAGCATTCACAAAGCCGGTGTTTCGCGTGAACGTCAACGCTGTTCCCTGCACGTTTCGGTATAAAGCAAAGCAATTGCTGTGCCAGCCCGCGACCGCCGCCGGGTAATGTTCGGAAAGTACTGTTAATTCAATAAGATACGCCATATTCGCGGGTGTCCCGGATGACCACGATATGTCAAGCGCTTGTCGGCGGGTCCGTACAGCTAATCCGGGCTTTGCGGCCAAGTCGCTGATTTTATTGACGCGCAAGCCTGTCGGTGGAAGGAGACAGTGTGACAGTCAGGGACAACGCCAGGAAACCCGATACGGACATTTTAATGGGCCGAATTTCTGTGACCGGGCGTCCGACGAACGGGCGAAAAAAATGTGCGAGCGAAGATTTGTACATTGTCGTCTCTCCGTGATCTGAGCTTGGTCCGGGAGAGCATCAGCAAAATTTGACATTGCGCACTGTCGTGGTTTCGAGACATTACTTTGCGTGCAGTCGGTCTCTTATACTGCGCCGCGTGCATATTGCGCACGTTGTAAACATGGCCTGGCGTTAACAGACTTTTATCTGCGACAAACACCGACAGATTGTGATCGCGTTAACGGTATGCGAGTTGCGCCACGTCCACTATGAATCGTTGAAGTTGTGCACGTTCCAGAATGGTTTCTGGCGATTGGGGAGGGATGCCCGTGTTGCTGACTACGTGTACGACTTGTGGACATTGTCATTTCGACGGATGTCCGAGGTAACTGAGATGACTACTGATTTGCGATCGACAGAGACGACAATCAAGACGAGTGGACTTCGTTTCGCTGCGTCGTTGCTTGCTGTTGCTGCGCTAAGCGCATGCGGCGGCGGTGGCGATGGCGTCAGTATCGGCTCAGGCCAGGACGCAGATCCGGTGGTAATCGATTTTCCGATTGCGTATATCCGCGAGCCGCTTGCTGTAGACAATCAGGGTGAGTTTCAGCCATCCGATGCCCGCGAACTCATCACCTTTAATTTCGGCGCGGATCTGTTCGTCCGTGACCGTGCGTCGCCCAGCGCGCTGGCAGTGAATATCACCGAACGCGAGACCAACGGTCTGGGTGCAGTTCGAGACGTAGAAATATCCTATGACGGCACGCGTTTGTTATTCGCAATGCGCAGTCCTGTTGATTTGAACCTCGCACTCGATGACGAGGATCAGCCAACCTGGAATATTTGGGAATACGAAATTGCGACAGATACGCTTCGTCGCGTGATTGCATCGGACTTGAGTGCCGAGATCGGTCACGACCTGGCGCCGCACTATCTGCCGGATGGCCGCATCATTTTCTCCTCGACCCGGCAACTGCGTTCCAGCGCGGTATTGCTGGACGAAGGCAAGCCGCAATTTGCCGCACAAGATGAAGACCAGAACGAAGACGCGTTCGTATTGCACGTCATGAATGAGGATGGCACGAATATAGAGCAGGTATCGTACAACCAGAGTCACGATATCGATGCGACCGTTGTCTCCAACGGGCAGGTTGTGTTCAGTCGCTGGGACAACGCAGCCACAAACAACGCGATCAATCTGTACCGAATGAACCCGGATGGTTCGAATCTGGAATTGCTGTACGGGCAGCACAGCCACGCCACCGGAACCAACGGTCAGATCATTCAGTTTCTTAAGCCGCGCGAACTGGAAGATGGCCGGATGATGACGCTCGTTCGGCCATTTACCGATACGGATGATGGCGGCGATATCGTGGTTATCGATACCCCGGTCTATATTGAAAACGCACAGGCGAATCTTGATAACGCGGGTCTGACAGGGCCAGCGCAAACAACGGCAACTGTGAATGCGGTTGTCACTGAAGTTAATCAGCCGTCTCCCGGTGGTCGTTACCAGTCGATGTACCCGGTTCTGGACGGGACTGGCCGTATATTGTTGAGCTGGAGCCAGTGCCGGTTGACGGATGTCACACCACCTCCGATGGGCGAATTGCCGGTTATCTATCCGTGCACAGATGAGAATCTTGCGGACGCCGACTTGCAGGAAGCGGATCCTGTTTACGGAATCTGGATGTACGACCCGCGCGACCAGACGCAACTGCCAGTCGTGCCGCCGGAAGATGGCTTTGCTTATACCGAAGTTGTCTCGGCTGATCCGCGAACCTTGCCGCCGGTTATTCTCGATAGCGAAAACAGGTTTGATGCTGATCCGGATCTGGTTGCTGAGGGTGCTGGCGTCATCAACATTCGCAGCGTTTACGACTTTGACGGCGGCGCTGTAGCGAACATCGCCGCGCTTGCTGATCCGGGGCAAACCCTGGCTGCGGATCGCCCGGCCCGGTTCTTGCGCATCGTAAAAGCAGTGTCATTGCCGAACGACGACATTGTCGACCTTGATAACACCGCGTTCGGTCGAAACCGTGCACAGGGCATGAAAGAAATCGTGGGTTACGCGCCGATAGAGCCGGATGGATCCGTCATGGTCAAGGTGCCGGCCAATGTCGCGTTCGGTGTCAGTGTGCTGGATGAAGACGGCCACCGTATTACGGCACGGCACCAGAACTGGATGCAGGTTCGGCCTGGTCAGGTGCTTGAGTGCAATGGTTGCCATGTACCGCAAAGTGGCTTGTCACACGGACGCAGTGACGCGTTTCCGTCGGCATGGGCCGGTGCGTCGGTCGCGGGTGTTTCCTATCCCAATACCCGGGCCGAGTGGTTTGTCGGTGAGGTCGGAGAGACCATGGCGGAAATTCGCGCGCGAATTACCTGCGCGACCGATTGCGCGTCGATCGAGCCATCAATGGATCTTGAATACGACGATGTGTGGACGGATGAAGTCGCTGCTGGCCGCGCAGCAGATGCCAGTTTCAGTTATGCGTATTCCGATTTAACAACCACACCGCCTACGAGCCTGAATTGCATTACGCAGCCATGGGCATCGAATTGCCGGATTGTCATTAATTACGAAACACACATCCACCCATTGTGGGCAGCGGCGCGACCGGTTCTGGATGACATGGGCAACCCTGTGCTCGATGGCGACGGCATGCCAATGACCAATGACTGCACCAATTGTCATACGCCGGTGGATGACGAGAATGCGCCGCGAGTGCCGGCCGGACAGCTGGATCTCGCCGATGGTTTGTCACCGGATGAGCCGGATCAATTCAACTCGTACCGGGAATTGCTGTTTCCCGATAACGAACAAGAGCTTAATATGGGTGCGGTACAGGATAGACTGGTTGAGGCCGGCCTGGATGACGATGGAAATCCCATTCTGGTGACGGTCAACGTCAATCCTTCGATGAATGTTGCGGGCGCGAATGCGTCCAGCCGGTTCTTCAGCCGGTTTGAGGCCGGGCAGAGTCACGATGCTTATCTGTCCGATGCGGAAAAACGATTGCTTGCGGAATGGCTGGATGTCGGAGCGCAGTATTACAACAACCCCTTCGACGTCCCTCAAAATTAAGCCGTATCTCGCAGCGTTCCTGCTCAGTTTCCTGGGCCTGGCTGCCGAACTACCGCTTGCCGAGGCCGCCGAAGTTGATGCCGCTGTCACAGTGGCCGACCCCTATCTGGAAATGCATACGGGGCCGGGTCGCGGCTACCCGATATTTCATATCGCCGAACGCGGTGAGACAGTCACTATCCTGAAGCGCCGTACCGACTGGTTCCTGGTGCGGATGCCGAACGAGACCGAAGGCTGGGTGCATCGCGACCAGATGGAACGCACGTTGCAACCGTCCGGTTCGAACATCGAGTTTGCGGAAGCGGACCAAAGCGACTTCACGGATTCGCGCTGGGAAGCGGGTTTGCTGGCAGGCGATTTTGGTGGAGCGAACATTATCTCTGTTTACGGCGGTTATTCGCTGAACCGCCATCTTGGTATCGAATTGTGGGGATCGCAGATCCTTGGCAATGTCTCCAACGGTTGGGCTGGCAGTATTAATGTTATCCACGAGACCTGGCCTGATTGGCGCATTTCGCCGTTTTTTACGCTCGGAACCGGTGTGATTCACACAGCGCCGAAATCAACTATCGTGCAAGGTGAAGACCGGACAGATCAGGCGGCACATGCTGGTGCCGGTTTCAGAATTTATACAACGCGCCGCTTCATGCTTCGTGCGGAGTACAAGAGCTACGTGGTGTTCACAAGTCGTGACGACAACGAGGAAGTGGAAGAATGGAAAGTCGGATTCGCGTTCTTTTTCTGATTGTGCTGATGATCAGCATGAGCGGCTGTGCGGCGACGCGCAATCTGTTTGGCATGGGGCCGCAATCAGCGCCACCGCCTGCCGAAGATGCCGGTCAGGTCATTGAGCCGGAAGTAGAGCGGCGGGAAATTCGTGAAGCCGATATCGATACAGAAGACTTCGAGATCGGGGCCTATGTCGGCATCATGAGTGTAGAAGACTTCGAATCGAACGTCGTCTACGGCGCGCGTATCGCCTATCACGTCACCGAGGGTTTTTTCGTTGAAGGCACGATTGGCCAGACGGAAACGGGCCTGACGAGTTTCGAACGCCTGAGTGGCGGCGCACCGTTGCTCTCGGAAAGCGAACGACGATTTACCTATTACAACCTGAATCTCGGCTACAACATATTGCCGGGCGAAGCGTTTGTCGGTGAGCGCCGCGCTTACAACAGCAATTTGTACTTGATTGCAGGTTTAGGATCGACACGCTTCGCCGGAGACGACCGGTTTACCGTGAACTTCGGCGCGGGCTACCGCTTTCTCCTGACTGACATGTTGGCCATACACCTCGACGTTCGCGATCACTTGTTTGATATCGATTTGCTGGGTGAGGAAAAGACCGTGCATAACCTTGAAGGACACCTCGGCTTGACGGTGTTCTTCTGATACAGGGATCACAGTCCGCCGACTAATGGCCGGGCTAAGCTTGGGAAAATGAATATGAGTACCTTACAAACTGGCCGTTTAGTGCTGGGAATGTTGCTGATTGTTGCCGCCAGCGGCTGCAGCAGCATTGAACCGTGGGTGAAACCCTACGAGCGCGACCGCCTGGCCGATCCGATCATGTTCCTGGATGCCAACCCGGTATCGAGCGCCTACATTCAGCACGTCTACGAAGCGCGGGAAGGCGCTCGCGGCGGCGAAGGCGCGGCCGGCGGCGGCTGCGGCTGCAACTGAGACAGCTGATGCGGCATTTCCGACATTTTATTATTTTGCTGGCCGTCGTCGTACCGACGGCGCATGCCGGTGTGCTGCCGGAAGACCGCAGCGACATTCTTTATCACCTGTATGACGGTGGTGGGGTGCAGATTGACGGGCCGTCTTTGCTCATGCGCAAGCAAGTGGGCAAGAACGTCTCGGTGGTTGGCAACTACTACGTTGATATGGTCAGCTCTGCATCCATCGACGTTGTGACAACCGCAAGCCCGTACACGGAAGAGCGCGAGCAATGGTCTCTCGGTATGGACTATTTGCGCGGCAATACGACGATGACGCTGGGTTTTACCAGCAGCGTGGAAAGCGATTTCGACGCCAAGACCTGGGGATTCAGTGTCAGTCAGGACATGTTCGGCGATCTCACGACGTTGACCTTGAGCTATGCACTGGGTAATGACGTGGTGGGCCGTTCAGACGATCTGGAGTTTGCGCGTGACAACACGCGGCAGCACTACGGTATCGGCCTAACGCAGATTTTGACCCGCAATCTGATCACGGCGTTGAATATCGAGACCATCACTGATGAAGGGTTCTTGAATAACCCGTACCGCTCGGTTCGCTATGCGGATTCAGCGAGTGCCACCGGTTACAGCTTCGAGCCTGAATTGTACCCGGCAACCCGGACCAGCAATGCGGTCGGTTTGCGGGCACGCTACTACCTTCCTTACCGGGCGGCAATTCAGGGTGAGTACCGGTACTTTACGGACACCTGGGATATCAACTCGCACACCGCAGCGATTTCCTACACGCACCCGATCGGGCCATGGACCTTCGAGGCCAAGTACCGCTGGCACGATCAGACCGGTGCCGCGTTCTACAATGACTTGTTTCCACGCGCTGAAGCGACCAACTTCCGCGCGCGTGACAAGGAGCTGAGTCCGTTGACCAGCAATACGCTGACTCTTGCAGCAAGTTACGAGTTCCTTAGCCGCGGCTGGCGATTCATAGACAAGGGGTCAGTAAACTTGTCGCTGGACATTCTGTCTGTCGACTATCACGATTTCGCGGATCTGCGCGGCAGTGCTGTCGTCGGCAGTGAGCCGCTGTACCAGCTGGATGCCGATATTATTCAGGTCTATTTCTCGTTCTGGTATTGAACGCCTGAGCGGGGGATGAGTCCCCTGTGCGCTCCGAAATTCCGTACAATGCCTCGCTACTGGAAGTCGGTCAGGAGGCTATATGGGTAGCGTTGCAGGTATTGCACGGCGAGACGCCAAGCGAGCGCCAATGCAGTTGCTGGACGCAGCGACCATCACCACCGCCAGCGGTGTCGCTGATGATTTCAGAGGTCGCCCCGGAAAACGTCAGGTAACCGTCCTTTCGGCTGAAGCTTGGCGCCGCGTTTGCGCCGACCTCGGGCGCGAACTGCCGTGGACCACGCGGCGCTCAAACCTCCTCATCGACGGCCTCCCGTTACCGCAACGGGCGGGCGATATTATCCGCATAGGCGAGATTCGCCTGCTCGTGACTATGGAGGTCGACCCCTGCTCACGCATGGATGAACAGTGTGACGGTCTGCGCGCGGCATTGTCGCCCGACTGGCGTGGTGGCGTTGCGTGCACCGTGCTGGCCGGTGGCGACATCCGGCTGGGCGACAGTGTTGATCTTGACGTTTCCGGCTAGCGGACTGACCTGATGGAACTCATCATATTGCTTCTGATTGCGCTCGGTATTCTCGTAGCGGTTCTTTACAACCGCCTGGTGCGTGATCGTAACCGGGTCGATGCGGGCTGGAGTGATATTGATGTCCAGTTACAGCGTCGCCATGATCTGGTGCCGCAACTGGTCGAAGCGGTAAAGCAGTACGCGGCCTACGAACGGGCGACGTTGGAGTCGGTGACGGCATTGCGTGACAGCGCAGGGAGCAACGTGGGCATCAGTGAGCGCGGTGACATTGAAGAACGTCTCGGTCAGCAAATCAAAGGCATTCTGCTGCTGGCGGAAGACTACCCGGACCTCAAAGCCAACCAGAATTTCGCAAGGCTTCAGGAGCAGCTGGTAGAGACGGAGAACTATTTGCAGTTCGCCCGCCGCTACTACAACGGTGCTGTGCGCGCGTTGAATACGCGGGTCGAATCCGTGCCGCATAATTTCATTGCGTCACTTTTCGGTTTTGGTCAGCGAGAGTATTTTCAAAAATCGTCGGACGACGTGGCCAATGTGCCGTTGGTCAATTTGGGCAGTGTCGAATGAAGCGTTGGTTGTGGCTGTGCTTGTGCCTGCCGATGGCGGCAATTGCTGATGAACGAATCCTGGACTTCAGCGCCGACATCCTCGTTCGCCAGGATGCCACGATTGAAGTCGTTGAGACGATCACTGTGCGCTCCGAAGCCAGGCAGATTCGCCGCGGAATTTATCGCGATTTTCCGACTCGCTACAAAGACCAGTATGGCAACAACGTCGTTGTCGACTATGAGCCGCTGAGCGTATTGCGTGATGGTCGGGCGGACGGTATGCGCAGCGAGTCTTATGGCAACGGAGTGCGCACGTATTTCGGGCGCGCTGATGTATTCCTGGAGCCGGGTACCTACACCTATACATTTCGTTATACGGCCGAACGAATGCTGGGTTTTTTCACCGACTACGATGAACTTTACTGGAATGTAACCGGTCTTGGCTGGGACTTTCCGATCGATAGAGCTGTAGCTACCGTGCGTTTCCCGTTCGCCGTCGCTGCCGCTGACATCGGTGCAGATGCGTGGACAGGAAGGCAGGGGGCGACAGAAAAAGCTTTTACGTATAGCAAGATAAACAGGCTGGCGGGCTTTTCGACCAGCAGCACCTTACCGGCCGGTTCGGGTTTGACGATCGCCGTCAGTTGGCCAAAAGGCCTGGTCACAGAACCTGATCGCCAGCAGCAGCTGGTCTGGCTGATTCGTGACAACCGCGATCTGTTATTTGCGTTAGCCGGTTTTCTGGCATTGCTGCTGTACTACGTTCCAGTCTGGTATTCCTTCGGGCGGGATCCACAACCCGGCGTCTCGTTCGCCCGCTACGAACCGCCGGCAGGCTTTTCACCGGCATCTTTGCGTTATATCGGTCGCATGGGGTACGACAGCAAGGTGTTTACAGCAGCAGTGCTCAATCTCGCTGTTAAAGGCTACCTGACTATCGCGAACGCCGATGATGAGTACACACTTCGAAAGGTCGAGTCGACGATTGAACGTTTGCCCCTTGCGAAAGGCGAGGCAGAATTATACGAGGCACTGTTCGCCAGTGCGCCGAGTGTGGTGCTTTCGAATACCAATCATCGGGTATTCAGCTCTGCACAAAGCGCGCACAGGAAATCCCTGCGCAAGGATTACCGAAACAGGCTGTTTCGTACCAACGGACTGATGAACCTCCCGGCCATCGTGATTGCCGTTGCCACCGTCATCCTGGTATTCAGCGGCAGCAATGGCCCGAAACTGGCCGTGTTTGGCGTGTTGGCATTGATGCTGGCCAGCATCGTGCTATTCGTCTACCTGCTGAAACAGACGACCGGTATCGGTCGCAAGGTGCTGGATGAAACGGCAGGGTTTCGCGAATATCTGGAGATTGCTGAGAAGGACGAGTTACAGCTCCGCAACCCTCCGCGCAAGACGCCAGAACTGTTCGAATCGTTGCTGCCCTTTGCGTTGGCGCTGGGAGTTGAGCAAGCCTGGGCTGAGAAGTTCAGTGCGGTTTTTGCCCGATTGCAGCAGACTGATGGCACGTCGTATCACCCGTTGTGGTACAGCGGTACCTGGAATAGTCTCAATCCGGGTCAGCCTGTGGCCGGCCTCGGCAAGAGTTTCACCAGCGCGATCAGTTCATCGATGTCGCCGCCCGGTTCATCGTCCGGTAGCAGCGGAGGTGGTTTTTCCGGTGGCGGCGGTGGTGGCGGCGGCGGCGGCGGCTGGTAGCCGCGTAACGAACGAGTCTTACTAAAGCGTGTCGAACATTGTCGAGGCGCAAGCGCTAGCAACGAAAGGAATACCCAGGTTTGACACAGCACGTTTATCAACGCCGCCCGGCTTACGACAGCAGCACCATTCCCACTGTCATATTTGTACTGCTGGTATTGAACGGCTTGGCGTACGCGGCGCAACAGTACCAGGAATCGTTCCTGCTCTATTACTTCGCACTGTGGCCAGTCGCATCGGTAAGGCCCGAGTTTGAGTCGTGGCAGTTATTGAGCTATGGGTTTCTACACGGCAGTCCGACGCACATTTTCTTCAACATGTTCGGCTTGTGGATGTTTGGTCGTGATATCGAAAGACTGCTCGGGCCAGCACGTTTTCTCAGCTACTACCTGAGCTGTGTTGTGGGTGCGGCAGCCGTGCAGTTACTGGTTGCGTCTCTGCAGGGAGGGATTTACCCGACGATCGGCGCATCTGGCGGTATCTTCGGTCTGCTACTGGCCTATGCAATGTTCTTTCCCAATCGCATGGTCATGCTGATGTTTCCACCCATTCCGATGCGGGCCAAGTATTTCGTGTTCTTCTACGGCTTGATGGAGCTGTATCTGGGTCTCAGCGGGCGGTCACCGGGTGTTGCCAATTTCGCCCATCTGGGTGGCATGTTGTTCGGCTTCCTGTTGTTGCAGTACTGGCGCGTGCAGCGCCGTCGTTGACTTGTTCTGTCCTACCTGCCAGGTATCAGGGCCTGTGAAGCATGGATAATATTTTCGCATTGACTGTGGCGAGTTTGATTCTGGTACTTGTACCTGGCCCGAATGTGGCACTGATAGTGGCGTCCAGTCTGCAGTATGGCCGTCGCTTGGGTTTGGCCACGGTGGCTGGAACAACGATTGGCCTTATGGCGCAACTGGCCATCGTTGTGGCTGGCTATACCGCGTTACTTTCGGTCGTTGCCGGTGCATTGTTCTGGACCAAATGGGTAGGCGTTGCGGTGCTGATCGGTATGGGTGTACATGCATTTTATCGCGCCGAGCAACGTGGAGAGCAGCCGATGCCGCAACTGCCGATGCGGGTGGCGATTGCACGTGGCGCGATATTGGCCATATCGAACCCTAAGACATTGCTATTCAATGCGGCGTTTTTGCCGCAGTTTCTGCCGGCAAATGCGACGTCGAGCTGGCACTTGCCGGGTCTGGCGTTGTTGTACCTGTTGATTGTTGCTGTTGGCGATACTGGTTGGGTAGTGCTGGCGTCAGTAGCCCGACCACTGCTCCAGCGGATGGGCAGATGGAAAGACCGGGTTACCGGAATGTTGCTACTTGGA
This sequence comes from Woeseia sp. D3-10, assembly GCF_055809415.1. NCBI lineage: Bacteria > Pseudomonadati > Pseudomonadota > Gammaproteobacteria > Woeseiales > Woeseiaceae > Woeseia > Woeseia sp. D3-10. The sequence continues at coordinate 1,036,437 of NZ_JBVVTW010000007.1, read as the reverse complement.
GCGGGCGGTTTACTGGCCGCAAGCCGGACCGGCAACTAGCTGTACGCGCTTGCACGAACGGGCGAGCCGGCAAGGTCGTCATACGATCAAAACACGAGTTACCGACGGAGACCCGATGAATAAAGCACGACGCCAGTTTGTTAGCCGTTTCGCCGCTGGCGGAACTATGCTGGGGCTCACACCGTTTCTGGCGTCCTGCGGTGTTTCGCCGTTAGGTCTCGATGTCGCCGAAGAACCGCTCAATCCGTTCCTGAGCAGCTTCGCGATAGATGAGTCGATGATCAGTCAGGTGATGCGTGAACTGACCCGCAAGGGTGCCGATTCAGCGGAGCTCTATTTTCAACACAAGCGCAGTAGTGTGCTGCAATTGGCAGACGGCCGCGCCGAAACGCAGCAGGTCACGGTTATCGCTGGTGTTGGTCTGCGGGTTGTCATTGGTGCGACCAGCGGCTTCGCCTATACCGAAGAATTGACACTCCCAGGCATGCTCGCCGCAGCGAAGGCGGCTGTCTCGATGATTGGCAACGAGACATTGGTTGAAGTGCTGCCGACCGAAAACTACCGGTGGGTCGAGCCGGCAGCGATGTATGACCAGCATCTGGATATGGAGCAGTTGAACGCGGCAGAACTTCGGCAACGGTTGCGGCGAATAGACACTGCTGTCCGTGCTGCTGATCCGTCGATCAATGACGTGCAATTGCGTTGGAGCGATTCCGACGAACGCGTATTGATAGCCACCCTTGATGGCCGCCTGTTGGCAGACCGGAGGCCATTGTCGAGGCTTAGCGCACAGGCCGTTGCGGAGCAGGGAGGCCAGGTTGTCTCCGGCTTCGCCAGCCTGTCAGCGCGCGCGGGTCTTGACTGGTATACCGACGAACGCTTGGCCGGCCTGGGCGGGCGGGCCAGCGAGCGTACCCTGATTCAGTTTGAAGCGCGCCAGGCACCGACCGGCGATTTGCCAGTGATTCTCACCGCCGGCAACAGCGGAGTGGTGTTGCACGAAGCGATAGGTCACAGCTTTGAAGCCGATTACGTGCAAAGTGGCGATAGTCGCTACACGGGACAACGCGGTGAGAAAGTGGCCGCTGACATCGTCAGCATTGTCGATGAGGCAACGATACCTTTCGAGCGCGGCGCATTGAGCGTCGATGATGAAGGCACAGTTTGCGGGCGCACTCCGCTCGTTGAGAGCGGACGACTCACTTCGCTGTTACACGACTCTGTCACAGCACGCCAATTCTCCGTCACGTCCACGGGATCGGCACGTCGTGAATCGTTCATGCATCAACCCACACCACGCATGAGTTGCACCTTCATGGAGAACGGTCCGCACACGCGTGACGAAATCATCGAAACTGTCAAACGCGGCATTATTGCGGAAACCTATACGGGCGGTCAGGTACAGCTCGGCGGCGGTGATTTTCGTTTCAACGTGAAGAACGCGTGGCTTGTAGAAGACGGCAAAATCACGATGCCGCTCAGAGACTTGCAGATCGCTGGCAACGGTGCCGATGTGCTGCGGGACATTTCGATGGTGGCTGACGACAGCCGTCTGGCGGACGGTGGCTGGACGTGCGGTAAGCGAGGGCAAAGAGTGCCGGTGTCGCTGGGTATGCCTACTGTATTGGTGCCTCAGATGAAGGTTCAGCCAGACGCCTGAAGCCATTGTTGTTCAATGCCCGGTTCCGGACTATCTGGCGCTAGCCCATCAAGAATCCGGCGACAGCGCCGATACAGTCTGTAGGCCGATGGACTGCGTTTACCACCATGCACGGGAACTGCCCAGACTTGTCAGGACTGCCGGGAGTCATGCAATGGGCTGCGCAGGCTGGGGCCTGGCAAAAAATGTTGGGTGCCGATCGACAGACCCGGCAGCCTTACGGGCCCTTGTTTCAGCCAGTTTCAGCCGGCCGATGTGACGGGAATTCACTTTACATATAGCCAGATTTGGTAGACTCGCCAGTCGAAAACTGTATATGGGAATAATGGGTATTTCACTAGCCAATTGGCGCGGCGTTCGGTCTGGATCGACGACGCGGCCAGCGTTGTTGCCAACCGGGCAGCACACGTTCTTGCCGCTGTTGTCCCGCACGGGTTTCCGACCGTGAACCAGAAGGCTGCTGCCAGCGAGATCGCGCGTTTGTCGGCAAGCGCCATGAGCTTGCCGTATCAGCCGCGGCCGCGCGAAATTCGCGCGCGCATATCCAGAAACGCCGGCAAGATCATGTTGGTTGTAGGTGCCGTGGTCCTCTTGGGCTGGCTTACTGGTATTGGTCATATAACTCGATGGCTGCCGAACTGGGCGACCATGAGTTTCAGTACCGCATTATGTTTCCTGTTGCTCGGTGTTACTTTCGTCTTGCCCGGCGGCATCAAGGATGCGCCTACGCCGCGCATGATCGGCCGTGCGGCGGCGGCAGTGGCGGGTTTACTGACGGTCGCCAGCTTGCTCGATTACGTGTTCATGCTTGGCATGGATACCAACCAGTGGTTTTTTACTTACGAGCAAAGTGCCGATAGCCCTTACGTCGCGCAAATGTCCGCAGCGACCTCGAGTGGGCTGCTACTGACATCGATCGCTGCATTGACGATAGGTTGGCGCACCAAGGGAGGCTTGCGACCTTCACTGATTCTCGGGGTGGTCGTTGGCGCACTGGGTTTGATTGGCCTGATCGGCCATGTTTACGATGCGCAATCGTTGTACGCCGTGCCGTTCTTTTCCGGACTTTCGATTCATACCTCACTGCTACTCGCCGTAGCATCAATCGGTATCCTGGGCGTTCATCCTGATCAGGGACCATTGGGTGTGCTGGCGGCCGACGGTCGCGGTAGTCGCCTCGCGCGCACCCTGCTGCCCTTTGGCGTGGTGCTGCCAGTGCTGATCGGCTGGGCACGACTGGAAGGGGAGCGGGCGGGACTCTACGAACTGGAATTCGGCCTGGCTTTGTTTGCAACAGCCAGTGTGCTCGCGTTCATCGCGATGATCTGGCTGACTGCTGCTTCAATCAACCGGGAGGATATCCTGCGACGGCGGGCTGATGAGGCGCTGGAGCACGAAGCCATACGTCGGCGCATACTGTTTGAAAAAGCGAAAGACGGCATTCTCGTCCTTGATGCAAATCAAAACGTTGTAGAAGCCAACAGCAGTTTTGCTGACATGATCGGATATCCCGCCGCGGCGGTAACGCAGCTGCATCCCTGGGATTGGATCGTCGACAGTCAAACACGCGAGTTGGTGGTGGCGGACTGGGTTACGCTCGCGAAGGACGGCGAGACTTTCGAAGCGCAGCTGCGCAAGCGAGATGGCAGCATCATCGATGCCGAAGTGAGCTGCACGACCGCCAGATTCGATGCACAACAGTTCCTGTTCTTTGTTTGCCGGGACATTACCCAGCGTAAGCACTCCCAGATCGCGTTGCATGCCAGCGAGCAACGATTCCGTCGTGCGCTCGCAAACATTCCTGATGTTGTTGTCATTTACGACACTGACCTGCGTATTCAGTACATCAACAATGCGACCCGAGTCGTTACTGGCCAGCCACCGGGCTTTTTCATCGGCAAACGCGATGAAGAGGTGTTCCCGCCGGAGGTATATCAGGCTTACATGCCCAACTTGCGCAAGGCATTTCTTACCAAGCAGATTAGTGCCGTCGAAGTTGATATTACTATTCCGGACTCCGGTGCCCGCTCGTTACGTATTACCTGCGTACCCCTCATGGATCAGGATGGCGACGTACGCGAGATCCTCGGTATCACGCGGGACCTTACCGAACGTAAGCACGCGGAAAATGCGATTCGAGCGAGCGAGCTGAAGTTCCGGCAACTCATTGAGCAGGCGGCGACCGGCATCGTGATCAGCAATCGCGACGGCATAGTTGAACTCGTGAACAGTCGATGCTGCGAATTGCTTGGCTACTATGAATCAGAGCTGTTGGGCCTTGCGCGGGCTGAAATTCTTGCGCTGCACGACGGAAGTGCGCCGCTGGACAGAATCGATGAGCTACTGCCGGGTGATGATATTCGGTTTGAGTGCCGGCTGAGGCGGAAAGACGGAACGACCTTCCCGGCGGAGGTCAGCGTCAATATCCTGGATTCAGGCGCGCAGCAGATTCTGTTTCAGGACATCACCATTCGTCATTTGCAGGAACAGAAGATTGCCCGACTGAACCGCATTCAGGCGGTGACGGGTAGTATTAATTCGGCCATTGTGCGCTTGCGAAACCGTACAGAGCTGCTGCAGGAGACTTGCCGCATTGCTGTAGAGGATGGGCAGTTCTGCATTGGTGTGGTTGGTGCAATCGATAGTGGTTCCGGTGAGCTGCAGATGATTGCTCAGTACGGTATGGGTGCCGAGAGCAGCGACATGATGACGCAAGTTATTCAATTGCTGCCGAACGGACCTTGTGAAAGCGCGATCTCACAACAGCAGGTCATATTCGACAACGATATCGAGCGTACTGGCGCAACCACTCCGCTACGCCAGTGCGCAGCTGGCTATGGCGCTCGCTCGGTCATCTCACTGCCCTTGGTCGTAGAAGGAGAGACTTTCGGCGTTATAGTCCTGTACGCAAACGAACGAGACTTCTTCGACGACGAAGAAATGAATCTCTTGAGTAAGCTGGCTAAAGACGTGTCTTTCGGATTGGAATTCATCGCTAAAGAAGAGCGCGTTGATTTCCTTGCTTCGTACGATGCATTAACCGGACTGCCTAATCGAACGCTGTTCTTCCACAAGATATCGCGGCAGTTGCAAGAGTCTTCGGCACAAGGTCTGCGCACAATATTGAGCGTGATCGACATCGATCGATTCCGTTTGATCAATGAGACCTACGGCAGACATGAAGGTGACGCGGTGATTGCCGCCGTGGCGGAACGTATTGACGCTACCATTGATGATCACGACACCGTCGCCCGAATTGGGTCAAACACGTTCGCTATCGCGGTGACCGGCAAGTTCGATGCGGTGGATACGGGGCATCAGCTGGAAGATTTGAATCATGCTGTTTTCGATGAGGCTTTTCGTCTGGGTGATGAGGACGTATGCGTATCCGCGACAACAGGTATTGCCATTTTTCCTGAGGATGCCAGTTCACCAGAAGCCTTGCTCGGCAACGCAGAGGTTGCGTTACGAAATGCTCGGCTCCGTAATATCCGGTTCCTTCTGTACAGCAAGGACATGAACGAACGAGTGGCAGAGTCCTTGCGATTGGAGAATCGCGTCAGACTCGCTCTGGAAGACAATGAGTTTTCACTCTGGTACCAGCCTAAAGTCTGTGCGCGCACGGGTGTCTTGCGAGGACTGGAAGCGCTGATGCGCTGGACGGACAGCGAGACCGGCAAGATGGTCCCTCCCGATGTTTTCATTCCGGTGATGGAGCACACAGGCTTGATACTGCAAGCGGGCAGCTGGGCTTTGCGTCAGGTTGCCAGTGATTGTTTGCGTTGGCAGGAGCAGGGCGTATGTGCGCCGCGTGTGGCTGTAAATGTTTCCCCAATTCAGCTGAATCAACCGGACCTGGTGGGTACTTTGATTGAGGCGCAGGTTGTTGCCAAGGAGGCCGGCAGCGCAATTGACGTAGAGATCACTGAGAGTGTGATCATGGATGACGTGGACAGCATCATCCCGAAGCTGCGGACCTTCCACAGTGTAGGCACCAAGATCTATGTAGATGATTTTGGTACCGGTTATTCATCACTTTCTTACATAGCGAAGCTGCCAATTGATGCGCTCAAGATCGATCGCAGCTTTGTCTCCGATCTTCACCCGGATTCTGAAGGGCTCGCGATAGTCAAGTCGATCATTTCTCTGGCTAAAGCGATGAATCTTCAGGTTATCGCTGAGGGTGTTGAGACTGAAGAGCAGGTTACGCTTCTGCGTGATCTGGGCTGTGATGAATTGCAGGGTTATCATCTGGGTCGTCCATTGCCGCCAGACGAAGCGTTCGAGGTCATTCGTACGTTGGGCACGGGCAAGGTCGCAGACACCTGATCCGCCTAGCGGGCCAGTCACCGGAAGTTCGTTCGGAAAGTGCCGATGGCTGCTAATTTTTCCGGTTCAGGTGGGGAATGATGTCTATCTGAAATCCCCTAGTCTTCGTTTTCCGCAATTCCTTGGAACTGTCACTGGCGCTCTTGGGCCTTCAGTGCGCAGTGTCCATCACCGATATCTTCACAGCCAGCTTGCGCGGAGTCGCGTCTCCTGGCGGGCGAAAAGATGCGCATGTACCTAACACCCGATGTTACTCGGCCGTGTTTGAGCGCTGGGAGTAAATGGTGGGCCCGGTAGGACTCGAACCTACGACCAAGGGATTATGAGTCCCCTGCTCTAACCAACTGAGCTACAGGCCCACGCGAAGGCGGGTATTCTAATGCAGATTTGCAATAGAAAGCAGCGGTCATTTTGCCGACCGCTGCTGTTGCGGTTTTACCTAGTCTTCCAGCAGGAAGCTTCGCAATTGATCCGATCGCGTCGGGTGACGTAGTTTCCTCAACGCTTTCGCTTCGATCTGCCGAATCCGCTCGCGGGTCACGTCGAACTGCTTGCCGACTTCTTCCAGCGTGTGATCCGTGTTCATGTCGATACCGAACCGCATGCGCAGCACTTTCGCTTCACGAGGGGTTAGTCCCGCCAGCACCGAGTGCGTCGTTTCTTTCAGGCCTTCCGATGTTGCCGAGTCAACCGGCGAGTGCACCGTCTGGTCTTCGATAAAGTCGCCGAGGTGCGAATCCTCGTCGTCGCCGATCGGAGTCTCCATCGAAATGGGCTCCTTGGCGATCTTGAGGACCTTGCGCACTTTGTCTTCCGGCATTTCCATGCGCTCGGCCAATTCGTCTGGCAGAGGTTCGCGGCCCATTTCCTGCAGCATCTGTCGCGAAATTCGGTTCAGCTTGTTGATTGTTTCGATCATGTGCACCGGAATACGAATTGTCCGTGCCTGATCTGCGATCGAACGGGTGATCGCCTGTCGAATCCACCAGGTTGCATAGGTCGAGAACTTGTAACCACGGCGGTACTCGAATTTATCGACCGCTTTCATGAGGCCGATGTTGCCTTCCTGGATCAGATCCAGGAACTGCAGTCCGCGGTTCGTGTATTTCTTCGCGATGGAAATAACCAGTCGCAGATTGGCTTCAACCATTTCTTTCTTGGCGCGACGGGCTTTCGCCTCACCAATCGACATCTGCCGGTTGATTTCCTTGATTTCGGAAATCTTCAGGTTGGTCAGGGTTTCAACCGCGACCAGCTTGCGCTGCGCACGCAGCACGTCATCCTTCATCTTCGCAAGGCTGGACGAGTGCTTACGCTTTGCGCGGATGTGTTTTTCGATCCAGTTAAGATCAGTCTCGCTTTTCGGGAAGCTTGCGAGGAAATCTTTCTTCGGCATGCCGCAATCACGTACGCAGATCTGCATGACCTGGCGTTCCTGCATGCGCACAACTGATACCGAGCTGCGCAGATGCTTGACGAGCGCATCGGTCAGTTTCGGCGCGAGCTTGAGTTCCATGATCAGGTCTGCCAGCTCAGTCCGAATTTTCGCGGTTTTCTTGTCTTTACTACCTGTTTTCTCCAGGGCAGTCAGAACTCGTTTAAACAATCTGTCGATACTTTTGAGGCGCGCAGCAACTTCTTCCGGATCTGGCCCGGTGTCTACTACTTCCTCTTCTTCGTCATCGTCATCGTCGTTGTCCGATTTTGTGACCGGCGATTTGATTTCGTCCGGCGCGTTCGGATCGATGAAGCCAACGATGAAATCCTGCATGCGGGTTTCGCCAGCAGCGACGGCCTCGTACACCTGGATCAGGCGTTCGATAGTCGGCGGGAAATGCGCCATGTGGAATTTGACCTGATTGAGGCCATCTTCAATGCGTTTGGCGATTTCGATTTCGCCCTGGCGCGTCAACAGCTCGACGGTACCCATTTCACGCATGTACATGCGGACGGGGTCGGTCGTGCGACCGAACTCTGCGTCCACGCTGGCCAGCGCGGCCTCCGCCTCTTCGGCAACATCCTCGTCGTTTGACACGGCTGCATCCGACAGCAACAGCTCTTCGGCGTCGGGTGCTTTTTCATGCACCGCGATGCCCATGTCATTGATCATGTTGACGATATCTTCGATCTGTTCGGGATCGACGATGTCATTGGGGAGGTGATCATTCACCTCGGCATAAGTCAGGTAACCCTGCTCCTTGCCGCGGGCAATGAGATCCTTCAACTGTTGAGCCTGTTTATTGCCCGGAACCACTGCGCGTTTCTCGCTCAAAACGGGATGACCTCTAGAAAAATGCAAACGACCAAGTATAGTCTTTAGACCGGCTCTAAGCCAGATTTATCCGCCGCTGGTCGTATCGCGGCGGTAGGACCTGAGTTCCTGCTTCTGATCGCCTGAGAGCGCGCCAAGTCGCTCATTTTCAATCAGATTTTCGATTCTTGCTTTGGCGCTGGCCTGGCGCAGCTGGCGCAGACAATCCGCCAATTCGGCCCCGGCGTCAAAATCTTCGCTCAGAGGCAGCTCCGTGGCGGCGAGTTTGCCCAGATGACGACCTTCTTTGTGATGCCGCCAGCGTTCCAGCAACCCTGCTGTCGTGATATCGGGGTCGGCTTGAACGCTTTCAATGAGTTCTTTCAGCAACTCGGCACCCGGGCGGTCTATGCCGCCGAGAACGGTTGAGTCGAGTTCCAGGCCCGCTTGCGGGTAGTGCAGCAACAGCGTGATGGCGCGCCGGATTACGGACGGCTTGCCGGTGCTGTTTGAGCTGCCGCGCCGTTCGCGCCCCGCTGGCTTTGCCGTAGTAGTCGCGGCACCTTTAGCCGGGCGGTTCAGCAAGGCGTCAAGTTTTGCTGGTGACAAGCCGACAGTCTCTGCCAGTGTCGCAGTCAGTAACTCCCGGTAAAATCCGTCCGGCAAGCGGCTGAGCAGTGGTTTCGCGAGTTCCGCGAGACGCGCTCTGCCGTCAACGGACGTGAGCTCCACCTGCGATGCCAGTTCGTTGATCAGGAAGTCCGACAATTGCATGCCCGTATCGAGCAATTTCTCAAAGGCGGCGGTGCCGTGTTCCTGCACGAACGAATCGGGGTCCTCGCCATCTGGCAAGAACACAAATCGAATCTGCCGGCCTTCCCGCATGTGGGGCAGGGCAGTTTCCAGGGCTCGCCAGGCGGCAGCGCGACCGGCCCGGTCACCGTCGAAACTGAAGAAAACATCGTCAGACAGTCTGAACAGGCGGTTCAAATGGTCTTCCGTGGTAGCGGTGCCGAGTGTGGCTACCGCAAAGTCTATGCCGTGGCGGGCTAGACCGATGACGTCCATGTAGCCTTCGACGACCACCAGTCGTTCGATATGGCGTATAGCCTGGCGGGCCTCGTACAGACCGTATAATTCACGACCCTTGTGGAATAGGGCCGTTTCCGGCGAATTCAGGTACTTTGGTTCGTCGTTGCCCATGACCCGGCCACCGAAGCCAATACACCGGCCGCGGGAATCCCGGATGGGGTACATGATTCGTTCGCGAAACCGATCGTAGTGCTGGCCATTGTCTTTGCGGATGATGAGGCCGGTCGCCAGTAACCGTTCAATCGCATCCGGCGTGTCGCCGAACTTGTCCAGCAGCTGGCTCCAGCCGGCTGCCGCATAGCCAATGCCAAACCGCTTCGCTGTGGCGCCGTCGATGTCCCGGCGTTTCAGGTAGTCGACCGCGGGTTGGTGGTCGCGCAATTCGTTCTGGTAGTGACGTTCGACGCGTGCGAGCAATTCGTAGAGTTCGTCGTAACGGCGCGCAGGCCGCTGACCTTCTTCGCGCGGTACCTCAACGCCCATTAGCGACGCCAGCGCTTCGACCGCATCAACGAAACTCAGATGCTCGAACTCCATCAGGAAGCCCAGCGCCGTGCCGTGCGCGCCGCAGCCGAAGCAATGGTAGAAGCCTTTGTGCGGGCTGACGGTGAACGACGGGGTTTTCTCGTCGTGGAACGGGCATACAGCTTTGAACTCGCGGCCCGCTTTCTTGAGCGGGATTCGTCGGCCCAGTACTTCAACAATATCGGCCCGCGCAATCAGGTCGTCGATAAAATGTTGAGGAATGAGGCCGCTCATAGGTCTGTCAAACGAGTACTCTCAGGCGGAAGGGGCCCGCTGTCGCAGGTTCTTTTGGTCAAAATTCGCGCTGGTCTGCGGCGCTATTGGCATGGCTGTCAGTTATTGCGCGTGACTGGAAGAATAGCCAATCGTGCCGCACATGCCACCCCTGAATGCGGGGTGCTGAAGGTCAGCCGGTCAAACGAGCTTTCACTCGGCCGCTGACTTTGCCCATGTCGGCGCGGCCTTCGGCTTCAGCCTTAACGATAGCCATGACTTTGCCCATGTCGCGCATACCTTCTGCGCCGGTGTCGGCGATGGCCTTGTCTATCAGGGTGTCGAGCTCTGCCTCACTCAGGGCTTCCGGCATATAGTCTTCGAGTACCGCGATTTCCGCGATTTCGATGTCGGCCAGATCCTGACGATCGCCCGCGGTGAACTGAGTCACCGAGTCCCGTCGTTGCTTGACCATTTTGATCAGCACGCCGTTGACAGCCGGGTCGTCCAGCTCGATACGCTGGTCTATTTCAATCTGCTTGATTGCCGCCAGAATCATGCGCACCACTTTCAGGCGGTGCTTGTCACCCGCCTTCATGGCAAGTTTCATATCGTTCTGGATGCGTTCTTTGAGCGTCATGAGAGCGCTACGGCGGCGTCGGTAGCAGGCCCCCGATGATGCGGAGCTCTGCTGTCAGGAGGGTTGCTCAGTACAGGCGCTTGCGACGGGCTGCTTCACGAGAAATGCGCTTCAGGTGGCGTTTAACAGCGGCAGCTTTCTTGCGCTTGCGCTCCTGAGTCGGCTTTTCATAAAACTCGCGGCGACGCAGTTCAGTCAAAACGCCGGCTTTCTCGCAGGCGCGCTTAAAGCGGCGCAAAGCGGCGTCGAAGTATTCGTTTTCCTTGATGCGGACACTGGGCATACGGTTATCGATTCTGTATTTGGAGACAAAGAAACCCGGCACGGGGCCGGGGCAGACCAGCCATAATATCGGCAGAATCGACACATTGCAAAGTCTTCGAGCACTTTTTGAATGGGCTTGAGGCTGGTGCCCGCCGGGCGCTGGGGTATGATGCGGCGCCTATGCTAGTCCTCGGAATAGAAACCAGTTGCGACGAGACCGGTGCTGCCGTCTTTGATACGGAGCGCGGCTTGCTGGCGCAATCATTGCACAGTCAGGTAGACCTGCATGCGGTCTATGGCGGCGTGGTCCCCGAAATCGCCTCGCGCGACCATATTCGCCGCTTGCTGCCACTGGTGAGGGATGTGCTGGCCAACGCCGGGATCGAGCGTCCCGACGCCGTGGCCTACACAGCTGGTCCGGGTCTCGTCGGAGCATTGATGGTTGGCAGTGGCCTCGCCAATGGGCTGGCGCTGGCCTGGCAAGTCCCGGTGATCAGCGTCCATCACATGGAAGGCCACCTGTTGGCGCCCATGCTGGAGGAAGAGCCTCCGCCATTCCCTTTTCTCGCGCTGCTGGTGTCTGGCGGCCATACCATGCTGGTCGGCGTAGCCGGCATCGGTGAATACACCGTGCTCGGCACGACGCTGGACGATGCGGCGGGAGAAGCGTTCGACAAGACGGCAAAACTGCTCGGCTTGCCGTATCCCGGCGGGCCCGCGCTCGCGCGGCTGGCGGTTTCCGGTAGACCGGACGCCATTCGTTTACCGCGACCGATGTTGAACCGGCCCGGCCACGATTTTAGTTTCAGTGGTCTGAAAACGGCGGTCATGCTGGCTGTACGGAAGGCGGAAGCCGACGGATCACTGGAGCAGCAACGCGCTGATATTGCCGCGTCGTTTCAGGAGGCCGTTGTCGACACGCTGGTAGGTAAGACTATCCGGGCGGCGACAGAGCAGGGCTTCCAGCGCATCGTTATTGCTGGCGGCGTTGGCGCCAACAGTCGCTTGCGCGAGCAATTATCCGAACGATTCACTGGGCAGGTCTTCTACCCGCGGCTGGAATTCTGCACCGACAATGGAGCAATGATTGCGGTGGCGGGCGCTTGTCGTTTACAGGACGCGGCCCTGCCCGGCAGTATTGCGGCAATGGCGCGTTGGCGCCTCGACTCACTATCGCCGCCCGGCGCGATCTGAAGGATCAGTTGTAGCTATGGATACCATTTTCTTGAGCGATCTGCGGGTCGAAACAGTGGTCGGCATTTGGGACTGGGAGCGAAAGATACGGCAGACGGTCAGTATTGACCTTGAGATGGGTGCCGACATTCGCGCCGCTGCTGCCAGTGACTGCATCGACGACACCCTCAATTACAAACTGGTCGCGAAGCGGGTCAAGACCTTCGTTTCCGATTCCAGCTTTCAGCTGGTGGAGACGATGGCAGAGAAAATCGCGGGCCTTATTCTTGAGGAATTCGCCGTGCCCTGGGTTCAGGTCAGAGTGAACAAGCCGGGTGCTATTCGCGGCGCTCGTGATGTTGGTGTTCAGGTTCGCCGTAGCCAGGCTGAAGACTGAGTGATGCTGTGATCAGAGTTTATGTCGGCATCGGCAGCAATCTGCGACCTGAGCAAAACCTTCAACTCGCTATCCGAGAGCTGTCTGCTCGTTACCACGACCTTGCCGTTTCACCGGTATACCGGAACCCCGCGGTCGGCTTTGAGGGTGACGACTTTCTGAACATGGTTGCGGCATTCGATTGCGAGCAGACGCCAGAGCAACTCCTTGGGTCGTTTGAGCAGATTCATGAACTGGCGAGCCGTGTGCGCGGTGGTGATCGTTTGGTGTCACGAACTCTGGATATCGATCTCTTGTTGTACGGCGATCGCATCCAGGACACGCCGCCATTGCCGCGGGAAGATGTGCTGGACTACCTGTTCGTTCTAAAGCCGCTGGCCGAGTTCGCGCCGGACTTGCGCCACCCACTTACCGGATTGACGATGGCTGAGCATCTGGCTGATCGAGATTGCGAGGTGCATCGGCTCGACAAGGTTGAGCTGAAATTTACGCTCAGCAACGTGCCGCCAGCGGCCTGAGCTACCAGCCGATACTGCGGCCACCGTCCACGGCAATTATCTGACCCGTCACGTACGGCGCGGTAGCCAGGTACTCGACGCACTGTGCGATATCGCCCGGCGTGCCCGGCATGCCCAGCGGAATCTGCCGCAAAATGGACGCTTTCGCGTCATCGCTCATGCCGTCTTCCGGCCACATGATCGCGCCCGGCGCGACGCCGTTAACCCGAACATGGGGCGCGAGGTCCTTGGCCAAGGATCGAGTCAGCATGGCAAGCCCGGCTTTGGCCGCGCCGTAGACACTGTGGTCGCGCAACGGCCGGCGCGCGTGTATGTCGATCAAGTTGACGATGCAGCCGTTTCGGGAACGCAGCGCGCTGGCTGCGCTTTGGACCAAAAACAGCGGTGCCTTGAGGTTGCTGCCAACGAGGTCGTCCCAATCAGGCTCGGTAATTTTACCGAGCGGGGTTGGGTAGAAGCTGGATGCATTGTTGATCAGGATATCCATGCCGCCCGCCCACGTCACAAATTCGGCAACCAGTTCGTCGAGTCCGGCGGTGTCATTAAGATCAGCCTGAAAAACCTGTGCGCTGTTGGCTCGATCTTTGTTCAGGGTTGCACACAGCGTATTCGCCTCATCGAGCGAGCCGCGGCAATGAATACCGACGGCTGCGCCCAGCGAGTGCAAGTGCCGGGTGATGCCGGCGCCAATACGGCGCGACGCGCCGGTGATCAGCGCGCACTTGCCGTGCAGAATTTCGTGGTTTGATCTTGCCACTTGGATTTAATCCGATCGAGAGAGTACAAACGCCGCCATTGTTGGATACCATTCGCCGCTATGCAACCGCAACGCACCCCCATTCACACCTTGCCCGCGCCGCACCCGGACAGTTTGCAGCACAGCGAGCGAGTATCCGCGAGCCTGGTTCGCGCCATCGAAGCTGCCGGCGGCAGCATCAGTTTCGGCGAGTTCATGCAGCACGCACTGTACGCGCCGGGCCTGGGCTATTACGTAGCGGGCACGCGGAAGTTTGGTGCGGATGGTGATTTCGTTACAGCACCGGAAGTGTCGCCATTGTTCGGCAGGGTTCTGGCAACGCAATGCGCTGAAGTGCTAAGCCGCGTTCCGGGCGGTCGAATACTGGAACTCGGTGCTGGCAGCGGTGCCCTTGCGGTACAGATTTTGCAGAAACTTCAATCGTTGGATTGCCTGCCCGAGCGTTATCAGATACTTGATGTTTCAGCCGACTTGCGTGAACGGCAACAAGCGCTGATTCGCGAGCAGCTGCCATCAATGCTTGAGCGTGTCGAATGGTTGCAGCAATTACCCGTTGACTTTCGCGGAGTGGTCATCGCCAATGAGGTCGCCGATGCGCTGCCGGTCGAACGTTTTGTCAAAGTGGAAAACGCGGTCGCGCAGCTTCGGGTCGCTCTGGATGAGTCGGGTTTCGTCTGGCAGATTGCTGCGGCGCCTTCGTGGTTGACGGCCGGGGTCCGCGCAATTGAAAAAGACCTTGGCAACGAGTTGCCAGTGGGTTATCAGTCTGAAATCTCGCCCGGTTTGCAGGGCTGGATCGGGGATATCGCCAATTGCCTGCAGGACGCGGTTGTTTTTCTTTTCGATTACGGCATTGCCCGCCACGAATACTATGCACTAGATCGCGACAATGGCTGGTTACGTTGCTATTTCCGGCATCACGCACATGACGACCCGTTGTTGTACCCGGGTATTCAGGACCTGACAGCATGGGTCGACTTTACGGCGATAGCCGAGGCCGCGGACAATGCGGGCATGACGGTCGGTAGCTACGTGACACAGAGTCAGTTCTTGTTGCACGGTGGTTTGGCGGACGAGATGGCCGACTTTGATCAGCTCGATCAAATCCAGCAATACGAATTGTCGCGTGCGGTGAAATTGCTTACGCTGCCTGGCGAAATGGGCGAACACTTCAAATGCCTGGCGCTGTCCAAGGGCAGTGCTGGCGTCCCGCCTGCCATAGCCGTCGCTGATCGTCGCCACGTATTGTGACGATCAGGTGTAGCACAGTGCGCAACATCAGAATAAGGATATTCGTTTGACTACTCTGCATATCATCGTCCTCGCGATCTTCCAGGGGCTTACCGAATTCTTGCCGATATCGAGTTCCGGTCATCTGGTGCTCGTGCCCGCATTTGCACAGTGGGAAGATCAGGGCCTCATGTTCGACGTTGCTGTGCACATGGGTTCTCTGGCAGCGGTATGCATTTACTTTCGCGCGGATATCGCTGGGCTGATTCGTGGCGGTTTCGGAGTCTTGCGCGGCGATCACAAGAGCTACGATTCGCGGATGGCGCTCGCAATAGCTATCGGTACTGTGCCTGCAGCGCTCGCCGGACTGGCGTTCGCGGACTGGATCGAGGCGAACCTGCGTGAGCCTGCCGTGGTGGTCGTCACCTTGTCGCTGTTCGGTGTGTTGATGGCGCTGGCAGATTACCTGGGACGTCGCGAGCGCACGATCAGGGACGTTACTCTGAAAGATGCGCTGATCATTGGCCTGGCGCAGGCGATGGCATTGGTACCCGGCACCTCACGGTCTGGTATTACGATTACTGCCGGGCGGGTGCTTGGGTTCAGTCGTCAAGATGCCGCACGCTTTTCGTTTCTACTTTCAGCGCCGGTCATACTGCTGGCCGGTGGCTACAAGATTCTGTCATTGATTCTTGATGGCACAGCCATCGCATGGCGCGAGCTGGCGCTGGGCGCATTGGTGTCGGCGATCGTCGCCTACCTGAGTATTGAGTTCTTCATGCGTTTCGTCAGCAAGATTGGTCTGTTGCCATTCGCCATTTATCGACTGTTGTTGGCGGGCTTGATCCTCTACGTCCTGCTTTGATTGCCGCGCCCTAATGGCAGGCTGCGGCCGAGCCGGATTCGCGCTATGGCTGGCTGATATGCGCGGGGTCGGTGAAGCTTTGTTGCTGGCTACGCTTAGTCTTCGGTTGGGCGAAGGTTGGCGGACTTGTAATCGGCAACGGCTCGCAACCTGGCAGCGCTCATGCCCTTGCCAATTTCAGCGCCGGTAAGGCCTGCCGCGACCAGCTCCTGCGCAGATATGCTTGCGGCCGCGGCATACGCACCGCGGAACCAATCTGCCTGCGGGTAAGGAGTATCTTCAAAGCCGGTTCGACCGCGCGCATCAGCTTCGCAGGCAAGCAAAAACTGGGCGAACCGTTCCGGTCGTCGGAATGCGTCGCATGCTTCAATCACCTTTAGCAAGGTCGCCGGCTTCAGTTCGAATGCACGATGACAATGGGCGTGATACTGCGCAACCACGAGAGCGAGGTCACGCGCCGCCGAGGGCACGGGGACGCGCTTGCAGAGTTTGCGAATAATGTTGACGCCGCGCTTCTCGTGACCGATATGTTTCGGCAGCATGTCCGCTGGTGTCGTGGCTTTTCCGAGATCGTGAACCAAAGCGGCAAACCGAACAGGCAGTTCGTCGCTCAGCATTGCCGACTGGGCAAGAACCATTAAGGTGTGCACACCGCAGTCAATTTCCGGATGCCACTTGGCCGGCTGCGGAATGCCGAACAGGCTATCAAGCTCGGGATACACCACAGCGAGCGCGCCACAATCGCGCAACACACGGAAAAAGACGTCAGGCGCAGGACCACGCAATGCGCTTTCAGTTTCTTTCCAGACCCGGCTGGGCTCCAATGCGGCAGCTTCACCGTCTTCGACCATTGCCCGCATGAGTGCCATCGTTTCGTCGGCGACCACGAAATCAAATTGCGCGAAGCGCGCCGCAAATTTTGCGGCGCGCAATATGCGGACTGGGTCTTCACGAAAGGCGTCGGACACGTGCCGCAGCCGTCTGGCTTTAATGTCGGCCAGTCCGTTGCAGGGGTCAACCAGATTGCCGTCGTCGTCTTTCGCAATGGCATTGATGGTCAGGTCGCGGCGTTGCAGGTCATCGACCAAGGTAACTTCGGCGGAGGTGTTGAATTGAAAGCCGTGATAGCCGCGTGCTGTTTTCCGTTCGGTACGTGCCAGAGCGTATTCTTCACCACTTTGCGGGTGTAGAAAGACTGGAAAGTCCTTGCCGACAGGCCGGTACCCCAGTTCTACCATTTGCTCAGGCGTTGCGCCGACCACACACCAGTCGCGCTCGCCAACGGGCAAGCCGAGTTGTTCATCTCGCACAGCGCCGCCAACAAGGTAAATTTCCAGGGTGTTTTCCACTATTTCTTCCAATTCAAACTGTGCGGTCACTTCAAGCGCCACTCGCTCGAGCTGACCAGAGCAGCGGAGGCCTGAGTGAGCCAGCGTACGCTGAAACAAGACAACAGAATACACTACAGAGGTAACGTGCTTCCTGCCTCAATCAGCCGAAAGAGTGCGACGGTGAAATGAAAGCGATGCACGGCAGGCGCTGACTCCTGTCTCGCCTTTCTGTTGTTGAAAACGCCGAAACTCCAGGGCCGGCCACAGCCACTATTGTGTAGAGCCCATGTTCTGAAGCGTGGCCCACCTGAGATTTTGCACCAGCCTGGATTCGGGCGGTGAGGCCCAAGGGTATACGCTCGCCTTTTGTTGTGTTGAATGAGTCGCTGGTTTTGTTTTTTTTTGTTCTGTACCGAACCGCACTGCATGTGATCCTGATTCTGCAGCTCGCACATCCCGAAAACGCGACCCGAGAGAGTGCATTCCCATGGGCATAAACAGGAAGTTCAGGAGCTTGACGCAGTCGTCCAATTAACGAAGACTGACTTGAGTTCGCAGAAGCGGGGATGCCCGCGCTTGGGGATGTGGCCGACGCGGATAGAGATTGCCGTGCCGATGACTGAGCGGGTCCAAGACGAGGCGACTCAATGAGTCGATAAAAAAATGACAGCACGCCTATCGAAATGCGCTTCTAAAATAGTGACGTTGTTGACTGCCAGCGCTTTTGCGGCATTGACGGTGGCGTGCAGCTCGCCCCAAAACGACGAGGCCAGCTCTGCCAACGCCTCCGAGTTAGTTTCGGGTGTTTCATGGCCGCGTGAAGAGTGGGAACATTCCAGCCTTGAGGCTGAAGGTTTCAATCCGGAGCCGGTCAATCGTTTCATTGACGACCTGGTCGCCGAAAAGTACGGTCGCGTTGATCATTTTCTGCTCATTCGACACGGTCGTATCGTCGCTGAAAAACGGATCGAGCGGGACTATGCGGCACTCGCTGCGACCCTTGCTCCCGATGACCGACTAACGCCTAACTTCAGCAATCCGACCTACAATTTCGACGATGCCGATCTGCACCCGTACTACCGCGGAACGGATTTGCATACCATTCAGTCAGTAACGAAGAGCATCAATTCCGCTGCATTCGGGATCGCGGTTGACGAAGGCTTCATCGAAGGAACCGACGCGCCGATTCTACCGTTCTTTGACGACTACGAAATTGATACATCCGACCCACGCAAAGAACGGATAACGATCAACGATCTTCTAACCATGCGAACCGGTATCGCATGGGATGATGAGGGTGGATTCGGTTCTGAAACGGACAGCACTTACGCGCTTGAAAACTCCGAGACGTGGATTCAGTTCATTCTTGACCAGCCGATGTACGCGGAGCCTGGAACAGTCTTCAAATACAATGACGGCGCGAGCGTACTCCTCGGCAAAATCCTGAGTGTAGCGACCGGCAAGCGTGTCGACGCGTGGGCGCGAGAAAAGCTCTTCGGCCCAATCGGTATCGACGAGTTTTATTGGAAAATTTCGCCCGATGACGAGGCAGATACAGAAGGTGGGCTTTACCTTTCGGCCCACGACATGGCTCGACTGGGTTACCTGTATTTGCGAGATGGTCTGTGGGACGGCAAGCGCGTCATTTCAGAAGATTGGATACGTCGTTCCATTTCTCCCCAGGTTCCGGATTCTTCAGCCGGGGCGAGCGCTAACCCGTATGGTTACGGCTATCAATGGTGGATACCTGAGCAGGAAAACGGGCGTGCACTCGTTTTCGAGGGCAACGGACTCGGGGGGCAGCGGATCATGATGTTCCCGGAATACGATGTCATTGCTGTGTTCCAGGGTTGGGACCCCGTCGCGGAGTTCTGGAAAGCCAGTCAGGTCTTCCGGACCGTCGTATTGCCAGCGGCAGTGTTGAAGCTGGAATAGGCTGCCAAACCTCCTGGTTGCGGCGCAAGGCTGGCGGAAAATAATGCCCGGGAGTCCCCGGATTGTTTTCACCAGTTACCAGGCTGCTGTCGCGACAGCGATACGGACTACAATCGAACCCGCGCGGCCATATTCTTACGCTTCCACCACCTCTAGAGTGAGGTGTATTCAGAAGGATTCTCGGTGTTAAACCCCATGTATCTGCCAGGCAAACGTTACCTGATCTCGGCCTGTGTTGTGTTGCTGCTGACTATGCAGCAAGGGTGCTATTACGTGCAGGCAACGCGCGGACAACTCGAGATGTGGCGCAAGGAGCGGCCTGTGCAGGATGTTATCCGCGATCCGGCCACGGCGCCGGAATTGGCGAGCAGGTTGCAGCTCTTGCAGGAGGCGCGGGATTTCGCCAGTGATTCATTGCTGCTACCGGATAACGATAGCTACCGTGGCTACGCGGATCTCGAACGCGACTACGTGCTTTGGAATGTCGTTGCCGCGCCGGAGTTTTCTCTGCAGCCAAAGACCTGGTGTTACGTTGTTGTTGGCTGTCTTGGTTATCGTGGCTACTTCTCGCGTGAAAGTGCGGACAAGCTTGCGGCAAAACTCAAAGCCGATGGCTACGACGTTTTCGTTGGCGGCGTTCCCGCCTATTCAACACTCGGCAAGTTCGATGACCCGTTACTGAACACCATGATGACGCGCGGTGATACCGACCTGGTGGCGTTGCTTTTCCATGAGCTGGCCCATCAGCAGATGTATATCAAGGACGATACGGCGTTCAATGAATCGTTCGCTTCAGCGGTGGCCGAACTCGGCGTGCAGCGCTGGCATGCAAAGCGCGGCAGTACTGAGTTAGCGCAGAAGTGGCTAGCGCACGAACGTCTTAATGCAGACGTGATGGCACTGTTCGGTGGCGCACGCGACAAACTGCAGACCGTCTACGATTCCACGTTGGACCCCGAACAAAAACGTACTCGTAAACAGCAAGTGCTGAGCCAGTTGCTAACCGACGTGAACACACGTCGTGGTGAGGAAGCCAACGGTATACGTGGTGAGTTGAATAACGCGCGACTGGCCGCGTTCGCCATGTACAGCGATTTCGTACCGGCGTTTCGAGCTGCGTTCGCGGCATGCGCTGATGACTGGCAGTGCTTTTATCATCGCGTCGATGAATTGGCAGAGCTGCCGTACGAAGAGCGGCGGGAAGCGCTGGCTGTGCTAGGCCAGCAGCGCGAAGAAAGGCCCGCTTCGTGACAGCTTGGGTGTTCGCCTAATTAGCCGCCAGCCCGTGACCGGCCGGCTGCACGTCCGGCATGCGCGCCGATAATCGTTCAATTTTGCCGTTGAGGCGCCAGTTGAAAATCGTGTCTGCCGTCAGCACTTTGCGCACGTAATTACGGGTTTCTGAGTACGGAATTGTTTCAATCCAGATACTCGCATTCAATGCGGCGTTCTGTGGCAACCAGGCATCGACCCGCAAAGGGCCGGCATTGTAGGCCGCCGTGGCCAGCACCGGATTGTCGAAAAATCGCGATTGCATACGGCCAAGGTACCAGGTGCCCAGTCGAATATTGCTGCCAGGGTCGGTGAGCGTAATATTGCCGTCGTAGGGGTGGTTGATTTCACGGGCTGTAAGCTTGCCAGTGGACGGCATCAACTGCATAACGCCAATGGCGCCGGCGGGCGATCGAATATCGCGCATGAACAAGCTCTCGCTGCGAGCCACACCGAACGCCCAGCTCGGGCGAATATTCGCAGCCACAGCGTGCTCCGTGAACGTTTCAGCGTAGGGGAGCGGGTAGCGGATGCTGAGGTCGTCGTAGCGGCCGTTATTCGCCGCTGTGGCGATGGCTCGCGAATGCCAGCCCCAGCGATGCGCCAAAATTGCCGCTTGTACCTGTTCGTTTGCGTCCAGAGTTCGAACGGCAGCGTCCCATTCCGAGCGGCCGCGACCGTCCAGTCCGTTCATGAATAATTCACGAGCGCGAACGAATTCAGTTTGCTGCGCCAATTCTTCCAGTATTGCCTCGTCCGGTTGCAGGTCGGCATGAGAGAAGTTGTATTCAGCGTCGATGGCGTCGGCGGCGAGAAAGCCGTAGTAACTGCGTTCGCCGGATAGCGTTGCGAACAGCGCGCGAGCCGATGGGTCACCCAGCTGCTGGCGTGTTACGGCCAGCCAGAATTGCCATTGTTCGCTGGCCCGGTCTGCATCAGACAATTCATCCAGATGCTGCAGGGCATTACGCCATTGGCGTTCACGCAATGCAGTGCGTATTCGCCAGTGGCGGACTTCGTCGTCGACCGCAGCGCCAGCCAGTTTGATCAGCTCTGGGTAAGCATTTGCCTGATGGTAGCGTGCGAGCCAAAGTACGGTGTGGCGTTCCAGCGCGGCGCGATCATCATCATCGAAGTCAAATGTTCCGGACAGGCTGTTCCAGAAATCGAACGCGGTTTGTGGCTCGTTATACGAAATCTGCTCGATCGCTGCACGCAGCTTCTGTCGATAGTTGACACTGTCCAGTGATGGCTCTGCGTTGTCGAGAAAGCGCGCCGGTGAGCCGTAGACTTCAGTCCAGCGCCGCGCATCCAGTTGCTGCTCGGCAGACAAGGAGCGGGACAGGTAGCGAGCGATCGGCAACTGCCGGTTCTTGATCGCCAGCGCATAGCGTTCTGCATACAGCGTTTCGTCGAGCAGGCCGGACTTTTGCAGTGCCTGAAATACCGGGTCGCACTCGCTAACCTGGTTCTTGCCAACCAGCCACAGGGTTCGTGCGCGCGGCAAAATGGCGGCCGGGCTTGCGGTTGGCAGCTCCGCCGCAAGCGCCATGCAGTCCAGTCGGGCGACGCCAAGGTCGGCGTAGTACTGACGGTACAAGGCCAGAAACTCGGACTGTTGATTGCTGCGCGCCAGGTGCAAGGCGTATTGGTACCGCAGTTCCCGGGCCGGCTTCAGCATGCCGTAAGTCTGGAGGAAGTTGCGGATCGTCGCGTCGTCCGCGTTGCGCAAAGTGGCCCGCAAGTAGGCGGCACGCAGGTCCGGCCAGAGCACATAGTCCGAGAGCAACGCGGTGTCTCGTTCGCTCAGTTGCCAGATGCCGAGTTCGGCCTCGGCATAGCGTTCACGAAAGGCTTCCCGCTGAGCGTCCAGCTCGGTTGTCGCACATGCAACGCTGCTCCACAGCAGGCAAAGTACGCATGCAAATCGAGTCGTCAGTCCTGGCAGGGGTTCGTGCATGGCGGGTGCTGGGAGAGGTTTGGAAAGAAGCTTGGACCATACTCAGCTCCAGCGGTTGCAGCAAGATGGCGGCAAATAAAAAAAGCCCGGCACAAGGCCGGGCTTCAGGCGTTGCTTAGACTTGTTGCTTCAGCGGATTTGCAGCATCAACGTGCGATCACCGCGACGAACCAGCAGGAACAGAATGCGATTATTCTCCGCGATCTGGCGTAACTGCGACATGTTCTGTACGCGCTGCCGGTTGACTGCAGTGATGATGTCGCCAGCGCGCAGGCCGCGCTGTGCCGCAGGCGAGTCGGCTTCAACTGAACTGACCTCTATACCTTCACCAGCAGATGTCGCGTTCGCCGAAAATTCAGCACCTTGCAGGCCCGGGTGGATGTCCGTACCGGCACTTACTTGTGCGCGAGCCTCGCCCAGTGTTGCGTTCACTGTTCTGCGCCTGCCGTCGCGAACGTATTCAATCTCGACTTTGTCGCCGGAGCCCTTCAAGCCGATGGCATTGGCCAGCTCGCGGCTGTCGCCAATTTTCTTGTCGTTTACGCGCACAATGATGTCATCGACCTTCAGGCCCGCATCTTCGGCAGCCGATCCAGAGGTAATTTCCGAGATCAGCGCGCCGCGTTCGACCTCGGCTCCGAGTGCTTTCGCCCCTTCTTCATCGATCGTCTGGATCGTGACGCCAAGCAATCCGCGACGGACTTCGCCGAAGTCTATGAGTTGGCGCATGATCGACTGCGCAATTTCCGTCGGTACCGCGAAGCCGATGCCGACATTGCCGCCTGAGCGGCTGATGATGGCCGAATTAATGCCAACCAGTTCACCGTTCATGTTGACGAGCGCGCCGCCCGAATTGCCGGGATTGATCGAAGCGTCGGTTTGTATGAAGTCTTCGTAGCCGTTACGACTGATACCTGTGCGGCCGAGTGCGCTGACGATGCCGGACGTCACTGTATGGCTGAGGCCGAAGGGGTTGCCGATGGCAATTACGAAATCGCCGACCCGGACGTTACTGGAGTCGCCAATAGGGATGTCAATCAGATCGTCGGAGTCGACCTTGATAACGGCGATATCCGTTGCTGCATCGGAGCCGACAACTTCGGCATCCAGAGTCTTGTCGTCGTACAGCGATATCTGTATTCGGTCTGCGCCGTCCACGACATGGTGGTTCGTCAGGATGTAGCCGTTTTCGGCGTCGACGATTACGCCCGACCCGGCGCTCGCGACTTCACGCGAGCCGTTCGGCGTGTCGGGAATCCCGAAAAAGCGCCGAAACATTTCATCGCTGTACTGTGAGCCGGATTGAACAGTCTGGCTAACGCGAATGTTGACGACCGCCGGCGACGTACGCTCAACCAATGGCGCCAGGCTCGGCATCGGCTGATTGCCTATCCGGTCCGGCAGTGCGGCATTGGCTGCTGTAACTGCCAGCAGACAGATAGCGACGCAGAAAATGCGAGTAGTCTTAATCATCGGCGGTAATTCCTTTGTTGCTTTGTATGTTGGTTTTCGAAACTTAACAATGATTGCGCCCCCGCGTAACGGCGGACCGCGTTGGCGGTAATAAAGTTCCAGTCTTCACTGATAAATTGCTTGCGCGGGGTGTCAACAGGAGTACGTCCAATCAATGCAGATGCGACATGGTGCCAGTTCGTCGCGTCAGTTGGCAGAAACCTTGATGCGGGCTGCCTGTTGTGCCCGCTCTTATGGAGTTCAATGGCCGGTGAATTGTGTTCATCGTGTGTCATCGTATGTCCACTGGCGGAACCGTAGTCGGGCGCCAGAGTGTTCTCCCGAAGTCGGCTCCGATATTGCGCGGCCGTACTGCGGCCGTGTCCGCGCAGGCTCATCACTGCTCGTCGGCGGGTTCGCTACGGTGCGGATTCTTCGTCCGGCTGGATCGACGGCATGGATGCCCGCTGACACGTTGTAAGCGAAATTGCGCTCCCGAATGTCGAACCCCGCTAACCACTTGGCTGCGACACTCCGGCACGTCTTGCTGCGCAGATTGGACATTATTGATCCTCGTGATCGGTGCCGCGGACGGGCAGCAGCCCGTGCAGTGCGGTTTGAGCCGCAGTGTTCGATGAGCTAGATGCGGGCTGACAGGGGCTTTTCAAGCGCTGGTTTTTGCCGAGAATTCGCGTCCAGTAGTGAAATTATTGATTTCACTTAATGCCACTAGATATTGTGGACGTTCGATTCCGTGCTGCAGGCCAATTAAATTGCATTTTTCTAATGCGATTTCGACCGTATTGTCGATAACATAATGAAAAATAACAATTAAAGCTTGTAGATCGATATCCTCTCGGGTCTTGACAGGCAACCCTTGCGGGCATAATCTTGTGCCCTGACAGACACAACATCTTGTGTCGCAGACACTGTAGATCAGACGCCATTTTGGCACTCATCGGTTTGTTGGGGCAGCTGGTGAGCGGGGAGCTATTCGCTGAAATTTGGGCGTTGCAGCTGATCCGAGCCGGGCCCTCTAAAGGAATAGGGAGTTGAGGACCACATGAAGTCCGCTGTGAATTTGAACGCTGAAACCGTTGCTGACATTGAGTTTCAGCCCGCATCGCTCGACATTTGGCAGGCGAAGTACCGCCTGACGGCAAAAGACGGCGCACCGATCGACCACACCATTGATGACACTTACGTACGCGTAGCTCGTGCTCTGGCTGACGTTGAAGCCGAGCCGCTGCGCGAAGAGTGCTTCGAACAGTTTCTCTGGGCGCTGCGCAGCGGCGCTATTCCGGCGGGTCGAATCACCTCAAATGCCGGTGCCAGAGAGCACAAGCCGGCGACCTCGACCATCAACTGCACCGTGTCCGGTACGGTTGCCGATTCCATGGACAACATCCTGAACAAGGTCCATGAGGCGGGTCTGACACTTAAGGCAGGTTGCGGCATTGGTTACGAGTTTTCGACGCTGCGGCCCAAAGGCGCGTACGTGTCGGGGGCGGGTGCCTATACGTCCGGTCCGCTGTCGTTCATGGATATCTACGACAAGATGTGTTTCACCGTATCGTCGGCCGGTGGTCGGCGTGGTGCGCAAATGGGCACATTCGATGTCGGTCATCCGGATGTCATGGACTTTATCCTTGCCAAGCGCGAGGACGGTCGGTTGCGGCAGTTCAATCTGTCGCTGCTGATCACTGACGAGTTCATGCAGGCAGTCAAGGCCGATATCGAGTGGAAGCTGGCGTTCCCGGTGACCCGCAAGGAAATGGATCAGGATGGTCTGGACGTCAACGATGACTCCCAGTTCGTGTGGCGTGAATGGCCAGAGCCGCAGAATTACGTGCGCAATGCTGATGGCCTCGTCGCCTGCAAGATCTACCGCACAATGCCAGCGCGTCGCGTATGGGATGTCATCATGGCATCTACGTACGACTTCGCCGAGCCAGGTTTCGTCCTGATCGATCGCGTCAATGAGATGAACAACAACTGGTTCACGGAAACGATTCGTGCAACCAACCCGTGCGGAGAACAACCGTTGCCACCGTACGGGTCCTGTTTGCTTGGCTCAGTGAATCTGACCAAGTTTGTGCTGGATCCGTTTACCGAAAAAGCACGCTTTGACTGGACCGAGTTCCGCAAAGTCGTGAAAGTCTTCACTCGCATGCTGGATAACGTGGTCGAGATTAACGGCTTGCCACTGGCCCGGCAGCGCGACGAAATTAATCGTAAGCGCCGTCATGGCATGGGCTTTCTGGGGCTGGGCTCAACCATCACGATGTTGCGCATGAAATACGGCGAAGAAAATTCCGTGAGCTTTACGGAAGAAGTATCCAAGCAACTCGCTGTCGCCGGTTGGGAGTCCGCGCTTGAATTGGCCAAAGAGAAAGGCCCGGCGCCGATCATGAGTGAAGAGTTCACTGTGACTCAGGAGATGCTCAGCAAGCGCCCGGAAATGGTGCGGGACGGACTGAAAGTTGGCGATAAGGTGCCTGGCCGTGTTTTACATGCGCGGTACAGCCGTTACATGCAACGCATTGCCAAGGAATCGCCCGAGCTGGTTGAACAGCTTGCTGAAACCGGCGCACGCTTTACGCACCACAGCTCGATAGCGCCAACCGGCACAATTTCATTGTCGCTGGCCAATAACGCCAGCAATGGTATCGAGCCAAGCTTTGCACACCACTATTTCCGGAACGTTATTCGTCAGGGTAAGAAGACCAAAGAGAAGGTTGATGTCTTGTCCTTTGAATTGCTGTCCTACCGTGCGTTGGTCAACCAGAAGGCATCGCCAAATTCAGAAGACAGCGAGACAGCGCTGCCTGATTACTTCATAACGGCCGAAGACATCACGCCGAAGGCTCACGTGGATATACAAGCGGCGGCACAGAGCTGGATCGATTCGTCCATTTCCAAGACGGCGAACGTACCAACGGATTATCCCTACGAGGATTTCAAAGATATTTACATGTACGCCTATGAGCAGGGACTCAAAGGCTGCACGACGTTCCGGTTTAATCCGGAAGCGTTCCAGGGCGTGCTGGTGAAAGAACGTGACCTGAAGAATACCGTGTACACCTTTACGCTTGAGGACGGCAAGGAAGTCGATTTGCAGGGCGACGAAGAGATTGAGTACGACGGTGAAGTGCACACCGCTGCGAATTTGTTCGATGCGCTGAAAGAAGGTTATTACGGCAAGTTCTGATTGGCAGCTGCTGGTCGGAATGTGGTTTTTTAGTTGATGGCACTGTGAGTGATTGAGTATTGCCACGATGCCTGCAAAAGGTCGATACAGAGATGAGTAAAGTACGCATAGACAAGAAAATTGTTGGTTACGCCGTTAAGCAACCGGTGGACCCGAAAGCAGAGGCAGTCAAACCTGCTGTCACTCGCGTGCCCGCGGAAGAAGGTCGTGCCGAAGTCATTCGGATGCATGAGAAGCTGGAACGACCGGAAATGCTCATCGGCTCGACGTACAAGGTGAAGACGCCGGTTTCGGATCACGCAATGTACGTGACGATCAACGACATCATTCTCAATGAAGGCACCGAGCACGAGAAGCGCCGGCCGTTCGAAATGTTCATCAATTCCAAGAATCTGGATCATTACCAGTGGATTGTCGCTCTGACTCGAATCATGTCGGCCGTGTTTCGCAAAGGCGGCGATGTCACATTCCTGGTCGACGAGCTGAAAGCGGTATTTGATCCGCGCGGCGGCTACTGGAAGCCAGGCGGCAAGTTCATGCCGTCTATCATTGCTGAACTGGGACACATCGTTGAGAAGCACTTGATCCTGATTGGCTTGCTGGCCTCGCCGGAGCTCGATGCCGCCCAGCAAAAACTGATTGAGGAGAAGCGCGCAGAGTTCGAGGAAGCAAGCCGCCAGAAGGATGCTTTTGCGAAAACCGATTACCCGGCTGGCGCTCAGCTCTGTTCGAAGTGCAACACGGTGGCGCTGGTCATGATGGACGGATGTATGACTTGCCTGAGCTGCGGCGATAGTAAGTGCGGTTAGCCAGCCGTGCAGTGCAACTGTAAGCCACCAAGGCTGTAGTACTATCACCGCATGACTCTGACTATTCCCGATTTTAGCGATGGCCAGGTGTTGGTGGCTGGCGATGTCATGCTGGACCGCTACCTGTTCGGTGGCACCAGCCGGATATCGCCGGAAGCACCGGTGCCCGTCGTGCACATACAAGACGAAGATGCGCGTCCGGGTGGCGCGGCCAACGTCGCGGTCAACCTGTCGAGCCTGGGCGTTCGCACGCAGTTGCTGGGCGTTGTTGGCGACGATGATGATGCGAATTGCCTCGAGGGCCTGCTGCAGCCACGCGGCATCGAATGCGACTTTGTTCGGGTCCCCGGTCAACCGACCATCACCAAGACCCGGGTGCAAAGCCGCGGTCAACAGCTCATCCGACTCGACCGCGAAGAGAGACTTGCTGCAGGCAGCGAGCGGCTACTCAAGTCGTTATCGACAAAAGTGGCGCAGTCGCGCGTGGTGGTCTTGTCGGACTACGGCAAGGGCACTTTGGCGGATGTCCAGCAGATGATCGCCGTCTGTCGGGCGGCAGGCTGCGCGGTCATGATCGACCCCAAGGGCAGTGACTTCGTTCGCTACCGTGGCGCAACTCTGTTGACCCCCAATCAATCGGAGTTCGAAGCCGTTGCGGGACGCTGCGAAACAGATGAACAGTTGATTGAGCGTGCCACTGCCATGGTGGACGATCTCGAACTGGATGCCCTGCTGGTCACGCGTAGCGAGAAGGGCATGCTGCTGATCGAGCGTGGCGAAGAACCGTTCTTGCTGTCCACGCAGGCGCGCGAAGTTTTCGACGTAACCGGTGCTGGCGACACGGTTATCGCTACGTTGGCGGCCGCTGTTGCTGCTGGCACGGCACTGTCGAGCGCGGCCAGTCTTGCGAACCTGGCGGCTGGCTTGGTTGTTCGCAAAATCGGTGTGGCTTCGGTTACTCGTTCTGAACTGCAGGTTGCATTGCACCAACGCGGACAAGGCGGTCGCGGTCTGGTTACCGAAGCCGAACTCTTGTCGATGGTGTCGGAGTCACGCCAGCGCAATGAACAGGTCGTCATGACCAACGGTTGCTTTGATGTCCTCCATGCAGGCCACGTTGCTTATCTCGAAGAGGCGAAAGCGCTGGGCGACCGCCTGATCGTGGCGGTCAATGACGACGACTCGGTTCGCCGCCTGAAAGGCGAGTCACGACCGATCAACGCATTACCTGATCGCATGGCCGTACTGGCAGGTCTGGCAGCAGTGGATTGGGTAGTGCCGTTTTCAGAAGACACGCCAGCCCGGTTGATTTCTGCTATTCGGCCGCAGGTTTTGGTAAAAGGCGGGGACTACACAGCATCTGAAATTGCGGGTGCAAAAGACGTACTGGCCGCCGGCGGTGAAGTGCGTGTGCTGTCATTTCGTGACGGGCATTCCTCCAGCAGAATCATTCAGCGACTCGGGGACTGAACGGTGATCTGCCGCGAGCTGGACGGGCGCAGTCCCGGACAGTCTGGCTGAGGCGCGCTCCGGTGCACGTTGCATATTGCCTGCTGTCCTATTTTCTCCTGCCGTTCTACGCGCTTTACTGGGTCGTACGCGGTTTTTTTGATCGCAGCTACTGGGATCGGGTAGGCCAGCGATTCGGTTTTGGCTACCCGCAACTGGAGCAGGGCAGTGTTTGGCTGCACGCCGTGTCTGTTGGCGAAGTGCAAGCGTCTGCGCCGTTGGTGCGGACGTTGTGGGAGCAGTTTCCGGATCGACAGTTATTGTTGACGACAGTAACGCCAACCGGCGCGGCACATGCGCGAAGTTTGTTCGGCGACCGAATCAAACACTGTTATATCCCGTTCGAAACGCCGGACGCGGTGGCGCGTTTTTTCAATGCAGTGAAGCCCGCGTTTACCTTGATCATGGAGACCGAGATCTGGCCCAATTTGTACCGGGCATGCGGTAAGCGGAAAATTCCGTTGATATTGGTAAGTGCCAGAATATCGCCAAACTCGGTGGGCAAGTACAGACGCCTGTTGCCCCTGTTTCGCGAAACGTTGTCCCATGGAATTCTGATTGCGGCTCAAAGCCAGGCTGACGCCGACCGTTTTCTTTCGCTGGGTGCCAGTCCGGAACGGACCTGGGTCACTGGCAATATCAAGTTTGATATTGAAATGCCCGATGGCCTGCCGGAGCGGGGTCGTGCATTGCGGCAGGCGATGTGGCGAGACCGCCCCGTATGGATCGCTGCGAGTACTCACGACGGTGAAGAATCAGCCGTCGTCGACGCCCACCTCGATGTACTCAAGGCGCATCCCGAGGCGCTGCTGGTGTTGGTGCCACGCCATCCGCAGCGTTTCGCTGGTGTGGCGAGCTATCTCGAACGGCGTGAACTGACATTTGTCACACGCACGTCCGGGCAGGAATGCTCGGTCGATACGAGTATTTTTTTGCTCGATACGATGGGCGAACTGCCGCGTTTCTACGCGGCCAGCGACGTTGCCTTTGTCGGCGGTACTCTCGTTCCGGTCGGTGGTCACAATTTACTGGAGCCCGCATCGCTGGGTGTGCCTGTGGTGACCGGGCCCTACCTGTTCAACACTCAGGAAATTGCCAACATGTTTGCGGCAGTCGGTGCGTCACTTATTGTTGAGGATGCTGGTGAGCTGGGTGCGGCAATCACGAACCTATTCGCCGACCGCGAGCATGCGCTTGCGCAGGGCGCAAAAGGCATGGAGATTGTAGCCAACAACCGCGGCTCATTAAGAAAGCTTCTGGTGCTGCTAAAACCGCTGCTCAATTCTGATCAGGGCGCGGCCTAACTCTCGGCAGCTGCACCGAGACCGTATTCCTCAGGAACCGCTTCCTCGGGTGGCTTGCGCTCTTGCAGCCAGCGATCAACCTGTTCCAGATCTTCGACTTTCAACGTACCCGCGGCTTGCTTGAGACGCAGTACGTTGCCGACGTAAACGTAACGGCTTTGATAATAGTTGGTGATGGCGGAATACAGCGCTCGCTGCGAATTCAATACGTCAACAATCGTTCGAGTACCGACGTCAAAACCTGCCTGCGTTGCTTCGAGTGCTGTCCTGCTGGATGCGACTGCCTGTTCGAGCGCCTGAACCCGGCTTATCTCTGACAGAACGCCCAGGTAGGCATCGCGGGTGGCCCGTTCCGTCTCGCGCGCGACTCGCTGCAATTGTTCTCTCGACGCGCGGTGCAGGTGCACGGCTTCGCGCACGCGGGAAGATGTCCGACCGCCTGAGAACAGAGGCACCGATAACTGCAAGGTGATGGAATCTTGCTGGTTGTTCGTATCGAAATCGGGGAACGCCAGTCCGTCGCGCATCTGATCGGTGATGTCGGTGTTCGAATCACCGTAGTTGGCGACCAGTTCCACGGTCGGGTAGTGACCGGTTCGCCGGAATGCAATCTCGTCGCGGGCGATACGTTCGTCCAGCCGACTGGAGACCAGTGTCAGGTTCTGGTTCATTGCCAGGTCGATCCAGCTCGCTTCATCGCCGGGGTTTGGCGAGGGCAACGGAAAATCTTCGCCCGGCGCGTCCAGCTTCGGAACGTATTCGCCGGTGATTTCGCGCAACAGCTCGCGAGCAGTAGCCAATTCGCGTTTTGCGCCGATTTCTGACGCAATTGACTGATCGTGCGCGGCCTGCGATTCCTGAACATCGGTAATGGCGATCAAGCCGACTTCGAAACGTTGTTTGGCTTGCTCGAGCTGCCGGGCAATGGCGAGTCGGTCCGCGTGTATAGAGGTGAGACGATCCTCAGCGGCAAGCACATCGAAATAGCGTTGCGACACCCGAACGATGAGATCTTGCTGGGCCGCTTCGCGCTGCGCCTCGGCTTTCGCAACCTGTTTGCCGGCTTGCTTGAGCGTCACGACCTGGTCCCAGCGGAATACAGTTTGGCGTAGATCGAGCTGCCAGCCGGTGGTCTCGGTTGCCGATTCGGAGCTCGCCACGCCGATACCAGTGCTGTCCTGAATGATCGTACGTCCTGAATTCGACGATTTGTCGTAGTAACCGGTCGCCGACAGCTGCGGCAGCAAGGCGCTGCGTGCCTGCGGTACGGTTTCCAGTGCCGCCAGGCGCCGTGATTCCGCTTCGTGTATCAATGGATCGCTTTGCAGTGCCTGTTGGTAGACCTCCATCAGGGAGGCAGCCTGTGCCGGTCCGGTGCTGGCTATGACGCCGGCTATAGAGAGCAAAGTCAGGATTTTATTAGAGTTTTTCATAAACTGCAGTCCACAGGTTAGATTGCCGATGGGGAGCTAAGTGTTATAGTCAACTATATCACCATATCAGTCAAGCTGGGTTAATTGCGGCTCTTAGGTTGTTCAATAGCGCGGGATCTGGCTGTCCAGCTGTAGTGACCAGGCATCAATACCGCCGCTGATGTTCGCGACGTGGTTGAAGCCGGATTGGGCTAACAGGCTGGCCACTCGGGCGCTGCGACCACCAGAATGACACAGTACGGCAACGGGTTGTTCGCGATCGAGCTCATCCAGTCGATTGGCCACGTCCCCCATTGGGATGCTGATTGCATTGGGAACGCTGGCTGTGGCGAGCTCCCACGATTCTCGGACGTCCAGGAGCTGCCAAAGTTCGCCACTATTACGGCGTTCCTGAAATTCGGTTGGGCTTAGCTCATCAAACAATGCAGGGTTCCTTATTTTATTGCGTCCATCAGCAGTGCCGTGAATTGCGGCCACTGTCATTATGATGCCGCTGCGAGAGATTCGGTTTCATGAGTATTATCAGCATACTCAAAAAGTAAACGAGGAAGGTTTGGCAACGTGCCGCAATCGGGGTAAACAGGTCTCAAACAGGCTACTCTCGGCCCATTCTGCATTCTTGTCGCGCACGACCAATTTTGCCTCCATGATCGGTGCTTCGCCGGTAACGACGAACAAGCGGCCGTCAGCTTTGAGACTCTTGAGCCAGCCGTGGTCAATTCGTGGCAGGGACCCGGTGACGACGATTGCGTCGAACTCACCCTCGGGAAATCCTTGCTGGACAGCATCGCGTTGTTGCAGAGAGACGTTCGTAATCGCGAGCTCAGCCAGCAGTGCCTTCGCACTTTCAACAAAGTCAGCCTGCAAATCAACGCTGACCACTTCGCCACCGAGGCAGGCCATGCAGGCGGTCAGATAAGCGCTGCCAGTGCCGATCTCCAGAATCCTGTCCTGAGAGCCGATTGCCAGCGCCTGCAATAGCCGCCCTTCGACGGCTGGCCGCATCATCAATTCACCGTGAGCAAGCGGAATTTCCGTATCGGCATATGCGAGATCTGCAAATTCACGTGGCACGAAGCGATGCCTTGGTAGCTCGCTCAGCAAATTCAGGAGAGTTGCTGCGCGGACGTCCCAGGTACGAATTTGTTGCTCGACCATCTGCAGCTGCGCGGCGCGTGTATCCATCCTGTCAAAGCTCCCTAACGTATTGAAAAAATTAATTTTGTTCCGTTCACACCAGTGGTGGCATGCGCGTTGCCCGCCGCACGGGTCGGATTGCGAATTATGGTGAATTGCTGCGGTGCGCAGGCGTAGCTGGGCTATGCTTGTGCGAGCAACCCGTCCGCCTGAAACCGGACAGCACAACCGACCACCACGACTCAGCACGAGCGACCAATAATAACAAATGCGCAGGTTGCAGTACCTGTCGCGGAAAGTCAGGAAAGAGATCGCTCACCTTGCTTTGCCATTACAATAAAAATACTGAAACAGGCAGGAGCTTCATGAACGCGCCAGACCCTTTGACGGATTCGCCATGACCCAGGCGGTTGGTATCGCGTTGGCTTTG
Source organism: Woeseia sp. D3-10 (assembly GCF_055809415.1). Classification (NCBI taxonomy): domain Bacteria; kingdom Pseudomonadati; phylum Pseudomonadota; class Gammaproteobacteria; order Woeseiales; family Woeseiaceae; genus Woeseia; species Woeseia sp. D3-10. The sequence continues at coordinate 1,002,740 of NZ_JBVVTW010000007.1, read as the reverse complement.
TTGCTCGTGATCGCTGTCGCCTGCGCAATCATTTATTGGAGTCGTGTCCAACGCCATGACCGCGTAATTCGTGAATTCAAGGACGATCTTCTGGCTGTCTCGGCCGACTCCTCAGTTGGGCGGCGGTTAGCCGTACCTGCGGGCGACTCCCTCGGTGACCTCGCCAATACAGTTAACAGATTGTTCGACGCACTGGGTGAGCGCGACGAAGAAATTCAGGATCGTGACCGACTGTTCGCCAATTTTGCCCGCACCATTCCCGAGGTTGTGCTGATCCACGATGAACGCATTCTGCTGGCTAACGACAGTGCTGCAAGTCTTGTGGGTCTGGGCCCGGAACAGCTGGAGGGCAGGCAGGTCGCCGACCTTGTCAAACCGGCCTACCGGGCACTGTTTCGCAAGACCATGGGCCGGCAGCTTGCCGGTCAGAAAGTGCCAAGGCGCCTCGAAATTCAGCTGATCAACGGCAATGATCAGGGGTTGTGGGTCGAGGCGCAGAGCTCTTTGATCGAGTACCGGGGCAATGAAGCCGTACTGACGGTCGCGCGGGACGTTAGTTACCGCAAGAGTCTTGAGGTGTCTTTGAGTCGCAGCAAACGACAGGCGCAATACACGCTTGAGTCGATCGCCGAGGGCGTAATCACCACGGACAACGAAGGTCGTATCGATTACATGAACCGCGCCGCCGAAGGCATGACCGGCAAGGACCGGGAATCGGCAGCAGGTCATCAGGTCAGTGAGATATTCTCGCTGATCGACGAGGCTGATCGCCGCTCACTGGGCGACCCGGTAGAGCGCTGTCTCGCCATGCGCCGACGCGTGAACATGGGGCGGCGGGCATTGCTTGTCAGTCGCGACAATGAGCACGAACACTCCGTTGAAATTACCGCATCCCCTATCAAAGGCCCGGGTAACAGCATTACCGGTACGGTCGTCGTATTCCATGACGTGAGCGAACTGCGTGGCCTCACCCGACAGATGAGTTACCAGGCAACGCACGACCCGTTAACCGGATTGGTTAATCGCCGGGAGTTCGAGCGGCGTATTCAGGAGGCCATGGACTCGGCACACGCGGACGAAGCCAATCACGTGTTGTGTTACATGGACCTTGATCGCTTCAAGGCGGTGAACGACAGCTGCGGCCACCTTGCCGGTGACAACATGCTGCGCGAAGTAGCGACGCTCATTAAAGAACAGGTTCGCGATTCGGATTTCGTTGGTCGATTGGGCGGCGACGAGTTCGGCACATTGCTGGTCGGCTGCCCCGTAGAGAAGGCAGGCCAGATCGGTGCGGACATTTGCAACGCAGTCGCCGATTACCGCTTCGTTTGGCAAGACAAGATATTCAACATTGGCATTTCCGTCGGTCTTGTCGAGATAACGCAGTCCAGCGGATCGTTGCAGGACGTGGTAAGCGCAGCGGATTCTGCTTGTTACGTAGCCAAGCAGCGTGGCCGAGGTCAGGTGCACATTTACTCTGCGCGGGACGAAGCGATTGCCAGAGAACGAGGTGATATCCAATGGCTGCGACAAATGCAGACGGCGTTACACGAAGATCGCTTTGAACTCGCTTTGCAGTCAATTATTGCGACGGGCGGCCAGGATAGCGGACCCGCATACGAAGTATTGATTCGCCTGCCCGATGAGCGAGGCAAAGTTGCTAACTCAGCTGAATTCCTGCGGCCAGCACAGCGCTACCAGCTGATGCCGCAAATCGACAGGTGGGTCGTGGCAGCAACGTTGTCGGCCATGAATTCCGGTGAAATTCGTCTGCCACGGGGGCGCAGTTGTTCCATCAATATTTCGGGCCAGACACTGACCGATGAAGGGTTTCTGGGATTCGTTGTGGAAACGCTGGATCGCAGCGGTGTCTCGCCGAGCAGTATTTGTTTTGAAGTGACTGAGAGTGTGGTGACCACGGACATGCAGCATGTGCAGCGATTCATCGAGGTTCTGCACGGCATTGGCTGTGAGTTTGCACTGGATGATTTTGGTTCCGGTCTCGGTGCCTTCTCCAAGCTCAAGTCGTTGCCGGTTGACTACCTGAAAATCGATGGGGCCTATACGCGTGGGTTGCCGAACGACGATATCAATCAGGAGATGGTATCGGCGATGATCAAGCTGGCGCGGACCATGCAGTTTCGGGTGATTGCGGAACAGGTCGAAAGCCAGCAGGACTTCGACTGGCTGCGCGACGTCGGTGTCGATTTTGTGCAAGGCAATTTCATCGAAGAGGCGGCGACTTTGGGCAGTACTTCGGCGTCCGGAACGTATCGAGCCCTGCGATACTAAGAGCAAACTTGCAGCAAAAAAAACGCCGGCGTAGAGCCGGCGTTTTTCGTTTGCTTGTGGTGAACGCTCTTAGAGCAGCGGCACCATCAGCAAGGCCACAATGTTGATGATCTTGATGAGTGGGTTGATTGCCGGGCCCGCAGTGTCTTTGTACGGGTCACCGACAGTGTCGCCGGTGACAGCCGCTTTGTGAGCATCGGAACCTTTGCCACCACAATTACCGTCTTCGATGTATTTCTTGGCGTTGTCCCATGCACCGCCGCCGGTGGTCATGGAGATGGCGACAAACAAGCCGGTAACGATAGTGCCGAGCAACAGACCGCCCAGCGCTTTCGGTCCCAGTAGCAGGCCAACGGCCAGCGGCACCAGGATCGGCAGCAATGACGGCACGATCATTTCCTTGATTGCCGCTTTGGTCAGGATATCCACAGCACGGCTGTAATCGGGCTTGCCGGTGCCGTCCATGATGCCTTTGATTTCCTTGAACTGGCGACGAACTTCTACGACCACCTCGCCAGCAGCGCGGCCGACGGCTTCCATCGCCATAGCGCCAAACAGGAACGGCACCATGCCACCGATAAACAGGCCGATGATGACCAGATGATCCGAAAGATCAAAGTTGACGATGATGCCGGCGCCTTCCAGGGCGTTGGTGTAATCGGCAAACAGTACCAGCGCTGCGAGGCCGGCTGAGCCGATCGCGTAGCCCTTGGTAACTGCTTTGGTTGTGTTGCCTACGGCATCGAGCTGGTCAGTAATCGTGCGTACTTCTGCGGGCAGTTCCGACATCTCGGCAATGCCACCGGCGTTGTCTGTAATCGGGCCGAAGGCATCCAGTGCGACAACGACACCGGTCATCGACAACATGGTGGTTGCGGCAATGGCGATGTTGTACAGGCCAGCCATTGAGTCACCCTCAGGCGCCAGTGCAAACGCGCCCCAAATGCTCAGACAGACAGACAGGACCGGCAATGCCGTCGACTTCATCGAGATGCCTAGACCGGCAATGATGTTGGTCGCATCACCCGTCAATGAAGCTTCTGCGATCGTGCGGACGGGTTTGTATTCCGTGCTGGTGTAGTACTCAGTAATGACGACCATTGCGGCGGTCAGTGCAAGTCCGATCAGCGCGGAACCGTAAATACCGCCGGTATTGCCAGAGTTCGCCATCATCATGTTGGTGATGGGGTAGAACGCTGCAGCGGCGAGTACACCCGATACGATCATGCCTTTGTAGAGTGCGCCCATAACCTTGCCACCGTCCGAGGTGCGGACGAAGAAGGTGCCGATTATCGATGCGACAATTGATACGGCGCCGAGCACCAACGGGTACATGATGGCTTCGGAGCCAATGCTCGAGGCGACGAGGCTGCCGAGCAACATGGTGGCAATGATCGTGACAGCGTAGGTCTCGAACAAGTCAGCGGCCATGCCAGCGCAGTCGCCCACGTTGTCACCGACGTTGTCGGCGATGACGCCGGGATTACGGGGGTCGTCTTCGGGTATGCCGGCTTCAACCTTGCCAACAAGGTCTGCACCGACGTCAGCACCTTTGGTAAAGATACCGCCACCGAGACGCGCGAAAATGGAGATCAGTGAGCCGCCGAATGCGAGGCCGATCAACGCGTGAATGGCGTCATCCGAGCTGACGCCCATGGAGGACAGCACCATGTAGTAACCAGCAACCCCGAGCAGCCCAAGGCCTACGACGAGCAGGCCGGTAATCGCACCGCCGCGGAACGCGACATTCAGTGCCGGGTTGACGCCGATGGTGGCGGCCTGTGCAGTGCGGACGTTTGCCCGGACTGACACGAACATGCCGATATAGCCTGCGAGACCTGAGAAGATCGCACCTATGGCAAAGCCGATGGCGGTCGTCCAGCCCAGTGCCATGACCAGTGCGATGAACAACACCATACCCACGACGCTGATCGTGAGGTACTGGCGATTCATGTAGGCGTTTGCGCCTTCCTGAATAGCCTGCGCGATCTCCTGCATGCGCGCATTGCCTGCAGGTTGTTTCAAAATCCATTGCGTGGACAGAAGTCCGTAAAGAATGGCGATTACCCCCGAACCTATCGCCAACCACAGTGCCAACTCGTTAGTCATACCTTTCCTCTCCTGATCGTAATCCCCACCCCCCGCCGGAAACAGGCCGAGGCAATACTACAAATCCTGGCCCTCTGGCAGCCGCAGCAGACCAGCCATCGCTGGAACGCATTTGGGTGCCACAAGTCGGCACGTACGTTCCGGACTGGCTCTTGGTAGTCAGAGAGGGTGCGGCTTGCGCACCTTTATCGTTGTTGTTTGTGGTGTTGCTCTAACGGTGTCCCTTCTCCGGCCGTGACCGGCCCGCCGTCAGTGGCGCGAATCATACCATAAAATCAGTGTTGAGCCGCTTCGCTACCGGCACTCCCTTCAGGCTGACGTACTTCGGTAAGCCATTGAGATATGGAGGGTAATTCTCGCCTTTGATGAGTGGCTGCAGGTACTTGCGAGCCGCCTCGGTGATCGAGAAACCGTCACGACTGATGTATCGGCGAGGCAGCATCTTTTCCTTGTTCGCGATCTTCGCCAGTGGGGCTTCTTCAATGCGCCAGCGGTAGGGTTTGTCCGATACACGTTTGATGACCGGCATGACCGCAGTCTTGCCAGCGAGCGCGAATTTGACGGCTGCTTTGCCGACGGCGTAGGCCTGATCCACGTCTACCGCTGATGCGATGTGGCGAGCTGAGCGTTGCAGATAGTCAGCGACGGCGTAGTGGAATTTGTAGCCGAGTTCGTCGCGGACCATGCCTGCGACCACGGGCGCAACCCCGCCTAGCTGGGCATGGCCGAACGCGTCGCGCGTACCTGCCTCAGCGAGAAACTTGCCGTCCGCGTAGCGGGCGCCTTCGCTGACGACAATGACACAGTAGCCGTACTTCTCGACGCTTTGATTGACGCGTTTCAGGAACGCCTCACGCTCGAACGGAATTTCGGGGAACAGGATGATGTGCGGAGCATCACCGGGCTCCGAACCAGCAAGGCCGGCGGCAGCCGCAATCCAGCCGGCATGACGACCCATTACTTCCATTACAAAGACTTTGGTTGAGGTCTTTGCCATTGACAGGACGTCCAGCCCGGCTTCGCGGGTTGAAACGGCGACGTACTTGGCGACCGACCCAAAGCCCGGGCAGTTGTCCGTAATCGGCAGGTCATTGTCCACTGTTTTCGGTATTCCCAGGCAGTTCACCGGGTAGCCCATGCGTTTGCTGATTTGTGACACTTTGTGGGCGGTATCCATGGAGTCATTGCCGCCGTTATAAAAGAAATAACCAATATTGTGAGCCCGAAACACATCGATCAGGCGTTCGTATTCGAGCCGGTTTTCCTCAATGCCTTTCAGTTTGTAGCGCGCTGAGCCAAACGCGCCGCCGGGCGTATGGCGCAACGCCGCGATGGTGCGGGCAGACTCGCGGTTGGTATCGATCATGTCTTCGGTCAATGCGCCGATGATGCCGTTGCGGCCAGCGTACACATTGGCAATCTTGTCGCGATTCTCGCGGGCGGTCTCTATAACGCCACATGCGCTGGCATTGATTACGGCGGTTACTCCACCTGACTGAGCATAAAACGCGTTTTTTCTGGACATAATGACGGGCCTTGGAGTAACTCGGATACGCCGTAAAGGATAGCCGAAACTGCGGAACGCTTCACTGCCGACAAACTGTAGCGTAGTCTGCGGCTCGGTCGACTGCGCTCATGAATTGACCCGTCCGCGGATTGTGGGTAGCGTATGCCGCCCCGGAAGAGCGCTGCTTAAGCACCACTTCTTCGACTCCGGTCGCGCCCGCTGGGCACCGGCGACCATTTATTTGTTTTCCAAACCGTCAGAATCATAAAGAGTAGCAACGAATGCGTATCGTTTTATTGGGCGCGCCCGGTTCGGGCAAAGGCACACAGGCTCAGAAACTCATGGCCGAGCGTCATGTTCCGCAAATATCCACGGGCGACATACTGCGCGGGGCTGTGGAATCAGGCACTCGTTTTGGCCAGCAGGCCAAGGCCATCATGGATGCAGGGCAGCTGGTATCTGACGAAATCGTGCTCGGTATTATCAGTGAACGACTGCGCGAAGCTGACACCGAGGACGGGTTTATCCTCGATGGCTTCCCGCGTACCCGTCAGCAGGCACTCGATCTGGCCGAATTGCTGGACGAATTGGGTAAGCCGTTGGACACCGCTGTGCTGATGGACGTTGAATTCGATGTGTTGCTCAAGCGCCTGACGGGTCGGCGCACCTGTTCACTCACGGGCAAGCTGTTGAATGTGTACTTCTCGCCGCAGGAAGCACTTGACGAGTGCATCAACAATGGCGGAGAGCTGATTCAGCGCGAGGATGACAACGAAACCACAATTCGCAGCCGGCTCGAAGTGTATCGCGAACAGACCGAGCCGCTGGTTGAGTTCTATCGCAAGCGTGACAAGTTGGAGACAGTGGACGCGAACGGTAGCGTTGAAGAAGTCTACGCACGCTTGTTGGACATACTCTAGCCGAAGGCGACAGCTAGTCGAGCATTTGCCTGATGTCGGTTCCAATCAGGTCTTCGCGCCAGCCGCGAAACACGCGTAGCTCACGTTCTCCGGAGAGTGCCGCCGTCAGTTCGCGGCGTGGCGCCAGCACCTCGGGCGGAATATCAATCTGCCTGGCGCGGGTCTGTACCACCTTCTGCAGCTTTTTCAGCAGTGCTTTTTCTTCTTCGTCGGGGCGGGACGGCGGCTGATAGTCGTCTTCACCATCCCTGGTAGCAACAATCATCGCCAGCAGCTCGTCGCCATTGCGTCGGACCAGTCCCGGCGAAATGTTGTCTATCCCGTTTAGCGCTTCGAGCGAATCAGGTTGTTTGCCGGCGATGTCCAGCAGCACGGTGTCGCGCAAGATCCACTGCCGCGGTTTGTTACTTTTTACCGCACGTTGTTCACGCCAGCTTGCCAACTCCACGGCAATACGACGGGCATGCCCGCGCATGTTCCGTGCGCCTTTGACCCGGTCAATCGCCGTATCCAGGTCAATTTGATAGAGCGCGGGGTCGAGGAGACCGGCGCTGTCCTCTTTAGCCCATTCCAGACGGCCAGTTGTCGCCAGTTTCTCGCACAGCTTTTCGTAAGCTGGCAGCAGGTACATGACGTCTTCAGCCGCATAGGAAAGTTCGGCCTCGGACAATGGCCGTCGGCTCCAATCAGCCCGCGTTTGCGACTTGGCCAGCTCAACGTCAAACAGTTCGCTGACAAGATTCGCGTACCCCATCTGCGGCGGGTAGCCCAACAACGCGGCGGCGACCTGTGTGTCAAAGAGTTCGCCCGGAAGCCGTCCTGCGGATTGCTGCACGACTTCAAGGTCCTGCCGACCGGAATGCAGTACCCAGGCTGGTTGCAGGATGGCATCCCAGAATGCTTGCAGATTGTCAGCAGGTAACGGATCGGCACACCAGTATTCCTGATCGACGGCAAACTGGACGAGACATAGCTGCGAAAAATAGGTTTTTTCGCGCATGAATTCGGTGTCGACAGCGATCATGCTTGCTCCGTGCAGAGCGTTACAGGCCGGTTTCGGCGTGGAGAGTTCTATGTATTGGTAGTCGGCCATGTTTCGCTGCAGGATAATTTCGATTCCACAGACTAACATGCGATGATTTCGCATACGCAATCATGTAATCAAGACAATCGTGCTGCTACTTCTGAAATCATTCTTTGACATCATCGCTCTGCGTCGTGGTCCGGAAACCATTCCGTCGTCGATGTACGTATTGTCATTTGCCATCGCATTGATGCTGGCGTCGTCGTACCCGGCATATCTGATTACGGCCAGTGAAGAGAGCAATTACGCCACGGCTTTTTTCGCCTATGGTGCTGGCATTTTGTTCTACGCAGCGGTGATCGTTCTTGCCGGTCGCGGGGAAAGAATGCTCGTTGCCATTAGCTGCATTATCGCCTGCGGCTCCTTGCTGACGATGGTCTTCGCGCTGGAGTTCGCTATTTTCGCGCCGCTGCTTGGGCGCGTCGAGGCGGGCGCGATTGCGTCTATGATTATTCTCTGGTCGGTTCCGGTTGAAGGCCACATAATGTCGAAAACTGTCGGCTGCCACTGGTTGGCCGGACTCCTGATCGCGATTGCCTCTCTCCTTACGCAGATCGGCGTGCAGGCAATGTTGGGCGACAGCTAAAGGCTGGATCAATGCACATTCATATACTTGGCATTTGCGGCACGTTCATGGGTGGCGTCGCTGCGCTGGCGCGTGCTGCCGGGCATCGGGTGACGGGCAGCGATGCCAACGTCTACCCGCCGATGAGCAGCCAGCTTGAGTCTTTGGGAATTGACATCCAGGAGGGCTACAGCGCCGATACGCTGACTGACAATCCTGATTGTGTAGTGATTGGCAATGCGCTCAGTCGCGGCAACTCGGCGGTTGAAGCAGTGCTTAGCCGTGGATTGCCGTACATGTCAGGGCCGGAATGGCTGGAAAAGTTTGTGCTGCGCGGACGTCATGTCATGGCCGTAGCGGGAACACACGGCAAGACCACGACGTCGAGTATGCTGGCGTGGATACTCGAGGACGCCGGTCTGTCGCCGGGCTTTTTGATTGGTGGCATACCGGCCAATTTTGGCAGTTCGGCGCGCTATGGCGATTCGCCATACTTCGTCGTCGAAGCCGATGAATATGACACGGCGTTTTTCGATAAACGGGCAAAGTTCGTTCATTACCGGCCTCGAACTCTTGTGCTCAACAACATGGAGTTTGATCATGCCGATATTTACCCGGATCTCGACGCGATACTCTGGCAATTTCATCAGCTTATGCGCACCGTGCCCGGCAATGGCCGAGTAGTGTTCAATACAGCGGACGCCAACCTGCGGCGCTTGCTGGACAGGGGGTGCTGGAGCCCCATCGAATCTTTCAGTCTGCAAGGGAACGCTGATTGGCATGCGGAATTCAGCGACGCGACTGGACGCTCGTTTGTTGTCCGGCATGGTGACGAAACGGCCGAAGCGGAATGGCAATTGTCCGGTGCTTACAACCTGGAAAACGCGATTGCTGCGATTGCCGCGGCTCATTCCGCAGGTGTGGCCATTGCTGATGCCGCAGCGGCGTTGTCGCGATTCGGCGGTGTGAAACGGCGACTGGAGCGTACGGCTGAGGTTGCGGGAATTTTCGTGTACGACGATTTCGCACATCACCCAACAGCTATTCGGCGCACGATCGACGGAATGAAAGCGCGTTACCCCGGTGAACGTTTATTCGTCGCCTTGGAACCGCGCTCTAACACCATGAAGCTCGGCGTGCACGACGAAGCGCTGGTTGCCGCACTCGGCGGGGCAGATCACGTTGCTGTATTTCGACCAGAAGGTGTTAGTGCCGGCTTTGATGCGGCGATGGCGGAACTGGGCGAACAGGTCGCTGTCTATCGGCAATATGATGAGTTGATCGCTGGTCTGAAGTCGCGCCTGCGCGCTGGCGACCATATGGTATTCATGAGCAACGGTGGTTTCGGTGCTGTGCGGCAGAAGTTGACGACGGCTTTGGAAACAGTGCCTTGAATACGCGAACGCAGAATTGCCCCTGGCAACTATACTGAGGGCGAATGACCATCGCGCCCGGGTAGCCCAGTCCTATGCAGATTCCACTGTTTCCCTTGCATACCGTCTTGTACCCGGAAGGCCCTTTGCCGCTGCGTATTTTCGAGCCCCGGTATCTGGACATGATCAGCAATTGTCTGCGCGAGGGGACACCGTTTGGTGTAGTGCAGATTCGTGCTGGCAGTGAAACAGGTCCTGCGTTGACTTTTGATACCGGCACGCTCGCCGAGGTCAGCGATTGGTACCAAGGCAGTGACGGCATACTCGGTATCACTGCGCTTGGGTCCGAACGATTCTTACTGCAATCGAGGGAGCGACTGTCGGATGGTCTGCTGCGCGGTGAAGCACAGTTGTTACCCGCCTCCGAGGCTTACCCTTTACCGGAAGAGTTCTTGCCGTTAGTGCAGATACTGGACGGCGTACTGGACGATCTTGGCCGACTGTACGTGGACCTGCCGCGTCGTTATGACGACGCGGTTTGGGTTGGGTACCGGTTTGCGGAAATCCTGCCCTTCAGCGCCCAGCAGAAACAGGATTGCCTTGAGATGAGTGATCCGTTGCAACGCCTGCAGCTGGTTCGTAGCGTGCTGCGCGACGCCCGTGGCGCCGAGCTCGTCTGACCCCCGGTCAGCGCTCAGGTCAGTGTTGGCATAACGGCTTCTGCTGCTTCCAGAGTGCGGGATATTTCGGCGTCGCCGTGAGCGGCCGATACAAACCCTGCTTCGAAGGCGGACGGTGCGAAATACACCTGACGTTCGAGCATCCCGTGAAAGAACCGTCGGAACCGATCGACATCTGCGTTGGCAACCTGCGCGTAAGTGCGTACCGGCGCATCGTCGGTAAATACGACACCGAACATGCCACCCACGGATTCACAGGCCAGAGGAATGTTGGCGCGGTCAGCAATGTCGGCCAGACCGTTCACGAGCGCGCGGGTTTTTTCTGCCAGTGCGGAATAAAAACCCTTCTGCTCAAGCAACGTCAAGGTCGCGAGTCCGGCAGCCATTGCCAGCGGATTGCCGGACAACGTACCGGCCTGATAAACCGGGCCGTCGGGCGCGAGGCTGTTCATGACCTCGGCACGACCGCCGAACGCCGCCGCGGGCATTCCACCGCCGACAATTTTGCCGAGTGTCGTCAGGTCCGGCGTGATGCCGTACAGCGATTGCGCACCGCCGCGGGCAACTCGGAAGCCGGTCATCACTTCGTCGAGGATCAGCAGTGCACCCGCTTCGGTACATTGTTCCCGCAACGTTTGCAGAAACCCGTCGACCGGCAAGACCATGTTCATGTTGCCGGCGATGGGTTCAACGATAACGCAGGCGATTTGATCACCGATTTCCGAAAACGCTTTGACAACGGCAGAGCTGTCGTTGAACGGCAGCGTCACCGTATGTTGCGCCAGCCCTGCGGGCACTCCCGGTGAACTTGGTACGCCCAGTGTCAATGCACCCGATCCGGCCTTGATCAGCAGTGAGTCGGAGTGCCCGTGGTAGCAACCCTCGAACTTAATGATTTTATCCCGGCCGGTGTGGCCACGCGCCAGGCGAATGGCACTCATGGTTGCTTCAGTACCTGAACTGACCATGCGGACTTTCTCAATCGACGGCATCAGCTCACAGACTTTGCGCGCGAGTTGGGTTTCCAGAACGCAGGGCGCGCCGAAACTCAATCCGTTGGCCGCGGTGTCCGTCACAGCGGCAATAACGGTGGGGTGCGCATGCCCGAGTATCATCGGTCCCCATGAGCCGACGTAGTCGATCAGTTGTTGACCGTCTTCCGTTTCCAGCCAGGCTCCGTGCGCGCGCCGCATGAATACCGGCTCGCCGCCGACGCCTGCGAACGCTCGCACGGGTGAATTCACTCCACCGGCAATGTACTTCCTGGCGTCGGCAAACAATGTCATGGTGTTCCTCTATTAGCGGTTGGGTTAGCAGGGCACGCATGCTACCGGAGCGCGGCAGGTGGAGGAAGTCCGGGATCGGCGCAGTGGTTGACAGCTAGTAGTGATCGCGACAAAGTCTCGGTGATATGAAAACCTACATGTGTCTTATCTGCGGGTACCTCTACAGTGAAGAAGAGGGTGATCCCGAATCAGGAATTCCGGCGGGAACCCGTTGGGATGATGTGCCTCTGTCGTGGCGTTGCCCGGATTGCGGTGCCGGCAAGGAAGACTTCGAAATGATCGAGGTTTAAGCGGCGAGCTGCGCCTACCGAATTGCCGGCTGGGCAATCTGCGTTGCGGCGTGTCCTCGCTCCCGCAGTAGCTCGGGTACGCCGTCTTCGCCAATCAGGTGCAGCGCGCCGACGATAATCAGGTAGTCGTCGCTTTCCTCAAGCAATAATTCAATCTGATTAACCCAGTTCTTATTCCGGGCGACGACCAGCTTTTCGTACAAGACCGGCTGTGCCTGCATATCGACCAAAATATTCTCTTCGAGCGTCGCTATGTCGCCGTCGCGCCAGGCAGCGACCAGCATGTCCATCTGCGCCTGAATCTCGAGTCCTTCTTCGAGCGTTTGCATGAGCAACGCGCGCTGCACATCAGCCGGTAAGCCGTCCAGCAGTTCCAGTTGCTCGCGCATTGTTTCCAGGCCGTGAATTTCTTTCGCGTCTGAAATGGCCCGTTCCATGAAGTGATTCTCAACCCCAAATGCAGGGTCAAATCCAATCCGCGTCAGCATCAGTTGTTCGATGGTGATTGCAGCCAGCCACGGTTCTGTTTGTGCGAGCAGCTCAAGCGGAATGGATGCCTCTGCCGCCAGCGTCACAGCCTGCGCGTAGCTCTCAGCGCCGAGCAGCGCAGCCAGACTGCTTCCCGCGGCGGCCAGGCCCAGTTCACTCGCCAGCGATTGTGCGGCGGCGGTGTCCAGGTCATCCATGTCGAGTTCCATGACCAGCGCTTCGGCGTCAGCGTAAGCGTCGTAGATACCTGCAGGTAAAGGGTAGTCCGACTGTCGCAACAAATGCACCGAGCCGAGCAGGTAAACCCGATTGCTGTCGCCGTCGATACGCCACATTGGCAGTTTGGCCTCGTCGCCAATAGCCGGCGCCACCAGTAACAAACCGAATACGAGTCCTATCAACGTCGTTAACGGCGCACTGTGCTGCAATCTTGTCATGTATCTACCCAGATCAATTCAGATTCGATGGAGCCATCGGAGTTTAGTTCCACTCGACGGTAAGCGGGTGGTCGACTGTCGAGGGCGAAGTCGTCGCTGCCGGGAAGAAACTGGCGGCAGGTTGACGGTGTGCCGATTATGCGCAAGCCGTTTTGTTCTGCGTCGAATGCCTGATGTATGTGGCCGAACAGGCAACCGCGCACCTTGCCCAATGAAGACAGTGCGTCCAGAAATTCGGTGCCGTTGTCGAGGCCAACACCATCCAGCCACTTGCTGCCGACGGGCAGCGGGGGATGATGCAGGCATACCAGTACGTATTTCGCTGAGGTTGCAGCGACGAGGGTGCGGAGCCTGTCAATCTCCTGGTGTGCAACGTGCCCGCCCGCACTGTCTTGCTTGCACGAGTCGATGCCGACGACCAGCCACTGTTCGTGCTCAAAACTGCCGCAGTAATGAAATGGTTCTGCAGTGAGTGTTTCCCGCATGTAAGCGTGTATGTCGTGATTGCCGGGCAAGCAATAAACAGGTAAGCCCAGTGAAGAAAAGTGTTCCTGAAAACGGACGTAGGCGTCGCGGCTGTCGTCTTGTATGAGATCGCCGGTCATGGCAATCATGTCAGCAGGCCAGCCTGCATTGCGCACGTGGTCAAGTACGGCAGTGAGCGAGTCGTGCGTCACCGTGCCGCGCAAACTTGCTGCCGGGTCGGCGAACAAGTGTGGATCCGTAATTTGCAGGACCCTGACGGAATGTCTTGATGGCTGATTAACGGCAGGTCTCGCTGAGCGCGGAAGGCGCGGACATCAGCATGATAGCCTGCACTGGAAAAGCAGGCCAGTTCCCGTCTGGAACTGGCCTGCTGTCTAACACGCTTAGTAGCGGTAGTGCTCCGGCTTGAACGGTCCGTCCTGACTAACGCCAATGTAATCGGCTTGCTCGTCTGTCAATTCGGTCAGATTTGCGCCAATGCGGGCGAGATGCAATCGCGCAACCTTTTCGTCCAGGTGCTTCGGCAGAACGTAAACTTCGTTCTTGTAATTGTCGGCGTTGGCCCACAATTCGATCTGCGCGAGTACCTGATTGGTGAAGGAATTCGACATGACGAAACTCGGGTGACCGGTGCCGCAACCAAGGTTCACAAGTCGGCCTTCGGCGAGCAGGATAATGCGCTTGCCGTTCGGGAAGATGATGTGATCAACCTGTGGCTTGATGTTTTCCCAGTCGAATTTCTTCAGGTAGGCAACATCGATCTCGTTGTCGAAATGGCCGATGTTGCAGATGATCGCCTGGTCTTTCATGCGCTCCATCTGCGGGCCGGTGAGGATGTGGTAATTGCCGGTAGCGGTGACGACGATGTCGACCTGATCAACGACGTCGTCAAGCTTGACGACCCGGTAACCTTCCATGGCGGCCTGCAAGGCACAGATCGGATCGATTTCCGTAATCCAGACTGTCGCACCCAATCCACGCAGCGACTGTGCTGAACCTTTGCCGACGTCTCCATAGCCGCATACGAGTGCGACTTTGCCGGCGATCATCACGTCGGTTGCGCGCTTGATGCCATCGACCAGTGACTCGCGACAGCCGTAGAGGTTATCGAACTTGGACTTCGTCACAGAGTCATTGACGTTGAACGACGGGCACGCGAGGCTGCCGTCTTTCTGCATGTCATAAAGGCGCTTGACGCCGGTCGTGGTTTCTTCTGACAGGCCACGCACACCCTTCATTATTTCCGGATACTTGTCGTGCATGAGCTGGGTCAGGTCACCGCCATCGTCCAGCAGCATGTTCGGCTGCCAGCCGTCCGGGCCGTTGATGGTCTGTTCGACACACCACCAGTACTCGTCTTCCGTTTCACCCTTCCAGGCGAACACGGGTACGCCGCTGGCCGCAATCGCTGCGGCTGCGTGGTCCTGTGTTGAAAAGATATTGCAGGACGACCAGCGAACTTCAGCGCCGAGCGCTGTCAGTGTTTCGATCAGAACGGCCGTCTGGATTGTCATGTGCAGACAACCCGCAATACGTGCACCTTTTAATGGTTGTTGCGCGCCAAACTCGTCGCGCAATGCCATCAGGCCCGGCATTTCAGTTTCCGCAATGGCAATTTCCTTGCGGCCCCAGGCAGCGCCCGAGATGTCAGCGACTTTGTAGTCCTGATTCTGGATGGCAACAGCTTCGCTGCTCATGAAACTCTCCTAGTTGATTCGTGCAATTTCGTGCAAAAGGGTAAGTTCGATCTCGTTCAGGCTGCGGCGCTTCGCAGTGCGTCGGCCCGGTCCGTACGTTCCCAGCTAAGATCCAGATCTTCCCGGCCAAAGTGACCGTAAGCAGCTGTCGGCTGGTAGATGGGTTTAATCAGGTCGAGCATTTTCAGGATGCCGTAAGGGCGGAGGTCAAAATGCTCGCGCACCAACGCCGTCAGTTTGTCTTCACTGACTGTGCTGGTGCCGAATGTGTGCACACTGATCGACGTGGGTTCAGCGACACCGATGGCGTAGGACACCTGAATTTCGCAGCGCTCGGCGAGACCCGCAGCGACGATATTCTTCGCCACGTAACGGCAGGCGTAAGCAGCTGAACGGTCGACTTTCGAGGGGTCTTTGCCGGAGAAGGCGCCGCCACCGTGCCGGGCTGAGCCGCCGTAAGTGTCGACAATAATCTTACGGCCGGTAAGGCCGCAGTCACCCATTGGTCCGCCGATCTCAAAGCGACCGGTTGGGTTGATGTGGTACTTCGTGTCATTGCTCAGCCACTCGGCAGGAATAACAGGCTTGATGATTTCTTCCATGATTCCGTCGCGCAAATCTTTCATGCTGATATCGGCATGGTGCTGCGATGACAGAACAACGGCATCGATGGATACGGGTTTGTTGTTCTCGTAGCGGAACGTCACCTGACTTTTCGCGTCCGGACGCAACCAGGACAACGTGCCGTTCTTGCGAACTTCGGCCTGCCGGCGCACCAGTCGATGCGCGAAGGTTACGGGGGCAGGCATCAATACGTCGGTCTCGTTAGTCGCGTAACCGAACATAAGGCCCTGGTCACCGGCGCCCTGAGATTCAGGATCGCCCCGATCAACGCCCTGAGCGATGTCCGGTGACTGTTTGCCGAGCGCATTGATCACTGCACACGAGGCACCATCGAAACCCATGTCCGAGTCGGTGTAACCGATATCGATGACTGTTTTGCGCACCAGCTCTTCAATATCTACCCAGGCAGTGGTGGTAACTTCGCCGGCAACCATGACCATGCCGGTCTTGACCAGCGTTTCACAAGCCACGCGTGCCATCGTGTCCTGCTCCAGTATGGCGTCGAGTACCGCGTCGGAAATCTGGTCGGAAATCTTGTCAGGATGTCCTTCGGACACCGATTCTGAGGTAAACAGGAAAGATTGGGTCATTGCGCTCACATTGTCTTGAAAAAACCGGGCGGCATTGTACCCCAGCCGGTCCCGCAGGTACCACGAACGATTTGTAACTCCCTGTAACCATTGTTGGGATGAGCAACGCGGACGATGCTCACTTGCGGCTTTAGAGTTAAACAGGGAAAATGCGCCAGCCTGTTTTGCTGCGCCAGTCGCAAAATCAACTATAACGCCGGATCGTCGGCCAAGCCCAGAGTCCAATGCCACTAGAAACTACCTCCAGGAACGTTGCGCTGCCAGCGCGACGCGACCTCGCAAATGCAATTCGAGCCCTTAGTATGGATGCCGTGCAAGCGGCCAATTCCGGCCACCCCGGAGCCCCGATGGGCATGGCGGATATCGCGGAGGTTCTGTGGAACGACTTTCTTCGACATAATCCGGCGAACCCCGAATGGATCGATCGCGACCGTTTTGTTTTGTCAAACGGACACGGGTCGATGCTGCTGTACAGTCTGCTGCATCTGACGGGCTACCCGTTAAGCATCGACGAGATTCGCAATTTCCGGCAGTTTGGCTACCGAACCGCCGGCCATCCCGAGCGTGAGGCAGAGCTCGGCATCGAAACCACGACCGGGCCGCTGGGGCAGGGCATCGGCAATGCCGTCGGCATGGCGCTGGCGGAAAAAATGCTGGCTGCGCAGTTCAATCGACCGGGTTTTGAGATCGTTGATCACAGGACCTGGGTATTTACCGGCGATGGTTGCCTGATGGAAGGCATTTCCCACGAGGTTTGCTCGCTGGCCGGAACGCTGAAGCTCGGCAAACTCGTTTGCCTGTATGACGACAACGGCATTTCAATTGATGGCGAAGTGGCCGGGTGGTTCTCGGACGATACTGCTGCTCGTTTTCGTGCCTACGGCTGGCAGGTCATCGACAACGTCGACGGCCATGACAGCGATGCGCTCAACGCCGCGATTGCCGAAGCTGTGGCTGATACCGATCGCCCCACAATCATCTGCTGTAAAACCGTCATAGGTTTTGGTTCACCGAACAAACAGGGAACAGCGAGCACGCACGGCGCGCCGCTCGGTGCCGATGAGATTGCGGCGACCCGCGAAGCATTGGGCTGGAAATCCGCTCCGTTCGAAATTCCCGAAGAAATAGCAAACGCGTGGGATGGGCGGGACAAAGGCATGGCGAGCGAGCAAGCCTGGAATGAGCTGTTTGCACGCTACGAAAGTGAATTTCCGGAGCTGGCAGCCGAGTTTTTGCGCCGTCAACACGGCAAGCTACCTGATACGTGGAGCGATTTCGCTGCCAGCAAGATTGCGGAGATCGATGAGGCAGGCGCCAAAATGGCAACGCGTCAGGCATCACTGCTGGCGCTTAACGCCTTTGCCCCGGCCTTGCCGGAGCTGATCGGCGGCTCCGCCGACCTGACAGGCTCCAACCTGACCAAACACGATGGCTCCACGGTGGTGACTGGTGACGACGCGTCTGGCAACTATGTAAACTTCGGCGTGCGTGAATTTGGTATGTCCGCCATTTGTAACGGTATGGCATCGCACGGCGGCATCATTCCCTATTCCGGTACTTTCCTGACATTTTCTGACTACGCACGCAACGCACTGCGCATGGCGGCGTTGATGGACTTGCGGAATATATTTGTCTACACCCACGACTCGATCGGTCTGGGCGAAGACGGTCCGACGCACCAACCGGTTGAGCACGTGGCCAGTTTGCGGCTCATGCCGAATATGCACGTGTGGCGGCCATGTGACACGGTTGAAACCGCGGTAGCGTGGCAGGGTTCGATAGAACGAAGCGGCGGACCTGCGAGTCTGGTGCTGACGCGGCAGGGTTTGCCGCACCAGCCGCGCAGTGTTGAGCAACGCGCCAATATCGCCCGTGGTGGATACGTTCTTAGCGATTCGGACGGCACGCCGGATCTCATAATGATCGCGACCGGTTCGGAAGTGGCGCTTGCCGCTGAGTCTGCCATTGTCCTGCGCGACAGCGGCGTGAATGTGCGTGTTGTGTCGATGCCGTGTGTGGAAATGTTTGACCAGCAATCGGCGGACTACCGTGAAAGCGTATTGCCGGCCGCTGTAACGGCACGCATGGCGATCGAAGCTGGCGTTACCGAGGGTTGGTGGCGATTCGTCGGTACAGCAGGCAAGGTCGTCGGCATGGATACGTTCGGCCAGTCGGCACCGGCAGAAAAATTGTTTGAACATTACGGATTCAGCGTCGACAACGTCGTCTCGGTTGCCCGGGAATTGCTGGACTGAAACTGATGCTTCCCGGCCCGCATGGCGGGCAGGGCAATTGATATACACAGGGAGATTTAAATGACCATCAAGATCGGAATCAACGGCTATGGCCGTATCGGCCGCAACATCCTGCGTGCGCTGTACGAGGGCGAATTGCGTAAGGACATCGAGATTGTTGCCGTAAACGATCTTGGTGATGCAAAAACCAATGCGCACCTGACGCGCCGCGATACAGCCCACGGACGCTTTCCCGGCACCGTTGAAGTCGATGGCGACTACATGATCGTCAATGGCGACCGGATTCGGGTTCTGGCCGAACGCGATCCGGCTAAATTGCCGTGGGGTGAACTTGGTGTGGATATTGTGCTGGAGTCCACAGGCTTTTTCGCATCAAAGGAAAAGGCTTCGGCACATTTGAAAGGTGGCGCGAAAAAAGTCATCGTTTCAGCGCCGGCCGGAACCGAAGTTGATGCGACCATCGTATACGGCGTGAACCACAATACCTTGAAGGCGTCTCACACGGTTATTTCCAATGCGTCGTGCACGACCAACTGCCTTGCACCGCTGGTCAAGCCGCTGCACGAAAAAATTGGTATTAAGCATGGCCTGATGACCACCATTCACGCGTACACGAATGATCAGGTCTTGACCGATGTTTACCATTCAGATTTGCGTCGTGCGCGTTCAGCAACGATGTCGCAGATCCCGACCAAGACCGGTGCTGCCGTAGCTGTTGGCATGGTCCTACCGGAGCTCGACGGGCGACTGGATGGCTTCTCCATGCGCGTTCCTACGATCAACGTTTCAGCCGTGGATCTCACCTTCGTTGCCAATCGCGATACAACAGCCGAAGAAATTCACGCCATCATGAAAGAAGCGAGCGAAGGCGAGCTGAAAGGCGTGCTGGCTTACACGGACGAACCGCTGGTGTCGATCGACTTTAATCATGACCCGGCCTCGTCGACCTACGACGCAGGTCAAACCAGAGTGATGGGCGGCAATTTCGTCAAGGTACTGGCCTGGTACGACAACGAATGGGGTTTCTCGAACCGCATGCTCGACACCACTCTGGCTCTCGCAAACGCCAAATAAGTCTTAAGTCTCTGGCTACGCCCACCGCTCGCGGTGGGCGTACTGCCATACCGGGCACCTACCAATGTTGAAAATGACCGAGCTGGATCTTGCGGGTAAACGCGTACTGATTCGGGAAGACCTGAATGTCCCCATCACCGATGGCAAAGTAACGAGTGCCGCAAGGCTGGAAGCGGCGCTGCCGACGGTTCAGGCGGCGTTGCAGGCAGGTGCAGCGGTCATCCTGGTGTCTCACCTCGGACGTCCTGAAGAAGGCAAGCCCGATCCGCAGTTCTCGCTTGCGCCGGTCGCAGACTGGCTTGGCGCTGCGCTCGGTGACGATGTGCCGTTGATCGATGACTGGAGTTCGGGCGTGAACGTCGCTCCCGGTTCGGTTGTGTTACTTGAGAACATTCGTTTCATCGATGGTGAAAAAAGTTGCAGCGATGAGTTATCGCGGCGACTGGCCGATCTATGCGATGTTTTCGTCATGGACGCGTTCGGTACGGCACACCGTGCGCAGGCGAGCACTTACGGTGTAGCGAAATTCGCGCCTGTGGCCTGTGCAGGTCCATTGCTGGCAGCGGAGCTGGCGGCATTGGGTAAGGCGCTGGATAACCCGGCGCGTCCGTTCGTTGCCATTGTTGGTGGTTCCAAAGTATCCACCAAGTTGACGGTGCTGGATGCACTTGCGGGTATCGTTGATCAGTTGATCGTTGGTGGTGGCATTGCGAATACGTTTATTGCGGCAGAAGGTCACCCTGTCGGCAAATCGCTGCATGAAGCCGACATGCTGGACACCGCAAAGTCGCTGATCGCGTCGGGTGATGGTCGAGCCACTGTGCCATTGCCGGTAGACGTCGTTGTGGCGAAAGAGTTCGCCAGCACAGCAACGGCTACAGTCAAGGAACTGGCGGATGTCGACGACGACGATCTGATACTGGATATCGGGCCGCGCACCGCTCAGCAGTTCGCGGACTTGCTGGCAAATGCCGGCACGATCATCTGGAACGGCCCCGTTGGCGTGTTTGAGTTCGACCAGTTTGGCGACGGCACGCGAGCAATCGCCGAAGCGTGTGCTGCCAGCGGTGCGTTCTCTGTTGCGGGCGGCGGCGACACGCTGGCGGCTATCGATAAATACGGTGTCGCGGACAGCATTTCATACATATCGACGGGCGGCGGCGCCTTTTTGGAATTTGTCGAGGGCAAGGTCTTGCCGGCCGTGGAGATACTTGAGAAGCGGGCGCAGAGCTAAGCAGTAGCGACTGATCGGCCTGGTATCTGCGGCAGCTGAAACTCGTAATTCCGAAATGTGACGCGCGACCGGTTGGCCGAAGAGGTTACTGATCGCAGGTCGCGCTTGCGTACCTGCATCTGGCAATTGGTGGTACGGCAAACCACATTGTTGATTCTCGTCTGAACAAGTTGTAACACCCTCCCGCTTACCGTCTGTCGTCACGTGTCTTAGTGGTGGCGCACAAGTTCGGTGCAAGTCGATTGCTGCTGTTGTGTCACCCGCAAATTCTACCGCGCCAAAAATATGTAGATGAAGCAGTACGAAGTCATTGCTCATATGCGATAATCGCCGCCATGATTAAACGAACCAAGATTGTAGCGACCCTCGGGCCGGCTACCGATGACCCAGCCGTTTTGATTGCAATGATCAAAGCGGGTGTCGATGTTGTGCGTATTAACTTTTCGCACGGAGTGGAAGCCGAACACCGGCGTCGAACCGAAGCACTACGCGAAGCGGCGCGAGCCTGTGGCCGTGAAGTTGGCGTTATGGGCGACTTGCAAGGGCCGAAAATTCGTATTCGGCGCTTCCGCGATGGCGCAGTGATGCTCAATCCTGGGGCCGAATTCTTTCTCGATTCAACACTGGGCGGCGATGATGGCGATGAGCACGGTGTCAGCGTCGCTTATGACGACTTGCACGTGGACATATCCGAAGGCGATACGCTGCTGCTGAATGACGGCCAGATTACGCTCAAGGTCGTCCGGGTGGAAGGTACGCGGATTCATACGATTGTCGAATTCGGCGGTGAATTGTCCGATCACAAAGGAATAAACCGGCAAGGTGGCGGTTTGTCCGCGGCGGCACTCACCAGTGAAGATCGTGCGAACATCAAGACGGCAGCCGATCTGGAGATGGACTTTCTGGCAGTGTCGTTCGTGCGCAGTGCGGCCGACGTTCGCGAAGCGCGCAGACTTTTCAGGGATGCCGGCGGTCACGGCATGATCGTTGCCAAAATCGAACGCGCAGAAGCGGTTGAACGTATCGATTCAATCATCGACGCGGCCGATGTCATCATGGTCGCGCGTGGTGATCTCGGCGTTGAAATGGGTTATGCCGAATTGCCCGGGATGCAGAAACGAATCATCCGGCGCACGCGGCACATGAACAAGGTCGTAATCACCGCGACGCAGATGATGGAATCGATGATTAACAGCCCGATTCCTACCCGTGCGGAAGTGTCCGATGTGGCCAACGCGGTTATGGATGGCAGCGACGCAGTAATGCTTTCGGCGGAGACGGCGGTAGGCGACTACCCAGTCGAGGCAATCAAGGCCATGGCCAGCGTTTGCATCGGCGCAGAGAAACACACTCTGGCACGGGGGCGAACAACCCACCGCCTTGATGACCAGTTCCAGGCTGTAGACGAAGCTATCGCAATGGCCGTCATGTACACGGCGAATCACATGGCCGTTAAGGCCATCATTGCCTTGACGGAATCCGGCTCGACTACGTTGTGGATGTCTCGTATCCGTTCAGATATCCCTATCTATGCCTTTACGCCGCATATCGCAACGCGTCGCCGCGTAACCATGTACCGCGGGGTTTATCCGGTTGAGTTCAATATAGAACATACGGAAATACTCGAACTGTACCGCGATATATTCGCAACCTTGTTGTCAAACGAGTTGGTCGTTGAAAATGATCTCGTTTTGTTCACCAAAGGCGACCTCAGTGGCGTTACGGGCAGCACCAATTCAATGAAGATCATTCGGGTTACGTCGTCGTCATGACGACCATCGGTTAAACGTGCGGCCGGCAACGCGCTGGCTGTTGCGTCTGGCTGGTGCCGTTGCCGGACTGGGAATCATCGGCCTGTTCGCAGGCTGGCAGATGCTGCGCGGCAGCCTCCCCGATCTCGATGGTGAGCTTGCAGTTCCGGTCATCAGTCAAGCGGCGAGTATCGAGCGCGATGCGGCCGGTATTCCAACCCTCCGTACCAGTAACCGTCGTGACCTCGCGTTTGCCACGGGTTACGTGCACGGGCAGGACCGCTTCTTTCAGATGGATTTGTCCCGCCGCAGTGCGGCAGGTGAATTGGCCGAGCTCGTGGGGGGCGTTGCGCTTCCCAGGGACAAGCGCATGCGTTTGCATCGGTTTCGCGCACGTGCGCAGCAAGTGCTGGCCACCATTAATGACGATCAGCGCGCGTTGCTTGACGCGTATGCAGGAGGGGTCAACTCGGCGTTAGCGGCGATGTCGGTCAGGCCTTTTGAATACATCGTCTTGCGCAGCAAGCCGCAACCCTGGCAAGCCGAAGATTGTCTGCTGGTCCTCTATGCGATGTTCCTCGATCTGAACGACTCGCGCGCAGACCGTGATGTGGAGATGTCGCTGGTTGCCCGCGCCGTACCGGCCGAGGTTTTCGCCTGGCTATACCCAACGGGCAGCCGTTGGGATGCGCCATTGGTCGGAACCGCCAGGAACGAGGCGCCTGTTCCCGGTCCGGAGCAGTTCGATCTGCGCGAATACCGGACTCTCCTCAGCGCTTCCCGTTCGCCGATTCCGGAGATGTTGCCTGGGCAGCAATAACTGGGCGGTGGCAGGTTCGCTGACGCATGACGGTCGGGCGATAGTTGCCAATGACATGCACCTGGGATTGCGCGCGCCAAGCATTTTCTATCGGGCCCGTTTCCTGATGGACGGGCCGGAGGCTATTGACGTTACCGGTGTGACGTTGCCGGGCACTCCGGTCATGGTCGCAGGCAGCAATGGCAAAGTCGCCTGGGGTTTCACCAACAGCAATGGCGATTGGTCGGATGCGGGTTATTGTTCGGCCGGGTAGAACCGCGAAGGTGTATTTGGCGCCGGAAGGCGAGCTTCCTTTCCAGGTTTACCGTGAGCGCATCAACGTTCTGGGCGGGCACAGCGAAGAAATCATCGTTCGCGAAACCATCTGGGGACCGGTACGTGACGATCTTGTTTTGCCCGACGGAGAAATTGCTGTCAGCTGGATCGCACACGCGCCACAGGCGGTGAATATAGAGCAGCTGCAGCTCGAAACTGCCGGCAGCGTGGACGAAGCACTGTCTATCGCCAATCGTGTGGGCATTCCCCCGCAAAACTTCATGACCGGCGACGCCGAGGGCAATATCGGCTGGACAATCGCAGGGCAGGTGCCGATACGAGACGGTCGCGATGGGCGCCTGCCAGTGGAGGGCAGAACGTTTTCCGGCATCGTCAACTGGCTACCGGCCGATGAATACCCGCGTGTGGTCAATCCGGCTGACGGTCGCTTGTGGACCGCCAACTCGCGGGTTGTGGACGGCGAAGCGCTGGCCAAACTCGGTGACGGCGGCTACGCATTGGGTGCCCGTACGCGACAGATTCGCGACGGATTGCATTCGATTGACCGGTTCACTGCGTCGGACATGCTGGCTATACATCTGGATGATCGAGCGCTGTTTCTTCAACACTGGCGCGACCTTCTGTTGACCTTGCTCGACGATAGTGCGGTAAGCGGCAAGCCATTGCGTGCTCAGTACCGCCAACTGGTTGCCGACTGGATCCCGCGTGCGTCTGCAGAGTCGGTTGGCTACCGGCTGGTTCGGGCCTTTCGCGATGAAGTGCATGGCCAGGTGTTCGAGATGTTGATGACGCCTGTGCGGGCGCGCTATCCGCACGAGGTTCCGCTCCGGCCCAGCCGGCAATTTGAAGCGCCACTGTGGGCGCTGGTGAGTGAGCAACCGCCACACATGTTGACAGCCAACTTCGAGAGCTGGGATGACCTGCTGCTAACCACGCTGGACAGTGTCATCGACAAATTGGAAGTCCTGCCTGGAGGGCTGGCAAATCGCACCTGGGGAGAGCGCAATACGGCGGCCATCAGACACCCGCTAAGCGCGCTTTGCCGTGGGCTGCTCGTTGGCTGGATATGCCGCGCGATCCACTGCCTGGCGGGCGCGACATGCCGCGGGTTCAGGGGCCGGCCTTTGGTGCATCAGAGCGGTTTGCAGTAGCTCCTGGTGCCGAGGCTGACGGGTACTTGCACCTGCCAGGCGGGCAAAGCGGTCACCCATTGTCGCCGTATTACCGGCGTGGGCACGCCGATTGGGTGGAAGGCAAGGCGTCGTCTTTTCTGCCCGGGGCTACGAACATTTGCTTCGCCTGGTACCTCAATAGCCCTGGGTGGTGGCCTGTACGCCAGTCGCTCGCCGGTGGTACTGTTCGCGATCAGGCCTTTTCCATTGGATGATCGATGAGTCAGAAAAAATTTACCGGAACGGATTCCTATATTGCTACAGATGATCTGATGATGGCGGTCAATGCCGCTGTCACGCTTGAGCGCCCGATGCTGATCAAGGGTGAGCCCGGCACCGGCAAGACCCAGCTGGCTATCGAAGTCGCGGCTGCCCTGGATCGACCTCTGTATGAGTGGCACATCAAATCGACGACCAAAGCGCAACAGGGACTGTACGAATATGACGCGGTAGCTCGCCTGCGTGACTCACAGCTCGGCGACAACCGCGTGCACGATATTGCGAATTACATCGTGCGCGGCAAAATCTGGGAGGCCTTCGATTCCGCGA
Source organism: Woeseia sp. D3-10 (assembly GCF_055809415.1). Lineage (NCBI taxonomy): Bacteria > Pseudomonadati > Pseudomonadota > Gammaproteobacteria > Woeseiales > Woeseiaceae > Woeseia > Woeseia sp. D3-10. The sequence goes on along the minus strand of NZ_JBVVTW010000007.1, from coordinate 977,180 downwards.
AGCAGCCGGTATTGCTGATCGATGAAATTGACAAAGCTGATATTGAATTTCCGAACGACCTGTTACAGGAACTCGATCGTATGGAATTCTATGTCTACGAAACGCAGAAACTGGTCAAGGCGGAACATCGACCGATCATCATGATCACCAGTAATAACGAGAAAGAATTGCCCGACGCTTTCCTGCGTCGTTGCTTCTTCCACTACATCCAGTTTCCGGACAAGAGCACAATGGCGAAAATTGTCGATGTGCATTTTCCGGGATTGAAAAAAGAACTCCTTAAGGAAGCGCTGGAAGCATTCTACAAATTGCGCGACGTGCCGGGTCTGAAGAAAAAGCCGTCGACGTCTGAACTGCTTGACTGGATCAAACTGTTGCTGGCAGAAGATATATCGCCGGAAGTGCTCAGGAACAATGATGCGGGACGAGCAATTCCCCCCCTGTATGGTGCTTTGCTGAAGAACGAGCAGGACGTGCATTTGTTCGAACAGCTTGTCTTTCTGGATCGACGCTCCCGTTCAAAGTAGTCGGCACTCATGTTAATCCGGTTTTTCTACATGCTTCGCGACGGTGGCCTGAAGCCGTCGTTGACGGAGCTATTGACCTTGCTGACCGCCAGGAGGAAGGGTTGGGCGCAAGTTTATGCATGTCGATAACTTTTACTGCCTGGCGCGGGCGACGTTGGTTAAAGACGAGTCGTTGTTTGATCGCTTTGATCGGATATTTGCCGCGCGTTTCAAGGGAATTGAAGACGCGCTGCAGGACTTACGGCACAGAGCTCCCGGACGACTGGTTACTGAAACAGGCCCGAGCTCATGTTATCCGCTGAGGAGCGGGCGCGGATAGAAGCGATAGCCGGTTTTCGGATGAGCTGATGGAAGCGCTCAAGCAGCGGCTTGAAGAACAGGACGAACGGCATGAAGGTGGCAGCAAGTGGATAGGGCCCTGCCGGTACCTCGCCGTTTCGTGCCTACGGTTACGGACCCCGGAGGGGCGTGCGGATCGGTCAGGACGGCTCCCGACATCGCAAGGCGACTGAACGTGATGCGCCCGCCGCGAGTACCGGAATCTTCATGGTTCGGTCGAACTGGGGACGCGCGAATATCAAGGTGGCAGCTTCGCAAGCTGCGGAAGTTCGCGACGCGTGCGGCGGATCGGCTTGACCTCGAACGATACGATAGACAAGACGGCTCAGTAACGCCGGTTGTGCTGGATATTCGTATGGCTCCCGAACGGCACAACGCCGTGAAAGTCCTGTTGTGTCTCGATGTTCGGTGGATCTACTCGGATGACCACGTCAGGGTCTGCGAAGAAATGTTTTCGGCAGCGCGGTCCGAATTCAAACATCTCGAATATTTCTATTTCCACAATTTCATTTACGAAGGGTTGTGGAAAGACAATCGTCGTCGTCACGATGAACGTATGTCGATCGGCGATGTCACTCGCAAGCTGCCGCGCGGACTACAAACTGATTTTCGTCGGCGATGCGACGATGAGTCCTTACGAGATCGTGTATCCCGGCGGTAGCGGTTCGAGCACTGGAACGAAGAGCCCGGCGCTGTGTGGATCAAGCGCCTGTTAACGACCTTTCCGAAGGCGATATAGGCTGAATCCTGAGCCGCGCGACCGTTGGGATTTTACACCGTCGATCAAACTGGCGCGTGACCTGATGGACGATCGGATGCTTCCGCTCGCCGTCGCAGGGCTGGACGCTGGAATCCGCGGGGCTCGCACTGACACCGCCCTCGACCAAAGGCAGTGTCAGTCCGGCGCGCTGGCTAATGTGCCTGTAATTCGTCGAGGTCGGCGAGCACTTCCCCGGGAATGCGAGTCTGGATCGACATCGGCCGTAGTGCCTGGCGATGTTTCCTTCAGGGTCGATCAGGAAGGTTTGCCGTTTGGCCATATCGAAGCCAAATCGGCTGACTTTGACGCCGTAAGCATCACGCCGCCTCGCCAGCGGTGCCCGCCAGTAACGGAAACGGCAGGCCGTGCTTCTCGGCGAAGGCTTTATGCGATTCTTCGCTATCAAGGCTGACACCGATAACAGCGCAATCTTTGCGTCGGAACTCGAAAATGTCATCGCGAAACTCACAGGCTTCCGTTGTGCATCCGGGTGTGTCGTCTTTCGGGTAGAAGTACAGGGCAACCCATTGGTTGCGGTAGTCCTGAAGTGTATGGGTTTTGCCATTCTGGTCGGTCAGGCTGAAATCCGGGGCTTTGTTGCCGGGCTCAAGATCGCCGGCCGTAGCCGGCAGGGCCAGCAGCAGTGTACTGGCAGTTGCTATCGCGACGATTAAACGCAACATGGTGATGCTCCTCTTAGCTAACGTCGATTGCAGTCAATCGGTATTTTGTGGACTGCATGGTATTGATGCAGTGCTGAGCGCACTATAATGCCTGCCACGCATGAATAGACAGCCTAACAAACACAATACAGCCCTGGTTCTTCCTGGCGGCGGTGCGCGCGGTGCGTTCCAGGTAGGCGTACTCAAGGCCATCGCTGAGCTAACTCCGCCCGGGTGTGCGAATCCGTTCCCTATCATCAGCGGTACGTCGGCAGGCGCTATCAATTCTGTGGTGTTGGCGACACGCGCGCGGCACTTCTCGATCGCTGTGCAGGCGCTGGAACACGTATGGGGCAATTTTCATTGCGAACAGGTCTACCGTTCCGACGCCTGGACCATGTTGAAGAGCAGTCTGCACTGGATGGCGGCTATCATCTTGGGCGGCAATTTCTGCGGGTACACCGAACTCGTTGCTCGACAACTCGCCGTTACGGACGCTGCTCAGTCGCAAAGTGCGCTTTCCGCGCCTCGAAAAAGTTATCGAGGAAGGTTGCTTGCAGTCCGTGGCCATAACAGCGGCGGGTTACGCAACCGCGCGCTCAACCTCGTTCTTCCAGGGAAGAGAAGATCAGGAGAACTGGGCAAGGACCCGGCGGGTTGGTGTGGGCGGTGAGCTGAACCTTGATCACTTGATGGCAAGTATTGCTGTTCCGATGATATTTCCACCGGTCATGATCGGCGGTGAATATTTCGGCGACGGCGCGATGCGTCAGGCAACACCCTTGAGCCCGGCTGTACACCTTGGGGCGGACCGTATACTGGTTATTGGCGTGCGCGACGAAACAGCCGATCCGGGGATCGCGCCGGGAACTGAGCAACCGTTTCCGAGTATGGCGACGATTGCCGGCTACATGCTGGACACGCTGTTCATGGATGGTCTGTACTCGGACCTGGAGCGATTGACTCGCATCAATGAGCTTATCGACTCTGTGCCGGTCGAGCACCGCAAGGGCGCGCTGGAGGGCATGCGGGCAATCGATACGATGATTGTATTGCCGAGCTGTGATTTGCGCGAGATTGCCTATGAACACCGTAAGTCGATGCCAGTCCCTGTGCGAGCCCTGCTACGCGGCATAGGCGGACGTGGTGGGAGCAGTCGCTTACTGAGTTTCTTGTTGTTCGAGAGTGAATACACCCGGGACCTGATTGAATTGGGGTACCGCGACGCCATGAATGTGCGCGATCAGCTGGAAGCATTTGTCCGCGGCGAACCCGTACCACGGCTCTACGCGCCTCAGTGGGTATCGAATGATTTAACCGGTCGTCACCCGGTGTTGAAGTTTAACGGGCTTTGAACGGGTCGCCGGCTAGATCAGGAACATAGCGCCGAGGCCAAGAAACGCCATGTATCCGACCACGTCGGTGATCGTGGTTAGTACGACTCCGCCAGCCAGCGCCGGGTCTATATTCATTCGTTTCATCGTCATCGGTATGGCGAAACCTGCCGCCGCTGCGATGATCAGATTGATGCACATCGCGCCCGCGATGACCGCGCCGATTCGCCAGTCCTTAAACCAAAGCAGTGTGAACAAAGCAACGACCGCGGCCCAGCCGAAACCGTTGAGAACACCAACGAGCACTTCCTTGCGAAAAATACGCCGTGCGTTGGTCTTGTCTATCTGACCGAGTGCAATTGCCCGGGTCATGATCGTTAACGACTGCGTGCCTGCGATTCCACCCATGCTGGGAACAACCGGCATTAGCACGGCCAAAAGCACGATCTTGTCGATCGTTGTCTGGAACAAGTCAACCACTGACGCGGCCAGAAATGCGGTGGCGAGATTGATGCCGAGCCACAAAGCCCGGCGCCGGGCACTCTTCGCAACCGGCGCGAACATGTCGTCTTCCTCGTCAAGACCGGCAGCACCCATCAACGAGTGTTCTGCTTCTTCCCGGATGACGTCAACGACATCGTCCACTGTGATACGACCGACGACGCGATTGTGTTCATCGGCTACCGGAGCGGACAACAGGTCGCGGTGTTCGAACTCCCAGACAACATCCTGCGAACGTGCAGAAGCGGGGATTGGAACGATGTCAGTGGACATGACTTCACCCACCGATTTGTCCTGGTCGGCTGTCAGTATTCGCGACAGGAACAGCGCACCCATATACTTGTTGTCCCGGTCCACGACAAAGATAGTGTCGGTTCCGTCAGGAATTTCGCCACGTGCTCGCAGGTAACGTTGCACAACGTCCAGAGTGACGTCAGGCCGCACCGTCACTATGTCGACGTTCATCAGGCCGCCGGCACTGTCCTCGTCGTAGGCCAGAATCTGGGTTAGCCGTTCGTGATCCTGGTGATCCAGTGACTTGAGTACCTCGCGGGTCAGCGCGTCAGGAAGTTCGGCCAGCAAGTCCGCGAGATCGTCGATCTCCATGCCTTCGACGGCGGCGATCAGTTCGTCAGTTGCCATGCCTTCGATCAGTCCGTTACGGACTTCGTCGGCAAGTTCTACCAGTACATCGCCCTCAATGTCGGGGCCGATCATCTCCCAGATAACGCCGCGTCCGCGCAGCGGCAATGACTCAAGCAAGCGTGCCAGTTCGGCGGGGTGCAGATTGCCTACGAGACGCCGCGCCGCTCGCATACGACCGGCATTAAGGCGTTCCCGGAGCATCGACAGAGTGGTCTGTTTTGCGTCGTTGCTGTCCATGGGGGCGTCCTGTGTGTTGCTTGCACCGCGAGGCGCCTGCCGCAGCGGCGTACTGGCGGGGATGTTGAGCAGTGTAGCGAGGATCGCGGGGCGTAGCACGTACGCGACGTGACTTGTGCCGCCTTTGTTGGCGGCGGGGCGGGCTTAGTGACTGTCGCGCTTGCGCAATTCGTTGTGGCGGGCAAGGACGGGGTCGTGCGTCAGCTGCAGCGCTTTGGCCAGTTTTTCGGCCATGTAAACCGAGCGATGCTGGCCGCCCGTACAGCCCAACGCAACGGTCAGGTAGCTGCGGTCAAATTTGACGTATTCCGGTATCCAGTGCTGTAAAAAGCCCAGTACGTCGTCGTGCATGCGAATGAACGGCGGTTGTTTATCCAGGAATTCGGCGACGGCTTCGTCCTGGCCGGTCAGGCTGCGCAAGTTCGGTTGCCAATAGGGGTTGGGCAGACTGCGCAGGTCGAAAACAAAATCAGCGTCCGCCGGTATGCCGTGTTTGAAACCAAACGATTCGATCAGGACGGACAGCATTTTCTTGCCACGCCGATCAACCCGGTCGCGAATGGCGTCAGCGAGTTCGTAAACACTGCTCGTCGAAGTATCGATGATGAGATCAGCGAGATTGATAATAGGGCCTAATAGCTCCCGTTCGTGCAGTATCGCTGCGCGCAGTGCTGTGCCGTCACCGGACAGAGGGTGCCGGCGCCTGGTCTCGCTGTAACGCTTTAGCAGTATGTCGTCGTCGGCCTGGAGAAACAGGACATCAGTTTGAATGTTGTTGTCGCGCAGCTCTTTAATGGTATCCGGCAGTGCCTCGATATCCCGCTGTCGGTTGCGGGCATCAATGCCTACGGCGATACGCGCAACGGCCCGTTCTTCGAATCGGGTGACTTCGTCAATTACCGACCGGATGAGCGCGGCTGGCATGTTGTCAATGCAGTAGTAGCCCAAATCTTCTAGCACATGGAGAGCGACGCTCTTTCCGGAACCGGAAAGCCCGCTGACCATTATGAGCCGGGTTTCTTCTGACATCGTATTGCTGGCCTTGGTTATGAGCTGGCTGATTTTATTCTGGGATTGTGGCCGCTTCTGCTTCTTCGTCCGCATCATTAGCAGGTCGGTGCTCGCTTAGCAACGCCTGATACAGTTCTTTGCTGGTCTTCGCCGCCCTGATAGCCGCACGCAAGTCCTTACTCATCAGAGTGCTGGCGATCATGCTGATGTCCGCGCGGTGGCTGTCGCCGAGTTCTACAGGAACCATCAGACCAAATACTATATCCACATCTTCGCCGTCACTGGCATCGAAGTCGACCGGGCTGGACAGCTTCATCAGCGCGCCGGAACTGGCAGTAACACCCTCTACCCGACAATGCGGAAACGCAATGCCGGCATCAAGGCTGGTGCAGCCCAGACGTTCGCGTTCAATCAGCCGTGAAAAGATTTCTTCATTGGAGATTTCGCCCGCCGAGCGCGCAAGTAACTCGCTGAGAATCTCGAGACAATGTTTCTTGCTACGAGCGTGTGCATTGCACAGGACGTTGTCGGGATTGATAAGTTCTTCGAGGATCATCGCGTGATTCTGGGGGCTGGAGCGCCGTCGCCCGGAGTGGAGGGGTTTGGCCCCGCGCTGCGTTGACGATGCAAGCGCGGGGCCAAGGTAGTTAGCCGTAAGATCGTTTGTCCGCTTCTCTGGCGTGATGGTCAGCTAGCTTTTCCTTGTGCTTTCTGACTTGACGATCAAGTTTATCTACGAGGCTGTCTATTGCCGCGTACATGTCATCTTCTGTTGCGTCAGCGTGTATTCTGCCACCGTTTACGTTGACTGTCGCTTCTGCTTTGTGGCGGAGTTTTTCGACAGTCAGTACGCAATGCACATCAGAAACAAGATCAAAATGCCGTTCGACTTTTTCGATCTTGGTGGCAACGTAATTCCTCATTGCCGTGGTTACGTCTACGTGATGGCCTGTTACGCTTAGTTGCATGGTGTTCTCCCGTGTTGCTAAAAGTGGACTCACCTTCGCTCCCCCTGTCTCTGGTGTTTCCACTGGCGTCGACAAAGTAAATAGCGCTTTAAAATCCTCCTGTTGCTTTGGGAACTGTCAGTTTTGCCTATTTGGGTTTGCGGACCCGCCGCTCGCTGGACGATAAAATTTTCATAGCTTCACGGTACTTCGCAACCGTGCGTCTCGCAACGTTTATGCCTTCCTGCTCGAGTACTGTGGCTATTTTGCTGTCACTCAGCGGTTTACTCGGGTCTTCCGCGCCAATCAGCTTGCGTATTTTCGCGCGAACGGCTGTTGACGACTGGTCATCACCGTCCGTTGTCGAAAGGTGGCTTGAGAAGAAGTACTTGAACTCAAACACGCCGCGCGGTGTGTGCATATATTTGTTGGTTGTAACACGAGAAATCGTTGATTCGTGCATGCCAATTGATTCGGCTACGTCGCGCAGAACCAATGGCTTCATGGACTCGTCGCCGAAGTCCAGAAACTCGTGTTGTCTGGCCACTATGCAAGTGGCGACCTTCATCAATGTCTCGTTGCGGATTTCGAGGCTCCTGACCAGCCACCTGGCTTCCTGCAGCTGCGAGCGCAAAACGGAATGATCGCCGCTGCCACGCAGTAATTGTGCGTACTGTTGGTTTACGGACAGTCGTGGAATGCCGGACGAGCTGACTTCGACGTGCCATTGATTATCGATCTTTCTGACAAAAACGTCGGGGATGACGTACTCGGGCGCCGCCGGGCTGACCGCGAGGCCAGGCTTCGGGTGGCAGCCTTTTATCAGGGCCAGTGCTCCGTCCAGTTCTTCTTCCGAGGCACGCTGGCTGCGCCGCAGCTCGGCGTATTCCTGACTGGCGATCAGGTCGAGGTGTTCTGCCGCGAGATCGATGGCGAGTTTCAGGCCAGGGGTTTGTTCGTCGAGTTGCGATAACTGCAACACGATGCATTCAGAAAGAGTGCGCGCGCCAACTCCGACGGGATCCAGGCGCTGTATCTTCTGCAACGTAAATTCGATCTCATCATCGCTGGGAGCATTGCCGATGTCGACACAGGCGCGTACATCATCGAACTCAGCCGTCAGGTATCCGTCGTCATTGATCGCGTCGATCAATGCTTCGCCGATCAATGTTTCACGTTCGTCGAAACTATCGAGTTCGAGTTGCCAGAGCAGGTGATCGCGCAGAGATTCGCCGCTTTGATCGGCATAATCGTCACTGGTGCGGCCTTCGCCGTTCCAGCCTCCGTCCTGCATACGTTCCATGGAGCTCGATTGCCAGTTTTCTTCCGCCTTGATGGTTTCGACTTCGGCGGTGGAATCGGCACTGTTGGCGGGAACCTCGGGCAGGTCCTCCATCTCCAACATGATGTTTTCTTCGAGCGCTTCCTGAATTTGAGCGCTGAGGTCCAGCACCGGCAGTTGCAGCAGCCGTATGGCTTGTTGCAACTGCGGGGTCATCGTCAACGATTGACCGAGTTTGAGTTGAAGCGACGGTTTTAGCATCAGGAATAACTGCAGGCGTTAGCGGCGGGATTCTGGGTACACATTCTGTTCAGAGTTTGAACTCCTGTCCGAGATACACTTCTCGAACGTGCTGATTGCTCAAAATTTCATCGGGCGGGCCCGATGCGATCAGGCTGCCATCATTCAGTATATAGGCTCGTTCGCAGATTCCGAGTGTTTCCCGGACATTGTGGTCGGTAATCAGCACGCCGATGTCGCGATCGCATAAATGTTTGATAATGCGTTGAATATCAGAGCACGGAGATCGGGTCGACGCCGGCGAACGGTTCGTCCAGCAAGACAAAGCGGGGGTTAGCGGCGAGGGCTCTGGCAATTTCGACGCGCCGCCGTTCGCCGCCCGACAGGCTGATCCCGAGGCTGGTACGGACATGGCCGACGTGCAGTTCGTCGAGCAACTGGTCAAGCTCCTGTTCACGGCCAGCCCTGTCCAGATCATCGCGGTTCTCAAGAATCGCGAGTACGTTCTGTTCGACGGTAAGTTTGCGAAATATTGACGCTTCCTGCGGCAGGTAGCCCAGTCCCATTGACGCCCGGCGATGCATGGGCAGCGCAGTAAGGTCTTTACCGTCCAGCAAGATGCGCCCGCGATCCGCCGCGATCAGGCCGACAATCATATAAAAGGCGGTGGTTTTGCCCGCGCCATTGGGGCCGAGCAGCCCGACGACTTCGCCGCTGGATATTTCGAGGGAAATGTTCTTGACGACTTCCCTGAATTTGTAGCGTTTCGCGATCTCCTGGACGCTCAATATGCTCATTGCACGCCATCCCCGTTGTCGTCCGGTGCTGCGGCATCGGGTGCGTCTTCTTGCGCAGGCTCGCCATCGCTCCGGCTGTCCGGGGTGTAGGTGATCTTGACCTTTTCGCCGCCGTTGCCACTTGAGTCGGCATTGATACGGCGCTCACGTATGTTGTAGACGAGAAAATTACTGGATATCTGGTTGCCGCCTTCAGTGATCATGGCTTTATCTGAAAACTCAATAACGCCGTCGCTAAAGTTGTACTCAAGTTTCCCGGCTTCCGCGTAGGTCACCTGATCACTGTCTGGCCGGCGCAGCTCGAACGTGGCAGGCGAACCGGTGATGCTGGCGAGGCGTAGCTCGTGACCTGCGAAATGCAGGTTGGCATCCTCGCAGCGGATCTGGCCGTTGCCGGTGTCGATACGCACGTTGCCGGAAAATTGCCAAACACTGTCTTCGAAGTCGAGCTTGCTGGCGCGGCCAGTATCGGCTTCGACACCTATGACGCCCTGTGTCAGACGCAGCCCCCGGAACATCAGCATCGAATTCTTGCCGTCGTAGTCCGTCGAGTCTGCATCCAGTGAGATGGGCAGTCGCAGGTCGCTAGCCTGCGCGTGCACAGTCGCTGGTAAACCGGCAAGAGCAGATAGCGCATAGATGACGAACAGCAAGTGAGATCGATTTAACATCAAAGTGAGGACCAACAACGCGCTTCAGGGTTCAGAGAGACGGTCATTCTACGTTATCAGGGCGCAAACTTGCCGCTGACATTTGACTTTAGCTGCAATCGGTTCTGGTCAAACAGGGCTTCCATGCCCGTTGCGGTCAGACTGCGCTCGCCGATACGTATCTGGACGCGTTGGTCGGTCGCGGCGCGGTACTTTTCCGGCTCGAGCTCCAGCCAGTCCGTTCGAATCTCCGTTACTGCCCCGGAAGAGCCCCGGTTGCTGACCGCCACTACATGGCCGGACAGGGTCAGGCGTTGTTGTTCCCCGGCGATAACGGCCTGGTCCGCGCTGACGGACCACGGTATATCTGAATCAGCAGCATATTTTATTCTGACGTTATCGAATGCGATCTCGTCACTACCGCGCTGCTCGGCATATTCTGCTTCGATTTCGTAAAGCAACTGGCCGGAGTCGCCGGTGCCCAGGATGCGGGCAGAACGAAGATAGTAGCCTTGCTGAATATCGCCGTTGCCCGACACCGGTGGTGGTTCGGTATCCAGTGAACTCGCGAGGTACCAGGTGGCGGCTGCCGTTCCGAGCAGGGCAATGAAACCGGCGACATGCCGGCCGGTCATAACGGGCTTGCCCGGGTACTAAGACTGGTCGGCGCTGGCAGGGTTGTCGCACGCAGCATCATCATTCCGGTGCGTGCTGGTCGCGGGCTGCAAGCAATCGGTCACAGACGTCGCGGACGGCGCCGTAGCCGCCACGCCACTGGGTGACAAAGTCGCACTCAGCCACTACCTGCGGATGGGCATTCGCAACGGCGATAGCGACACCGGCACGGCGCAGCAAGGGCAGGTCGGGCACATCGTCACCGGTATAGGAGCATTGCGAAGCCTGCAATTTGAGTTGCGTCAGCAAAGTATCGAACACGGCAACCTTGTCTTTGCAGCCGAGGTGCACGTGCTGCACACCGAGTTCTGCCATGCGCTTCTCGACTGCGGGGGAACGCCGGCCGCTGATTACCGCAACCGCTATACCGGCCTCCAGGAGGCGTCTAACTCCGTAGCCATCGAGCGTGCAAAACGCTTTGCTTTCAACGCCGTCATCGGACAGGTAAAAGCGGCCATCGGTAAATACACCGTCGATATCGAACGCAGCGAGCTGAATAGCGGCCAGTCGCGGTGTCAGCTTGTCAGTACTCATACGATCCCCGCCCGAAACAGGTCGTGGATATTCAGTGCGCCGACCAGTACGCCGTCTTTGTCAGTAACTAACAGGCCGTTGATCTTGTGTTCTTCCATAACGTGTATTGCCTCGGCGGCCAGCGAGTCTGCTGATATCGTTTTGCAGCTACGGTGCATGACTTCAGCCATTGGCACCTTGTGTACATCGACGCCACTGTCCAAAGTTCGCCGCAAATCACCGTCCGTGAAAATGCCGAGAATACGCTGTTGCAGGTCGACAACGGCGGTCATGCCAAGGCCTTTCTGTGACATTTCTACCAGCCCGGCACTGAGACTGACCTCTGCAGTAACTTTCGGAATGGCTGGGCCGCTGTGCATGATATCGACGACACGCAGCAACAGGCGTTTCCCCAATGATCCGCTCGGATGCGAAAGTGCGAAGTCTTCGGCTGTAAAGCCACGGCTCTCGAGCAGCGCAACAGCGAGCGCATCGCCCATCGCGAGCGTTGCCGTGGTGCTGGCGGTAGGGGCCAGATTCAAAGGGCAGGCCTCTTCTGTAACGCTGACATCAAAATGCACGTCCGCTGCTCTCGCGAGTGTCGAGCGCGGTTTGCCCGTCATCGAAATCAACTTTGCACCCATACGCTTGACCAGCGGCAGGATAGTGATGATTTCCTGTGTTTCGCCGGAATTTGAGACGGCCAGCATCAGGTCCTGGCTGGTGATCATGCCGAGGTCGCCGTGGCTGGCTTCGGCCGGGTGCATATAAAAAGCAGGTGTACCCGTGCTGGCGAGGGTGGAGGCGATCTTGCGGGCAATGTGGCCGGATTTTACCCATGCCGGTCACAACGACCCGACCTGTCAGGTCGAGGCACAGTTGGCAGGCAGCAGAAAAAGACTCATCGAGTCGCTCGGCCAGTGTGCTCACGGCCCGAGATTCGATGTCCAGCACCCGTTCTGCCAGTGCTTTTTGTTCCGCCGCTGTGAGTTTGGAGATCAATTGATGTCCTGTATCTAACGAGCTGTCAGTTTATACGTTCTGCACCACGACGTAGCCGGTATATGCGAAGTACGCGCAGATCAGGCACAAACCTTCGAAGCGGCTTACACGACCTTCACCTTCGTACTCGTAGGTCATGGCGAACAGAACCAGGGTAAAGGCAACCATGACAAATATATGCAGCGACAAAACCGATGGCGGCAGGCCCAGTGGTTGAATGCTCGCGGCGACGCCAATAACCGCCAGCAAGTTGAATATGTTCGAGCCGACGATGTTGCCAATCGCCAGGCCGTACTCGCCTTTGTAGGCACTGACCAGCGACACCGCCAGTTCCGGCAGGCTGGTCGCTATCGCTACCAGCGTTATGCCAATGACTACTTCAGATACGCCGAAATGGCGGGCAATTTCGATGGCACCGTCAACCAGCAAATCAGCGCCGAATAGCAAGGTTCCCAGCCCTATGGCGAGCCAGATCGCAGCCTTCCGCATCGAGACGTTGCTGGGGATTTCGGCTTCGTAGTCGTTGCGCATGGGGTCGTTGGCGGACGAGCGGATACCGACCCGGGTGAGCCACACCATGACGATGATCAATGCGGTTAGGAGTACAAAGCCGTCGATTCGGCTGAGGTAAGAGTCCAGAAACAGGGACACCGTTAACAGTGAAACAGCCAACAGTGCTGGCATCTCCCGGCGCAGAGTTTCAGAGGTCAGTTCTATCGGCCGGAATAACGCGATGGCGCCAAGAACCAGGCCGATGTTTGCGGAGTTGGAGCCAATCGCGTTGCCGATGGCCAGTTCAGGTTCGCCACGCAGAGAGGCGACAACGGAAACCAGAATTTCCGGCGCCGAAGTGGCGATTGCAACGATGGTCAAGCCGATGAGCAGCGGCGCGACGCCAAGGTTTCGCGCAATAGCTGCACCGCCATACACGAACCGGTCTGCGCCCCAGATCAGGAGTGACAGTCCGGCAATAATTTCAACAATATTGCCAAGCATATATTTAGTACTACAAAAAGACTCGGGGACCGGCCGCGTGTCGCCCAGCGCTTGCTGCGCGCGGTCCGGGAGGCTCATCATACACAATCAATCCTGACATGGGACCCGCTTGAAAGCGGGCAAATTTGCGCCGCCGCATTTGCTACACTGCGCGGCCAATAGTAGTCCGGCCCGCCAATGTGGCGGGCCCGCCGATCGAGCGTACGCCCATGGAACCAACAGAAGTAGAGAAACTCATCAAAGCCGGAATGCCAGACGCGGAAGTTCGGGTGATGAGTCCTGACAACACGCATTTCGAGACGCTGGTGGTTGCCGAGGCGTTCACCGGCAAACGGCCAATCGCCCGGCATCAGCTGGTCTACCGCTGCCTTGGCGCACTGATGGGCAACGAAATTCACGCCATGTCCATTCGCGCGCACACGCCGGAAGAATGGCAGTCACTGCAAGCGGCCGATCCTGGCTAAGATGCCTTGGGTCTGCTGTGCAGGCTCAGAATTCGGGCGGGCGTTCCACGACGATTAGTTCGGCGCGAAACCGTTGACCGTCCCGCCAGCCGTCCATCTCGACCTTGTCGCCGGGCTCCAGTCCGGCAACCAGCAGCAAAGCTTGCTGGCGGGTGCGTATGGGCTCGCCGTTTATCGCCAGCACCACATCACCAGCGGCCAGTCCGGCGATATCAGCTGGCCCACCGGCGCGAACGGCGTTCAGCAGAATGCCGATTTCAGCAGGGAGTCCGAGCGATTCAGCTTCAGCGGGTGTCAGCTCGTCCGAGTCCAGTCCTATGTAGCCGCGAATGACACGCCCGTCGCGTTTCAGCGCGTCGACCACGCCACGCACGAGATCAACCGGGATGGCGAAACTGATGCCCTCTGTACCTGCGTCCTGCGCTAGTACGGCGGTATTGATGCCGACCAGCTCACCCAGGCTGTTAATAAGTGCACCGCCGGAATTGCCTTCATTGATCGCGGCATCGGTCTGAATGAAGTTTTCAAACGTCATCAGGTTCAACTGGCCGCGGCCGGTCGCGCTGACTATGCCCTGGGTCACGGTCTTGGTCAGGCCGTAGGGATTGCCGATAGCGAGGACGACGTCGCCTATGCGCAGGCTGCTTGATCGGCCCAGAGGGATAGCGGGCAGAGTGCCGAGCTCCACTTTCAGGAGTGCGAGGTCGGTTTCGGCATCAAAGCCGACCACCTGCGGGTCGGCGATACGGCCATCCGCCATTTGCACGCGGATTTCTGCCGCGTCAGCGATGACATGGTAATTGGTGACTAGATAGCCATCGGCGTCAATGACGACGGCTGATCCGAGGCTGGTATTCAGGCGCAGCCGGTCGGTGTTGTTATTTTCCGGCTCGGCCTGTACGAGCCGGCGGGTGTAGATGTTGGCGACTGACGGAGCGCCAATATCCACAGCGTCGGCGTAACTGGCCGGAGGCACGGTGATGACCCGGCCGTTGGCGGCCTGCGGCAATAAATCCGGCCGAAACAGTACGACGACAAAGGCTGCAGCCAGTCCAATGCAAACAGATTGCAGCAAAAACAGCAGTGCCGGCTTGATGCGGGCCACCAGGCCTCCTGACGAATAGTCGAAATTAATTAGTGTTAGCAACGCGTGGGATTGAACTTGATGGCCTAGCGTGTAGCCACGTTCGCGGCTAAATGTATATAATGCCGCCTTGGTTCCGCACCCAGTCCCGGATCAGCCGTCATCCTGACGACAAATCGGGTCTGCTGCAAATCTACCAGTTTTCGAACACAGCAAAAATTGCGGCCTTAGGCCGGTGTATGGGAGTGCCCGATGACCGACGACGTTGATCGCAACAGGCGTCATTTTTTAACTGTTGCCACCGCCGTGACCGGAGGTGCGGGCTTAGTCCTCGCCTCCATTCCGTTCTTGTCCTCCCTCAAGCCGAGCGCACGCGCTCAGGCGTTGGGAGCTCCGGTGGAGGTTCCAGTCAGTGCGCTGGAGCCCGGCGCCATGGTGCGAGTGATCTGGCGAGGCAAGCTGGTTTACGTCGTGCGCCGCGATAAAGAAATGCTGGCGCGGCTATCGAAGACGACGGACCTGCTACGGGACCCGGATTCAACAGTGGTGGAGCAGCAGCCAGAATACGCAGTCAATGAGTACCGCTCGGTTCGTCCTGAATACCTCGTTATTGAGGGTTCTTGCACGCACCTGGGTTGTGCACCGTTGCCGCAATTTCAGGTAGGCCCCACCGATGACTGGTTTGGTGGTTTTTTCTGCCCTTGCCACGGCTCGCGCTTTGATTTGGCTGGACGCGTCTATAAAGGCGTACCGGCGCCGACCAACTTACGAGTGCCGCCGTATCGCTTTATCCGCGATGACGTCATCATGATTGGCGCCGACACAGGAGTAGCATAAATGGCGCGTATCGAATCTGAAATCGGCACTCCGACCGGTGGCTTGATGAAATGGATCGACGATCGGTTCCCTTTCACCAAGTTGATGAAGGAGCACGTCACCGAATACTACGCATCGAAGAATTTCAATATCTGGTACGTGTTCGGCGTACTGGCGATGGTGGTGCTGGTCATTCAGTTGCTGACCGGCATATTCCTGACCATGAATTACAAACCCGCTGCCGCGGATGCGTTTGCGTCGGTCGAATACATCATGCGCGATGTCGAGTTCGGCTGGCTGATACGCTACATGCACTCCACTGGCGCGTCGTTCTTTTTCATAATTGTTTACCTGCACATGTTCCGGGCCATGCTCTACGGTTCCTACAAGAAGCCGCGTGAGCTGATCTGGATTATCGGCATGCTGATCTTCTTTGTGCTGATGGCGGAGGCTTTTGCCGGTTATCTGTTGCCATGGGGACAAATGTCCTATTGGGGCGCGCAGGTCATCATCTCCTTGTTCGGCGCTATTCCTGTTGTTGGTGATTCGATAGTGGAGCTGATTCGGGGCGACTACTCGATATCCGATATCACGCTCAACCGGTTCTTCGCATTGCACGTTATTGCCTTGCCACTGGCGCTGATCGGGCTGGTGGTTGTGCATATCATGGCGTTGCATGAAGTCGGCTCAAACAACCCGGACGGTATAGAAATCAAGGAACGCAAAGGTCCTGATGGCATACCGCTGGACGGTGTTGCGTTTCACCCTTATCACACCAGTAAGGATCTCGTCGCCATCATCGTGTTCCTGATGATTTTCTCGTTCGTCGTGTTTTTTGCGCCGGACATGGGGGGCTATTTCCTTGAGCACGCCAACTTCGAGCCGGCCAATACCATGGCTACGCCGGAGCACATTGCGCCTGTCTGGTATTTCACGCCGTTCTACGCAATTTTGCGTGCCGTACCGAACAAGCTTTGGGGCGCCATACTCATGGGCGCGGCTGTATTGTTGCCGTTGTTCCTGCCGTGGCTCGATCGTTCGCGGGTTAAGTCCATACGCTACCGTGGCTGGATTTACCGCGTCGCTTTGACGCTGTTCGCAATCAGCTTCGTCATGCTCGGATGGTTGGGTCTCAAGCCAGCTGAAGATCTTTACGTTGTAATGGCGCGAGTGTTCTCCGTTATTTACTTCGGCTTCTTCCTGCTGATGCCGTATTACTCAACTATAGACAAGACCAAACCGGTGCCTGACAGGGTGGTTTACCATGCTAAATAAGAAAGGGATTCTTGTTGCGCTGTCACTGCTACTGTGGAGCAGCGCGGGACTGGCTGCCGGTGCCGAGATGGCACTGGAGAAGGCTGGAAATGACGTGGATAACATTGCGTCTTTGCAGCGCGGCGCTCGCAATTTCATGAACTATTGCTCGGGCTGTCATTCCGCCAAATACGTGCGCTACAAGACGATCGCCAAGGACCTTGAGCTGTCAGAAGAGCAGGTCGTAAACAACCTGATGTTCAACGCAGAAAAGATGTTCGAGACGATTGAAGTCAACATGCCTGCGGATGATGCGAAACGCTGGTTCGGGCAAGTGCCACCGGATTTGTCTTTGATGGCCCGGTCCAAAGGGACGGACTACATCTATAATTTCCTGCGCGGCTTTTACCTGGATGCAGCCAGCCCTACGGGTGTTGATAACCTGTACCTGGGCGGGACCAGCATGCCCAACGTATTTTGGGAGCTACAGGGATTGCAGAAGGCCGTGTTCTCTGAGGATGCCTCTGGCGGTGCGCCGCACTTCGAACATTTCGAGCCCGTGACGGCCGGTGCATTGCCGGTTGAAGCGTTTGATGACTTCGTTCGCGATACCGTCAACTTTCTTGAATACATCAGTGAGCCTGTGCGAAGCACTCGTCGGGTTATGGGTACCTGGGTACTGATGTTCCTGATTGTGTTTTTTATCATCGCATCGATGCTGAAGAAGCAGATCTGGAAGGACGTCTCCTGACATTTACCATTGGCGCGACGCCTTCTGGCGTCGCGCCAGCTTCAATTTTCTCTATTCTAAGGTCCAAGGGGACTACGCTATGGCAGTAATTGCCAATCGACGATCCGTGATGACGCTGTTTTCAAAGCCAACGTGCATTCACAGCCATCGCACGCGCCTCGTGCTTGCGGAAAAAAACATCAACATTGATATCGCCAATGTAGACGGCCCGGATCTTCCAGAAGATCTTATGGACCTGAACCCGTATCACACCGTACCGACTCTGGTTGATCGCGACCTGGTGCTGTACGACTCGCGGGTGATTATCGAGTATCTGGACGAGCGATTTCCGCATCCGCCCTTGATGCCCGTGGACCCGGTGACGCGCGCTCAATTTCGGTTGGCGCTGTTTCGCATCGAGACAGACTGGTACCAGTTGGCTGAGCAATTTGAAGCCGACGGCGAGCGCAAGCTTGGCGCCAAGTCAAAGAAACTGCTGCGCGAAAGCATACTGGCCAGTGTTGACTTATTTGCCGCCGGAACCTATTTCCTGAGCGAAGATTTTTCGCTGGTTGACTGCAGCATTGCGCCAGTCTTGTGGCGGCTCCCGATCTATGGCATCGATCTTGGGTCACAGGCTGCGCCGATTGAGGAATACATGAAGCGCGTGTTTGAGCGGCCCTCCTTTCAGGACAGCCTGACAGAGCTGGAACAGGAAATGCGGATGTAACGACGCGCCTCCTGGCGTGTCGCGTCTGCGACTGACGTGCGCCTTACCTGAATGGTATTGTTGTCCGGTGCCACAATTGGAATTGATTCGTTGACCTGGCCGGTCCGGGCGTCGTCTGGCTGCGAGACGATGCTGCCATTTGCGCCGGGTCAGGAGTGCAGAGATTGAGCCACCCGAGCCGCTCGAAGAGACCGTACCTCATCCGTGCAATGCACGAATGGATGGGGGATAACGGCAATACGCCCCATATTGTTGTCGACGCTGGTGTCGAAGGCGTGATGGTGCCGACCGAGCACATCAAGGATGGCAAGATCATCCTCAATATCAGTCATTCGGCTGCCCACAATCTCAAGCTATCCAACGATGCCGTCAGTTTCCGGGCGCGCTTTTCAGGGGTGCCTTTCGATGTTTGGGTCCCGGTTGGGGCGGTATTGGGGATTTACGCGAAAGAAACCGGTCAGGGCATGATTTTCTCACACGGTGCTGATCAGCCCGAACCACCGGAGCCGGATCCCGATCCGGAACAAAAAGAAGTTCCGAAGGGCAGTCGTTCACACCTGACGGTGGTCAAATAAGCCCGACCGTTCGAGCCTGCTGGGCTTTTCCCTGAGTGTTCAGCCACTACCGAGCAAAGTAGTGTCAATAACATCGCACAGGCAATGGATAATCAGCAGGTGGACTTCCTGAATACGCGCAGTGCGTTCGGCCGGTACTCGAATTTCAACATCCTGAGTGCCAATTAGCGCCGCCATACGCCCACCATCGCGTCCACTTAAGGCAACAACGCTCATGCCGCGTTCGTGGGCAGCATCAATTGCGCGGCAGACGTTCTCGGAGTTCCCCGAGGTGGAGATAGCCAGCAGTACGTCCGCCGGTCTGCCGAGCGCGCGCACCTGCTTGGAAAAAATATCGGTGTAACTATAGTCGTTGGCGATTGATGTCAATGTGGACGAATCTGTCGTTAACGCCATCGCCGGCAAACCCGGCCGCTCCATTTCAAAGCGGTTCAATAGTTCGGAAGAAAAGTGCTGAGCATCACCAGCAGAGCCGCCGTTGCCGCAACTCAGAATCTTGCCCTCGTTCAGCAGGGATTGACTCATGAGCTGGCCGGCGCGAGTGACGGGTTCTATCAGCTCGCTTTCAGCCACTTGTTTGGTTCGAATGCTTTCTGCGAAGTGTTCGCGAACGCGTGCTTGCAGGTCCATACCTAGTCTATGCTCCGGGTCTGAAGGCGTCTTTAACCCATTGTAACGCGGAACGGTCAGCAGACCGACCGTCAATCGCCACTACGTCAAAACGAACCGGACGATGCTGCAGCGGCGGGTTGCGGGCAAGGTACCACGACGCCGTGAGCGCCAGTTTGTGCTGTTTGCGGTAATCGACGCTTTCTGCAGCGCTCAACCGGTTATTTGCACTACGGTAGCGAACCTCGACAAAAACAACAGTCTGGGAATCTTCCATCACCAGATCAATTTCGCCAAACCGACTGCGAACGTTGCGTGCGAGGCACCGAAGTTTGCGCTTCTGCAACCAACGCAGTGCGTAATTTTCCGCTTCTGCGCCGCGCTTGAGGTGTGCGGGCAGTGGCACAGGTAGCGTTAGCTACCGGGTCCACGATCGATTCGGCTTTCCTCGTCCTCAGGGTCTGTCAGCCGTGGCAGCTCGTCGGACTGATCAAGGCCGCGATCCAGTCCACCGTAGAGCGGAATAGCGACCGGCTCGCCCCGTTCAAAGCGGGCCCAGGCCAGGCGCCTGTGCACGCGACCGTTTTCGTCCAGGTACAGGCGTCCGCTGGCACCGTCGATTTCCGGCATGCCGTCAAGACGCGCATTGAACAGTGCGCCTACCAGTTGCCACGCGTCGTAGCCGAGTGCGTGCAGTCGACCCATACGGCGTTCGTTTGGCAAGTATTCGTTATACAAAGCGGGCAGTTCCGCTATCCACGGTTGCGGCGATATTAACCAGGGCGTATCGGCAAACATCAAGCCGTTGAGGTCGGCATTTGAACGGCCGTCCATGGCGAAGATGCGCGAGGTGGAATAGATTGGAAGATCGCCGGCGTAGTGAAATTTGAGCTGCGACTTGAGCAAGCGGCCAGCCGGCGCCGTTGCCGCCAGGAAAATAAACTCGGCGTCTTGTCGGCGTC
Organism: Woeseia sp. D3-10; assembly: GCF_055809415.1. NCBI lineage: Bacteria > Pseudomonadati > Pseudomonadota > Gammaproteobacteria > Woeseiales > Woeseiaceae > Woeseia > Woeseia sp. D3-10. The sequence goes on along the minus strand of NZ_JBVVTW010000007.1, from coordinate 956,838 downwards.
GCGGGTCATACTGCAGTGGCCCGCCAATGTTTGCTCGCAAGCGTTCGTAGCGCTGATGGCTTTGCGACAACAGCATCAGGTTTTCGATTTCGTAAGCGAAGTCCTGTTTGTCCGGTTCGTAATCACGGCCCTGCAGTAATACACCGCCGCCGGACTCGAACGCCGAACCAAAACTTTCCAGCAGCCGCCGACCCCAGTCGTTGCGCGGCACCAGTGCAAGTGCGCGCCGATGGCCGTCGCTTAAGGCTCGTTCCGCAGCAGAGACTGCTTCGTCTTCAGGGTCCAGTGCGAATTGATAGAGACTAGGTGGCGCCAGCAAATTGTCGGGCAGGTAATTCAGGGTCAGAACGGGAACGGGCAGTAGTCCCCCCGTTGCAACCGCGGTTACTCCGTTGCGCAGTAAGGGGCCGACCACGAACTCGGCGCCATCCGCTACGGCGCGTTGATAGGCGGCTAGCGGGCCGCCAGCGGAGTCGTAAACCCGGACTTGCTGGTCATTGCCCAGCTCGCCTATCGCTGCGAAGTAGGCGCCCAGAAAGCCATTTTGCACAGCACGTCCGGCGCTCGCGTTATCGCCGCTCAAAGGCAATAGCAGGGCGATCTGAGCGGGATAGCCGAGCTGGTCCATGGCCGGCAGATCCAGGGTTTCGAGCAGTTTCATGGCCGGGTGACTGGCATAGTCTTCTTGCCAGCGGCGCACCCCGTTGCCCCAGCCCACACCTTGTTGGCCGGTGGACGTGGCCAGTGCACCGAGCGTCAGCCAACCACGCATTTCCGGGTCGTTAGTGAGCTCTATTGCTGCACGCAAATTGCGCGGTCGACTAACCAGCAGTCCCGCCCAGAGGCGTTCGCGGTTGCGCTGGATGGCGGCTGAGTCTCTGAGCCAGGTCTCGCGTTGCTGGTACAGATTAATCGCCCTGATCGGGTCGCCTTTCTGGAACCAGGCATCGGCGTGCAATGCTTCAACGCGCAAGCGCCGTGCTTCAGGCAGGGGTTGGCGCGACAGCGGTTCAAGCAGCGCGAGTGCGTCATCCGGGCGACCTTCCCACAAGGCCAACGCGGCCGCGTCGCTGCTCCAGAGCCATAGCAGTTCGCCACCGGCCGGTGCTTCAATGCGCCGCAGCGCATTGCGGGCGCGGCGTCCGTCGCCGGCTTCCAGCCATTGCTCGACAGCAAGCAGGGTCAGGCGTTGCCGTTCGTCGCCTGCCGCCGACGCCGCAAGGCCAATGTATTGCCCCGCTGCGTCTTCGTGATTGCCGTTCTCGGCCATGCGCTCGGCACGACCTTCGGCGGTATTGCCGGGCAGGCCGCCGGTTGCGCAAGCACCAAGAACAAAGGCGCTGGTTAGCAACAACAGCAGCAAGCGACTGGATTTGTGTACTCTGTTACTCATAACGTCGGTAGCTTGCTTAAGCGCGGGAGGAATGACAGCCCGCAGTATGGAATTTGCAATCGGCCAATAATACCGGCGAAAGCCGCACATCAGCAGGAATTTTAAGATTGACTGACGGTACCTTGTTTGTGGTTGCGACGCCCATCGGCAACCTTGAAGACCTGTCGCCCCGCGCGCGCCAGATTTTGCGCGAGGTCGAACTCGTCGCGTCTGAGGATACCCGCCGAACTGGTCGATTGCTATCGCATTTCGGCATCCAGGCGACCCAGGTCGCATTGCATGAACACAACGAAGCCGTTGCCAGCGAACGCATAATTGAGGCGCTCGGCGAAGGCCGCTCGGTTGCTTTGGTCAGCGATGCCGGGACGCCACTTATCAGTGACCCCGGCTACCGTTTGCTCCGTGCGGCGCACGACGCCGGCAAGACGGTTTGCCCGATACCGGGCCCCAGTGCATTGATTGCTGCCTTGTCGGTCGCCGGACTGGCAACCGACCGGTTTTGTTTCGAGGGCTTTTTGCCGGCCAAGAGCAGCGGGCGCAAGGCGCGCCTGACCGCCCTGCAGACTGAAGAGCGGACGCTGGTGTTCTACGAGGCCGTGCACCGGATTTCAGCGACGATCGCGGATATGCTCGAAATTCTGGGTCCGGGCCGCGACGCATTTATAGGTCGCGAACTTAGCAAAATGCACGAGCAGTGCGTATTGGCGCCACTGGGCGATCTTGTGCAGCAGCTTGCCGAGGGCACGATTCCCGCCAAGGGGGAGTTTGTTATCGTCGTTGCCGGCGCGCCGGAGTCCGCTGAACCCAGCCGGCTTGATACAGACATGCTGTTACGGCGGTTGGCGCCTTTGATGCCGCCTCGCCAGGCGGCCGAAATTGTCGCTGGGGCGAGCGGCCAGCGGCGCAATGCGGTCTACCAGCGGCTCCTGGAACTGACCCGCAACGAGGCCCCCAAAGAGCCGTCCTGAGGTGCGCGAAATACAGTATGATTCGCGGCGCAGCAAGGCAGGAGCCGGCCAGGCAATCGCGGCGAGCCCAGCTCGTCGAGGAAAGTCCGGGCTCCTTCGGACACGACGCCAGGTAACGCCTGGAGGGCGCGAGCCCATGGAAAGTGCCACAGAAAACAACCGCCTAAGCACTTCGGTGCCGGTAAGGGTGAAAAGGTGCGGTAAGAGCGCACCGCGCGGGTGGCAACACGCCGCGGCTAGGTAAACCCCGTCGGGAGCAAGACCAAATAGGGGAGTAGGCCGGCTTCGTGCCGGCGCCGCCGGTTCCGAGCGGACTCCCGGGTAGGTTGCTTGAGGCAGTCGGTGACGGCTGTCCCAGATGAATGGTTGCCCTCGACAGAACCCGGCTTACGGCCGACTCCTGCTTTGCTGCACTTCTGTATAAAATCCTTATAAAACATTAAGTTATGGTGTATTCTACGGTAAGTCCGGGGCGCCATGCGCGGGCTCGCCTGCAAACCCGTGAAACAATGTTATGTCTCCTGTCGCCGACATTCTGCTTAAGTATTATCGAGGAACGAGCCTTAAGCGCTTGATTTACAGCCCTTATTACCTGCCACAATTTGCCCCGCCAAGGCCACCGAATAGCCGCTAAGTCCCTGTAGAACAAGAATTAATTCCAAGCTTTGTTGACGCTGATGAGAGCCCTCAATATAGTGTCGAAAAGTGGAGAAAAGTGGGAGAAGGTGGGTCACCGGCCCGTATTTGGGTCGGCCTGGTCGCCAAAAATATCACCGTGTTTCGTGGAGCAACCAAAGTAACGCTCGACGCCAAAGGGCGTCTCGCCATTCCGACCCGGTACCGGGAACGGATTGCTGCGCGTTGCGATGGACAGTTGGTTGCCACTGTAGACCGGGATCATTGCGTGCTCATTTACCCCTTGCAGGACTGGGAAGACATCGAGCGCAAGCTCATGCGCTTGCCTAGTCTGAACGAAAAAGCGCGGCGATTGCAGCGCCTGATGGTCGGCTACGCGACCGAGCTGGAGTTGGACGGCAGTGGCCGCATCCTGGTGTCGCGAGAGTTGCGGGACTTCGCGAGTCTTGAGCGAACCGCAATGTTGATTGGCCAGGGCAATAAATTCGAACTGTGGGATGAAGCAACCTGGAACGAGAAGCGGGATGAATGGCTGCGCGAGGATGACGATGGTGTGCTGCCTGCCGAACTCGAATCTCTGTCGTTGTAACGGAGCTTAGTGCCGTGACTGACGGTCAGGCTGCGCACGTACCAGTGTTGCTGGTCCCGGTTCTTGACGGGCTGAACATTCAGCGCAATGGCAGTTATGTCGATGGCACGTTTGGACGCGGCGGTCATAGCCGCGAAATTTTGCAACAACTCGGACCGGATGGACGACTGCTGGCAATCGATCGTGATCCGCAGGCAGTTAGCGCCGCGAAAGCGTTTGCCACCGATCCGCGTTTCACAATGGTGAAGGGCGACCTTGCAGACCTTGAAAAAATCGCACGCGAAAACGGAATCCTGGGCCAGGTGGACGGGTTGCTACTCGATCTCGGTGTCTCGTCCCCGCAACTGGATGACGCGGAGCGCGGCTTCAGTTTTCGCAACGACGGACCACTGGATATGCGCATGGACCCGACCAGTGGAAAAAGTGCAGCAGAGTGGCTGGCAAAAGTGGATGAAAAAACCTTGAGAGCAGTTCTGTGGGAATTTGGTGAAGAGCGTTTCGCGCCGCGTATTGCGAGCGAAGTGCTGCGCGTGAACAAGGCGACGCCAATGACCCGAACGAGCGAGTTGGCTGCCGTGGTTGAAGCTTGCGTGCCGCAGCGCGGCCAGCGCAGACATCCTGCGACCAAGACGTTTCAGGCACTGCGCATAGCGGTTAATAACGAGCTCGGGCAGCTCGATAGCGCGCTGTCAGCGATACCCGGGGTTCTGAACACCGGTGGTCGCGCCTGCATTATCAGTTTTCATTCGCTGGAAGATCGCCGGGTCAAGCGTTTCTTTCGTGACATGTCGCGCGAGCCTGAGCAGTACCGGGGAATGCCGACAATACCTGAAGAGTTTCGACCGCCAATGTGCACTATCGGCAAAGCCATCAAAGCTACCGATGCAGAGATAGCGGCAAACGTGCGGGCTCGCAGCGCGCGCTTAAGGATTGCGGAGCGCATCTGATGGCCGGTACGCCTTCACGCCCACCCATTTTGCTAACGCTGGTATTCGCCATTATTTGCGTGATGTCTGCGGTGGCGCTCGTCTATACGAAGCACGAAGCGCGCAGTGAATTCGTGGAGCTCGAGAAGCTGACGACGGAACGTGATGAGCTCAATATCGAATGGGGGCAGCTACAAATCGAACAGAGCACCTGGGCTACGCACGCGCGCATAGAGCAGGTTGCAGCTGACGAGTTGTCGTTGCTGAGACCGAAGACCGCTGAAATTTACGTTATCGAACGCCAATGAGTCGCGGCGCAGAAACCAAACAACAAACTGCCCGACGTTTCGTTGGCAGGACGATACTGGTTGGCTCGTTTTTTATGCTGGCGGCCGGTTCGCTGGTTGCGCGCGCTGTCCATTTGCAGGTGTTCAATAAGGAATTCCTGAACGAACAGGCGGACTCGCGGCATCTGCGGACCGAACGAATCACGGCACACCGCGGCGCCATCATGGATCGCAATGGTGAAGCGCTGGCTATCAGCACGCCGGTGGACAGCATTTGGGCGAATCCTCAGGAACTGGCGGTTGCTGTAGATCAGGTGCCACAACTGGCGAGCGCGCTGGACATGGATTCGCAGTTGTTGATGCGCCGCATCACGCGCAGCATGAACAAGGAATTCTTGTACCTGAAACGGCACCTGAGCCCGGAGCAGGCGCACCGTGTGCTCGCGCTGAAACTGCCCGGTGTCAACGTCATTCGTGAATATCGTCGCTATTACCCGGCGGGTGAAGTCGCAGGGCACTTGCTCGGCTTCACGAGTGTCGATGACGACGGTCAGGAAGGACTGGAGCTGGAGTTCAATCACTGGTTAGGTGGTGAGTCTGGTTCGAAGCGCGTACTGAAAGATCGCCTGGGTCGTTCTGTTGAAAACGTCGAAAGCATTCGGCCGCCGAGCCCCGGTAAAGACCTGCGTACGAGTATTGACCTGCGTTTGCAGTATCTTGCCTACCGTTCGCTGAAGAGCGCGATTCGTGAGTTCAAGGCAAATTCCGGTTCGATCGTTATTCTGGACGTGCAAACCGGCGAAGTACTGGCGATGGCAAATCAGCCGTCGTACAACCCCAATGACCGCTCACAGTACTCTGCGGAACGCTACCGCAATCGTGCGATCACCGATATTTTTGAGCCGGGTTCCAGTATCAAACCGCTGATTATTTCTGCGGCGCTGGAAAGTGGCGAATACCGCGCGAACAGCCTTATCGACACGTCGCCGGGCTACGTAGTTGTCGGCGCCAAGCGCATTGAGGATCGGCGCAATCTTGGTCGGGTAAGTTTGACCACGGTGCTGGCGCGCTCCAGTAACGTTGGCGTTACCAAGGTCGCGATGTCACTGGAACCGGATCAGTTGTGGCAGACCATGACGCGTTTTGGGCTCGGTTCGCTGACGACCAGCGGCTTTCCCGGCGAGTCGGCCGGGTTGCTGACTCACTTCAACCACTGGCGACCGATCAGTCAGGCAACGCTGGCATACGGCTACGGACTTTCCGTGACGCCGCTGCAGCTTGCTCACGCCTACGCTGCGATCGGCAATGGCGGTATTTTACGCCCGGTCTCGCTCGTTGCGGTTAGTGAACCGCCAGCGGGTGAGCGCATTCTGAGCGAAGACACGGCATTGGCTGTGCGCCGCATGATGGAAGAGGTTGTACGGCCGGGTGGTACAGGTACCAAGGCAAGTGTTACCGGCTACCGCATTGCCGGCAAGACCGGCACGGCTTGGAAATTCACAGCCGGCGGCTACTCGCAGGATCGTTACCTTTCCATTTTTGCCGGGCTGGCACCTGCCAGTGACCCGCGGCTTGCGGCAGTCGTCATTATTGATGAGCCGAAGGGCGAGCTGTACTACGGCAGCGACGTCGCTGCACCCGTGTTCGCTGATGTCATGACCGAATCACTACGCTTGCTTGCTGTGCCACCCGACGCGATGCCGGAACGCGCAGAGGGCGACGACATCATGCAGGCGATGAGTCAATGAGCATGCCGGCACAGTCGATCACATTGGCACCCACCCTCGCTGATATTCTCGAGGGCTATGCAGATGCACCCGCGATACCGGTAACAGGTATCGCCAGCGATAGTCGTCGTTTGCAGAAAGGGGATGTGTTTCTCGCCGTGCGCGGTATGCGTTCGCATGCGCTGGACCATCTCGATAAAAAGCTCGCCGCCAATCTCGCTGCGATAGTGTGGGATGGGGACGAATCCGTTTCACCACCGGCGGGTGTGGTGGCAATCGTTGTACCGGATCTTGCTGACAAAGTTGGCGAGCTTGCCAACCGCTGGTTCGCAGCACCGTCCGCGGCAATGAAGATTTGTGGCATAACCGGAACCAACGGCAAGACGACGGTAGCCTGGTTATTGGCGCAGAGCTGGCAGTTGCTCGGCGAACGTTGTGCCTACATAGGCACGCTGGGGACGGGCATCGATGAGATTAATGATGTCTACGGACTGACAACACCGGATTGTGTTGAGTTGCACCGACAGTTCGCCCACTTTCGCGACGCTGGTGCAACGCGTGCCGCGCTGGAAGTCTCTTCGCATGCCCTGAGTCAGGGCCGCCTCAATGGTGTGCATGTTGATGCTGCACTGTTCACTAACCTGAGTCGTGACCACATTGATTATCACGGCGACATGGCTACATACGGTGACACCAAAGCGCGGTTGTTTACCGAGTTTTCTCCGCAGCATCAGATTATCTGCATTGACAGTGAATTCGGCCTGACGCTGGCTGCACGCTGCGGTGCTGATGCAATCGTCGTTGCGAGTTCAGTGGCCGCGCAAGCTGGTAAGAACCGATACGTTTTCGCCAAATCAATATTGCCGCAAGCTGACGGAACGTGCGTGCAGGTGGCGAGCTCATGGGGTGAAGGTCAACTTGTGTTGCCGCTTTACGGCCAGTTCAATGTCGCCAATGCACTGCAGGCTATCGCGCTGTTACTGAATTCTGGTATCCCGTTCGCAGAGGCGCTGGATGTCTTACAGGCAGTACAAGCACCGCCTGGCCGCTTGCAACTGGTCACCACGCCACAATTGAACGAATTACCTACGGTCTTCGTGGACTACGCACATACACCGGCGGCACTCGAGGCCGCGCTAACTGCGCTTGCGCCACATTGTCAGGGTAAGTTGTGGTGCGTTTTCGGATGCGGCGGCGACAGGGACAAGGGCAAACGCCCGCAAATGGGTGCAGTAGCGGAACGCTGTGCGGACAAGGCGATTCTGACCAGTGACAATCCGCGTTCAGAAGACCCGCTTGCAATCATGCGCGACGCGCAGCAAGGCATGTCGGGCGCGGAAGTTGCGATCGAAGATCGAGCGTCCGCGATTGCATTCGCGATTTCGAATGCGGCGACGACAGACGTGATTCTGATCGCTGGCAAAGGTCACGAGAACTATCAGGTTATTGGCGAACGACGCTTGCCGTTCTCCGACTTTCAGGTCGCGCGCAAAAATTTACTGCAGAGGTGCCCGGCATGATCGAGGGCACTTTGATGCAGGCCGCAAACACACTTCAGGCAGGCCTGCGCGGTGCTGACGCGGTATTCCGCGGCGTTAGCACTGATACGCGCAGCTTGTCGTCGGGCGAATTGTTTGTCGCATTGCAGGGGCCGAATTTTGACGGCGCGGCATTTGCATCAAAGGCTGAAGAGGCGGGCGCTGCCGGGATTGTCGTCCAGACGGATGTTGCTACATCCTTGCCGAGCATCAAAGTCGACAACGCCCGAATGGCGTTGGGCCGACTTGCCACCGACTGGCGGGCTCAACTGCCGGCAACGGTCATTGGCGTTACCGGCAGCAATGGAAAAACGACACTTAAAGAGCTCATCGCGAGTTGCCTGAATCCGGTTGCCAGCACTCTGGCTACGCAGGGTAATTTGAACAACGACATCGGTTTACCTTTGATGTTGCTGCGACTGTCCGGGGAGCACCATTTCGCAGTGCTGGAAATGGGCGCTAATCACGCCGGTGAGATTGCTTACCTCACCTCTCTTGCGATGCCATCGATTGTTGTAATCAGCAATGCGGGCCCGGCACACCTGGAGGGTTTTGGGTCGATAGACGGTGTTGCGCACGCAAAAGGCGAAATTTTGCAGGGTAATCCGCGACCGGCTACGGCTGTCCTGAATGCGGACGACCCGTATTTCGACCTGTGGTCAACGATGGCTGATGACCTTGCCATTGTCAGCTTTGGCTACAGCGATACGGCGACAGTCCGGGTGCTGAATGTGCAGTCTGGCGCTAACGGTTCCACGTTTGACCTGCAGCTGCCGGACGACAGCATTGCGATCAAGTTGCCGCTGCCCGGTGCGCACAATGTCCTGAACGCCTGTGCGGCTGCGGCCGTCGCGCACGCTGCCGGCCTTACGCCCGAGCAGATTCGTCTTGGTCTGCAGTCGGCGCAACCGGTCGAAGGCCGGCTTCGGCCTGTCGCCGGAGTGCACGGTCTGCGCCTGTTTGACGATACCTACAATGCGAATCCAGCCAGTGTCGTTGCAGCGGCGAAGTACGTTGCGGCACAAGAGGGCGTCAGTTGGATGGTGCTTGGGGACATGGGTGAGCTTGGTGCAGATGCAATTGCGATGCATCGCGCCGTTGGCGAAGAGATTCGCAAAGCTGGCGTTGCGCGCCTGCTCGCAACCGGTGAGTTGTCGCAGCACGCGGTCGATGCATTCGGCAACGACGGTGCCTGGTTTAACTCTGTCGAGAATCTGATTGCCGAATTGCAGACGTCAACCAAGGGCGTGGCCAACGTACTTGTCAAAGGGTCGCGAACGATGCGTATGGAGCGAGTGGTCGCAGCGCTGCGTTCAGATTCAGAAGCAGCGGGGAGACACTGACAATGTTGCTCTATCTGACCAAGTACCTGGCGCAGTTTGAACCCAGCTTCACGGTCTTCAATTACCTCACCCTGCGCGCGATTCTGGGCGCGCTCACCGCACTCGTGCTGTCGTTCATCATCGGTCCGCGCATGATTGCAAAGCTCAGCAGCAATCAGGTGGGTCAACCGATACGCAGCGACGGTCCGGCGACGCACTTGCCCAAAGCAGGAACGCCGACCATGGGTGGGGCGATGATCCTGACCGCCATCGTTGTCAGTACCTTGTTGTGGGCGGACCTTGAAAACCCGTTCATCTGGGTTGTGCTGCTCGTCACCCTGGCATTTGGTGTGATCGGCTACGTCGATGACTACAAGAAACTGATTTTGCAAGACCCTGCCGGATTGTCGGCGGGCAAGAAATTATTCTGGCAATCGGCTGCTGCCGGCATAGCAGCGGTCGTGCTTTACATGATGGCGACGGATGAAATCGCGACGTCGTTGTTGATCCCCTATTTCAAGGACCTGTGGATTCCGCTGGGAATTCTTCAGATCGGCGTAACGTTTGTGTTCATCGTCGGCTTCAGCAACGCGGTGAACCTCACTGATGGCCTTGATGGTCTGGCAGTTATGCCGACTGTGCTGGTCGGTGGCGCGCTTGGTATTTTTGCGTATGTCACGGGCAACGTGAATTTCTCCGGGTACCTTGGCATTCCCTACGTTGCCGGCACCGGTGAAATTCTGGTGTTCTGCACAGCCCTTGCCGGCGCAGGGCTGGGTTTCCTCTGGTTCAACACGTACCCGGCTCAGGTCTTTATGGGTGACATAGGTGCACTGTCGCTGGGTGCTGCGCTCGGTGTCGTTGCGGTCGTTGTTCGGCAGGAAATTGTGCTCGCTATCATGGGCGGCGTCTTCGTCGTCGAAACCGCCTCGGTCATCATTCAGGTGGCCTCGTTCAAGCTTACTGGTAAACGCGTATTCCGCATGGCACCGCTGCACCACCACTTCGAGCTGAAGGGTTGGGCAGAGCCTAAAGTGATCGTTCGCTTCTGGATAATTACGGTGATCCTGGTGTTGATCGGCCTGGCGAGTTTGAAAATCCGATGAGCACAATGCAGTCACACGCCGCAGTTCAGGAACGGGACCTTGTCTATGGCATGGGAAATACCGGACTGTCGATTGCGCGGTTCCTGCGGCGTCAGGAGCGTCAGGCTGTGTATGTCGATTCCCGGGCGACGCCGCCAGGGCTGGACGAGCTTGCGGCTGTGCAGCCGGATGCGGAAGTGATCGTTGGCGAACGGCCAACCGAACTGCTGCAGACCGTGCAGCGCGTCATCGTCTCGCCGGGTATTAGCGACAAAGATCCTTTGCTGGAAGCGGCCCGTTCGGCCGGGGTTGATGTTGTCTCGGATATCGAGCTGTTCGTCGAGTTTGCTCGTGCACCGTTCGTAGCGGTGACAGGGTCGAACGGCAAGAGCACGGTCACAACGTTGCTCGCACTAATGTGCGAAGCCGATGGCAAGGCTGTACTAGCGGGTGCCAACCTTGGCGAACCTGCACTCGACCTGCTGAGTCATGACGTGCCCGATATTTACGTGCTGGAGTTGTCGAGCTTTCATTTGCAGCGCACCCGGTCGCTCCCGGCAAAAGTCGCTGTGCTGCTTAATATTTCGGCGGACCATCTTGATTGGCACCGTGACGAGAACGAGTACCGCGAAGCGAAGTACCGCATTCTTCGCGAAGCCGATGCCGTCGTCATCAACAGGATGGATGACGAGGCTCGTCAACGCATGGTGAGTGGCCGGGATTGCCGCTCATTCGCGCTCAATGAACCGCGCCGGCAAAATTTCGGCACGCGTCAAGTTGACGGCGAAACCTGGCTGGCACGTGGCGATGAAGCGTTGTTGCCGGTCACGAGTATGAAACTCGTCGGACGTCACAATCAGGAAAACGCATTGGCGGCGCTGGCTGCCGGAGATCTTCTGGGGCTTGGCATGCCGGCAATGCTCGACGTCCTGCATACCTTCACCGGCCTGCCGCACCGCATGCAGTTTGTGGCTTGTCGCAACAACGTCAATTACATCAATGACTCTAAAGCGACCAATGTTGCCGCTGCCATCGCATCGGTGAATTCGATCGAAGGCAAGGTTGTGCTCATTGCCGGTGGCCAGGGAAAAGGTGGCGATTTCGCCGCGCTCGCGGATGCCGTTCATGAGCGCTTACGTGCCCTTGTGTTGATTGGTGAAGACGCTGTGCCGATCGAGCGCGCTTTTGCGGGTCGGGTTCCGGTGACGCACGCGAAGTCGTTGTCGGCTGCTGTGGACTATTGCGCTGAACTCGCACGCGCGGGCGACACCGTACTGCTTGCGCCCGCATGCGCGAGCTTCGATCAATTTCCAAATTATCTGCAGCGCGGTGTGGCGTTCTGCGTAGCGGTGGAGGCGTTGCAATCGTGAGTGTTACGCACGCATCAATGCCGTTCCCCGCCCGGTTGCGAACGCCACTGACAATTGACCCGGTGTTGTTAGCGCTGGCGTTGACCTTGTTGTTGGGTGGCATGGTGATCCTTGCTTCTGCGTCGGTCTCGGTTTCGGACGCGACGGCGGGTAACCCGTTTTACTATTTGCAGCGACAGGCGCTTGCTGCTGCTATCGGCGGCGTTGCGGCGGTCGTATGTTTGTTCATTCCTCTGGTAGCGTGGCGCAACCTCGGTCCGTTGCTGTTGTTGCTTGCCTTCGTGTTGCTGATTCTTGTGCTGGTGCCCGGGGTTGGTTATACCGTCAACGGCAGTACCCGCTGGGTACGCGTGGGTTTCATGAACCTGCAGGTATCCGAGCCAGCGCGGCTATGCCTGATCTTGTACCTCGCCGGTTACCTGGTGCGTCGGAACAAATCACTGCGCGAAGGGTTCGTTGGTTTTCTGCGTCCCATGTTGTTGCTCAGTGTGGCCTGCGCCTTGTTGCTGTCGGAACCTGACTTTGGCGCGGCTATCGTCCTGCTCGCGACATCGCTTGCGATGTTGTTCGTCGCCGGCGCACGCATTCGCGACTTTCTGGTGTTCTTCGGCGCCGCTGTGGCGGCAATGGCTGTGTTGGCGGTGACTTCACCGTACCGCCTCAAGCGCTTAACCGGCTTTATGGACCCCTGGTCCGACCCGTTCAATTCAGGTTTCCAGCTGACCCAGTCATTGATCGCGATAGGCCGCGGCGAATGGTTCGGTGTAGGGCTCGGTGACGGCGTGCAAAAGCTCTTCTACTTGCCCGAAGCGCATACCGACTTTGTATTTGCCGTGTTCGCTGAAGAATTCGGTTTGCTCGGTTCGTTGCTGTTGATCGGTGTGTTCCTAGCCTTTCTGTGGCGGGTTGGCCGCCTGGCCATGCGTGCGTCCGATGCGGAACGCTTCTTCGAGGCTTACATTGCCATCGGCATTGGCACGTGGCTCGGTTTGCAGGCCTTCATCAATCTGGGTGTCAACATGGGCTTGCTGCCGACCAAGGGGCTCACGTTGCCTCTGATCAGCTATGGCCGCAGCAGTTTGATCGTGACGATGGCGAGCATTGCGATTCTGTTACGTATCCACCACGAATTGGCGACTGACACCGGTGTCAGCAGCAACAACCGTCGCCGCCGCGCGCCCCGGAGCAGTCAATGAACCTCCGGCCAATACTGGTAATGGCGGGCGGCACCGGCGGGCATGTCTATCCGGCGCTGGCTGTTGCCAACGCATTGCGTGAACAGTCGCGCGATGTGATCTGGCTGGGGACTCGCCGTGGCATCGAAGCACGGGTCGTCCCAGCCGCGGGCATTCCTATCGAGTGGGTCAGCGTGCAGGGACTGCGTGGCAAAGGACGGCTGGCCATGCTTATAGCGCCGTTCCGCTTATTGCGAGCACTCGCCCAGTCTTTGCGGATCGTGGCCCGACATCGACCGGCGGCTGTATTGGGCATGGGTGGTTTTGTCAGCGGTCCAGGGGGCCTTGCGGCCTGGTTGCTACGCCGACCGCTGGTGATCCACGAACAAAATGCTGTTTCCGGCTTTACCAACCGACTTCTGGCGCGTCTTGCCCGGGTTGTGCTGCAAGCCTTCCCGGGCAGTTTTTCCGCGTCGATTGGTGCACGCACCGTGGGCAATCCGGTGCGCGCGGAAATTGCCGCGTTGCCGGCGCCCGCAGAACGGTTTGCCGAACGCGATGGCGCTTTGCGCGTGCTGGTTCTTGGCGGCAGTCAGGGTGCGCTGGCCCTCAACCGGCTTGTGCCTGCCGCGTTGGGCCTGTTGCCGGCAGAAACCCGACCAGTGGTGCGCCATCAAACGGGTAGCCGAACTGCGGAGATGGCTGCGACGGCGTACCGCGATGCGGGCGTCGAGGTTCAGCTTGATGAGTTCATAGAGGACATGGCGGCTGCATACGGTTGGGCCGACCTCGTGGTCTGTCGCTCCGGAGCGCTGACGGTCGCCGAAGTTGCCGCTGCCGGTCTGGCTGCCGTTTTCGTACCGTACCCGGCAGCCGTTGACGATCACCAGACGGTCAATGCCAGTGGCCTCGTTGTTGCCGGCGCGGCGTGCATTTTGCAGGAGCGCGACCTGGATGCATCGAGACTCGCGGCAACGTTGCGCGAGTGGCTGACTGATCGTGATGCACTTCGCGACCGAGCTGAACGCGCCCGCAAGCTGGCCGCGCCGGATGCGCTGAGCACCATCACCGGTGTTTGCCTGGAACTCGCGGGAGGTGCGGCATGATCGAACGCATGCGCCGCATCAATCGTGTGCACTTCGTCGGCATCGGCGGCTCCGGCATGTCAGGCATCGCTGAGGTCATGCTCAATCTTGGCTATAAGATTCAGGGTTCGGACTTGCGCCGTAACGCTGCCGTAGAGCGACTCGAAGGTTTGGGTGCGACGGTCTTTATCGGCCATGACCGCCAACACGTGGCGGATGCCGACGCGGTGGTCGTCTCCAGCGCGGTCGACGAAAGCAACCCGGAAGTATCGGCAGCCCGCGAACTGTTGTTGCCAGTGGTGCCGCGCGCCGAGATGCTCGCGGAACTGATGCGCTTTCGCTACGCAATTGCGGTCGCCGGAACGCATGGCAAAACGACGACGACCAGTCTGGTGACCAGCGTCCTCGCGCAAGGCGGGCTGGACCCGACGTTCGTCATTGGCGGCAGGCTCAAGAGTGCGGACGCCAATGCGAAACTGGGGCAGGGCGAATACTTGGTTGCGGAAGCGGATGAAAGCGACGCATCGTTCGTTCACCTGAAACCGATGCTGGCGGTGGTAACCAATATCGATGCCGATCACATGTCGACCTACAAAGGTGACCTCGATCGACTGCACCAGGGCTTCATAGATTTCCTGCATAACCTGCCGTTCTATGGGCTGGCGGTTATGTGTTCTGACGATGCGGGCGTGCAGAATATCATTGCCAACGTTGGCCGCTCCGTTGTTACCTACGGTATCAACGACGAAGCGGATATTCGTGCGCAGAACATACGCTACAACGAAGGTTACACAGAATTTGAAGTAGTGCGCCGTGATACTGCAGGCGCACTGGCCATTCGCCTGAAATTGCCCGGCCTGCACAATGTATTGAACGCGTTGGCAGCAGTAGCTGTAGCGGGTGAACTGGACATCGAAGACGACGCGCTGGTCGCAGCGTTGCAACAGTTCGAAGGCATAGACCGGCGTTTTCAGAATAACGGTGAAGTGCAGACGCCGCGTGGTCGCGTCATGCTGGTGGATGACTACGGTCACCACCCAACAGAAATCGCCGCAACCGTGGCGGCGGCGCGTGCTGGCTGGCCTGAGCGGCGCGTTGTGCTGGTTTTTCAACCGCACCGCTACAGCCGTACCCGCGACCTGCTTGATGATTTTGCCAGCGTGCTGGCCGACGTCGACGTGCTGATTTTGCTCGAGGTCTATGCTGCTGGTGAGGACCCGATTGCCGGTGCTGATGGCCGTGCCATGGCGCGGGCTGTTCGCGGGCGTGGCGGCGTTGAGCCTGTATTCGTCGAAACGTTCGACGAAGCGGTGTCCGTGCTCGGTGGGTTGCTGCTTGATAACGATCTGGTCCTGACCATGGGCGCAGGCGATGTCGGCGCTTACGCTGCTCGATTGCCGACCCTGCTGGCAGCCATGCCTGCAGCAGGAGCAGCGTCGTGATGGCAACGATGAACTCCAGCGCTGCACTCGCCGGCGAACTGCGGCGCAACGAGCCCATGAGCAAGCACACGTCGCTGCGTGTTGGCGGACCTGCTGATTTGTTCTACAAGCCCGCGAGCGTAGAAGACCTTGCTGTGTTCTTGCAGAGTCTGGATACGGACACGCCGGTTTTCTGGTTTGGCCTCGGCAGCAACTTGCTGGTTCGTGACGGCGGTTTGCGCGGTGCGGTTGTCGCGACGGCCGGGATATTCAAGGACATCGAGCGCCAAGACGACGACAGCGTCGTAGCCGGTGCCAGCCTCCCGTGCACCTTGCTCGCACGCCAGTGCATCCGTTGGGGACTTGGCCCTTCAGAGTTTTTCGCCGGTATTCCCGGTACCGTCGGCGGCGCGCTGGCGATGAATGCCGGTGCCCACGGCGGAGAGACCTGGGAACGAGTGCGCTCGGTGCGCACGATCGACCGTGCCGGAACGGTGCGCGTGCGTACTGGCGATGACTATTCAATCGGCTATCGGAGTGTTCAGGGCCCCGCCGACGAGTGGTTCATCGAAGGCACGTTCGTATTCGATAGCAGTGTCGTGCCGAGCATGGAAGCGATGAAAGCCATGCTGGACAAGCGCAAAGAAACACAGCCTCTTGGTTTGCCCAGTTGTGGCTCAGTGTTTCGCAATCCGACCGGTGACCATTCCGCACGGCTGATCGAAGCCTGCGGGTTGAAGGGCTATCGGGTGGGCGGGGCCGAAGTATCCGACAAGCACGCAAACTTCATTATCAACCGTGATGACGCAACGGCCGCGGATATCGAAGCCGTTATAACGCACGTGCGAAATACCGTACGCGAGCAACACGGTATCGAGCTGATTTGCGAAGTTCGAATCGTTGGCGAGGCACTGTCATGAGCTGCCATGAGCAACGTCATGCGATTGGTGACGCGGCCGATTTTGGCCGGGTAGCCGTGATGCTCGGGGGGTTCTCCAGCGAACGCGAAGTATCACTCGCCAGCGGTGGGGCGGTGCTCAAAGCATTGCAGTCACGCGGTGTTGACGCGCACGCCTGGGACCCGGCGAAAAAAGATTTCCGCCAGTTTGCGGCGGCTGGTTTCGACCGGGTCTGGATTGCTCTGCACGGCCCAGGCGGTGAAGACGGCGCATTGCAGGGTGCTTTGCAATGGCTGGATATGCCGTACACCGGCAGCGGCGTGATGGCATCGGCCATAGCGATGGACAAGATACGCAGCAAGCACATTTTCCGGGCTGCAGGAATAGCAACGCCGGACTATCGCGTGATCGCAAGTGTCGAAGACGCACGACTGGCCGCCGATGAATTTGGTTATCCCCTGGTGCTGAAACCGTCGCGCGAAGGCTCGAGCGTCGGCATGAGCAAAGTGTTTGAAAAGAGCGAGCTGGAAGCAGCAGTCAAACTCGCGCTGAGCTTTGATGCCAACGCGTTAGTTGAGACTTGCATCGTCGGTCAGGAAATTACAGTTGCTGTGTTACAGGGTGTCGCACTGCCAAGCATCCGTATCGAAACACCGCGCGTGTTTTATGACTATCGCGCCAAATACGAATCGGAACGTACCCGCTACACCTGTCCGGGCAGCGGTGACGTCGCCGAGGAACAAGAGTACCTGGACCTGGCATTGGCGGCTTTCAATGAGCTTGGCTGCAGCGGCTGGGGTCGGGTTGATTTTATGACCGGAAAAGACGGTGTTCCGTTAGTGCTGGAGGTCAACACAGTCCCCGGCATGACCTCACACAGCCTGGTACCGATGGCTGCCAAAGAAGCTGGCATGGACTTCGCGGAGTTGTGCTGGCGAGTGCTGGAAACGAGCGTTGATGCAGTAAATCAGGGTGCGGAGGTTGCAACTCATGGCTCGTAAACAGGCCAAGCGACGCAAACAGTCTGAACGTCCGGCGTTCAAGTTGCCGCGCATTCCATTCGCCCGCATCGGCGCAATGGTATTGGCAGCGCTGGTGATTACCGTGAGTTATCGCCTCAGCGCAAACTTGCTGGACCGACCGATCACGGCAATCACGATTGATGGCCCGTTTCAGCGAGTAAGTGCACTGCAGATTGAAGAAACAATCAGCGCCGAACTTCGTCGCGGGTTCTTGTCAGCGGATCTCGACGACATACAGGGGCAGTTGATGGCCATGCCTTGGATAGATCGCGCGAACGTTGTGCGTCGCTGGCCTGGGCAGCTGGAGATCAGTGTCAGTGAGCAGGTTCCTGCAGCTTGCTGGGGTGAACGTGGGTTGCTGAATATCCGCGGAGAATTGTTCGTCGAAGATGCGCGGCACATTCCGGCAGAGCTGCCGCGATTGAGCGGTCCCGAAGGCCGTTCGGACGACGTGGCGAGACGCTATCTGCAGATACGTGAGCAGTTGATACCCAGGGGGCTTGACGTTCGGCGCCTGCATCTGGATCCGCGTGGCGCGTGGGACATGACTTTGCAGAACGGTATTGAAATTCGGCTGGGCCGACGTGATGTGGATACGCGTACACAA
The DNA here is from genome assembly GCF_055809415.1 of Woeseia sp. D3-10. Taxonomy (NCBI): domain Bacteria; kingdom Pseudomonadati; phylum Pseudomonadota; class Gammaproteobacteria; order Woeseiales; family Woeseiaceae; genus Woeseia; species Woeseia sp. D3-10. The sequence goes on along the minus strand of NZ_JBVVTW010000007.1, from coordinate 938,788 downwards.
TTGTTCCTCGATGTCGTCGCTGACGTCATTACACGTCGTGCAAAAGAAATCGATTTCGTGGATTTGCGGTACAGCAACGGCTTTACGATTGGTTGGAATGGTGAAGCGCCAGACTCTATATCAGCGCCGAATGAATCGGCGCCGGAAATGCTGGCGGGGCGTAGCGAATGACCGCTATGAAATTCTCACTTCTGAAACAGGACAGTATTAAGTGAGCAAGCGCGCAGACAAAAACCTGATTGTAGGACTCGATATAGGTACGTCCAAAGTTGTCGCCATCGTTGGCGAAGTGACGGAGGACGGCAATATCGAAGTGGTCGGCATAGGTTCGCATCCTTCCCGTGGGCTGAAAAAAGGCGTGGTCGTGAATATTGAATCGACCGTGCACTCCATTCAGCGCGCTGTCGAGGAAGCGGAGCTTATGGCGGGTTGCGATATTCATTCCGTGTACGCAGGCATTGCTGGCAGTCATGTCCGCAGCCTGAACTCACACGGCATAGTCGCGATACGCGACAAGGAAGTGAGTGCCGGCGATGTTGATCGTGTTATCGACGCGGCCCGCGCTGTTGCAATCCCGGCAGATCAGAAAATTCTCCATATCCTGCCGCAGGAATTCCTGATCGATAATCAGGAAGGTATACGCGAACCGATCGGGATGTCGGGCGTCCGGCTCGAAGCCAAAGTACACATGGTGACGGGTGCCGAAAGCGCTGCTCAAAACATCGTCAAATGTGTGCAACGTTGTGGGCTGGAGGTTGACGATATCGTCCTGGAGCAGCTCGCATCGAGTTATGCGGTGCTGACCGACGATGAGAAAGAACTGGGTGCGTGCCTTGTCGATATCGGCGGCGGAACCACTGATATCGCGGTGTTTCTTGGCGGTGCAATCCAGCACACGGCAGTGATCCCGATTGCCGGTGACCAGGTTACCAACGATATCGCTGTATCGATGCGCACGCCCACGCAATACGCGGAAGAGATCAAGATCAAGTACGCCTGCGCACTGTCGCAACTGGCGAATTCGGATGAAACGATCGAGGTGCCCAGTGTCGGCGACCGGCCGCCGCGGCGCTTAGCTCGCCAGACGCTTGCGGAAATCGTTGAGCCGCGCTTCGAGGAGTTGTTCGGGCTCGTGCGTGATGAGTTGCGCCGCAGTGGCTTTGAGGAACTGATCGCAGCGGGCGTCATCATTACCGGCGGCAGCGCGAAGATGGAAGGCGCAGTTGAACTGGCGGAAGAAGTGTTCCACACGCCGGTTCGGTTGGGTTCGCCACAGTATGTCGAAGGCCTGCTGGAGGTGGTGCGTAACCCCATTCACGCAACCGGCGTTGGCTTGTTGTTGTACGGCTACGAAGACCTGAAACGACGCGGCAAACGCAGTACGCCGGTCGGCAGTGGTCTCGCGGATATTTGGGAGCGCATGCGTTCCTGGTTCCAGGGACAGATTTAGTGGCGATGTCGTGTTCAGGCATACACCACAAAAAATACGTTGCGCAGATGAGCGCGCGACATGGGCAAGAGTGAGAGTTGAAAAGTTTAGGAAATCCTTAAGCGGAGGGATGATTCATGTTCGAATTAATGGATGCGCATAGCCAGAGCGCAGTGATAAAGGTCATCGGAGTTGGCGGTGGCGGCGGCAATGCCGTCGCGCACATGGTTAATTCCGGTATCGAAGGCGTGGATTTTATCTGCGCCAACACAGACGCACAGGCACTCAACAGTGCACGTGTACGCACAGCCTTACAGATCGGCTGCAACATCACCAAGGGTCTTGGTGCTGGTGCTGACCCGGACGTTGGCAGGCAAGCGGCGATGGAAGACCGTGATCGTATTACCGAAGTCATCGAAGGTGCTGACATGCTGTTCATCACTGCCGGTATGGGCGGTGGTACAGGAACAGGCGCGGCACCGATCGTCGCGCAGGTGGCAAAAGAGCTGGGCATTTTGACGGTGGCCGTCGTGACCAAGCCTTTCATCATGGAAGGCGGCAAACGCATGATGATTGCCGATCACGGTATCGCCGAACTCGGCAAGTACGTTGATTCATTGATCACCATTCCGAACGAGAAGTTGTTGTCGGTACTGGGTGGCGAGACGACCTTGCTGGATGCGTTCCGGTCTGCAAATGAAGTGCTGCAAGGTGCTGTGCAGGGTATCGCCGAATTGATAACGCGACCCGGTCTGATCAACGTCGACTTTGCCGATGTTCGGACAGTCATGGCGGAGATGGGCATGGCCATGATGGGTTCGGGTTCGTCATCAGGCGAAGATCGTGCACGGGAAGCCGCTGAGATGGCGGTTTCCAGTCCGCTGCTTGAGGACATTAATCTGGCCGGTGCGAACGGCATTTTGGTTAACGTCACTGCTGGAATGGATTTGTCTATCGGTGAATTCCAGGAAGTGGGCAACACGATCAAGGAATTCGCATCGGACGATGCGACGGTCGTGGTAGGCACGGTTATCGACCCGGACATGGGAGATCGGATTCGGGTAACGGTTGTAGCTACCGGGCTCGGCAAGCAGATGGCGCAAGCAAATACGCCAATGCGGGTTGTGCGTCGCAGTTACGACGCGCCGACCCCGGCACCGGCACCGGCGCCGTCTTCGGAGCCGAACTACCACACGCTGGACAAGCCGACCGTACAGCGCAAGCGTGCGGTAGGTGATGGCCTGGAAGAGCCTGGATTGCAAGACGACTTGCTGGATATTCCGGCATTTTTACGGCGTCAGGCAGACTAGAGCTGTCGCCGCAATAAAGCTCGTGTCACTCACTCTGCACGAGCCAGTGCCTCCGCTGTGGCCGGCCCGAATGATCGGGCCGGCCACTTTTGACGGGGAACAACGTTCAATATTCGGAGTCGGATGCAGCCTGTTTGCTGGATTGTGAGTAGCCGACCGGAGTGAATGGCTTGAACTTGATGGACGGTGTGCTAATCTTTCGCCCAATTTGAATGAGAGAATGGCTGTAAGCCATTGAAATATAAGTGGTGTTTCTACAACATGAACCACACGGGAACGACATTTCCGGCTAATTGACCCAGTCGGTGTTCTGCTGCCCGCAGCCACGGTTGCAACGCAGCCCATACAACCAGCGGACGTTCGAGATCGACATGGATACGGACCGGCCGCGGACAGCTTAGCGAGAATTTGTGGCAATGTTGCGACAACGAACTTTGAAAACGGCCATTCGGGCCACCGGCGTGGGCCTGCATACCGGTGAGAAGGTTTACATGACCTTGCGCCCGGCCGCGGAAAACACGGGCATTACCTTTCGACGTGTCGACCTCGACGAACCGGTGGATATTCCCGCAGATCCCAAGCTGGTTGGCGAGACCATGCTCGGCACAACCCTGGTCAAAGGCGATGTCAAAGTCGCGACCGTTGAGCACCTGATGTCGGCACTGGCGGGTCTGGGCATCGACAATGTGTACGTGGATTTGTCGGCACCGGAAGTTCCCATCATGGATGGCAGTGCGGCGCCGTTTGTATTCCTGCTGCAATCCGCCGGTATTGAAGAGCAAAACGCGGCGAAGCGCTTTGTTCGCATCAAGCGCAAGATTCGCATTGAAGAAGGCGACAAGTGGGCGCAATTGACGCCGTTCAATGGCTTCAAAGTCAATTTTGGTATCGACTTCAATCACCCCGTCTTCAATAAACTCAGTCAGCACGCTTCGATCGATTTTTCCTCGTCGTCGTTTTTAAAAGAAGTCAGCCGGGCCCGCACGTTTTGCTTTCTGCGCGATGTTGAAACATTGCGCGAACGAAACCTGACGCTCGGCGGCAGCATGGACAACGCTATCGTGCTCGATGACTACCGCATCCTGAACGAGGACGGCCTGCGTTACGCGAATGAGTTCGTTATTCACAAAATTCTGGACGCGATTGGCGATATTTATCTGCTCGGTCGCACGGTCATCGGTGAATTCTCCGCGCACAAGTCGGGCCACGACCTGAACAACAAGCTGATGCGGGCCATGCTCGCTGATACGACGGCCTGGGAAGAGGTCACTTACGAGGATGCGGCCAAAGCGCCTATCTCCTACGCGACTCCGGCCTACGCCTGAGTCAGGTGCCCGACTCCTGTCGGGCCACCCGAACCTGACAGCGCGCAACTTCCGGCACGTGCGCGCGCGCGGCCCGCAACAGCGCATCCGTCTCGAAACGCAGCCGTGCCGCCCACGCAGAGCTGGCGGCAACCACGACCAGTTCGTCCTTCTGGACGGTGGTTGATATCACGACTTCAGCTAAGTCTTTGTCCAGGCTCGATTTAATGAGGTCCGTGAGGTCCTGATTCTGGCGCGCACGACGGATAATTTTGTCGAGGCGTCCAGAGGACGATGAGTTCAGCAGCTTATCGAGGCGAATAATAGTCATGAAGTGTGACGCGCTAGGCGTTTTCAACGGACCAGAAGTGACCGGGTTCGACATTCTGGCCGTGCGATCTTGTAATGAAAAGCGTCATTATGCATATTGACCGCCTTGATAAGGGCATACCCGCCGAAAGCCGGGGACGCAAAACCACCGATCTAAGGGACGCTTCGTCCTAGGACAGCGGGGCTACCGAAGTGACCATCGACCATAGGCTGACAAAAACGACGCGGCGCCACGACTGGCAGCCGGGCCATGATTGCGGTGGTTTCGTTAGTGCAAGTACCTATGACTATACGCATCCGGGGCGTAGTTAATGAATGTAGTGATATTTGGCAAGGGGTTTGGCAAACCTCGACAGATCAGCCTGTCCGGCCCAACCGCGGGGCTGTTTGCAGCGCTGATAATTGGTGGTTTTTGTGGAGCGGCTTTTCTTGGCGGCTATTTTTACTCAGTACAGAACGGTTCCGGCGTAAGTCTGGAAACCACCGCTGTTCTGAATGCCGAGCTTGAATTGCAACGCGATGCCATTCTGACAACCCGGCAGGAAACCGAAGATACGCTGAACGCTTTGGCGCTGCGCATTGGGCAGATGAATGCGCGCGTGATCCGGCTGGATGCGCTCGGCCGCCGCCTGACCGAAATGGCGGACCTGGACGACGGTGAATTTGATTTTGATGCCATCCCCGCCCTCGGCGGCCCCGAAGAACCTGATTCCATCGGTTCGTCTGTCGCGGTACCTGAAGTATTGACCGCCATGCAGGGCCTGGCTATGCAGCTCGACAACCGGGAGGCGCAGCTTGGCGTTCTGGAGTCGGTGATACTTAATCAGAACCTGAACGACCGCGTCTATCCGCATGGCATGCCGGTCAAGTCCGGCTGGATGTCTTCCTATTTTGGTCGCCGTACTGATCCGTTCACGGGCAAGACGGCGAATCATCGCGGCGTTGATTTCGCCGGCAAGGAAGGCGCGGAAATTGTCGCGGTTGCGGACGGCGTCGTGACCTGGTCGTCAAAACGATACGGCTATGGGCAGTTAGTTGAAATTAATCACGGCAATGGCTACGCGACCCGCTACGCGCACAATTTGGAAAACCTCGTCGCTGTGGGTGAAGAAGTCCGCAAAGGCCAGACCGTAGCTCTAATGGGCGAGACCGGTCGGGCAACGGGGCCGAATTTGCACTTTGAGGTTCTGCACCGCGGCCAACGGGTTAATCCCGTGTCGTTCATTCGCAAGGGCTCCGCCGAGTAAGTCACCGTATTCCGGGCATTTACAGGTCCTCGATGCCAAGTGTGACAGCTGAGCCTTACGGCCCTTGGAATTTTCTCCTCTGGCCTCATAACCCCTTCTTGAATCAATAACAACAGATGCTCTGGACGGTAGTTGCCGGAACCCCGGTTCGGCAATTTGTCTGAGTCAGAGTAATCCGTGGTGCAAATTTCCAGTCAGTACGTAAAATACCGGTCTTTGTGTGTGGCCGTGGCGGCAGCGCCTCCGGCTGAATACCCTCTTGCAGGAGCCCTCAGTGGCAAATTTTCTTACTCGATTTTTTGGTAGCCGAAATCAACGTCTGTTACGGCAGATGTACAAGGTCGTAAAACGCATTAACGACTTGGAAGAGGGGGTCAAAGCGCTGGATGACGGTGCCTTGGCTGCGAAGACAGAAGAATTCAAGAAACGCCTTGCGGACGGGGCAACACTCGACCAGCTGCTGCCAGAAGCATTCGCGGTAGCGCGGGAAGCGGCCTGGCGAACGCTGGGCATGCGCCCTTTTGATGTGCAACTAATCGGCGGCATGGTTCTGCATCAGGGCAACATTGCGGAGATGCGAACTGGCGAAGGCAAGACGTTGGTCGCTACTTTGCCGGCTTACCTGAACGCTCTGAGCGGTAAAGGCGTGCACATCGTCACGGTCAATGAGTACCTCGCGCAACGTGATGCGGACTGGATGCGTCCAGTGTACGAATTCCTGGGATTGACGGTCGGCGTCACCCGTAGCGGGCAGACCCATCAACAAAAAGCAGAGTCTTACAACGCCGACATCACTTACGCGACGAATAATGAACTAGGGTTCGACTACCTGCGCGACAATCTCGCGTTCTCCGCAGACGATAAGGTCCAGCGGCCGCTCAATTTTGCGATTGTCGATGAGGTCGACTCGATCCTGATTGACGAAGCGCGAACGCCGCTGATCATCTCCGGCCCGACCGAAGAAAACACGGACCTGTACCAGAAGATCAACAAGCTGATTCCGAAACTGCGGCTGCACGAGGACACGGCGGACTCAAACAATTTCAACATCGACGCAAAGTCCATCAAGCTGAAGGACGAACACGGCAAGCTTCTGAAATCTGAAGATGGTGAAGAAGTCATGTCGCTCTCAGCTGCAATTGATCTGGCCGAGTCGAAGGATGCGGATGTTGTATTGGTCGAAAGTGGCAAGATTCCGCTTTGCCGTTTGGCGATACGCGGCCACTACACGACCGATGAGAAAGCCAAGCAGGTGCACGTCACAGAAGATGGACATCAGTACGTTGAACAGCTGATGTCCCAGGCCGGGCTTCTTGAAGAAGGCGCCAGTCTTTACGATGCGGGCAATATTCGTCTCCTGCACCACCTGAATGCTGCGCTGCGCGCTCACGTCATGTTCAATAAAGACGTCGAATACATCGTCAATGACGGCGAGATAGTTATTGTTGACGAGTTCACCGGTCGCACCATGCCGGGGCGACGCTGGTCGGACGGTTTGCACCAGGCGATCGAAGCGAAGGAAGGCGTTGCCGTCAAGCAAGAGAACCAGACGGTTGCCTCAATCACCTTTCAGAATTACTTCCGGCTGTATAACAGCCTGTCCGGCATGACCGGCACGGCGGATACGGAAGCCTTTGAATTTCAAACAATTTATGGGCTCGAAGTCATCGTTATTCCGACGCACCGGCCAATGGTACGCAAGGACCACGCAGACCTTGTCTACCTGACCCAGAAAGACAAATTTGAAGCGATCATCGAAGACATTATCGACTGCCGCGAACGTCAGCAGCCGGTGTTAGTCGGTACTACCTCGATTGAAACGTCCGAGTACTTGTCGTCGTTATTGAAAAAGCAGAACGTCCAGCACGAAGTGTTGAATGCGAAACAGCACGAGCGCGAAGCGACGGTTGTACAGCAGGCCGGTCGGCCGGGTGCGATTACGATCGCGACGAACATGGCCGGTCGCGGTACCGATATCGTGCTCGGCGGCAATCTCGAAGCGGCATACGCCGATGCGGGCGAGGCTGCGGACAAAGAAGCGGTAAAAGTCGAATGGGATGCGCGCCAGAAAATCGTACTCGACGCGGGTGGCCTGCATATCATCGGTACAGAGCGCCACGAGTCCCGACGTATTGATAACCAGTTGCGCGGCCGTTCCGGTCGCCAGGGCGATCCAGGTTCCAGTCGCTTCTATTTGTCGATGGAAGACAACCTGATGCGCATCTTCGGTGATCCGAATCGAACCAAAGCGTTATTGTCTCGAGCAGGCATGCGCGAAGGCGAAGCGATCGAAAGTAAGATTCTGTCGCGTCAAATCGAAAAGGCGCAACGCAAGGTCGAAGCGCACAACTTCGATATCCGTAAGAATTTGCTCGAGTACGATGACGTAGCCAATGATCAGCGCAAGGTTGTCTACCACCAGCGCAGCGAACTTATGGCGGCCGACGAGATCGGGGATTCGGTCAAGGCAATTCGTGACGAAGTCGTCGAAGACGTCGTGGCACAGTACATTCCGCCGGGCAGCCTTGAAGATCAGTGGGATACCGATGGCCTGACCCAGGCTATCGAGCACGATTTTATGGCTCGCGTGAATGTCTCACAGTGGGTTCGCGATGATCCTAAGCTCAACGAAGAAGCTATTCGCGAGCGTGTCGTTGAGGAATTGCAGAAAGCCTATCTCGAGAAAGAAAACAGCATCGGCTCCGAGTTGATGCGCAGCGTCGAGAAAGAAGTCATGTTGAAACAACTTGACTACCATTGGAAAGAACATCTCGCCGCAATGGATTACCTGCGCCAGGGTATACACCTGCGTGGTTATGCGCAGAAAAACCCGAAGCAGGAATACAAGCGCGAAGCGTTCGAAATGTTCGGCGCAATGCTGGATCAGATCAAACACGACACAACGACGATTTTGTCGCGTGTGCGGATCCAGAGCGAAGAAGATATTCAGCGCATGGAAGAGCAACGCCGGGCAGCGCAGGCGATGGAATTCAAGCATGCTGAAGCGCCGACGTTGGGCCAGTCGGCGCCGCAAGCGCCGGCCGCTGCACGTCAGGGTGATGGTCCGCTACAACGCCCGATGGCCGAGTCGTCAGCCCCATTCGTCCGTGAAGATCGTAAGGTTGGTCGTAACGAGCCTTGTCCTTGTGGTTCAGGCAAGAAGTTCAAGCAATGCCACGGCCGCTTGAGCTGATCGATTGAGGTGACTGCAACGCGACGCTTGCACGTTGCGGCCGGTGTGCTGATTGATGACGCTGGTCGCGTGCTGATCACTGAGCGGATGGGTGATTCGCCGTTTGCCGGCTTATGGGAATTTCCGGGTGGGAAGATTCATAGCGGTGAAACACCCTCGGACGCCATGGTTCGTGAGCTGCGTGAAGAGCTTGATATTGAAGTGGGGGAGTCCGAACACTTCATGCACTTGCTGCACGAGTACGCTGATCGCAGCGTAGAGCTCGAATTTTTTCTTGTTCATGACTGGCAGCGCGAGCCACGGGCTTGCGACGGCCAGGCTATGGAGTGGCGCTTGCCAGCCGATATTTCCGCCGCGGAATTATTGCCCGCAGACGGGCCAGTACTTGAAGCATTGCTTGCCCGGAAACGGTAACGGCAAAAATCAGCCGTGTAGGCCGCTCAGCAAATGCTGATATGAAAGTTAACGTCGTGCCCGGTCTGCACGGCCCGTGAGCCAATCGCTGACCATTCGAGAAAGCGCACCGTAAAGCGGTGCTGGCTGCCACTGATTTCCGGAAACAGGGGGCTGTTCAACGGCAGCGTTACCCGCAGCATCTGGCAGTGTGCATCGCGCTGCATATTGTGTTGATACATACCGTTGATTGCACGGCGCTCCTGCGGTTGCGCACTCTCCCGAATCAGCCACAACACTTCAATCACGGCGTCGCAGACAGGCTGCAGGATACGCAACCAGGCTTGCATGTCCTGTTGACGACGTTCGAATGGTTGCCGCAACCAATGGCTGTATTCCGGTAAATCGAACTCGCAGGTTCCGCCGGGAATGGCGCTGCGGTGTTTGATCGAGCTCAGAAACTCGCAATCCTTCAAAGGCTGGAGAAAGTGCGCGCCGATACTGCGCAGTTCTTCCCGCGTATGCGCAAGGTTGGAGATCAGTGCGGAGAGTCGTTTAACGTCGACGGCGGGTTGCGACTTGTAGCGCTCCAATACGTCGAGTTGCCGGTCCAGTTCTTTGTGTACGTCGCTGCGCACATCGCCGCGACTGAGGATAGCCAGAATCTCCAGCAAACTCGTCGTTGCGGCCCGGGTGGCCCAGTCGGCTTCCTGCTCGGTGTTGTACAGAAGCTGTTGGTACAGGAATTCCAGGCGCATGAACGTGCGCATCCGCTCATTGAGCGGCTGTTCGTATTCGCACATCGTCCGACCGGCGCTGTGTTGTTCTGCTGTCATTACGGCTCGTACCATTCCGCTATTCTGCGCCACGTTCGGCGCTGTGCGCAAATGACTTCAAACGGCGACAGCTGGATTAGTTAGCCGTGCAGAACGAGTTGCTCGTAGCGTTGGTGGAGTGCCTCCACCTGTTGCCGGGCGAATTCCAGAGTGCTGTCGTTGTTGATAATGTCATCGGCGATCGAAAGGCGCTCGGCGCGGCTCGCCTGTGAGGCAATTATGCGCTCAGCCTGTGCCTTGCTGCCCGCGTCCCGCGCGAGCAATCGCTCAAGTTGCACGGCTCTTGGCACATCGACCACCAGCACCCGGTCCATGTTGTCGCGCATCGGCGATTCAGCCAGTAGCGGAACAACGATGATTTGGTACGGTCCCCCGGCACTGGCCGATTGGCGCAGGGTTTCGCGGCGTATCAGCGGATGAAGTATCGCCTCGAGTTTGCGCCGTTCATTATCGTCGGCGAAAACAATGGCCCGTAGTGCTGCGCGGTCCAGTCCGCCGCTCTCGGCGATTACACGGTCACCGAATGCTCGGCGAATTTCGTCGAGAGCGGGCTTGCCCGGCTCAACCAGTTCGCGTGCGATGACGTCGGTATCGATGACCGGTACGCCAAGGTCATGAAAATAGTCTGCAATGAGGGACTTGCCGCTGGCTATGCCGCCGGTCAAACCTATGCGGAATGGTTTTGATTTCTTGAGCTTGCGCATTCGGGGCAATCCGGTTCAGGTGACAACACTAACCCACCAGCTGCGGATCTGCGGCCCGTACAGCATCGCCAGCCAGCCGGCGGCTGCGAGGAAGGGGCCGAAGGGCATCGGCACGTTGCGATCTCTGCCGCGCACGGCCATCAGGCCTATGCCGAGTATTGCTCCGACCAGCGCCGATAAAATAATGATGACCGGTAATTCCTGCCAGCCCAGCCACGCGCCGAGGGCAGCAAGAAGTTTGAAGTCGCCATAACCCATGCCTTCTTTGCCGGTTACCAGTTTGAACAGATGATAGACACTCCACAGGCTGAGATAGCCCGCCAGTGCCCCGACAATCGCCGAGTTCGGTGTAATAAACAAGACATCAGCGCCGGACATCGGGTTGAACAGGCTCAGGCTGAGGCCGGCCCAGAGCAACGGCAGTGACAAGGAGTCCGGAATGATCTGGTGATCAAAGTCGATGAAGGTGATGGCGATCAGGGTCCAGGTCAGGCCAATTGCGGCGAGTGCCTCCCAGCCAAAACCAAAGCGCCATGCGGTGAGACCGGTGAGCACGGCGGTCAGAAGCTCAATCGCCGGGTAGCGCGCTGAAATGGGCGCGCTGCAATATCCGCACTTGCCACGCAGCAGCAGGTAGCTGATAACCGGAACATTCTGCAGCGCGGTGATTTGTGTAGAGCAGGACGGGCAACGCGAGCGGGGTACTACCAGATCGAATCGACCCTCAGGCAAATCGCCTGCTGGTTCGGCCAGCAGCTCCTGGCACTGACTGCGCCATTCTCGCTGCATCATGACCGGGATGCGGTATATGACCACATTAAGGAAGCTGCCAATCAACAACGCGAAGAGGACGCTGACCAGCAGGAAAACAACAGGGTGGGCAGAGAGAATTTCAATCATCAGCAAATGATTCCCGGTTCAGACTGCAGATACAAGAGCGGCGCCATTCGGCGCCGCTGGAGGTAAAAATATTGATACGAGCCGGGGCGATTATACGACCGCGCCCATTTTGAAAATCGGCAGGTACATAGCGATAACCAGTCCACCAACGAGCACACCCAGAATCGCCATGATCATGGGCTCGAGGAGGCTGCTGAGGTTATCGACGGCGTTGTCCACATCTTCTTCATAAAAGTCGGCAACTTTAGCGGACATTTCATCGAGAGAGCCGGATTCTTCACCAACGGCAATCATCTGGATAACCATGTTGGGGAACAGGTCCGTGTTCTCCATGGCCTGCTGCAGTCGCTGGCCAGTGGAGACTTCGTCTTTCATCTGCAGGACGCCCAGTTCATAGACGATGTTGCCGGTTGCGCCCGCTACCGACTCCAGAGCTTCAACCAGTGGCACACCGGCACTGAACATCGTAGACAGCGTACGAGCGTAACGCGCAATGGCTGCTTTCTGGATGATGGGGCCAATGATTGGTGTCTTCAGAGCGGCGCGATCGAGAAATTCCCGCATCGCCCGTGAACGCTTCTTGAAGTACAGGAACGTTGATACCGCTGCGAACCCGGCGACTGCCAGAATCCAGCCCTGATCGCGCACAAATTTGGAAAGGTCGATTACGACCTGCGTGAACGCAGGCAGATCGGCGCCAAAGCCCTGGAACAGGTCTTCAAACGCGGGAATTACGAAAATGAGCAGGATGATCGTAACGACAAATGCCACGACGAGAACAGCTGCCGGGTAAGTGAGCGCTTTCTTGATCTTTTTCTTAATGGCTTCTGTTTTTTCTTTGTACGTCGCAATCTTGTCCAGCAGGGTTTCGAGTGCACCTGCTTGCTCACCGGCTTCAACGAGATTCACGAACAAGTCGTCGAAGTACAGGGGATGTTTACCGAGTGCCTCAGCAAGCGCACTACCGCCTTCTACATCCGCCTTGATTGTCATGATCAGTTTTTGCATGGACGCATTTTCGTGCCCACTGCCAACGATCTCGAAGGCTTGCACCAAAGGAATACCTGCGCCGAGCATGGTGGCGAGCTGGCGACTGAATATCGCGATATCGCCCATGGTGATCTTGGCGGAGCCGCTGAACAGGCCTTTGCTCTGTTTCTTGATACGACTGGGCACAACGCCCTGACGACGCAAGTCAGCACGAACTGCCGCCTCGTTGGCGGCCATAGCCTTGCCTTTGATCTTGTTGCCTTTACGATCCGTCCCTTCCCAAAGGAAAGGCGTACTATTAGCAACCGCTGTATCCGCCATTTTAGTTCCCTAACTCTTTATGCCGCGACCGAAGCTACTCAATTGTAACCCGGTTGATCTCTTCAAGACTTGTGATCCCGTCCTTGACTTTGTTCAGTCCGGCCGTTCTAAGGTCGATGACGCCTTCCTTGGTTGCTTGATCGGCAATCTGTATGGCGTTACCACCTTCCATAATGATTCGCCCCATGGTCTCGGATACTTCCATGACCTGAAACAAACCGAGTCGACCTTTGTAACCTTCGTTGCACAACTTGCAGCCTTTGGGCCCGAACACCGATAGGCCTGACTTGATATCGGCTTCCATGAAGCCTTCCTTTAACAAGGCTTCGTGCGGTATGTCCCGTACTTCTTTGCAGTTGTCACACAGCTTGCGTGCAAGCCGTTGCGCAATGATCAAACTGACTGATGTCGCAATAGCGTAAGGCTTGACCCCCATGTCGACGAGTCGCGTCAGTGTTTTCGGGGCGTCATTGGTGTGTAGTGTGGAGAGTACAAGGTGACCTGTTTGTGCTGCCTTGATCGCGATCTCGGCTGTTTCCAGATCTCGAATCTCACCGACCATGATCACGTCCGGATCCTGGCGCAGAAATGCTTTCAGCGAGGAGGCAAACGTCAGCCCGACTTTGGGGTTGACGTTGACCTGGTTAATGCCCGGCAGGTTAATTTCCGCCGGGTCTTCCGCGGTCGAGATATTGCGGTCTTCCGTATTCAGAATGTTCAGGCCGGTATAGAGCGAAACGGTCTTACCTGAACCTGTTGGCCCGGTAACCAGAATCATTCCGTACGGCTTGTTGAGATGTTTGAGGTACATCGCTTTCTGCGTTTCGTCGTAGCCCAGCGCGTCAATGCCAAGTTTGGCGTCCGCTGGCGTCTGAGAATACGCAGCACGATTTTTTCACCGAATAGCGTAGGGCAGGTGTTTACACGAAAATCGATTGCACGGTTCTTGGACAGACGCATCTTAATGCGGCCGTCCTGCGGCACGCGGCGTTCCGCAATGTCCATACGTGACATGACTTTAAGTCGGGCGCATACCTTGTTCGCCAATGCGACCGGTGGGTCCGCGCCACTCCGGAAAGCACACCGTCGAGACGCGTGCGTACGCGGAAAATTTTCTCGTAAGGCTCGAAGTGAATATCCGATGCGCCGCGTTTGATCGCATCGAGCAGAACCTTGTTGACGAACCGAACAACCGGCGCGTCTTCGATGTCGTCACGGGTGATGCCATCTTCTTGTTCGTCTTCGCCGCTCGTGACATCAAGGTTCTCAAGATCGAAGTCGTCATCATCCAGGCCGGACATCGTGGTATCGACTGCTTCCAGCGCCTTGCTGATGCGTTCTTCCAGTTTGGCCTGTTCGACAACAACCGGATCAACACGCAAGCTGGTCTGAAACTTGACCTCGTCGATAGCCTGTAAATTGGTTGGGTCAGAGATGCCCAGAAACAGCCGTTGGCCACGTTTGACCAATGGCAGAACACGGTGCTTGTTGAGGAGCTTCTGATCGACCGCCCGCAGGCACTCGAGATCCACCTCAACCGCATCCAGATCGAGCAGTGGCACACCGAACTCGTGTGATGCCGCTACGGCAATGGCACGCGAATCAGCGAGGTCATTGGAAACCAGGTATGCGACTAACGGCAAGTGGGCTTTCTTGGCCGCTTCCGCGGCTTCAAGGATGGCCTGTTCAGCAATGATCCCATCCTGGACCAGGCGCCGTGGAAGGCCCGAAAGCGTCGATTGAGAAGCCGTTACTGCCATGAGTGCGTCAGATGCCTGATTGCCAAGGATTTTGCGGACTTAACAGTCTCACTGATCAGCCCATTCGGATCAACTGCATTTTGTGCTGTTGTTCACAATTGCAACATATTTAGTCAAAGCTCGAAGTTTAGCAGCCTGTGGAGGCCGATTTTCTGACTGTAACTGGTGCTTAGCTACGGCAATTGGTTGGCAGGTAGCGTTCTTCGATGGAGCCCGATTGGTAGGCAGCCGATACGCCACCACCAGTGAGTGGGGCGCCGTTTAATGCCTGGGAGTAACCGCAGCGCCAGGCGATAGCGACTCTGCCGGCTGCGGCATACGGCGTCACGGAGAGTGTTTCACCAAAAATTGCCGGATGCGCGTTGTTGCCAAAGGTAATGTCGATACGGCCATTGGTGATGTTCATGGCGCTGATGTAGCTGCCCTGCGTATCTGTTGGCGCAGCGGTGTAACCGATATCCTGGCGCCCACTCGGCGGGCGTCCGTCATTGGTGAAAGCATCCACAATGGCCACTTTGGCGCTTGCGGCAAAGTTCAGTGCTTCAGCGACCTGGGCCCGAACGACGTAGGTCTGATAGGCCGAGACTGCCAGCGAGGCGAGGATGCCAATGATAGCCACAACTATCATGAGTTCGATCAGCGTGAAGCCTGTTTGTCGTGTGGACGTGTTCATCGAACGACTCCCGTAAGCCTGTGACTTGCTGTCAGGCAATAATTGCGGCGGCGGCTGGAACGATCAAGCGCGATGCCAGGTCACGCACCGGGCGGTGACGATCAGCCTGCTGTGCTTTGCCTATTGGTTCTTGGAAGAAAAAAGCCCCGGCTAGCGGGGCTTTCTCCTTGATCGTCGTCATTGCGTCGGTAAGCCGACGCTAGCGGGCTTCCGATTACGGACGGCAAGCGGCAGGCAGCCACTTCGGCTCACCACCGAGCGTAGCGCCACCGGCACAGGTCCATGACACGCTGCCGCCATTGTCGAGTGCGGTCAGTGTCAGGGTCGCGCCGTTAATATTGGCGTTAGCTGACTGCGGAGCCGTGTTCGAGTAAGAAATCGTAATGACGTTTGCAGCAACAGCGACCTGAGAAACGTATTTGCCGCTGATGTTGGCAGCATCCTCAAGACCAGCTTCAGTGTTGTCGGCCGGGTAGGCGCCCTGGTCCTGGTAGTACTCGGTGACAGCCGCTTTAGCAGCGCCTGACAGGCTCAAGCCTTCAGAAACCTGTGCACGAATCGTGTAGTCCTGGTAAGCCGGGATAGCGATGGCAGCCAGGATGCCGATGATCGCGACAACGATCATCAGTTCGATAAGCGTAAAACCTTGTTGAACTTTCTTCATTGGAGTCTCCATGAATTTATAAACTTGCGTGTAGAAAAGCGTACGGCGTAATCGCCTGTAACGGGTATAAAGCAAGGCCCGTGCCAGCTTTATGGGTGCGGTAGTAAGCTAATGAAAATAAAGGAGAAAAAAACTAAAATGTGACCGATTTCGCAGTTGCGGCGTTCGTCACGTTGGGCAAGTTCGGTCACTGGCTGTCAGGAACTGACAATATTTGTCACAAGGCGTCGGCGTCTGCCGACGCTCTCGGCTATTCAATGTCGAGTTTCTTGATTCGATAACGTAACTGGCGAAATGACAGTCCCAGTAGTTTGGCTGCCGCGGTCTTGTTGTAGCGGGTTTTTTCCAGTGCTTCGACAATAGCCTGACGTTCGACGTCTTCTATATGCCCGCCGAGGTTGGAGGTGGCATTGTTGCCCGATGGCAAAGCGTCGTCCGCGCGTGGTGTTTCCCGAACGTGCAGGTCCGAGCTGGAAATACTGCCATTGACGCACAGCGTGACCGCTCGCTCCAGCATGTTTTCCAGTTCGCGAACATTGCCGGGAAAACGGTAGTTGCAGAGCAAGTTGCGGGCACCCGCATCCAGGATGTCGGTTGAACTGCCGAGTCGTCGCATGACGTAGTCGGCAAGCAACAGGACATCGTCACCGCGTTCGCGCAGTGGTGGGACACGCAGTTCGATGACGTTGATTCGGTAGAACAGGTCTTCACGAAACTCACTGTTCGCGACCATGTCGGCGAGATTTCTGTGAGTGGCCGACAGGATGCGAATATTGACTTGCTGTTCAGCCGCCGCACCAACTGGCCGGACCGTCTGTTCCTGAATGACGCGTAGCAGCTTGACCTGCATGGACAGCGGCAAGTCAGCGATTTCATCAAGAAACAGGGTGCCGCCATTCGCGCTTTGTACCAGTCCTTCCTTGTCCGTCACCGCGCCCGTGAAGGCGCCTTTGCGGTGACCAAAGAACTCGCTTTCCATCAAATCAGCGGGAATCGCGCCACAGTTAACGGGTACGAACGGCCCATCGACACGCGGCCCGGAGTCGTGAATCAAACGTGCGACGAGTTCCTTGCCGGTGCCGGACTCGCCGCAAATGTGCACCGGAGCCTGACTACGGGCGACCCGGTCGATCAGTTCCCGTAACTCGCGCATGGGCTCAGAATTGCCTAACAAACGATTGTCGTCTGCCGGTGCCGGCTCGCTGAGCTTTAGAGCGCTTTCTATGACATTGCGCAGATTGGCCAGATCGAGCGGCTTCGAAATGAAGTCGAATGCACCGAGTTTCAGCGCCTGTACCGCCGTTTCGACGTTACCATGCGCGGTAATGACGGCTACGGGAACGCCCGGGCTGTTGGTTTGCATCCACTTGACGAGATCGAGCCCGTCGCCATCCGGTAAGCGCATGTCGGTCAGGCACAGATCAAAACTGTGTTCATTGAGCTTTGCCTGCGCCTCAGCCACGTCGCCCGCGAGCGCTGCCTCGATATTCATACGGCCGAGTGTCAGCGCGAGCAACTCGCGGATGTCGGGCTCGTCATCAATTACCAGGGCGAACGGTCTGTTCATGCTGTTCAATGGATCCAGTGAAGTTTAATCGCCGAGACGCTGCCAGCGGCCGCCGTCGGCAAAGACGATACGAAAAATACTGCCGCCGTCATCGCGAGGCTGGTGCACCAGCGTAGCGTGGTTCAGCTCGCACAGCTCCCGCGATATGTACAAGCCGAGACCGGTGCCACCTTGGCGATTGGTGAAGAACGGCTCGAATATCTTATCGGCCGTAGCCGCGTCGATACCGTGACCCCGGTCTAGAACTTCAAGGAATGGTCGGCGACTGCGTGCAACTTGTCCGGCACGCAATTCAACCATGATGCCGCCCGTTTCGCTGCCGTATTTCACGGCGTTATCGCATAAATTCCACATCACCTGGCGCAAATGGCTCGGGTCCATGTGCACAATGAGCCCGTCTTCCGCACTGGCAACGCTGAGCTCGCCTTCCTGCAATTCCAGGGTGTTGGTGAATTCGGCCGCGAAATCTTCCAGCCACGGGCGTAGTTCCAGTTCCTCGGCCTGCCCGGATTCGCGACGCGACAACTGCAGTACGTTGTCGATGATGTGGCTGACCCGTTCCGCGTGGGTCTGGATGATGCTGGTCAGCCGAAGGTCCTCTTTGGTCAGGCCTTTCGATTCAGCGAGCAGTTGCCCGGCGTGGCTCATGGCGCCTACCGGATTGCGGATCTCATGCGCAATGCTGGCGCTTAAGCGACCGAGCGACGCAAGCTTGGATTGTTGTACCCGGGCGTTCATGAGGCTGGCATCTTCAAGGAACATCAATACGGGACCGTTGCGGCCGATGCCGCGACCCAGGGGTGCGAGATGCACCGAAATGCGCGCCGAATGATCCGCATTGACCAGCGTGAAATCGGTGTGGCCGGAGATGCTTTCGTCCGATCGCCAGGACTTGAGGAAGCGGTCCAGGTCCGGTGCTGCAGCCTCCATGGTTCTGTGCTTCTCGGCATCGATGCCAAGCAGGGCGGCGGCGGAGCTGTTGATCAGCCGTATGCCGTCGTTGCGGTCGATCACGACGATGCTTTCCCGCAAGTGCTGGACGATGTACTCGTTCAGCTCCGACAGGTTGGCAAGGTCAATACCGCGCTGGTGAGCGAGTTCTTCACTGGCCTGTATGCGTTTGGCGAGCGGCCTCGCTGCCAGCGCGATGGCGAAGACAATCGCACCGAGAACGCCCGCCGCGGAGTAATTGGCGTTATTGCCCGGGGCGCCAAACAACTGCGAGAAAAGCTGTTCGCCCAATATGGCCAGTGTCGCCAGGGCGGCGAAAAAGGCCGGGACCTGCAGCGGCAGGACCAGACTGCCCGCACCGACAAAGACCACCAGCAATCCACCGAGGCCGCTTGAGATGCCGCCACTGGCGTGCATCAGGATTACGATCGCAGCGATATCGACCGTAACCTGGGTCAATACCTGCAATGCCGCCGAAACCCAGCGCATCCGGATCGTGATGCCCGAAAGCGCCGCAAACACGAAATACCCGGCAGCGGTAGCGGAGAACAAAGCAGGGTAACGATCGCCAAAAAAGCGCGGTTCGCCGCTGGCGAAGAACAGAATCAGTAACGTCACAGCCACCAGCAGGCGGAATATGTTCAGTGTGCTGAGTGCGCGCCATGTAAGGTCGGATTGCTCGATATCGCGCAGCTGTCTGCCGCGATCTTCGGTGCTTTTTTGCTCGGCTGCTGTTGGTTGCATGGGTTACCGCCACTGGCCATCCGGCCGATGGCTGCCGATTGTAGTGCAATATGGCCAGACTGGCTCGATAGTGCCGCGCACCAAAACAGCGCAGCGGTGCCTGCGGCAACGGTGTGCGCTGGCTTCGCAGTGTGCGATAGTGGCGCGCCTTTGCGTATGCGGCCGCTTTGCTCCAAAATACGCCGGAATTTTTTGCCCTGGCCGGATTCGAGGGTCCTCGACGGCGGTCAGTTGCTCTTCGAAAAGCTCACCAACACAAAGACACCTAAAACCATGAACCTTCACGAATACCAATCCAAAAAACTATTTGCCGACTTCGGCATTCCGGTGCCCAGCGGTCACGCCGTGGACAATCCCGATGATGCAGCAGCTGCTGCTGACAAACTGGGTGGCAGCCTATGGGTCGTGAAGGCTCAGGTACACGCTGGCGGTCGCGGCAAAGCGGGCGGCGTAAAGCTTGCGCGTTCGAAAGACGAAGTTCGCGCCTACGCGAAAGAAATGCTCGGTATGACGTTGGTGACTCACCAGACAGGCCCGGAAGGACTGCCAGTCAATACGGTCTATGTGGAGTCCGGATCTGATATCGAACGTGAGCTGTACCTCAGCATGGTCGTGGATCGGGAAGCCAAGCAGGTATCATTCATTGCCTCTGAAGCGGGCGGCATGGACATCGAGCAGGTTGCCGAAGATACGCCGGAGTTGATTTTTAACGTTGCTGTGGCGCCGGATGCGGGTCTGATGCCGTACCAGGCACGCCAGCTTGCGTTTGGCCTGAACCTGAACAAAGCACAGCAAAAGCAGTTCGGCGATTTGGTCGGCCGCATGTACAAATTGTTCGTCGAGTGCGACGCCAGCCTTGTCGAAGTAAACCCACTGATCATTACCAAAGCCGGCGATGTCCTGTCTCTTGATGCCAAGATCGACATTGAAGACAACGCCCTGTACCGCCAGAAAGCACTGACGGCGCTGCGTGACCCGAGTCAGGAAGACGAGAAAGAGCGTGAAGCAGCGGCCCACGACCTCAACTACGTTTCGCTGGACGGCAACATCGCTTGCATGGTGAACGGCGCTGGTTTGGCCATGGCCACCATGGACCTGATTAAACTGCACGGTGGCGATCCCGCAAACTTTCTGGACGTGGGCGGCGGCGCAACAAGTGCACGCGTAGCGGAAGCGTTCAAGCTTATTTTGTCCAACCAGAATGTAACCGCGATTCTCGTCAATATTTTTGGCGGCATAGTGCGTTGCGATCTGATTGCCGAGGGCATTATCAGCGCAGTGAAAGAAGTGGGTGTGAAAGTGCCCGTGATTGCGCGCCTTGAAGGCACAAACGTTGAAAAAGGCCGTGCTCTCCTGAAAGAGAGTGGTCTCGATATTATTGCCGCGGACGACCTTACCGATGCGGCCAAGAAAGCAGTAGCTGCGGCGGTGAAGTCATGAGTATTTTGGTAAACAAGAACAGCAAGATCATTTGTCAGGGCATCACCGGCACACAAGGTCAGTTCCATACAGAGCAATGCATCGACTACGGTACCAAGGTTGTTGGCGGTGTCACGCCAGGCCGTGGTGGCGAAGAAACGCTGGGCGTACCAGTGTTCAACACGATGCGTGAAGCCGTAAGTGAAACCGGTGCAGATGTCAGCATGATCTATGTGCCGGCACCGTTTGCTGCCGATGCAATTCTTGAAGCGGCGGAGTCGGGCGTCGGTTTGGTGGTCTGCATTACGGAAGGAATTCCAGTGCTGGACATGGTCAAGGTGAAGTCTGCACTGCGCAATTACGATTGCCGTCTGATTGGCCCGAACTGCCCAGGCATCATCACTCCTGACGAGTGCAAGATCGGCATCATGCCGGGTTTCATTCACAAGAAAGGCCGCATCGGCGTTGTCTCGCGTTCCGGCACACTCACCTACGAAGCCGTCTATCAGACCACCAACAATGGTTTGGGCCAAAGCACCTGTGTAGGTATTGGCGGCGACCCGGTTCGGGGCATGGATTTTATCGACTGCCTGCGCTTGTTCCAGGACGACCCGGACACTTACGGCGTTGTGATGGTTGGCGAAATTGGCGGTACGGACGAAGAAGCGGCAGCTGAATTCATTCAGTCTGAAGTTAGCAAGCCTGTCGTAGCCTACATTGCCGGTGTTACGGCACCTCCGGGCAAGCGTATGGGGCATGCCGGCGCAATTATTGCTGGCGGCAAAGGCACAGCGGATGACAAGTACCGTGCGCTTGATAACGCCGGTGTTGCAACCGTTCGTTCGCCGGCGGAACTTGGCAGCAAGATGCTGGAATTGATTAACAGCTGATTGCTGTCGGCCTGCCGACAACCTCCGTTCGCTTGAGTCTCGCCCGACGATGAACAATTCTGTCAAGGTAGCGCTCGCCCAGCTCGATCTCGTGGTCGGTGATGTGGCGGGCAATACCGACCGCATACTCGAATATGCGGAGCGTTCGCGTGAAGAGCTGGGTGCCGACATTGTGGCGTTTCCCGAGCTCAGCATTTGCGGCTATCCGCCCGAGGACCTGCTGTTTCATAACGGGCTGCGGCGCCGTGTCGAAAGCGCCATGGAGCGCATCCGAACTACGGTGCGCGACATTCACGTGCTGGTCGGTTTCCCTGAGTACCGCGATGGCGTGATCTTCAACGCCTGCGCCGTGTTCCGCGATGGCAAAGTGGTCGCGCGCTACCGTAAACAAATGCTGCCTAACTACCGGGTCTTTGACGAGGCCCGGTACTTTGAGGCGGGCAGCGAAGCGGCCGTATTCAAGATCAATGGCATTCGTATCGGCCTGAATATTTGCGAAGACCTGTGGCGCAAACAGCCCGCCGCCCGCAGTCGTTCGGCTGGCGCGGAAGTGATACTGGCGATCAACGGTTCACCCTATGAAGTCAATAGTCAGCAAAAACGCGAAGATGTCGTTCGCCAGCGGCTGAGTGAAACCGGCATTCCTTGCGTGTATCTGAATATGGTGGGCGGCCAGGATGAACTGGTATTCGATGGCGGTTCATTCACGATGATGCCCGATGGCGACGTGCGTTTTCGCGCACCGGCTTTCAAAGAGGGTCTGTACACCGTTGATCTGCGGGCGAATGCCAGCGGTGTGGTACCGGTGGCCGCAGAGGTGTCTCCGATGCTCGGCGCGGAACAAAGTGTCTATGAAGCACTGGTGACCGGCACTCGCGATTACGTTGAAAAGCACGGCTTTCCAGGCGTTGTCGTCGGCTTGTCCGGTGGCATTGATTCTGCACTGATCCTGACCATCGCTTGCGATGCACTCGGTGCTGACCGCGTTCGCGCGGTCATGATGCCGTTTCGCTATACGAGTACCATGAGTCAGGAAGATGCTGCAGCGCAGGCCAAACTGTTGGGCGTTCGTTACGACGTACTGCCGATTGAGCCTATTTACGGTGCGACTGTTGGCCAGCTGAAGAAAATTTTCGGTGATCGGGAGCCGGATGTCACCGAAGAAAACATTCAGGCGCGTAGCCGTGGCCTGTTGTTAATGGCCATTTCCAACAAGACTGGCAGCATGTTGCTGACAACCGGCAACAAGAGCGAAATGGCCGTCGGCTATGCCACGTTGTACGGCGACATGAATGGCGGTTTTGCGCCGATCAAGGATTGCAGCAAGACGCTGGTGTATCAATTGGCGCGTTACCGCAATACCGTCAGCGCGGCGATACCTGAACGTGTGATCACGCGGCCGCCGTCAGCGGAACTGCGACCCAATCAGAAAGACAGTGATTCACTGCCTGATTACAGTGTGCTCGATCCAATCCTTGAGGCATTTATCGTCGACGATTTATCGGTGGACGAAATCTGCGAACGAGGGTTTGACCGGAAGGTCGTGATTCGCGTGCTGGAAATGGTCAAGCGCAACGAATACAAGCGGCGTCAGGCGCCGCCCGGCATACGTATCAGTGCACGCGCTTTTGGTCGCGACTGGCGTTACCCGATAACGTCGCGTTACACGTTCCCGGAATAGGCTTCGGTTTAGCTGCCGCTTGGGAAATTCGCGTTGCGTACTCGTCGCGTGTCCGCTGCAAGCTCGTTCATGCCGAGACCTTCGTAGGCTTCGATCATTATGTCGAGCGTTTCTTTGGTGCTGTCTGCGCCGTTGTATTCTTCGAGTGCATTCTTGGCACGATTCAGCGCGGCAACGTAGGCTTCCTGACTCAGATAGAAGCGTGCGACGCCGTTCTCGTAGGCGGACAGCCGATTCTTCAGGTACACCATCCGTTGCTCAGCGTCGGGCGCATACGGACTGGCCGGATAACGGTCAACGAGTCGCTTTAGCAGCGAGAACGCCAGTGCACCGTCGCGCGGCGGGCGACGGGAAACATCGCGCTTGAAAACTCGTTCCAGCATGCCCGGGTCTCGTTCGAAGTACGCGAGCGCCTTAATGTACAGCGCGTAGTCGTAACGTGCGTGCGTCGGGTTTTCGCGCATGAACTGATCAGCAGCGTCGATCGCCTGATCTTGCTGATTGCTCTTGTAATACGCGTACATCAGTTCGAGCTGGATTTGTTTCGAGAGATCACTGAACGGGAATCGCGCCTGCAGAGTTTCAAAAATCTGAATCGCACGCCGGTAATTCTGATTGCTCATTGAAGTCTGGGCAGTTTCGTACGCGCGGGTAATATTATTGATCAGCGTATCGTCGCGTTCGTCTTTGCCGGCACAGGCAGACAGGGCCAGGCTGGCCAGCAGCGCACCCAGCGCCAATGTCAGGCGTCTTGCGGGCATCGTGGTGATGCGGCTTGCGGCGAAAGTATTGCGGAGACTCATCTATGCGAAAACCTGTGTTGCCGGGCCCGTGAAATCTGCCGACGGGCACTCAAAGCGGGCGAGTATACCGTAAACTCTCCGGTTTCCGGCCCCAAGGCAGCGATTGTTGTAATGAGTGAGAACCAAAACCAAATTATCCCTCTGGAACTGGCTGGAAAGCGCTTGGACCAGGCACTGGCGCAGATGTTTCCGGAGTATTCCCGCAGTCGTCTGGCGCAATGGCTGAAAAAGGGCCAGATCACTGTCGATGGCGAGGCGCGGCGGCCGCGCGACCCGGTCAATGGCGGCGAGGCGGTATCGCTGGCGTCCCTCCCGGAGCCCGCGGTAACCAGCAAGCCGGAACCGTTGACGCTGGAAGTCGTGTTTGAAGACGATGACCTGCTGGTTATCAACAAGCCCGCCGGGCTTGTGGTGCATCCCGGCGCGGGCAATTTGCGTGGAACCCTGATGAACGGCTTGCTGCATCACTCGGCAGGCCTCGTTGAGTTGCCGCGGGCCGGTATCGTGCACCGCCTGGACAAGGATACGAGCGGCTTGCTGCTGGTTGGCAAAACCATATCGGCGCACACCGCACTGACCCGTATGCTGGCTGATCGCGAGATAGATCGTCACTACGAAGCGGTCTGCAACGGCGTGCTGACGGCTGGCGGCACGGTCGATGCGCCTATCAAGCGGCACCCGGTGGATCGTGTACGCATGAGCGTGCAGTCCGATGGCAAACCGGCTGTTACCCATTACCGCGTCAAAGAACGATTTGCCGCGCATACCCACATTAACGTGAAACTCGAAACCGGCCGAACTCACCAGATTCGTGTGCACATGGCGCACCGTCGTCACCCGCTGATCGGCGACCAGGTCTATGGCGGCCGGCTGGCCCTGCCGCGGGGTGGTGATGAAGCACTGGCCGATGTTCTGCGGGCTTTCCGTCGCCAGGCACTGTGCGCAACTCGTCTAGAACTGAAGCACCCGCTGAGTGGCGAACCACTCGAATTCCAGGTGCCGCTGCCGGACGACTTCGAGGGACTGCTGACCGCGCTCCGGCGCCATGCCAGGTCGATGGCCGGGGATGACTAACTGGATCGCTGCTAATTGGCCTGCACCGGCCGGCATCCGTGCCGGCACGACGTTGCGCACGGGTGGGGCCAGTGACGGCCCTTATGCATCGTTGAACCTCGGCGACCATGTCAACGATCAGTTTCAGTGTGTGCTCGAGAACCGCCGACGCATGCGGCACGACATTGGCCTGCCCGCCGAGCCGCAATGGCTGCGTCAGGTACACGGCACGACCGCGGCCGTTCTACCGAATCCCGTCGAGAACCCGGAAGCGGATGCCGCACTCACGACCGAGAGTGGCGTGGTCTGCGCGGTGCTGACTGCCGACTGCCTGCCCGTATTGTTCGTCTGCAAAGACGGTAGCGCGGTCGCGGCCGCGCACGCTGGCTGGAGGGGGCTGCTCGACGGTGTGCTCGAGGCAACGGTGGCCAAACTGCCGGCTCGATCCGGGATTCTGGCGTGGCTGGGGCCAGCGATTTCACAACAAGCTTTTGAGGTCGGTGCAGAAGTTCGCGAGGCCTTTGTTGCCCGCGGCGCGAATTCAGCGCCATTCTTCGAGCGTAATGAGCGCGGTCGCTGGCAGGCGGATCTGTACGGACTTGCCCGTGTTCGGCTTGCCAGCGTTGGTGTTACGGCGGTGTATGGCGGCGAACATTGCACCTACACCGAAACCAATGCGTTTTTTTCCTACCGCCGGGACGGCCAGTGCGGACGCATGGCGAGCTTCGTTTACCGTGCGGAATAAGTAGTTACCGCAAGGCACGGCCGCTTGAAATGCGCCGGTCTGCCGCAATTTAGTAGCGAACCCGGATTTACTAACGCAGGAATTTCATATGCGAATGGACAAACTGACCAGCAAGTTTCAGATGGCGCTGTCCGATGCCCAGTCGCTGGCCGTTGGCCAGGACCATCAGTATATCGAGCCGGTGCACGTGATGATCGCGCTGCTCGACCAGCAGGGCGGTTCGGTGCGCGGCCTTCTGACCAAATCAGGTGCCAACGTCAACTTGCTGCGCTCGCAACTCGGCGATGCCCTCGACCGCCTGCCAAAAGTGGAAGGAACCGGTGGCGACGTGCATATCGGCAACGAGCTGACGAAGATGCTGAACGTCACCGACAAACTGGCACAGAAGCGCAAAGACCAGTTCATTTCGAGCGAACTGTTTGTGCTTGCCGCACTTGAAGATAAATCACCACTTGCGAAGGTGTTGGTGCAGGCGGGCGCGATTCGCGGTGCTGTTGAGCAGGCTATTGACGAGCTGCGGGGTGGTCAGCAGGTGAATGACCCGAACGCCGAAGAGACCCGGCAGGCGCTGGAGAAGTACACCATCGACCTGACTGAGCGTGCGGAGCAGGGCAAGTTGGATCCGATTATTGGTCGCGACGAAGAGATACGTCGCACTATCCAGATATTGCAGCGCCGCACCAAGAACAACCCGGTGTTGATCGGTGAACCCGGCGTTGGCAAGACCGCCATTATCGAAGGGCTCGCACAACGCATCGTCAATAACGAAATTCCTGAAGGCCTGCGCAACAAACGCATACTGTCGCTGGACATGGGTTCGTTGATCGCCGGCGCCAAATTTCGTGGTGAATTTGAAGAGCGTTTGAAAGCGGTGCTGAGTGACTTGGCCAAGCAGGAAGGCCAGATCATTCTCTTCATCGACGAGCTGCACACGATGGTCGGTGCGGGCAAAGCCGAAGGTTCGATGGATGCGGGCAATATGCTGAAGCCAGCGCTGGCGCGCGGCGAACTGCATTGCGTTGGTGCCACCACGCTGGATGAATACCGCCAGTACATTGAGAAAGACGCGGCGTTGGAACGGCGCTTTCAGAAAGTGCTGGTTGAGGAGCCGAACGTTGAGGACGCGATTGCGATTCTGCGCGGCCTTAAAGAACGCTATGAAGTGCATCATGGTGTCGAGATCACCGACCCGGCGATCGTGGCGGCGGCAACCCTGTCGCATCGTTATATCAGTGACCGGCAGTTGCCTGACAAGGCTATCGATCTGATCGATGAAGCTGCATCACGCATTCGTATCGAGATCGACTCCAAACCGGAATCAATGGATCGCCTCGAGCGTCGCATCATCCAGCTCAAGATCGAGCGCGAAGCGCTGAAGAAAGAGTCGGACGATGCATCGCGTAAACGACTGGACGACATCGAGACACAACTATCCGATTTCGAAAAGCAGTACTCGGATCTCGAGGAAGTGTGGAAAGCTGAAAAAGCGGCCATGCAGGGTGCGACGCATATCAAGGAAGAAATTGAGCGCGCGCGTCTGGAACTCGAGACGGCGCACCGTGCCGGTGATCTCGCGCGCATGTCGGAACTGCAGTACGGGCGGATCCCCGAGCTGGAGAAACAGCTCAAGACTGCCATGCAGGCCGAGGACCGTGAAACCACCTTGCTACGGAACAACGTGACGGAAGAGGAAGTTGCGGAGATTGTGTCGCGCTGGACTGGTATCCCGGTATCGAAAATGCTGACAGGCGAAAAGGAAAAACTGCTGTCGATGGAATCCGTCGTGCAGCAACGGGTCGTTGGTCAGGCAGAAGCGGTAACTGCCGTTGCGAACGCTATCCGTCGCTCACGAGCCGGGCTGTCTGATCCCAATCGACCGATTGGTTCCTTCATGTTTCTTGGTCCCACCGGCGTGGGCAAAACCGAGCTGACCAAAGCGCTTGCGAACTTCCTGTTCGATACTGACGATGCCATGGTGCGCATCGACATGTCGGAGTTCATGGAACGGCATTCGGTCGCGCGCCTTATCGGTGCGCCGCCCGGCTACGTTGGCTACGAAGAAGGGGGCTACCTGACCGAAGCTGTACGCCGGCGTCCGTACTCCGTCATTCTGCTGGACGAAGTTGAGAAAGCTCACCCGGATGTATTCAACGTATTGCTGCAGGTGTTGGATGACGGACGCCTGACCGATGGCCAGGGCCGGACGGTTGATTTCCGCAACACGGTCATCGTAATGACCTCGAACCTCGGTTCGCAGATGATTCAGGAGCTGGCGGGCGACGATAACTACGAAACGATGAAAAACGCGGTGATGGAGGTTGTCGGCCAGCACTTCCGGCCAGAATTCATCAATCGCGTGGATGACGTGGTGGTATTCCATCCGCTGGGTCGCGAGCATATTCGCAAGATCGTTGATATTCAGTTGAGCTATCTGCACCAGCGGCTGGCTGACAGGGATATGCGCATTACGCTCAGTGATGCCGCACTGGACAGGCTCGCGGATGCCGGCTTCGACCCGGTTTACGGTGCCCGGCCCCTGAAGCGCGCAATCCAGCAGCAGGTCGAGAATCCGTTGGCACAGAAGATACTTGAAGGTGTCTTTTGCCCCGGCGATACGATCGAAGTCGGCGTGGGCGGCGAGGGCGGGCAAATGCTGGAGTTCCAGAATGCGGCCTAATGACTCTATAATCACAACCGCTGGCGCAGTTCCGCGCCGGTCTTACCCCGTTCGGAGATGATTGCATGCCGATTTACGAGTATGCCTGCCAAAAATGCGCGCATACATTTGATGCGTTGCAGAAAATGAGTGACGAGCCTTTGCTTGATTGCCCGGAGTGCGGGCAGCCTGAACTGAAGAAATTGATTTCCGCGCCAAATTTTCGCCTGAAGGGCGGCGGTTGGTACGAAACGGATTTCAAGACCGACAAGCAGCGCAACGTGCACAAGAGTGAGAACGATTCATCCGCAAGTTCCTCCACTAAGAGTACCGCGGAGAGCGGAACCACAAGCGCGCCGAAAACAGACAGCAAACCTGCGGTCGCGAAAGCGGACAGCAAGTCGAGCAGCGCGTCGTCAAGCGACTGAACCGTACCGATAACGGAGGTACGCACCAATGAAGAACCTGCGCCGCTATTTCGTTGCTGGTCTTCTGGTGTGGTTGCCTATTGCCGTGACCTTCCTGCTGCTGCGTTTCGTGGTTGGCGTGATGGACAAGACGCTGCAATGGTTGCCTCCGACCTATCGGCCAGAGGAGTGGTTGCCGTTCGCTGTGCCCGGTCTGGGTCTGCTACTGACCTTGGGCCTGGTGTTACTGACCGGTGTGCTGGCGGCGAACATCGTTGGCCGCAGTATGGTCGGGCTGTGGGAGTCCGTGTTGCAGCGAATTCCCATCGTGCGCTCGATCTACATGTCGTCGAAGAGTTTCGCCGAGGTGGTGTTGTCCGACTCTGGGCAGTCGTTCAAGAAGGTCCTGATGCTCGAGTACCCACGCAAGGGCATCTACAGTCTGGCGTTCCAGACCGGCACCCAGTTGGGTGAGATTGAAGCGCGCACTGGCAAGGAAGTGATCTCCTGCTTCGTGCCAACCACGCCGAACCCGACCTCCGGTTTCATTATTATCGTGCCAAGAGAAGACGTGATTGAACTGGACATGCAGGTCGATGAGGCATTGAAAATGATCATCTCGCTGGGCGTCGTCGTACCGACCTGGCAGGCGGGTCAGTCGGCCGAGCTGCCCTTGAGCAGGCCGGCTCAAGCGGCGGGCGAGCCGTCCGCAAAAGACTGATTTTCGACCGTTTCCGGCCGCGGCCTGCCTTGCAGAGTAGGGCGGCAGGCCGTACCATTCCGCCTCTTTTTTACGCGCTTGACGCGCGATTTCCCGGAATTAACCATGCGTAGCCATTATTGCGGACAGGTAGACGAATCGCTCATCGGACAGGAAGTCACGGTAGCCGGCTGGGTACACCGCCGCCGGGACCACGGTGGCGTTATTTTCGTCGACCTGCGCGACCGCGAGGGTCTGCTGCAGGTCGTTTTTGATCCGGATACGGCAGAAATGTTTGCCGAGGCCGAGCGGATCCGCGGCGAGTTCGTGCTGGAGGTCAAAGGCCTTGTGCGTGCGCGACCGGAAGGCACCGTGAACCCGAACATGCGCACCGGCAAAATCGAGCTGTTGTCGCGTGAGCTGACGACGTTGAATGATGCCGCGACGCCGCCGTTCCACCACGATGAGCAGGCCAACGAAGAACTGAGGTTGAAGCACCGCTACCTCGATCTGCGCCGCGAACCGATGCTGAACAATCTGCGCCTGCGTCACAAAGTAACCCGCGCCATGCGCAACTTCCTGGACGACAACGGCTTTATCGATGTCGAAACGCCGATGCTGACCCGCGCCACGCCGGAAGGCGCACGCGATTACATCGTTCCAAGCCGGACCCATCCCGGCAAGTTCTTCGCCTTGCCGCAATCACCGCAGATATTCAAGCAGCTGCTGATGATGTCGGGGCTGGATCGTTATTACCAGATCGTGCGCTGCTTCCGCGACGAAGACCTGCGGGCTGACCGTCAACCGGAATTCACCCAGCTCGATATCGAGCTGAGCTTCGTCGACGAGGCGGCCGTTACCGGCATCATGGAAGAGCTGGTGCGCGAACTGTTCCGCAAGGCGATGGATATCGAATTGCCTGCGCCGTTCCCGCGTATGCCGTACTCGGAAGCGATGCAGCGTTTCGGGTCGGACAAGCCGGACTTGCGTATCGATCTGGAGTTGATCGAAGTGTCCGATTTGATGGGCTCGGTTGAGTTCAAGGTATTCGCAGGCCCTGCCAAAGACGAAGATGGACGCGTGGCCGCCTTGTGCGTCCCGGGTGGTGCGGCACTGAGCCGTAAAGAGATCGACGACTACACGGCGTACGTCGGCCGTTACGGTGCGAAAGGTCTGGCATACATCAAGGTTAACGAGGTCGCGAAAGGTCGTGACGGATTGCAGTCGCCGATTCTGAAGTTCCTGCCTGACGACGCTGTCGAGGGCATCTTGCAACGAACGGCTGCAAGAGACGGCGACCTGATTTTCTTTGGCGCTGATAAAGCCAATGTTGTGAACGATGCGCTCGGTGCGCTGCGCGTCAAAGTCGGCACGGACCGTGGCATGGTCAAAGAAGGCTGGGCGCCACTCTGGGTCGTGGACTTTCCGATGTTCGAGAAGGACAAGACGTCCGGCCGCTGGACATCGCTGCACCATCCGTTTACAGCTCCGTCAACGTTGGATCCGGAAGAGCTGAAAGCAAATCCGGGCAAAGTACTGTCACGCGCTTACGACATGGTCTTGAACGGTTCGGAAGTGGGCGGTGGTTCCATTCGTATCCACGATCAACAAATGCAGGCAGCCGTATTCGAGTTGTTGTCGATCAGTGAGGAAGAGGCCGAAGAGAAATTCGGCTTCCTGCTGCGCGCATTGTCTTACGGCTGTCCGCCACACGGCGGCATTGCGTTTGGTCTGGATCGTCTGGTCATGCTGATGGCCGGTGCCGACAGCATTCGCGACGTGATTGCCTTCCCGAAGACTCAATCAGCGCATTGTCCGCTAACTAACGCACCTGGCGAGGTGTCGGCCGAGCAATTGAAAGAGACCGGCATTCGCTTGCGCAAGACCCACGTCGAACAATAAGTTCGGTGTGGTGTAACCGGTCTGACATGATGGGCCTGCTACGCTGGCAGTCCACTCAGTTGTTGTCGGCCGGTTCTGCTTACGATGCTCAGAAAGTTGCGTCGCCACACGCAAGTCTCACGCCGCATGAATGTGGCTGAACAATACCGCCGTCCTGAATCCGTGTTGATCGTCGTGTACGCCTACACAGGCGACGCGCTGCTCTTGCGGCGCTGCAAGCCCTTGTTGTTCTGGCAGTCGGTAACCGGGAGTCTCGAACCCAATGAGTCGCACGCCGATGCAGCGGCTCGCGAGCTTGCCGAAGAAACCGGTATCCGCGCGGATGAGCGCCTAGTGTATTCGGGTCGCCAGCGTGAATTCGAGATCGACCCGCGCTGGCGCCACCGCTATGCGCCGGGTGTTACCCACAATACGGAATACGAATGGCATTTCTGTGTCGATCAGCCGCTCGAAATTTGCCTCGACTACGAGGAGCACTCAGCCTACTGCTGGATGCCGATAGCCGAAGCCGTTGCGGCTGTCTGGTCCTGGACCAATAAAGAAGCACTGTCCGAAGTGCAACGTAAGTGTTCTTCCCGCTAGCCCGGTTTCAGGCATTTTGCCAATGCCGATTCGTCATGCGGCTCCACGACTAGCGCGTTTCAGGCATTCCATTCGTTCGCGAGGAATTCACCGGGACGGCACTGCGCAGTGAGTTGACGGTATACAGTGGGACCTCGTTCGCTATCCCCGGTACTCGTCCGAAATAGCAGGTGGAGAGCTTCGAAGTCTTTATGCAGGATCAGGCGAATACGATCCTGTGCCTTGAACCAAGGTAGTCAGGCAATAGTTGGTCGTACAGTGAACGGTCAGTCGTTGTCGGCGAGGGTTTTCAGCCGGTAAAGAATGTCCAGCGCTTCTCGGGGAGAGAGACTGTCAGGGTCGACTTCAGCGAGGGTCACACGTAGTTCATCGGCGTCGTCAGCGGGGGATGACATTGCCAGCGGTAACTGTGCCTGCGGGCCGTCATCGGCGCGAAATTGTTGCGATTCAAGTGCCGCCAGGTAGCCGCGCGCGCGTTTAATCACTGAGCCGGGTACGCCTGCAAGAGCGGCAACCTGCAATCCGTAACTCTGATTGGCCGGACCGTTCTTCACGGTGTGCAGGAAGACCAGCTGGCCTTTGTGTTCGGTGGCGTCGAGATGCACGTTTATGCAGCCGGGAATCTCTGCCGCCAGTGCGGTAAGTTCAAAATAGTGGGTAGCGAACATCGTAAACGCGCGGACTTTTTCGCCCATGTAATGCGCTGCAGCCCAGGCAAGTGACAGGCCGTCGAACGTGCTGGTGCCGCGTCCGATCTCATCCATCAACACGAGACTGCGTTCGGTTGCGTTGTTGAGGATCGTGGCGGTCTCGGTCATTTCGACCATGAACGTGGAGCGGCCGCCGGCAAGGTCGTCGGACGCGCCGATGCGGGTGTAAATGCGATCCAGTGGGCCTACACGCAGTGCATCGGCTGGCACGTAGCTGCCGACGTGCGCGAGTATCGCAATCAGAGCCGTTTGCCGCATATAGGTCGATTTGCCGCCCATGTTCGGCCCGGTGATCACCTGCAAACGCGTTCGTTCGGAGAACGTCAGATCGTTGGCGACGAACGGGATATCAATAACCTGCTCAACAACAAGATGGCGCCCGCCGCTTATCTCGATGCACGGTTCGCTGACTATCTCCGGTTGTGTGAGATTGAGTGAGAGTGCGCGTTCCGCGAAACAGCACAATACGTCAAGCTCCGCGAGCGCGTGTGCCGTCTCCTGCAAAGTGCCAAGCACTTCGATCAATTCATCCAGCAACGCTTCGTAAAGTATCTTCTCGCGGTTCATTGCGCGTTCGCGCGCGCTCAGAACCTTGTCTTCAAACTCTTTCAGTTCCGGTGTGATGTAACGTTCTGCGCCCTTCAGGGTTTGTCGGCGCGTGTAGTCGTCAGGCGCTTTGCTTGCCTGACCTTTCGATATCTCGATGAAGTAACCGTGTACCCGGTTGTAGCCGAGTTTCAGTGTGTTGATGCCTGTGCGTTCGCGCTCGCGGGTCTCAAGGTCAATAAGGTACTGATCGGCATTGGTCGCGATGTTGCGCAGCTCATCCAGTTCGTCGTCGTAGCCATCGGCTATGACACCACCGTCCCGGATTAGCATCGGCGGGTTGTCTACCAGTGCGCGTTCGAGCAACTGTCGATGTTTACCATGTTCGCTGATTTGCTCGCGCAGTGATTGGAGTAACGGCGAGCCCAGTGGTTCAAGAGCCTGTCGCAATGCAGGCAAACGCTGCAACGTGGCACAGAGTTGCGACAAATCTCGGGGGCGCGCGGAACGCAATGCGACTCGCGATAAAATGCGTTCGACATCGCCGATGCCATCGAGTTGTTCGTTCAGGGTTTCGATCGCGCTGTGTTCTATCAGCGCGCCAATGGCGTGATAGCGGGAGCGTAGAATTGACGGATTGCACAGCGGCCGCTGTATCCAGCGTCGCAGCAAGCGGCTACCCATCGCACTCTGGCAATGGTCCATGACGCCGGCAAGTGTGTGCTCGTGGTGCCCGGTGAGCGATTGTTCGAGTTCGAGGTTGCGTCGCGTCGGACCGTCCATGACCAGGGCGTCACCGCTACGTTCGACAGTCAAGGAATTCAGGTGAGGTAGCGCCGTTTTCTGCATGTCGCTGACGTATTGCAGCAAAGCGCCTGCGGCGGCGATACCTAGCGGGGTATCGGCGGCGTCAAAACCGCTGAGATCCTTGGTGCCGAACTGATCGCAGAGCAAACGAGTAGCGCTGTCGACGTCGAAATGCCAGGTGGGCCGGGTACTGATTCGCAGGCTGTCTCGCAACATGCCGGTAAGCGATGTGTCTTCACTGGCGATCAGCTCGGCCGGACGCAAGCGCTCGAGCTCAGCGGATAAGGCGCCGCGGTCGGCCAGTTCGGTCAGGCGGAAGCGGCCGCCCGACAAGTCCAGCCATGCCAGTCCGATCGTTGCGGCATTCTTCCTGCCAGTGGCGGAGGACGCATCTTCGTACACGGCGGCCACCAGGTTGTCGCGATGAGCCGAGAGCAAGGCTTCATCGGTCAGTGTGCCGGGCGTAACGACTCGTACAACCTTACGTTCGACGGGGCCCTTGGCCAGCGCCGGATCACCGATCTGTTCGCAGATAGCAACGGACTCGCCTTTGCGCACCAGTTTCGCGAGATAGCCTTCGGCGGCGTGATAAGGCACACCGGCCATCGGAATCGGGTTGCCTCCGGACTTGCCGCGGGCAGTCAGCGTGATGTCGAGCAACTGCGCGGCGCGTTTCGCGTCGTCGAAAAACAACTCGTAAAAGTCACCCATGCGATAAAACACCAGCATGTTGGGGTATTCACGTTTGATGCCGAGGTACTGTTGCATCATCGGCGTATGGGCGGTACTGGCTTTTGCGTTCATCGGTACTTTTGGCAAGCGAGTGCGGCACGACGGCGCCGCCGCGGGCGGACCATGCTAGCCTCTGATCTTCGGCAAGTCGATCCCGGAGCGGGCCTGCGCCAATGAAAGTCGTGCACGTTGAAACCGGACGTCATCTCTACGGTGGCGGGCAGCAGGTGTTGTGGCTGATCGACGGCCTGAATCGCAATGGCATTCACAACGTGCTGGTTTGTGCCAGTGACTCCGCGTTGGCGGAAGCTGCCGATGATGCCGGCATCGATATTGTCAACCTGAGCTGCCGCGGCGATCTGGATTTCGCTTTCGTGGGCCGCCTCCGCACGGTATTTCGCGAACAGAAACCAGACCTGGTGCATTGCCACAGTCGCCGAGGTGCTGATTTTCTCGGTGGCCGAGCGGCACGGGCGAACGGCATTCCTGCAGTGGTTTCGCGGCGCGTCGATAACCGGGAGCCGGGCTGGCTGGCACGCCTGCGGTACAGGCCGTACCGGAAAATTGTTGCTATCTCAGATGCCATCGCCGAGGTGCTGCGCGGCTCGTGCGTTAAGAGCGGCAGGTTGGAAGTCATCCGCAGTGCGGTGGATGCGAGCTACTACGACGAGCCGCCGGACAGCCTCTCGTTTCGCCAGGAATTCGGCCTGCGGTCAGGTGATCCTGTGCTGTTTTGCGTAGCGCAGCTTATTGACCGCAAAGGTCATCGTCACCTGCTGGAGGCGATGAGCAAATTGTTGCCGCACTATCCGCGGTTGCAATTGCTTCTGTTTGGAAAAGGGCCGCTGGAAGCTGAGTTGCGTTCGCTGAGCGCAAGCCTCGGTTTAGCAGACTCGGTGCAGTTCGCCGGTTTTCGCGAGGACCTCGATGACTATCTCGCCTGTGCCGACTTGCTCGTGCATCCGGCGTTGGCCGAAGGTCTGGGGGTTGCAGCGCTCAAAGCCGCCGCCGCCGGGGTGCCGGTAGTGGCGTTTGCGGCCGGGGGATTGTGCGAGGCGGTCGTGCACAATGAGACCGGGTTGTTGGTGCCGCCAGGCGATGTTGCTGCATTAACCGCAGGAATCACAGAGTTGCTTGACGACAGTGAACGAAGGCGGCAATTTGGTGCTAACGGTCGCGCGCGCATGCAAAAGGAGTTTTCGATAGAGGCGATGGTGGCGAGCCACATCGAACTGTATCGATCAATATTGAATGACTGATGCGGAACTTCAAAACCTG
Organism: Woeseia sp. D3-10; assembly: GCF_055809415.1. NCBI lineage: Bacteria > Pseudomonadati > Pseudomonadota > Gammaproteobacteria > Woeseiales > Woeseiaceae > Woeseia > Woeseia sp. D3-10. The sequence goes on along the minus strand of NZ_JBVVTW010000007.1, from coordinate 902,561 downwards.
GCAGAAACACTGGTTAATGAACTGGCTGCGGCTGGCAAGAGTGTCGCTACGGCAGAGTCGTGCACCGGCGGCTGGGTGGCAAAAGCACTGACCGATATTCCTGGCAGTTCACGGGTCTTTGCTTACGGCATCGTCAGTTATTCCAACGGTGCAAAGGAATCGGTGCTGGGCGTGCACAATGGCACGCTCGCTGAGCACGGTGCGGTCAGCGAAGCGGTGGTCAAAGAAATGGCCGAAGGTGTTTTGCAACTCAGCGGTGCTGATTTCAGCGTCGCGATGAGCGGTGTTGCAGGTCCGGGTGGTGGCAGCGCCGAAAAGCCGGTGGGCATGGTCTGGTTTGCCTGGGCCCGGCGCGGCAAGTCCGGCTGCGATGTTTTCGCTGAATGTCGCCAGCTCGACGGCGATCGTCAGCAGGTCCGTGCGCAGAGCGTTGCTGTCGCTCAACAGGGCGTGCTGGAACGACTTCGACAATATGCCTGACAAGCGCCTGTTCTTCGCGCTGTGGCCCAATGAGCGACAGCGAGAGCAGTTGCGAGACCCGATCAAAATCGCAAGTAGCAGCATTGAAGGAAAGCCAGTGTTTCGTGGCAATTGGCATGTCACGTTGCTGTTTCTCGGTGCAGTTCCTGATGTGGACATTCCGTCCTTACGGAGCGCGGCGCATGAATTACGAACGGAACCGTTTCGGCTGCGGTTTGACCGCGTTGAATTTTGGCCGGGACCAGAAATTGCCTGCCTGCTTGCTTCCTCCGTACCACCGGCATTGAGCCGGCTTGTGCAGGAATTGGATGCGCTTGCCGATGGCGTGGGCCAACCGCGTCAGAAGTCGACTTACCGCCCACACATCACCATCGCCCGGCATGCGCGTTCCTTCCCGCCCGAGCCGCTTGCGCAGCCCGTTATGCTGGAGTGGTCCGGTTTCGAATTGATGGAGTCGGTCTCGACGGCGCACGGTGTGCAGTACTACTCGGCTATTCAATGAGTTCGACGCCTTTCCTTACACATTGCCCGATTTTGCATCCGTCGGGCGGCTGTGAGCGACCTCAATCTATGAAATAATTGCCAGCCTCACTCACAGCGGCATGGCAATCGATACTATGGATGACAATCGCAAAAAGGCACTCGCAGCGGCCCTCGGCCAGATTGAAAAGCAGTTTGGTAAAGGCTCGGTTATGCGTCTCGGCGACGGCGGACCGTCACGTGACATTGAGGCCATTTCCAGCGGCTCTATAGGGCTCGATACCGCACTCGGCATAGGCGGCCTGCCCAAAGGCCGGGTTGTTGAAATCTACGGCCCGGAATCATCGGGTAAAACCACGCTGACACTGCAGGTGATCGCCGAGGCCCAGAAACTGGGTGGAACCGCAGCTTTTGTCGACGCGGAGCACGCGCTCGACCCGAGCTACGCGGAAAAGCTGGGCGTCAACGTTGACGACCTGCTGGTCTCGCAGCCGGACACCGGCGAGCAAGCGCTCGAAATCACGGACATGTTGGTGCGTTCCGGCGCCATTGACGTGATTGTTGTCGACTCCGTGGCCGCATTGACGCCAAAAGCGGAAATCGAAGGCGAGATGGGTGATTCGCACATGGGCTTGCAGGCCCGGCTGATGTCGCAGGCGCTCAGGAAGCTGACCGGCAACATCAAGCGTTCTAACGCGATGGTCATCTTTATTAACCAGATTCGTATGAAGATCGGCGTGATGTTCGGAAGTCCGGAGACGACGACCGGCGGTAACGCACTGAAGTTCTACGCGTCGGTACGCCTCGACATTCGCCGGATTGGCGCGATCAAGAAAGGCGATGAGGTCATCGGCAACCAGACGCGCGTGAAGGTGGTGAAAAACAAAGTTTCGCCGCCGTTCAAGCAGGCCGAATTTGAAATTCTTTACGGCGAAGGTATCTCGCGAGAGGGCGAGATCATCGATCACGGTGTTGCGCAGAACATCATCGACAAAGCCGGCTCCTGGTACAGCTATGGTTCCGACCGTATTGGCCAGGGCAAGGAAAACGTCCGTGAGTACCTCAAGACCAACCCGGAGATTGCTGCGGAAATCGAAAAGAAAATTCGCGCAGCGATGATGCCGCCGAAGGTAGATCCGAAAGATGCGGCAAAAGAGGCGGACGACGACAAGCCGGTCGCTAAAGAAGCCTAAGGCCGCGAGTACTATCGCGAGGGGCAGTTGCCGGAGGTAGCTGCCCCTTTTTTAATGTGATGCCAGAAAACTCCCCACTTAACGACGAGATTCGTGAACTGCAGGCCGCTGCGGATCAGGAGCGTTTTGCGAGCCCGCAGGAAGCCCGCAAGAAGGCGATGGACTACCTCGCGCGGCGTGAATACGGTCAGGCAGAACTCAAGAAGAAGCTGGCGGGTGCGGGCTTTAGCCGCGATGCGACCGAGCGCGCGGTGGACCAGCTCACGGCCGATAATCTGCAGGATGACCTCCGCTTTGCTGAGAGCTTCATGCAATCGCGTATCAGTAAAGGCAAGGGTCCACTGCGGATTCAACTGGAATTGAGCCAGCGCGGAATCGACAGCGGCATCATCAATAAGGTACTTGACGAAGCTGATGAAGATTGGCGGGCTCTGGCAAAATCAGTGCGGCACAAGCGGTTCGGCGCCGGCCTGCCTGCTGACTTCGCCGAAAAGGCGCGGCAGATGCGTTTTCTGCAATACCGGGGGTTCGAACCCGAGCAGGTACAGGCAGCGGTTGGTCGCGGCGACGACTAATGCTCTGCTGCCAGTAACGCCCCCAATGAAGCTTGGCGATGCTGCGCCCCAGCATGCCGGATCGATCCTGCCGGCGACGTCCGGTATGTGGAGTACCGGACTCCACAGGTCTGACCCGCACCGCCCCAAGCTGTATCAAAGCCCTGTTTCTATGGAATAATCGCGCCCTTGCTCGACCTGATGCCTTCTTGCAATGCGGGCCTTCAGCCTCATACTCAACCGATGACCAAGATGACCAGTAAAGAACTGCGCCAGGCATTCCTGGAATTTTTCCGTGCCCGCGATCACGAGGTGGTAGCGAGCTCGCCGCTCGTGCCTGGCAACGACCCGACGCTGCTGTTTACCAATGCGGGCATGGTGCAGTTCAAGGATGTGTTCCTGGGCGACGACCAGCGCAGCTACCAGCGAGCCGTTACTTCGCAGCGTTGCGTGCGCGCCGGTGGTAAGCACAACGACCTCGAGAACGTTGGCTACACTGCGCGCCACCACACGTTCTTCGAAATGCTTGGCAACTTCAGCTTCGGCGATTACTTCAAAGAACAGGCTATTCAGTACGCCTGGGAGTTTCTTACCGAGACCATGGGCCTGCCGCCAGAAAAGCTGTGGGTAACCGTCTACGAAGACGATGATGACGCGGCCGATATCTGGTTGACGAAAATGGGTGTCGACAAGCACCGCTTCTCTCGCCTGGGCGCTAAAGATAATTTCTGGGCGATGGGCGACACCGGGCCGTGTGGCCCGTGCAGCGAAATTTTTTACGATCACGGTGCCGATGTGCCAGGCGGTCCGCCAGGTTCGCCCGATGAAGACGGCGATCGTTACGTTGAAATTTGGAACCTCGTTTTCATGCAGTTCGAGCGTGCCGCCGATGGCACGCTGACCCCGTTGCCGAAGCCATCCGTCGATACCGGCATGGGGCTCGAACGAATAGCAGCTGTGATGCAAGGCGTGCACAGCAACTACCAGATCGATTTGTTTGCCAATCTAATCAATGCTGCGGCGAAAATTGTTGGTGTGAAGAACGATGGCTCCAGCTCGCTGAATGTCATCGCCGATCACATTCGTGCCTGTTCGTTCCTGATTGTCGATGGAGTGTTACCGGGCAATGAAGGGCGCGGTTACGTCTTGCGGCGCATCATTCGCCGCGCGGTTCGTCATGGCAAAAAACTGGGTGCCGACGGTGCGTTCTTCTGGAAGCTGGCAAAGCCGCTGATTGATGAAATGGGCGAAGCTTACCCGGAATTGGCGAAGGCACAGGCGCACGTTGAGAAAGTGCTGCGTAAAGAGGAAGAACGTTTCGCTGAAACCCTCGATCAGGGCATGGAGATACTTGAGACTGCCATTGCTGACCTGCAGGGCAAGGAAATCCCAGGCGATGTGGTTTTCAAGCTCTACGATACCTACGGCTTTCCCGTTGATCTCACTGCAGACATCGCGCGCGAGCGCGACCTGACCGTTGATACCGAGGGTTTCGAAACGGAAATGGGTGAGCAGCGAGACCGCGCTCGTGCAGCGAGCAAGTTTGCGGCAGGTGACGGTGGCAACGTGCGCACGGATGTCGAAAGTGCGTTCAGTGGTTACGACGGTTTAACTGACAAGGGTAGAGTCAGTGCGCTGTTTCTGGATTCACAACCGGTTGAGACGCTGACCGAAGGGCAGTCCGGTATCGTCGTGCTGGACAATACGCCGTTCTACGCAGAGTCCGGTGGTCAGGTGGGTGATACAGGCACATTGAAGAACGATGCTGCCGGTTTTGCTGTAAGTGGGACTCAGAAGAGTGGTAAAGCCAACCTGCACGTTGGCGTCGTGACCAACGGTGTGCTTAGTGTAGGCGACGAGTTGCACGCAGACGTCGACGAAGAGCGCCGTCGCGCAATTGTGTTGAATCATTCGGCAACGCACTTGATGCATGCGGCGTTACGCAAAGTGCTTGGTGAACACGTCACGCAGAAAGGTTCACTGGTTGCCCCGGATCGTTTGCGGTTCGATTTCTCGCACTACGAGCCGATGACCCGAGAACAGCTCGAGCGTATCGAAGCCATGGTCAATGAAGAGATTCGACGCAACACAGCAGCGGAAGTGAATCTGATGGGCTACGACGAAGCGGTAGCCTCGGGTGCCATGGCATTGTTCGGCGAAAAGTACGATGACGTAGTACGCGTTCTCCGGCTCGGTGATTTTTCTGTCGAGCTTTGTGGCGGTACGCACGTCGCGCGTTCCGGTGACATCGGCGTGTTCAAAATCACCTCCGAGGGTGGCGTGGCGTCCGGTGTGCGACGTATTGAGGCTGTAACCGGCAAGGGTGCGCTGGAATGGATTGATCGCAATCAGCATGCACTCGACGACGTGGCGGGCCTGGTGAAGAGCACGCGCGATCAGGCAGCAGTCAAGGTTGAGCAGCTAGTGCGCCGTAGTCGGGAGCTTGAGAAGCAACTTGCGGAGGCGAAGCAGCAGTTATTGTCCGGTGGCGCAGCCAGCATGGATGACAGCATCACTGAAGTTTCCGGTATTAAGGTGCTGTCCAAACGTATGGACGGTGCCGACGCGAAAACACTGCGTGATGCCGTCGATCGCTTTAAAGACAAGCTGCAAAGCGCGGTGGTCGTGCTGGGCTCTGTTGACGATGGCAAAGTCCGGCTGGCAGCAGGCGTAACAAAGAACAACCTTGACCGAATCAAGGCCGGAGACGTGATTAAACCAGTCGCCGAGATGATTGGTGGACGCGGTGGCGGTCGCCCGGATTTCGCTCAGGCAGGGGGGAGCAACCCCGACGAACTGGACGCCGCTCTGGCATCGGTCGCGGACTGGGTAGCAGCAGAGCTTGGGTAGTTCCGGGCTGCGTCGGCGGGCTACTCTGGCACGATGCTTGCGCACGACGGGGGGAATTCGTCTATTATTCGGTAATTCAAGCGTTTAAGCGCAGATAATAATAAAGGGCAGGAGCCCATCGGGCAGGAGTAGGAAGTCATGCTGATACTAACGCGGCGCGCCGGCGAGACGGTCATGATCGGGAGCGATGTCACGATTACCGTCTTGGGCGTCAAAGGGAATCAGGTCCGCATCGGCATTAATGCCCCACGGGACGTCGCTGTACACCGGGAAGAGATATTCGAGCGAATCAAAAACGAGCAGAGCAACAAAGAGAGTGGGGATACTGATACCGGCGATACCACGCCATCGGCGGATATTTAGGCCCTGAGTACCTTTACCTCCTGTACCCGGATCAGTAAGATGCGGGTCCGCTGCCGGCAGGCAGGCCCGCTGCTCTGGCGTCAAGTCAGTTCGGGTCAGAAGCCTTGCAAGAAAAACCCAATTCGGAGAGATGGCTGAGTGGTCGAAAGCGCTCCCCTGCTAAGGGAGTAAGGGTTAAAAGCCCTTCGAGGGTTCGAATCCCTCTCTCTCCGCCATATTTTGCGGTGGCAAAACGTAGTAATTGGGGTCCCATGTCCCTATAATCGCCGTCCCGCAGCAGTCCTCGGGACTGCAAAAAGCAAACAACGCGCCCGTAGCTCAGCTGGATAGAGTACCTGGCTACGAACCAGGCGGTCGGGAGTTCGAATCTCTCCGGGCGCGCCATACAAGAAAAGGGTTAACCGATCTTCTCGGTTAACCCTTTTTTCTTCGACAGATTTTTTGATTCGTCGGCCAATCAGGATCAGGTGCGGCGTTCCATTCATAATCTGACGATGGGGCCCAAGCACAGGTCCATCACCACAGCTAAATTCAGTCAGCTCCCGTCAGCGCAGATATAACTGATTGCGCTTATCCGCTTCTCATTCGGTTCGGCGGTGGAAACTCCTGCACCGGCGGGTCCTGAGCCGGCGCATGTTAATTGAACTCCCGTCGGTGGATTCCAAATTCCGTTTGTCAGCTGACACCTCGTCTTGAATCAGTATCTATATTCGATTCGTGACCGGGTGTCCGGAATCGCGGGGGGAAGGTGCCAGGCCAGCCCCGCGCTTAACCTTGTGCTTCTTGTGTACGATCTGCCTTAGTTCGTAATCTTCGTTCAACGTTACTCAGTTCGGCGCCGGGCAATACTGCCTTACAAAGTCATTGTGATCTGGCAACTTGGCAAGATTAGCCCTTACAGAAGCACTCAGCTTTTCAAGCTCCTGCTTCAATGCTTCCGGTGGCAATATACGACCGGCACCGTGACGATGTTTTGGAAAAAAACCTTGCCCAATCATCACCTGAACCCAGGAGTGCCCGCGGAATAGGTTCACCAGGTCAGGCGATACAAAGCCGTTTTCCTTAAATATTTCGATGCGGTGAGCGAGGCTGTCCGGAATATCCATGGTGCGATAATAATTCCAGAGTTCACTGTCATCCCGTTGCGTTTGTTTGTAGTGAAGGATGACGAAATCGCGTACCGCCTCCCATTCAAATTGGCTTTCACGATTAAACTGCTCGGCCAGCGGCGCCATGGCGCCCGCAAACGGGAAGAGCTTCATCAGGCGTACCAGCGCAGTGGTAATCAAGTGAATGCTGGTTGATTCAAGTGGCTCGAGAAAGCCGCTCGACAAGCCGATGGCCACACAGTTCTTGTGCCATGGATTTACTCGGCGACCGGTCTTAAACCTGAGCAGGCGGGGTTCAGTGATGGTCTCTTCATCGATATTGCCGAGCAACGTTGTACGGGCTTCTTCGTCGGAACAAAACCGACTGCTGTAAACAATGCCGTTGCCGGTACGGGTTTGCAGGGGGACACGCCACTGCCACCCGCAGGGATGTGCAATGACGTGTGTAAAGGGGGAAGGCGGTTTGATATTCTTCGACTGTACTGCCAGAGCGCGGTCGGCGGCTAGCCAATGGCTCCAGTCCTCGTATTCAACATTCAACGCGTCGCCGAGCAGCAAGCCTCTGAAGCCGGTGCAGTCAATAATGAAATCACCGGTGACCTGTCTGTCTCGCTCTAGCTCCAGCGTTTGGATTTTACCCGTCACCGGGTCAACGGTTGCTTCGCTAATCATGCCTTCGATGCGCCGAACACCCAGAGATTCGCCTATTATCCGAAGAAATCCGGCATAAGCTGTTGCGTCCAGGTGAAAGGCGTAGGTCAGCGGCGTCTCACCCACTTTCAAAGCGAATTTACCGGCCTGCAACGCCTTCACTTCGAGGCAATGGTCCTCCAGGTTGCCGCCAAAGCCATTGGTTTGCGCCTCCAACCAGTACTGGTGGAATTCCACCATCCAGTTGCTTTGCCCGATCTCACCGAACGAGTGTACGTATCGCTCGCCAATCGCGCCCTAATTGTCAAAGACAATGCCAAGCTTGAAGATTGCCTGGGTCGCGCGCATATACTCACGTTCGTCGATGTCGAAAAACTGGTGAAATCTCCGCATGGTGGGAATAGTCGTCTCGCCCACACCCACGGTTCCGATTTGATCGGATTCAATCAGGGTGATGTCGAGCAAGTTACCCAGCCGCTTGACCAGACTGTAAGCTGTCAACCAACCAGCTGTTCCGCCACCGGCGACGACTACGCGAGTTTTCTCCTGCATTAATGGTTCTCCAGAGAGTCAACGACTCAAGTTATATTGCAACTGCGCGCCGCTTGCGCGGCGTCAATTTACCTATATTCGTGCAAATCCGAGACATTCTTCAGGCCAATCCGTTGTTACGTTTTTGGCGAAACCGAAATTTGATAGTCGACCTTACTTTGCCTGAAAGAGTTAACCGCACACGATACGGGGCTTGAACATATCAGTCGGCGTCCTTGGCGAAAACCGCGGGCGGAAGTCTGCCCGGTGATCGACGCGGCCCAACTTGGTTGGATTACGTTCGCCATTCCTCGTTAGTGGCTCTGGCTCCCTTGATGACGGCGAACCAGTTGAATTTGAGCCAGTTCCCTCTGAGCTTTCTGCCGAAGTTTTCGAAAAAGACGTTCTCCGTCGTTTGCCTTGCTGGATGAAGTGCAGCTTTCAGCTGAGAATCTTCGGTCTTAAGTACGTCCACTGGTAGGACTAACAAGTAGGCGTTGTACATTGGGAGGTATATGTTGATGCGGCAACGAGCTGTGAATGGCGAATTATGGTCAGCAATGGCGGCATACTAATTCCTCCTGAGAAATTAGGAATAACTAGCGTCAAGAGGCAGGTTACTTAAGTAAGGCACGATGCCTGCGCAATGGCTCAGACGACGATCGGAAGTTTGAGGGGGGGGCGAGTGGGCCGTGAGCCGCTGTTCCAACCGGGTCTCGCTGGCTCTCGACCCTTCGAGAAGGCAGCCAAAGCGTTGCGTAAAAATGAGGAAGGAATCCTCACTGTGATCGAACCAGAATCAAAAAGTCTTTTTGGGTTTTCTAGGCCCAACCCCTTTATGAGAAGGTCGTAACGAAAGGTGCGACTTAAACGCCACTGATCGGTGGCCAAAAAAAGTGGCGTCGTTTGGCCAATAGTGGTAGAACGAATAAAGGGGCTCCATACTCATGCGTCGCGTTTTCCATCAGGTCAGGATGGTAGCGCTACCATAGGCAGACCCGGGGGGGTGTCCATGCGAGATGGCACCAAAGTGCAATGCCGGGATGACCGGAATGAGGTACTGAAGATGGGTGAGATCAACACAACTATGAAAAGAACGAAATTGGCTATGGCCATATCCGCTGCTCTGTCTATTGTCGCCAGCCCGGCGGGCGCTCAGCAGGGCAGTGACGATGCTATTGAAGAGGTAGTGGTTACCGGTATCCGCGGCAGTTTGCAGGCGGCCATGGATATCAAGCGTGAATCTACAGGCGTGGTGGACGCCATTTCTGCGGAAGATATCGGTAAGTTTCCCGATACCAACTTGGCGGAATCGCTACAACGAATTACCGGCGTGTCCGTCAACCGCGTCGAGGGCGAGGGTTCCGAGGTCACGATTCGCGGTTTCGGTGGCCAGTTTAACCTGGTGACCCTGAACGGCCGGCAGATGCCCGCAGCCGATTCCCGGGCGCTGTTCTTCGGCGCCAATGTCAACACAAATTCCGGCGATTCGCGCTCATTTGACTTTTCAAATATTGCGTCCGAGGGCGTATCGGGCTTGCAGGTGTACAAAACCGGCAGGGCCGGGGTCCCGTCCGGTGGCATCGGCGGCACAATCAATGTTCAAACCATCCGCCCGCTGGAAGTGGGTGATCAGCTTTCATTTGGCGCCAAAGCCGTTGACGACGGTGGTGGCGACAGCGTTACGCCAGAGCTTAGTGGTGTGGGCAGCTGGACGAATGACGCAGGTACATTCGGAGTGAGCGCCTTCGCTTCCTACCAGGAGCGCGAATATTCGAATCGCACGGCGATCGGGCAAGGTTTCTTCGTTTGGGAAACGCCTTTCGATGCAACTACCCCCGCCTTTTCGAACGCCACCATCGTCAATGCACCGGACCCCGATCAACTGGCCGGTTTTCGGCCAAATTCCGCTATGGTGTACACCGAAGGTGAGCGCGAACGTACAAACACTTCGATAACCGCGCAATTCGCACCCAATGACCGCATGACCTTCACGCTGGACGCGATGTATGCGCGGAACGACAAGAGCGAAAAGACGGTTGGCGATATGGCTTTCTTTGTTCGCCAGTTTGATTTTGCCCGTTTCGACGACGATCCTGTTGTCAGCATGCCTGACTTGCTCGGCGAGCCGCTAGTGGCGGGTGGCGGCAGCGACTTCACCCAGGCGGGTAAGGAGCTTCCGTTCCGGAACGGCCTCATCAACATTAGAGACGAGTTGTCTTCGATCGGCGCCAATATGGATTTTGTGGTCAATGACTCGTGGTCGATGAACCTTGACTTGTCACATGCTGAAGCGACGGCCGGTGGTAATGGCCCTGGTGGCTCTATCTATGATTCGCATTCCCTTGGCGGTCAGGCAGTCGCCTTCCAATTTATTGACGGCCGATCCGACATCCCGCAATACGTCCAGGCCATCGCGGACGGCTCCGGCCCGACCAGTACGGTGGTCAATGGGCAGGTGGTTAACTTTGCAGGTGGCAATGCGAATGGCGTCATGGAAAAGTCAGATCTTGGTTCTCAGTGGATCTTTAAGAATTTCAGCGACCAGAAAAGCACCATCGACCAGCTCCAATTAAAGGGCTCATGGGACAATGGCGGCGCAGTCACAGCCAATTTCGGTATGGGCTATTACGATAACTCGATTCAGCAGCAGACTCGTAATACGTCAGAGGAACTTGGCGGCTGGAATACGGGCTACATTGGCGATGTCGTGGCGTTAATGGGGGAGGATGCTATCGAAACAATCTGCATCTCCTGCCAGTTTAACGACAATGACAATCTCATCCTGTCGGAGGCGCAACTGGTCGCGGATTACACGGCCGCCGGCGGAACAATAGCCCCGGGCGCCAGCCTCAGAGTTGGGGGGCAGGAAGCGTTCTATGTCGACCCGATAGCATTCGCCCAGGCCTTTGACGGCTTCACCAGCGGCGGCGGGTCAGTTTACGACATGAATAATCGCAAAGTGACAGGCTCAAACAATCGTACGATCGACGAAGATGTTACGTCATTGTACGGCGAGATTGTCCTCGATGGCGAAGTCAGCGGCATGCCGTTGCAGGTTGTGGCCGGGCTGCGCTATGAAGACACGAACGTCAAATCCACATCGATTCAGTCGATCCCGATTGCCAAGGCCTGGGCATCGGACAACGACTTCGTCACGATATTTGGCTCTGAAGCATCGGCAGTGTCACAGAAATTCAGTTATGACAACCTTCTGCCGAGTCTCGATATCTCGTTGGAGCCCACAGACGACATAAAACTACGTTTCTCGATGAGCAAAACCATAGCGCGTCCGGAATTGTCCAGTATGTTCGTCGATACCAGTGCCGGTAATCCGACCACGGCGACGGCGCTGGGTGGCGTTGCCAGCGGTAGCAGGGGTAACGCACAGCTGGTACCGCTTGAGTCCGATAACCTCGATTTGTCGTTCGAGTATTACTTCGGTGAAGGTAGTGCCGTTACTGTCGCCTACTTCGACAAGTCGATATCGAACTTTATCGGCAACGAGCAGGTAACTACAAACCTGTTCGGTCTGACTGACGTCTCCAGCGGCCTGCCGGGCACGGTCTCGGGTGACGCTCTCGCGGCATTGCAGGCGCAAGGCTGGGAGGCGACTGAGACGAACCTGTTCACGATGACGGCTATCCTTGCTAATCCGCTGGATTTCCCAGGTGGTGCCGCTGAGTTCATCGACCCCAGTCAGCCGGGAGGCGCCGCGCAGTCATCGAATATAGCCACGGCGTATGACATACCCCCTCAGGCAGGCGATCCGTTGATGAGTTTTCTCGTCCAACAACCCACGAACGCAGAAAATGCCAATATCGATGGCTGGGAAGTCGCCTTGGTGCACTTCTTCACCGGTCGTCTTAACGGCTTCGGTGTCCAGGCTAACGCGACCTTTGTCAACGGCGACGTCTCATACGACAATTCGCTTCCTCAGTCAGAGGATCAGTTCGCGCTGACGGGTTTGTCGGATTCGTGGAATTTCATCGCCTTCTACGAGAACGACACGTGGAGTGCGCGTATTCTGTTCAACCATCGTGATGAGTTCCTGGAGAACACTAACGTCGGTGACCGCATACCTCGGTATGTTAAAGAGTACGAGCAGCTTGACTTCAATGTTGGCTTCCAGGCCACCGACAATCTGACGGTTACTCTTGAAGGCATCAATATGCTGGAGGAGCCAATCATCTATCGTGGCCGCACAGAAGGTATGGTACAGGCCTATATAGAAGGCGATCGACGCCTGATGTTGGGTGCGCGGTATACATTCTAGAGGCCGAGATCGGCAATTCTAGAAGCGGGCATCTGAGTACCCACCGACATGTCGATGTCGGTGGGTACTACTCGTCCGAGAGAGTTGCGCCTACATTGGTCTGAGCAAAAAATCACCGACCGAAGGAAAAAAAACATTGACTATCAGAATCGGAATTGTCGGCCTGGGTTTCGGCGCGGAATTCATCCCTATTTACCAAGCGCATCCGTCTGCAGAGCTGGTTGCTGTTTGCCAACGATCGCAGGCATCGCTTGATGAATGTGCGAATCGATACTCAATTCCAAAACGCTACACCAGTTATGAACAAATGTTGGCTGACCCTGACATTGATGCTGTCCATATCAACACACCTATTCCAATGCACGGTAAGCAGTCGATTCAGGCCCTAAAGGCAGGGAAGCACGTTGCTTGTACCGTGCCTATGGCAACGACAGTTGAAGAGTGCGAAGAGATTGTGCGTCTCTGTGAGTCGACAGGTCTCAAGTACATGATGATGGAGACAGTCGTGTACTCCCGAGAATTTCTCTTCATGAAAGAGCTTTTCGAAAAAGGTGAGCTTGGCGATATCCAATTTCTCAAAGCATCGCATCAGCAAGATATGGAAGGCTGGCCGGATTACTGGCCGGGTCTGCCGCCAATGCACTATGCAACGCACTGCGTCGGGCCGATCTTAGGGATCGATCAAAAAGATGCGTTGTCAGTATCCTGTTTGGGTTCGGGTCGTATCAGACCTGAATTGCAAGAGCACTACGGATCGCCATTTGCGATCGAGTCTTGCCATATTAAGCGGGCCGATTCCAATGTTGTCGGCCATGTTTACCGATCTTTGTTTGATACTGCGCGGCAGTATCGTGAGGGATTTGAAGTCTACGGCTCCAAGAAGTCGGTTGAGTGGCCGTTAATTGAAGGTGAAGAACTTGTGGTGCATACCGCGGGCAAGTCAGAAGAAGAGATTCCTGAGCGTGTAGCCAGTCCCGATTACGCACACTTGTTGCCTGATGCGATCGCACCATTCACTCAAGCCGGTGTTTACAACAAAGATGAAGAAGAGCATCTGTCATTCACGCAAGGCGGCGGGCACGGCGGGTCTCACCCGCATCTGGCTCACCAATTCGTGAACATGCTGGAAACAGGCACACGAGCGTACCCCGGACCACGGGCGTCAGCGAATATCACTTGTGTCGGAGTGCTGGCGCATGAGTCGGCGATGAATAATGGCGTAGAAATGGCGTTGCCCGAATTCACTCTTGGTGGTGACAAATGACCGGTACGCAAATCGCAGTCACGGGTTCTAGTGATGCTCAGAAATACTGATTGTTTATCTTGAGTTACCACTGCCGACAAATTTACTTTTCACAGCAACCACCTACCCAAGGAAAAAATCACGATGGTCGACAATAGAAAGCGGTTATTCGTCGCCAGTTTTGTAACCTTACTTGTCGCCGGATTATTTTTCGGCTTGCGAGCCAGTATTCTTGGTGACTGGGCCACACAATTTGGGTTTACCAAGAGTGAGCTTGGAGCTATTACAGGTGGTGGCTTTGTTGGCTTTGGGGTGGTCGTATTGATTGCGAGTGCCTTAGCCGAGAAAGTTGGCTATGCAATATTGCTATGGGTAGCTTTTGTACTGCATATACTTTCAGCACTAATTACGATCGCCGCAACGGCTGTATACGGTGATGGGTCCGCTGGCAATGAAGCCGTGTTTTGGATGTTGTACGTTGGCATGTTTATGTTCGCCTTTGCCTGGGGTACGTGCGAGGCCATTGTCAATCCCTTGACGGCGACGCTTTATCCAGACGAAAAAACTCACTACTTGAATATTCTTCATGCCGGCTGGCCTGGGGGGCTTATCCTTGGTGGCTTGATCGCTTACTTTTTTGCCAGTGCAGATGCGAAACTATTTCAGGTAAGTTGGGAAATATTGGTCGGTTTGATCCTTATTCCAATATTCGTTTACGGCTACATGCTATTCGGACAGAAATTTCCTCTCTCTGAGGCACGCGCAGCCGGCGTCACGTATATGAGTATGTTGAAGGAATTTGCCGCACCGCTTTTTCTCTTCCTCCTGTTTCTACATGCCTGTATAGGCTACGTCGAACTGGGTACTGACAGTTGGATCATCAACATCATGCAAAACCTCATCGCTGGTGATGCATTCCTTCTGTTTATTTATACCTCGTCAATCATGTTTGTCTTGAGATTCTTCGCCGGTCCAATCGTTCACCGTATCAATCCCCTCGGGCTGCTATTTACCAGCGCCGTATTGGCGACAGTTGGCCTGTTCATGCTGGGTTCCGTTGCTACGGGTATGGCGATAATGCTAGCCGGTACAATATACGGCATCGGAAAAACGTTCTTCTGGCCAACAATGCTGGCTGTGGTATCTGAGCGTTTCCCGAGCGGCGGCGCGCTGACTCTCGGCGCTATTGGCGGCATTGGCATGCTCTCTGCCGGGCTTCTGGGCGGACCTGGCATTGGCTACAAACAAGACCATTTTGCGGCTGAATATTTAGATGAAACACATCCGGCTCTTCATCAAGAATATGTTTCTGAGCGGAAGCAAGGGTTTCTCTTCTTTAATGAAATCGCTGGCTTGGACGGCGCCAAAGTAGGCGCACTTCTTGAAAGAAACCCAGCCGAATTATCCGCTACTGAAGCCGAAGAACGCGCAATTCTTGTGGAGGCCTCAGTCCGTGGTGGCCAAAGTGCTCTCAGGTGGACTGCTCTGGTACCGCTGGCCATGTCGTTCGGATTCTTGCTGTTGATATTCTATTTCCGAGCGCAGGGAGGCTACAAAGCCATTCAACTTGGGAAAGAAGACAGTGCGACCGGCTACTAAAAAAGCAAATAGAGATTCGGGCCTGTGTGTCGCTGCTGCTGCGGCAAGTAGCGCTGCGGCACAAGGTATTGGATTTCCTATGTTCTCGACTTATCTCGGCCTTCCGCTTTTTTGTCAATCGAAAGGTGGATTCAAGCCGAATGAGTTCGTGGGCGAGGGCAGAGGACAATAGCATGAGCCGAATATTGCTAACGAGCGGTGCCGCCTACTTCCTTCGTGCTGGCCAGACTCAGTATGAATGGAGTTATTAAAATGCCTGCCGGACACCACATTATCAACAACATAAAAAAATTAGATCATCTGTTATTTAAATGTAAACGGATCGAGGCCACGAACCGATGAAAAAACAACTCAATACGCTTTCTTCCCTGATATTCCTTGTCGCCGTGGTTTCATGTGGCGGCGGGAACAACGACGTATCGGGCCAAGCAAGTACCGAGGCTAAGGCAAGTGCGAACGCACAGCAAAGTACCGCTGCCAAGCCAGACGCAACGGGTAAGAAAACCAGGCTGAACAATTTTGTCGATTGGGCTACTTACCGTGGCGATCAGGAAGGTTCTGCATACTCTTCTTTAGACCAAATTACTGTTGAAAATGTTCAGTCGTTGGAAGAAGTGTGGACCTATGACGCAAAGAATCTTGTCCGTCCAGGTATGGAATCGAATCCGATTGTCATCAAAGGCGTAATGTACTTTGCTGACCCGGAGTTAAACCTGGTGGCTCTGGATGCAGCAACCGGTAAAGAGCTTTGGATATTTGATCCGTCTCAGCATGATGCCCGGGGCGACGATCTGCCGGCAGGAATTCAACGGGCAGAGGTGTATTGGGAAGATGAGAATGGCGAAAATGCCAGGATTTTTCATCTGGCAAAAGACGTGATATGGGCTGTTAACCCCGATGACGGAACGCTGATCAAATCGTTTGGCAAAGACGGGCGTCTTGATTTATGGGAAAACCATGTTTGGCCTGCTGAACTGGTCCGTAACAAGCTGACCAACAACTCGCCACCAGTAACCTACAAAGATTTCCTAATTGTCGATTCCAATGTCTTTGAGAACCGAGAAGAGCCACCGGGTAACGTTCGCGCGTTTAGCGCCTTAACCGGTGAATTTAGATGGAGATTTCACACCATTCCTCTGCGAGGCCAGCCCGGCTACGAGACATGGCAGTGGGAAGAAAATATGAACTACGGTGGCGCCAACTCGTGGGGCGGATTTACTGTAGATGAAAAGAGAGGCTGGGTGTTTGGTGCGACCGGCGCAGCTACGGGCGGAATCCATGGCAACGGTGGAGCCAGACCGGGTAAGAATCTTTATTCAAACTCTGTAATTGCTCTTGATGCAACGACCGGTGAGTTGCAATGGCATTTTCAAACCATTCACCACGATATTTGGGACTACGACATCGCACCAGCACCGATGCTAGCGACGATTACGCTAGAAGACGGTACAGAACAAGATGTGGTTGTTCAGACAGGCAAGCAGGGAGCATTTTTCGTATTTGACAGGGATACAGGCGAGTCACTGTTCCCCATTGTGGAGAAACCTGTTCCGACTGAAGCAGCACCGGGTGAAGTTCCATATCCAACCCAGCCGTGGCCGTTAAAGCCGGATCCTCTTGTACGAACGTCTTTCTATGAGTCAGATCTGACGAACATCACACCAGAGTCACGTGCATCCGCCCTGGAGAAGTTCAAAAAGCTCAAAGCTGGACCGATGTACACGCCTCCAAGTATCGAAGGAACCATCGTACAGCCGGGCATTCATGGCGGAAACGAGTGGGGCGGGCCGGCCTTTGATCCGGACACCAACATCGCCTACGTAAACGTGAATGACTTTCCGTTTATTTTGACGCTGGACCCGATGCAACCTGATCAATTTACAGCTATGACGGATCTGCAGCGTGGCCAGACAATCTATAACGGGCAATGTGCGGTTTGTCACGGTGCCGAACGCCAAGGTGGAATCGGCTTCCCGCTGGATAACTTGGCGTATAACAATGCCGATCTGAAAGAAATCATCACGAAAGGCAGAAATGCAATGCCTGCATTCCTGTACTTTGAAGACGATGAGTTGGATTACTTGGTCTCATTTCTTAAGAGTAAGCCTGGCGAAACCGGATCCAGCTCTGACATTGATCTGAATGATGAGACGTTGACTTGGAGCGGCGGAGAGGGCGAGCTTGCCTGGTCCACCTCTACCCCGCAGTACGCTGCTCAATTGGATTATTTCACAGACCATATGGGCTACCACGCCATTCAACCACCCTGGGGCAAACTCATTGCCGTCGACGTAGCGAAAGGTGACATCTTGTGGTCAATCCCACTCGGTGAATATCCCGAACTAGTCAAAATGGGAATTCGAAATACTGGCGCTGAGAACTTCGGTGGCATGGCAGTGACCAAAGGCGGACTGATTTTCATAGGTGCAACAGAAGATAGTCGCTTCAGAGCATTTAACAAAACCAACGGCGAGCTCTTATGGGAGTTCGAAATGGATGCACCTGGCTTTTCGAGTCCAACGGTCTATGAAATTGATGGACGCCAGTATGTCGCGATCGTAGCTGGTGGTGGTGGCGGTCGTTATCGTTCGCCTGTAACCGGTCCTATTGGCAAGAGGCTTCATGTCTTTGCTCTGCCAGAATCAACGGTTCAATGAAAGTAAGCGCGATGCTTAAGTAATAAATATTAGGCCGCGCCAAAACAAAGTACGCTGACCTGTTCACCGGGTCTCCCGGTCCAGTTCAGCGTACTTTGTAAACTTTGAACAAAACGAAGATGTGACTCAATCTACGAGCTTAAATTCAAGGGTCCAATAGATGAATACGTTTAAAAAAATCTCCCTCTCCATTTTAGTGTTGATTCTCTCCGGCAGCCTGCCTCTATACGCTGGAGCGCAAGACGGAGAACCATTGAAAATCTTGTTAACTACCGGTGGGGGCCCTTGGCACGACTATGCAACGCAGAAAGACCAGATTCGTGAGGGACTGCTTGAGCGACTTTCGAACATCGAGATTACAACTGATTTCGAAGGTCGGGATACGAATACGATGGAGTCGACCGATTTCTTTTTCTCTCGTCATTTGAAGGATGACTGGGCGAAAGATTTCGATGTCGTAATCTACAATCACTGCAATCTGCAAGTAAAAGATGAGTCCTATGTCAAAGGCATCATCGCTCAGCACGTCAAGTATCAAGTACCTGCCGTTATGCTTCACTGCCCCATCCATCTCTATCAATATGCAGAAGGCGATGCGGCGGATGAATGGTGGGACTTTACCGGCGCTGTGTCATACGCTCACGAGAAAGAGAATCATCCCAATACCTCGCCGTACACCATCGAGGTTCTGGAGCCGCAACACCCGATCATGAAAAACTATCCGCGCTCCTGGCGGACGCCTGCGGGAGAGTTGTATCTGATTGTGGATTTGCACGACAACGTCACCCCTTTGTCTCATGCCTATTCAGTGGAGACAAACTCCTATACAGAGACAGCCTGGACGCACGAATACGAAGGTGTTCGGGTCTTTACCAGTTCATTAGGTCATCACAATGTTTCTATGGGGTCGGATGTTAATTTGAATCTGGTTGCCTCGGGCGTGCTCTGGGCGGCAGGGAAGCTTCAGGAAGATGGTTCGCCGGCTCCGGGTTTTGAAGGCGACCGTGGACTGGGGTGGGTCTCATTATTGGGTGATACCTTCAACGGATGGATTGAAAGCGGCGGTGTCGTGGACTGGACTGCTCCTTCCTGGTACGGAAGAAAGATGACCTTTCCAACCATCGATAATACAACGACCAGAGAATCGTTCCGAATTGAGGGCGACACTCTGATTGCCGAGGGTGATCAAAGAAATCTGTTCTATGACGGCACAATTGCCGGCGGTTACTTCAAGAACTTCGAATTCAAGGTTGATGTCTATACCACTCCTGGCTCTGCTTCAGGCGTCTTTTTTCATACCCACTACGAAGAAGATGGAACGCCCGCGTTTGGTTATGAAGCACAGATTAACGCCAGCCGGGCTGGAGAGAGCAAGACCGGCAGCTTGGTTGGTGCAAACGAGGTGAAGACCGCCGCACACGGTGATAATGAGTGGTTCACCTACTACATTAAAGTCGACGGCCAGAAAGTCACGGTTAAAGTGAATGGTGAAACGGTCAATGAATACACCGAACCGGCAAATGTAGAAGGGCCAGCCAGGCTACGTCACGGCACGATCGGTATTGAGTCGTCGGGCGCCGACAGCCTTGTCAAGTTTCGCAAGCCAATGATTCGTTTATTGCCGAATTAGCAGTGTGTGCTCGGCTCCGCTCGGAGGGCATTCCTGAGTCATCGACACGGGGGCTCGTAGAACGCTGCCGAATGCCCGGGCTGATTGACAGCTTGCGATACGTTGTTGTGGCTGTAGCAATCGGCTTGATGTACTTGCTCTGCCCAATGCGGTCGTTCAATGCAGTCAGCGGGATGCTTGAATCCTGAGTCTCGAGCCACGCTGAATCAAATGTACGTTGACCTGTTCCTAAATTTCCGGTTCAGGTCAGCGTAATTTGTAACCTTTGAATGAAGCACAAACGTGCCTCAATCTAAGAGATCAAAATGAAGGGTCAACTGATGATTATCTCCAGAAAAATAGCCATTTCCGTTTTAGTGCTTGTTTTTTCTGGCAGCCTGCCGCTATACGTGGGAGCGCAAGGTGCAGACCCATTGAAGGTCCTGATGATCACAGGCGGAGGGCCTTGGCACGACTACGCAACGCAAAAGGACCAGATTAAAGACGGCCTGCTAGAGCGTATTTCAAACATTGAAATTACAGTTGACTATGAAGGTGCGGATACGAGTACCTTTGAATCAACAGATTTCTTTTTCTCCCGTCATTTGAAAGATGACTGGGCCGCAGAATTCGACGTAGTAATCTACAACCAGTGCAATCTGCGGGTAAAAGATGCGGCCTATGTAAAAGGAATAATCGCCGAGCACGTCAAGCATCAGGTCCCTGCTGTCATGCTTCACTGCCCGATTCATCTCTATCAATATGCTGAAGGCGATGCCCCGGATGCCTGGTGGGATTTTACCGGTGCGTTTTCCGTCGTTCACGAGAGAGAAAATCACCCGAATACCGCGCCCTACACGATCGAGGTACTGCGGCCGCAACATCCGATCATGAAGAATTATCCTCGTTCCTGGCGGACGCCTGCAGGCGAGTTATATCTGATCATTGATTTACACGATAATGCCACGCCGTTATCTCACGCCTATTCGGTCGAGACACGCGCCTACACCGAAACTGCGTGGACGCACGAATACGAAGGCGTTCGGGTATTCACCAGTTCACTCGGGCACCACAATGTTTCGATGGGCTCGGACGTAAATTTGAATCTCGTTGCTTCGGGCCTGCTCTGGGCGGCGGGAAAACTTGAAGACGATGGTTCGCCAGCGGCGGGTTATGAGGGTGAACGTGGACTTGGGTGGATCTCACTCTTGGGTGATTCACTGAATGGTTGGCTTGAAAGTGATGGCGTTACGGATTGGTCGGCGGCTTCCTGGTCGGGTACCCGGGGGAAACCGAAGCTCATCTGGCCGACTATGGATAATTCGACGGCAGGAGAATCCTTCCGACTTGACGGCGACACGCTGGTTGTCGAGGGAGATCGAAGAACTTTGTTCTATGACGGCGAAATCGCCGGTGGTTATTTCAAAAACTTCGAATTCAAAGTTGATGTCTATACACATCCTGGGTCTGCATCAGGTATCTATTTTCATACGCATTACGAAGAGGACGGAACGCCTGCCTTTGGATATGAAGCTCAGATAAACGCCAGCCGAGTTGGTGAAAGCAAGACCGGCAGTCTCGTTGGCGCAAACGAACTGACAACTGCGGCGCACGCTGACAACGAGTGGTTCAGTTACTACATTAGAGTTGACGGCAAGAAAGTAACGGTCAAAGTGAACGGTAAGACAGTCAACGAATTCACCGAACCTGCAGACATCGATGGACCGGCTCGCCTAGATATGGGCACGATCGGCTTGGAGTCCATAGGCTCTGACAGCCGTGTGCACTTTCGGAATCCGATGATTCGGCTATTGTCGGATTAATAACTAAAGAAGGTCAGTTTATGAAGAAGTTCGCCCATACAGGTAGGAAGTCATCGCTTGCATTTTTTGCGGCATTAATTTCTGTGGGGTTTTTGGCTGATTACTCAATAGCTGCCTCGCCGAATACTGATCCGTTGAAAGTCTTGATGATTACCGGTGGCGGCCCTTTTCACGACTACTTCACTCAAAAGACTCAGCTCGAAAAGGGGTTGACGGATCGCATCGGTAACATTGAATTCACCATTGATCATAACGAAGGTGAATCCAAAGAGGACATGCATTTCAAATTTGAAAGCCAGCTATCCGATGAATGGGCGCGAAAGTTTGATCTGGTTTTGTATAACAACTGCAATCTTGATGTGAATGATTCTGAGCATGTCAAACGGATTATGTCTGCCCATGCCGAATACAAGGTACCTGCCGTGCTGGTCCACTGCCCGATGCACCTGCATCGGACCAACACCCCGGAATGGTACGACTTCACCGGAGCGGTCTCCCATCAGCATGAAGTTGTTCGAGTTCCATTTACTGTAGAAGCGCTCGAACCAAATCATCCGATTATGGCGAATTTCCCCGGGACCTGGCGGACTCCGGAAGGTGAGCTTTATATGCCTATCGAGCTGAATGATAACGCTACCCCGTTGGCACGTGCCTACGCCGCGGAAGCCGCTGAATTTTTCCCCGTAGCATGGACTCACGAATACAAAGGGGTTCGGGTCTTCAGCAGCACGCTGGGTCACCACAATGTGACCATGGGCTCAGACGTTAATTTGAATTTGGTCGCAGCCGGCCTTCTGTGGGCTGCAGGTAAGCTCGACGACGATGGGCGCCCGGCGGAAGGGTTTTCAGGCAAGCGAGGGTTAGGCTGGAACGCCCTTTGGGAAGGAGGCACCCTGAACGGCTGGCGTGCCAGCAAGACAACGAACTGGGGTGAATTGAAATGGTGGGAAGGAGAGGATATCTGGCCCACCAAACAGAACATGGGTACCCAGTCTTTTAAACTCATGCCCAATGAGGCAACACGTTTGTTGCGCTTGCCCAAACACGGGGAGTTACTCGACGTGGATTCAAACACCATTGTTGTCGAGGGGCCGCAGAGCAATCTGTTCTATGCGGGGCCTGTCGACGGTGGTGACTTCAAAAATTTCGAGTTCAAAGTTGACGTCTATACCCACCCTGGTTCCGCTTCAGGCATCTATTTCCATACTCGTTACAAAGAGGAAGGAACTCCTACGTTTGGCTATGAAGCTCAGATTAACGCCAGCCGATCGGGCGAGAGCAAGACCGGCAGCTTAGTTGGAGCAGCCGAGGTACAGACTGCGCCGCACGCGGACAACGAATGGTTTAGCTATTACATCAAGGTTGACGGCAAGAAAGTGACGGTGAAAGTGAACGGCGAGACAGTCAACGAGTACACCGAACCTGCGGGTGTTGAAGGTCCCGCCCGTCTATACCGTGGCACGATCGGTCTGGAGGCCGTAGGTTCAGACAGCCGAGTTGAATTTCGGAATCCGATGATTCGCCAGTTGCCTGATCAATGATCAGCGAACGAACGCACAGTATTAGTACGGCAACAGGAGCAAGAGGGCGACGATGGACACGACACTAGGCATAGATTTAGGCACACAGAGCCTGAAAGTTGTTTTCTATGACTACAAAGCTCGAGAAATAGTCGCATCGGCATCCGCTCCACTCGAAGTAATGCGCGATGCAACCGGGCGGGCCGAACAGGAAGCGAGCTGGTGGCTGGTAGCATTGAAGCAGGCACTGCAGCAAGTTAGCTCAAGCGTGCGTATGTCGGTGCGCGCGATTGCGGTATCCGGGCAGCAGCATGGTTTCGTTCCCATAGACGGCAGCGGTGAAGTCCTTCACTCGGTAAAACTCTGGTGCGATACGTCGACGCAACAGGAAGCGGACGAGATCATGGAAGCTTGCGGCGGTCTCGAGCGTTGCATCGAACTAGCCGGAAACCCGGTACTGACGGGTTACACCGCGCCAAAGATTCGCTGGCTGCAGAAGCATCATCCGAGTAAGTACCGGAATATGGCGCAGGTACTGCTGCCTCACGACTACTTGAATTTTGTCGTTACCGGCCGCGCGGTGATGGAGTACGGTGACGCGTCAGGAACAGCGTTGCTTGATGTGCGAAATCGCCGCTGGAGCCCTGAGCTGCTGCGAGCGGTCGACTCGTCGCGGGACCTGACTAACTGCCTGCCAGAGCTGGTTGAGGCCGGGGAAGTCATAGGGAATACCTCGGCTCGGTTTTCACAGGAGTTCGGCCTGCCTGCCGATATCCCGGTCGCACCGGGTGGCGGCGACAACATGATGGCAGCGATCGGCACAGGCAACGTCGTGCCGGGCAAGCTGACCATGAGCCTTGGCACTTCAGGAACGCTGTTTGCTTACGCTGATCGACCTATTGTCGATACTCAAGGCAACATCGCGTCGTTTTGCAGTTCGACTGGCGGATGGCTGCCCCTTCTTTGCACGATGAACTGCACGCTGGCCACCGAGCTGATGAAGCAGCCGCTGGCCATCGACAATGCGGGATTCGACGCCGCCATCGGCGCGGTACCGGCTGCGTCTGACGGCCTGATTGTGCTGCCGTTTTTCACTGGCGAACGCACACCGAACCTGCCGCGCGCGAGTGCGAGCGTGCTGGGGCTCAATTCTAAAAATTGCGAGAAGGGACACCTGTTGCGCGCAACAGTTGAAGGTGCAACCTACGGGCTGCGCTTTGGACTCGATGAACTGAGCCGACTGGGTATCGAGTCATCGGAAATCGTACTGACCGGAGGCGGTGCCAACAGCCAAGTCTGGCGCCAGATTGTGGCGGATATCTGTCGGCTACCCGTCGTTCGGCTCACCCAGGATGAAGGGGCCTCTTTCGGTGCGGCGCTGCAAGCACTATGGGTACTGGAACGCCAGCATGATTCCGAACGCAGTATCGGCGACGTAACAAACGAGCACATCGAGCACAGGCCGGATCTCACCTGTACGCCCGACGAAACCACATCCGATCGTTACGCTGACGGCTACGCGGCTTACCGGCGCGCGGTTGCGAGCGTGGCACCATTATTCGAAATAAACGGAGCAAGACCATGAGTACGCAACCCTGGATTGGCAACCGGGAGTATTTCCCCGGCATTTCACGTATAGAGTATGAAGGCCCGGAGTCGGATAACCCCCTGGCATTCAAAGCCTACGATGCGGATCGCATGGTGGGCAACAAGACCATGGCCGAGCACCTGCGTTTTGCTATTTGCTACTGGCACACATTTTGTGCTGACGGCGCGGATCCCTTTGGTCCCGGCACACGCCCGCACCCATGGAGCGAAAGTTCCGACCGACTCACGGCGGCAGAAGAAAAGCTTGACGCTGCGTTCGAATTCTTCAGCAAGATGACCGTGCCTTACTTTTGCTTTCATGATCGCGACATGGCTCCAGAAGGCGACAGCGTTGCCGAAAGTGAGAAAAATCTGCAGCACTTGGTCGAGCGTGTGAAACCACGACAAAAGGCAACCGGAATCAAGTTGCTATGGGGCACTGCAAACATGTTCTCGCATCCGCGTTACATGAACGGTGCGTCAACCAACCCGAATTTCGATGTCGTTGCGCATGCAGGGGCCCAGGTCAAAGCGGCGCTGGATGCGACGGTCGAACTTGGCGGCCAGAATTACGTGTTCTGGGGTGGCCGAGAGGGATACTCCACGCTGTTCAACACCGATACCGGCCGCGAACTCGAAAACATGGCGCGGTTCCTTGGTATGGCGCGCGACTACGGTCGCTCGATTGGCTTTAAAGGCGCGTTCCTGATTGAGCCCAAGCCAATGGAACCCATGTACCATCAGTATGACGTTGATGCTCAGACCGTCATCGGCTTTCTTCGCCAATATGGACTTGCCGATGACTTCAAGGTCAACGTCGAAGCTAATCACGCCACGCTGGCGGGCCACTCATTCGCTCACGAGCTAAGAATGTGCACGGATGCCGGCATGCTTGGATCGATCGACGCTAATCGCGGCAATCCCCAGAACGGATGGGATACGGACCAGTTCCCGGCCGACCTTTACGACACTGTACAAGCGATGCTTATCGTACTCGAAGACGGTGGATTCAAGACTGGCGGACTGAATTTCGACGCGAAAGTGAGGCGTGAGTCGACCGATCTGGAAGACCTGTTTATAGCGCATATTGGCGGTATGGATTCCTATGCACGCGGACTGCTCATCGCCCACGAGATCCTTGAGAAGTCGTCATTGAATGATTCTCGCCGCGAACGTTATGCGAGTTTCGATACCGGACAGGGTCAGGCATTCACGGAAGGCCGGTTATCCCTCGAGGATCTTCGCGATCATGCGGCGAAACAGGGCGAGCCGCGTAGGCTAAGCGGGCGGCAGGAATGGGTCGAGAATGTCATTAATGACTATATCTTCCGCGTTAAGTCCTGAGCGTCTTATGAGCGGGCGCAGCAGTCTGTACAGGTACTTCCAATGACGCGGCAAAGCCCGGACAGTTTGGCAGAGCGGGTATTGCAAAATGCTCGCGGCGACCGTGTCACGTTGCTAAATTTCGGCGCTCGACTGACACGCATCGAATTGCAGTTGCCGGACGGTATCCGCAACGTGATCGTCGGTTATGAAGATTGCGCGGATTACCTGACCGACCCTTACTTCATGGGCGCGACCGTCGGGCGTACTTGTAACCGGATAGCCGGTGCGCACTTTAAACTCGATGGTGTTGACTATCCGCTCGATGCAAACGAAGGAGAGAACCACCTGCACGGCGGTGCAGGTGGCTTTCACCAGAGGTATTGGTCAATTGATACGGCGGTCCCGGACGATACCGTGCGGTTTCGGCTGCAGTCAGCGGACGGCGATCAGGGCTACCCCGGAACGCTTGAGGCGACTGTTACCTACCGTTGGACGGATGACCGTGAGCTCGTGATCCAACTGGAAGCGGAAACCGATCGACCGACCCATGCAAACATGACCAACCACGCCTACTTCAATCTCGCGGCTGGCGGTGCCGATGTGCTCGGACATCGTTTGCAAGTTGCCAGTCGCGAAATCTTGCAGGTCAACGACGAACTGCTGCCAACCGGCGACTACCTCGATGTGACCGGTTCCGGATTGGATTTGCGCCAGCCGACGGCGCTGCGCGATGCCGTCGCGTCGCAACATCCGCTCGTCGTTGGCGCCAGCGGATTGGACTTCAATTATGTTCTGGGTGAATCCGGCGGTCGTGCAGAGCTTGAGAGCCCGAACGGCGACCTGTGCATGCGGATGACGACAACGTGTCCCGGGCTTCAGGTATACGGCGGGCAGATGCTTGGACCGCCGTTCTCGCCGAATCGCGGCCTGTGCCTTGAGCCTCAGCACTACCCAGATACACCCAATCAACCCGCGTTTCCTGATACGCGTCTTGCACCGGGTGAGCGCTATTCGCAGACGACGCGCTTCCGGTTCATAGCGGCCGACTGAGCGCCATTGCACACCGGAACGGAATCTAGAGAGCCGACCTTTCGCAGCTGACTACTACAACATCGATACATTTGCGCTGCGCTGATTATCAGGCGATACGGTTTCGGGGATTGCGCTGCGCCGGTGGTGCCGAGCTTTCACGTTCAATTAAGCTGTAGTCGAGAGTCAAGTGCTGGCATTCGGTGTCGCCTCCAGCGCGACTGGCCCGAATACTGCGTGTCAGCAGGTCAATTGCGGCATTTGACATGTCGCTGATTGGTTGGCGGATTGTCGTGATCTGCGGCCAAACCGTGGTCGCCAGCAGCGTGTCGTCAAAGCCGGTCACTGTCAGTTCATTGGGCACATCGATGTGGTGGCGGTGGGCGACGGAAATCGTTGCGGCGGCCATCTCGTCGTTGCTTGCAGCGATTGCCGTCGGAATCTCAGGCAGCGCGAGCAAGCGGTCTGCCGCGTCCAACCCGGAGCGATACGAGAAGTAGCCGGTGGCAACCAATTCCGGACGCCATTCGATACCCGCGGCTTCCAGTGCGTCGCGATAGCCGCTCTTGCGGACTTCGCTAACGAGGTACTTCGGGTTGCCCGTTATGAATCCAATGCGTCGGTGACCGAGTTTAATAAGGTGTTCGGTCATAGTGCGGGCCGCGCTTCTATCGTCGATCATCACTGACGAAATACGTTCGCCAACAAGCTGAGGGCCCATTGTGACCGTCGGCACGCCGCGCTTTTTGAGTAGATTGAGCAGATCAAGCGAATCAGCGAGCGGCGGTACCAGCAGGACACCACTGATTCCGCCTTTCAATTGTTCCTTTATGATCTGCTCGGCATCCGCCTCGCCGTCGCACTCGGCGACGACTAACTGCGTATCGTTCTCGCGAGCTTGCTCCAGCGCGCCAAGCAGCGTCGCGCTCAAATAGGTGCTACTGGGGTTGGCGTACAGCAGGCAGACCTGAATCTGGTTTCCACTGGCCAGGCTGCGAGCAGCCCGGTTGGGCGAATAGCCGAGTTCGTGGATGGCCAGATCAACCGCCGCGCGAGTGCTGTCGCGTACATTGCCTTCGCTATTGATGACGCGGGATACAGTCATCGGCGAAACGCCGGCGCGGACGGCAACATCGATGATGGTTACCCGCGCGTGATGGCGGCGAGCCGATGACTGCCTGCTCTTGCTCACTGTCAACCGCCTTGTCCGTCTCGCCAGGCCCGGTGGCAGATTATACAGTGACCGTGCTGCGACACCAAAACAAACGATGTCGTCAGAGCCGACCGGCCAGGCGGATTGGAATGCAACGCGCAGGTAACGCGTGCGGAACACGTTCAACCCAGCGACGCGATCATTCCCATTGTAGAAACCACGTCGAACCTGACGGCTTCTTCGGTGACGGGAAGCTACGGTTGCTTGTTGACGAAGTGCCTTGAGTCCTTCAAGTGTAGCGGGTTGCTTTGGCGGTCTGCTTTTTGGATCCTTGTACAATAGCTTTGCGCAAAAAAATTTGTGCTCACGCCAGACAAACAATACCCAGAAATTCGTTGCGGGTTTTCCGAATTCAGCCCTCTCACTGAAAGGACGTAATTGATCGATGCGTCTAATAAGCCGCGGCCGGGTGGGCAAGGGTGGCGTTGATTGGTGAATAGTGATAGAACGTCTAAAGGGGTCCTTATTGATGCGTCGTGCTTACCTGCGTGTGAAGATGGTAGCGCTACCATAGGCAGACCCGGGGGGTGTCCATGCAAGATGGCACCAAAGTTAAAAGCCGGGAAGTCCGGAATGAGGTACTGAGATGAATAGAATTCAGCGTGTCGCAGCATTGATATGCACTTACTCATGTTTGACGGTCGGGGCTCAGGCAGCCGAGCTCGTTGTTCATGAATTCGAAAAACAGGAACTGACGCCGATCTATTGGTCGGAAGGGGCCGATTTCGGCGATTTTAATAAAGATGGCCATCAGGATGTCGTCAGTGGACCGAACATTTTCCTGGGACCCGAATTCAAGGATTTTTACGAATATTATCCGGCGGTGGCCCCGACCAGACGGAACCCAACTGATCGTTCGTACTACTCTAACGACAATTTCTTTTCATTCGCCTACGACTTCAATGGTGACGGCTGGACTGATGTGCTGACGGTGGGACTTCCCAATACCGAAGCATATTGGTATGAGAATCCGGGCAAGTCTTTCAGTGGTCCGGCCACCGACCAGCCGGTTCATTGGGAGCGGCACTTTGTCGTAGACCATGTTGCCAACGAATCCCCCAATTTTGTAGACATTACCGGAGACGGCGTACCTGAACTACTGATGGCGTACAGAAACCATTACGGCTATGCCGCGCCTAATCCTGTAGCGCCGACACTTCCCTGGATCTTTCACAAAATTTCGACCCACGAAAAGGTAGTTCATCACTACACCCACGGCATGGGCCACGGCGATGTTGACGGCGACGGTCGCACAGACGTACTGACCGGGGACGGATGGTTGCAACAGCCCCGCTCTCTGCAAAACGATCCAGATTGGACTTTTCACCCCTTCGCATTTGCTGATCGGGGGGCTGCCCAGCGATTCGCCGATCTAACAGGCGGCGGTCAGATGTACGCTTATGACGTGAATGGCGACGGTCTTAACGATGTCGTCACCAGCCTAGATGCTCATGGTTGGGGTTTGTCATGGTTTGAACAGAGCCGCTCCGGCAAGAAGATCAACTTCAAGGAGCACGTTATTCTGAGCAAGCAGGCGGCGAATACAGACAACCCTTACGGCGTTCAGTTTTCTCAGCTCCACGCAGTAGATCTTGTCGACGTCGATGGCGATGGCCTGAAGGACATAGTGACCGGCAAGACCTACCGGGCTCATGACTTCGCCGACGAAGGCTCCCGAGACGCCCCGGTGATCTATTACTTCCGGCTGACACGCCAAGATGGCAAGGCAGAATTCGTTCCTTATCAAATCGATGACCAAGCTGGCATCGGACGGCGACTGGCAAGCGGCGACATCAATGGCGACGGTCTGATCGACTTAGTGGTCGGCAATAAGAACGGGACCTTTGTCTTTACTCAAAAGGTTCGAAACGTCGACCAGAACGAATGGGAAAAAGCTCAGCCTGTCCGCATTCAGAACTTTGGACAGCAGTAAGAGCTGAAACCAGTTAAACCGTTAGAAATTTTCGACGGCTGTCAACACTGAGTGTTCAGCTGAATCGAGCTGGTACTCGACAACTTGATCGATCATCAGCAACAGAAAAAGCGGAAAGAGCAAAGAGAAAAACGGGGGGCAAGTCGCGCCTTACGCCAGACGCGATTTGCCCCTCTTGATTGAAGCTGGATTGCACTCAGTGAAACATGGGGCAGCGTCGGACTGGGTGGCTGAATGATCCGGTCGCTGCAAATGGCGGCGAGCTACTCAAGCCATTGAGCCGCATTTCCGCGAGAATCTCTTCGCCTGCGAAGCAAGCAGTTCGCTGACCAGCAGCGGGCAGCAGTTCTGGAGCGGAAAATTGAACGAAAGCTAAGTCGCGTACGCAAGCTACGGAACGTTGGTCGGCCAAGAGTGGAATGCGGCGTTCTGCAACGGCGGGCTTCCACTACGCAACGCGCCAGCGCAAACAGCAGCTGATTCCTGCTCGGCGAGATCAACCTAGTCAACGTTGACCACCTCATTGCACTCCACCGAGGACACTCAACTCACGGGTGTCGAAGGTTCTCAATGCATGGTTGAAGTACAGATATCGGTAATCACACCGCTACGCGCATAGAACAATGGAGAGAAGTAACAGATGGAGAGAAGTAACAGATGGAGAGAAGTAACAGATGGAGAGAAGTAACATGAAGTTCACAAACCATGTGGCGATAGTGGCGGTACTTAGCGCGAACCTTATCGCCGCAAGCTCTGTTTACGCTGCAGCTGAAGAGGCAACGCATGAGGCTCGAATTCGTGAGCTGGAGCAAACGGTGTTGGAGCTCAAAGCGTTGCTTGAGCAACAGGCATGCGCAGCTGACCCAACGTGTTCACGCGTGGAGCAGGCCAAAAATGTTGACGATGCGGTACTACATCCTCAGCCTCAGCTATCGATCTACGAAAAAACCACCATCAGCGTGGGCGGCTTTGCGAAACTGGATGCAATAGTCAGTGATTACAGTAAAGCCCCGATACGCGGAATTGGTGAGGACTTCTTTATTCCTGCCTCAATCAACACGTCAGGTGTCCCTAGCGATCCGAACCTCAATTTGCACGCCAAGGAAACCCGATTCTGGTTGAAATCAAATACCCCTACCGAACGCGGCGACATCAATACCTATTTTGAAATCGATTTTATGGCCAGTGAGCAAGGGAATGAGCGTACAGTAAATGCGTACTCACCTCGTTTGCGCCATGCCTACATCAGTACAGGCCGCTGGACCGTTGGGCAGACCTGGAGCACCTTTGGAGATACTGCCTCGGTTCCCGACTATTTGGATGATCTGGGTCCGGTCGGCGTCGCGAATGTTCGTCAGGCCCAAATTCGCTACACGCTACCCGTAGATAAAGGCAGTTGGGTCTTCGCCCTGGAAAACCCGGTAACGACCCTCACGCCGTTCGGGGGCGGCTCCCGGATCGTTGCCGAAGATAGTGCAATTCCGGATGTAATTGTGCGGCGAAACTGGGCTGGGAACTGGGGCACGTTAAGCGTGGCGGGTCTGTTGCGTGAACTCAGAATCGATACCGCTGGATTCGACGACTCGGAATTTGGTAGCGCAATCGCGTTGTCCGGGAGGTTCAAGATTGGTGACCAGGACGATTTCCGTTGGCAGATCAACTACGGCGATGCGATGGGTCGTTACATGGGCATGAACAGCTACAATGTTGGTGCGTTGGACGTAAACGGCAAGATCAATCTCACCACACAATACGGCGCGCTGGCAGCCTACCGCCATGTGTGGGATGACAACATGCATTCGACACTAGGTATCTCGTTCTCTGATTCA
Source organism: Woeseia sp. D3-10 (assembly GCF_055809415.1). Taxonomy (NCBI): domain Bacteria; kingdom Pseudomonadati; phylum Pseudomonadota; class Gammaproteobacteria; order Woeseiales; family Woeseiaceae; genus Woeseia; species Woeseia sp. D3-10. The sequence goes on along the minus strand of NZ_JBVVTW010000007.1, from coordinate 870,706 downwards.
GACAATGATACTGCGCTTAGCGGATTCGACCTGCCGGAGTCCATCGAGAGTGTGCATGCCAATTTGATCTGGTCTCCAATCCAACGCATGAGTCTCGGCGCAGAGTACATTTGGGGTCGACGCACAGATGAGAACGGCGACGATGGCAAACTCAGTCGTATTCAGCTCTCCGCGATATACCGCTACTAGCAGTATGGAGCAAACATTTCGCTCGTAGTGTGAGACATGAGTAATTCGACACAAAGACGTCGAAATCCAGATTACTAATCTTCTTGAACGTTTTGTGACAACCGCCTATTGCATCTGCGCCGTTGGTGACAGGTGCAATAGGCGAACAGAACTTGATTTGATAGCTCTGGCGGCGTCACTGAAGTCAATTGCTGCTATTGACGTTAATAGAGCAGCCTGACGAGAGTCGAAGAAGCAAAGGTCTGATAGATTCTCGACCGTATCGCACAGCCCGTAGAAGTGGGTTAGAGCGTTAGCTGGGTGCTCGTTGTGCAAAAAAGCATATCTTGAGTATCAAGTGGCAAGTGCCCTATGCAGCAAAACCGGACTGATTGCGCCTAGCTCTGAACTCTTACAGGAAAGCATATTTGAGGCCGAAGATCAGCGCTATCAGGAATGACGCGACGCTGCAGTCTCGAATTCTGCCGCTGACAATCTTGATTAGCACGTAACTGATGAACCCCAGGCCGATACCCTCTGCGATCGAGAACGCCAATGGCATAGAGATTGCTGCGACTATTGCTGGCGCACTCTCCGTCACATCCTGCCAGTCAAGATCGGCAAGACTACGTGCCATCAGGCAGGCAACGAACAGTAGCGCTGACGCAGTCGCGAATGCTGGAACGCTCTGTGCCAACGGCGCAAAGAAAAGGCATGCGAGGAACAGCAGGCCGCAAACCACGGCGGTAAGACCCGTACGTCCACCGGCCTCTACACCGGCTGTACTCTCGATATAGCTCGTTGTTGATGACGTGCCGGCCAGGGCGCCAACCACGGTTGCTCCGGAATCCGAGAGCAGAGCACGCCGCAATCGAGGCAGCTTGCCATCATCGTTGAGGAGATTGGCGCGAGTTGCGACGCCTACCAAAGTGCCCGCCGTATCGAATATGTCGACGATCAACATCGACAAAATTGGCGTTATCATGGAGAGCTGCAATGCACCGGCAATATCAAGTTGCAGCAATACAGGTGCGGGCGAAGGGGGTAGCGCAACGAAACCCTTGAATTCGGTCCCACCGAAGGTCCAGCCCAGCACGGTGGCAAACAGGATGCCGATGAGCACAGCACCGGTAACTTTTCTTGCTGACAGTGCCACCATGGTCACAAAACCGAGTATGCAGGCAACCGGTTCAAAACTGGACAGATCGCCCAATGCAAGCAGCGTCGCCGGATGAGCGACAATGATGGCCGCGTTTTTCAATGCGATGAAGCCAAGAAACAAGCCGATTCCGGAGGCCATGCCCAACTTCAGGTTGCGGGGGATCGCGTTGACCAGCCATTCACGCACCGGTAATACGCTGAGCGCCACAAATATCACGCCGGACACAAACACGGCGCCAAGGGCGGTCTGCCAAGTGTGGCCCATACCGAGAACAATACTAAAAGTGAAAAATGCGTTCTGGCCCATGCCAGGTGCTTGGGCAATGGGGAAATTGGCGAGCAAGCCCATCAGGATGGAACCGAAGGCGGCAGCAATACAGGTGGCAACAAAAACGGCGCCAAAATCCATGCCGGCCTGCGACAATATCGAAGGATTCACTACGGTGATGTAGGCCATCGCGAGAAAGGTGGTTAGCCCTCCGAGCGCCTCGACTCGAACATTCGAGCCGTGTTTTTTCAATTCAAAATACGATTCCAGTGCTGGCATGGGCTGTAACTCAGTAAGTTTGTCGGGCTACGATGTTTGTTATTGGCCGTCGATTATCCGGCACTTTTTCGTGTGATTGGCCTGGGCAATTGGCTTTCCTGCCACGACCTGTCAGCAGACAGTTCTATACTATAGAATTTCTGCCGAAACTTATTCAGCGGCTGTGAAACCATCAGCATAGTTTGTTACACGTTTTATTTGTGCCGCCTTTTCGTCTGGGTTCAGAAACGAGCCAAGAAAGCTATTGATCGCAAGAGTTGTCAGGTCTTCCTTTGATAGTGCCAACGCGCCGGCGACTGCTGTGTAGTTGTCATTCAAATACCCGCCAAAATACGCCGGATCATCCGAGTTAATAGTTGCGCGGAGGCCTCTGTCTAGCATTTCCTTCAGCGGGTGGTCAGCCATGTCTTTGACAACGCATAGCTTGGTGTTCGAGAGAGGGCAGACAGTCAGTGTCATGTTTGCTGCTACCAGCCGAGCAACCAGTTTCGAGTCCTCCAACGACCGATTGCCGTGATCAATCCTGTCTACTCTCAACAGGTCAATCGCTTCCCAAACATAACTCGGTGGGCCTTCCTCTCCGGCATGAGCCACGCGCAGGAGCCCCATGTCTCCAGCGCGTTTGAAAACGTTGGCGAATTTCGATGGTGGGTGCCCGATCTCGCTGGAATCAAGCCCCACTCCTGCGATGTGGTCCAGATACGGTACCGCAAGATCGAGCGTTTCGGTCGCTGATTCTTCCGACAAATGGCGCAGAAAACACATAATCAATTTCGACGTCATTCCGAATTCGCTTTCTGCATCGCGAAGCGCACCCGCAATACCGGTGATGAATACCTGGAAAGGAACGCCGCGTTCGGTATGGCCTTGTGGATCAAAAAACACTTCAACATGTCGACAATTATCAGCTTGCACACGGCGACAATAGGCCATCGTCAGGTCGTAGAAGTCCTGCTCAGTTCTGAGGACGTCCATCCCCTTGTAATAGATGTCGAGAAAATCCTGCAGGTTTGCGAAGTCGTATGCGGCACGAACTTCATTGATCGTTTGGAAAGGGATATTGATCTTGTTTCGACGGGCCAAATTGAACATTTGCTCCGGCTCAAGGCTACCCTCCAGGTGTAAATGCAGCTCGGCCTTTGGGAGCCCTTCAATGAAAGAGTCAGTACGTTGCATATCTTCTTGTCTCAGGTTGTTCACGTGTAAGCGATCACCAAGAGTGATCTTCAATAAAATTCGGCTCGGACGTCAATTGTGCACAATCCTAGGGTCTCATGATCGGGGTGACACGTCAGCTCGAAATTTACCGGACAGGCGTTCGTTAATCCGGCCCAATGAAGAGGAGTACGGAGTTCCAGATTCGTGCTACGCCCTTAACTGGGCGCTCACGAACGGCTGTTTTCGGGGTATCATTGCATTTCGCCAAAGACCCGCCGCGGACATCTGCGACAACAATGGCATGAGGAAAATAAACCTGAACAGGTGCAGCATGAATCTTCAACGTTCAATCAGCAGACGGTCGCTTGGCGTTATTTTCGGACTGCTGGTTTATTGGGGCACGATCCCCTGTGTGAATGCACATACATCCAATAGCGCCAATCAAATGGCGAAAGCGGCAGTTACGTTTGTTAAATCACTTAGTGACAAGCAAAAGAGCTCTGCACTCTTCCCCCTGGATACTGACGAACGTGCGTCTTGGTCTAATCTGCCTATGCTCATGTTCGAACCAAGTGGTTTGCTGATTCGAGATATGAACGATGAACAGCGCAAGGCTACCCACGCGCTCCTGCGCGCATCGATGTCGAGTCAGGGATACGCCAAGGTTGCCGGCGTCATGTGGCTCGACGACGTCTTGGGGGAAATTGAACACACCGCTATCGACAACGACGTGGGGGCAGCGAACAACCAGTATCGCAAGGCGATGGCAGACACCAGGAACTCCGGCAACTATGCGATAGCCATATTCGGTGATCCCGGCGAAGGTGATTGGGCTTGGAAGCTCGCCGGGCACCACCTTGCCGTGAACTTCACGATTTCCGGTAATCAGATTGGTTTCACCCCGACATTTCTTGGCAGTAGCCCGATGGCTGTCAAAAGCGGTCGCTACTCCGGCCGCATGGTGCTTTCGCATGAAGGACAACGCGGAATCGATTTGATGCAGTCGCTGAACCAGTCGCAACTGCAAACCGCCACCATTGATCCGGGAGTCGCCCGAGACATATTTGAAGGCCCAGGTCGGCGGGCGAGCCTGGCGAAATACGAAGGGCTTAAGGCAGACGAGATGACTGATGGCCAAATGCATTTTCTGCGTCTTCTCATCCGCGAATATTTGGGCAACGTCGACTATGATGCCGCCACCGCCCAACTCGAGCTAATAGAAAGGGAAGGGTGGGGCGAGCTGTGGTTTTCGTGGCGTGGCCCGGTTGATGTTGCAGGGAGGTTTTACTACCGGGTCCACGGTCCGCGACTATTGATCGAATACAATCGTCAGGATGAGAACCACGACCACAGCATCATGCGCGACCCTGCAAACGACTATGGGGAAGCCTGGCTGGAGGAGCATTACAAAGAGAATCATCCCACCCTTGAGCAAGCCATACAGGACACCAGACGTCGTGTTGCTGATCAGACCAATCGCTAGTCTCTGTTTCGACGTGCCCGGCAACTCCGCTGACTGACAAAGGCTATTCAATAATTTTCCGGCCCGATATACCTTAGATATCGGGGGGGTTGTGTTGCGTGTTCATTGGATGCTCTCCCATCCTCAATTAGTGGGGCGGGGTTAGTTACGGAATCCTTGGCGGACCGTTTAAGTCTCGCCTCGTTATTGCATGGGAAAATAGCTGATAGACTCGAAAGTCGGAACAAAATCAAATTAAAGGGATGGCAAAAAGGATGAATAGGACGTTCTTGACGGGCATGGCCACTCTGATTCTTGTGTTTACGCACGTTCAGGCAAGCAAAGCTGAAGAAGTCGATTTGATCATCAAGAACGGAATGGTCTTGACGATGAACGCTGAGAAAGAGGTATTCAGCGATGGCGTCGTTGTTGTTGATGAAAACAGAATCGTAGAGGTTGGTGGCGTCGAAACCCTTGGCCAGTATTCATCTGCCAATGTAATCGACGCCGACGGCGGAATCGTGATGCCAGGGATGATCAATACACATACCCATGCATCCATGAGTGTCTTTAGAAGTTTGGCAGACGATGTTCCTGACCGGCTAAATAGGTACATATTCCCACTGGAAAACAAAATGGTGACCAAGGAAATGGTCTATATCGGGGCCGTTCACGCTGCGATTGAGATGGCGAAGGCTGGCGTTACTACGATGGTGGATATGTATTTATTCGAAGACAGCGCCGCACGCGCTGTAAAGGAGATTGGTCTTAGAGGCGTAATGACACAGAATATTATCAAGTATCCCACCGCGGACGGCGAGGATGGAAACGCCAAGCTGGAGCTGGCAACGGTGCTTGTAGAAAAGTACCAAGATGACGAACTGATCACACCGGGATACGGCCCTCACGCGCCACATACCGTAACAAAAGACAACTTGGTGAAAATCGCCGAGTTATCCGAGAAATACGATGTTCCAGTCTCTATGCATGTAGCGGAGACTCAGGAAGAATTTGACAGGTTTCAATCAGAATTTGGTATGACGCCTGTTGAGTATCTGGATTCCGTTGGAATACTTAATGACAGGCTGATCGCTGCCCATAGTATTTTCGTAACAGACAGTGATATTGAGCTTATGAAACTGCGGGATGTAGGAATTGCTCACAATATGGTGGCCAATATAAAGTCTGCGAAGGGGGTCTCGCCAGCGCTCAAAATGTTTGATGATGGCCTCAATATCGGGCTTGGTACGGACGGTCCTATGAGTGGCAACACCTTGGATATTATTGGCCAAATGGGATATGTCGCAAAGTTACATAAGCTGGTTAATAAGGATAGATCAGCGATGCCGCCTTACAAAGTGGTGGAAATGGCTACGATGGGCGGAGCGAGAGCCATTCACAGGGAAGAGGAATTGGGTTCTCTGGAACGTGGCAAGCTGGCCGATATAGTAATTGTTGAAACGAAATCGACCAATATGCAACCCATCTTCGACCCCTATTCTGTATTGGTTTATTCAGCCAACGCATCGAATGTAGATACCGTAATTGTAAATGGAAAGTTAGTTGTGTCTGACAAAACCCTGCTGACTTATGATGAAGAAATCAGCAGAGCATCCATTAAAGAATTTTCTGAAGAAGTTGCAGAGATTGCGGACACTTTATGAGCTTAGAGGCTGCGTTGTCTGTCGGACTTGTTAGTTACAATACGCTATGCGCCGCAGTCACCCGCCTTGGTGGTCGGCGTTTAATTCGCTACTCTCGTGCTGATCGAGACATAGAATAATAAAAGGTATCTCGATGGCTGCAAGAGAGACGTTCACCTCACGATTTTCCACCATTCTGACCATGATCGGCGTCGCTGTCGGTCTTGGTAATGTTTGGCGATTTCCGTACATGATGGGCGAGTACGGCGGCTCAGCATTTCTCATTGTCTATTTGGCGTTCACGCTCTTGCTCGCTATTCCTGCAATGACAGCGGAATGGGCCTTGGGTCGCGAAACAAAAAAAGGGCCAATCGGCGCGCTCTCAAGTGTTTGGGGCGCGAAATGGGGGAAGCGGATTGGTGCGCTAATCGTCTTTACGATGGTTGTTTCGACGTCCTACTATATCGTCGTCATCGGCAATATCGCATTTACGGCCTCGTTTTCAATCCTGAATGGATTTACGGATTCCACGTTTACACGATTCGACCAGCAGTTCTCAAACGGTTGGTTGCAATACGGGTTTAGCGTTGGTGTCTTGTGCTTAATAATGTTCGTTTTGTATCGAGGATTGAATAAAGGTATTGAAGCCGTCAGCCGAATTTTCGTACCATTTTTTGCGCTCGTTATTTTTTACCTCGTTGTAAACGCATTCTTTCTGCCCGGCGCACCAGCAAAGTTTGTCGAGTTTCTAAAGCCCGACTTCTCAGTTCTGGAGGCAGAGCACATATTCGCGGCACTCGGCCAGGCATTTTTCTCCCTGGGGCTTGCAGGTACGATAATGGTCATTTACGGCTCGTACATGAGCGACGACCAGAATATTCCGAGAATCGCCGCTTTTACCGCACTCGGCGATGTTGGCGCGGCATTTCTGGCATCGCTGTTTATCGTGCCGACCATTCTGGTATTTGACTTAGACCTGTCGCAAGGACCAACTCTGGTTTTCACCACGTTGCCTAAACTGTTCAGCGTGATGCCGGGTGGGCGAATTCTCGGTAGCTGTTTCCTTCTCGCATTGACGCTGATTGCTTTCTTATCAGCTATGGGGGCGATCGAAGCTATTGTCGGCAGTATCAGTGAGGAGCTTCGCATCCGTTCCGGACGAACACGGATGATCGTCGCCGTATTATTCGTGGAAGCCGCGGTCATGTTGCCGAGCTCTCTCGATCCAAGCATTGTCGGAACACTCGATCTGATTTTCGGTTCGGGCATGCAGATGCTGGGCAGCGTAATAGCCGTCATTACGGTGGCATGGGGAATGGGGCAGGTTAAGACCAAATTACAAATATTCGGTGCAACGGGTCTTGATTTGCACTCGAAATATTTCTTTTGGTTGAAATGGGCAGTCCCAGGAGTGATGTTGGTCGTACTCGGTGGTTATGTTGCGAGCAACATCTAGTGTTAGGTCAATAATTAGGAAGAACTATGGCTCGTAAGTTTTCAACTCGTGCAATACACGATGGAGAAGGGTGGGATAAATCGAATGGCGCTCACAACACCCCTATTTACCAAACTGCCACATTCTCGTTCGAGACTGCCGAGGAAATGGCCGCGGCCATTATGGATCCATTAGAAAGCTTCTTCTATTCAAGAACGGCTAATCCAACGACTGCGGCGCTTGAGAAAAAGATGGCATCGCTGGAAGGGACAGAGGCAGCATTAGTTACGTCATCAGGAATGGCTGCAGTTGCAATTGCCATTCTCATATCGGCGAAATCGGGCGATCACGTCATTGTTACGAATGACCTTTTTGTCATAAGCCGCCAGTTTTTTGAACAAGATTGTCCGGCAATGGGCATAGAAGTATCGATGGTTGACGTTCGGGATTTGACAGACGTCGAGAACGCTATTCGCCCCAACACCAAAGCGTTGTTCGTCGAGACAGTTACTAATCCAAATATCTATATTTGCGATATTGCGGCGATTTGCTCGATTGCGGACAAGCACAACCTGGTATTGATTGCCGACAACACGTTCTTGAGTCCGTATCTGTCCAGACCTGTTGAGCAGGGCGCCGATATCGTGCTGCATTCAGCAACTAAATACATTAGCGGACACGGTGACACTGTTGCTGGCGTTTTGGCGGGTTCGAAGGAGAGCATGGACAAAGCGCGATTGAAACTGGATTCATACGGTCAATGCCTTAGTCCGATTGCATCTTGGCTAGTAATGCGTGGCGTACGTACGCTGCCACTGCGAATGCGCCAGCATTCCGAGAACGCTCAAGCCCTGGCTGAGTATTTGGAAGGTCACGAGCTCGTGGAATGGGTGAAATACCCCGGACTAAAGTCCCATCCGCAGTATTCGCTCGCTAAATCCTCTTTTCCCAATGGCTGTGGTGGAATTATCAGTTTCCGGATAAAGGGTGGAGTAAACGAAATGAACCGGTTTGCGAATAGCCACAAACTTTTCGGCAAAGGAGTGAGTTTGGGCGACGTGTTCACGCTGGTCTATCCGCAGCCCTGGCGCGACAACCTCATTCGGATTTCGGTCGGTTGCGAAGACGCTGGCGATATTATTGAGGAATTCGAAAAGGCGCTCGCAACGGTCTGAGACCTGTTGAATCTTGCCGTGGTCGACGACAAGCAATGATTGATTGTATTTGCCAATGTGCGTACGACAGTCTCGATCCCGCTTACCACGGCAAGACTACAGCGCGTTCGCGATAGCATTGTCCCAATACACGAAGCGCTGAAACGATCCAGTCGAACTGACAAGCTGCAGGCATCTGGTCAGTAGCGGAAGAAACGACTTGAACATGTTGGCAGTCGCGTTTGAGCTCCGATGCTGGAGCTGACAGCGAATGAAAAGGCGACTATCATTGATGCATTGATTTCTGCGGACTGAATAAATGAACAAACTCGAACAATTGCGACAAATAACCGATGTTGTTGCTGACACAGGCGACATTGAAGCTATAGCCAAGTACAAACCGGTCGACGCGACGACAAATCCGTCATTGTTGCTGAAAGCCGCGGCATTGCCGCAGTACTCAGATCTTATTGACGAAACGGTCGCAGCGGTCAAGGCCGACAACGTCGCCGATAAAGATCTAATCGATGAACTGGCGGACCGTTATGCTGTTGCAATTGGATGCGAAATTCTGAAGATTGTACCGGGTCGAATATCGACCGAAGTCGATGCGCGACTGTCATTCGACCGCGAAGCGGCCGTAGTCCGGGCTAAGAAACTTATCGACCTTTATGCTTCAAAGGGGATCGGCCGTGAGCGCGTGTTGATCAAGTTGGCATCGACCTGGGAGGGCATCGAGGCGGCACGTCAGCTCGAAAGCGAGGGCATTAACTGCAATCTGACATTGTTGTTCTGCGATATTCAGGCTGTCGCAGCTGCCAAAGCGGGCGCGTTCCTGATCTCACCTTTCGTGGGCCGAATTCTTGATTGGTACAAAAAAGCAGAGGGCGTTGACAGCTATGCGCCAAACCAAGATCCTGGTGTTCTGTCCGTTCGCAATATCTACCAGTTATTCAAGAGTCGCGGTTTCACAACGATAGTCATGGGCGCGAGCTTCAGAAACGTCGGAGAAATCGAAGCTTTGGCCGGTTGCGATCGCCTGACAATTGGGCCAAATTTCCTGCAGGAACTCGAGGACGACAATGGTGAGCTTCGGCGAGTGCTCGAGCCGAACCAGACATTGGACTTCGTTGACTATGATTTTGCGGATGAGGCCGACTTTAGGCTGCAGCTAAACGCCAGTGCGATGGCTACCGAAAAGCTCGCAGAAGGCATCCGTGGCTTCATCGCCGACCAAATCAAACTGGAAGATCTGTTGCGGCAGCGAGTGGTGAGTAGCACTTAGGCCGAACGCTGCGTTTTCCGAAAGGGCAAATCCGGCGTCTATGCTGCAGAGCATGGTGGCGGTGCGGCCGCTGCGGAGTCGCCGGAGAAAAATCGCACGCGTAATCCTTGGTAGCCATTGCGGGTATTTCGATGGCACCCCCCCCTGAGGCGACGAGGTAGCAAGAGCGTCGCGCCGCCTGTTGCTCAGGCGCCTGGGCAATGGACATGCCGCGTGGTGCCTCTTCGCAGAATCAGGCCATGCTGATGGTCATTTCGGTATTGTTCAAGTGCTCGACAATGGCGTCGTCGCCGTGATGGACGTCGCGTGTGCTACCAGTTGGTAAAGCCTCGCGTCCGAACAGTGGCATGCAATAGCCGAATCGACCCGAGCGACGACGCATCAGAAAGACTGGCGTATGCACCGTAGCGACGAAGAGGCGCTACGGCATTTAAGGATAACAATGCAGCGCCGGAATTCCCCATTTCGTGCTGCCGTGGGGAGCGGTGCATCCCGATCGTACAGATGCGCTGGTGTTCAATCCTCCCTTGGTCTACAACGAGTCGACCCGTTTGTATTCGCCGACAGGCTGGGCGTCGTTGTCGCTGGCCAAGTAGCGATCATGTGAGTCAGCCGGACGGGAGTTTGGTTTCGGATCTAGGGTTGCTCATTGTGGCTTAGCACCTGTATTTCGAAGCCTGCTAAAGAGCGGTCGATATTGTCTTCTAATTGGCAAGAGCGAGATACATTCCGTTGTTGCTGGCGGTCGGAATTTTTGCTCAAGCCCGAAGTTCGTCTACGGGCAATGGCTATTCGGGTCACTGCCCGGGCATTCATGGCTGGTACTTTCCATGCCGACTGCGCCTTTTTCGGTATTTCAGGCCCGCTGGGGTGTCGTTATATCCTGGCTACCTGGAGGTAAGTTGTGCTGGTATTCTCGTGAAATCGATTCTGTCGCAGGGTCACCAAACGCGCCTTTCAAACCAGAACCAGCACGTAGCAGAATATAAGGATTCGAATTATGGATCGACGCACATTTCTAATGGCAGCCGCGGCGATGGTTGCCAGCTGCTCAAGAACGGCCGAGACAGGCCTGAGTGGAATGACAGGTACCGCACCTCTGGGGATTCAGTTGTATACAGTCCGCGATCTCATGGCGGCCGACGTTGCCGCGACGCTGGAACTGATTGCAAGTGCGGGCTATAGGGAAGTCGAATTTGCTGGTTATTTCGACCACAGCCCGAAAGATCTCAAAGGGATACTGAATGCCGTCGGCCTGCAGGCGCCGTCGGCGCACCTGCCTTACAGTGCGTTCATTGAAAGCCCGGAGAAGGTTTTGGAGCACGCGACAGCGATGGGGCACCAGTTTGTCGTAGTTCCCTGGGTGGATACCGATTCTCGAAGTCTCGATCACTATCGCAAGCATGCGGAAAACTTCAACCGCTGGGCTGAGCATTGCGCGGGCGCGGGCATTCAGTTCGCGTATCACAACCATCAGTTTGAATTTGAAGAAACCGAAGGAATGCTGCCGTTTGACCTACTGCTGGCTGAAACGGATCCGTCACTGGTGCAATTCGAACTTGACCTCGCGTGGGCACGTGCCGGCAACGCCGATTCGGTCGCTTATTTCAAAGCATGGCCGGGACGGTTCCCGATGTTGCATATAAAGGACTTGGATGCCGGTGGCAACGAGGCGGATATCGGTGAAGGCGACGTCCCGTTTGCGTCGATATTCGAATATCTCGCGACCGCAGGCGTCAAACACGGCTTCATAGAGCGTGATAACTCGAAAGACATCAAATATTCATTGCAACACAACTTCGACGCGGTCCAGTCGCTTTGGACATCGCATTTGGGATCGAAAACTTAGGACGAAACGCCAATGAAAACGATGAAGGGACCGGCGATATTTCTCGCGCAGTTCGCGGGCGACGAAGCGCCGTTTAATTCGCTGGACAGTATCGCCCAATGGGTGGCGAGCCTCGGATTCGTCGGCGTGCAGATTCCCAGCTGGGATGCACGTTTATTCGATCTCGAGAAAGCCGCTGGGAGCAAGACCTATTGTGACGAGGTCCTGGGTACGCTGGAAAAGCATGGATTGGAGCTGACGGAATTGTCGACCCACTTGCAGGGCCAGTTGGTCGCGGTGCACCCGGCATACGACCAGATGTTTGATGGCTTCGCAGTGGAGTCCGTGCGCGGCAATCCGTCGGCGCGTCAGGCCTGGGCCGTTGACCAGCTACTGCAAGCCGCCAAGGCGTCAGAAAACCTCGGTCTGGAGAACCATGCAACCTTCTCAGGCGCGCTGGCCTGGCCCTACTTGTATCCATGGCCACAAAGGCCGGCTGGCCTGATCGAGACGGCGTTCGATGAGCTGGCAAAACGCTGGCAGCCGATTCTGGATGCGTTTGACGATGCGGGCGTCAATTGCTGCTATGAGATTCATCCAGGTGAGGACCTGCATGACGGCGTGACCTTCGAGATGTTTCTTGAGCGCGTGAAAAATCATCCGCGCTGTCAGATGTTGTACGACCCGAGTCATTACGTTCTGCAGGCGCTCGATTACCTTGAACACATCGATATCTATCACGACCGGATCAAGATGTTTCATGTTAAAGACGCCGAATTGAATCCGACCGGCCGGCAGGGCGTCTATGGTGGCTATCAGAGTTGGGTGGAAAGGGCCGGGCGCTTCCGGTCACTTGGCGATGGACAGGTAGATTTCCCCGCAATATTTTCCAAACTCGCGCAGTATGATTTTGCGGGTTGGGCCGTGCTTGAGTGGGAATGTTGCCTGAAGCATCCTGAAGACGGTGCCCGCGAAGGTGCGCAATTTATCAGAGAGCACATCATCCGTATTACTGAGAAGGCATTTGACGACTTTGCTGACGCTGGAGTTGACGATGCTGCCAATCGACGCGCGCTGGGAATAGAGTGAGGAACGACGCATGAGCTAGCCGCAGTTATCAAATTCCGGCCCGAATCGCGTGCGACTGGGAATGGTCGGCGGTGGTCAGGGCGCTTTCATCGGTGCGGTGCACCGAATCGCGGCGCGTATCGATGACGAGTACGACTTTTGCGCTGGCGCGTTGTCGTCTGACCCGCAGCGCGCACTGGCATCGGCGCTGGAAATTGGCTTGCCAGTAGATTGAGCCTACAAAGATGTCGCACCGATGATAGCTGCGGAAGCCGCCCGTGACGATGGCGTTGAAGTGGTCTCAATTGTTACGCCGAATAACGTCCTTTTCCCATGTGAGCGGCCGCCAGTTGGACGATTACGTCAATATCCTGATGCGATTCAAGGGCGGGGCCAAAGGTGTACTTTGGGCTAGAGATTGCGCCTGGAAATGAGAGCAATCTGACGCTGCGGGTCTATGGCACCCTGGGTGGTCTGAGTTGGCGTCACGACAATCCGAACGAACTCGAATCCTCACCCTATGGAGAGCCTTCACGTCGGATAACCCGGGGCAGCCGGGCGTGTAATCGGCCTCTGCGGACTAGCTGAGCTGGCGCACCAGCTGAATTGGTGCCAGCGGCGGGGTAGACAATAATGGCGGTGTACGGTGTTTGCACGGGTCCTGGAGCTTGCTTTCCGAGTATGTCCGGAATGAGCGTGCCCAACGCGAACGTACAAGACGACCAGGTAGTTGCTCGCATTGATCAGGAGCTGCTGACGCACGAATGGTGCGAAACGCGAGGCTTCGGGCTGAACTACACGCGACCAGGAAATTCAAACCAGAATGCAATCGTGCAGGAAACGTTACGGCAAGTCCGGGAAATCAAGCGGGTCTGGATTATTGAAAACAACGAAGAACGACAGCCCAGGAAAAAAATTTCCTGCTATGTTCCGACGGCAGATCGAGAACGCCAGAAACTTTAATCCTGAACTGTGTCATTGACGCGGAAGCTTACGCACTCATCGAATACATGGCGCCAACCAAAGAAACATTTAATTTTTAATGGTTAGTCAACTATGTAATTTGACGGCATATGCTCAATTGACTATTCGAACGCTTTGCCGCCAGTTGCAGCCCACCACACTGCGCCCAAAATATGTTGTCTGAACCACGGCTCTTCATAAATGCCTTCCGGATGGCCTAAACCTGTATGAAACGATCTTCCGCCTTCAAAATCTTCCTGGTACCAAGCCATCGGATGGTAGTCCGGCATCTTGCCCCCAGGAAAGGTGGTTTCATCTACAGTCAAAACAACTTCAATATTGTCCGACAGTTCCAAATAGTTGTACCACTCTTCAGTCACTACCCATTTCTTCGGTAAATGTGCGGTTGATGGGTGATCCGGCATTTCATTATTAGCAACTGCGGTCCAAATACCTGGATTTGGATGGCGGTTCCACACACCACCAACGAGTTTCACATACCAAGGCCATTCCATCATGGTGAATGAGGCAGAGTGTATCGCTACAAAATTTCCGCCCTGATGGATGTAATTCTGAAGTGCCTTTCGTTGGTTGTCATTTAGAATATCTCCGGATGTATTCATGAATACAACCACATCCATCTTATTCAGCTGTGCCTGATCGTCAAAGGCGTCAGATTGTTCAGTCCAGGTGAGGCCAAAGTGATTGTCCTGGCTCAACTCTTTGAACATCTGCACGCCACTCGGAACAGAAAGGTGCTGATAGTCCAGAGATTTCGTAAACAAAAGAACCTGGAACTGCTCCTGATTCTGCTGCAGGCGTTGTGCATGTGAATTGGCACTAACTAATGTAAGTAATCCAAGCAGAATAACTATTAGCTTCTTAGACATGACTTTTTCGATTAATTGTTTTTGAATCATCATAATTTTACTTTAGTAGGAGTCAGTTTATTGTCAGTCGAACGTGTTCCAAGTTTTCCGGCGTTGCCATCTCCCCAGCAATAAACGTCATCACTAGAAGAAACTCCGCAGGTATGATCATCACCAATGGTAATGCCTTCAAAAGTTAAGTCAGTTGATACAGCTACAGGTTCGACTTGCATAGTCGTTGTACCATCGCCCAGCTGCCCAAATGCATTTCTTCCCCAACAAAAGGCTTTGCCATCAGTCGCAATGCCGCAGGTTTGAAATACCCCGGTTGCCAGCGAAACAAATGAGGAATTGCCTTTCACTTCTCTTGGCACCATCAAATTCTCGATAACGCCCAATGCACCTGAAGTTCCAATACCTAACTTGCCATACCGGCCGCGTCCCCAGCAGACAGCTTTATCTGCCGTACTAATGGCGCAAACATGATCAAGTCCAACACTTATTGAGTTTGGTTTGAATTCAAAGTTACCTGCCACGCGTCCTGGAACGAGCTTTCTGTCACGATCGTTTGGCCCCAGCCCCAACAAATTGCCGAAATCACTTGCGCCCCAGCAATAGGCGTCGCCATTCGTTGTAATGCCACATGTCGTAGCTGATCCGGCGTTTATTGAGCCAAAAGTAAGTCCACCAGAAACAGGTACGGGTACCAGGGAACTTTCGACTGAGTCACGCCCAAGTATTCCATCTTCACCTCGTCCCCAGCAGAAGGCGTTGCCGTCTGTGGTTATTCCACAGGTGTGCGCTAACCCGGAATTGACTGATTCGAAAGACAGTCCACCGGAGACCGCTGTTGGAACCAGGCTGTTTTCCGAAGAATTGTTGCCGAGTCGTCCATAGCGGCCACGTCCCCAACAATAAGCCTCGTTGTCCACTGATACACCGCAGGTGTGATCCCAGCCAGCACTAATGGACTTAAATTCAATTCCACCGGCAACGGCGACGGGAGTCATGCTGGACTTAGTGGAACCGTTGCCCAGTTGGCCTACTGCATTATCCCCCCAACAATAAGCCTTTCCGTTCGATTTCAGTACGCATGTGTGTTCTTCGCCAGCGCTAACTGAAGTATCTGCATAAGCCGGTACAGAAGCGATGACTAATACTAACAACAAGTAACTTTTGCTAAATATAATGTTCATTATGTAGGTTTCTGTGTTTTGATTTAATGAGTAATCACAAAGATTTTTATTGTACGACCATTGACTAACAATCTATCGATTAAACGACGATGTTTGAGGTACGTTTGTGATTTCCAGCCATCCTTTTAATGGATTTCATATCATCTACTTATGATGCGGCCTAGTCAATCTGCCTGGACTGTCCAATCAAGGACAAGTGCCGCAATGCCTGCTGAAAACAGTTGAGTCCCGAAGTCTATTCGCTAGAGCGTATTCGCAGCAGTATCGCTATCTAAACTATCGTGCGCTGCTTACGGTATCTGTCGGGCTTAGTAGGGCGGCTATGAAGATTGTTTGTATCGGGTGTCTCATGAAAAATGGTGTATTACTGAGCCATTTTTCAGAAGAGGTCGTCACCGGAGTCAGGGTTACGGCAACGCGACTCTCGAGAGCACGTACAAACCGACCTTATCGACGAATTCAGCGGAAACTTGTTGCCGTAACCAGGTCGCGGTCAGAAGCATCTTCAGAGTGTGGTAATCGGTTAGAGGAATGACTACTTGATTAAGCAGGTCATTGAACCATTGCCATAGCTATCCGCGACCGAAGTCGCTTCTACAAGCTTATTCCACTGAAACTCGCAGAAACGAGCCCGGTCGCGAACGTACTAAGGGGCCGGTTAATCGCCGGCAGGCTCCACAGCGGGTGCGTTTTTCATCTTGATGAAAAACACCAGAACCTTCGCCGGTTCGGTCTCACTGGCGTTACGCGACACAGTGTGGATATCGTTCGGTGTTTCGTAAAACGTTTGCCCAACAGTCAGTCTTTGCAGCTCACCACCGGCCACCTGCATTTCGACCGTTCCCTCAAGGACATAGACGAACGTATGTGCATTGTGGCGGTGACTCGCCGATGCCACGCCTGGCGGATAGGAGACTTCGAGAACAACCGCCTCTCGACCTTCGATATCGGGCAAATCTGTCTGGAAAAGACTATTAATGCTTGATTGTTGTGCAATGCTGGCGGTCGACAGAATGCTCAGCAGGACGGTTATCAATATTCTTGGTGCGATCACGTTGGGCTCTCCACTTGTTTAGGTGCAACTATTGAGTTTGTGACAGGGGAAACTAGCTCCAGAGGAAAGTTTCGTTGCGCGGCGGGACGGATTGAAGTCCCTGTAACCTCCGCCTGAGTGCGAAATGGGGTTGGCTCGATTCTCCGATGAGTCAACGAGCGAGCGCAAGATGACTGGCGGATCGGAGAGATAGCCACTGACCGTATTGGGACGTTGTCTAATCCAATGGCCGACTAGCCTTTCATGTCCTCGAGTTCGACGCCACGGGTTTCGTGCACCATCTTCGCTACGAACACAATCGAAATCGCCGCACAAACCGTGTAGAAACCGTAAGCCCCTGCGAGCCCGATAGTCGTTAGCATGATCGGGAACGTCAGTGTTATGCCGAAATTCGCCAACCATTGCACCAGGCCGCTCACTGCAAGACCGGTGCCTCGAATCTGGTTAGGGAACATTTCACCGAGCATGACCCACATCACCGGACCCCAGGAGCCGTTGAAAAACATCACGTAAACATTTGCAGCGATCAGCGCCAGTGGTCCGTAAATGCCTTCGAGTGTCAGAGAGCCGTCCGCTGCCGTTGTCGCATTCAGAAACGCGATGACAAGCGTTCCGAGTGATACTGCCATGCCGATGGAACCAACAAGCAGCAAGGGCTTCCTGCCGATTCTGTCGACCAACAGCAGCGCAACAACCACCGCTCCGATGCTCAGGGCGCCACTGAGGACATTGATAAGCAACGCGTCACCCTCCGTGAAGCCAACCGATTGCCACAGCACTGCACCGTAATAAAAGACGACGTTGATGCCAACCAATTGCTGGAAGGTTGCCAAGCCGATACCAACCCAGGCGAGTGTGCGTAAGCGCTTCGTCTTCGGATCCAGCAGGTCCCTGAGTTTCGGAACGTGATGGTCCGAGGCGAGAGACGCATCAATTTCCTCGACCTTGGTCTTTGCCGCGACGGCGCCAAGCAACTTGGTCAGTACCTGCTCAGCTTCGATTTTCTTGCGACGCAGTACGAGGTAGCGCGGACTTTCCGGAATGAAAAACAATGCGATGAAGAAGGCGGATGCCGGCAGAATTTCGACCCAGTACATCCAGCGCCAGGCCGCGTAACCCAGCCAGAACTCGGTCATTGACGAACCGGCCGCGTTTGCCAGCAGATAGTTGCTGAAAAACGCG
This sequence comes from Woeseia sp. D3-10, assembly GCF_055809415.1. Classification (NCBI taxonomy): domain Bacteria; kingdom Pseudomonadati; phylum Pseudomonadota; class Gammaproteobacteria; order Woeseiales; family Woeseiaceae; genus Woeseia; species Woeseia sp. D3-10. The sequence goes on along the minus strand of NZ_JBVVTW010000007.1, from coordinate 852,533 downwards.
ATGAACAGGCCGGAGATGATTGCGATCTGTTGGACTGTGGCCAGTGAACCGCGGTATCGCGCAGGTGAAACCTCGCTGATGTAAGCCGGCGCAAGAACGCTGGCTGCACCAACTGCGAGGCCGCCGAGTACTCGATAGACAACAAACTCAAGCGAACCGGTTGCAATGCCCGATCCCCACGCACTGATCACGAACAACACTGCAGCGACCCGCATGATTGCACGGCGACCGAAGCGGTCAGCCAGGCGACCCGCAAAATAGGCGCCAACAGCACAACCAAGAAGCATTGAGGCAACATTAAAGCCGGTACCGACACTGTCCGAATTGAATGCTGTTTGCAATCCGTCGACCGTCCCGTTTATCACGCCACTGTCGAAGCCGAACAGAAAGCCTCCCAGTGTCGCTATACAGCTGATAAGGATGATGTAAGACGTGTGGGCATTCTCCGGATTTTGCTGAGTCACAATTACATCCCTCTTTTTTATTGTCGTAGTTGTGGCGCCGCATCAGACTGCCGTCTGATCAATATGAAGTCCAGCTTTTCGTGACCCGACTTTTGCTTTCAGGCTGATGGAAGGCCGCGAACCGTCTGCGGTCAAAGACCTCTCTTTGTTCCTGATAAATCGTCAGTGGGTCATCGAATCGTCTCCAACACCGGCCGGAACTCCGAGACGATTGCAGCGCCGCTGTGGCGGCAAGTGCAGAGGTCGCCCGGCACATCACGAGGGAAGTGACCGACCATTGGTTGCACGGCTGTGAAGAAATCAACGGTACCTGCAACGACTTTGTCGCGATGCCACACTGATGAAGTGATGGCGTTTGGCTGGTCGCAGGCTGTTGAGTACTCTGTGAGAATCACCGGGTCGCGGTGGACGACCAATGTCGCCAGCATCGGATTGGCTGAGGTGCTTAACGGCTTTCCGCCTGTCCTTTATCCGTGTAAAGAGTTACGTTCGAGAGTGTATCTGTGGTGTATCGACCGACATTGGAATCGAAGAGATCCAGCAAGCCATCGCGATCATAGTCGAAGAATACCGGGCCGGACGAATGCGCCGTAAGACCTGTTCCGGAATGATTGGTTACGTCTTTGAAGCGACCCTTGCCATCATTCTCAAATAGCAAGTTGCCCACTCGAACGTTCGTCAAAAAGAGGTCCGGGTCACCGTCGTTGTCGATATCTGCAAATGATGCAGCAACACCGATTCGGTCATCGACGCCCAGTCCGGATTTCTCGGTGATGTCCTCAAAACGTCCGTTCCCAAGGCTTCGCCACAGTTCATTGCGGCCAGCCTGATTTGTGAAGTAGATATCGCGCTATTCCGTCTCGGCGATTTCCTTCATTTTCGCTAATCCCGCCGTAAAAAGGTTCCGGCGTCGGTCGAAGCCGGCCTCCATTTCGTCCTTACTCTGCTGGGACGTATCCCACATCACGGTGTAAAGAAGTTTGGACGTGGTTGCGTTGATTGGTCGTGCTTCGATGAAGCCATGATAAAGGGTGTAATACTCACCCTCGGTCACAGGCTGGGTATAGCCGTAGGACAATTCGGTCTGGGCAACCATGGGCTCCACAATGGTTCCATTCAGAACCCGAACGGTACCAATTCCACCGTCGCCTTGGGTGATTTCGCATTCCAGGCCCAACCATTCGCTGATGTCGCAGTAGCCACCGATCTTTGACCAGACTTCTGCAGCAGGCTTATTCACTGTGATCTCCAGTTCAAGGCGGTCGTATTTCGGCTGGGCAGTCGCCCAGGAAGCAGCTGTCACGGCAAGCAGGCCAATCAGAAGGTGTCGCAAGCGCATGGTCGTTCCCTTGTGGAGTCTTGTTGTTGTATAGAGCGCGGCAGTATAACGAAAATGTGTAACGTCAGCACTACGGGGCCGATATTACGCCGGTTTGCAGGAGGTTACGTATTCAACCAGATCTCTGAAGGTGAGACTGAATGCAGATCAGCTGAACGACCTTCGTAGTCAGCAACTCTTCAACGGCATAATGGCAAGGGCACGAAAGCAGTACGATGCGGAGCCAGATATTCCTGGCGTCTTGGAATTCTTATTTGGTGAGAACAACATCGCCGGGCTGTGTCACTGAGAAGGCATTGCGCAGAGTCCTAATACCCGGCGATCCAAGGGCTTCGGCTCTACGCGGTTTCGCGTATCGCAACGCTGGGTCGGGTCCAGGTCACTAACGTAGGCGACTGGTATCGATTGTCGGTGGGCTCGAATTCAATGCGTCAATTCCGAATCCTGCTATTGATTTGTAGGCGGCGGCGTGTGCGGCCAGTTCATCGTTGGTGATGATATCTTCGATACAATTGAAGACACCGCCGCAACGATCCTCGACTGTTTGCATAACCTTGTCCGGACCGCTTCCTCGGTTGGCAAGAATGACGTTGCGGGTGTGTGGTCGGTTTTTTTCCTCGTACGCGAGCAACGCATCCGGGTTAACTCCGTGAGCGAGAAACTCGGCGCCGATAACCCGGGCATCAACAATGGCCTGGCTTGCACCGTTAGAACCGACCGGATAAGTAGGGTGTGCGGCATCGCCCATCAGCGTCACGCGGCCATCGGACCAGCGATCCACAGGGTCGCGATCCACCATCGGGTATTCGTACACTTTTTCGGCGCCTCGAATGAGCGCCGGTACATCGAGCCAGTCAAACTGCCAGTGTAGAAAAGCAGGCAGGAACTCGTTCAGATCGGCCGGACGATTCCAGTCTTCCTTGCGCCATGTTTGGGCCGGGTCAACCCGAAGTTCGGCTATCCAGTTGATCGTAGCCAGACCGGTACTTTCATCGGGTGGGCTGATCGGATACAGCACTATTCGCTGATTGTCGTGGCCTGCGAGTGCCATCGATGCGCCAGTACGAAACGGTTTTGCCATCGTGGTGCCGCGCCAGAGCAATGCCCCATTCCAGATCGGCGGGCCTTCGTCCGGGTACATTTGTGACCTGATGGCCGAATGGATGCCATCCGCTCCGATGATCAGTTCACCTTCCACGACTTTGGTGCCGGCCGTTGTTTCGAGCTGGAGTTCCGCTGCAGAGTCGTTGTTTCTGAATGCACTGGCCCGGTGTCCCGGTACGATGCAGGTTGGCCCAGCTCTATCAACAAGCGCCTCTAGTAGCGCCATCTGTAGTTTGCCGCGATGAATGGAATATTGTGGCCACCGGTAGCCGGCCCATTTGCCACGTTCCTCAACCCAGATTTGACGCCCGGATTTTGAGAAGAACCCATATTCGCGCGTGCGAATCCCGACGCGCTCAAGCATTGGTTTCAAACCAAGGTCATACAGCTCGCGAACGGCGTTGGGCTGCAAATTGATACCGACGCCTAGCGGGCTGAAACGTGCGCTGCGTTCGTAGATGCGAAATGGCACGCCGATCTGATGGAGTGTCAGACCCAGGGTTAGTCCGGCGATACCGCCGCCTGCAATCAGTACCGCCACGATTCATTGCTCATTTTTTTCGGTATCGGTTGCCTAAATTTTGCCGAGCGCCAAACCCGCAGCAATACACGTCGAATCCTTATGCCTGATTCAATACGACTTAGCAGTGATATGAACTCGTTTCTTCGGCTGGCCGCAATGATTTGTCTTACGGCGAGGTGCATATGCCATGGCATAACCTGAAGTTGCTACCGCAAACCGGATACTACGATGCAGGCCATGGCGCAATTGGCTTACGCATCGTGTTACAAGACTCGCTGTTCATTTTCCAGTTTGCCTTCCATTGCATGCCAACCATAAAGCTGATTTCGTCCACACGTAGTCGGCAGGCTTCATTAATAGTTTCGACATTGAGCAGTTTGCCCAGATTGTTGTAGTCATTGTTGCTTGAGGCGTAGAGCGCAACCATCTTGTTGTTGTGTAGCAATGACAACGAAACGGCCTGGCGGACGCCATCTACTTCAATGGTCATCGTTCTAAGGCGGTCGCTACGCTCCAACTCGTGAACGACCCTGTGTACTTCCCTGGCATCTTCCGGATTGGCGTAGTCTGATTCAGCGCCGAAATTTCGGTTCACCAGGTCGACAAACAGGTCTGCTTCGTCCTTCTCGCTCCATTGCAGGGTTAGCTCACGTTTGCGAATGTTACGCAGATCGTAAAGAAACTTCGGTTTCTTATCGGCGGGCAGTTTGTTGAGATGTCTGTCGAAGTCGAACTCGAACTCCGGCGGAGCCAGGAAGTAACGCAGATCCGGTTCGGCAAAGTGTGGGTTGAACTCCGGATAGAGTTGCAATAGGCCGTCGACCCAGCTTTGCTTGAGATCGAACAAAACCGTTCTTTCGGGAAACTGCTGGAAGAATTCCGGAAAATCCTCATACCGCAGCCACAGAACTCGGCCATCGGGGTAGCTGCCGCCCATCAACATGTAACGGTTCAGGCCGGTGTCGTGAACGAGCGGAAGCAAGCCATCGGGGCTTTCGCCGTTAGAGTAATGCACAAGGAAATTCAAGCGATGTTTGTCCGGATCATGAAACGCGTACATCAGGTCCCAGTCATCCCATGCATCCAGCTGAGGCGAGAACATCGCCCAGAGCTTGCGGCATTCCTGCAGGTCAGTTTCGGTACGGATCACGCGCGGTTCCTTGCATGTTGGCGGCGGTTCAATTGAGTGCACCTGAACATACTTCAGTGCATTCAAAGTTGCCACATTTGCAGTTCTACCGCCGTTGCGGTTGATCTGTCCGGAGCAGAGCTTCGGCTGGCAACGTCATACGCCGTCAGGTCAATACCCGCTATTCTTACGCGAGTTCGCCAAGGAGTGGGTGGCAGACATTGAGTCTGTCTGCCACCGTTTACTGGTCTCAGCCCAGAGCTATTGGGGGATCACAAAATCCTGCACGCTACCGCCACTTGCGAGCGTCGGATTCACTCTTTCTGACGTACCGAGACTCGCGACGTCGACGGCATAAAGGTCGTTGGCGGCTGCCGTATCCTGGTCAGCAGCGTAAATGATCTTGCTGCTGTCGGCCGTGTACTCGAAAGGGTACACGGTGTTCCCGGCAAGGCCCGGATGAACTCTGGTGGACACGCCCACACTGCCCGCAGACACCTCGAACAATTCGATCACACCATTTGTTATCTGGTCCGCGCTGTAAATGACAGCAATATCATCAGGACGTATCCGAAAAGCGAAGACGTCACCCGATGCACCGCCGCCGAAGTCGGGCATTGGACTGTTGAGCTTCAAAGCTACAGCGGGTGCCGAGAGGTCCACCCAATAGAGTTCATGAACTTCATCGACGTCCTGGTCTGCCCGGTAAGCGACAAAACTGCTATCAGCGCTGATCTTGAAGTCAGGCTGGACATCGCCGCCGTTAACCAGTGCCGAGTTTAGTTTGGCTGCGATACCCAGCGCACTCATTTCGACAAGGTATAGTTCTTCGACGTCGGCGGTGTCCTGGTCGGCGCAATACACTATGCGTGAAGAATCCGGGCTGAACTCCCAGCGGCACACGTCGCTGTTACCCGAATACGGCGGGTTCACTTTGGTCGCCATGCCCGGGGTGGACGTCGACACGACGTAGAGTTCCGAGACGCCCTGAACATCCGGGTCGGCCGAGTAGGCGATCCAGTTGCTGTCGGGACTGAACTTGGCCCCCAGGCGCAAAGTCGTGGCCGCGGGAAATGTTCCGTTGACTCTGGTGGTGACACCGGGCACAGCCGGGTCGACCAGGAACAGTTCAAACAATCCGTTGATATTCTGGTCTGCCGCGTACATCACCTGTGTGCCGTCAGGACTAAAGACTATCTCGCTACTCACGTCGCCATTCGTTACCAGCGGAGCATTGAGTTTCGTCGATGTTGCAGGCGTGCTGACATCAACGATATAGAGTTCATTGACACCGTCAGTATCCTGATCCGCCCGGTAGATGACCTGGGTGCCATCCGGGCTGATCTGGAATTCTATGACGTCGGCGTCTGCTGGCAGTGTTTGTGTCAATCCTACCGCGGTACCGGGAGTCGCGAAGTCGACCATGTAAAGCTGAAAGTGGCCGACCGTATTGAGGTCGGCGACAAAGACGACGTAATCATTGTTCGGTGACATCGCGAACAAGTCGATAAAGCTTGGCATCGCTATGGTCGGATTGAGCTGCACCGATGTACCCGGTGCGTCGGCATCAGCAAGGTATAAGTTAACCTCGTTGAGGTTGGTCTCCGCGGCAAGGTAGACGATAGGGCTGGTTGGTAAGGTCGTTCCGCCTCCTCCGCTACCACCACCGCCGCCGCCACCGCCGCCGCCACCGCCGCCGCCACTTCCACCGGCGTTGCCACCACCACCGCCGCCGCACGCCACTATCAGTAGCGACAGCAACGGCAAGAAAGCTGCTCTTGAGAATCGTGTCCGCATTTCCGTCTCCCGTTTGATGTCTACAACAGGTAAACGTTGACGGGCTGGAAAGCGCACAGCCTTATTCGCGCAGTAAGTATCGTGGGATCGCCGGCGCAACCCGGTGAGAGCGGTCTATAGGTCTGGCGGGCGGGCTAGTGAGAGGCTGTCTTACCGGCTTTGGTCAGGAGCGCCCTCGCTTCCATGGTGATGGGGTGCTCCTCACCGTGTTGTGCCCGTCGGTAATCGAGCAGGCTTTCGGCAAGCGGCATTGCGCGGTCCTGCTGATCATCACTCAGTAATGCTTCGACCAGGTAGCCGCGCGTATCCCAGGTCATGCGGTTGTCATCACCGAGTACGCGTTGTTTGTTTGCCAGGTTTTCTTGGAACGAGCTAATTGCCGTTTTTGTTTCGCCAAGGCGCAATTTCGCCAGCGCAAGAATGTCCGCAAAATACAACGTGGCGAAATGGTCGGCACCCAGTGCTTCGACGTTGGCATCATGCGAACCCATTGCCACGCGTTCGGCTTCGCGAAGTTGGCCGGAATGCAGCAAGGCTTCAGCGAAATTGCCACGGCTGACCAGCGTGTCGAGTGCATATTCACCGAGGACGACCTGTTGCGCGCGCCAGTTCTCGCGAAATACGTCCGCCGCCTCGGCGTAGCGTCCCAGCATCGTCAGTGTTACTCCGACGTTGCCCTGCGCCTGGAGTGTTCTGTGGTGCGTCGGACCGTGTAGCTGTGCTGAAAGCGAATGCAATTCGGTGGCCAGAGCCAACGCTTCTTCGAGCCGGCCGGTCTGGTTCAGGACATCGAGTATGTTGACGAGGACGCTGAAGCGATCGGTACTTGCTTCCGGCTCCACCGCATCGAGTATCTTGAGGTTGATACGCGAGAGTCGTTCCGACTCGACAAAATCTCCACGCAACAATACTGCGGTGCTCGCAGCGTGCCGCGCCTTCACGGTCTTGAAGTTCTCTCCGCCGAGATTGTCTTCGAACCATTGGAGTGACTCTCTTGCAGTCAATTCCGACGCATCGATATCGCCAATCTGTCGCAGAGTGGCTGACAATTCCGCTCTTAGGTCGGCGCTTACTTCGTCACTCACATCGGCATTGTCTTCGGCCAGAGCGAGCGCTCGCTGTTGCAATTCGAGAGCCTGAGCCGATTCGCCTTTGCCAAACAGTGCGTCGGCGCGAACTTTCAATACCGCGATTCGTAGCGCCGGTGCATCGATACTCGCATTGTCGAGCGCTGCTTCGGCGTGCTCGAGTTGCATCATTGCACTATCTACATCGCCGCGTGAGAGACCGTTCTCAGCAAGTGCGATACGGGTTGTAACCTCGTCCTCGCAGCATTCGACGGAACCATCGCTGTACCAGTCCAGCGCAGTCTTCAGTAGTTCGTCGGCTTTTTGGTATTCATCGAGATTCTGATAGGTGAGGCCGAGTGTCTGTTCCACTTTTGCCCGCACAAACGCGGACTGCGGAGGATTGGCCTGCAAGCGGGAATGCGCCATGTTTACCGCGTCCAGCATGCGTACATTGGCGCCCTGATTAATGCCAGTTGGCGACAGCAACAGTTGCTGCAGGAAATCCAGTGATGCCTGTGCGCCGGTCTTTTCCTCCAGCGCCTGACGCTCTGCCTCCAGTGCCCGGCGCGTCCCATCCGTTGCCAGTATCAAACCAATTGCAAGGCTGGCGATAATGGTAGCTACCGCATAGTGGCGGCGACGGCGCTGCGGCGCGGACACCAGTGCCGCAATTGACTTGCTGACCTCGGCCGCCCCTGGCCGCTCGTCGGGAGCTCGTCGCAACATTCGTTTTAGCAATGGCCGGAACCGCCTGTTCACCAGTGACCAGTCCGGACCTATAGCCGCTCTGTGCATTTCCTCCAGCGATTCGAGGTTGGCGGCTACCACCGGATAGCGGCCGCTCAGTACGCGGTACAACAACGCACCGAACGCGTAGATATCACTGGCAGGTGAGGTTTGTAATGTGTCGAACTGTTCCGGTGCCATCAACAACGGTGAGCCGGCACCGCTTTTCCAGGAACGGCTTAATTCGCGACCCGCACCAAAGTCCATCAGAACCGGCGCACCGGCAGGGGTGATCATGATGTTGGCGGGTTTGATATCGCCGTGCGTCAGCCCACTGCTGTGTATGGCATCAATAGCTGATGCAAGTGGTGTGGCTACCGCCAGCATATCGTCCGCCGACCACTGCGGTTGTCGTTCCAAAATGCTGTCGAGTGTCTCGCCGTTGAGCAGGTCGCACCAGATGCCTGCGGTCTCGTTGTCAGTGTCGGCGCCGTGCACGGCGAGGATGCTGGGGTGCCGCAATCGTGCCATCAGCCGAGCTTCGGCAATGATCGCGCCCTCAGCGGCGGAATGAGAACGTCGCGACAGTTTCAGTGCTACGTGCCTGCGAAGTATCGGATCGTAGGCACGATAGACATTGCCGAATCCGCCCTGGCCGATTTTTTCCTTCACCAGCAAATGTCGCCACTTGAATTCAAACTCTTCATCGGGCGGAACGTCACCACTGCCTGCACTGCGAAATGCCTGGGCAATGCGTTGCAGAGACAGGAACGTGCCGGCATCGGCGTCGTCAAGGTCACTGTCGATGAGGCGATCATCGGCTAACGCTTCCGCGAGCTTCAGGAGTTTATCGCCAGGATTCATTTGCGCATCTGTTCGGCGAGGTCGACCAATGCACGCGATATCATCATGCGCGTTGCATTGGCTGATGGCAGATGAAGTTCCTGAGCAATCTCTTCGTAGTTGAGGTCGAACTCCACACGCAGTACCACGGCAAATCGTTTCTCCTCCGGAAGTCGCATCAGCGCCCGTTCGTATTGGGCGAGGGTCTCCGCGCCGACCGCCGCTTCCACTATGGATGAAGCGGGATCCTGAAAAGACTGGGTCATGCTCGATAACTTGGGCCGTACCTTGGTCCGGCGCAATTCGTCCCGAATCAGGTTCATGAGGATAGACCGCAAATAAGCCAGAAACGCACCAGGCCGCTCCGCTTCAAACTTCTCCAGTTGCTTAAACGCACGCATGAAGGCGACCTGCACAAGGTCTTCGGTTTCGGACACGTCGCGACCGTAGATGGGCAGCCGCCCCGACGCCCAGCGGCGGAGCATGGGCATGTAGCGGCGATACAGGGTATCCAGCGCGTCCTGGTCGCCGTCCCTGTAGTTCCGTACCAGCTGCGTGGTGGTCGTAAGCTCTTTCTGGCTCATCGCGTCTCCCCGGAAGGCCAGTTTACACGGGATTTGCCAGCTCGCGCCGTTGCAATACAGGCCCGTGCCACTGCCGCTGCGACCGGTCCGTCTCGCGCCGTACGGCGGTCTGGCCGGCGGCCGCCCGGCCAAAGCGTTCCTGCACGCAGTATCAATAAAGTCGTAACCGGCGCCGCGAAATTCGTGCCCGCGAACCGGCGGTCGGCAGATTCTGCAGGAATTCCTGTGCGCTTCGTGCTCTGGCTGCGTTTGTTCAGATAACGGAGCCAACAACAGGCCGCCGACAGGAGTCTGCTATGCCATTGCACTTAAAAGTATTCCTCAGAATTCCAGGCCTGTTGGTCATGCTGGTGGTGCAAGGCTGCGGAGGCGGCAGTTCGGGAAGTGGCACGACACCGCCGCCACCGCTGCCGCCGCCGGTATCCTCCTACCAGTCACCGGAGACGATCGGGCTTAATCGCTTGCGGGCGGCCTCGCAAATCCCGATCAGGGTGGCCTATGAGCAGGGCGTGCCTCGTTGGATAAGTCTCGACATCCCAATGAGCGGTGCCAGCGCTGAAGAGGGCGCACGCCATTTTCTGGATAACTACCGGGATCTGCTCGGACAAGAAAGTCTGATCGAAGAAACCGAACGCCGGCGCCTGAGTTTTGCTACGCGCTATACGACTCGCGAGGCGGCGCCGGATACCTTTGATTTCGTGCGCTTTGCGCAAAGCTATGACGGTGTACCGGTGTTTGGCGCCGAGGCTATCGTGGGTGTGTTGCGGGCCGACAGTGGCAACGGTCGCATCGTGACCATGAGCGGTCGTTTCATGGGCGCACCGCGAACGCCGATCGACCTGATTCCCGCCATTTCGGAACAGGCTGCGCTCGATGCCGCCCGCGCATACCTTGCGTCTCCGGCGGCCACTGCCAGCAGGCCAATAGAGCGGGTCGTGTTTGATCCGTCGCTCGGCCGTAACGAGGGTGCACCGCGACTCGCCTGGCTGGTGCCCATTGCTGGCAGCGCGCCGTACGAAATGTTGATTGATGCACATGACAACAGTGTCTTGCTCGCGAATCCTCTGTTCAACGAAGTCTACGATGACTTTGATCTCGATCTGGAAGATGCCAACGGCGGCACCATCGCGGGTACCAATTGTTTCAATCCAACGACCCTTGACGACACAGCAGGCGATGAAGACGGCTTGGTCAGTGCGTACAGTAACGATCAAGATGCGATCTGGACTCGCCTGTGGTCACTTAATACGGCCAACTGGTATTTCGATGAGTTGGGTCAGCGCAGTATTGACGACGACGACGCGCAACTGGAGGTGTACATCCATTCGGGTATTGCCGCGGCCACGCAGGGCGCTTACACACCGGGCTGCGGAATCGAAATTGTTACCGGCAACCCGTCGACCGATCTGCTGACGCACGAGTTCACGCACGGGGTTATCAGGAATTCCTCCAACCTCATCTACAAGTACCAGTCTGGTGCATTAAATGAGAGCTATGCGGACACGATGGCTGCGTTCGCCGACCCGACCAGAGACTGGGTGATTGGCGAGGATCGACTAAACGGGGCCGGTGCATTCCGCTCACTGCGTAATCCGGCCGGGTCCAGTTGCGGCCCTAATGGCGATCAAGCTTGCGGCCAGCCCGACAAGATCAGTGACTGGGTGATCACTGAAAGCGACAACGGTGGAGTCCACAGCAACAGCGGGATCATGAACAAGGCCCATTTCCACATCACCGATATCCAGCAGTTCAATACGTCAAACCCGACCGTCGGTATGGGGGTGCCGAAAGCACAGAGATTACTGTACTGGTCGATGCGACACCTGCCGAAGTGGGCCGGTTTCGTGGATGCGCGGGAAGCCGATATTGGTTATGCGGAGTTCTTTGTCAATGCGGGCTGGTACAGCTTTACGAATGAGAATGTCTGCTCCGTGCGCAATGGGTTTGCGGTTGCTGAAATTGGCTTCGGCGATTTCGATTGCGACGGTGTTGATGATGGCGTCGACGATCCCGACGGCGATTTCATCAACAGCAATGTCGACAACTGCCCGAACGTCTCGAATCCGGCACAGCTTGATTTCGATCAGGATGGCATCGGCAGCGCGTGTGACGATGACAATGACAACGATGGCATCGAGAACAGCGTCGACAACTGTGAGCTGACCTACAACCCCGGACAACAGAATAACGATGGCGACGCCGCCGGCGATGCTTGTGATCCAGATGACGATAACGACTCGGTGCCCGATACCGAAGACAACTGTCCCGGCGATCCGAACACCGATCAGTTCGATGGCAATAACAACGGTTGGGGCGATGCCTGTGATCCGGACTACGACGGTGATGGCCTGTACTCCGATGTCGACAATTGCAACTTCGTTGCCAACCCGGCGGGCCGTGACGGTTTGCAGCCGGATACCGACGGCGACGGCATCGGTGATGCCTGCGACCTGTGTCCCAATACGGCTGATAACAGCAACGCCTACACCACGGGTATTCCAGAACTAGGTATCAATCCGGTTCCTTTGCAGCCGGACACCGATGGCGATGGTCTGCCCGATGCCTGCGATGAAATACCGAATGGCAACACGACGTTGGTCAGCATCGGCAATGGCCCGCCTAATCCTGCGAACCCCGGGGAGGTGGGCGATAACCTTTCAGTGTCGGTACAAGACGCTACTCCAGGTGCTTTTGTCGATATACCGATACTCCTGTGCCCGCCGGATACCTCGCGGCCACCAGCCGAGGATAGCGACCGCATCGAGTTTTTGTTCAGCGGCTTGGAGAACGCGCTCACTGCATCGATCGTCGATAGCAACGGCATTCGCATTGCACATACGCACGAGATGAACGGGGCGAACCGTGGCATGCGCGTACGCCCGGACTGTACCGAAGATTACGTCTTACGCGTGGAATTCGGTCCGGATGCGACGCCTGACTACGACTTCGACGTCGCCATCGTGCGTGCCGTCGACACGGGCATTAATCCGTGGCGCAGTTACGAAGCGTCGGCGAATGCCTACCTCGCCAGTCTGACTGCCGCTGAGTTCGACTTTGATCAGATATTCCAGTCGACTTTGTTCGATTACACAGGCGGTGTGCCGTTTGCCGTTGGTAGCAGCACGGTGACGCCAGCGTCGGAAGATGCAAATGCCACGATCACCGTGAACGGCGTGGCCAATGCGTCGGGTGTGGCGAGCGATCCGCTAAGTCTTGCCACAGGAACCACGTTGATATCGGTGCGCGTCGTTGCGGAGAACGGTATAGCCGCACAGGATTACAGCATTACTGTAACCCGTGATGCCGCGAGCAGTTTCGCGCAGACGGCTTACATCAAGGCATCGAATACGGCGGGCGGCGATTCATTTGGCCACGACGTTGCCATTGATGGCGACACGATGGTGGTAGGTGCTTATCTCGAAGACAGCAATGCCAGTGGCATTGACCAGGATCAGGCTAATGATCTCGCGAACAGTTCAGGCGCGGCGTACGTCTATGTCCGCGACGGTAGTGGTTTGTGGAGTCAGCAGGCTTACCTGAAAGCATCCAATACCGAGACCGGGGACCAGTTCGGCCGTCGCGTTGCCATCAGTGGCGACACGCTGGTGGTTAGCTCCCCGGCAGAGCGCAGCGCTGCCACCGGCATTGACGGCGATCAGGGCAGCAACAGCGCGACCGCCGCCGGTGCCGTTTATGTTTATACGAGAGACATGGCAGGTCTGTGGTCGCAGCAGGCATACATTAAGGCATCGAATACCAGCAGTATTTTTCCGGGGGATAATTTCGGCGACAGTATTTCCATAGACGGCGACACACTCGTCGTGGGCGCGGCCGGCGAAGCGAGTGCGGCGAACGGCGTGAACGGCGATCAGTCGGATACGACGGAGGAGGGCGCGGGCGCGGCCTACGTGTACGTTCGTGACGGTACCGGAAGCTGGAGTCAGCAGGCGTATATCAAGGCATCAAACAGCGACGCAGGCGATCGTTTTGGCTGGGATGTCGTAATCGACGGTGACACGCTGGCAGTAGCCGCGATAGACGAAGACAGCAATGCGACCGGCATCAACGGCAATCAGGGCGATGAGACAGCATCAGGCTCGGGCGCTGTGTATGTCTATACTCGCGATGGCAGCGGAATTTGGACGCAGCAGGCCTACGTCAAAGCGTCGACAAACGATGCGACCGGCGCCGGGGATCGCTTCGGTCATAGCCTGGACTTAAGTGGCGACACGCTGGTGGTGGGTGCAAATCTGGAGGACAGCAATGCTACCGGCATAGGTGGCGACGAGGCCAATAACAGCGTGGCATCTGCCGGGGCGGTTTATGTGTTCGGTCGCGATACTGGTGGGGTATGGAGTCAGCGAGCCTATATCAAGTCATCAACCAGCGCGCCCGCTGGCGCAAGCGGTGGTCAGTTTGGTTACAGCGTCGCACTCTTCGGCGACACTTTGCTGGTCGGCGCGCCGTACGAAGCAAGTGCGGCTACCGGAGTTAATGGCGACGAAACGGATACGAGCGCGCAACAAGCTGGCGCCGCATATGTATTCACGCGAGACGGTGTTGGTACGTGGTCGCAACAAACTTACTTAAAAGCTTCTAACACGAATGAGTTTGACCGTTTCGGTGAATCGATCTCGCTGGACGGCGATAGCATCGCTATTGGCGCGCCTGGCGAAGCGAGTATTGCTACCGGTACAGGGGGTGTTCAGGGAGACAATAGCGCACCGAGTTCCGGCGCCGTGTATGTGTTCCGTTAAGAAGTCTTGAAATAGATTCTGCTATTGCACTTACATCAAGTAGTGCGAGAGTTGGTTGTATGACAAGAGAGTAAGGATACTCTTGGGTTGTTTCGAAACTCTCTGATTCGACACCGACCCGACAGACGAAACTTCCACTAAGAAAGTAGCAATTCATGCTCATACAGGCACTGCTGTCCAATAAGCAGTAAGTAGTAACTGGAAATCAATGGCCGCAGAAAAACTGATGCGGTAGTTCCGTCTCAAGCCTTCCTGCGGTCGTGGTCAACCGCCGGAAGGCTCTCGTTCTGATGGTTTGATATCCACTCAGTGTAATAGTTGCGACTGCTGTACTCAGAAGAAACGCACGTACACAAACATCAATGCAAGACCGGAAAGCGCGACGATGCCGAGCAGGCTCCAGTTTCTAAGCAGTGCACTGGGTCGATACTCGGCAGGTACGCTTGGAGAGAACATTGCCAGATGATTTAGAACGGCGGTAATTGGGCTGACCACAAACGCCGTAATGGTTACGAAATCGACGAAGGTCTGGAACGAGCTCATCAGGAACAAAAGGGCCAACGATGCAGCGATCACGAGAAACAATGTGCTGCCGCGTAACAGTGCTGATTTCTCGATATTGAGTTCGGTGTCGCCCGGAGCACGTTTCAACAGCGCCAAACACGTTGCGAGCAGTCGTGGGAATCCATCAAGCACCGCGATCAAGGTTGTAAACATGACCAGCATCGCGGAAATGCCGACGATCGCGCCAGTGCCCCGGCCTAGGTTGGTTGTGTACAGATTAATGACCTGTTCGGCAAATGCGGCCGCACCCGGAGCTGGTGTTTCTCCGGTCGAGTGCATCACGCCGGCACCCATGATGAGGAAGCAGATCGCCAATACAGCGGATGCAAAATAGCCTATGTTGAAGTCCGTCATCGCGTGCTTCAAAGAAGGTCTTACGCCGCTGGCCTTTTGCTTGGCTACCGACCATAGCGATTGCATGACGGCCAGGTCCAGCGCCGAGGGCATAAAACCCATCAGAGCAATAATGAAGCCGAGCGTTTGCAGATCCGACAAGGGGAACAGTATTTGGCCAAACTCCCATTCAACGCTCGGTAAAGAGATGATCGCGGCGATGACTGTTGCAACCGTGAGTATGGCAACGAAGATTTTCGTCAGTCGATCGAGCAGTTTGTACCCGCCGAAGCTGAGGACGAATACGCCAAAGATAATCAGGCCGATACTCATGTAGCGGATATCGGCGCTGACGCCGACGTTAGCCATTAAGATCGCGGCAGTGACGGTCGCTGTGGCTGCAATGATGATTGCCATCACGGCAATTTCACCGAGCAGGTAGAGTACCAGGACCCACCGACCCATCTGGAAATAGCCTTCGACAAGTGATTTCCCGGTTGCCGCTGCGTACTGCGGTCCAAAGCGAAACGCGGGATACTTGATAAAGTTTGCGAAAATAATAATGCCTAACAGGCCCAGCCCGAACACCGCTCCAGCGCGCGTGGATTGCACAAGATGCGAGGTACCTATGGCAGCCCCGGCGAACAAAATTCCGGGCCCAAATGCTTGCCAGAAATTTCCTCGATCGTCGTTTTTGCTCGCTTGCATACTGAAATACACCTTGATTGTTGTCGGAACTGTTGTTCAGCGGGTGAAGTTTGGAGCGGGACTCTATCAGTTTTATTCGTCTCTATCGACGGACATTGGGGTGGTATTCGGTTTCTTGGGAATTCTCTTCGGCTAAGCGCTAACGCTTCTGTTGTCCCCGAGAAGCAGGCCGGCAGCGGTGCATGCTACAGGCTGAGCAGGCACCCTCGGTCAATGGATTTTATGATCGGATGCCGATGCGCGGTTGTGTTTCGAATCGGAAGTAATCGAGATTCTGCTGGTACTGTTTTCACGGATTATCGCAACTCGAGTGATTGAACATAGGCAGGCTACGATCGGGTGCTTATCAATTGACTGTCTGGCGCGCAGTGAATTCCGGAAACCAGCCATGGCATGCAAATTCAGTCGAACAACGTTATGTCCAGAACTCGCTGTCAACCGAGCCCATTCGGCAAGCGGTCCAGGTGGCTGCGCTGAATCAGCAATCGGGAATGACACGTCGCTGAAATTGCTGAGTGAGTGTCAGGGGGGGGCTCCGGTGCATTCATCGATCAGCCTTCGCGAATAACTATTGAGCACGGCGTACAAGTTTTCTCTTGTCGGTTCGTAAGGTCCCTCACCAGACAGGCGACTATGGCGAGCGGTTTGCTGCTCCCATTGCGGCTATCGTTCACGCCGTGTGGGGCCGGACGTAGCGATTGCGCGAGCACTGCTATTGCTCGTACCGTGGGGCCTATGCTGGTATATTTGCTCGATAATAAAATCGTCGAAAAACGCCTTGGGCCGTAGTTGTTAGCTTGCCCAGTGGCATGACATCAGGTTAGGGGAGCTTCAGGCTGAATCGTGGCGCGTCTGCATTGGCCATAGGATCCGCGCTTAATACCGTGCGGCTATGGTCTGCAAGCAGATATCAGAAGGCACGTTCACTAAGGGCCTCTCTAGGGCATTTCCTTCCGATCCGGACTTTCATTACTTTGGCTCAATCAGCAACTTGAAGAACAAACGCGTTCTCCTTGGGCTGGCCATTGCAAGGCCCCGCTGGGCGAAACTGGATCACACGTGGAGAATTCGAATGTCACAATTTTGCGGTCACACGCATTCAATGCGAATGTTCCCATGTCGCTAACCGTCGCCGCACGAGCACTCATCGACGAGTTCCGTTCCCGACCGGTGCAGCGTGCCGGCTCGCTCATCATCACACTCTATGGGGATGCCATAGCGCCACGCGGCGGCACTGTCTGGATCGGCAGTTTGATCCGCGTGCTGGCCGACTTCGGGATCAGTGAGCGACTGGTACGGACTTCGATGTACCGGCTCGCGAAAGACGGCTGGTTGGTGGCAGATCAGGTCGGTCGGCGCAGTTACTACCAATTAACGGAAGAAGGTGCGGAGCGCTTCCATGAAGCGACGCAACGGATTTACGGCGAACCTCGCCAAAGCTGGTCCGGCGAATGGTGCCTGGTGCTGACCGGGGCTGTGTCGTCCGAACAGCGTGACGCTGTTCGCAAAGAATTGTCCTGGCTAGGCTTCGGTCCTGTATCGGTTGATGTCATGGCACGACCTGCACCAGATATCGAAGACCTGGAAACGATGCTCGCGCGGGTAGGTGTGGCCGATGAAGTCGTCGTCATGTGCGCACGAGCGACGGAGTCGCAGCGCAACGATGTCTTGATCAACTTTGTGCGCAATAGCTGGAATCTCGCCGACATAGAGGCGCGATACGAAGTGTTCTCGGAACGCTTTCTGCCGGTGTTGGCGGCGGTGCGCGAAGCGAGTGTCGTGGAACCGTGCATCGCATTTCAGATTCGGACACTGCTGCTGCAGGAATACCGCAAGTTATTGCTGCGGGATCCGATCTTGCCGGCCGAGCTATTACCAAAACGCTGGCATGGGCTGCAGGCATACCAACTCTGCCGGGAGCTGTACTTAAGAGTGCATGCTGCAGCAGACGAGTACCTGAGCACGACGATGGAAACCGCCGATAGCCCGCTGCCACCGCCGATGCCGGAATTCTACGAGCGGTTCGGTGGCCTTGATCGATGAGCTCAACAGGGAAGTCATCGGTGATGTCGGCCAGAGCCCGTACTGCACAGGAGTATTCGCACTTAACTGATATCGCTGCGGATTCTCCGTAACGGGGTTTAGCGGAAGGCGGCGAAGTGGCACTCGCGCTTCCGTTCGCGAGCACTCGATAGCCGTTGCGATCAGGCGCAACTGGATCTGGCTTGTACCGCTGCCGGCGTAAGCAACGCTCCTTCGTTCTGACACTCAGTTGCCCTTTTTCGTGATTGCGCGGCCACAACCGTTTAGCCTATGTCGCAAGGAGGCGAGGCGTATTTCGTGCCATGTTTTTGCGCTCGAACCGGTACATAATATGCAGTCTTCGAATCGCCGTTGTCGGGCCCGCGGCCATCACAAGTTTGTGATACAGTAAATAGTTGAAATGTGGTGTAAACCGTGACACATTCCGGTTGACGACGGAATTCCTGCCGTGGTCGCGAGATCCGTCACGAATCACCAATATCGATTTCACCCTTTAAAATTACAGTGGAAACCGATTACCAGATCAGCGCAATTCCGGGCGACCGGGGGGGAAGTAGTAAAATGAGTTTGGTTACAGAACGATCAACTCCAAAGTACAAGCGACGTTTCGCCAACTCGATTCGCGGTGGCGCAATGGGCCTGCTGGCCTTGTACGCTCTTGTTGGCTGTTCGACGCCCGAGCCCGAAAGTCCCGGTACGCATGCGCTGACCAGCCTCATTACGGCGGAGCAATACCGCAATTCGCTGGGCTATGTGTTTGGCCCGGGCGTTGACTTAAGCGTCGAATTTTCGCCAGTGGCGCGTCTGGAAGGGCTGCTCGCGAACAGTGCTGCTATCGCAGGCGTCAGCAGCGCGCAACTTCAGGAAATACAGGGTGTCGCCGCTAGCGTTGCCAGCCAGGTGGTTGATCCCAGCAACCGCAACTATCTGATTCCCTGTAAGCCTGAGTCCCTTGAGGGGCCGGATGCCGAGTGTGCAACGCAGTTCTTGGCGAAGACCGGTCGTTTGTTATTCCGGCGCGCGTTGGCCGATGACGAAGTTGCGATGTACGTGGAGCAAGCCGGTTCGGCGGCCACGCAGTTGGAAGATTTTTACGCAGGCCTCGAAATCGCGCTCGAAGGCATGCTGATCAGCCCCGAAGGGCTGTTCGTCGTAGAAACGGCCGAACCCGATCCGTCGAGTTCAGGCAAGCTTCGTCTGGATGCGTACTCGCTCGCTTCACGACTCAGCTTTTTCCTCTGGAATGCAGGTCCGGACGATCAATTGCTGGCGGCTGCTGAAAGCGGTGAGTTGCTGACTGATAAAGGGCTTGAGACGAGCGTTGACAGAATGTTGGCGAGTCCGCGTCTCGCTGATGGCATGAGAGCTTTCTTCGACGACATGTTCGCGTTCGAAGAAGTAAAGACTCTTGCCAAAGATGCGACTATCTACCCGGAGTTCACGGGTGTGACGGCCGAAGATGCAAGGGAAGAAACGCTACGCACCGTCATCGATCATTTGCTCGTTAACAACGGTGATTATCGCGATCTGTTTACAACGCGGTCGACGTTTATGTCGCCAGCTTTGGCGATCGTGTACCGCGTACCGGCACAGCCGGGTTGGTCGCAATATACTTTCCCGGAAGACAGTCCACGGGCTGGCCTCCTTACGCAAGTCAGTTTTCTCTCATTACACGCGCACCCTGGGCGAAGTTCAGTGACGCTGCGCGGTCAGGCTTTGCGTGAACTTTTCTTGTGCCAGACGGTGCCAGAGCCTCCGCCGGGGATTGACTTCTCTGTCGTCGCCAATCCCGATTCGCACTATCCCACGCAGCGTGAACGCGTGGCTGCGCATCTCGAGACACCGTCGTGCGCCGGCTGCCATAGAATCACGGATCCGATCGGCTTGTCACTGGAGCAATTCGACGGTGCAGGCGGTTACCGCTTGACCGAGAACGGCGCAACTATTGATGCGAGCGGCGGTCTAGATGGTGTGAATTTTGATGGTGCCGTTGGTCTGGGTTACGCACTGCGTGACAACCCGGAGTTGCCGCGATGCCTTGTACAGCGAATCTACAGCTACGGTACTGGTGGGCCGCCCGCTATTGAGGCTCGCGAAGTTCTGGACTATTTCAACCAGAGTTTTGAAGGGCAGGGCTACAAACTGCCAGAGTTGCTGAGAGCGGTAGCACTCAGCGACGCCTTCTCGCGAATCCAGGAAGGCCCGGCTGAGGCACCGGCTGACGCCGGTGCGTTGACTACGGCTAGCGCAAGTACAGATTAAAGTTGGTATTTGGTCGGCTGTAGACGGTCGCGCCGACAGATGGGGTGGGTTTGGACGCGCAAATGAGCGAGTCCAGTAGAACGAAGATTTCAGGAGAGTTGGAATGAGTAAGTGGGACAGGCGTCGTGTACTAAAAGGTATGATGAGCGGTGGGGCAGTCACAGTCACACTTCCCTTCCTTGATTACTTTCTGAATGGCAACGGAACTGCGCTCGCTTCAGGAAAGCCGATGCCTGTGCGTTTTGGTACCTGGGGTTACGGGCTCGGCGGCACGTCGGATATTTTCGTTCCCAAGAAAACAGGTAGTAACTACGACCTGCCCGAAGAAATTGCTTCGTGGGCGCCTGTTCGTGATCACATCAATCTGTTCACAAACGGTAATGCGTTTCCTGATTCTTCTCCCAACCGCAATCACTACACGGGTTGGGTTGTTTCACGGACGGGTGTTGCGCCCGAATCGGATGGCGTACCGACCGAGACTATCGACGTTACTGTCGCTAAGCAGATAGGCAGCGCCACCCGCTTCAATTCACTGACTGCGACGGCAACCGCCGACGCCCGCGACACGTACAGCTACCTGAATGCGACGACGCCCAACTCACCGGAATGGTCGCCATTGCAGTTCTACACCCGTTTGTTCGGGCCGGACTTCCAGGACCCTAATGCTCCAACGTTCAAGCCCGATCCGCGAGTAATTGCTCGCCGCAGTATTTTGTCGAGCGTTATGGAGCAGTCGCGTTCAATGCTGCAGACCGTCGGTGCAGCGGATCGCGCCCGCATCGACCAGTACTTTACTGGTTTGCGTCAGCTCGAGAAGCAGTTTGAACACCGTCTCACCAAGCCAGAGCCGATTGAAGCATGCGTTGCTCCGGGTGAAGCCCCGGTTAATCCACTCATGGATAAGTCAGCGGATGCCGTAAAACTACGTCATCAAATGATGACCGAACTGATGGTGATGGCGATTGCTTGCGACCAGACCCGTGTATTCAACATGACCTATTCGGCGGCATTTTCTTCCATCATCAAGCCGGGCTATCCGAAGCCGCATCACACCTGTACTCACGAAGAGCCGGTGGATGGTGAACTCGGCTACCAGCCACATGCGTCCTGGTTTACGCGTCGCGCGATGGAGTCATGGGCGGATTTCGTCCAGGCATTTACGACGGTGCAGGAGGGCGACGGCACGTTACTCGATAACGTCCTGATCCTCGGTACGACGGACGTTGGATACGCCAGAACGCATGCGATTGATGGCATGCCGACATTCCTGGCTGGACGCGCCGGAGGCAAGGCCAAGAGTGGCATGCACATCGACATGAAGGGTGGCTCGGTGAGCCAGGTCGGTTACACAGCGTTGAGACTCTTGGGTATAGACACGCCTTCTTGGGGCACTCTCAGCAACAAGTCCACTGAAGTTATCGGTGAGATCGTAGTCTGAGCAGGCTGGTCCGGCTGTACGAGGAGTGTCATTTTTATGCGCGTGATTAATTTACTGACGGTTGCTCTGCTTGTTGCAGGCTCGTCGCTTATGCCTGATGCGGATGCAGCCACCGGATCGCCCAAAGATACTATGTATTGGCAGTCGGCCGATGGCGCCGAGAAAGAAGGCTACCTCGACGAGAAAATGCCACCGGGTTTCCAGGTGGTTATCACGGCACTGGACGGCCCGGTCTATGCGGATGAGCATGGACGTACGCTGTACAAGTGGCCTTTGGGGGCGTTACGCAATGGCTCAACCGGTGACAGAAAAGATGGACCTTCCTCCTGCACGGATGAGGTGCTTCGCCATAGTGCTGGTTTAATGAGTCCGTACCCGGCTGGCCTGCTCCTGCCGGATAGCGAGAATCGTTTGAGCTGCGCGGAGTCCTGGCCGCCGGTACTGGCGGCTGACGGCGCTGAAGAAATCGGCAAGTGGACTTTCGCCCCGCGCCCGGACGGTGCTGGTCAATGGGCTTATGACGGTTTCCCTTTGTATACCTCGCATCTGGATAAGAAGCGCGGTGACGTGCTTGGCGGTTCGAAAATCAGATCCGGCGGTGATGGTGGCGTTGTTCGTGAGCCAGTTGGACCGCCACCGGATGTTCCTTCCGGATTCAAAGTTGTTTCCAGTACCACCGGACGTCTGCTCGTGAATGACGACGAGTTTTCGGTATACACGTGGGATGGCGACGAACCTAATAAGTCGAATTGCAACAAAGACTGTTTGAAAGACTGGACGCCCGTACCCGCGCCCGAAATTGCCGTAGACAGCGGTGACTGGACAGTCGTCAAGCAGTCGACTGGGTTTAACCAGTGGGCTTATCGGGGCAAACCGCTGTACACCTACAGCAAAGATACTCGTAGCCGGAGTTTTGCTGGCAGCGACGTACCGAATTGGCACAACGTGTATACGCAACGGGCAACGTTGCCGCCTGCCGAATTCACCGTCCAGGACGCGGCGTTCGGCGGTCAGGTGTTGGCCGATGCAAACGGCAATTCCATTTATCTCTACAACTGTCGCGACGATTCCTACGCGCAGCTCGCCTGCGATCACCCCGACGCCACTCAGGCATACCGTTTGGCCATTTGCGGTAACGGTGACGCGGCACTCTGTAACAAGACGTTTCCTTACGTCGTCGCCTCGGCGGGTGCCAAGAGCGAGAGCCCGTTGTGGAGCGTGCTGGCAATTGACCCGAATACCGGACATCGCGCCACTGAGGGCCAAGGGGGCGCTATGAACGTTTGGGCTTACCGTGGTCGGCCGGTTTACACCTACGCAGGAGATACCGGACCCGGCGTCACACGAGGTGACGGCTTCGGCGAGTTCACAGGGCGACGGAACGGCTTCAAAGCGTTCGTTTTGAGAGATGATTTTCAGGGTGCCGCGTTCCGCCGATGATTACGGCGATCCGGTTATTCACTATGGAGGGGCTTTTCATGGCACATTTTCGGGCTGATACAACTGAGCGGACAATTTTCGCCGCACCCAAAGTGCTTTCTTCCGCGATTTTTCTAACCATGCTGGGATTGGGTGGGGTAGCAGGTGCCGAGCCGCTTGATGGTGCTCGAATTGGCTACGTCCTGACGGAAAGGCATTGGGCTGTCTACGAAACTGAGGACAGCAAGACAGAATGCCCGAACGGCTTCAACGGTGGACCGCGCGAGCAGTTTGACGAACTGTTCCCTGAAGACAGCAAAGTAGAGCGCACCGTAATGGACACGCGGCTTATGCGTGAGGGTCGACAGTTCCATCCGACAACGGCTCCCGAACCTTTCGAATTCAAAGAGGTGCAAGGGCAAATTTCATACGGCATGAATCTCGACGGTAAAGTCGATGCCGATGATTTCCAGAGTCCGGATGGCGAGGCGGGAATCGATAACCAGCTTTACCGCGCAATTGGTTGTATTGCGAGTTACCGCACCGATGGTGCGGTCTGGTTCTTCGAAAACTTCTTCATGGCTGGCAACGGTTACACGCGATGGATGATCGAGTTAACTGACGTCGATAGCCTCGAAAACGACGACGACGTCACGGTGACCACCTATCGTGGCCTCGACGAGTTGGTTACCGATGCATCGGGCCAGGGATTTGTTTCAGGCGGTACGCAACGAGTCGATGCGCGCTGGGGTAAGAGCTTTGTCAATGAAGTGAAAGGCAAGATTGTCGATGGTGTATTGACCACACAGCCAATTGAGGTGGCCCAGATTCCGTGGTCACAACCGGGCGTGAGTGGTGGTTACCACCTTATTCGCGATCTCCAGCTTGAACTAAAGTTGACGCCGCAAGCGGCAGAAGGTCAAATGGCTGGCTACGTCGATGTCGCTCAATTTACGCATCGGCTTAATACCAACTGGGCGACTCACCACCAGAGCTATGGGCAACTCTCTTCACCGTCGGAATACCGCGCGCTGAGAAAGCTGGCTGACGCGTATCCCGATCCGGAAACCGGCGCCAATACGGCCATTTCTTCGTCTGTAAACATGACACTCACTCAGGTGTACATAGTGCATCCGAGCGAAGAGACGCAGGCCTGGAATCAAGTGGCAAGCAATGATTAACAGGTGTTCATGCCAGGTCTCTGACCTCGCGCCAGCGAAAGATTGTTATGAAATTCTGATTTACATCGACATGTAACGCGTCGAATTCCGGGCAGCCAGGCCGAATACGAGCCGTAAATTCTCTGCAGACTGAGAGTTCCTAACCGCCGCCTTGAACGACACCATTACTCTTGTTCGATACCTGACACGGCCGCCCAGTAGTGGCAGCAATGCCCTGTCTGGATGGAAGAATAGCCAAGACATTTTACAAATTTATGTACACCGATAGCGCCCAATTAGGGGGGGATGAAAGAAGATGAAGAAAGTTAACAATTGCGCACCGTGCGTGCCGTGGAGATCGACAGTCTCCAAGGCCGGTAGCGTCGTGCGTTACGCCACTCTTACGGCATTGCTTGCCGCAGGGTCGGCTGTAGCGCAGCAGAACGCGTCCGATACCGAAGAAAGAATCGAAGAAGTTACAGTAACCGGCACCATGATTCGCCGTGACGGTTACGAAACCTCAACGCCGGTCTCCGTGCTTGGAGAAGAAGCGCTGGGCAAGATGCCCGTGACACAAATCGGTGAAGCTGTCGAACGGCTGCCGGTTTTCCAAGGTTCTCAGAATGCCCGCAATAACGTCAGCGTCAGTGACGGCACGGCCGGCACGAACCTGCTGAACCTGCGCGGTCTGGGTAACAACCGCACACTGGTTCTGCTCGACGGCAAACGTGTCGTTGGTGCAGCCCTTGGCGGCGGCACCGATAGCCGTGGTATGGCGGTCGACATCAGCAACTTTCCTACGGGATTGGTACAGCGCGTTGAAGTGGTAACCGGCGGTGCATCTGCCGTTTACGGTTCTGACGCAATGGCGGGTGTCGTCAACTTCATTCTGGACAAGGATTACACTGGCTTCAAAACCAGCCTCCAGGCAGGAACGACAACCCACGGTGACGGCGAAACATTCCTGGCGTCCTTCACGGGCGGACTGCCGTTTGCCGGTGGTCGCGGTCACTTCCTGTTCGATCTTGAACACGGTTATGACGCCGGCATCGAAGGCAAGCCACGCGACTGGACTGAGGAGCCTTATGCCCTCATCCGTAACCCGGCATACGCTTCAGACAACACCCAGCCGTTCTACACCACGATCGAAGAAGCTGGACTCTCAGTTGCTACGCGCGGCGGCTTGATCGTTGGATGCTCGGTCCCGGGTGGTGGCGCATGCCCACTGCGTGGTACGCAATTCCAGGCCAACGGTACGCCGCTGCCGTTTGAGTTCGGAGACATTGTAAGTGGTGTCTGGATGTCAGGCGGCGATTGGCAGACGTCGAGGATTGACCGCGAAACCGGTTTGGCCTTGCAGCAGACTCGTGACAACGTGTTCACTCGCGCCAGCTACGACGTTACCGATTCGACCACCGTCTACGGTGAGTTGCTTTGGGGTCGTTCCCAGTCGGTTAACCCGGGTACCGCCCTGCCTTTCAACCTTGGCAACGTGACCATTCAATCAGGTAACCCGTTCATTCCACCGTCAGTACAGGCTCAGATGACGGCTGAAGGAATCACTTCTTTCACAATGGGTACTGTAAACGGCGACGCCGGTAACGCCATGTTCACTGGCGAACGCGAAATGTCGCGTCTCGTTTTGGGTATTGAAGGCGAATTTGACGCAGTGGGCAGTGCCTGGACCTGGGAAGCTTCTTACGTCAACAACCAGTCGGACATTCTCACCACAACGCCAAACAACAAAATCACACCGTATTACAACAATGCAGTTGATGCCGTTGTAAACGGCGCTGGTCAGATTGTTTGCCGAATCAATGCTGATGCCGATCCGTCTAACGACGATCCGGATTGTGTTGCCTACAACAATATGGGTACAGGTGTTCTCTCTCCGGCGGCCAAGGAATATGCATTCGGCACCGGTTGGGCGGAAATCCTTCTCGAGCAGCAAGTGGTATCTGCAAGTGTTTCGGGTGAACCGTTTGAAAGTTGGGCCGGCCCGGTATCTCTGGCATTTGGTGCTGCACACCGCACTGAAGAAGTCAGCGGTGCCTCCAGTGAGCTTGACCAACAGGCGGCGTTCCTCGGCGGTAACTACAATCCATCGTTCGGCAAGTACGACGTGACCGAAGGTAATATTGAAACCGTCATTCCGTTGGCCAACGATGTTGCGTTTGCCAAGCAGCTGGACCTCAATGCTGCAGCGCGCTGGACGGATTACAGCACGTCCGGTCAGGTTACGACCTGGAAAGTGGGTGCCAGTTGGCGTCCAACTGACGACCTGCGTTTCCGCGTAACCCGTTCACGCGATATCCGTGCTCCGACGCTGGGCAACCTGTTTGACGCTGGTTCGTCCGGTACAGGCACTGTCACCGATCCGTTCCTGAACGTCGAAACTCAGATGATCAGCCAAGGCCGTGGTAATCCCGATGTTAAACCTGAGGAAGGCGACACGACGGGTATCGGTGTTGTATATCAGCCGTCCTGGTTGCCCGAGTTCTCAATCTCGCTCGATTACTACAACATCGAAGTCAGCCAGGCGATCTTGACGGTTGGTTCTCAGGAAGTGTTGGATCGCTGCTTCGCTGGCGACGCGATTCTGTGTAACAGCGTTATTCGTGGAACTGACGGACTTATCGATCGGATCCTGACCCAGCCGCAGAACCTCCTTGCGCAGAACGCACGGGGCTACGACCTGGAAGCAAGCTACCTGTTTCCGCTGTCGACCTTCAACGCTGAATGGGAAGGCGATCTGTCTCTCCGCGCCATGGTCACCGTCGTAGACAAGCTGGATACGATTGATCAGACCACGGTTGTTGATGGTGTCGGCGTTACGGCCAGCAGTATTGGTGGCCCAGGCTTCGGTCTGGAATCGTCCAAGGTTCGTTACCTGACGATGCTCACCTACATGAACGGTCCGCTTGATGTCACATTGACCGCTCGTGGCATGGACTCTGGCGTCTACAACAACTCGTACATTGAGTGTGTTCCAGGATCCTGCCCGGTTGCTACAGATGCCAATCCGACAGTCAACGACAATCATATTGATGCCATTACGTACTTTGACCTTGGCTTCAACTATGAAGTTGGCGACGGTACGGTCTTCTTCTCTGCTCAGAACGTATTCGATACGGACCCACCACGTGTGGCTACCACGAGCTTCTGGTCAGGTGCAGGCAACATGCAGTTCTATGAGCGGTCTGGCCGGATTCTTCGGGCTGGCATCAAATATGAATTCAAGTAATAGATTCATAGCGACTGTTTAGTTCGATGAGGCTGATAAACATGTCGTATTCAGTACGTCGTGTAGCAACAATAGCCTCGTAATACGGAACCCGCGGCCTCCAACCGAGGCCGCGGGTTTTTTTAATTGTGATCAGGTAGTCTCGTACCTGAATGAATGCCAAGCGACAGGCGAGTCTTTTTGCCGGTCGATTTCGTCGACCATTGTTTGCAGCGTTCACCGTTCCCGACTTTCTTGCTGAAGATCTCGGGCATGTACGTAACGATTTTTGCTGGGCTCATTAAAAGAGCTCTGTGCCAGTTTGGAGTACGGTATGAAAGGTCGGCATTATTTTCTTGCAGCGCTGGCGTGCGCTCTGTTTTCTTTGACATCACTGGCGCGTAGCGCCGACGAATTTCCGTTTGCTGACATAGCTGCGCGCGACTTGCAGGATGTCGATTTCCCACGAATGCAAGAGCTCGCGAAGGATGTCTATGCCTACGAGGGATTGCATTCTCCGCTGCCTAACGGCGTTGTATTTAACAGTGTAAGCCTGATTGTTGTTACGTCGGACGGTGTGCTGGTCGCTGACGGACAGGGCGATGTATGGCAGACCAAATTGATGATCGAAAGCATCAAAAAGCTGACATCGAAGCCCGTTAAGTACGTGGTCGTCGCTTCCGACCACCCGGATCATGTCGGTGGCAATGCTGCCTTCAAAGCGGCGTATCCTGGCGTCCGGTTTATTTCCACGACAGCTTCGCAAAACAAGCTCTCGAACACGGCTTATCGTCCCACGGAAATCGTTGATGACGAAAGAACCCTGAAACTGGGTCGTACCGAGATACAGATTCTGAATCTGGGCCGCGCTCATACCGGCGGCGATCTCGCGGTCTATCTGCCGAAGAGCAAAGTAATGTTCCTCGGTGAGATTTACATGCGCGGCCTGTTTCCGGCGATGCGTTCGGCATACCCGAGTGAGTGGGTTGCTACGATCGAAAAAGCTCAGGCAATGGATGTGTCCTGGTACGTTACCGGACACGGCTTCGTCGACGATGCGGCGACCATGAAGCGCGATCTTGAAACCTATAGGCAATCCATTGCCGCTGTAATCAAAGAATCCAAGCGCTTGCATGCCGCCGGTTATCCTTGCGTCTCTACCAAAGATTGCGCGGCCGTGGCCGAAGCCGATTGGGGGCAATATGCATCGTGGACTGCGAGCAGCAACCAGGCACCGTACGTGATCAAGCGGGTCTACCAGGAAATTGAAGGAACGCTCGACGCGAATGCCGTGTCTGGCCGGTCCAATCTGATAGACCTGTGGGCATCGGGCAAAGCGGCTTTTGGAGAGTATGTCACGCAGATGCGTAAACCGGGTGAACCGCGCTCCGACGAGCCGCCTCGGTACACTGTTCAGACAGGGCTTAATCTGGCAGCGAATCCATTGTTGGACTACGCGTTCTTAAACCTGGAGCAGCATTACGACCTGGACTCAGCGCGCAATGTCGCCAAAGGTCTTGGCAGCGGTGGTCCGAATGAAGCGATGGCCCTGATTGTCCGTATTCCGCCGATCTCAGAGGATGGCGTGGAAACCTCGCGGGCACGGGTTAAAGAATTGCTTGCTTTGGGTGCAGATGGTGTGGTGCTGCCTCACGTTCGCAGCGCCGAGGAAGCTCGCACGGCTATATCTTTCTTTGAGGGTTACAACGTGTGGTCTCCGTCCAACCCGAACGGCGATGTCGTTGCGATGCTAATGGTCGAAGACCCGGATGTGTTCGCCGAACTTGAAGAAATTGCCGATATGCCAGGCTACAGTGTCCTGGCCTGCGGTATCGGTAGCCTCACCAATGCATTGGGTGGCGACAAAGAAGCTGCTGAAGCACTCAATCTTGAAGTGTTGGCACATAGCCAGCGGGTCGGCATGGCTGACGTTATTACCGCCAACCCGGCGTCGGTGGCAATGCGTGTGAACCAGGGCTTCCTTGGATTACTGGTGTATGGGCCACAAGCGGATGAAACCGTTCGCCTGGGCAGAGCTGCAGCTGGTCGTTAGTTCATGATACTGCCAACGAAAGTTTTGTCCCGGCGTTCCGCAGGATGCTATGTTCGTTGGCAGATGAAAGACAGGAGTCAAAATGAATAAGAAAATATCACGCCGTACGGTTCTCTTGCGCGGTCTTCAGATTCCCATTGGTGGCAGTGTCCTTTTGGGGTTGGGAGCCTGCGGCAGCGACGGCGGTACTCAAGTCTGCGCTGACCCGAATCAAATGACCTCCGCTGAGGAAAGTGTCCGCCGTACACTCAAGTACACTGAAACCTCGGCCGATCCGGCAAAGGTATGTGCGGGCTGCGCATTCTTCCACGCACCTAAGGAAACCGGTGGCTGTGGATCGTGCGAAATGTTCGGTGGCAAACCGGTGAATCCGGCTGGCCACTGCGACTCGTGGAGCGTGGACTCTTAAGTTGACGCCTTGACCGCGACCTTCATCAGTCGCGAGTAAGAACCATCGGGGCGCCAACCCTGATGGTATTCATTATTTTGGGTAAATAATCGTGAAAAAGATCGGAGTAAAAATGATTACGTTCGAATTCGGTTGCAGCAGGCCGACCAAGCTCGCGGGTGCACGCGCCTCCGGATTTTTCCGGAGTGCGGTATTGTCAGTTGTCCTTTTCGTGGGCTTTGCGAATGTTGCGAACACGGCCAATGCAGCTGAACTTACCGATATTGAAAAACGCGGTGAGTACCTGGCTACCGCTGGCAATTGCGTGAGTTGCCATACGAGCGATAATGGCAAGGCGTTCGTGGGCGGTCTTGATTTTGAAACTCCGTTCGGCACGATTTACTCGACGAATATCACCCCGGAC
Source organism: Woeseia sp. D3-10 (assembly GCF_055809415.1). NCBI lineage: Bacteria > Pseudomonadati > Pseudomonadota > Gammaproteobacteria > Woeseiales > Woeseiaceae > Woeseia > Woeseia sp. D3-10. The sequence goes on along the minus strand of NZ_JBVVTW010000007.1, from coordinate 822,182 downwards.
CCTGAAACCGGTCTCGGCCAATGGAGCCTTGAAGAGTTCACGGCGGCCATGCGGGAAGGCGTCGGCCGGGAAGGCGAACACCTGTACCCGGTTTTTCCCTATACCTCTTTTACGAAAGTCAGCGATGAAGATATCGCCGCGATATTTGCGTACCTGAAGACCTTGGCTCCTGTGAAATCGACTCCGCCGGAGAATGATCTTGGCTTCCCTTACAACCAGCGTTGGGCTCTGGGCATCTGGAAGGCCTTGTACTTCGACGAGGAGCGGTTTGAGCCGCAGCAGGACCAGTCGGCTGAATGGAATCGCGGCGCTTATCTGGTAGAAGGGCTCGGCCACTGTGGCATGTGTCATTCACCGCGAAACTTCATGGGCGCTGTAGATACCGATCTCGCAATGACCGGCGGCCGCTACATGGAACGCGTTGAGGGCAAGCTTTCAGCGTGGTCAGCACCTAACCTCACTTCCGATGCTAGCGGCCTGGCGATGTGGGCCAACGAAGATATTCAGGACTATCTCAAGCTGGGCTTCAGTCATCGTGCGGGTGTATTCGGGCCGATGAACAAGGTAGTAGTGAACAGTACCCGCCACATGTCTGTTGAAGATGTGCAGGCAATGACAGTCTATTTGAAGAGTCTGCCCGCCAATGCGCAGGATCAGGATAAGCCCGCCAAAGAAGATGTCTTGCGAACGGGCTCGTTGCAGTACGACATTCATTGCGGAACGTGCCATTTGCCAACCGGCGAAGGTTCGTCAGAGACCGGACCACCGTTGCTTGGCAGCCCCGTAGTCATGGATGCAGATCCTACTTCGCTTATTAACATCACTCTGTACGGTGCCCAGACACCTAAAACCTCGCCGTCGCCTGAGTGGCAGTCGCGGGAGTGGCAGCGAATGGAACGCTTTGATGGCAAGTTAACCGATGAGCAGGCGGCAGCGCTGTTGAGCTTTGTTCGTAGTTCGTGGGGGCACAAGGCCGGCGCGGTTACCGCGGAGCAGATTGCGGAGCAACGCTAGCGATACGGTTTGCCTACCTGAGCTATCTCGTGGCGGCTTGAGAATGCCGTGCACGAGAAGGGTCTCGTAGTAGAAAGGGCCGACCCGGCAATGTCATCCTTGATGTCGTTGGGTCGGCTTTTTTGTGAGCAGAACGTTTGATTGCCGCTGTCGGTGGCGGATCATGCCGGGCCTGTTCGAATAGTCTACTCACAAAAAAAGGCTCCCTGCGGAGCCTTTCGATGATTCGCAATATCTCTGCTCTGTGGTCAGCGGCGCATTCCCTTGTACGCGCTCATGATTTCAAGCACGTCTTTGCCGACATAGGTCAGCTCCCAGTCGCCGGTTCTTTTTGCACCCGGGTACAACGCGCCTTTGTTGACATTCCTTTCTGTCTTCAGTGTCAAAGTAAGGGTGTAGGGCGCTCGTAGCTTGTAAGGTTTGTAGTCGTCTAGGTTACGCAGAGCTCGTTCAACGCCTGCGCGAATCTGCTCGCGCGCGACTTCAGGGTGCAGGTTAAGAGCGGCCTGACCGATGCCTTCTTTGACTGCCACAGTTTCCACGTTACCCAGCAGCGCCCTGGCCTCATCGCAAATAGCTTTGTCGCCGGCAATGAATACGACCGGAACGTCGTAGTGGCCAGCCATCAGGGCGTTGTAGCCTGCCTCAGGCATGCGGATGCCATTGACCGCTACATTGGTGACATCGCCTGACGAGGTGTGGCCGAGCACGCTGTTTGGAGTTCCGGCACTAGCGTGATAGCCGATATAGACAGCGGCGTCGTAACTGGCGTCGATACCCTCCATCATCACCATGTGGCCATCCGACCAATCGCGCAGCAGCCTGGAGTTGCGGTTCAACATTTCAGGCAACAAGTTCAGTGCCGATCCGTGGGAATCCCGCACTACGATTTCAGTCGCGCCTGCGGCTAATGCGCCCTCAATTGCGGCATTGGCTTCACGTGTCATCGTTTGCCGGAAGTAGTCGTAGTCCTTCCCGGTCCGGCGAACATCGTCGACATTCACCGCACCCGTGATGCCTTCCATATCGACCGAGATGAACACCTTGAGGCCATCCCGCGATTGCGCACCTGCGCTGCCAATCAGCACGAGACTCAGCAATATGCCCTTGGTAAGTGAGTTCTTCATTTGTTCCCCTTGGTTAGTGTCTTATTGTTCTGTAGAGACAATATAAAACAACCTGGACGTTGCCAGTTGTGGTTCTCACGTCGAATGGGTACTGACGATCGAGACGGGCTTTTCCGCCATAGAAACTTGACCAGGAATGACGCCAGCAAGGCCTGCGCGCCGACTAAGAAAAATGCCTGCCGGCCGGACGAAATTATTGACTATCAGAGGGGTGCTGGTTGCAGTGCCTGCACCCGCATCCGACGACGAAAATGGTGCTAGTGGTGGTGTCAGACAGAAGATCGGAAAAATAGGATAGTACGAGAGAAATAAACGTATTTATCGAACATTTATGTTGCGCTCAAATCGAAGTCGCTCAGCAATTTTGCTTAGCAAACAGGGAGAGTCCGATGCGCAAACAAACTCTGAATTTTCTGGTTTCGTTGGCGGTGGCTATTACGCCGCTGGCAGTGGCCAACTCTGCGTCCGCAGAGGAGGGACCAAAGTCGAATCAATTCTGGTGGCCAGATAACCTTGACCTCGCGCCACTGCGGCAACACGGTATTGCTTCTAATCCGTTGGGTGACGACTTCGACTACGCAGACGCGTTTACCAGCTTAGATCTCGATGCCGTCAAAGCAGACATCGAAGCGTTGATGACCACGTCGCAGGATTGGTGGCCGGCAGATTATGGCCACTACGGCCCGTTTTTCATTCGTATGGCGTGGCACAGCGCTGGTACCTATCGGGTCATTGACGGCCGTGGCGGCGCCGGTGGAGGGCAGCAGCGATTTGAACCACTGAACAGCTGGCCCGACAACGCTAACCTCGACAAGGCCCGTAGATTACTTTGGCCCGTGAAACAGAAATACGGTCGTAGTATTTCCTGGGCGGATTTGATGGTACTTACCGGCAATGTTGCTCTGGAATCGATGGGCTTCAAGACCTTCGGTTTTGCGGGCGGACGACAGGATGACTGGGAGGCTGATCTGGTTTATTGGGGACCGGAAAATGAGTTCCTTGGCGATGAACGTTACAGCGGCGACCGGAAACTGCAAAAACCCCTTGGTGCAGTTCAGATGGGCCTGATTTACGTAAACCCGGAAGGTCCGAACGGCAAGCCAGACCCGTTGTTAGCTGCGCAAGATATTCGCGAGACATTCGGTCGCATGGCAATGAATGACGAGGAGACTGTGGCACTGATCGCGGGCGGTCATACTTTCGGCAAAGCACACGGTGCAGCAGCCCCGGCGGATTGCGTTGATGTTGAACCCGCAGCGGCGGGAACGGAAATGCAAGGCATGGGCTGGAAAAACAAGTGTGGCAGTGGCAACGCTGGCGACACGATAACCAGTGGCCTTGAAGGCGCGTGGTCGGCGAATCCTACGGCATGGACTACGCAGTACCTCGATAACTTGTTTGGCTTCGATTGGGTGATGTCTAAGAGTCCTGCAGGTGCGACTCAATGGGTGCCTGATACAGAGTCTGCGGCCAATCTGGTCCCTGATGCATTCGATGCCAGCAAGCGGCATGCACCCATCATGTTCACGACAGACTTGTCGCTGAAATTTGACCCCAGTTACAGGCAGATTGCGAAGCGCTTCCAGGAAGATCCACGGGAGTTCGAGCTGGCGTTTGCGAAAGCCTGGTTCAAGTTGACTCATCGAGACATGGGGCCACGCGAACGCTACCTCGGCGATGATGTGCCGGCTGAACTGCTGTTGTGGCAGGATCCTGTGCCTGCGGTTGATCACCAACTTGTGGACGAAAGTGATGTTGCTGCGCTTAAGACGAAGATCCTGGATTCGGGGTTGACCGTACCTGAGCTTGTCCGTACCGCATGGGCTTCCGCGGCGAGCTTCCGTGGAACGGATATGCGGGGTGGTGCTAACGGTGCGCGCATTCGACTGGCTCCTCAAAAGGACTGGGAAGCAAACAATCCGGCGGAATTGGCGAAGGTGCTGAAGCGCTTGTCGTCAATTCAGGTGGCTTTCAATCGGCAGCAGTCTGGCGACAAGAAGGTCTCGCTGGCCGATTTAATTGTGCTGGCTGGCGCGGCGGCCGTTGAGGAAGCAGCAAGGGCGGCGGGTCACGACGTTCAGGTTCCGTTTTCGCCAGGGCGTAGCGACGCAACACAGGCGCAAACCGATGTGGAATCGTTCGCCGTTCTGGAGCCAACCGCTGATGCCTTCCGCAACTACTACAGCCAAGAAAGCCGTATGTCGCCTGCCAGAATGCTGGTCGACAAGGCTAGTCTGCTGAATTTGTCGATACCCGAGATGACGGTGTTGATCGGTGGGCTGCGCGTATTGGATGCGAACACCGGCTCGATCAAACATGGCGTTTTCACCGATCATCCAGGTACCCTCAGCAATGACTTTTTCGTCAATTTATTGTCAATGTCCACCCAATGGTCAAAATCGCTGGCAACAGAGGGCGTCTATGAAGGTCGAGATCGTGTTAGTTCCAAGCTGAACTGGACTGCGACCCCGGTTGATCTGGTCTTTGGATCGCACGCAGAACTTAGAGCGGTTGCCGAGGTTTATGCCGAGCGGGGTGCCGAGCGTCTGTTCATAGACGACTTTGTTGCCGCATGGACAAAAGTCATGACTCTGGATCGATACGACCTCACCCGGCCAGTCTCGGGCTATAACTACGCCAGTCGATAGTGGCGACATAGTCAGAGCGGCCGATTTGGCGGCTTCTGATGGCGATTAACGGCGGCGGCGCATGGTGTGCCGCCGTCTTGCGTATCGACCGGTGCGCAACCTGGGTCTGTATTTGCTGCGACGAATACGTTTGGTGTTAATGTCACTCCCTTCAATTAGCCGTTAATGAGCACGGCCACAGGGAGACTTGCATGGAGACAAGCATTCGTTGCCTGAGCAGTGACGACACCGAATTATTGAATTCAATCGCACCAGATGTGTTCGATTTCCCCATCGACCCTCACCAGCTTCAGGCCTTCCTTAATGATCCTCGTCACGTGATGGTTGTCGCCATGAACGGTGACATTGTCGTTGGTATGGCTTCCGCTGTTGAGTATTTTCACCCCGACAAAAAGCCGCAAATGTGGGTGAACGAGATCGGCGTTACGCCTGAGTATCGGCGGCAAGGCCTGGGTCGACGATTGCTCGAAACTTTGCTGCAAATTGCGACCGAGCGGGGTTGCGTCTTCGCCTGGCTCGGCACTGACGCGGACAACAAGGCCGCACAAGCGTGTTTCCAGTCTGTTGCCGGTGTCGAGCCACCACAGCCGTTTCTGCTCTACGAATGGCACCTTGGCAAACCACCTGACGACACAGCGACAGACTGAACCGTTCTGCGAGCAGTAGGAAATAACGTCCACACATTGGCGGTTCAGCCGGTCGGTCTTGAGTGTCGCGCAGGTTCCTCGCCAATAAAGCACCGGCGCTGGCCATTGCCAGCGGAAAGCGCGCCACCCAGCTGTTGTACTGGGCGATAGTGTTTAATCGGTTTTAGGCGGCGTTGCGAGGTAGTACGAGTAATACTCTGTGTCCCGCTCATAACCCAGTGTTTCGTAGAGCGACTGAGCGGTCGTATTGTCCGTTGCTGTGCTCAAGGTCAGGCCCTTTGCGCCCGTTTCAACAGAGTAATCCCTGGCCGCATTCATTAGCCGAGTCCCGACTCCGTGGCCACGAGCAGCGCGGTCTACGTACAGATCATTGAGTATCCACATCGACTCCGCCGATACTGAAGAAAACGTCGCAAACAGCTGCGTAAACCCCAGGTAGTTGCCAGACTCATCTTCGGCAAAAAAGATGACAGATTCGTCGGCGCTAAGGCGGTCAGTCAGAAAGCAGAGTGCAAGGTCCGGGTCGCTTTTCTGTTGGTAGAAGACGCGATAAGCATCGAACAGTTTCGCAATTCCAGCAACGTGATCGAGTGATGCGCGCCTGATTGTAATTGTCATTGAGGTACGTTTCCTTCTGAAATTGACGACGAGCTACGAGAGTATCCGGCTATGAGCAGGCTTTCCAGCGAAGTAAGCGGCTATTCGGGAGTGGGTTGTTACGCATCGTCTCAGCGCCAGGGTTTTTGCAGCATTACAGACAGGGCCTTTCCAGCAGCTTCTCTGCTGAGTTGGCATTGACCTGATAACGGTCTTATGACGACAGAAGATGATCGTTTTCCTGCAATCATTGACGTAGACCGTTAAGCGGCTTATCGAAGCGGCTCGCATGATGTAATGTGCCGGGGCATCTACCCATTCCAGAAAGGTACACCCGCAGGGAAAGCAGTATGAGGTCCGACTCTAGAGATATCCTGGCTACTGCACCGATGAAGCCGATGCAGTGGCTTATCGTCACCGTCTGTATTTTGTTGACCGCACTGGACGGCTTCGATGTGCTGTCGATCAGTTTCGCCTCGCCGGGCATTGCTGATGAATGGGGTATCAATCGTGCGGCCCTGGGCATCGTTCTTTCCATGGAGCTTATTGGCATGGCCATAGGCTCGATGATTTTTGGCAGTATTGCTGACAGTATTGGTCGCCGACCCACCGTCTTCATTGCATTGTCTTTGATGACCTTCGGCATGTACCTCGCCAGTACAGCAAACAGCGTCGAGATTCTCTCGTTGTACCGCTTGCTGACCGGGCTGGGTATTGGTGCCATGCTGGCAACGGCCAGTGCGCTGACCGCGGAGTTTTCCAACGTTCGTCGACGCAATCTTGCCGTTGTCTTGATGGCAGGGGGCTATCCGGTTGGGGTGATCATTGGTGGCGTAGTTGCTACATCATTGCTGGCTGACTATGGTTGGCGTTCGGTCTTTTTGCTGGGTGCCGGCGGGACTGCAGCGTTCTTTCCAATAGTGTGGTTTTTCCTCCCGGAGTCAGTGGCCTATCTGGCCGAACGACAACCGTCCGGCGCTCTGCAAAAAATTAACAAGACGCTGAGCCGAATCGGTCATCCGCCAATCGAGGTGCTACCAGAATCGCGCCCGCGACGTGCTGCGTTGAGCGTAAAAGAACTGTTTACACCGCGATTACGGCGTACAACCGTGTTGCTAACGGGCGCGTACTTTTTTCACATCACGACGTTCTACTTTATTCTCAAATGGATTCCCAAGATCGTGGTCGACATGGGCTTTGATGCATCGATGGCCGGTGGCGTTCTCGTTTGGGCCAATGTCGGCGGACTTGCAGGTGCGTTGCTGATCGGCTTGCTGAGCTTGCGTTACCGGATACAAGGACTGGTTGTTGCCGCGCTCCTGTGTGGTGCTGCGGGCGTGGTCTGGTTTGGCTTCGGTCAGTCGGACCTGACGGGGCTGTCGATGGTGGCGGCGTTTGCAGGATTCTTTACCAATGCTGGCGTGGTCGGTATGTATGCGATGTTCGCGCACAAGTTTCCTACCGACGTTCGTGCGGGCGGCACTGGCTTTGCGATTGGCGTTGGGCGTGCCGGTTCCGTGCTCGGGCCCATGCTGGCCGGTTTCTTGTTTGCCGCCGGTGCGGGGCTGCCGGTAGTGGCAACGGTCATGGCCAGTGGTTCAGTGCTTGCGGCGGCGTTGTTGCTGTTTATCAACGGCGAGTCTCGATAGGCAGGTGCGGCCAAGGAATAGATTGTTGGGCGTCGCTTCATCGCGGTCGACGGCTTTAGTCTGCCGCACGGTTGGTCGCGGCGGCGCTGCGTGGTTCATCAGGTCCAATCCCATGAATTGACGCCGGCGACGATTGCGTCAGGCGTGGCAACTGTAAGTACGGGGTACGATGTATGGCCGTTGAAGGGCATGAACACAAGGTCAATCGGGTTGGGTGGTTACGTGCAGCGGTACTCGGTGCCAACGACGGAATTGTTTCCACCGCCAGCCTCATTATCGGCATCGCGGCTGCAGGTTCCTCGCAGGAAAGTATTCTTCTGGCTGGTGTAGCAGGACTGATCGCAGGTGCGATGTCGATGGCGGCCGGCGAATACGTCTCGGTCAGTTCGCAATCGGACACCGAAAAAGCGGACCTCGCTATAGAGCAGGAGTCACTGGAGCAGAATTTCGAGTTCGAACAGCAGGAGCTGGCCGAAATTTACGAAGGCCGTGGTCTGGAGCCGGGACTCGCCCGTCAGGTCGCGCAGCAATTAATGGAACACGACGCACTCGGCGCGCATGCCCGAGACGACATCGGGATATCAGAAAGCATCGTCGCCAGGCCTTTCCAGGCGGCCTATTCATCGGCGGCGGCTTTTTCAGTGGGTGCCGTTTTACCGTTGCTGGTTGCATGGGCAGCGGCGGGGCCAGGTCAAATCGCCTTTGTTGCCACGTCGTCGCTAATATTTCTGGCGATGCTGGGTGGCGTCGCCGCGCATGCGGGCGGGGCGCGCATACTGACCGGTGTAATACGAGTCGTATTCTGGGGGAGTCTTGCCATGCTGCTGACCGCACTGGTAGGCAGTTTGTTTGGAGTCGTTGCATAACAGTTGATAAATTTGTTGCTGGCTACTGATTCCGCATCCGGCCACACCGACCAGATTCGCACGCAACGGCTATTGCGATCTCATGTTGCCGAGACGCTTCTGCCATGACGGGTTGGGGTTGCCGGAGAGTTGGCGGGCGAGACGCCCCATACTTCAGAGCAACTGTCATTGCTGCCGTAAGTGCAGAACGCAGCAAGTCGATGTGCTGCAGAGGAAATCGACGGAGGTTGTAACAATCAAAAGCACTTGTACTCGAATTCTGACGCTGCTTGCGTTGATACCGAGTGGCGTACTTGCCATGCCCTTCGACAAGGCGGATGCATGGCGCTCGGACCTCGACATGTTGTCAGATACTTTGCAGGAACGGCATATAGATCTCTATCACCGCGTTTCCGAAGAGGAATTCGTGGGGGAGCTGGCCGAAATCAAAGGCCGTCTCGACGATGTAAATGAAGACGAGGCGCTGGTAGCGGTGATGCGGCTGATTCGCAGGATCGGTGACGGACATACGGCGATACCTTTGTGGGATATGCCGTACACGCAATTCCCTTTCGGTATTTCGATCGTGGAGGGTGTGCCGTTGGTCACCGCAACCGATGACGGCCACGCGGCCCTGCTTGGTGCGGAACTGACGGCCATCAACGGCATGCCGGCGCGCGATGTCATGAATCGGCTGGCCGGGATCGTGCCTTTTGTGGAGAACGTGCAGTCCGCAAGGGTCCGCACGGGGGCACTCCTGATGAACACCCGCCTGCTGCATGGCCTGGGTGTGATCAGCGACACTGCGGCGACGGACCTGACTTTCCTGGCAGGCGCGGAAATGCGCGTTGTTAGGGTCCTGTCGTTGGATAAGTCTGACTACGGTACCGCCGTTATCCGAACCCTGGACTATCGGGCGAGCAAGCCGTTTGATCCGGTATACCGTTACAACGATAAGTTTTGGTTCGGTGCTTCTGCCGACAAGAAATCAGTGTATGTCAGGATGGACAGCTACCCTCCCAACTCAGCGATCGCAGAGTTCGGTGAAGAAATTCTGGGTTTCATAGAGCAGAACCAAACGCGCAACCTCATCATTGATCTGCGCGAGAATTTTGGTGGTGACTTCTTCATTGGCCTGCACCTCGCAAGCTACCTCGTACTGGCTGATTCTGTCGACTGGCGTAAAGGCGTTTACGGCCTCATAGGTGAGAAAACGTTTTCAGCGGCCATGAGCAATGCTGTCCAGTTTCGGCAACTGCTGAATGCCCGGTTGATTGGTCAGCCGACGGGCGCGAACCCATGCGGTTATCAGGATCTGGGGCAGTTCAAACTGGCAAATACCGGATTGGTGGTTACCTATTCGAAACGGCGTTACTGCTTTGAAGATCATGGACAGGATACGGTCAAGCCGGATGTCACGATCAACGTTTCCGTCGACGACTGGCGAAGTGGTCAGGATAGCGTGCTGGAGTGGGTATTGCAGGACGCTGGTATTCGTTGAGGTTGGCCGACCCTTTGCTCATCCGATCAGGTCGATGCTTGCGGTCCTACAGAGCTGTACGCGGTTCCTGCGCAGCGGGGAGCTGTTCATAACAAATTGCCTGCGCTTCTGGTTCCGCGAGCTTCGCTTCCAGTAGCAGACAGTAGTGCGGACCTCCTTCGGGGTGTTTCTTCGCAAAGTATTGGCAGTCCCTGCATTGACCAAATGGCTGCCGATCCTGCGCGCTTAGCCGGGCCGCCAGTAATGCTTCCAGGCCGAGAGCGAGACCGGGCTGCGTCGTTGAATCCAAAGCCTGCACAGCATCGACCGTGGCGCGCAGCGGATCGTGTCGCAACAGTGCCTGACCTTTGCTGGTTATCGACAGTAACTTGCTCCGCTTGTCCTGTGGGTCCGTGCGCTTTCGGACGTAGCCTTTGTTTTCCAGGCTGTTAAGAGTTTGCGAAACAGTGCCTTTGGTAATGCCGAGGTACGCAGTGAGTGCGACGGCGGTTCGCGAAAAACGGTTGGCACGATCCAGGTAGCGCAGGGCTTCCCAGTGCACGGGCAGCAGACCTTCGGCGTGCGCTTCCGTTGTGATCAAACGACCAACACGCTCGATGAGCGCGGCCACGCGGTCTGCAGGATTTGTTTTCATGGGCAAATAGTATCGACTCAATACGAGGCTTGCAATCAGTGTCGTTGCTGATTAGTATTCATAAGGTATCGAGTCGATACGAAAAACAACAGCCCCAGTTATTCCGAATTTCTACAAAGGATCAATACCATGACTACCAAAGCGACTTTTTTCCATGCCGGCTGCCCGGTATGCGTTGACGCCGAACAGCAGTTTGCCGAAAGCCTGAATCCGGACAAGTTTGACGTTGAGATCGTCCATCTCGGTACAGCACCGGAGCGTCTCGCAGATGCCGAGAGAGCGGGCGTAAAATCGGTTCCTGCGTTCGTTATCGGAGGCGCGACGTACCACATCAATTTCGGCGCCAGTCTCGCAGACCTGAAATAAGCCGGCCAGAAGTGGCGCCGGCCACGGTCGGCGCCACTGTTGCGATGTTTCCCAGAGCCCCGGCACGACGTTCTTATCAACGTTCTGAGCGGAGCAACGGTGGGCATCAGGACCTGCTGGCTAGCCGCTGGCACTGGCGCACGTGAGCTGTCTGTCCGGGTACAGGATTGCCTCAGGTCGGCAGGCAGACCAGCGCGCCGAAGTGCAATTGCCCGGCGGTCACTCAAGTCAATTTTGGAATCACGGTCGCCAATGACCTATTCGAGATGAGAGCAGACGATGTACGAAGCTCCGGAGTTAACAGTAAGCGATTGGCTCAATACCGACGCACCGCTCAGCCTCGCGGCATTGCGTGGCTCGGTCGTGGTTATTGAGGCCTTTCAGATGTTGTGTCCTGGCTGCGTCTCACATGGCTTGCCGCAGGCCAAGCGCGTGGCTGAGACGTTCAGGGATGAGGACGTGGTGGTGCTGGGCTTGCACACGGTTTTCGAGCATCTGGAGGTGCAGGGTACCCACAGTGCACTGGCCGCATTTATGCACGAGTACCGTATACCGTTTCCCGTTGCTATCGACGCGCCTGGCGAGAACGGGCGCTTACCGGAAACAATGTCGGCCTACGGGATGCGGGGAACGCCGACGCTACTCATGATCGATCGTGCAGGCATGCTCAGGCAGCAGTACTTCGGTGCCGTTGATGATATGCGCCTCGGCGCGGAAATCATGTCCCTGTTGCGGGAGGCCGGCGATGGCGCTGCATACACCCAAACGTCGGACGATGACGACCGGGAATCCGCAACAGCATGCGATGACGATACTTGTACTGTGCAGTAGCCGGCGCGGGGTTGCGTATTAGCTCGTTGCCGGATACCCGAGCATTCGGTTCAAGCCACCGCCAGAACGGTTGCCAACAGTGGTCCGAGTACCGCGAATGACGGTAGCATAGCCAGCGACGTTTCCTGTTGCCGCGAGGGCTCAATTGGACCAGCAAATATTCAACGCATTCGGTATCGCATTATTGCTGGGGCTGCTCGTTGGTTTACAGCGGGAATGGGATAAGCATCCGCTAGCCGGTATTCGCACCTTTACGCTGATTACGGTGTTCGGCGCAGCCAGCGCACTGCTGGCCCGAGACTATGGCGGCCTGCTGGTCGCTGCCAGTCTGATTGCGGTCGTCGCCCTTCTGATAACCGGTAACTGGATGGCGGAGAATGGCAATCAGGACGCCGAGTCCGGACAGACGACGGAGATTGCGGCGCTCGTGATGTTCGCTGTTGGCGCCATGTTGATGTCCGGCTATACGCTGCCGGCAGTTGTTCTGGGTGGGGCCACCGCTGTGCTGCTGCACCTCAAGGAGCGGCTGCAATCGGCGATCGTTCGTCTCAGCGCAAGCGATGCACGGGCGATATTTCAGTTCGTACTGATCGCGCTGGTTATTCTGCCGCTGTTACCCGACAAAGAGTATGGGCCCTACGCGGTCCTCAATCCGTTCAAGGTCTGGTTGATGGTCGTATTGATCGTTGCGATCAGCCTTTGCGGCTATTTAGCCTATCGGTTTGTAGGTGTTCGTGGCGGGGCTTTGCTTGCCGGCGTTCTGGGCGGCTTTATTTCAAGTACTGCGACCACCGTGAGTTATGCCCGCCAGTGCGCGGAACACCCGAAGGCGATTGGTACGGCGGCCATGGTGATTGTCATTGCATCGACGATAGTTATGGTGAGGGTTGCCATTGAAATCGCTGCGGTTGCGGGCGGCTTGCTGAAGAGTCTGTTGCCGCCTTTGATAATGCTTTTTGTCTTCATGCTCAGTGCAAGTGCCTGGCTCTATTACCGAATGCAACAGGCCCACACCGAGCCACCGGCGCACGGCAATCCATCACAGCTGAAGCCCGCAATTTTCTTCGGTTTGCTGTACGCCGTAGTCTTGTTCGTGGTGGCTTTCGTGGACGACCAGTTTGGCCATAAAGCCATCTACGTAGCCGCGACGATTTCCGGATTGACTGACGTTGATGCGCTTACTTTGTCGGTTGCCGAGCTTTATAACCAACAGCGAATTGAAGACGGCATGGCCTGGCGCGCAATTCTTATCGCGACGCTGTCGAACCTTGCGTTCAAGGCCGGCGCGGCTGGGGTGTTGGGTGGCAGGAAGCTCTTCGCTGTAGTTGGTACGGTGTTTGCAGCCACTATTGCATTGGGTGTCGGTCTCATTCTGTTGTGGCCATAGCTATATCGCACAATTTTCCGGATTGTTAATACCGGCAACGCCGCTGGATTAAGTGTTGATTCAGCCCTGTCCGCGGTGTCGAACGGCCATAGCAGAATAGGTCGACGGCGTTGGATATCCGTGCTTATACTGGGGCGGCTTGGACTCATAAAATGACAAATACTTTTACCAATCGCTCACGACTTCGACTAATAAGCCTGATTTTTCTTGGCTTAGCAGTACGTGTGCTGACGCCCGCGGGATACATGCCGGCGTCGTTGGCAGAAGGTGGTCCTTTTGTGTTGTGTCCGGGCGGGCTGTCGGGAGCTGCGTATTTTCTGCCGCCTGACCGTGCCGCCGACGGCGCGCATGATGCTCATACACAAAGTACGCAGGGACAACCAGGCGTTCACGGCCAAACCTTGCTCGTCGACGTTGGTGCAGATAGTCAAAGTATCCACAGCGGCCACGCTGATCATGGTCAGAGCGCACACGACGACGATCAGCATAGCGGGCACGAGGCAAGTACCTGGGAGTTCTGTCCCTTTGGAGCCGTCTTTGGCTCATCCGGGCTGACTGCGGATATTGCAGCACCGGTTCTCCTTGATGCGTCAGGCTACCTGGCAGACGTATCAAACGATGTCTTTGCATCTACAATTGTTCGAACCTATCGCGCACGCGCGCCTCCACAAGCAAAACCTCTCTATACCTGAAGCAGCGACTCGCTGCCGAATTGACCGATCGCTGCTACGCGGACTTCCGCCGTGCAATGTTCGGGTGTGTAGCTATTCCATAGAGGTTTTAACCGTATGAATACCAATATTCGTACTGCGGTGTACGTGACGTCGCTAGTCGTGGTGCAACTGTGCACCCAACTCGCACTTGCGCAAGACAAGAAAAGCGACGATGACAATCAGGTTATTGATGCCATCACTGTGTTCGGCACCCAGAGCAATCTGGCGTCCGCCGGCGCGGAAGCCGCATTGACGCCCGGTGGGGTTGAGCTGATTGACATGGATGAGTTCCGTGAACGCAACGTATCCAGCCTGGCGGACGTGCTTCGGCATGCACCGGGGATTTGGTCTACCAGTGACAATGGCAGTGAAGCCATCTTCTTTTCCAGTCGTGGCTCCAATCTCGACTCGACCGACTACGACATGAATGGCATCAAATTGTTGCAGGATGGCTTGTCGGTCACATCGGCCGATGGCAATAACCACAATCGCATTATTGATCCGTTGAGCGCTCGTCATGCCGTGGTCGCCCGTGGCGCGAATGCCATGAAATATGGCGCCAGCACACTCGGTGGCGCAATCAACTTTGAGTCGGTCACCGCGCGGGACGGCACCGGCGCAGACCTGTCCTTGAACGGCGGCAGTTTCGGTCAATTACAAACACGTCTGACGTTGGCAGATAACTTCGACAACGGTCTGGACGGATTACTGACCATTGAGGCGAGGCAATGGGAAGGCTACCGCGACCACAATGAGCAGGAGCGGTTGGGCTTGTACGCAAATGCGGGCTGGCAAATTTCGCCTGACGTGGCAACGCGGGTTTACGCAACCTGGATAGACAATGATCAGGAATTACCAGGCGGTCTGACCCGCGCACAAATGCTCGCGGACCCCGAACAGGCCGCTGCCTCAGCTGTCAGTGGTAACTTTCAAGTGAACGTCGAAACCTGGCGGCTGGCCAGCAAGACCAGCTGGAAAATCGACGAATGGCAGCGCCTGGACGTCGGCTTTTCTGTGGAAGAGCAATCACTGTTTCATCCGATCGTTGACCGCGTTATGGTGGATTTCGACGGTCCCGGGCCCGCCGAACCGGTTGAAGTATTCAGCTTGCTGATCGCAACTGAGCAGCGTGATCACGGGACCGCGTTGCGTTACAAATATACGGGTGACCGGCATGACATCGTTGCCGGCGTCAACTATGCGCGGAGCAGTGTCGAGGGCGGCAACTACCGTAATCTGGGCGGTCAGATCAATGGCCTGAGTACGGTCGTCGATAACAGTGCGACGTTACTCGAGGCGTTTGTCATGGATCGCTGGAAGCTGAGTGAGCAACTGACTTTGGTGCTCGCTGCACAGGCGGTGTCGGCGGACAGAGAAGTTCGCAATACGGATGTTGCATCCGCCGTGCTGACCAATCCGCAGGACAGCTACGACGGGATCAATCCGCGTATAGGCATCGTCTACACTGTCAGTGACGGCGTTTCCTTGTACGCCAATGTCAGTCGCTTGTTCGAGCCACCGACCAACTACCAGCTACAGGACAATGTAAGCGGTGGCGATGCAACGCTGAAGGCAATGAAGGGCGCAGCCGTGGAAGTCGGTACCCGCGGGACCCGCGAATTTGGCAGCGACAATCGCTGGAACTGGGATGTATCGATCTATCACGCAAAGATTGATGACGAAATTCTATCCGTCGAAGATCCTGCGGCTCCGGGAACCAGCCTCGCGACCAATATCGACAAGACCTTGCATGCCGGGCTTGAAGCGATGGTTGCTGGCGAATTTGGCCTCGGTGAATCGGGTCGACACTATCTTGCGCCGCTCTTTAGCCTGACGGTCAACGAATTCAGTTTCGATGAGGACGCGGTGTACGGCGACAATCAGTTGCCCGCAGCGCCCGATTATGTGCTGCGTGGCGAAATGATGTATCGCAACGATCGTGGCTTTCAAGTCGGTCCTACGTTCGAGCGGGTAGGCAAGCGCTATGCGGACTTCGCCAATACCTACACGATAGACAGCTATACGCTTATGGGGCTTCGCGCCGCCTGGTCGGGTGAACGCTTCAGCGTGAACGCGACGGTGAACAACGTGTTCGATGAGAATTACGTGGCGAATCACAGCGTGCGTAATATCGCGGCGGAGAGTGATGCAATCCTGAATCCTGGTACACCGGTGTCCGCCTATGTTGGCGTTCGCTGGTTGCTACGCTAGGAGCCCTGCGATGACGCGTAGCAATCTCTACCGCGCAGTCTGGCGCTGGCATTTTTATGCCGGAATTTTCGTCTTGCCATTCCTGATACTGCTGTCAGTAACCGGCGGTTTGTACCTGTTCAAGGATGAGATAAACAGCCGCTTGTACGACGACCTGCTGCACGTCGAACCGGGTTCGGCGAGGCTGCCCGCAACTTCGCTGGTGCGGGCGGTTTCCGCTGACTCCGATGGTGACATTGTCGGCTATATGCCGCCGTGGACTGAGGATAGTTCGGCGCGGGTTATCGTTGACGACGGTGCCGGCAGTTCCAGGTTCGTGTTTGTTGACCCGTACCAGGGATCGGTGCTCGGCGAGGTAGCGCGCGGCCAGTTCGGCAATCTGCCATTGATGAATTTGATCCGGCGACTCCACAGCCTTGAGCAGGTCGGTTGGCTGGGCAATCGCTTGATCGAGATCGTAGCTGGCTGGGCATTGATACTGGTATTGACCGGTGTCTACCTGTGGTGGCCGCGCGGTCGCCGGGGTGGCGTAGTGAGTGTCAGGCGGAACGCCGGCCGGCGCTCCTTTTGGCGCGATCTGCACGCGGTAACTGGTGTGTTCGCTTCGTTGCTGATTGTGTTCCTGGCCCTGACCGGCCTGCCATGGTCGGGCGTATGGGGAGACAATCTCAAGCGGGTCATAAACGATGCCGGGCTGGGTTATCCGCCGGGGTACTGGTTTCCGGTCGTGGAGTCGACGGTGCATATGCACGACACGGTCGTTCCGACACCGTGGACGACAGAGCACATGCCGTTGCCGTCGTCAGGCAATGACGGCAACGTCGCGATTGACCTCGATACTGCTATTGAACTTTTCGACCGCAAGGGCATGCCGCCAGGCTACGCGGTCAATATGCCGCGCGGTAGCGGTGGTGTGTGGTCTGCATCGGTCATTCCGGACAAAGTGCAGCAGAGCCGAACCATGCATCTCGATCAGTACAGTGGCGAGCTGTTGTATGACGCTCGCTATTCGGATATGGGTACGGCGGCGCGTGCTATTGAATGGGGCATCAGCGTGCACACCGGTCAGCAGTTCGGCCGACTCAATCAGTGGCTGATGCTGTTGACCTGTGTCGCGATACTGTTGATGTCGGTGGCGGCCATGATTATGTGGTGGCAACGCCGACCGGAAGGACGCTTGGGTGCGCCCAGCCACGTTAATGGCTACCGTATTCCGCGCGGCGTACTGGTGATACCCATGGTCGTTGGAATCATCTTCCCGTTGGTTGGTCTATCTCTGCTGACGGTACTTGCTATCGAGGCATTGTTGCCGGCAGCGCTGCGTGCGCGGTTCAACTAGCCAGCGGGATGACCCGGAAGTGCCCGGTATCGTGACTTAGAGTGGCGGTCGGGCGCCGCCTTGTTCTGGCGCTGGCGACAAGCTTGTCCTCCGTTAAGGCCGGTCGTTAGGCCAGTGCAGTCGGGCCAGTTGCGGCCAGTTCATTGCGGGCACTATGATGCATGCCCGGCTGGATCTACATGGGTTCGCTATGGAGCAACAACAAAAGACGATTGGATTGACGCCTTCGGCAGTCTGTTATGCAGTGATGTTGTTGCTTGGCTGTGTATCGCTGCCTGGTTTGGTCGCGACCGCTGCAGAAGCACAGGAAGCGGCTGCCGATACCCGAACGCACATGCCGGAAGCGCTGCGCGAGTCGATAAAAAAGGTAGTGCTGGTTGCGGGCGAGAGCCCGGCCGATGAAGCGATCGGCGGCACCTACGACAAAGCAACACTGGGAATGGCCGGAGGGATGAGCAAGGGTTCCCAGCTGGGCCGTATCTCCAAGGAAATCGGTGGCGTGCCCATCAATATTCCCATACCAATACTTACTATTCCCGGCGCTATTTTTGGCGGATTGTCCGGTGCAGTGAAGCGTGAAATCCAGGAGTTCCGTGACGACCTGACCGAGGAGCTCGCCAATGCCGAGAACCAGCCGCTGACAGACGACGGACTGGCGCTGGACGTGTTCTGGCGACTCCGGCAGTTGCCGCACCTGGAATCCAAGCTGTTCGCTCCGGCTGTGGAGATTCCCGAAGACACGGATGCCGTGCTTTACGTCAGTTTCCACGAAGTCGGTATCGATGTGCAGGGCAAGGAAGCGATTATTACTACCGCGGCTGAAGTCACATTACGGCGTTTCAGCAACGGGGAAAAACTGTACGAGACACAAATTCGATATCAGGATCGCGATACCTTGCGTAACTGGACGGCGAACAACAATGCGTTGTGGCAGAACTATGCGAACTACGCGCGTTACTACCTCGGCCGTGAAGCCGCTGCCGAAGTGTTTAATCGCGTAGAGCTGAGTCACGAGCTTCAACCGGTCGCGACGGATAGTGCTGTACCGCACCGGAAGAACAAACGGGAGTTTGTCAGCGAGACCGCGACACCCACGCTTGCATGGGAAATGAGTCTGACGGGTGGCGATCCTTACGGCAGTTGGGTCGACAAGATTAACGAGGACAACACGTACTACGATATTGCGATCTTCGATGCGCAGCGCCTCGTCTATGAAGAAGAGCAATTGCCGGATGCGCAACATGCCGTGGGCTACGGCCTTGAGCCGTGCAAAACGTACCGTTGGTCAGTGCGCCCGTCCTACCGGATTGACGGTCAGGTTCGGTTTGGTGAGTGGATGCGATTTGCAGGTGACCTGCCCTCGGACCCGGAACCGGATGAGGAATCCGCTCGCGTGCGCGGTCTCGCTGCTGCGCCTCTGGTGACCTACAGCAAGGAATTAATTGGCAGACAGGCGTCAGTAGCGCCGGCCTACACACAGGACTTTGCGTTGTTGACCGTGGAGTGTGGCCGCCGTTAGGCGACCACACTGGACGTTGTCGTGAACCCACCGGACCAGCCGTGCTGGTCGGTGGGATGCCAGGTCCTGCTACGCAGTGAACGCGGAGAAGGCGGGCTATCAGGCGGCTGCCGCGAGAGCCTGATCCAGATCGGCGAGGATGTCGTCGATATGCTCGATGCCCACGCAGAGGCGAATCATGTCGGGCGTAACACCGGCGTTCTTCAGTTCGTCGTCCGACAACTGGCGATGGGTCGTTGATGCCGGGTGCGCAGCGAGTGATTTCACGTCACCGATGTTCACGCAACGCACAAACATCTGCAACGCATCGTAGAACTTGACGCCAGCATCAAAGCCACCCTTGATACCAAAGGTCAGCAAAGCCGATGGCTTGCCGTTCGTGTATTTCTGCGCGAGGTCGTGGTAGGGCGAGTCCGGCAGTCCGGCGTAGCTGACCCAGTCCACCCGTGGGTGTTGTTCAAGGTGCTTCGCAACAGCGAGTGCATTGTCGCAGTGTCGTTCCATACGCAACGGCAGCGTAGCCAGACCCTGCAGGATCAGAAACGCGTTCATTGCACTCAGTGCCGAGCCGCTGTTGCGTAATGGCACGGTGCGGGCGCGGCCGATATAGGCTGCGGGGCCGAGTGCTTCGGTGTAGACCACGCCGTGGTATGACGTTTCCGGTTCGGTCAGCATGTGGAATTTCTTCGGGTGATCGGCCCACGGGAACTGACCTGAATCGACAATGACGCCGCCCAGCGAGTTACCGTGCCCACCCATGTACTTGGTAAGTGCTTCGACGACGATGTCGGCACCCCATTGGATGGGTTTGATCAATGCCGGAGAAGCAACGGTGTTGTCGACGATCAAGGGTACGCCGCGTTCATGCGCCATCTTTGCCAGCGCCTCGATGTCCACGATATTGCCAGCCGGGTTGCCAATTGACTCACAGAAAACTGCTGTCGTTTTGTCGTCAATCAGCTTGCTCATGGCTTCGGCAGAGTCGTCGGCGGCAAAGCGTACTTCGATGCCGAGCTTAGGCAGCATGTGTTTGAACAAGGTGTACGTACCGCCGTACAGCATAGGTACGGAAACGATGTTATTGCCGCTTTCCGCGATATTCAGGATCGCGTAGTTAACGGCCGCACTGCCGGCGCTGAGGCAGAGGCCTGCGATACCGCCTTCAAGCTCGGCGCAACGTTTCTCAAGTACATCGACGGTCGGGTTCATGATTCGCGAGTAAATATTGCCCTCGACCGCGAGATTGAACAGGTCGGCACCGTGTTGTGCGCTCTCAAATTCGTAGGCAACGGTCTGATACACCGGTACCGCCAAGGATTTCGTTGTCGGGTCCGATTTGAAACCGGCGTGGATGGCTAAGGTTTGGTCTTTCATGGCTAATCCTATTGAGCAGATTGAAGTGTCAGGGCTGTCGCAAGAAATCGAGCGGGGCGTCCGGGTTCACACCCGCCATGAACTGTTTCTTACGATCAAGATTGGTAAGTTGGTAAACGAGACCAAGCCAGTTGTTCACGATAGCTTTGGCCGTGTCGCCCCAGGTGTTATCGACGGCTCGCTCCAATGCGGATTCCAGTTCGTCTGAAAAGGCATTGCGTTCGAGCTGCGCGGCGGCAATCAATTGTTGCGCTTCGGGTGAAAAATAGTTTTCGGGGAAGGGCGGCATTGCGCTCAGTTCACCCGCTTGAAAGCGGCGCACTTCGCGTTTGTATTCTTTTAACAGGCTGTTGCGGTCGTACTCGGGGTGACCCTGGAAGTAGACGACGCGGGCCTGATCCGGGCTGACCGCCATGTGCACCCCGCCATCGTTACTCTCGGCCAGTATGCGCAAGCCGGCGGCTTCGAGCTGCGCCCGGGAAATGTCGTTGTAGCGTGAGTGCGGTGCATCAAATCGGGTATTGACCTCGCGAACCAACGGGTGGTCGGCGGCATGCACCTGATGACTGTAAACGCCCCAGCGTTTCTCACGCATGGGATTACGATCAATATCGTGATGGAATTTCAGCAGCGCGTGCGTCGCGAGGCACGAACACAGG
The DNA here is from genome assembly GCF_055809415.1 of Woeseia sp. D3-10. Classification (NCBI taxonomy): domain Bacteria; kingdom Pseudomonadati; phylum Pseudomonadota; class Gammaproteobacteria; order Woeseiales; family Woeseiaceae; genus Woeseia; species Woeseia sp. D3-10. The sequence goes on along the minus strand of NZ_JBVVTW010000007.1, from coordinate 801,121 downwards.
ATGGACGCGACGTTTTTGTCAGCCCACTGGACGATATTCATCAATGGGTTCCAGAACGGCTCTGTATCCAGCGCCGGTGTCGCGACGTTCGCGCCGGTAATGATCAGAGCATCGAGCCCCTGATCCTGAAGGTCGGCGTAGCGGCTGTAGTGTTGGTCTATGTAATCGCGGGTCGCGGCACTGCGGTTCAATTCCGGCAGCGAGAAGGGATAGACAAAGAACTGGGCAATTCGGTTGCTGCTGCCGATCAGGCGGATGAATTGCCGCTCGGTCGCCTGCAATGCGGCGTCCGGCATCATGTTCAGCAACCCAATGTGCAGTTCGCGGATGTCCTGGCGCTCAGCCCGTTCTTTGGAGAGTAAATCATGCCCCTGTTCGCCGAGTTGGGCGAAGGTCGGCAACGTTGAATGGGCAACAAGTGGCACAGCGGGCATCAACCAGGCAGCTCAGGGAACCGGAACTTTGCCAAAAGCATCGCCCGATGAAAAGCAATGCTTTGCGACCCTCGTGTTGCGGAAAAATCGTTTGAGAATCAAATGACACGCTGAGTCACGGTGAGATTGCTTTGAGCCTTGCCCGGTGGTGTCGCGTGGCTGTTCGCGGCCAGTCGCGCGGCATTTCGGCCTGTCGGATTTACCGGTCGCTCGCATCAGGCCGGGCGGTCCACGGCCAGGGCGTGGCGCTAACTGCGCCGAAACTGGCCTCATTGGTAGTTATCAACTGGACCTATGCAGTCCGGACCTGCCTGCGTACTGTCTCCGCATCAAAAGGGGAGACTATGAGCAGGATAGCGATCGCCGGGCTGCAACTGGAAGGTCCGAATGGCGACAACACGGCGCATATGGAGGCTGAGATCGATTCCGCCATGCGTCGATTTCCGTGGCTGGACATGCTGGTCGCGTCGGAGCTTAACGCCTGTGGCACCGATATCCGCAATGCCGAGCCGATGCCGGGGCCGCGCGAACAGCGGTTCTGCGAGATCGCGCGGCGACACAGCATCTGGCTGGTACCGGGCTCCATGTTCGAAGCTGCCGATGGCGTGGTGTACAACACCGTGCCGGTCATCTCGCCGAAGGGCGAGGTCATCGCCAGATACCGAAAAATGTTCCCGTGGATGCCTTACGAAGCGGATACAACACCCGGCAATACTCCAGTGGTCTTCGACGTGCCCGGTGTAGGTCGCTTCGGGATTTCCAACTGTTACGACATCTGGTTCCCGGAGACAGCCCGGGCGTTATCGAGTCTCGGCGCGGAAGTCATCCTGCACCCGAGCCTTACCAGCACGATTGACCGCCAGGTGGAGCACAACATCATTTGTGCGACAGCGGCGATGCACCAGTGCTACGTGTTCGACGTCAACCTCGGACCAAGCGTTGGTTGCGGCCAGTCAATGATGGCAGGGCCTGGCGGAGAAGTGCTGTACAGCGCCGGGCGTGGTCGTGAAGTTATTCCCTTGCGCCTTGATCTCGACTACGTCAGGGACGTGCGCGAGAACGGCTGGAACGGTCTCAGTCAGAACCTGAAAGCCTTCCGCGACAGCAAGGTTCCTTTCGCCGACTACAACAATGGCGCCGCAACTGATTTCTTGAACTCGCTGGGTTCGCTGCAAATGCCGACCCGGCTTACTCAATCCAATACCGATTTTCCGAAGAGGGATAAGTGACATGTCAACGAAACTCGTATTTCGCAGAACGCCGCTGGCGCTGGCTATTGGCTCGATAGTCGCCGGAGCAGCTGCACCGACCATGGCACAGGACTCCGACGTTCGCCTCGAAGAAATTATTGTAACGGCAACCCGTCGGGCGTCATCGGTGCAGGATGTGCCTTACAACATTTCGGCATTCAGCGGCGATGCGATGGAAGCGGCACTGATCACTGATCAAGTGGACCTCATGCGCGCCATGCCGGGTGTGGCGGTGGTTGATCGCGGTTACCGGAACTCTGGTGTTATCAACGGCATCATGATTCGCGGCGTCAATGTGGACGGTGCTGCATTGGGTGACTATTCCCTGTCGGCTGTGCCGACGGTGTCTACTTACGTCAATGACACGCCGCTCTACGCGAATTTCGTCCTGCGTGATATCGAACGGGTCGAAGTACTGCGTGGGCCGCAAGGCACCTTGTACGGTTCCGGTTCACTGGGCGGCACAGTTCGGTACATTACCCGCGATCCGCAGTTCAGCGAATTCTCCGGCCAGATTAATGTGGTTGGTAGCAGCGTGGAAGGCTCTGATGGCACTGGCTGGAGCGCGGATGCCATCGGCAACTTCGGCTTCAGTGACGTGGTCGCATTGCGCGTCAACATAGGCCACATGGATTACCCTGGCTTGACCGACTACGTCAACGTTTATGAGCTCGATGCCAACGGAATTCCGGTTGCCCCGAACGGGGTGCTTGATCCTGCTGCGAGTTACCGCAGTGTGAAGGATGCCGATACCGTCGATATCGATTACGGGCGCGTGTCCTTCCTGTTTGAGCCGAACGACCGTTTTAAATTGCGCGCGGCCTTGCAGGGGCAAAGCGATGAAATCGGTGGCCGTCGCCAGGAGACAGTCGGCGTTGATGGCTATGGCAGGAATTACCAGAGCTATGAAAACGGTGCGATTCAGCTCGAGCCATCGTCACGTGACGTGACCATGGGCTCGCTGGAAATGGAATTCGATCTGGGCTTCGCAACGCTGACCTCCAGCACCTCGGCTTATGACCATGACGGTGAAAGCATCAGCGAGAACACGGGCTTCTATGCGCAGGCTGGTTTTCTCGCGTTTTATTACAACTACCCGCGACCGATGGCCTCCGCCGTAAGAACTTACGGTGACAAGGCGCTGGTGCAGGAAATCCGGCTGGTATCGACAACCGACGATCCCTTGCAGTACGTCGTCGGCGCGTTTTATCAGGATCAGGATCTGGCCTCGACGCAGGAAAGTTACGTGCGCGGTTTCAAGACCTGGTGGGATGCGTTCCTGCCAGGACTGGAAGATGTTGTGACCGGCGATAAAGATTTCGACTACCGGCGGGCGGAAAATTATCAGGATCTGTCAGTGTTCGGCGAGCTGACTTACAACTTCACGGATGACTTCCAGACGACCGTCGGTTTCCGTTACTTCGACAATGACTTCACCAATACAACGTATGTTGATCTGCCTCTGTATGCCGGGCTGTTCGTGCCAGAGACCAGTTCGTTTCAAGTGAAGGACGATGATGTACTGTTCAAGCTCAACGCGTCATGGAATGTCTCTGAACAATCGACCGTCTACGGCACCGTATCCGAAGGATACCGACGTGGTGGGGCCAATGCCGTGCCTACCTCTGGTACGTTTGCTGAGGACCCGGGCTGGCTACGGTACGACCCGGACTCGGTTATCAACTATGAGCTGGGCATCAAAAGTACGTTTGAGCGCACCCGTTTGTCAGCCGCCGTATTTTTCGTCGACTGGGATAACCCGCAGGTCAACACCGCGACAACGAACTGGGGCTTTTTCTCGGTTCAGAACGGCGAGTCAGCAAGCAGCAGCGGTCTCGAGCTGGAGCTGGATGGTGTAGTCACCGACTACTTCGAGTACCGACTGGGTTACGCCTACGTGAACGCCGAGCTCGACGATCCTTTGTTCGCGCCGGATAACTCGACGGTGCCACGTGCGCTGGCCGGTGCACCGCTGCCAGGAACGCCGGAGCATGCATTGAACGCAACCGGCATTTTCACCAAAGAACTGTCTGCGGACAGGCAGTGGATCACCCGGGTTCATGCTTACTACCAGTCAGAAACCCGTAACGCGATCAATGACACGCCGACGTTCAACGTTGAGCTGGACGCCTTTACGCTCGTTGATATTTCAACAACCCTGATGTTGTCGAACTGGGATGCTACGCTGTTTATCCGTAACGTCGGCAACGAAAGAGGTGTAACCGGTTTGTTCACTGAGGCCTATATGGGGACAGCACCTGCCAGCGGCTACTACGGCAATGGCAACAAGCAGTTCCTTTCGCAGCCGCGAACCATCGGCGTTTCGGTGAACTACCGCTTCTAGTGTGAATTCGAACAGCGATCGGGAACAAGGTTACAGGTCAGCACTTCGGGATATTCGCAAGCTGCTGAGCCTGCGGCGAGCCGACGAAGCAGCGCTGGCAAGTACCACGCTGGCGGCGTCATTTCGCGATTCGATTGAACCCTTGTTGCTGTTGGGCAAAGCCCGGCAGCAACAAGGACGTTTCGATGAAATGCTTGTGCTGGCGCGGAATGCCCTGGCACGTGATGAGTCGCATCGTGGTGCGCGATTGCAATTTGCGGAAGCCTGTATTTTCTGCGGCGAGCACGGAGCGGCATACGCGCAACTCTCATCACTCGAAAAAGATGCGGCTGACGACCCCGTCCTGCTGCAGCACGTTGCCGGGTTTCTTGCGCACTCCGGCAAACACGAAGACGCTCATCGCTGCTATTCGCGTGCAGCAGAGCTCGCGCCGGATGATCCGGCTACTCTGTATAACCTTGCATCGTCCTGCATAGCGGTAGGTGATATCGACGAGGCGGAACGTTTGTTCACGCGCGTTATCCAACTGAATCCGGGCGACCACGATGCCTGGCAGAATCGGTCCACGCTGCGTAAACATCGCAAAGACGACAATCATGTTGCAGCGATCAAGGCCCGTCTGGCAACGTTGTCAGATAACGAGCCGGGTATCGTGCCGCTTAACTACGCGCTGGCGAAAGAGCTCGAAGACCTTGGCGAGTACGAGGCCAGCTTTGCCGCACTAAGCCGGGGTGCAGCGGCCAGGCGACGACGCATGGCCTACGATGTCCGTAACGACGTGACGGCGATGGACACGATCTGCACGCTGTTCGATAGTCGTTATGCCGAGCAATCACCGTCAATAGTGCGCCGGAAAGGACCAATATTCGTACTGGGTTTACCGCGTAGTGGCACAACGCTCGTCGACCGAATCGTCAGCAGCCACAGCCAGGTTGAGAGTATGGGCGAGATCAACGATTTTGCTCTGTCGCTAACCCGGCTCGGCAAGGCCGCGGACAAGACAGCGTTGTTGCGGGCATCGGTAACCGTCGATCCCGAGCTATTGGGCGCGGCCTACGTCAATAGCGTTGGAAATTACGGCAACAGCAGCCCGTACTTTATTGACAAGACGCCAGCCAATTTTCTGTACCTCGGATTGATTGCACGCGCCTTACCCGGCGTGCCGGTGCTGCATGTCCGTCGCCATCCGGTGGACAGCTGTCTGGCGATGTACCGGACGCTGTTCCGTATGGGCTACCCGTTTTCTTACGACCTTGACGATCTCGCGGACTACTACATCGCTTACGATCGTCTGATGAAGCACTGGCACAGCGTTTATCCCGGCCTCATGTTGGATGTGTCTTACGAGGAACTGGTCGAGCAGCAAGAAGTCGTGACTCGCCGCATTATCGAGCACTGCAACCTGACCTTCGAACCGGCATGCTTGCAGTTCGAGAAAAACCAGTCACCCGTAGCGACAGCGAGTGCGGCACAAGTGCGGCGACCGATCTACCGCGACGCGGTTGCGCGCTGGCGGCGCTATGAGCAGCAACTCGACCCCTTGGTTCGCAAGCTGAAGGACGCCGGCATTGCGCTTTAGTTACTGCCTGCTGCTGCTGTTCACGGCGAACGCAACCGCCGATGTTCTGCTCGTAGAGGACTTCGAAGGCGACAGTATTCCCGGCTGGCGTGAGTCCGGTCGTGGAACGCTGCAGCTCACAAGCTACGCTGGCAACACCTCGTTGCGCCTGACGCGCAAGAAAGCCGTGAGTCTCAGTTTGTCGACGGCCGGTTATGAAAACGTCTCGGTTAGCATGCAACTGGCGGCAGACAGCCTCGAGAGAACGGATTCCTGCCACGCAGAAGTGTCGTTCAATGCTGGCGATGATTGGTTTCGCGTGCTCGACGTAGGGGCCGATCAGGCCGACGGAGTAACGCTGTACGCCGGGCAACGCTCTGACGATGCATTGTCAAACAATGATTCGTTGAGACTCCGATTCCGTGCCAGTGGTAAAGACAACAACGATTTTTGCTGGGCGGACAATGTTCGAATCACCGGCTACCGTTCGACGGCTGGCAGCACCCGACTGCATTCAGAATTTCTGTACGGAACTGAGGTGCTGCAACGACCGTTGTTGATGGAGGAGTTTGCAAGTCCGCCTCAGAGTATCCCCGTCGTCCAGCAGGGTAGCGGCAGACTACAACTGACTTCTGCCAATGCGGACGGCTTCGACGTGTTGCTGGACCGATTCAGCTACGTTACTGACACAGGTCCTGCCTTGTCGATGTTTCCGGCGGCGGTCCTGGAATGGACGCAGGCGGACGGTTTCGTTATTCCTGTTGATCAGTCTGTGCAACGGCTTGCGCACCCGGCGTGGGAGATTGCCTTTCAGACCGGCCGGGTCTGGAAGCTGTCGGCAGAGTCGTCCGAACGCCAGTACGCGTTGCCGTTCGCACTCGTCGAACGCAATGCCAACTGCACACACAATGGTGTGCTGACCTGGATGGTCGACGCCGAAGGTCATGCATCGCGGGTTGCTTACCAGATTGCCAGCGAGACCTGCGCGTATTTCAAGTTCGATATGTGGGGCATGTTGCAAGGTCGGATGACGTTTGACAACGACGATACCCGACCCTCACTGCGTGCGGCGTTCCGTGAAAACCGGCAACGCCAGTTGCCAGTGCGGACCATGGCGGACTTGGCTGAACAGAAGCGCGGCATAGATCCGACGAAGTTCGCGGCCGTTGCCAATATGGATCCGGGTGACAGCACGGTCTACGGGCTGGTAGTGGATGGCCAGCATTACCGCAGCGCCTGTGCGACCCGGCACGGCGATTATCCGTATTGCGACGAACTGCTTCTGCCTTCTTTTTCAATCGCGAAATCCATTGTCGCCGGGCTTGGGCTAATGCGACTGGAAGCCATCACGCCTGGAGCTGCGCAAACCCGTGTGGCTGCGCTGCTGCCGGAATGTGCGCAAGCGGGCTGGCAGGACATCACCATTGAGAACGCACTTGATCTGGCGACCGGGCGTTACCTCGATACCGCCCTGGAAGCCGACGAGTCGTTGCCCGCGCACGTCACCTTTCTCTATGCGTTAACACACAGAGAGAAAATTGATTTCGCTTGCGGTTTTTTTCCGCGCAAGGCGCAGCGGGGAAAAGTCTGGGCCTACCACAGCTCGGATACCTACGTGGCCGGTGCGGCAATGCGAGCGCTGCTGGAACGCAAGCAACATAACCGCGTCGATATCTACCGGAAACTGCTGGTCGAGCCGTTGTGGGATACGCTGTCATTGAGTGCAGCCATTCGTTCAAGCCGTACTACCTACGATGATTATGCACAACCGTTGTTTGGTTGGGGCTTGTCATACCACTCTGATGACATCGCCCGCATCGGTGTCTGGTTGCAGGCGGGCGCGCCGTTGCCCGGCGACGTATCGATTGACCCGGTATTGCTTGATGCCGCCATGCAACGCAATCCGGATGACCGTGGCCTGCCAGCGGGCAGCGCTGTTACCCGTTACAACAACGGTTTCTGGGGACTCAATATCGCGGAATTCATCGGCTGTGAAAAGCCGGTTTGGGTTCCTTTCATGTCGGGACATGGTGGCATTTCAGTCGTCCTGTTTCCGAACAATACCGTCTACTACCACTTTGCCGATGGCTACGTTTATCGTTGGCGCGAAGCCGCCGTTGAGTCCAACAAAATAAGGAACATGTGCCTGTGAATGAAACCTCGAGCTCGACCGGCGGAATACGAGTCAGCGCTGACGGCGCGGCGGCACGCATCTTTTTGTCCTTTCTGGCAACGGCGGGTTTATTCTACGCCAACATCATGCCCGCTATTGTTGACGGCCTGATTGGTGGTCTTGGCTTTACCCCACGCGAGGCAGGTTTTGTGGGTTCGGCGAACGTCTACGGTGCTGCGTGTGGAGCGCTGATCGTCGTGTTCATGATCAGGCGCATACAGTGGCGACCGACCGCCTACGTGTTGCTGGCCGGCTTGATTTCGATGGACCTGTTGTCGATGCTGGTGGCGGTTCCCGAAGTCATGATACCGACGCGGTTCTTGCACGGCATGATTGGCGGTGCGCTGGTGGGAATCGCCTTTGCCGTGATTGCCCGTGCGAGCAAACCGGACCGAACCTTCGGCGTGTTGCTGGTCGTGCAGTTCGGACTGGGTGGACTCGGTAATTTGTATCTGCCGCGCCTCGTTCCCGTGTTTGGAACGGACGCGTTATTTCTCGCCCTGATTGCGTTCAGCCTCGTCACCCTTGCCATGGTGCCGTTTCTTGCGGAGTACCGACCGCGCGATGCGAACGCGGCATCGACGATCGATGGCAAGGGCATCGCCATAGTTCCACTGGCGCTAACCTTATTGGCTATTTTCCTGTTTCAGGCAGCGAACATGGGGCTGTTCGCGTTCATCATCGGTTTGGCACGGCAAGCGACGCTGGAGCTTGGCTTCATAACCTGGACTCTGGCGTTGTCAGGTTGGATAGGTATTGTCGGTGCACTGATGGTGGTTGGTTTGCACACACGCCTGGGGAGAACAGGGCCACTGGCAATTGCTCTCGTCGTGACAGTGATCGGCTTTTGGGCGATGCATTTCAGCGCAAATGAAACGGTGTTTCTGATAGCGAACGGCGCTATGGGCATTACCTGGGCGTTCGTAATTCCCTACCTGCTGGGGCTCGCGGCGGAATTTGATCTGACCGGGCAAATGGCGGCTCTCGGCGGCTTCGCCTCAAAGATGGGGCTGGCCAGTGGGCCGTTGGTCGCTGGTATGTTGCTAGGGCCGGACGAGAATTACAGTTTATTAATCAATGTTGGTATCGCGGTGCTTGTGGCGAGCATGGTCGCCGGTGTGATGCCGGCACTGCGGCAGGATAGGCTGGCGCGCAACGAAACGTGAGTCACTGCCCGACTATTCCAGCGCTTGGTAGACGAGAGTGTCGAAGCGCTGGTTTATGGTTGAATCGATAGGTCGGCCCTGCGACATGAAAACGTACAGCATCTGCTCGTTCGGATCGATTGCATAAGACGTGTAGAACGCGCCGCCCCAGGAGTAGGTTCCAGTGGTACCTAGTTCACCCAGCACACCGAGGTCGGTAACGACGTCGAACGCAATGCTTTGATTGAATTTGCCATCACCTTGCCTGGCTACCCGTGGCGCGCGCATTAATTCAACCGACTTTCTGCTAAGGAGGCGAGTACCATCGAGTTCGCCCTCGTTGAGCAACATTTGTAGGAAACGACCGTAGTCGCGCGCGGTAGACGAAAGGCCTGCGCCGCCCGAGTAATATTGGCGGGCGCCATTGATCGGGTAATTGGGGTCATCAATTGGTAGGTCACTGGCAATTTCGCTGGCTTCAAGCAAGCCGAGTTCCGGGTCGTTGGCGTAGATGTTAACGAGTCGCGCGGCCTTGTCTTCCGGCAAATAAAAGTGGGTGTCCGGCATCGCAAGTGGAGCGAAAATGTGTTCAGCGAAAAAATCGCTCAGCGACTGACCAGAAACGACTTCAATTAAGTAGCCGAGTACGTCAGTGCTCAAGCCGTAATTGTAGCGGCTGCCCGGCTCAAAGAGCAGTGGCTGCTGTGCGAGTAAGGCCATCTGATCAGCGAGCTCAAGGTCTCTGCCAGTCACACCATCAATAATGCCTGCATCCCGATAGCGCTGTTGCAATGGGCCGGGTCTGAATGGGTAGGCCAGTCCGGATGTGTGCGTCAGCAAATCGATAATCCGGATTGGCTTTTGCGCCGGCACCGTAGCGGCAATCGTGCCCTCTGCCGTGTATTCACTAACCACCTGCATACTACGGAATTCAGGCAGGTACTCACCTATCGGGTCATTGAGTCTGAAGTGACCGTGCTCGTAAAGAATCATGACGCCGACTGTCGTGATTGCCTTGGTCATCGACGCGATTCGAAAAACGGAGTCTGTCGTCATTGGTGTACGGGTTCGGATATCTGCATTGCCGAACGCCTTGTGGTAGACAACTTCACCATTCCTGGCAATCAACGCAACCGCGCCGGGAATCTTTCCAGCCGATATTTCCTTGTTGATAGCGGCGTCGATTCGGTCCAGCCGTTCCGGATTGACGCCGCGTACGGCGTCTGTTGTTTGCGCAACTGCGCAGGCAGTCAACAGTAGCAGGAATGGCAACAGGCGGAGAGTTGAGTTCATTGGCGCCACTTTGATTCGCGAGAGTCCGACTATAGTAACTGTCAGAAGCGGTGGGTCAATGCGACGATTGTCAGTGGCTCGCCCGACGGCAAGGGTATCTCAGTGCCTGCGGCTCTTCAGCCGGGGTAGCCGAACAGGTTTTGCTCCACAATTTTTGTTGCCACAGCGGCCGGGACCATCGTCTTCCACGCGTCGTCGCCGCGAGCGATCAGGCTCAGGACTTCGGGCGAATGTATGTCGAGATACTGGTGCATCACGGTGTCCAGCGGCACCAGATCACCGCGGGTCTGCAGGTAGTCAAGGAGATGTCGGAGCTCGCTGGCGGGATTCAAACTACTAAGGTCTTCAATTGCCCCGCTGTCGGCATTCTTCAGCGGGTAGATCAGTAACTTGAGTTGTTGTCGGAACAGTCGGCCGAAACCTTCGAGTATGCCGCCGTCAAGGTCAGCATAGTATTTCTCGTCGAAAAGACTGCGCAAGGTAGCCAGACCGAGCGGGAGCCCTATTGGTGCCTTTGTGTAACGTGCCAGATAAGCGGCGAGCCGATGGTATTGGCGGAAATCCGAGATCATGACGGTGCAGCCGGTTGCTGCGGCAACTTCAGCCCGACTGACGAAGTCTTCCAGTGAAACGTTGCCGTCTTCTTTCAGGTTGTGCATCGAAATTTCGAGAATAGGGAGTATCTCGTCGATCGCCACGCCACTGACCACCGAAAATTTCTGCAAAGAGCATTGCAGCATGTCGAGGTTCACGTGAGTGACCGGGCGGAAGCGGCCGCGCTGGACCAGCAGCGGTCGTTTGCGTAGTGCCTCGGACGGTTGCAGAACGTCACCGTTAGCGGCAAACATGGCTGCGCCGGTCAGGCCGAGCTCGACCAGTCGCAGGGTCATAACCCGATTGTCGACACCGGCAAACGCCGGTCCGGAGACGTCAATCATGTCTATTTCCACGCGGTCACGCGACAAGTTGTCGGTCAGAGCGTTGACCAGGCCGGCCGGGTCGTCGTGCAGAAACGCAGCACTGTGGATCAGGTTTACGCCAATTACACCGATGGCTTCCTGCTGCGCGGCATTGTTGTCATCAAGCATGCGTACGTGGATAACAATACTGCTGTCCTCGGCCCCGGGTTCTGCCTGAAAGCGGAACCCCATCCAGCCATGGCATTCGTTTGTGCCGTGATAGTTGCGGGCGGATACGGTGTCGGCGAAAGTGAAAAAGCGGGCGGCTGAGCCGCGCGATTCCTGCAGCCGCGCACGGGTCAGGTCTTGCTCATAGGCGAGCATCGAGTCCAGTCGCTCGCGGCTGACGTAACGATTGCAGTCGCCGTAAATCGCATCACTGACCTGCATGTCATAGGCGGAGATGCTTTTCGAAATGGTGCCCGCGGCCCCGCCTGCCTGAAAGAACCAGCGCACCACTTCCTGACCGGCGCCGATCTCGGCGAAGGTGCCATAACGCCCATCATCGAGGTTGATCTCAAGTGCCTTTTCCAGCGTCGAAAGGGTGTAGTGGTCCGGTTTTGCCATGGGTCTTGCCTGTCGGGTTCGGGGCCGTTGGGAGGTTATCGGCCAGACTGGCGGACACTTAAGGCAGAATGATCATCAAATTCGGCGTTTTCCACTCAAAAATGCCGCATTTTGCCGGTACCGGGCGCGTGAGCAGGGTATGATCCCGCTCCCGGTCAGGACCCTGACCGGCCAGCCGCCCCGTCAGGACCCTCGATGTCAGAAGCTAAAAAACCATTAGTCACTTTTCGTGATCTCAAACTGCCCGCTCCGATTCAGGCGGCCCTCGATGATGTGGGCTATGAGATGCCGTCGCCGATTCAGGCAGAGGCTATCCCGCATCTGCTGGCCGGGCTTGATTTGCTGGGCCACGCGCCGACGGGTACCGGCAAGACCGCGGCATTTGCTTTGCCGTTGCTGGCGCGTATTGATCCGAACAGCAACAGCGTTCAGATACTGACCTTGACGCCGACCCGCGAGCTGGCCATCCAGGTTGCTGAAGCGTTTCAGCGCTACGCGGCGCACATGGGCGGCTTTCGGGTATTGCCAATTTACGGCGGGCAGGAGTACAGCGGGCAGCTGCGCCAGCTCAAACGCGGTGTCACCGTTGTCGTCGGTACGCCAGGCCGGGTTATGGATCATATGCGCAAGGGCACATTGAAGCTCGACAAGCTGCAAGCGCTGGTGCTCGATGAAGCGGATGAAATGCTGCGTATGGGTTTCATTGATGATGTGGAATGGATACTCGAGCAGACTCCGGCCGAACGGCAGATGGCATTGTTCTCGGCCACGATGCCGCGCGAAGTGGAACGCATTGCACGCCGCCATCTGCGAAATCCGCAGGAAGTGTCGATCAAGCAACGTACGGCCACCGCGGAAACGATTCGCCAGCGTTACTGGATGGTTAGCGGATTGCACAAGCTGGACGCGCTCACCCGAATTCTCGAAGTCGAACCGTTCGACGCCATCCTGATGTTTGTGCGCACCAAGACCGCGACGAGCGAACTTGCCGAACGGCTGGAAGCGCGCGGCTACGCGGCAGCGGCGATGAACGGTGACATGGCGCAGAACCAGCGCGAACAAATGGTCGAGCGCCTCAAGAAAGGTAGCCTCGACATACTGGTCGCAACTGACGTCGCCGCACGTGGTCTTGACGTCGACCGTATCAGTCACGTGATCAACTACGATATTCCCTACGATACGGAAGCGTACATTCACCGCATTGGGCGCACCGGTCGTGCTGGCCGGCAGGGTGATGCGATCCTGTTTGTTGCGCCGCGGGAAAGGCGCATGCTGTATGCGATAGAAAAAGCGACCCGGCAAAAAATCGAACGGCTTGATCTGCCGACGACCGAAACCGTTAACAACAAGCGCATTGCTGATTTCAAACAGAAGATCAGCGATACCTTGGCGGCCGGTGAACTGGGCTTTATGCAAGGGCTGATCGAGCAATACCAGCAGGAACACGATATACCAGCGCGGGACATTGCGGCCGCTCTGGCGCAGATATCGCTCGGCGACCGGCAACTGCTGATGAAGCCGGAAACCGACCGGCCGACTCCGCGTGCACACGATTCCGATAAGCGTGGCAGCCGCGACAAACCGAAACGCGGTAAACCGCGTGGGCCGCTGGGCAAGGACCGGGAGTTGTTTCGTATCGAAGTCGGTTACGTGCACGGCGTCAAGCCGGGCAATATTGTCGGGGCCATTGCCAATGAAGCAGGGCTGGACGGTGACAACATCGGTCAGATCGAGATTCATGACGAACACAGTGTTCTCGACCTGCCGACTGGCATGCCCGCCGATATTTTCAATGAACTCAAGAAAGCGCGTGTGTGCGGTCAGGCAATACGCATCACTCGGCTCAGCGAGGACGGGGCAGCTGCGAAACCAGCCGGCAAGCCGGGTAAGCCACGGCACTTCGACAAGAAGCCGCGTAGCCACAAACTGGATAGCAAGGGCAGCCATAGTTCTGACAAGAAGCGTGCGAAACCGAAGCCGGGTGGCAAGCCGGCCGGAGCGGCTGGCAGCAAGCCCGGTAAGCCGGGCAAATTCGCCAAGCCAGGCAAACCCGGTAAATCCGGCACGTTCAGCAAGCCCGGCAAGTCCGGTACGCTTAGCAAGCCGAGCAAGCCTGGCAAGTTCGCGAGATCCGGTAAATCCGGCACTCTCAGCAAACCTGGAAAATCCGGCAAGCCGGCGCGTGGACCTGCCGACCGCTAACAATTGCGTTCTAAGTTGACCGGCATATCTTGCCGCTGCAGACAGACTCGTTGCTGCAGCTGGCAAGACGGCCGCGTAACAAGTCTGCATGGCGGCGAGTGGCTGGTGTAGGATTTGCCGATGATTATCGGCCGTGACATTCACAATTCCGCGCAGTGTGCGCAGTTTGTCCACACGGTACTGCCGGTTTGGAGAGCGGTGTTGCTGCTGCTGTTACTGGCGGCCGCGGGCTGCGACACAGAACAAGACAGTGACACGGTGACGATTGCAGTTGCGGCTAACTTTCTGTCGACAGCGCAAGAGCTTGTAGCGATGTTCGAAACCTCGAACTCGTCACGTGCAAAGCTCGTGAGTGCTTCTACAGGCGCGCTGTACGCCCAGATTGTCAACGGAGCACCGTTCGACGTATTGCTGGCAGCCGATCAGAACAGTCCGCAGCAATTGGAGAGCGCAGGCTATGCGCTTGCAGGCTCGCGCTTTGTTTATGCTGTGGGCGCGCTCAGTTTCTGCAGCGCTGACAACGAACACATCATGCGCGATGATTTCGCCGTGCTCAGCAATAACTTCGACGGCCGACTTGCCATTGCCAATCCGGCTGTCGCGCCGTACGGTCAGGCCGCTGAGCAGGTGCTGGCAACCCTGGAGCTGCCAGCCGATTTCCCGCAGCGAATCGTAAAAGGGGAGAGCGTCATCCAGGCCTACACATTTGTCGCGACGGGAAGCGTTGACTACGGCTTTGTAGCTAGTGCCAGTGTGGTCGGCGATCGCGCACGCAATCCGGCGAGTTGTTGGGAGGTGCCTGCCGGTTTGCACACGCCGTTGCGTCAGGACGCGGTGCTGTTGTCACGTGCGGCCGGCAATCCCGCTGCCACTGCCTTTATTGCCTTTCTAAAGAGTTCTGCAGCACAGGCGGTCATAGCGCGACAAGGTTACGGTGTTGAACGATGAGCATGCCTGATTTCAGCCCTTTGTGGCTGACTGTTGCCTTAGCGTCGGCCACGACCGTTTGTCTCTTGTTGCTGGGCACGCCACTGGCGTGGTGGCTGGCGACGACGCGTTCGCGACTGCGACCGGCGATTGAAGCGGTCACCGCTTTGCCGCTGGTCTTACCACCGACGGTACTTGGTTTCTACTTTCTGCTGTTGATGAATCCGAGCTCGCCACTGGGTCGTTTTTGGCTGCAACTAAGCGGCGATTCGTTGAGCTTTTCTTTCAGCGGCTTGCTGATTGCATCGATTGTTTATTCACTACCGTTCATGGTGCAACCCCTGCAAAGGGCGTTCGAGTCGGTTGGCGTCGCCCCACTGGAAGCCGCACAAAGCCTGCGCGCCTCGCCGCTGGATGCATTTACGTCGGTCGTCATGCCGCTCGCACGCCGTGGTTTTTTGTCCGGTGCCATACTTTCATTCGCGCATACGATAGGCGAGTTCGGTGTTGTGTTGATGGTGGGCGGTAATATTCCGGGTAAGACCCGCCTGATCTCGATCCAGATTTACGAACACGTGGAAACACTGAACTACACCGACGCCCACGTACTTTCGGCCATCATGCTGCTGTTCTCTTTCTCTGTTCTGTTGTTCGTTTACGCGTGGAACGGTCGAGGTGTCGTACATGCCGGCTGAATCAAATGCTGTGCTGAGGCTCGACGTGCGCAAGTCGTTCGCAGACTTCGCGTTGTCCGTCAGGAGCGACATCGCACTGGATGGTGTCACGGGCCTGTTCGGAGCGAGTGGCAGTGGCAAGAGCACGTTGTTGCGGGTCATTGCCGGCTTTGAAAAAGATGTTGCGGGCACTGTGCAAATGGCGGACAGGGTATGGCTCGATAGCAAGAACGGTGAATTCGTGCCGGCGTTCCAACGCCAGGTTGGGTATGTGTTTCAGGACGCGCGTCTGTTCGAACATCTGGACGTTGCGGGCAACCTGCGTTTTGCGGAGAGTCGCGCCAGCGGTGTCGGCCCTGACTTTGCCGAAGTTGTGGCTGCACTGGATTTGCAATCCTTGCTGGCAAGAGCAGTCGGCAAATTGTCGGGCGGTGAACGTCAACGTGTTGCACTGGGTCGTACGTTATTATGTCGACCCGGCTTGTTGTTGCTCGACGAGCCGCTCGCGGCGCTGGACTCAGCACGGAAGCAGGAAATTCTGCCGTACCTTGAAACATTGCGAGCACGTTTCGGCATTCCCACTGTCTACGTCAGTCATGCCGTGGACGAAATTGTGCGACTCGCCGATCGCGTTATCGTGTTGCAAGACGGCACGATTGCCGCTGCAGGTGAAACAGCCGCAGTGCTCGATGCTTTGCCAGTCGGTAGTGCTGGTATGGATGCCGGCGCAGCAACAGTGTTCGGTGCGCAGGTTGTTAAGCACATTGCGGATCTGCATCTCACGGAACTGGCGTTCTGTGATCAACCGCTGTTTGTCCCTTCCTTAGCTGCTCGCGAGCCGGGTCAACACGTGGTGTTGCGGGTACGAGCGAGCGATGTTGCACTGGCAAGCGATCGACCTTTGGGATTGAGTATGCGCAATGTTTTTGCAGGTACCGTTCAGGACATTGTCGAGCAACGAAACGGTGCTTTCGCACTGGTTACGTTGCAGGTCGGGAGTGTTAGTTTGCGGGCAGAGATCACGCGCCATGCATTGCAGGCAATGCAACTGACAGTCGGCGCGGAAATATTCGCATTATTGAAAACAGCAACCTTCGCCGGCCGTCCGTGAACGGCCGACGAAGGACTCTGAACGGGCGACAGGATCACGCAGCTAGTTGGCAATACCCGCGGTAGCCAATAAGGTCAGGATACCGATCTGCATTGCCAGGTAACCCTGATCGTTTTCCCACCATTCATCCGGAGCGTGAGCATCGCCACCTTTGCCGCCACGGCTCATTGTTACAGCCGGCACGCCGATGGAAATGGGCAGGTTGGCATCCGTCGATGATATACGCAGCTCAGGTTCAATGTCGTACGCTTTGGTCGCCGCCATCGCCCGTTGTACCAATTCCGATTGCGGGTCGCCCATAGCCGCCGGGCGGGTGCCAACTCGCTCTACGTCTACCGTCAGCGCTGCATCTCTTGACCTTCCCTCGTTTTCTTCCTGCAGCGCTTGCTGTACAGCCTCTTGCAGTACGGCATCGATATCATCGAGTTTGTCTTGATTGCCCGACCGCATGTCGACTTCCATCCAGGATTCGAACGGCACGGAGTTGATGGAGGTACCGCCACCGATGCGACCAATGTTGTAGCTGGTCTTCTCGCCTGTCTCTGTCACCGCCGGCGCGTTCTCATCGAACAAGGCAATGGCGCGGCCGAGTGCGTGGTGCGGATTGGCGGTACCGAAAGCGCCCCAGGAATGCCCGCCAGGACCTTTGAAGGTCACTCTGTAACGGTGTGAACCGACGCCGCCATAAACAATTCGATCGGTTTCGCCACCGTCAACGGCAATCAACGCATCTATCTTGCGCGCGCCTTCGCGGAACAGGTGTTTAACTCCGCGTAAATCGCCAAGGCCCTCTTCGCCAACGTTGCCGATAAACAGAATGTCGGCATCAGTTTCTATGTTCGCGTGTTGCAGAGCGCGCAATACACCGAGGACGACGACCAACCCGCGGGTGTTGTCGCCAATGCCAGGCGCGTACATGCGCTTGCCATCAAAGCGAACAGTAACGTCAGTATCTTCCGGGAAAACCGTATCCAGATGACCACTGTAAGCAACAACTTTGTCGCCACTCCGACCGGGGCGCAGCCCGATAACATTGCCTGCTGTATCAATAGAAACATCAGTTAATCCTGCTTCGCGGAGTAACTCGGCGAAGCGTTCCGCACGGCGTTGTTCTTTAAACGGTGGCGCCGGAATTTCAGTCAGCTCAATGAGATCCGCGTGCGAGCGTGGTTCTATGTCAACGACATGCGCCAGAGCAGCGGCGACGGCCGGGTTGGTCTTAAGCGCAGTCATTTCGTCGCTGTAGCGTGGCTGGACTTCGGTGGTCGCGGCGTTAGTTCCGAGTGAAATGAGAGTGACAGCGAGCGCCCAGAAACTGCGCAAGTAACGGGTCTGATGTGTCATTGATAATCCTGTAGTTGAACCCGAAGGTCGTTGAATCCGGCGCCGATTATCGCGCCGAATTAGGGCCTGCGGTATGCCGGGAGCGGTTCTGAGCTTAAGGCAATCACCCGGTTGCCGCCAGCGGCAATACTTGCAACACTGCATAGCTTGCTGACGAAGACTTTACCCGCTTTGCAATGCTGTGAAGCGATTGAGGAGAAAGCTGGTGTTGCGAATTGTATGGCGAAAATACCTTGTGTTGTCGATTGCAGTGATAACGACGAACGTAATGGCTGATGATCGGGACGAATTGATGTCATTCATCGACGGGCGTTACGAGCAAACGGCGGATCTTGCACAGAACCTCTGGGAGCTGGCCGAGGTTGGCTATCAGGAAACCCGTAGCAGCGAATTGCTGCAGGCCGAATTGCGCGCGGCCGGCTTTACCGTAGAGACGGGCGTTGCCGACATTCCGACGGCCTTTCAGGCCAGTTTCGGCTCAGGCGGGCCGGTCATCGGTATTCTCGCTGAGTTTGATGCGTTGCCGGGCATCAATCAGGACGCTGTGCCGCAGCGCTCGCCGATACCGGGCAAAGGAGCCGGCCACGCCTGCGGGCACAACCTGTTCGGTGCAGGATCAATCGGCGCTGCCATAGCAGTGGCACACTGGCTCGAACAAAGTGGCCACCCCGGAACAGTGCGACTGTACGGTACGCCGGCAGAAGAGGGCGGCAGCGGCAAGGTCTACATGGTGCGTGCCGGCCTGTTTGATGACGTGGACGCCGTAGTTCACTGGCATCCCAGTGACCAGAACTCCGCCGAAGCCAGCACGACGCTGGCAAATCGTTCTGCCAAGTTCCGATTTCGCGGTGTGTCGGCGCATGCGGCCGGCGCACCGGAAAAGGCACGTTCGGCACTGGATGGAGTTGAAGCATTCAATCATATGATCAACCTGATGCGCGAACACGTGCCACAGCAAACCCGGATTCATTACGTCATTACGGCCGGCGGTGTTGCGCCGAACGTCGTCCCGGATTTCGCGGAAGTTTTTTACTACGTGCGGCATCCTGAGGCAGCGACAGTTCGCGAGATATGGACGCGTCTTGAAGAGGCGGCGAAGGGCGCTGCACTGGGCACGGGCACTCAAGTTGACTGGGAAATCATTCACGGCAACCACCCGGTGCTCGTCAATGACGTGCTCGCCAGGATGATGGATGAAAAACTGCGGCAGGTGGGTGGTGTGGAATACAACAGTTCGGAACAGGCTTTTGCGGAACAGATCTACGCGACATTGAACAAACCAGGCCTGTCACTCGGTAGTCAGGAAGAAGTGCAGCCGTTCGAGAAGAGCCTCGGCTACGGTTCGACTGACGTGGGTGATGTGTCCATGGTCGTGCCGACAGTCGGACTCAATACTGCGACCTGGGTGCCGGGAACCTCGGCGCACAGTTGGCAATCAACGGCAGCGAGTGGAATGACTATCGGCTTCAAGGGTGCGCAGGTCGCCGCCAAAGCGATGTCACTGGCGACGATTGAGATGTTCCAGAACGAGCAATTGCTGAAGGACGCGAAAGCGGAGTTTGACGAATGGCGCGGCAATGATTTCGTCTATGAAGCAATGCTCGGCGATCGGCCACCTGCTCTCGATTACCGAAACTGAGTGCCGGCCGTTAGCGGTCGTGACGAGAATACGGGCCGTCGCACTTAACAGGTACCGTTGACGGTAGAGCAGGGTGAACAAAAAAAAGCAGGCCGCAGCACGCGGCCTGTTTTTTTATCGACAATAACTTGGATGCAGGGTCAGATCGTTATTGTATAGACGGGGTAGCAAGGAGCGCGCGATAACCGTGTGGCGATTCACGGTATTTCCCCGCCACACATACCCGTTCTTGCAGCGTCAGTGCAATCCCCGGCAACACAACAGCGTGCAGTACGCCGTTTGCTCCGACCCGCTGGTGCGCGGCAAGCACTCGCCAACGATGGTGTTGTTGTCGCGTACTTGCCGTTGCAACGGTATTGAGATTCGCTGGACTTGCCGGGATTAGGCGGCAAGCTTCGAACCGCGTGACCAGCAATCTCGCCGCAACGCCGCTAGTTGCGTTTTGAACGCAAGACCAGGCCGGGTTCCGATCCGGTGTAGCTGCCTTCTGCTATTACAGCAACCCCATTGACGATCGAATAGTCTATGCCTTCCGCGTAAAGCAGCGGTTCGGTGAACGTCGCTTTGTCCTGAATTTTCTCGGGGTCGAATATCACGATGTCGGCGGCCATTCCGGGGCTGATTCGGCCTCGGTTAAACAGGCGCAGACGGTTTGCTGGCAGCGAAGTCATTTTGCGCACCCCTTCTTCCAGCGTGAGTACACCCTCGTCGCGTACGTACTTGGCGAGTACCCGCGGGAAAGTGCCGAATGCACGTGGGTGGGCCGAGGATACGGAAGCCGGATTCACAGGCGATGCATCACTGTCGATGGACATGAACGGCGCGCGCAAGGCCTGAATTTTTTGTTCTTCGTTCATACTCTTCGGCGACACCCCGACATCCCACAGCGAATTCGACACTTGCAGTAAGTCGAAAACCAGTTCCCACGGATCGACACCGGCCACGTCAGCGGCTTCCTGAACGGACATGCCGACATAGATCTCGTTCTTTTTCGGGACCGCTTTGGTAATCAGCGCGTTGTCCCAGTTACTTCCAATGTGGCGGTACCAGTTTTCCCAGTCGCTGGTTGATTCGGTTTCCGCGCGTAAACTGGCTCGAACGGCGGGATCTGACAAAGTGGCGACGAAGGCGTCTTCACCTTGTGCATAGTGGCGGGGATGAAAAAACGAGCCTAGGAATATGCCGTTGCGGATATACGGGTAGACGTCTGCTGTCACGTCCGATCCGTTTCGTCGTGCCAGCGCGATGCGATCCAGCGACTTCTGCATCAATGGCCAGTTCTCCTGACCAGCGGCTTTTAGGTGATAGATGTGTACAGGTAGGCCGGCTTCTGCGCCGATTTCTATGGCTTCTTCCAACGCTTCAAGTACGCGAAAACTTTCGTTGCGCATGTGCGTCAGGTAGATGCCGTTGTAGCGAGCGGCGACTTTGGCAAGTTCAACAAGCTCTTGTTTGCTGGCATAGGTGGCCGGCGGGTATATGAGCGATGTTGCCAAACCAAAGACCCCGTCCTCCATGGCTTCGGCGACGATGGCTTTCATCTGTTCCAGTTCGGCCGCGTTCGGCGGACGGTCTTCGTTGCCGAGAACGACCAACCGTACTTGGGCGGCGCCAATGTTGTGGACCGCGTTGAGCGGAATTTTGTGTTTTTCGAGTAACGCAAAATACTCTTTGTACGTTTGCCATTTGACCTCGACTCCATCGATTTTGAGCCCGACAGGAAAGGTCTCATCGTTGTGCGGTGCCTCTGTCGTCAGTTCGCCAACCAGCAGTGTGGTTACGCCCTGGTGAAGTTTGCTTAGTGCGCTGTCGGGATCGACCAGCAACGGCAGTGTGCTGCCGCCCATCATGTCAATGAAGCCGGGGCTGACTACACGATCCGCGGCATCAATTGTTCGCTGTGCGGGACGCTCTGCCAGATCGCCAATTTCGACGATCTTGCCATTGCTAATTGCGATGTCAGCGCGGTACCAGGGTGCACCTGAGCCGTCAACGATGCGCCCGTCGGTGATTAGCAGGTCGTATGCTTGTTCAGTCGGGGTTTCTGGTTGTGCTGCGTCATCGGCGCAGGCCGTAACCAGGCAAGCAAGAGTTGCGAGCAATATAGTGTTGGTGCGAGTCATTATCTGGGCCTCGGAATGTCGCTTATTTGGTCAAGGCAGCGACGGTTCAGACTACGCATGAGATCGGACACGGTACCGTGCAACGACAAAAAGGGTAGTCAGGGGTTATGCCAGGCCAATAGCCGTTTCACACTGCGGTATTCGCTGCACGTGCCGCAGTTCATTCGTCTATTGACAAGTTATTAACAGACGAACAAGAACGGGATTTCCGCCAATCTAACTGCGGTGGGCAACTCAGAGCGGGCTCGTTTGCCGGGAAAAGCGGGTAGGACCTGCCGACTTCGTACGAGTGCGGGTGCAAAATGAAGGCTGAACGAGCGATCAGGCAACTTGCTCCCGATTTTTCCATACCCGGTTTCACTAAATGACGTATTTACAAAATCAGGGGTAAATCATTTGTCCGAATTCGCTATCTTCATTTTCGGTAGTATAGCTTTTCAGCTTTTAACGACGACGCAGAGAACAATGATGCATTTGAGAGTTTTGGGAAGAATACAGTTATACGCAATATTGTTAATCTGCTCGGCGATCTGGGTTCCGATTGCTCATGCACAAAACTACTCAAACATTGTACGGGTCTGCAATAAGGGGAATGCAGATCTGATATACGTAAAATTTTCGACAAACAGCGGTACGTTATTCACAGGTGAAAACGGATTAGTTGCCGGGTGGTACACAATTAAACCCGGGGAATGTCCGGATGTAAATTATGAAAGACATGACAGTGTGGCATTAGGATTTCTGCAAAGGAATGACCAAGGCACAACCGGAAACCCCGTCTATACTAGTTCCGATGCTGCAGCAGCGGGGAAATACGAATGGGCTCCCAGCGCTATCTGCGTAAAGATTGGTGAGGTTATTGACTACAGTGGTGGACTTGGCGCCGTACAAGATAAGTTCCTGCCGCCGTGCCGCGATGGCCACGCTGAATTCAGAATGTCATTTGGAGTTAAACCTAACGATGGCTATCCGGAGTTCAATTTGAGGCCCATGCGAGACGACGCACTCATTCCCTGGAATGGTGCCAAGGCGGACGCGCGGCAACTTGCAAAGGAGAAAATCGATGAGGAGAACGCCGCCAAAGAATTAGATGCTAAAGAAATACGGCGTTTAGGATTGTACTTTGAAGAATATGAAAGCCTGGCAGGCGCATTCGAAGTGCAAAATGACTGCAAAGAATTTGGGGAAACATATTCAAGCGTGTCCTTGTTAGGAAGCGGGGTTAAGGGCGTCGCCTTTATGAACTCGAAAAATCCCAAAACCATACAATCACGAAACACAATGCTATTTCTCGTCGATAACCTAAGAGACCAAGTCGCGTCAAAAATCGATGCGCGAAATTGCGAATACAGTGGCCATTAGCGCCATACCAATTTCTTGCTGGTTTTCCCGTGCTTCGTTAGTGATGTGGGCTTGCCCCGGTTCAGGTCCGGGTCGTTAATGGAATTGCTCCACTGTGCGCACCATAACGGGTCGGCTTGGTAATAAACCGCCGGCCACTGCATGTGCCCTTCCCACACGTTCCAATGCTCAAGGTTAACGTCCAGGATTTCATCCATGCGTCCGTTTATGGGCGTGCCGGGAGCTTGCAGGATTACGCTGCCAATGTTCGGGTCATTCTCACCATGGGCGCAAAATAGTCTATAGGAACAATAGGCTACGGAATAACACTCGAAATACGGAGTGATCTGCCGGAAGTGCAGCCCGGCCGGAACATCCCGGTCATCGATTTTCTATCCGAGTCCAGGGATGTCGACAGAGCAGCGGATTTTTTTGACAAAAACGTGTACATTGCCGCCTCCGCTGGACCTGGAGCGGCGTGACAGCACCGTCTGCTAGACTGATTGCCGCCGAGATCAGGGCCGCTCGACCCAATCAAACACAGGTTCAGAACATGCGTATCGATGCCATATCGATCGGGGACAATCCCCCGAACGACGTTAACGTTATAGTTGAAGTTCCACTTGGCGGCCAGCCGATCAAGTACGAGATGGACAAGGATGCCGGCATGCTGGTTGTGGATCGCTTCCTGTACACGCCCATGGCCTACCCGGGCAACTACGGTTTCGTGCCGCACACCTTGTCTGATGACGGTGATCCGATCGACGTGCTCATTTGTAATACCCGCGCGTTAATGCCGGGCTGTCTCATCAATGTGCGTCCGATCGGCGTACTGATCATGGAAGACAATGCGGGCCAGGACGAAAAAATCCTTGCTGTACCGTCGCCGCATCTGACCCAGCGCTGGGAAGCTGTTACCAATTATTCGGACTTGCCGCCCATCACCCTGCAGCAGGTGGAGCACTTCTTCGAGCACTACAAGGATCTCGAACCCGGCAAGTGGGTGAAGATTGGCGACTGGTTTGGCGCCGACAAGGCCCGCGAGCTGATCGTCGAAGCAATTGAACGGGCTAAACGCAAAGCTTGAGCCCGTGATTGGCCTGCGGCGAACACCGGTTCGCTGCAGGCGTAAAGACGCCCGCTGATCGTCAGGGCGCCCCGGCGAGCAACGCTGCCCCGGGCATTTGCGGTCGCCACAGCCGCCGCTTTCACTGATAATGCCGCCACAACACCGTGCGGGCCGGAAGCCTGCCGCAACAAGAGTGGGGATTATGGCTAACCAGACCGTCTTGCAAAGAATTGCCTCGGGTAGCCTCGTGCTGCAAATTGCCGTCGGTATCGTTTGCGGTGTGTTGCTCGCCCTGATCTCCCAGGAAGCGGCGCAAAGCGTCATGTTGTTGGGCAGCCTCTTTGTGCAGGCATTGAAAGCGGTCGCGCCGGTACTGGTACTGGTATTGGTCGCCGCCGCGTTGGCGAATCAGGGCGCCGGTCATCAGCCGAACATGCGGCCCATAGTTATCCTGTACCTGGTCGGCACGTTAAGCGCCGCGTTCGTTGCCGTGCTCCTCAGTACGCTGTTCCCGACGGTTCTGACGCTCAATGTCACGGACATTGCGATGCAGCCGCCGCAGGGTATTGGCCAGGTATTGAACAACCTGTTGTTCAAGATGGTCGATAACCCGGTCAGCGCCATTATGAACGGCAACTTCATCGGCATTCTGGTTTGGGGCGTCGCTTTGGGCGTGAGCTTGCGCCATTCTTCAGCGACCACCAAGACGGCGTTCGCCGATGTTGCCGCGGCCATCACCATGATCGTGCGCATTGTCATACGTCTGGCGCCTGTCGGTATCTTTGGCCTGGTTGCCGGCAATCTGGCAGAAGCGGGTCTGTCGGCGCTGGGTGGCTACGCGCGCATACTTACCGTACTGCTGGGCGCGATGTTGATCATGGCCCTGGTCGTTAACCCACTCATTGTCTGGGTCAGAATACGCAGTAACCCGTACCCACTGGTGTGGACTTGTCTGCGGGAGAGTGGCGTAACGGCTTTTTTTACCCGCAGCTCCGCGGCCAACATTCCGGTGAATCTCGCACTGAGTGAGCGGCTGGGTCTCGAGAAGGACACGTACGCGGTGTCTATCCCACTCGGCGCGACCATCAACATGGGCGGCGCCGCAATCACCATCACCGTGCTGACCTTGGCAGCGGCGAACACGTTGGGAATCAGTGTCGATTTTGCGACCGCGATGCTGTTGAGCGTTGTGGCGGCGTTGTCGGCCTGTGGCGCGTCAGGTGTTGCCGGAGGCTCGTTGTTGCTCATCCCACTGAGCTGCAGTCTCTTTGGAATACCGAATGAAGTGGCGATGCAGGTGGTTGCCGTCGGCTTTGTTATCAGCATCCTGCAAGACTCGGCGGAAACGGCGCTGAACAGCTCTACCGACGTCGTTTTCACCGCTGCAGTGAGTGGTTACCAGCGCCACTGAGGCAGTTCCAGCCCTTTTCAGCCTCGTTTTGCAAGCCGTTCTGGCGGGCAAAACGTGCGTGCTGTCACAGATATTCATCTTGTACCTCAAGTATTTGCGGTTCCTGCCGGTAGCTGTGACGAAGCTCACGACTTATACATAACGCCCCTGCCTATACTCGCGGCGTTCTGTCAAATCAACTGGAATGATCCGTGTTGCAAGGACTCAAGAATGTATCGGTCTCCCGGGGTCGTGCCGCAGTAACCTGGCATGGCGGCCGAGCTGCGTTGGTCAGAGCCTCGCACCGTGATCAACACGTGCCGCGGTTGGAAACGTCGCTGATTGACGTTGCAACCGATGAGCAGGGGCTTACCAATTTGTCCGGTCTGCACCTTGACGGACCCTCTGTGCATCGTTCGGCCATCAGTTCTGTATTGCCGGATGGCAGCTACCAACTCCTGCTTGAAGAGCTGCCGAACGCGCCACGCGCAGAAATGCGCAGCGCTGTCGGTTGGCGCATTAAAGATCGCATTGAGATGGCGCTGGACGACGCCGTGATCGAATTGCTGGAAATGCCGGCAAAGGCACGTGGCGGCATGAACCAGTCTGCTTACGCGATTATCGCCAGACGCGAACAGGTGGCCGCACAAGTCGCGCAGTTGAAAGCCGCTGGACTGAAACTGGATGTGCTGGACCTCCCTGAACTCTGCATGCGCAACCTGGCTGCACGATTGCGCCAGGATCAGGAAGGGGTCGCATTTCTCCACTTTACCGACAACGCAGGGCTGCTGACGATCACCCGCCAGCGCGTGCTGTACCTGATACGGCATATCGATATCGGCCAGCTGCAGTTGGACGATTCACCGAACACCCAGTTGAGTACCGCATTGATCCCGTCGATTTGCCTGGAGCTGCAACGATCGCTGGATTACTACGAAGCGCACTACGACCTGCCGTCCGTGAACACCTTGGTCCTTGGGCCGGGAACCGGTATGGCACCACTCAGAACGGCCATCACTGAACAGCTTGGCCTGAACGTGTTCGATCTCGATTTGAACACCATGTTCGAACTTGACGAGCCACTCAGCGTTGACGATCAGAAAGCCTGTCTATTCGCTGTCGGAGCGGCTTTGCGGCCGGACTCCGCGACAGCCTGGGAATGACCCATGCAACAGGAAGTTAATTTTTACCAGACCCGATTTCGTGAACGCTCGGCGCGTTTTCCGGCGGTATTGTTGTTGCAGGTGGCGGCCAGCGTCATTGTCACGCTGTTCTTGCTTTCTACATATGCCAGCTACCGCATTGCCGGTGTCGACAAGGAGCTGGCGGTGATCGCCGCTCAGGAATCGGCGGCGGTTGAACGGCTCGGTAGTTTGCGCACTACCATTGAGGCTGTGGTTGGCGAAACCAGCTGGGCTGATCGCCTTGATCAGGCCAGCGGTGAACTGTCTGAGAAAGAAGCCAGTCTGCGGCTCATCAGTGGCACTGAACTCGGCGATGCAAATGGATTTGCTCGCCACCTTCGATCGTTAGCCCGACAAACCATGCCGGGTCTCTGGTTAACCAATATCGCGCTATCCGCAAAAGGCGAACGGATCTGGCTGCAGGGCGAAGCGCTACGTGCCGACCTGGTACCCAGCTATTTGCAGTACCTGGCCGATGAAGAGCCGTTTGCGGCGCAACGTTTCCACCGTCTGGAAATTGACCGCGCTGACGACGAGACAGCGCAGACGGTCAGTTTTGTGGTTACCAGTGACGCAACGCTGAAAGCCAATGAGGTGCTTTTTCAATGAGCACCGATTACCCGATCAAAGAAAAATGGATCGAATTGTTGGCGCGCGTTGATGCCTTGTCAGTGCGAGAACGCGTGTTGGTCTTTATCACAGTTCTGGCGTTGTGTGGCACGGCCTGGCATCTGATGCTGATGCAGCCATTGCTGCAGCAGGCTGCCAAAGCCCGTCAGGACATTACGGAAACGCAAGCACGAATTGAACTCGCTAACGAAAGTTTGCAGGACCAGGTGTTGCAACTGTCGCAGATCGATTCAACCAATCAGTCCCGCTTCGCGTTGATAAAGCGACGTATTGATGCGCTGGATAGCGAACTGTCTGAATACTCCGGGAAACTCATAGACCCGGGTGAAATGGCTTTCGTCCTGGAGAGTGTGCTGAAAGGCCAGTCAAACCTGCGCTTGAAGCGTATTCGAAACCTCGGTGCCGAAGCGCTGACAGCCGACGACCAGAATGCCGCGGTCGTGCTTTACCGGCACGGACTTGAGATCGAAGTTGAAGGCAGTTACCTGGATTGCCTTGCCTATCTCGAAAAAATCGAAGCGTTGCCGTGGCGTTTTTATTGGCAGTTCCTTGAGCTCGACGTAGTCGAGTATCCGCAGAACCGGGTACGGATTGAAGTGAGTACGTTGAGTCTCGACGAGGAGTGGATCGGTGCATAGGACATTACAAACATTCGTTTCACTTTGCTTGCTCATAGTGTCAGCGGCGCACGCTGAGCTTGGCGATCCGACCCGTCCCAGCTACATATCACCGGCCGGCGACGGCGCTGTTGCGACAGCAGCTTTGCGGGTGAGTGCAGTGTTTATATCCGGCGATCGTCGTATCGCTGTGATCAACGGCCAGCGTCTCCGGGTAGGTGAATCGGTAGGCGGTGCCATTATTAGTGAAATCTTGAGTAACAAAGTCAGTTTTGTACGAGGTGACCGAGCCTTTAGCGTCCCCTTGCTTAGCGCGCAGAGCAGACAGTGAGCGACTACTGGAGCACCACCTGATGATCAAGACTATAGCAACGGCTATCGCCATAACCCTGTTGACGGCGTCCTGCGCCACCGGGGTTCCGCGCGGCGAGACCACCGAGCGCAGCATTCAGGCAGCCATGGAAGAGGCCAGGGCACCGGCACCGGCACAAGCCGTTGCCGCCAAGCCGGATCCGGTTGCTGCCGGACCCAGTCTTCCGCAGTTCGATGAAGAACGTTTCGACGTTAACTCGAGCAACACACCGGCAGGCGAATTTTTTATGGCGCTGGTTGACGGCACCCGGCACAACATCGTTGTCCACCCCGAGGTTACCGGCAACGTTTCACTGACATTGAAGAACGTTAACGTCAACGAAGTGCTCGACGTCGTTAGCGATGTGTACGGCTACGCCTACCGACGCAGCGGCGCGGGTTTCATCGTTTTGCCGGCAAGCGTGCAGAGCCGAATTTTTCAAATCGACTATTTGAATCTGCAACGCAGTGGTTCATCCCGTACCCGCGTCAGCTCCGGACAGGTGACCGAATCGTCACGCTCAGGCCGCAACCGTGGCGGTCTCGGCGGCCTGCAAGACCCGTTGTCGGGTGGTTCAGGCTACCCCGGCGGAAGTGAAAATTCCCAGCAGCAGGTGAGCGGTTCACGAATCGAAACCAACTATGAAGCGGACTTCTGGGCTGAGTTGCAGGACACCGTTGAATCAATAGTCGGTAGCGTGAACGGCCACAGCGTTGTTGTTAACGCACAAGCCGGCGTTGTTGTAGTCAGTGCGATGCCGGACAAGTTGCGCGATGTCGAAACGTACCTGCAGACCATTCAATCAATCGCACAACGTCAGGTCATACTTGAAGCCAAGATCGTCGAAGTCCAGTTGAGCGAAGGCTACCAGGCCGGCATCAACTGGGTAGCTGTGGCGCAGAACAGCCGGGGCGACAGATTACACCTTTGGACAGCTGGCACCTCCGGGCGATTTTTCGGGGAGCCTGGATGAACTCGGTGGTGATTCGGTTGTAGTCTCGCCGGGATCGACTGTAGATGGTTTCATCAAGGAAACGCTTGGCGGTGCATTCACCATGGCATTTGATGTTGGCGACTTTAATGCTTTCATCGAACTGCTTGAATCACAGGGTGACACGCGCGTGCTGTCAAGCCCGCGGGTTTCAACGCTAAACAATCAAAAAGCTGTCATAAAAGCCGGCTCCGACGAATTCTTCGTCACCAGCGTCAGTAGCAATACTGTTACCGGCACATCGTCTACGACCTCACGGGATGTCGAGTTGACACCGTTCTTCAGTGGCATCGCGCTCGACGTGACGCCACAAATCAGCGCCAGCGGCGAAGTCATATTGCACATCCACCCGACCGTCAGCGAAGTCATTGATCAACAGAAGGCCTTGACCGTATCGGGTGAGACCGACACGTTGCCGCTGGCGTTCAGCGAAATTCGCGAATCCGACAGCATCGTCAAAGCGCGCAGTGGCCAGATCATTGTCATTGGCGGGTTGATGCGAAATTCCAGCCGCAAGCAGTCATTCGCAACACCGGTATTGGGCCGAATACCGGGTGTCGGCGGCTTGTTCCGAAGTCAGCGTGACGTCGAGAGCAAGACAGAGCTGGTCATTCTTCTCAAACCGATTGTTGTCGACAACGACTCGGTATGGGCCGCTGCAGCGCGTGACTCGATGTCCCGCATGCAATTGTCTGACGGCCTTTGATCTCGCAGCGGCGGCAAATCGGAGATGACAATGATTGATCCGATGGGAACGACAACGGGCTCGCTACGACGTAAAAAGATGCGTCTTGGCGAGATGCTGTTGGAGGCCGGGGTCATTAGCAATGACGAGTTGCAAGCGGCACTGGCATTGCAGAAGCGCAGTGGCTACAAGCTCGGTCGCGCCCTCATGGAAAGTGGTGCGATCAGCGAGAACGAGCTGCACAGCTTTCTGTCGCGGCGCCTCGATATAGAGTTCATTGACATCATGTCGTTGAAGCTGGATCACGACACGGTGCAGTTGCTGCCGGAAGTGCACGCACGCCGGCATCGATCATTGGTGTTGCAGGCTGATCCTCGCGGATTGCTGGTGGGCATGGCTGATCCGACGGATCTGCTGGGCTACGACGAGCTGCAACGCTTGCTCAAGAAGAAAATACGTTTGTGCCTGGTCAAGGAGTCGGACCTGCTGCGAACGATAGATATCGTCTACCGGCATACCGATGAAATCGACAAGCTGGCAGTTGCGGTCACGGAAGACCTGAGTGACGACGGCATCGATATTGACGAACTGACAGCCGATGAAGACGCGGACGATGCGCCGGTTATCAAGTTGCTGCAATCAATGTTCAAAGATGCGGTGCAAGTGAAAGCATCGGACATCCATATCGAGCCGGGCGAGCACGTATTGCGAATTCGCCAGCGCGTCGATGGTGTGCTGCAGGAACATCAGATTGAAGGGCGTGGCGTTGCCTCTGCCGTAGTTACTCGTCTGAAATTGATGAGCGGTCTGGATATTTCGGAGAAACGTCTGCCACAGGATGGTCGTTTCTCCATGCGCATCAATACCCAAAACATTGATGTGCGTGTATCGACATTGCCGGTGCAACACGGCGAGTCAGTAGTCCTGCGCCTGCTGGATCAATCTGCGAACCTGCTGACATTGAGTAAGCTGGGTATGCCGCAGAATATCCTGCAACGCTTTACCCGATTGATCGAGCGACCGGGTGGCATGGTGCTGGTTACGGGGCCGACAGGCAGCGGCAAGACCACAACACTGTACTCGGCACTCAATCACATTAACCGCCCTGAAACCAAGATCATCACGATTGAGGACCCGGTTGAATACCGCCTCGCCCGAATTAATCAGGTGCAGGTCAACCCGCGTATCGGTCTGGATTTCGGCCGTATATTGCGCACCGCCTTGCGGCAGGACCCGGACATCATGCTGGTCGGCGAAATGCGCGACAAAGAAACCGTCGATATCGGTTTGCGGGTCTGCAACGACAGGTCACCTCGTCTTTTCGACACTACACACAGTCAGCGCGGCAGCAACAGTGAACCGATTGCTGGACATGGGTGCGCCGGGTTATCTGATTGCGGCAGCGTTACAGGGAATTGTCGCGCAACGCCTGGTACGCAGAATTTGTGACAGCTGCAAGGAGCCATTGACGCCGACGGCAAGCCAGGAAGCATGGCTGGCTGAACAACTGGGCGAAGAAATGGCAGCCAAGTCCGAGTTCTTCCATGGCCGCGGCTGCAACTATTGCTACCTCACCGGGTATCGGGGGCGGATCGGCGTTTACGAACTGCTCGAGATCGATTCGCGACTGACTGAGAGCATTCGTCGCGAGGACCTTGATGGATTTCTCAAAGCCTGTACGGAGAAGGATAGCTACGTGCCGCTCAGTAACTGTGCGGTCGAGTATGCGATGAGTGGCATTACCTCACTGGAGGAAGCGATCCGAATCAGTGGAGGCGTTGATATCGACGTCAACGTCGTACGGCCGTCGGCACGCGAGGAAACGGTCCTCTAAATGGGTGATTTTGTCTACAAAGGTCGTTCATCTCGCGGTGAACCGGTGACTGGCAGACTGTCCGGCAGTTCTGCTGATGCGGTTGCTGTGCGCCTGATCAATACGGGTGTTACTCCGGTAGAAATCCGAAATGCCGATCAGAAGACCGGTATGACGGTCGGCGAATTGTGGCGGCGGCTCGGTGGCGGCCGGCCGACGACCAAAGACATGGTGTTGTTTTGTCGGCAGATGCACACGATAACCCGCACGGGTTTGCCATTGCTGAAGGGCATACACGGGCTGATGGACACGACCCACAACGAAGTGCTCAAGGGCACGTTGGTGGAAGTCATTGGTAGCCTGGAATCGGGCCGATCCCTTTCCCAGTCATTGTCGCGGCACCCAAAGATATTTTCTGCGCTGTTCATCAGCATTGTCGAGATCGGCGAATCGACGGGAACGATGGATACCGCATTCCTGCGACTGTACGAATACCTGAGCACGGACGAAGACATCCGCAAACGTGTTCGTTCTGCGATTCGCTACCCGTTGATTGTCATGGCGGCGATCGGTGTAGCGATGGGGATCATTACCTTGTTTGTCATTCCGGCGTTCGAGCCCATCTTCCGCCAACTTGGTGACGACATTCCACTGCCGACCCGCATCATCACCGGCGTTTCCAGTTTCGCCGCTAATCAATGGCCATTGTTGCTGACAAGCATAACGATGCTTGGCGCTGCTGTTGCGCGCTGGGTAAACACCCGATCGGGCCGGATGACCTGGGATCGTTACAAGCTCCGGCTACCGGTTGTTGGCATGATCATGCGCAATGCGGCATTGGCACGTGTTACACGCTCGCTGTCCGTTGCGCTTGAGGCGGGGTTGCCGATCAACCAGACCCTGCGTTCAATTGCCGGCTCAGTTGGGAATGTGTTTTTGGCAGGCAAACTGGATGAATTGCTGGCTGGCGTTGAGCGCGGCGAGTCACTGTCAGTGACCGCACGCAACACTGAGTTGTTCACGCCATTGATCCTGCAGATGATCGCGCTGGGTGAAGAAACCGGGGCACTGCCTGAACTGCTCAGTGAGTCGGCCGACTTTTACAAACGCGAAGTGGACTACGATCTTGAGAATCTAAGCGCTGCGTTGGAGCCGATACTGATCATCACGGTCGGCGCGATGGTGCTGGTTCTGGCGCTCGGTGTGTTCCTGCCCATGTGGGACATGGTCGCCAAGACGAGGGCGGGCTGATGAGCGGCCACGCCAGCCACAAGTACGGTGCAGGCTTCACGCTGCTGGAGCTGGTAGTGGTTATCGTCATTATCGGAACTCTGCTGGTCACCGCGGTAACCCGCTTGTTGCCCTATCTGGACGAAGCAGAACGAGTGTCGGTGCTCAACATTGAGAGCCAACTGAAGAACACACTCGTAATGGAAGCGGCGCAACGAATCGTACGCGGAGATTCCGCGAGCATTGGTGAGCTCGAACAAGCCAATCCGATGACTTTGTTGTTACAGGCTCCGGACAACTACATAGGGGAACAGCGCAGCGGTTCGGACAGCGTCCCGCAGAAGCGCTGGTATTTCGACCCGGACAAGAAGCGTCTTGTTTACCGGATTGGCGAACCTTACACACTGACAGATCGAGATCGACACTGGCAGGACCCGGAGTTCGAAGTGCGGGTGATTTTTGACGACCGCGATGCCGATGGCATTTTCAAT
Source organism: Woeseia sp. D3-10 (assembly GCF_055809415.1). Lineage (NCBI taxonomy): Bacteria > Pseudomonadati > Pseudomonadota > Gammaproteobacteria > Woeseiales > Woeseiaceae > Woeseia > Woeseia sp. D3-10. Next base: position 767,585 of record NZ_JBVVTW010000007.1, on the reverse strand, counting down.
GCGGCACGCGATGAACTATACGGCGTTCGATTGTTGCGTATGGCGGGCAGCGAATGGCTGGCCTCCGGCGCGCGATTGTAACGGTGAGTAAGCAGTACCGCAGTACCGCAGTACCGCTGGTCGATGGATCGGCAAACTCTTTCAAACCATGGAAAAGGAACTAGAAATGAACAGTCTAAAAACACGCGGTTTTACGTTGATCGAATTGGTCGTCGTTATCGCACTGCTTGGCATTCTGGCTGCTTTCGCGATCCCGCGATTTGCATCACTGGAACGGGAAGCACGCGCAGCGACGGTACAGGGCTTGTCGGGCAGCCTGCGCAGTGCAGCGGCTATGTCGCACGGCCTGTTTCTGGCAACCGGTGCAACCCCGGTGCTGATGGAAGGCAACAGCATCGACATGGCCAACGGCTATCCCGATGCCGCGACCATCGAAGATACGTTGGCTGACATCAGTGGGTTCACAACCAGTGTTGCAGGCACGACAACGACCTTTACGAAAACGGGCGCTGCGACTCCTGCTACCTGTCAGGTGACCTATGCGGAAGCGGCAGCCAACGCTGCGCCGACAATCACTCCGTCAACCGCCGGTTGCTGATGTCTGCCGGGCGATCCGGGCCCGGGCACTGCAAAGTGTTCCCGGCGTCCGGGTCGGTACGGCCCGGCTTCAATCAGTACGAGTACAGGAGGCACCCATGAACTGCATGTACGACAAAACGAACGTTCGTTCGGCCGGTTTTACACTGATCGAACTGGTGGTGGTTATCGCCTTGTTGGGGATACTCGCAGCTTTCGCTATCCCGCGCTTTGCATCGCTGGAGCGTGAGGCACGGATTGCGACGACGCAGGGGCTTGCCGGCAGTGTCCGCGGTGCCGCCGCACTCGCTCATAGCTTGTGGATAGCCCAGGGCGTAACCCCGGTCGCGATGGAAGGGGTTGCCATCAACCTGACCAACGGTTACCCGGATGCCAGTGATGTGGCTTTGACGCTCGCGGATACCTCGGGCTACAACGTAACTGTGAACGGCGGTGGCGATCAGGCTACTTTCAGCCGTCTGGGTGCACCTAATCCGGCGACTTGCGTTGTCGTGTACGAAGACGCGGTGGTGAATTTTTCACCGAATATTACGACTGATCTCAGCGGGTGCTAGGACATGCGGACGCCGTTGCGTACTTCCGTCAGGAACGGACAGCGTCCGCCGCGTCACCGTGGGCTGCAGCAAGGCTTAACAATCGTTGAGCTGATACTGGTCATCGTCATCATTGGCGTGCTTGGCGCGCTTGCGGGTCCGCGCTTTTTCAATAACCAGACCTTTGCTGAACGCGCTTATGCCGAAGAACTGGCATCGGCATTGCGCTATGCGCAGAAGGTCGCGGTGGGCAGTGGCTGCCGGGTTCAGGTCTCGCTCAGTGCGAGCAACTACACGCTCGCGCAACAAGCGGCTCAAGGGGGGCACTGCAATCCTGCCGATGCGACGTTTCCGCTCAGTGTTGCCTTGCCCACCGGGCAGGCGGCTGCGGGGAATGCGCCGTCCGGTGTGACAGCCAGTCCTGCGGCAACATTTGTTTTTGATGCGACCGGTAGCACCAACCTGGCCGGTGACTTGCTCATCAGTGTCGGCACGCACAGCCTGGATCTGCGCGCCGGCAGCGGCCTCGTGCGGGGGCCGCAATGAACTTCAAACGTCAACGTGGCGTGACTATGGTCGAGTTACTGGTGTCCATTGTTATCGTTGGTATCGCCGCGGGTACCGTACTGGGCCTGCTGGCAACGACAACCAGCGCGAGTGCGGACCCAATGTTGCGTCATCAGGCGTCAGCCATTGCCGAGGCGTATCTCGAAGAGATCATGTTGCGCGCTTACTCGGACCCGGACGGTGTGGATGGCGAGGGGGCCCGGTCAGCTTTTGATGACATGGATGACTACGACGGCTTGTTTGACGCAGGTGCCCGGGATCAATTCGATAACCCGATAGCCGCGCTCGCGGATTACACAGTCAATGTTTCGGTCACTCCGACGTCCGCATTGCCAGGCGTGCCGTCAGGCGACGCGCTGCGGGTCGATGTCCTCGTCAGTCGCGGACCCGACATAAATCTGATTCTAAGCGGCTACCGAACCCGCTCACTGATGCCATGAAGCGCAAACAAAAGGCATTCACGCTCGTTGAACTTGTCGTCACGATTGCGATCAGTGGCATTGTTGTGTCGTTCATGGCGATGTTTATCGCGGGTCCGGTTGCGGGCTTCGCGGATCAAACGCGCCGCGCCGAACTTGTCGACATGTCCGAGAACGCGTTGCGCCGCATTGCTCGCGATATACGTCGCGCCTTGCCGAACAGTGTTCGCGTGACCAGCAACGGTGCGGTGGTTGCTGTTGAAATGCTGAACTCAGTCGACGGCGTACGCTACCGCGAACAGCCACCCGGTGACGCAGACAATCAACTGGATTTTGCAAGCCCCGACAACGCCTTCAACAGTGTAGGCCAGTTCACGCAGATATCGCTGCCGTTCTCGTCCACCTCGCACTACCTCTCTATCTACAACGTTGGGGTGCCTGGCGCTAACGCCTATGAGTTGGCTAACGTCATTACGCCGCCGGGTACACAGATTGATATTGACACTGATGCCATGCCGGGTGAGGACAACGTGCGCATCAGCCCGGCATTCCGTTTTGCCTACGGTTCTCCCGGACAACGCCTGTTCCTGCTGGATGGACCTGTCAGTTATTTGTGCGATACCGCAACCGGAACGTTGCGTCGTTACGCGGGCTATGCGATAGCCACTGGTCAGGACGAGCGGGACAGTGATGCGGAACTGCTGGCTGCGGGTGCAACCCGAGTGCTGGTGACCGACCGGGTGGCTGCCTGCAACATTGCTTACGCGCCCGGTACCGCACAGCGGGCCGGTCTCGTAACTCTCGCCATGTCCGTTGCCGACAGCAACGAACAGGTTGCACTTCTTCACCAGGTGCATGTCGACAATGTGCCCTGACCGGTCCCGCAATTGGGTGCATGCGCAGCGCGGCTTCTCGTTGGTGCCGGCCTTGTTCCTGCTGATCGTACTGGCCGCACTGGGCGCGGTTGCGGTGCGACTGACAGCGGTATCGCAACAAACCACGGTCCTGGCAATACAGGGTGCGCGGGCCTTTTCCGCCGCCCGTGCCGGCGTTGAAGCGTCAATCTACGATGCACTCGTCAACGGCAACTGTGGTAGTCAGAGTGTGACGCTGACAGAAGGCGGGTTGGCGGGCTTCGACGTTGATACATCGTGCAGCAGTACGGCCCATAGTGAGGGCGCTGCAAGTAATACGGTTTACACCATAGATGCATTTGCACGAGCAGGCGCCTATGGAACACCGGACTACGTATCGCGGCGGATTCGCACGACCGTAACGGATGCCATGTGATGCGTAGCTCTCATGTCATTCGACTTTTCGCTGCACAAGTGTTGGTTGGTCTCGTGCTGTTTACTTCGGACGATGTCTACGCTCAGTCGGCACCGGTGTGTACCACGACTACCGTCGGCACTGAGGAATTCTTCGGGATATCCGGCAGCACGGACAGCAATGTTATCGGTGTTGGCGATAACGGCAACATCTACCGATATAACGGTTCGATCTGGGCCGCGATGAACAGTGGAACGAACGATGACCTTAACGACGTGGAAGTCGTTAATGCAGCAACGGCATTTGCGGTAGGCGACGACGGCACGGCATTGCAGCTCGTTGGTGGCACATGGGTCGATCGGAGTGGTTTCACGTCCCGGGACTTGTTCGGTGTCTGGGCGGCGTCTGCGTCGGAGGCTTACGCTGTCGGTGACCGTGGCGAAATCTGGCGCTACAACGGCCTGAGTTGGTCTGACCTGAGTGGTGCGGCAGGAACCGGCAACCGTGACATTGAAGATGTCTGGGGTGATGCCAACTTCGTCTACGCGATGAGTGATCGCGGTGAACTGTATATCTACAACCGGACGACGGGCATCTGGGCCGGGCGCGAGGATTCGTGCCGCAGTGGCAATAATTTTACCGACGTCTGGGGTGATGACGCGGGCAATGTATACCTTGTCCGGCGTCAGGATATTTACCGTTTTAACGGCAGCAGTTGCCAGGTCATTGCCTCCAGCAGCCAGTTCATGAGCGGACTGTACGGCAATGACAGCCAGATCAATGCAGGCGGTGCCAACGGTCAGGCGCTGTATTTCGACGGCAGCAGCTGGAATCAATCCACCGAGGCAAGCAGCGACATCTATGACGTCTGGGTATCGCCAAACGGCACGGCCTACTACGGCGGTGATAACGCCGAGATCACTCGCTGTGCGGTTGTGCAGCCAAACATCGTCGCCGATTGGCCCATGGACGATTGCACACTGGGTTTCAACGGCAGCACCGTCGTCGATGTCGGCCCTAATGGTTTGAACGGTACAACGCAAGGTGGCGTCGATGTCGAAGCCAATGGGCAGCTGTGCAGTGCGGCAGGATTGAACGGTAGCTCTGCTTACGTGCGGGTGCCGGATACAGCGGCGCTGGATTTTTCTGACGCGATGAGTCTGGCCGTTTGGGTGCGACACAACGGCGGCTTGAGCGACTGGCAGGCGATCCTGGCAAAGGGCGATAACAGCTACCGTTTGCATCTGAACGGCGGCTGCGAAATTTCGGACAACCTGCCCGGCAATACGCGCTACGGAATTACGTTGGGCCTGAACGGTGGCTGCGCCGGTGCCGATCTGAACAGTAATGTCGTACCGACGCCCGGCGTCTGGTATCACGTGGCAGCGACTTACGACCGATCCGTCATGCGCATTTACATCAATGGCAATCTCGTCAATTCTGCCAATCACTCAGTGGCGATCAACAACAGCAGCTACGACCTGTTTATTGGCGAGAACTCGCAGAATCGCGGTCGCTACTGGAACGGCGACATAGACGAGCTTACTTTCTGGGACGGCGCTATTTCAGCAACGGAAGTAGCCGCTCATATGAACCGAACGCGACCTTGCGTTTCCTGCGCATCGGCGGAGTTCGTCATCAATCATGACAACAACGGCCTGCATTGCGTTGCGGAAACGATTGAGGTCGGTGTGGTGGACGGCATCGCCGGGTTACCGCGCCTGGATTACATGGCTGAAGTGACGCTGGATACACAAACCGGTAACGGCACCTGGACACTGCTGAGTGGCGCTGGTGTATTGACCGATGGAACACCCGATGACGGTATTGCCACCTACCAATGGGCGCTCAACGACCCGAATGTTGTTTTTGCACTGAGCTACCCGCAGGGTGCGCCGGTGTTCGATATCGATGTCTACCAGTCGTCCGACTCGGGTATCCGTGATACGGATGCGGAAGGGCTCATGACGTTTTCGGCGAGTGGTTTCAGTGTTACCGCCGGGCCTTTGTCCAATCCGCCGCCAGCGACCATCGCGCCGTTCACGGCAGCGCAAACAGCGGCCATTGATTTTCCGGTCTACCTGACTGCGTATGGGCAAACGCCGACGGATCCGGTGTGCGGGGTCATCGAGTCATACGATGGCACCCGCAACCTGCAGGTTTGGTATGACTACATAAACCCGGTTGCGGGCAGTATCGCGCCATCGGTTGATGGTTTGGCGGCGGCGACATCGGAAGCGTCGGCCGGAACGCAATCTGTTGTATTCAACAACGGTCAGGCGGTGGTGAGTGCGCGTTACAAGGATGCGGGCCAGATCAGACTGAACTTCAATGACGACAATATCGCCGATCCGAATCTGCCGAACGGCATACGCGGCGCTACCGGTGCTTTCGTCGTCCGCCCGTACACCTTCGTGCTGACTGGCATACAGGACCCGGGTGGCAATCCGAATCCGGCGGCTGCGGATGCGAGCGGTGCGCCGTTCGTTGCGGCAGGCACACCATTCACTGCCTCTGTCACCGCACTCGATGCGGACGGTGATGCAACGCCGAACTACGGGCAAGAAAGCATCGCAGAAACCGTCTCGCTCGCGACGACGCTCGTGAGCCCGGCAGGTGGCAACAACCCGGCAGTCAATTCTGGCATTGGATTCGGCGCATTCATCGCCGGGACCGCGACAGGCACGGATTTCAGTTGGCCGGAGGTGGGCATTATTTCGTTGACGCCGCAAGTCGGTGATGGCGATTACCTGGGCGCAGGCAATGTCGTCGGTACGCCCTCGGCCAACGTGGGTCGTTTCATTCCGGACCACTTCAATGCAACGACCAATGTGCCCGAGTTTGCGACGGCTTGTACGAGCGGCGCATTCAGCTACATCGGCCAGAATTTCGTCTACGCGACACCGCCTGTGATTACGGTCACTGCGGTTGCGGCTGACGACACGCCGACGGTTAACTACACGGGCGCGTACTTTCGCCTGCAAAACAGCAGTCTGGACAACCGCAACTACATTGCTGCCGCGGGCAATCTCGATACCGGGAACCTGCCGGACATGGCGGTTGATCCGCTTATTGCGGCGGGCGTTGGCGGTCAGGCAACTCTGACGTTCGGGGCCGGCGCGGGGTTGTCGTTTGTAAAAGCTATGCCGGAAGCGCCGTTCAATGCCGACATCTCTTTGTCGATTAATGTTCTGGATACAGACGGTGTCGCGGCACAGACCAATGCGGTCACGTTTCCGAATATGGGGTTCAATGCGGGCAACGAAATGCGTTATGGACGTGTTCGGCTGCTGAACGCGGTCGGCTCGGAGCTGGTCAATTTGCAGGTGCCAATGCTCGCGGAATACTTCGCGGACACGGCGACCGGGTTCGTTGCGAATACCGAGGACAGTTGCACGAGCGATGTTACCCTCAGTCTCGGCGGCTTCAGCGGCAATTTGACGGCCAACGAAACCTGCGCTATTGAGAACGGCAGTCCCGGCGACAGCGGTATCGCTTGTGCAGCGGCGGGACCGGCGGGCTTGCGTTACCGCGAACCGCCGCTAGCCGGCGATTTCAATCTGAACCTGTTAGCGCCGGGCAGTGGCAACGACGGGAGTACGACAGTGACAGCGGATGTCCCGGCGTGGTTGCGCTTCGACTGGAACGCGGGGCTCCCTGGCCTTGAGAATCCCGCTGGAACGGCGACTTTCGGCATATACCGCGGCGAGGACCGGCGTATTTACACTCGGGAAATTTACTGAGGGCAACGCACCCGGATCATCGTCCGCATATCGGGCCGTTTTCGACGAACCCGCAGCCACTTCTGCGCGTTCAGAACGTGAACGCGTCCATGCTGAATTTGAACTGCATGAAAATGACACCGCCGATGTTCGGGTCCACCACGTTGGCATGCGCCATGTCGTGCACCGCTTTCTTTGGCAGGTACGTCAGGTTGATGCCGGCGTAGCGATTGCCAATAGAGACCGCTGGCAATATGCCCGGAAACGGTTGGTAGTCGTTAATGTCTTTGCGCGCCATCAGGAAGCCAACGACACCCGCATCGAAGTACATGCCGCCAAAGCGGTCAGTGGCCAGCAGGCGGCGCTTGATGCCCGCGCCGGCCATGTACGACATGTTGTTGAGGCTGTCGACAAAATAATTCGCGTTGATCGTCTTGATCCAGCGCGAGGTCGGCTGGAATTCATACTCAAAGCCAAGACCCAGATTCTCTTCGTTCCAGTCGTAGTCAGCGTTGATGTGGTGAGACTTGCCATTGATGACAATGTCGAAGTTTCCTGCGAGGGCTGGCTGACTCAGGACGCTGAGCAACAAGGCGACGAGGGCGGCGGTAATGGCGGTGTTTTTAGTAGTCATGCGGTCTATAAAGCAAGGGCTGTGCCACCTTGAATAGATTAATAAAATCAATTAGTTAAGTATCACCGATGGGGCTGGCGTAAAGCCTGCCGACAGTCCCGGCGAGGCGTAATGTGACCGGCTTCACAGTCTGTGTCTGTCGCCAACCGACGACGGTTGCTGGTCATCCTTTGAGCAGCGGATAAAGGCGCAATTCGGGTGCTCTTGCAGCACTTTGTAAAGATATCCGACAGCAGTCTGACCGCCGGCTGGCGAGCGCCGGAATGTGGGTGGTCGGCGGGTTGCGCTGCGGTGTCGTCGACCCATGCTGGCCCCGGCGTCGCAGCCAGCAATGACGCGGGAGGCGCTTGCAAGCACGCGTATAGCTCGCAGTTATGTCGCGATAAGAACTCGGTTATTCACCTGGACCGCTGCAGCCTATAGCGTCGCCTCTGAAATCCGCTCCGGGAAAGCACCATGAGTTCAGCGCAACAGGCCTTGATCAATCCGCCATTGGCGGCCAACGAACAGCAGCAATTGCAAACGGCGATCGCCGGTTTCGACCGCGACCAGTTGCTGTGGTCCAGCGGCTATCTGGCCGGACTTGCGGGTGGTACGGCATTGCCACAGGACGTACCGGAGGCTACCGCAGTCGCGGATGTCTGGAATATTTACTACGCCACGGAAACCGGCAACAGCCGTCGTGTGGCGGAGTCGCTGGCGGAAAATGCGCGTGACGCCGGGCTGGCGGTTGAGGTGCTGGATTTGCGCGACGTGAAGCCCAAGTCGCTCGCACGGGTGAGTCGCGCGTTGTTCGTCGTGGCAACGCACGGTGTGGGTGAGCCGCCGGACGGTTCGGAACTGTTCTTCGAATACTGGTTTGGCAAGCGGGCACCGTCGCTGTCCGGACTGAGTTATTCAGTGCTCGCACTTGGCGATTCAAGTTACGCTGACTTTTGCCTGATGGGTCAGCGCTTCGATGAACGCTTGGCGGAACTCGGTGCCAAGGCCATCGCCGGCCGAGTTGATTGCGATCTGGATTACGACGCGCCAGCGGCCAATTGGACGCGTTCCGTCATCGACAAAGCCGCGGCGGAAACGCCTCCGGTCGCGGCAACGCGTTTGCGCGCTGTAGAAAACAAGCCGCGCGTTTCCCGTGAGCGGCCGTATCAGGCCGACATTCTCACCGACCAGATCATTACCGGCCCGGGTTCCAGCAAAGCGGTGCATCACATTGAACTCGACATTGAAGAGGCTGGCGTCAGTTACGCGCCCGGTGATTCGCTCGGCATTATCGCGAAGAACCCACCGCCGCTGGTTGATGCGGTGCTGAAAGCCACCGGCCTGTCAGCCGATGCGGCGGTCAATCTGGGCGGTGCAGATCTGCCATTGTCCGAAGTACTGAGCGCGCACAAGGAAATCAGTGTGCTTAGCAAGCCGTTGTTGACGCATCTCGCCAACGACCACGCCGAGATTGCCGGCGTACTCGACGACCGGGATACGCTCAACCGTTGGTTCAAAACCCGCCAGGTAATTGATGCAGTCAGCGACTACCCGTTGCAGTGGGAGGCGCAGGAGTTTGTCGATCAGCTGCGGAGTTTAACCCCACGGTTGTACTCCATCGCATCGAGTCCGGATGCGAACCCGGGTGAAGTTCACCTCACGGTGGCACAGGTTCGTTACCAGCTGTATGGCCGCGATCACTGGGGGGCTGCATCAAACTTCTTGACCGCCGGACACGAGTCGGCACCGGTCTACGTTGAGCGCAATGATCATTTCCGTCTGCCGCAGGATTCCAGTACGCCGATCATCATGATCGGTGCCGGCACGGGCGTTGCCCCTTATCGTGCCTTCGTCGAGCACCGTCGGGAACTGGGCCACAGTGGCGATAACTGGCTGATCTACGGTGACCGACACTTCGCCAGTGATTTCCTGTATCAACTGGAGTGGTTGCGCTACCGGAAGGACGGAATTCTGTCGCGCCTTGATGTCGCGTTCTCCCGCGATCAGGCAGACAAGATCTACGTGCAACACCGTATCGCCGAGCAGGCCGGGACATTGTGGGCCTGGCTGCAGCGCGGTGCACACGTCTACGTTTGCGGTGATGCCGACTACATGGCGAATGACGTACATCTCGCATTGTTGAACGTATTTGAAACGCAGGGCGGATTGACGCCGGAGCAAGCAATCGAATCAGTGGCTGAATTGAAAACAGCCGGCCGCTATCAACGTGACGTGTACTGAGTGACTTTGATGAGCAAAGCAACGACAGAAAAACTGAGCCCGGTCGAGGGCATCAAGCAGCGCAGTAACTACTTGCGCGGCACAATTGTTGAAGGTCTTGCCGATGATGCGACTGGCGCATTGTCCGAGGATGACATCCAGCTGACCAAGTACCACGGCTTTTATCAGCAGGACGACCGTGACCTGCGCGCCGAACGCCAGCGCCGCAAACTCGAACCGCTGTATAGCTTCATGATTCGCATTCGCATGGCTGGTGGGGTCGCGACGGCAAAGCAATGGTTGCAGCTTGATGATATTGCCGGTGCGTACTCCAACAACACCCTGCGTTTGACAACCCGTCAGACCTTCCAGTTTCACGCCGTTATCAAACGCGACCTGAAACCGACGATGCGCAGCATCAACGACGCATTGCTGGACACCATTGCAGCCTGCGGCGACGTCAATCGCAACGTAATGTGCACCTCGCTCCCGGAGCAGAGCCCATTCCATGCGACGGCCTACGCCAAAGCAAAAGAGATCAGCGAACACCTGTTGCCAAAGACCCGTGCGTATCACGAGATATGGCTCGACGGAAAACGGGTCGAAGGTGGCGAAGATTACGAGCCGGTTTATGGCACCACCTACCTGCCGCGCAAGTTCAAGATAGGTGTGGTGATCCCGCCGTCGAACGATATCGATATTTTTTCGCAAGACCTCGGGTTCATTGCCATTGAGAAAGACGGCAAGCTGATCGGTTTCAACGTCACTGTCGGTGGCGGTCTGGGTATGTCGCACGGCGAGCCGGAAACCTACCCTCGGGTTGCCGATGTCATCGGCTTTTGCACACCGGAACAGGCGGTTACCGTCGCTGAGCACGTCGTCGCGTTGCAACGCGACTTTGGTGATCGTACCAATCGCAAGCACGCGCGCCTGAAGTACACGATCGATGATCGTGGTCTGGACTGGTTCACGGAAGAGTTATCGCGACGCCTGGGTTTCGCGCTCGCGCCGGCAGCTGAATTTCGTTTTACCAGCCGCGGTGATCGTTTTGGCTGGCAGCAGGATTTACGCGGGCTTTGGCATTTGTGCCTGTTCATTCCTGAGGGCAGGGTTCTGGATAACGAGCACGCGAGCGTGCGTTCGGGTCTCAGGGCTGTTGCCGCAACTGATCGTGTGGAGTTCCGGGTTACCGCCAATCAGAACCTGATCATCAGCAACATCAAGGCAGACGACAAAGCACTGATTGAGAAACTGCTCGCGGAGCACGGTATCGACAAGCTGCAGCACATCACACCGCTGCGGCAACAGGCGCTGGCCTGTGTCGCTTTGCCTACCTGTGGACTGGCTATGGCCGAAGCGGAACGTTATCTCAATGACTTCGTCAGTCAGACTGATGCATTGCTGGAGAAAAACGGTCTGGCGAACGAGCCGATCTCGCTGCGTATCACGGGCTGCCCGAACGGCTGCGCGCGTCCTTATCTGGCGGAGATTGCGTTAGTCGGTCGCGCGCCCGGACACTACAGTCTGTTTCTCGGCGGCGATCCGTTCGGCTACCGACTCAATCGGCTGGTGCACGAGAATGCAGATGAGACAACGTTGCTCGATACCCTGAATCACTGGTTCGACCGTTTCGCGCGGGAGCGCCAGAATGCAGAGCCGTTTGGAGATTTTGTACATCGCCTGCTGCCAGCCGGGGGCTCTGCCTGATGTCAGTTTCCGCGCTCAAAAATCAGGTGGTGGATTCCGCGGATTCGGCAACGGAGCGCTACGAGGCGTTCGGGCCACAGGCAACTCGCGCCGCATCGCGCGAATTTTGCAATCGCAAGTTCGCTGGAATGACGGCGGCAGAACGGGTTCGCTGGTCTTTGGAACACCTGCCAGCGAATCACGTGATCTCGTCCAGCTTTGGCGCTCAGTCAGCAGTGATGCTGCACTTGCTAACGCAGGAAATGCCGGATATTCCGGTCGTGGTTGTCGATACGGGTTACCTGTTTCCGGAAACCTACCGGTTCATCGACGATATGCAGGCGCGTCTTAACCTGAATTTGCGCGTCTACCGGGCATCGGTATCACCGGCGTGGCAGGAAGCGCGGCACGGCGAACGCTGGCTGCAAGGCCGCGCTGGGATAGAAGCCTACAACAACGAAGTGAAAGTCGAACCGATGAAGCGTGCATTGCGGGATTTGTCAGTCGGTACCTGGTACGCAGGTTTGCGCCGTTCACAATCGAGCAGTCGCACTGAGCAGGCATTTATCGAATGGGCGGGCGAACGTGTGAAAGTGCATCCAATTGCCGACTGGACTGATCGCGATGTTTATCAGTACCTGCAAGCGCATGACTTGCCGTATCACCCGCTATGGGAAAAAGGCTATGTCAGCATCGGCGACCATCATACAACCCGGCCACTCGGCGAAGCGGGCAGCACAGAAGAAACCCGCTTCTTCGGGCTGAAAAGAGAGTGTGGCCTGCACGAAATTGACCTGAATTCGGTCTGACCAAGCCCGCTCAGGCCGCGACTGAAAGCCCCTTCGTGCAACCATTGTTCAGCGGCAATGGAATGTTTGCGGCCAGTTCGTCGACTTCCTGCTGTGAGCCTGCCGTTGCTGCCAGCTCGATGTCGTGCACGGGCCAGTGCGGTGCGAACAAGGCAATGAATTCACGCATGTAGCCGCGCAACACCCGGTCGCGTGGAATGCCAAGCCAGGTAGTCACTTGTGGAAACAAACCACTGGCGGAAATGGCGTTGAGGTCTTTGGTGTCATCGCATTGCAGTGCCATCGGTGCGATTACGCCCACACCCATGCCCATTCTGACGTAGGTCTTGATCACGTCGGCGTCGCGGGCCGTGAAGACGACGGTCGGTTCGAGACCCTCGTCCTTGAACGCGCGCAGGAACGACGACTCGCGGGTTGAACTGAAAACGTAGGTGATCAGCGGGTGATCGGCGAGTTTCGGCAAGGTCATATCGGCGGCTTCTTTGACCAGGGGGTGGTCTTTCGGTGTCAGCACGATGCGGTCCCAGCGGAAGCACGGCAGCATGTTCATTTCCGGGAACAGTTCGCGTGACTCGGTGGCAATGGCGAAGTCCGCACGGCCTTCGGCGATTAACGCTGCAATTTGTTCCGACGTACCCTGGTGCAACTCGAGATTGACCTTCGGGAAGCGTTCGTGAAATTCGCGAATTACGTCGGGGAGCACATAACGAGCCTGCGTATGGGTAGTGGCAATCGACAGAGTGCCTTCCTGCTCCGCCACCAGATCGCGGCCGAGACTGCGGATATTGTCCACGTCACGGGTGATCTTGCGTGCGTACTCGACGACAGTGCGGCCTGCCGGGGTCAGCGCACTGAGGACTTTGCCTTTGCGGGAGAAGAGCTGCACGCCGACCTCCTGCTCAAGCTGCCGCAATTGTTTGCTGATGCCCGGCTGGCTGGTGAACAGGTGTTCGGCCGCCGCCGTGATATTGAGCCCGTTGTCGACGACTCCCAGCAAATACTTGAGCTGCTTAAGGGTCATGCCTTTCTCCTGGCCGCTGGGGCCGGTTTGTAGCTGCAAAAAAAAGGCCGCTCATCCAAGTCGGTTGAGCGGCCCATTACCAAATCCGAATTACGACTAGTGTGCGCGCCGGATCGCCGCCTGAATATTCTGGCAGCAACACATCAATGGAGTCGGGCGGAGGGCGGTGGTTGGTCGCATGCCGGGATATAAACACCCGGAACTGGTGCTGTCAAACTATGCGGTATGCCGGTGCGTTATAGCGGCAGTCCTGAATGCTATTTCAGTTGCGCCGAAGCGGAGGCTAGGGTGCACCGAAGTTACCGGAATGCCGTCATGAATTACCTGCCGCTGTTTGTCGATCTGAAGAATCGCCCTTGCCTGATCGTTGGCGCCGGCGAGGTTGCCGCGCGCAAGGCCGCCCTGTTGCTGCGCGCGGGTGCTCAATTGCGGGTAGTGGCGCCAGCAGCGTGTTCCGAGATTCAACGGCTGCACCAAAATGGCCAGCTGAAATATGAAAAATCAATCTTTCGACCGTCGCAACTTGCTGGCCAGCGCCTGGTCATTGCCGCTACCGATAACCCAGAGCTGAACCGCGAGGTATTCGATGCGGCCCAGCATGCCGATGTACTGTGCAATGCCGTTGACGATCAAGAGCATTGCGACTTCATCTTGCCGGCGATTGTTGACCGTGATCCGGTGCTGCTTGCCTTTAGTACGGGTGGCGACGCACCGGTGCTGGCGCAGCGCCTGAAAAGCCAGCTCGAAGCCTGGTTGCCTGCACGGATAGGCACGCTGGCGCGCCGGGCCGGGCAGTGGCGCGGCCTCGTCAAGAAACGCTTCCCGACTATCGATGCGCGACGACGTTTCTGGCAGCGCTTCTTCGACGGCCCGATTGCTGCTGATCTGTTGGCGGGTCGTGACAGCAAGGCCGAGCGGACAATGCGTAAGGAACTGATCAGCGGTAAACCAGAACCGGTTTCCGGCAGTGCGTCGATTGTGGGCGCCGGTCCGGGTGATCCGGGGCTTATGACGTTGCGAGCACAACAACTGCTCAGCAATGCGGACGTCGTCTTGTACGACCGCCTCGTATCGCCGTTGATACTGGATATGGCTCGCAAGGAAGCGGTGCTGATCTCAGTGGGCAAAGAGGGTGGTGGGCCGAGCGTTCCGCAGGAAGTCATCACGGATTTGCTTTTGCAGCACGTGCGTGAGGGTAAACGGGTCTGCCGACTCAAAGGCGGCGATCCGTTCGTGTTTGGGCGCGGCGGTGAAGAAGCGGTAGCACTCGCCGATGCGGGGCTGCCGTTCGAAATTGTTCCGGGTATCTCTGCCGCTCTCGGTTGTGCGGCCTACAGCGGTATTCCACTCACGTTACGTGGCGTTAGTGCGAGCGTTACGTTCGCAACGGCGAGTTTGCAGACGGACGATGACCCGGACTGGGCGGTTCTGGCGCGGCCCGGCCAAACCCTGGCTCTCTACATGAGTCTGCAGCGCCTGCAGCATTGCAGCGCGGCACTGCTTCGCCATGGACTGCCAGCGTCGACGCCGGTTGCGCTGGTTTCGGAAGGTACGACACCGCAGCAACGGGTGGTGCGCGGAACCGTGGCGACGATCGCCGGGCTCGCGGGCGGCGTGCCTTCGCCGGCGATTTTGTTCGTTGGCGAGTCTGTGGCGTTGTCCGGGAAGCTGAGCTGGTTTGGCGCGGATCGCGGACCAGCGGTAGTAGCCGCCCGACCAGCGGCTGAGAATCGACGAACGGCGCTTTCGGCATGACGAACGACAGCGGCCGCCGCCAGGTGTTCGCATAGACTGACCGCTCGTAACACGTTCGTGGAGTTGTCATGTCAGACTCAAACAAGCCCCAGTTCCGGCCGCTAAGGCCGCCGCAACTAAAACCGGTCGGCGCCGCACCGTCTTCGTCAGCGGCAGAGCAGCCCGCTGACTGGCAAGTCAGCGACGAAGACGACTTCGGCACCGATCCTTACAACACGGCGGCACCGTTTGTCGCTGAGCGCTACCGAAAGTCGTAGACTGCGTGGCGGGGTTTGCCGTTGCAGAGTGCACACAGCCAGTGAATTTCGTCGTCGTACAGCTCGCCATCGACAGTGAGCGACTACTGCGCTTGTATCAGGGCAGTGCTCGTGTCGTGGTTGTCGTCGCGGAGAACGGCCAGACCGTGCGATTTCCGGCCAACATATTGCGGGAGCATGTCCGCCATGACGGCGTGCACGGTCGCTTTCGAATCGAGTTTGCCGAGAACGGCAAGTTCTCAGGCATGTCACGCATTCCACACTAGCTCGCTGGCCGGCGCGCAATAAGCCTTTAGTAGCCTACGCGAAACGCGTTCAGTCCTCGTCGACTTCGAGCTGGCCGGTAAGTCGGCGCCACATATGTGAGCCGGAGACACCTATCGTTAACAAGGCCGCGAGGCATACGAGGATAATCCAGGTAAGCGACGTTACGGAGTTGGCCGCCAGCAGGCCGAAGTCGGTTAACAGCCAGATCAATGCTGCGAAGAACGCGCTGCCGAGTACCATGCCCAGTGTGCCCAGAGATCGGAAACTGGCGACAAGGTATATCGTCCAGCCAATGACCAGCAATACCAGTACGAACACGTGCGGGGCACCGAGGGTGCTCGCTGCCAGCGCTTCCCTGATCCAGGCGAACACGGAGTAGCGCGTGGGATTGTAAGTGGCCATGACCAGCACGAGTGCAGCAATGAAGCGCAGGCCGAAGCCGGCAATCGTCAGGTCTGATGAGCGCGATGATTTGTCGTTGTTCTTGTCGGCCATTACGGACTCCGTGGTGTTGCTATCTTCGGTGAGCTACCGGTTTGCACGCGGCAGGTATTTCAATGACAGGCCAAACGTGACGTCGGGCGCGGTATCCACCCGAATATCTTCGCCCACGTTTATCGCCAGCTGCAAGTTCTCGGTCAGTTTAAGTGTGCCGCCGACGTTCAGTAATACAGCAGGGTCGCCCAGCATCTTGAGTTCAGAATCGTAAGCGGCACTGCGCATTGTGGCTTGCACTGACAGCGACAAACGAGGCAGCGCCTGCACGCTGAGTCCTGCAGCCGCCTGACCGATAAACGGTCTTGCGCGTGCGGCCAGATGATCTGGCTCGCCAACCAGAATGGCGTACAAGCGGTAAAACGAAGACCATCGTGCATTGCCGAACAGCATACTCCTGTCATTGACGTAGCCTATCGCCAGATCAAAATTGCCGCTGCCGGTCAAACGTTCGCTGCTGCCGGTCGGTACCTTGAGTGCAACGCGGAGTGCCGTTGCGCTGCTCTCACCGCGGTTCAGTTGCCAGCCAGCCAACAGCCGCAGGTCGCCGACCCCGCGCAGGTTTTGCTGATTGTCGAGCAGCAGGGTTCCATGGTCGGAATAGCGAAAATCGATTTGATCCTGTGCAACCAAATCGCGAAAGTTATTCGGAAAGCCAAACCAGCTGTGCCAGCGTTCTATGAAGTTGTCGAGGCCGCCGGACTCGTGCAGCAGATAAGGCAATTCCATGCCGAGACTGAGCCTGTCAGTAATGCCGAACTCCGCTTTCAGTGACAGCCGCGTGGTTTCACCATCGAACTGCAGAATCTCCTGACCGGCGGCACTTTGACTGGAGTGACTTGCTGTCGCTGCTGACCAATGCCATTCCGCTCGTCCGCGTTGCGCCAGCCAGGCACTTTCCTCGGCGTTCGCGAGACCGGTCGTGACGATCAGTGGCGAAAGGTCGGCATCGGGCAACGCCGTGGCATGGACCGGAGTCGCGAGCAGCAGGCAAGCAGCAATCAGCAGGCTGCTGGCCGAACTTGGGCGGGCAACGGTATTGATAGCGCTATTGCTCAACCGCGCTGACAGTGGTCTTCCAGGACCTGGGCAACGCAACAAGTCAGGCGCTTGCCGGTTGCTATGTGCAGGAACTCGTTCGGCCCGTGCGCATTTGAGTTGGGTCCCAGCAAGCCGGTGACCAGAAACTGTGCGTCGGGAAATTTCTCGCCGAGCATACCCATGAACGGAATGCTGCCGCCGGTTCCCATGTACATCGACGGCTTGTTGAAATAGTCGTTCGATGCACGTTGCATGGAGCTGGCCAGCCAGTCGGCAACGGGTGGTGCGTTCCAGCCGCCCATGGCGGACTCGATTTTGAAATGGGTCTTGCTGAACGGCGGTGGGTCCGCGTCGAGCACTTTTTTGACCGCTTCCGCGGCCTTGTCCGGTTCGCAGGTAGGCGGCAGACGGAACGACAGTTTCAGTGTCGTTCCCGGCAGCAGTACGTTGCCAGCGTTGCCAATGCTTGGCAGGCCATCAGCGCCCGTGATACTGAGCGTAGGCCGCCATGTGTTGTTCAACAGCAGTTCGTAGGGCGATTCGGCCGGCGTAGCGGAATCGTCAACCCACGGGAACTTGCGATAGACGGAATCCTGCAATACTTCGGCGGCCAATTGCGCCTGCTCAAGGCGGGCAGCGGGTATGTCGCTGTACAATTCATCAACCACCACTTTGCCGCTGTCTTCGTCTTCGATACGGCTGAGCAACTTGCGCAGTACGCGAAAGCTGGACGGTACGATGCCGCTGGCGCCGCCTGAGTGGACGCCTTCTGTCAGTACATCGACCTTCAGCGTGCCAACCAGATTTCCGCGTAGCGACGTGGTGCACCAGAACTGATCGTAGTTGCCGCATTCGGCGTCGAGACACACAACAAGACTGGGTTTGCCGATACGGCTTTCCAGTTTTTCGATGTAGTGTGGCAAATCGAAGCTGCCGCTTTCTTCGCAGCCCTCAATGACGATGACGCAGCGCGCATGCGGAATACCTTGCTCCTGCAAAGCGCGGATGGCGGTTAGCGAGCCGAACACGGCGTAGCCATCGTCAGCGCCGCCGCGACCGTACAACTTGCCATCGCGAATGACGGCTTTCCACGGTTCCAGACCGTCTTTCCAGCCGCTGAATTCCGGCTGCTTGTCGTAGTGGCCATAGAGCAGGACGTCGTCGTCGATATCGCCCGGCACTTCGATGAACAACAGTGGTGTGCGCCCCTTGATACGCACGACCTCAACCTGCATGCCCTTGATCGGCTGCTCGCGACACCAGGCTTCCAGCATCGCGATCGCGTCGTCCATGTAGCCGTGTTTTTCCCAGTCGGGGTCGAAGCCCGGCGATTTATTGGGCACTTCAATGTAACGACTCAGTTGCGGAATGATGGAGTCGTCCCACATCGCATTGACAAACTGGCTGGTTTTTTCGCGGTCCATAAGGTCGTGTCCTTAGGCAAAATTAGGGTGGCGCGGGGCCGACAGGCGCTGATTGTGACAGACCAGGCAGCGGAGTTCAGCCCTGCAGCAAGGGAGAAACCTGCTCGGTCGATGTGCCAGTGCAGCCGTCTCGCCTCGAGATAGTGGCGCTTGGGGCCGCGTCCATATCATCTGAAAGCGTATTCGCGCGGCAAAGGCTCGGCCTGAATGGCAAAATGCCGTCACCATGATGTGTTTCGGTTCAGGCAACAGGTATCGCGCAGCGCCACTATGAACGGTATAGCGAAAGTCGTCTTGCTGGCCGTGCCCATCGGCTTGTTCCTGTTGTTGTTTGACGTATCGTTTAATCCGGAGTTTGCCTTGCCGGGTGAGGTCAACGTGGCAGACCCGGCACAGGAACAATTGTACGAGCAATGTTTTGCTGCCGAAGACGCGACCATACACGAGCAGGCGTTTGGCACTATCGACAACCCGGACGTGCAACGCGAATTTATTTCCATGCACCGCGAGGACGCGCGCGCCAGTTGCCGGCAGCGTTATCCGGAGCGGCTGGTGGCTTTGCACCACGGCTTGCGCTTCAACCTGTTCGATCTGCGCTACCGTTTCGGCGATTAGCGACGACTAGTGATTACTTGCGGCCATCGTAGACAAGCTTGCCGGCAACGATGGTCATCAGTGCTTTGCCATCCAGGAGACGGTGCGGGTCTTCCGCCGCCGTTTGAAACGGATCGATGGACAGCACAGTAATATCCGCCCATTTGCCGGCAGCTAACGTTCCAGTCAGATCCTCCCGCATGGAAGACCAGGCAGGCCAGCTTGTGTAAGCACGTACGGCTTCTTCGATAGACATGTTTTGTGCCGGATACCACCCTCCTGGTGGTTCGCCGTCGAGGTTCGTGCGGGTCACGGCCGAGTGCAGTCCATAGAAAATATCGAAGTCAGTGCCGCTCAGGTCGGAATTGAATATCAGGCCCGCGCCGTTCTCGCGCATCGTGCGCCAGGCGTAGCCGCCCAGTATGCGTCGCGGGCCGACCCGTTCTTCGGCCCACGGACTGTCTTCGACGGCGTGGCCGGGTTCCATCGAAGCAACCAGGTTCAATTCGCCGAAGCGCGCAAAATCATCGGGATGAACAATTTGTGCGTGTTCCACCCGATGCCGGAGCCCGCGAGCAGCGGGATCGTTGCCAATGACCCGCTCGTAGAAATCCAGAACGGCGCGGTTGCCGCCGTCACCAATGGCATGAACACCGGCCTGGAATCCGGCAGCAATGGCTTCGGTAACCGCCTCTTCGGGAAAGCCATAAGCAGAACCGGCGATACCCTTGTGCCCGGGCATATCAGAGTAGTCGTCCAGCATGCTCGCACCACGCGAACCCAGTGAGCCGTCGTAATATGCTTTTACGCCGCGTACCTGAAAAAACGCTTCGCGATCTTGCGTTGGGCCTGTGCTAATCCATTGCTCGAGTAAGGGCATGTTTTCCGGACGCGCGGCTATCATGCCTTCAACGCGTATCGGCAACTCGCCAGCCTCGGCAAGTGCGACGTACGCGGGCATGTAGTCGGCGTAGATGCCAGCATGATGACCATTGACGTAGCCGGCTTCGGCAATTTCATTGAGGCCATGCAACAACATGCGCTTCTGCTGATCCAGGGTCGCTTCTGGCATCGCGTCGTAAATCATCGTCTGTGCGCGATTGAGAAACGCACCGGTCGGCTCCCCGTCACTGTCTTTGACGATGTCGCCACCCGAGGGCGATTCGGTTTCTGCAGTTATGCCGGCAATGTCCAGTGCACGTTGATTAACGACGATCGCGAAACCACGCCTTCCCTTGAGCATGACAGGGTGATCTGGTGCAGCCCGATCCAGCGCCGCCTTGCTTGGCAGTTGATCGGCCCACGCGCCTTCGTCCCAGCCGCCACCGACAACCCATTCACCCGCGGGTGTTTGCATCGCTCTCGCGCGGACGCGGCTTGCCATGTCTTCTATGGTCGTGACGCCGTTCAGGTCGACCCGTACAGCCATCTCTCCCAGTTCGTTGAAATGGCCGTGACTTTCGATGAGCCCCGGAATAACCGTGGCGCCGGCGAGATCAATTACCGTTGTTTCCGTGCCAGCCAGCTTGACGATGTCGGCGGTGTTGCCAACCCGTTGCACCAGTCCGTTCTTTACCGCGATAGCATCGGCATCCGGTTGCCATTGACCGTTGGCAAACGGTGCATTGGCCGCCGGCTTGCCTTGCGGATCCGGATCGTCCCAGTTGAGTGTGTAGACGCGCGCATTGGTGAGAACGAGATCGGCTGTCTCATCGGCGCTCACAGTGGGTTCGCCATTGCAGGCCGACAGCAGCGCGCCGAAGCCGCAAATGACAACCCAGAAAAAGTTTCTGCTCATGATTCGACCTGACCTTTGCAGGACATACGGCCACTCACTATAGCAGCGGACCGGATATCAGGTGACGACGCATAGGATTCGAATGAAACCATTGAGTTGGGTTTTACTTGGGAATTGAGAGCTTTTTTTGCTTCCGCCGATTTCGTACAGTGAAGGGCAGGCATGCGCAGGTTGTGCATGGGGGGGAGACAATGAGTGACAAGGTAACGCGACGCGATTTTCTGAACGGTACACAAATAGCGATTGGCGCATCGATGGTCGGGCCGTGGTCTGAGTTGTTGGCTGCGAGTGGTTCGCCGTTTGATCTTTCCAGTGACTACTATCCACCCGCAAAAACCGGGTTGCGCGGTAGCCACGATGGCGCGTGGGAAACCATGCACGCACGAGTAGCGGGTCGTGATTTCAAAGCACCTCGCCCCGACGAGAAATTCGATCTGGTTGTAGTCGGGGCTGGCATCAGCGGATTGTCTGCCGCGCATTTTTATCGCAAGGAAAAGCCCGATGCCCGGATTCTGATTATAGATAATCACGATGACTTCGGCGGTCACGCCAAACGCAATGAGTTTTCCATCAATGGCGAGACTCGCATCGGTTATGGCGGCACCGAGTCAATCGATACACCGTCGTCCTACAGCCAGGTTGCCAAAGACATGCTGGTCGATGTTGGCATCGACACGCAGAAGTTCTACAAGCTCTATCATCAGGAGCTGTATTCATCCATGGGGCTCGGCAAAGGTATTCTTTTCGACAAGGAAACCTATGGCGAGCAAAAGCTCGTTGGTGGCTACAACCGGATTCCGTGGCAGGAGTTTGCCGCGCAGACGCCGATGAATGACAAAGCGCGTGCAGATCTTATACGCGTGTGGACGGATGAACGGGATTACCTGCCGGGTCTTAGTCGCGACGAGAAAATCGCGAAGCTCAGCAAAATGAGCTACTACGCATTCCTGCGTGATCTGGTAAAGGTCGATCAACAGGTACTGGAAATGTACCGTCGCTGGGGCATGAGTTTCTGGTGTGTCGGTATCGACGAGATTCCAGCGACCTCCGTGCAATCGTACGACGGTGGTATGCCGGGCTTGACGCACACCTTGCCGCGCGTTGGCTATCGCGGTGATGAGCCGTATATTTTTCACTTCCCTGATGGCAATGCTTCGGTCGCGCGACTGCTGGTACGCAAGTTAATTCCGGATGCGGTGCCCGGCAGCACGATGGAAGATGTCGTTACCGCGCGGGTTGACTATTCTCAACTCGATCGCGAATCGCAAGGTACGCGTATTCGTCTGAACAGTACGGTCGTCAACGTCCGGCACACGGGTCGCAACGACAACGTGGATGTCACCTATGCACACGGCAATGACGTATACACCGTCCGTGCCGAGCGTTGCATCATGGCGTGCTACAACAGTGTGGTGCCTTACATCTGCCCCGAATTACCGGCCGAGCAGAAAGAGGGTCTTGCGTACAACGTCAAAGTGCCGCTGGTGTACACGAAAGTTCTGATACCAAACTGGCGGCCGTTCGCCGAACTCGGCCTTGATTTCGTGTACTACACGAACGACTTTTTCAAGCAGGTTGAACTGGACTACCCGGTGTCCATAGGTAACTACGAATTCGGCAAGACGCCGGACGATCCGATGGTCTTGCACATGTGCCATGTGAAGCACTTCCCTGACATTCAGGGACCGGAACAATGGCGGGCAGGACGCCGTCACTTGCTGGGGACGCCGTTCTCGGTCTACGAAGGACACGTCCGCGATCAGCTGGACCAGGCGCTGTCAGGTGCGGGCTTCGATGCCGAGCGCGACATTCACGCGATTACGGTCAATCGCTGGGCACACGGTTATTCGTACAGCAATGACTTGTTGTGGGAACCGGAATGGCCTGATCCGAAGCAGACGCCCTGGTACAAGGCGCGTCAGCCGCACGGTCGTATCACGATAGCGAATTCCGATGCCGGCGTGCAGGCGACCACCAACTCGGCCATCACCCAGGGTCATCGTGCCGTAACGGAAGCGTTGAAGAGCTGAGTTTTGTACAGTCTGGCTATGGGCTAAAACGACAACCGCCCGGCACACGCGGTGTGCCGGGCGATTTTTTTCAGGCCGGATAACCGTAAGTGGCTTGCAGACCAAGTGGCAAGCCTAGCGCCCAGTAGAGCAGCAGGAAGATCGTCCACAGTACGAGGAAGGCCACGGAGTACGGCAACATCATGGCGGTCACTGTGCCGATCCCGGTTGACTTCACGTAACGCTGGCAAAACACGACGACCAGCGGGAAGTACGGCATCAGTGGCGTGATGATATTCGTACTGGAATCACCGATCCGGTACGCGGCCTGCGCGAGGTCCGGCGAAATTCCGAGCTGCATTAACATCGGAATGAAAATGGGAGCGAGCAATGCCCACTTGGCTGACGCCGAGCCAACGAACAGATTGATTATGCCCGTTAACAAGACGATGCCAGCAATCGTGATGCCACCCGGCAGCGCCAGTTTCTTCAGTATTTCCGCACCTTCCAGTGCCAGCAATACGCCGAGGTTGGACTGGCCGAACGCGTAAATGAATTGCGCAATAAAAAACATGATGACGAGGTAGTAGCCCATCCCGGTCATGGCTTTCGTCATGCCCGCAATCATGTCGCGTGA
This sequence comes from Woeseia sp. D3-10, assembly GCF_055809415.1. Lineage (NCBI taxonomy): Bacteria > Pseudomonadati > Pseudomonadota > Gammaproteobacteria > Woeseiales > Woeseiaceae > Woeseia > Woeseia sp. D3-10. The sequence continues at coordinate 743,849 of NZ_JBVVTW010000007.1, read as the reverse complement.
ACTCTTGATGCTGCCGGATGACACGCCATAGACGATGCCTGGGAGCAGGAACAACAGAAAAATCAGCGGCACGATGGACTTCATTAACGGTGCGGCGCCGGAGGTCAGTTCACCATCGGGCGCGCGCCATGCTGAGCCGGACGGTAAGGACGTGGCGATCAGGAGTGCAATGCCGAGCAGCATGGCGATCACTGCAATGCGTAAGCCGCGACGTTCGTGGTCGGCCAGTGGTTCCATGGTTGGCAGATCGGAGACGTCGCCATCGACGGCGGTGGATTGCAGACGAGGCTCAACGACTTTGTCGGTCAAGAACCAGCCAAGGCTCACGATCAGCAGTGATGATGCGGTTGTGAAGAAATAGTTGTTGAGAGGGTTCAGGACGACGGCTGGGTCAAGAATCTGGGCGCCGGCCTGCGAAATACCCTGCAGCATGGGATCGAGCGCGGACGGCACGAAGTTGGCGGAAAAGCCGCCGGAAACGCCGGCGAACGCGGCCGCTATGCCGGCGAGCGGGTGACGACCCGCTGCGTAGAAGATGATGCCGCCCAGTGGGATCACGAGTACGTAGCCCGCATCCACGGCTGTGTGACTGACGATGCCGACCAGTATGACCATCGGCGTTAACAGCCAACGTGCCGTTACCGCCATCATCGCGCGCAGCCCCGCGTTGATGAACCCGGTGTGCTCTGCGACGCCAATACCGAGCATGGCAACGAGCACAACGCCTACCGGATGAAAGTGTGTGAAGTTGGTGACCATCACACTGAAGAAGGTGGTTAGCGCGTTGCCCGACAGCTGGTTGATAACCCGCAACGGCTCGCCGCTACGCGGGTCGACGAGATCGAAGTTGATGCCGGACAACAGCCACGACAGCACCCAGACTATAAACAGCAGGGCAATGAATAAAACGGCAGGGTCGGGAAGCTTGTTGCCGACACGTTCTACGGCGCCGAGCGCTCGCTGGACCAGGCTGGCCTTGACTAGTTTCGAATCACCCATTGGACATTGCCCCCGCAGTTGTTTTGCGAAAGTCTACCCAATTAAGCTGCCATCGTCCTGTCTGGTCCTGTCGAAGCGTCTAATGCCCTTCTGAGAGTCCACGCACCAGCTGCTCTGTCATGCGCTCAGTCGTGATGAAATCCCAGCTCCACTCGGCATAGTCCGCGAGCGGGTTTTGGCTAAGAATTTCCTCGGCCGTGGCGCCATCGTCGAGCAGTGCCTGGATACGATCGCGGGCATCAGCCAGCATATCGCGCGCCCGGATGAGGTCGCCGCGGTTGGCGAGCGGACCATGGCCCGGAATAATGCGGGTTTCCGCATCCGACATGCCGAGTAAGAGATTCTGTGCGGCAATGTATCCGTCCACGCTGCCACCGGAATCCAGATCAATAAACGGGAACAGGCCATTAAACATCGCATCACCGGTGTGAATGACGTTGGCCTCGGCGAAATGAATGATCGAGTCGCCGTCCGTATGGGCGTGCTCTACGTGGAGCACTCGTGCTTTGTGGTTGTTCAGGTGAAAGGTGACTTCTTCCGCGAAGGTGAGTTCGGGCAACGCGTCTCTTGCGGCGTCAGAGTCAAGCAGGCGCTGGCGGATGCTGTCGTGCGCGACAATGGTCGCGCCATGCTGATGCAATGCGGCATTGCCACCCAGATGATCGAAATGCACGTGTGTGTTGATGACAAAATCAACCGGTGCGCCACTCACTTTTTGGACCGCCGCGAGCGTTTTGCCGGCGAGCGGCTCGAGGCCGTCGTCGATCAGCACAACGCCGTCGTCACCGATCAGTAAGCCGAGGTTGCCGCCACTGAAACCGCCAACGCCTTCCAGCATGTAGAGGCCGGTGCCGAGTTGCGTGGATTTGAACTGAATTTCGTCCTGCGCTGCGACGTTGGCTGCCAGTAGCATGCCAGCGGCCAGTACGGCGGGGATTCGGTGAATCATGGTGGTGCTCCTGATGCTTGAACAGTAAGGGGTTTCGCGTGCGGCGTCAGTGTCGGTCAGGTCCTGTTTATGCTGTTTACCGTGCGCGACACAGTTCTCATAACGGGCAAAAAGTAGCAGTCGGCAGCGCTGGCTGAGAGCCACATCACGGTGTTGTAGCGGACAGGCATCCGATCATACCAGCATGTCAGTAATCAGGACCCCGCATGACGCTCTACGTCGATAACATCGTGCCATTTCCGCTGAGTCGCCGCCGCGAGCTGCGCAGCTGCCCGCATTGCGGTAGCCGGAGTGATGTGTACCGTATCGGACGGCTGTTATGGGCCTATTGCGACCTGCACGAGGTGCGCTGGGTCGTCGCTGATTTTCACCAGACGTCTCCTGAGTCCATGGACCGGAAACAATTGCGCAAGGGTCTGGAGTTTCTTTCCTCGTTCGTCGAGGTTTCGCGCTGACCGCGTACCTGACTGATGCGATTCGGCCGGCCGCTATACTAGGTTCCCCATAACTGGCAAAACTCGCTTTGCTTTATTCTTGGGGGCTCAATGCCCGATTAGAGAATGAGCAAGTGCTCTTTGAACAAAACTGTTGTTCAGCGTGCACATACAACTGCCCGCCACCGTACAAACCTCAGCCCTGCTAGAGCTAACTACCAAACAGAGCAGCCACAGTTCCCGGTTTGTGAGCGTAGAGCATGCGCAGACTTGCGAACTCAGGCTTAGCCAAGCGGGTTTACCACGGGGCGCCGGGTTGCTAGTCGAGGCGACTCTCGATGCGAATTTCATTTTCCAGGGTTCGGTGTACCGGGCAGCGATCCGCTATTTCCAGCATGCGTTGACGCTGCTCATCATTGAGGTCTCCTTCCAGCGTTATCACGCGCGTAAGCTGATCAACCTTGCCGCTGGTCGTTTCGCAATCATCGCAGTCTTCGGCGTGAATGCGGTCGTGTGATACCTCGCAACTGACGCGTTCAACCGGGAGTTTTTTGTGGCGCGCATACATGTTGAGTGTCATTACCGTGCAGGTGCCGAGCGCGGCGGCCAGAAACTTGTACGGGTCAGGACCCAGATCGGAGCCGCCCATTGTTTGCGGCTCGTCTGCCAGCAGGCTGTGCCGGCCCGCTTGTACGCGGCAGAGGAACTGGTCGTCAGTGCGGCCGTAGACAATCGTTTGCTCAGTCGCGGCCGGTTCAGCGACCTGCAGAAAACGACGCGACCAGGTTGCAATCACCGCGCCGGCGTACTGCGAATCCGCTTCGTCTGCCAGCAGGTGGTCGGCATTGTCCAAACTGACAAAGCTTTTCGGGTGCAGTGCGGTCGTGAATATTTTCTGTGCATTGTCGACTGAGACGGTTTGGTCGGTAGGGGAGTGCATCACCAGCAACGCTCGACGCAAATTGTGCAAACGTTCATCCAGCGAATGCTGGCGGGCATCGTCGACGAAATCCCTGCGAATACGGAATGGACGACCGGCAAGCTGAACTTCCGCCGACCCGTCGCGCTCAATGGCGTCGAGGTTATCGCCCAGCTGCTTCAGTACGTGCGCTGCGTTGGCCGGTGCTGCCAACGTTGCGACAGCCTTCACACTATCTAGCCGTTCCGCGACAGCGAGCACCGCAGCGCCGCCCAGTGAATGCCCAACGAGCAGTTGCGGCGCCGCCAGATTGCTGGACAACCATTTGGCGGCATCTTCAAGGTCGTCGAGATTGCTCGAAAAAGTGGTGTCCGCAAAGTCGCCGTCGCTTTCCCCCAAACCGGTGAAATCAAAACGCAATACAGCAAATCCGACCTCGGCGAGAGCGCGCGAAATATTGCGAGCTGCTTTGATATTGCGCGAGCAGGTGAAGCAATGCGCGAACAGCGCGGTGGTCTGCCACTGACCGCCTGGGGGCAGTTCAAGGTTTGCGGTCAAATTTTGCCCGTTGCGATTCTGGAACTGGAATTTCGACATGCTGTTCTTCCTGTAAGACGGCAATTCGGCGCGACTGATCAATCTGCAGCCAGTAATGCCGAAGGACGCAACTGGTTGCGCAACGCGAACTACCGGTTGGCTGGCCCGCTGCTGGTGCGTTGTGCATTTTGCACAGAAAAAAACCGTGCCCACACGCCGACCACTCTATACAGGACGGTCCATGCGCCGCAAGGCAAGGTTGGTTCATCATCTGCACATGGTATAAGAGCAGCCCCGGACCCTGATGCGGGTCGATGAGGTGCCATCATGCGTTTGTACGTCGAATTGTTGCTACTCACTGTTTTAATCGTGGGCTGCACGCCGGACGAGGCGGACAGTGAAACCTTGCCGCCGTCAGCCGTGCAGGGTACCGGCACTGACAGCCCCTATGACGGGCAACGGGTTACTGTGAGTGGCATCGTCAGCGGCGATTTTCAGGATGACGACGACGATGCTGTGAGGTCGCTGGGTGGTTTTTACCTTTTGAATGCCGAACCCGATGGCGATCCGTTGTCATCCGATGGCATATTCATTTTCGATCGGAACGCCGAGCGCGTTGACGTGACGGTCGGCGATCGCGTTCAAGTGACCGGTAAAGTGACCGAGCATTTCGGTGAGACGCAAATTGCGGCACAACTTGTGCGGACTGTCGGTCGTGGAGAAGTACGGTTTACGCCGCTCAAATTGCCTGCGGCAGCCACAGTTGCCAACATTGACGGCGAAGCCATCGCCGACCTGGAAGCGTACGAAGGCATGCCGGTAACGCTAAGCCATCCGATGTACGTGCAAGACCTGCACGGACTGGAACGTTACGGCGAGCTTACATTGTCGACACAGCCCAGAGAGAGGCAGTTTACGTCCGGAAACCGCCCCGATATTGCGGGCTACGAGGCCCATAAGCTGCAACGTGCTGCGCGTTCGCTGTTTCTTGATGACGGCAGTGCTGTGCAGAACGCCAAACCGACGCAGTACGTCAATGGCGAATTCGCCCCGGATTTTCCGTTGCGGGTGGGTGACGAACTTCAGCCCTTGTCCGGTGTGCTTCGGTTCAGCCGGGGTAGTGGCGGCAATGGCACGCAGACGTGGCGCCTGTTGCCGACTTCGACGCCCCTGTTTACCAATCGAAACCCACGCCCGGCGAAACCCGATGTCGGCGGCGACCTGCTGATTGCGAGCTTCAACGTGTTGAATTACTTCGCCGAAATTGACGGCGGCAATGCTGTCTGTGGGCCTCTGCAAAAAGACGGTTGCCGTGGGGCGGATTCGGCCGCGGAGCTTGATCGGCAACGGGCCAAGACGTCGGCAGCCATCAACGCACTCGACGCGGACATCGTCGGGCTGATGGAGCTGGAGAATTCGGCCAACGTTTCGGTGGACGACTTGCTGAGCGCATTGAATGAACGCAAGCCAGGCTGGGCTGCGGTACGCACAGGCACAGTTGGAGACGACGCCATTCAGGTCGCGCTGATCTACAGAGCGGATACGGTGGAAACCGTCGGCGAATTCGCAGTGCTTGATAGCAGCGTCAATCCGGACTTCGACGATAACCGTAACAGGCCTGTTGTAGCGCAAAGTTTCCGTGCGAAAGAAGGCGGCGCGGCGTTTGCTGTAGCGGTCGCACACTTAAAGTCAAAGGGCTCACCTTGCGATGCGGATGACGATCCGGATCGAGGTGACGGCCAGGCAAATTGCAATAAGAGCCGTACTCTGGCCGCCAACGCGTTGGTCAACTGGCTGGCGTCTGACCCGACCCGCAACGGCAATCAGCTCGCGTTGGCGATCGGGGATTTCAATGCCTACATGAACGAGGATCCGATTCTGGCGATGGAAGCTGGCGGGCTAACGAACCTTCTGCGGGAACACGTTGGCGACGGTGCCTGGTCGCTGGTTTACCGTGGCGAATCAGGGGCACTGGACCATGCCTTCGCGACGTCGTCACTTGCCGAGTACATCAGCGGTGCGGCCGAATGGCACATCAATGCCGATGAAGCACCGCTGTACGACTACAACCTCGAGTTTGCTCGCGACCCTGAGCTGTTCGATCCGGATATGCCGTGGCGTGCCGCCGATCACGATCCGTTGTTGATCGGCTTGCGACTGCCCGCCGAATAGGCGGTTGCCGTTCAGCGGCCAGAATGTCAGTCTAGTCGCGTCGAGCAACGTTCGTATTTCTGCTGGGGGGCGAAGAACATGGCAACGGCCGAATTGTTGAGGTGGGATACTGTTCCGCTGGAAACCGTTAGTCCAATGATGCAACGGCGCATCATCACCGGCGAACTGATGACCGTTGCTCGTATCTGGTTCAAGGACGGGTTTCTTGTGCCACGCCATAGCCACCACAACGAACAAATCACCCAGGTCGTTTCCGGTGTCATGCGCTTCAGCTTTGGTGCTGAAGGCGACGACGTGCGCGACGTCGGACCCGGAGAAGTCGTCGTCATCCCCGCCAATCTTCCGCACGAAGCTTTGTGCATCGGCGATGTCGAAGAGATCGATATGTGGGCACCTCGGCGCGATGACTGGCTGAACAAGAGAGCGACGATTATTTGCGAGGCTGAACAGCTGTTCGTCGGGTGGATCTGCGTACGTGAGCAATCGATCAACCCGCTGGTTTACTACTCCGGGGTTCGTGCATGACTAAACTGATTTTTATCTGCGTAACGTTTGTCTTGACGCTGGGTATCGCGAATGCGGCACCAGGCCACTTCACCTCTGAAGATGTCTTTGAACTTGAGTACGCGAACAATCCCCGAATTTCGCCCGATGGCAAGCAACTGGTGTATGAGCGTCGCTCGAACGACATCATGTCGGACTCGACGCGCTCGAGTCTCTGGCTGATCGACATCGACAGTGGCGAGCAACGACCACTCCTGTCCGGGCTCGAAAGCGCCAACTCACCCTTGTGGTCACCGGACGGGCGCCGAATAGCGTGGTTGCGGGGTACCAAACAAGGCACTGGTATCTACGTGCATTGGCTGGAGAGCAACCGCACGGCGCTGCTGACGACATTACGCGAAAGCCCGTCGGCACTGAGCTGGTCGCCGGACGGCCGGACACTGGCTTTCGTCATGCCGGTCATGAAGGACACAATGCCGCTCGCCAAACCGCCCGCCAAACCAGAAGGCGCTGTGTGGTCCGAGCCCGTTAGAGCCATCGACAGCGTGACTTACCGGCGTGACGGTGCGGGCTTCATCGAGCCTGCTCACCAACACGTCTTTGTCATTCCATCTGACGGCGGCACACCACGGCAATTAAGCAGTGGCGATTTCAACCACAATGGGCCGCTGTCATGGTCGCTCGGCAGTGAACGCATCTATTTTTCTGCCAATCGCAATCCTGATTGGGAATTCGAGCCAATGGAAAGCGACCTCTGGTCAGTCACGCTTGCCAACGGCGAACTGCAAAGAGTCACTGATCGGGCCGGTGATGAATCCGAACCGCAGTTGTCGCCCGATGGTCGCCGTATTGCCTATCTGTATCAGCACAGCGAGCGTGTGCCTTATCGCAACGCGGTATTGCATGTTATGGATGCTGATGGCCGCAACGATCGGGCAGTAACAGGCACGCTCGATCGTTCCGTCAACAGTGCGGTGTGGGCAGCTAACGGACGCAGCCTCGTTATCAGCTATGACGATCGGGGCGCAAGAATACTGGCGCGGGTGTCACTTGATGGTGAAGTGACTGCCATCGCCGACGATCTGGGAGGTACGACGCTAGGCAGGCCTTACACCAGCGGCGGTTATTCGATGTCAGACAATGGCACGATCGTCTACACCCGCGGTACAGCGTACCGACCCGCCGATGTGGCCGTGGCGACGCGCCGCGGTTCGCGAACATTGACCGCACTGAATGACGACCTGCTTGCCAACCGCAATCTGGCTGAGCTGCACGAAATAGAGTACGAGTCATCCTTTGATGGTCAGTCGATTCAGGGTTGGTATTTGACGCCGCCAGATTTCGACCCGGCAATAAAATACCCACTCATACTCGAAATTCACGGCGGCCCGCATCTCGCTTACGGACCACACTTTTCGGCTGAGATGCAGCGCTTTGCGGCAGAAGGTTACGTGGTTTTCTACGACAATCACCGCGGCAGCTCGTCTTACGGCGAAGATTTCGGTTTGCTGTTGCAGTACAAATACTCGAGCGATGAGGACTTTGCCGATCACATGTCGGGTATCGATGCGCTGATCGAGCGAGGTTTTGTTGATGCCGACAACCTGTTCATTACGGGTGGCTCTGCAGGTGGTATTGCCAGTGCCTACGCTATCGGGCTTACCGATCGTTTTCGCGCGGCCGCGGTTGCTAAACCGGTGATCAACTGGGTTTCCAAAACCCTCACGGCTGATTCGTCCATCTATCAGATTCAATACCAGTTTCCCGGCATGCCCTGGGAGGAACCGGAGCATTACTGGGAGCGATCGCCGCTGTCACTGGTCGGCAATGTGAGTACGCCGACACTGCTCCTGACTGGCGAGGAAGATCAACGAACACCGATTTCCGAAACAGAGCAGTTTTATCAGGCACTCAAACTGAGAAAAGTGGATGCAATGATGATTCGCGTACCGGGCTCGCCGCACGGTATCGCCGGCAAGCCGTCGCGGTTGATCGCAAAAGTCGACAACATACTGGCCTGGTTTGAACGCTACCGCAGTGACAGAAATGGGAGTACCCGATAGTCATGTTGAACCTTTCGAGAACGGTGCGTGCTTTCTGCGTGAGCCTGGCTGGCGTCGTGTTGCTGGCGAGCTGCCAGCCTGCTGCAGAACCCTTTTTGCCTCAGTACGAGGTCATCGACGTTGTTATTGAAGACGCGCAAGTCATCGATGGCAGCGGCGCTGCTGCCGTGAAGGCCGATGTTGTCGTTGTTGGCAACACTATCGTTTTCGTCGGTGACACAACGTTCGCTGCTGACGATCCGCGTATCGTGCGTCGCGTAGACGCCGGCGGCCGCGTGCTGGCCCCGGGGTTCATCGACCTGCATTCGCACGGTAATCCGCTTGAGACACCCGAGATGGAAAACTTTCTCGCTATGGGCGTCACCACTATCTCGCTGGGACAGGATGGCAGTAGCCCAGACGTTGAGGAGCTTGGCGTCTGGCTCACGGAAGTAGACCAGAAACGCATGGGCACCAACCTCGCGATGTTCATTGGTCACGGTACGCTGCGCGACCGCGCCGGCGTCGGCCGCAACCCGTGGCCGGAACCGGAGCAGATGGCAAGTATGCTCAAGATGCTGGAAGCCGCCATGTCGCATACGTTCGGCATGACCACGGGCCTGGAATACAACCCCGGTCTGAATGCAGGCGAGGAAGAGCTGGTGGTGTTGGCGCAGGTTGTCGGCAAGTACGACCGTCTGATCATGAGCCATATGCGTAACGAGGATGACGATCAACTGGAGAACTCCATTGCGGAATTACTGGACCAGGGACGTCACGCGCGGGTGCATATATCGCACCTGAAGTCTGTCTACGGGAAAGGCAGTGCGCGCGGTGCCGAGATTCTCGGCATCATCGACGCTGCGCGTGCGGACGGCATTGATGTCACCGCCGACATGTACCCGTACACGGCCAGCTATACCGGCATTGGCATCGTCTTCCCGGTATGGGCCAAAAGTCGCGAGCAGTTCGAGTTCGCGAAGGTCGAGCGTCGCGAGGAGCTTGAGGAGTACCTGCGAAACCGGGTGGCCGCAAGGAACGGGCCTGAGTCAACGCTGCTGGGCACCGACCCATGGACTGGTAAGACACTGGCCGAGTTGTCGTTCGAACTGGAGATGCCGTTTGAAGACGTGCTGATCGATATCATCGGACCGGGCGGCGCCTCGGGCGCTTACTTCGTAATGAACGAAGAGTTGCAAACCAGCTTGCTGGACAGTCCGTGGGTGGGTGTCTGTTCAGATGGCAGTCCAACAGGGTTTCATCCGCGCGGCCATGGCACCTTCGCGAAAATCATTGAGGACTACGTCGTCAAAAACGAGGTTCTGACACTTGAGGAAGCGGTGGCAAAAATGACCTCGTTTCCCGCTCGCTTGCTAAAAATTGCGGACCGCGGGCTGATTGCCGATGGCATGCGCGCCGACCTGATCCTGTTTGACCCGCAGAACGTGCATGCCCGTGCGACGTATCCGGAGCCACTGCAACTCGCGGAAGGCTTCGACCTCGTGCTGGTCAATGGCGTTATTGCGCGGGAAAACGGCAGGCTCGCCGATGTTCGCGCCGGCCGGGTTTTGCAGCCCACAAACCGATGACGAATGCCCGCGCCGAAGCCTGGACGATTGATCACTGGCTCAACAGTGATCAACTGGGTGCGGCCGCGGTCATCAGCGATTCGGGTTCATCGATAGTGCTCGATCTCAGCGCGGGCAGCCTGGCGTTGGGGCAGCCATTGGACGAACTCGACGTACAGGGCTTTAGCGAACTGGTCGATGCCCACATGCAAAGCCATAACGCTACGCGTGCCTACGGGCGTTGGGGTGAACACCGTGCGCTGTACGACAACGATAACTTTGCCGGCAATGGCGCCGAGCGGCGCACAATACACATGGGTATCGATGTCTTTTGTTCGGCGGGTACGCCCGTTAGTACACCGCTCGACGGTGTCGTTGAAATTGTCGCCAACAATACCGATGAACTCGATTATGGGCCGCTGCTGGTGATTCGACATGCAACGCCGGACGGCGAACCGTTCTTCACGCTGTACGGTCATCTGGGTCCAGAGTGCCTGTCCACCTGCGCGCCTGGCCAGACTGTTGCTGCAGGCCAGTCGATTGCCACTGTCGGCGCACCGCCGGGTAATGGCAACTGGCCGCCGCATCTGCATTTTCAATTGATACTGGACTTGCTGGATCGGGGCAAAGACTTTCCAGGAGTGGCGTGCGCCAGTGAACAGGCCTACTGGCTCAGCTTGTCACCAAACCCGGCGTGTTTTTTTCCGGCGGTGTCAGCGGCCGCACTTGATGGTCGCAAAAAACAATAAGAGCGCGTAACTGAATCGGGTTGCGACGCTGGGGGACTACGCATGGCTACACTGCACCTGATCGACTACATCGCCATTGGCATCTATTTTTTGATCCTGGTCTGGATTGGTATTCGCGTTGCGAATACGGAAAAGGGTGAGGGCGAAGCGGAGTCATTCCTGGCGGCCGATAGAAACATGAATCTGCTGCAATCGACTTCGACAACGGCGGCGACTGATCTTGGTGGCGGTTTCAGTATCGCGATGGGCGGGCTCGGCTTTACGCTCGGCATCTCCGGCTCCTGGCTCATTGCGATATCGGGTCTCAGCGTTGTCATGGTGTCGTTTCTGATGGTGCCGAAAGTCAAACGCTGGGCAGATCGGGTTAGCGGTCTTACAACCGGTGATTTGTTTGAAGCGCGATTTGATCGTCGAACCGGCATGCTGGCGGCGGTGGTGGTCGGACTGGCCTGGTTCACGTTTGTTGGCGGCCAGATCATTGCGGGCGGCAAGTTGCTGCAGGTAACGATGAACCTGAACCTGACCCTGTCCGTTGTGCTGTCAGGCACGATCATTCTCGCTTACACGGCATTGGGCGGTCTAAAGGCTGTGATTTACACAGACGTTTTCCAGATGCTGATTTTGCTGGTCGGCATTGTGTTCATCGCGGTGCCCATCGGCCTGTACGAAGTGGGCGGCTGGAACGCGATGGTCGAACATTTTGAATCCAGCCCGGAAACCGCGTCGATGATCGACTGGACGGCCGTGAGCTGGAAGCAGGCGCTGGGTTGGTTTTTCGCGATATTCCCTGTGTGGTTTATTTCGATAGCTGCCATGCAACGTATTGTTGCGGCGCGTGACGTGCGCACGGCAAGACGTGCATTTTTTCTCACCGGTATACCTATCGAATGGCCGTTATTCGCGGTTGGCAGCACCTTGATCGGCATGATCGCGCGAATGTTGTTCCCTGATTTGCAGGACGCGGAACTGGCCACGCCCACAGTCATCATGCAGTTGTTGCCGGTAGGTATCGCCGGCATTGTTATTGCGGCGTACATAGCGGCTGTCATGTCGTCGGCGGATTCCGCGTTGATTGGACCGGTCGCCATCTTCACCAATGACATTTACAAGAAGCAATTCAATCCGCAGGCGAGTGGTGCGCAACTGGTAAAAGTCGCACGCGCCGCGACGTTGGTGCTCGGCGTGCTTGCCATCGGCATCGCCTATCTGGTGCCGAATGTTCTGGAACTGATTCTTTACGCCTATACGTTCGGCGCTGCGGGCCTGTTCTTCCCGATGTTGGGTTTGTTGTTCTGGCGTGGCACGACGGCAAAAGGTGCGTTCTGGAGCATGCTGGCTGGCGGGGGATCTGCAGTATTGTGGGCGATCTACGAGTCCGTCGTCGTCGCGAATGGCGGCGAGCCGTTCGAGATTGCAGCGTCATACATGGGTTGGCTGGTCGGTTTGCCGACCCTGATTATTGTGTCACTGCTTACCCAGCACAGCCGTGATGAAGATATTGACCTGTTCCGTACCTGAAGCCCGAATCGCGGTTAAAACATCGCGCCGAGCACAAGATAAGCGGCAACGCTGATGCCGCCAACGACCATCGCATACGGCATTTGGGTCTTGATGTGGTCAATGTGATCGGAGGCCGCGCCGGTTGAGGCGAGAATGGACGTGTCCGAAAGCGGTGAGCAATGATCGCCGAATACACCGCCACCAGCGATAGCAGCCACCGTGGCATAGACGACCGGCGACAGTTCCTGACCGCTGAAGGTGAACGCGAGTGGAACGGCAATCGGCATCATGATCGCGAACGTTCCCCACGATGTGCCTGTTGAAAACGCGATGAGGGCGGCGATCAGAAACGTGAGCGCAGGCAACAAACCGGGAGTCAGCCAGCCTTCCGTCTGCGCGACGATGAATTCTGCGGTGTGCAGGTTTGCCGACAACTCATTCAACGCGTACGCAAAGGCCAGAATAATAATGGCGGGCATCACTCCCTTGATACCGTTCATCGCTGTTTCCATGATGTCAGCGAGCGGTACGCCCTGAATCCGCATGACGGTGGCAGCGACCACTGACGACAGCAGAAACGCTTCCATTGTCAGAGCCGATTTAGTCACGATGAACGAACCTACGCCGACGCCGATAACAATCAAGACCGGCAGAATGAAATTCCAGAACAGGCTGGTGCGTATGCCTTCGAACGGTTCGATGTCGGTCAGCTCACGACTCATGAGTGGCTGAGCACCATCCCGTAGCACTTTGCCTTCATTTTCGGCGCGGGCTTCGGCCGCTTTCATAGGGCCGAACTCGGGAATGATGCGGGCCGCGATTGCGCCCACCATGAAGACGGCGAGGATCGCGTAGACGTTATACGGAATGGCGTATATGAAGACCCGCATTGCATCCGCATCGTCGGCAATCGGTCCCATGCCAATCATCAGGCCGGCAATGAATACGGCCCATCCGGTTATCGGCACGATGACACTGACCGGAGCGGACGTTGAATCGGCGATGTAAGCGAGCTTCTCACGAGAAATCTTAAAGCGATCGGACAGGGTGCGCATCGTTGAGCCGACGAACAGCGGACTGAAGTAATCACTGAAAAATACAAACATGCCCATTACCCAGGCGGCGAGCTGAACGCGCACGCGCGTCATGTTGCAGCTTTCGACCCAGGCGGAGAAATTTCGGATAGCACCGGTGCGCTGGAAAAACGCGATTGTTACGCCAATGAATAGTTCGAGCAGAAAAATCCACGAAAACGCCGTGGTGCCCAGCGCATTCTTCAGCAGATTGGGGAAGCCCATCAGCCCTTCACCGGCAATGAACACGCCGACAAGGCAGGCAACGGCGAGTGAGAAAACGGTATTGCGGGTAACGAAGGCAAGAACGATAGCAACGGCGGCGGGCAACAGCGACCACGCGCCAACGGCGACGGTTTCTTCCACGACTTCCCCCCGGAACGTTGTTATTACGAAAGACGTTACACCAAAAGTGCCTTGCTTACACTTCGTCCCGGGCGCGCCGCCGCTCTATTCCGGCAATAATCGAGAAGCCTAGTGCTCGTAACGGTTCCGGTGGCATCCAGCTCGCATTGCCAAACAGAGCGGGCATGTCCGGTATATCCATTCCCAGTGCATGGTCGGCCAGCAGCTTGCCAAACAAGCTGCCTTTGACCACGCCGCCGCCATTGCAACCGGCCGAGACAAACAAACCGCGCTTAAGCTGCCCCCATAGCGGCGCCCCGTTGTAGGTGAAGCCGGTCGCTCCAGCCCAGACCGATTCGAACGGCACATCGACCAGCCCGGGATAGCGTCGCGACAGAGTGGCGCGAAGTTTAGTGGCGACCAGGTTGTTGTCTGATTCGCGTTCGTAGCCGTAAAGACTTCTTACCAATAAGCGACCGTCCGACGTCTTGCGCAACGTGCTACCCAGTCGGTGAGCCGGCAACAAGCCCCATTGGAGATCGTTGCCACAATGTTCCCGTTGAGCATCTGACAACGGCGCGGTGAGTCCGGCGTAGGTGTACATCGCGGTGATTCGTGAAGCGCCAACACCTAGGTATTTGCAGAACGCATTGTTGGCGAGAAATAGCTTGCGTGCAGTTACGTGGCCGTTTGGCGTTGTTACACGCCAGGCATCCCGAATCGCGTCAATTTTGATTGCGGGAGATTCCTCGAATACGGAAACGGTTGTGGGAAGTTTGGCCACCAGTGAGCGAATCAGCGCGGCCGGTTGCACGAGGTAACAATGTGGGGAGTAAAGTCCCTCGCGGTAGAAGCGCGTGCCGATGCGTTCCTGCAATTGTTCTCGCGACAGAGTTTCGACGGGGAGGCCGGCCGTTTCGAGAAATGTTCGATACTTGCGTAAGGCAGCGCTGCCCAATTTTCCGGCGGCCGCGCGGTAGGTCCCGGCGCGTTCCAGCTGGCAATCTATTGCTGCGGACGCGGCATCTCGCGCTAGCTGTCGCATCGTTTCGCCAAGCAGTTCATTGCAGCGCTGCAAGCGATCCATGTTTGCGGTATCGACGTCATTGGCCAGCGATATTTCGAGCAGAAACCCTGAGTTGCGCCCTGGGTTACCTTCACCAATTCGACTGGCATCCAATAAAGTGATGTTCGACGAAGGTGATAATTCAGCGTAACGCCGTGCAGCCGCAACTCCGGTATAGCCGGCGCCTATAATGATGAGATCGCTTTCGAGTTCACCATTGAGGGTTGTTACCTCGGATTGCGCAGCGAGCAGCGCATTCCAACCGCAGCTGCTCTGATAGGCAGGAAATTTTTTATTCATAGAAAAATAATCCCGCAACGTGGTTTTGCATAATGCACGATGAAAGGCGATTTGGCGTTGTTTTCGTGAATTCTTGAAAGCAATTGCAAGCCACCGTTCCTATTGAACTTAGTGCGGTTTCACGTTGTGCAGACAGTTTGCGATGTGTCCGCAGAATGCGACGGTTATTAAACATATCGTAGGCAACGCATTGTCACATAATTCATGCGTCGCGATTTTGAGACAGGTTTTTTTTCTAAAGTCTTCTGGTAGGTTGGCCGACATCAGAACGAAGTAATAGTCGGTAAAGTCTGTTTCTTAAAATTCAGTAACTAAATTTAGCCAGTCACTGATAAGGGCAAACCAACTGAAAAGTTGGGACGCAAAGCCACCGGTCTAAAGGTTTTTACCTATGACAGCGGGGTTGCCAGTAGGACACGATGCGCAGTGCTCGGAAGGGCGCGTATCCAGCTTTAGAGGCGTTTAGACCTCGCACCTACCGGTCTCGTGATTCTCACGAGCCAGCGTTTCAACATAATTCGGTTTGCCTGTCAGTCTGGCAGGAGCGAACGAATGTACCCGAAGCACCTTGTGCGACCCACTCAACGCTACGCAATTGCGATCACAGCGTTGCTTGCTATGACTGGTTGTCTGCCGACCGGTGAAGTCGATCAAACCACGGACAATGGCAACAGCAGTGGCGAAATTACGAGTTCGCACCGCATCAGCGGCAGTGTCGGCGATGGCCCCGTAACCAACGCAGAGATTCGAGTAATCGCGAACGATGGCACGAGTCTCGGTGTGGTCATGAGCGACTCCAATGCGGACTTCGATGTGGAAGTTACAACTGCCGCAAGCGATTACCCGCTTTCCTTGCTGGGCCTGGGCGGTACCGATCTCGTCACATTGACGAGCCCGGATTTTGACTTGAAGAGCATGGTCCGTTCGTCGACGACTGCGTCCGTTGCAAACCTCAATCCGTTTACTACGATCGCCTTCGAAGCGGCCACTGACATGAGCGGTGGTGTTAACGCGGCGAACATGGACGCCGCGCTGCGGACTGTGCACCTTAAGCTGAACAGCGGGCTGAGTACGCTTGGCAACTCGACAACAATGGAAGCAGCTTTCGACGAAACAAACGTTGCGGAGATAGTTCGTGCTTCCGAGACTCTGGGCGAAGCTGTGCGTCGTACCCGTGACGCATTAGTGGCCACCGGCCGTTCCGCCAACGGCAATTCAGTTGTTACAAGTGTGGGCTCGGATCTTATTGATGGTGTGCTTGATGGTCGCGGTGGTTCGCGCACTGACAATCGCGTTTCCGTTGTGTTTGCAGTGGCGTTGGCGCAGGTGTCGCTGGAGTCAGGGCGTAACCAGTTAAGGGTATTCGGCAGCGATGCGATGGGCCGCATTCAGGATGCCATCAACCAGGTTTTTGATGGCACGCCCAACCCGGCACTGGCCGATCTGCCGCTGACCTCGGGCATGTTGGAGTCCATGCGAATTGGCTTGATGGTTGCGGAAGTCATGCAGCCGTCAGCAGCTATTGCGACATTGCGCAACGAAGTAGCCGAATTGCGCCCGCTCATGAATGGCGCACAGGTTCGGGCAGCGTTGTCGGGTACGGCGCAGGCGGATATCGACGCCGGCCTGATAGCGGTTGCCGGCGCGTCGGCAAGTGAGTTGGACGCCCTCAATCTGATACTGAGAACCGGTAACGTCGCGAGTGATAATTCGGCGCCAGTGATAAGTGGCGAGCCGCGGACGCGGATTGGAGCAGGTGCTGTCTACAACTTCGTTCCAACCGCCAGTGACAGTGATGGCGATACCCTGACGTTTACAATCTCCGGGCGACCGACCTGGGCGACCTTCGACAGTTCGACGGGCCGCTTGAGTGGAACGCCTTCTCAAAGCGATATCGGCAGTACGCCAGGCGTTTCGATCAGCGTATCGGACGGCGAGGCCGTTAGCAGTCTGCCCGCATTTACGATCACCGTCGAAGCAGGCATCAGCAATTCGGCACCCACCATATCCGGTACGCCGTCCAGCAGCCTGGTGGCGGGCAATACCTACGACTTTACGCCGAATGCCGCCGACGCCGATGGCGATGCGTTGACCTTCAGCGTTAACAACCTGCCGGCGTGGACCAGCTTCAATGCACAAACCGGTCGGTTGACAGGAACGCCGTCGGATTCCGATGTAGGTATCTACTCGGGTATTACGATTACTGTCAGTGACGGTACCGCCTCAGCGAGTCTCGCCGCATTCAGTATCACCGTGGAAGAAGCCACAGTGCCAAACCGGGCGCCGCAGATCAGCGGTAATCCGGCAACAACCGTGCAAGCCGGCTCGGCCTATACCTTCCAGCCAACGGCCAGCGATGCCGACGGCGATGCACTGACCTTCAGCATCAGCGGTCGACCGGCATGGGCTTCGTTCAGTTCGTCGACGGGTGCGTTGGCGGGTACACCGGATGAGGGTGACGCGGGTAGCTACGCCGGGATCACGATTTCTGTAACCGACGGCGAGTTCACTGCCAGCCTGCCGGGCTTTACCATCACAGTGGAAGCAGCGCCTGCGAACAATGCACCGCTGATTTCAGGTACTCCGGCTGCGACCGTTCAGGCGGGTTCGAGCTATAACTTCCAGCCGACAGCCAGCGATGCCGACGGCGATGCGCTGACCTTCAGCATCAACGGACGCCCGTCCTGGGCATCGTTTAACCAGTCGACCGGTGCGTTGACGGGTACACCGAACGCGGGTAACGCGGGCAACTACGCCGGGATCGCGATTTCTGTCAGCGATGGTGAGGCCACTGTCAGCCTGCCGAGCTTTGCGATCACGGTTGAAGCGGTTGCCGAGAACAACGCGCCGGTAATCTCAGGGAGTCCGGCCGCCTCGGTGCTTGTTGATTCGTCCTTTAGTTTCCAGCCAACTGCGAGTGATGCCGACGGCGACAGCCTGACGTTCAGTGTCAGCGGTGCGCCGGGCTGGGCCAACTTCAACACGAGCAACGGAAGCCTGAGCGGAACACCGTCAGCCGCCGACGTTGGTGTTTATTCTGGCATTCGAATCACGGTAAGCGACGGCGAAGACAGCGCCACGCTTGGTCCGTTCACGGTTACCGTCAATGCGATTACGCTGGGTTCTGCAACGTTGACCTGGTCTGCGCCGAGTCTGAATACCGACGGCACGCCACTGGTTGATCTGAGCGGTTACCGTATTTACTGGGGCACAAGCTCAGGCAACTACACCAATTCCGTGACCATCGACAATCCGGGACTGACGACCTACGTCGTTGAGAACCTGGCACCGGGAACCTACGAGTTCGTCAGCACGGCGCTCAACGCGGCCGGCACGGAAAGCGGCTACTCGAATCCCGTCAGTCGTACGATTCCCTGACAGGCGACCAGAGCCGGGCGAGACAGCCCGGCTCTGGTGGCTTATCATCCCGCCCTGCAATTCACGGCGCGGGCACCCGGTTCGCGCGATTGTTTCAGGAGCGGTGGGTGATCAGTACGGACGTAGTTATTGTTGGCGCAGGCCCGTGTGGCCTGTTTCAGGTCTTCGAGCTCGGTCTGCTCGGGCTGAAAGCCGAAATCATCGATTCCATTCCGCGACCGGGCGGGCAGTGCAGCGAGCTGTACCCGGACAAACCCATCTATGACATTCCCGCAATCCCTGTGTGTACCGGTGAAGAGCTGACGCAAAGCCTGCTGAAGCAGATCGAGCCGTTTGGCTGCGGCATGCATTTTGGCGAAGAAGTGACCGAGCTTGAGGTACAGGATGACGGCAGCTTCCTGCTGGCCACGAGCAAAGGTAAACAATTTGCTGCCAAAGCGGTCGTGATCGCTGGCGGTGTCGGCTCGTTTCAACCACGCGCGTTACGTGCTGAGGGCGCGGAAGCCTGTGCCGGCATCTCCCTGCACTACAGCGTCAAGGATCCCCAGCAATACAAGGATCGCGATATCGCTGTTCTTGGTGGCGGCGATTCCGCGCTGGACTGGGTGCTGGCTTTGCAAGGTGTCGCGCGGCACATCACGCTGATCCATCGTCGCGACGAGTACCGGGCCATGCCGGCATCAGTGGCACGATTGCGTGAGTTGCAGGCGGCCGGGCAGGTTGACGTTATCGAGAATGCGAAAGTCACCGCGATCGATGAAGACAATGGCGCGATGAGCTCACTGACCGTGCAGGTCAAAGGTGGCGAGGCACAAACCGTTGCCGTGCAAAACGCACTGGTCTTCTTCGGCCTGGCTCCGAAACTCGGGCCGATTGCCGAGTGGGGGCTCGACATCAACCGCAAGACGATCAATGTCGATACCGAGAAATTTGAAACTTCCATACCGGGCGTCTACGCGGTTGGTGATATCAATCAGTACCCGGGCAAGAAGAAGCTGATTCTGTGCGGTTTCCACGAGGCAGCACTGGCGGCCTTCGCAATCAAGCAACGGCTCGAGCCGGACCGGAAAGTGCACGTGCAATACACGACGACGAGTCCGATCATGCACGAACGGCTGGGCGTGGAGGATTAACCGCCGCAGCTCTCACCGAGCGCCGCGAGCTGTTCAGCGAGTCCATCCAGGGCGTAATTCACGCTCACCGGTACTTCGGAGTACGGCGTTACGGTGACTTTGAGTGACGACTGTCCACTGAGGTAGTCGATGAGCGCGGCGTTATCGGCGGTGTCGCTGGTATGGGTAATCTTGTTCGAACGATCAACGCCCAGTTTTACGGTGATGGGGTCATTGTCATCCGCCGCAAACTGCACTTCGGTGTTGAATGAAGAGATAAAACGCCGCCAATCGATTCGGACTTTAATCGCCGGATCGGTATTGGGAACGCAACGGAACTCCAGTCGCGGATGCACTTGCTTCATCGCGTACTCGTCGCCAATCGTGTTGGTCGATTCCTGGTGCAGTACCGCTACCGTCTGGTAAGTCGCTTTATCCTGCAGTGTTTCCAGCGTCCAGGCGTCCGCCGCGCCGGGGTTTCCGGCAATGGCGAATACTGGAGCGACGAGCAATGTGGCGAGCAAATATTTCATAAGATCTGTTCCGTTTGTCTAGCGTGCCTGCACGCCTTTGATGGCACCTTCGATAAGGTTAAGAGCGGCCTGCCGGCTGACGCCGTGCGGGTCCAGCGGACCGGCTGGTGTCGATGCGATGCCCAGTGCAACTGATTTGGGGTATTCGAACATGAGCGTCATGGCTCCCGCCAATTCCTTGCTGGTGGGTCCGTCGGCAACTCGCAGGCCATGGCCGGGGACTTCGTCCGGATCAAGCACGTCCATGTCGATGTGCACGTATATGACATCAACCCGAGCCGCAAGTTCATCCATGCGCTGGCGCAGCGTGGAGGACAGTTGGCGAACGTCGTCGACAGAGAATTGTGCGACTTCGTATTCGCGAAAACGGTCCGCTTCCAGCGCGTCAAGATCACGAACACCGCCCCAGAGGATGTGCTCCATCGGCAGACCGTCGGTCAGGCCTGAGGTCTTGCGCACGTTGTGCAACGCGTGGCCGGCCGCAATGGCGACAGGCATACCGCCCAGCATGCCCGAGAGCGTCGTTTCCGGAACGTTGAAATCACCGTGCGCATCGATGAACACGAGTCCGACCCGCTGCTCATTGCCGTTACCGTCGTATTTCAATCCGGCCAGCATGCCGAGCAGGCCGTTGCAATTGGCTTCCAGACCGACGGTCAATACGTCGTCGCCACGGGTCTCACGCACGCGTTCGGCGAAGTTCGAATTCGCCAGCGCCAGTCGGTTCCATTCGCCGTACTGGCGGTCCTGCTCGGCCGTCAGGCGGATATCCTGCACCGGTCGCACCAGCTCACCACCCCAGCCTGAAATCAGCCGCTCAAGACCGGCGGCATGAATGTAGTCCGGGTTGATGGACAGCTCCGGCACGTTGCGCGAACCGCTGTACGGTTGCTTGATGACA
Organism: Woeseia sp. D3-10; assembly: GCF_055809415.1. Taxonomy (NCBI): domain Bacteria; kingdom Pseudomonadati; phylum Pseudomonadota; class Gammaproteobacteria; order Woeseiales; family Woeseiaceae; genus Woeseia; species Woeseia sp. D3-10. The sequence goes on along the minus strand of NZ_JBVVTW010000007.1, from coordinate 722,768 downwards.
TCCAGTTTCACGGTGTCGGCCAATGCCGGCGTAGCGAAGATCAGGCCAGCCAATACTGCGCCAAGTATGCGTTTCATGTTCCGTTCCCCCCGATGAAAAGTATGGCCCGCTTGCCGATATTACGTATTCGGACTGCCGGGGCCACCGTTTCAGCGGAAACCCGCTCAGGGCTGGGCGGGTTTCACGAGCTGCGGATAGTTAATGCCCAGCTGTTCAAGGTACGTGTCGTAGCGTTCGGGATCGTAATAGAACTCCTGCAGGCGGTCGCGATACTCGTTCATGATCGCTGCATTTTTCTCGATGGGTGGATCGTCATTTGGCCCAACAAAGGACTCATAAACTTCACCGGCCGATTGTTCTTCCCTGAAGTAGCGCCAGGAGTCGCTGACCAATTCTGGTTGCTGCAACAGGTCGAGCATTGTTGCCGCCATGACTTTGGCGCCGGCTGTGGCGCCTTTGTGGGCAATGGGTGTGGCCATGGCCATGGAGCTTGACCAGTGATGGAACTGCAGGTTGTCGACATTGGAAGGGAATCGCAGAGTGACTGTAGGCACGTTCCAGGATACGTCCCCGATGTCATCGGAGCCGCCTGACCGCGGATTCTTGCGCGGTGTGGCTATGCCCGACAGTTCCGTCGGCAGTCCGGTTATTTCGTCTGCCTCCATCAATTTCTGCAAGGCGCGTGCATAGGTTTGATCGTCTTCGGTCCATTCCGGCAAACCGACGGCCTGAATGTTCTTGTCCATGGCTTCGGCAATGGGCCGATTGAAGTGCCGTGGGTACGCCGCGCCGACAATGCGCCGGCTGACAGTCGTATCCGTCATCATCGCCGCACCCTCTGCAATACGCTGCAGTGTCGCAAAATTGTCGCGAATTTTTTCCGCGGTAATTTCGCGTACGAAATACCACACGGTTGCTTTGGATGGCACGACGTTCGGCTGGTCTCCGCCGTCAACAATCACGTAATGCGAACGCCCGAGCGGGTGCAGGTGTTCGCGCCGAAAATTCCAGCCGATGTTCGTTAACTCTACGGCGTCCAGTGCGCTGCGTCCGCGCCACGGGTCGCCGGCACCGTGCGCTGCGACCCCATCAAACGTGTATTCGACGGAAACGAGACCTGTGCCGGTAGTCTGACCCCAGCCGACCCGCATATTGCTCGAAACATGAGAGAACAACACAGCGTCGATACCATTGAAACGGCCATCCCGTGCGAACCAGGCCTTCGAACCCAGTACTTCCTCCGCGATGCCTGGCCACAGCACTATTGTGCCCGGCATGCCTTCGCGTTCCATTATTTCTTTGACGGCGAGTGCTGCCGTGATGTTGACGGCCTGGCCGGAGTTGTGACCCTCGCCATGACCGGGAGCGCCTTCGATCATTGGTTCGCGATAGGCGACGCCGGGCATCTGCGATGACTTCGGAATGCCATCGACATCGGAGCCGAGTGCAATCACCGGGCTGCCGCTGCCCCAGGTGGCCCACCAGGAGCTCGGTAGTCCGGAGACATTGGTCTCTACGGTAAAGCCGTTGTCTTCAAGAAGTTTTTTCAGATAGCGCTGCGTTTCAAATTCCTGGAAACCGAGTTCCGAGAACGAGAACAAGCTGTCGACGATCTCCTGGGTGAGTTTCGCGTTGCCATCCACGTGTGCGGCGAGCTCGGCTTTGAGCCCTGTGAGCGGCGGGACGCTTGCGGTTTCGGTCTCAGCATCGTCGACGGCGGCGATCGGTGCCGCTGCCGGGGCTGTATCGTTGGCGGGTGATGCAACAGCAGGTTGTTGCGGTTCATCAGATGAACAGGCCGCTAACAGAGCGGCAAGGGCTACCAGAAGAGTTACTCGTGTCATTGTTTCCCCCTTATGTATATGCGGCAATCATAGCCCAGCCAAGCGCGCACTCCGATGATTTTTGCGGATTGCTGGCTGATACGGCGGGCAGCGAGGGGAATATCACGAAAGAGTAGCGCGTTGGCGTTGCGCCAACGCGCCGGTCTGCGGACCGCTCCTTAGGTCTCGTGGAATTGAATGAACGAGAACCCGGAAGCGCTGCGGCAGCTGGTTTGCTGTTCCCTGTGATGCGGGTGACTAGTTGCAGCACCCGGCCGTTTGCGGCGATGGTGTGCAGCAACCGGGCTGGCCTTTGGTTTCCGGCGTGCAGCACGCCCCGTCAGCCTCTTGCTTGCCATTAAATAGTTGAGCGTCTTCCATCGTGCGATAAACCTCCCACGGCACGCCGGCAGGGTCGTCGATCCATGATTTGTCAGAGCGCGCATAGCAGCAAACGGCGTCGCCTTCGTCGTAGGCCGCCATATCGGCACTTTGCAGGCGCGCTCGCAGTTCCTCCATTTCCTGTTCTGTTTCAGCCTGAACACCAAGGTGATCGACGCCGCGGCGACTGGCGCGCGTCGAAATCGCCAGAGAAACACAGGGGTCATCCGGCATCCACTTTGCGTAGTCCTCTTTTACCTTGACGGGTTCGGTGCCAAACAGCGTGCTGTAAAAGCGTATCCCTTGCTCGAGGTCACTTACGCCTATGTGCAGGTGCAGTCGTTTCATGTCGGTCTCTCCACTTGAATTCAAAATTTGCAGCGTCGCCTAGCAACACCCGGCCAGTTCTATGACGGAGCAGCCGGACTTCTTGTCGAGACGCATGCTGGCCGTGTCGGCGCTGCAACAATCGGATACCAGAAAGCTGATCAGGTCGCGCGTCACCTCGAAGTTGGCGCTGTAGATGATCGAGCGTCCGTTCTTACGCGAGGTCACGATGCCGGCGTTGGATAAATGGTTCAGGTGAAAGGAAAGCGTGTTGTGCGGTATGCCGAGTGAATCACTCAGTGCGCCTGCCGATGCGCCGTCCGGTCCTGCCTGAACCAGGAGTCGTGTTGCCTGCAGTCGCGTTTCTTGAGCGAGCGCGTCGAAAACAGTCAGTGCATTTTTAATGTCCATATGTCTAGACTAATGGACATGTTAGTTCTCGTCAATCGTTTTATTGGCGGGCGATGAAGCCAAATCGAAGCGCACGGTAACGGCAGAGCCGTCATAATCGGGTCTTGTTCCTAGGGATGTAGTGTTGTGAATCCTGAACTTGCCGACCTCGGGCTCGCCCCGTTTTTTACCCAGCAGCTCAATGAGCAGGAACTCGCTCGCGGTGCGCTCGCGCGAATCACTGAAGTTCAGCGGTCCGGAGTTATTGCCCACGATGGGCGCGACGAACGTAGCTACACGCTCGGTGGCTCGTGGTTCAACGTGCCGGCAGAAGAACGGCCGACTGTCGGCGATTGGGTTGTGCTCAATAACGCTCACGACAAGATCGAACGCTTGCTGAAACGCAAGAGCGTTTTCAAGCGGGTCGCGGTGGGTAGCAAGATCGATGTGCAACTGATTGCCGCTAACATCGATACTCTGTTTATCGTGACGTCGTGCAATGACGACTTCAACGAGTCGCGACTTGAACGTTATCTGGCGCTCGCGGCGGAAGCGGGAGTTGAGCCGGTCCTGGTGCTAAGCAAAGCCGACCTCGTCGACGATGCCGACAATTACCGCGACCGGGTTCGGGCAATTGGTGCGCATTTGCCGGTGGAAATCGTCAACTCGCACGATGCAGAGTCACTGCAAGGCGTACTCGCCTGGGTTGGCAAAGGAATGACGGTCGCGCTGGTGGGTTCATCGGGCGTGGGAAAATCGACAATCGTCAATTCACTGTCAGGCCAGGTGGTGCTCGAAACCGCTGCGATTCGCGAGCACGATGCCAAAGGTCGGCACACTACAAGTTATCGTTCTTTGCACCGCTTACCGGGCGGCGGTTTGCTACTGGATGTGCCGGGCATGCGCGAACTGAAAGTAGCGCAATTGGACGATGCACTAAGTGCTGTTTTTGCTGACGTTGCCTCGCTCGCGGAAAATTGCCGGTTTCGCGACTGTGAGCACAACGATGAACCGGGTTGCGCCGTGCGGGCAGCGATCGAGAATAACGCTCTGGATGAGCGACGATTGCGAAACTATCGCAAACTGTTGCGCGAGGAAGCGCGACACACAACATCGTTGGCTGATCAGCGCCACCGTGACAAAAAGTTCGCCAGAGTAGTGCAGCAGAGCATCGCTCTAAAGCGCAAGCGTTGAGAGGCCGGTGCCTTTCCAACGGCGACGGACGCTTGCCTTTTGCTCGACCTGTGGCAGGGACCTGCTTATGGCTGCGCAACGTCGTTCAAGCAATACGGCGGCAATGGTTTGCTGGCCAGGCCGCGGAAAACGATCCGTTAGTTTGAGCCGCTTTCAGCTGGAACTTCGGCGGTTGGCCGCCGTTGCCAGGTCCAGTCGTAGCGATCACCGTTGCCCAATGTGAACGACAGGATTAGCAACTCGCCATCGGTACGCCAGCGCAACAACGTTGTGCTGCCGACTTCGCGCGGGTCTTCGGAAAATTCGCGGTGCCATAGCAATGTGTCGCCGTCGATTTCGTAGCGCCCGCTGTGCGCATTGATGTCCAGCCAATCTTCCAGGTAACTTATTTTCTCGTCAGCGGGCAACGCTTTCGCCTCATCCCGCGACAGTACGCGGCGCTCGGGATTCATGGTCATCATCGAGTAGTGCCCCTGACCGAAGATCAGCAAACCGACCCGATTTGCCGCCTCGGGTGAGTCACCAGTGCGCACATTGATCAATGACACCCGCGCGTAGGCACCATCGATGCCGGCCGCATGCACACTGCTGGCCAGTGCAAAGAGTCCGGCAAGAACTGTCCACCATTTCATCGTATCCTCCCCCTGCGCCATTGATAGCGACAATGCCCACATCACTGTCGGCGTTCCGCCAGCCATAATCAACTGCTTCCGGCACGCAAATGGTTTCAGGCGCGACGGTAAGTTTTTGCTCATTGCGGAGCACGGCGGCACAATTACAGCGCAGACCGACTAACTCCATCGTCAGGAAATCATAATGAGAACCATCGCTTTGAGTCTTCTCGTGTTGCTTGCCGCCAGTTCCACGGCGTTAGCGGATGCACAGATTTTACCCATGCGTGAGCGTGCGGCCGTGATCGATCGGCTGCTGGACGACCGAATTCAAACGGTATTGCCTGGCCTGATGCGGCGCTCCGGTATCGACATGTGGATCATCATTTCCCGTGAGTACAACGAAGACCCGGTGCTACGTACATTCCTGCCGTCTACCTGGCAGTCGGCACGCCGGCGCACGATCCTGCTAGTGCAGGACAAAGGTGAGGGTGAGCCGCTGGAGACGCTGGCCGTTGCCCGCTACGCAGTGGGTGACCGGTTCAAGGCAGCCTGGGACAAAGAGCTGCACGGTGATCAATGGAAGCGTCTCGCCGAGTTGGTCGAAGAACGCAACCCGAAAAAAATCGGCCTCAACTATTCCAATACCTTCGCGTTGGCTGACGGTATCACCCACACCGAGTATCAATTGTTCAGCGACGCACTGCCGGAACGTCTGCGGTCGCGCATCGTCTCCGCCGAGAACCTGGCGGTTGGCTGGCTGGAAACCCGCAGTGCCGCGGAGATGGCCATCTACCCGCACATCGTTCGCATCGCGCATGAGATTCTCGCTGAAGGTTTGTCGGACTCGGTTATCACACCGGGTGTAACCACGACGAACGATGTGTCGTGGTGGTACCGCGATCGCATTCGTGAACTAAAACTCACGACCTGGTTTCACCCGTCCGTATCGATACAACGCGCCGAGCAGCCGGTGGTTGATGCCAAGAGCGAGATCCTGGCGCGCCACAATGACGATGTCATCCAGCCGGGCGATCTGCTGCACGTCGATTTTGGCATTACTTATTTGCGCTTGAACACCGATACCCAGCAACATGCCTACGTACTGCGACCCGGCGAATCTGAAGCGCCGCAAGAGTTGCGTGATGCGCTTAAGAACGGCAACCGATTGCAGGATATCCTGACCGGCAACTTCACGGCTGGCCGCAGCGGCAACGATATACTCGCCCGCTCGCTCGCACAGGCAAAACGCGAAGGCATCACACCATCGATCTACACTCACCCGATTGGTTACCACGGCCATGCGGCGGGAACCACGATTGGCATGTGGGACCAGCAAGGCGGTGTGCCCGGTGGTGGTGATTATCCGATGTACCCGAACACGGCTTACTCGATAGAGTTGTACGCCGAGTCTGACGTGCCGTCCTGGGGTAAGGCCGTGCGTATCAAGCTTGAAGAAGACGCCTTCTTTGACGGCAGCAAGACCTGGTACATCGACGGTCGGCAAACGTCACTGCATCTCATACCGCGAGACCCGGCGAAACAATAACTGGAGCCCTTTATGCCGCGCCTACTGCTCGTCGCGTTAAGCCTTGCTTCTTTCTCCGCACAGGCTGATTTGCGCCTGCTGCTGGACGAGCAGACTCTGGCCGCGGTAGCGGCCGAGGTCTCAGGTGAAGAAGCGAAACGGAATCTCGACTTCATAACGCTGAAACACCGCATGCGTTCCGGTCATCAGTTCAGCGAAGCCACCGACCATGTGCTGCAACGACTGAAATTCTACGGGCTGGACGAAGTTCGCACTGCCGAATTTTCCGCCGATGGTCGCACGATGTACGGCACGCAACGCTCCCGACCCATCTGGGACGTGCAATTCGCCGAATTGTGGGAGCTGGCTAAAGACGGTGATGCTGACGTACGCGTGCGCCGCCTTGCCAACTGGGAGGCAGTACCGCTGGGTTTGGCGCAGGACAGTTTGTCCGGCGAAGCGACGGCATCCCTCATCGATATCGGTGCTGGCACCACGGATGCGGATTACGCCGGCAAAGATCTGCGCGGCAAACTGGTACTGACTTCGAGCCAGCCAGGCACAGTCGTCGAACGTGCCGTCGGTGAACTCGGTGCAGCGGGCATTGTGTCGTACGCGCCCAATCAGCGCTCGGCATGGTGGCGCGAAGATGAGCGGCTGGTGCGCTGGGGACATCTGAGCAGCTTTCCGGTAACCCGTTCGTTCGGTTTCATGATCAGCCTCGGCGAGGCCCGTGCTTTGCTCACGCGGCTGGAAGCGGGCGAAGACATTCGCTTGCACGCCAAGGTAGAGGCTCGCCATACGAGCGGCAAGTACCGCTTCGCGGAAGCCGCGATTGACGGCGCCGATGACATTCTTGGCAAAGAAGAAATACTGTTCACCTGCCATCTCGATCACCCGCGACCGGGCGCGAACGACAATGCATCCGGTTGTGTTTCGATTCTTGAAGTAGCGCGGACGTTGCAGGCGTTGATTGACGCTGACATCGTGCCTCGTCCAGCACGTACGATTCGATTCCTGTGGCCGGCCGAAATCGAAGGCAGCATCATGTTCCTTAGCGAGCACGATGATCCGTCCCGCATCAAAGCCAACATACACATGGACATGGTTGGCGGCGGTCCCGTCACAAAATCCGTGTTCCGGATTTCCGGTGGGCCGATCAGCTTGCCGACCATCATCAGCGATATCGGTTTCGAGATCGGCCGTTTCGTCAACGAAGAGACCGAGGCCTATGCAAGCGGCGAGACGGTTCAGTTTCCGCTGATTGCAGCGGAAGGTGGTAAAGAGCCGCTGCTGGCGTTGATGGAAGGCCTCGATATGGGCAGTGACCACGACGTGTTTCGTGAGGGCAGCTTCCGAATTCCTGGCCTGTATTTGCACGACTGGCCTGATCGCTACATACACACCAACTTTGATTTGGCCGCCAACATCGACCCGACCAAATTAAAACGCGCTGCCTTTATCGGCGCAGTTAGCGCATTGATACTCGCCGATCTCGACGCCGACGACACACCGGAACTGACGGCATTGTTGCGCCGTAATGCCCTGGCACGCAGCGCGGAATTTCTGCAACGGCTGGAGCCACTCAGCCCGTCTGACGCTGCCGCAGTCGCGCATATTCACTTCGACGTCGAGCGCGCGAAGCTGGGGAGTATTTCCTCATTCGCCGCCGTTGACGACGTGGACCGTTACAGCACGCTGGCGTTTCTGGCGAGCCTGCAAGCGCTGCTGGATGTGCCGGAGGCCACGCCCGACATACTGGACGCGACCGTTTTTGTTCGCAGCCCGGATGTTCGAGGCCCGATGCACGCATTCGGCTATTCCTACATCAGCGATGAACTGGGCAGCGAACGCTACAGTCAGCTACGCCTGCCGCGCTATTCGGGCAGCAATGGCAGTGGCGGCGAGTACGCGTACGAGGCACTGAATCTTGTTGATGGCAGACGCAGTGTCAGTGAAATTCGCAATTGGCTCACCGCCGAACTCGGGCCGGTACCGCTCGACATAGTTCGCGAATACCTCGATGCACTGGCATCGATCGAGGTTATCAGCGCCCGCAATTGACGCTGGTGTGGTTTGGCCACGATCAGCAATCACCGCTCCGCAGGAGAAACCATGTACAAGAAATTGAGCACACTGTTGTTACTAGCCGCGTGTAGCTTGCCAGTCAGTAGTTGGGCGCAGGAACACCCGTACCGACCGGTCGATGGCTGGGCAAAACTTCCGGACGGCCGTGAATGGGGCTCGACCAGCGCCGTTTTTGTCGGTCCTGATGACACGATCTGGGTTGCTGAGCGCTGCGGCCAGAACAGTTGCGTGGGCAAAGACGATGTTGATCCGGTATTGCACTACGACCGCGATGGCAACCTCATCAAAACCTTCGGCGCCGGCATGATCGTTTGGCCACACGGCATTTTCGTCGACAAGGACAGCAACGTCTGGATCACGGATGCGCGTGGCGAGGGCAATCGCGGACACCAGGTCATCAAGTTCGACAAGAACGGTCGTGAACTGATGCGTCTGGGGAAAGCAGGCGTCGCGGGTGACGGCCCCGACGAGTTCAATCAGCCCTCTGACGTGCTGGTAGCCCCAAATGGGGATATTTTTGTGGCCGATGGGCACGGTTCTGGCGGAAATAATCGAATTGTAAAATTCGACTCGCGTGGCCGCTTCATCAAAACCTGGGGCACAACCGGCGCTGAAGCGGGCGAATTCCGCGACCCGCATGCGCTGGCGATGGACTCACTGGGTCGCTTGTTTGTTGGTGATCGAGGCAACAGCCGAACCCAGATATTTGATCAGGATGGCAAGCACCTCGCGACCTGGACGCAGTTCGGCCGACCGAGCGGTTTGTATATCGACAAGGACGACATGCTGTATTCCGCTGATTCGGAATCGCACGTGATCTGGTCCGGCAACTGGGGTTGGAAGCGTGGCATCCGCATTGGCAGCGTGCACGATGCGTGGGTGCGTTACTTCATCCCTGATCCGTTGCAGCCCGATCCGCAGACCGGTGGCACGACCGCTGCAGAAGGCGTTGCAGTGGACAAGGACGGCAATATTTACGGCGCCGAAGTGGGCCCGAAACAATTGCGAAAATACGAGCGCCTGAAGTGGGTCATGCCCAGCGAATAAAGCGCATGGCCGGGAGCGGTGGCTGATACAGGACGGGCCATTGGCCCAGATTCAGCCAAGACGTTTCTGAGACTGCTGTTGGTAATGAGGCCGACGCCCCAGCTGGAGCGTCGGCCTTTTTTACTTAGAAACGCGAGCTTTGTATCCAGACGTCGGAACGCGCCCAGCTTTCTTCGAAGTCGGCGTCCACATCCGCATCGTGCTTGCCTTGTGCCGCCAGCGCTTGTTTCAGTCCGAACAGTGACCAGCCATTGTGTGGATGGTCCGCGAGTTCTTCGCGGTAGGCGCTTTCGGCTTCAGCATTCCGGCCAGCTTCCAGCAACGCCGCGCCGAGCCAGTGCCTGGCGGCGAAGGGCAGCGGCTCGGGTTCGTCGTACTCCATCGAATCCTCGACATTCGCCGAAGCCTGGAACGCGATGATGGCGCCATCAAGATCGCCTTCGGCGCGGAGTATCTCGCCTTCCAGTATGTGAGCGACTGTGCCGACTACCTGGCTGGCCGGGTGGAAGCGGAACGTGTCATCCGTGGTTTCCACGTAGCGTTGAACTTTGCTGTGCAATGCTTTCGCTTTTTTTGTATCGCCATTGCGCAACGCCGCGTAACCCTGTGCGAAGTCCCACAGTGAGGCAGCAACTGTTTCCTGTGGCCGGTTGGAGATGCCCGGGACTTCATCGAAGCGGCCAAAGCGAATTAGAGTCAGCACCTGGTACATCGTGTTGTCGGTGATCTTCGCGTAGTCCTTGCCAGCCTGAGTCGCTACCGCACCCTGGCCATCGAACGACGCCGCGAACAGCAACATGTGCAGATTGTGTGATTCGTAAATCGCGACGCCCTTGCCGGCGGCGGCTTTCAGGTCGGAATGCCAGGCTTGCGTGTTGGCACGTACTGAGTCGCCCCACATGCCGATCTCATTCCAGGTATGCGATGGCATGTGATTAATGTGGCTGGCGCCGGGTATGGCGTTGCCAAGGTGCGCAGCGCACGGCAGGGCGAGATCGGGTTGAACCGTGGACTCCGTTGCATGGATGTACAGATGGCAGGCGCCCGGATGAGTAACGTCCTGTGCCAGGGCGCCTTCCAAGACTTTGTGCAGGTGCATCACGCTGGGGTCGTCCATAGCACGCATGCCGCGACGTGGCTCGAGCAGAAACAGCGCCGCGCCGTAAACCGCGGTAACGTCGAGGTCGCTCGGGTATTGCTCATGGACTTTGCCCATGGCGTCAGCGAATTTCTGATCTTCGTTTCGGCGTGTCGCGGGGTCGTAGTTGTCGATATGCCAAACCTGGATCGCGTCGATCAACGCGCGCTCAACGGGGCTGGCATAGCCGCGCAATTCAGCGGCTTTTTTCGCAGCGGTGAGAGCGTGCGGTGCTTTCGCCGCGGACTTCGCGCCGTTCAAATACGAGCCAAGCGACCAGGCTTCTCCCCAGTAGCAAATGGCACAGTTCGGGTCAGCCGCCCATGCAGCACGAAACGAACGGGCTGCCGCGTCGACAGCGTAGGCGTAACGCAGTTGCATACCCTGATCAAAGTACGCCTGCGCAGTGGCGTTCTTGCTGGAGATGGGTCGCGAGAATTCCCCCAGCATTTCCGGGTACAACTGGATGGGATCGAGAAATGCGCTGGGCTCGTCGCTGCCGCCCATGTTCATGCCGGCATGCCCCCCGTGATCCATAGAGCTCGCGCAGCCGCCAAGTATGAACAAGGTCAGTAGCAGGTATTTTCTCATCGTATTCCCCGGTCAGTTCGATTCGCAGATCGAGTATTCAAACGTGTTTGCACCAATGAGGTTTATGCGGCTCGTCAGTGATCAAAAGGTTGCGGCGCTATGCAGCGGCGATATCCCAGGGCGAGGCCCACGGATCGTCCATCTCGCGGAAAAATGCGGCGTGTTCACGGAGTATCCGCTCGGTCGCGGCCGTGTCCGGTTCAAGCGACCATTGGTTTTTCTCGAATGTGCCACCCAGTAATACGCCGTCCTTCCGCGGAAACATGTAAATGCCGCGCTTGATCATCAGGTAGTTGATGTCGGCCTGCGGTTTCAGCACCACCAACTGGCCTTTGACCGGTATCAGTTCCTGATCATCGAACAGGCTGCGTGAGCCCAGCCCGGTACAGTTGATGATGACCGGCTCGTCCAGCGTTAACAGCGCTTGTCTGTTTCGGAAATTGCGGATGACGATTTTGCCGCCAGCCGCGTGGTAGTCGTTCATGATCGCCGGAAGGTATACCGGCGGCTCGATGAACATGGTGTCAAAGTGCAGTGCGTGCTTTGCCGGAAAAGGGTGTTGCGACGCTGACATTGCATGCCGTTCCGGGAACATGTCCGGGTAGCGCGCGTGTACTTCGCCGTCCGGTTGCTGTCGATCAGACAGCACGTAGTTGCTGATCCAGCTAACGCCGTAGTGTGCGCCAACCAGGTGCTGAAATTCGCGGTAGGAATGCCGCATGGCAATGCCGAGGTCGTTAAAGAACCGCGGATCATCGTAGCCATCGTCATACAACGACGCGGGAGACCATTGCGCGCCCGCGATATTCGAGGTCGTGTTCGGTGGCAGGTCTTTCGCGTAGATGGTGACATCCCAGCCGTGCCGTTGCAGCAGACGTGCGCTGGCGAGGCCGACGGCGCCGCAACCGAGTACCGCGCAACGACGATGTTCACTTTGCATCGCGAGTTCGAGTGCCATGTGCGACGTGCCCCACGACAGCGTGATTCCACCGCCACCGTGGCCGTAGTTATGAATGATGGTCTTGTCGTCCAGCTTGTCGGGACGCACGACGAAACCCGACGGACGGTAGGGCCGCAGGCCGGTTACGACGCGCACGACGCGGTCAGGCGATACCCGCACCCGGCGCAAGGGCAGTCCCGATGGCGTGTAATTCTGCTGGCCCGAAAAACGCGGCCCTGCACACGCGCCAACGAGCGGCAGGGCAGCGAGCGATTGCAGCAGTGCGCGGCGCGACGTCACAGGGCATTGCCACCGGTTTGTTGCGCGATCAGCTCGTCAATAACGGCCTGCGGGTAACTCAGCAACTTGCCAAACCGGACGGCAATTTCCCGGCGCGCCTCACCTCTGTAACTGTCACTGGCGATGAGCAGGTCTTTGTCCGCTTTCAGGTCGAGGTATTCCTGCAAGGTGCTGCCGGTGTAGATGAGCAGTACATCTTTGCCTTCTGCGACATCGGCAGGATAAAGGTCAGTGACGATGAGCTCGGGTTCGCGGTACAGGCGCACTTTGTTGCGTCGCGCGACAATCTTCGCATCGTCCAGCATGGCGTCCATTTCATCGGGAGCCAGCACTTCGCTGAGCGCGAGTTTTTTGACACCGAGTCTCACCACTTCGGCGAAGCCGCCGATGATGCCCAGATTGTAAGAGCGCTGGTCGATGTTCTCTTGCGCTGCAACCGGGTTGCTGGCGCAAACCAGCAGGCACACGGCGAAGATCGTTGCTCTTGTAATCATGATGACAGCCTTTGGTGGCGATGCCGAAGCCAGTCTGGCCGCAGCAGGTCGACAAAAATGCTATACGATCTGTCCGCCAATAACACGGCTTTTTCAGGCTGTGAATTGCCAGCCGTGTGCGTAATTTCGTGCACAACGTGCAACCCGGTTGACGCCGAAATGTTGCAGAAGCGCTGGCCGTTGGCCGCATGGCGAGCGACAATGCCGATCCTGACCGGGCAGCCGGTCTGCAAGCTGCATCGACGTGCTCATTGTTTGCGATGATTTAATTGAGAACGTTGTCTGCGACCACGACGAAGCGCGATTAGGAAGGAAAGCCATTGAGCAAGCAAAAAACCGTCGGTGTACTCGGAGGAATGGGTCCGGATGCCACGCTCGATTTCATGCAGAAGGTCATTGCACTGACGCCCGCTGAACGCGATCAGGACCACATCCGCATGCTTGTCGATCATGACCCGAAAGTGCCGAGTCGGCAGAACGCGTCAGTTGAAGATGACGCGCGCATTCGCGAAAACCTTGCACAAATGGCGGAACGGCTGGAAGCGGCCGGCGCCGATTTTCTGGTGCTGGTGTGCAACACGGCGCACGGCTGGCTGGATCGTGCACTGCAGCGCATTACGATTCCTTTTATTAACATCATCGATGTAACCGTGCAGACCGTTGCCGAAAGTACAGGCAAGGTTCGCAAGGTGGGCATCATGGCAACACCGGCGTGTCTGGAGGCGGCGTTGTACCAGGACGCGCTGGAGAGCGCAGGTCTGGTCCCGCTGCCGGTCGAAGGCGACATGCGTGCGGAGCTGATGGCACTTATTGACCGGGTCAAAGCCGGCGATCAGAGCAGCGCCGTTTCAGCGGGCATGGCGGAGGTCGCTCGTCGCCTCGTTGAACAGGGCGCAGATGCAATCATCGCGGGTTGCACCGAGATTCCGCTGGTCCTGAAGCAAGAGCACGTGACCGTGCCGCTTATTTCATCCACTGACGAACTCGCACGCCGGACAGTCAGTCTGGCGCTGGGCGAGACGTCGCTGCGTGCTCAACTCACGCATTAACAGACATCAACAGAGGATCTATCTGTGCTCTTATCCCGTTTCCCCCGCGTTTCCCTGGCCCACTTGCCGACTCCGCTGGAGCATTTGCCACGTCTGAGTAAACACCTGGGTGGCCCGGACATCTACGTAAAACGCGACGACTGCACGGGTTTGGGTACCGGTGGCAACAAGACCCGCAAACTCGAATTCCTGATGGCCGACGCGCTTAACAAGAAAGCCACGGCGATCATCACGCAGGGCGCAGTGCAGTCGAATCACGCACGGCAGACGGCAGCAGCGGCTTGCAAACTTGGCTTGAGCTGCGACCTCGTATTCGAAAAGCGCGTCGGTGATGCGCCGGAATCCTACAAGAGCTCGGGCAACGTTCTGCTGGACCGGATTTATGGCGCGCGCATTCGCGAAGTCGAGAAAGGCAGCGACATGAATGCCGAAATGGAAGCCGTTGCTGAAAAACTGCGAGCGCGAGGCGAAACACCGTACATCATTCCTGGCGGTGGCTCGAACGTGATCGGCGCGCTGGGCTACATTGATTGTGCGCTGGAGATCATGTCGCAGGCGAACAGCGCCAGTTTGCCGATCGATCACATCGTGCATGCAACCGGCAGCGCCGGCACGCAGGCGGGTCTGATCGTCGGTCTCAAGGCAACTCACAGCGGCATTCCTTTACTCGGCATCGGCGTAAACGCGCCACAAGAACTGCAGGAAGAGAAGGTTTACAAGCTGGCTATGGAGACAGCCGAATTTGTCGGTGCGCCGGGCGTTGTGAAGCGCGCCGATGTGATCGCAAACTGCGATTACGTCGGGCCGGGCTACGGCGTACCCACTGAGGCGATGAACGAGGCAGTGCTGCTGATCGCCCGACTTGAAGGCTTGCTGGTTGATCCTGTGTACAGCGGCAAGGGGCTCGCCGGGATGATCGATCAAATCAAGAACGGTTTACTGGCCGATGCCAAGCACGTGGTTTTCGTGCATACCGGCGGTTCCGCGGGTCTGTTCGGTTATAGCGAAATGTTGAAGACGGATTGACCACAGCGACGCAATTCGTTCGTTTGAAACTGAATATTTCGGGTTTTTGCGAACCGAACGTCATGTATCCTGTCGGATCTGCACGAACAGTGCGGGTCGCCGGGTGTCTGTCCGGGCGGTTTTCTGACTAATTAGTGGTGGATAGAGTGGCTTGCGCCGTCCCCGGCGCAAGCATCATGGGGGTAATAGTGAAGAATTTTGAGAAGCGCGCCCGGTTGCGAGGGAGTTGGCTGGGTGCCGTGTTGGTAGTTGCAGCAGGTGTGAGCAGCGCACAAACCGCCGGGCCTTCATCGCCGCGGCCGAACAGCCAGGCGTACCCGCTGACCACGATGCCGGAACTCGATGGCGACGTGCTGAATGATCCGGCCTGGAGCAACGTGGTTCCGACCGGCGACTTCTGGCAGATTCAGCCGGCCGAGGGGCAACCTGCCAGCCAGAAGACGGAAGTGTTCATCGGCTTCACCGACGATTCTCTGTACATCGGCATGGTGGCTTACGACGACAATCCGGACGGCATTATCGTGTCCGACAGTCGGCGCGACTCCGAGCTAAACAATACGGACAGCTTCCAGATTCTGATCGACGGCATGCGTGACCGACAGAACGGTTTCGTGTTTGGTACCAACCCGGCCGGCCTGGAATACGACGGTCAGGTCACGAAAGAGGGTTCGAGCCAGACGTCGACCGGTGGTGGCGGTTTCAATCTGAACTGGGATGCGAGCTGGAAAGTCAGTGCAAAGATTTCGGACATCGGCTGGAGTGCGGAGTTTGAAATTCCGTTCCGAACATTGCGCTATTCCGCGGGTGATGCTCAGGACTGGGGCTTTAACTTCCAACGCAATATTCGCCGCAACAATGAAGTGGCGTTCTGGGCACCATTGTCGCGACAGCGCACGCTCTATCGCGTGTCAGAAGCGGGCACGATCAGCGGCATTGATCCGCCGCCGCAGCGCAACCTGAAAATTACGCCTTACATTCTGGGTAAAGCCGCACGTGGCGGAATGTTGTCGGGCACCGAGACAGACCAGGAGTTCGGCTTCGATCTCAAGTACTCGATTACACCCAGCCTGACGCTTGATGCTACGTACAACACTGACTTCGCGCAGGTGGAAGCGGACGAGCAACAGGTCAACCTGGACCGTTTCAGTTTGTTCTTCCCGGAGAAGCGTCCGTTCTTCCTCGAGAATGCCGGCCAGTTCTCGGTGGGCAATTCCGAGCAGGTCGAGTTGTTCTTCAGTCGCCGCATTGGTGTGGGTCCGGGCGGCATACCGTTGCCGATCGATGGTGGCGTTCGCTTGTCGGGCAAGGTTGGCAGCAGCACCAACGTCGGCTTCCTGCACATGGCCGCCGATGGCCTGGACGGTGTTGCGCCTGCCAACAATTTCACGGTTGCGCGCGTGAATCAGGAATTGGCCAACCGTTCATCAGTGGGCTTCTTGATCGTGAATCGCGATGGGGATGGCAGTATTACCGGCGACAGCAGTACCGATGAAAACCAGACTTATGCCATCGATGGCCGTTGGGGTATCGGTGACAACCTGCTGCTGCAAGCGTGGGCCGCAGCGACCGCGACACCGGAAATGGAAGGCCGCGAAACGGCTTATTCCGTGAACGGTGCCTACGATTCCGCCGAGTACAGTATGGGCCTGGGGTACACGGAAGTGAGAGAAGGCTTCAACCCGGAAGTGGGCTTTTTGTCGCGCAGTGAATACCGTAAAGGCAACGCGAATATCATGCGCCGGATCCGCCCTGACGATTTGTGGGGCTTGCTGGAGATACGGCCGCACGTCTCATGGAACGGTTACTGGGATTTTGATGGCTTCCAGGAAACCGGCTACGTACACGTTGATTCGCACTGGGAATGGAAGACTGGTTTCGAAGTGCACACCGGCATGAACTTTACGAAGTCTGGCGTTAAAGAAGCGTTCGACATCGTGCCGGGCGTTACCGTAATGCCGGGAACCTATGATCACCGTGAAGCACAATTTTATCTCACCACGGATCAGAGTGCGCCGTTCAGTGCGAACCTCCGGACCTTTATCGGCGGCCGTTTCGGCGGCGACCGGGTGACGCTGGAGCCGACGTTGAAGTACCGCGTGGGTGAGCGCTTCAGCTCCGAGTTGTCAATGCAGTACAACGATTTCGACTTACCGGTGGCGAACGGCGACTTTAAAGTCAACCTGACTCGCCTGCGCTTGTCGTATTCGTTTACGCCGAAGATGCTGTTGCAGGCGCTGGTACAGCACAACGACAGCACGGACGTAGTCGGCACCAACCTGCGTTTCTCGTGGCTGCAGTCGGCCAACTCCGGTTTGTACCTTGTGTACAACGAGGTTGATGACCGTGGTGTCGGTGCACCGCCAGCGGGCCGTGAGTTCATTCTCAAGTACAGCCACATTTTCGACGTCTTTAACTGATCGACTAAACCCCGGCTGCCACCCGGCAGCCGGGTCTTCGGGCTTGCCAGCCCTCGCACGAGACCCTAAGGTGCATTTTTACCTTGCTAACGGGGATCTCATGCGCCCAACTCAATTTCTGAAGCTCGCGGTCGTTGTTACGGTCGCTGTTTGCACGGCATCGCTTGCGGTTGCCGAGGAACGACCCCGCGCGCGGGAAGCGGGTCTGGTGGTGGGCGTACTGCCTACCGGTCCGCTGAATGCAATCACCGATGTTGAAGGCGTCCGGGTTGGTCACTCAACCAAGATCGAAGGTGACGACATACGAACGGGTGTCACCGCGATCATTCCCGGCCCCGGCAATCTGTATACACACCCGGTACCGGCGTGGCTGTACGTTGGCAATGGCTACGGCAAGCTCGTGGGTGCAACGCAAATTCATGAGTTCGGTGAGCTTGAAACGCCGGTGTTGCTGACCTGCACCTTGTGCGTATGGAGTGCCGCCAACGCGCTGAAAGAATGGGTCTACGAACAACCGGGTATGGGCGAGCACACGGTAAATCCGGTGGTGGGTGAAACCAACGACGGTGCCGTCAACAACATGTGGGCTGACGTGATAGGCCATGATGAAGTTTACGAAGCACTCAACAACGCGAGCAGCGGCCCGGTAGCGGAGGGCAGTGTCGGTGCCGGTGTGGGAACGCAAGCGTTCGCCTGGAAAGGCGGTATAGGAACCAGCTCTCGCTTATTGCCCCAATCGCTGGGCGGTTACACCGTTGGCGTGCTGGTACAAACAAACTTTGGTGGCGTGCTGACCATGAACGGCGCGCCGGTTGGCCGCGAGTTGGGCCAGTATTCCTACCGAGCCCAGCTCGAAAAGAAGGGTGTTGATGATCGCCAGGAAGACGGTTCGATCATGATGGTAGTCGCGACTGATGCCCCACTGACAGCACGTGCCCTGGACCGCGTCGCCAAACGCGCGATGATGGGGCTGGCACGAACCGGTTCGTTCGCGAGCAACGGTTCCGGCGATTACGTCATTGCCTTCTCGACGCACCCGGACGTTCGTCGCCCCCGCGAAGGGATGGAGCCGTTTGTTGCGCCATCGTTAACCAATGAAGCGATGTCACCGCTGTTCGCAGCAACAGTGGAAGCAACCGAGGAAGCGATTTACAACGCCATCTTCAAAGCAACAACGGTTGAGAGTTCGCGTGGCAAACGCGAAGCAATTCCGCTGGATGACTTGATGCGGGTGCTGAAGAAGCACGGTGTGTTGAACTGGGATCGGGAGATGTCGCCGGGGAATTGAGGAAGGGGCTGAATGCCTTAGGGCCAGTAAGTGTTAAAGGTTTGATTGACGCCCGCGAACCGGTCAGAGATTATCAACATGCGCGCAATTTCTTCATCCCTTTTATACGCAACATATCAAACCGCACTTGTAAGCTAATCAGGAAGTTGCCCGTCCCTTCAGCCCGACAAATTGAGTTTTTCATGCATTTACATCACGCATTTTTGCTCACTACTTATAGTTAGGCAGCAGAATAACTTCCGAGGAGAACTGAAATGCGAACAGTTGTTGCTTTGACAGTTACCTTAGCAATCGGTCTTATCCTGGGCCCAATCGCTTCAACAGATGCTTCGCTGGCCGAGCCAGTCGTTGCGAGCATCACTCCGCTTCAAATCGAATCGGCAATCAGTTGGTTCATCGCGGTCGGAATCGGTGCATTGATCGCTCGAAGATCCTTCATTGGTCCATCACTCTTTTTAAGTGTGTCAGCTTGGCTGGCGGTCACTTATCTTGTTTATGATATTGCGCGGGTTGCAGGGCCGGTAAGCTTCGTTGAAGTTGCGGTGGAGCAGTGGATTGGGCTAGCTCTAATTGGTATAGCGGCATTAGGCGGAGCAGTATTAGGCAGGTGGTTCTATATGAGGGAGATAGAGAGTGTTGCCAATGCAGCCTAACATTGCGCTGCACCCGTCACTTGACTCAGCCCGCCTTGCGCTGCCGCTCCAGGCGGTCTGCGTCAAGTGCGTGTGAGCTTAGACGTTAGGTTGCACTCACCAACGACATGCTGACGAACATCATTCGTACGTCACGGACTTACCTTTACCAGTATCAATGAATAGGTGGCACAAATGAGGGGGGCAGGAAAACTCAAGTTCTGGACTGGCGGCTACATCAATCGGCCAGGCGTTACTCCGCCGCTTTTTCTGCGTCTGATTATGTTCGGTCTTCTCCTCATGTCTGTCGCAACAATATTGTTTGGTGTCTTCGGAATTATGGGCTATTCCTCTTTTGGGGAGGGTGCTCCGTCGGGCGTCATAATTGCGGTTGCCGTATTTTTTCTCGCACCGTTTGTTGTTGTGTACGCGCTGGTGACCAACCATTCCGCGAGCCGGGTAGTTTTGGTTGCCCTATTCGCGGCAATTCTGGCATATCTAACCAATGCCCGAATTACAGGATCGCCGGCCATATCGGATTTAAGGCTAACTGTCTTGGCTACCATTCTTGTCGGCGTCATTTTCTGGATGTATCTTTCCCCTCGATGTCGCGTCTATTTTGCTCTGATTCAGGGGCGTGATATTCCGGATGATCTGCTGCACGTTGCAGATTCGCTGGTTGCTCCTACAAAGACAGAAAAAATAGCGCGTCGAATGTGGGATTTATTGGAGCCGTTGTCACCGCTTTTCCTCATTGCACTTGCGATTATGATTGTCTATGCGGGATTTAGTAATCTTTCCCTATGAAGAAGGTGCCACCTAACATTGCGCTGCACCCGTCACTTGACTCAGCCCGCCTTGCGCTGCCGCTCCAGGCGGTCTGCGTCAAGTGCGTGTGAGCTTAGACGTTAGGCATCCCCATGGCACAGC
The DNA here is from genome assembly GCF_055809415.1 of Woeseia sp. D3-10. Lineage (NCBI taxonomy): Bacteria > Pseudomonadati > Pseudomonadota > Gammaproteobacteria > Woeseiales > Woeseiaceae > Woeseia > Woeseia sp. D3-10. The sequence goes on along the minus strand of NZ_JBVVTW010000007.1, from coordinate 702,574 downwards.
TGATTTCTTTTAAAACGTCGCTATTCGATCCAAGCAAAGAGCAACCAAATCCAATCAACCCGATTGCTGGTGAGAGTGTATTGATCTGGCTTCGGGACAATGTATTTGCTTCGCAATACACGTCAACGGAGCCGGATGTAGAGGACTGGGGCTGGTACACGGAGGTTGGTGCTGGGGAGTCGGAATACCTCGTTGGCGCTTCGGGCCAATTTGAGGGTGGGGAGGATTTTGCGAATGTCGATTTGAACTGGATGATTCAGATCGAGAAGCAGAGATCGGTTAAGGAGAAGCTCCTCGGCCGTAACAAAATGCAATCCGATGATTCCCTGGTTGCTGCGATACTGAGTGCTTTGAAGAGCGACGCAGCCTTTTCTGATGTCGAATTGGAATCGGATGCCTAACAAGCGACTGTGTTGTCCCGTCAAGTATTAATTCATGCCGGGCTCCAGTTTTTGTCATCCCGTAGCATGGCATTTAGCGCTGTAACGATTTTTCGGATGCAGGCGGTGAGTGCCACTTTCTTGTGTTTTCCGTTGGCCACGAGACGTTCGTAAAACGTCTTGATGTCCGGGTTAAATCGGATGGCGGACATGGCACTGAGAAACAGCACAGTGCGCGATGAACTTCTGCCACCGCGGATGCGGCGCCTGCCGCGCATTCGACCGCTGTCGTGGTTGTACGGTGCAACACCGGTCAATGCAGCGATCTGGCGTCGACTCAGGTTCCCCAGTTCAGGCATGTCGCCGAGCAACGTGTAGGCCACGGTCTTGCCGATACCCGGCATGCTCATGAGTCGGTCTCGTTTGTGGCGCCATTCAGTGTGTGCATCGACGGCCTGGTCGAGTTGTTGGTCGAGCGACTTAAGCTGTTCATCGATTGTGTTAATGAGCTGATCGATACTGTCCTGCAGGACCGCTGGCATGATCTGCCGACGGTTCTTTTCCATTGTCCGCATCTCGATGAGTTGCCGGCGTCGTACCATCAGGTCCTTGATTATCAGTGTTTCTGCGTCAACCGGCGGGTTGATTGCGGGCTTTAAGTCGGCGCCGAAGCGGGCGATCAGTTGCGCATCAATGGCATCGGTCTTGGCCAGCTGGCCGATGGCGGCGGCGTAGCGCCGTACCCGCAGTGGCGAGACCACGACCACGGGCAAGTCTAGAGCCAGGGCCGCTCGAACAAACGGTTGTTCCAGGCGTCCTGTAGCCTCGACCACGATGCGCTGAACGTTGAAGCGCCTAAGCTTTGCGAGTAGCTGCTGAATGGCCAGCTCGTCGTTGCCACATTGAAATGCCCTTTGTCGTTCAAGCAGATACACATCAAGCTGTTGCTTGCCGACATCGATCCCTACGTTTACTGCCTTGTTTCGTTTGGTCATCGTTGCTCACCCTTGCTACATTCGGGCTCTTGAGGCCCATTCGACTGTCCGAGCTGGTTGATGAAACGATGTACCGCTGCACGCTTGTTAACGGTCTCAGTGCTAGCTGGAACCTGCGCTGCATCGAGCTGGTACACCGATAAGCCAAACAGGCTTATGGGTCTCAACTTATCCCGGTGAGTACCCGGAAGGGAACATACAATGCGCTGCACCCGTCACTTGACCCAGCCCGCCTTGCGCTGCCGCTCCAGGCGATCTGCGTCAAGTGCGTGTGAGCTTAGTCGTTAGGAGGCACGAAACATGGCCGTGAGCGGATCGGGAATCGTGCTTTGCAGGCTTGCCGCGGTTTTCTTGCTCGTGCGCGGGATCGAGCATCTAGGCTTTGCGCTTTCTGTATCCTCCTCTCCAATGACCGATTCGTGGCAAGCATCATTCTCATCCATCATTGCTGTGGTTGTCCCCATAGCCGCCGCACTTTCGGTCTGGCGCCTTGCTCCGATAATTTGCGCCTTCGAGAGTGAAGACTCCGACCCCACCCTGGCGAAGACTGAAAACGAGACGGATCTAATTGCTGTTGGTACATTTCTCGTAGGCCTGTACGCCCTTTTGTTTGGAGTAATTAGTGCCGTTTCGGTGGAGATTAGCCTTTGGGCTCAGGAAGCGGTGAGTCGAAGCACACGGTTTCCTACGGACACCGCTTGGATTGAAGGCCTGCGGTCACGAGCGTCGTACGTGCTTCAGATTTTATTGGGAATGGGCCTGATGCTAGGCAAAAATGGATTGGCTTCAGTGTTTTCGCGGGTTCGTTACGCTGGCACGGGTGCCTCCTAACAATGCGCTGCACCCGCCACTTGACCCAGCCCGCCTTGCGCTGCTGCTCCAGGCGAACTGCGTCAAGTGCGTGTGAGCTTAGTCGTTAGGCGGCAAAGCGAGAAATTGTAAAAGGTTTTAATGCACTGCATGAACCGGACGGTTCGCAATGCTGCTGGGAAGAGAAGAAGGAACGCAACTAGCGCCGAGGCTGGTGTCAGCATCCGAAAGGCAGTAAATTCTGTCAACAAGTCGTACTGCGAACCGAGGGGTTAGCGGACGTGCATTACCAACACCAAACAATAAGAAGCAGGGTGGGGCACGTGTCAGCGGGTTTGGGTCCGTTGTATTTGCACGGCAATAGTGGACGCGCTGAGGTTCAAGCAGCTTCGCCAAGCCCTGCTGTAGCTTCGTTAGTTAAGTCGGCCCTTCCTCATCCCAACGAACGCGATAGCCTGAAGGGCTTTCCACCTAACATTGCGCTGCACTGGCCGCTCCGACCTTCAACAAGTTTTCTGTTTACTGGCCTAGGCGCCAGTGAGCTTAGACGTTAGGCGGCAATGACAATTCTTAAGCGTCTACGTGCGGTGGGGCCGAATTTGTGAAGGATTTTTTCGTCCAGGTAATCGATGGCGCTGAAAACAGTGTGTACGACATTTTTTCCGCGTCAGAACAGGACTTCAATCTCTTGTTTCAAGAAGGTACGGATGTCGCCTTCGCGGAGGACTTTTTGAATCTCCCGAATAGGGATGAAGTCGACGCAGCCCTTACTCGGTTGTATAAGAGACGAATCAAGAAGTCGCAAGTAAAAGGAATTCATGGCGTTCTATTCTATGGCATGGAGCATAAGCGAGTGTATTACCCAACGCTTCGAGACGAGGAAGCGGTAAACCCAGACGGTACACCATTGAGATGAAACCCCTTCAAATTGGAGCACTGCCGCCTAACAAATCGCTGCACTCGCCGCCGGACGAATCTGTCACGGCGCTTGCGTTCGCAACCGCCGCGCCAGATGCTGGCGCGAGTGAGCTCAAGCGTTAGGCTTCTCTTACCGTCTCATGTCAGTTCAGAAATTCAGCAAGCTAGATGCAGCTCGGCAGCAACTTGAGACAGCGATAAAACTTTACCTGAATGGCTCTGACTACCTGAGTTGTATTTCACTCGCCGGCGCCGCGGAGGAACCTTTGGGCAAGATGAGGCGCAAGGAACCGCCCTCTCTTAGCACTGTTGAGGTGTTTGCTGATGCAATTAGGCACTCCGAATCACATCCGCCTGCTAGCCGAAAAGAGGTAATTTCAAGGCTGAATCGTGTTAGAGACTGGCTGAAACATTATCAGTCTGGAGAGGACATGGAGTTCGATGCTAAAGAAACTGCAGCGGCCATGCTATTACGAGCGTCAGTGAACTATATTATGGCGGCCGGAGGTTCAATTGCTCTTATCGACGAGTTCTTCGACTTATGCGAATGAGAACCCTAACATTGCGCTGCACCCGTCACTTGACTCAGCCCGCCTTGCGCTGTCGCTTCAGGCGACCTGCGTCAAGTGCGTGTGAGCTTAGTCGTTAGATGGCAACAAAGAAAGCCGCGTTGACCTTGTTATTCGGAGCTCTCCCTGCCACGTTCTTGTCATGGTTGGCAGTAGTTGGCGTGTATTTCGGCGCACATATTGCGGTTAGCGGAGCCTTCGGTCTTGGTGTCATTTTTGTGATGTGGGGTATGCTCGGATTGTGGGGTGCAATTTCGTTGTGGCTGGTTGTATTCTCAAAACAAAGCAACTTCATATTTGCTGGCCTGTTCGGAGGGGTAATCGCATTGGCTCCTATAGTTGGCCCTGCCGTAGTGGCAGCGATAAAGCGAGATGCGTCAGCTTATCCTGCTCTAGTTGGAGTTTTTCCCCTTGCGACGGCTGTTTTCTGGATCGCTCAGGGTGCTCGCTCTCGCAGGGTGAGAACTAAAGGGCGATCAGCAAATGTATAAATGCCATCTAACAATTCGCTGCACCCGTCACTTGACCCAGCCCGCCTTGCGCTGTCGCTCCAGGCGCACTGCGTCAAGTGCGGGTGAGCTTAGTCGTTAGACGCCCATGGACGATATCGCTACACGTGTGCGTAGTGCCAGTAGGAAGAAGTTGTTTGGATCGCGGCCAATATTTAAGGCGCACGAGCCTGAGGCTGGGATTGACCTCACAGTTCTCGAGCAAAAGCACGGGTTCCGATTTCCGGCAGACTTAAAGGCTTGGCTCGAAACTCTTGGCTTCGGCGACCTAGACGACGAACTTGCTATCCGTGCAGAATGGCTAAATGTATTGGACCGTGGCGAGCTAAAGGGTCACGTCGTTTTCGGTCAGGATGGGCTCGGCAATTTATACTCGTTTGGCCCTGATACTGGCGATATTCATTTCATATGTCGTTCCGCTCCGGAGTACGCGCCGGTTGCCAGGAGCTTTCGGGAATTCATAATCGAACTCGAACAGCGAAACTTTAAAATTTACGAGTGGATCGATGCACTGTCTGTTGAATCATACGACTGGGGCGTCTAACAAATCGCTGCACCCGCCGCCCGACGCATCTGTCACAGCGCTTGCACTCGCGACCGCCGCGCCAGATGCCGGCGCGTGTGAGCTCAAAGGTTAGGCCGCAACAGCGACAGTGTCGCGTCCGAGTGTCTGCTATGTACCCGAAAGTGGACGTTCGCTAGGATTAGACTTGGCTGATCACTATTGACCCAAAGCGGACGGTCACAATCTGGTAATTTTTTGGTGCTTTCTTCATGAAGGAAAAAGGCTTTCCGTACTGCATTCCAGACAAGAGGGAATTGACCGCTGCGGAGTTTGCGCTATTGGATTTCCTACTGAAGCAAGTAGGTGGCGTGACCGTAGAAGCCAGCGAGCTAAAAGTCGTTGCGCGTTGCGCGTTGCGGCTGTGGCGAGTGTCCAACTATTCTGTTTGGCAAATCAACGGATGATGAACCGATAACAAGTTCTGACTCACACGCCGTCAAGGACTGGTCAGGGCGAGCGGAGAATGGCGCGTTGATCGGAATAGGAATATTCACAAAGGACGGGATGCCTACAGAGCTTGAGGCATGGTCGGTAGACGGTGGCGACGTCGAAACCTGGCCACCAATTGAGGCGATTCGGCGAATGTAACGGCTGCTTCTGGCCGAAAGGAGACGCACAATATGTTGAAGTCCTCGCTATTTGAGCGACTACTTTTGAGAATGCAGGCGTTGGGCTCATCGCACGGTGCGGCCTAACGAGGCGCTGCACTCGGACAAATGTTCCGGTGAGCTTGTTGTTAGGCGTGCACATTCATCTCTTGTGGAAGGAACACAATGGCGGGCATTATTCTCTTCATTCTAGGTGTATACGGCAGCACATGGGCCTTGCAGCGGACACTCCGGTCCGCTGCCGAAGCAGGATCTGCTCAAGCAGTCTATGGCTTCCTCTTTGGTACTGTCTGGGCCCCAACTATTATCGCTGTGCTGCTGACTGTGCTTGTCGGCGGCCGACTGAACATCGCGGATCTACGTAGCCGAGTCCTGACTGTTCCCAGACATGCTGGCTGGTTCGCTGTTGCTGCCGTTGTTCCCTTCGCCACCATCTTATTGGCTGTTCTGGCGGCGCGCATGCATGGGGATGTCTCCGCTTCGCCCCCGTTTTCGGCGTGGCTCCTGATCGTAGGTATGCAAGTCGTGACGGGTGCCACCGGCGAGGAACTCGGCTGGCGGGCATTTCTAATTCCAAGACTTAGTAGGCGGTTCGGTTTCACTAGAGCGGCACTCCTGGGTGGTGTGCTCTGGAGCGGCTGGCATGTGGCTGGCGCTTTCTTCCCTGGCACTGCGCTACAGATCGCGCCAATCGTGCCATTCCTCATTCTTATCGCTCTGTTTGGTGTTTTTCTGGCATTTGTGTTCGCGCGAACGGGGCATGTGCTAGCAACGATCCTGGGGCACCTCTCTCTAAATGTAACGCTGGCGTTGGCGGGTGTACCGTTCGCTTCGGCGGTATTCTGGTGGGTAGCTGTAATCGTTACCATAGTGGTGCTGGGTGTTCTCGCGTATTTCGCGTGGCCGAGCAACACGGTGTTCCACCGGGCGAGTATCGTAGAGGGTACAGAGGGAAGCTGAATGCGTGTTTGGAACAGACAGGGGGTGAACGCCTAACAAGCGCTTGCACCTGGCAATCGCGGCTGACCATTGAGTTTGTTGATGGAAATGTTCATATTTTGGATTACGAGGACTATCACAAATGACTATGCGTAATCCGCCTCATCCTGGAGAGTTTATCCGGGATACCTATATTTCGCCTTTCGATATCAGCATCCGTTCGCTTGCGGAGAGCCTTAACGTTTCTCCGTCGACGCTCGCTCGTATCGTGGCAATGCGTAGTGCGGTAAGTCCTGAGATGGCTTTGCGACTATCCAAAGCGCTTGGGCGTTCTCCGGAAAGCTGGCTTGCTATGCAGCATAATTATGATTTGTGGGTGGCGAGAAAGTCTGCTGACCTTTCCGATGTTCAGAGAATTCAGTTTGAAGCTGCGTAGAGGAGCAGCCCAACAATCGCTTCTCCCTTCACTTGACTCAGCCCGCCTTGCGCTGTCGCTCCAGGCGATCTGCGTCAAGTGCGGGTGAGCTTAGACGTTAGGCCGCAGCAGCGAGATCGAAGAATCTGACAGTGCGCTATACACTCAGTAGCTGTCGGTCAAGTATATTAGCCATGATCGGTGGCTACTGACCCACGACAGGCGGTCGAGAACTTAAATAGAAGTTCTGATATTGAAGAAAAATCACAGTCGGGTAGCAATGAGTCGTGTAATCACCATTGTCATTGTCACAGCGCTAATCCTTGTTCTGTTTGTGGCGCCAATGTTGGCGCTTCGCTTCATGGCTGAAATGTCATGGCTGGCCGCGGTGCTCATTCCTGCAGTTGCGATTACAGTGAACGGCATCGTCATTGCGATCGAGGACGACGTTGACGAGGATTCACGAGATCGGTCGTTCTTTGACGCATATCTTAGGGTGCGCCCGATTATCTGGATTCCTTTTCTATGCATAGTGCTCACAATAATTTGCTCAGCCTAAAATAAACCGTCGTGGCTGAATGAATATTCGCAGAATGGTTCGTTTTTTTTACCGGGCCACCCGTTGGCTTCTAACCGATTGGAGACTCACAGAATGATCGAACCCTTGCCAGTCGAAAAGCCGCCTTTCGGGGAACCAGCCGATTGTGGCGGCGCACGGTGCAGCCTAACAATGCGCAGCACCTGTCACATGACTCAGTCCGCTTTGCGCTGTCGCTCCAGGCGACCTGCGTCATGTGCGTGTGCGCCTAGGCGTTAGGCGGCACATGGAATCCTCGTTCGATCACCTCACAGTCTTTGCCGAAGTAAGCGCGGCGATCGTCGGGTTCGTCGCCATTTTTCTTGTGCTCGTAAGGAGAGAAGAAAAATTCCCACCCGAAGATGCGATACGTATTCGCGCGCTGATACTAATCGGGTTTACCGGCATTTTTATGTCGCTACTGCCAATCGCTATTTCACGCGGAGGCTTTCCGGTCGACGAAATTTGGATCATCAGTAGCGCTGCGTTTATCGTGCTGGTTGGTTCTGGATCCGGGTACATCGCGATAAGGCATTTCGGGCTACCTGACTCGGCGCGGAAGAATATTCCAATCTGGAATCTGCTCATTGCATGGACCTTTGTCGGCATCTCTGGGGTTCTCCTTGTGTCGAACGTCCTCCAGGCCCCTGTTTTTGGCTACTCATTCTCGTACACAGGCGCGCTGTTGTTAGTCCTCGCAGCGGGTGCGACGAACTTTTATACGATAGCCATCCAGAAGCTGCTATGAGCACCAATGAACGAATAACGGTTCCTCCGGCATACAATCTTGGGTGTCCTGAAAGAGCGCCCTTCAGGCCAGTATGGGTGTCTTGTTACCACCTCCGCCTGTGCCCGGTCAGTCTCCGTCGTTTGCGCTATTGAGCGTCTTCTGTATCGCGTTGATGCATTACTGGCCGGGGTTGCTTGCGGTTTCTACGCTGGCGCCAGTGTAACCATCGATCGGACCAGCAAGGCACCCGGGCCAGGTATCATTGCGACGATTTCTCTGCTGCGGCGCGCTCTGGCCGCGCGGGTCCCTTGATCCAGGCACCCGGCCGCTCGCCGGTCAGTGCACCAGCGCGAATAACGAAGCGCCCGTTGACGATGACGTGGTCGATACCGGTCGGATAGCGGTGCGGATCGATGAAGGTCGCAGTGTCGCGAACCGTTTCGGGGTCGAAGACAACTAGATCGGCATAAGTGCCCTCGACGACACGGCCGCGCTCGGTCTGGTTGTACTGGTCCGCTGGCATTGAAGTCATTTTCCGGATCGCTTCTTCCAGCGTTAGTACGCCGAGCTCACGCACGTAACGGCCCAGGACGCGTGGAAATGCGCCGTAACTGCGGGGATGCGGGAAGCCCTGGCCGTAGCTCACCGGGTCGCCATCCGTTTGGATCATGGCCAGCGGGTGTTGCATGATGCGGATCACGTCCTGTTCGTGCATCGCGTGGTAGATCGCCGAGAACCCACCCTTCAACTGAAATTCGATGGCAAGATCAATGCCGGTCTCGACATTGTTCGGCAGTCCGCGATCTGTAGCAATGTCAGCCAGCGTCTTGCCGTTGTATGACGGATCAGACGGCATGACGCGAATCTGCAGGCGACTGAGGTCGTTGCCCGTGCGCTCGACCATAAATACGCGCCGTATCTCCTCGCGAATCTGTGGCAGCAGCTCCGGGTTGGTCAGGCGCTTCTCCAGTTCTTCACGGCCGCCGGCGAATACCCATTGCGGAAACAGAACCGCTGACGAAGTGCTGGAAGCAGTGTACGGATACAGGTCGTGCACGATATCGATGCCTTCCTCGCGCGCCTCATCAATCAACGCGAGGCTTTGCTCCGACTGCCCCCACTGCGCAACGCCGGTGGCTTTGTGATGATTGATTTGCGCCGGGATATTCGCCTCGCGTGCGATGCGAATCGTTTCATTAACGGAGTCGAGCAGCCCGGACCCCTCGTTGCGCATGTGCGTCACGTAGATGCCGCCGTAGCCAGCCGCCACTTTCGCGAGTTCGATGACTTCTTCCGTTTCGGCAAAGTTAGCGGGCACGTATAGCAATCCTGTTGACAGGCCGAGTGCCCCCTGCTGCATCGATTGTTCGACGAGGTCGCGCATGGCCTGCAGTTCATCATGATCCGGTGCCCGGTTGGCCATACCCAGTACTTGCTGCCGGGTCCATGTGTGCCCGGCAAAAAAGCCAACGTTCACCGCAACGTCGAGAGAGTTCGCATAGTCGTCGAGAGGCCATGGCTGGTCGCCACTGTGCAGGCTGGCAATCAGCGTCGTGATGCCCTGGCGCGTAAAGTTCTCGGCCAGCGGGTGCTCGTGAATTGTCGTCTGCACGTGAGCATGGTTGTCGATGAAACCGGGCGCGAGCACCTTGCCGCTGATATCGACAAAGACCTCGGCGTCGTCGGCATTAAGCGCGGTGCCGGACACCGCAACGATGCGGCCGTCCTTGACGCCGACATCGGCATCAAAGCGCGGTTTGCCGAGGCCGTCGACGATGGTGCCGCCGGACAGCACGATGTCGAATACCTTGCCCCCTCCATCGGTTTCCGGCGGCGGTTCCGCGGAACCGCAAGCGACCATTGTCAGGGCTATGACGTAGGCGATGATTGTTCGCATGATTGTTCTCCTGCGGGTACTTATCTTTCTTCTTGTCTGGGTCTTATGGTACGCGAATCGGGAAGGCATCAAACAAGCCGCATAGTGGCTGTAAGTATTTCTGCATTCTGCAGTTGTGGCTGGATGACGCTGCGCTGACGTCTGATCTAAGCGAAATTAGCCTGATATGAATCGCGATAATCTGCTGCTGTCGGAAACTCGCCCTGCAATATCCTAAGTTCGATGCATACGATTATGCGTGATTGGCATTAGGTTCAGCCGGTCTTGTGATCGTGCTGCGCATGATTTGACGTCGTACTGGAGTCCTTGCACGTCAGCATTGTCGAACTTCCGATCCTGTTGCAGATACTCGGTAATCCTGTCCAATCGGTACGGCGCGGAGAAACGGTGACCCAGACGAGAATGGTCGCTGGCAGGAAAGTGCTCTTATTGAATACTGCTGTTCGCGGTTACGTGATACTCGCGATCGCTGTTGGCATCCTGAGCACGCTGCGTCGGGGCAAATACCTGTCCCATTCATAGTGCCGGTCTTTGGCCGGACCCGGGAACAGGCGGTCAGAATCGGGACGTACTGGAATTCAGTCGACGCCACCCGTCGCTTGACCCAGCCCACCGCGCGCTGCCGCTCCAGGCGGCCTGCGTCAAGTGCGGGTGAGCTTAGACGTTAGGCTGCAGCTGAAACAATGTCGTATCCGAAAGTCCGTTTTGCACCCATAAGCGGCCCCTCCGTAGCATTCGGTTCGACGGGCCGCTACTGACCCAAAATGGTCATTCGGGTCTTAGCACTCCTTACCAGCTTAGGTCTGGAAAGTAGCGACGGGCCGCCTCTGGCCGAGAGCGGAATCCCATTGCTTCTGCTTAGCGGCGTATATAGAGCTGGCACGTTCTCGAGATCAACTACAGCAAACCTGATCTTGTTGAAGACGATGAGCACGAACGCTAGCATTCGAAACGAACTTGCCTCAAGCAGGAAGTCAGCATGATGGAAATCGGACGTCTTGACCACGTCAATATTCGCACCACGAATCTCGATCAAATGGTGATTTGGTACGAGACAATGCTTGGTATGGTCAGCGGCAGACGGCCCAATTTCCCGTTTCCCGGAGCGTGGCTATACGCAGGCGAGCAGGCTATGGTTCATCTAATTGCGGTTGAAGGTGATGCCGGCACTGGCTCAGAGAGCGCTCTGAAACTCGAGCACTTTGCATTTCGGGCGCGTGGGTTCGAGCAAATGATTGCGCGCCTGGAAGCCGCCGGCGAGCGCTACGACACGTCGCCATTGCCCGGGGTTGATATCACTCAGGTCAATATATGGGACCCCGATGGCAATCACATTCACATTGACTTCTCGTCGAGCGAGGTTGAATAACCATTTCAGCTAATGCGCCACTTGTTAGTCGACAGTCACCGCACATTAGTCAAGTGGTGAACGGCCGCTATTGACCTGGAGCAGGCATTGAGTTTCGATCGGTAGAATCACCGTCTTCCCAACTATCTGACGTACGCAAGGGGTAACCATGACGCTCGAGCAATACGCATATATGGCCGAAATCGTCGGTGTCGTTGTAGTCGTCGTAACACTGATTTACCTGACCGTTCAGGTTCGACAGGGTGCGGAACTATTGCGTTCAGAGTCGCGACAGGCGCAGGTTGCGAATGATCAGAACGGTGTTTACAAAATTGTCGAGAATCCGGAGCTTGGGCGCCTGTTTTCGCAAGAGGAAACACCCAGTTTTGACGAAAAGGTAAAACTGCAATTCTGGATTATCGGTCAAATGCGCGCCCGCGAGCACGAGTGGCTCCAGCACAGAAGTGGAGCAATGGACGAAGAAACATGGTTGAGCTACCGGGGCGTCATTTTCTTTATTCTTGGAACCGAGCGAGCGAGAGCTCTCTGGAATATGTGCAGCCCATTCTTCAATCCGGACTTTGCAGAGGTAGTCGAAGAGATGATGAAGAAAGCGCCGTACATTGAATTTTGGGAAGAGCTGGATGCGGTGAATTAATTGCTTTGTCATAGAGCAAGCGTCCACTTCTGGACAAAAGGAGGCATCGAAATTGGTTCGGGTTTTGCTTGTTGAGAAATCGCTTTGCAGGGAAATAGGCGTTAGCCGTGCTGCACTGTGCGTGCTGGCCGTGCGATTTACCCGTCACTTGATTCAGCCCGCCTTGCGCTGTCGCTCCAGGCGACCTGCGTCAAGTGCGTGTCAGCATAGTCGTTAGGCTGCTCTCAACATGATCGTTCGCCGAGAATTCGTTGCGGGTGTCTGCGCAGCATCTCTGGTTACTGTATTAGGCAGTTGTAACACCGACAAAGGAGAACAGAATTTGTACGGTCTGATTGGCAAGATGATTACTGTACCTGGCAAGCGAGACGATCTGATTGAGATACTCCTTAGCGGACTCAGCGCGATGCCGGGATGTTTAAGTTACATTGTTGCGAAAGATCCTACTGATCCGGACGCAATTTGGGTGACGGAAGTGTGGGACAGTCAAGCCAGCCATGAGGCCTCCTTGTCTCTTGCGTCTGTAAAAGAGGCTATCTCGCTAGCCCGGCCAATGATTGCCGGTTTTGGAGAAAGATTCGAGACCGAACCGGTTGGAGGTCACGGCCTTGCTGGTAAAGCAGGTTAACAATGCGCTGCACTGGTCACTTGCCCCTGCTTGCCTTGCGCTTTGCTACCGTAATGCTTGCGACCGCCTCAAACGCAACTGAGATTGAGCGTTAGGCGGCAGCAGAAACAATGTCGTATCCAAATGTCTGCTGTGTACACGAAAGCGGTCGCTCGGTAGAGTTTGGCCCGACCGGCCGCAACTGACCCATTCCGGACGGTCACGTTCGTACTCTCTATTGCCAATGTTGTTGGTAGGGTCGTGGTTAATCAATGCGCTGGAGAGAGTTTGCATGACTGATGAAAAGACTGTAGCTACCGATAGTGAATCAGCCGAAACCCAGTCCCTGATACGCACAGAACGCAACATCGTCCGCCTGACGTTCTGGCAAACCATCCTCTCAGTCGTCGGTGTCGTGATCGCCGTCCTCGCTCTCTACGCGGCGCTGACCGAATCGGCGGCGGTTCGCCAGCAGACCGCGGCGGCCGTCTGGCCGTTCGTGCAGTTGATGATTGAAGACTACGATACCGGTGACACTGCAGGCTTCTCGTTTGCATTTACGAATGTCGGCGTCGGTCCCGCGAAGATGCAGGATGTGCGCGTCACCATCGACGGCAACGTCGTCCGAAACTGGTCCGAGTTAGTTGCCAGTGTGGGCGGAGACACGGGTGCCGGGGTCAACCGGAACTTCATCAGTGATCGAATCCTGCGGCCCGAAGAAACGGTCGCGGTGTTCAGTACAATGGACGCTGACTTGGCGCGGAAGCTCTTTGGCGCCATCAGAAAACCCAGGGGTTCGCTCAGCTTCTGCTACTGCTCAATCTTCGACGAGTGCTGGCTTGCAGACAGCCGCGAGGATCTTCAGGCGCCGAAGCCGGTTCAGGCCTGTCCGGATTTTGGCGACGAGACGTATATCAACTAGACGACGAAACCGACTTTGACGGATGCCGCGGGCGACACGTGACTCAGCCCGCCTTGCGCTGTTGCTTCGGCTGGACTTCGTCAGGTGCGAGTGAACTTTTGGTCGCACGGCCGCACCAGAGATAATGTCGCAACCGAGTGTCTGCTGCGTACCCGAAATCAGGCTGTCGTTAAAATTAAGTCTGGCCGACCGGTGATGACCCAAAGCGGTCATAGCCCGAATAAGAGAGAAAACCGTCGGTATTCTTTGCATATCTTGCCGGCCCCATAATCGTGCGCTGCTAACCCTCTGAAATGGTTTACATGTTTAGTCCGGCACGGATGTTGCACCTTAAATTGCGCACTCACCATTTACCTAATCAGAGAAATACTAATGACAAGAACAAGAAATGTATGTCTGGCCTTGGTTGCGGTCCTGTTGTCACCGATGGCAGCGAATGCGGTCGTGATAGTTGATCAGGAATCGCTGGACCTGGGAATCACTGGCTACGATGCAACAAACTGGCAACAAGGTGTGACGGTTGGTGTATCCGGTGAGTTGGTGGGAATAGAGATATATTCGGGTGGCGTCGGCAGCGCCGTTTTGAGTATTTTTGGTGGGGCACCGTGGCAAAGTGGTCCTTCCCTGGCGGACGCTGCCGCGGACTTGGTTGTCGGGTGGAACCTGATCGACCTGAGTGGAGCTGGGCTGTTCTTCAACGCTGGAGATATGTTCACTTGGTCTTCCAACGGCGATAACCGATTTTTGGGTGGGAGCAGCTCTAATGCCGGATCCTACGCCGGAGGAATTGCGGTATTCAATAACAGCCACTACTTTGATGGCCCCTATGACCTTGCGTTCAGAACGCACGTGAACAGCGTTCCCGAACCCGGCACTCTCGCTCTGTTAGGCCTTGGCCTTTTCGGTTTGCGCTTGGCAAGGCATAACAAGAAAGCCTGACCAAATAGTCATTACACTAGCTAGAATAAAATCCCGCCGAGTGCGGGATTTTTTTATGCCTGCGAGTGAGCTTAAACGTTAGGCTGCAGCAGAAAGTGCACGTAGCCGCGCGTCTGCTATGTACCCAAAAGATGAAAGCCAGTATCTGCCAGTCAATTCGAAGTTCCTCGATGAGCATTGGAATGAATGCCGCTCAATTGCTTTGAGATTTCCAGAACTGAAGAACATTGAATTCAGGGAGTGAGCGACTGCTATTGACCCCGGGGCTTCCCGTGATTTAGTGATTAATCAGGGTCACTTCACAGCCCCTTACTTGACTATCGCGGCGGGTCGACGCGATCCGGCGAGGAGCCGTTCAGGCGGTACCAGCCCGCAACGCTATAGCGGTCGCGTCCCGCCGGCTTCACCTCGTGGGGAATTTCCTCGGACAGGAACAGGGCCACAGTACCCAGCTTTGGAAGTACGGTTACCGTCCCCTGGTCGGTGTACAGGATCAACTCGCCGCCGTCGCCGTCTTTCCAGTCCGCGTTAAGGTAGCAAACGAGGGAGACCATCCGGTTGGCTTCACCGCGGAAAGCATCGACGTGGGTACGATAGAAATCGCCCGGGCGGTAGTGCGCCAGGTGACTTTCAAACGAGAACAAGCCCATGAACGACTTGCGGTTGAGATGAACTCGCAGCGACTCCGACCAGTCGCGCCAGGGCGCGAGGGCCGGGTGACGCTCATCCAGCCAGTGGACTCGGTTGCGCCGGACGAAGGGGTTCCGCTGTTGTTCGTGCCCCCTGCCGACGGCGGCTGTGTGGTAGCCGTCGGTGCCCAGCCGGGCCGCATAATCGGCGAGCGCCTGCGTGACGTCCGGCGGTAGACCGTCAGGCAGCACGACAAAACCGTATCGCTCGAGGCCGCTGCTCAGGGTTTCAAGAGAGGGCGGCGGAGCGGGCGGGAGAACGAAAACTGCGTCCAAGAGGGCTCAATCTGGCGGCGGTGCGCTACTCTACGCCGAAGCCCGCAATCTGCCAATAGCAATCGATCGCGGCGAACGTCAGACACTTCTATTTTCGACAGCGTTTGCGATTCGTGTCACGATTTGAGGCTGATACTCGCCATTCTCGGAGATAGTCCTTGATGAATACTTTCAAAATGCAAGGCCTGGTTGCAGCACTGACGCTGGCCGCATTGCTGACGGCATGCGGTAAATCGGATCCGGTGGGTGAACATGCCCGCGCTTCAGCGGACAATCAGATAACCGGTGACGCCGGCATGACGGCTTCTGACGACGCAGAAACAGTACGCCTCAATCGGTGGCTCGACGAACGCTACGAAGAGCAACTTCAGTTCAGCCCCATGAAACTTACCAGTCTGGGCCGCAAAGACCTTTACAGCGAGATAGACGAACTGAGTGAGCAGGCGGCGCGCGATCAAGCGGCGTGGGGCATGGACACGGTTCAGCAAATGAAGGCGCAGTTTGACCGCAATGCTCTGACCGCATTGGGCAAGGAGTCGTTCGATTTGTGGGTCTTCCAGGCGGAGAAGGCGGTCAAGGATCTGGAGTTCATGCGCCAGGGTTATTTGTTCGGTGAGCTGGGTGGCTGGGAAGACTCGTTGCCCTCTTTCCTGATCAATTTTCACAAGGTGGACGATGAAGCGGACATGCGTGCCTACATCGCCCGTATCGGCGGTGCGTCTCGCGCCATGGACCAGGTCACGATGATGGCCAAGAGCAAGGCGGCCGACGGTGTGCGGCCACCGCGTTTTGCCTATGCGACAGCAATAGAACGGGCGGCGAAAGTGACCACGGGACAGCCGTTCGGTGATGGGCCCGATTCAGCGCTGTTCGGTGATGCCAGGAGCAAAATTGACGCGCTGGCGGCTGCCAAGCTGATTGACGAAGACACCGCCAGTGCCCTTCTTGATGACGTGACCACGGCGCTGACCGAACAACTCTACCCAGCCTACAACCGGTTTATCGATTGGCTGAACGCCGACATGCCCAACGCGGATGAACAGGCCCGCGGTGTGTCGGCATTGCCGGACGGCGAGGCCTTTTATAACCACCAGCTCGCAACGTATACCACGCTACCGATGACTGCTGACGACGTGCATCAGCTGGGCCTGTCGGAAGTGCAACGCATCCTGGCGGAAATGGATGACATTCGCGACGAAGTGGGTTTCGACGGTGACCTTAAGGACTTCTTTGCATTCATACGTACCGATTCCCAGTTCTATTACCCCAATACCGATGAGGGGCGCGAAGCTTATCTTGAAGATACGCGGGCGTTTCTCGCTGAAATCGAACAGAAGCTGCCCGAGTACTTCGGCACCTTGCCGAAAGCGAAACTGGAAGTTAAGCGCGTTGAAGCGTTTCGCGAAGTGGACGGCGGGGCGCAGCACTATTCTCCCGGCACACCGGATGGCTCCCGGCCGGGCGTGTACTACGTACACATGTCGGACATGAGCGGCTATTCAAAAACCGATATGGAAACCACCGCGTACCACGAGGGCAGCCCCGGCCACCATATGCAAATTTCCATCGCTCAGGAACTCACTGATCTGCCAACATTTCGCACGCAAGCCTTTTTCTCGGTTTACTCCGAAGGCTGGGGGCTCTATTCGGAAAAGCTGTCCAGGGAAATGGGGCAGTTTAAAGATCCGTACCGGAACTTTGGCCGTCTGACCGCCGAGATGTGGCGGGCCATCCGCCTGGTGGTCGACACCGGGCTGCATGCGAAAGGCTGGACCCAGGAACAGGCTGAGCAGTTCTTTTTTGATAACTCGGCCATCCCGGCGAGCGCTGTGCGCTCAGAAGTGCGCCGCTATCTCACGTTTCCTGGGCAGGCAACTTCTTACAAAGTCGGCATGCTGAAAATTGAGGAGCTTCGCCGACATGCGGAAACGGAGCTGGGTGACCGGTTTGATATTCGCGGCTTCCACGACGTCGTACTGGGCGGGGGTGCTTTGCCCATGCCGTTGCTTGAAACACGGGTTAACAACTGGATTGCCGACCAGCGAGGTTGATTTCGATTACTCTGACGAAAGAAGAGAGCGGCACGAGCGATGCGCCTGGAACAGTAAGCGCTTTGTATTCAATCCGGAATTTGAAGGGTCTATTGACGGTATTCTGAGCAGGAAGCGGTGATTTTGGGCGGCATAAAACCACCGTTTCCGCCTCAATGCAGCGGCCCGAATATTGCGACTCATCTTCAGGCGTTTGCACAATTGATGCCGAACGTGGAAGCACTTCTGTGATATCGAAGTTTGTTTGCGGACTTTTTACTGGCGGGCCCTACTATCTGCGGGTCAACAGGGAGAGAGTATCCGTTCGCAATGTATCCACTGGTGACGTTGTTGAAGTAACGCCGAAATTGGGGTTGGACAGCGCCGACAAGATTCTCTCAGTTGGCGATCCGACAGATCCATTTGCGGTTCGCGTATTAGCGCCCTTTGAGCACCCGCGGATTCTCATCAATGACTTCACTGCTGGTGAAAAGCTGATCGAATACGTTTTTCAAAAGCTGTCTGGCAGTCGTGTGATTCGGCCGGCTCCAATCGTACTTGTACACCCGGATCTTGATTTGGAAGGTGGCCTGACACAGATTGAAGCGCGTGCTCTACGAGAAATGGTGGAAGGCGCCGGAGCCAGACAGGTCTATCTGTACTATGGTCGGCCACTAACTGACAAAGAAGTCAGCGACGTACTGAAAGGCGATCGCAATGAGCAATTTTGATCATCGGGCGAACCGCTCTATGTGGCCGATCAGGGGCCGCGGTACGAAAAAACGCAGAATACGTGTCAGGCATATTTGATTCTTCAATCTATGGACTCTATGCGAATATATGAAGGAATCATCTCGGATCGCGGTTCGAAGTATGCGGTGTCAGGGGGCGCCTGTAACTCTCCAGAAGAGGCAAAGGACTTTGTTAAGGCCCTTTGTCGCAAGAAGAAGTTCCTGAAAGCGACCCACAATACGTGGGCATTCGTGGGAAGTGCAGGCGCAGTCAAGAATGATGACGGCGAAGCAGGTGCGGGCATGGTGATTGCCCGTATGCTGGAACGGGAAGGCATTCTAAATCACATTGTCGTTGTTACTCGCTGGTACGGTGGCAAGCACCTTGGTGGCGATCGATTCAGGCATGTTCAGAACGCGGTGCACTACTATCTCGACTGCGGCATGAAAGGTGACTGATCCAGCCTGGCAGTACGCGAACCGTCGCCTGCGTGCGGCCAAGCTGTCAGGCTCAGTTCGACCAATCACCACGTCTTTCTGGCACCGGTTGCCCCTCTTCCGCTTCAGGCCGAAAGGAGGCGCGAAGCTCGACTATAGTCTGGCTACTTGAGCGGCCAGTGCTCGAAAAAGACTGCCATTTAGAACGCCGCACGGTACGGCCACAATGTACGACGCCCGCCACTTCACCTTCACTACGTCGTGCATTCGCTCGAGGCGCCTGAGAGTAAGTGCAGCTGAGCTTAATTGTCAGGCGGCAACAACAATGCTTTCGCCTGAGATTGTCCGCTGTGTACTCGAAACCAGACGGTCGCTACAATTCACCTGGTCTGACGGCTATTCGATCCAAGTGGCTATTCAAAGGAAACTATGAAAGCTGCAGTATTTTTTGACCTAGACGGTACGCTCAGCGATCCAAAGACAGGCATTGTTGGATCCATTCGTTACGCCCTGAATCGTCTAGCTCTGGATTGCCCCAATGACGACGAACTCACCTGGTGCATTGGCCCTCCATTGCTGGATAGCTTCAGCAAGTTAGTCGGTACCGAGCTGGCACCGAGAGCTATAGAGTACTACCGCGAAAGGTTCTCCGAGGTTGGCTGGAAAGAGAACAACCTCTACCCCGGCATTGAGGAGGTCTTACAAGTTCTTGAAGCATCTGAGAGGCCGCTTTTCGTTGCAACAAGTAAGCCGTTCGTGTTTGCCGATCGAATCATCAAGCATTTTGGACTGGACAAGTATTTCTTACGAATCTTTGGCTCCGAATTAGACGGCACACGGTCTAACAAGGGTGAGCTGCTAGAGTATGCACTTTCTGAAACCGGTTCAACGAAACAGGCAGTGATGGTCGGGGACAGAGAGCACGATGTTATCGGTGCAAAAGCCAATCAGATTCGGTCGATCGGCGTGACCTACGGTTACGGTAGCCAACAAGAATTGGAAAATGCCGGCGCCGATGCAGTCGTTCATACACCTCAAATGCTGGCCGCAGCACTTGTTTGATCGGCAGCTTCCAGCCGGACCGAGACATGCTGCATGCGAAATCCCCACCTCGCCCTGATCACTTGCTTCATGAACGAGAACAACGCGGTGCCGCACACGTGAGTACTGACTCCGCCAGTGCATACGAAATTCATGCCAGAGAATATCTCGCGATCCGCGACAAGTCCGACGTTGGTATTAAGGTTGCCGAACGGTGGGCGCATTCGCTGGGTACCGGAACCGATGTCCTCGAGATCGCCTGCGGTGGCGGAATGCCAGTTACGCAAGTGCTTATCGATCAGGGTTTGCAGGTGTGGGCTGTCGATTCTTCGCCGACGCTGGTGGCGGAGTTCAAGGCCCGATTTCCGGGTATCCCAGTGCAATGCGCACGAGTTCAAGAGAGCAACTACTTTGGGCGCAAGTTTGGCGGCGTGGTGTCAATTGGTCTGCTGTTTCTCTTGAGTGAGGAAGATCAGTTGGCCCTGATACGCCGAGTTTCGGGTCTTGTCAGCCCTGGAGGCCGATTCCTTTTCACGGCGCCCGCTGAAACTCATGTGTGGTCAGATCTAACGACCGGACAGGAGTGCCGATCTCTCGGGCGGGAAAGGTATGAATCGACATTGCAGGAATCGGGGTTCCGATTGGTAGGCAGATACAAAGATGAAGGCAACAATGACTACTTTGATGCGGAACGACAGGTTGGCAGCGAAATGAGCGAGGCAGTATAACCATGCATTGCCCCGTCACTTGATTAAGGTGTCCTGGATCAGGTGTGTGCAGGCGTAAACGGTCGTTAACTGAGAATGTAACCCGAGAGATGAACCTGATGGCGGGAACCGACGACAGACGTGTGATATTTGATTTCGAGATCGATTTCTCGAACGGAGGCGGTTTGCAAGGTCAGGGGTTTAGATTGGATATCGAGGGCGATGATATCGACGATGAAAGGCTGGCAGATTACATAGTCGAAGACATGCGATTACTGATGGTGGGTGAGGTAAGAATACTGAACAAGAAAATCATTCGCGAGAAACATAAGCGCACAGCGCACTAACTCATTCTGTCACTATAGAGATGGGCACTTTGGTTTCCATTAATCGCTTCGAGG
Organism: Woeseia sp. D3-10; assembly: GCF_055809415.1. Classification (NCBI taxonomy): domain Bacteria; kingdom Pseudomonadati; phylum Pseudomonadota; class Gammaproteobacteria; order Woeseiales; family Woeseiaceae; genus Woeseia; species Woeseia sp. D3-10. Next base: position 681,875 of record NZ_JBVVTW010000007.1, on the reverse strand, counting down.
CGCGCCAATTCCCGCTTTGCAACGGTGGACCGTCGCTCCGAGCTGCTTTCGGTCGCTGTATCGCAACGGAGGCGTTGGCTCATGCGCGACCCCGGCAAGACGTGCCGTCGTGTACGCGGCTCAACACGGCCACCCACGTACGTCTGCGCTGAATCATTGGACCCGGATTTCTATGACCTCGAAACCTTACCGGCTTGAAGAGCACTGCCCGTCGTCTACCGAATACATTGCGTTGAGGCTTGCCGCCGGACTCAGTCCGAAAACAGTCGAAGCCGCCGCCCGTGGTTTGCCAAACTCACTGTTCGCCGTATGCGTTCGCAACGGGGAGGAACTGGTGGGGATGGGACGTGTGGTCGGTGACGGCGGTTGCAACTTCGAGATTGTTGATATTGCGGTACACCCGGATTTCCAGCGACAGGGATTGGGTAGCCAGATAATGGCATCGATAATGAACTAACTGCGCGAGCATGCGCCTACGTCTGCCTACGTTAGTCTTATCGCCGATGAAGGCGCGCCTGAACTCTATCGGCGGTTTGGCTTTGAATATACTGCGCCTGCGTCAGTGGGAATGGCGATGAAGCTCTGACGCCAATCAGAGTTCTTGAGCACACGGACGGGCGTAGACGTTAGGCTGCCAGTTTATGGATTGATGTCTTGGCGTGCGACGGACGACGAAGACAGCGGCTTTCGTGGGTTGGCTGTGTACCTAAAATAGAGCTTTAAGTAGTATTTCGAACAACCGACGGATTGCGACTCGAAGCAGACAAGCAAACACCGCCAGGCAAATATCATGCTTGCCCGTTGGCGTGCGTCTATTGTTCTGCACTGGAGACAGAAGAATTAACCCGATAGATCACGGTGCGAAAAGTGTCCACACCTTTTGGTTGCCGCTCATCATCCTGGTATCACTAACGCTTGTGACGCAACTTGTTGCCGTTGCCTTTACGTCGGACAAGAGTTTCGCGAACATTGTCTTGCCAAGCACTGTTTCTTTGCGTACTGGTTACTGCGCCACTGGCAGCACTGGGTTTGTGCCTGGGCCCGGGAATTGGACTCGGCACGCCTTTGCTTACCGCAGTATTGATTCAAAGCAAGGGTGCCTTGAAGCAGATGGCCAACGTTGTTGCCAAGGCCGCTGGCATCGGGCTGCCGTTGGGGCTGTTCCTGTGGTTACTACGCCTTGCAACGGTGGATTCGCTGCCCCCGGAGTTGCCTGAGCTAGGTCACCGCGGACCGATTGGCGGTCTACTGGTGTCCTTGAGCGCGGCAATTGGGGAGGAGGTCTGGCTGAGGCTGGGCGTAATGACAATCCTTGCCTGGATACTTTGTCGGGCTCTCCGACAGCAGAGCTTGAAACCACAAACTGCGTATGTCGCTATCGTGCTCTCGGCACTTGCATTCGGAGCCATTCACTTGCCGCAACTTGCGGCAGCGGGCGCGGCCACACCCATTGGAATTGCGGCGACGATGTTGGGCAATACGTTGGTAGGCATCGCGTGCGGCTGGCAGTACTGGAAATACGGAATCATTTCCGCAATAGCGGCACACTTTTCCATAGATCTCATGCTGCATGTGGTTCCGGCATTGCTGGGCTGAGTCGTTCTGTGAACGACGCCGCATACCGGACATGGGCGCGACAAAGGTGTCAGGTTTATTTTGGTTGCTAGCTAGATAAACCTGACACCTTTTTCTACACTTCTATGCACCTAGCTGCAGAAAACCGTCCAGCAGCTATCGAGTCAACCGTTTGCAATGGATGGAATCCCCCCTTTTCCACGAGCGTATCAGGCCGGGAAGAGTGATACTCAAGAGTACCTTTGGTATTGGTTCTGTCAAACTGGCGAGACTTGCAATGAACCTGACGCAAAAGAAGTTTACAAATCACACGAACTTCAGGTTCGGGGATGACTCGCTCGAGTACACCGTTAAGGACAAGGGGGGAAGCCAAACCTTTACCGTAGAGTACGGGACCATCGCGTCCGGCAGCGGCGAAATCGAAGAGCGAAACGCCTGGTACAGGAACGTCGGTTTCTTTTGGGTGTTGATTGGATCATTCGTAATTTTTTCCCACTATGCGGGTACCGGTGAACTGAGGGGCTCCATCTGGCTGCCACTCGGACTCATTTGCTTCGCTATTTACTGGATTGCCAGAACGTCGTATACGACGCTGGACAGTGATAAGGGAAGAATTTTCATTATCAAAGATTCACTGCATGACCAGATTAAGAGCGAGATCGAGACACGGCGTAAGAAGCAGTGGTTTCGCTGGTATGGAACAGTTGACTACGGCAATGATCCACAAAAAGAAATAGGCAAGTTTCAATGGCTGTTGGACAGAGAAGCGATCTCAGAAGATCAGTTTGTTGAATTTCGTAGCCAGATTCTTGAGCACCATGGCATCAACCGGACGGAAGCCTTCGCAGAAGAAAGAACACTAAACTAGGCAACATGAGTAACCGGTAGGCGGAAAAAGAATAGGCCGTGACGAAATCACGGCCGGATATTGTTCCAAAGTTTTAGGAGCCATTCGGATGGTTGCCGGGTGAAGGCGAATCATGCGGGGCATCTGTCACTTGTTCCAACCCACTTCGCACTGCAGCTCCATGCGACCTGTGTCAAATGTACGTGATCAAGTATCAGGCGGCATCAGAGCAATGTCAGATCCTGCGAGACCACGCTGTAGTGGGTAGCAGTCGTTCCAGTTCGTAACGTCACAAACGGTCGCACCTGGCCGGGCAAAGAAAGTCGAGGTCGTAAGCAGACGCACAAAACCGATAACTACAAAGAGGTGACGAAATGCCAATCCAATCATTCAGCAGTGTTGACGACGGTCTGGAGTCAGGCGCTCGCAGTCGCGGTCATTTCATTGCAAACACGGATATCGATAATGAACAACTATGGGTGCCGTATGCCGATGGAGTGTGGATTCAGCCATGTTGCTTCAATGTTACGTCAGGAGGGTTCAGCGTCTTGTTGAAGGGTTTGCCCGGGGCGCAATTGGGTGTTCATTATCACGTTGGTACGGTGCGCGGCTATACAGTGCAAGGTCACTGGCGTTATCTGGAGCATGACTGGGTCGCAAAGCCCGGCACGTTTATTTATGAACCCGCAGGCGAAGCACATACCCTGGTGGTGACAGATGATTCACCGGAGTCGGCTATTATCATGTTCATGGTCGAGGGTGGTCTGATCTATCTGGACAAGCCCGTTGACGGTCAGTTCGCCGCCTATGAAGACGGGTTTTCGGCTCTTAACCTTTGTCGAAGCTACTATCGTGAGGCGGGTCTCGACGTGAAACAGCTTGATGCGCTGGTTCGGTAACATCGCTGGTCGTTTGTGGTCGATAGTGGGGCAGCAGAGCAGGGGGGCGGACCGATTTCATATGAATGAGGCGAGTCTTTTGCCGTTCATCAGGAAAACAGGTAAGAACGGAAATCTACTATCGGAGTAAGCATGGCTAACTACATCGACGGATATGTGCTGACTGTGGCACGCGATCGTCTGGACGAATACAGGCGTCTGGTTGAAGCAGCGGCAGTGATTTGGCAGGAACACGGCGCGCTGGAGTACAGTGAATTCGTTGGCGACGACCTGGTACGTGAGGGCACGCGTTCATTCACCGATGCCACGGCTGCAGCAGAAGGTGAAGTCATAGTGTTCGGCTGGGTCGCATTTGAATCACGCTCAGCACGTGATTTGGCAAATGAAAAGGTCGCCGCTGACCCAAGAATGGCGGAACTGGTTGAATCCTCGGATGCCGGTTTTGACGCCGAACGAATGCTGTACGGCGGATTTCGGTCGCTCGTGCAGTCATCCGGCAACAATGCTGGATAAGCGTTTCCTCTTAGGGCGTTCAACCTGACGAACTCTGCACCAGGCCATCGTGCTCTCCCGCGACTATTCCTGGCCAACCGTTTGTGACCCGGAAAATGCAAGCTTTGGCATGGTGCAGGCAGATTCGTTTCTCCGATTCTCAGCTATAATTCCGCCGCTAGGCTCAGTCACGAATTAGATATTGGCGTCTACTTTTAACCCGGACCGGACAGGGGCGGGGAGGACTGGAAATGCGTCGATTAATGATTGTGTTGGCAACGCCCTTTTTGTTTTCAGTTTATTCAGGAGTACAAGCGCAGGAAGATATGCTTGCCCGGGGTGCGTACCTCGTGAATGGCATAGTTGGATGCGGCAATTGCCACACGCCGAGGAACGCCGACGCCACAACGAATGACAGCATGCGTCTGGCGGGTGGTTTTTTGATCGAAGAACCGGAGTTCACGGTTTATTCCCCGAACATCACACAGGACCACGAAACCGGGATCGGCGCCTGGAGTGACGAAGACATCGTGCGGGCTATCCGTGAGGGTGTGCGGCGCGATGGCACGCTCATCGGCCCGCCCATGCCGATTCCCTCCTACCGCGGCATGTCAGATTTCGACGTTCGATCTATCGTTACGTATTTGCGAACGATCAAGCCGGTACGGAATGAAGTGCCGCGCTCCGTATTCAGAATTCCTTTGCCAGAATCGTGGGGCCCACCCTTGGGTGCAGTGCCTGACGTCGCCCGTGACGATGCTCTCGCCTACGGCACTTACCTTGGCAATGCCTTGGGGCATTGCATGGAGTGTCATACGCCGATGGAAGCGGGCATGTTCGACTTCAGTCGAACCGGCGCAGGCGGTATGGTCTTTCACAAGCCCTATGGTCTGGATTTTGCCGTTGTGGCTGCGAACATCACACCGCATGTGAAACAAGGACTCGGCGGCTGGACGGATGCGGAGATAAAACGAGCGATCACGCAGGGTATCAGCCGCGATGGTCGGCCATTGCAGCCAATGATGGGTTACAACTACTACAAGAACATCACGGATGCGGACCTGGACGCACTGATCGTGTACTTGCGATCGCTGCCTCCGCAACCGGCGAACTGAGCGCTACCCGGGCAGCTACATTTGCTGGCAAGCGGTAGCCATCGGCGTCCTTATGTCCGTTATACTTTCGCGAGCCAGCAGCGCAACGGGAACAGCGGGTTCCTGCCGCTGTTTGCGCACTGGCGATTGTCTATAGAATTCGGACCGTAGGAAGGACTATGACCACCAGATATCAATCGATTTTCTTAGCAGCGATGCTGCTGGCAGCGAGCCCGTTGCTGATCGCGGCAGATGCACCGCCAGTTCGCGATGCGATACGAATGATTGTTATCACCGGCGACGAAGGCATCCATTTCGAGCGAGGCTGTGCGTTTTACGAGTTGCGCGCGATTCTGGCCCGGAACGAAAGTGCGGCGAGCGGTGCGATTGATCGCTCGAAAGAGCCGTTGTTCGAGGTCCGGCTGATTGGCAAGGCGGGCAACAGTACTCTGTATCTCGGGGACCACTGGATGCGTACGTCTGCCGGAACGGCAATACTTCCGGCTGCCGATTATGAACGGATAGTAGCGCTTGTTGAGAAGCGAAAAGGGGAAGGCGTTCCGACGGACAAGCTTGATGCGTCGATACGGCGCGCGACGAAACTGATTCAACACCCCAAGTACGTTGAAGACAAACGGTGCGAGGAAACCTACTGATTCACTATCCGCGGATTTGAACTCCTCATCGACTCCCGTCGTCAGACACAGTGTGAATAGCGTCTGTTTACGGTCAACAGAGGGGCAATGAGTGCCATGCCAGACCGCTACGAAAGCGTGTTGAGCATTCATGTTCTCGACTGATGCTATGAAAGTCGGGCGCATCAGGTTGCAGGAATCCCGCATGTTGCTCCGGGATCTTTTTCTCGCGTCGACAATTCTTCTGCTCACTTCGGCCTGCGCCATCTCAGCCAATGATCAAACGCTGCTTGTTAAGGGCGCGACGGTAATCGACCCGTCGGCAGGAACGGTTCTGACCAATCACTGTATCCGGATATCCGAACAGCGGATCGATAGTGTTGAGCCTTGCATGCCGAACGAAACGGCGGCGCAGGTCATTGACGCCTACGGCAGCTGGGTCGTTCCCGGTCTTTGGGACATGCACGTACACGCGCTCTGGGACAAGTCAGCCTACTGCCCGTTCTTTTCCGGTTTCGTCGCTTACGGCGTCGTGGGCATTCGCGATATGGGCGGTGATGAAAACGTGCTTGCGGAAGCGCGAGCCTATCTGGATCAGGACCGGAACATCGGCCCGTACCTGGTTGCCGCGGGCAAGATTCTCGATGGCCCGACGCCAGTTCATCCGGAAATCGCGATTGCGGTGCGCTCCGCCGAGGACGGAAGGCAGGCGGTCGCTGCAGTTGATGCGATGGGAGCGGATTTCGTCAAGGTCTATACAACACTCCCGAAAGCTGCTGTTGTCGCAGTGTTTGACGAAGCGGACAAGCGAGGTTTGAAAGTCGTCGGTCATCTTCCAATGGGTATCACGTTGTCCGAAGCGGTTGAGGCCGGCATGGCAGGGATCGAACACATGGCGGTCGAAATCGGCGGTCTGTGCGATGCCAGTAATGAAGTGGCGTGCACGCAAACGATGACGCAGTTAAGACGTGCGGGTGTTTATTTGACGCCCACGCTGGTGGTGCGAAAGCGTCCCGCCATGGTCAGAGAACCGACAATTGCCGAGCAGAGCCGCATTGCGGCTATGCCCGACATCGTTGTCAGTGAGTGGTCCGCAGGTCTGGACCGGAGCTTGCGTAACAGGCCTGAAGAGTACTTTGCAGACAAGGCGGAACAATACCGGCGTGAGCAACGGTTAACGGAAATCGCCATCGCCAGCGACGCCTTGTTACTTACAGGCACAGATGCCGGGGATTTCCTGGTGCCACCCGGTTCGTCATTGCACGAGGAGCTGGAACTGCTCGTCAACGCGGGCATGGACGAAATGGTCGCACTGCACGCGGCAACCGGGCGAGCGACAGACTTTCTGAACCTCACCGACAGGGGGCACATTAGACCCGGTGCCGCCGCCGATCTGTTGCTGCTCAATAGCAACCCGTTGGACGATATCCGCAATACACGGGACATCGCCATGGTGATTCTGAACGGCACGGTTCTCGATGGCGAATCGCTCGCCAGCCTGCGATCGCAACGGGAGTGTCACTAACCCGGTTGCAGGTGCTCAGGCCACCGCTGCGTGCGGGTATTCCGACTGGCGGTTTTGAAAGGAAAGAACGCCCGGTTTCAGAATAACGCCAGCATCAATATTTATAGCCCGGCGAATGGTTTCATTCTTGTGCCAGCTGGCGCGTCCTTCAATCACTGTCGGCAAGTGCACAACGAGCGCAGCAGAGATCGAACGAGACGCACTTTCCCACAGGTAACTGGGTGTGTGATCGACCGCGTAGTAATCAGTCTTGCCGAATTTGAGCATTGGTGCTTTGAACGTGGTGGGCTTGGCGAAATAAAAGCCCATACCCTCGTCGCAACTGACATCCACAATAAGGCTGCCGGGCTTCAGGCAGTCTTTCTCGTCTTCGGTAATGAAGTTCAACGGCCGGTCGGGTTCCTGTAACGTGCCGTTTACAATGATGTCGGACTCGCTGATCAGCTCTGACAACGGCGTTTCGCTGCCGTCATGCTGCACGACCAGCATGCGTGCTTCGCCTTCTCCGCCTTCCCGCAGGCGCACATAGTGGCAATCAAGCACCTCTTCGCGAACTTCGTGATCAGGGCGCTGTATGCAAATCGTAATGTCGCGAAAGCCATGTGCCTTCAACGCGTAAATCGCCCCACGACTCACAGCGCCGAAACCAAAGATGATTGTCTTACGCTGATTGCCGTAGTGGCCGTCTATCCCTTTGAGGCGCAAGGCGTGCAGGATGGCGCAATAACCGGCCATTTCATTGTTCTTGTAAAACGTGTGACGACCAATGTGCCCGGATGGCGACCAGACGAACATGTCTTCAAAGGCGATGAGCGTTTGCTTGCGGTCTACGGCTGCCTGGGTAATGGCGCGTTGCTGGGCGCAATGCGGGTAGCCCCAGAGTATCCCTTCTTCACGAAGGTCTTCCAGATCCGATAATACCGGCTTCGTGAGAATCACATTGCCAAGGTCTGCCAGTATGTCTTGTCGCGATGCGATGCCACCCGACTGGGACGCGAGGTCAGAGTCAGTAATGTCGAAGGGTGCGCCGTAGCCTTCTTCGAATATCAACTGTCGTCGGTATTGTTCCGGTATACGGGGCAAATGGTTCGGGTGAAGAGGGACTCGTTGCTCACCTTCTTTCTTGGACGATCCGATAACCCCAAAGGTTAACGTGCTCATTTACTTCTCTTTATACGTGAAATCGGATCCGCCACTAGAACGCGGCGCCCGTACGTCATTGAGGTTTTTGTCCGAACCCGGGCTCGCAGTCTCACACGTTAATGGCTCCGTGTCTGTCCGATAAGGCGCTTAATGGGAGGAGCTGGTCAAATTGGGCAAGTATTGGGCAGTCGGTTTCGCGCTGACTTTGGTTGTAATCTGCCAGGGTATGATCAGGTGGCTGAGATGGGTGGGGTCGGCGCTGTATTCGCGACAATTCGGATAGCTTGCCGACAACGAGATCTGACGGAACGGCGCAGATGCTGTCGTCCAGCAGCAGGTTTCGATGCATTTACGCGCGGGGCACCATGCAACGATCACTAATATCCGTTGCCTCAGGGCCCTCACCGACAATGGAGCAGGGTAAGATGGCCTCTATCAGAGCTTCGGCATCCAGGAGAAGTAGCGCTTAATGCGTGACATCAGTTTGCCCACACTGCAGCAAAGCGTTCAAAGTTGATGAAGCCGGGTATGCGGACATTTTGAAACAGGTTCGCGACAGCGAGTTTGATAAACAGCTGCATGAGCGGCTCGAACTGGCCGAGCAGGACAAGCGAAATGCCGTTGAAATAGCCAGGAACCAGGTCAGCAGCGAGCTGCAGAAGGCAGCAGCTGCCGGCGACACGGAGATCCAGAGCTTGCGGGCCAAACTGGATGCCGGCGAGGTAGAACGTAAGCTTGCCGTGACCGAGGCCCTGAAGGCGCTGGAAGAAAAGAGCGTGATGCGCTGGCAAAACGAACTGGAGCGGGCGAAGCACGATAACCAGGCCGCATCGAACCTGGCTGAAGTACGGCTCTCGAAAGAACTGCAGGAAACCGCTGCGAAGAAAGACGCGGATATCCAGGAGCTGAAGGCCCAGCTGCACGCGACCGAAGCAGCGAAGAAACTCGCGATTGCCGAAGCCGTTGGCGCTGTTGAAATGGAGCGCGACAAACTGCGTAACAGCCTGGAGCGTGCAGAGCTTGAGAAGAAGCTGGCCGAGACATCCCTGAAGGACAAGTACGAGACGCAGCTCAAGGATCGCGACGATGCGATCGAGCGCCTCCGGGATATGAAAGCGCGCCTGTCAACCAAGATGGTGGGCGAAACTCTCGAACAGCACTGCGAGACCGAGTTCAACCGCATTCGCTCGACGGCGTTTCCGCGAGCCTATTTCGAGAAAGACAACGACGCACGATCCGGCAGCAAGGGCGACTACATCTTCAAAGACTCGGACGAGTCGAGGTACCGAGATCGTCTCGATTATGTTCGAGATGAAGAATGAGAGCGATACGACGGCAACCAAGAAAAAGAACGAAGACTTTTTCAAAGAGCTGGACAAGGATCGTGTGACGAAAGGCTGTGAGTATGCGGTGCTGGTTTCATTGCTCGAGCCTGACAGTGAGCTGTACAACACCGGGATCGTGGACGTGTTTCACCGTTACCCAAAGATGTATGTTGTTCGCCCGCAGTTCTTCCTGCCCATTATCACGATACTGCGCAATGCGGCGATGAACTCGCTGGAGTACAAGTCAGAGCTGGCGCTTGTTAAGGCACAGAACGTTGATATCACCAACTTTGAGAACGAGCTTGATACATTCAAGACGGCATTCGGGAAAAACTACGAGCTGGCCTCAAGGCGCTTCAAAACGGCCATTGATGAGATCGATAAATCGATCGCCCATCTGCAGAAGACCAAAGATGCGTTGCTTGGTACGGATCGCAACCTTAGGCTTGCCAATGACAAAGCGCAGGATGTCACCATCAAGAAATTGACCCGGCGCAATCCGACGATGGCAGCGATGTTCGAGGATCTCGATAAATAGGGCATCGCGAGAGTAAGGTTATGGATGAACTGCAAAAGAGCCGATTGAACGCCGACGACCAGGCAGACCTTGTTCGCGCCAAGGTTCTCCTGGGAGAAGGTCAGTCTGGCCGCCCGCGTGTCGAACTACGTTGGCGAGCCCATCGACAAATTGATACGTCTGCTTCCAGCGGGTTCGAGCAGCCTTATTCTCGATGCGTCCGAGAAAGCGATCCGGGCTTCGTTGAAGGTTGCCCTGAAAACGCTGAGCAAAGAGTCGCGGCCTGCGTCGAACGTATTGCACCGGATCGGAGCGGCGACGTCCGGTGCGGCGGGCGGCGTCTTCGGACTGCCTGCACTCGCAATCGAGTTGCCCGTGTCGACGACGATCATGCTGCGCTCTGTTGCCGATATCGCCAGACACCAAGGCGAAGAATCCCCGGAAGCGATCGATTCGCAACTCGCCTGCCTGGAGGTCTTCGCTCTTGGCGGTCGAAATCGAGAATGACGACGCTGCCGAAAGCGGTTACTACGCGGTTCGTGGTGGCCTCGCCAAGCTGGTTTCGGATGCGGCGAGCTATCTGGCCAGAAGTGCGGCTACCTCGGAGAGCGCGCCGCACCTCGTCAGGCTGGTCACGCAGATTGCTGCGCGCTTCAGTATACTCCGTCACCACGAAAGCAGCCGCGCAGGTGGTACCGATTATCGGTGGGGTTGGTGGCGCGTTCATTAACACTTTGTTCATCACGCACTTTCAGGACGTCGCGACCGGTCACTTTGTTGTTCGCAACCTCGAACGAAAGTACAGCAAACAAATTGTCAATGAAGAGTACGAGCGGATCAGTATCAGTGGTGAGGAATTGTAGTCATTCGCGGTGCTGTTACAGTCAGGACCGTTAAGGCAGACCTTCGGCCGAAACCGGCTTGAGTGTTGCGTGTGGTAGCAAACAGTGAACGGTCGCGTGCAGATATGCACTAAGGTCGGCCCGGACGGGTCAGTCTGATACAGAACAACCGCTTGCCGTTCATCCTGGTGCTTACGATAACTCCGCCAATCGGAGAAACGAATGAAAGTAGCTGTCGTCGATTTTCCGCGCACAAGAGTGGCAGTAGCCGAACATCATGGCCCACCCGAGCAAGAGTACGAAACCTCCCGAAAACTCATTGCATGGCGCAAAGAGAATGGTGTCTCCGTTGATCGCCATCAAACTTACGGCATTCATTACACGGATCCGTTCTCGACGGCGCCGGAAGATCACAGAGTGGACTTCTGCGTTTCGTACGATCGGGATATCGAAACAAATCCGCAGAATATTACTAGCAAACTGATACCGGCAAACCGGTGTGCAGTAGCGAGGCACCTCGGCTCGCGTGCTCGATAAAAAACGCAAGCGGCCGTGTACTTGTTTCGGGAGTGGCTGCCGGGCAGCGGTTTCATTCCCGGGGATTTCCCGGTATTTTTTCACTATGTCAACGTTGGCCAGGATGTTCGTGAGGACGACATGATCACCGACGTTTACTTGCCAATACGTGAATCGCAATAGGGCCTCAGCAATGATTGATCGACTCTACTCCGTCGACTGTTCGTCACTGGCTTCTGCCTGATGGTTTTCTCAGCGTGCGCTCCGCAGACCGCAAGTAACGTTGCTCCACAACAATTGCCAGGAGTGTCTGCTCACTGAACGAAGCCTTGTACAGGGATCGCGTCTACAAAGCCAAAGTGCCGGGCACGGTACGCTGGCTGGAGGATGGTTCGGGATACACCGCGCTGGAAACCGTTGATGCCTACAAAGATGTGCAGCTTGAGCTGGACGAGTTGGGCGAAGACATAAACCCTTACCGCGAGATTGTGCACTACGATCCGGCCACTCTGGAACGCACGGTGCTGTTCTCCTTGGCGCGACTGACGCCGGCAGGCGCGGGTCAGGCGTTGGCAATTGATGATTATCAATGGTCAGAAGACAAGAGCCAGTTGTTGCTGTTTTCAGATGCACGAAAAGTCTGGCGAAAGCGCAGCCGTGGCGACTATTGGATTCTGAACATCGCGACTGGCGAACTCCGGCAGCTGGGCGGCGAGCAGCGGGAACCAAGCCAGATGATGTTCGGCAAGCTGTCTCCGGACGCGACGAGGTTTGCGTACGTGTGGCGTGACAATATCTATGTGCAGGATCTGTCGACGATGGAGATTGTCGCGCTGACGACCGATGCATCCGACACTGTTATCAACGGTCATTTCGATTGGGCCTATGAAGAAGAGTTCAGCATTCTGGACGGCTTTCGCTGGAGCCCTGATAGCCAGCGTATTGCCTACTGGCAGCTCGATACCCACGCTGCGCGGGACTTTCTGATTATCAACAACACGGACGAGTTGTACCCAACGGTATCCAGGATTCCGTACCCAAAGGTGGGCCAGGAAAACTCCGCGGCTCGCATTGGTGTGTCTCGGGTCGATAACCCCAGCACCGTCTGGGTCAAACTGCCCGGCGTTGCCAAAGACATGTACGTGCCGCGGATGGACTGGGCCAACAACTCCGACGAGCTTCTCGTGCAGCAAATGAACCGCAAACAGGACACGAACCGGGTCTTCTACGCAGACGTGCACACGGGTGATGTTCGCGAGGCGTTCGTCGAGCGGGAGGAAACGTTCATCGAGGACGTCATTGATCCGGAGTGGCTGGAGAGCGTCGATGCATTCACCTGGACCAGCGAACGCAGTGGCTGGCGGCACATCTACCTCGTGTCCCGCGACGGCAAGACCTTTACGGATCTGACGCCGGGCGAATTCGATGTCATTAATCTTATCTCCATCGACGAGGCGAACGGCTGGTTGTATTTCATCGCCTCGCCGGAGGATGTCGCACAGCGCTATCTGTACCGCAGTCGGCTTGACGGTAGCGGTCAGGTCAGTCGCGTTACGCCCGCAGGCCTGGCCGGCACCAACTCGTACCAGGTTTCCGAGGATTCACGCTGGGCGATACACAAGCATTCGCGCTTTTTGCAGCCGCCCGTGTACAGCCTCGTGTCACTGCCGGATCACACGGTACACCACGTGCTGGAGGACAATGCGGCACTGGCGAGGAAGGTCGCCGATCTGTCTCTGAGCGAGGTCGAGTTCTACGAGGTAGCGGCGCGTGATGGGCTGCGACTGAACGGTTACTTTGCTGCGCCCCTGGAATTTCGATGCCAGTCGCAAGTATCCGATCATCAATTACGTTTACGGTGAACCGGCGGGCCAGACGGTGCGGGATGTATGGGATGAAGCCCGTAGCAACTGGCACATGTTGATGTCGCAGCGAGGCTTTGTCATTTCCTCGGTCGACAATCGCGGCACGCAAGCACCGCGCGGTCACGACTGGCGGCGATCCGTTTACGGCGCCGTTGGTGTGCTCGGTTCGCGCGACCAGGCGGATTCTCTGAAGGCGATCTGCGAGCGTTGGAGTTTTATTGATTGCGACCGGGTTGGCGTTTGGGGGCATTCCGGCGGCGGCTCAATGACCCTGAACCTGATGTTCCGTTATCCGGAGCAATACCATGTTGGTATTTCGCGAGCGCCGGTGGCTGATCAGCGCTTGTACGATTCCATATACCAGGAGCGTTACTCTGGTTTGTTGCCGGACTACGAAGAAGGTTACCGACTGGCGTCACCCATTACCTATGCATCTCAGTTGCGCGGCAAACTGCTGCTAATGCACGGTACGGGTGACGACAACGTGCACTATCAGGGTTCCGAGCGTTTGATCAATGAGTTGATCAAACACAATCGGCGCTTTGATTTCATGTCTTACCCGAATCGCCAACACGCGATCAAGAAAGGCGAGGGCACCGAGCTGCACATGTACTCGACAATGACCGATTACTTTGAAGAACATTTGCAAGGTGCGGACGCGGAGTGAGGCTGTCGGCATTTGAACGGTAAACGACAGCCACAGCCGACTTATGCGGTCATTCGGCCGACAAGGTTTCGGACCAACGGTGCAACGACAGCAACGGTGGGAAAAGCAACAGGCCATGTGGTTAAACAGCTTCTTAGCCACTGGGCTGCAAACCCGGCGTGCAGTCCTTGCGAGATGACGAGCACAAAAGCCGAGACGATAGCGACCATGATGGCCGACAGCAGGGCGCTGAACAGTACCGGTGCATAGCGGGATGGAATACGCATTTTGATAACCTGCGAGTGTGAATAACGTTTAAGAGAATTGTCAGAGAGCTTTACTGCGGAAGGCCGAGCAGATGGGCAACCCAACCCGCCAGGTACATGCCGACTCCAAAGATCACGTGCGTGATAAGGCTTTGCAGCCGGGCTGAATTCGGCTTTGGCGTTCGTGACGCGGCAATGCCGGCACCCATACCGGGTTGCATCAGCAGGAACGGCGCGGCCACGGTAATGATGCCAACGATCAATGCAGGCATAAGCGTCGGCCGTGCAATCCACTCGAGACCCCAGAACACAATGAGCACTCCGGCGAACGCGATACCGATCAGGTAGTGCGCCAACCAGCCGATCAAACGTTCCGCCTGTACAGGCGGCGAAGCTGCGATGGAATCGTGCCGGAATTGCCCTCGCGGTATGTACGACATCCAGCGGCCGACGAGCCCGAAGTTGGGCGGAGCGATTCCCGATAGAGATTTACGTGCCACGCTCCAGAGATCCGTGACAGCGGTTGCACCGACCCCGACGACCAGTGCGGCGACAAGGTAGTTCGTCATTTCGTCCACGAGTTATAGCCTCCAAAACCAGAATGGTGATAGCGTACTACTTCAAGTCAACTTGAGGTCAAGAGGGGAAATGGATATTTCTGAAGTGGCCCGGCAATCGGGCGTACCGGCCTCCGCGCTGCGGTATTACGAAGAGAAAGGCTTGATCAGGTCCGTCGGCCGACAAGGTCTGCGGCGTGTGTTTTCGCCAGGCATCCTGGATCAACTGGCGCTAATTGCACTGGGGCAATCGGCTGGTTTCTCGCTGGATGAGATCCGCGAGATGTTCGCACCGAATGGCAAACTGCAGATAGACAAACAGTTGCTGTCCGACAAAGCCAATGAACTGGATACAACCATACGCCGGTTACGTGCCATGCGTGACGGCCTGCAACATGCAGCGGCCTGTCCTGCACCCAGCCACATGGAATGCCCGAAGTTTCGGCGTTTGTTGGATGTGGCGGCATCGAAAGCGGGGCGAAGGAAGAAGGGTAAGAGGAAGTAGCAGTCGTTTTTGGACGCAGAGGTTTTATGTACCGGGTACCACGCGCTCGGGGTCAATCACTAGAAAGTAGCGCAAGGCTAATCGCATCGCGCCCTTACAGACTTTCGCTAGTCGTACCGACTTATTGGAACCAGGCCGAGTCGTTGCTTTAACAATAAGTCAGGTCACCATCGACGAGCAGATCAGACCGACTATCTGCGGAATAACGCCTATGGGACCAAGTTCCTGAGCAATGGCGCGGTCGAGAGAGCGGGGGAGAGGCTCAGACGGATAGTACGTCCTACTCGGGACAGAAAAGAATTACGAGCATGACTCCCAGAATACGCGTTTCGGTGTATATTCCACTGTAGAAGGTCAAAAAATAACAACAGCGGTGAAAGCTGCGATGGATAGTAACAAGCCAGTTCCCGTACTAACCGAAAGTTGATTGTTCTGTATCCCACGTGCTCGGAAGTTGAGCTTTGGGTCGATTTGCCTAATCGCAATTCTACAAATTGTTTTTAGACATACGAATCCTAGTTATGTGTCATAGACGCATTTGCGGAGACGGATACCTTAAGTGGCAAGCGGTCTAGGAATTCCCGACGAGGACGCTTTGAATATTTACACCGACGGCTCCTCCTATCCGAATAAGAAACGCGCCGCAGGCGTCGGTGTTCGATACGTATGGGTCAATGAACATGGCGATGAAGAAGTTTCCGACTACGCGCCAATAGGGTGGGAAAAGGCGACAATCGACGAGATGGAAATAGAGGCTTGTACTGTGGCATTGAAAGAGGCGAAGCGACTCTTCCCCGATTTACTAAGATTCTCGAGAGTGCTTTTATTTTCGGATGCAAGATATGTGACTTCTAATTTTGTGTCGGCAATGAATATCTGGCCGAATAGGGCATGGCGAGGAGCCAATGGTATCCCAGTCGATAATATCGAGCTTTGGAAGAGGCTTAGGAGAGAAGTAAACGTATGCCCAATAAAGGTCGATGTAAAGTGGGTTAAAGCTCACAAATCGAACATCCATAATCGCGCTGCCGATAATTTAGCGAAGGAATCAGCATCAATGCCTTTCAATCGGCCACTTTCAGTAAGTGAAACGACGAGGAAGTGGTCGGATCGAAAAACGAAACGAGGCTGCATCCCGGTAGTAGGTCAGGAATTAAAGATAAGGGTCATTTCAAGAGAGTATAAGAAACACGCCAAAAGCTACGAGTATCGGTACGAAGTTATTGATTCAAAGGATAAATACTACAAAGACGTAGATTTCGTCCATTTCAATCAGGGACTAAGCCGCAACAAGTGTTTTCTCATTCGTATGAATACGGATTCAAGAAATCCACAGATAACTGAAATCTTAGACGAGCTTAATCCGAATGAGTATAAGTACTGATCGAAGGACATGACACATAACAATGCCCTGCACCCGTCACTTGACTCAGTCCGCCTTGCGCTGCCGCTCCAGGCGACCTGCGTCAAGTGCAGGTGAGCTTAGACGTTAGGCGTCAGAGGAGCCTTTATGCGAGAGATTCGAGTACGCAGACTTACCACCGGCAGTATCTTCAAGCTCATCTTTTTCGGTTCGTGGGCGGGCTCTATTCCGGTCTTCTTTTTCCTGGGTGTACTAGCGGCCTTTGGTGTAGAGATACTTTCTTGGAATAACGAACCTATTGGCGGTTGGGGCGCTTTGATTGGTGGGCCATTACTTGGCTTATTTATTTCAACCTTTCTTGGCCTATTCGTGGCATGCCTCACTGCGCTTGGTCATTGGCTTATATCAATGGGAAAGGGGTTAACACTATTTTGTGAGTTGGAGGACGCCCATAGTGATGTCCCAGGTGACGCCTAACAATGCGCTCCACCCGTCAGTTATTTCAAATTGCCTTGCGGCAGCCGTTTGAACGAGTCTGAGCTAAGTACGCTTAAGATTAGCTGTACAGCCGCAGCTGCTTTCTCTTGGCTGCCAATACGGTATAACCAGCCAGAATCTATGGGGAGATACTCTATTGAGCTGAGCCCACCGAATGTAGGGAAGGTCTAAATACGCCACAAAAGGTCAAGTTCGATCCATAACAATAAGGAGACATAACAATGACTAGGTTAAGAACGTCCCTTAATACCGCCATCGCCGCCGCCCTGTTCTCGCTAGCTGGCTGCGCGACAATCGTCAATGATCCAATGATTCCTCTTGCGGTGAATTTTTCAGATGGATCTGCCGGGCAATGCGAGTTCAAAAACAAGCGTGGTTCCTGGCAATCGGATATACCAACAACGAGCGTTATGATTCGAAGGTCAGACGACGCGTTGATTTACGATTGCTCTACCGAGGATGGGCGAGAAGCAACAGGATCGATCCGGAGTGAAGTTGAAGGCGAGAAGGTGGCGGCAAGCGTCATATTCTGGGATCTCGGTATTACGGATGCAATCACTGATAAGCACCGAACTTATCAAGGCAATGTCATGATTCCAGTTCCACCCCGATCTGGAGCCGTTGAAGGCGCTGGAAACGCTGAAGAATCCGACGATGTTTATTCGCGCCTCGAAAAACTCAACGATCTCAAGGAGCGAGGCATCATAACTGAGCAAGAGTTTGCTGAGGAAAAGAAGAAGCTCTTGGAAAGTAACTGATCTGCCGCTCAGGAAGTAGACAATCAGTTATTAAGACTCGGTACAAAACAGTAGTTCTCCCTTGATCAGCTTACCCTCGGAGGCTGAAGATGGACTCAAGCGTTATATCCGGCTTAATCGGTGGGGCGATCGCTGTTGCCCTGGTTTCATACCTGAGTTCTCGAGTTAGAGCTGCGCCTGCTACAGGGCAGCTCAGGTATGGCTGGTTCATTGCCCTTCTTGGCGTGTGTTGTCTGGCCGTTGCCGCCCTCGCTTTTTGGTTGCTGTTTTTTAGTGGGCAGGTGCAGGAAGATCGCGGAGAAATGCTGGCAGCGATTGTACTGCTTCTTGGGTTCGGCTTAGGTGCCGGCGCCTCATTCGCGGAATATTTCAAGGTGCGCGGTACGTACAACGAGGAAGGAATTGATATTCATACACCGTGGACAGGTCGAAAGCGCGAGAAATGGGAAGACCTGGTATCCGCAACATTCAGTTCGCAGATGAGCTGGTACGTCCTTACCTTCAGAAACGGCACAAAGATCCGAATCTCAAGTCTGCTTGGCGGAAGTGGCGGTGTTGTAACCAAGCTGAAAGAGATGGGGTATGACGTCTAGCGCAGTACACTGCGAACGACAGCAGTGTACTGCGGAATGTAGACATCGTTTACATTAGGAGAAAAACCGCTAAACGCAGCATTCACTATGGTAGCTCTGCGCGTCGGAACCTGCGCCTTCGGCCTGACCGGTGAGTGCCTGTAACCCTTAGTAGATGAAAGGATTTCAATGAACGACGCCAATGATTTCCCGGCAGAAGGCGGCTGCGCCTGCGGAGCGGTGCGTTACCAGGTAGAGACTTCGCCGCTAATTGTTCATTGCTGTCATTGCCGCTGGTGCCAACGCGAGACCGGCACGGCCTTCGTATTAAACGCGATGATCGAGGCGGATCGGGTGATTGAGCGGGGGAAAGCGCCGGAACTCATCGATACGCCAACGAACAGTGGCCGTGGCCAGCAGATAGCCCGATGCCCCGAGTGTAAAGTTGCTGTCTGGAGCATCTATAGTGGCGCAGGGCCGCTCGTTAAGTTTGTCCGGGTGGGTACACTGGATAACCCGTACTTACTGCCGCCGGATATTCATATTTTCACGGCCTCCAAGCAACCGTGGGTTGTGCTTCCCGACGACGCACCGTCGGTCCCGGAATATTACCGGCGGTCAGAGCACTGGTCAGCCGAGAGTATTGCGCGGTGCCAGACGCTCCTTGATCGTGCAAAGGTTCATCAAGCCGAACAGTAAGTTTTCGGCCAACAGGGATGGAAACAGACCTATGACATTGTCAGATCTCGCCGACATTGCAGAAATCGTCGGAGGCATTGCGGTTGTAGTCTCGCTGATCTATCTGGCCGTTCAGGTTCGGCAGAATACAAAATCAATACGCAACTCCACACTGCAGGCCAACACCGCGCTTTGGAGTTCAGTGCTGGTCAGTTTGTCCGAGCCGGAACTCGTGAAGGCGTATGCCGTCGGGATGTCCGGCAAGTCGGACATCAAGCCTATGCAGTACACCCAGTTTTTTCTCATCTGCCGGTGTTTGTTTGTGGCGTTTGAGAATCAGTACTACCAATACCGTCAGGGTGCGCTGGATCGTGAAACCTACCGCGGTTACGAACGTTCAATGTCGCAACAGTTGCTGTCATTCCCCGGCTTTCGGGTTTGGTGGCAGCAAAGCCGGGATGCGTTTTCGCTGGCCTTTGTTAAGCATGTTGATGAGTTGATCGAGCAAGCACCGCTGCTAAGCCCGGATAATCTCTTCAGGGAATGGCAGTCTATGCCGCGGGACGAAGTAACAAACGCCTGAACGTGTATTTCTGGCAGATCAGTTTCTGCTGATATTTGGCGACATCTGACTGTTAGAATGACATGTCCGCACAGAACGAGGTCAGCCTATGATCAACATGAAAGCCCTTGCCGTCACTACGATGATCGTTATCGTCCTCATGATCACGCTAGGCTTAGCCGCAAGAAGTCTCTTTAGCGACTGGACCAGTGAGAATGACATGGCTGTGGCGATTATGTGCGGAGTCATCTGCGGTGTGATCTACCCGTTCGTCGCGAAGAAGATGGAGTCGTAGCTTCCGCCGTAACAGGTGAGTTGAGCTATCACTTGGTCCAAAGGCCACTGATCGTTAGCGCAATGCCAGTCCGTTATCCGCACACAAGAATTTCGTCGTGTTTTCTGATCGAACGTACTAATCAGGATGCAGGCATGCTCAAATGAGAAAATCGTCGTAGTGGCGCCAGTGGCGCCTACCCTGAACTGGGACGAATAGGAAGAATCGGCAAAGTGCCGGCAGTCAGGGCTTAAAGGAACCAATGGAAGTAAATACGAAAGCAGATGTTGTTCGACGCTGGGTAGAGGAGTTGGTCGTTGGACTGAATCTGTGCCCGTTCGCTGGCCGGGAATTAACCCAGGATCGGGTTCGTTTCGTTGTCAGCGAAGCAACGACCGAGGTGCAGTTGCTCGAAGCACTGGAGGCAGAACTGTTGGTGCTTAACGGTGACGACACAGTAGAAACCACGCTGCTTATTCATTCCGAGGTGCTTCAGAACTTTCTCGATTACAACCAGTTTCTCGATACTGCAGACCGCTTACTGGTGGAAATGGAACTGGAAGGCGTTTATCAGATTGCGAGCTTTCACCCGGACTACCAGTTTGCGGATACCGCGGCAGATGATGCGGAAAACTACACAAACCGCTCACCTTATCCGTTACTGCATATACTCAGGGAAGCCAGTCTGGAAAAGAGCATCGATGCTTATCGGGATGTCGATGAGATTCCCGCCCGTAATATCGAACGAATGAATAGCCTTGGACGCGAGAAGCTTGAGCTACTGATGCGGGGCTGTATTGAAGGTAGTAGAACCTAGAAAACATTGTGCAAGGTACTGCCGGACCGCTGCTGCTGCGCAAAAGTCAGGTACTCTGACGCGTACCGAATTGTAGAATCGCAACAAAAAGTCACATGGCTTGGGAGCATGCAAATGACAGAGCGCGACTTTTCTTCGGATGCCAGATACCAATCCTTTGCGGAATTCTATCCGTTCTATTTGAGCCAGCACGCCGATAGAACCTGCCGGCGAATGCACTTCGTCGGCTCGCTGTCGGTCCTGATCATTCTGTTCTCGTCCCTGCTCACCGGGAATTATCTCTGGTTGCTTGCGATACCGGTGGTTGGCTACGGCTTTGCCTGGGTAGGCCACTTCGGGTTCGAGAAGAACAGGCCGGCAACGTTTACCTACCCCTTCTACAGCCTTCAGGGTGATTGGGTAATGTTCTTTCAGATGCTGACTGGAAAAATAAAATTCTGAGCGATAGCCTTTAAGTCAGTCGAACGCATTTAGTGTGGGGAGGACTCAGCTTGAACCGAAACGGTTGGATAGCGATTGCAGTTTTCTCAATACCCTGTTTGATGGCTGCAGGGGTGTTTCTGGCGAGTGAGTATCGGCTTCGGAATGTCGAGTTGCCTGATCCGTTCGTTGCCACAATTCCAACGGATGCGGCTTCGATAGAACACGGCAGGCACGTTGCCCGCATCCGCGGTTGTTTCGGCTGTCATGGCCAGTCCCTGGAAGGGGAGGTATTTACCGATCAATGGCCGTGGGTTGAACGCGCTGTTGCTCCTAACCTGGCTGCCTACGCGCGACAACATTCGCCGGCCACACTGGAAGCGGCGATCCGTCACGGCATCGGCGTTGATGGCCGAGCGCTGTGGTCCATGCCGTCTTACAACTGGGCCAATCTGTCGGATACCGACCTCGTTGCGCTCATCGCGTTTTTGCAAAGCGCCGAAGTGCAGCCGTCGTCCTATCCAAAACCAAAGCTTGGCTGGAGCGCCCGCTGGGAGATTGCCAGCGGTTCGACCATGCACATGGCCGAGTGGGTAAACCTGGTGCCGGACCTTCAGTTTCAGAATCATCAGTTGCCGGCGATGCGGCAAGGCGAGTACCTCGCAATGACGATGTGCAATGAATGCCACGGGCTCGATCTCCGCGGAGCGATGAACCCCGATGGCCGGGCGCCTGATCTCGCCATACTGGCGGCCTATTCGGAAGCGGACTTCCGAACGCTGCTGACGACCGGCACGGCTATCGGTGGTCGCGACAATCTCAATTTGATGTCGATGATTGCCCGAGACCGTTTTCCGGATCTGACGGAAGAAGAGATCAGCAGCCTGTACTTTTTCCTGAATACCATTGGCATTGAACCCGCTGCAGAGAACGTGCCCTGGCGTACGGTGAATTGATATGACCTGCCGCTATTTCATCGAACAATGTTGGACGAGGTGCGGCGTGAAGTCGTTATTGGGGATTGTGCTCGTTTGCGTATTCACCACTGCGGCATTGGCAGACGCTTGCCGGCTCCAGGGTAAATGGAAATCGGATGCTGCCCGTACACTGGCCGGCATCGGTACAATCCACACGGCAGCGGTAAGTTGATCACAGCTTGGCTGCGGCTATACAAATTGACAGCAACCGCCGCCGATTTCGGTCAACAGACAACACAGAGAGCGAGCCAGTCGTGTCCAGTGTGAATGCGTGCCCGCTACCAAGCGATGCTTTGCTCCGGCGCTACCAGAAGCCCGGCTTTCATACCGATTGCTACTTTGTGGATATCCCGGCGCAAGTCTCTCAAGAGCAGTTCGTGCTGGCGTTTTATTCGACGGCCCTGTTCCGGCTGGAACGCTTCATTCTGAAGTGGGTCGTATCAAGGCCGTCAACCGACCAGCAGCTGGCTGCCCTGGCTGCCGGTGAGGCGGATGAATTCGCCGCATGGTCGGTAGAGGATCGGACAGAGAATCAGCTGTTGTTGTCGGACTATCAGGGCCGTACAAAATCATGGTTGCGAACGGAGCACTCAACGACAGGTGACAGCCGCCAAACCCGTTTGTATTTCGGCTCTGCCGTTGTCCCTGTTGTGGACAAACAAACGGGAGAGCGCAGCTTGGGCTTGGTGTACAAAGCGTTGCTGGGCTTCCACAAGCTCTATTCGATGGCGTTGCTTCGGTCTGCCGCGGCAAAGCTGCAGAAGAATCGTTAGAGCCCGGATATTGGCAGACCGCGGCAGTGAACGTGCAGTAGTCCCTATTGTTCCCAGGGTGGCACCGGCTGGAACTGGTCAAGCAGAAAATCGATCATCGCCCTGACTTTCGGCGCGACGATCCGGTTGCTGGGGTACAGCGCCCATATCGAAGAATCGGTGACTAACGGGAAGTCGGGCAGCACTTCCACCAATTGCCCGGCTTGCAGGCTCTTGCTGGCATTCCACAAGGATTTGACGCTGATACCCATGCCGGCTTCAAGCATAAGCCGCATGGCTTCGCCATCGTTGATGACAAACGAACGTGGGACATTGATAACTTGCCCGTTCGCGAATCGCCACTTGTTGCTGTCGGCCAGAATAACGCATTGGTGGTCGGCGAGGTCATCGGGCGTAGCTGGCGAACCGTGTTTGGTGAGATAGGCGGGTGAGGCGCAGAGTATTCGTTTATCAGCGGCCAGCTTTCTGGCAATGATGCTGCTGTCACTGAGTGGCGCGTTGCGGATGATCAGATCGTAGGCCCCTTCCACAACGTCGAGCACTTCATCGGACAGCCGCAAGTCCAGCTGCACGAGCGGGTGGCGCGCGTGAAATTCCGCCAGTCGCGGAATGATGTGCATGCGGCCAAACGAGCCGGGCAACGTCATGCGCAGCAAGCCCTTGGCCTCGGCTTCCTGGCCGCTGACCGAGCTGAGCCCGCTTTCCAGCGTTTCCAGCGCGTGTTGGGCGTAGGGCCGGAATGCCGCGCCATCAGTGGTCAGTGAGACGGCCCGCGTGGTCCGGTTGAACAGGCGAAAGCCCACCAGGTCTTCGAGCTTGACCAGGCGCGCGCTGGCGCTGGCCGGCGACAGCGACAGGTCGCGCGCTGCGGCCGAGACGGCTCCACGCTCCGCAATTCGCAGGAAAAGGCGCAGGGAAAGGGTATCCATTTATCAAAAATAGACGAAAGATCAATTAGGAACAAGCTGGATTATCGATTCCTGATTAACGATTAGACTGAGTGACTTGCAGGCGGTCAATCACGGTTCGCGTGGCTGTACCGCAAATGCCCATTACGAGGAACAAGTGCAATGAAAGCTATTGGATACAAGGATGCCGGTCCGATCACCGAAGAAAATGCTCTGGTCGAATTCGAAATGGAGGTTCCATCGCCTGGCCCGAACGATTTGCTGGTAGATGTGCGTGGGATTTCGGTCAATCCGGTTGACGTCAAAGTGCGCGCTAACGCCCAGCCGGAAGCAGGTCACCGGGTTCTCGGTTTTGATGCCGCTGGAGTTGTTAAGGAAGTCGGTTCCGCAACGTCGCGATTCAAAGTAGGTGACGAAGTTTTCTACGCGGGTGACATCACCCGACCGGGAACGAACGCCGCCCTGCACGTTGTTGATGAACGCATCGTCGGCCGGAAGCCGGCATCACTGGACTTCGCCGAAGCGGCGGGCCTGCCGTTGACCACGATTACGGCGTGGGAAATGCTGTTCGACAGTTTCGGTCTCAAAGAAGGTGAAGGTGAGGGCGACGCGCTGCTGGTTATTGGTGGAGCAGGCGGGGTGGGTTCGATACTGATTCAGCTCGCCCGGCAACTTACCGGGCTGACCGTCATTGCAACGGCATCAAGGCCGGATACTCGCGCATGGGTCGAAAAGATGGGTGCGCATCACGTAGTGAACCATCGCGAGCCGCTCGATGAAGAGATCAGGGCGCTGGGGATAACACCGCGCTATGTCGCGGCACTCACCAACACGGATCAGCACTTCGGCGCGATTGTTGAGTTGATCAAACCGCGCGGGCATATCGCATTGATTGATGATCCACAGTCTTTAGACATACTGCCGCTGAAGATGAAAGCACTGAGCATTAGCTGGGAATTCATGTTCACCCGCTCCATGTTTCAGACAGAAGACATTGACGCGCAACACAAGTTATTGAACAGGCTCGCCGATTTTCTGGATAACGGTTCAGTTAAGTCCACGGTAACAACGCGTGCTGGCGTTTTGAACGTCGAGAACTTGCGACGCGCACACGAGTTGCAGGAGAGTGGCACGGCAATTGGCAAAACGGTACTCGACGGATTCGAATAATTCGTACAAGGCAAGTATTATCAATGCTGCCCGGCGTGCTTTAATCAGTTGACCAGATAAGGGAGGCTTTGTATGGCATTGCTAACTATAGTCGCTAATTTTCGGGCACAGCCTGAGACAGTGGATCTGGTGCGGACAGAACTCGGCAAGCTGCTGCCTGTTTCGCGTAAGGAAAACGGCTGTATTCAGTACGATCTGCATGAAGACCTGAAGGATGCGGGGCACTTTCTGCTCTATGAGACCTGGGAAACCCGGGCATTGTGGGAGCATCATGTAAAGGCTCCCCACATCGCCGCATTCCTGAAAGCCACGAAGGACACGGAACTGAAGATCACGATCTACGAAATGAAACACGTGGACTGAAACAAGTGCGCAACATCGCGTCCTGCGGCAGGCCGGCTAACCAGTGTTGTCAAATGAGGGTACATTGAAGAAAGTTCACATCGCGATATCAAGCAACAGCATCGAAGAATCGATTGCTGACTACACAGCACGCTTTGGCGTAGCACCCTGTTCTTCGGTGCCCGGCGAGTACGCACTCTGGCGTACCGAAGTCATGAATTTCTCAGTACGGCAGGACGACAGGTGCAGCCCGGGATCGTTGCGGCATCTTGGCTGGGAAGACGCGCAAGCGACAGCATTCACCCAGAAATCGGACGTGAATGGCATCGTCTGGGAACGGTTCAGTGCGCAACAGCAGGCCGATGAGATCAATGAGCTCTGGCCAGACGCGCACTACAAGCCTTGATCGCGGCGGGCGCGCCAAGGCGGTAACTTTTGTGCAGCAGCCAATCACCGGTTATCACAAGGATGATGAGGATCACTGGGTGGCGCAGCTTGCCTGTGGTCATTACCAGCATGTTCGGCATAATCCTCCGTTGGTGAGCAGGCCCTGGGTTCTGTCCGATGATGGCCGTACGTCCATGCTCGGTTTCCAACTCAACTGCAAGAAATGCGACGCGGGCTTGCCCGTCGATACGCAATGAATGCATGCACGCTGACATCGAAGTCTGTGTTGTTTACTGGTGAGCGATTCGCTGTCGGGGCTTTTGTGTGCCGCCCATCAATTGTTCTGTCCGACTTAATTCCCGTAGAAATCGACGCCTGTTCACCTGCTTGATCAGGGCCAATGATTTTGAATAAGCATTCCGGCGACGCTGCACAGCAACGCGTCGCGATACTGTGGACGGGTGGCAAAGACTCGGCACTGGCATTGTCCCGAACGATAGCATCGGGTGCGCAGGTTGTATGTCTCGCAACCTTTGCGCCTGCTGCTGCCAACTTTCTGGCTCACCCGCTTAGCGTGATGCAACTGCAGGCGTCCGCATTGAACCTGCCGCACGTCGTCCTGCCGGTGTCCGCACCGTACGAGCGTGGTTACGAACGCAGTTTGGAAACATTGCGTGATCAGTACGACGTGAGCACCGTAGTCACCGGGGACATCGCCCCAGTAGACAGCCAACCGAACTGGATCCGTGAACGGTGTTGCGCGACTGGCATGAAGGCGTTCATGCCGTTGTGGGGAGTCGAGCGTGAATTTCTGCTGCAGGAATTGCTGGGCGGTGGTTTCAGAATTATGGTCTCGTGCGTTAATATCCGCTCGTTGGCGCCGGTCTGGGCCGGACGGCTGCTCGATGGTCAGGCGATTGAGGAATTGCGTGAAGTTCGGTTAAAGAACGGCATGGACCTCGCTGGCGAGAACGGCGAGTACCACACCGTCGTGCTTGATAGTCCGGATTTCAGCCAGTGTATCCGCATAGAGCCCGGCGTACCTGAGGTAAGAAATGAGTATGCTTACTTACCCGGTTTGAGCGCAGTTCTTGTCGATAAGTAATTCTTGGATGAGTCATTCTCCCGGGCCGCACCTGTTTAACAGCGGTCGGCTATTGCCACCGTTGTCGCAAACGTGGCGGCGACCCTTGCAGCAACGACGTCTTGTTGCGCTAAACACGCGAAACTAAAATGCACTTCTATGGCCATCAACGTCAGTAAGCCAGGTGCGGCAACAGTCATTCGCTACCTCATTCGTGGCGTGTTCACAGGTGCAGGCGCAGGGGCGCTGGTCGCGGCTGTCGCAACGGCCTATGACTGGTACCTGAACCCAGCTGAGCTGTTTCATGACGCCGCCGGCAGTCACTGGGACGTTGTCTTCGATACGGCTGTGAGCTGGTTTTTACCGGTATCGCTGGTGATCGCGATAATCGCTGTTATTGCGCTGTTGTTGTTCCGCCCCAAGTGACAGTCTTGGTGCAACTCGCTCGACGATACCTCGTCTGACCTACAGCGGCTTTACTCGAACGATTCAGCGATGCGTGCAGCGATTCTGGCGTGCGCGGCATTCAGCGTGTCGACATCAGCTTCCGACCAGGACATAAACACGGTCATGACAACCGGTTTGCGGCCGGGCGGCCATGCAATAGCAACATTATTTGCAGCGCCGTTCGCTCCCATGCCGGTTTTGTCGCCAACGGTCCATCCCGGTGGAAGACCAGCGCGCAACCGCGAGTAGCCCGTCTCACTGGCGATCAGCCATTCGGTGATCCGCCGTTTCGACGCGCTGCTAAGGGTGTCCGAATTAAGTAAGCGATACAGGCTATGGGTCATGGCGCGTGGCGTGCTGGTATCGCGCTCGTCCCCTTTGATATTGCTGTTCAACGCACCCTCGTTGCGATCCAGCCGGGTCACATCATCGCCGGACTGCCGCAGGAACCGGGTCAGCGCTTCCGGCCCGCCAATCAGTTCCAGCAGCATGTTGGTAGCCGTGTTGTCGCTAAGCGTGATGATGGCAGCACACAGTTCACTCAAGGAGATGGTTTCGTCTGCCCCCAGCTTGCCGACTACCGGCGCATAAGACAGCATTTCCACGCCCTCAATCCCGTAGCGTTCTTCCAGATTGAGTGTGCCGGCATCGACTTGTGCCAGCACGGCGGCGACCAGCAAAGGCTTGAACGTGGATGCCATCGCAAAGCGTTCGTCCGCGCGGTAGGACAGCTCACTACCGGTGGTGGTATCCATGGCGAAAACGCCGATGGTTCCGCCCAGCTCCTGTTCCAGCGTCAGCAACAGATCGTCGAAACTCTTGCTTTGATAATTCTGGTCATTGCCACACGCGGACAGCGTGAACAACAGCAACAACGACACTAAAAAAGTACATTGGGCATAGCGCAGGGCAGTCAGGTTCATAGGGCTCTCGTCAGGCTGTGTCAGTCGCGACAGTAACCGTGCAATGGGTAATGACGGTGGCGAGGCGGTGATGAATTGTGGCAGTGCTCTTGTCATCCGCATTGCCTGCATACTATCCAGCGCCGACCGCAAGGTCTATTCGCTTGCAAAGGCGGGTCAACCCGAATGGCGAAGCTCTGACGACGGGTAAGTCGCGTAGAGCAGGGTGTTTCGCGGCTGTCATCTTGCGGCGCCGTTTGCGACACTGGCGTTCGTTTGAATTCCGACGTGTGCGAGAGGAGCTGAAGTGAAGGAATTGAAATTTCTGGTAAAAGGGTCGGCGCCTCAGCCCTATGAACTGGTTTTTATCAAAGACGGCAACAGCCTGACCGCTATTTGCAATTGCCCGGCGGGCGAACATGGCAATTTCTGCAAACACCGAATTGGTCTGCTGGACGGGAAGCCCAAAGGCTTGACCAGCGACAATGCCGAGGAGGTTGCGACCGTGGTTGAGTGGCTGATCGGCACGGACGTTGAAACGGCATTGCAAGAGTTGCGCGTCATCGAGAAAGACAAGTCCGCGCCGAAAGCGGATCTGGTTGCCGCGAAAAAGAAACTCGCGCGAGCGATGATCAGCTAGCCATTGGCGGCTGGCGAACACGTGTCCGCCAACCGCGCACGGCTATCCCGATTTCAGGGCTGTTTGTAAACCACGCCGCTCTTCATTACGAAGTTGACGCGTTCCATGTTGCTGATGTCATCGAGCGGGTTGCCCGGAACAGCAACGATGTCAGCCACCTTGCCATCCAACAAGCGGCCATGAGTCTCGCCTATGCCGAGAAAATCCGCAGCAACGCTGGTGGCGGACTGAATGGCTTCCATTGCCGGCATACCGCCTTTAACCATCAAGCCGAACTCCTGGGCATTGTCGCCGTGCGGTGAAACGCCGGTGTCCGTGCCGAAGACAATGGGTACGCCTGCTTTGTAGGCCTTCGCGAAGGTATCCAGCATGAGCGGACCAATGGCGGCGGCCTTGGGGCGAACCAGCTCCGGGAAGAAACCGTCGATCCTGGATTTCTCGGCGACCCACGCGCCAGCCATGATGGTCGGTACAAAGTAGGTGCCGTTCTTTTTCATGAGACGCCGTACTTCGTCGTCCATGTACGTGCCGTGTTCGATAGACGCAACACCGGCAACGACCGCGCGCCGCATGCCTTCAGTGCCGTGTGCGTGTGCGGCTACCCGCATGCCGTAGTCGCGCGCCGTGTCGACAATCTCTTTCAGCTCTTCGTCGGTGAACTGTGGATTCTGACCACTCTTGGCGACACTCAGTACGCCGCCGGTCGCGGTGATCTTGATCCAGTCAGCGCCGTCTTTGTACCGCTGGCGAACGGCTTTGCGGGCGTCGGCAGGACTGTTCACAACGCCCTGGTAAGGGCCCGGGTCACCCATAATGTGGCTGGCCCAGCCATTGGTTGGGTCACCGTGACCACCGGTGGAAGCAAGGCCCTTGGCCGCTGTGAAAATAGTCGGCCCAACAACATCACCGCGCTGGATCGCTTTTTTCAGGGCGATCGTCACATTGAAGGCATCGCCGACATTGCGGACGGTGGTGAAACCAGCTTCCAGAGTTCGTTTCGCGTAGGTCGTGGCCATGTAAGCGTAGTCGGCTTCATTGGTGACGAAACCACGCAAGCGGCTGTCCGCACTGTATTCACCGGTCAGATGCACGTGCATGTCCATGAGGCCCGGCATCACAGTGTAGTTCTTGAGGTCTATAACCGTGTCACTGCTGCCGGCAGGCGTATACCCGCGATCGATACCGGTAATGGAACCGCCGTTGATGCGCACGGTCATTTCAGTCATAGCGCGATCGGAATCGCCATCGATAAGGCGCCCGGCGTGTATCAGGGTATCGGCCTGCGCGTTGACGATGGTCAAGGCCAGACCGGCAGCCGCTATCAGGAATCGTTTCATGCAATGCTCCAGTGCTTGGTGTCGTACTTCAATCAGGCATTCTATGGGTGGAGCGTGAGCGAAACAAATTGACGGCCGCTGTCTGGTTGGCGGACTGGCGATCTGCTATACCGGGTTCTGCATTGCTGAGGGTAGGTATGAATATGCTGCAATTGGTTACACGTAACACCGCTGTCTGGTTCGCGCTATGCGTGCTGGCAACGTCGGCGTACAGCGACGAAGTGGCATGGCTGGGCATGGGCGAGGTACTGGAAGCTAGCGCTGTCAGTGATTGGCGCGATATAGAGCCGGGCAATACGCTCTACGTTGAGCTGAATCACGGCACCGTCGTTCTGGAGCTTGCGCCTCAGTTTGCGCCGCGGCACATCGACAATTTGCGCAAGTTGATTGCGGCAGGACATTTTCGGGACGCAGCGATTGTTCGCTCCCAGGATAACTACGTCGTGCAGTGGAGCGCTGCCGGACCGTTAGGCGAGGCAGCTGAATCACTCAAGCCGGAGTTCTACCGGGATGCAGAGGGGCTCGCATTTACGCCGCTGGAGAGCAACGATGCGTACGCAGCGGAAGTAGGCTTCGTTGATGGCTTTCCGGTTGGCCGCGACAGCGCTGGCGGGCGCGCCTGGTTGGCACACTGCTATGGCATGTTGGGCGCAGGCCGGGCTAACGAGGCTGACAGCGGCAATGCCGCCGAACTCTATGTAGTAACGGGCCATGCACCGCGCCACCTTGATCGTAACGTCACGCTTATGGGCCGGGTAATTTTTGGCATCGAGCATCTGTCGTCGTTGCCGCGCGGCACAGGACCGCTGGGCTTCTACGAAAAAGAAACGGAAAACGTACCGATACGCAGTATGCGTTTCGGTAGCGACTACGATGCGGCGTGGCAGGCGTTGCGCACGGATACCGACACGTTTGCAGCGCTGGTGGAATCCCGTCGGCATCGCAATGAAGAATGGTTTGTTGATCCGGCGGGAAAGATCGAACTGTGCAACGTGCCGCTGCCGGTCAGGCGTGTCGAGTCAACGCGGCCGTAGCGACGTTTCTCGACGACTGGATACCGTGGCGCTGTGACCGCTGCGTGAGCGGCGAGCGCAGCGCCACTTTTGTATTCCGGCACTTAGATTGTTGAGGTTATCTCGCCGAGCTTGCGGGTCAGGATCGGGTTTTCCCGGTAGTCGATGGGAATCACCAGCAGACTGGGCCCTTGTTCATCCAGCGCAGTACGCAGCGTCCCTGCAAGGTCGGCACTGTTGCTGACATAGTGACCGTGCCAGCCGAATGAGGAGGCGAGCGTCAGCCAGTCGGGATTGCCGAATGACAGGTCCGTGTGCTTGCCGAATTCCGTTTCCTGCTTCCAGGAAATAAGCCCGTAACCACCGTCGGCCCAAACCATCACGACAATATTGCTGTTGAGGCGCTTCGCCGTTTCCATTTCCTGCACGTTCATCAGGAACCCGGCGTCGCCGCAGATGGCGAGCACTTTCCGTTCCGGTTGAACAATGTGTGCGGCGATGGCGCCAGGCAACGCAAAGCCCATCGAACAAAAGCCGTTCGGTATCAAGCAGGTGTTGGGTTCGTGACACTGGTAATGCCGTGCTATCCACATTTTGTGCGCGCCAACGTCGGATAACAGTATGTCGTGCGGGCCCATTGCATTGCGGGCGTCCCACAGCGCCTTTTGCGGGCGAATCGAACCCTCCGTGACGTCGTCTTTGTGCTCGGCAAAATCAGCGGCCATAGCCGTACGGCAGCGCGCCTGTGCCGCAAGATCAAAGCTGAGTCCTTTTTCGCTCGCCACTCGTTCGTTCAGCATCCACAGCGCGTGCGCCAGATCACCGATTACTTCGACCTGCGGGTTGTAGTGCGCGTCGATTTCGGCAGCGAGGAAATCGGCGTGAACGATCGGCTTGTCACCGTTCGGGTTCCAGAGCTGCGGGTGGTACTCAACCATGTCGAAGCCAAGCGTGATGACCAGATCGGCGTCATCGACGGCAAGCGAAACCCGGTCTTTGCTACCCAGACCGATCGTGTACAGGCAGTAGTCGGCGTCCATGTCGACGCAGCCCTTGGCCATGAACGTGCTGATTACGCCGATGCCGGTTTGCTCGCAGAACAAGCGCAATTGTTTGCTGGCCCGTCGCCGTATGCAGCCGTTGCCGGCAATAATAATGGGCCGCCTGGCCTTCTTGAGCATGTCGAATGCGCGATTGATGATTTTGTCATCCGGTACCGATCGGCGGAAACGTCGCGGTTTCATCGGTGGCTGACTCGACTGTTCCTTGGCGATGTCTTCCGGCAGTTCGATGTGCACGGCGCCAGGCTTTTCGGTACGTGCAAGCCGCACTGCCTTACGCACGATTTCCGGAATAGTATCCGGGTGCAGAATACTGGTTGCCCACTTTGTTACGGGTTCGAACAGGCTCACGACGTCCATGATCTGATGCGATTCTTTGTGCAATCGTTTCGTGGAGCCCTGACCAGTGAGCGCGAGCAATGGCGCCCGGTCCATATTGGCATCGGCTACTCCGGTGATCAGGTTCGTCGCACCCGGGCCGAGGGTACTGAGTGCGCCCGCCGGATTGCCGGTCAATCGACCGTAGACTTCGGCCATGAAGGCCGCGCCCTGTTCATGCCGGGTAAGAATAAAGTGGATTTTTTCTGACTGTTCGAGTGACATCATGAAGTCGGCGTTTTCTTCGCCGGGCACGCCGAACACGTATTCGATACCTTCTTCTTCCAGGCATTTAACCAGCAAGTCCGAGGCTTTCATGGGCACATCCTGTCATGAGTTCATCACCATACTACTGCGAACTGGCGGCTACTGGCAGGGATCTTCGATTTTCGCGATAGTCAAAAGCATCAGGGCACGCAGCGGGCTTGTATTCCCGGTGGCGGTTTGGAGAATACGGCAATCGCAATGCATGGATGCGGTCCGACAGTGGCTGTTCGCTGCAAACACAACCAAGACAGTTTGAATTGAGGATGCCAATGCCGTCAGGGAAGAAGAGGTACCAGCAGGAGCTGATTGTCGCGACAGTTCTGATGAGTGCCATGCCATTGGCTGAATCGGTGGCTCAGCAAGCGGAAGCGATTGAAGAGATTCAGGTCACCGCGACACGCCGGCCGCTGGCCACCAGTAAAGTGTCTGCGGCCGTGACCGTCGTTGCCACGCGGGACATAGCAATGCAGAAACTCGCCACTGACGCGCTTGCATCGCAGCTTGGCGTGTTCCTGCAGCAAACCACCGTAGGGCAGGGCGCGCCGATCATTCGCGGTATGAAAGGCTCGGAAGTTCTGCACCTGGTAGATGGCCTGCGACTCAATAACGCTATATTCCGCAACGCTCCGACCCAGTACCTGGCATTGGTTGCGCCGGGTTCTATCGAGCGTATGGAGGTCGTGCGTGGCTCGCCGACGTCCTTGTACGGCAGTGATGCAGTCGGCGGTGTGATTCAGGTGATATCGCGTTTGCCGCAGTTCGAGAGTGATGGCATGGAATGGCGTCGCGAGTTTAGTGCCGCCGCCGATACTGCCGAGCAAAGCCGCTCGGCGCGACTTACCGTGGACGGCGGTACGCGCCAGGCCGCCGGCCTGGTCAGCGTCGCGTGGCAAGAGGCGGGCAATCGACGCATTGGTGGCGGGGAGCGCATAGCACCCAGCGGTTTCGAGTCTTACAGTCTGCGTGGCGCACTGCAGTTACGCCCGGTGGAGGATCGCAGCTGGGTGTTCGACGCGCAGTTCACCCGGCAGCCGCAAACACCACGGGTTGATGAGATGGTGACCGGTTTCGGGCAAACCGAACCGTCTTCGGCCGAATTTTATTTCGAACCGAATGCACGGCATTTCGTTCACCTGCGGCATACGCGGGACAGCGGCTTGTGGTCGTCTGACTGGACCATCGACCTGGGCTGGCAACGTATCGATGACGATCGGCGAACGCGAGACTTCGGCGCAGACCAGCGGCGCTTTGAAGAAAACAGCAGCGACTTGTTCGGCTTGTCCGTCAATGCTACCCGCGAGACCGGCAACGCGTCGTGGGTATACGGTGCCGAGATCTATCATGACGAAGTGCGCAGTTCCCGCGAGGAGCGGAACATCAATACGGGTGAAGTGACGCTCCTGCAGTCCCGCTTTCCGGATGGTGCAGAAGTTGCGCAGGCTGCGGTATTCGCAAACATTGCTCAAGAGGCAGGTACGCGCCACACACTGTCGGGCGGGCTGCGCTTCAGTCACGTGGACATCGATCTTCCTGCGACCACAATTTCTCCGGCTGCGGCAATCGGTATCAGCGACTTCAGTGCTGATACCGGCTGGGTGTTCGCGCTGAACGACAGTACCCGGATCGCCGCGAACCTGGGCTACGGCTTTCGCGCGCCCAATGTCTTCGACCTCGGAACGCTGGGGGAAAGGCCGGGCAATCGCTTCAATATTCCGAACCCGGCACTGGAGTCAGAGCGTGTGTTGCAATACGACATCGGTCTGCGCCGGCAAACAGACAACTGGTCAGCCGAGTTTGTGGTTTACCAGCTCGATTACAAGGACCGCATCCAATCCATGCTGACCGGTGATGTCACCGGTGACGGCCGGGAGATTGTGCAAAGCCGCAATATCGGTCGCGCTGAAGTGTACGGTTTCGAAGCGGGAGTGAACTGGCATCCAGCCGGTTCGGTATCGGCAGAGTTCCTGCTGAATCACACGCGTGGCGAGCAACGCGAAAGTGACGGCGGTGTCGTATCGGGTGATCGAATGCCGCCATTGAACGGTCGCGCCACCGTGTATTGGGAAATCGACGATGCCTTTACGCTGAAGAGTTCGCTTATTTTTGCCGACGCTCAGCGTCGACTGAGTCCTCGCGATGTGGGCGATACCCGGATTAATCCGCTGGGTACTGATGGCTGGAGCACAGCCGGCGTGGCGATCACCTGGCGCAGTGACAGTACCTGGACGGTAGATGCCGGCTTCGAGAACGTTCTGGACGAGCGTTACCGGGTGCACGGCTCCGGTATCGACGCGCCGGGCATCAATGTCTTTCTGAACGCGAATGCAGTTTGGTAGTGTGTGAGCGCCGGTGACTCGGTGCGATTCATTCAGACGTCCGGGTCACGAAAGACAATCGGACCTTTGTTGGCCGGTATAGCCGCGCTGCAGTCAGCGTAGAACGCGCGAATCTCAGTCATGATTTCTTCTGTGGACCCCGTAGACCCGATTTGTGGCCCGATGCCGGCGCGTTTTCTGTCGTAGTCAACGAAGGTCATGATGATGGGCACATCGGCCGCTCTAGCGATGCGCAGAAATCCGGTGCGCCAGTACGGCCGCCACTTGCGGGTACCTTCGGGTGCGAGTGCCAACAGTAACTCGTCGTTCTCGGCAAACACCGCAACGAGTCGGTCGACGTTTGCACCTTGCTTGCCGCGCTCAACGGGAATGGCGCCCAGTTTGCTGAGGATTGTGCCCAGTGGCCACCAGAATAAAGTGTGCTTCGCGAAAAAACGCAACCGGATGCCGAGTGCAATCTTGCAAACAATCAGCCAGAAGCCGTCCCAGTTGGACGTATGGGGTGCGGCAATCAGGACGGCTTTCTTTGTTTCCGGAATCTCGCCGACCAGGGTCCAGCCAGACACTCTCAACACGGCCTTTGCCAGGCGTTGCATCATCGGTATTACTCATCGTGATAAGCGACGCGGTGCGAGTCAGCGTCTGTGAATGACTGAGCGTAATGCCAGTCGACCGGTTACGCAAAGGATCGGCTCACAGTTCGCGACGCCGGCCCGCGTAGCGGTACCAGTAATCGTGACGCCTTGCTAAGTATGCGTGCTTACAGCGGCCAGTTTTCGCTGCGGCATCGTTTCGGGGTGAACGGTGCGAACAATCCCATCATGAACAGCGCGATACGCCCACCCAGTGTGGGTTTGCCTGTTTCCACCAGCGCTTTGAGATTGGCCGTGATGAACGTGCCACCCTGCGTCATGTACTTCTCGGACTTGCTGCCCGCCGGTACATTTTCATTGATCAAGGTGAATTCCGTACCACCGTCGACTTCTTTCAGTCGGTAGCGAACGATGCACGGCGGATCGTCGAGGGTCGTGAATTTGAACGTGTGCGCATAGCGGTAGGGCGGTTCGAACTCCAGCACTTCGCCGACGACCGATGTATACCGCCCGTCTTTTGAGCGCATGCGGATTGATGCGCCTTCCTGTAAACCGGTGGTTTTGCACACAGAGTTGAAAAAAAACGGCAGGATCGCGTCAGTGCGGGTTAACTCGGCCCAGACTTTTTCTACGGGCGCGCGTATTACGACGCGGAATACAGTCTGGTCGGCTTTCGTTTCAGTACCTTCCGGTATGGCCGGAGAGGCTTTTGGGCTGGATGATTCGTTCATGTTGGCTCCCCCTGCTGCTTTTTAGTCAGGCCTTCTCGTAGGCTTTCTTCAGCCAGGCTTTCAGTTCTGCATTCACTTCACTCTTTTTGCTCAGGCGCACGCGGTGACTGACCATGGCGTTGAAGCTGCCGGAGTTTTCGAGGCGACCGCTCGCTGGTTCACCTTTCAGGTTGATGCCAACGTCAATGCGGTCCCGGGTCGATGCCTGTATCAGTGCGAACTGTTTTTTGCGCCGGTAACTGACGTAGGTTTTCTTCGGTGAGATTTCGACGTCTTTGCCGAGCTTGTTGACCATTGCGGTGACGGCGTCATAGATAGCCCTCAAGTCGGCTTTTGGTCCGGCGTATTGCGCGCTGATCAGATCATCCCCGTCACTGCTGGCCCCTTTCGCCAGGTGTTTGTGCGCGATGAGGTTGGCGAAGCCATGACCAATCCCGAACTCCTTCTTGAGGTGCGAGACGATCTGACCGTGTTTCTCCAACGAACTCTTGTTCACAATTTTCAACCACTCGGCCAGCGGTTTGCCGGTTTTCTCCGGCATGTTGTCGATCATCGATTGAGCCATTTCTTCGGGTGATTTAGGCATGGTCTACCCCCGGGTCAGGATGCTTCTTCAAGACGGTACTTGAAGGCGGTTAATTTACCGGCCCACAGCGAGCTGAATTCGCTGGTCCAGCGCTCGTGAATCATTTGGATAGGTACAGTGTTGAAGTACAGGCAACGCTGCCGGCCTTGTTTCTCTGAGATCAGCAAGCCCGCCGCCTCCAGAATATTGAGGTGTTTCATCACGGCGATACGGCTGACGTCAAAGTGCTGACAGACATCGACCACGCTGCAGCCTGGCTGGTCACGCACGATATCGAGCATCTCGCGCCGTGCGCTTGAGGCCAGTGCCTGAAAAACGGTGTCCATTGATTCGGGCTTCATAGGTAACCAAAAGGTTACCTAATTATCGACGGCTGTCAAGCAGGAAATGACCGTGCAGCGAACAGTGAGTAGCCAATCTGCTAGAGTCAGCAGATTGTTCGGGTCCGAACTCCGGGGGGAGAAAGCATGCGAATTGCATCAATCAGTTTGCTACTACTATTGCTGGCCGCGTGTGGCAGCGAAGTGCCGCAGGGCACGACGACCGTCGACAACACGCAGGTGCAGAACCGCGGGGCTAACAAAGACAACTGGTGGGATGCGCTGCCGCGCAAGGAATGGGCGGCGTTTGAAGCTGTACCGCAGGATCAGCCCTGGTTCGAGGTGTACAACGTGTCCGACGGTGTCTACGCCATTTACGAACCGGGGCAGTTTGAAGAAGTTATTTCGTTCCTGATCGTCGGGGAGCAGCGCGCGTTGTTGTTCGACACCGGTCTTGGTATCGGCGATATGCGCAAGGTGGCGGAAGGACTGACGGACCTCGATATCGTTGTGCTCAATTCCCACACGCACTACGACCATATTGGCGGCAATCATCAGTTTGATACCGTGTATGCCACGGCTACCGATTATTCGCGGCGGCGTTCGGCGGGCAGCACGCCGGCCGACGTGGCCGGTTTTTTTACCGAGGGCTGGGTATGGAAGCCGTTGCCGGAGGGCCTGGACGTGACGGCGTTTCGATCCGAACCGTTCACGATCAGCAAGACGGTCGCCGACGGTGAGCTGATAGAACTCGGTGGCCGCACACTGGAAGTGGTGATGGTGCCGGGGCATGCACCGGATGCGCTGTGCCTGCTCGACCGCGAGAACCGAATCGTCTTCACCGGCGACACCTTCTACCTCGCTTCGTTGTACACGCACCTCGAGGGGTCCGATTTCGATGCTTACGCGAAGAGTGCAGCGAAGCTTGCGTCACTGGCCGATGCCTACGACCGGGCTTACACCGCGCACAACGTGCCGGTCGTTGACGGCGCTTACCTGACGGCGATGGACGCCGCATTTCGCGGTATTCAGTCAGGTGCGGTGGATGAGTTCACAATCACTGATGGCAATCGTGAGTATTTCTTCGATGGGTTTTCCGTCATCGTAAAAGGCACTGATCCGGATTAGCCCTGCGACGACTGCGACCGTGGACCGGCTCATGACGAAGTGTCACTGAACTTAATTGTCGTAGCGAGGAGCTTGGCCCTCGGTTTGGCTTTGTCACGCCAAGGTCGTGTCAACGAATGTGGCGTGCGTGCGTTATTCCCTGCAACAGGCCAATAAACCGGTCTCAACAGGGAGCACAATCATGAACAGAACTGAACTCAAATCCCGGCGATCACTGGTAGCAGGGGCAATCACGCTATTGGTGTCTGCAAGCTTCCTGCTTGCAGCCGGGACCGCCTCGGCAGATACCGGTGATCAGGTGGAGAATCGGCTTGATAATCGCGGCGACAGAATAGAGCGGCGTCTCGATAAGAAAGGTGATCGTG
Source organism: Woeseia sp. D3-10 (assembly GCF_055809415.1). NCBI lineage: Bacteria > Pseudomonadati > Pseudomonadota > Gammaproteobacteria > Woeseiales > Woeseiaceae > Woeseia > Woeseia sp. D3-10. The sequence continues at coordinate 642,939 of NZ_JBVVTW010000007.1, read as the reverse complement.
TCGATAAGCGCCTGGACAACAAGGGCGACCGCATTGACAACCGTCTGGACCAGAAAGGTGACCGGATAGACTCTCGTCTTGATCGAGCCTCAGAGAGGGCTGCCGCAAATGGCAATGACAAGGCGGCGCGTCACCTGGATCGACGCGGCAATCGCATTGACGGCAAGCTGGACCGGCGGGGTGACCGGGTTGACCGCAAGCTGGACAACCGGGGTGACCGGATCGATCGGAAGCTGGACAACCGGGGCAGCCGTATCGACGGTCGACTGGATCGTCGTGGTCAGCGAGTTAATCGACGCAACTGATTGCGGCAGCTACAAAGAGGCCGCCGGCCATCAGGCTGGCGGCCATTCTTATGCGTCGCTCTCGCTCTTTAGCAGGTCGGTCCAGTGCTTGATCAACGCTTCGCTCTTGTACGAAGGCAGCTTGTAGACCCAGCCTTGCACGCGGTTGTTGGTCTCGACGGCCGCTGCTTCGGCGGACGCGCTTTCGTCAGCCGCTTCGAGATCCTCGTCGGCAGCGGCCGCTTTCTCTGCATCGCTGTCGCCACCTGTCTCGCCGCCATTGGCCGCGGGTTCGACAACGCTGGCAGAGAATGCGAACCAGTCTTCGTCGTTGAGCCGGTAATGCCGCGCTGTAATGGCAAGCCCTGTTCTGGTGGTCACCGTAGTGATCGCGTTTGCTTCGATATCAGTCGGCACGGTTTTGACATCGTCCAGTCGCAGGCCCTGTAGTGCGTTGCCGATGCTGTTCGCGGCGGACGGGGAAGTGAGTTCCCGGCCTTCCGGCAAATTGTCCGGAGTCAAAGTACCGTCGACACGGCTGAACAACAGTTGTTCGCCGTCAGCGTGTTCGATACGTACCGATTGAATATCGACAGAGCGGATATCGACAAGCCTGTCGTCAAGCCACTCGGCAGCCGTTGCGGGAAAGTCAGGGTCGCGGTCGATGAGCCATGACTGGTTGTCGTTCGTCATTCGCACGTAGCGATAGTCGGACTGCACCGGATTGCCAGCAATCAGGGACACTGGCGTGAACGTTTCGTCGGACGCCCCCTGCAACTCCAGCGTTGTGCCATCAACTGCAAGGCCAAGCTGTCCGTGACGTTCCGGGTTTGCGGTTTTGGCTTCAAGCTGGTGTGCCTCAGCAAGGTCCAGCAGAGCAGTACGCAATTTGACCGCATCCGCGGGGTAATTGTCTTTCTCAACGACCACCCAGTTCTCGTCAACCCGTTCGATGGTGACAGCGTCGCTCCCTTGCCGGACAGTGACGCGGCGTAAGTCGTTGAGCTGCGATTTGAGGTCCGGCAACATCAGTGTCGATGCACTGTTGTTCGATGTGGACATGCCGGTTTTCAGTATGACAGCGGCAACAACAAGGAGCACTGCCGCAATAGCCAGTTTCTTGGTCGTCCCCGTGCGCATTAGCGTGTTCTCCCTTTGCGACGTGCAACTCCCAGCAGCGCAAGCAGGGTGATCAGGAGTGGCACCAGGCCAATATTGATGACTTTCAATGTGGTACCCAGCCGTTCGATGCTGCGATCAAGGTCGCGTCGGACGGCACGCAAGTCACGACGAATCTGACTGCGCTGGTCAATGAAACGATCAATCTCCAGCTGTTGTTCATCACTTAACAACAGATTGCTACTATCCTCCCGGCTTGCCTGCAGCTCACCCAGACGCCTTTCCGTTTCCGACAATTCGCTTTGCAGACGTTGTTCGGTTTCCCGGTAGCGGGCATCCGCTTGCACTCGCAATTCGTCAACGCGGGTGAATGGCCGTGCGAACGTGCCACGACTGCGTACCGCGATGAGGTCGGAACTGCCACTAAGGCTTTCCAGGGCATTCACAACGAATGCTCCGTTGCCGGCAAACGCGTTGGCGATCTGCTGGCCGAAGAAACTCTGAACCTGAACCCACAGCCGGTCACTCAGCATGTCCACATCGGCAACGATGATCAGATTCGCGTCTTCGCTGGACTCCAGCAACTGGTTTTCAGAAGACCCCGTCTCTTCTTCGTTGTCCGTGTGCGGAGGTCCATCGGGAAACGCCGTTCTCAGTTTTCCGCTCAGGCGCGCGCCGATGACGCGGGTGTTGCCATCGGCCGTAAAACCGTCCTGCAAGACTGCCGGGTCGGGCAGGTAGCTGAACCGTGCCGAGCTCGCGGTTGAGGAGTTACGGCTGCTGGAGATCAGTGGTTCCATTTTCAGCTCGCTATCCTCGCTGACAGTCAGCTGTCCTGCGAGCGCGAGATTAAGTGTGCCAATGTCTGCGACGGTTATGTCATTGTTGTTCAGTTGCGCATCGGCAATGCCAAGGTAGGCAAAGTGTCGAACCGGTGCGCCACCCGGGCCGCCCGACAACTGCAACGCCAGTTGTGCATCAGTGACGACATCATTGCTGGAATAGTTGATTCCCCAGCCCTTGAACAACGTCGGCAGGTCAGAGCTCTGCCCCTGCATGGGCATGCCGGCTGGCATCCCGGAAGGTGTATCCGGCTGGTCCAGTTCAGCCACCGGATCGACAAAGATCAACGCTTTGCCGCCGGCGAGTACGAACTGGTCAATGGCGTATTGGGTTTGCTCGTCGAGAGACTTCGGTTGCACGATCCATAAGACGCCAACGTCCTCGTCGATACTGTCGAACGAGGTGCCGAGATTGCGGGTTTCGAACAACTGTCCGGCTTGCTGCCAGACCATCCACGGCCGGGCCATCTGCCCGCTCTCCGGATCGAAACCGCCGGTCATGGGTATGCCGGAAACCAGCCCGATGACCGGTCGTTCCGGTTCAGCCAGCGTGCTCAGCAAGCGCGCAATGTCGTATTCCAGAAACTCTTCTTTATCCGGCTGGAAGAACCCGATAGTTTCCTGGTCATCAACACTGTTGGTTCCGGCCAGGCCAAAGTAGACGGCATCCGCTGTATTCGGTAACTGAACGGCTTGTAGTCCGAATTGCGCGGCACGGTCTTCCTCTTCAGAGAACGGCTGAGGATCTATCACCTGCAATCGAACCTTGTCGCCAGCGATGCTCGCAATTTCTGTGAGCATCTCGCGAACCCGCTGCGCGTAGCTGCGCAATGCAGGAATGTCTTCGGTCGCGCTGTCGGAGTAATAAAAATACAGGTTGATCGGTTCATCGATCTTGTCGACGATGCTGCGCGTCCCATCGGAAAGTGTGTAAAGGTTGTTTTCGGTCAGGTCTATGCGCCAGCCGCGAAACAGCTCATTGCTGAGGATGACTGCCGCTATAAACGCGACTGCGAGCAAGACCAGGCTTGAAGCGTTAATACGTCGTTGTGATGTCGTAGTCATGGTCAGTCTGCCTGCTTCCATTGCAGGATGATTGTGTTGGCATACAGAAATGTGCCGATCAGCAGCGCGAAATAGCTGAGATCGCGAATATCAATAACGCCTTTGCTGATGCTGGCAAAATGTGTCAGGAAACTGAGGCTCGCAATTGCATCGACAACCGCCTGTGGCGCCCAGCCTGAGAACAGATCGAGTACCAGCGGGAATCCTGACAACAGGAAGCCGAAGCAGACAACCACAGTAATGATGAAGGCGATGACCTGGTTGCGGGTGGTTGCAGAGATGCAGGCACCAATGGCGAGGAAGCCCCCTGCCATCAGCAGGCTGCCCAGATAAGCGGCGAGTATCGCGCCGTTGTCCGGGTCGCCCAGGTAGTTGACTGTCAGCCAGACGGGAAACGTCAGGACGAGAGCGATGCCGGCAAACAGCCATGCTGCAAGGAATTTTCCAAGAACAGCCTGCCAGGGAGTCAGCGGCAACGTCATGAGCAGTTCGATGCTTCCGGACTTCCGCTCTTCGGCCCACAAGCGCATGGAAATAGCCGGTACCAGAAACAGGTACAGCCACGGATGGTAGTTAAAAAAGGGCGCCAGATCCGCTTGTCCCCGTTCGTAAAAACCGCCGAGGTAAAACGTGAACGCGCCCATCAGCACCAGAAAAATGACAATGAAAACGTAGGCTACGGGCGTTGCGAAATAGGCGTTCAGTTCGCGGCGCAGCAACGCGCGAATAAGATCGATTTGTTGACTCACGCTTCGGCACCTCCCGTAATCTGGCGAAAGACATCGTCAAGTCGTCCCGCTTCCAGTTGCAGGCTGGCAACCGGCCAGTCCTGTTGTTCAACCATGCTGGCGATGGCGCGCAGGCTGACAGAGCCGTCATTGCCTGCGACGGTCAGAGCGGTGATGGCTTTTCGTTTGGCGTGACTTTCTACGCTCGCAACGCTGTCGAGTTTTCTGATGGCAGCCGCTATTGACTCGACGTCTTGCTCACGCGTCAGCGTCAAGTGCACGGCGTTGTGATATTTGGAACGGGCGGCAAGTTCGGCCGGTGTATCGTCAGCGAGAATCTTTCCTTGCGCAATGATGATTGCCCGACTGCAGACAGCTTCAACTTCTTCGAGTATGTGGGTCGAGATGACAATCAGCTTGTTGCGTGCCATGGATTCAATCAGCGAGCGCACTTCGTGTTTTTGATTGGGGTCCAGTCCGTCGGTGGGTTCATCAAGTATCAGAACTTCCGGATCGTGCAGGATTGCCTGGGCGAGTCCGACACGGCGCTTGAAGCCTTTTGACAAGGTATCAATCGACTGGTGCAAGACGTCGTCGAGGTGCAGGTCGGCTATTACTTCAGCTATGCGTGACTCCCGGTGCTCTCCGCGCAAGCCACGCATGTCGGCTATGAATTGGAGAAAGGACGCTGGCGTCATCTCCGGATAACTCGGAGCGCCTTCGGGGAGGTAACCGAGCTTCTGTCGGGCCTGAATAGCATCACGTTCGACGTCATGACCACACACGGACGCCCGCCCGCCGCTGGGCGCGACGAAGCCCGTGATCATTTTCATGGTGGTCGATTTGCCGGCACCGTTCGGACCGAGAAAACCGAGCACCTCGCCGGGCTCGCAGGTGAAACTAAGGTCATCAACGACGGCGCGTTGACCGTAGTACTTGCTCAGATGTCCAATCTCAATCATCGCTGCAGAATTGACTCCCCATGGCAAATTTCGCTGCACTTTTTAGCAAAAAGAAAATGCATCATCAAGATGTCTGGAGCGGCCAATGACCGTGTCGTCGAACCGCCGGTTTGAGGGCTGGTTAAGTCCCGGATGTAGCGGTCGAACGCGGTTGTTGAACGCTCCCGCCAACGTGGCGGCGATTCACGCATTTCGTCCGACCGCGCGGCCAAGTAGAAGTTCTTCGTCGTGAATCGGGCAAGCGGTTTGCCGGGCGTGGCAAAAAAAAGTCCCGGAGCAAGGCTCCGGGACCGTCGTGAGGCACTACGTGGGATGCCGGTCTGGCGGTCGTCTAGTTCCGGCTGAGCGGCAAGTCGGCAACAACGCGGGACTGTCCGCGATTGCGCGGGTCGGACGCCGGAAGCAGCTTTCCATTGTCGCGCCAGATTACCTGCATGTCGCCAAATTCCCATTGATGCGGAACGGCTTTGTAACCGATATCGCCGAGGGCGGAGACAGTTTCGTTCGATAACGGCCGACCGGGGCTGAAGGTGATTTCGTCAGCGGGCAGCAACTGGTGATGGAAACGGGTTGCGCCGATGGCCTGATCGGGTGTCATCCCGAAGTCGACGATATTGACGATAGTCTGGAACACCGATGTGAAGATTGTTGTTCCTCCGGGTGTGCCGACAACCATTTCTACGTTGCCGTCTTTGAGGAGCAGCGTTGGCGACATCGACGAGAGCATGCGTTTGCCCGGTTGAATTTCGTTTGCGGTGTTTCCCATAACGCCGTAGGTATTGGGCACACCGGCTTTCACACTGAAGTCATCCATCTCGTCATTGAGCAGGAAGCCCGCACCTTCTACGACGACACCGCTGCCGAAGCCGATGTTCAGCGTGTAGGTATTTGAAACGGCATTGCCCCATTGATCGAGCACCGAGTAGTGCGTGGTGTCCGGTGACTCAAGGCCTGGCCCTGCTGCATCGACGGTTGAAATGGTGTGTGGATTAACCTGTTGCGCGCGCATCGCGATGTACTCGTCTGACAGCAGCTCGTCCATGCGATTGTCGACGTAGTCAGGGTCGCCAAGGTACTCGGCGCGATCGGCAAATACCCGTTTCTCGATTTCAGCGACCAGGTGTATGTACTTGGGTGAGTTGTGTCCAAGACCGTTGAACTGGTCGGCAAGGTAGTCCTTGATTTTCAGCAGCTGGATCACGGCGAAACCACCCGAGCTGGGTGGTGGTGCTGACAACAATTCGTAACCGCGCCAGTTGGATCGCAAAGGCTCTCGCCAAACAGCTTTGTAACGATCAAGATCGGCCATCGTGATAAGGCCATCGCCCCGTGCCATTTCGGCAACCAGCAGTTCGGCGGTCTTACCGCGATAGAAATCGTCGGGGCCCTGTTCTGCTATTCGTTGCAAAGTAGCCGCGAGTTCCGGCTGGCGGAACGTTTCGCCTGCCACCATCTTGCCGAAGTACTTGCTGAAGTTGGTCTTGTCACCAAACCAGCCGTCCATGGTTTTCATGCCGCTGCCCAGCGATTCGGCAACAACAAATCCGTCTTCGGCCAGTGCCACGGCGGGCATGATCAGGTCTTTCCAGGGCAAGGTGCCGTAGCGCTTGTGCGCTTCCCACATGCCGGCAACGGTGCCAGGGACACCGACGGCGCGATGACCGACGAGGCTTGCGCCTTCAATAACGTCACCGTTCTCGTCAAGGTACATATCGCGATGCGCGGCCAGCGGTGCTGTTTCGCGGTAATCAACGAAGCTGGCTTTGCCTTCCATCTGAATAAGCATGAAGCCACCGCCGCCGATATTGCCTGCTTCGGGGTAGGTAACGGCGAGGGCAAAGCCGGCGGCGACGGCGGCATCGACCGCGTTACCGCCCGCTCGCAGGATGTCTTCGGCCACTTGTGCGCCGTATTGATCAGGCATGGCCACCGCCGCGCTGCCGGTCGTCGGCGCGGCTTTCGCGGGTGCCGTTGTCGAGCTGTTTTGCGGGGGTTCGCCGGGCGAGCAGGCGATTAACAGCAGGCTGAGTAACAGGGTCAGGTTCAGTTGCAGGCGTCGCATATCCACTCCAAAGGCACTCGGGATAGGCGGCATTCTGGCACGAACGTGAACGGTCAGGACAGCTAAGAGGCGTTATTTTCCCCGGATGCCGCTTCGTACCAATGCACGCCCTCAGCGTCCGTGAAGCGCGTGATGCGCTCGCGTATGAGTAACCAGTTGAGGTGCGCGATGGCCTCGCCGGTGGCCATGATCAGCTGGCTGCTGGCAATCTCCCGGCGAAACAGGGCGGGAAAGACGTCAATCGCACGTTGCGGTGTCTGGCACAGCGCGGCCGTTTTATCGAGACCTGCTTCGTGCTCGGCACGCAGTGCGGCGAGCCGCGACTTTACGCCGCGAAACGGTTTGCCGTGCGCCGGCAAGACGAGTACGTCGTCAGGTAGTCTTGCTGCCAGGCGGTCTATGGACGTTAGCCAGTCATGCAGCGGGTCTGCCAGTGGATCGGTTGGGAACACACTGACGTTGGATGAGATGCTTGGCAGAATCTGGTCGCCGGATATCAATACATTCAGCTCGGCGCAGTACAGGCAGGCATGCTCCGGCGAGTGGCCATTGCCAACAATGATTTCCCATTGTCGGCCACCGAGTGTGAGTATGTCGCCGTCTCGCAGGCGTGAGTATGACCCCGGAAGTCGCGACATGGCCCGGCCGAACAGATTGAACATCTTCTGGTACTTGTCGGTTGCCTCGGCGGGAAAGCCAGCGGCACGGTAGAAGCGCACGCCAGCATCGTTATCCGGCCGCTCGGTCTTGCTGGTCAGTTGTCGGCACAGCAGGTATTCGCCGCGGGTCATGTGCAGGTCGGTGTCGCAGCGGCGACAAAGCCAGCCCGCATTGCCGACATGGTCCGGGTGCAGGTGGGTCGCGATGACGCGGTTCACTGCACGGCCGTGCATGTAGCCGGCTAAGGTGGATTCCCAGACGGCCTTGGACTCTTCGGAATGCAGCCCGGTATCGACGATGACCCATTCGTCATCATCCTCAAGCAACCACAAATTGATATGCGACAACGCGAACGGCAGTGGCATACGCAGCCAGTGCACGCCCCCGGCTACTGGCGTCGCCGTGCCAGTGGCCGGGGTGCTTGCGAACTCGTATTCAATCCCGGGCGTGCGAGCCACCATAGGTAGTTCCGTTCACTAACATGGTCAGGCGGCCTGTTGCTGGCCAGAGGTGTAATTGCGTAGTGCATCTTCCAGCCGCTGACGTACGGATGCAACCGCCTCGTCTTTCACCGGTCCGTAACCGCGAATTTCCATGAACAACGAAACGATATCTGCCGCATCGTCGCAATTGTTCTTGTCGAGGTTATTGAGCACGGCATCGACCGTCTGTTCGAACTCAACGATCAGCGCGCGTTCCATGCGCCGTTCAGCGGTGTAGCCGAATATGTCGAACGGCCCGCCACGCAACCCTTTGAGTCGGGCAAGGGTTCGGAATACCGGGACAATCCAGCTGCCGAATTCTTTCTTGAACGGCCGACCGCGTGCATCGAGTTTGCCACCTAGCGTCGGCGGCGCGAGATGAAAGCGCAATTTCGCCTGCGGACCGTGTTCTTTACGGAGTGCGTCTATAAAGCCTGTGCTGGTGTGCAGGCGTGCGACTTCGTACTCGTCTTTGTACGCCAGAGTCTTGAAGTAGGCGCGTACCGTTGCATCGGTCAGTTTCATGGAACTGTTGCCAACCGCCGTTTCCGCATCGCGTACACGGTTGATGAGTGCTTCAAAACGCGAGCCGAGTTTCTCGTCCTGATAGTCGGTGAGAAACGCTTTGCGTCGCTCCACCATCTCTTCCAGAGTTTCATCGCGAACCGGAGCCAGCAACGGTGCCAGCAATTCCTTTTCCAGTATCGCCGGGGCTGCGGAGGCAAGACGCCCGTACGCGAATGCCTTGGTGTTGTTTTCCAGATCGACGCCGTTCAGTTCGATGGCGCGCAGCATGGCCTCTAACGAAACAGGGACCAGGCCGGACTGCCACGCAAAGCCAAGCAACAGGACGTTCGCGTAAATGGTGTTGCCGAGCAGTTTTTCCGAGAGTTGGTTAGCGCCCACAAGCGACAATTGCTCATCGCCTACGATGTTGCGGATGGCACTGACGCGGTCGGATGCGCGCAGATTGGCGTCACGGTGACGAACGAAATCGGCCGTCGGCATCTCGGTTGCATTCAATACCACGCGGGTGTGGTCGGCCTTGTAGGTCTTTGATGCCTGTGGCGAGGAACTCACAACAAGATCGCAGCCAATCAGTGCGTCAGCACGCTGCTCGTCGATACGAACCTGGTTCAGCTTGTCCGGGTTATCGGCAATTCGGATATAGCTCAGTACCGGGCCAAACTTCTGCGCGAAGCCGGTAAAGTCCAGCACGCTGGCGCCTTTGCCTTCCAGATGCGCGGCCATGGTAATCAAAGCGCCGACGGTGATAACGCCGGTGCCGCCAACGCCGGTAACCAGCAGGTCATAGCTTTCCAGATTAGTACTGCTCGATGGCAATGGTAGCCGGGCCAGGTGATCGTGCGGGAAGTCGGGCAGCGTGCGGGCGGTGTTGTTCTTCGCTGGATCCGCACCGTGCACGGTGACAAAGCTGGGGCAAAACCCGTTCACGCAGGAAAAGTCTTTGTTGCAGGTGTTCTGGTCAATCTGCCGTTTGCGGCCAAACGGTGTGTCTTTCGGCACGACCGACAAGCAGTTCGATTCGACTGAGCAATCGCCACAACCCTCGCAGACGAGGTCATTGATGACCGCGATCTTGCGCGGGTTTTCCATCTTGCCGCGTTTGCGCAGGCGGCGTTTTTCGGTTGCACAGGTTTGTGCATAAATCAGCACGGTAACGCCCTTGATTTCACGCAACTCGCGCTGGATGGAATCCATTTCACGTCGGTGAGAAATCGTGGTGCCAGCCGGAAAATCGTCGCGACTGAACCGTTCCGGTTCGTCGGATACCAGTGCGATTCGTTGCACGCCCTCAGCACGCACGGAATGAGCCACCGCTTCGATGGTCAACGGACCGTCAACCGGCTGACCACCGGTCATCGCAACGGCGTCGTTAAACAGCACTTTGTAAGTGATATTGGTTTTCGCGGCGATGGCCTGACGTATGGCCATGGAGCCTGAATGATAGAAAGTGCCGTCACCCAGGTTCTGGAAGGTATGCGGCTCTCCGGAGAACATCGAGCGCGGGATCCAGTTGATGCCTTCGCCGCCCATCTGAATGAGTCCGTTGGTATCGCGATCCATCCACGAGGCCATGAAATGACAACCGATGCCAGCGAGTGACTGGGAGCCTTCCGGTACTTTGGTGGAGGTATTGTGCGGGCAGCCGGAGCAGAAATAGGGCGTGCGCTTTGCGCCACTGATTTCCACAGGCAACTGATTGCGGTTCACCAGTGCATCGGCGCGCGCCCGCAGGTTGAGTCCGGGCATCGCGGCATCGAGCCGCTTTGCGACGATCTCGGCAAGCTGGATCGGTGCCAGCTCGCCGATCCAGGGAACCAGGCGTTCGCCGTTCTCGTCTTCCTTGCCAACCATCCGTTGTGGTTTGCGGCCCGGGTAGTCGTAGAAATATTCTTTAAACTGGCTTTCGATAATGCCGCGCTTTTCTTCGATCACCAGCACTTCGTGCTTGTCCTGTACGAAATTAAGTGCGGAATCGTGGGCTAGCGGCCAGACCATACCGACTTTGTAAACTTCGATACCGAGTCGGCGTGCTTCGCTTTGGTCAATCCCGAGCAGGCGCAGCGCTTCCATCAGGTCGTGGTGCGCCTTACCGGTGGTGACGATGCCGTAGCGAGCCTTGTCCGATTTCCAGATTGTGCGATCAATCGGGTTTGCTTTGGCGAACGCCAGGGTGGCGGCTTTTTTCCACTCCATTCGTTCTTCAATTTGCGGGCCTGGGAAATCGGGCCAGCGGATGTGTAGTCCGCCGGGGGGAGGCACGAAATCCGTTGGGGTAACAAATTGCGGGTAAGGGGGGAGTTCGATCGACATGCCGGACTCGACGGTTTCGGAAACCGCCTTGAAGCCGACCCACATGCCGGAATAGCGTGACAAGGCAATGCCGTACAAGCCGTACTCAAGGTATTCGGCGATATTGGCCGGCGCCAGATTTGGCATGAACCAGGAGAGAAAGGCGACATCCGATTGATGCGGCATCGATGAGGATACGCAGCCGTGATCGTCGCCAGCAATTACCAGCACGCCACCGTGCGGCGAGCTGCCGTACGCGTTGCCGTGTTTCAACGCATCGCCCGAGCGATCAATGCCGGGGCCCTTGCCGTACCACATGCCAAACACGCCATCGACTTCGCGTTTCGGGTCTGCTTCGACTTGTTGTGTGCCCAGCATGGCCGTTGCAGCGAGGTCTTCGTTGACGGCTGCCAGGAAGCGAACGTTGCTCTCTTCCAAAAAGGCTTTCGCGCGCCACATTTCCATGTCCACGCCACCCAGCGGCGAACCGCGGTAGCCACTGACAAAGCCGGCCGTGTTAAGGCCACGGGCCTGGTCCATAGCGCGCTGCATCAGCGCAATGCGTACCAGTGCCTGGGTTCCGGTCAGGAAGACCCGGCCGGACTCACGCCGATAGCGATCATTGAGCTCGTAGTTGTCGAGTGGGTAGCGAAGTGAGTTTGCAGCACTGGGCATTGCGGTTTCCCCCGGAAACGGACGCGTGGATCAGCGCAATATAATGGCAGAATCCCCGCGCAAGCGGATGCCAAATTTGCTGTAAAATGAGGGAAAATAGATATACAGTTTCGTTTTTATTAAAAAATTGAGATAATTTTGCGTAATTGCTCAGAAAAGGCAAAATTCGCATGTTGAATGAGAAAGATCGCGCCATCCTCCGTGAGTTGCAGCAGGACAGTCGGGTAACCATGCAGCAGCTTGCTGCCCACGTGGGTTTGTCGGCGTCGGCCTGCTGGCGCCGCGTGCGGGCACTAGAAGAGGCCGGCGTAATCGAGCGCTATGCGGTACAGGTGAATGCCCGCAAAGCTGGCTTCATGTTGTCGTCGATGACGCTGGTATCGCTGGAACGGCACGAGAGGCACCACGTCGACGACTTCGTGACGGAGATTCTGCGGCACCCTGAAGTTCTGGAGTGCTTTGCTACCAGTGGTGAGGCCGACTTTCACCTGCGCGTGGTTGTGGAGGACATGGACGCTTATAACCGCTTTCTTGACGACTTCATTTTCAAGCTGCCGGGTGTCTCGCAGGTGCGTTCAAATATCGTTCTGAAAGAAATTAAAGCGGACAGTGCTCTGCCGTTTCGGTGAGTGCGTTGGTCCCCGTGGTGGTTGCCGCGGCACTTGATTTCGAAGCGCGTTCTCATGCTGCAACGCGTCATGGGTCTGCCGGTGCTGCACTGCAACTCGCGAATTTGTAAGGAAGTTGCGGTTGTGGTTGGGTAAGATACGCCCCTTCGCCGCCACGGCGGACGGACCAACCGCAGACTTACCGCGCCGGAGCGCTAATGACCGACCAGAAAACAACCAGTGGCACCGAAGGTTGCCCTGAAGGCCGCAAGACGGCTTACGACTACGACGAACTGATTGCCTGCGGGCGGGGGGAACTGTTCGAAGCGGACAGCGGCCGCTTGCCATTGCCGGATATGTTGATGACCGATCGGATCAAGGTCATTCGCAATGACGGTGGCTTGTACGGTAAGGGTGAGATCATCGCCGAGTTGGATATCAATCCCGACATGTGGTTTTTCAAATGCCATTTCGAAGGCGACCCGGTAATGCCTGGCTGCCTCGGTCTTGATGCGTTGTGGCAACTCGTTGGCTTTTTCCTGGTTTGGTCCGGGCACAAAGGCAAAGGTCGGGCACTCGGTGTTGGCAAGGTCAAATTCTCTGGTCAGGTTTTGCCGACTGCGAAGAAGGTGACTTTCCGGCTCAATATCAAACGGCTGATCACTCGCAAACTGGTGCTGGCAATTGCCGATGGCACGGTTGACGTTGATGGTCGCGAAATTTATACGGCTGAAGACTTGCGTGTTGGCCTGTTCATCTCCACTGACGATTTTTAGGATTCAAGAATGCGGCGAGTAGTAATCACCGGACTGGGTGTCGTTTCCTGCCTCGGCAGCACACGTGAAGCAGTGCTGGAGTCGTTGCGTGCTGGCCGCTCTGGTATCAGCGCAAACGAGAAATACAAGGAAATGGGATTGCGTAGCCAGATTGCCGGAAGCGTTGATCTGAATATCGAAGACCATATCGATCGCAAGGTGCGTCGCTTCATGGGCGATGCCGCGGCGTATTCGTACATTGCGATGCAGCAAGCCATTGACGATTCCGGTCTTAGTGATTCGCAGGTATCCAACCCGCGCACTGGCTTGATTGCCGCGTCCGGTGGCGCTTCGAGTGCCAACATCGTTGCGAGCGCAGACACACTGCGGGCAAAGGGTGTACGGAGAATTGGTCCTTACATGGTGCCACGCACTATGGGCAGTACGGTTTCCGCCTGCCTTGCAACACCGTTCAAGATCAAGGGCGTGAACTATTCCATCACCTCTGCCTGCGCAACGAGCGCGCATTGCATTGGTGCCGCGATGGAGCAGATTCAACTTGGCAAGCAGGATGTTGTGTTTGCTGGCGGTGGCGAAGAGGAAGACTGGACACTGGCGAGTCTGTTCGATGCGATGGGCGCTCTGTCCACAAAATACAACGATGCGCCGGCCACGGCATCGCGCCCTTATGACGAAACCCGCGATGGCTTCGTGATCGCGGCGGGCGCTGGCATGGTGGTGGTCGAGTCACTGGAACACGCGGAAGCCCGAGGCGCTGATATTTATGCAGAGATCGTGGGCTACGGTGCAACCTCGGATGGTTATGACATGGTTGCTCCCTCAGGCGAGGGCGCGGTTCGTTGCATGCGACTGGCGAGCGATACCGTCGATGCCCCGATTGACTACATTAATACGCATGGCACCAGTACGCCGGTAGGTGATACCACCGAGCTGAAGGCCATTCGTGAAATTTTCGGGGAGCAAATTCCGCGGTTCTCTTCCAGCAAATCGATGTGTGGGCATTCGCTGGGTGCGACCGGTGTACAGGAGGCGATCCATTGCCTGCTGATGCTCAAGAACGATTTCATCGCGCCATCCATTAACGTCGTTAATCGCGATCCCGAACTCGGTGATATGCCGCTGGTAACGGAGTGCGTTGAGAATGCGGGCATCAAGACAGCGATGTCGAACAGTTTCGGTTTCGGCGGAACCAATGCAACGCTGGTAATGCAACGAAAATAAGCGGCGCTAACAACAGGACATACTGAGTCCGAATGACGATGCGGCGCAACCAGCGTTGCTAACGGCGAGCACTATGGAAACGATCAGCGAACACGCCTGCTATGACGGCAAAGTGGGATTTTACCGTCACGACTCCCGGGTCAATAACTGCAGCATGCAGTTCTCCGTTTTCACGCCTGCGCAAGCGAAAAAAGCGCCAGTGCCGGTCATCACTTACCTTGCCGGTCTGACCTGCACGGAAGAAACGTTCATGGCCAAAGGCGGCGCACAACGGGTCGCTGATGAACTGGGTCTGATGCTGGTCGCCGTAGACACCAGTCCGCGTGGCGATGGCGTTCCCGATGATGCACAGCAGGGGTATGACATGGGGCTGGGCGCGGGCTTTTACCTGAACGCGACGCAGACGCCGTGGAATCATCATTACCACATGTACGACTACGTAAGCCGCGAACTGCCAGAATTACTGTTCAATGAATTTCGCGGAGACCCTGCGCGGCAAGGAATTTTCGGTCACTCGATGGGTGGTCATGGCGCGTTGACCATCGGCCTCCGGAACCCGGGGATTTACCGTTCGATTTCTGCCTTCGCGCCGATCTGCAGCCCGATGAACTGCCCTTGGGGACATAAGGCGCTTGCTTATTACCTTGGCGAAGACCGGGATACCTGGCGTGACTATGACGCAACCGAGGTGGTCAAAAACCTGCACGAAGTTCCGGAGCATGCCGTGCTTGTCGATCAGGGCATGGCCGATCAGTTTCTGGCCCAACAGCTGAATCCGGATTTGTTTGAAGCGGCGTGCGCGGCTCGCGGTGTGCACTTAACGATGCGCCGCCACGAGGGTTTTGATCACGGCTACTACTTCATTTCCACGTTCATGGAAGATCACTTGCGGCATCACGCACGGATACTGAGCGCCTGATACGGCGCCGTCGTCGATGAACGATTTGCTGCTGCTGGCGCTGGCAATGCTTGCGACAGGTGCGGTCGGCGGTGTACTCGCGGGACTGTTCGGCATCGGTGGAGGCATTGTGATCGTGCCCGCACTGGATGCTGCTCTGTCGGCCGTTGGCACTGACCCGGCCATCCGCATGCACGTCGCTGTCGCAACCTCGCTGGCGACCATTATTCCAACGTCTATTGCATCTTCGCGTGCGCATCACCGACGCCAATCCGTGGACCTTGATTTGGTTCGGCGCTGGGCTGTGTTCGTCTTGCTGGGCGCTATTGCCGGTGCGTGGCTGGCGTCCCGCTTGCACAGCAACGTACTCGCTGCTGTATTCGCGGTTTTTGCGTTGCTGATTGCGATAAAAATGCTGCTGCCATTGGACGGCAAAACACTGGCGAATGACGTACCACGCAATGCTGCTATCACAGCGGTACCGTTCGCCATAGGCGGCGTATCCAGCATGATGGGTATTGGTGGCGGTACGCTAAGCGTTGCTGCGCTGACCTTGCTCAATCAGCCTATTCATCGCGCGGTAGGGACAGCCGCATTGTTTGGTCTCGTCATCAGCTTGCCGGGAACCTTGGGCTTTGTTGTAACCGGATTCGGTGATCCGCGTTTGCCGGTCGGCAGTCTGGGTTTCGTCAACGTCATTGGCTTTGCATTGATTGCGCCTACGACAGTGTTGCTGGCGCCGGTCGGCGCAGCGCTGGCACACTGTTTGTCGCAACGTCAGCTCAGCCTGATGTTCGGGGCCTTCCTGTTACTCGTATCAGTCCGCATGTTGAGTCGCGCTTTTTGAGGATATGCCTATGGTGTTGGACAGGCGCGCAATGGCGACACGTCAGGTGCTGGTATCTATAAGCGAACATTGGGCGCATGCAGCAGCGGCGAAAGTTGTGATCGGCGTATGCAAAAATACGTATGGCTTGGCCCAACTGTGGGATGGTTCGATATACATTGACAGGCATGGCATCAACAGTAGGGCAGTTGCATGAACACTATCCCCAGCGTTGCAGCAAAGTTTCTGGAGACGAGCACTGAAGCACTGTTGATCATCGACAGTCAGGGTGCCGTTGTCTTTGTGAATTCCGTGGCTGGAAAATTGTTCGGTTACGGTGCCGATGAGCTGCTTGGGGAAAAGATTGAAGTACTGATTCCGACCGAGGCTCGGGAGCGGCACGTGCGACACAGGCAACGCTATCGCGGTGCGCCACACGCCCGCCCGCTGGTCTCGGGCCTGAGCCTGCAAGGACAACGCAAGAACGGGGAAACGTTTGCTGCCGAAATTTCGCTGACGCCTGTCGAGAACGACGGCGAAACCCTGATTGCGAGTACGGTTCGGGATATCAGTGCCGGCGATGATTCCGAAGCGTATTTCCGGCACCTGCTGAAAGCGGCGCCTGACGCGATGGTGATCGTTGACGCGAACGGCCGGATAGCCATCGCTAACGACCAGTCCGAGAACATGTTTGGCTATAGTCACGATGAGCTGATTGGTCAGCCGATTGAGACCTTGTTGCCAACGAATGCCAGAGATCGACATGTGGGGCATCGACGTCGGTTCGCGGAGGATCCGCGCCTGCGGCCTATGGGCAGTGGCATGGAGCTATACGCCAGACGCGCGGATGGTTCCGAGTTTCCCGTTGAGATAAGTCTGAGTCCGATAACAGTCGCCAGTGGCATGTTTGTATCGAGTGTAATCCGTGACGTAACCGAACGACGCGAAATGGAGCGCGATCTCATCGAGGCACGCAAGTCTGCAGAACGCGCGCACAAGGCGAACACGGCATTTCTTGCTGCAGCAAGTCACGATCTGCGCCAGCCTGTCCAGGCACTTGGCCTGTTGGCCGGCGCCTTAAGACGTACCGTCAAAGATGAGCTTGCTCTCGAGATGATTGAAAGCCAGCAGCATTCGCTGGATGCGATGACGAATCTGTTGAATTCGTTGCTCGACATCAGTCGCCTTGATTCCGGTGCGATCACGCCGGCGACAGAAGAGTTTCCGGTGCAAAGGCTCATCGATCGCCTGACCGCAGAGTTTACTCGGCAGGCGCGGCAGAAGGGTCTGGATTTCGTGGTCAAGGCGAGCGACGCAATAGTGCGCAGCGATCCCAATTTGTTAAGCGAGATAATTCAGAACCTGGTATCGAATGCCGTTCGCTATACGAATCACGGTGAAGTGCAGCTGCTATGTCGTGTTGTTGACAATACATTGAGTATCGACGTCACCGATACGGGCATAGGTATATCGCGGGAACATTTTGAAAGTATTTTTCGGGAATTTCATCAGCTGAAATCCGATGCACCATCCAACGAAGGTTTTGGACTAGGTCTTGCGATCGTTCGGCGACTGGCTGACCTACTTGGTCATCAGGTCACTGTGGAATCGACTCCGGGCGAAGGATCCTGTTTCTCGGTGAACGTACCACTGGTTAGTAGTCCTGCAGTTTCCGCCGCCGATGCGGAAATCGTGGTGGCAAGTCAGGAAGACCTGCGTAAACGCGCGACCATACTGTTGGTAGAGGACGATCGCCGGGTCGCCGCGGCGTGGACGCTCTTGTTGCGCGCGGAGGGCTACCGGGTTGCCTTGGCAGATAGTGCAGACAGCGCGGAACAAGTTGCGATAGAGCTAGGCCAGCCACCCGATCTGATTGTGTCCGACTATCACCTGCTGGATGCATCCACGGGTGTGCAGGCCGTTGCAGCGATACGTCGCCACTTTGACACTGATTTACCTGCCTTTATCGTGAGCGGCGATACTTCGAAGGTTACGGATGACGCACGCGGTATCCACAATTGCGTGGTTCTCAGCAAGCCGGTAGATTCCGACGAATTACTCGCCCTCGCGCACAAAGTTATAGCCAGCGGGCAAGTCGATACGAACTAGGCATCGCACGCGCTCGTCAAACTGGAACGCAAAATGTACTGGTCAATCATGCGCAACTGGTAAAGCAGCGTTGGCCGTTCGGTGTATGCAAGGTTGACCGGCGGCGCGGCTGTGCCGTGCCGCCGGTAAGTTTCGCAATCGCCGGTAGTTGCGTTACGCCGCTTGGTTTTTCTCCCCAAGAATGTCGCTTGGCGTATGAAACCAGTCGGGTTTAATCACCAGCAAATCGCACGGCAGGTGATCCATCGTGCGCTCGGCCGTGGCGCCGATGAACAGACGCTTCCAGCGGTTTCGTGCGACCGCACCCATCACGATCACATCGGCGTTTTGTTCGGCGGCCAATGCTGGCAGTTCCTCGTGAGTCCTGCCTCGTACCAGGTGCGCATGGTCCTCGTCGATGCCATGGTATTTAGTGACTTCCTGAAAACGCTTGCCATGCTGCTCGCGCATTTGTTTGTCGATTTCGTCCATGGGGAGTGACACCGGCAAATAGGAGTTCGCTGTTGCCGTGGCAACCGCAATGCGTGGGTCGTAGGCGTGGAAGGCGCGAACCTCGCCATTGCAGCGGTCAGCAATCAGACGGCTGATGACTATGATTTCGTCGTCAAGAGCTGCGGGCTTGTCGTTCTCATTCATCGGGTCGATGGCGGCGATAATGACGGGTTTGTCCGCAAACGGTCGCGGTTTGACCAGCCATAACGGCGCTTTGCACAGGCGCATGAGTTGCCAATCGGTGTTGCTCAGCAAGAAACGTTGTGCGAGGGAATGATAGTGAGTGTCTTTCACAATGATATCGGCGTGGCTTTCCTCCGCGTGCCGCACAATACCTTCGTGCAACGGGTGATCCCAGCTGGCACTGACTGTAACCGTCAATCCTTTGTTTAGTAGTGGCTTGGCCAGCTTTTCCAGTCGTGCCTTTTGGTCGTCGATCACTTCTTTGCGTGCCTTACGCAATGATCGGGAATCGAAAAAACGATCACCGCTGAGGTATTCGTTGTAGTAGCAAACGAACAACTCGATCTCAGCCTGATTGCAAGCGGCAAGCCATGCCGCACGTTCCAGGGCCGGTTGTTCTGTGCTCGTTGGGTCAATGACACACAGGACCCGCGATATAGTCTTCATGCGTTAGCCTCCAGACAGCAAATTGGTCAGAACCCGTTTCGGGCTTCTACTCAAACTACCGCGCGGCCAGGCATCGCCCAATACGGCATCCTGCCTAGTTGGCCGTGGAAACTACTTATTTGCGGTGATTGCCGGTATCGCCGGCAGGTCTACAGAGTTCGCAGGCGACTTGTATATCGCTGTGGCGTGGCGGAGTCAGAGGAGGGGCGATCTGTCAGGCTGATCCGGGTGTCTGGTCGAGCAGGTGCATGCGCACCAGTTCGGGCAGGGATCTGGCTTCCATTTTTTCCATGACGCGGGCGCGATGAATTTCGACGGTGCGCTGACTGACACCCAGTTCGTGGGCTATTACCTTGTTGGCTTTGCCGGTAACCACGAGTTCCATGACTTCCCGCTCACGGCTGGTAAGCCGTTGCAGCCGCTCTTTAACCAGGGTGGCTTCGAACTGCGCGGTGCGCTGCCGACCGTCAGCTTCGATGGCGGCCGTTACCCGGTCGAGCAACTCCTGGTCGCGAAACGGCTTCTCGATAAAATCGAATGCACCTTTCTTGATGGCTTCTACGGCCATGGGTACATCGCCGAAGCCGGTTATGAAAATGATCGGTAAGCCACAATTTCGCTTCTGCAGTTCGTTCTGCAACTCAAGGCCGCCAATGCCCGGCATACGAATGTCCAGAATCAGGCAGCCAGTCCAGTCGGACGTGTAGGCCTCCAGGAAATCATTGCCGGAGGCAAACAACTGACAAGGTTGTCCGACGGATTTCATCAGGAACTCCATAGCCTGCCGTATCGCCGGATCGTCATCGACGATGTATACCGCTGGGCTACTGTTGTCTGCTGTGTTCACTGCATTTATTCCGTAAATCGATCCGTTGCGGCGTTCGCTCGCCGCGTTTTGCTTGCACCGGTACCGTCGCGCCGTACGTATATTCCACAGTCTGCGATAATTTCGCGATTGTGGTAACAGTGCAGACTGCACCAGTCGGAGTTCTGCACCGGGAGCACACATGATGCCAGAGAACGACGGTACATACAGTCGGGCCGAGATGCCGTTTGTTGCCCCGTGCCGTCGCCTGCCAGCATTGGCTGCGTTCGGCTGGCTGCGGGCAGGCATGCGTGACTGGCGGCAAGCGCCGCGAGCGAGCCTGGCGTATGGTTTTGCAATGACCGCAATTATGGCGTTGGTGTCGTTGCTCGCGCTCGCCTACGGCAGTGTCTGGCTCATGATCGCGATGCTGGGCGGCTTCGTGTTTCTGGCGCCGCTGGCGTGTGTTGGGCTGTACGCAATCAGCGCGCAGCTCGAACGCAGCACGCCACCGCAGATCAGCCGAAGTTTGCGGGCTGCATTTCGGCGGCACCTTGGCAACGAAATGGTATTCGCCATTATTTTGCTCGTCATTTTCCTTGTATGGGCGCGCGCGGGCGCCATGGTGAGCGTGTTCTTCCCGGAGTCGGGGCACCCGCTGGCGAGCGAGCTGGTGGCGTACCTCAGCGTCGGCAGCGCGGTCGGCGCGTTTTTCGCGGCGGTCACGTTTGCTGTGAGTGCGTTTTCCTTGCCGATGATCGTGCATCGCGATGTGGATACGGTCACGGCGGTAGTGACGTCGGTCAACGCGGTCTTGCGCAACAAGCTTGCGCTGTCAATCTGGTTGTTACTGGTGGTTGGCGGAGTGGTAATCGGCGTCGCAACCGCGTTCGTTGGTTTGGTGTTCATACTGCCGCTGATCGGCTACGCCGCCTGGCATGGTTATCTCG
Organism: Woeseia sp. D3-10; assembly: GCF_055809415.1. NCBI lineage: Bacteria > Pseudomonadati > Pseudomonadota > Gammaproteobacteria > Woeseiales > Woeseiaceae > Woeseia > Woeseia sp. D3-10. Next base: position 621,928 of record NZ_JBVVTW010000007.1, on the reverse strand, counting down.
AAACCATCGATGCCAGCGCTTTTCCCCGTCACCGTATCGGTGTAACGGCAGAGCCACGAGTGCCCGAACCCTGATCGACTGCGCCTATCCCGGACAGCCATCAGGGTAATCCCGTATAGCCCGGACAATGCTCCCTGCCTATCGTCGCGCCTGGCAAGAAGAATGTCCTTCCAACGCTAAACGGGTGCCTGATTTCATGGATTCTCAAGCAACGTACAACGACAAAGTGGTACGCCAGTTCGCCATCATGACCGTGGTTTGGGGTGTTGTCGGCATGCTCGTGGGGCTGTATATCGCCGCTGAGCTGATCTGGCCCGGCCTCAGTTTCGATCTACCTTACCTGACCTACAGCCGGTTGCGTCCGTTGCACACCAACGCGGTGATATTTGCGTTTGGGGGTTGTGGTCTGTTCGCTACGGCCTATTACGTCGTGCAACGCACCTGCCATGTCCGCCTGGCCTTCGACAAATTGGCCGCGTTCACGTTTTGGGGCTGGCAACTTGTCATCGTCCTTGCCGCTATCACGCTTCCCTTGGGGATCACCCAGAGCAAGGAATATGCTGAACTGGAGTGGCCCATTGATCTGTTGATCGCGATAGTCTGGATAGCATTCGGCGCGGTTTTCCTGGGCACGATCGGCCGTCGTCGGGTCAAGCATATCTACGTTGCCAACTGGTTCTATGCGGCCTACATCATCACTGTGGCTGTGTTGCACATCTTTAACAACCTCGTTATTCCGGTATCGATGTGGAAGTCGTACCCGATTTATTCCGGCGTCGTCGATGCAATGATGCAATGGTGGTACGGGCACAATGCCGTAGGCTTTTTCCTGACCGCCGGCTTCCTCGGCATGATGTATTACTTCGTGCCGAAGCAGGCGGAGCGACCGGTGTATTCGTACCGCCTGTCAGTCGTGCATTTCTGGGCATTGATTGCGATCTACATGTGGGCAGGGCCGCATCATCTGCACTACACCTCCTTGCCGAACTGGGCGCAGTCAATCGGCATGGTGTTCTCGTTGATCCTGCTGGCGCCGTCCTGGGGCGGCATGATCAACGGCATGATGACCTTGTCAGGTGCCTGGCATAAGTTGCGTACCGACCCGATACTGAAATTCATGATCGTTGCGCTGTCGTTCTACGGCATGTCCACATTCGAAGGTCCGATGATGTCCATCAAGACCGTGAATGCGCTCTCGCACTACACGGACTGGACCATCGGCCATGTGCATTCGGGGGCGCTCGGCTGGGTGGCAATGATGACCATCGGCTCTCTGTACTGTTTGATTCCCCGCATCTTCAACAAGTCAGCCATGTACTCGACGCGATTGATTGATGTGCATTTCTGGACCTCGACTATTGGCGTGGTTCTGTACGCGGTATCGATGTGGATCGCCGGAATTACCCAGGGGCTGATGTGGCGTGCATTGAACGAGGACGGCACCTTGACCTACTCGTTTATCGAAAGCATCAAATTCACCTATCCGTACTACGGCATACGACTCCTCGGCGGCCTTGTTTTCTTCTCCGGCATGTTGGTCATGGTCTGGAACGTCTGGAAAACGATTGCGGATGTGAAGCCGCGCGCTGTTGCCGTCGTACAGCCTGCCTGAGGAATCGACATGAGCCACGAGAAAATCGAGAAGAACATCACGGTCATGTCGGTACTGATTGTTGCGGTGATCAGTATTGGCGGTCTGATCGAAATACTGCCGCTGATGGCGAGCAGTTCAGCGACCGAACCGATGGAAGGGATTGAGCCTTATCCGCCTTTACAACTGGCGGGCCGGGATATCTACGTTCGCGAGGGTTGCTACGGCTGTCACTCGCAACAAATACGGCCATTTCGCAGTGAGACGGAACGCTACGGCCCGTATTCCGTCGCCGGAGAGTTCGTTTACGACCGACCGTTCCAGTTTGGCTCCAAGCGCACAGGCCCCGACCTTGCACGGGTTGGTGGACGCTATAGCGATGACTGGCACCGCATACATTTGCTGAAGCCTCAGGATCTTGTGCCGGATTCGAACATGCCCGCCTACCCGTGGCTGGCAGAAGCGGAAGTGGACGGTGAACTCATCACTCGCAAATTGCGGGCGCTGAGGATGCTCGGCGATCCGTACACCGACGAGCAGGTTGCTGGTGCGGCGGCGGCAGTCGCCGGCAAATCGGAGCTCGACGCGCTGGTGGCATACCTGCAGAACCTGGGGACGGCGCGTAGCGCTCGTTAACGGAGAACAGATCAATGGATATGGGAACAATTCGTGGCTTGTTGACTGTGGCATTGCTGCTGCTGTTTGTCGGCGTTGTCGTGTGGGCCTTTAGTCGCCGCCGCAGTGACGATTTCGCTGCAGCAGCACGAGTGCCGCTGGACGATGATCAGGACCCGGCCGCCGCGGCAACCAATAACAACAAGAGGCGACCTCAATGAGTAACGCATGGGCATGGTATGTCGCCATCGGCACGGTCGCGAGCATGCTTGCATGCTTCTGGTTGATCTTCTGGACCAATCGGCAACGTGCCAGCGACGAAGAAATAGCAGCTTCTGAGGCGCACGTCTGGGATGAGGACATACGAGAACTGAACAACCCACTGCCAATGTGGTGGTTGGGTTTGTTCTTTCTGACGTTGATCTGGGGCGCCGGCTACCTGCTGATGTACCCGTCGCTGGTGGTCTACGACGGCATGCTTGGCTGGAGTCAGGAACAACAGTACGCGGACCAAATGGTTGCAGCGGAGGCGCGCTATGCGCCGATCTTTGCCCGCTACACGGACATGCCCATTGAAGAAATAGCCAAAGACGAGAAAGCCCTTGCGATTGGCGGCAGTCTGTACGCGAACTATTGTTCCCAATGCCACGGCGCGAACGCATTAGGCGCACCGGGTTTTCCGAATCTGACCGACACCGTGTGGAACTGGGGTGGCACACCTGCTGCCATTGAACAGACGTTACGCAACGGTCGGAACGGAATCATGCCTGCGCTGGGCATGGTTCTGCAGAGCGATGACGCCATTGATGAGATGGTCGATTACGTCCGAGCGATGCAGGACGGCATGGATACCGAATCACCGGCACATCCACGCTACATGTCGCTATGCATCGGCTGCCACGGCCCGACCGGTGGCGGTATGCAGGTACTCGGCGCGCCGGCGCTCAATGACGACAACTGGCTATACGGCAGTTCCCCTGCAGCCATTCGCAAAACGATTGTTGAAGGGCGCAACGGCGTCATGCCGGCACACCAAAAACTGCTCGGCGACGACCGGTTGCGAATACTTGCGGCCTACGTCTATAGCCTGTCAAACCAGAACTGATCATGGCTGCGCCGGACGAGAACAGCCCACACGACTGGGACCGCGATACACAAAAGATCGCCGTGCTGTCGTGGATATCGTTCCTGACGGCAGCGGCATTCTCCGTCTTGTTGTTTGCCTACATCGATCCGCTGGTGATTGTTGATGCGATTAACGTCGATTGGATCGAAAGCCGCAGCGCAGGCTATGCGCTGGGCTTTTTCTTTCTGTGGGCACAAGCCTGGAGTGCGTGCTGGTTTACGGTGCGGCTGATTCGTCGCAAGCGGCGCGGGCCTACCGCATGGCGGCCGACCGATCGGGACGGGCGGCGAAATGGGCAATAAGCCAGGCGGGACGTCTGCCAAACAGTACGAATACGGCAAGCTTTATCGTAGCGAGGACAAAATTTACCCGCGCGAAATTGACGGTCGCTTTCAGCGCTTGCGGCGCCTGGCGGTCTTTGTATTGCTGGGCTTGTTCTACACCGTACCCTGGCTGACCTGGAATGGCCGTCAGGCGGTGCTGTTTGATCTTCCGGCACGCAAGTTTCACATTTTCAGCTTGACGCTCTGGCCTCAGGACTTCGTTTACCTCGCTTTGTTGCTCATCATTCTTGCAGTCAGCCTGTTCTTTTTTACAGCGCTGGCGGGTCGCCTGTGGTGTGGTTTCGCATGTCCGCAAACAGTATGGACCGAAGCTTTCATCTGGATTGAGCAAGCGATTGAAGGCAATCGCAGCCAACGCATGAAGCTCGACAAGCGGCCGTGGTCGTTGAATAAAGTCTGGCGAAAAACGACCAAGCAGTTCCTGTGGATATTGCTTGCACTGTTCACCGGTTTCGCATTCGTGGGCTATTTCGTCGATATACGCGAGCTGGCGGTTCATCTTGCGACATTTACTGCCGGGCCGTGGGAATGGTTCTGGGTCTTGTTCTATGGCTTTGCCACCTACGGCAACGCCGGCTTCATGCGCGAACAAGTCTGCAAGTACATGTGTCCTTATGCGCGCTTCCAAAGCGCCATGTTCGATAAGGACACATTGATCATTACCTACGACGAACAACGCGGCGAACCGCGCGGTGCTCGCCGCCGCGGAACGGAACCCGCATTGCAGGGGTTGGGTGATTGCATCGACTGCACGCTGTGCGTGCAGGTTTGTCCAACCGGCATCGATATTCGCAAAGGCCTGCAATACGAGTGCATAGCCTGCGCCGCGTGTATCGATGCTTGTGACAGCGTGATGGACAAGATGGACTACCCCAGGGGCCTCATCCGCTATTCAACAGAACACAGTCTGCACAATGAGCCGTATCGCCTGTGGCGGCCACGCACCCTAGTGTATAGCGGCATTTTGCTGCTTTTGGTCACCAGTATGGTGTCGCTGCTGGTGTTCCGGCCGCCTGTCATTCTCGACGTAATACGAGATCGCAATGCCCTGTACCGGGATATCGGCCGCGATGGCATCGAGAACAGTTACACGGTGCGCATCGTCAACAAGCGGAACGAGGCACAGAGCTACCGTCTTAGTGTTACCGGCATGACCGGGCTCGACTTGCGCGGTGCTACGCTGATTGATGTTGCAGGGGAGTCGGTACAAACCGTGCCGGTATCGCTGGTCGCGCCGCACGGTGTTGCCGTTAGTGGCAACCGAATCGAGTTTCACTTGGACAGTGTTGATGACCCGGGCATCAGTGTCACGGAAGAAAGCCGGTTTCGCGGCCCGAATGAGGATACGAGATGAACACAGATCGTCCTGAGGACAACTGCTGGTACAGGAATCACTGGGTATGGCTGATTATTGCGATTCCGTCGTGCACGGTCCTCGGCTGCATGCTGACGATCTGGCTCGCCATCAGTAATCCGGAAATCATCGTACAGGATCCGCTGCTTGACCAGTCGCAGACTACGCGGACTCCTCGTGATGCCTTGCCTTGAACATGCCTGCTGCCTGCTTCCATTGCGGTGACGCAATACCGCCGGGCGGTCCTGTTATGGCGCGTGTTGGCGATGGTCAACAGGCTGTTTGTTGCATAGGCTGCAAGGCGGTTGCTGAATTTATTCATGCCGGTGGTATGCAAGCCTTCTACACCTACCGGGATACTCTGCCCGGCGTCGCTAGCCAGCCAGCCGAGTCGGCGGATTACGAGCGATTCGATGTGGCAGGTGTTCGTGCGCGTTACGTCGTTGAGCGCGGAGATTGCAGCGAAGCAAGCATCGACATAGGCGGCATGTATTGCGGCGCCTGCGCGTGGTTACTCGAGCGTACTTTACGGCGACACGCTGCCGTATTGTCCGTCGACGTCAATCCGGTGACCAAGCGCTCGATCGTGCAATGGCGCAGTGACGAGCTCAGTTTCGCCAACGTCCTCGCAAGTATTGCGGCCGTTGGTTTTCAGCCGCGTCCGGTTGGCACGACCACGGCGCCCGGCAGTGCCGGGGAGGAATACCGCAGTGCCCTTAAGCGACTGATTGTCGCAGCTGCAGCCGGTATGCAGGTCATGATGTTCGCCTTCGCGTTGTACGCGGGTGAACGTTTCGGTATCGCGGGAAACATCGAAACGTTTCTACGCGCGATCAGCATGCTGGTTTGTTTGCCGATCGTCTTTTTCGCAGCGCGGCCGTTCTTCGCCGGCGCATGGCGTGGAGTGCGCTCGCGGTCGCCGGGTATGGACTTGCCGGTGGCGCTGGCGATTTCTATTGCGTTCATAGCGTCAGTAGTCGCTGTCTGGCGCGGGCAGGGGGCGGTCTACTTCGATTCCGTAGCGATGTTCGTGCTGTTTCTCAGTGCAACGCGCTTTCTGGAAATGCGTGCGCGGCATAACAGCGGCGATCTCGCTCAGGCCCTGGCGCAACTGCTGCCGGAAGCAGTCCGTCGATTCACTGCCTCAGGCGAAACCGAGACCGTGGCTGTCGACGAGCTATCGGTCGGCGACAGGGTGCAGGTCTTGCCTGGCGATGTCGTGCCCGCGGATGCGCGCATAGAAACCGGTGCACTGTCACTGGATGAGTCGATCCTGTCTGGCGAGTCGCGGCCGGTAAGTCGGGATGCCGGTAGTGAGGTATTCGCTGGCGCGACAGTGCGTTCCGGCTCGGCCATTGTTGCGGTGATTCGCACTGGTGCCGCCAGCAGTGTTGCTGAGATTGGACGCCTGCTCGATCGGGCGGCCGCCGGACGGCCGCATATCGTGCAGCTGGCGGATCGGATCGCGTCGTATTTCGTCGTGGCCGCGCTGCTGCTCGCAGCTGTGACTGGCGGGGTTTGGCTGGTAGTGGATGCGCCCAGGGCTTTTGAGGTGATGTTGGCGACACTGGTCGTAACTTGTCCGTGTGCGCTGGCGCTGGCAACGCCGGCTGTGCTGGCGGCGGCCACGGCCCGCTTGGTTCGCGACGGTTGCTTTCTCGTTAACTCCCGCTTGCTCGACGTGTTACGGCCAGGCACGACGATAGTCATGGACAAGACCGGCACGCTGACCCGTGGCAAGCCGACGGTGACTACCACACGTGTCTTTGAGAATGCCAATGGTCTGGACGAGGCAGCCTGCCTTGCTATCGCGTCCGCAATGGAGGCCGCGTCGGAGCATGTACTGGCGCGGGCATTCGGGAATCCTTCAAGCCAACAGTTTGTATTGGACGATGTAGTACCGATGACCGGATTGGGCGTCGAAGCCCGGATAGGCAGCCGGCTACATCGCCTTGGCTCTGCGAAGTTTGTCTCTGAACTTTCGGGCGCTGTTGAACACGGAGTTCAGACTGCCGGGAGCGGCACGGGTACGTTGGTGTACCTGGCGAACGAACAGGGCTTGCTGGCGGTATTCACTGTTGAGGATGAATTGCGTGCCGATGTTGGCGATACCATTGATGCGTTACGCGCAGCGCGTTTTCGGGTGGTCATCGCCAGTGGCGATCGGGCGGCAGCCGTTGCTGCAGTTGCTGAACGACTGGGGGTCGACGATTGGCACGCGGGCATGTCGCCACAAGCCAAGCTCGCGTTCGTCCACGAGCTGCAACGCGGCGGAGAAAAAGTCATCATGGTTGGCGATGGCATCAATGACGCACCGGTGATGGCGGCGGCCGACGCCTCAATCGCGGTCGACGCAGGAACCGCACTCGCTCGTGCCAGCGCCGATGCAATTGTCGTAAGCCAGCGGCTGACGTCCGTAGTGTCAGCGACAGAGATTGCTGCAGCGACCCGCCGCACAATCAGGCAGAACCTCATCTGGGCAGCGACCTACAACATTTCGGCCGTGCCTCTAGCCGCCAGCGGGATGCTCTCCCCATGGATGGCTGCGCTGGGGATGTCGTTAAGTTCGCTGCTGGTCATTAGCAATGCATTGCGCGTGCAGCGTTTCCGTGTGAAACGTACCGGGGCAATTGTTGCTGAGTCTCGCCCTGTTGTTGCGGGGGTATGCACATGAACAGTTTGTTTCTGCTCATTCCGCTTGGGATCGCATTGCTAAGCGGCGCTGTGTGGGCATTTTTCTGGGCGACTGGCAGTGGTCAGTTCGACGACATGGATTCACCCGCGTGGAGCGTCGTACTGGATGATGACAGCTCGCCACCGCATTCATCCGAGTCGGCGCACCTGCAGGACGACAAACCATGACCTTGATGCTGCTACTGACGGCAGTCGCAGCCGGTGTTCTTGGCAGTGCGCACTGTCTCGGCATGTGTGGCCCCTTTGTGCTGGTGCTGGAATCGAACGGCGGGAATGGCGAACGATGGCTGCGTCGTATCGTCTACAACCTCGGTCGCTGGTCTTTCTATGCAGGCCTTGGTGCGATTGCAGGGACGGGCGGCAGTTTGCTGGCGCATTTGCCGATGGGTGGCGTGTTATTGCGCTGTATCGCCGCGGTTTTGGTCGTCGCCATGGGGCTGCAATTGTTGACACGCTGGCAGCCATTGCGACTCCTGGAAAGGCTGGGTGGTCGCTTGTGGCAGCGTATCGCACCGCTGACTCGTGCGGTGCTGCCGGCAACCACTGTGCCGCGAGCGTACTTCGCCGGGATGCTCTGGGGAGCATTGCCGTGCGGCCTGGTTTACAGCGCGCTGGCACTGGCTGCAAGTAGCGGCTCTGCTGCCGGTGGGGTTGCGATCATGACCGGCTTCTGGGGCGGTACGCTGCCGGCACTGCTACTTGCGGGCCGTGCGGCGGCGAGCTTAGGCGCGCTGCGTCAGCAACCGCATACCCGACGTCTCGCCGGCATTGTGATGCTGGTGAGCGGTGCTATCGCACTGTACTTGCCGCTTGCTCACCTTGCCGGCGATCACGTCGAACCGGGGTCGCCACACGCAGCCATGCATCAGCATGGCAGCCACTAACGTTTCGGATAGACCCGGTAGTGGTACTCCGGAACGACGACGTCGTAGTGCGGCTGCAGGAACATGACGATATCGATCAGTTCTTGCACGGTCATGTAACTGTTGTACACGTACATGTTTGATTCGCCGTTCTCGGAGACGAGTTCCTCGGCATAGCCCTCGGCCAGTTTATGTGACGGATTGATGATCGCTGTGAGTAGCTCGCCGTACGTTTTAACTTTTGTAACCGGGCCACCCAGAGTGACATAGGGCGGGTCTTCAAAAGGGATGGCAGGCAAGTCTTCACCGTAAACGGTGTGGCACTGATTACATTGCATGTACAAGAATGAATCGCGACCGGCTACTGCATCCCCTTCGGGCAGGCGGAAGCCGACTTCGGACATCGGGTCGCGATCGCAGGCACTGAGCAGCAGTGAGGCCAGTAATGGGGCAAGCCAGGCTCTTGACATGATGGTTCCTCCTGTTCGGTAACGGATACATTCCACTGAACATTGGTACCACGCAGGGGGCTGGTAGGGTATACGCGGTTTCCGCAGTACCGTAGTAGATCGCGCTCGCTTACCGTCGCAATTATTGACGGCGGACATGAATTCAATAGAGAGAGCACAATGCTTGAATACCACTGGATACCCGAATCCAATATTGTCGAGTTCACCATTGACGGAGCTATAACGCGCAAGCAGTTTGCGGCGCTGATTACCGAAGTGGAAAGCAAAATCGAGGATTACGGTAGCGTCGATCTTCTGGAGGAAATTCGCAGTATCGGCAACATTCCGCCTTCAGTCATGTGGGCAGATCTGCGTTGGGCCGTTTCACATTGGAAGAAAATCGGCCGGGTTGCGGTGGTCTGCGACAAGGACTGGGTTGAGAAGATCGTGGACGTCATGCAGCCACTGCTAGCGATTGACGTGCGGCATTTTGAACTGGACGAGAAAGAGGATGCGCGTCGTTGGTTGCGCGGCGGAATTGACTGAGTTTATCAATCAAGCCGGCGCGAAAAACGCAACACGGCGGCTGTCATCGCAACGAGTGCGAATACCAGTAATGCCAATACTTCGGGGTACAGCTCCATAAGGGTTGCATCACGCAGCATGATGCCGCGGGTCAGGCGGATGAAGTGCGTATTCGGCAGCAATTCGCCAAGCCATTGCGCAACGCGCGGCATGCCGTCGAAAGGGAAGACGAAACCCGACAGCAGTATGGAAGGCAGCAGGATAAAGAATGTAACCTGCATCGCCTGAAACTGAGTCCTGGCGACGGTTGAGACAAACAATCCCAGTGCGAGATTGGCAGCGATGAATGCAGCTGCCGCTAGGTAAAGGTCCGCAATACTGCCGCGAACGGGCACATTGAACAGCAACTTGCCTACGCCGACAATCAAGCCAAGTTGCAGCAAACCGATAAGAATGTACGGGATGAGTTTGCCGGTCATTAACTCCGCGGTACTGACCGGCGTATTGATTAACAACTCGAGGTTGCCTTGTTCGCGTTCACGAACGATGGCAACGGCAGTAAACAACATCATCGTCAGGGTCAGGATTATGCCGATCAACCCGGGGACCACATTGACGGCTGTGCGTCCTTCAGGATTGTAATAGGGCCGTATTTCAATTGACCGCGGAGGCGAGGTGCCATCTCCGACCAGCGGCATGCTGCTGAGCCGGTTGACGATCCCCAGTATTGTCGGATCTGCTCCGTCCACCAGCAAATGGGCGGCGGCGCGATTCGGGTCCAGCAAGCGCCGATCAAAATCAGCCGGAATATAAATGCCGATGGATATTTCACCGCGCCGCAACTGATCTTCGAGGTCTTCCGGAGTCGCGACGTAGTTTGTGATTCGGACCACTTGCGATTGCTGTAGTCGGTCAATGAAATCGCGCGACAAGTGGGTGTCGGCCTGATTGGCTACCGCCGCTTTGATGTTGCGAACATCGAAGTTGATTGCGTAGCCGAACAGCAGAATTTGCCCGATCGGGATACCAACGATCATAGCGAAGGTAATGCGATCGCGACGCAGTTGGCGAAACTCCTTGCGCATGACGGCCAGCAGGCGAATAAGCCAGTTCAAGGTCATCCTCCGGCGCGCGGTGATTTGAGCGTTACGGCGACAAACACATCTTCCAGCGAAGGCTGGGTTAACTGGCAGTCGGCACTAATGTTGTATTTTTCGAGCAGGCTGGTAACCCGTGCGAGTGGGTCGTTGATAGCGACAGGAACCAGCACGCGCAACCGCACACCGAGTTGCGTAACGCTGGCGATGTCCGGACAGTTGGCAAGGTGTTCCTGTGCGCGAAATGGATCGTCAGCCAGTACTTCAACGATGGACATACCGGTGTTACGTTGCAGCTCGGCCGGGGAACCGTCCGCAACTTTCACGCCGCGATCCAGGATGGCGAGCCGATGGCAACGTTCGGCTTCGTCCATATAGTGCGTGGATACCAAAATGGTTGTACCGGCATCAGCAAGTGCAAACAGTTTGGCCCAGAAGTCACGTCGGCTCTTTGGGTCTACTGCGCTGGTAGGTTCATCCAGCAGCAGCAGTTCCGGCTTGTGCAGCACGGCGCAGGCCAATGCGAGTCGCTGCTTCTGGCCGCCACTCATGGTGCCGGCGAATTGCTTGCGGCGATCGGTCAGGTCGTATCGTTCCAGGAGATCATCGATTCGTGCTTTGCGTTCAGTGCGCGCGATCGCGTAGATATCGGCAATGAATTCGAGGTTCTCCAGTACGGTCAGATCGCTGTACAGAGAGAACTTCTGGGTCATGTAGCCGATGCGCGGTTTCAGCTGACGAGCGTCAGCCGGCAAATCTACGCCTAAGACGCGTGCGGTACCGCCGGTAGGCTCGAGCAAACCGCAGAGCATGCGTATGGTCGTGGATTTTCCGGAACCGTTGGGACCGAGGAAGCCGTAAATTCTGGCGCGCGGTACGGCGAGATCGAGTTTGTCGACGGCAACAAGCTCGCCGAAGGACTTGCTGAGCCCGCGAGCATCAATAGCAATGTCGCTGGCTGTTGTCATTGGCGCTGGCCGCTGCCGGCGGCCGGAAGGGTGACCTGTACCGGTACGCCATCGGGCAACCGCGTGCCGCGGTAATCGAGGTCGATCTTTGCAACGAAGCTCAGGCGGCCGCGGTCATGCTCTGTGAGAGCGAAATACGGCGTAAAGGCCGGTTCGCTTGCGACCCAGCGGACGGTGCCGTTAACCGTTTCGTCTTTGCCATCAATACTGACCGTGACCGGCGTGCCGGGTACGACGCGCACCCGTACTGCTTCGGGAATATAGACGCGGGCGTAAGGTTGCTCGCCGCCCAGCATGATCACCAGGGGCTGCCCGGGTTGTGGTCGCTCGCCTTCTTCTATCAGCAGGGAGTCGATCTGGCCGGAGACAGGTGCTGCAAGTTGATGTCGTTGCAGATCCACGAGCATGCGGTCGGTTCGTGCGCGGGTCTGTTCCAGCAATTGTTCGGCTTGACGCAGCTCCTCTACGGTTGTGCCAGCCAGCAGTTCCAGTAGCTTCGCTTCATTGACTGCGAGTTGCGCACGGGCGGAATCCAGCGCAGCCCGGGCGCGGTCCAGATTTTCGGAGGACGCCAGTTTTTTCTTATGAACGTCCAGGGTGCGCTCGTATTCGAGCGTGAGAAAATCGACATCTCGCCGTGTGCCGTCGGTACTTGCTCGCGCCGCGGCAATCTGCTCGCTGCGAGGTCCGCGGGTGAGTTCATCCAATCGCGCCTGTTGCTGTCCTGCCAGGGCACGCAGTTCACGCAGCTGCGCATCGATACGAGCCGTGTCTTGTGTAATCAGCAGGTCGCCAGCATTAACGCGAGCACCTTCAACAATGTGCCGCGCCGTGACCGGTTCGGCGAACTCGGCCGTCAGTTCTATGCGATCAGACGCAAGCTGGCCAACCAGAGGCTGCTCAGTGTCTGCGTCGCAGCCGCACAAGATAATGGTCAGTAACAGCAGCCCGGTAAGTTTGTTCATGCGTCATTACCTCGCAAGCCCGGCTTTGCTTTAACGCTTGAGAGCAGGACATCAATGTGCGCTTCTATCATTGCTGCAGTGTCGAGTTTCGAGTGCTTCTGCATCACGAGCGTCCAGATGACGGAGAAAACAACCGGCGAGAGCAGCAAGTGGGGGAAGCGATCCAATGCCGACGGTTGAAGTTCACCGCGTGCGACGCCACGTTCGATCAGCACGGTCAATGCCTGTAAACCTTCGGAGACGACGTTCTCCCAGTACCAGCGCGTCAGGTCCGGGTGTTTGTGGCCTTCGGCGATCATAAGGCGGAGCAGGTGCCGTGCTTTCGATGCCGGCAACGCGGCAGCGAACTCTAGGAACGGCCCGCGCAGGAATTCCTCAACACCGATGTCGCTGTCAATGATCGCCGACCGTAAGGCATTTACGCGCGGCGAGATAAAGCTGCGCACGACTGCCTTGAACAATTCTTCTTTGGTTTTGAAGTACAGGTACAGGAGACCCTTGCTGACGCCGGCGCGACGGGCGACGGCTTCGACCGGCGTGGCGTCGTAGCCGCGCTCAGCAAACTCATCCATGGCGGCGGCGGTTATTTCGGCGGGTCGGTCTTCCTTGCGGCGCCGGTTGCGTACCTTGCTCATGCGCGAGCCCTTACTGACTGCCAGGTCAGTTATCATAGTTAATGACCGCTTGGTCAGCAAGCGAAATTGCCGGCCGGCGCGGCGTACAGCCACAATCGCGGGCACTTCCGCCGCGCCGCAGAGATGGTAGGCTTCACGCCCATGTTCACTTATATCGATCCCGGCATCCGCCAGCGCCTCGCCGACGACGGCAAACTGAAGCGCGTGGATGCCGATGGCAAACTGGTCAGCAGCGATCACGAGATCGTGCCTGGCACCCGCAGTCTCAGCATTCTTGGCCCGATCCCGTTGCCGTTACAGCTGGAGGGCAAGCACTATCAGGCGGACTGGTACGCAAGCGTTCGGCATACCGAGCTAAGTCAGGTTCAGGAGCTTGCGGATGAGTTACGCGAACGGCAGGGTCAGCAGTCGTTCGCCGTTATGTCGTCCTCCATGGCCGTGAACAGCGTGCTGGTATTCGGTGACCCGGCGAGCTGGAGCAATCCGCTGGTGCGCGTGCATTCGAGTTGCCTTACCGGGGATGTATTCGGTTCGCAACGTTGCGAATGCGGTCCGCAATTGGCCAGTGCCGTTGAACGTATCTCGGCCGATCCGGCGGGTGGCATGTTGATCTACATGTCCGGGCACGAAGGTCGCGGCATTGGCTTGTGGGCAAAAGCGGCAACGTATTTGCTACAGGACTCCGGGGAAAACACTTATGAGGCAAATCGAAGTCTTGGCTTGCCCGACGACTCGCGGGATTTCAGTGACGCGGCAACGCTGCTGAAATACTTTCAGGGTGACCGCCCGTTTCGATTGCTGACCAACAACCCGAAGAAAGTGGCGGACCTGCGTGCAGAAGGCCTGTCGGACATTACCCGCGTCAAGCACGTCAGCGGAATCAACGCGACCAATCGGCGCTATCTGGCTGCCAAGCGCGACTGGGGACACGAATTGTCTGCCGAAGACCTCAGCGACTAAGGTTGCGCGGTCGGCAAAGTTACTGTGTCCATAGGCGCAGGTCGGGCGCCTCGCGCTCCACGTTCGAACGAAAAGGGTTTATATCGATCCCGCCGCGACGGTTATAACGCGCGTACACCGTTAATTCCTCCGCGCCGCAGCGCGACTGTATATCCATGAAAATGCGTTCGACGCACAGTTCATGGAAGTCGGAGTGCCGCCGAAAACTGACTATGTAGGCAAGCAATGCGCCTCGATCGATACGCGGACCGCGGTAGCGGAGCATGACGCTGCCGGTATCAGGTTGGCCGGTCACCGGGCACAGGCTGCGCAACACGTGGGAGTGCAATGTTTCGCTGACGGTGTCGCCGCCACTGCGTAACAACGTCGCATCGAGCTCATAACTGTCGCAGCGGACGTTCTCCTTGTCGATACATACGCCTGGCAATACGCTGATGCCGGCCTTGCCGTTATTCAGCCGAAGTTGCACACGCACAGGGCTCTGCGCGCATCGACCGAGGTCAGTGCTTAGTTGGTCAGCGACCTCATCTATCGATGCGAACCGAGTCATCGCGTAAGAATTAAGATAGAGCTTGAGCGACTTCGATTCGATTAATGCTGGCGATTCAGCCGGAACAGCCAGCGACAACACGGCGACCACCGGGCGACCTGCTGTGTCGAGCCAGCTCATTTCCCACGCTGTCCACAAGTCAACGCCGCTAAACGGTAAAGTGTCGCCCAGATCGAGCGCCGCACGGCCGTCCGCGCGCGCAACCGGGTAGAGCAAATCCGGTGTGAGGGTGTCGGGGTAATCGCTGCTTCGCCCGAGAATCGTGTCTTTCATCAGGTAGTGCCCGGTTAACAAGGTGACTAGTGTAGTCATGGCAGCGAGCGGCTGCATCTGCCGCTGGTCAGTGGGGCAGATATCTGCTCATGGTGGGAATTCAAGCGGGCGGTGGTCACGCCGGTATTCGGCGTGACCACCGCCCGTCGCTGTTACAGGCGCGAGCCTGTTAGCGTGACGTCCGCCTGGCGCCAGACGGTTTCAAAGTGCTGGCGAATGTCAGTGGAATCCTTTTCCTGGCGGTCGAGGCTCTGCATGAGGCCGAACATTGACCAGCCGTTGTGCGGGTAGAGTTCCAAATCACGGCGGTACACCGCTTCAGCGGCTTCGGCGTCGCCGGCTTCAAGCAAGGCCTGTCCCAGCGAATGGCGCGTAGGGTAATACCAGAACGGCGGTTCGGTGTAAGGCAGTCGGTCTTGTGTGTCGACCGCTATCTCGAAGTGCTCTATAGCGCTGTCAAAATCACCCGCGGACATCGCCATTTCGCCTTGCACCAGTTCGTCGGCAATTTCGAGCAGCATGGATGCGGGGTACTGAATCTTGTCCAGGAACTGCACGTCCGCACTTTCGCGGAGTGGCACGAGTTGTTCGTGCTCGGCGCGAGCCGCCGCCAGGTCGTTGCGGCGAGCAAATGCCGTTGCCCGCGCGTAGTGCCAGATCGCCGTCGAGTACTCGAGGTTCGCTGGCGGTTGAGGAGCTGCGAGTACGTCGTCCCAGCGGCCAAACTGAGTCATCGCCAGTAACGGTATGGTCTTGAAGAATTCGACGCCGGGAAACTCCTCGATCATTTCGATCCGTACGTTGTCGGCTACTTTCTGCGCCGCTTCCAGCGCTACGGCGCTGCGCCCCTGCATGCTGGACGCGGCCCACAGGAAGTGAATGTTGTGCGGGTAATAGGCGGCGGGGTAGAAGCCCTGCGCGTTGCATGCGGCAATATACGCTTCGTCGACTGCTGCGGCTTTCTCGTTGGCTGTCGATGCATCGTCGTAGCGACCGACTCGCCAGTAGATATGCGATGGCATGTGCACGAGATGCCCGGCGCCCGGCACCAGGGTTTGCAATGTGTCGGCGTGCGGTTCCGCCCGTTCGGGCTGGGACGATGCTTCGACTGCGTGTATGTAGAGGTGAATGGCCATTGGGTGGCGCGGCGAACGGGCCAGCACCGTTTCCAGCGCATTGAGCACTTCGACCGTGTGCGGTTTCGGATTCTCCGGGTCCAGCCAGTAATCCCAGGGCATCGTGTTCATCAAGGACTCGGCGAACAGCGCGGCCGCGTCGTCATCGTCAGGGTATTTCTCTGACAATGCGCGCATCGCGTCGGCATATGCGAGATCAAGCGGCTCGCGCTGGGTCGTGGGATCGCCGTTGTAACGCACGGCCAAAGCTTCGATGTAATCGCGTTCCTTCGGGCTTGCGTTGTCCTGCAGGGCGATTGCCTGCTGGATCGCGGCGTACGCGGTTCGTCGTTCATCATCGGACATCACGACTTTGCCATCGCTGGTGACGTTGATGTTTGGCCCAAGCGCCAGGGCTTCGCCCCAGTAGCACATGGCGCACTCCGGATCGAGGTTTTGCGCGGCGCGAAATGAACGCACGGACTCTGCATGATTGAATGCAAAATCGATCGTCAGGCCCTGATCAAAATAACGTTGTGCGTACGGGTCCTTAGTTGTAATGGCGTGATGATGGTCCCCCATGCCCTCAAACAAGGGTGCGCCTGCACGTGTGGCCAAGGCAGCGAGGTCGATCTCGCCTGAGTCGGATGGTTGCTTGTCGCTGCAGGCGCTGACAATGAACGCCAGCAAGACAAGCGCGTACCGGTTGGTGCGACGATTGCTCATAGTGCTCCCCTTATACAGACCGGTGGTCACTGTGGTGCGATTGGATACAACAGCAGCAAGTCTGGTGGTTGTGCCGTAATTATAGACCTGTCCGACCGAGTTGCCGGTCCACGAAGTCTGATATTTTCTGTACTACCAGCTCGTTGTTGACCGGCGAGAGTATGTCGCCGGCAAATACGTGGCCGTTGGCACCTCGGGCATTGACATCCACGACTTCATTGGTCGGTGCGGAAATTTGCCGCAATGCCGTTCGAGCACGCTGGACGTCAACGACCTCGTCCTGCGGAGACAGTAATGTGAGCAGTGGTTGCTGGATCTGCATGGGCAAGTCCGAGCGCACGGCTTTGACCAGTCGCATGACTTCGACGGCGGCGGCTAACGGGTAACGGGTTGTCCAGTAGCGCTCCTGCAGTTCATTGGCGGCGGTCCAGCTGCGTTCAGCGCCGACCACAGCTTCGGCCAACAGCGGCCCGCCCGGCCAGGTGAGAATGTCCGCTGAGGCATCAACTGGCGCGAAGTTCGGCGACAAGAGAACTAACGCGTCGACGCCTGCCGCCGCAAGACGGTCGCGCATTGCGAGTGCCAGGGTGGCGCCGGTCGAGGTTCCGATCAGGATCGTACGTCGGCCGATTTTCTGACCTACAGCCAGCGCCTCGGCGGCATCGTCGAGCCAGTCTTCAGCTGATACAGCGGCGAGTCTGTTATTGATCAGCCCATGGCCCGCCAGGCGGGTTTCAAACAGGTTGGCTTGCAAAGCATCTGCCAGCAGGGCGCATACCGGAGCAATTTCCTGCCGGGTCGCTGAAAAGCCGTGCAAATAGACGAGCGCGAATTCCGTACGGGTTGCCGGCCGATCCGCATACCAGCGTATGCGTTTCTCGGCGCCGGCCACGATCCCGGATTCAGCATTGACGAGATTTTCCGCGCTGGCGAGCCACGCGTCCGGCGGTTCTGCAATGTCTGGCAGGCCTGGCACAGGTCCCAGCGACTCCGGCCAGTTGCGAAGTGCCGTGAGCAACACCACCGCCGGCAGTGCGACGGCAACAATTTTGGCGATTAGTCGCCAGTGCGGCACTTACTCAAGGCTCAGAATCAGGTCCCAGTGTTGCTTGCTGACCGGGAAAATCGACAAACGGTTGCCGCGCTTGTTGAGCTGGAAATCGTCGAGCGCCGGGTGTTGTTTCAATTCTGTCAAAGAAATCGGTCGCTTTAGCTGACGTTCGAATTGACGTCGACCAATACCCAGCGCGGCTCATCGGGCGAGCTCTTCGGGTCGTGGTATTTGCTGTCAGGATCGAATTGCGTCGCATCCGGGTACGCTTTGCTGGCGATGCGGGCAAGGCCGACGACCGCAGGTTGTTTGCAACTGGAATGGTAGAAAAAGACCTTATCGCCCACCTTCATATCATCCCGCATCATGTTGCGGGCCTGGTAGTTGCGAATGCCGTCCCAGGGTTCCGTTCCGTCACGTTCCAGATCGTCGATGCTGTAGGAATCGGGTTCGGATTTCATTAGCCAGTACGCCACCGTAATGCCTCCACTTCACTTGGCTGGTCACAATGGGCGGGAGTCTAGCACGGCGGCCGCTGTCGGGCGGCGGACGGAAATTATCCTGTGCTAGTATGTCGCGATTAGCCATCCGGCGATGTCGCCGGCGTTCCTTTCCAACAAAACCTGTATCTGTCGCCGCTTTCGGGAGATTCGATTTTGGCCAATATGCTTGCCAATATTTTTGGTACCTCACCTGTTCAACCGCTCGAAAAGCACTGTGACATTGCTTACCAGTGCACCAAACAGCTCAACAGTTTCTTCGCCTGCGCCGTCAAGGGTGATTGGGAAGGTGCCGCAGCTGCCCGGAAGCTGGTCGAGGACCTGGAAAACCAGGCGGACGATGTCAAAAAGAAATTCGCCTGCACTTGCCGAAGAGCTTGTTCATGCCGGTTCCACGAGAGGACCTGCTGGAGTTGCTGCTGGTACAGGACAAAATGGCCAATCGCGCCAAAGACGTTTCAGGTCTCGTGCTGGGGCGTCGGATGAAGATTCCGACGCAGATTTCTGATGACTTTCTGGAGTTTGTCCGCCGCAACGTCGACGCGGCAAAACAGGCTCGGAAGAGCGTTCGTGAACTCGACGAATTGTTCACCAGCGGATTCAAAGGTGCCGAAGTCAAACTGGTTGAGTCATTGATTGAAGAGCTGGACCGAATCGAGAGCGATACCGATGAGCGGCAAGCCAATTTGCGCGCCGCATTGTTCAAAATCGAAAACGAATTGGAGCCGGTAACTGTGATCTTTTTGTATCGGGTTATCGAGTTGACCGGCGAAATAGCCGATATGGCTGAACGGGTAGGGCGGCGCCTTGAGCTGCTGCTGTCTCATTAGAAGAGTCATTAATCCGACAGCATCAGCGGGGAACTAACGGATGGAAGCACAATTTGTCTATATCGCACTGGCGGCGGTATTCGGCATATTCATGGCCTGGGGAATCGGTGCCAATGACGTTGCCAATGCAATGGCGACGTCGGTGGGATCCAAGGCGCTCACTATCAAGCAGGCGATTCTTGTCGCTGCCGTATTTGAGTTTCTGGGTGCGGTTCTTGCGGGTGGCGCTGTCACGTCGACGATACGCAAAGGTATCGTCGATGCGAGCTTGCTTAGCGAAACGCCGGAACTATTGGTATACGGCATGCTGGCGTCGTTGCTGGCCGCAGCGATCTGGTTGTTGATTGCGTCGCGCAACGGCTGGCCGGTATCGACCACGCATTCCATCGTTGGCGCGATCGTCGGTTTTGCGGCGGTTGGCATCGGCATGGATGCCGTGCAATGGGGTAAAGTTGGCACCATCGTAATGAGTTGGGTGGTGTCCCCGGTTACCGCCGGGTTTATCGCCTACCTGATTTTCGGCAGTGTGCAAAGACTCATTCTGACCCAGCCGGATCCACTGGAAAAAGCACGGCGGTACGTGCCGGTCTATATTTTCTTCGCGGCCTTCACAATCACTCTTGTGACGATCCTTAAGGGGCTCACGCACGTCGGTCTTGAAATCAGCATGGGCCACAGCTATTTGCTTGCCATCGCAATTGCGATCATTGTTGCGGTCATTGGCAAGGTGGCGATCAACCGCATTCAGCCGGATCCGAAAGCCGAGAAAAAGCAGCACTTCCATACCGTAGAGCGGGTCTTCGCCATCTTGATGGTGGTTACCGCCTGTTCGATGGCCTTTGCGCACGGTTCTAACGACGTTGCCAACGCGATCGGGCCGTTGGCCGCGGTCATCAGCATTGCGCAAAGCGGTGTGATCGGTGCGAAGTCATCGATTCCGCTTTGGGTACTCATGCTTGGCGGCGCAGGTATTGTTATTGGTCTTGCAACTTACGGCCGGCATGTGATCGCAACGGTCGGTGAAAAAATTACCCAGCTGACACCAAGTCGCGGCTTTGCCGCAGAACTGGCAGCAGCCACAACGATCGTAATCGCTTCAGGTACCGGAATTCCGATTTCCACCACCCACACTCTCGTTGGTGCCGTATTAGGCGTTGGGTTGGCGCGAGGCATTGACGCAATCGACCTCCGGGTGGTCGGGCGCATTTTCGTGTCGTGGGCTGTCACCATACCGGCCGGCGCATTGCTCGCTATTGTGTTCTTCTACATTCTCAAAGCGGTCCTGCCTTAAGCGGACGCCGTCGCTGTTTGATCTTTCAGAGGTAATGATGAAACGCAC
Source organism: Woeseia sp. D3-10 (assembly GCF_055809415.1). Taxonomy (NCBI): domain Bacteria; kingdom Pseudomonadati; phylum Pseudomonadota; class Gammaproteobacteria; order Woeseiales; family Woeseiaceae; genus Woeseia; species Woeseia sp. D3-10. The sequence continues at coordinate 601,358 of NZ_JBVVTW010000007.1, read as the reverse complement.
TATCGCTGGTTTCTTATGTGTCCTGTTGTTGCAACCGGTAGCTTTGTTTGCACAGAGTGAAGACGCGGCAATCATTCGGTATGCCGCACGGCATCACCCGGTCTATGACACTAACGGCATGGTGGCGTCACAAAATGCGATTGCTAGCAAAATCGGTGCTGACATACTTGCTCGCGGTGGCAATGCGATAGACGCGGCTGTTGCGGTCGGGTTCTCGCTGGCGGTAACGCTTCCCCGCGCAGGCAACATTGGTGGCGGCGGTTTTATGCTGATCTATCTGGCAGAGACCGGAGAAACCATTGCCGTCGATTATCGCGAAATGGCGCCGCCCGGCGCCAGTCGCGATATGTACCTTGATGAGAACGGCGATGTTGATTCGACACTGTCCAAGTTCAATCACTTGTCGTCAGGCGTACCGGGTACTGTCGCCGGGCTGTACGCCGCCCACGAACGTTACGGGCGTTTACCCTGGCGTGAACTCTTGGCGCCGGCGATAAAGCTGGCCAGTGACGGCATTATTGTCAGCTACGATCTTTCGAATCTGCTCAAATTCCGCCGTCAACGGCTGGGTGCCAACCCGGCCAGTCTTGCTTACTTCTATAAGAAAGGCGGCGTGCCCTATGAAGCGGGCGAACGTCTGCGGCAGCGGGATCTTGCGCGCAGCCTTCGGCTCATCGCCCGGCAGGGACCTGATGCATTTTACAAGGGCGACATTGCCAAGCTGATCATCCGCGAGATGGAAGCCAACGGCGGACTTATCGACGCTGAAGCACTGGCATCGTACAAGCCGGTGTTTCGCCAAGCCGTCAAAGGGTCCTACCGTGGGTTTGATATTGTTTCCATGCCACCGTCGAGTTCCGGCGGTGTGCACGTCATTCAAATGCTCAATGTTCTCGAGCAATTCCCGCTGCGGGACATGGGCGCTGGCAGTGCGGACAGTATTCGATCTGCTGACTGAAGTGATGAAGCTGGCCTTCGCGGATCGCAGTGAACACCTTGGTGATACGGACTACTACGACGTTCCAATTGCGTGGTTGACCAGTGAGTCCTACGCGAAGGAACTGGCCGACGGAATCGATATGCAGCAGGCCCGGCCGCTCCAGCGAGATTGCACCAGGCGTAGCGCCTCGTGTGGAGAGCCGGGACACTACCCACTTCTCGGTGATGGATAGTGATGGCAACGCGGTCGCGAACACCTACACGCTCAACTTCAGTTATGGCTCAGGCATCAGTGTCGCCGGCGCGGGCTTTCTGCTGAACAATGAAATGGATGATTTCGCCGCCAAGCCGGGAGTGCCCAATGGCTTCGGACTGACCGGTGGCGACGCCAATGCCATTGAGCCTGGCAAACGACCACTCAGTTCGATGACACCGACAATGGTATTGAAAAACGGTCAGCCGTGGCTGGTAACGGGCAGTCCGGGCGGCAGCCGGATTATCTCGACAGTGCTGCAGATGATTGTGAACGTCATCGATCATGGCATGAACATCGCGGATGCGACGGCGGTGCCGCGTATCCATCACCAGTGGCTGCCCGATCAGCTCGAGCTGGAATCCGGGTTCAGTGCTGATACGGTCCGCGAACTGCAGCGACGCGGCCATAACATAGAGAGCACGGACGCGATGGGCAGTCTGCAGTCAGTGATGCGAGAAGGGGACTTGTTTCAAGGCGCATCCGACCCGCGTCGTCCGCAAGCCGGGAGTGTTGGCCCTGCAATGAATACGGCGACGCAATGAACAGAAACCGTGTTGGGCATCCACGCAGGCGCAGGCGATTGTCAGTGGACGTTGCGCTGCAGTGAATAACTCGGCGCCCGGACATTCCCGTGTTGGTGATGTCAGTTTGGGCGCTCGTCGATATGCACTGGGCATATTGGTTGCTGTTTATACGTTCAATTTCATCGATCGGCAGATTCTGGCGATCCTGCTTCCGGCGATCAAAGCCGAATTCCTTGTGGACGACTGGGTGTTGGGCTTTCTCGCTGGCTCCGCGTTCGCACTGTTCTATGCGACGCTCGGTGTGCCAATTGCGCTGCTGGCTGATCGTTACAATCGTCGCAACCTGATCGCTTTGTCGCTTGCAATCTGGAGTGGCATGACGGCGTTGTCAGCCGCCGCTGGCAGCGTACTGCAATTGACGCTGGCCCGCATCGGCGTGGGCATCGGCGAAGCCGGTTGCAGTCCCCCCGCGCATTCAATGATTTCTGATTACTACCCTCCGGAACAGCGCTCAACTGCTTTGGGGATTTTCACGCTCGGTATCTCCATCGGCATTATGATCGCGTACCTGGCTGGCGGCTGGGTCGTTGAGCATATTGGCTGGCGGGAAGCATTCTTGATCGTCGGCCTGCCGGGCCTCGCGCTTGCGTTGCTGGTCAGGTTCACGGTTACCGAGCCCGCCCGCGGCAATGCGGATGCTCGCGTCGACAATTCCCCGCCGCCGGGAATTACTTATGTGGCGCGGTTTCTGTTTCTGCGCCGTTCCTTCGCACACATGGCAGTGGGCTCTGGTCTGGCCGCGTTTGGCGGGTATGCGATTGCCAGTTTCTTTCCGAGTTTCCTTGTGCGCAGTCACGGCATGAGTCCGTCGCTGATTGGTATTTACCTCGGGGTGATACTGGGTATCGCCGGTGGCGCGGGATTCGCGGGCGGTGGCTGGATGGCGGATCGCCTTGGACGCTACGGTCGACGCTGGTCAATGTGGGGTGTGGCTGCCGCATTGATTGCTGCTTGGGTTTGCCTGTTTCCGGTCTACCTGAGTGATTCAGCCAATGCCGCATTGTTGTGGTTTCTGTTGCCCGCCATGCTTTCCAATTTTTATCTGGCGACGACGCTGGCGCAGGCGCAAAACCTAGTTGGACTGCGGATGCGCGGTGTCGCGGCGGGGCTCATGCTGTTTATCCTGAATATTATCGGTCTTGGAATGGGGCCTCGAGGTGACCGGAATTCTTAGCGACCTGTACGCGCCGGCATTCGGCCAGGAATCGATGCGTTACAGTTTGCTAACAGTCGCTGCAGTAGTAGGGCCCTGGTCTGCTTTTCACTACTATAAAGCAGGCTGTTACCTTGAAGGTGACCTAGCGAGGGTTGATGATCACGAACTGGGCGCCGGCAATTTTCGAAATTCGGGCGTATGGCTGGCGGGACTGTGCGCAGTTTCGGTATTGGTGCTTTACCTGATAGTCAGATAGCGCAGCCCGGGCTGCACGTCGTTGACGGCGGCGGTACCGGGTCTACGCAGCATAAGGGAACGAGACATGCTGGACCGATTGACGGCCCGTGTGCGGCAACGCGTGGATTGCGAAGACGCGTTCGGCTTTTGCGTGAAACTGGTGGTTAAGAATCTCGGCTGCATTTACGTGGACGGATCGAGCTACCCGATAACCGTTAGCAATACCGACGGGGATGCCGCCGCGACGTTGAAGCTCAGCGGCGCGGATCTGGAAGATCTGCTTGACGGGCAACTATCGCCGTTGAAGGCGTTCATGGTGGGGCGCGTGCAGGTTGAAGGTGACCTCGGCAAGGCAATGCAATTGGGACGACTGTTTAGCTGACACCGTGCCCGCAATCCTGCTATCAGACGGCTCGCATGTACCAGTCAAAATCGACGTTGCTCACGACGTTATGAAACAACCGCGCTTCTTCGCGCCGATTGCGCAGAAAATAATCGCAGAACTCCTCGCCGAGATAATCGGGTAGCACCTTGGCGCGGGAGAACTTGTCCAGCGCGGCATCCCACCGTCCTGGCAATTTGCGTTTCAGACTGATAACCGCGCCCGGCTCCACCATGGTTCCGGGATCTACTTTCTCTTTCAGACCGTGGTGCACACCGGCCAGAATCGCTGCGGTAACAAGATAGGGATTGGCGTCGGCGCCGGATGTACGGTGTTCAAAACGCAGATTCATTTCATCTGACACTGGAATTCGAATAGCCACGTTGCGGTGATTACTGCCCCAGTTCGGTTCTACCGGTGCAAACATTTCCGGCCGCAGGCGGCGATAGGAATTGGCGTTGGGCGCAAAAATTGCGGTCGCTTCCGCCATGGTTGCCCGCAGTCCTCCCACCGCGTGCCGGAGTTGGGCCGAGTAGGGCGGTGTCGCCATGGATTCTTTGCCGCGTGAAAAATAATTTCGACCTTTGCTGTCGACGATGCTCATGTGGACGTGCAGCCCGGAGCCGGAGTCGTCTGCAAACGGTTTGGCCATGAAGCAGGCGACGTAACCGTGTTTTCGGGCGACGGCTTTGACGGCACGTTTCAGCAATACGGCGTGATCGCAGGCCAGGACAGGGTTGTCGACATGCTGCAGGTTGATCTCGAATTGCCCTGGTGCAAATTCTGACGTGGTTGTGCCCGCCGGGATGTTCTGCAGTTCGCAGACATCGTGAAGGTCGTCGAGAAACTGTTCGATGTCGTGCAGGTCGTCAGGATGATAAACCTGCGGGCCGGGTTGCGGACGGCCAATGCCGGGTACCCTGGAAACGCTTGCAGTTGGTCGATCAGCCTTCGCATCCAGCAGGTAAAACTCCAGTTCGGTCGCCATGACCACTTTCAACTTCATACGTTGCAGCGGTTGCAAAGCGCGCTCCAGAACACTGCGAGGGTCCGCGAAAAACGGTGTGCCGTCCGCCAGTCGGAAACGAAACAGCGCTTGTCCACTGGGCCTTCTCGACCACGGCAAGGGCGCCAGACTGCCTGCGACGATTTCGGCCGCAACGTCCGGATCGCCATCGTCGGCCGAGTAGTGAATACCTGGAATGGTGTTGCCCAATGTGTCGAGCAATAGGGTGCCGCCGGGCATGCAAAAACCGTCGCTAAAAGTCTTGGAGAATTCCTTTTGCTTTATTCGTTTGCTGCGCGGGACACCGTTGATGTCGGTAATCAGGAGTTCGATGCTCGTCGAATTGGGCTGGCGTTTCAGGAAATCTCGCAGTTCTCTTGTAGCCGACGCGGCGGTGGATTTGCTCATGCGCTGAAGGTCTCTTGCTGTCCCGTGGTTCAGGTTCTACCGCTGTCCTGATGCTTAGGCAAGCGGAATGGCATGCCAGCGTCGCTTGCACAGGATGCCCGCAATGCCATAATATGAAATACGAGCCCATAATATGGTGTCATTCTTATGCGTGATCCGCGTCCCCCGCAGGGAGCCCAGTCAGCACTCCGAGCAATACGATTGCTGAAGTTGTTTACGCCGGAGCGGGCCGAAATGACCCTGGCTGAACTTAGTTCTGCTGCCGGCCTGAACAAAACCACCACACACCGTTTGCTGCAGGCGTTGCAGAGCGAGTCATTGATCGAGCGAAATGCCGCGAACAGCGCTTACAGTCTCGGTCCCGGTCTTATGGCATTGGGTGTCCAGGCACTCGCAAGCAGTGACCTGCGACGTCGGGTCCGACCGTTGTTGCGGGTTCTGGCAAGGGATATCGGTGAAACGGCAACACTGGAAGTCCCGGTGGAAAACAGCATGCTGATACTCGACGAAGTGGCGGGTGGTCACGTCATTTCGGCGGCCGGTAATATCGGCACACGTTGGCCCCTGCACGCGACGAGCACTGGCAAAGCCTGGCTGGCTTTCGATAATGATGGGTTGGCGCGCTTGAGTGACAGTTTGCCGTCGCTGACGCAACGCACCCTCACTCAGAAAGCGGCGTTTCAACCGGAATTGACTCGAATACGGCGCTGCGGATATGCCGTCACCGTTGATGAACTTGAAGAAGGATTCACGGCGATTGCCACAGTAATTCGCAGTGCGCTGGGCGAAGTGCAGGGCGCACTGTCGATTGGTGGGCCCACACAGCGACTTGGTCCTGCACGGTGCGCGGAAATTGGTGCATCGTTGTGCAAGGCGGCGATTCGCCTCAGTCCAGAGTATTAGTTCTGCGAAGCAGCATGCTAGTATTGGCCGCGGTTAAACGAATAAGAAGAACAACATCAACCGAATAACCGCAGCTCTACTCTTGCTTTTTCTCTTTGCCACCGCGCAGGCGGAAGGCCCAAGTATTGATGCGCCTGATCTTGCGCTATCGGATGTCGAGTTTACTGTCTCGGTCAATGGTATTGCGTCGTCGGCACCGGTGACATTACGGGTCGGAAATTATCAGGCAACGAACCAAAGTACGGCAGAAGGTACTGTGCTTTTTGAGGACGTCCTTGTCAGCCAATCGGGTGACGCTGAAGTCTCTGTGCAAGTGGCTGGACAGTCCCCGATATTGCAATCGGTGCGAGTACTGCCCGGTTGGGTGTCGGTTACTCCACCGCTGGTTGCCATCCTGATGGCGTTGTTGCTGCGCAACGTAATCCCGGCATTGCTGGTTGGTATCTGGCTAGGGGCGGCGGCGTTACGCTCGTTTACTCCGCAAGGTGTATTCGGTGGACTGCTCGACAGCTTTCAGGTGTTTGTGGTTGGCGCGTTGGCTGACGCAGATCATGCGGCAATCATCCTGTTTTCGATGATGATCGGTGGCATGGTCGGAATCATTACCCGCAACGGAGGTATGGCCCGCATTGTCGAAATGTTTGTTAGCCGTGCCAAGACCGCTGTTAGTGGTCAGGTATCGGTCTGGCTGATGGGCCTGATGATTTTCTTTGACGATTACAGCAATACGCTGGTCGTCGGCAATACCGCCAGGCCGCTGACGGATCGCTTGTTTATATCCCGCGAAAAGCTTGCTTATATCGTTGATTCGACGGCGGCACCGGTAGTTTGCATTGCGTTGATTACCACCTGGATTGGTTACGAGGTGGGTCTTATAGGCACCGCCCTCGAGCAGATACCCGCCATCGAAGCGCAGGCGTACACCGTGTTCCTGAAATCTATCCCCTACAGCTTCTACCCGATTCTTGCCATCGTATTTGTCTTTGCTGTTTCGATAAGCGGCAGGGATTTCGGGCCGATGTATCGCGCCGAACAGCGCGCCCGCGCTGGCCAGGTGGCGCCAGTTAGCAGCGAAGAATTGCCTGCCATGCAGGGCGACAATCTGGAAGCCAAGCCGGATGTGCCGTTTCGCGCGTGGAATGCGTTTGTCCCATTACTGGTAATGATTGCGTCATTGTTGATCGGGCTTTATGCAACCGGTAGCGGTGATACGTTGATGGAAATTATAGGCTCTGCCGACTCGTACAAGGCAATGCTGTGGGCATCGCTGCTGGGCGCGTTAACGGCGGCTGTAATGACTGTTGCACAACGCATATTGAGCGCTCAGGAAACAGTGGACGCCTGGTACGGTGGCGTCCGCGCAATGTTATTCGCGATGATCGTTCTTGTACTGGCATGGGCGTTGTCGAGCGTGACCGAGGCCTTGCACACGGCGGACTACCTGGTTTCGGTATTGGCTGATTCACTACCGGCGCCACTGGTCCCCGCTACCGTGTTCATATTGTCGGCGGTAACCGCGTTCACTACCGGTACCAGCTGGGGCACGATGGGTATTCTGATGCCACTGGTCGTGCCGTTGACCTGGGCCGTGATGGGCGTATCCGGTATGCAGGACCCCGAGCACATGCACCTGCTGTATTCCGCCATAGCCTGTAATCTTGCCGGTGCCGTCTGGGGTGATCATTGTTCACCGATTTCCGACACCACAGTGCTGTCATCAATGGCGAGCAGTTGCGATCACATCGAGCACATTCGCACGCAGATGCCCTATGCGTTGCTGGTTGGCGGAGTGGCGATGGCGGCGGGCACGATTCCCGGCGGTTACGGCATGTCGCCGCTTATTTCATTGCCGATCGGCGTGTTGCTGTTGGTTGGTATCCTGCGTTACTTCGGTCGCGTCGCCGGTCAGGAACCGGCGGCGGGCGCGTCAGGTTGACGTTCAGGCACCGACTCGCCGAACGCCGGTAATTGCAGGCAATGCGCGTCAATCGAAGTCAATAGCGGGTACGGTGCAAGGTCAACGTTGAAACGCCGTGCGTTGTACATTTGCGGAACCAGCCAGGCATCCGCCATCGTCGCCGTCTCTCCGTAACAGAACTTGCCATTGCTGCCAGATCGGGCAACAAGTTTTTCCAGCGCTGCAAAATTACGGCCAATCCAGTGTCGCGTCCATTCGGTGACAGCATCGTCGTCGGCGCCGAAGTTACTGCGCAGGTGATTGAGCACGCGCAAGTTCTGCAACGGGTGTGTATCGCACGCTATTAGTGCAGCCATTTCACGAACACGTGCACGGCCATCGGGGTCGCTGGGTAGCAAAGCAGGCTCGGGGTAGCGTTCTTCAAGGTATTCGGCGATGGCCAGTGATTGACCAAGTGACAAACTGCCGGTTTCCAGAACCGGCACCAAGCCCGTCGGATTGCGCTCGAGAAAGTCAACCTTGGTTTGCTCGCCGAGGTTCAGCATGACGGGTTCGAATTCCCAGCTGATTTTCTTCAGGTTCAACAGAATTCTAATACGGTAGCTCGCGCTACTACGGTAATACCCATACAGTTTCATCGGAAAATTCAAGTCTCTCTGAGTGATGGTAAAGCGGTCGACGCCGGCGGATAGTCTAACGCTTCAGGAGCGCGGCGTCTGAGCGATAAATAAGCTAAACTGTTGTATCCAGATTATTCCAAAAAAACCAAACTTGAGGACACACAATGCGTAGCCTTGTTTCATTCATTGTATTGCTGATGGCGTTGCCGTCAATTGCCGACGAACAGACTGAACAGAAAGTCCGTGATGCCATGACATCATCCATCAGGACTGAAGCGGAAATTGTCCGTGATGCCAATCGCAAACCGGTCGAGACATTGGCGTTCTTCGGTTTGAAAGACGACATGCGCGTGCTTGAATTGTTACCCGGAGGCGGCTGGTACACAAAATTGCTGGCGCCTGTGTTGCGTGACAAAGGTGAGCTGTACGTGTCGATCGGCACGAACGGTGTTAGCAGCAATCTGATGACTCAGAATGGATTCGATCACATCAAAGTGCTGGATATTGACGCCGCCATGGAGCGCACAGGTCCGTTTGGTACCAATAACATTGGGTCATTTGATTTTGGTGTTAAAGGTCTGGATCTGGTCGTAACGTTCCGCAATATGCATAATTTCACGCCGGAAGGTCGGGCTAATATTAATGATGCTGTTTTCAAGTCACTTGCGCGTGGCGGACTCTACGGCGTGATTGATCACAGCCGTCGGCACATGGAACCCCTGTCCATGGAAACGCGCCGCCGTGCGGACGTCGTTGAAATCATCAAGGAAGTGCAGGCAGCCGGCTTTGAGCTGGTCGACTACAGTGATCTGCATTTCCGTCCGGATGACGAGTTGCGCTACGAAGTTGGCCGTAAGACGGTAACCGGCAATACGGATCGCTTTACCTTGTTGTTCAAGAAACCCTGAAACTGCGCGCGGGCAGGGCGTCGCGAGCCCTGCCCGCCGTCAGGTGGTGTACAGGAACGTCGGGTCTGACGTATCCTAGACCTCCCGGGCAAAAATGCCTGACGCGACCAGGTTCAGGCCGTTTTGGCCCTTTATGTGTGCAAAACCCGTAATCGGAATTCCGTCGGATCGACGTATCGTCGAGCCACACCCGTTCCATATGGTGGGCGAAAAGTACATCTCAGCGATCGTTGACGGCGCGCATAGCCTGCCTGTCTTGTTGCCCTCACTGGGTGATCGTCTGCCCGCCGAAGAATTGCTCGCCGGATTGGACGGCCTGTTTCTGACCGGCAGCCCGTCGAATGTTGAGCCTCATCACTACGGTGGTGCTCCCAGCCGATCAGGTACTTTGCACGATCCGGCGCGGGATGCCACGACGTTCCCATTAATAGAGGCTGCGCTTGCTGCGGGCATGCCTGTCTTTGCCGTATGTCGCGGCTTTCAGGAGTTGAACGTCGTGCTTGGTGGAACATTGCACCCGTTTGTGCACGAAGTGTCGGGCTATCACGTTCACAAAGAAAACCCGGCAGACCCGCTCGACATTCAGTACGGGCCAGCTCACCCCGTAAACCTTGTAGAGGGCGGTTTGTTGCACTCACTGGCAGGTCAGGGGACTGTGACGGTGAACTCTCTGCACAGTCAGGGCATAGCAAAGCTGGCCCGCGATGTACGGATTGAGGCGCTGGCGGACGACGGTCTGGTTGAGGCGTTTAGCGTGGATCAGCACAACAGTTTCGCGCTCGCGGTCCAATGGCACCCGGAATGGCGCGTGACAGAAAATGAATTTTCCATGGCAATGTTTTCCGCATTCGGTGATGCGTGCCGCGATTTTTCGCAGCGCCATCGATAATCTGTGTAATAGCAACGACGTTTTTAAAACAACAAAGCAATTAATCCAAGGTGCCCGGAAAGCGGCACATGAAGGTGTAAAGTGGATGACAAGGAGTTATTTCAAAACTGGTTCCGGGAACACAATACGGAGGACTTAGAAGCCTTCGTGCCGGACATGGCGGGTGCCGCAAGAGGCAAGTTATTGCCCGCGGACAAATTTGGCAGAGGTGAGATGAAATTGCCGGAAGGCATTTTCGCGCAGACCGTATCTGGCAACTACGTCGTCAACAAGTCCAATATCGAAGACCGGGACATGCTGTTAGTACCTGATTTCGCAACCTTGCGACCGGTGCCATGGGCCAGTGACCCGGCTGCATCCGTATTTATGGATTGTCAGCGCAAAGACGGCTCGCCCGTGAATACGTCTCCGCGGCAGGTCTTGAAGAACATCGTCAAATTGTACAGTGACAAAGGCTGGACGCCGGTGGTCGCACCCGAGGTGGAGTTCTATCTGCTGAACCCCCACTCTGATGCGAATGCTGAAGTTGAGCCGCCGGAAGGCAGGCTGGGACGTACTGAAACAGCAAAGCAGCCGTACAGTATCGATACGATGAACGACTTCGATCCGTTCATTAACGACGTCTATCTCTATTGCGAAGAACAGGGTATTTCGATTGATACGCTCTCCCAGGAAATGGGGCCGGCGCAGTTCGAGATCAACTTCTTGCACGGCGACCCGATCACGCTTGCCGATCAGGTATTTCTGTTCAAGCGAACCATTCGCGAAGCGGCTATCAAGCACGAAATGCACGCAACGTTCCTGGCACGACCGATGTCGGAAGAAGCGGGCAGTGCGTTGCACATCCATCAGAGTGTCGTCGATAAGGATGGCAAGAATATTTTTTCGAACGCCGACGGCTCAGCCAGCGATTTGTTCTACTCCTACATCGCAGGTTTGCAGAAATACGTACCGGAAGCGTTGCTGATGTTTGCGCCTTACCCGAATTCCTATCGGCGTTTCCTCAGTTATTGGGCGTCGCCGATCAATCTGGATTGGGCCATCGACAACAGAACCGTCGGTTTGCGAGTACCGGATTCTGCTCCGGAGGCGCGCCGGGTTGAGAACCGCCTGGCCGGCGCGGACGTCAATCCGTACCTGGCAATCGCGGCTACATTGGCCTGCGGTTATCTCGGTATGACCGAAGGACTAACACCGACTGAAGAAACCACAGGCAGTGCTTATGACAAGCCGTTTGGTTTGCACAGGCACATGTTCTCGGCGATTGAGGCCTTTGAAAGCAGTGATGCATTGCGGGCTACGTTAGGCGATTCGTTCGTTTCGTTGTACACCGCACTCAAGTACGAAGAAGTGACGGAATTTGAACAGATCGTTACTCCGTGGGAACGCGAGGTATTGATGTTCAACGTCTGATCGACGAATACGCCCAGCCTTTAGTGAGACCGTCAGGATGTGAAATTGCACTGCCGAACGGTTTCACTATTGGCTAACATGATTTGCCTTACCACCTACCCAATCGAGGATCCGGACTATGGCGATTGCCGATAGCCGTCAAGGCAGTGAATGGAAAGACCTGGACGGTCGCCACTACCTGCACCCCTTCACCGATCACAAGTCACTGGCGAAGACCGGAAGTCGCATCGTCACCCATGCTGACGGTGTCTATATCTATGATGCCGACGGCAACAAGATACTCGATGGTATGTCGGGACTCTGGTGCGTAAACGCAGGCTACGGCCGTGACGAACTGGTCGATGCTGCTGCAAATCAGATGCGTGAACTGCCGTACTACAACAGCTTCTTCCAGTGTGCGCATCCGCCGTCAATCGAGTTGTCGCGTATGCTGAAGGAAGTCACTCAGCCGCAGTTCAATCGGGTATTTTATACGGGCTCCGGTTCCGAATCGATTGACACAATGATTCGTATGGTCCGCCACTACTGGGACTTGAAGGGTGAACCACAGCGCAAAACCCTGATCGCAAGGAAGAACGCGTACCACGGTTCAACAATCGGCGGCGCGAGTCTGGGTGGCATGAAGCCCATGCATTCGCAAGGTGGGCCAATGGTGCCGCGCATAGAGCATATCGATCAGCCGTACTGGTTTGGCAGCGACCGTTCATTGTCTCCGGATGAATTCGGACTTCAGGCAGCACAGTTGTTGCGTCAGAAGATTGAGGAGGTGGGTCCGGATCAGGTTGCGGCTTTTGTGGGTGAGCCGATACAAGGGGCGGGCGGTGTGATCGTTCCGCCGAACAGCTACTGGCCCGAAGTTCAGAAAATTTGTGACGAGTACGGCATTTTGCTGGTAACCGACGAAGTGATTTGTGGCTTTGGTCGCCTCGGCCGATGGTTTGGCGCGGACTACTTCGGTATCAAACCCGACCTGATGACCTTCGCCAAAGGCGTTACCTCTGGCTATCTGCCACTGGGCGGCGTCATGGTCGGTGACCGCGTTGCGGACGCGCTGATCGACAAAGGCGGCGAGTTTTATCATGGCTACACTTACTCGGGGCACCCGGCAGCATGTGCTGTTGCGATAGAAAATATCCGCATCCTGCAGCGCGAGAAACTGGTGGAACGCGTACGCGACGATATCGGTCCCTATCTCGCAGAAGGTTGGCACTCACTCGCGGAGCATCCGATCGTCGGTGAAACCCGGATGGTTGGCTTGATGGGCGCGTTGGAACTGGTGGCGGACAAATCCAGTCTTGCTCGCTTTGACGAAAAGATTGGCGCGGGAACAATTTGCCGCGACTTTCTGGTTAACAACGGACTTGTCATGCGTGCGGTTGGCGATACCATCGTCGTAGCCCCGCCACTGACATTGAGTCACGACGAGGCAGACGAACTGATAGGCAAAGCCTGGAAGTGCCTCGACCTGACGCAAAAGGCAATCGCTGCCTAGCGGAATCGCAACGGAGTTCATGCATGGACAAACGGGCCAGTGACCACGCTATCTTGCGCAGCGATCTATACGGGACTACACCGGAGCCTACGTATGCTGGCGCACTGTCATTCATGCGTCGCAAGTACACCCGTGATCTGGAGGGCGTAGACCTCGTCGTGACGGGTGTGCCGCTCGATACCGCGACGACCAACAGGCCGGGTGCCCGATTCGGGCCCCGAGCGATCAGGGCGGCCTCGTCCATCATGGCCTGGGAACGGCCCTACGGCATGGAGTTCGACCCCTTCGATGTGCTGGCGGTCGTTGACTACGGCGACTGTTTTTTTGATCACGGTCGTCCGGAGGCTGTACCGGAGGTGATCGAGAAGCACGCGCTTGAGATCATTTCACAAGGACCTGGCTTGTTATCTCTCGGCGGTGATCATTTTGTCTCCTACCCCTTATTGCGGGCGCATGCCGAAAAGTTCGGTGCGCCGTTGTCATTGCTGCATTTTGATGCCCACAGTGACACGTGGGAAGACGATGAAGGTCGGATCGACCACGGCACGATGTTTTATCACGCGGTGCAGGAGGGGTTGGTCGATCCCGAGCACTCTGTGCAGATCGGGCTGCGTACGCGCAATGCCGACACACTGGGTTTCCAGATTCTCGACGGTCCCTGGGTACAGGACAACGGTATTGATGCGGTGATTGATGCGGCCCACGCGATACTCGGCGAGCGCCCGGTATACCTGACGTTTGATATCGACTGTCTTGACCCGGCATTTGTGCCCGGAACCGGCACGCCGGTTTGCGGCGGTCTCAGTACGTATCAGGCAATCAGCATCCTGCGCGGCATGCACGGCATCAATCTGATAGGCGGCGACGTCGTTGAAGTTGCGCCGGCTTACGATGTTGGTGAAATCACCGCATTGGCCGCTGCCCATGTCGCAATGGAAATTATCGGTATTTATGCTGCGGCCAATAGCTAAAGCCTGGCACTAGAAACTGGGTGGGGTGCACGCGGAGACGAGCACACATTCGGCACTGCCGGTATTGCGAAAACGATGCGGCATGCGACTGTTGAATCGATAGGCGTCGCCGACTCCCAGTGTCTGCACTTCGTCGCCGACAGTAACCTCAAGACGACCCGCGAGGATGATGCCGCCTTCTTCGGCATCGTGACTCAACATCGACTTACCGGTATCCGCACCTGGCTGGTAGCGTTCATAGAGTATCTGCAACTGGCTGCCACTCAGGTCACTACCGACCTGGCGAAAACTGATAGGGCCGCTGCTGATTTCGCTCAGGTCGTGGGCACGAAAAAAGACCTGCTCCCGGGTGTTGGTGTCTTCGGCGAAAAACTCCGAAAACGACACGCCCATGGCAACGAGAATGCGTTTTAGCAAACCCATCGACGGATCGCTTTGCCCCGATTCGATCAGGGAGATGGTCGCATTGGAGACCCCGGCCATTGCGGCGAGTCGGCGTTGCGACAGGTGATGAGAGTGGCGGAGTTTCTTAAGGCGCAGCCCGATTTCATCCATGCGTACGTGCCTCTTGTTGAGTCGTTAAGAATACTAAACGAAAGTAGCATGCATTCTATATAAAACAATAAGTTAAAATCAATCGTTTAAATATTGTTAACTCCTATTTGCAGGAGTACCCTGAGCCACCATGCAGCACTCTGAATCCCATACCGCCTCGTACTACGCGGCGACGAGCCATTGGCAAACCGACTACGCGCGTCTTGATGGCGATGCGAGTTGTGACGTTGCTGTCGTTGGCGCTGGCTTTACCGGCGTTTCGGCGGCACTCAGTCTCGCCGAGCGTGGCTATAACGTCATTCTGCTCGAGTCGCACCGCGTGGGTTGGGGAGCATCCGGACGCAACGGCGGGCAGTTGATTGATGGCTTCGTCGAAGTCGAGAAAATCGAGAAGCGCCTCGGACAACGAGCAGCCGATATTGCCTACGAAATGGGACTCGAATGCAGAGACCTGGTGCTGGAACGAATCGAGCGCTACAACATCGAGTGTGATCTCAAATTCGGCTACCTCGATCTGGCGCTGAACGATGGCGACATGGCGTATTTCCGCTCTGAGATCGAACGCAAGGAAAAACTGGCATACCCGCATGCCATGACCCTTGTTGAGCAAGCAGACATGTCACGCTATATCGGTTCCAAGCGCTACATCGGCGGCCTTGTTAATCGCGGCAATGGGCATCTGCACCCGCTGAACCTGTGCATTGGCGAAGCCCGTGCGGCTGAGCAATTGGGTGTGCGCATACACGAACAGACCCCGGTTAGCCGTGTGCTGCACGGTGCCAAGCCCCGTGTTGTAACGCCGTTTGGCACGGTCACAGCCGACAAGGTGGTGCTGGCTGGTAATGCTTATCTTGGGCGCAGCGAACGACGATTATTCGGCTCCGTCATTCCATCCGGTAGTTACATTATCGCCACCGAAGCGTTAGGTGACGAGCAAGCGGCTACGTTGTTACCTGAAGATATGGCAGCGTGCGACCAGCGCGTAGGGCTGGACTACTTTCGCCTCTCTGCTGACAAGCGTTTATTGTTTGGTGGCCTGTGCAATTATTCGGGACGCGATCCACGCGATATTGGTGCGACTTTGCGTCCAAACATGCTCAAAGTGTTCCCGCAGCTGGCCGATGCCAAAATCGATTTCCAATGGGGCGGCAACATTGCCATCAGTATTAACCGAATTCCGCAGCTCGGGCGCATCGAAGACAACACCTGGTATGCACAGGGTTACTCAGGGCACGGACTCGCGCCATCGCATCTCGCCGGCAAAGTGTTGGCGGATGCCATTGGCGGAGAGATGGAGCAGTTCGATGTATTCGCGCGAATTCGTCATATGCGTTTGCCTGGTGGAAAGTGGTTTGCCAATCCCGCGCTGGCATTAGGCATGCTTTATTACCGCTTAAAAGAAATTCTCTAACCGTAGTCTTGATCGTACTCGTCACGCAAATAGTTCGCGTGACTTGCTTGCGGAGAACTGGAAATGTCGAACAACGCTGCTGAAAAACTGGCCACTGAACTGCCAGACCTTCAATCGTACTGGATGCCGTTCACAGGTAACCGCTACTTCAAAGAGAACCCGCGTTTGATCACGAGTGCAAAGGGAATGCACTGCTACACGCATGATGGCCGTGAATTGATCGATGCGGTTGCCGGATTGTGGTGTTGCAATGCAGGCCATTGCCACCCGAAAATCGTCGAAGCTATTAAAGCGCAGGCGGAAACACTCGACTATTCGATGGCATTCCAGCTCAGCCACCCGACAGTGTTCGAACTCGCAAACAAAGTTACGGCGATGGCGCCAGAAGGAATCGACTACGCGTTCTTTGTAAACTCCGGTTCGGAGGCCGTCGATACAGCATTGAAGATGGCATTGGCCTACCACCGTATTCGTGGCGACGCGTCGCGCACCCGGCTCATTGGTCGTGAGCGCGGTTACCATGGTGTTGGTTTTGGCGGTATTTCGGTTGGTGGAATATCGCCGAACCGCAAGATGTTCGGAACGATGCTGCCTGGTGTTGATCACCTGCCACATACCCATAATTTATTGCAGAACGCGTATTCCAGAGGCCTGCCAACATCGGGAGCGCACCTTGCCGACGATCTGGAGAATATTGTGGCGTTGCACGATGCGTCCACAATAGCTGCCGTCATTGTTGAGCCTATAGCCGGCTCCACTGGCGTCTTGTTGCCACCGGAAGGCTACTTACAACGCCTGCGAGATATTTGCGACAAACACGGCATCTTGCTGATATTCGACGAGGTGATTACCGCATTTGGACGGGTCGGCGATAACTTCGCCTCGAACCGCTTTGGAGTAACTCCGGATCTGATTACGACGGCGAAAGGCCTGACCAGTGGCACGGTCCCGATGGGTGCCGTACTGGCCAAGAGCGATGTCTACGACACGTTCATGACGGGGCCAGAAGGCGCGATAGAGTTCTTCCACGGCTATACCTACTCCGGCCATCCGCTGGCTGCGGCGGCCGGGTGCGCGACGCTCGATGTGTATAAGGACGAAGGTCTTATCGAACGAGCACGCAGCATGGAGGGCAAGTTCGAAGATGCGCTGCACAGTCTGAAGGGTGAGCCCAAAGTTATCGACGTACGCAATTTCGGTTTGATCGGTGCAGTGGAGCTCGAACCCATTGCCGGCCAGCCGACCGCACGTGCGATGCAGGTCTTCCGTGACTGCTATGATAAAGGCGTAATTATTCGTACGACCGGTGACATCATCGCGTTCTCACCGCCGTTGATAGTGTCTGATGAGCATCTGGAAACGGTGGTTGAAACAGTGCGCAGCTCACTGCGCGCACTTAACTGATTTGAGACTAAAGGCAGGGCAAGAAACATGGCACAGAAAGCATCCAAACTGAATACTCTACGTCACGTTCAAAACTGGATCGATGGCAAGGTGGTTGAGTCCACGACCGGGCGAACATCAGACGTTTTTGACTCAGCTACCGGGCAGCGATGCGCAACCGTGGCAATGTCGAGTGTGGATGAAGTGGCCGAAGCCGTTGCGTCTGCCAAACGCGCTTTTGAAACCTGGTCGGTGACGCCGGTATTGCGGCGAGCCCGCGTTATGTTTCGGCTTCAGGAGCTGATTGAACGCGACAAGCATGAATTGGCCGCGCTGATTACTCAGGAGCACGGCAAGGTATTGCATGACGCACTCGGCTCAGTACAGCGAGGCCTTGAAGTTGTCGAGTTTGCTTGCGGTATCCCGCACCTGATCAAAGGGGAATTTTCTCCACAGGTTGGTACCGGCGTGGACACCTATTCGCTGCGGCAGCCGTTAGGCGTATGTGCCGGAATTACGCCATTCAATTTCCCCGCGATGGTGCCGATGTGGATGTTCCCGTTAGCGATTGCCTGCGGCAATACCTTCGTTCTCAAGCCGTCCGAGAAGGACCCGAGCTGTTCGTTGAAATGGGCGGAGTTGCTTAAGGAGGCGGGTCTGCCCGATGGCGTGTTTAACGTTGTTCAGGGCGACCACGTCGCCGTCAATGCGTTACTCGAATCACCGGATGTTGCAGCGGTCAGCTTCGTTGGATCAACGCCGGTTGCAGAGCACGTCTACCGTACTGCATCTGAACATGGCAAGAGAGTGCAGGCGCTTGGTGGCGCCAAGAATCACCTGGTTGTGTTGCCAGATGCGGATATGGCTAAGACGGCAGATGCATTGCTGGGCGCAGCGTACGGTTCTGCCGGCGAACGTTGCATGGCCATTTCAGCCGTTGTCACTGTCGGTGATGCGGCCGAACCGCTGCTGAAAGAGCTCTTGCCACGCATTGAAGCATTGCGAATTGGCCCTGGCTCTGACAACAGCAATGATATGGGCCCGCTGATTACGGCGGAGCATCGGGATAAAGTGCGTTCTTACATTGATCTTGGCGTGGAAGAGGGTGCCACATTGTTGGTGGACGGCCGGACTCACGACATTACCAAGTCTGAAGGCTACTTCCTCGGACCAACTCTGTTCGACAACACGACCACAGACATGCGTATCTATAAGGAAGAGGTCTTCGGTCCGTTCTTGACGATGACCCGGGTCGAGACTTTTGATGAGGCGATCCAGATTATTAACGATCATGAATTTGGCAACGGCACTTCAATATTCACACGGGATGGTGATGCCGCTCGCGAATTCGCGAATAACATCCTCGTGGGCATGGTCGGCATCAATGTACCGATTCCGGTGCCACTGGCATTCCACAGTTTCGGCGGCTGGAAGCGCTCGTTGTTCGGCGATACGGCGGTTTACGGAATGGAAGGCGTGCGATTCTATTCGCGGTTGAAAACGGTGACCTCGCGCTGGCCTGCCGGGATTCGCGCCGGCGCGGACTTTTCGATGCCCACCATGTAACGCCACGGCGCCGCTGCGAACGGAAATTTGCGCGGCGCCGAACACGCATTGTGCTGCGGTAGACGGGCCCGGGTCAGGGGCCCGTTTTTTTTGTACTGGTCGCCTACCGCATTGGGTCGCGCCTTCCTGGTCACTCCGATTCACGACCCTGCCGGTGAGGCGGATGCTCAGGCAAGCCCGCGGCAGTCGGCTCCGCTTGCAATGAAGCAACCGCTCAGGCTCTGCTCGCCAGCTTTATGCCGTCGTGAGACGAGCTTGTAGAAAGTATCTGTTGGGGTAAGGACTATCCGCACGGCCTGACAGCACTCAGGAGGCAGGCCCGTATCACCCGGGTTCGGCAACCGCCGATGCGGTGGTATATTGGCAGCCCAACCAGTGGCATGAGTTGCTCATGGACATATCAGGCGAGTACCGGATCGATGCGAGTCGCGAGCGCGTGTGGGCTGCACTTAATGATCCGGAAATCTTGCAATCCTGTATTCCGGGTTGTGAGGCCATTGAGAAAATTTCAGCGACCGAAATGCAGGCTGTAGTGACGGCGGCCATCGGCCCGGTGAAAGCCAGGTTCAAGACCCGTATCGAACTGCAAAACCTGAATCCCCCTGTAAGTTACACACTGACTGGCGATGCAAAGGCCGGAGCAACAGGGTTCGGTCGCGGTAGTGCGGACGTGACACTGGCAGAGGTGGGCGATGCTCAAACTAAGCTGAAATACTCCGCCGACTTTAAAGTCGGTGGAAAGCTGGCACAAGTCGGCTCAAGGTTGGTCGCAGGGGCGACGCGCAAGACTGCGGATGAATTCTTCGGCAACCTGACAGCCCGGTTGGGTGACATTGAACAGGTACCGAATACTGAAGTAACGAATACACGGACAGCGCGGCCGTACTACGTGACGGTCATCGCGGTGATAGCGGTGTTGTTGATGTTGTATCTCGTACTCGGATAAATGCCTGGTCGAGAACAGAGTTTTGCCATGAACAAGACAGTTGAATGCACAGTGAACGGTGAGTCGGTCAGTGCTTCGATTGAACCGCGAACGCTGCTGGTGGACTTGCTGCGCTCGCACCTGAAGCTGACCGGAACTCACATCGGTTGTGATACAAGTCAATGCGGCGCGTGCGTCGTGCTCGTTGACGGTCAGTCGGTAAAGAGCTGCACAATGCTAGCAATACAGGTGCACGGTTCTGACGTATTGACGATCGAAGGATTGGCGAAGGGCGGCGAGCTGCACCCGTTGCAGAAAGCGTTTCACGAACAGCACGGCTTGCAGTGCGGGTTTTGTACGCCGGGCATGATCATGAGCGCACTGGACCTGATTCGCAATAACCCGGAACCCAGCGATGCTGAGATTCGCGGTTGGCTGGAAGGCAATCTCTGCCGCTGCACCGGTTACCAGAACATTGTGCGCGCGGTTCGCAGCGCGGCGCGCGACATGGCGGCGGGAGTTAGCTGAGGGTATGCACGAATTTGGGTACTACCGGCCACGCTCGCTGGCCGAAGCAAAGCAACTACTGGCGGCCGATCACGACGCTACCTTGCTCGCAGGCGGCATGACGTTGTTGCCGACGCTTAAAATGCGTCTGGCGGAGCCATCGAAGCTTGTCGATATGGCGGGCATTGCAGGTCTCAGCGGCGTACGAGATCACAACGACGGCGTGGAAATCGGTGCGATGACGACTCATGCGACTGTCGCTCGCGACAATTCGCTGCGAGGCAAGATACCAGCGCTCGCCACCCTTGCGGCCAGCATCGGCGACCCGCAAGTGCGTAATCGGGGAACTTTGGGTGGGTCGATAGCGAACAGCGACCCAGCTGCGGATTACCCGGCGGCATTGCTTGCACTCGATGCAATCGTCGTAACTGATCGGCGCGAGATAGGTGCGGACAAGTTTTTTGTGGAAATGTTTGAAACGGCGTTGCAGCCGGACGAGATCGTGGTTGCCGTCCGTTTTCAAATTCCCAAGCGCGCCGCGTATCTGAAGTTCCCAAGCCCTGCATCGCGATACGCTGTTGTTGGTGTCATGGTGGCGCAGTACCGCAATAGCGTACGGGTCGCTGTTACCGGGGCTGCGGGCTATGCGTTTCGGAATTTCGATATGGAGCAGGCATTGTCGAAGGATTTTGTACCGGCAGCACTCGAGGGCATCGAAGTGGATTCGAGTACATTCAATAGTGATATACACGCGAGTGCTGAGTACCGCGCTCATCTGCTCAAGGTCATGGCCACGCGAGCGGTCGCTGCAGCTGTCAGGAACTGAGATGGACGCTACGCGAATTTCTGATCTTAGCAAGCTGCCTTACAAGGTCGTTCAGTGAGTCCGCGGCAATTGCTAAGTGCGTTTGAGCGCTGGCGGATTGCGAATACCGATCTGGTGTTGGCCACTGTTTATGAAACGGCAGGTTCAACGTACAGCAAAGCCGGCGCCCAAATGCTGATCGATTCAGAGGGGAATTTTCAGGGCATGTTGTCGGGCGGGTGCCTTGAAGGCGACCTGGCAGAACGTGCCGCAGAAGTGTTGGCGACCGGTACCCCGCAGCAGGTCAGCTACGATCTCGGCAGCAATGACGAAGAGCTTTGGGGGCTGGGTGTTGGCTGTGACGGATTGATGCGAATATTTCTGCAACCGCTGACCAGTGAAGACGGTTACCAGCCATTTGCTGCGATGGCAGAGGTGTACGAAAGTATGCACCTCGGAGCGTCGGCCACTGTGCTCCGTTCAACCACTGCGGATTTTCAGCCCGGTATGGCGATCGTGGTTTCCGCCGAGAATACACTCGACAATAGCGGCGAAGTACAGCAGCCAGTGTGGTTGCAAACAGGCATTCGCAACGTTCTTCGAACCCGCCGCTCCTATTGCCAGACGCTCGACCTTGGCGGCAACACAGTTGACGTACTGTTCGCCTGTTTGCGGCCACCACCGAACGTGCTGGTATTAGGAGCGGGACTGGACGCCGAACCGGTAGTACGGCTAATCAGTGACCTCGGTTGGAGAGTCACCGTTCAGGATCATCGGCCGGCGTATATCGGGAAAGGCAACTTCCAGAGCGCGGACAGAGTATTGAACAGTGCAGCAAGTGAGCTACTTAGTAAGCTGGATATCTCAAGTTACGATGCGGCGATTGTCATGAGCCATCATCTGCAGACGGATCGCTGCTATCTCGAGATTCTGGCGGACTCGACACTGGCGTATATCGGATTGCTGGGGCCGCGCGAACGGCGGCGGCGTCTGCTGCATGACCTCGGTGATGCGGGGGCTAAGTTGACAGGTCGCGTCCATGGGCCGGCGGGACTCAATATCGGCGGACGTGGCCCAGCGTCAATCGCGTTATCGATTGTTGCGGAGATGCACCAGGTGCTGCTGCAGGACGACGACTGAGTCAGGTCGCGCGTGGATTGCCGGGCGGCAGAAAAATATTGACGATCATCTCAGCAAGCATGTCCACGTTTGCAGGGTCATCGAGATCCACGCCGCTGGATTCTTTCAACTCCACATTGAGTGCCAGCACCGCGCCCGCCGACACGCGAATCATGTTGAATAGCAGTGCCGGATTACCGGCCGGAGCCAAACCTTGTTCCTGCAATTTTTTCAGATCGCTGGAGGCTACTTCAAAGAGTGGCCGCATATAGGTCTCGATCAGCCAATCCAGGCGCGGATTGCTATGGCTCGATTCCTGGAACAATACTTTGTGCAGGGTTGGGTGGTCGGCCGCATAGTGGACGTAGGCACGAATCAGCAGAGCCATGCGTTCCCGAGGGGGCTCTGCTGCAGCCTCCGCCTGGGCTTCCTCGAGAATCCGGATAAAGCCGGCAAACACGCGATCGGCCGCTGCACGCCATAGTTCTTCTTTGTTCTTGAAGTGGTACGTGATCAGCGGGTGATGAACACCAGCGCGTTCCGCGATGTCACGCGTGGACGTACCTTTGAAACCATTCTCGGCGAAAGCCTGCAACGCAGCGTCGAGCAGTTTCTGTTTGGTCAGCAGACTGCGCGTTTGCTGGCGACGCGGCCGCCTGGGCTGCACCTTGTTGTTCTCTGCATTCACCGATAATCACTCTGACCGTTGAACCGGATCCCTAGGGTATAAGGAAGTGTAGCGGTGGTCCAATTGGTCTTCGCCGGTTGTCGGTGCCACGAATGTGGCCGCCCGCAATGCCGGCAATGACTTATTCGATGGTGAATGACATCCTTACAGCGACCCGTTTCGGAACCGTGCGGCCATTTTCAACCACTGGTTCGAAGCGCCATTGTTCCACTGCCTCGGCAGCCGCTTCATCAAAAATCGAGCCCGGCGTGGAATCGATGATTTCGAGATCGGTAACGCTGCCAGTTGTTGTAACCGTAAAGCCGACATCAACCCAGCCGTTTACGTTTCTACGCTGTGCACTCCGAGGGTATTTCGGCGCAACATAGTTAATACGGGTCAACTGACTGACTGCAACAGCGTCAGGTGTGCCGGTATTTGTTGCGGCTTCCGGCTTTGGGCTTGCGGTACGAGAATTTGTGCTGCCGCTGGGTAGGGTCGACGTTGCTGCGCTGCGCTCGCTAAGGTCCGGCGCAGACGTTTCGGCCGGCGCGGCTTCAGCAGTCGGCTCACTCGGTGTTCCTGTAGTGCTCAGTGTTGCTGAGCTAGCCACTCGGCGGCGCAGTTCCGCGGCTCGTTGGGCTTCTTCCTCGCTGGCGGCGGCCTGGCGTGCTTCTGCGGCCAGACGCTCCGTCTCGGCTCGCTGGTCGATAGCATTCTGGAGGGCCGCTTCCGATGCCTGCAGTTCTTCACTGTTCGGTGCCAGTGCCCGTGCGTCGTTCAGATAACTGTCTGCAGCATCCAGCGCTCCGGTATCAATTGCCGCGCGGGCTTTCAACACGAGCTTGCTGGCAACAACGACCAGGCCCTGCTGTGCCGTAGCGTTGCCCGGGTCATTCGACAGTGCCAGTTCGTAAAAATACCGGGCATTGTCATTGGGTGGAGTGGTTAAGACATCGTTGGCGAGACGTTGAGCTGCTTGCTCTAACGTGTCATCAACACGCTCTGCGCTGCGCGCCGAAGCCAGGTCTGAGGCCAGTTGCTGAATTTGTGCAGCATCGGCGCCAGGCAGTGTTTCGGCACGTGCCAGATGTCGACTCGCATCCTCAAATCGAGAGTCGCGAATAGCTACTCGAGCATCGTCCAGTGTGGTTCGAAGTTGTGTCTGTGCCAGTTGTGCATTCAAGAAGGCGAGCCGCGAATTATTCGGGCTTGCAAGTGCAATTTTCGCCAATGCGTTCTCGGCGTCAGCCACCCTGTTCTCCAGCAATGCCGCTTCGGCCATACCGATGACCTGCTCGACCAGTTGGGCGAGTTCGTCACTGACCATGGCGTTATTGGGAGCTGATTCGCGCGCAGCAACGTACCATTCGATTGCGTTGTCACCTGCGGGAGCAAGCAACCGTCCTGAATCGCGGGCAAACCGTGCATTGTCCAGCAGTGCTACGTACTCGGGTGTCGGCGCGACTTGTGGCTCACTGACAGGAGCTGGTGCTGGCTGCGCGGGTGCGGCGGGCACGTCCGATTCCGTTACGGACGGCACGACCGCTTCGAGTTGCGGTTCATCGATAACGGCCGGAGCGTCGTCACCACCGGCAAAAAACCAGCCCACAATGCCTATCAGGGCAACGGCGACTGCCGCCGCGATAATGGGCAGGTTGCGTCGACTTTCCCCGTTCGACTTAGTATTCGCTCGACCAATCGTCGCCGTCATTTCCGCGACAGTCGCTTTCAGACTGCCGGTTTGCGTAAGAGCGCTTTCAACATCAGCGAACATCGCGTCATCATCTGCGCTGTCTTCGATGGCTGCCGGCGGCTCAGCGGCTGCCGGTGCCTGAGCGGGCGCGCTAGCTGCTGCAGGAGCAGGCGGTGCGGTGGTCGCTGCTGTGGGTGCGGGCGCCAATGGCGGTGTTATCGGGCGAGTTGCCGGCGCGACTTTAGCGCTGGCGCCGGGTTGTGCTGCGGCACCTTTGAAAGTGGCGTCGGCCGCTTCCAGGTGGTGTTTAACCGATGCCTCTACTGCGAGGCGGGCGCGCCCCGGTGAAACAGGCTTCAAAAGGAATCGATAGACTTGGCCGCGATTGATCAGGTCCATCAGCATTTCGCCGTCGTCCCGACGGCCGGCAACGATAGCGACGAGCCGTGGCTGACTGAGCCGCAGCTTTTGCGTAAGGAGTTCGATCTTGCCGCCAGTGATGGCTGCGTCGGTTACCAGCACGCCGACCGGGTGTGCGGCGAGTGCATCCAGTGCCTGTTGCGCCGTAACTGCATGATGGACTTTGTGCTGTCCGCTTGAAGACTCACGAATCGTATCGAGGAATTCAGCGTCTTTGGTGAGTACGAGGACGTCAACATTGCGCCCTCGCGATTGCGGATTGAGCTGGATCTTTTCCGGTTTCAACGCAGGCATGCGCCCGGTACCATCGCTGATAATCGTCGTCCCGTTCTCAGCGGTTTCCATGACGATGTGTTCGCCTTCGGGCTCCATTGATGAAACATCCAGCTTCGATGAAACGTCCAGCTTAGACGAAATTTCCTGCTTTGCCGAGACATCCAGCCTGGACGAAACGTCCAGCCGCGCGGAGATATCGACATTGGCGGCTGTGTCATTGGCCGATTTCGCAAGGGTCAACATTCTTACCCGCCGCGTCGCGTTCTCCACAACCTTGAGCAAAGCGTTGGGGTCAACAGCTCCACGCACAATCTGAAAGACTTCCTGATCACCGACCAGTGCTTCCAGTCCGTCTGTGCTGTCGCTGCCGGCGAGCAAAATACCGACGGTATCTGGCGAACGTTTCTTGGCTTCTCGCAGTGCTTCCAATCCACTCATGCCCGGCAGGTCCTGCGCGGAGACGATGATATGGATGGGCGTTTCGCCCAGTGTGGTCAGAGCTTCGGAACCACTGGTCGCGGTATGCACGGAATAACGGTCGTTGAAGCTGGCGCCGAGTACGTCCAGGGTGCCTTGTTCACTGTGCAGCAACAGCACCTGTGTTCTGAATTGCTCCAACGCCACGACAGACCTCCGGGGGAGTTATGTTTAATGAGGAAACGTTTGTTTCCGAGCGTTGAGTATAGTCACGGAAATGCCAGCATTTGCGACATGAAGCGGTCCGGGTGCCGATTCTGTGACACGCAGCACAATGACACTGTAGCCAGTTCACATTTCGTGGATCGATGGGCGTGGCACGGGCAACGGCGCCGCTGTCAGGGAGCGTCACGGTGCGCAGTCTGACGCCGCCGGCAAAGCCGGCGGCGCTTGAGCGACTTCAGCCCGGGCGGCCCCTGCTGGCGATTTCGGCCAGCAATGCCTCAACCGCGTCCTCCAGTCCAGCCACCTTTTGGTGTTTGGAGCCCAGTCGGCGCACAGCAACTGATTGCTCTTCAACTTCGCGTTGGCCGACAGCCATCAAGACCGGGGTCTTGGTGACACTGTGCTCGCGAACTTTGTAGGATATCTTTTCGTTGCGGAGATCTGCCTCGGCGCTAATGCCGGCGGCACGCAGACGCTGGACCACTTCGCGGGCGTAGTCATCGGCATCAGAGGTAATGGTCAGGACCTTGACCTGCGTCGGCGCGAGCCACAAAGGCAGGTTGCCAGCGTAGTGTTCTATCAGGATGCCGATGAAACGTTCCAGCGAACCAAAAATGGCCCGATGCAACATGACCGGCGTATGTTTCTGGCCATCTTCGCCGATGTACGTCGCCGATAGCCGCGATGGCATGTTGAGGTCAACCTGCAGCGTACCGCACTGCCAATCACGGCCAATGGCATCGCGCAGGACAAACTCCAGTTTCGGGCCGTAGAAAGCGCCTTCACCCGGGTTGTAACTGTACTCAAGTCCGGACTGTTCCAGTGCTTTCTTCAGCGCGTTTTCGGCGGCATCCCAAACCTTGTCCTCACCAACACGGACTTCCGGCCGGTCAGCAAATTTCACGATGACATTGTCGAAGCCGAGGTCGGCGTAGATGCCGAGTATCAATTCGCAGACGGCGACCGATTCTTCTGTGATCTGCTCTGTCGTGCAGAATATGTGCGCGTCATCCTGAGTGAATGCGCGCACGCGCATCATGCCGTGCAGAGCGCCCGACGGTTCGTAACGATGTACCTTGCCGAATTCAGCAAGCCGGTACGGCAGATCGCGGTAGCTCGTGATGCCTTGTTTGAAAACCTGCACGTGTCCAGGGCAGTTCATCGGCTTGATGGCGTAGTTGCGGCCATCTTCCGTTTCGCTCGTGTACATGTGATCGCCGAATGTTTCCCAGTGACCTGAGGTTTCCCACAGGCTGCGGTCCATCAGTTCCGGTGTGTTGATCTCTTCGTAGCCGGCTACCGTTTGGCGTTGCCGCATGAAGTCGATCAGGTTCTGGAACAGGCGCCAGCCTTTCGGGTGCCAGAATACCGCCCCTGGCGCTTCTTCCTGGAAGTGGAACAGGTCCATGATCTTGCCGAGCCTGCGATGATCGCGTTTTTCGGCTTCTTCCAGCTGGGTGAGGTAAACCCGTAACTGTTTCGGGTCGGCCCAGGCTGTGCCGTAGATTCGTTGCAACATTGCGTTCTTGGCATCGCCGCGCCAATAAGCGCCTGATACCCGCAACAGCCGGAACGCTTTGCCGAGACGTCCGGTCGATGGCAGGTGAGGACCGCGACACAGATCGACAAACTCACCTTGCCGATAAAGCGTCAGTGTGTCGTTGGCCGGAATGTCTTCGATAATCTGGGCTTTGTATTCCTCGCCCATGTCCCGGAAAAACGCTACGGCATCGTCACGCTGCCACACCTCGCGCTCGATTTTCTCATCGCGCTTAACGATGTCGTGCATACGGGCCTCGATGGTTTCGAGGTCCTCTGTAGTAAACGGCTCTTCGCGGGCGAAATCGTAATAGAAGCCATTTTCGATTGCCGGGCCAATAGTGACCTGGGTATCTGGCCAGAGCTCTTTCACCGCTTCTGCCAGCACATGTGCTGCATCGTGGCGCAGCAACTCCAGCCCGGCTTCGGTCTCACGTGTGACGATTTCAACTTTCGCATCGGCTTCGACCTTGCGACTGAGGTCGCGGAGCTCGCCGTTGACCCGGATAGCGACAGCATCGCGCGCAAGGTTTCGGGATATAGAGGACGCGATATCGACACCGTTCACCGGGGTCGGGTATTCGCGCCGGGAACCGTCGGGCAATTCAATTGTGAGCATCGGTGGGGCCTGTCGTTCGCGCGGAATTCAAAGCGGGCTATTGTACCCGAATCGCCGGGGCTGGCTAATCCGGAAGCCAGCCTGATCAGGTACAATCCTGCCATTCTGTTGTTCGGACCGACCTATGAGCATGCCGCGCATTCCACCGCCGCCACACAACCACGAGCACTGCGTATCGGACGCCATCGATACCGCTGAGACGCTGTGCCGCGAGCGCGGGTTGCGTTTCACGGCGACTCGTCGCCAGGTTCTCGAGCTGGTTTGGGGCAGCCACAAGCCCATCGGCGCCTATGACATTCTCGACGCGCTCAACCAAAGCGGTAAGAAGGCGGCTCCACCGACCGTATACCGGGCATTGGAGTTTCTGATCGAGGCGGATCTCGTTCACCGCCTGGATTCGCTGAATGCCTTCGTCGGCTGCCCTGATCCGTCGAGTTCGCACACTGGCCAGTTCCTGATCTGCCGTAGTTGCCGCTCTGTTGCTGAACTTGATGACGACGACATCAATTGCCTGGTACAGCGGAAGGCAGGCGACCTCGGCTTCTCGGCCGTACACCAGATGCTCGAAATTCAGGGCCTTTGTCGCCAGTGCAGGAATGCGGGCCACAACTGAGCCGGGTTGCTGATCGCCGCAGAATAGTCCCGTCTGGGTAAATGATTGACGTACAATCCCGTGCTTTATGACTGCAAGCCAATAGACTCCCATGACCAGCGAAACGCCAAAAGATTTTATCCGGCAACTTATTGCCAACGATCAGGCCAGTGGCAAACACGATGGCAACGTCGTTACCCGATTCCCTCCTGAGCCCAATGGCTTTCTGCACATCGGGCATGCCAAGTCGGTTTGCCTGAATTTCGGCGTTGCCGCAGAGAATAACGGTTCGACCTTTCTGCGGTTTGACGACACCAATCCAGGCAAAGAGCGCGAAGAGTACGTGCAGGCGATCATGGACGACGTGCGCTGGCTGGGCTTCGAGTGGGGCGACAACTTATCGCATGCCTCGGATCATTTTGAGCGCCTGTACGAGGTCGCAGAGGCGCTGATTACGAGTGGCGATGCCTACGTTGACAGCCTGACGGCTGATGAAATTCGAGAATACCGCGGCACGCTGAAGTCGCCAGGCAAAGACAGTCCGCACCGCAGTCGCAGTGTCGCTGAGAATCTGGATCTGTTTCGTCGCATGCGGGCTGGCGAATTCGCCGATGGCGAGCACGTGTTGCGCGCCAAAATCGATATGGCCTCACCGAACATCAACTTGCGCGATCCAACCTTGTACCGTATCCGGCACCTGAACCATCAACGTACCGGCGACAAATGGTGCATATACCCAATGTACGATTTCGCGCACGGTTTGTCGGACGCCTTTGAAGGAATTACCCATTCTCTGTGCACGCTTGAGTTCGAAGATCACCGGCCGCTGTACGACTGGTTTCTCGATAAGCTTGCGCCTGAACGCCGTCCGCAACAGATAGAGTTTTCACGCCTCAATCTTGCCTATGCACTGACCAGCAAGCGAAAGCTCAATCAGCTGGTTGAGGAAAACATAGTTACGGGTTGGAACGACCCGCGGGTGGCGAGTCTTGCGGGCATGCGGCGCCGTGGCTATCCGCCGGAGGCCATACGCGATTTTATCAAGCGCGTGGGCGTTACCAAGAAAGAAAACCTGATCGAAATGGCGTTGCTTGAGAACAGTATTCGCGAGCAGCTGGGTGAAGAGGCTGAACGACGAATGGCGGTTATGAAGCCGTTGAAACTGGTGCTGACCAATTACGCCGAAGATCGGGTTGAAGATCTCGAAGCGATGAATCATCCGAATCGACCGGAACTGGGGACACGCACGGTACCGTTTTGTCGCGAGATTTATATTGAACAAGACGACTTCATGGAAGATGCACCACGCAAGTTCTTCCGGTTAAAACCGGGTGGTGAGGTTCGCTTGCGCTCCGCGTACATCATTCGATGTGATGAGGTTATTAAAGACTCGAGCGGCAACGTTGTGGAGTTGCATTGCAGCTACGACGAGGACACGCGCAGTGGTAGCGGTAGCAGCGATCGGAAAGTCAAAGGGACCATTCATTGGGTATCGGCCCGACATGCCGTCACTGCAGAAGTCCGACTCTATGACCGCCTTTTTACCGTGGCGGAGCCGGGCAGCGCAGAAGATTTGCACGCAGTACTGAATCCGGCATCACTCGAGACAGTGAGTGCGAAGTTAGAACCGTCGCTGGCGGACGTGCCTGCCGGGTCGTCATTCCAGTTCGAACGGCTGGGTTATTTTTGCCCGGACAGTGTCGACCACACAGCCGCAGCACCCGTCTTCAATCGAATCGTCACTTTGCGTGATGGCTGGGCGAAGCTGGAAAAACAGGCTTTGGCAGGGCAGTAAGCGCAAGGCACGAGATACCATGTCGTGATCGGCCTCCGTATTTCGCAGGCTGTCGACGAGGTTTGCCGCTACCCGTTGACACCTTTGCCTGGTGACGTGTTTTATTGCGGGACGTCTCCCGGCGAGTAATGCGGCTGCTTAGCCAGTTCCGAGGTCAGTAACAACCACGGGTGCACCACGGTCACTGCCGAGGTGCTCGGCGGCGTTGCCCTCGACCCGCGCTATCTCCAGAACGCCGAAGGAATTGATGAGTGCGAGGTAGCTGCCGGGTTCGGCACGACCGTAGGTCGCTTGCATTGGAAAACGTCGGCCGGACAACTTGACCTCGGGAGAACGGAAGCCGTCAATCAGCGTTGCATCGATATTGCTGATCAGGTTGCCAAACGCATCGATAGTAACTATGACTCCGCTGACCCGGTTGTGGCTGACGTCAGGTTCGTCCAGCCAGCCCGGTGTCCAGTCGCTTGTTTTTGAACCGGTATCTTCCACCCGTAGCTTGCCTGCAGCCAGTTCAGCGGCAACCGGGGCGATAATGTCTCTGCCGTGAAAGGTACTGCTGGGTACAGGCAGGTTAAATCCAGCCAGGCGCTCCAGGTCCAGTTTGCGAATCGAAGTTGCGCGCGGCAACAACGTGGCGAGCAGACCGTTGTCTGGCGCGATAAACAAATGTCCGTCAACTTCCGCGACCAGTATGTCCCGTTCAGTACCGACGCCGGGATCGACGATGCCAAGATGAACACTCCCGGTTGGGAAATACGGGTATGCACGGCTGATCCAGAAGCCTGCTTCCGGCGGCCAGTGGGCAGGAATGTCGTGAGTGACATCGATGACGGTGGCGCCGGGGTACCGCGTGGCGATGACGCCTTTCATTACACCGACGAACGGGCCTTTGTGACCCAGGTCAGTTGTAATCGTAATTACGCCGGCAGGCCTGAACAGGCTCATGAACAACGTCCCGATGCCATTGAGATAACAGCATCATAGCGAACGCTGCCTTGTCAGGACAGCGCGCTCTCGCGGCGTCTGAAGCTGGCTCGTGCCCAGTAGATGAAGACTGTATCGATGACGGCGATGCCCATCTTGAGGATGTACTTGGCAGCGCCGAGCGCGAGTGCAGTCTGCAGATCAACGATACCCCACCAGGCGACCAGCGAGTAGATGACGGTGTCGAGCGCCTGCGAGCTCATCGTCGACAGGTTATTGCGCAGCCACAGCCAACGATCACCTGTGATTTTCTTAATTCGGTGAAACGCCCAGACATCGAAACTCTGACTGACGTAGTAAGCGAGCAACGAGCCAAACACGAATCGCGGCGTGTAGTTGACTATCGTAACGAAGGACTCGTGAATGCTGAGCGAAAACGCAGCTGACTTCGGGTCGGTTGTTGGCTGATAGAGCAGTGAGATGCTCAGCATCAGCAATACAATCACGCTGACGGCAAGACCCATTCGTACCGCTTTGTTAGCTTCGGCACGGCCGTAGTTCTCGCTCAGTACGTCAGTCGCA
Organism: Woeseia sp. D3-10; assembly: GCF_055809415.1. Taxonomy (NCBI): domain Bacteria; kingdom Pseudomonadati; phylum Pseudomonadota; class Gammaproteobacteria; order Woeseiales; family Woeseiaceae; genus Woeseia; species Woeseia sp. D3-10. The sequence continues at coordinate 569,253 of NZ_JBVVTW010000007.1, read as the reverse complement.
AAGAAAATAGTGGAATAGAAAATCACCCCGAGACTGGTTTGCAGACCAAATATTTCGGTGAGCTTCGGGCCGCTTAAGTTGGCGAGAATAATGGCGGTCGCGATCGCAACCTGCAGACCGGCCTTGCCGAACAGTCGGTACAGAATCACGGTGCAGCCAAGATCGACGAACAACGTCGTTAGCCAAAGCAGTTCCTGCTGCGCAGAGAAAAACCGGACCAGCGATTCGGGGAACATGTGAAGTCAGCCTGGTTTCTGGCCAGCACTCTTATAGGCCAGCGTTATTTAGTGTTTGCTGCGCGATCCAGATGAAAGTCGCTGTCGCCGAACAGTATCTCAATGGCGGTCATGCGCTTGAAGTAATGTGCGATGTCCATTTCCCAGGTCATACCCATTCCGCCGTGTATCTGTATCGATTCCTGTGCAACTTTGCGACCGGACGTGCCAATCAGGTATTTCAGCTCACTGATCGCAGTACCTGCATCGGGACTGCGGGCATCACTGAGCATGACAGTGCGCAGCAACAATGAACGAGCTTGTTCGCAGGCCATGAGTGTGTCCACCATGCGATGCTGCAATGCCTGAAAGCTGCCGATGGGAACGCCGAACTGCACGCGTTGCTTGGTGTATTCGACCGTCTTGTCATGCATTGTGCGCATGATACCGACTGCTTCTGCGCAAACGGCGAGAATACCGTCATTAACGGCGTCAGCAAGGGCAGAATAGCCTTCATCCGGATTGCCGAGTATCGCACTGTCGTCGACCTTAACGTCGTGCAGCACAATCTCTGCTGCACCGTGTGCATCTACTGTCTTGTAGGCGTTCCGGGTTATCCCGGGTGCCGATGCATCTATAGCGAACAGGGAAATACCCGATTGCTCGGTTTGTCCGCCAGAGGTGCGCGCTGGCACGATAATTAATTCTGCAGCACCGCCGTTCAGAACCAGTGCTTTTGTGCCATTAAGAACCCACTGGTCGCCGTCTCGTTTCGCGCTCGTTGTGATATTGGCAATGTCATATCGCGATTGTGGCTCCGCAAACGCCAGCGCTGCCTGGCGACTGCCAGCAACGATACCTGCAAGCCAGTCTGCTTTTTGTTCCGCGTTCGCCACTCGTTTGAGGACGCCACCGGCGAGGATAACGTTGGCAAGAAACGGTTCAACCACCAGCCCGCGTCCAAACTGTTCCATCATCAGCATCATTTCGACGGCGCCGCCATCGAAGCCGCCGTCCGCTTCGCTGAATAACATGGCTGTCCAGCCAAGCTCCGCGCAGTTCTGCCAAACCTGTTGACTAAAAGCCTCGTCGCTCTCCGCGATCGCCATGCGTTTGTCGAAGGTGTAATCGTTGTCGATAAAGCGGGCAATACTGTCCGCAAGCATCGATTGTTCTTCGGTGATTGAGAAATCCATAAGAACGTCCTGTCAGTTCAGAGTCCAAGCACGTGCTTGGAAACGATGTTTTTCTGTATCTCGTTCGAGCCGCCATATATAGACGCCTTGCGATTATTGAAGTAACGCAGGGATGAGAGCGTTTCCGAACCGAACCCTGTTCGCTCATCAGCCGGAAAGTCGGCGGCGTATTGCTCAGGCAGATAAGGCAGTGCGTAGTAGCCGGCTGCTTCCATGAACAACGTATCCAGCGCTTGCTGTATTTCTGTTCCCTTGATCTTGAGTATTGACGATTCCGGACCCGGCGCCTTGCCAACAGCAACAGCTGCCAGCGTTCTAAGTTCTGTAAATTCGAGGGCGCGCAGATCGATCTCCACAGCCGCTACCTTGCGGGCGAAGTTCTTGTCCTGATCCAACGGCGTGCCGCCGTGCACAGCTTTCGCCATCGTTTCCCGCAACTTGCTCAGGCGGTACTTGGAACGTGCAACGCCGGCAATGTTGGTGCGTTCGTGCTGCAGCAGGAGTTTGCCGTAGGTCCAGCCCTTGCCTTCTTCGCCGACCAGGTTGCCAACGGGCACTTCCACGTTTTCAAAGTGGACTTCGTTGACCTCCCGTTCGCCCTCGATTGTGATAATAGGTCGCACAGAGACGCCAGGCGTCTGCATGTCGACGAGCACGAAGCTGATGCCTTCCTGGCGGCGGGCGACGTCACTGTTGGTGCGGACGAGGCAGAATATCCAGTCGGCAAAATGGCCCAGCGTCGTCCATGTCTTGGTGCCGTTGATAACGTAATGGTCACCCACACGGTCGGCGCGGGTCTTCAGTGATGCGAGGTCAGAGCCGGAACCCGGCTCGGAATAGCCCTGACACCACCAGATATTGCTGGCCAGAGTGTCGGGCAGGAAACGTTGTTTCTGCTCTTCGGTGCCAAACGTGTAGATGATGGGCGCGACCATCTTCACGCCAAACGGCACCATGTCCGGTGCATTGGCCATGGCGATTTCATTTTCGAACAGGTACTTCTGCACCGGCGTCCAGCCGGTGCCGCCGTACTCGACGGGCCAGTTGATGGCAGCCCAGCCTTGCCGATGCAGTATTTTTTGCCAGCGAACGTAATCGTCGCGTGTCAGTGGCACGCCATTGTCCTGCTTCGCGCGGATATCAGCCGGGTATTGCTCGCGGAAGAAAGTTCGAACTTCTTCCTGGAAAGCCAGTTCGTCGTCGGTCAGGTTTACGTGCATGGGTTGACTCCGCTGTTTGTCGGCATTGCCGGAACGCTGCCAGGCAGCCGTTCGGACGGGTATTCCGCTATCGATGGCGGATGCTGGCAGGTCGTGCGTGGTGCGGCGCGCCCTGCTGGTACCCTCAGGTCTTACGGTAACAAGGACGTGATCTGCGCGGCAGTATATCGGCCAATGCTGCAGCGCACAACCGACCCCGGGCGGGCGGCAAACTATTGAGCTAGTTGGATAAATTTGGCCGGCGCGGGTTTTTCGGCAGACAGTGACTACGCTGAGAGTGAGGGCTAGCGCGGCAACGAGAGGGAACGGTTGCGGCTCGTTGGGATCTGACCCGGCAACACCCACACCCGCAATGACTGACGTTCACTGCGCTTATCAGCTTCGGACGAATGGTGCAGAATAGCCGCATGAACTCCCATTCTCCTGCCAATGAGGCACCGGTATCGCCGGGCCCTCTGGATCAACTCAAGCGGCCGATGCGCGACTTGCGTATCTCGTTGCTTGATCAATGCAATTTTCGTTGCCCGTACTGCATGCCGGAGAGTACCTACAACGAGGACTACCAGTTCCTGCGACGGCAGCAGCGGCTAAGCCATGACGAGATTGTGCGGGTCGCTGGTATCGCGGTGAGTTTGGGGGTGAACAAACTGCGCCTGACGGGCGGGGAACCGCTGCTTGAAAAAAACGTGCCTGCACTCGTTGCACGCCTGCGCGCGCTGCCCGACGTCGAAGATCTGGCATTGACGACCAATGGCACGCTGCTTGAGCGCTACGCGCAATCGTTGGCTGATGCCGGTCTTGATCGGGTGACTGTCAGCCTCGACAGTCTGGATGCGGAGCTCTTTCACAGCATGAGCGGCGGTCGCGGCAATCTCGATACCGTTCTCGCAGGCATTGATGCGGCAGCTGCGGCGGGTTTGAGTCCGGTCAAAATCAACACGGTTGTGCAACGGGGTGTCAACGAGCATACGGTCCTCGACCTGCTCGAACGATTTCGCGGCAGCGGCCATATCGTGCGCCTGATCGAGTTCATGGATGTAGGCAATCGAAACGGCTGGCGACTGGATCAGGTTGTGCCGTCACGGGATTTGCTGGCCGCGATCAATGCGCGCTGGCCGGTTACGCCGGTGGGGCGCAACTATGCCGGAGAAGTGGCCAGCCGTTATCGCTACGATGACGGTGGCGGTGAAATCGGCTTTATTTCTTCTGTCACCGAGCCGTTCTGTGGTAACTGCAGTCGCGCACGCTTGTCTGCCGACGGGGTTCTGTACACCTGCCTGTTTGCGACCGTAGGGACGCCACTCCGCGAGCTGCTGCGCACCGGCGCCAGCGATGAAGACCTCCGCTTGTTGTTGCAAAATGTCTGGCTGCAGCGAAATGATCGCTACAGTGAATTGCGTGGGCGCGAAACTGTCACGGAAGCACCCTTGCGGAAAATCGAAATGTACCGGATGGGTGGCTGACGTCCCCAGCAACGGACTGTATTCCGTAGTCACGATATACGTACGCGGTGGGCCAGAGAAAAGTGAGTAGTTGATGAACAAGCTTAGCCATATTGATGAACACAACCGGCCGACTATGGTTGATGTCAGCCACAAAACCGCGAGTGCCCGCGAAGCGCACGCGCGCGCTGTTGTCGAATTCCCCAGGGACGTGGCCGCACGGTTCGCTGACGGTGATATCCAGACTGCCAAAGGGCCAGTGTTCGCAACGGCAATCGTCGCGGGGGTGATGGGCGCGAAGCGTACCCACGAATTGATTCCGTTTTGTCATCCTTTGGGTCTGGATAATTGTGCTATCGACATACGGCTGGACGAACAGCAACGCGCTGTCATCGATTGCCGCTGCAAGGTCAATCACCGCACGGGCGTGGAAATGGAAGCGCTGACCGGAGCGACGGTGGCTGCCTTGACGGTCTACGACATGTGCAAGGCGCTGTCGCATAATATCCGCATTACAGAAACCCGGTTGATCGCAAAGACCGGTGGAAAAAAGGACTATCACAGTGAATGAAGCGCCGGTGCTCAAAGGGCTGGTGCTGGCGGGTGGGCAGAGCCGCCGGATGGGCAGCGACAAAGCCTTACTAGTGCATGCCGGGCGCAGCCAGCTTGCTCACACGATGGCACTGTTAAGTCAGTTCACGTCGGCGGCCTACGTGTCGACGAGCAAGGCTCAGCAGGACGAACCGGAGCGAGCAAGCTTCCCGCAGATTGTTGATCGCTATGACGATCTCGGACCTGTTGCTGGCGTCTTGTCGGCCATGGACTCGGATCCTCACGCAGCATGGCTGGTGTTGGCGGTGGATTTGCCGAATATCGACGACAGCACTCTCGGGTTTCTGGTTGAATCGCGAAATCCTGCGCACCCGTTCAGCGCATTTCGTAGCAGCCACAATGATCTTCCGGAACCTTTGTGTGCAATCTACGAACCGTCAGCTCGCGCGATTCTGGATGACTTCGTCGCGCAGGGCATGGTGTGCCCACGCAAGATCATGCTTCGTTCCGATACCTGTCTGTTGAACCAGCCAAATGCCAATGCACTGGATAATATGAACACACCCGATGACCTCGCACGCAGCACACTGCAGGTGGCACAGTGAGTAAAGTTCTCACCGTCCGTTATTTTGCTCTGTTCCGCGAGTACGCGGGCAAGACTGAAGAGCGCGTTACGACGAGCGCTGGAACCGCGGCAGACCTGTTTCGCGAGTTGCAGGACAGGCACGGTTCAGCCGAACCGCTGGCACACTGCAAAGTGGCGATCAACGACGAAATGACGAGCTGGGATGACGAGTTGAAAGACGGCGATACAGTCTTGTTGTTCCCGCCGGTTGCAGGTGGCTGACATGATGAAGATGGTGGAAACAGGAATTGACCCGGAGCGCCTGCGAGAGGATTTACTTGATCAGGCAGCGGGCGCTTACGCAGGCTTTGAAGGCTGGATACGCAATCACAATGAAGGGCAGTCCGTGCTGCGTCTGGAGTACGAGGCGTATGCACCGCTGGCCATTAAGGAGGGCGAGCGCGTTATTGCCGAGGCAATGGCGAAGTTCGATGTCTTGCACGCACGCTGTGTGCACCGTACAGGCTTACTCGAGATTGGCGATTGTGCTGTGTGGGTTGGAGTCTCAGCGGCGCATCGCGATGCCGCATTTGATGCGTGTCGTTACATCATTGACCAGGTCAAAGTTCGACTGCCGATCTGGAAAAAAGAGCACTACACCAACGGCGATACCGGTTGGGTCAATTGCGAACGTTGCGCAGCACACGCCTGAATTAACGGTAGTCGTCGCCGTCCAGGCTGATGAGGTCAGACGGTATGTCAATGTCGACGGCCGCGGCTGCACAATCCACAGCAATGACATTCTCTCCTTGAGCTGAGATCAACGCGCGAGCTCCCTGATCGCCGCGCAGTGCCAGCAATCCGCGGAAATGGCCGGCCGGTATGATAGCCGGCACCCCGGCTATTCCGGCATAGCGGCTGGCCACTATGCGCTCCGGCTGCAACAACCATTGTTGCCGCAGGTGCGCAAGGTGCTGGCGGTCAACAAGGGGTTGGTCGGCGAGCATGAGCAACACGCCATCCGCTACGTCCTTCACCGCCTCGACAGCCATGGAAATCGAGCTCGCTATTCCGTCGCGGTAGCGATCGTTGCAGATGAGGAACCCGGCCAGCGGAGCGGCCGCCGCGTGCACTGCCTCAGCCGCATTGCCAACCACAAGGACAGTGCGTTCGCCGCACACGGCTTCAGCTTCCCGAACGGCACGTTGCACCAGTGTTTGCTTGCCAATGGTTGCAAGTTGTTTCAGGCCGCCAAAGCGCTGGGACTGCCCCGCAGCGAGTACGAGTGCGAAGAGCGACAACGAATCGTCACGCATGCGGTTGCCGACGCCGAAAATGCGCAGGAGTCGTGTACATCAGAATGTCAGAGAAAGCTGCGTAAGACACATCAGGCCAGTATAGTTGTGTCGGGATTCACGGCCAACACGGGTCGGCAGATTGTTCGGTACTTGCCCTGTTGTCTGCATGTGTGTATTCCTGTCAACCTGATTGCCGATGTAACCGGCAACGTCATGCGACAAACCGGGGATTTGAGTTTGCATACAATTAGATCATTTGAGGATGCCAAGGCACTGGAAGGTCAGGAGATCGGCTTGTCGGACTGGTCGGTGGTCGATCAGAAGTGCATTGACCAGTTCGCCGAGGCAACCGGTGATTTTCAATGGATACACGTTGATGCGGAGCGCGCTGCACGGGAACTGCCAGAGGGTAAGACTATCGCTCACGGCTACCTTACGCTGTCGTTAATTCCGGCATTGACACAGCAGTTTGTCAGTTTTGAGAATCTCGCGCGGGCCATTAATTTTGGTTGTAACAAGGTGCGTTTTTATACAATGGTTCCAGTTGGCAGCCGGGTGCGTGCCAGAGCAACAATTGTGCAAGCTCGTAAACGCGCTGGCGCATTGCATCTGTCGTCTGAAGTTCGCGTTGAAGTTGAGGGAGAACGCAAGCCCGCTTGTGTTGCGGAGACCTTGGGAATGTACTTTTTTAATTCACCCGAGAGCGAATAGACAACGCCAGAGTACTTGAGGAGTCCTTAATGCAGGTTCAAATTTCTTCATTGTTCGGCTTGCTGATTCTGCTCGCCGATATCTACGCCGTTCTGAAAATTGCGCAGTCTGGTGCCAGTGACACCCGCAAAGTTCTTTGGATTGCCGTTGTCATTTTGTTGCCGATGCTGGGTTTGCTGATCTGGTACCTGGCAGGGCCAAAGAAACCCTGACTAATTTGTCTCGTCGTCACTGAATTCTGCGGTCGTCTGGCGCTTCCGATTCACTGTCAGCCGGGTAACATCCGGCCGGGAATAGTGGCCCGCAGGATCCATATTGTGCCGTTCTTCGAGTACCCGCCGGTGATCGAGTGTCGCGATTCGCAGGGATTCGGTGTCCGTTTCAGGTGCCAGCAGCCAATCGCCGTCCGGGCCCGCGATGCAGGAGCCACCGTTCGCAAGATTGTCCCGGCAGACTGCGCTGAGCGCGTGGAAATGCGGTAGCCCCGGGTCGATGTCTTCCGGACGCATCAGACCACTGACAGAGACAACGAACGCCCGGCTTTCCTGCGCAATGAAACGGGTGATGTTCTCAGTGTTGCGCTGACTGCCGGGCCAGATTGCGACGTGCAGGTCTTCGCCTTGCGCGTACAGGGCTGCGCGTGCCAATGGCAGCCAGTTCTCCCAGCAATTCAAGCCGCCAACGGTAAATGCGCCCAGTGGGTGAGTTCGCAGGCCATGCCCGTCACCGCAGGACCAGACCAGTCGCTCCTCGTAGGTGGGCATCAGCTTGCGATGCACGGAAGCGATTCTGCCGTTTGAATCGATGTACACCATGGAGCAGTACAGACTGTGTCCGCGGTCCGCGGTTTTCTCAATGACGCCAACGTAGACGGCAATTCCGCGCTTCGCGGCAATTGTCGACAGCGGTTCGAGGTGGCCTGCGGCAATGTCGACTGCCTCGTTGACGTAATGGGCGAACAGTTCTTTTTGCAGCCGGGAATCGAAGCGCGCGCCGTCGGTGCGTTCAACCCAGAAAGGGTAGCCGGGGACCAGCGCCTCACCGAAAACGACCAACTCGCAGCCTGCCGTCGCGGCCTGATCAGTCCAGTCGCATAGCTTATTGAGCGTTGCGTCCCGGCGCAGCCAGCATGGCGCGATCTGCGCCAGCCCGACGGTCAGTTCGTGGCTATTCTTGGCGACCATTGATACTCCTATACGGTGTTTGAGTGAATCGGGAGCGCCTGGCGAATATAGCATCCGCAGAATCCGACAATGCTTGCAGTCACAGCACTTTGGCCTGTTAAATGGTCATTGTTGCCACACAGAATAGAAAACAAAGGGGTGGGTATGCACGGTCTGATGATGGACACGCCGCTGTTGGTGTCTTCGATTTTGCGCCACGCGGAGCGCAATTTTCCTGATCGCGAAATTGTGTCGATTACCGCTGACGATCCCAGTCATCGTTATACCTACCGGGATTGCAGCCGCCGCACCCGCCAACTGGCCAATGCGCTGGATAAGCTGGGTGTCTCAAGAGGCGATCGAATTGCTACTCTGGCCTGGAACGACTACCGGCATCTGGAGGCCTACTACGCTATCGGCGGCGCGGGCTATGTATGTCATACGCTTAATCCGCGCCTGTTCCCGGAGCAACTGGTCTACATTATTAATCATGCCGACGACCAGTGGGTCTTTACCGATCCGATGTTTGTGCCATTGCTTGAAAAGCTTGCGGCTCAGACACCCGGCGTGAAAGGCTATGTCATCCTTACGGACGACGCGCACCTCCCGGAAACGACACTGGCGAACGCCGTCTCCTATGAAGCACTCATCGCGGATTGTGACGAGGACTACGATTGGCCCCTGCTTGATGAGCGCGATGCGGTGGGCCTTTGTTACACCTCCGGTACCACCGGCGATCCGAAAGGGGTCCTTTACAGCCAGCGCTCGACGGTGTTGCATGCGTACGCGAGTATCGCCCCTGATGCTCTCGGGCTCTCAAACCGCGATTCGATACTACCGGTCGTGCCTCTGTTCCATGTTAATGCCTGGGGTACTCCGTATTCGGCGTTGATGGTTGGTGCCAAGGTCGTTTTCCCGGGGCCAAAAATGGGCGACGGGGAAACGCTGTACAACCTGATGGAAACAGAAGCGGTTTCGGTCGCTCTGGGTGTGCCGACGGTTTGGTCGGCATTGTTGCAGTATGCGGAGAAGGCCGGCAAAAAACTGAACAGCCTGCAACGAACCGTCATTGGCGGCGCTGCTGTGCCGCGTTCGATGATTCGGGCATTTCGCGACCAGCACGATGTCGTCACTTGCCAGGGCTGGGGAATGACAGAGATGAGCCCGCTTGGGACGGTCAATACGCTGAAAGCAGGCATGGAAGACCTCGCGGGCGAAGAATTTGTCAGGCTCAAGGCAAAGGCAGGCCGGGGCATTTTCGGTGTTGAAATGCGCATCGTTGACGATGCCGGGGCAGAGCTCCCATGGGATGGCGTCGCGTTCGGCGCCTTGCAGGTGCGCGGACCATGGATTTGCAGTGGTTATTTCAAGGTGGATGAGACCAGCGACTCGCACACCGATGATGGCTGGTTCAACACCGGCGATGTCGCGACCATCGATACCGAGGGTTACCTGAACATTACCGACAGGACCAAAGACGTCATTAAGTCGGGCGGCGAATGGATCAGTTCAATAGAAATTGAAAACGTTGCTGTCGGCCATCCGGACATTGCCGAGGCCGCAGTTATCGGTATCACGCACCCCAAGTGGTCCGAACGACCATTGTTGGTTGTGGTAAAAGCGGACGGTCGCAACCCCGAGCGCGACGAGATACTGAAATACCTGGATGGCAAGATTGCCAACTGGTGGGTACCGGACGATGTTGTGTTTGTGGAAGAAATTCCACACACGGCGACCGGCAAGATTCTGAAAACCAAGCTTCGTGAACAGTTCGCAGGATTTACTTTCGCGAACGCGTCAACCTAGCCTCTGAGCCGCTCATGTGGACTGTACGAATCAGGAGATCGAACAATGGCAGATAGTGGTCGACTATTTGGCGTACGCGCAATGCTGTGCGGTGGCGCCAATGGAATTGGCGAAGCCATTGCACGTACGCTCGTACGTCATGACGCGAGTGTGGTTGCACTGGATCGGGCGGACAGCGATATAGAATCCCGCTATCGGGATGTCAGTGGTGTCAGCGGTTTGGTGGCGCGCTTTGACGGCGACGACAACGCGAAGACGGCCGTAGCAGCCGCAGAGAAGCAGTTGGGCGGGCTGGACGCCGTTGTCATTAGCGCCGGTCTCCAGGTCCAGCCGCCAATACTCGATGCCGATACCCACGCAGGATTGTTGCAGAGCCGACTGGCTGGAATACGGCAGTTGTTTGATGCCGCATTACCACGCATGAAGCACAGCCCGGCAGGGCGTTTTATTGTCGTTGGCATGTTGCGCAGCGCATTTGGACGTGAAGCAGAAACTCTGGTCAGAGAAGCTGAAGAGTCGCTCGCAAAACTGCTCAGTGAACTGGCTCTCCGCGCAGGGCCATTCGGAATTACTGTTAACTATGTTCAGCCGGGTGCGCTGATGACTCCTGAGAGCCGTCGAATTTTCAGCGAGGACAAGTCACTGCGGGACTTTTGCATTCAAAGATCGGCCGCGCGGCGTCTTGGCGAAGCACTTGATGTAGCCAAGGTTGTATTGTTTCTGGCCAGTGATGACGCAACTTTCGTGAGTGGCAGCGGTATCGCCGTTGATGGCGGGCGCGCAGAATGATTGCAAGATAGTCGCATAGGGCCTACTCGAGTTCGCTAGACTTTCCGGTACATACAACGGACCAGATTCGATGCATTCAGTACTTAAAGACTTGCTGCACCTGTTGCAGCTTGAGCGTATAGAAGACAATATTTTTCGCGGCGAGAGTCGCGATATCGGCAGTGCCCAGGTATTCGGTGGCCAGGTTCTTGGTCAGGCACTTTCTGCCGCGCAATTCACGGTTGAAGGGCGGGTAGCACATTCATTGCATGCCTATTTCTTGCGACGCGGCGATGTTGACGCGCCCATCATCTACGAAGTCGACAGGTCACGGGATGGCGGCAGCTTTTCGGTGCGGCGCGTAGTCGCTATTCAGCATGGACGACCGATATTCAATTTCGCCGCCTCTTTCCAGGTGCCGGAGGTCGGTCTCGAGCACCAGGCAAGCATGCCCGATGTGCCGGCGCCGGACGGGCTACCGGATTTAAGCGATATTGCCCCGGAAATGCTCGCCAGGTTGCCGCAGAAAATGCGGCGGTTTTTGACGGATCAACGACCATTTCAGTTCCGCCCCGTGCAGCCTGTACGGTTTGATGTCCCTGAAGTGCTCGACCCTGTTCGGCAAGTCTGGATTCGCGCAGTGAGTGCATTACCGGATGAGCAGGCCTTGCACCAAAACCTGTTGGCTTATGTGTCGGACTACGAACTACTGGGTACCTCGACATTGCCGCACGGTCTGCGTTTTGGTCGCGGCAACGTGATGATGGCGAGCCTTGATCACGCGCTCTGGTTCCACCGGCCGTTTAGAGTTGATGAATGGCTGTTGTATTCAATGGACAGTCCCAACGCGTCCGGTGCACGCGGCTATGCTCGTGGCCAGTTTTTTGACACGAACGGTATTCTGGTGGCTTCCTCGGCGCAGGAGGGACTGGTCCGGGTGGTGACCGACGACTCCGGTAACAAGCGGTCGAACCCGCGCTCGCAGGTTTAACGGCCAGTCGAGCGTTACGGCTGATCGCGGGTTACGAGTCTGAAGTCGCGAGCTTCGGCCTCGGTCAGCAAGCGAATGTCATCGAATGGCACAGCAAACATCTCGTCAACCAGCTGACCGCTGACCCCAACGCTTTCGAAATAATCGTTGAGCTGCTTGCGAACCACCTGGATGTAGCGGTTGTCATCGCTGCTGTCGTAACGCCCACGCGCAGAGTTGTATTGTCCCGGACGGTGTATGCCCAGCCTGGATGGCAAAGCGGGGTCATTGTATTCATCGAACAGGGCGTAGCGTTCGAAGCCGGCTGCGAACACAATGACGCAAGCGCTGAAACAAACTGCGGTTTCCGATTCATCCAGTGCCGTTGTGATGCCCATTGAATGGCGCCGATACACGTCGTGATTGCGTATGATGCGCGCGATCTGGAAAGCGGCGGTTGAATCACCGCCGCGCGAGTTCAGTACTACCCGGGTGACTTCAGCAGGCCAGTCGGCGAGACGTTGGCTTATTCGTGAAAACAGCAACGCACCCTGCCGGCTCAGGATACCGCGGAGCCTGACAATGACCGGGCAGGGCGTTGCGCTGACAGGGATTGTTTCCTGCAGAAAGTCCTTCGCTGTGTAGTACCAATCGCAGCGATTGCTCTCGGAGTGACGGTAATCCGTCTCAATGTAAATTCCCGTCGGTGGTGCGGCACGCAGAATATCCACTTCAGCCGCCTGGCTGGCGTCGGCGAGAAAGAGCAGTGCCAACAACAGCTGATAGCGCATCTCAGGTCGCGCTGCGGTCAGCCGCCAGAGGGGCGTGGCGCTTCGGCCAGCTGCTCTCGGAAGCGGCGGCTGTTCGCCGTGTAACTTGCGGCGGAGGCGATCAGCATCGCGATTTCGTCGTCATTCAGGTCCCGTATGACGCGCGCGGGCGAACCCAGTATCAGGACGCCATCCGGAAATTGTTTACCTTCAGTGACTAACGAATGTGCGCCGACCAGACAACGTTTGCCGATGTTGGCCCGGTTGAGTACCGAACTGCCGATACCGATCAGGCTGCCGTCGCCTACCGTGCAGCCGTGCAACATGACGCGATGGCCTACGGTAACGCCGCTACCGATCTGCACGGGCAAGCCGGGATCGGTGTGGACCACGGATGCGTCCTGGATATTGCTGTCAGCACCAATGTTTATCCAGTCATTGTCGCCGCGGACCGTTGCGCCGAACCAGACACTGCTGCGGGGCCCAAGACGGACATTGCCAACCACGTTCGCATCCGGCGCCACGAAGTGACCGTCACCCTCGAAGACGGGTGACGATTCTCCAAGACGAAAGATCATTAGCCTTTGGCCTGATTCGCAACGGCCGCGGCAGCGGCCGCAACGGCATCCGGGTCGCCCAGGAACCGCCGCGATAGCGGCTGCAGATTGTCATCCAGTTCATACAGGATGGGAATTCCGGTCGGAATGTTGAATCCTGTAATCTCTTCTTCCGATACGTTGTCCAGCATCTTGACGAGCGCGCGCAGGCTGTTGCCGTGCGCGGCGATCAGCACATTCCGACCCGCTTTTAATTCCGGCACGATGCACTCGTTCCAGAATGGCTCGACCCGCTCGAGCGTCGTTGCCAGTGATTCCGTGGCCGGAAGCCCATCGATACCGGCATAACGCGGATCGTGCGCAGGGTGTCTGTCGTCGTCAGCTTCCAGCGGCGGCGGCGGTGTCGCGTAACTTCTGCGCCAGACGTGAACCTGTTCATCGCCATATTTCGCGGCTGTTTCTGCCTTGTTGAGGCCTTGCAGAGCACCGTAGTGTCGTTCATTCATGCGCCAGTCGCGAATGACGGGAATCCACATGCGATCCATCTCATCCAGCATCAGCCACAATGTGCGTATCGCGCGTTTCAGTAACGACGTATAGGCAACGTCGATCTTAAAGTCGAGCTCGCTGACGGCTACGCCCGCGGCTTTGGCTTCGCTGCTCCCCAGTTCGGTCAGGTCAACGTCGGTCCAACCCGTAAACAGGTTCTTGAGGTTCCAGTCGCTTTGTCCGTGGCGACACAATATAAGTTTGCCGGGCATATCTACTCCGTAGTGAAATGTGTTCTCTTGCGTATTTGCTGACTTATTCGGTAACGAGTTTGCGCAATTCCTGAGCAGCGACTGACAGGGTTGCGAAATCTATCTCTTCGCGCAGTTTCATTTCTGCGAGGATGGCTTCAAATTGCTTCACACCGCTGGCATTGTTCGTCAGCCAGTTTTCATATTCTTCCGTCGGCGTGTTCTTGCCCGCGTTTTGCAGAATGCGTAGAGCAAGATCCCGGCGACACCGGTAAAACTCATCACGTAAGTTGCTGCGTGCCATCGCCTGCCAGCGGCCTTCGACAGTCAGATTCTCCACCCGGCGATGCAGCCATACGATACCCAGATGCTCGCTCAGGCGGGCATACATACTTGCCGTTGCCATGACGTCCGTATTCATCTCTGTCGACAGGTCTGCAATATCCAGACCGCCGCGCGTGAGCAGCAACGCTGCCATCTTTTTGGCGAGCTTGTCTGGCACATCCATCGAGGTAAGTTCGGCAGCGGCCGTTTTCTGCCGATTCTTGCCTGCGCCGACGACAATGCTGTTGGCACGCGTGTACACGGTTTGCATCGGTGCCTTGAGTCGTGCAACGGATTCGACGATATCGAGGTCATCGCCGAACCGCTCAATCAACCAGTAGCAGGCATGCCGCAGCGTGCGACTGACATCGAACAGCATCGTCTGCTGCACGGTGGCAGAAACCTGATTGTCGAGGCTTTCGATCGTGCGCCAGAGGACTGTTGCCGCACAGATTTCCCTGGCCACAATGTAGGCTCTGGCGATGGTCATAGCAGAGGCACCCGTGTCCTGCTGCACTCGTTTGACGAACACCGGACCCATTCGGTTGACGATATTATTTGCAATCAGCGTGGCGAGAATCTCGCGGCTGAGGCGGTGGGTTGGAATAAGGTCTTTATAGCGTCTGCGCAACAGCGGGGGAAAGTATCGTTGCGGATCCGTAGTCAAGAAGTCTTCCAGTGTCGAGGTGGAGGCTACCAATCCGTTATAAAGATCGATTTTCGCGTAGCTGAGCACTACGGCCAATTCGGGGCGCGTGAGTCCCTGTTTGCGTTGGCGGCGTTCGTCAATTTCAGTTTCGTTCGGCAGAAATTCAAGTTCCCGGTCAAGCAGGCCAGTTTTCTCGAGGTTACTGATTAGCCGCGCTGACTCGTCCAGGCGTTCCCGAGCGCGTGCTTCCATCATGCTTATGGCCTGTGTCTGCAGGTAGTTGCTACGCAGAACGAAGGCAGCTACATCATCGGTCATTTCAACGAGCAACTTGTTACGCGCAGCGCGAGTGAGACCTTTTTCCTGCTCTGCGGCGCGCAGCAGAATTTTGATGTTCACTTCACGATCAGAACTGTCGACGCCGGCTGAGTTGTCGATAAAGTCCGTATTGACCCTGCCGCCGTTAAGGCTGTATTCGATACGGGCCCGTTGCGTCATGCCCAGATTGCCACCTTCGCCAATGACGCGGCAACGCAATTGATCGGCATTGACTCGTACAGAATCGTTATTGCGATCACCCACGTCCGAATGGCTTTCGCTGGTTGCCTTAACGTACGTACCGATACCGCCGTTCCACAGCAAATCAACGGGCATCTTCAATATTGTGCGCAGCAATTCCAGCGGCTGCATGCTGGTTGCCTTGGTGTCCAGAAGCTTGCGGATCTCTGGCGATAACCGAATCTGTTTCGCCTGGCGGGAAAATATACCGCCGCCTTTGGATATCAGCTTTTCGTTGTAGTCAGCCCAACTCGAGCGCGGCAGTTTGAACAGTCGCTGCCGCTCGCGGTAACTGGCCGCCATGTCCGGTGCCGGGTCAAGGAATATGTGTTCGTGATTGAACGCCGCTACCAGTTTGATTTTGCGGGACAACAACATGCCGTTGCCGAATACGTCCCCGCTCATGTCGCCGATGCCGGCAACAGTGAATGGGTCGGTCTGCGTGTTAACGCCTTTTTCACGGAAGTGACGTTTTACTGCTTCCCAGGCGCCACGCGCTGTAATGCCCATCTTCTTGTGGTCGTAGCCCGCGGAACCACCGGATGCGAATGCGTCATCCATCCAGAAGCCATACTCAATAGAGATTGCATTGGCAATATCCGAGAAGGTTGCAGTGCCTTTATCTGCAGCAACGACAAGGTAGGGGTCATCGCCATCGCGGCGTACAACAGCAGGAGGCGGTACCACTTTGCCATCGACCACGTTGTCCGTTACGTCCAGCAGGCCGCGTATGAAGGTCTGGTAACATGAAATGACTTCTTTCATTACCGTGTCACGGTCACCGGCAGGCAAGCGTTTCGGCACGAAGCCACCTTTAGCGCCGGTGGGTACGATGACGGTATTCTTGACCACCTGCGCTTTCATGAGGCCGAGCACTTCGGTCCGGAAGTCTTCGCGGCGGTCCGACCAGCGCAGTCCACCTCGGGCAACGGCACCACCACGTAGATGGACGCCTTCCACCGCTGGCGAGTAGACAAAAATCTCGAAACGCGGTTTCGGCAACGGCACTTCGGGAAGTTGGCTTGGATCCAACTTGATAGACAGGCACTTTTTCATCTGACCGTCAGCATCGCGTTGGTAATAGTTGGTGCGAAGCGTGGCACTCATCGCGCCTGCAAAGGCGGTCAGGATACGGTCCTCATCAAGGTTTCGTGCCCGTGAAATGGCCCTTTGAATGCTGCCGGTAACTGCATTCAATTTGTCGTCGCGGCTGGAGTGTTTAACGGTCGGGTCAAACTGCAACTCGAACTGTTCGACCAAACTGCGTGCGACACCGGCGTAGTCCGCCAACACGTCTTCCATGTAATTCTGGCTGAAAGGCATTCCGAGTTGTTGCAGGTATTTAGCGTAACAACGAACGAGCGAGGTTTGCCGCCAGTCAAGTCCCGCGAACAGAATCAACTTATTGAAGCCGTCATTCTCTGTTTCGCCTTGCAGTGCCTTATGGAAGCCGTCCTGAAAACGTGAAGCGGCTTCGTCAAGATTTATCTCCGCGCTGTTCGGAACGTGCAGGGCAAACTCCTGTATCCAGAAGTGCTGGCCGCTGCGGAGTTTGATTCGGTACGGGCGCTCGCTGTAAACCTCGGTGCCCATGTCTTCCAGAATGGGCAGTACGTTGGACAGTAGCAAGGGCTGATCCGGACAGAAAGTTCGGAAATTGAGCTGCCCTTCCTCCGCGTCTTTCGGTCGATACAGCAACAGGTAATTGTTGTGTTCACCCTTCAGCAGACCATCAACGCGTTTTACATCCAGGCACGCAGTGGCAGGGTCGAGGTCAGCCTCGTAAGCAGCAGGAAAGCTCTCACCGTACTCGCGAAACAGAATCGGGCCCTCTTCCTGGCTGTATTTCAGAATCAACTCATTGCGCAGGCGATCTCGCCACGTCACGACCGCATCGGCGATCTGATCTTCGATACGTCGGATGCTGATGCGCGGTCGGTCACCCTCGTTTGTGCGAACAATCAGGTGCACACGAACGAGCGGCGAGTCTGAAAGCTGAACACTCGTATCTACCGAGTGACCGTCAAATGCTTTAAGGAGTATCTGTTCCATGCGTCGTCGTACTGCAGTCGTGTATTTTTCACGAGGTGCATAGACAATGCAGGAGAAAAAGCGCCGAAACGCGTCACGGCGCAAAAAGAACTTAACTCTGTGGCGGTCCTGTAAATTAAGGATGCCGGTGGTTGTGCGCACCAGATCGTGCACAGTTCCCTGGAACAATTCATCGCGCGGGAAAGTATCGAGAATATGCAGTATTGATTTGCCGCGATGCCCGGACGGATCGACATTTAGGCGTTCGAGGACGCGTTGCACCTTCAGGCGGAGCAGCGGAATATTGCGCGGGTTCTCGCTGTACGCGACTGACGTGAACAGACCGATGAAGCGGAGTTCGCCGACGGGGTTGCCTTTCTTGTCAAACTTCTTGACGCCGACATAGTCAAGGTAGCTCGAGCGGTGGACAGTGGATCGGGAATTGGCTTTGGTGATGATCAGCCAGTTCTTTGAGTTCGCGTGGCGCCGCATCACGTTGCTTAGTTCGACGGTGCGTCCACCGCGTTCGTCATTGGCAAGAAGACCGAGGCCGCTGCCTTTGACAGGCTTAAGGTGCATCTTGCCGGCGCGCGCCTGCAACTCGTATTCGCGATAACCGAGGAACGTAAAGTGGTCGTCGGCCATCCATTCCAGCAGTTCACGGCTTTCTTGCCGTACTTGTTCGTCGAAACCTGCCGGCCCGTTGTCCAGTGATGATTGTGCGTGGCGCATTTTCTCGCGCATTGCCCGCCAGTCTCGAACGGCGGAACGGACGTCGGCCAGTACCCGCAGGATTTCGTGTTCCAGTATCCGCAATTGTTGCGGATCAGGTTCACGGTCAATGACGAAACGGATAAATGACTCTTCTTCGCCGGCATCTGAATGCAGGTCGTGCACGGATTTCAGCCGGCCACCACGGGTTCGGGATATACGCATGACCGGGTGGACGGTCATATGAATGGTCAGATCGGAGCGCGATATTGCTGCTGAAACGGAGTCGACCAGAAACGGCATGTTGTCGTTGACCATTTCTACGATGGTGAATGCCGAATCGTAGCCGTGATCATCACTGTTCGGATTGAATATTCGCAACAGCGGTTTGCCCGGTTTGCGCTGCATCGCAAAATCGAGATGTGACATGGCGGCCTGAGCGACGATTCTTGCCGTTCGGTTCTGCAGGTCCTCCACTGGTACATTGCCAAAATATTGGCGCAACCAGGCATTTATCTGTTTGCGTTCGGTGAGAGCTTTGGATTTCGGTTTTGACGCAATAATTTGATCGAGTAACTGATCGGTCAGATCACTTACTCGACGTTGCTGCCTATTGGACACTTTATGGCACTCCGGACAGAGGCTAAGGGGGTATTAAGGATCCGATCTTGGGTGACTCTATACCGGATTGGCGGCAGATTTCCACATGTACGCCTCACAGTTCTAGCAGTGCTGGAGAATTACGAGATCAAGCGTGGGTTTTGCTGCTGAAAGTGCCTACAATGCGTGCTCTTTTTGCGAGTACAGTCATGAAACGGCGAAAGTTAGAACCTTCGATCCATACCAACCTGGATCGCGAAAGCGACTACACAGCGTATTTACAGCTCGACAAATTGCTCGATGCGCAAATACCGCTTAGTGATCCAGCACACCACGACGAAATGCTGTTTATTGTTCAGCATCAGGTTGCCGAGCTTTGGATCAAGTTGGCGATACACGAAATTGAGGCGGCAATGGATGATTTGCGCGCTGATGATTTACCGCTGGCGGTTAAGAAGCTTGCACGTGTGAAGCATATCCAGAATCAGATGTACAACCAGTGGACCGTGCTCGACACACTAACGCCAAGTGAGTACGCGCAATTCCGCCATGTATTTGGTCGTGCATCCGGATTTCAGTCTCCCCAGTACCGTTTGCTTGAGTTTCTCATGGGGAACAAGAGCCGCTCGATACTCAAAGTGTATGAACAGCAACCGGAATGGCATGAGCGCCTTGAGGACGCTTTGCAGGCGCCCGCGCTGTTCGATGAGTTTCTGGCGTACCTGAGCCGCCAGGGTCGGGCAGTTCCCGCAGCGGTGCTTAAACGCGATTTTAGCCAGGCCCGCAATGACCATCCCGGCGTTGTTGCCGTCCTGCGTGATATTTACGAGAAGCCGCGCGATGACTGGGCGAGCTACGAAATGTGCGAAGCCCTGATGGACATGGCGAACAATTTTCAGTTTTGGCGGTTCCACCACATGAAAACCGTCGAACGAATAATCGGCCACAAGACGGGCTCGGGCGGGTCATCAGGGGTTTCATTCCTGAAGAAGGCGTTGGATATCGAACTGTTCGCCGAACTGATCCAGGTACGCACCGAGATTGGTAGTTAGCTGACCGTCGTCGGCCAGCCGCCGGCTCAGTTTTGGGTTTCGCCGATGTCGCGCGCTTTTTCCAGCAGCCGGTCCATCATTTTGTTCAGGGTGCTGATCTCATCGTCGCTCAGGCCCTCGAGCAATTTGTCCTCAATGCCCAGGGCGAGCGGCGAAATTTGCTCGAGAACTTCGAGACCTTTTTCCGAAAGGTTAAGTATCGAACGGCGACGATCAGCATCGGCAAACTGACGGTCGATACGACCGGTCTTGATGAGCTTGGTTACCGCACGGCTTACCGCGACCTTGTCCATCAGCGTGCGTTCCGCGACTTCCACTGCCGACAAGCCGGGGCTGCGGCCCAGAATTACGACCACGCGCCATTCCGGGATGGTCAGGCCGAAACGGTCGTCGTAAACAGTCGCAATGGAATTGCTGACGGAGTGCGACAAAATCGACAGCCGGTAAGGAAGGAATTTCTCAAGTGACAATTCGCGCTCGTATTCGGGCTCTTGCAGGGCTTGTGTGTTCACGTCTGGCGCCATCCATTCGATATAACGTTCTGGAAGTATATTATCAATCATACCGGATGGCTCGCGAATTCCAACCGGGCGCGCAGGATGAAGTGTTAAGAAGCGTTAATATTCAGGCCCGGTGGGCGGCGTGCAGGTATTCCTGCGATTGCATTTCCGTCAGGCGACTCACGGTCCGCTGAAATTCAAAGGCGAGGCGCTCACCTTGATAGAGTTCGAGCGCCGGGCGGGCCGCGGATACCACAAGTTTTACGCGGCGATCGTAGAATTCGTCGACCAATGCTATGAATCGCCGGGCGGCATCGTCGTTGCGTCGGTCCAGCAGCGGTATCGATGACACGATAACCGTGTGGTACCAGCGGGCGATCTCAATATAGTCGGCCTGGCTGCGGGGGCCGAGACAGAGCTCCGCAAAGTCAAACCAGGCAACGCCCTTGGCACAACGCAGTGTTTCCAGCGGCCGGCCGTTGATGTCCAGAACCCGCCTTTCCTCGGTACGGCTGGCTGCGGCGCTGGTGAAAAAGCGCTGCAGCCGGTCCATCGCGCTGGCGTCAGCGGGTGTCAGATAGGTGCCGGCCTGGTGGAGCAATTCGAAGCGATAGTCCGTGCCGCCGTCGAGCTGCAAAGTTTCAGTGTGGGTTTCCAGCAATGTGATCGCGGGCAAGAACCGCTGGCGCTGGAGACCATCGGCATAGAGGCCTGATGGTGGCACGTTGCTGGTGGTGACCAATGTGACTCCGCGCTGAAACAGCCCATCGAGCAGGCGCCCGAGGATCATCGCGTCGCCGATGTCACTGACGAAGAATTCATCGAAACACAGCACGGTCGCTTCTTTTGCCAGTGAGGCGGCAACGATATCAAGTGGGTCTCGTTCGTTGTTGAGACGGGCCAGGCGCTGATGAACCTCCTGCATCATGCGATGAAAATGGATGCGTTTCTTGGCTGGATGATCAAGGTGTTCGAAGAACAGGTCCATCAGGAAGGTTTTGCCACGGCCGACATCACCCCATATATAAAGGCCCCGGACGGCGTCGGATTTACGGGACCAGGCGAATCGCTGGCGCAGGGTGTTCCAGGTGCTGAGCGATGCCTGAAGTTCTTGCTGAAGCTGCGACAAGCGGGCAACGACCGCCAACTGGCCAGGATCGTGGCTAAGTCCGGCGGTATCCAGATAAGCCTGCTTGAGAGTGGGAGCGGTCATGTGTCTCGCTTTGCTTGGGGGGCCTACGGGCCGCCGCAAGGTTACCGTGCAGCGCCGGGCGCTGCCAGCAACAGACCCGGTTTTCGAGCTCTGTTAGAATTGCCGTCTTTGCCAGCCTGGGATCTTTCGGAATGACGGAATCGGCCGAACGCGAAGCCATGGAATTTGATGTTGTCATCGTCGGCGGCGGGCCCGCTGGACTGGCAACTGCCTGCAAACTAATGCAACTCGCAGGTGAGAAGGGTGAAGAACTCAATGTCGTTGTCGTCGAGAAGGGCTCGGAGATTGGCGCTCACATCCTGTCCGGGAACGTATTCGATCCACGCGGATTATCGGAGCTGTTTCCGGACTGGGAAGAACGCGGCGCACCTGTATCGGCAGCGGTAACCGGCGATGATATTCACTACCTGACGAGTTCCACAGGCGGTCAAAAGGTACCGGGGTTTCTCGTCCCGGCGCCGATGCGCAATCACGGTAACTACATCGTTAGCCTCGGACGCGTTTGCCAGTGGCTGGGTGAACAGGCCGAAGCACTGGGCGTCAACGTGTTTCCGGGCTTTGCCGCCGCCGAAGTCCTTTATGACGATGCGGGCCGGGTACGCGGCGTTGCCACCAGTGACATGGGAATCGGCAAGGACGGTCAGCGCAAAGGCAGCTGGCAAGCAGGTTACGAACTGCTGGGAAAATACACGGTATTTGCCGAGGGTTGCCGCGGCAATTTGGGTGAACAGTTGGTCGATAAATTCGATTTGCGTCGCGATGCGGATCCGCAGCATTACGGAATCGGACTAAAAGAAATCTGGGAAATTGACCCGGCGTTGCACGAGCAAGGGAAGGTTGTGCATACACTGGGTTGGCCGCTGGACAATCACACTGAAGGCGGTGGATTTCTTTATCATGCAGCGGACAACAAAGTATTCCTTGGCATGATCATCGCCCTGAATTACCGCAATCCCCATTTGTCCCCGTTTCACGAATTCCAGCGTTGGAAACAGCACCCCCGCATTCGGCAATACCTCGAAGGTGGCAAACGGGTTGCTTATGGCGCTCGCGCGGTAAATAAGGGTGGCCTGCAATCCTTACCGAAGCTCAGTTTTCCTGGCGGTGTTCTTACTGGCTGCGACGCGGGTTTGTTGAACGGTGCAAAAATCAAAGGTGCACATACTGCCATCAAGAGCGGAATTTTGGCTGCCGAAAGTGTCTGGCAGTCGCTGGCACGTAACGCCGACGGACAGGAAGATCTGCAGGACTACGAAAATGCGGTCCGTTCTTCGTGGATATACGACGAATTGCATCGGGCAAGAAATTTTTCCCCGGCGCTGCACAAATTCGGCACGTTTTTCGGTGCGGCATTCGTGTGGTTGGACCAGAATGTTTTCCGCGGCCGATTGCCGTTTACGCTGCATAACCGGGAGCCTGACCATGAGTCATTGCAGGAAGCCAGCGTCGCCCAAAAAATCGAGTATCCAAAGCCGGATGGCGTGATTAGTTTCGACCGGCTTTCATCGGTATTTCTGTCGAGTACGAATCATGAGGAGGATCAGCCTTCGCATCTCTTGCTCAAAGACCCGGATGTGCCAATCAACTACAACCTGCCGCATTTCGATGAGCCGGCCCAACGCTATTGCCCAGCCGGCGTATATGAAGTGGTTGAAGAAGATGGCAAGCCGCGTTTTCAGATCAATGCGCAGAACTGCGTGCATTGCAAAACCTGCGACATCAAAGACCCTACTCAGAACATCGTGTGGACGGTGCCGGAAGGCGGTGGCGGGCCTAACTACCCGGGCATGTAGCGTGAATCGTGAATCGGGCGGCGCGATTGCGCCGCCTGATTTTATTTCGGCTGCATCCTGATGGCACCGTCCAGCCGAATCGTCTCACCATTGATCATGGTGTTGCCGTAGATTGCTACCACGAGGTCGGCGTATTCGTCAGGCCGGCCCATGCGCGGCGGAAACGGTACCTGCGCGCCCAGTGACTTCTGCACTTCTTCCGGCAATCCGGCCATCATCGGCGTCAGGAAGATGCCCGGCGCGATCGTGTTGACGCGGATACCGAAGCGCGCGAACTCGCGGGCGAGCGGCAGCATCATGCCAACCACGCCTCCTTTTGAAGCAGAATAGCCTGCCTGCCCGATTTGCCCTTCGAACGCAGCAACCGACGCTGTATTGACGATCAATCCGCGCTCGCCATCCGCGGTTGGTTGGTTGTGCTGCATGATGTTGGCCGCTTCCTTGGCAAGAATGAACGAGCCGACCAAATTGATCGTAACCGAGCGGGCAAAGTTTTCTGCAGGCATCGGCCCATCGCGCCCAAGGACTCTCGCTGGCAAAAGGATGCCCGCACAGTTCACTGCCAGCGTTATTCCATCCATGTGTTCTGCTGCTTTGGCCATTGCGCTCTTCACGGACGCTTCGTCGGCAACGTCTGTGCGAATGAAATGAGCGCGTTCGCCCAGCGCAGCAGCACTATCGGGGCCCAGCTTGTCATTGATGTCCAGGAGTACGACCTGGCCACCGGCCGCAATCACTTTCTCTGCCGTGGCCAGTCCAAGCCCGGAAGCACCACCTGAAACGATGGCCTTTGCTGACGATAATTCCATGTGCTCGCTCCGTTCTATTCAGTATTCAACAATTGGTGATCAGGCTTCTATGCCGATGGCTACGGCTTCGCCACCACCGATACACAGTGAGGCAATGCCGCGGCCACCGCCGCGTCGCTGCAATGCGTGTATCAAGGTTACGATGAGCCTTGCACCGGATGCGCCGATAGGATGGCCCAATGCGCACGCACCGCCGTGCACGTTGACTTTGTCATGCGGGATGCCGACGTCATGCATCGCGGCCATGGTAACGCAGGCGAACGCTTCGTTGATTTCGTACAAATCAACGGTTTCTGGCGACCAGCCGAGCTGCTTGTGCAGTGCCTTAATGGCGTACACCGGCGAAGTCGTAAACCACTCGGGTTCCTGTGCATAGGATGAATGCCCGACAATTCGCGCCAGCGGTTTGAAGCCGTTTTTCTTAGCGTCGCTGTCGCGCATCAATATCAGGCTTGCGGCACCATCAGAGATCGAGGACGAACTGGCTGCAGTTACAGTGCCGTCGGCGGCAAAGGCTGGCCGCAATGTTGGAATCTTGTCCACGTTGATTGACCCGGGACCTTCGTCGCTACTGATAATGGTCTCGCTCTTGCGAGACTTGACCGTGACCGGGGCGATCTCGTTCGCGAACGCGCCGGCCTCTGCAGCATTCACCGCACGAGTTACCGACTCCACCGCGAATGCATCCTGCTGCTCGCGGCTGAACCCGTATTTCTTGGCAGCCTGTTCGGCAAAATGGCCCATCATCTGACCATCGAAAGGGCTCTGCAGTCCGTCGTAGAACATATGATCAAGCACTTCCTGATGGCCCATGCGATAGCCGCTACGTGCCTTGGGCATTAAGTACGGTGCATTGCTCATGGATTCCATGCCGCCAGCAAGAACGACGCGGGCGCTATCAGCACGGATCAGGTCAGCCCCCATCATCACGGCCTTCATGCCGGAACCGCAGACCTTGTTGACGGTTGTGCACGGCACGCCGAGCGGTAGACCTGCGGCAAGCGCTGCTTGCCGTGCTGGCGCCTGTCCGAGTCCGGCTGGCAGTACGCAGCCCATCAACACTTCGTCGATTGAAGCCATATCCACACCACAGTCGGCCAGTGCTGCGCGGCTGGCGACGGCGGACAGATCGGTGGCTTTGACGGGGCTGATCGAACCCTGGAAGGTGCCGATCGGCGTGCGACGAGCGGCAACGATTACGATGGATTCCTGTTTCATGTTATCCAGTCTCAAATGGGTTAGCGGCTACTTGGCGCCGCACAGTCGTTGTTGCGGCGGTACTTTCCCGCAACGATTGTCCGGACGCAATACATAAGAGTAAGTAGGGCAACCGGTGGGAACGCTGATCATGCGGCCGGTGTTTCCACCAGCAGGTCAGGCTCGTCGAGAACGCTAAGAATCCGTTGCCGCGCCGCTTCGGCGAGCGCCTTACTGCTGCTGTACGACTCCGGCTCCAGCGCTGCCAGTACATTGATCGTAAGTGCGGCCCGCCTTGGCAGCAATCGTTCGGCCGGCAATATCTGCCGCGCGCCCTGAATAACCACGGGCACTATCGGTACCTCCGCGCGTATCGCGGCCGCAAAGGCCCCCGAACGAAACGCGGCGAGACCCGGTCTAGCCGAAAATGTTCCTTCCGGGAAAAATGCGAGAGATTGTCCGCTACCGGCAGCGCGCAACAAGCTGCGCGCATCGCGTGCGCTCGCGCCGGCAGTGTAGCGATCGACGAAATGGGCCCCTATGCGTCGTAACAGGAAGTGCACAACCGGAACCTTACGCACTTCTCCTTTGATTACGTAGGAGAAGCGAGGTGGCAAAAAGGCCTGCAGAATTACCCCATCTAGATAGCTCGCGTGGTTGGCTACAACGACGCTATGCGATTCGGGTAACCTTTCGAGTCCGTTGATTTCGGTAGGGATAAACGCAAGACGAAACGGCAGCCGTGCAAAGCGCGTTACCCAGCGGCGGCGGCGCTGCAAATCGGGCAGGCAGCATGCACACAGCAACGCTGCAAGTGCGCAAACGATGAAAACGAACCACGCGTACACACCGTAAACCGGGGTGATCAATGATCCGAGTAATGTGGAGGTTTCTGAGCTGGCCAATGCTTCTGTTGCTTTGTCGTTGATGTTCACGGAGGGTGGGGTGCGTCTGAGTATTCCGTTGCGTGCTGGTCGTTATTGCCCACTAGCATATGTGACGTAGGTCACCTTATGTTAACGCGGTCACCAATCTGTGACAGCCATCACTCCGTGTTCAGTGGAGCGTCACCATACTCAAATGCTTGAAATTTCCGTTGCTTGGTGATGGCGACATTCGACTACCGGCCAGCTGCAGTGATCCGAATCCCTCGTGGATCGCGAGTTATGCTAACAGCCGCGATGTCAGGAATGTAAGGGCAATTACCGCACATACGGCTGCTTCCCGGAATCGATGGTAAACATGGTCAGTACTCAGCAAGACAAGAACACAGGTGATACCCACGATCGCTCGGAGAAACTGGTTGATCGGTTTCTGGATGCGATCTGGATGGAACGCGGCCTGTCGTCGAACACGCTGGGTGCTTACCGGGCAGACCTGATGACGCTTGAGCGCAGGCTCTCGGAACGCAACATTTCAATCGAAGAAGCACAGAAGGCCGACTTGCTTGAGTTCATCGCTCAGCGTGTCGAAAGTGGCGCGAAGCCACGTTCGACGGCTCGGCAGCTATCCAGTTTTCGACGTTTCTTTCGCTACATCATGCGTGAGGGCATGCGTGACTCCGATCCAACGGCGGATATAGAAATGCCGCGTATTGGACGATCTCTGCCGAAGTCGCTGACCGAAGACGAAGTTGATGCTTTGTTGCACGCGCCGAACACGGACGAGCCGTTGGGCCACCGCGATCGGGCGATGCTCGAACTGCTTTACGCAACGGGCTTGCGGGTATCGGAACTGATCAACCTCAAACAGTCCGAAGTGAATTTCAATCAGGGCGTAATCAGAATAGTCGGTAAGGGTGATCGTGAGCGATTGATTCCGCTTGGCGACGAAGCGCAGCGCTGGATGCGAGATTTCATTGACGGCCCGCGCATGGAAATTTTGCTCGAACGCCAGACGGACTACCTGTTTCCCACCCGTCGCGGCGATCGTATGACGCGGCAGGCGTTTTGGCACATCATCAAGCGTTACGCAACGAAGGCTGGCGTCGAAAAGAAGTTGTCACCGCACAGCTTGCGGCACGCCTTTGCGACCCACCTGCTAAACCGAGGTGCGGATTTGCGCGTTGTGCAGCTCTTGCTCGGTCATAGCGATCTGTCCACGACCCAGATCTACACACACGTAGCTCGGGAACGACTCAAAGATCTGCACGGCCGCCACCACCCTCGCGGTTGAACCAGAAGGCAGGATTGCCCGACTAGCTACTTGGACGGCGCTCTTTGATACACTTTGCAGATTGAACCGCCGGCTGATGCCGGTGTCGAAACGCAAAGCAACTCCGCCCCCGTGCCTGCTGGCACCCGATTCTGGATCTATCGAATGAAACTATTATTACTGCAGTTGACCCTGGCTTTCGCGCTACAGGCAGCGACCGTACACGCGGACGAAACGGGCGACGAAGCGGCCGCTGTCCGGGAAAAGGTGTCTGGCCTGTTCGCTGAAATTCAGCCGGAACATGTATTTCCTGGCCCGATCGATGGCTGGTACACGATCAGAAAAGGGGCCATCGTGGCCTATATTTCGGCTGATGGCCGATACCTGATGCAGGGCGATATGATCGATCTCGACGAGCAGGTAAACCTGACCGAGAACGAACGCGACAACGCTCGCCGGGACATGATGTCTGCCGTGCCGGATGCCAATACCATCATCTTTTCGCCGGAGAAGGTAACTCACCGCGTATCGGTATTTACCGACGTGGATTGCACTTACTGCAGACGCCTGCACAGCCAGATTAGTGATTACATGGCGAAAGGCATAGAGATTCGCTATTTCCTTTATCCGCGTAACGGGCCGGCGTCACCGGCATGGACCAAGGCCGAGCAGGTCTGGTGTGCGGACAACCGCAATACCGCGTTGACGGCCGCGAAGGCGGACCAGAAATTTGAGACGCACAGCTGTGATGCCAGCATTGTCAGCAATCACTACGCTATTGGTCAGGACGTTGGCCTGCGCGGTACACCCGCGATTGTCTTTGAAGATGGCACGTTGGTGAGTGGTTACTTGCCGCCTGAACAACTCGCACTGCGGCTGGATGCGGCTGATCGCTAAGTTGTAGCGGCTACTCGCGGTGTCGTGTAATGGCGTGCATATGCACGCCATTATTCGTTCCGCCGTCAGCAAAATATTTTTCGAGCGCGAAGGTTCCACTGCGAAAGGCGATGTCGTCCCAGGGGATTTCCGCTTCACTGAACAGCGCAACTTCGAGGCTTTCCTCACCAACACCGTAGCCGCCGATGAGCTCGGCGGTGAAAAACAGGTGGACCTGGCCTGCTTCGACTACATCCACGGAGGCGAACAGGTGGCCAATCCGGACTTCTGCACAAGCTTCTTCCAGAGTTTCCCGGGCAGCGCCCTCAGCGACTGTTTCGCCAAGTTCCATGAAGCCGGCAGGCACCGTCCAATAGCCACGGCGAGGCTCAATGGCCCGTCGACACAATAGAATTTTGCCATCCACTGCGGGAACGCAACCCACCACGATTCGCGGGTTCTGGTAATGAACAGTGTTGCAGGACTCGCAAACCCAACGTTGCCGGTTGTCGCCATCAGGCGTTTTTCGCGTGACGAGTTCGCCACAGCTCGAGCAGTACTTCATGGCATCCGTCGCAATACGCCTGGCTGGGACCGAGCTTTAGGTGTGTTGGTGCCGGGGGGGGGAATCGAACCCCCACTCTGTTTCCAGAACCGGATTTTGAATCCGGCGCGTCTACCAGTTCCGCCACCCCGGCAGCGGTGGCGCCAAGTATAAGGGCGAGTTTCAATGATCGCTACCGTTGTGCGACCTTCTTTTGCATTCGGGCATCTAGACTGTCAGACATGAGCCGATTTACCGACATAGATATCGATGCCGCTATTGTGAAGCGAGCCGCGCAGGGCGACGTGCGCGCTCACGAGATCATCTACCGCGCGTTTTCCGCGCCGGTGTATTCGATTTGCCTGCGGTTCACTCGGGTGCCGGCGCATGCAGAAGACCTTACTCAGGACACGTTCATAGAAATCATGCGCAGTATCGGCTCGTTTCGCGGTGATGCGCCGCTTGGCAGCTGGGTCCGACGTGTCGCAGTCAGCAAAGCACTGATGTTTTTGCGGTCTGCGTGGCAGCGCCGCGGTCAGAGCCTGGATGATGACTGGGAAGAATATTTGCAGGCGCCGGACGCCAGACGCGCTCAGGCGGATAGTCCGGAGCAGGCTATGGATCTCGATGCAGCCATGGCCAGTCTGCCTGACGTAGGCCGTGCGGTGGTCTGGCTGCATGACGTAGAGGGCTTTACGCACAAGGAAATTGCCGGGTTGATGGGTAAAACGGAAAGTTTTTCGAAATCCCAGCTCTCGCGTGCCTACCAGCGATTGCGGCCAATGCTCGAACTGGGCGTCGCCGAAACGACTGGCGTGATGAATTCAACGATGCCGGAACTCTGTTGAGTGCCAGCGGGTGAGGACAGCGACATGAATGGAAACACTGATGGTCAGGAGGACGCCGTGAACAGCGGACTGGGCGTGGCGGAACGCGATTTGCTGCTGCGTGGCTTGCATCAGTTGGCGGATACGCCCCCGCCACGGGAAGTTTGGCAGCGTCTGGCGGAACAGGCAGAGGCGGAAGGTTTGTTGCAGCCAGCACGAAAGCCACAGCGGACGTCCTGGTTTTTGGGTGCCGGTTTGGCGGCAGCCGTGTTGCTGGCGGCCTTGCGTTTGCCGCTCTGGCAACCGGTCGACACGGAATCCGGACCGTTTCCGACCGAACCGGCCTATGTCGAGAACAACACTGAGGCGGTACTGGATGCGCTCATGGTGCGCTCCCAGATTCTGGAACAAAACCTGCGCGCACTGCCGAATAAGCCGAGCATCATGCGTGTGGGCACCGCCGCCACGATCGGCGAGCTGGAAGAGCGGATCGCTGCGATCGATCAGGTGCTGAGCGAGCCCGATGCAAGCCACAGTCCGGCGCAGATAGAAACCTATTGGCGGGAGCGGGTCCGTTTGATGGATTCATTATTGCAGTTGCGGTTTGCGCAGGCGCGCCGCAGTTCTATTTAACAAACCACTGATTTTTATCGCGGGCTTTGGGGCCGGCGAATCAGGAGCGACACATGAAATACACACATGCATTTGCGTTGCTGGTACTGGCGACGGCGCTGCACAGCGCGGCCATCGCACAAACAACTGCAGAGCAAGAGCGAG
The DNA here is from genome assembly GCF_055809415.1 of Woeseia sp. D3-10. NCBI lineage: Bacteria > Pseudomonadati > Pseudomonadota > Gammaproteobacteria > Woeseiales > Woeseiaceae > Woeseia > Woeseia sp. D3-10. Next base: position 538,665 of record NZ_JBVVTW010000007.1, on the reverse strand, counting down.
AACGCAGAACTGAGGTCGAACAACGTGAAGCAGAATCGGTAAAGGAGGCGCGCAGTCTGGAAGCAGAAATGCGAGCGGCAGAAGCGCGACTTGAAGAAGCAGCGCGTCACATTGCCGAACTCAGTACCCGTCAGCTTCCTCCGTTCGGTGCTCATGCCTGGGAATTCAGTTTCGGCAATCGTCCTGTGCTGGGGATTTCGATTGATTCGGCGGGAAAAGATGGCCCGGTTGACGGCGTTGCGGTACGCGCGGTATCTCCGGGTGGCGCCGCGTTTGCAGCAGGCATTCGTGCAGGCGACGTTATTACCTCTATCAACGGTGAATCTCTCCAGGCATCCAACAATGAGCGGGCGAACGAGAAGCTCCTCGACTTCATGAAGGGAATCGAAGAGGGGGATGTTCTGGATGTTCAGTACAAGCGCGGCGACAAACTCGCCAACGTTGAGGTCAAGCCTCAGCCACCAACCGAACAGATGTTTGCCTTTCAAATGCCAGCAGCCGGCAATGCTCCGCGTGCTCCGGCAGCTCCGCGGCCACCATCGGCCATTGATTTGCGGGAATTCGCGTTCTGGCGCGGCGACGGTGGCTGGAGCGACATGGAAGTTGTCCCGTTGAGCGCTGATCTAGGGCGTTATTTCGGCGCGGACAAAGGCTTGCTGGTGATTCGTGCGCCAAGTGACAAGGCGCTGCAACTGCGCGATGGCGACGTGATTCGCGCAATTGACGGTCGCGAGCCGACCTCAATAGGACACGTAGTACGCATACTGGATTCCTACCAGCCCGGCGAGACGCTGAACATTGAAATCATGCGGGACAAACGCAAACAGACCCTGACCGTGGATATTCCGGACAACCGGCAAAGCGGGAATGCCAAACCGGGGTCATGGGCCAACGTTTTATTGGACCCGGAAGAACGGAAATAAGCTGGCAGGCCTGAACTGCGGTGCCGCGGAAGATACGTTCATACAGCCGGTGTGCCTCTGCTAACATGCGCGCCCATGCAGCTGGCCGACTTCCATTACGAACTACCTGACGCGCTGATCGCCCGGTACCCCGAGGCCGAGCGGCGCGCCAGTCGTTTGTTGCTCGTAGACCCTCAGTCGAACAGCCTGGCTGATCGCCGGTTCGCGGAGTTGCCGACGCTGCTGCGCGAGAACGACTTGCTGGTGTTCAATGACACACGGGTCATCAAAGCTCGCCTTGTGGGCAATAAGGACAGCGGTGGCCGTGTTGAGATACTGGTTGAGCGCCAACTGACTGAAATAGACGTTTTGGCACACGTTCGAGCCAGCAAGGCGCCGAAAGCCGGTGGCCGACTGGAGTTCGCTGACAATGCTCGGGCTGATGTGCTTGGCCGGGAAGGCGCGCTTTTCCAGTTGCGATTCGATCGACCGGTGGCACCGTACCTTGATGCGTTCGGCGAAATGCCGCTGCCGCCTTACCTCGAACGCAGCGCGGAGGCGAGCGATACCGAACGCTACCAGACCGTCTATGCACGTGAGCCCGGTGCGGTTGCAGCACCGACGGCTGGATTGCATTTCGATCAGGCCATGCTCGCTGAAACAGCTGCCAAAGGTGTGCAGCAAACCTACGTTACTTTGCACGTCGGCGCGGGTACTTTTCAGAATCTGCGAGCGGAACAGGTGGCAGAAAACCGCCTGCACAGCGAGCGCGTAGAGCTTAGTGAACCGGTGGTGCGTGCGGTACAGGAAGCCCGTGCGCGGCAAGGCCGGGTAATCGCAGTCGGTACAACGTCAGTCCGTGCACTGGAGTTCGCGGCGCGTGATGGGCAGTTGCAACCGTGTTCAGGCGAGACGGACCTTTTTATTCGCCCCGGTTACCGGTGGCAGGTTGTCGATGCCATGCTGACGAATTTCCACTTGCCACAGTCGTCGTTGCTGATGCTGGTGGCGGCATTCGCGGGCACCCGTCGAGTACTCAATGCGTACCAACACGCGATCGAACAGCGTTATCGCTTCTTCAGCTACGGTGACGCCATGCTGCTAGCCGGGCGGGGAGAAGACCAGTGAAGTTGCGGATTGATGCGCGTTGTGGGGATGCACGCACCGGCGTGCTGGAATTTCGCCGCGGCGCTGTACGCACGCCGGCTTTCATGCCGGTCGGCACTTACGGCAGCGTCAAAAGCGTGACGCCGGAAGAAGTCCGCGAAAGCGGCGCTGATATTTTGCTCGGCAATACCTTTCACCTTATGTTGCGACCAGGCGCAGACATCGTCCGTGCGCACGGCGGCCTGCACGAATTTATCCATTGGGATCGACCTATCCTGACGGACTCAGGAGGCTTTCAGGTTTTTTCATTGGCGGCCATGCGCAAATTATCGGCTGAAGGCGTCAGTTTCCGCTCGCCGGTCAATGGCGACGAAGTGTTCCTGACTCCGGAACGTTCCATGGACGTTCAGCATGCCCTGAATGCCGACGTGACCATGATTTTCGACGAGTGCACACCCTATCCGGCGACTGAGCGCGAGGCGGCAACCTCTATGCGCCTGTCGCTGGACTGGGCAAGACGCAGTCGCCAGAGATTCGACGAGCTACGCGAGGTGAACCCGGAGCGTGGTGAGGCGTTGTTTGGCATCGTGCAAGGTGGGATTTATGACGATTTGCGGCAGGAGTCGCTGCACGGCCTGCAAGAAATCGGCTTTGATGGCTACGCAATCGGCGGACTGGCGGTGGGCGAGCCGGAGGAGGAACGGCTTGCCGTCATGGACGCGCTTTGTCCGACATTGCCGGATGACCGGCCTCGCTACCTGATGGGCGTTGGCACGCCGCTCGATATTGCCGAGGCAGTCAGTCGCGGCGTGGACATGTTCGATTGCGTGATGCCGACTCGCCATGCGCGCAATGGCCACCTGTTCACGTCGGAAGGCGTTATTCGCATCCGCAATGCGCGGCATACGAGCGACACTGGCCCACTGGACCCGGCCTGCGATTGCTATACCTGTCAAAACTACAGTCGCGCGTACCTGCGCCACCTGGAAAAGTGCGGAGAAATGCTCGGTCCGCGCCTTTGCACGATCCACAATCTGCACTACTACCAGCGGCTGATGACCGACCTGCGAGCGGCGATTGCCGCTGGTGAGCTCCCGGCCGTCGTCGCCCGCTTGAAATCGATTTACCAGAAGTCACCGGGTTGAGCGCGCAGGCTGGCTGCAAGCCAGCTATAGCTTGAATCTGCGAGCTTCGGCCCAACATCTCGCGTCGTATGCCATAATGGCGCGCAATTTTGACCCCGGACCGCCTGAAGGTTCTCTGAAGGTACTGAATTATCATGGAATTTTTTATATCAAATGCCTACGCGCAAGGTGCGCAACAAGGCGATGCGTTTAGTTTCCTGCTGCCGATGTTGATTATTTTCGGCGCATTCTATTTTCTCCTTATCCGACCACAGCAAAAACGCCAGAAAGCGCACGCAGCGCTCATCGGTGCGCTGAAGACTGGCGACGAAGTAATGACGGCTGGCGGCATACTTGGCCTCGTAACCGGCGTTAGTGACCACTACGCGACGTTGAAAATTGCGGATGACGTGGAAATCAAGGTTCAAAAATCGACGGTGTCAGCGATTGTGCCGAAGGGCACGATCGATGCGGCGTAATTGCCAGCCAGTGAGCAAGTAATGAATCGATACCCAGTCTGGCTCAACCTACTGCTGCTCGGCATCCTGATGCTGGGGTCCGTATTGGCTCTGCCGAACCTCTACGGCAGTGCGCCTGCGGTGCAGCTTGCCAATAATGATGGCAGTGGCTACAACGAATCGCGTCTGCCCGAAATTGTACGGATCCTCGAATCCGATCAGTTGGGTCCGGAGGCGTCGTACGTAGAAGACGGCCGCGCCGTACTGCGTTTTCACTCTGTTGAAGAACAGCAGAAAGCCAGTGTCATACTTGGCGAACGGCTGCAACGCGAAGCCAGTGTTGCTCTGACATTGGCGCCGAAACTGCCGGCGTGGCTGCGCGAGTTCGGTTTGCAGCCGATGAGTCTCGGTCTTGATCTGCGCGGTGGTGTCCACTTCCTGTTGGAAGTCGACATGGAAGCGGCATTGACCACGCGACTTGAGTCCTATCGGGAATCATTGAGCGACCTGTTGCGCGATGCTGAGATGCGTAACCGCGTGGACCTGAGCGGTGAGACCATTACTGTTCGTTTGACGGATGAAGACGATGCAGAGCGGGCCCGCGATTTGATTCGTGAGTCCGATCCGGAATTGCTGGTGATGGACGGCTCGGACGCGCGCACATTCCGCGTGCGCATGAGCGATCAGCAGGTTCGCGAGCGTCAGGACTTTGCCATCGAGCAGAACATCACGACGCTGCGAAACCGCGTCAATCAACTCGGAGTATCGGAACCCCTCGTGCAGCGACAGGGTGTCGACCGCATTGTTGTGCAGCTTCCTGGTGTACAGGATCCGAACCGCCTTGATGACATATTGACGGCAACTGCGACGCTGGAATTCCGACTGGTCGATACGTCAGGCGACAGCCCGGGCTCACGCCGTTACGCCGGGCGCACGGGCGAGTCATCGCAGGTTCTGAAACGTGAAGTGATTGCTTCCGGTGATCAGATTATCGACGCCGAAGCGGGCTTCAGCGAAGGCAGTCCGGCAGTGTTCATTGGTCTCGATGCATCCGGTGGCGAAAAAATGCTGGCGACAACGCAGGCGAACCTGAAGAAGCCGATGTCCACGGTATTCATCGAATCGCGACGCATTGCGGAAGAACGTGATGGCGAGACGGTCTACCGTACCGAACGCAGTGAAGAAATCATTAACACGGCGACCATTCAAGGCATCTTCAAGGATCGTTTCCAGATTACCGGCCTGACCCCGGGTGAAGCGCGGGACCTGTCGTTGTTGTTGCGTGCCGGAGCGCTGGCAGCGCCGGTTTACAAAGTAGAAGAGCGGACCATTGGCCCAAGCCTTGGACGCGACAACATCGAGCGCGGTTTCAACGCCGTGAAAATTGGTTTTCTTGCCGTGGTCATCTTCATGGCGATTTACTACCGCGGCTTTGGCCTGATCGCCAACGTTGCATTGCTGGCAAACCTCGTATTTATCGTTTCCCTGCTGTCCTTGCTGCAAGCTTCGTTAACGTTGCCCGGCATCGCGGGTATCGTGTTGACAGTGGGTATGGCGGTCGACGCAAACGTGCTCATTTTCGAACGAATACGTGAAGAGTTATCGGCAGGTTCGGCGCCGCAGAATGCAATTAACGCCGGCTATGAAAAAGCGCTGTCGTCTATTGCGGACGCCAACGTCACCACGTTGATCGCGGCCATCGTTCTGTTTGCTCTTGGTACCGGGCCAATCAAAGGCTTTGCTATTACGTTGTCGCTCGGCATCATTACCTCGATGTTCACAGCGATCATTGGCACGCGCGCGATTGTCAATTTGGTATTCGGCGGTCGCAAACTGACCAGCCTGCCGGTCTAGGATTCTCATGAGACTTATAAAAGAAAACACGAAGATCGATTTCCTGAGTGAAACTCGGCGGAAAGTTGCGGTTGGGTTCTCCGTGTTGCTCGTTCTTGCTTCACTCGTGTCCCTTGCGACCCGCGGACTGGATTTCGGCATCGACTTTACCGGTGGTGTTTTGCTGGAGGTCGGCTATCCGCAAGACGCGGATCTCGATCGCATACGCTCATTGATTACGGACTCCGGTTTTGATGAGGCGCAGGTGCAGACGTTCGGCGCAACAACGGATGTGATGATTCGTCTGCCACCGCAGGAAAACGAAAACCCGAACGAGATTCGTGAAACCTTGCGCAGCGTGCTGTCCAGCGATGAACCCAATGTCGACTTGCGCCGAGTTGATTTTGTCGGGCCGCAGGTTGGTCAGGAGCTGACGGAGCAGGGCGGTCTCGCGATGATCTTCACTTTGTTGATGATTTTTGCGTACATCATGTTCCGCTTTCAGTGGAAGTTCGCCGCCGGCGCCGTCGCGGCGCTGGCCCACGATATAATAGTGACTCTGGGTTTCTTTTCGTTTTTCCATTGGCCATTTGATCTCACCGTTGTAGCGGCCGTGCTGGCGGTTGTCGGCTATTCGCTGAACGACACGGTCGTGGTCTTTGATCGGATTCGGGAAAACTTCTTCCGGCTGCGAGGCACGGAGTCTGAAGATGTGATGAATATCTCGGTCAACGAAACTCTGGCGCGAACGGTAATTACCGGGCTCACGACCCTGGTCGTTCTGGCAGCGCTGTTCTTTCTTGGCGGCGAATCGGTAGGCCCGTTCTCGCTGGCTCTGATCGTCGGTATCGTTGTCGGCACCTACTCGTCAATTTACATGGCAAGCGCTACAGCGTTGATGCTGAACGTAACGGCGGTGGATCTGATGCCACCGCAGGACGACGGCGGCGAACTGATCGACGATTTGCCTTAGGCGCACGTCGATTGGTGAATTGGGTCAGTCAGCGGCGAACATCACTTTGATGTCGTTGCTGAACAGGCGCGCCATACCGCTGTAGATTTTCGGTGTGGCCGCCAGGACATGGCCCGTATCCAGAAAGTCTTCGCTGCCATCGAGGCCGGAAATGATGCCGCCTGCTTCGCGAATGAGCAAAGCCCCGGCGGCGATGTCCCAGGACTTCAATCCAGTTTCCCAGAAGCCGTCCAGGCGCCCGGCGGCGACGTAACACAGGTCGAGAGCGGCAGAGCCGGCGCGCCTGACCCCTGAGGTAGTTTCCAGCGATTTTTGTAGCATCTTCAGGTATGGCTCAACCGCCAGGTTGGAATCGCGGTACGGAAAGCCGGTGCCGAGCAATGCGCGCTCCATGTTGCTTTGCTTGCTGACCCGGATACGCCGACCGTCTAGTTGCGCGCCGGCGCCTCGAGAGGCGGTGAACAGCTCCTGGCGCAAGGGGTCGTACACCGCGGCATGCTCGGGGCGACCGTTGTGCAGGACCGCGATTGAGACACAAAACACAGGAAAGCCGTGCAGGAAGTTCGTCGTTCCGTCGAGCGGATCGATAACCCACACGTACTCGGACTCGCCATGTTGGCCGCTTTCTTCGGCGAGTATGGCGTGATCAGGGTAGTGTTTTTGGATAGTTTCGATCACGGCCCGCTCAGCGGTGCGATCGGCTTCACTGACGAAATCGTTGCGGCCTTTTTGTTCGACCTTTATTTTGTCGAGCTTGTTGAGGCTGCGTATCAGGGTATCGCCGCCGCGACGTGCCGCCATAATGGCGACATTAAGCAATGCGTGCATCGTAAGATTCCGTCAGATTAAAAAAGAGCGTTGCATTGCCGGCGAGTCGCCGGCAGAGGCGCGATAGAATAACAGACACCGGCCTCGGGCCATATCAGGAATTGTCCTGCGGTCAGGGACTTGAAGAGGCATCAGCAATGGACGTGCGCATAATCTTGGTTGGAACAACGCATCCGGGGAACATTGGGGCTTGCGCCAGGGCCATGAAGAATATGGGTTTGTCGGACCTCATGCTGGTCCGTCCACGGCATTTCCCGCACGAAGACGCGACCGCACGTGCGTCCGGGGCGAACGACATTCTGGAGTCAGTGCGGGTTGTTGAAAATCTTGACGATGCGCTGGTCGATTGCGTCTACGTTGCAGGGGCCAGCGCGCGTTCGCGCACGATTAACTGGCCGAGCTTCACGCCCCGCGAGTGTGCGGCGCGGCTGTTGAAAGAAGGGCAGACGGCGAAGGTGGCTGCTGTTTTTGGCCCGGAAAAATCCGGATTGACCAACGAAGACCTCGACCGTTGCCACGCGTTGTTGACGATCCCAACCGACCCCGGCTTCAGTTCGCTAAACCTGGCGATGGCCGTGCAAATTCTCACTTACGAGCTGCGCATGGCAACGTTGGATGGACCGCCGCCCGTCTATGAACCTGAGGCGCCGCTCGCCTCCGGTGAGGACCTCGAGCATTTCTACAGCCATCTGCAGCAGGTACTGACCGACAGCGGTTTTATGGACCCTGCCAATCCGCGCCACCTGATGCGGCGGCTGCGACGGCTGTTCATACGTGCTGAACCAGACCGTAACGAAATCAATATCTTGCGAGGTATTTTTGCGTCTTTGGATCCGCGCAGGACGGGCCGGAAATCGTGATTGGTGAGCCTGTTTACCTCGATCACGCGGCGACCACGCCGGTGGCGCCTGAGGTTGTAACGGCCATGAGTGACTGCCTTCGCGACCCACTGGCGTTTGCCAATCCGTCGTCGCTGCATATAGCCGGCAGGGCTGCGGCCACTCGTGAGCGCGAGGCCCGGGCGGCGGTCGCCGGTCTCCTGAATATTGCTCCGCGCGATCTTATCTGGACCTCGGGTGCTACGGAGTCGGACAACCTGGCAATCATTGGCGGCGCTCGCTTTCGCGCTCACCGGGGTCGGCATCTCATCACTGTGCGGACGGAGCACAAGGCCGTAGTCGATGCATTTCGGGCGCTGGAGAAAGACGCGTTTGACGTAACCTGGCTGACCCCCGGTCCCGACGGAATGCTGGATCTCGCTGAGCTTGCCAATGCGTTCCGCGAAGACACGCAATTGGTTTCGGTGATGCACGTCAACAATGAGACCGGCGTCGTTCAGGATATTGCTGCAATTGGCCGGCTGTGCCGCGAGCGCGACGTGCTGTTTCATTGCGATGCGGCGCAATCGGTTGGCAAGCTGCCGCTGGACCTTAAGGAACTGCCAATCGATTTACTGTCGATGACGGCACACAAATTTCACGGGCCGCCGGGTATTGGTGCGCTGTACGTCGCGCCGCGCAGTGGTTGTGGAGTCCAGCCGTTGCTGTTCGGCGGCGGTCAGCAACGGCGCTTGCGACCAGGAACTTTGCCTATTCAGCTCATTGTCGGCTGCGGGGTTGCCGCTGAACTGGCGGCGGAACGTCAGGACGATGATTTGCGTCACGTGCAAACGCTCTACGAACGGATGCAGTCTGAACTGCAGAGCGTGTCGGGGCTGCACCTGAACGGCAATACGCACAGTCATTACCCGGGGATACTGAACATCAGCGCCGATGGCGTGGAGGGCGAGAGTTTGCGGCTGCTGCTCGAGCCGTTGTGTGTCGCCAGTGGCTCGGCGTGCAACTCGCAAAGTACGGAACCGTCTTACGTGCTGCGCGCTCTTGGCCGATCGGTCGAATTCGCCGAAAGCGCAGTTCGCTTCAGTTTCGGGCGTGAAACCCGACAATCAGACATTGATTTTGCCTGCACGACCTATCGGCAGGCGGTCGAACGTCTGCGAGCCTTGCTCCCAGCGAGGTGCCGGCTGTGATGGCAGACGCGAACGACTACAGCGCGCCAGTGCGGGCACTATTCGGCCACCTGGCCCATGCAGGCGTTGTTTCTGGCCCGCGCATTGAATTTTCCCGCGGTGGCATGCATATCGAACTCAGTGCAGAAGTAAGTGGTGGTCAGCTGAGCGTATTGCGCTTCCGGGCCTTCGCCTGCCCGCACCTGTTGGCGGCGACTGAGGCGTTTTGTGAGGAATTCGAAGGCCGAACGGTCGATGATCTGCGACAATACTCGGCCAGCCAGGCAATTGCCCGGTTGGGGATTCCGCTTGAAAAGACCGGGCGAATTCTGCTACTTGAAGACGCAATTGCGGCGCTACGGGACAAGCTCCTGAGCCCGCCGGAACAGGCAAACTGACAGAAGGCATATGGCACTATCACTGACTCAACCCGCTGCAGAGCGGGTCAAAAATTACCTCAATCAGCGCGGAACGGGCTTTGGCTTGCGCGTTGGCGTGAAAAAGACCGGCTGTAACGGATTCGCTTATATCGTGAATTATGCCGACGCAGCGGACGACGGTGACGAGGTATTCGAGGACCGGGGCGTCAAGCTGGTCGTGGATCCCAAGAGCCTGGCGCTTATCGACGGTACCGAAATCGACTTCGTCAAAGACGGCCTCAACGAGGCATTTCGCTTCCGAAACCCCAATGTCACTGGCGAATGTGGCTGCGGTGAGAGCTTCAGCGTCTAAGGCGCGTTGCCTGCCACCATTAATCCAAGTAAAATTCAAGGCTTACGCTCGGCAGCCAGACCGGCTCGCCGTGCTTTTGCGCGGCACGCGTATTCGTCCCTAATTACCCAGCCATGTAAGGAATCTCAGTATGTCCGTTGAGCAAACGCTCTCGATTATCAAACCCGATGGTGTTCAGAAAAACCTGATCGGCGAAATTTACTCACGTTTCGAGAAGGCTGGACTGCAAATTGTCGCCGCCAAGATGATGCATCTGAGTAAAGAACAAGCCGGCGAGTTCTACGCTGTGCACAAGGCACGCCCGTTCTTCAATGATCTCGTCAGTTACATGACTTCGGGTCCGGTAATGGTGCAAGCCCTGGAAGGTGAGTTGGCCGTCAACGTGAATCGCGACCTCATGGGTGCAACCAATCCGGCTGATGCTGACGACGGAACGATTCGTTCCGACTTCGCTGACAGTATTGAAGAGAATATTGTGCACGGTTCGGACGCTGTCGAAACCGCTGCAGCAGAGATTCGGTTTTTCTTTGGTTCCGACGGAATCTGCCCGAGGACCCGCTAGGGCGTTTTGCCTGTTTCGCGATGAACGCCAACCCGCAAAAAATCAATTTGCTCGGACTGCCGCTAAGCAGTCTTGAGGCGTTCATCGCGGATATGGGCGAGAAGCCGTTTCGCGCGCGCCAGTTGATGCAGTGGATGTATCAGCGCGGTGCGCGCAATTTTGCCGACATGACTGACTTGTCGAAAAAGTTGCGTGAGCGACTTGAGTTGACCGCGGTCATCGAAGGCCCGACGGTGATGAGTGAGCAGGCGTCGTCCGATGGCACCGTCAAATGGCTGTTTGTCTCCGGAGCGGGGCAGGCCGTCGAAACAGTTTTCATTCCTGAACCGACGCGCGGCACATTGTGTATATCGTCGCAGGTTGGGTGTGCCCTGGATTGCGCGTTTTGCGCAACCGGTGCGCAGGGCTTTAATCGCAATCTGACGACGGCAGAAATTCTCGGCCAGGTCAGCCACGCGAACAGTGTGTTGCCACCACGCCCCAATGGCGATCCGGCGGTCAGCAACGTCGTCTTCATGGGCATGGGCGAGCCGCTGGCGAATTATCGCAATGTGCTGCCCGCCATTGAGTTGCTGGTGTCAGACAATGCTTACGGTTTGTCTCGGCGCCGCGTTACTCTGAGTACCTCGGGTATCGTGCCGCATATCGAGCGACTGGGGGATGACTGCAACGTTGCATTGGCGGTTTCGCTGCACGCGCCGAATGACGAGCTGCGCGACAAACTGGTGCCGATCAATCGCGTACACCCAATTGCCGAGTTGCTGGACGCCTGCTGGCGGTACGCGGACAAGCACTCGCGGCGTTTTATTACCTTCGAATACGTCATGCTGCGCGACGTCAACGACAGCGTGCAGCATGCGGAAGAATTAGCGGCGTTGTTGCGCGGCAAACCTGCCAAGGTCAATTTGATTCCGTTCAATCCGTTCGAGGGCAGCGAGTTTCGCCGGTCGGGACGGGACGCCATTGAAGCTTTCCAGAATCGTTTGCGAAAACATGGCATCGTGGCAACTACCCGCAAGACTCGCGGTGACGATATCGATGCCGCCTGCGGCCAGCTCGCCGGTAAGGTCAAAGATCGAATCCGGGTTCGGCTTGGCGACAAAAACATCAGGGTGGCTACTGCATGACAATACGGATTGGAGTTCTTCTCGCGCTGGTAATGCTTTTGAATGCCTGCGTGTCCACCACGACGGGCAGACCGCGTGCTGAGCCTAAGTCTTCAGCAGAAGCGGCAGCGCAGTACTATCAACTCGGCGCACGCTATTACCGCAACGGTACCTACGAGCTCGCTCGCGATCGCTTGTTGCGAGCCATTGAGCTCGACCCCAGGCTGGCTGTCGCGCAGTCGACGCTGGCTTTGACTTACGTCGGTCTTGAGAACCCGCGGCTCGCAGAGCAGCACTTTGATCGTGCGGTTCGCCTGGCGCCGGACGATGTCGATGTGCGTAATTCCTATGCCGTGTTTCTTTGTCAGCAAAAGCGCTACGACGATGCGCACGAACAGTTTCAGCGTTTGAAACGCGCCGCTATCAACGACCGTCCTGAAGTCATGCTGACGAACGGCGGAGTCTGCATGGCACAAAAGCCAGACTATGAGCTGGCAGAAACGTATTTTCGCAATGCTCTGGAATTCAAGCCGGGCTATGGCGAAGCCTTGTTACAGATGACTTTGCTGAAGCGAGCGCAAGGTGAGGACCTTGCATCCCGTGCCTTCTTGCAGCGCTTCCTGTCGACCAATCCGGCAACGCCGAATATTTTGTGGCTGGGTGTAGAGATCGAACGCACCATCGGTGACGAGCGCGCCCGCAGTGAGTTCGAAACACGCCTGTTGCGCGAGTTTCCGAACACACCGCAGGCGCAGCGTGTCTTGGCCAGCCGCTAGGCGATTACGGCAATCATGAGCGAAGAACAACAACCTTCGACTGACGAGTCCGTAACAGGGCCGGTTGCCGGCGAACGTTTGGCGGAAGCCCGCCGTTTGAAAAAAATACCACTGCCGGATATTGCCCGCGAGCTGCACATCGATGAATCGAAAGTGCAGGCGCTGGAGGAAAATCGCTTTGAGATGCTTGGCGCGCCAGTATTCGCTAAAGGCCATTTGCGCAAGTACGCCAATATTGTAGGCGTACCGGTCAATGATGTAATCGCGGATTATTATTTGCTCAACAAGGCGACCGGCGCGCCGCCCATTGTTGGTCGGCCACGCAAACAACAGCGCGAGCTGAACTTGCTGCCGTGGTTGCTGTTGATTCCGGTGTTACTGATTATGGGTGGAGGCTATTACTGGTGGCAAAACCGCCCCGCAAGTGCGCCGTCACCGACGCTCGCACCGGCGAGTTCACAAGGTCGTTCCAGCGTGTCGTTGCCAACACGCGAACCAACGGCTCCGGCGGAATCAGCAGAACTAGCAGAAACGGTAGCAGCAACAACAGAGCCCGTCGACGAGTCTGCGCCTGCGCCGATGGAATCGGCGGCAGCTGAAGAAGAGCAGAACGAGGCGCTTGCGGTAGCCGTGCCGGTCGCGGAAAATGCCGCGCGTGCTGCACCCTCGGTATTGGCCAGCGACGAGCTGGCATTGCAGCTTCAGTTTAGTGGTGATTGCTGGACTGAAGTGACTGACAGTGACGGCGAGCGCTTGTTCTTCGACCTCGGCAAATCAGGGCGCACGGTGAATTTGCGCGGTAGCGCACCGGTCCGGGTTCTGCTGGGCAACAGTGACAATGTCAGTATTCGCGTGAACGGCGAGCCGTACACGATTGCGGCAGCAGACAGGCGCGGCGACACAGCACGGATGTCGATTAATCGTTAACTACACACGGCCGGCACCTGTTGTCTGCGACACTCCTGAACTACGGAATTACACAGTGAAGACCAAAGCTATTCGCGGCATGAATGATGTACTTCCAGAGGATGCCATTCTGTGGCGGCATCTGGAGACGATCGTCCGCGAGTTGGTTGAATCTTATGGCTATCGTGAGATTCGATTGCCCATCGTCGAGTTCACCGAGCTGTTCAAACGCTCTATCGGCGAAGTGACCGATATCGTCGAGAAAGAGATGTACACCTTTGAGGACCGCAATGGTGAAAGCCTTACATTGCGGCCCGAGGGCACGGCCGGGATGGTGCGCGCTGGCATTACCAACAGCCTGCTGCATAACCAGCGGCAAAAATTGTGGATGACGGGACCGATGTTCCGTTATGAAAAGCCGCAGAAAGGGCGCTACCGGCAGTTCCACCAGATGGACGTTGAAGCGTTGGGCTACGCCGGGCCTGATGTGGACGCCGAATTGATCATCATGTGCGCGCGAATGTGGCAGCGGTTGGGCATTTCGCAGATTCGCCTCGAAATCAACTCGCTGGGCAATCCCGAGTCACGCGCTTTGTACCGCGAAGAGCTGGTCAGCTACTTTTCAGCCGTGAAAAACAGGCTGGATGAGGATAGTATCCGCCGGCTTGAGCAGAATCCGTTGCGAATACTGGACAGCAAGAACCCGGAGATGCAGGAAATCGTCGCTGGCGCGCCGGTAATGGTCGATTACCTGGACGATGAATCGGCGCAGCATTTCGCAACCTTGAAGGCATTGATTGCGGCGGCTGGTGTTGAGTTCACGGTAAACCCGCGCCTGGTTCGTGGGCTGGATTACTACAATCGCACGGTTTTTGAGTGGGTTACCGACGCGTTGGGTTCGCAGGGCGCAGTTTGCTCTGGTGGCCGTTACGACGGTTTGGTGGAAAAACTGGGTGGCAAGCCGACGCCAGCGATTGGCTGGGCGATGGGCATTGAGCGCCTGGTGGCGTTGTACGCTGCGTGCGGTGGCGAGGTCCCTGAAGCCGCGCCCGACGTTTACGTAGTGACGGTTGGCGAACAGGCGGCGACAGCCGGTTTTCAGCTGGTTGAGGGTTTGCGTGATGCCCTGCCGGCGTGCGGTATTGAGCTCAACATGGGTGGCGGCAGTTTCAAGTCGCAACTCAAGCGGGCGGACAAGAGCGGTGCGGCGTACGCGGTAATCCTTGGTGATGACGAAGTCGGTGCCGGGGAAGCAGGGTTGAAACCTTTGCGCAGCGATGAGGACCAAACGAAGGTTCCGCAGACGCAATTGGCAGGCATTCTGGCGCAGCGATTAGGCTGACGACCAATTTCGACGGGTCCCGCAGAGCGGGCCGATAACAGAAAGGCAGAATTTGTGAACGATCTAACTGAAAAAGAACAATTAGACGAACTGCGCGCCTGGTGGGCCGAGAATCGCTGGATGGTCATTGGTGGCGTCGCGCTGGGTATTGCCATTATTGCGGGCATCAAGATGCGCGGAAGTCACGAAATGGAAACCGCACTCAAAGCCTCGTCGCAGTACGAAGCGCTGCTCGAAGAAGTTGCCGCCGAGCGAACCGATCCGGCACGCACCATTGCCGATACGTTGTTCGACGAATACCAAGACACTGTCTATGCCGATCAGGCGCGACTCGCGATGGCGCGCTTGTACATGGACAGAGGGCGCGACGCTGACGCGGCGGACGTATTGCGACCGCTCGCAATGGGCCGAGGCGATGAGCCCATGCAGCTCGTTGCCCGCTTGCGTCTCGCGCGCATCCTGCTTTACCAGGAGAAGCCGGACGAAGTTCTCGAATTTCTCAAGGTACCTAAAGACAGCGCATTTGCCGCGCGCTACAACGAAGTCATTGGTGATGCCCATTTCGCACTGGGCGATTTTGACAAAGCAGCTGAGTCTTACAACGCGGTGCTCGCTGATGAACGTGGCCAACAGACTGTGGATGTTGCGCTGGTTCGCATGAAACTGGGTGACCTGCCGGGCGGTGATGACGCGGATGTCATTAGTTTGCCGGCGACGGCTGTGACGCCGGAACAAACCGATGCCGATTCCCAGGCCGAGGTCCAGGAGTGAGCAAGTTGGTAAGAATCAGCGCATTGCTTGCCGTCAGCGTTCTGTTGTCGGCCTGCAGTATTTTCGGCGGTGACAAAGACGAAGAACTGCAACCGGCTGAATTACTCGACTTCGACGAAACACTGAAAGTTCGCAAGCTGTGGGATGCCAAGGTGGGCGGTGATTCCGAGGCGTTGCGCCTCGCACTGCAACCCGCCGGCGACGGCAGCCGTATTTACGCCGCGAGTTATGACGGCAATGTCACGGCGTTTGATCCTGAATCGGGCAAGCGAATCTGGCGGATTGAAACCAAGTTGCGCCTGTCGGCAGGGCCGGCCGTAGGCAACAACCTGGTGGTGATCGGCAGTAGTGGCGGGGAGCTGATCTGCCTGTCCGCGAGCGATGGCAGCGAGCGTTGGAGAATCAAACTCAATGGCGAAGTTCTGGCGACACCGGTTATTAAGGATGATTCTGTTGCGGTCTACACCATCGACGGCACGTTGCGCGTGCTGTCCACCTTTGACGGTGCCGAGCGCTGGTCAATGGAACAAAGCCTGCCGCCGCTGACATTGCGGGGATCGGCAGCGCCCGTGATTGTTGGCAATACGGTTATTGCAGGCTTTGACAACGGTCGGCTGGTGGCATCGAATCTGCTCACCGGCAACGGTGAATGGGAAGCGGTGTTGTCACCGCC
The DNA here is from genome assembly GCF_055809415.1 of Woeseia sp. D3-10. Taxonomy (NCBI): domain Bacteria; kingdom Pseudomonadati; phylum Pseudomonadota; class Gammaproteobacteria; order Woeseiales; family Woeseiaceae; genus Woeseia; species Woeseia sp. D3-10. The sequence goes on along the minus strand of NZ_JBVVTW010000007.1, from coordinate 522,564 downwards.
GAGCGGTCGGTCCGACCTTGAACGCCTGGCCGATATCGATGGCAACATTACCGCGGTCGGCCAGGACATTTATGCGAGCGGCTACAATGGCCGGTTGGCATCACTGGCCGCCGAGTCCGGTCAGGTCTTGTGGGCCCGGGAAATTTCGACCTACACCGGAGTCAGCGCCGACTGGAACAACCTCTACGCGGCGATCGATTCCGGTGAGGTTGTTGCTCTCGGACGTCGCAACGGCAGTGAAGTTTGGCGAAACGATGCCTTATTGCGGCGCGAGCCGACCTTACCGGTGCCGTTTGATACGACCGTGGTCGTCGGTGACTTCGATGGCTACGTGCATTTTTTCAGCAATCTGGATGGCACGCCGGTCGCGCGCAAGCGGGTTGGCAAAGGCATGATATCCGGCGCACCCGCTGTAATTGGTGGCAAGCTTTACGTACAGAGCGAGTCAGGTGTTCTGGCCGCCTTCGCCGTGCCTGACCGCGATACCAAAGCGGTAAGCGGTGGGACAAACTGAGCCGTGACTGGCGGTCATTACCATGCTTCCTGTAATAGCACTCATTGGTCGACCCAACGTCGGGAAATCGACGTTATTTAATCGGCTGACCCGCTCCCGCGATGCACTGGTTGCGGATTTCCCGGGTTTGACGCGCGACCGTCAGTACGGTTTCGGCAAGCAAGGCCCTGTTCCTTACCTGATTATTGACACGGGCGGTGTCGCTGGCGGCGAGGAAGGCATCAGCGAGCTCATGGCCGAGCAAACCATCACTGCGCTTAAAGAAGCGGACGTTGCCATTGTCATGGTGGACGGTCGAAGTGGGCGCACGGCTGCTGACGAATACGTAGCGTCGCTTGCACGCCAACACGCGAAACAGACCTGGTTGGTTGCCAACAAGGCAGAAGGCCTGGACCCGGATATTGTAGGCAGCGAATTCCACGCGCTGGGTATCGGTGAGCCGGTATCGATTTCAGCAGCACACGGTGATCGTGTCGGCGCGTTGATGGACGAAGTGCTGGCGCCGTTCGTTGGCACGGCAGCTGCCGACAATGACAAAGACCATGACGACGATGACAAGGCGATGCGTATTGCCATTATTGGTCGGCCCAACGTTGGCAAGTCCACGCTGGTCAATCGCCTATTGGGCGAAGAACGAGTCGTTGTTTTCGACCAGCCGGGTACGACGCGCGACAGCGTCGCGATACCGTTCGAGCGCAACGGCAGGCCCTATGTCTTGATCGATACCGCGGGTGTGCGGCGCAAGTCACGGGTTCATGAGGCTGTTGAAAAGTTTAGTATAGTCAAAGCATTACAGGCGATGGAGCAGGCGCAGGTGGTGCTTGCCGTCATCGACGCGCAAGAAGGCGTGACTGAACAGGACGTGAGCTTGATGGGCCTGTGCACAGAGCGCGGTCGCGCACTCGTTGTGGTAACCAATAAATGGGACGGGCTGGACAGCGATCAACGTCGACATGTGCGCGAAGCACTGGAGCGACGTTTGCCATTTCTCGATTTTGCGGAGCGCATGACGATCTCCGCCTTGCACGGCACCGGCGTTGGTGACTTGTTGCCGGCGGTGGAACGGGCGTATCGGGCGGCGACGCGGGACATGTCCACTGTCGATTTGAACAAGGCATTGGCTGATGCGATAACAGCGCATCCACCGCCAATGATCAGAGGTCGGCGTATCCGTTTACGTTACGCGCATCAGGGTGGACGCAATCCGCCGGTAATAGTTATTCATGGCAACCAAACAGAAAAATTGCCCGAAGCGTACCGGCGCTACCTGATCAACTTTTTCCGGAAAGTGTTCAAACTCAAAGGTACGCCGGTAAGAATGGCGTTCAAGACCAGCGACAATCCTTTTGCAGGTCGCCGCAACAAGTTAACACCGCGCCAGGATCACCGTCGCAAGCGGTTGATGAAGCACGTAAAACGTTAGCATCGTTGTGTCGTCAGACGGGGCATTCTAATGACCAGCAGGATCGCAAAAGTATCAGGCGATTTTCGCATGCACCGCGGCGGCAGCTTGCGCGAACCTGTGGTCGCGTACGAAACCTGGGGTGAGCTGAACGCGGCGAAAGACAATGCGTTGCTGTTGTTCACTGGTTTGTCGCCCTCGGCGCATGCCGCTTCGTCGCAAGAGAATCGTGCCAGCGGTTGGTGGGAGGACATGATCGGTTCCGGCTTGCCGCTCGATACCGACCGCTACTTTGTCATCTGCATCAATTCACTCGGCAGTTGTTTCGGTTCGACCGGACCTGCGTCGATCGACCCGCTAACCGGGCAACGCTACGGACTTAATTTTCCGATACTCACTCTAGAGGATGTCGCTGAAGGCGGTTTTGAAGTTGTACGTCAACTGGGTCTGCAACGTCTGCACACGGTGATCGGTTGTTCCATGGGTGGCATGAGTGCACTTGCGTTCTGTGTTCGGCATCCGGGCATCAGTGACGGCTTTGTATCGATTTCATCGGCGGCACGTGCTTTGCCGTTTTCCATCGCGGTACGCTCGTTGCAGCGCGAAATGATCGTCAAAGATCCGAAGTGGCTTGATGGCGACTACGACCGTTCCGATCCGCCGTTGCTGGGGCAACGACTTGCCCGCAAGCTGGGCATGATTACCTACCGTTCAGCCGCGGAATGGGAGCAGCGCTTCGGCCGCGAACGTATCACCGGAGAAGGTGATCCGGACAGTCCGTTCCACGGAGATTTCGCCGTGGAGTCGTACCTCGAGGCACAAGCGAACAAGTTCACCGGCCAGTTCGATCCGAATTGCTATCTGTACCTTTCCCGCGCATCAGACCTGTTTGATCTGGCCGAGCACGGCGGCTCGCTTCGGGCCGGCTTTGAACGTTTGCAACTCACGCGGGCGATGGTGGTGGGCGTGACTACCGATATCCTGTTCCCGCTGCAGCAGCAACGCGAGCTGGCAGCAGGGCTGCAAAACGTGGTTCCGGACGTGAAATTCGAGTCGCTGGACTGCCTGAAAGGGCACGATTCTTTCCTCGTTGAGATGGACGCATTCCGCCCGGTCATGTGCAGTTTCTTCGATACCTGATGCCGCCAAAAGACTACGGTGTATGGTTTCGGCTATCCGCGTTATGATGCTGGCATCACACACAGTGGAGTAGGCGAGTATGAGCACTCAGGGCACAGCGGAATTAATAAGACTTGTTGAAGAAGCCGTTGCCGAAGACAGTGTCGCTGCGACAGTTGAGGCCATCAAGGCCGATCTTTGCAAACTGATTCGTTCCTCGCAAATAGACTTGCCGACTGAGTTCACTGCGCCGGTTGATGGCCACTATGCGCGACGTCTGTTGCACAAGAATGAAGAAAAGGGCTACTCCATTGTCGTCATGACCTGGGGGCCGGGGCAGAACACGCCTATTCATGACCATTCCGGCATGTGGTGTGTTGAGGGTGTATGGGGCGGCAGCATCGACGTGCAGCAGTACGAACTGGTGTCACGTGAGAACGGTAATTTCCATTTCGAAGCACGTAACTCGTACGAGGCCGGCGTAGGCAGCGCGGGCTGCCTGATTCCGCCCTACGAATATCACAGCATCGGCAATCCCTGTGACCAGACATCGGCAATTTCATTGCACATTTACGGCGGTGAAATGAAGCAATGCAGCGTTTTCGATCGTCAGGACGACGGCAGTTACACGCGTACCCAGCGCCCGCTCGGCTACGACAACTAGTTTGCTACCGAGGGGGCTCCAGCAGTAGTGCCGGGTCCACTGCCGTGCCATTCAGATAGGTCGCGAAATGCAGGTGCGCGCCGGTTACCCGGCCGGTTGCACCGACTCGTCCCAGCCGCGTGCCGGTATTCACCTGATCCCCCATCTGCACATCAATACTGTCCAGATGCGCGTACAGGGTGATCAAACCCTGGCCGTGATCAACAAACACGGCGTTGCCGGTGAAATAGAAATCGCCCGTTAGCAGCACAGTGCCGGCTAACGGGGCTTTGATCTCTGTACCGGTGTTGCCAGCGATATCCATACCACGGTGGGGTGAGCGTGGTTCTTTGTTGAAGAACCGGCGTGACCCGAAACTGTCACTGCGCGCGCCGGGTATGGGGGCCTGCAACGACTGAAACGGGACCGGGCTGCGCCGGTAGTGATTCATCGCAGCGGCAACTTTTCGTTGTTCTTCGGCGATGCGTTCTTGTGCTGACGGGTCTGGATTGACGAATTTCGGGGCGACAGTAAGGTGCTGCTCGCGATAGGCGTGCGGCACAACGTCGAACGACACGCGACGTTCAGCAATAACGACATCCGCTTTTCCTGCCGCCTGATCCAGCGGTATGCCTACGATGGCAAGCCATTCATCACCAGAACGCGTAACCAGCACAGGTTTGCCATCGAACCTTGCGTCAGGCGCATTGGCACTGTTACCCAGCGCTACTATGGCGATACCGCCAGGGTGCGGCGCGTGGATCGGCTGCGCGAAAACACAGAGGGGCAAGCACAGCAATACGAGCAGGTGCCTCATCATTTTTTACTCTTGGCGGCAGTGACACGTCCGGTTACTGTCGCCAGCAAGTCACCCTTGGCAAGTTTCGCGCGGACTGAAGAGCCGATTTCAACTTCATCGGCGTCGTGCAAAACGGCTCCATTCTGACTATCCGTAACGATGGCGTAGCCGCGTTCGAGAGTGGCCAGCGGGCTCACGGAATCCAGCGCTCGCGCCGTAATGGCGAGCGATTGTTGCAGGTCTTTCAGTCGCCCTACGGCGGCGCGCTCAAGACGTTCGCGTAACGCCTGCAGTTGCCAGGCGTTTTTGTCCAATCGGGTGCTCGGGTCAAAGCGCAACAAACGGGATTGCCATTGTTCAATGCGACGTTCGTGCACAGTGAGATTGTGGCGAACAGCGAGCATGAGCCGTTGGCGGGCATTTTGCAGACGTTCAGTTTGCCGCGTGACCGTTGCTGCCGGACTGCTCTGCGCCAGTCGGCGCGCCAGCCAGTCAACGGACTGCGCTTTGTCGTCGAGACGGCGCTGTATGAGCTTGCTGAGGTGCTGCGCTGTCGATTGTAGTCCGCGCAGCCATTCTGCCTGATCCGGCACAGCAAGCTCAGCAGCACCGGATGGGGTCGGTGCACGCAGGTCTGCGACGTAATCAGCGATCGTAAAATCGACTTCGTGGCCAACGGCGCTGATAACGGGAATCGGGCAGGCGCGGATGGCGCGCGCAAGTTCTTCGTTGTTGAAGGCCCACAAATCCTCGAGCGAACCACCGCCGCGGCCGATAATCAGCAAGTCGCATTCGGCACGCTTGATCGCCGAGTTCAACGCTGCGATCAGCTCGAACGGTGCGCCATCGCCCTGCACGGCGGCCGGGTAGACCACTACCGGAACGGCCGGAAAACGCCGTTTGAGAACGCTCAGTACGTCGCGAACAGCAGCACCGGACGGGGAGGTGATAACACCGATTCGGCGCGGCAGCGCGGGCAGCGGGCGTTTCAGCGAGTCGTCGAACAGGCCTTCGTCGGCCAGGCGTTTCTTCAGAAGCTCAAATCGTCGGCGCAATTCGCCTTCGCCGGCAGCTTCCAGTCGATCAACGATCAACTGATAGTCGCCGCGCGGCTCGTAGAGGCTGACCCGGCCGAAGGCGAGCATCTGATCGCCGTCTCTGAAGCCGATGGTGGGGCCACGCTGGCGCTGGCGAAAAAAGGCGCAACGAATCTGTGCGCCCGAGTCTTTCAGCGTGAAATACAGGTGTCCGGACGCCGGGCGTGCCAGATTGGATAGCTCGCCTTCCACGCAAACACGGGCAAGGCCCCGTTCCAGCAGGGTTTTTGCCTGGCGGTTCAGGTCGGAAACGGAGATGGCAGGCGAGTCGCCTGAGGCTGCAAACAAATCGTTCATGGCGGCAGTATAGAACGAGTTCTGCTGCCAGCGGTCAGCGGCGTTACGGGAAATTAATTCGAGATTGGCGTTTACCGTCATATGCCTGCCGCGTAGAATCGCCGGCTAACCTTCATCAGCCAACCCGGAATTCTATGCGCATTGCCAGCGAAGCCCTGACATTCGACGATGTCCTACTGCAGCCGGCCTTTTCGGACGTGCTGCCTCGCGAGGTCGACATGACCACACAGCTTACCCGGGAAATTCGCCTGAATATTCCGTTGCTGTCGGCGGCTATGGACACCGTGACGGAATCCAGACTGGCAATTGCCCTGGCGCAGGAAGGCGGTCTGGGCATTATTCACAAGAACATGACGCCGGACGAACAGGCGCGGCAGGTGCTGCAGGTCAAGAAATTCGAAAGCGGCATAGTGCGGGACCCGATTACGGTACCGCCGAACATGACCATTCGAGAAGTCATCGAGCTCACCCGTTCACTGGGCATTTCCGGTGTGCCGGTTGTTGAGAACCGGGAAACCCTCGGCATCGTCACACACCGCGACCTGCGCTTCGAAACGCAGCTCGATGCGCCGGTGTCGACCGTGATGACTCCGAAAGAAAAGCTCGTAACGGTTGGCGAAGACGCGGGTTCTGAGGAAGTGCTGAGTCTCCTGCATCGCCACCGAATTGAAAAAGTGCTGGTCGTCAACGACCGGTATGAGCTGCGCGGCATGATCACCGCCAAAGATTTCCAGAAAGCTTCCGACTTCCCGCGTGCCTGCAAAGATTCGCACGGTGCCTTGCGCGTCGGCGCCGCGGTTGGTACCGGTGCTGAAACCGACGAACGTGTTGCCGGCCTGGTGAAAGCGGGTGTCGACGTGATCGTGGTTGATACTTCGCACGGCCATTCAAAGGGCGTAATCGAACGTGTACGTCGCATCAAACAGGCGTATCCGGAACTGCAGATCATCGCGGGCAATATCGTTACCGCCGAGGCGGCGTTAGCGCTGACCGAGGCAGGTGCCGATGCGGTTAAAGTGGGCATAGGCCCTGGTTCTATCTGCACGACACGTGTCGTCGCGGGCGTCGGTGTTCCGCAGATATCAGCGATTGCCGAAGTGGCAGGCGCTTTGAAGAAGAGCGGTATTCCGTTGATTTCGGATGGCGGTATTCGGTACTCCGGGGACATCGCCAAAGCGATTGTTGCCGGCGCGCACTCCATCATGATCGGCAGTCTGTTCGCCGGCACCGAGGAATCGCCGGGCGAAGTCGAGTTGTATCAGGGCCGTTCCTACAAGTCGTATCGTGGCATGGGCTCTGTCGGCGCGATGAGTCAGGCGCACGGTTCTAAAGACCGTTATTTCCAGGATGCGACCGAAGAGCTGGAGAAGCTGGTACCCGAAGGCGTTGAAGGCCGTGTCGCCTACAAAGGCAGCGTCATTGCTATCGTGCATCAATTAATGGGGGGGCTGCGTGCGGCGATGGGCTATACCGGCAGCCACGATATCGAACAAATGCGTTCACGGCCCAAGTTCGTGCGTATCACCGGGGCGGGCATGCGGGAGAGCCATGTGCACGACGTCTCGATCACCAAAGAAGCGCCAAACTACCGCGCTAATACCTGAGTACGATGACTTCCGGATCCACAGCGACGTCAGCATCGGCTGACATACACGCGCACCGCATTCTTATCCTCGATTTCGGCAGCCAGTACACGCAGCTCATCGCGCGGCGCGTGCGGGAGTGCGGTGTCTACTCCGAAATCTATCCCTGGGATGTGGATGAATCGAAGATCACCGGGTTTGCACCGGCGGGCATTATTTTGTCGGGCAGTCCCGAGTCAGTGAATCTGGACAGTCCGCCGAGTGTGGCACAGGCTGTATTCGATCTCGGTGTGCCTGTCCTTGGTATTTGCTACGGCATGCAAGCAATGGTCAAGGCGCTGGGTGGGAAAGTGGAAGCCTCTGCGCACCGCGAGTTTGGGTACGCTGAGATTGCTCCGCGGGATTCCGAGTTGTTGCACGGTCTGACTGACGCTGGTGACAACGAACCGGCCTTGCTTAAAGTCTGGATGAGTCACGGTGATCGCGTCGAGTCACTGCCAGCAGGGTTCGTGGCAACCGGTACCAGCAAGAACTCTCCCCTTGCAGCGATGGAAGATCCGGAGCGTCGCTACTACGGCGTGCAGTTTCATCCTGAAGTTACGCATACCTTGCAAGGTGATCGAATGCTGGAACGCTTCGTTCGCGAGATTTGCGGTTGTGCAGGTGACTGGACGCCCGGCAACATCGTAGCCGATGCGATAGCTCGCGTCCGTGAGCAGGTAGGCAGCGGCAAGGTATTGCTTGGTCTGTCAGGCGGCGTCGATTCGTCGGTGGTTGCTGCGTTATTGCACGAGGCCATCGGCGATCAATTGACTTGTGTCTTCGTTGACCACGGTCTGTTGCGTTACCGCGAAGGTGACCAGGTCATGGAAACCTTCGCGCAGCATTTGGGCGTGAATGTCATTCGCGTCAATGCGGCAGATCGCTTCTTCAACGCATTGGAAGGCGTCAGCGACCCTGAGCAGAAGCGCAAAGTCATAGGCGGCTTGTTCATCGATGTATTCGATGAGGAAGCAACGCGGCTGGAGGGTATCGACTGGCTCGCGCAGGGCACGATCTATCCTGATGTTATCGAATCAGCAGGCGCTTCTACTGGCAAAGCGCACGTCATCAAGTCGCACCACAACGTAGGCGGTTTGCCTGAGCACATGCGCATGAAGCTCGTGGAGCCGCTGCGCGAGTTGTTCAAAGACGAAGTTCGCAAGATCGGCGTTCAGTTGGGCTTGCCGCCGGCAATGGTGTATCGGCACCCGTTTCCGGGGCCCGGTCTCGGCGTGCGTATCCTCGGCGAAGTAAAACGCGAGTACGTTGAAACGCTGCAGCTCGCGGACGACATCTTCATCGACGAACTCAGAAAGCATGGCCTCTATGACAAGACCAGCCAGGCGTTCGCCGTGTTCCTGCCGGTCAAATCGGTGGGTGTCATGGGCGACGGTCGCCGCTATGACTACGTCGTTGCTCTCCGAGCCGTTGAAACGATCGATTTCATGACGGCACGCTGGGCCCGCTTGCCGTACGAGTTTCTTGAACTGGTCAGCCTTCGCATCATCAACGAAGTTGATGGCATATCCCGCGTGACCTACGACATTTCCGGCAAACCTCCCGCCACAATCGAGTGGGAGTGATTTAGTTACGTTTTTCGCGCGCCGACCAGTGCGAACAGTGCTCCCTGCGGATCGATACCCTTGATGGTGTAGTCGCCGCCGGGGATCTCGTCGGGTCCGTACAGCACTTGTCCGCCGTTGTCAGTGACGGCCTGGCAGGCGCGGTCAATGTCGGCACATCGGAAGTAAAAATTCCACAGCGGTACCGGCATGGGCTCCGGCTTTGGCATCACGGCACCAATGAGGCCGTTGTGGCGGATGAATTCGTAAGTTCCCATCGGTCCCATGTCCATCTCGCCGTCTTTAGTCCAGCCAAATTCCTTGAAATAAAAGGCTTTTGCGGCCTGCGGATCGGAGCTGAGCAGTTCATTCCAGGCGCAGTGACCAACGCGGGGTTTGTCCGCGGCGAAAGCCAGACTCGTCTTGTCGCTGGAAGCCCGCATTACATAGAACGGGACGCCTTGTGGGTCGGTGACCATGGCAATACGGCCGACATCGGGAATGTCGGTGGCCGGCATTTGCACCGCGCCGCCGGCGGCGACTGTATTGGTGACGGCGCGGTCGACATCATCGACACCGATATAACCCAGCCATACCGGTCTGGCGCCTTCCTGGCGCATGCCCGGGGTCAGTTGCATCATGCCGGCAATTTCGTGTGATTCTCCGCTGTCGTTATCCCGGGCGAGGAGAATGCGGTAGTCCATTTCGGGATGACCGCTATCAATGGATTGCCAGCCGAGTATCGAACTGTAAAAGGCCAGTGCGGCATCGCTGTTGTCGGTTAACAATTCGTACCAGATGAATTCGCCGTGCTTATTGGACATGCTGCCCTCCTTGGGGACGTAAAGTTGCAAACCGTTAGACTATTTTCCAGTGTTTCACCGTCACAACGCAGCAAATATCATCCATTTGAATATGGAAAACAAAAGTTCAATTGGCTGCTGATCACGTATGGCTGGATATAAGTGTCATCGAGTAGTCGCTGACTGTTGCTCGATTTCGACAGGTTTGGGAACTGCTTTCCGGCTTTTTTTTGTTCCGGATGTTTTCGCCGATAGTGCTGTTCGAATTTCTAGCTCAACCGGCTGCAGAGCCAGCTATCAGCTTTAGGTGGCTGCCATTGGCCGGAATGCCGGGCGGGGCAGCCCGGTAGGCTACCGCGCCGCCAGAGTTTCAATACGGACGGCGGCGTTCTAGAAATTGACGACGAGGTACGCCCGCACTTGCCGGGGTTCAAAGATTTTGTAGTGATTGTCCTCAATGCCTGCAGGCGGTTCGCCTGACAGTCTCGAGGGGTAGAAGTAATCGATGTCGTGATCGTCTGAATCAAAGATGTTCAGAACATCCAGTTGGACACTCCAGGAATCACTTTGCCAGCCCAGTGCAAGGCTCGCTATCGTCGAGCCGTCGGACTTTTCACTGTTGTCCTCTATGAGCGGGTAGGGTGAAAGTGGCGCACCCGCATTGAGCCAAACCATCCGCTCGGGAAGTCGGCCGTCAATGCGGCTGTCGCCACGAATGGAATGGCGCCGGGAATCTTGTCGCCGTCCGGAGCGCTGTCTGCAAACTCTGCGTCTGTCCAGGCGAGATCGGCCTCCAACGTCCATGTTTGGTTAATGTTCCAGTAATTATTGAACTCCAGGCCCCAGCGGTTGCTGGGGCGGCTAGCTTCGGTAGTACCGGCATCACCAACAAAGAGCAGTTCGGAATCCAGTTCGAGGTGCCATAGTGCCAGTGAGCTGTTCCAGCTTTCCAGCCAAACCGTTTTCAATCCAACTTCGGCTCCGGTTGATTTTACGAGGGGATCTACCGGTCTGACGGAATCGCCGCTTACAGGGTCGATACTGATAGTCGTGCCGCGTGCGTCATTGGAGTGGAAACCCTGCCCAATACTCAGATACGCCTCGGTCACACCCGAGACTGAATAAATCAAACTCACCTTCGGGCTGATGGTGTTGTCGGACTCTGTGCCGGCATTTACCGGATTGTCCGCATTCACATCGAAATGATAATAGTCCCCGCGCAACCCGAGAACGGTTCGCCAGTCTTCGCTGAATTGCCATTCCAGCTCATAAAACAGGCCGATGCTGGCTTCCTTGACGCTATCTTCGCGCGTGGTGGCATGGCGGTTGCGCTGCAGAGTGCGGTAGAGGCCGACAGTGCCGATGTCGTCATAGCGGAGCTCTGCGCCGACTCTATGGCGAAAGCTCTTGATGCCTACCAGATAGCCAATCATATGTGCCTGAACCGCCCCAGATCGTTCGATCATCGAATTGCTCGAACTGATCCCCCTGCAGCGGGTCGTCCAATTGATAGGTGAAGTCTGACCACAGTTGCATGCGGTAGTCGATCACATAAGCATTCAAACTCAGACCACTGGTTTCGTTTACCCGATTGAACTGCCCCGACAGGCTGGCACGACGCGATTCACCGCCCAGTGTTTGATCGAGTGATCCCAGCTCGTCAATTAAACCCTGGGATACAGCACGCGCCGGAATCTGGTCAGCGGAATTCCAGTCATTGTCGTAGTACATGGCCGTGATTCCCCAGTTGCCGGAATCATCCGCCTGACCAATTTTCAGCAGGCCATTGACCTTGTGCACTCCTTCGTTAATGTCTGACCACGGCCCGTCGTACGCTTGCGCTTCCAGCGCGCCAGCCAGATTGAACCCCGCAGATTCGACGTTGCCCATGGCCAGCAGGCGACGAAAGCCGTTCTCGCCAACGCCAAATTTCAGACGATTGTCCGGCATCTTGGCAAACGTACTGATCTGGGTGCCACCGGCAGAGGAGAAGTCGCCCAGTTCTGCATGATACGGACCCTTTACGAAACGCAGAGTCTCAATAGTTTCAGGGATCAGAAAATTTATGTCCGTGTAACCCTGACCGTGCGCGTGGGTGCGCATATTGACTGGCATTCCATCCACAACGGTCGCAAAGTCGGTGCCGTGATCGAGATTGAACCCGCGAAGGAACATCTGGTTAGACTTACCCGAGCCGCTGTGCTGAGTGACGATCATTCCCGGAATTGCTTCAAGTACGTCACCGGGGCGCAGAAGCGGGCGCAAAGCCAGATCGATTTGACCAACAATACCCTCGGATGCGGAGCGCGCCTCGCCCAGCAGTACCGTCTGTCGTCCTTCAACTATCACTTCGTCGATAGCCTCATGTTCATTGGCTAAAGCAAGATTGCCGGCGGCTGTCAGGATGCAGCACATGAGAACCGGGATGGAGTAACTGACTGGCTGATTACGAGAAGGCGTGCAGGTAAGGTGCGTCGGCATTTTGGCTCGCGATGGCTGATGAGATTCTGTGAGCATCGGTTTTATCAGTTACTGCGAAAACCGATAAGGCCTCGGTTTTCGGCCGGTGTCGCCAGAGGGTGCGCAGGCCAATACAGATAGGCTATCGTTACCGGATGGTGCCCAAGCTTCCTAGACTACTGTTCGGAGTTGAATCAGACCGAAATCAGCAACTGCCCGATTTGGGTGAGCGTGAGCTATTGGTGCTCGAGGGTACTTTGGGACCGGGGCGATGCCACGGCTCAGGCGATAAAGAGCCGCATGCCTGATGGCGACATATCCTTGTCCACGGTGCAAAGCACGCTGGAAAGACTCTACCGCAAGCAATTGGTTGAGCGTAGCAAGCAGGGCAGGGCCTACCGATACCGCGCCACCATGACGAAATCGCAATTAATCAGCGGCTTGTTACGTGATATGGCGAACCAGGTCGCGCGCGGGGATTTGGCCCCCATGATTTCCGGGTTTCTCGATTACGTATCGGCTGAAGCGCCGGAGCAGGTTGGGAAGTTGTCCAGGTCAATAGATTTCGAACGTAGCGGTGAGGGTGGCTGCGAGGTCAGCGATGAGTGAAATGTCATTCGAAGTACTGGGGTGGTGGCTGGCCATTTCAGTCGGCGCGAGCTTACTGAGCGCGCTCCTCTACCCGATAGTTTCGTCCCGGATTTCCGGGTTTGGTGCGTCGTTGCGATCATTTGTGCGTTTGTTATACGCGGGTTCGGCCCCTGCGGCCGCAATACTGTCAGTTGTGCTGCTGACTCAGCCCGCACTTTCCGGCCTGTTCATCACCGCGCACTGCCACGGTGATCAATGCGGTGCCCATGCGCCGGTCTATGCGCATGACTCAATCATTATCCTTGGATTGGCGGCCATTAGTAGTTTGCTTGTCTTGTTGTTATTGCTGGCTTTACTGTGGACGTTGCGTCGCGCGCATCGTCAGTATCGAGTATTGCGGGCTATGACCAGTCGAAATGAAGACGGCTATCAGACTCTGGATAGCCAGGACTTGATGGCCTGTTGTGTCGGTTTGTGGAAACCGAAAGTACTGTTAACCCGAGGCTTGGTCAGGCAATTGCAGCCGGAAGAATTGGCGATAGTTCTAAGCCATGAGCGCGCTCACGCGGATAGATTGGATAATCTGCGGGCTTTCGCATTACGTTGGCTGACTCTCTTCTGGCCGGCGCCATTGCGGCAACGGATAAGCAGCGACAGCCGCGCTGATGCAGAGCAGGCATGTGATGAAGTAGCGGCGCGTTCGACAGGCGGGGCAGCTCAGGTGGCGGCCGTAATTCGGCGACTGTCTGAGTTGTCGTCTCGAACGGCAATGGCAGGAAGTGACTGCCGCCTTGGTTTTGATGGTGACGACTCGGCTACGCGCTTGACCGCCCTGGAGCGCGGCCGAATCGGCGGCGAAGCCCCGGCTGGCAGCTGGCTGAAGTCCTTCGTCTATTTATCAATAAACTGGGTCCTTCTGATCTACTTGTTCACAGCGGGCTCTCACGAGTTAATCGAATGGTTAGGGCATGTGGCAGGGTGATTTTTTTGCACTCTTGAGCAGCGCGTTCGTTCTGCCTTTCTCCTTTGCGAAGGCGGCAATTTGTGTTCCTCGGTGAGGATTCCGCACGCAGTATCTATTATGAAAGCAACAAACATGCGGTGGTTTTTAGAATGAAAGTTAAGAGTCGACAGTCCCTGCTGATGATCGAGGGCGTGTAGTGGTGCGCTGGCCCGACAGCGATGTCGCGCACATGCAGGAAGCATTGCGCCTCGCCGCACTCGCTGCCGAGCAAAACGAAGTGCCGGTCGGTGCCGTTGTCGTTCGTCGAGGCGAGATCATTGGCCGTGGCTACAATCGCCCTATTGCTGATCACGACCCGACGGCACACGCGGAAGTCATGGCGTTGCGCGAGGCGGCGAACGCGATTGGCAATTACCGGCTAACCGGATGTGATCTTGTCGTGACGCTGGAGCCGTGCGTCATGTGCTTGGGTGCAATGCTTAACGCGCGAGTCTCCCGTTTGTTGTTCGGCGCTTACGATGAGAAAGCCGGGGCGGCGGGCAGTGTTCTGGACCTCAGCTCCGAACGGGCTCTTAACCACCGCATCGAAGTGACTGGCGGTTTGTTTGCCGATGAATCGCGGGCTTTACTGCAGAGCTTCTTCGTCAGCCGACGTTGATTCAGGACTGTCACCGCTCTGCGCTACTTCGAAGGTGTTGGTATCGTTATCCAGTGATTCCTCGTTGCCTTCAGTTTCGGTGAGCCAGCGAATGATGTTGTAGTAGCGGCGAATATTGTTCACGTACAACACCGGCTCCCAACCGCGCGCATAGCCGTAGTCAACGAGCGAATACCATTTCTTCCGCGCTAGCAATGGCAGGGTCTTGCTGACATCCACCCAGGTGTTCGGGTCGCCCCCTTGCCATTCCACGAGCTGTCGCGCGTCTTTCACGTGATTAAAGCCGACATTGTACGAAGCCAGTGCGAGCCAGGTTCTGTCCGGTTCGCCGATCTCGTCCGGCAGGCGCTCTGATTGCCGCACGAAATAACGGGCGCCGCCGACGATGCTGCTTTCTGGGTCGAGCCGGTCATCGATGTCGAGGTAATCCGCGGTGGCCAGGGTCAGCATCATGATGCCGCGCACGCCGGTGGGCGAGACGGCCTTTGCGCGCCAGTGCGACTCCTGATAGCCAATGGCCGCCAACAGGCGCCAGTCGGTACCGGTTTCAGCGGCCGCTTGTTCGAACAGAGGACGGTAGCGGGGCAGGCGGCTCTCGAAATGCCGTATGAAGGCACGAGTGCCGACGTAGTCGAATTTTTCGGCGTGCCCGTAATAACGGTCGTTGACCTGGGCGAGCCGGCCGCTGCGTTCTGCGCCGATCAGAAATTCATCTGCGCGTTTCAGGAGGCTGTGTCCGTCGTCCTTGCGGTACGCCCACGCCAGCGGGTCATCGAGTTCAAGATCCAGTGCAACCCGCAAGTCGGGGTAGAAGTGGCGTTGAATATTAAAGGCGGTGCTGTCGGCGATGGTCAGGTCGATTTCTCCCAGAGCCACTTTCTCCAGCAGGTCACGCACTTCGAGATCGGCATTCTCAGCCCAGTCTATATCCGGGTAGACCGTTTCCAGCGAGGCCATCAAGTCGGAGTGACTGCTGTTAGCAACGACCTCGACTTTGCGGCCGATTATGTCCTGAATCTCGCGCGGCCTGACTGTGCCGAGACGATAGACCAGGTGCACGTCGACGGTATTGTAAGGGTGTCCGAAATCGAGGAACCGCCGTCGCGAGTCAGTTACGGACAAGCCGGCGGCCGCCATATGCGCTTTGCCGGCGAGCAGGTAAGGCATGACCTCGGCAACACTGTCGACGGTGTCGATCCGCAACTCGACACCAAGCTCGTCGGCGAAGTCCTGCACGAGATCAAATTCGGGACCGGCCGGACCTTCCTGGCCGATGTAATAGGTGGTTGGCGCATTACGAGTCACGACGCGCAGCTCGCCCAGGTGCAATACCTGGTCAAGCAGGGGCGGAGGGGATGAGCAGGTCCCAACCAGCAACGCGACAAGTACATAGGAAATCAGGCGCAAATCCACTCCTTGTATTCCACAGTACGACGCTCCGTTTCGATTAGTAATATGACCGGAAACGCGCTCACGAATTCCTTCGTGAGCGGCGTCTGTGGCGCAGTGACACCGGTGGGATTGAGCCCCGTCTGGCGGTGGAACAGACCGCCTAGGCTACCCTAGCAGGACCGAAAATGCAGTGCCGTCTACCCTTGATTTAGCGGGGCTAATCAGCTAGCGATAGTCTGCGAATGCGGGTCAATGGGAGGGTCGCAGTGCCGCGCACATACGGTTAGAATACGCGCCTCGCACGGTCGGCCGCCAGCAACGCGTCGCCCGCCAGATGTGAACGCCATGCGAGAGCCGCGAAGACCGGGAGAGGTGGCAGAGTGGTCGAATGTGCCTGACTCGAAATCAGGTGTACGGTTGTACCGTACCGTGGGTTCGAATCCCACCCTCTCCGCCATCTTCAGGAATGCGTAAATTTGATTGAGACGAGCGGTCACTTACTCTCAGTGTAAGACCGGGTGAGGTTCTCAGTTCGACGCCATTCCAGCGACAAAAACGGCGGGAAAACTGCATGCTCTTGAAGACGCCAAAATAAACAGCACGATTGACACAATCTCGCGGTTCGAAATCATCGTACTTTGGCAGGGTATGCCCGCCCAGCTGGGGTCGGCCGGGTCCGCGTCATCGAAGTCAGGGGGATAGATTGCCGAAACGCGAATTTCGTCGTTTCGCAACTCATGACGCAGTTTGTCGCTGAATCCGGACTGGCCGTGTTTGGCGGCAAAAAAAGGCGCCGAACCACCGCTGTGGTAATTGCCGAAAATTGCCGATGTCGAAACGATGGTAATGATATCGGCGGCCGCTGATTGTCGGAGTGCGGGCAGCAACTTTTTTGTCAGCAGAATGGTCCCGGTTACGGCGGCTGCCACAGTAGCGACAATGTCATCGTCGGACAGATCGACCAGGTTGCCAGTCGACCACGGCGCTCCGTTGTTTATCAACACATCGACAATCGCATTACCATTGAGCACTTCTTCGCTAGCGGTGTGAACGCTCGCTGGACTCGCCAGATCACACGCCACGGCGAGAGGGTTTCGTTCGGTTCTTGCACTGATCGTAGCTGCGACCTCATCGAGGGCCAACTTATCCCGGCCAAGGAGCACGGTATCCGCCCCGTGATCTGCGGTAACGATGGCTAGCGCGCGGCCCAAGCCGCGACCAGCGCCTGAAATTGCAACGCGTTTGCCGCGCAAAAACTGATCAGCATTTTCTGGTTTGTAGTCCACGATATTCGAACGCCTCGTTGCAGATTCCGCTACCCGGTTCATTGAGTTATCAATCCGGGCATTCCGATTTAAGCTTTGCTGCCGGCAAACTGAGGTGCAGCAGAATGTAACAAGCACCGGCAGCAATGATCGAGCCCAGCAGTATGCCCAACCGGTCGCCGCCATAGTACTGGCCACCACCGTGTTCGAAGGCCAGTCCCGCAATAAACAAGCTCATTGTGAAACCAATGCCACAGGCAAACGATATGCCAAGCAGCTGCCACCAATTCACGTTAGTCGGCAGGCGCACTATTCGTAACGCGACAGCCAGGCTGACAAAAAACATGATGCCCAGCGGCTTGCCCAGGACCAGTCCCGCAATTATGCCCAGAGTTACGGGGTGAAGGACGGTGTCGATCGACAGGCCAGACAGTGAGAGGCCAGCATTGGCGAACGCGAATATCGGCAGAATCGCGAAGGCAACCGGCCCGTGGAGATCGTGTTCCAGTTCTCGCAGTGGCGAGCCGCCCGAGTTGTCGCGCATCGGTACGCAGAGTGCAACCAGTACGCCGGCAAGTGTCGCGTGTACGCCGGACTTGAGCACAGCCACCCACAAGACGACACCAATCAGCACGTAGGCCGATACACGTGTGACGCCGAGCCGGTTCATTGCCAGTGCGGCAGTTAGTGCGATTGCGCCGGTGATCAACGCGAACAAGGATAAGTCGCCGGAATAGAACAGCGCAATGACTACAATCGCCGCAAGATCGTCAAAGATGGCCAGCGTCAGCAGGAATACCTTGAGTGCGGTTGGGACTCGACTGCCGAAAGTGCCCAGCAGTGCGAGGGCGAATGCAATGTCGGTCGCCATCGGTATGGCCCACCCTCCGAGCGCTACCGGGTCGCTGTAGTTGAGAGCAACGTAAATGCCCGCTGGCACCAGCATCCCACCCAATGCACCCATTGCGGGCAGCACTACCTGCGACACCGACGACAGTTCGCCTTCCACTACTTCGCGTTTGATCTCCAGGCCGATCAAGAAAAAGAACACGGCCATCAGGCCGTCATTGATCCAGAGCAAGAGAGGTTTGTTGATGATCAGCGCGCCGACCTGAACGGCGACCGTGGTGCTGAGTAAGGAATCGTAAGTTGCTGCTAAGGGGGAGTTGGCAATGAGCATGGCCAATACCGCCGCAGCGAGTAGCAGAAGACCACTTGCCGACTCGAGCTGCATAAATTCACGCAGGGCAGACATGACTTTTTCGGATGGGGCAGATCGAGAATCGGGCATCGAATTCCTTAGGCAGAAATACAAAGATCGTCAGCTTAGCAAAACGAGATTGGCTGGTCCTAGCAGTATTGGGCGGGGCGACGGTCGCAAACAGTCGAGTGTCGCTCCCGGGTTACCTATACCGTGGCCGCGAGTCCATCACCGGATGTCGCCCCATCGCTGATTCTGCTCCGCCAGTCCGGGGCTGGTTCGCAGAACGACGGCAGGTTGTTGTTATTCGATCTGGGGGAGAAGCTCCGACCGCAGCATACGCTGCATGGGTGTCGAACAGTTTGCAGTGAACAAGGTATTTAGTTACCGCGGCAGCAAAGTTTTCGGTAGGATGCGGCATTTTTGGAAGCAATAAGAACAATAGGAGTAGTCTGTGAGCGCTAGCCGCAATCAAGGTTTATTGAACGCTGTTTTGAGCCCTTTTCATATAGCGATCCAGGTCCGCGACATTTCCGAAGCTCGGGATTTTTACGGCGTATACATGGGACTGCCGGAAGGCAGGAGTGATGAGACGTGGATCGACTTCAATATGTACGGCCATCAGTTTGTGGTGCACCTGAATACATCGTTGGGTAAAGACGGCAGCGTGGGCAATATCAAGAATCCGGTCGACGGTCAGGGCGTACCGGTACCGCATTGCGGCGTAGTCCTTCCCTTCCCTGAATGGCATGAGCTGGCGAAGAAATTGCGCGACGCCAAACAGGAATTCATTATCGAACCCTATGTTCGATTCGAGGGAGAGCCAGGGGAGCAGGGCACCATGTTTTTTTGCGACCCGTCGGGAAATGCTCTCGAGTTCAAAGCTTTTAAGGATGTCGAGTCTGAATTGTTCGCCAAATAGGGTGCTTGAGGTTGCCATTTACGCAGGCTGCATACCTGTATAAACATAGCAACACCATTGGCAGACAACGAGCATGTTACGGCAGGAATCCGCCGCGTGTTCTGATGACTGGCGGACCGGTGAGCTCCGGTCCGCCAGTTAGTCTCTCGTTCATGATCGCCCAGACCCCGGGATGTTCATAAGGTCTCTTGTAAATACAGAAGCGCGGCCGATTACATGATTGCTGAATCTCGTTCTCTCGCGCGACATTCGGAACGTTCAGTCTATGCACTGGTCCCAGTCAGTTGTGTCTTGCAGCAGTTTTCCTTACCCTGTTTTTATGAAGCCTTCAGCCGCTGTTGTCCTGTTGTTGATTCTGCTCAGCGTGCCTGCGGCAGGGCTCGCTGATGTTGCAGGCTTATGTTTTTCCGTTGAGGACGGGTGGTCTGCGTCCCAGATGGGAAACATGGATCACAGCATGCATGACATGGGCGCTATGGATCACGAACAAAATGCGCCAGCGCTGGATGACAGCCCGTGCTGTGAATCATGCGTTGCCTTATGTGCCACGTCCGTGACTCCCACGGCGCCCAGCATTGCGGCCAATCTGACCCTGCCGGCCGGACTTGAGGTGACCGTTCACCCCTTCGTAAAACGCGCGCCGCCAGCGCCGTACTCCGGACCGCTCTTCCGACCTCCAATCGCTTCTTGCTGATCCGGCACCTTCGGGTTGCCGCTCGGTTGCTCTGTTTGATCTGACAGGGCGTATGCACCTATTTGCCGGCGCTCTGGCTTGATGTCGGGCCCGCAAGCAGCAGGAAGTACTTCAATGATTGACCCAAAACCAATCGGCGCAACGCGACGCCGGTTCCTCCGCTATGCGGCAGCCACCGGCAGCACAGCTTTGCTTGACGCCCTGGTCCCCGTCTGGGCGCGCAATATGAATGTTCTGCATCAGCAGGACGGCCCCGGCAGCGAGCCGCTGGTTTTCGACCTGCGCATCGCCGCGCAGCGCATGGAGATTGCCGGCGGTACCGGCAATGCCATGACCATCAACAACAGCATTCCCGGCCCGTTGCTGGAATGGTACGAGGGACAGGACGTTGTGCTTAACGTCAGCAATGCGCTGCGCGATGACACGTCCATACACTGGCACGGCATCATTCTGCCGTTCGAAATGGATGGTGTGCCCGGTGTTACTTTTCAGGGCATCAAGCCGGACACGACGTTTCAGTACCGTTTCCCGGTGCGGCAGAACGGCAGTTACTGGTATCACAGCCACTCCGGATTGCAGGAGCAGGTTGGTGTGTACGGCCCTCTGGTGATTCATCCGCAGGATCCGGACCCCGTTCAGTATGACCGCGACTATGTCGTGATGCTTTCGGACTGGACGTTCGATGATCCGCACCGTGTTATGGGTCGCCTGAAAAAGATGGGTGACTACTACAACTATCAACAGCGGACATTAGGAGACGTGCTCAACCCGGCGAGCGGGACTCGACGGGATGCGTTGCGGACCAAACTGGCGTGGGACCGAATGCGAATGATGCAGTCTGATATCGCCGATGTGGGCGCAACCGCCTATACCTTTTTGATGAACGGCCTGCACCCCGCCGGTAACTGGACCGGCGTGTTTAGGCCGGGTGAACGAGTACGGCTGCGTTTTATCAACGGTTCGGCAATGTCCATATTCAATATTCGTATCCCGGGTTTGGCTATGCAGGTCGTAGCCGCCGACGGGCAGAATATTCAGCCGGTCGAAACTGACGAATTTCAAATATCCACGGCGGAAACCTACGACGTGATTGTCACGCCAACGGAAAACCGTGCATTCACAGTGATGGCCGAGTCCATAGACCGCAGCGGTTTCGCTGCCGGCACACTGGCACCCCGACAAGGGCTTCGCGCGGCTATACCAGCACTGAGAAAACCGCCGAAACTGTCAATGATTGACATGGGCATGGATCACGGCGACATGGATATGGGTGAACCGACCGGCGACGACAGCAAAAAAAATGGCCCGGATCACAGCACGATGGATCACGGTGCGATGAACCACGAAAGCATGTCCAAGGGTGAGGCCGGTATGGCGGGCATGGATTACAGCACGATGGATCACGGTGCGATGAACCACGGAAACATGCCCAAGGATGATGCCGGTATGACAGGCGTGGACCACAGCACGATGGATCACGTTGCGATGAACCACGGAAGCATGCCCCAGGGCGATGCCCGTATGGCAGGCATGGATCACAGCAGCATGGGACATGATGGTCATGACATGGGCGGCGCCGCTGGTCCCGTCATAGCGCGACACGGTCCAGATCAGCACGGCGCTGGCAATGCGGGCGTTGCCGCGGTGCAAAGAAATCGTCTCGGCGAGCGCGGCACCGGATTAACGGACATCGAGCACCGGGTACTCGTCTACACCGATCTAAAGCGTCTGGCCCATGACTACGACGACCGGCCGGTGGATCGTGAGCTGGAGCTGCACCTTACCGGACACATGGAACGGTACATGTGGTCATTTGACGGTGTGCAGTTTCACGAAGTGGATGGACCGATTGAGTTCAACTACGGCGAACGATTGCGGCTGACACTCGTGAACGACACGATGATGAACCATCCCATACACCTGCACGGCATGTGGCTGGAAATTGAGAACGGTCACGGCCGCGAGATTCCGCGCAAACACACAATCAACGTGATGCCCGCTTCGCGGGTTT
This sequence comes from Woeseia sp. D3-10, assembly GCF_055809415.1. Lineage (NCBI taxonomy): Bacteria > Pseudomonadati > Pseudomonadota > Gammaproteobacteria > Woeseiales > Woeseiaceae > Woeseia > Woeseia sp. D3-10. The sequence goes on along the minus strand of NZ_JBVVTW010000007.1, from coordinate 500,545 downwards.
CGATGTTGATTAATGCCGACGCGAAGGGTCGTTGGGCGTTTCACTGTCATCTCCTCTACCACATGGAGATGGGCATGTTTCGTGTTGTACGGGTGAGTTGAGGTGATAAAGATGAAGAACCGACAATGGTTGCCAGTAACCGTACTATTACTGGCGTCTGCCGCCCATGCTGACCGTACCGCCGGAACGCCCGACCACTGGGGCCCGCCGATGCATACGCCAGGCCCGTACTGGAAGGTAGTAGGCGACCGCCTGGAAAGCGGCTTTGCCGATGGCGACGATAGTTATGCCTGGGAAGCGCAGGGCTGGTACGGGTATGACTTCAATCGTTTGCGCTGGAAAACAGAAGGAGAAGGCGTGTCCGGCAGTTCCCCGGAGCACGCCGAATTGCAGCTGCTGTTCAGTCGTTTGTTCGCGCCTTACTGGGAATGGCAACTTGGCGTACGGCACGATTTCAAACCCAACGATGGTCGCAGTTTCCTTGTGGCGGGTATTCAAGGCGTTGCACCGTACGAGTTCGAAATTGACGCAGCCACGTTTGTCAGTGAGGACGGTGACATTTCCTTGCGCTTTGAAGCGGAATACGAACTGTTACTGACCCAACGCTGGGTTCTGCAACCCAGCCTTGCTGTGGATGCCGCGCTGAGTGACGCACCGGAAGCCGGAATTGCCAGCGGCGTAAACAGCAGCGAACTCGGTTTGCGGTTGCGTTACGAGGTGCGTCGTGAGTTCGCGCCTTACGTGGGACTGAAATGGAAGCAGAGTTACGGCAACACGGCTGACATCCTGCGCGCTGCCGGTGAGGAGACGTCGGTTACGTCGTTGGTTGCGGGCTTGCGGTTCTGGTTCTGACGGCGCTGCTGTATAGATAGCGGTTCGGCCTGTCACGGTTTGAGAACCTCGGTTGCGAGGCTTATTGGCAAATTGGTCCAGACAGAGGCGTGGTTCGTATCACAAACGGTTCTGATTGCTGCAACGCATTGGCTCAGCGCTGTGTCGCCAAGTCGTCCTGCCGGCGCCTTTGATGTACTCCGGAACGCACCCAGCATGCTGGGTGTGGTCCGGGACGACCGTGGTGTTCCTCACAGTCGTTGTGCACTGAGCGTGCTGGCGGGCCTGCGACGATTGAGAGTAACCCGTGGCCGGCCGCGGTGAATCGGCAATTGTGCAGCCTCACAACAGAGTCAGCCTGTGTTTGAAGACTCAGGTGATAGCGGCGGTTCTTGGGTAGGTGCTCGGGGACTATTCTACGACGATAAACTGGAATTACTTGGCGTGAACTCAGTCGTTCTCCTGGGGTTTCTGGTCCACCCTCAGCCTTGTATTTTCACGCTGAAACAATTCACGAATTACGGCTCCATCGGAAGGTTCTTCTTCCAGCGTTTCCGGGTTCCACTGGCTTCGTTTCGTGTCAAAGAAATCACCACCGTAGATGTGAATGCCGCCCGTGAAGCGCTGCAGTGGATTGGTAACCGAATGCATCGCGTCGGGCGCCAGCATGGCGGTGTCTTTTGCGAACAGGGCATCGGCGCCGCATGCCTTGATTCCGTCAGTAGTTCGCTTCCAGAAAATGTTGTCTTCCCGTCCAGTGTAGATACCGATGTTTGCCCACATCAGGTGATTGTGCGGCATGAGATTCATTTGCGGAGTCCATGTGGCAGCGAATATCGTCAACGTTGGGGAACGTAGCAGCACATTCAGTCCGGCCTCGGTTGGTTCGCCGAGCGCAGCAAGGACGTCACGGGGAGTAGAGACCGCTTTGGCGAGTACTTCATTGACCGCAGATTGAGCGTCGTCGTCATCATTTGCGGCGATGCAGTCTGCAACAAAACGGTCGATATCCATGTTCTTTAATTCCTGTGAAGCTGATTCAGTTCGAGCCTGCAAATTTCAGGGTTGGTGACAGCGGTTGCTTCCATGTGAACTGTACGGTCGCGCACGTTGACATTTCCTGCACATGCCTTCTTTACGTTACCTGCCATGGCAACTTGCTGACTACAAATCTGTTGATCGAATAGTAGCAGCGGCTTAGCTTTGGTGCGTTCAAAGCGGCACGACCGACTAAGGCATTGCTATTGGTTCAAGCAAACGGCGATAAGTACAAACTCTCTTTCACTTCTTCCATGACGACGTAACTGCGCGACTCCGCGGCGGCAGGTAGTTCGTTCAGGATAGCGCCCAACAAGCGGCGGTAGTCGGTCATTTCGGTGATACGGGCCTTGATCAGGTAATCGAACTCCCCCGACACCAGGTGGCATTCCATGACCTCCGGCACGTTGGCCAGCTTCCGGCCGACTGTGTCAAATGTATTCGCGGACTTGGCAGCCAGTTTGAACTCTACGAACACCAGCATCGGTTTGCCGAGCGCGCGCGGGTCAACGCGAGCGTAGTAGCCGGTAATGACGCCGTCACGCTCCAGACGCCGTACACGCTCCGTGCAAGGGGTTGCCGACAGGCCAATCCGGTCAGCCAGCTCCGTCATTGTGATGCGGCCATCGTGCTGGAGGACATCGAGGATACGGCGGTCGGTTCTGTCCAGTTCGCGCATTTCACTACTCGCAGTCGAGAATCAGGGGTTGGACGAAAGAATTCACTGGGAAGCTATCACAAATAGACGAAAAACACTGCTATGAAGTGAATAAACTGCCTGTTTTCAACAGTATAGTAGTGGATTGCCCGACATGCATGTAATCGTACTTGGCAGCGGTGTTATCGGCACGACCACCGCGTGGTACTTAGCGGAACAAGGCGCACGAGTGACCGTGCTTGATCGCAAACCGGCGGCTGGCATGGGTGCCAGCTTCGCTAACGCGGGCCAGGTATCGCCGGGCTATTCGACGCCGTGGGCGGCGCCCTGTATTCCGCTGAAAGCAGTGAAATGGCTCATGCAGCGGCACGCGCCGTTGTCCATACGCCCGGACGGGTCGTTGTTCCAGCTGCAGTGGATGTTGCAAATGCTGTTGAACTGCAATGCGGATCGCTACGCAGTGAACAAGGAACGTATGTTGCGTGTGTCGGCCTTCAGTCGCGATTGCCTGATCGAGCTGCGGGAGACACTGGGGCTGGACTACGAACAGCGTAGTCGCGGGCTCACACAATTGTTCCGCAGCGAAGCGCAGTTCGAAGCGGCCGTGCGTGATATCGATGTGCTGGAAGCCTGTGGCATTGCGTACGAATTGCTGGAGGGCGACAAGCTCGGGGTTGCTGAACCGGCGTTGAGCCGGGCAGGGCAGAAGCTGGCCGGTGGCTTGCGCTTGCCCAATGACGAGACCGGCGATTGCCATAGCTTCACGACTCAACTTGCCGAGCAGGCCCGGGCTGCTGGAGTCGATTTCAAGTTCGGTGTCGACATAGACCGGTTACAGATCGACGACGGTCAGGTGAAAGGTGTGCGGGTCAGTATCGATGGTCAGGAAGAGCAGCTCGATGCAGACCGTTACGTCATCGCATTGGGCAGTCAGTCGCGAAGCATTGCGAAAAGCGTTGGACTTGATCTTCCGGTTTATCCGGTCAAAGGCTATTCACTGACGGTGCCGCTGCTGGACGCTGATGCCGCGCCGGTCTCAACGGTGCTGGATGAGACTTACAAGGTTGCTGTGACCCGTTTTAATAACCGTGTGCGCGTAGGCGGTATGGCGGAGCTTGCAGGCTACGGCATGCAATTGAACCCGCGCCGGCGGGAAACACTGGAAATGGTGCTGGACGACTTGTTTCCCGGCTGCGGCGATTTTTCGCAGGGCGAGTTCTGGACCGGACTGCGGCCAATGACGCCCGATTCAACTCCCGTTATCGGCGCGACGGCTGTTCCCGGCGTATACCTGAACACCGGTCATGGCACGCTGGGCTGGACGATGGCCTGCGGTTCAGCAAAGTTGCTGTCGGATATTGTTGTTGGCAAACGGCCAGCTATTCGTTCTGACGATCTGGGTCTTGATCGTTATCGACGCCGGTCTTATCGCCGACCGCGTGAATGGAGTCCGACACCCGCCTGAGTTGCTGAGTGGTCAGGACGGTGTTGTTCGGCCGGGCTTGCTCAGCCGAACAACCGACCGTGCTCAATTTTCAAACACCGGTCCATGATCACTTCTATACCCGCATCCTCTGCCTTCCTCGCGGCGTATACGTCGCTGACACCCAGTTGCAACCATAGGAACGCCGGCGGCTTTGACAATGCCAGTATCTCGTCGACGATTTCGGCTACCGCGTCAGATCGGCGAAAAACATCAACCATCTGGAATTCGTCGGGAATATCGGCAAGGGCTGCATAGACGCGCTCACCAAGGATGGTTTGATCAGATTCCAGCGTCGGGTTTACCGGAATGACCCGGTAGCCCTTTTGTTGCAGATAGCGCATGACGCGATGGCTGTCGCGATTGCCGCGCGGGCTGGCACCGAGCATGGCAATCGTGTCGGTGTCATCGAGTATTCGTCGAAGATCGTTGTCGTTGTATTCTTCCTGTGCGCTGCTCATAAGTTTTTCCTGACGGGAATTGAAACGCGCCTCGCGCTTTTTTGCACCACCAATGCAGGCGGGCAATCGAAGGCTGCGTCTATGTTACCAATATCGCAGCGCTACTTCGCCATTCAGGAAATGTTGTAAGTGAGGGGCGAGCGCAGGCAAAGGTCATTGCGCGGGTACTGTCAGTAAACGCAGACCTTGCTCGTCCTGTCATGCGGTTCGTCTGACCGAACACCGTGAACCGGCCGCGGCCGTCGACGAATGAGGCGGGTAGTACCCCTTTTACCGCGCCCGACAACCATTGTCAGCGAGCGTAATACGCACTGCACAGTCGCGCGCAAAGTACGAGCGGGACGCTGTGGAACCGGGACGATAAAGGCCGACAAGAGGCAGAAGTGGCCGTCATGCCGACCGGCTTGCGACGCGAATCCAGCTGCAAAACGCCTGAATTCAGGCCAGCTGGCGCTGTCGATTTTTTGAGCCAGGCGATGAACTGGGCCGCCGTGCCAGCTGCTGCCGTTTGCAACGCGGGTAAAGGCTACTATCATGCAGGGCCCTGAATTAACAACAGGTTACCGGGGTCGATACTATGCCGGGATTGTATTTTGAAGAGTTTGAGGTTGGTCGGGTTTTCGAGCACCCGATCCGCCGAACGATTACTGAAGCAGACAACGTCTGGTTCAGCGCGCTGACGCATAATCCGCAGCCACTGCACATCGATGCAGAATTCTGCAAGGCCACGGAGTTCGGTCGGCCGCTGGTCAATAGCTGTTTGACCCTGTCATTCATGGTGGGCATCTCCGTCAATGACACGACGCTGGGTACGACGGTCGCGAATCTTGGCTGGGATGACGTCAAATTTCCGAAGCCGCTGTTTCATGGCGACACCATCCATATTCAAACCGAAGTGCTTGAATTGCGGGAAAGCAAATCACGCCCGAACAATGGCATTGTCGTGTTCGAGCATCGCGCTTTCAATCAGCAGGATGAGCTGGTTGGAGTCTGCAAACGTTCTGCGCTGATGTTGCGGAAGCCGTAGTGAACCGCAGCTACCTTTTTGTGCCGGGCGACAGCGAGCGCAAGCTCGCTAAGGCACGTGACAGCAGCGCTGATGCGTTGATCGTCGATCTTGAAGATTCTGTCGCGATTGCCGAGCGTCCTGCCGCGCGTCGATTGGTTGGTGAGTTTCTTGCCGAAGGTGCGGTGCCGGAATTGTGGCTGCGAATCAACCCGCTGGATACCGAAGATGCGTTGCTCGACTTACGCGCGGCATTCCCTGCAGCGCCGTGCGGCATCGTGTTGCCGAAAGCGAACGGTGCGTCAGACATAGCTCGATTGGATGAATTGCTCAACGGCTTCGAAGCAGAGCACGGCATACCGATGGGGCAGACGAGAATAATGCCGCTGGTCACCGAACGGCCGGAGGCGTTGTTTCGTTTGCATGAATACGCAGGGACCAGCGATAGACTCGCCGCTATGAGTTGGGGTGCCGAGGATCTCAGTGCAGCGCTCGGTGCAACTCGGAATCGTGACGAAAACGGGCATTGGTTGGCACCGTACGAGCTGGCGCGGAGTTTGTGCCTGTTTGCGGCTGCAGCCGCAGGCATCGACGCAGTCGATACCGTGTTTACCAATTTTCGTGATGAGTCCGCGCTTGCCGCTTATGCCGCCGCCGCTCGCCGTGACGGCTTCAGCAGCATGTTGGCGATTCATCCCGCGCAAGTGACCACGATCAATTCAGCGTTTACGCCGAGCCGTGAAGACATCGAGCGAGCGAAGCGCATCGTGGCATTGTTTGCCGCGTCCCCGGATGCCGGCGTGCTGGGTCTTGACGGCGAGATGCTGGACAGGCCGCACTTGCTTCAGGCCGAGCGTCTGCTGCGGGTCGCGAGCAAGCTCGACTGATACTCTTTGTGAAACGAACATAAACGGAACTAGAGATGAGTACGATTTACGATGTCAAAGCTGAAGTTGCCGCCAGTACGTTGCTGGACAAGGCAGGGTATGAGGCAATGTATCGGGATTCCGTTACGGACAACGAAGGCTTCTGGAAAAAACAAGCCACAATCGTTGACTGGATAAAGCCTTTCAGCAAGGTCAAGGACGTCTCGTTCGCACGCGACGACGTGCACATTCGCTGGTACGAAGATGGCACATTGAACGCTTGTTACAACTGTGTCGATCGTCATCTCGCAACGAAAGCTGACGACGTAGCCATAATTTGGGAAGGCGACGATCCACAACGCGACCTGAAAATCACTTACGGCGAGTTGCACAAACGGGTTTGCCGGTTCGCCAATGCCCTGAAAAAACTCGGCGCGAAGAAGGGCGACCGTATAACGCTGTATATGCCGATGATTCCGGAAGCGGCAGTCGCAATGCTGGCCTGCGCCCGGATAGGCGCTGTGCATTCGGTTGTATTCGGTGGCTTTTCGCCGGAGGCATTGGCAGGCCGAATACACGATTGCGAATCGAACATCGTGATTACCGCGGACGAGGGTCTGCGAGGTGCCAAGAAAATACCGTTGAAAGCAAGCGTTGACGCTGCTGCAGCGCACGAGAGCGTTACGACCCTTGAGAAAGTGCTGGTTGTTCGTAATACCGGTGCGGATGTCGAGTGGGATGCCGATCGCGACAATTGGTTGCACGAACTGGAATCAGAAGTCGACGATGACTGCCCCTGCGAGGAAATGTCGGCTGAAGACCCGTTGTTTATTCTTTATACGTCAGGCTCAACGGGCAAGCCGAAAGGCGTGCTGCACACCACCGGTGGTTATCTGGTCTACGTAGCACTTACTCACAAGTACGTGTTCGACTACAAACCTGGCGATGTGTACTGGTGTACGGCGGACGTTGGCTGGGTCACGGGACATAGTTACATCGTCTACGGACCGCTGGCCAACGGGGCAATCACGCTGATGTTTGAAGGCGTACCGAATTACCCCAGTGCGTCGCGCTTTTGGGAAGTGTGCGACAAACACCAGGTCAACATTTGTTATACCGCGCCCACGGCGATTCGTGCATTGATGCGTGAAGGCGACGCGCCGGTTAAGAAAACTACGCGGGCATCGCTGCGCTTGCTCGGCTCAGTGGGTGAGCCCATAAACCCGGAAGCCTGGGAGTGGTACTACCACGTCGTTGGCGACGAGCGCTGCCCGATCGTTGATACCTGGTGGCAGACAGAGACAGGCGGCATCCTGATCAGTCCGTTGCCGGGTGCCACGGCGCTAAAACCTGGTTCGGCGACCCGACCGTTGTTCGGCATTCAACCGGCCATCGTCGATAGTGAAGGTACCGAACTCGAAGGCGCCGCAGCGGGTAACCTCGTCATCAATGATTCCTGGCCGGGTCAGATGCGCACCGTGTATGGCGATCATCAGCGGTTTGTCGATACCTACTTCTCGACGTTCCCTGGCCGCTATTTCACCGGAGACGGCGCGCGCCGCGATGCAGACGGAGACTACTGGATCACAGGACGAGTGGATGATGTTCTGAATGTGTCAGGGCATCGTATGGGTACTGCGGAAGTTGAAAGCGCTCTCGTTTCTCACCCTAAGGTTGCTGAGGCGGCAGTCGTCGGCTATCCACACGACATCAAAGGTCAGGGTATATACGCCTACGTCACTCTAATGGACGGCGTCGCCTCCAGTGATGACCTGAGATCAGAGCTGGTGAAATGGGTACGCAAGGAAATCGGACCGATTGCAGCGCCCGACCTTATACAGTGGGCGCCGTCGCTGCCCAAGACCCGTTCTGGAAAAATCATGCGCCGCATTCTGCGCAAGGTGGCAGAGGACGAGTTTGGCAACCTCGGAGACACGTCCACGCTCGCGGATCCTGGGGTTGTGCAGGACCTTATTGATAATCGGATGAATCGCCACTCAGACTGACCTGCGGGTTAGCGCCGCCGTTAGCGGTGCACGACGACTTCGTGCGCTGCTATCGTTGCTTGGAGGTCGCGATCAGGCGGCCTTGCCGTCCTTGCGATCAACGCGCTTGTACTCGCCGATGTGCTTTTCATACGAACGTACAAACTCTTCGGCGATGTGTTGCGGGAATGGCCCGCTGCCACTCTTGGTGATGATGGGGTAGAGCTCGCAATAGAGCTGCCAATACTTCGGTTTGCCGAACGTGCCGAGCAGCGGTTTGCGACCAAGAGTGCGATCAAAATTGTCCTGTAGTTCGTCCGGGTCAAAGCGATCCGAAAATTCTTTGAACGAAGTCACCATCGCCTCAATAACGGCATCCTGGTGGAACTTCAGATCGCGGCAGACTTCCTTAACGCTGTCGATCGGGCCAAGGTACTCGCCTTCTTTGCCGACCAGCAATTGCTTCACGGAGTCGTTGCAGTTCTCGGCCAGTTTCAACGGATTGTTGTGCCGCGGTAGCACAGTTGTCTGGTCGAGGCGGAACATGCTCTTAAGGTTCGCGCGACTATCCAGCAACTCCGAAGTACCACTTACAAACTCGCGCAAGACCTGACCAGCGTTGCGCATGATATCCCGCGGGTCCATTGAAGCATGTATATCGTCTTTATCGATTCCGGCGCCTTGCAAGAATGCTGCGAACAAATCGTCATCTGCGACTGCCTTTTCAGCGGCGGGTTTTTTCCTTGCAGCAGGTTTTGCTGGTGACGCAGTTACGCGTGGACGTTCCCGTTCCATGCGTGTGGTGCCAAAGAGCGCCGACTTGAATGCGTCGTCGCCGGTAATTTCTTCTTCGTCGAGCAGTTGAATGCCCGTACGCATAGGCTCTTCGGGTACGAGTTGGTCTATGTGCTCGGCAACAACCTGTTGGTCAGGTTCCATCGCGAGTACGAGACTCTCGCCTTCGTCAATGCTAACCAGCATCTCGAACTCGCCCATACGCAGACGATCGCCGTTGAACAGGCGGCGTGGATTGCCTTTACCGAGTGGTTCATCGGAGTCGTTGACGAACAACCCGTTTGTGCTGATATCTGCTACGTAATAGGCACCGTTCTGGTAGTCGATGGCAGCGTGGCGGCTGGATACGAAGCGATCGTTATCCGGCAGTATCCAGTCGCTTTGCAGGCCACGGCCTATCGTCCCGCCAGTTTCGTTAAACTGTCGTACGGCGTCGCCGGCCATCAGGCGTTGGTGTTCACTGGTGATTTTGAGTTGTAACGGCATCGTTCGCGTTGATCCCAGTTGTGAGGTCCGAAAGGCGTTATTCGGCCACAGTGCTCGATATCGGCACATTCTGCCGACAGCTGGCGATGTGCGCTGCCGAGCAGTTCACACAAAACGGAGCGGAACCGGCGGCGGACGGAGCCCTGTTGTCGGGGCGGACCTGGCTTGCGACGGGGAAAGTGGGCAGGCAAGCGGCTAGAATATGCGTACACTAGCGCCGGAAGTGTGTCCTCTAGATTTACCGGGTGTGGCCTAAGTCAATGTCTAAAAAGAGAATTTTCAAGATAGTGTTCATGAATCAGGGGCAGGTCTTTGAGATCTACGCCCGCAGCGTGGCGCACGGTGCGTTATTCGGCTTTGTGGAAGTCTCTGAGCTGACCTTCGACGAGCGCAGCTCCGTCGTCGTTGATCCGGGTCAGGAAAAGATCAAGTCGGAATTTGCCGGCGTGAAATCAACCTATTTGCCAATGCACTCGATCATTCGCATTGACGAGGTGGACAAACAGGGCACCAGCAAGGTGTCGAAACTTGAGGGCAGCAACGTCGCGCAATTTCCGTTGCCGGTTTACACGCCAGGCGGCGACAAGCGCTAGGTACAGCCGTAAGTTCCTGTCACTGGTTCGATACGGGTCGCTCCGGTATCATCGCCAACCTTCCTTTCGCGCTACTTCAAGAGTCCAGTCAGTTTGGCAACAATACCGTTTGATACAGCGGCAGAGAGCGGCAAGTGCCTGCTCCAGTTGCCTGGCCAGAGAGCGCTGTCCGACTTCCGTCTGCGTAAAGCGTTGGCAGCCGTTCGTGAGCGAGTACCTGCGGTCACGGCGCTGGCCTCTCGCTACTGCTACTTCGTCAACCTGCACCGCGAGCTCGACACAAACGAAAGATCCAGGCTGGAGGCATTGCTACTGGCGGACGAACCGCTGGGTGAGTTGCCAGCCAACGCACAGTCACTGATCGTTGCGCCGCGCGCGGGCACGATATCGCCGTGGTCGAGCAAGGCAACCGACATTGCGACAGCTTGCGGCATGGATGCCATCGAGCGCATAGAACGCGGTGTGACTTACGCACTGCAATCGAACTCGCCGCTATCCGCTGATTCTGTGCGGCAGGCGGGAATCGCTTTGCTCGATCGCATGACCGAGGGCCTGTTGTTGTCCGCGGATGACGCGGCGGCTTTGTTTGTTGCTGGTCAACCGGGGCGCAGAGGCACTGTGCCAATAGCCAGCGACGGTCGCGCCGCGTTGGTGACAGCAAACACTGACCTGGGCCTTGCGCTGTCCGACGACGAGATCGATTACCTGTATGAAAACTACACGCGCCTCAATCGCGAACCGAGCGACGCCGAGCTGATGATGTTTGCGCAGGCAAACTCGGAGCATTGCAGGCACAAGATTTTTCGGGCGAGCTGGGTAATCGACGGTGCTGAACGTAGCGAACAGCTGTTCGACATGATTCGCAGCACGACCGAACGTACGCCTGCCGGCGTTCTGTCCGCCTATTCAGACAATGCAGCCGTCATAGAGGGCTGGCGCGGCCAGCGATTACTGGCGGATCCCGCGAGCCGCGAGTACGTTCTTTGTGACGAAGACATTCACGTACTCATGAAAGTCGAAACGCACAACCACCCGACAGCTATCTCACCGTTTCCGGGCGCCGCGACGGGTTCGGGTGGCGAAATTCGTGATGAAGGTGCGACCGGTCTGGGTGCCAAACCCAAAGCCGGGCTGACAGGATTCAGCGTATCCCATTTGCGAATTCCCGGTTACTCACAACCGTGGGAAGATGACGTCGCGCACCCGGAGCGCATGGCGACGCCCCTGCAGATCATGCTCGAAGGACCGATTGGTGGTGCGGCCTTCAATAACGAATTTGGTCGTCCGAATCTGGCGGGTTACTTCCGCACCTACGAAACCCGTATGCCGGGCATGTCCGAGTACGAACGGCATGGCTACCACAAACCCATCATGATCGCCGGCGGGCTGGGTAATGTTCGTGCCGAACATGCGGTGAAGATTGATGTTCCGGTCGGCGCGAGGGTTGTCGTCATTGGCGGGCCGGCGATGCTGATTGGTCTGGGCGGTGGTGCGGCATCGAGTGTCGCCAGCGGTACCAGTTCGGAAGACCTGGATTACGCCTCAGTCCAGCGCGGCAATCCGGAAATGCAACGGCGAGCCCAGGAAGTAATTGATCGCTGCTGGTCGATGGGCAGCAACAATCCGTTACTGCTGATTCACGATGTTGGCGCGGGCGGTTTGTCGAACGCGGTACCGGAGGCTGTCGATCACAGCAAACACGGCGCGCGGATAGACTTGCGCAAGATTCCAAATGCTGAGCCCGGCTTGTCGCCGATGGCAATCTGGTGCAACGAGGCGCAAGAACGCTACGTGCTGATTGTCGCTGAACAACGCATGAGCGAATTTGCGGCATTGTGTGAGCGCGAACGCTGCCTGATGGCAGACATAGGCGAGCTGACGGACGACGGGCGGTTGCTGGTTATCGACAGCGAGTTCGACGAAAGCGTAGTCGACATGCCCATGGAAATGTTACTTGGCAAAGCGCCGCAGATGACGCGCGACGTTGTACACCTGCCAGAGCTCGATGCCCCGCTGGATATCGACGGTATCGAGCTGCGTGACGCAATTGACCGTGTGCTGCGCTTCCCTGCGGTTGCTGACAAGTCGTTCCTGATTCATATCGGGGACAGAACCGTTGGAGGGCTTAGCGCACGAGACCAGCTGATTGGGCCTTGGCAGGTTCCTGTCAGCGATGTTGCGATAACGGCAAGCGGCTTTAACAGTACGACCGGTGAGGCGATGGCCATGGGTGAGCGTACTCCGCTGGCTTCACTCAACGCGCCGGCGTCCGGGCGCATGGCCGTCGGCGAAGCAGTTTGTAACATTGCAGCAGCGTCGATCGGCAAAATTTCAGACATCCGCTTGTCGGCAAACTGGATGGCGGCTGCCGGACACCCGGGCGAGGACGCAAGGCTTTTCGATACCGTAAAAGCCGTCGGTCACGAACTGTGCCGTGAGCTGGGCATAGCCATTCCGGTCGGCAAGGACTCCTTGTCCATGCGGGCGGCGTGGGACGATGAAAATGGCAGTCACGAAGTCGTAGCGCCGGTCTCACTGATTGTGACCGCGTTTGCGCCTGTGGGCGACATCCGGCGCCAGCTGACACCTCAACTTCGTGACATCGATGAGCCAAGTCGTCTGTTACTGCTCGACCTTGGCGACGGTGCGAACCGCCTCGGCGGCTCCTGTCTGGCACAAGTATTTACCCGACACGGCGGTGCAACGCCCGATCTTGATCATCCGTCTTTGCTTAAGAACTTTTTCGCCGCAGTACAGCAGCTGAATGAGGAAGACCTGATACTGGCCTACCACGATCGTTCAGACGGTGGTCTGTTAGCGGCAGTCTGCGAAATGATGTTCGCAGGTCACCTTGGTGCTGCACTGAATTTGCCCGGCTCTGAGCAGGACCGTTTGCGACAACTGTTTAGCGAAGAGCTCGGTGCTGTCCTGCAAATCGCCGACAGCAAGCTGGCCGAGGTCATGGCGATACTGGAACGGCACGGTGTTGCGTGGGTCGACGTTGGTTGCGTAGAGGCTGATCAGCAACTGACCATTTATGCTGATGACGAAGTCGTGCTGCGCATAGACCGGGTTGAACTGCACCGGACCTGGTCTGAAACCAGTTTTCGCATGCAGGCGCTGCGCGACAATCCGGACACCGCACGCGAAGAATACGATCGCTTGCTGGACCGCGACGATCCCGGCTTGAACGTGAAGCTGACGTTTGACCCGAATGACGACGTAGCAGCGCCATTTGTCGGCGGTAACAAGCCGCGCGTGGCTGTCTTGCGTGAACAGGGCGTCAATAGTCAGGGCGAGATGGCCGCAGCGTTTCTGCGTGCGGGTTTCGTTGCCGTTGACGTTCACATGAGCGACCTGCTGGAAGGCCGCGATAACCTGGCCAACTACCACGGGGCTGTCGCTTGCGGTGGCTTCTCGTTCGGCGATGTGCTCGGCGCAGGTGGCGGCTGGGCACGTTCAATTCTTTACCAGCCCGTGTTGCGCGAGCAGTTTGCGGAATTTTTTGCGCGAACAGATTCGTTTGCACTGGGTGTTTGCAACGGCTGTCAAATGCTGTCGCATTTGCGCGAGCTCATCCCCGGTAGTGCACATTGGCCTCTCTTCCTCGGTAATCGTTCCGAGCAGTTCGAGGCGCGGCTGAATCTTGTTGAGGTCGGTGAGTCTTCGTCATTGTTCTTGCAGGACATGCGAGGCAGTCGTCTGCCGATAGTGACGTCCCACGGTGAAGGTCGGGCGGTGTTTGCCGATCAGGCACAGCAACACGCGGCACGACCGCATATAGCACTGCGTTACGTCGATAACTACGGCGTTCCGGCTGAGCGCTATCCATCCAATCCCAATGGGTCGGAGGGCGGTGTTTGCGGGTTTTCCAATTCCGATGGGCGCGTCACGATCATGATGCCGCACCCGGAACGCGTTGCTCGTACGGTGCAGCATTCGTGGCACCCGGCAGAGTGGGGCGAAGACGGACCGTGGTTGCGAATGTTCCGTACGGCAAGGCGCACGCTCGGATAACGACGATTGTCGCGTCGTTCGCCGGATCAGGTGGGCCCCAGAGTACCGCCGTTACTTTCCTGAACAAAGAACCGACGTACTTTGATCGCGCGTGTGAGTTTTCCGCGTCTGACGAAGCACTGGTAGAACATGTCTTTCATGACTTCCAGCAATACCCCGGCCTGAGCGCGGTTTAACAACGGCAGTTCTTCTTCCGAACTGGCGGCGAACAGTGTTTTCTTTATCGGGGCGAACGAATCGTCGTCGATCTCGGCGATACGTTGTGCTTCCATCACTTCGTCGAATGCCCGCAGTTTGCCGTCCTTGCCCATTGTCTCGAATGCGCTGGCACCGGCGCGTCGGCACATCGAGGCGAACGCATTAAAGTTGTTGTGTGTATAGCAAGACAGTGCTTCGCGAAACAGGACCTCTGTTTGTTTGGGCAAATACGAAAACGGAAAGCGCTCTTTCGGGCGCTCAAGTTCGACGAAGTTCTGAAACAATTCGACATCGTCGTCGTTGTACTCTTTCACCGCGAAGCGGAGAAATACCGGTGCATTGCAGGCATCACAGCGGTAAACGAGGCCCACGTGTTTGGGCTTTTCGATCAGCAAGGTGGCGACGTTGGGCACAGACTGTGGCGACATGTGCGAGTACACGTTGCAGTAGGGGCATTCAAGTCCGAACTGTTCGCTGGACTGCTGTAGCAGTCCACGATCACGCGCAAGGGTTATGCTCATTGCTTTTATTCTGCTTGCGCCGCCGGCTGGGCCGCGGCAGTGGCTTCAGTATAGCGGCAGTTCAGCCTTCTACTGACAAGCATTTGGACATAATCCGCTCAAGTGCCTGTTTGTTTCGGTGCGCTCCAGCGACCGAGCGATCGTTCTGCCGCGGCATTGGCAGGGCGAGCGATCAAGGCATCCCGGCTCAGGCTGATGTCATAGCGGGCGCCGTCGGCCATCGGCACGTAAGTGGCAGTGCCGTAGTAGGCATCAACACCGGGGAGTAGCAAGGGGTAACGCCTTGCGAGTTGCCACAAGTCGGCCGGATTCTCGTCTGACAGTTGATGCACGGTTCGGCGATCATTGCGCTCACGGTCAATTTCCGTGTAACGACCGCTGAGGCGTTCGAGGCGATAAATCGGATCCAGGCCGAAAATGGTAACGGGCGGCTTCCAGTTAATCAGTCGCGCGTCGATCTGCCATTCGTCCCCCCGAAGTTCAAACAGGCGGTCTTGCTCGCCTCGTATCAACAGCCGGGCCTGATAGGTATCCGGCCCGGTCGCCCGAAACTCAATACTCGAAATAATCTGTTCGGCCGTCAGTCGTTCATAGCTGTAATAGCTGAAGGTCAGCAAGATTGCCGCTGCAGCTATGGACGCAGAAAGCAGGCAGCTTACGCAGGAGCTGCCCGCGCGCAGGAAGCGACCATGGCGCGTGCAACGTACCGTTCGCCCAAAGAACAACAGCGCCAACAAGGTGGATACAGCGGTTGTTGCGAGCAGGGCATTCATGGCGTCTCCTGCCGCCGATTAATCAGGTATCGAGTCGACGGTATTTGATTCGGTGCGGTTGTGCCGCGTCAGAGCCGAGACGTTTCTTGCGATCTTCTTCGTACTCTGTGTAGTTGCCTGTGTACCACGTTACCTGACTGTCACCTTCGAACGCGAGTATGTGCGTGGCAATACGATCAAGGAACCAGCGATCATGCGAAATAACGATTGCCGAGCCGGGGAATTCCAATAAGGCTTCTTCCAGCGCTCGCAAGGTTTCTACATCCAGATCATTGGTCGGTTCATCGAGCAACAACAGGTTGCCGCCAGCCTTCAGCATCTTGGCGAGGTGTACTCGATTGCGTTCACCGCCGGATAGCAAGCCAATCTTCTTTTGCTGATCGCCGCCTCGAAAATTGAATCGGCCGACGTACGCTCGCGACGGCGTTTCGTATTTGCCAACCTGGATGATGTCCTGACCTTCGGAAATTTCTTCCCAGACAGTCTTGTTGTCGTCGAGGCTGTCACGAGACTGGTCGACGCTGGCGACGGTGACGCTGTCGCCAATGCGGATGGAGCCGGAATCCACTTCCTGCGTGCCGGCAATCATGCGAAACAGCGTTGTCTTGCCGGCACCGTTCGGGCCGATAATGCCCGCAATACCGCCCGCAGGCAGTGAAAAACTCAGACCGTCCATCAGCAGTTTCTCACCAAACGCCTTGCGTACGTTGTCGGCGTCTATGACGACGTCACCCAGTCGCGGCCCCGGCGGAATGTAGATTTCGTTGGTCTCATTGCGTTGTTGATAGTTGCTGGAGGACAACTCGGCAAACTGGCGCATACGCGCTTTCGATTTGGCCTGTCGGCCTTTAGGGTTGGAGCGGACCCATTCAAGTTCGGACTGCATGGCCTTGCGGCGGGCTTTTTCGCCAGCTTCTTCATTGGCGAGTCGCTGTTCTTTTTGTTCCAGCCAGGATGAGTAGTTGCCTTCCCAGGGAATGCCATGTCCCCGATCGAGTTCAAGTATCCAGCCGGCGACATTGTCCAGGAAGTATCGATCATGGGTCACGGCAATGACAGTGCCGGGGTATTCTTCGAGGAAGCGCTCAAGCCAGGCAACCGATTCTGCGTCCAGGTGGTTGGTTGGCTCGTCCAGCAACAGCATGTCTGGCTCGGACAGCAGCAAGCGGCACAGCGCGACGCGACGGCGCTCGCCGCCGGACAACGTGGTGACGTCGGCGTCCCACGGTGGCAGACGCAATGCATCGGCCGCGACGTCGAGTTTTCGATCCAGTTCCCAGCCGCCGGCCGCTTCAATCTGGTCCTGCAGCTTGCCCTGTTCTTCAAGCAGCGAGTTCATCTCGTCGTCGCCCATCGGTTCGGCAAACTTCATGCTGATCTCGTTAAAGCGGTCGAGCAGCGCTTTTGCTTCCCCAACTCCTTCTTCGACGTTGCCGCGCACGTCTTTTGACGGGTCGAGCTCCGGTTCCTGCGGCAGGTAGCCGATGTTGATGCCGGGCTGCGGCCGGGCTTCGCCTTCAAACTCTTTGTCGATACCCGCCATGATGCGCAGCAAGGTGGATTTGCCGGAGCCGTTCAGGCCGAGTACGCCGATCTTGGCTCCCGGGTAAAAGCTGAGAGAGATATCACGAATGATAAAACGTTTCGGTGGCACAACTTTGGCCACCCGGTTCATTGTGTATATATACTGCGCCATGCCATTTCTTCAGAAAACAAAGTTGCCGCATTATCCGGTAAGCGGCAGCAATAGAAAACACCCGACATGAATGAGTGCCTGCCACGTGAGTACTAAGCCCGTGTACGTGTACAAAGGCCAGTCGCTCGCCGCGTACGGATTTGGCAGCGATCACCCATTCGGTACAGATCGCCATGATGTCTTTCACAGGGCGTTGGCGGCAGCTCAACTTGGCAGTCGCGTCCATTTCGCGACGCCTGAGTCGGCAAATCCTGAGCTACTGGCGTTGTTTCACAGCGACGCATACATTCGGCAGGTCGAGCGGATGTCCGAACAGGGAAGTGGCTATCTGGATCACGGTGACACGCCGGCGGTGCCCGGGATTTACGAAGCAGCACTCACCGTCGTTGGCACGACGCTCGCCGCGACTGACGCGATCATGGCTGGCGAAACGAACCGGGCTTTCGTGCCTATAGCCGGCTTGCATCATGCGTCACGATTGGGGGCGGCCGGTTTCTGTGTTTTCAATGATTGCGGCGTAGCGATCGAGTACCTGCGGCGAGACCACGGCATCCATCGTATTGCCTACGTGGATATCGATGCGCATCATGGTGATGGCGTTTACTACGGCTTCGAGGACGACCCGGAGCTAATATTTGCCGATACCCATGAGGATGGCCGCTTCCTGTACCCCGGCACCGGCGCGGCCTGTGAAACGGGTAAAGGCGAGGCAGACGGCCGCAAACTCAATATCCCACTGCCAATGAATGCTGGCGACGAAGAATTTCTGACGGCCTGGGAACGGGTCGTAGCACTGCTGCACGAGACTCAGCCGGAATTCATTATCTTGCAAGCCGGTGCTGATGGGCTGGATGGTGACCCGATCACTCACCTTCGGTTTACCGAAGCCGTGCATCGGCGAGCAACAGCGGACCTGTGTGGCATTGCTGATCGTTATGCCAGTGGCCGCTTGCTGGCCACCGGCGGCGGTGGCTATAACCGCAGCAATCTGGGCCGAGCCTGGACGGCGGTGGTCAAGGCGATGGTCGAGACGGAATAGCATAACAGCGCCCGGCGGGGGGCAAGGATTGTGTACAATTGCGGCTCTTTTCCGTCGGCCCAGCCGCTATAGCCGGGCTCGCGGTGATTGTTTCTGCCGCTCGCTCTACTGGAGATCCGTTGTATGTTCGTTGAGACCGCCTCAATCGAGGAATTTGATGCTGATCTGTACGCCGCCATCGTTGCTGAAGCTCGCCGACAGGAAGAGCACATTGAACTGATAGCCTCGGAAAATTACACCAGCCCGAGGGTGATGGAAGCGCAAGGCTCGGTGCTGACGAATAAATACGCGGAAGGTTACCCTGGCAAGCGCTATTACGGTGGTTGTGAATACGTTGATGTTGCGGAGCAGCTGGCGATCGACCGGGCGAAGACCCTGTTCGGCGCTGACTACGCGAACGTGCAGCCGCATTCCGGCTCGCAAGCGAACGCGGCGGTTTGCCTGGCGCTGCTCAACGCCGGTGACACGATACTGGGCATGAGCTTGTCCGACGGTGGTCACCTGACACATGGCTCGCCGGTTAATTATTCCGGTAAATTGTTCAATGCAGTGCAATACGGCGTTGTCGCTGAAACAGGCCTGGTGGATTACGATCAGGTCGAGGCACTTGCCAAAGAACACAAGCCGAAGATGATCATCGCCGGCTTTTCCGCCTATTCGCGCGTGATGGACTGGCAGCGCTTTCGCGATATCGCGGATAGCGTTGGTGCCTGGCTGATGGTCGATATGGCACACGTCGCCGGTCTGGTTGCGGCGGGTCTGTACCCGAATCCGGTGCCGCTAGCCGATGTTGTAACTACAACGACCCACAAGACGCTGCGCGGTCCACGCGGTGGCCTGATTCTCGCGAAGCGCAATGACGAGATCACCAAGAAATTCAACTCGCTGGTTTTTCCGGGCACGCAGGGTGGCCCGTTGATGCACGTGATTGCCGGCAAAGCTGTCGCGTTGCTGGAAGCAATGGGTGACGACTTTAAGACCTACCAGCAACAGGTTATCGATAACGCACGGACCATGGCAGCAACGCTGACCGAGCGCGGCTACGAGATCATTTCGGGCGGTACTGACAACCACCTGATGCTGGTCAGTCTGATCAAGCAGGACATCACTGGTAAAGACGCGGATGCCGCGCTGGGTCGCGCCAATATCACTGTCAACAAGAACACCGTTCCGAATGACCCGCGCTCGCCGTTTGTTACCAGCGGCTTGCGGCTGGGTACGCCGGCAATCACCACGCGTGGCTTCGGCGCTGATGAAACCCGCGAGCTCAGCAACTGGATTGCCGATGTGCTGGACGATATTGGCAATGACGCGACGATCGATCGTGTGCGCGGGCAGGTGCTCGAACTTTGCAAGCGTTTCCCGGTTTACGGCTGAATCAGCACTTCCACTTGAGGCGCCATGTACTGTCCGTTCTGCAGCCACGAAGAGACCAAGGTGATAGATTCGCGACTGGCTGCGGACGGTCGTCAGATTCGGCGACGGCGCCAGTGCCTCGATTGTAACGAGCGTTTCACTACGTTTGAGAGTGCGGAACTTGTCATGCCACGGCTGGCGAAATCCGACGGTCGTCGCGAGCCATTCGACGAAGAGAAAATGCGCAGCAGTATGCACCGTGCGCTGGAAAAGCGGCCGGTACCTTCTGATAACTTCGAACAGGCTGTGGGCCGCCTCGTGCATCGTTTGCGGACCATGGGTGAACGGGAGGTGCCGTCACGGCTGGTGGGCGAACTCGTCATGGAAGAACTGCGCGAGCTGGATGAAGTTGCTTACGTTCGGTTTGCGTCTGTCTACCGGAGTTTTCAGGACGTGACAGAATTCCAGGAAGAAATTCGACGCTTGCAGGAGATTTCAGACGCAACCGCGGCCCGCGAGCAAATGTCATTGTTGCCGGAGCTGCCGGAAACTCCGAAAAGGCGCTGATCCATAGCGACCATTGTCATGGCTGATTTCACACAACAGGATTACCGTTGCATGGCGCGTGCCTTGCAGCTCGCGCGGCGTGGCGAATATACAGCCCGCCCCAATCCCATGGTTGGTTGTGTACTGGCGGTTGGCGACGAGATCGTCGGTGAAGGCTGGCATGAGGTAGCCGGTGGACCGCACGCTGAAGCGGCAGCGTTGCTGGCCGCAGCCGGTCGGGCGCGCGGTGCTACTGCGTACGTGACGCTGGAGCCGTGCGCACACACCGGGCGCACCGGGCCGTGTACTGACGCGTTGATTGCAGCCGGCGTAAGCCGGGTAGTAGCGACCTTGCAAGATCCTTTTTCGGCGGTTGCCGGCCAGGGTTTTGCGAAATTGCGTGCCGCGGGTGTGACGGTAGACGTGGGTTTGATGCAGGACGCGGCAAGTGCTTTGAACCGCGGCTTTTTGTCGCGCATTGAACGCCTGCGCCCCTTCGTGCGTTTGAAAATGGCGTCCAGCCTGGATGGCGCGACGGCCATGTCGAATGGGGAAAGTCAGTGGATCACCGGTGCGGCGGCGCGTCATGATGTGCAACGACTGCGCGCATTGTCGGGTGCCGTATTGACGGGGGGCGGAACCGTTAAGGCAGACGACCCGCTGCTCAATGTGCGAGATCAATTCCCCGGCGGGCGGCAGCCATTGCGCGCGCTGCTTGATAGCCGCCTGACCAGCGATCACCGGGCCCGGATGCTGCAAGACGACACGGCGACTCTCGTGTTTTGCATTGACGATAGCGACAGCGAACGCTTCGCTGCAACGAATGCGGAAATTGTGAAAGTCGTCGCAATCGACCAAAAACCGTCATTGCAGGCGGTGATGGAGGAGCTGGCGGAACGGCAAGTGAACGACTTGCTGGTCGAGGCCGGTCCAACCCTGGCTGGCAGCTTGTTGATGGCCAATCTGGTGGATGAACTTGTTATCTATCAGGCGGCCCATATCATGGGGAGCCAAACCAAAGGTCTGGTTGCAACGCCAAACTGGACGAAACTACTGGACCGTTTGCCCCTCCGGGTTACTGATCGGCGGGTAGTCGGTACCGATTTACGCATTACGGCTGTACCGGCAGCCCGGCCAATGACACACACTGGAAGCTGACTGAATGTTTACCGGCATCATCAAGGCCATTGGCCAGATTGCGGATCTGCAGCCACGTGGCGGCGACCTGCGCCTGCGGGTCAATGCGCCCGGCCTGCCGTGGCAGGAGTACGCGCTCGGCGACAGCATCGCGGTCAACGGTGTTTGCCTCACGGCGGTCACGCTGGATTCTGACGGCTTTGCGGCCGACGTATCGAATGAAACGCTGAAGGTGACCACCTTGTCAGCGCTGCAGCGTGGCAGCCGGGTTAACCTGGAGCCAGCACTGGCCCTGGGCGAGCGACTGGGCGGCCACATGGTCAGCGGGCACGTGGACGGTATTGGCAGGATTCATTCGCGCACGAACGACGCGCGGGCCGTGCGCTTCGAGGTGGCGGTACCCCCGGAGCTTGGACGCTATATTGCGCAAAAAGGCTCGGTAGCCGTTGATGGCGTCAGCCTGACGGTCAACTCCGTCAGCGGTGAATTGTTCACGGTAACTATCATTCCACACACCATAGATGAGACCATTATTGGTGATTATCGCGTCGGTTCGACGGTAAACATCGAAGTGGACATGATGGCGCGTTATCTCGAGCGTCTACTGGGCACTGACGGCAACATTTCCGAAGAGTTTTTGAAGGCACATGGCTATGGCTGACAACACAACTCCGCACCCGGCAGCGGCCGGCATATCGTTTTCACCAATTGACGAGATCATTGCTGATATTCGCGACGGCAAGATGGTCATCATGGTGGATGACGAAAACCGCGAGAACGAAGGCGACCTCCTGATGGCTGCCGAAAAAGTGCGGCCGGAAGACATCAACTACATGGCGCGCTACGGTCGCGGCCTCATTTGCCTCACGTTGACCCGTGAGCGCTGCAAGCAATTACGTCTGCCATTGATGGTGGACGACACTGACCTGCATCACGCAACCAACTTCACGATCTCTATTGAAGCGGCGGAAGGTATTACCACCGGCATCTCCGCGCACGATCGCGCTCGCACCGTACGGGCCGCAGTTGCCGCCGGGGCGAAAGCGGAAGACTTGCGTCAGCCTGGCCATATCTTTCCTGTCATGGCGCAGCCCGGCGGCGTGTTGACCCGTGCCGGGCATACCGAAGCCGGCTGCGATCTGGCTCGACTTGCGGGGCTGGCGCCGGCGGCCGCCATAGTGGAAATTCTGAACGAAGACGGCAGCATGGCGCGACGTCCGGATCTCGAGACATTTGCGCGTCAGCACAACGTGAAAATTGGCACCATTGCCGACCTAATCCGTTACCGACTTGAAAAAGAGCAGTTCATTGACCGGATTGCCGAGCAAAACGTGACCACGGCACACGGTGATTTCAAATTGTACTGTTACGATGACCGCGTAAATCGCACCGTGCACCTGGCATTGGTCAAAGGCGACCTGAGTCAGAGCAGCGATCCGCTTGTGCGTGTGCAGATACAGGACACGCTGGGCGATGTGCTGGGAGTGGTCAATCCGCGTCTCGGCTGGCCGGTCAACGACGCTATCGAACGTATCGCAAAGGAACCCGCCGGCGTGGTCATCGTGTTGCGCGAGCAGGAATCATCTCGCGAATTGATGGAAACGGTCAGCGAACTGGCCAAGCCGGATGATGAGTTGCGCAGGAAGCGCACAGGTGAAGCCGTGCTGCGCACCTATGGTGTGGGCGCGCAGATTCTGCGCGACCTGGGCGTGAACCGCATGCGTGTTCTGTCAGCGCCAAAACAAATGCAGGCGATTTCAGGTTTCGACCTCGAGATCACTGAGTACGTAGAAAAATAGAAGGATTGTGGCTGGTCGCCGTATTGGCTCAGGCCAACACGGCACGGCCCGGAACAGCGATTATGGACAAAATAAAATCAACTGAAGGCGATTTGTTGGCGCGCGACATGCGTTTTACGATCGTCGCTGCACGCTTTAATGACTTCATCGTCGAATCCCTGATCAAAGGTGCATTGTCCTGTTTGCGAAGGCACGGTGCTTCCGATACGGATATCGACATCGTGCGTGTGCCCGGAGCCTTCGAAATGCCGTTGGCCGTTGAAGCGGTGGCCAAAGCGCGGCGTTGCGATGCGATCATTGCGCTGGGTGCTGTTATTCGTGGCGGCACGCCGCACTTCGACTATGTCTCCGGAGAATGCATTAGCGGAATCGCGCGGGCTGGTCAGAATCACGCCATGCCGATTGGTTTCGGTGTCTTGACCGTGGACAGCATTGAGCAAGCTATCGAGCGTGCCGGGACCAAAGCCGGCAACAAAGGCGAAGAAGCAACACTGGCCGTCATCGAAATGGTTAGTTTATTGCGCAAGCTGTCTTGATTTGCGCGGCAATCGAATCTTTATGGGTATAGCAACATGAGCAAGGCGCCAGGTCGCCGGGGACGCGCGCGCGAGCTGGTTGTGCAGGCCCTTTACCAAATGCAAATCAGTGGCCATGACCGCAACGAGTTGTTGCGCCAGTTTCATGAGCGACCGGAATATGCGCGGGTTGAAGCCGAGTATTTCGATGAAGCCGTGTTGACTATTTGTGAACAACAAGTGGCGTACGAGGAAACGATTTCGGGGTATTCAGATCGCCCGGTTGTGCAACTGGACCCAGTCGAGCGGGCGATACTGTTATTGGGTATTTTCGAACTGACCTCGCGAATTGATATTCCGTACCGGGTGGTCATCAATGAATCCGTCAATCTCAGCAAACGCTTTGGCGCCGTCGATGGCCATAAATTCATCAATGCGCTGCTCGATCGGGCAGCACCGGATTTGCGCGTCGCTGAAGCCCGTAAATCCTGACCCCCCAACAGGGTAGCCGTCATGGCGATCGATGAGTTCGAGCTGATAGACCGGTACTTTCGTCGCGAGTCAGGTGCAGGCGTTGCGCTCGGCATTGGCGATGACGGTGCACTGCTGGATGTGCCGCCTGGCCAGCAACTGGTGGCGGTTGTCGACACCAGTGTTGCCGGCGTTCACTTTCCCACTGACCTCGATCCTGCTGACATCGGCTACCGTGCGGTCGCGGTGAATCTCTCCGACCTGGCAGCGATGGGCGCGACACCGGCCTGGATGACACTGGCACTTACGCTGCCGGCTTCGGAAGCCGCGTGGCTGGAAGCGTTTGCAAACGGTTTGTTTGCTGCGGCCGATGAGTACGACGTGGCTCTGGTCGGTGGCGATACAACTCGTGGCGAGCAGGCTGTGATTAGCGTCCAGCTGCTCGGTTTGCTCGCGAACAAAGCAGGACTGTTGCGCAGCGGATGTCAGCCTGGCGATGGCATTTATGTCAGCGGGACTTTGGGTGACGCCGCGGCAGGGTTGGCGCTGATTCAGCAAGCAGCGGCGGAAAATGAACTGACAGCACGTTTTCGTCGACCCAGTGCCCGCGTGCAACTGGGGCGCGCGGTCAACGGTATCGCCAGCGCAGGTATTGATATCTCGGACGGCTTGTACGCCGACCTGCAACGTGTTCTCGTTGCATCCGGGGTTGGCGCAACGATAGAGCGCAACCAGTTGCCTGTATCTTCGGCGCTGCTCGCATTCGCGGGCGATAAGTCCGCAAGACGACTCGCGCTGGAAGGCGGTGATGATTACGAGTTGTGTCTGACCGTCCCGCCGGCGGCCGATGCCGAATTCCGGCGTGTTGCTGCGAAGGTCGGTGTAGCGGTTACCCGAATTGGATCAGCGGACGATGCCCCGGGCTTACGCCTGACTGATGCTGGTTGCGCTGTTGAATTTTCCAGTGCTGGCTACCGGCATTTCGCCAATCAGGATTTACCCGAACATGACTGAACAGCAATCCCTGGCCCGCACCGTCATGACGGATCCCGTGCATTTTTTGGCATTCGGTTTCGGTTCAGGTCTGGCGCCGAAGGCGCCAGGAACTGCCGGTACGGTGGCAGGGATTCTGGTGGCATTGTTGTTTCTGCCGCTGCCAATGACCTTGCGCGTGGCAGCAGGCGTTCTCATAACGCTTATCGGTATCTGGTTATGTGGCGAGTCGGCGCGCCGGATAGGCGTGCACGACCATCCTGGAATCGTCTGGGACGAGATCGCGGGTATCTACCTGACGCTGCTGGTCGTACCAGCCCAGATTGCTTGGTGGCTGGCGGCTTTTGGCCTGTTCCGGCTGTTCGATATCTGGAAGCCCTGGCCGATTCGGGACCTGGATCACAGACTACATGGTGGGCTCGGAATTATGCTTGATGACCTCGCAGCTGCCCTGTATGCCGCACTAGTGCTTGTATTCAGTGGTTGGCTTATGTCATGACGAAGACGGACCTCTATGACTGGCAAAGTCACCCCGCTAAAGCGCCCGAGCAATGTGCCGGCGAAGATTGGCAAGTACGTCATCATCAACAAGGTGGGGCAGGGTAGTACTGGGGTAGTCTACCTTTCGCACGATCCTTATTACCGCCGCGATGTTGCGATCAAGGTATACAACATCGAGGAAGACGCAGACGCCGATCGAGCGCGCGTTTCACGCAAGATGTTCTTCAACGAAGCCCACATGGTTGGCATGTTGCAGCACCCGAACATTCTGCCGATCTATGATGCCGGTGAAGAAGACGGCAAATACTACGTAGTCACCGAACACATTCAAGGTGCACGCACGCTCGCGGCTTATTGCCGACCAGACAACCTGCTGCGCGTCGATGACGTTGTTGAAACAGTCTACAAATGCGCAAAAGCTTTGCACTATGCGCACGGACGCGGCGTTATCCATCGTGATATCAAGCCAAGCAACATCATGTTGACGATTGACAATGACGTTCGCATCATCGATTTCGGAATCGCGATCTGTAACGACTCGGAAGTGTCACGCATTGAAGGCATTGCCGGCTCCCCCAGCTATATGTCGCCGGAGCAAGTGCAGTCTGAAGAACTGACATCCCGTTCTGATATCTATTCGCTCGGCGCTGTTCTCTATGAACTGTTGACCGGGTTCCGCCCGTTCCGCGCTGACAACTTGTCGAAATTGCTGCACCAGATTGTCTATGCGACGCCGCCGCCGATCCACACTTATCGCAAGGATCTGCCCGAAGAGTTGGAAAATGTCGTGGCAATGACGATGCATAAAGAGGCATCTAAACGTTGCGCGAGTGGCAATGCATTAGCCGCCGATCTGACCCGTGTTTATCAGGATCTACGCGCCAAGTACGACAGCCTGGACAATCAAGAACACTTCGATCTGCTACGTGCGTTGACATTCTTCCACGAGTTTTCCCATGCTGAAATCTGGGAAGTGCTGCGCGCTAGTGATTGGCACGAGTACAAGGATGAAGAAGATATCGTCCGCGAAGGAGAGATGGACGATCGTTTCTATATCATCGTGGCGGGGCAGGCGTCAGTCGAAGCCAACGGTAAGAAACTGGGAGAGCTCGAAGCTGGCGATTGTTTCGGCGAAACGAGCTATGTCCGTGGCGCCAAGCGAACTGCGTCGATTCGTGCCACCGGCGCCGTAACGATACTGCGGGTAAGCTCAACACTGATGGAGCAGGTGTCATCATCCTGCCAGTTGCGCTTCAACAAGGTCTTCTTGCGCTCCCTGATCACCCGTTTGCAGGGCGATGGAAGTGCCGAAACCTCCTGAGCTCTCGGCGCGCCGTTAGTCGTCGTTGTCGAAGTCCTGCAGAACCGACTCTCCGCCAGCGCTTTTCATTAGTATCTCAACCCGCTGTTCCGCGTCCTTGAGCGCTGACTGACAATTGCGTGTCAATTTCACTCCCTGCTCGAATTTCTGCATGGCTTTTTCCAGCGGCAGGTCGCCGCTTTCCAGCTCTTTAACCAGCGTTTCCAGCTGTACCAGTGACTTTTCGAGGTCGATTTCTTTCTTGGCGCTCATGGAGTTCCTGTCGGGCGATGTGCGGATTCGGCTGTACGCTACCCTTGCGCGCGCGCACCGTCAACGAGGTCGCAGGCTGCGTTGACAAGACCAGTGACCGCGCATAAAGTGAGTTTCCGATTAGACTTAGTCTAAATTGTTTTGGTACGAGTACGTTGGAGAGGAACGATCATGTCTTTGAAGGGCAGCAAAACCGAGGGCAACCTGAAAGAAGCGTTTGCCGGCGAGTCACAGGCTAATCGCCGTTATTTGTATTTTGCGGCAAAAGCGGACGTCGAAGGCTACAACGATGTTGCGGCCGTATTCCGTTCAACGGCAGAAGGTGAAACCGGCCACGCGCACGGCCACCTGGAATACCTTGAGGAAGTAGGCGACCCGGCTACGGGCCTGCCGATCGGTGCAACAGCCGACAACCTCAAATCGGCCATTGCCGGTGAAACGCACGAATACACCGACATGTACCCGGGCATGGCGAAAGCAGCTCGTGACGAAGATTTCGACGAAATCGCAGACTGGTTCGAGACGCTTGCAAAAGCAGAGCGCTCGCACGCCAATCGCTTCCAGAAAGCGCTGGACGCATTGGACGACTGATGAACCGGCCGTGACTGCCCGGCAAAGCCGGGCAGTCCGGTTTTTGCGGCCGCCCGTTCTGGAATCTTCTCATGAGCAACAACGGCGACAGGCGCGAGGGCAGTCTCGAAGCCCCGACGCGGCATCCGCTTGCATGGCAAACGGACGAATTCTACGACCATAAGGCACTGGATACCGAGCTCGAACGGGTTTTCGATATCTGTCACGGATGCCGACGCTGTTTCAATCTTTGCAACGCATTCCCGACGCTCTTCGACGCTATCGATGCGTCTGACAGCATGGAAGTCGATGGCGTACCGAAGGAAGTGTATTGGGACGTTGTTGATAACTGCTACCTCTGCGACATGTGCTACATGAGCAAGTGCCCGTATGTGCCGCCGCATGAATGGAACGTTGATTTCCCGCACTTGATGTTGCGCGCCAAGGCCACGCGTTTTCGCGAGCAGGGTGCGAGTAAACGCGATCGCATTCTTAGTTCCACTGACAAGGTAGGGCGCTTTGCCGGAATTCCGGTCGTTGTGCAGACGGTAAATGCCAGTACACGCAACAAGACTGCGCGCAAATTGCTGGAAAAGACGCTCGGCGTGCATCATGCCGCGCCGTTGCCGGCCTATCATTCCCGTACAGCCCGCAAACGTCTGAAATCACATCGTGATGAGAATGGGAACTCAGCGGTTGTTGCCGGAGAGACAACCGGCAAGGTGGTGCTGTTCACAACCTGTTATGGCAACCGGAATATGCCGGCACTTGCCGAAGACCTGGTCGCGGTTTTCGAACACAACGGTATAGCGGTAGCCCTGGCCGAGCAGGAAGTCTGTTGCGGCATGCCCAAACTGGAGCTGGGTGATTTGCAGGCAGTCGCCAGCGCGAAAGACAAAAACATTCCCGTACTGGCCGAGTGGGTCGAGCGAGGCTGGGATATTGTTACGCCGATTCCGTCGTGCACGCTCATGTTCAAACAGGAACTACCGCTCATGTTCCCGGATGACGCTGCCGTCAGCAAAGTGCGCAATGCCATGTACGATCCTTTTGAATACTTGATGTTGCGCCACAAGCACGGCAAGTTGAACACCGAATTCAAGAACTCTCTGGGCACGGTTGCTTATCAGGTTGCCTGCCATTTGCGGGTACAGAACATTGGCCTCAAGACTCGCGACATACTTGCCATGGCGCCGGATACACAGGTGCAGGCTATAGAGCGCTGTTCTGGCCACGATGGCACGTACGCAGTTAAAAAAGAGTTTCACGAAATATCCAAAAAAATCGCCCGGCCAGTCGTCAATAAAGTCAAGAAGGCAGCCCCGCAACATTTTGCGAGTGATTGCCCGATGGCGGCCGACCAAATTGCACAGAGCCTGGATGACAACGGTGCCGAGCATCCGCTCGCGTTGCTGCGCCAGGCCTACGGAATCTGATTCATGCGCAAACTAAGTAAAGACCAACTGTATGGACTCGAAAAATACGCCGAGGTCCGTCCCGAATTCCGTAACGAAGTGCTGGCTCACAAGCGCAACCGGCGACTGGAACTTGGCACCAATGCGACCTTGTATTTCGAAGACCGCATCACGGTTCAATATCAAGTGCAGGAGATGCTACGGATCGAACGAATATTTGAGGCGGCTGGAATCAACGAAGAGCTGGCGGCCTACAATCCTTTGATACCGGACGGCAGCAACTGGAAAGCGACCTTCATGATCGAGTTCCCCGACGTGGATGAGCGCCGGGCAATGTTAAAGCAATTGATCGGAATCGAGGATCGGGTCTGGATGCAGGTTGGCGAAGGTGATCTGATCCGCCCAATTGCCAACGAAGACTTGCCGCGCTCAACGGACGAGAAAACCTCGGCCGTGCATTTCATGCGTTTCGAGTTGTCGGCGGCCGATGTTGCTGGCCTGAAAGCAGGTAAGGAGCTGGCAGCCGGTATAGACCACAAGAACTACCAGGTCGAATTGCGGCCGGTGCCCGCCAACGTTCGGCAGTCATTGCTGAACGACCTGGATTGAGTGGCCGGGTAAACGAGAGAATTTTCGCTACGCCCGCAACTATTTGTCTGATAGTGACTTTTGAAGTTGTTTTTTCAGCCGCAATTCACTCAGACAAGCCTCCCATAAATCAGTAAACTGTCCCCGGATTTTTCCTTGCGGCGTTCCAGATCTAATGAGTAAACGATACGATGCGGCGGACATCGAGGTCCTTAGCGGCCTCGAACCAGTACGTCGGCGGCCCGGTATGTACACCGATACTTCGCGGCCCAACCACCTGGCCCACGAAGTCATAGACAACAGCGTCGACGAGGCGCTTGCAGGGCATTGCAAAAAAATAGAAGTAACTCTCCATGAGGACGGCTCGCTGGAGGTGAGTGACGACGGTCGTGGTATGCCGGTGGATATTCACCCCAAAGAGAAAATACCGGGCGTCGAGCTGATCCTTACCCGACTGCATGCCGGCGGCAAGTTCAACAAGGACAACTACCAGTACTCTGGCGGGCTGCACGGCGTCGGTGTCTCCGTCGTCAACGCATTGTCGAAGAACCTCGAAGTCTGGATTCGACGGGGCGGCAAGGAATACAACTTGAGCTTCGCGGACGGCAAGAAGCGCGGCAAACTGGACGTTGTCGGAACGGTCGGCAAGGCGAACACCGGTACGACGTTGCGATTCTGGCCGGATCCGAAATATTTCGATTCCCCCAAGATTTCCGTAAGCAAGCTCAAGCATGCGTTGAAAGCCAAGGCTGTACTTTGCCCCGGGCTGATGGTCCGCTTGAGCGTCGAGAAGCCGGAAGAAAAACTGGAATGGTGCTACTCCGGTGGGTTGGAAGAGTATTTGCTGGAGGCAATAGACAGCAGCGAGTTCCTGCCGACTGAGCCGTTCTCCGGCAGCATGACCGGCAAACACGAGGCCGTGGACTGGGCCCTCGTCTGGTTGACCGGAGACGGTCAGCCGGTCTCGGAAAGCTACGTAAACCTGATTCCAACAGCGCAGGGCGGTACCCATGTCGCGGGTCTTCGCACTGGCTTGACCAATGCACTGCGCGCTTTCTGCGAGTTTCGCGGTTTGTTGCCGCGTGGTGTCAGTTTGGCGCCGGAAGACGTATGGGACGGTTTGTCCTTCGTGCTCAGCACGAAGCTTGAAGACCCACAGTTTTCCGGGCAAACCAAAGAACGCTTGTCGTCACGTGAGTCTGCCGCATTTGTTGCCGGGATCATCAAAGACAGCTTTTCATTGTGGTTGAATCAACACCCCGAAAGCGGCGATCTGATAGCCCAACAGGCAATCAGCAAAGCGCAAAAGCGGCTGAAAGCGGCGAAGAAAGTCGTACGCAAGAAAATCGTTTCAGGACCTGCACTGCCCGGCAAGTTGGCTGATTGCACGTCGCAGGAGCCGGAGCTTTGTGAATTGTTTCTGGTGGAGGGCGATTCCGCCGGCGGTTCGGCCAAGCAGGCACGTGACCGCAATACTCAGGCAATCATGCCGTTACGCGGCAAAATCCTGAATACCTGGGAAGTCGACGCAGCTGAAATACTTGGTTCGCAGGAAGTACACGACATCAGCGTTGCGTTGGGCGTTGACCCTGCAACTCCCGATATCTCCGGCCTGCGCTATCACAAGGTGTGCATTCTGGCCGATGCTGACTCTGATGGTTTACACATTGCGACCTTGCTCTGTGCACTGTTCCTCCGCCACTTTCGCGAACTCGTTACGGCGGGGCACGTGTACGTAGCAATGCCACCGTTGTACCGCATCGACATTGGCAAAGACGTTTTCTACGCACTGGATGAGCCGGAGCGTCAGGGCATACTCGATCGCATCGAAGCTGAAGGACGCCGTGGCAAACTAAGCGTCACCCGCTTCAAGGGCCTCGGTGAGATGAGCCCGGGACAACTGCGGGAAACGACCATGCACCGCGATACGCGCAGACTGGTGCAACTGACGATTGATGCGAAAGACAATACAGACCAGCTAATGGATATGTTGCTGGCTAAAAAGCGCTCGGCAGATCGCCGTACCTGGCTTGAGACGAAAGGCAACCTGGCGGAGGTCTGAGGAAAACCGGCATGCAGAATCAACTGAATCTTGAAGGTGTCGAAAAGCAGGCGCTGAAGGACTACACCGAAAAGGCGTACCTCAACTACTCGATGTACGTCATCCTGGATCGTGCGCTGCCGCAGATCGGCGACGGACTGAAGCCGGTACAAAGGCGCATCATCTATGCGATGAGTGAGCTGGGTTTGTCCGCTGGCTCAAAGCCGAAAAAATCGGCGCGCACGGTCGGCGACGTGATCGGTAAGTTCCATCCGCACGGCGACTCTGCCTGCTACGAAGCAATGGTGCTAATGGCGCAGGAGTTTTCGTACCGGTATTCCATTATTGACGGTCAAGGCAACTGGGGCTCAACGGACGACCCGAAGTCGTTTGCTGCCATGCGTTATACCGAGTCGAGACTGAAACCTTACGCAAAGAGTCTGTTGGCTGAACTTGCTCACGGCACGGTTGACTGGGTTCCTAATTTTGACGGCACGATGGATGAGCCTGTGGTCCTGCCTGCCCGACTACCTAATTTGTTGCTCAACGGCACGACCGGCATTGCCGTAGGGCTGTCGACGGACGTACCGCCGCACAATCTGCGCGAAGTGGTCAGTGCTTGTGTGCACTTGATCGATAACCCGAAGGCGACGATCGCCGACCTGATGAAGCACATCAAGGGCCCGGATTTTCCGACGGGCGGTGAACTGGTTTCGCCGCGCGACGACATTCGCGCTATTTATGAAACTGGCAACGGTACCTTGCGTCTGCGCGCCACTTACAAAGTCGAGAATGGCGATATCGTCATTACGGCATTGCCCTACCAGATCGCCGGATCGAAGGTGCTGGAACAAATTGCGGCGCAGATGCGCAACAAAAAGCTGCCGTTGGTTGAAGACCTGCGTGACGAATCGGATCACGAAGATCCTATTCGCCTGGTCATTACGCCAAAGTCCAGAAAGGTCGACGTTGAAGAATTGATGTCTCATTTGTTCGCAACGACCTCTCTCGAACGTACTGTTCGCGCCAATATGAACATAGTTGCGCTTGATGGCCGACCACGCGCTTTCAACTTGCACGGCTTGCTGACGGAATGGCTGACATTCCGTCGTGACACTGTCACACGCCGCCTGAATCACCGTTTGCAGATCGTTGAAGATCGTCTGCACATACTTGATGGTTTGCTGGCGGCTTACCTCAATATCGATGAAGTCATCGCGATCATACGTCAGGAAGACAAACCGAAGCCCGTGCTGATGGAGCGCTTTGGTCTTTCTGAAATACAGGCCGAAGCGATCCTTAATCTGCGACTGCGCAATCTGGCAAAACTTGAGGAAATGAAGATCCGTGGCGAGCAGGACGAGCTCAGCGCCGAACGCAAGAAAATCGAGATGATTCTGAACAGTGCGGCGCGCCTCAAGACCCTGATCAAGAACGAATTGCTGGAAGATGCTGAAGCCTACGGTGATGCGCGACGTACCGTTATCGTCGAACGCGATACAGCGAAAGCGCTGGACGAAACCCAGCTGGTCGCCAGCGAACCGGTAACGATAGTGTTGTCACAACGAGGTTGGGCACGCGCGGCGAAAGGGCATGAGGTAGACCCATTCGCGCTGAACTACAAATCGGGCGATGAGTTTCTTGCCGCTGCGCGTGGACGCAGCAATCAACTGGCGATGTTCATCGACAGTAGTGGCCGCGTCTACAGCGTCAATGCGCATACATTGCCGTCAGCGCGAGGGCAGGGTGAACCGTTGTCCGGGCGATTCAATCCGCCAGACGGTGCGGGTTTCTGTGGAACATTGATTGGCGAGCCCAGTGACAAGTGGGTGTTGGCCAGCGACGCCGGTTACGGCTTCATAGCGAAACTGGAAGACCTCGTGTCGCGAAACAAGGCCGGTAAAGCAATATTGCGCGTGCCAACCGGAGGACGTGCAGTTGTTCCGGCTCCAGTGCCTGCGGGTGCGGAATGCCTGATTGCCGCTGTCAGTTCAATTGGTCGCTTACTGATTTTTGAGATGGACGACTTGCCGGAGCTCGCCAAAGGCAAAGGTAACAAGCTGTTGAATATCCCGACCAAGAAGTACCAGTCGGGTGACGAGCAACTGGTTTCCGTTGCGGTTATTCCGGAAGAGGGCAATCTGCAGGTGCACACAGCCACACGAACGATGACGCTCAAGTGGAACGATGTGGATGACTACTACGGCGAACGAGCCTTGCGAGGCAGTATGCTCCCGCAAGGCTGGCGCAAAGTGGAGAGATTGTCGGTCGAGTAAATCGAACGCGCTGGCTCAGCCAGCATTGCTCTTTCGATTGTGTACGGCCGTATCCATATCCATGTCGATTTCCAGGTCGAAATCGTCACCATCCCTGTTCGGCATCACTGCGGTCATCGAGTCGTCGGCGCTGAGATTGTCGGCGCTGAGATTGTCGGCGGTGGTCGGGCTGTCATTGTCAGCCGTCCGACGAGCAGGCATCTCGGCCGTAATTTCCGCCGTCCCCTCCAGGTCTTCAGCCATGGATACGGAATTCGGGTCTTCCTTGAATTCGCTCAGGCGCGCCTGGAGCTCACGCGCGGCCTGTTCGATCTCATTGTTGAGTATTTGCGTCGCGGTCATCTCGTCCTCGTAATCCTGTTCCAGAATTCGATGATCGAACTCTGTCGTCAGGTCGAGAGGGCCGGCTTTTATCTGAGATGCACTAACTGATTCGACCTGTATGGCCTGTAAGTCCCGCGTGGTTGCAGAGGATTCAAACTTCTGTTTCGAGACATCGACAACCATCGACATATCGTAGCCAGTGCCTGAGAACTCCATCGGATCGGTCGAACTGTTTTGCTTCTCCATGATATCGGTGGGCAGTTCATCGCTGTTGCTGTCGCTCTCGCCAACCGTCAGGTCAAGCTCATTGCTGTAGTCACCGGAAGTGGCAAAGTTGTAATCCAGTGCAACGTCAATATCGTCATTGCTGTCGAAACCCTTGCCGTCGCTCAGGTCGGCATCCAGATGGTAGTCGGCGGATCTGGGCGTAGCGTCGGTAAGGCCAAGCTCGTCGTTGACAGTTTCTTCGCCACGATCAGCACTCCGCCTGTTCAGCAGGGATTCGTTGATCTGCGTTTCTTCCATGTCCGGTTTGTGGCCGAAACGTTCACGCAAGCGACGACCGAAGAGCAGCAGTCCCAGGAACATACCGACGCCCGCGACGCCCAGCCAAACCAGCCAGGAACGTGCGGAATCGTCGGCGGGTGTGATTACTACCGATGCCGGTACGGGTTGACGTTGAACGATCCGGGTATCCGGTATGCTCACCGTGGGCGCGGTGGTTGCCTGCGTACTGGCTATTGTCGGCGCGGTGTCGGCCTGCGTTCCGGTCGTGGCAACGCCCAAATTTGCCGTTGGCGCTGCTACGACAGCGTTCGATGTCGGCTCGGCCAGGGCTTGCGAGACTGGCGCTGGGGTGCTCGCGCTCTCAGTAGTTTGCGGGGCGACAGTTGCTGGAGTTGCCGTCGCGGCTCCCTCAACGACGCCGCGATAAGCTCGTGTTGTTGCCGGCTGTGTAGCTGCGACTTGCACGGCGGGAGCCGCCGCGGCTACAGCAGTGTCTACAACTGACGTAGGGATGATCAGCGTACTGCCTGCAATCAGGCGATCAATGTTGTTGTCAAGAAATGCCTCGGGATTGGCGGCATGAATGGCATCCACAGAATCCCACAGGCGAAGTTTACGATTTTCGATGCGCGCAACGATGCCCGACAACGTGTCACCGGGCATTACGTTGTACGAATCGCCAGCCACAATAGCGGGTGCTGTATTGCGGGTATTTATCGGGGCTGCCAGGTTGCGGCGAGCGGCTGTCGCCGGGCGGGTTGCGGGCGTCGCGGCAGCACGTGCTGCAGGCGCGGTGATCGGCTGCGCACTTATCGTGGCCTGTTCGACAGTGCCCGGCGGATTCAGCAGTAGTACGTACTCCCGACTCAGGCGGGCGGTGTACGGGCAGTCGATGGCAAGTTGCAGGCTCATCATCGGTTCGCGCAATGCGGTAGTACCGCTTAGCAGGATGCGTTGACCATTCAAGGCGATGGTCGCACGGGAAATTTCGGGGACGCCGGCCATTGGTACGCCGGAGCGCAAATAGATGCATTGTTCGTTGATGCGTTCGTTGGGCGCCAGCGCGTAGGCGATGCTTGCTCGCAAGGGCTGACCGAGCGCCGATTCCAGTTGAATCTCTCCCAGCTCTACCGCCATGCCCGGACTGGATAACAGTACACATATACTGCTGGCCGTGAAGGTGGATACAACTGCCGATCGGGCAGGAAATCGTTTCGCCTTGGCAGCGGACTTGCTGGTTCGGCTTTGCGCTTTTTTCACGGCGTGGCTCCGTACTTGCTGGGTTCTCTGTTTCGCACGTTTGGCAACGCACGAATCGCTCAAACACTGTGGCTTATTGATCCGCAGTCTAGCCAAGTATTTATTCTTGGAATATCGACCCGGTCAAAGTTTGGAATTTGCCAGGTAATGAGCGAGTCGCCACGGGGTAGCAACTGTGAGCCAGTTCACATTTTCAGGCCGGCAGCCATTCTATCTCTACCCGGTGCGAGTGGCAGGGGCTAGCCGTTGACCAGCGCGTCATAGCTTCTGGTTTCGACCCGCGGGGCTTCGGCGAGAACGACCTCGGGCTCGTGCACGTAGTGGCCCTGCATGAAATGTACGCCGAGCTGGAACAATACCGCCATGGCATTGGCGTTCTCTACGCGTTCCGCAATGGTGAGAATATTTCGCTCTTCGGCAGCTGCCGCGAGCCGACGAACGTTTTCCTGCATTTCAGTATCGCTGGTCAATGAATGCATCAGTTCGCCGTTGATTTTTATAAAGTCGGGCTTGAGGACATCGAGAATCTGCAGTCTGTTTTCCTCAACACCATAGTGTGCCAGTGCGAAACCTATGCCAGCAGCCTGGATGTCGCGAGCCAGGTTTTGTGCAAGCTTGATATGCCGCGCGGCATCGCGTTCAGAAATTTGCAGACATACGCGTTTCGCCGGCAAGTCTCGTTTCTTCAATTCCTGGGTGACCCATTCGGCCAGCGACGGATCCTTTAGTGATTGCCGCGACAGTCGGACAAAAACCCGGTCGGCCTTCTCTTCCAGGCAGAAATCCATAGACGCTGTAATGATCCAGCGATCGATAGTCTTCATCAGGTTGTTTCTTTCTGCGGCAGGCAGGAATTCGGATGGCAAAACCGAGTTGCCTTGTTCATCCAGCATGCGCACGAGCATATCGAACATCGGACCCGCTTCACTGCGCAAACCTGCGATAGGCAAGTGCGCAATTCTGAAGCGATTTTCCATGAGAGCCGATCGAATATGTTTCACCCAAATCGCATCGAAACGTCGCAGGCGAGTATCCTCATTATCCGTGTCACTCAGTCGAACCGTGTTGCCACCCGAGCTCCGGCCAGCGCTTTTCGCCGCGACTACCGCCGCAATCTGTTCTTCCAGGGTGTTAAAGATTCCGCTGATGGCACATATGCCTACTGTGCACGTGAGATGAACATTCTGATTCGCGATATCAAATGGGAACTCACGTATGTAGTCGATAAGCTGTTGGCCCCAGGCCTGAGCATCCTGTTCACTGCCGCGCTCCAGCAATACCATCAGCGTAGTGCCTTCAAATCGCCCGGCGAAATCGCGCGGATGCAGTCGCAGGCGGATTTGCTCGGCGAGCTGCGCGAGGATGTCTTCCGAGGCAATGATGCCGACGTCGTTTTGAACAGTTGAAAAGTGGTCAGGCTGTATGCACGCGAGCACGTACATACCGGAAGACGGCTTATTTGCACTGCGTTTCTGCATGCGTTCCAGAAACTGCTGGCGATGGTAGAATAGTGTTGTTGGGTCGCGTTGCAGTGCATCGTGGACCAGTTTGGTAGGCTCTTCGACTTCGGCAGCACGTTGTGCAATTTCAATCTGTACGTGGGGGCCGTCTTCGAATTCGACTAACTGAAAGCACAAGGCAACCTTGCTCGATTCGCCATTGACAGTGTGTGCTTTGGCTTCGAGCTGATCATCGGCAGGCCATTTGCCTTTCATCGTCGCGACGAGGGCGCCTTTGATTGCCGCGTGGCTCTCGGCCTCGAAGCTATCCATCAATGGCAGTCCTGCCACATCGTCCTCATTCGCACCTTCGAACAGTTCTACCCAGGCACTGTTGACGCTGGTGATGATGCCGTCCTGAGCATAAGCGATCGCACTTTCAGAGCGCTCCATATAATGGTGAAGCTGACGTTTGTACTCATTGGCTGCATTCACGGTCGAGTTCAGCGCTCTCTCCAGCCGCAAAGCGCGCAACTCGCGTTCCATAATCGCCAGCCAGCGGGTCCGGTGATTCGTTGAGACCAGATCGCGCGCGCCGTCCTTCATCGTGGCCTGAATGGCGCTTTCGTCCGGGTCCGCCTGTACGGCAATGACCGGCAACTCGGGGTGGTAGCTGTCCTTCTGACGGACAACCTGACGAACCTCATCCGGGTAGCTGTCCTTAAACAAGATGATGAGTTCGGTCTTGTTGCGGCTCAGTATCTTGTCGAGTTGGCTCGGATCGGCCGCCCATTCGCAGTGGGCCGCATGGCCCGAACTGCGCAGCGTGACATTGACGCATTCAACGTCTTCTTGGTTGCGCGTCAGTACAGCAACGGAAATGCCGTTATTCTGGTTCAAAATTCAGTCCTGCCGGCGACAAGCGAACCTTGCCCGGCCAGATTAATTAAAATAGGGGTCGCATCAATCGCTCCGGGAGGCAGAGTAGCCCCGGTAGCCTGTCAGATTCCGTGATGGGCATCATATTCTGCGACGTGGATCACGATCTGCTATGTGAAACAGTCACTTATTGGGGGCTGGCGGGTAAGCATTTTGGTCCTGATGCGCTTGGTTTCGCCACTCAGACGGAACAGGTATCATACTGCCGGCCGCGACACTGTGATCGCGGCCTCGTTTTTTGGCGTATCAGGCGCCGACCCGCAAGGGGCCGGTGAAATAAACACATGGCAAGCTATAGCACCAGCGAATTTCGATCGGGACTGCGATTCATACTGGACAATGATCCTTGCATCATTGTCGAGAACGAATTCGTCAAACCGGGCAAAGGTCAGGCGT
Source organism: Woeseia sp. D3-10 (assembly GCF_055809415.1). Lineage (NCBI taxonomy): Bacteria > Pseudomonadati > Pseudomonadota > Gammaproteobacteria > Woeseiales > Woeseiaceae > Woeseia > Woeseia sp. D3-10. The sequence goes on along the minus strand of NZ_JBVVTW010000007.1, from coordinate 461,453 downwards.
TCAATCGAGTCCGCATCAAGAATCTAAAAACCGGTAAGACAGTCGACAAGACTTTCAAGTCCGGAGACAGCGTTGAGGCCGCTGATGTCGTCGATACCGAAATGCAGTATCTCTACAATGACGGTGAATTTTGGCACTTCATGGTGCCGGATACGTTCGAACAACACGCGGCCGATGATAAAGCCGTCGCGGATGCGAAGATGTGGCTCAAAGAGCAGGATATGTGTCAGATCACCTTATGGAATAACGTGCCGCTCATCGTCTTGCCGCCCAATTTTGTTGAGCTGGAGATTGTTGAAACCGACCCGGGCGTGCGCGGCGATACTGCGAGTGGCGGAGTGAAGCCGGCAAAGCTGTCTACCGGTGCAGTTGTACGGGTTCCTTTGTTTGTCGAGCAGGGTGAAGTCATACGGGTCGACACCCGCTCCGGCGACTACGTCTCGCGCGTCAAATAAACGTCGATTGAGCGCGGCTCTCCAATAGTGCGCAGTAATCCCGGCACAAGCGTTCGACGCCCGCCTGGTCTTCGGCCGTAAACCGGGACAAGTGCGGGCTGTCGATGTCGAGAACTCCGACCACGGTATCGTTGATCAACAGCGGAACAACCAGTTCCGAGCGCGATGCCGAGTCGCAAGCAATGTGACCAGGGAATTCGTCTACGTTCTCGATGCGCAGCGCGCGTCGTTCGGCGACGGCCGTGCCACAAACACCTTTGCCTATCGGTATCCGCACGCAGGCAGGGTTGCCTTGAAACGGACCCAGCACCAGGTCCGTGCCACGCACGATGTAAGTGCCCAGCCAGTTGATACCGTGCAACGATTGCCAAAGCAGGGCGACGAAGTTCGCCGTGTTTGCGAGTGCGTCCGGTTCGTCGGCGGTCAGTGCATTTAGCTGCTTCGAGAGCAGCTCGTAGTTTGTGTCAGTCATAGTCGCACTTCACGGCCGTAATGGATTGCACCTGACGCAACTCGGTCGCGCCGATGTTGACCATGACCAGTCTGTCAAAGCCAATTGCAACGCCACAACAGGCGGGTAGTCCGGAGCGTAACGCAGCCAGAAAGTCCTCGTCCAGCGGCCTTATCGGCTTGCCAGCAACTGCGCGCGCGGTTTGATCGGCGGCGCAGCGAGACTCTTGCTCGAGCGCGTCGCTAAGTTCGTAGTAACCGTTAGCCAACTCCAGTTCACCGAAAAATATTTCGAAGCGGTCGGCGGTACTCGCATCGAGAGGACAAAGCCTCGCTAAAGCGCTTTGCGATGCCGGGTAGTGATGCAGAACAGTCAGTGCTTTGCGATCAAAGCGCGGGGCCACGCGTTGCGTCAGAACCAGATCGAGCCACGCGTCGCGGTCGTCACCAAGTGCCTGCCGGAGTTGATTGTCGGCATCGGCCGCCAGTCGCAGTTCGTCCAGCGAACCATTGATAGGATCGATCCCGGTATATTCCTGAAATGCATCGGTGTACGACAAAAATGCGGCTTCGCCGATACCGGCATGTTTGTCCAATACCCGGGCAATGAAGGCGACCGTATGTTCCATCATTGCCTGAAAAGTCAGGTCACGCCGATACCATTCCACCATAGTGAATTCGGGTTGGTGTCTCGGGCCGACTTCGCCGTCGCGAAAAACTTTGCTGATCTGATAGATATCCGGCCAGCCGGCGGCCAGCAGTCGTTTCATAGCGAACTCAGGCGATGTGTGCAGGAAATACGACTGATCACCGTGCGCGCTAACCAGTGCGCGGATGCTTTCTATTTGCGGGTCGGTAACGGCAGCGGCCGAAAGGGCAGGAGTTTCCACTTCAAGAACGCCGTGTTCGCTAAAAAATGCTCGCGCTGAACTCAGCATCTTTGCCCGGCACCGTGCTGCTTCGAGCGAGGCTGTTGGCCGCCAGTCCGGCGACGCGGGTGCGTCGTTGCTCACGGAGCGATTGCACTGATCGTGGCGAGTTCTTCCCCCATTCGCATCGCTTTGCCCGCCTGCAGGGAGCCGTCGAGCTTCACGGCACGCGGCAGCAGCAGAATCACCGTTGAGCCCATGTTGAACCAGCCGAGCAAGTCACCTTTTTCTACTCGCCTGGCGAGCGGGCTGCTGTCAAGGTCGAGTTGCTCGACCATGCCTTTGCGACGCGGTCGGATTTCGCCACTCCACGGGGTACTGATGGAGCCGACGTTCATTGCGCCAACAAAAATGACGGCGAACGGGCCAATCTCCGAATCAAAATGACAAATCAATCGCTCATTGCGTGCAAACAAACCGGGCAGATGCGTCACCGTTGCCTGATTGACGCTGAACAGGTCGCCGGGCACGTAGCGTGCCGCGGTCAGGTGGCCGGCGAACGGCGCGTGCACCCGATGGTAGTCGTGAGGCGCCAGATAGATTGTTGCAAACTTGCCGTCGTTATAGTGGCTCGCGTCTCCAAGGTCTGTGGCAAGCAGGTCCCGCAATGAGTAGTAGTGACCTTTCGCTTGAAATAGTCGACCGTGCGAAATCTTGCCAGCCTCGCTAATCGTTCCGTCAACCGGGGAGGTCAAGACGTTGGCGTCTTCGACCACTGGTCGCGCGTCGCTTTTAAGTTGTCGGATGAAGAAATCATTGAACGTGGCATAGCCGTCAGGTACCGGGGTTTCGACTTCCGCAGTATCAACGTTGAACGCACGAATAAAATTGCGGATTAGCAGATTCTTGATACCCGTATGCCGAACGCGGGACAGTCGGTAAACCATGGCAGTGATACCGGAACGCGGCAGCAGTCGTTGCAGGTAGACAAACAATCGCCCTGTCTTGTTGCTCAATGTGATTCCTCGTGCATAGGTGGTGGCGCGTTTCTGGCAAAAAACTCCACGCGTGCCTCAACGGCATCATGCGTCTTAAAGTTAAACGTCAACGTGTCAACAGTACCGGCGCCGATGGTTTGACGGGGCTGCATCAGCATGAGATGAACAGCGCCAGGTCCGAGTGCGAGCTTTTCCCCTGCACGGATACTGACGGTCGGTAAAGCACGCATTCGCGCCCGCCCGTCTTGCAACACGGTTTCGTGAATGGCTGCGTTCTCGAACAGCGTGCTGTGCACGCTCTCAATGTGTACATCCTGATTGGTATTGTTGTGCAGCGTGAAGTAGGCAACGGCCATTCTGCTGTTACCGGTTGGCACGAAGCTGTACGCGTCGGAGACGAGCAGTTCGTTCGGCACGGGACTGCAAGCGGTTAGAAGCGCGCAACACAAACCGATGCACAAACGATTCAGAGCCACTATCGGGCAACCAGGATGGCAAGGTCGTTGACGAAAGCATCTACCGTGTGTGGCGCGGAGAACAGGGCGGACAGCTTGGCATCCGGGTTCGTCAGCAAGACGGCGGTCGAGTGGTCCACCGAGTAGTTTGCTTCATTCGCGTCAGCTTTTTTGAAGTGTATCCCGAGATTCGTCGTCAGTTCTTGTAGCTGATCAATTTCGCCGCTGACACCCGTAACGTGGTCACCGAAAATTTGTACGTAAGCAGACAATGCCGCCGTAGTATCCCGTTCAGGGTCGACGCTGATCAGCACAATTTCCGGTAGCGGTTCGACGCCCTTTTCGGCCAATCGCTGCCGGGCAATGGATAGCTGTTGCAGGGTGGCAGGGCAAATATCCGGGCAATGGGTGAATCCGAAGAACAGCAATGTCCAGTTGCCGGCGAGTCGCTGATTGTTAAACAGTTGGCCGTTGTCGTCGATCAGCTCGAAAGGCGGCAATGCGCGCGAGTCCGGGAGAACCGTCGCGTCCTGCAGGGTTTGCGGTTGGACAGCCTTGCTCAGGAAATAAGCGCCGCCGGCAAGGCCCAGAACGATAAATGAGCCAGCAATGATGTAGCGCAAATGTGACATTGGTACGAACAGCCAGACAAGAAGGAGAGGCGGAGTTTAATTGATCCCGCAGCGACTTTCAGAACCCCGAGCAAGTGCGGGTATGAACGGCTATGCCAGCGCATTTACGCCGCGTGCATGGTAGATTGCATCGCCAATAACAGGGCCCTGCCTGCCGGACGTGCTGCAAGATATGCCGAATATACCGACGAATAACGCTCAGGCGCCATTGACGGTGTCTGCCATAATTGCTGTTGTCACGGAACAGTTTGCGGCGGCAAATCTGACTTACGGGCACGGTACGGACAATTCTGCCGACGAAGCCGCGTGGCTGGTGTTCTCGTTATTGCAGCTTGATTTCGCAGCAGCCGAGTCGGGTTACCAGCGACTGCTCAGCGAAAGTGAGTGTCGCGAGGTGTTGTCGCTTGCCAAGCGTCGGGTCGCCGAACGGGTGCCATTGGCGTATCTGTTGCGCAGTGCCTGGTTTGCAGGGCACGAATTTTACGTCGATGAGCGGGTGCTCGTGCCGCGCTCACCACTGGCGGAACTGATTCATGAACGCTTTACGCCGTGGCTGGACCCGCAGCGGGTTCGCCGGGCGGTGGACCTCGGAACTGGCAGTGGCTGTATAGCGATAGCCATGGCTCATGAATTCCCGGATGCGCAAGTTGATGCGGTGGATATTTCGGCCGAGGCGCTGGCCGTTGCCGCAATTAATGTCGAGCGGCACGAGCTCACTGAGCGGGTGCGTCTGATCCGCTCGTCGTTTTTCGATGAGCTGGACGGGCAGTACGAGCTGATTGTGAGCAATCCGCCCTATGTCGATGAAGAAGATATGGTTTCACTTGCACCGGAATTCACGCACGAGCCTGCTTTGGGGCTGAGCGCCGGTGCCGACGGTCTGGATTCAGTGACGGTGATACTGCATGATGCGTGCCGCTTTCTCGCGCCTGACGGCGTGCTGGTCGTTGAGGTCGGCAACAGTCAGGAAGCGTTGGAAAACCGTTTTCCACAAGTGCCGTTTGTCTGGCTCGAATTCGCGTTCGGCGGTCAGGGCGTTTTCCTGTTGACCCGGGAAGACCTGGACAGGCACGGCGAAGAATTCAGGCGAGCCGCTGAGGTGAAATAGAGATGCCCGGAAATACATTTGGACACATGTTTACGGTGACCACCTTTGGTGAAAGTCACGGCTTGGCGCTGGGCTGCGTGGTTGACGGTTGTCCGCCGGGCATGGCGTTAACGGAGGACGACATTCAGGCGGACCTTGAGCGGCGTCGCCCGGGCAAGTCCCGGCATACAACGCAACGTCGGGAACCGGACAAAGTCAAAATACTGTCCGGCGTGTTTGAGGGCCTGACCACCGGTACTCCAATCGGTCTCCTGATCGAAAATACGGATCAGCGCTCCCACGACTACGGCGATATCAAGGACAAGTTTCGGCCAGGTCATGCGGACTACACGTATCATCAGAAGTACGGCATTCGCGATTACCGCGGCGGTGGCCGTTCGTCGGCCCGCGAAACCACCATGCGGGTCGCGGCCGGAGCGATTGCGCGTAAATATCTGGCGGAACGCCTGGGCGTAAAGATTCAGGGCTATCTCGCGCAACTGGGGCCGATACGGCTGTCGGCCGAGAACCTCGACTTTGTCGACGAGAACCCGTTTTTCTGTGCCGAAGCAGGCAAGCTTGCGGAGCTTGAAGCCTATATGGATGAGCTGCGCTTAGCGGGTGATTCCATTGGCGCCAAAATCAGCATCCTTGCCCAGGGTGTTCCGGTCGGACTCGGTGAACCGGTCTTCGACAAACTTGAGGCCGATCTCGCCCATGGCCTGATGAGTATCAATGCTGTGAAAGGCGTGGAGCTGGGCGCAGGCTTCGCGGCGGTGAGTCAAAAAGGCAGTCAGCATCGCGATGAAATTTCTCCGGACGGGTTCAAAAAGAATGACGCGGGCGGTACCCTTGGTGGCATATCGTCCGGTCAGGACATACTTGCAAGCATTGCATTGAAACCAACGTCCAGTATTTCGGTTGCGGGCCAGACAATTGACAAGAAAGGGCAGGCATCAGAGATAGTGACCAAGGGTCGCCACGACCCCTGTGTCGGATTGCGGGCAACGCCCATCGCTGAAGCGATGGTTGCTTTGGTACTTATGGATCACTACCTCCGACACCGCGCACAGAACGCCGATGTAGTGGCCGGTACACCGATTATTCCCGCGAGCATTCGCTGAGAGTCAGTGCGGTGCTGAGCGGCAACTCGCAGTAAACCAACCCATCACAAGGAAGTATCAGGAATCATGTCAGAGCCATTCGAAATCGCCGTTGTTGGTGCCACAGGTGCTGTCGGCGAGGCAATGTTGCAGGTGTTGTCGCAGCGCAAGTTCCCCGCCCGCAAAGTTCATGCGCTGGCCAGCGCACGCTCCGTTGGCAAGGAAGTGTCATTCGGCAACCGCAAGTTGATAGTCGAAGACCTGGCAGAGTTCGACTTCTCGAAAGTAAAAATCGCGTTGTTCTCAGCTGGCGGGTCTGTTTCTGCCGAACACGCACCGCGAGCGGCCGCCGCCGGTTGTATCGTGGTCGACAATACCTCGCATTTTCGGCGTGACGACGATATTCCGCTGGTGATTCCTGAGGTTAACGAGGCGAAAATCGCCGACTACAAGGCGCGCGGCATCATCGCGAACCCCAATTGTTCGACTATTCAGATGCTTGTGGCGCTAAAGCCGATTCACGATGCGGCCCGAATTACCCGCATCAACGTCGCGACCTACCAGGCGGTGTCCGGTGCAGGGCGTAGCGCTGTGGAAGAGCTGGCACGGCAGGCAACCCAGTTGTTGAACGGGCGCCCGCTGGAACTCAAGGGGGCTGCAAAGCAGATTGCTTTCAACGCTGTTCCGCATATTGACGAGTTTCAGGACAACCGCTACACCCGGGAAGAGATGAAAATGGTCTGGGAGACTCGCAAGATTCTTGGTGATGAAAGCATTGCTGTGAATCCGACCGCAGTACGAATCCCGGTGTTTTTCGGGCATTCAGAAGCCATCCATCTGGAAACGGAAAAGAAAATCAGCGCCGAGGAAGTCTGCGAATTGATGCGAAATGCGCCGGGTGTTGAATTGCGAGATGGCTGTGAATTGGGGGCATATCCGACCGCCGTCACAGACAGTTCGGGCAATGATCCGGTATACGTAGGCCGGGTGCGTGAAGACATCAGTCATCCGCGCGGTATTAATCTGTGGGTGGTGGCTGACAATATTCGTAAGGGCGCGGCTCTAAATAGTGTCCAAATAGCTGAAATATTGGCGAAAAAGTATTTATAAGCTATAGTTCACCAGCGAATTGGGGTGAGCGTCCGAAAACCAAAAAACGAGGCTCCCGAGCGTGCACATCGGGCAAATATTCTGGGAGCCGGAGAAATTTATTATGTCACGACGACTTAATCGTTCATGGATCTTGCTTGTCTGTTTATTGACGAGCGAGGTCTGGGCCCTCGGCCTCGGTGACATACGATTAAATTCAGCGCTCAACGAACCGCTTCGCGCAGAGATACAGCTGCTGTCAGCGACGCCGGAAGAGCTCCAGAATCTCAAAATTAGTCTGGCCTCTGCGGAGGCTTTTGAACGTTACGGTATCGATCGACCGTTGTATTTGTCGCGGCTGGTCTTCACCGTGCAGCAGAATGCGTCGGGCCACATTGTTCGGGTCACGTCCGCTGATCCGGTAACCGAGCCCTTCGTGACCTTCCTTGTTGAAGCCGAGTGGTCGCAGGGCCGGCTGCTTCGTGAATACACGGTACTGCTTGATCCACCGACGTTTGCACCGGCGCCAACGTCCGCGAGCACCGAGGCCGTTTCGGCACCGCGTCAGGCGCCTCAGGCTGATCGCGGTCGCATCGATCGACCGGCCGCACCGGCACCCCGGCAGTCGGCCGCTCCATCGACCGTATCCGGTGGGGATAACAACTTCGCGACCACGGCGGGTGAGGACTACCAGGTACGTCGTGGCGATACCTTGTGGCGAATCGCCGAGCAGGTACGAACGGACAACCGCCTGAGTATGAACCAGACGATGCTGGCGATTTATCAGGCGAACCCTGAGGCGTTCGCCGGCAACATAAATGCCTTGCGTGCAAATGCCCGGCTGCGTATTCCGAGCAACGACGAAATTTTCCGTATCAGCCGCGGCAATGCACTCAGTGAAGTGCAGCGCCAGAATCAGGCGTGGGACGGCGACGGGGCGAGTGCCGCGCCGCAAACCACTCTGACATTGGTTCCACCGGACGGTGAACAGCAGCCGTACCAGGGCGCGTCCAGTGGCAGCGACACGGCGACCGGCGGCATGAATGCGGCAGCCCAGCAAAGAATACGTGACTTAGAAGGGCGGATCAGCCAGCAGGAGTCGCTGCTCAACGTTCGCGACAACGAGCTTGCCGAACTGCGCTCGGAATTGACGCGCCTGCGAGCAGAACGAGCTGCCGCAAGCGGTGCAAGCGATGTTGCTGAGCCAACAGCAGACCCGGAACTGCCGACTGAAGAGCCGGCCGCGGAAATCTTCGTCGATGATACCGCGACAGATGAACCTGCTGCAGACGAACCGTCTGTAGAAAATGAACCCGCGGCGGCCGAGCAACCGGCAGCACCCGCACCGCGAGTCAGCACGACGAGCCGCCAGGAGCCGAGCCTGGTCGATAAGATTATCGGCGCTTTGACCGGCATCTGGGGAATGATCGGGGTTGCACTGCTGATTGTCCTCGGCATTCTGATCTGGTTCGCACGCCGCGCGAGTGGCGGTGGCGACGACGGTGATTCCACGGGCGTCTGGGATGCACTGGACGCTGAAGATGAAGTTGACAGCGAATCGCTGGCGTCCACGGAACGGCTGCGTGCTATGGCTCGTGACGATGACAGTTCGATAGTCGTCGTTGAGCAGCAAGGCGGCGATACGATTGCCGGCGAACCGACCGGCGACACCATTGAGTCGACCGGTTTGCACGCCGCTGTTGATCCAATTGCGCCGGTGTCACTTGAAGATACGTTCTCCAGTGAAACAGCCATTAATCTTGATCAGTCTGATCCGGTTGCGGAAGCCGATTTTCACATGGCCTACGGTCTGTACGACCAGGCCGCAGATCTGGTTAACGGTGCGTTGGCTATCGAGCCGAACCGTACCGACTTGTTGGCGAAATTAGGCGAAATCTATTTCGTCTGGGGCAACCGTGATGGCTTCGTTGACGCTTCGTCCCGTTTGGATGCGGCACTGGGCGACGACGGAGATCGTGGCGTATGGGACAAGATCGTCATCATGGGGCAGCAGATTGCCCCTGATCACGACATGTTTTCGAACGCCAGCGCTGCGGGCGCTACACGTGAAGTCGATCTGGATTTCGAGTCCAGCGGCGATGACGATGCGGCGCTCGACATAGACTTTGCGGGCGCTGGCCCTGACGGCGCGTTCAGTGACGTTATTGACCTGGGCGACGATGGTGACAGTGATAACGACGGGCTGTTTGGCTCATCTGACGATGATGACAGTGCACTGGACTTTAGTTTTGATGATGAAGTCGATACTGGCGCGTCTATTACGCAAGCCATGCCCGAGCGTGACGATGATGCAACCGTAGAATCGCCAACGCTTGAATCCCCTACTGTTGAACAAGCCGCAGTGAGCGAAACCGATGGTACGTCACGTCTGCCTTCACTTGCCGGTCTCGATGATCTTGATGACCTCGATTTTGGTAGCCAGACTGGCGATGCTACTGCGGAAATTGACCTCGACGATCTCGGACTGGATCTCGACGGACTTACGGATGATTTCGGTGACGACGACGATGAGACCGGAAGCCGGCTGGCCGCTGACGAACTCGCCGAGACAGGCAGTAATCCGATGCTCGATATCGGTGAAGAGACCGGTTCGGATATTGATGTAACGGTCGAAAACAGTTTGCTCGATGCCACCGGTGAAACTCAGGTGCTGCCGGATGACTTCGCTATTGAAACGTCTACCAATATTGCTGCGCAACTGGATGACGACGAAGCAACGTTGCTGGCTCCGGGGCTTGGCTCCAATGACGAACCCGACTTCGACTTCGCCAAGACAGAGGCTCTGCCGTCCGATTCATTTGATGATTCCTCACTGGACGCAACGGCCGAGTCACCGGGGTTGGCAGGCAGCACCGACATGGACCTGGATCTTGACGACCTGACCGCTGCACTGAAGTTGAGCGAAGCAGGCGACACCGTCGAGCAGCTCCGCGATGACTCCACGGTCGAGCAACCGCGTATAGGCGGTGGCGACTTCGATGCGGATATTGATTTTGATCTGGGTCTTGGTGGTGATGATCCTACCCAGGCACTGGGGCCGGACGATGTGTCGGATGAGCTGCAAGAAGCGCGCACCATGACGGAGGTCGGCACCAAGCTTGATCTGGCAAGAGCCTATGTCGACATGGGTGACCCCAGCGGTGCACGCAACATTCTTGATGAAGTGCTGGAGGAAGGTGACGAATCACAACGTCAGCAGGCGCAACAATTGCTGGACTCATTGCCCGGCTAAATACACGGTCGATACAACGACGCCAGGTCTTGCCTACGCATGCCTGGCGTTTTTTTTTGGGCAGTGTGGACCGCAAGGTCTGCACTGCTTTGGCATGAACAGGCTCTGGGATTATTGATCTTGCGTATTGCGATGGGCATTGAGTACGACGGCACAGCCTACAACGGTTGGCAGCGCCAACGTACCGGTCTGGGCGTCCAGGAGTTACTCGAAAAAGCACTGACCAAGGTGGCGAATGAGTCGATTGAGACAATTTGCGCCGGCCGGACGGATACTGGCGTGCACGCGACCGGGCAGGTTGTCCATTTTGATACATCCGCTGAGCGCGACAATCGCGGCTGGCTATTGGGTGCTAACAGTAGTTTGCCGGACGATGTGAATGTCGTTTGGGTTCAATCCGTCAAAGATGATTTCCATGCTCGCTACTCGGCGACGCGGCGCCAGTACCGTTACCTCATATTGAATCGCTTGGTTCGCTCTTCGTTGTTCCGACACCGCGCCTGGTGGGTATACCGGCCACTTGATGTCGCGCGAATGTCTGCTGCAGCCTCGCACTTGATCGGGGAGCATGACTTTTCGGCTTTTCGCGCCGCCGGCTGTCAGGCACGGACCGCCGTCCGTGAAGTCACCAGTCTGCAGATTAAGAGGCATTCTGACTGGCTCATGATCGACATCGCGGCCAATGCCTTTTTGCAGCATATGGTTCGCAATATCAGTGGTTTACTGGTTGAGATTGGCATGGGCGAGCGTGAACCCACCTGGGCGGCAGATGTACTGGAAAGCAAGGACAGAACCCGTGGTGGGGTAGCCGCTCCAGCACACGGCTTGAGTCTGGTCAGCGTTGAATACCCGGCCGAATTCAGACTGCCGGTGCCGTCCACGCCTGATTTGTTTCCTGGCGCAGATTAGCTTGTTGAGCTACGTCACTTTCTTTATTGTCAGAGATTCTGCAAACGGAATTCTCCCTTGACGTTCAATTCGTTTATGATGCGATGCCATGAGCTGGTTTGAAAAATTAATGCCGTCCCGGATCAGCACCGAGAAGCGAACACGCTCGGTGCCGCAGGGTATCTGGATCAAATGTCCGCAGTGTGACGCACAGTTGTACCGTACCGAGCTTGAGCGCAACCTCATGGTCTGTCCGAAGTGCGAGTATCACATGCGTATTGGTGCGCGCGATCGGCTGGAGTACTTTCTGGACCCGGACTCGCTGAAGGAAATCGGCAGCAATCTCGAACCAATGGATCCGTTGAAGTTTCGGGACAGCAAGAAATACCGGGATCGTATCAGTCAGGCTCAGAAGAAGACTGGCGAAAAGGATGCGCTGATCGCAGCAAGCGGCACCCTTTTTAGTCAACCTGTTGTTGCTTGCGCCTTCGAGTTCAGTTTCATGGGCGGCTCCATGGGCTCGGTTGTTGGTGAGCGGTTTAGTCGTGCAGCAAGGGTCGCGATGGACAGCAATGCACCGTTAATCTGCTTCTCGGCCAGTGGCGGTGCGCGTATGCAGGAAGCGCTGTTTTCTTTGCTGCAAATGGCCAAGACTTCCGCCGCATTGACGATGTTAGGGGAAAAGGGCGTTCCGTTTATTTCCGTCTTGACGGACCCAACGACCGGTGGTGTGTCAGCGAGCCTGGCGATGCTTGGTGATATAAATATTGCGGAGCCTAAAGCGTTAATTGGCTTCGCCGGTGCGCGGGTGATAGAGCAAACGGTACGGCAAACGTTACCCGAGGGGTTCCAGCGCAGTGAATTCCTTCTCGATCATGGTGCGCTCGATATGATCATGGATCGTCGCGTCATGCGCGTTGAGATCGCTGATCTGCTCGCTAAATTGCAGAACCGACCGAGCCCCGTCACCTGAATTACCTGTTTGCCGTCAGGCGGTCGTTCGCGCCGACCCGTATCCCCAGTTGAAATCGCGGCATGCCGAATACACAAAACTCTGCTCCCGACACCGACTCTCTGGCCGTATGGTTACGCTGGCTGGAGACATTGTCAGCCCACGAGATTGAGCTGGGGCTGGAACGCGTCCAAACGGTATTGCAGCGCCTCCAATTGCCTCGGCCTAAGCGTGTTCTGCACGTTGCCGGCACCAACGGCAAAGGCTCGACGGTTGCGATGCTTGAAGCTCTCTACCTTGAGCGTCGTGATTCCGTCGCGTGTTATACCTCACCGCACGTTTCGCGCTATAACGAACGGATGCGGGTTCAGGGTCAGGAGCTTGACGACGCTGAAATAGTGGCCAGCTTGCGTCGCGTTGAAGCGGTGCGTGACGGCACTCCATTGACGTATTTCGAGTTCGGTACGTTGGCGGCTTTCGTCGCGTTTGCGGCGCGCCGCGCTGAAGTCTGGGTATTGGAGATCGGCCTCGGCGGGCGCCTTGATGCCGTGAACGCACTGGATCCAGACGCTGCCGTCATCACCAATATATCTCTTGATCATTGTGATTGGCTGGGGCCGGATACAGAATCAATTGCTCGTGAAAAGGCAGGCGTAATGCGTAGTGGTATTCCGGTTGTGTATGCCGCGCTGCAACCGCCGACGGCAATTACTCGCATCGCTGCAGAAATGGCCGCCCGGCTGCACGTTGCCGGTCGTGACTACGAAGTGACAGTGGAGGGGGGCTACTGGAATTATTTCGGCGCAGAGTTCAAATTCATGGGACTGCGCAAGCCCGGACTGCATGGCCGGTTCCAGATCGATAATGCGGCTGGTGCACTGACACTCTTTACTCTTATGGAAGGCGCCAGTGATACCGCAACGATTGATCGGGCGTTTGGCCGCTTGCGGTTGCAAGGGCGTATGCAACGTATCGACAGTAGCCGCCATTGGCTGCTTGATGTTGCTCACAACCCAGCTGCAGCGGAAGTACTGGCAGCAACATTGCGCGATGACTACCCTGATCGGCGCCTAATATTTGTAATGGGGGTACTTGCCGATAAAGATCTGGCGGGCATTGTGCAGCCGGTTGCGGCGTTGGCCGATGCCTGGATTGCCGTGACGCCAGAGAACCCGCGGGCATTGCCAGCGCCAATGCTGGCGGCCCGAATCGCCGAATTCGTTAACAAGCCGTGTCGAATTGCCACGACTGTTGCTGAGGGACTTGGCATTGCCGAACACATCGCGGGTGACAACGACCTGGTGGTAGTGACCGGTTCATTCTTTACCGTGGGGCCGGCGACCGCGGCGCTCGTGCCCACTGCTTGACGCTGGGCTATACTCGCGACCAACGCAAACAGAGAAATGTTGACGAATTAATGGATCGAGCACTGAAAGAACGCGTAATCGGCGCCATCGTTCTGGTGGTTTTTATCGTGCTGGTAGTCCCTGTGTTTCTGGACGGTCCGGTCGACGATGCTGAGGTCGTTAGTGAAACTGTTCTGCTGCCAGGTCAAAATGGCACAAGCGGTCAGGAGCGCAAGCGCCAGACTATCGTGCTGGAGCGTGATCGCAGTGAGCCGGTACCCGGCGCAGTCTCCAACACGCCGGAAGTCGTTGTTGCGGCGCCGCCGACTACCGAGCCATCGCCGGTTACCGATTCGCAACCAGCGGCTGAGCCGCCGCCACGCCAGGAGCCGGCAGCCGCCGTCGTCGCCGAACCAGAGCCAGAGTCGGAAGAACGTCCGGAGCCTGTTGTCGAGACGCGCCCCAGTACGCCGGCGCCTGCAGTTCAATCCAGTACCGGAATGTGGGCTGTGCAACTGGGCAGTTTTTCTAATAAGGCCAATGCAGAGCGGCTGGCAGCATCGCTGCGCAGCCAGGGGTACGCCGCTTTTTTAAGTCAGCTCAGCAGCTCGGGTACGCAGTTGCACCGGGTACGGATTGGCCCGCAAAAAGACCGCGAGAGCGCAGAAGCAGTTGCCAAACGGCTGGCAGGTGAAGGCCAGAAAGGTCAGGTCGTGCCCCATCCGTGATGCGCGGAAATCGAACGTCCCACGCTGGGACCGTTCTGCTAGAATCGTCGCCAGTTCGCCCCTGACCGCGTCACTCCACGCCCAAAGCGCTCATACCTGATGCCTGTAGCCGACATAGTTATCGCCGTCGCCGTTGTCATTTCGATCCTCGTTGGATTTACGCGTGGATTCGTCAAGGAAGCCATATCCGTTGCGTCACTGCTGGTCGCTGTGTGGGCAGCATTCAATATCGGCCCACACGCGGGGACCCTAAGCGCAGACTGGCTGAGTTCCAGTGCGATGCAACTCTGGTTCGGACGAGCACTTATTTTCATTGTTGTATTGGTGATCGGTGGCCTGGTTGGTTGGGGTGTCGCAAAGCTCGTGCGACTATCCGTACTGAGCGGCATGGACCGGATGCTGGGCATGGGTTTTGGCTTCTGCCGGGGCGTAGTGCTGGTCGCTGTGTTCGTAATTGGTGGGCAATACGCCAGTTTCGATCAGGATAACTGGTGGCACGAATCGCGATTTATTCCCTATGCAAGCCAGGTTTCGGACTGGCTGCGGGTGATGGCGCCGAAAGGCATGGAGTTACTACAACAACCACCCGGCTTGCCGGAGTCGTTGCCCATTGAAATGTCACAAACACTGACCAGAGAGAGGCCTGAGTAACGGCTATGTGCGGAATTGTAGGAATGGTCGCTGCTCGGCCGGTTAATCAAAGTATCTATGATGCACTGACAGTCTTGCAGCATCGGGGTCAGGACGCTGCTGGTATTGCAACCTCGGGGCCCGATGGCTTGCGGGTACGCAAGAGCAATGGTCTGGTCAGGGATGTCTTTCACCAGCGGCACATGTTGCACTTGACCGGCAACGTCGGCATGGGGCACGTACGTTACCCGACGGCGGGTGGTGCACAGACAGCGGAAGCGCAGCCGTTTTACGTCAATTCGCCGTATGGCATCTGCCTTGCTCACAATGGCAACTTGACGAACTACAAAGAACTTGCCGACTTGTTAACCCGGGAAGATCGGCGGCATCTCAATACCGGCTCGGATTCCGAAGTCTTGCTGAACGTGTTTGCTCACGAGTTGCAAGGGCGAACCACCGGGCGTGCCTCGCCAGATCAGATATTCGACGCTGTCGCCGCTGTGCACGAGCGTTGCTCGGGCGGCTATGCGGTCGTGGCTATGATCATCGGTCACGGTATCGTGGCGTTTCGCGATCCGAATGGCATTCGACCACTGGTCATAGGCAAGCGCGAAACCGACAGTGGCACCGAGTACATGGTCGCCTCAGAAAGTGTGGCCTTCGATATTTTGTCGTTCGAACGAGTGCGCGATGTGCGCCCGGGCGAGGCGGTCTATATTGAAGAAGGCGGGATTCTGCACAGTCGCGAGTACGCTGGTGAGGTGCATCACACACCGTGCATTTTCGAGTTTGTGTATTTTGCCCGGCCAGATTCCATTATTGACGAACTTTCAGTGTACAAGGCCCGTTTACGCATGGGCGAGCAGCTTGCAGGTCAGATCGTCCGTGAATGGCCGGATCACGACATTGATGTAGTAATACCTATACCCGATACGAGCCGCACCGCCGCCGTGCAGGTCGCCCATCACCTGGGAGCAAAGTACCGCGAAGGTTTTATCAAGAACCGCTACGTGGGCCGGACCTTCATTATGCCGGGGCAAGCTGAGCGGACTCAGTCTGTGCGACGGAAGCTGAACGCGATCGACCTGGAATTCCGCGGCAAGAACGTTTTGCTGGTCGATGATTCAATCGTCCGCGGCACAACGTCGGGACAAATAATTCGTATGGCGCGAGATGCCGGTGCGCGACGAGTGTATTTTGCATCCGCCGCGCCACCAGTGCGCTATCCGAATGTCTATGGCATTGATATGCCTGCGGCAAGCGAGCTGATCGCGAACGGTCGCAGCGATCAGGAAATCTGTGATCTCATCGGCGCAGATCGATTGATATACCAGAACCTGGATGGACTAATTCGTTCTGTACGTCACGACAACTCGGAGATCACTGAGTTCGATACCTCGTGTTTCTCCGGAGAGTACGTAACTGGTGACGTTAGCCCGGAATACCTCAGGGCTTTGGAAGCGCAACGCAGCGATACCGCAAAGTCCCATGCCGCCGCGGCACTGATGGTTGGCGCCGACAGTGCGGGTCTCGAGTCGGGCGACGCTGTCTCGACGTCTGGTACTACCGACTCCGCTGTCGGGATGTAAGCCAACCGTTTTCCGCTTGGTCGGGCGTGCCTTGCGACGCAAGTGGCCGAACAGTGGAGGACTGTCTGCGACGGATCATATTTGTGGATAATCGGCCGGCATGAACACTCGAATCATGATCATCGACTGTCACGCAGAGTTTCGGACGCTGTTGATGCATCACGTCAGCACACACTTGCCCGCAGCGATCATCTCCGAGTTTGATCCGGTTGCCAGCGGCCACTTGCCGGCCACTTTTTCCGGGGCCGGTAACGACCTTGTTATCGTTGGTGATCAACAAGGTGATTGCGATGGTGTTGATTTGCTTCGACAGTTCAAGGCGATTCGGAATTTCCCGCCAGTGCTTTACCTGACCAAAACTGGTTCCGGCGGCCGAACCGCTGCGTTGGCAGCTGGTGCCGACGCTGTCATTGAACGAAGCAATCTCCGGCACGATGCTTTCATAGTCGCCATTAGCGATTTGCTGCGTTCGCGCCAGCGATCGTCGTCGACTTCGGCGCTGTTTGTCGGTGACCTGCGCACCGGCATCAATCCTTTGATCAAAGGCTATCAGCTGCAACGTCGTTTGGCATCTGGCGCTCATTCCGGCGTTTATCTGGCCAGAAAAGAGAGCTCGCAACAGGATGTTGTTCTGAAAGTATTGCGCCATGATCCAGACGGTGAAGAGGGCCTTGGCGCGTTCGACCGCTTCTTGCAGGAGTACGAACTGATAGCTGATATTCAGCATCCAAACATCGTGCGCATTTTCGACCTTGGTGTGAGTGATGATCATGCGCATATAGCGATGGAGTACGTTTCTGGCGGCGACCTCAAGGCGAGGATCGAAGAAGGCGTCACGATCCCCGAAGCTGTCGACTACGCCCGCCAAATTGCCAGCGCTCTCGAGCAGATACACAAAGTCGGTATTCTTCACCGGGACCTGAAGCCGGGTAACATCATGTTGCGCTCAGACGGCAGTCTTGCGTTGATTGACTTCGGGCTTGCCAAGCACATGCGCCTGCAACAGGAAATAACTGACAGCGGTGAAATATTTGGCACGCCTTATTACATGAGCCCCGAACAAGGGCGTGGCAATGCGGTTGATCACCGCAGCGACATTTACAGCCTTGGCGTGATTTTCTACGAAATGTTGACCGGTCAAAAACCGTTTCGCGCAGGCAATGCAATGGGCATTATTTTCAAGCACAGCGAAGCGCCTATCCCTTTGTTGCCACCGCGGCTGGCTGAGTTCCAGTCAGTCCTCAATATGATGCTCGCCAAAAAGCCGGGCGATCGTTTACAAAGTGCGGCGGAGGTTGCCGAATGGCTGTAGATACATTGGTGCCGGATCAAATCAGCCGCTTTCTGCAAGTAGCAACTCCGGAGGCCTGGCTGGACGAGGCGAGTGAGCGACTGCCCGAACTGTTACTGGACCACGCCAATTGCGAACTAAAAGCCGCTTCGAGCGCGCTCGGCATTGTGTACCGCTACCCGGAACGCGATCAGCTGGTCTGGCGTATGTCACGACTGGCACGAGAAGAGTTGCGGCATTTCGAACAAGTGCGGCAACTGCTGGCTGCCAGAAAAATTGTGTACGCACGCCTGTCAGCATCACGTTACGCAAGCAGGTTGCATGAATGCGTACGCCGTGAGGAACCCGCTCGTCTGCTGGATACACTGATCGTCGGGGCTTTTATCGAGGCACGATCGTGCGAACGGTTTGCCGCGCTGATACCGCGTTTGCCGGAAGATATTGCGCGCTTTTACCGCGGGTTACTGGCTTCCGAGGCGCGGCATTTCGAACAGTACATCGGCTTCGCTCGCGAAGAATGCGACGTCGCGGAAGCCGAATTATTGTCCAGGATTGACGAGCTGCGTGCAGTGGAGAGTCAGATTGTCATTGAGCCGGATACGTTGTTCCGCTTTCACAGTGGTGTGCCGGCGACTGAAGATTAGTCGTTTCTAGGAATTGCACTGAGCACAGGGCCGTCTGCATCCCAGCGAACAACACTGCCTTGTTCGTACCAATCTCCGAGCACTATTCGTGTGGCGGCTTGTTCGTCTAGGTGTATTGCGTGCAGGGCGGGACGGTGAGTATGGCCGTGCAACATGAGCTGAATCTTGTGTTGCTGCATGACTTCCTTGATGGCCTGCGGGTTCACGTCGGAGATTTTTTCATCCAGACCACCGCTATGCATACTGCTGTCGACGCGAGCTTGCGCGGCAAACGCGAGGCGCTCGGTGAGTGATTTTTCCAGCATCATTGCCTGCCATGCCGGATCGCGGGTCATTCGGCGCACTGCCTGGTATTGGTGGTCGTCGGTGCAATAGGCATCACCGTGGCTTAGCAGTACGTTTTTGCCGTGTATTGTCTTTACCAGTGGATCAGTGAGCAGGATCAAACCAGTTTCGTCAGCGAACCGCTCACCGATCATGAAATCCCGGTTGCCGTGCATGAAGTACACAGGAATGCCATCATCGACCAATGCGCGCAATTGCAGTTTGGTTTGCGCGTAGTGCGGATTCGGATCGTCATCGCCAACCCACGATTCAAATAAATCGCCGAGGATGTAAAGGGCGTCCGCTGTGCGCGCTTCGCCTTCAAGAAATCGCTGGAACTGAGCGGAGATTGCCGGTCTGGCAGCATCGATATGAAGATCGGATACAAACAAGGTAGTCACAGGCAGCGTCCCGGTTGCGGCTAGGGTCGATAGGCTTTGGTAATGATGACCGGGGACACCGGAACGTCCTGTTCGAAGGGGCCTGCCGGAGACGTAGGCATTTCCGAGATTTTGTCGACGACGTCCATGCCGTCAATAACGTAGCCAAACACGGCGTAGCCCCAGCGATTGGACTGCGGGTTCAGACTCTTGTTGTCGGCGACGTTAATAAAGAACTGCGCAACGGCCGTATGCGGTGCTTCTTCGCGCGCCATTGCTACCGTACCGCGCAGGTGTGGCAAACCATTGCCTGATTCATTCGGAATTCCGCCCTCTGGTTCGCGCGCTTTCAGGTCCCGGTTGTAGCCACCGCCCTGAATCATGAAGTCAGGAATTACGCGATGAAATATGGTTCCGTCGTAGTAACCGTCCTCAACCAGCTTCAAGACCTGGGTAACGGTCAGCGGCGCACGACGTCCGTCGAGTTCAAGCAAAATGTTGCCTTCAGTGGTTTCGAGCATTACCTGTGGGTGCGCGGGTACCGTGTTGTCCGCCTGCGCAAACAGGGATACGGCCATTAGCAGAATGAGCAGGCTGGATTTCATGACGCGGCTTCCGTTAGTAGTGCAGGTTCGCGACGATACCAAAGCGAGGCCGCCTTAAGAAGCGACGCGCGTGCAATTGCTTGCCCGCGTTGATTGACCTCCTCGGGAGGCGGTCGTATTATCTGCCCCCCGTCGGGACAGGCCACAGTGGCCGGCCCTGTCGGAACGGAGAATGTCGGGGCATGGCGCAGCCTGGTAGCGCATCTGCTTTGGGAGCAGAGGGTCGGGAGTTCGAATCTCTCTGCCCCGACCATTCGTCCGCTGGTACGTCCGAGGAACTCCGCGCCCGTAGCTCAACCGGATAGAGCATCGGCCTTCTAAGCCGAGGGTTGCAGGTTCGAGTCCTGCCGGGCGCGCCAGTATTATTACGGGCACAGGCTGCCGCGGCGGGTCAGCGTCAGTCGTGAAACAGTGGTGGGCGTAGCTCAGTTGGTAGAGCCCCGGGTTGTGATCCCGGTCGTCGTGGGTTCGAGTCCCATCGTCCACCCCATTTCGCCAAACCGATTGCACAGCTCAGCTGTCGCAGGGCGGCAGAGGGCGACGCGATCGTGAAAACCACGGGCGCAAGCCGAGTTTTCCGGACCGCGATGCAAGGAAACCGCGCAATTCGGCGCGCGAGCGACATAGTTGTCAACGGATTGGGCCTTTAGCTCAGTTGGTAGAGCAGGAGACTCTTAATCTCTTGGTCCGGGGTTCGAGCCCCCGAGGGCCCACCAATCCGACAAGTCCTGCCAGTGATTCTTGATTGCGCGAGCAGGCTCATTACAATGGGCCCGCACTCAGCCAGAGAGTCATACAAGTCATAAGCAGAGCCGGGTCAGGCCTTAATTAACCGCTCGATTGGTGCCCACGAGCAACGGATCATCCGTTATACTCGCCGGCTGGATGTGAGGCGTGAGCGCCACGGGCCAGAAAAGCGAAAGTGGCGGAATTGGTAGACGCGCTGGATTTAGGATCCAGTGGGGTAACCCGTGAGAGTTCGAGTCTCTCCTTTCGCACCAACACCCTCTGGAAAGTAATTAATTCATTGAAAATTAAGTAGAAACTATCTCAATGCGCTTCGGGTCGAAGGCCGCTGAGGCGCGTATTGGAGATGGTTTTCGTTGACGAGCCTGTGTGGCCCCGCTGGGGCGGCACGCTGACAGAAAAGGTAAGCAAGATGATAGTCACTGTGGAATCGACGGGAACACTGGAACGGCGCATGCGCGTTGAGTTGCCTGCCGAGCGCATTGAAAAAGAGGTCGATTCGCGACTTCAGCGCGTTGCTCGTACCGCGAAGATCAAAGGTTTCCGTCCCGGCAAAATTCCCGCGAAAGTGGTTCGCAAGAACTACGGTGCGCAGGTTCGCCAGGAAGTCCTGTCAGATCTGATGCAGAAGAGCTACAGCGACGCGGTGCAGCAGGAAAACCTGTCGCCAGCCGGGGGGCCACAGATCGAGCCCGTATCGAGCGGCGACGGCGAAAACTTTGCTTACGTGGCAACGTTCGAAGTCTTGCCGGAGGTCACTCTGACGGGTCTCGATAAGATTAAAATTGAACGCCCGGTCGTAGATATCGGGGATGCGGATTGTGACGAAATGCTCGAGAACCTGCGCAAACAGCGGGCGACCTGGGCAACCGTAGAGCGAGCGGCTGCCGAAGGCGATCGGGTTATCGTCGATTTCGATGGCACCATCGACGGTGAATCGATTGCTGGCGGCAAAGGCGACGAGGTGCCTGTGGAACTCGGCAAGGGTCAGATGCTGCCGGATTTCGAAAAAGGCTTGACCGGCGTCAAAGCGGGCGACGAGAAGACGATTCAGGTTAAGTTTCCGAAGGACTATCAAGCCGAGGAATTGCAAGGCAAGAAAGTGGACTTTGCCCTCAAGGTTCATCGGGTGCAGGAGCAGGAATTACCGCCTCTCGATGACAGTCTCGCGGAAATGTACGGCGTCGAAGAGGGCGGTCTGGAGCGCCTGAAGCAAGACGTAATGCAGAACATGCGCCGTGAAGCGGATGACAAGGTTCGCAATGACGTCAAAGAACAGGTTATGGACGCACTTCTTGAAGCAAACCCGATTGACGTGCCGAAAGCGCTGGTTGATCAGGAGGCTCATTCGATGCAGCACGAGGCGATGCGCCGAATGGGCGTTGAGGATCATTCTCTGGCACCACGTGAGAATTTCACGGTTGCGGCGGAACGCCGTGTACGGCTCGGATTGTTGCTGCGTCAGTATCTGCAGGACCAGAAGCTCTCGGTGGACGCGAGCAGGGTTCGGTCACGGATCGAAGAAATTTGCGCCAGCTACGAGAATCCCAGTGAGATGGTTGCAAATTACCTGAGCAACCCCCAACTCATGCAGCAACTTGAGCCATTGGTGCTTGAAGAGCAGGCCGTAGAGCAGCTGGTCAAGGGCGGAACCGAGAAAGAAAAGAAAGTCACATTCTCGAAATACATGAATGACTAAGCCAGTCAAAACACTGGACTTCTGAACAGGACTTACTTAATGAGCGCTACAGCATTGAATCTTGTGCCAATGGTTGTCGAACAAACGGCGCGTGGCGAACGTGCCTACGACATTTACTCCCGGCTCCTTAAAGAGCGTCTGGTGTTCATCGTTGGCCCGGTAGAAGACTACATGGCCAATCTGGTCGTCGCGCAGTTGCTGTACCTCGAGTCGGAAAACCCGGACAAGGATATTCATCTTTATATCAACTCTCCGGGTGGCTCAGTGACGGCAGGCTTGTCGATTTACGACACGATGCAGTTCATCAACTGTGATGTCAGCACAATCTGCGTCGGGCAAGCGGCCAGCATGGGCGCGTTACTGCTTGCGGGTGGAACTAACAAGAAGCGTTTTGCATTGCCTCACTCACGCATCATGGTTCACCAGCCGAGTGCCGGTTTTTCCGGTCAAGCCACCGATATCGACATTCATGCGAAAGAAGTGCTGGAGCTGAAGCGCCGACTTAATGAGAT
Source organism: Woeseia sp. D3-10 (assembly GCF_055809415.1). Lineage (NCBI taxonomy): Bacteria > Pseudomonadati > Pseudomonadota > Gammaproteobacteria > Woeseiales > Woeseiaceae > Woeseia > Woeseia sp. D3-10. Next base: position 438,727 of record NZ_JBVVTW010000007.1, on the reverse strand, counting down.
CATGGCTCGCCATACCGGCAAGTCCGTTGATCAGATTGAAAAAGACACTGATCGTGACCACTTCATGAGCGGTGAGGTCGCGAAGCAATACGGCATCATTGATACAGTGCTTGCGTCGCGCACCGAAATCGGCACACCCGTGGCAGGAAAAGATTAGGAATCTCAGTCGCTTGCAGCTCTACTTAAGCGAATGAGACATGGCGCTTTGCACGCTCAGGAAGCGCGTGTTATATACACAACAGTCGTAACAGACTGATTTTTGGATACAGAGGCAAGCTAATAATGAGTGACGAGACCCGCGGCAAGAACGAGGATGGCAAGCTCCTCTACTGTTCTTTTTGCGGCAAAAGCCAGCACGAAGTCCGCAAGCTCATCGCCGGGCCTTCTGTATTTATCTGCGACGAGTGCGTCGAGCTGTGCAATGACATCATTCGCGAGGAGCTCGAAGATGCCACTGACAGCAATCGCGACAGCCTGCCAAAACCACATGAAATCAAGGAAGTGCTTGACGAGTATGTCATCGGGCAACAGCGCGCCAAGAAAGTGCTGTCCGTGGCTGTCTACAACCACTACAAGCGCCTTGAAGACCGGGCGGGAGAGCGTGGTAAGGACGACGTCGAACTCGCGAAGAGCAATATTCTCCTGATCGGACCCACCGGCTGTGGCAAGACGCTTCTGGCCGAGACGCTTGCACGCTTGTTGAACGTGCCGTTTACGATCGCGGATGCAACTACGTTGACCGAAGCCGGCTATGTCGGTGAAGACGTCGAAAACATCATTCAGAAGTTGCTGCAAAAGTGCGACTATGATGTTGAGAAGGCGCAAACCGGCATCGTCTACATCGACGAAATAGACAAGGTGTCACGCAAGTCCGATAACCCCTCCATTACCCGTGATGTATCGGGTGAGGGCGTTCAGCAAGCACTGCTGAAACTCATCGAAGGCACGATTGCGTCCGTACCCCCGCAGGGTGGTCGCAAGCATCCCCAGCAGGAATTCCTGCAGGTTGATACCAGCAATATATTGTTCATATGTGGCGGCGCCTTCGCCGGGCTCGAAAAAATTATTCTGAACCGTTCGTCGAAGAGTGGCATTGGCTTCGTTGCTGAGGTCAAGACCAGCGAAGACGAGCCAAGTATCGGCGAGCTGTTGCACGAGGTTGAGCCAGAGGATCTGATTCGTTTCGGGTTGATTCCCGAATTCGTCGGTCGCCTGCCGGTCGTTGCAACGCTGGAAGAACTGGATGAGGAAGCATTGATCAGCATTCTGCTGGAACCGCGCAATGCTCTTACCAAACAGTACAAGAAATTATTCGATATGGAAGGCGTGGAACTTGAGTTCCGGGATGACGCGTTGCGGGCTGTTGCAAAACGAGCCATGAAACGCAAAACCGGGGCACGCGGCCTGAGAACTATTCTCGAGAGCGTGCTGTTGGATACGATGTACGATTTGCCGTCATCCACGTCGGCCAAGAAGGTTGTCCTGGACGAAGCGGTCGTGGCGGGCGAGACAAAGCCGTACATTATTTACGAGTCTGACGAGCCGTCGACGGTGAATATAGAGCAACAGCCGCGACCGACCGGTTCTGATCGCTAGTTTCGATCGGCAAGCTGTGCCGGAGTTTTCTCTGCCGGATTGCTGGTCGAGCGTGAGGCAAGCAGTTGCCCGAATCCGGCTCTCAAGCCGGCGCTCGGCGTGCCGATACCTATTCTGAACTTTAACCCTGTTGATATTGCCGGATTCGGACTTATGTCCCTACGTCAGCAGGCAGCGCAGGCCGTGCCGTACTATAGTCTGACTTGCAGACAGCGGCAGCTTGGCAATAACTAACGAGGGCAGTCTTTGTGACCGACGAAATCAAACCGGAAGATAGTGACAACTCCTTGATTGAACAAGAGACAACGGGGCGAATTCCGGTGCTGCCATTGCGCGATGTGGTGGTTTATCCGCACATGGTGATCCCGCTGTTCGTGGGACGGGACAAGTCGATCGTAGCGCTGGACCGCGCCATGAATGCCGGCAAGAAGATTCTGCTCATCGCGCAGCGCAAGGCAGACAAAGACGATCCCAAGCCAGGCGACCTCTACGACATTGGGACCTTGGCCAGCATCCTTCAGTTGCTGAAGCTGCCCGATGGCACCGTCAAAGTGCTGGTCGAAGGTGGTGACCGCGCAAGAATCATGGACGTTGAAGTGACGGATCACTTTGCGGCGAATATTGAAGCATTGCCGGAAGACAGCGACCACGATGCGCGAGAAATAGATGTCTTGGTGCGTTCGATCATTGCCCAGTTCGAGCAATACGTAAAACTCAATAAGAAGGTGCCGCCTGAAATTCTGACCTCGTTGAGCGGGATTGATGAGCCGGGTCGGTTAGCTGACACAGTTGCTGCGCACATGGCGTTGAAGCTTTCTGAGAAACAACGGATTCTCGAGATTTGCGATATCAAAGTTCGTCTTGAGCAAATCCTCGGCATTATCGAAGGCGAGATTGATGTCTTGCAGATCGAAAAGCGTATTCGTGGCCGCGTTAAGCAGCAAATGGAGAAAAGTCAGCGCGAGTACTACCTGAATGAGCAGATGAAGGCCATTCAGAAAGAACTTGGGGAAATGGACGACGTTCCAAATGAACTCGCTGACCTTGAGAGCAAGATCGAAAATGCCGGCATGCCGAAGGAAGCCAGGGAGAAAGCAACTTCTGAGTTGAACAAGCTGAAGTTGATGTCGCCAATGTCTGCGGAAGCAACGGTCGTTCGAAATTATATTGACTGGCTTGTGAAAGCGCCGTGGAAAAAACGCAGTAAAGTATTGCGTGACCTGACTCGGGCGGAAGAAGTGCTCGAGGAAGATCACTACGGTCTTGAGAAAGTAAAAGAAAGAATTCTTGAATACCTTGCGGTTCAACTGCGAGTGAAGCGCCTTAAAGGACCTATCCTTTGTCTCGTGGGCCCACCGGGTGTAGGCAAAACGTCGCTCGGACAAAGTATTGCTCGTGCGACTAATCGCAAGTTCGTGCGAATGTCTCTTGGCGGCGTGCGCGATGAGGCGGAAATTCGTGGTCACCGCCGGACTTATATTGGTTCAATGCCGGGCAAGATTGTGCAGAACCTGTCCAAGACCGGTGTTCGCAATCCGCTGTTCCTGCTCGACGAGATCGACAAGATGGCAATGGATTTTCGTGGCGATCCGTCTTCCGCGTTGCTGGAAGTTCTCGATCCGGAACAGAACTCCACGTTCAACGATCATTATCTCGAAGTAGACTTCGATTTGTCCGATGTCATGTTTGTATGTACGGCGAACAGTCTGAATATACCTGCGCCGCTGCTCGATCGAATGGAAGTAATTCGCATCCCGGGTTACACCGAAGACGAGAAGCTCAATATCGCGCAGCGTTATCTGGTGCCGAAGCAAATGCGCGAGAACGGGCTTGAAGAAAACGAGCTCAGCATTTCAGAGTCAGCGGTTCGCGAAATTGTGCAGCATTACACGCGCGAATCCGGCGTTCGAAATCTGGAGCGTGAAATTTCCAAGATTTGCCGGAAGGTCGTTAAGTCTCTGCTGCTAAAGCCACGCAAGTCGGCTGTGCGCGTTCTGCCGAAAGGCATCGACAAGTACCTTGGTGTTCGTCGTTATCGTTACGGAAAGGCCGAAGACAACGATCAGGTAGGGCAGGTTACCGGCCTGGCCTGGACAGAGGTTGGTGGCGAATTGTTGACAATAGAAGCCGCCGTTGTTCCCGGTAAGGGCAAGTTGAATCATACAGGCCAGCTTGGCGACGTGATGACTGAGTCAATTCAGGCGGCGATGACAGTAGTTCGAAGTCGCGCTGGTGTCCTAGGACTGGATAGTGAATTTCACCAGAAAAATGACGTGCATGTTCATGTACCAGAAGGCGCAACTCCGAAGGACGGACCTAGCGCTGGCGTTGGTATGTGCACCGCGCTGGTCTCAGCTCTGACCGGTATTGCAGTCAAGAGTGATGTGGCTATGACGGGCGAAATCACCCTTCGAGGCGAAGTCTTGCCGATTGGTGGCCTGAAAGAGAAGCTGCTTGCCGCGCATCGTGGTGGTATCAGTACGGTCTTGATCCCTCATGAGAACGAGAAGGATTTGGCCGAAATACCGAAGAACATCAAAGAGAAACTGAGCATAGTTCCGGTGAAATGGATTGATCAGGTGCTTGAGCATGCGCTGCAACACATGCCAGTGCCTGAGTCAAAGGCTAACGAAAAGAAAACATCGTCGTCAAAAAGCGACGCCGAATCAGATAGCAAGGACGTCGTTCGACCGCATTGATTTCAACATCGTCGTTGATATGACTTGTTGACGCTCTTTTTGCCGCTTGGTATAAGCTACGCGTGTTTACGCCAGCAAATGTTCTGCGTCTGGTGTGTCGGATTTGAGTTCTGTGTGAGCTTGGCCGGCAAAGAGGGAAAGATTGTCATTCATCGCTTGGTGTGCTTTTTTGAATGACAGTCAGGGGTGCGGAATTACCAACCTCAAGATCCGCATTATAAATTCCATACATCAATTTCAAAGGTGAATGCATGAACAAGGGAGAACTTATTGAGGCGGTTGCCAGTGGCGCGGATTTGTCGCGGTCCGAGGCAACCAAAGCGGTTGACGCAGTGCTCGATAGCGTTACCCAGACACTGGCGGATGGCGGTACCGTATCCCTCGTTGGATTCGGAACCTTCGCTGTTAAGTCGCGTGCAGCACGTCAGGGACGTAATCCACGTACTGGCGAAACGATCCAAATTAAGGCGAGTAAAGTTCCTGGTTTCAAGGCTGGCAAAGCCCTGAAGGATGCCGTAAACTAGCGCGCGCTTCGGGGCCGGACGGTTAGAACACATGCACGGTGTGTCGTTTCTGATTGAAAGCAACGAAGTTAAAATCGCAGTGACGCTGCGATTATCGGGTGCTTAGCTCAGCTGGTAGAGCATCGCCCTTACAAGGCGAGGGTCGGCGGTTCGATCCCGTCAGCACCCACCAAGTTATGGAGTGGTAGTTCAGTTGGTTAGAATACCGGCCTGTCACGCCGGGGGTCGCGGGTTCGAGTCCCGTCCACTCCGCCAACGAAAGAAAAGGCCGTCCCGCAAGGGACGGCCTTTTTTTTATGCTCGTTCGCGGTGCATTTCCGTGTAAAGCTTGGCCTGATCGGACCGGTAAAGTATCATCCGAGCCCTGATTTTACTGGCTTGTGGGCACGATTGACCGACTTCTACCGGAGCGCTTCTGCAGGGCCCGGCCATCCCTACTCAAACTGAACCCTTAAACTATGCTGCAAAATATCAGAGACCGTTTTACCGGCGGCTTCGCCATCGCGATTCTTGCATTGCTATGTGTGCCATTCGTTTTCTTCGGCATAAATTACAACTTCATTGGCGCGGGCTATGCAGCCAAGGTCAATGGCGAAGAAATTTCTATGTTCGAGTTCGATGATGCCTACCGTCAACAACTGGCAAGTTATGGCGAGTTCGGCGGGCAGCTCCCCGAACAGCTGCGTTCAATTCTGAAACAGAACGTGTTGAACAACCTTATTTGGGATGAAGTCGTTGATCAGTATCTGAGTGACAGCGGTTTCCGCATCAGCGACGACACAATTACGACGTTTATCCAGAGTGCGCCAGAATTTCGGGTTGACGGCCGGTTTTCCAAAGACAACTACTACGCGTGGCTTGCCGAACGCGGCCTCGAGCCGGTTCAGTTCGAGGCGAGTCAACGCATTGGTTTGCGGCAGGGTCAGTTGCAACGAGGTGTCGCAGCAACAGCATTCGTAACGCCGGCGGAATACCGTCGTTACCTGAACCTTGTCCGTGAGCAACGCGAAGTGGCGATTGCTACTTTTGATGTTGATACGATTGCCGAAAGCATTGAGATTAGCGATGGCGATGTGCAGGCTTACTATGATGAACGACCCGGCGACTTCATGTCGTCAGAAACGGTCGACCTAAAGTACATCGAGCTCCGCCGTGACGAGTTGCAACAGACACTCGATATTAGCGAGCAGGACTTGCGTGATGAGTATGCAGCTGCAAGTAATCGCTATCTGCAGGATGAGCAGCGGCAGGCCAGCCACATTTTGATCTTGTCTGGAGATGATGAGGCGGCTGCAAAGGAACAAGCCACGGCGATTGCCGCACGGGTTCGCGCAGGCGAACCGTTTGCCGATCTCGCGCGGCAATATTCCGCAGATTCCGGCACAGCAGAGCGTGGTGGTGATCTGGGTTTGCTGCCGCATTCCCAGTATCAGGAAGAGCTGGCTGATACCGTATTCGCGATGCGCGAAGGCGAAGTCTCGGAGCCTGTCCAAAGCGATTTTGGTTTCCATGTTGTTCGTCTCGACGATATTCAGGCAGGTGGTCCGTTGCCGTTCGAACAGGTGCGCGCTGAACTTGAGCAGGAGTTGCGGCTGCGACGTGTCGATGCGATGTGGCGGGATGCATCGCGTGACATCGCAGATGCGCTGTTTGACGCCGATAGTATTGAATCGTTGGCCAGTACCGTCGGTCTCGAGGTTCAGCAGGCCGTGGGTTACACCCGCAACGGCGGTGCGCCGTTTGGCAACAACCAGGCAGCGATTGATACGATTTTTGACGATGGCGTGTTGAACGAACGACAGGTCAGCGACATTGTGGAGCTGGATGCGAACCGTTCGGTAGTGGTTCAGGTCAGCGAATATCATGAAGCAGAGCGCAAGCAATTGGTCGAAGTGCGCGAGCAGATTGTCGCCAGCATCAGAAACGAACGCGCCCGCACAATCCTGGCGGAAAAGGCGTCAGCTCTGCAGGCGGCACTGCGTGATGGCCAACCATTTACCGCGGCAGCTGAAGCGGTTGCGGCGAGTGCCGTAGCTACGACGGTGATACGCCGGGATGATTCTGAAACGGATGCAAACATCCGCGATGCGGTCTTCGCAGTGAAAAAGCCACCAGCAGGGCAACAGCGTATTGGCACTGTTCAAACCACGTCGGGGGACGAGGCGGTATTCAGCGTGATGCGGACTGCGCCGGGCCGACCGGAAGCTATGCCGGTGGCACAGCGCGACGAAGGCAAGCGAGCGCTCTCCGGACAGGCAGGACAAGCTGACTACACGGCGGTGGTGTTTGAGCTCGAGCGCAATGCTGACGTAGAACGTAATCTGGAGGCGTTGGCCCAGCAAAGCATGTTCTAGCAATAGTTCCTGCGTTACGTATGTGGTGTAACATGCTGGTCAATAACTGATCAGCATGTTGCGTTGACTTGGGTCGACATCGAAGCTCGGCTGCACAGCGTATGCAGACAACCAGGGGAGAATGTATGACCAAGCTTGAACTGCATTGGCAGATACTGATTGCCATCGTGTTGGCCGGAATTGCCGGCGGTACGATCAATTACCTGATGGCACACGGTGTTGAGAACCCGGGGTTCTTCGGCGTTAGCGCCATCGCAGTTCTCGACTACATAGGCACCATCTTCCTCAATGCGTTGAAGATGATCATCGTGCCGCTGATTTTCTCTTCGATTACGGTCGGTGTCGCCGGCATAGGTTCGGGCGGCAATCTGGGATCGCTAGGTGGCAAGACGTTGCTGTTCTATTTGGCGACGACAATCGCGGCTATCTTGGTCGGGCTGCTACTCGTAAATCTGATCGGCCCTGGGTACATCGACGGGCAGCCTGTCGGCGATATGCTGGGCTTGGATGCAGATAGCGGTCAGATTGCACTCGCTGCTGAAAGTCGCGGTCCCGGTGACGTAGCACAAATTTTTAAGGATATGGTGCCACCGAACGTTGTGCAGGCCGCCGCGCAAGGTCAGATGCTCGGCATCATATTCTTCGCGTTGTTATTCGGCTATTTCATGACGCAGATGGACAATTCGCTCTCAGAACCGATGTACAGGTTCTGGGATGGCGTGTTCAACATTATGATGCTCATGACTGAGTGGATAATGAAGTTTGCGCCGATTGGTGTCTTCGGTCTGGTCGGCAAGGTAGTCGCGGAAGCCGGATTCTCAGGCGTTGGCCCATTGGCGATATTTGCGCTGACCGTGGTCGCTGCCCTGGCAGTTCACGCGCTCGTTGTATTGCCACTATTCCTGCGCTACCTCGGCAATGTTTCGCCTTACAGGATGTTCCCTGCTATGGCGCCGGCAATGCTGACGGCGTTCTCTACGGCGTCATCGTCGGCAACCTTGCCTGTCACAATGAACTGCGTTGAAGACAACGCTGGCGTCTCAAATAAAATTTCTAGCTTCGTCCTGCCGTTGGGCGCGACTGTCAACATGAACGGGACTGCGCTGTACGAGTGTGCCGCCGCGATGTTCCTGGCCCAGGCTTATGGCTTGGACCTGACTATCTCGGTGCAGTTTTCTATCGTAATTATCGCGTTGCTCACGTCCGTCGGTGTCGCGGGTGTGCCGTCCGCGTCGTTGGTTGCCATTGCCATCATACTTGGCGCTGTCGGTTTGCCGCTCGAAGCGGTAGGCGTACTGCTTGTATTCGATCGCATTCTCGACATGATGCGAACCAGCCTGAATATTTTCGGCGATTCCTGTTGTGCCGTCATCGTCGCGCGGATGAGCGGCGAGGAAACCAAGTTGGCTTTGGATGCGAATAACTGATCGTCGTGGCATGACAGCAGGCGAATACCCCGAGTGACGAACTCATTGTCGACGAACTCGTTGCTTTGCCACGTAAATCTTGCAGCCGACTATCGCGGTGGCGAGCGGCAAACACAGCTGCTCATTGAAGAGTTCGCGGCACGCGGTTATTCCCAACGGCTGGTTGCCCGGCGCGGCGGAAAACTTGCCGCCCGTTGCGCTGCTGTCCCCGGATTGGACGTAGTTGAATCGGCCTCGCAGCCACTGGCAGCCGCCTGGGCCGCGCGCGGCAGTGACCTGCTGCACGCGCACGAGGCTCGGGGGATCTATGCCTGTTGGCTCGCTGCTCGCTTTCCTCGCATTCCCTGGCTATTGACGAGACGCGTTGATAACCCGTTCAAGCCGTCACCGCTGCGTGACAGGGTATATCGGCGAGCCAGTGCTCTGGTCGGTGTATCGCGAGCGATCTGCGAGCAAATTGAAATGTACTACCCTGGAGAACGGTGCACGGTTGTTGCAGATGCCCACGCTAACCTGACCCGCAATCATCACGTGCCTGATTCTCTGAAAGCGCGGTTTTCCGGCAAGACCGTGGTCGGCCATGTCGGGGCTTTGGACCATTCCCACAAAGGGCAGGGGACGATCATCGAAGCGGCTCGGCTCGCGCAGCAGCAGCACCCGGAACTGCATTTCGTACTAGTGGGCGACGGTCGTGATGAGGCGAAGTTTCAAGCAGCCGCTGCCGGACTGAATAACCTCGAGTTCGCCGGCTTCGTCGACAATGTTGACGACTGGCTGTCGGTGTTTGACCTGTTCGTGTTCCCCTCGTTGCACGAGGGCTTGGGCTCCACGCTGCTCGATGCCATGAGCTTCGGCCTGCCGTTGGTCGCAAGCCGAGTCGGCGGCATTCCTGACATTGTGGTCGACAAGGTCAATGGCTTGTTGATAGAGCCGGAACGGCCCGAGGAATTACTGACTGCCGTCCTGACAATATTGCAGGACGACAGTCTGTATGAGTCGATGCGGGTAGCAAACCTGAATCAAGCGGACGCCTTCAGCCCGGTGGCGATGGCCGATCGATACGAAGTGCTGTATCGAAAGTTGTTGCGTATTCGCTAGCGTGCGACTGTGGCCTTACTCTTCGTCGAGGTGCATTCCGATTGTGCTGTAGCCGCCATCGACGTACATGATTTCACCGGCGACGCCTGCCGCCAGATCAGAGCAAAGAAATGCGGCTGCATTGCCGACATCTTCCGGCGTTACGTTACGGCGAATGGGCGAGACCTGTTCCACATGCGTCAGCATTTTCCGGAAACCAGCGATACCCGCGGCAGCCAGAGTCTTGATTGGGCCTGCTGAAATGCCGTTCACGCGTATGCCACGCGGGCCAAGATCGGCTGCAAGGAACCTGACATTCGCTTCGAGACTCGCTTTGGCAAGGCCCATGACATTGTAGTTCGGTACGGCACGAACGGCGCCAAGGTAAGACAGTGTCAAAATGGCCGAATTGCGGTTTTGCATCAGCGGCAGAGCAGCCTTGGCCAGGCCGGCCAGACTGTAGCTTGAGATGTCATGAGCGATCTGGAAGCCTTCGCGGGTCACGCTCTCTATATAGGTGCCGGCGAGTTGCTCGCGGGGCGCAAAGCCAACCGAGTGAACCAGCACTTCGATGCCGTCCCACTCTTTCTTGATGGCTTCCATCAGCGCGTCGATTTCTGAATCGTGGGCCACGTCCAATGGATAGACAAGTGACGAGCCGAGTTCATTGGCCATGTCTTCGACGCGAGGCTTCAGCTTCTCGTTCTGGTACGTGAATGCCAGTTCTGCGCCTTCGCGCGCAAATGCCTGTGCAATACCCCAGGCGATAGATCGTTTGCTGGCGAGCCCTACAATCAGAGCGCGTTTACCTGCCATGAACCCCATACTGATTCCCCGATAGTGCAATAGTAAGTCGTGATTCTAGTGCCGCAGCGCGACGGCCACAATGCGTGTCAGACGACCGGTGTGCCGCCGTTCTTTAACTGGACTGTGACCTGACGTCCACGTACATCGTCAGTCGCTGGCCCGGACGCAGAATCTTGTTCTTGTCGATCTTGTTCCAGCGCAACAGGTCCGCAACCGTGATGCGGAACCGGTTGGCGATAAGATAGAGAGAATCGCCATTGCGTACAGTGTAGTTCAGTTTGCGCGTGGTGGAGACGCTGCTGGTGGCGACGTTCGCGCTCGCGGCGGCTTTGTCCGTCCAGACGACCAGCTTCTGACCTATAGACAACGTGTCGCGCGGGGCCATGCCGTTCCAGCTTGCAAGGTTGCGCATCCCTACGCCGTACTTGCGGCTGATCGACCAGAAACTTTCGCCTGAGGCCACAAAGTGTTCGACACGATTTCCGGCGCGCGGCTTTTCCTGTTTGGCAGCACGGCGTTCACTGGCACTGAGGTTGTAGGTGCCAAGCGGCTTGCTGGCGACCGGGATCATTAAGTACTGGCCGGCACGAATGGTATTGCCGCGAATACTGTTAGCTTCGCGAATTGATGCCAGTGTTGTGTGGTACTTCTCCGCAATCTCAGAGAGTGTTTCGCCATTGCCAATCTTATGACGTTGCCAGCGCAGACGTTCATCGTCAGGTAGGGCGGCCAGAGAGTTGGTAAATGTCTCGGCGGCATCGACTGGCAGCAGGAGCCGGTGCGGACCGGCCGGGTCTGTCGCCCAGCGATTGAAACCGGCATTCCAGGAATAGAGCGTATCGAGGTCGATTCCGCCGAGCTCTGCCGCAAGCGCGAGATCAAGTTGTCCGCCAATGTCGACCGGCACAAACTGCTGATCTGTGACGACCGTCGGTAGCGTGAGCCCATACGCGCCTGGGTCGCGCACGATCTCGACCAGCGCCATGAGTTTTGGCACGTAACTGCTGGTTTCCCGCGACACGTTCAGATTCCAGAAATCGGTAGGCTTGCCTTTCGCGCGATTGCGCTTGATGGCTTTCAGCAGGTTGCCTTCGCCGGTGTTGTACGATGCCACTGCGAGCAGCCAATCGCCATCCATGAGGCCATGCAGGTGGTCGAGGTATTTCAGCGCGCCGTCCGTTGAGTCGACAACATCGCGGCGACCGTCGTACCACCAGTTCTGGCGAATCCCGAAATGACGACCTGTGCCGGGCACTATCTGCCACAGGCCGGACGCGCGACCGTGCGAATAGGCAAACGGGTCGTAGGCGCTTTCGACGATCGGGAGCAAGGCAAGTTCTGCAGGCAGGCCGCGCTTGTCTATTTCGCGGCTAATGTACGGCAAATAGCGCTGCGCACGGGTGAAGACGCGATCCAGGTATTCGGGATGGCGTACGAACCAGTTGAGTTCAGCCTCAACCCGCGAATTCATGACGGGCGGGATGCTGAAGTTTTGCCGCAAATGCTCCAGCAGGTCATTCCAAACGGCAGCGGGCGTTACATCGGCTGTCTGGTAGCCTTCGAGCTCCAGCTGCAACTCTGGTACCTGGCGTTCGCGGTCGAGTTCATCGGCATCGATAGTCAGGTCGGTCGCAAACGCCATCGGACCTGCGAGGCAGGCCAGAACCAGGGTTCGCCAATGGCGTTTAAGCGTCGTCATTATGTCAGGCATCGCGCTATCCTACTGACCGGGCTACGCTATGCAAGTACGTAATTCACATCGCGTAGGGCAGGCCTTAGTTCTACCGTTGGAGGCAAAACCTGTGACTGAATGCCCACCTGAACGACAGCGCAAGATCGCCGGCTGGTTGGCTACGCCGTTGGGTCAGGCGCTGCTTGCGCAGGAAACCCGGCTGATGGAGCGGGCGCTCGACAGCGTTTTTGGCGAGCAATGCCTGCAGCTCGGCCAGTGGGGGGAGCGATCAGGCTTTCTGCGCTACGCGCGAACCCAGCGTTCCATGGTGGTTTCAGACCCCGCGAGCGTCCTGGCGGTAACCGATCCCAGCGCTGTTGGGCGGCTGCACCGCTTGCCGCTCAGCACCGAATCCGTCGACGCCGTGATTTTGCCGCATACCCTCGAATACAGTGGTCGGCCTCACGCCATACTGCGTGAGGTACACCGGGTGCTGCGTGCTGACGGTCATTTGATCATTCTCGGCTTCAAACCGGGCGGGCTATGGGGATTACGGAGACTCATTCCCAGCGCCGGCATGCCACCGGCCATCGACACGCTGATTGCGGACCGGCAACTGTGTGACTGGCTGAAATTGCTGGACCTGCATATCCACGGCGTTACCCGTTACTTTTTCCGCTGGCCCTTGCCGGGAAACCGCACGCTGGACTCCCAGCTCTGGGAGCAGAGAGGGCGCCGCTGGTGGCCGGAGCTGGCAGCGTGCTATATGCTCTCCGCGCAGAAACGGGTAGTACCGCTGACTACCGTGCGGATGCCATGGCGCGCCAAGCCGAAAGTGGTGGGCGGGCTGGTAAAACCGACAACACGTAACCTGCCGGACCGGGATACCTGAGCCGTTACGGCGCTAACAGTAGCCAAAGACATTGACCGACGAACGAATTGAGATATACACCGATGGCGCTTGCCGTGGGAACCCTGGGCCTGGTGGCTGGGGTGTTTTGCTGATCAGCGGCGGGCGCAGGAAGACCTTGCATGGTGGTGAACGAGAGACCACCAACAACCGCATGGAGCTGACCGCTGCTATTGAGGCGTTGAACGCATTGCGCGGCAAACGACAGGTATTGCTGCACACCGATTCGAAATACGTTATGGACGGCATTCGCGAATGGATGCCGAACTGGAAGAAACGCGGCTGGAAAACGGCAAGCAAAAAGCCGGTTAAGAATCAGGATTTGTGGCAGGCGCTGGATGCCGCCGTGTTGCAGCATGACGTGACCTGGAAATGGGTCAAAGGCCATGCGGGGAACGAGGGCAACGAAGCGGCGGACGCACTGGCGAATCGCGGTATCGATGAGCTCGGCCAGTGAGCCGGGCTGTCACTATGGAGCCCCGGTAACTATGAGTAAGCGACAGATTGTTCTCGATACCGAAACAACCGGCTTGACGCCAGCTGAGGGCCACAGGATTATCGAAATCGGGTGCATGGAAATGGTCAACCGGCGACTGACCGGCCGGGATTTTCACCGCTTTCTCAATCCTGACCGGGACATTGACGAGGGTGCGGAACGCGTCCACGGCATCAGCCGGGCGTTTCTGGCCGACAAACCGCGGTTTACCGACGTAGTTGACGAATTCCTCGAGTTTATCCGCGGTAGCGAGCTCGTTATTCACAACGCACCGTTTGACGTCGGTTTTCTCGACCACGAGTTGCGTCTGATGCGGCACGCTCAACCGGCTATCCAGCAGCATGCGACCGTACTTGACACGCTGACCCTGGCAAGGGAAATGCATCCGGGGCAACGCAACAGTCTCGACGCGCTATGTAAACGGTACGAAGTGGACGCGTCGGGACGCGACGTTCACGGCGCATTGATTGACGCTGATTTGCTGGCTCGGGTGTACCTGGCCATGACCGGTGGTCAAACCGCGTTGTTCCAGGAAGAGGAAGACGAGGATGACACCGCTTCTGTAGCGGACGTTGGCTCATTTCAGCGAGACGAGGGCCTCAAGTTGGTAGTTACGTGCGCAAGTATCGACGAGATAGCCGAGCACGAGGCTATGCTGGAGCGGATGAAGGAGTCTGGAAAGTGCCTGTGGAGCTCACTGGAGCCGAAAGTTCACTAGGCCGTCCGCGCAGACGCTGACAAAGCAACGCTAAAGCCGCTAGAATCCTCGGGCGCGAATCGCCACCAGGGGGGTGGCAGCGCAGTGCTTCATATCGGGGGCTCAGGCCCGCAACATTTAAGACAAAATACCTGGAAGGGCTATGACACATACGATGGCGGAGGCGTTCCGCAAGAATTTTCTTGGGCAATCACCGGTTTGGTACAAGCTGACAATTATCGGCTTCTTGATCCTGAACCCGATTCTGGTACTGACGGTCGGACCGTTCATTGCCGGTTGGATTATCGTCCTGCAGTTTATTTTCACGCTTGCCATGGCGTTGAAGTGTTACCCATTGCAGCCCGGCGGATTGTTGGCGATTGAGGCCATAGTAATCGGTCTGGCGACGCCAGAAATGGTGTTCCATGAAGCGGAACTCAACTTCACGGTAATCATGTTGCTGATGTTCATGGTCGCCGGCATCTACTTCTTGCGTGACATGCTGTTGTTCGTGTTCACCAAGATATTGTTGGGCGTTCGCTCCAAAGTTCTGCTGTCCTTGATGTTTTCGTTCATGGCGGCATTGCTGTCGGCGTTTCTCGATGCGTTGACGGTTACGGCCGTGATAATTACCGTGGCTGCCGGGTTTTACGGCGTCTACCACAAGGTGGCATCCGGCAAGTCGTTTGATACCAGTCACGATGCGGGCACCGACAGCGATGTTGGGGACCTGCACCGGGCTGATCTCGAACAATTCCGGGCGTTCCTGCGGGACCTGATGATGCACGGTGCAGTTGGTACAGCACTGGGCGGTGTATCCACCTTGGTGGGTGAACCGCAGAATTTGCTGATCGGTGAGATCATGGGCTGGGAATTCGTGCCGTTCTTCCTGATGATGGCGCATATCTCAATGCCGGTTCTGGCCGTTGGCCTGACTACGTGCGTCCTGCTGGAACTGACCGGAGCGTTCGGCTACGGAACCAAGCTGTCGGACCGAGTACGCGAGGTGCTGAGCGACTACGACAAAGAAATGAGCGCGAAGCGCACCCGTGAAGAGAAAATGGCCATTGGTGTACAGGCTGTCGTCGCGCTATTGCTGTGTATTGCGCTTGGCTTGCATCTGGCGGAACCCGGTATCGTTGGTCTGATGGTTATCGTTCTGGCGACAGCCTTTAATGGTGTGACAGAAGAGCATCGGATCGGTCATGCGTTTGAAGAAGCGCTGCCGTTCACTGCACTGCTGGTCGTGTTCTTTGCAATAGTCGCGGTTATCGATCATCAGGGGCTGTTTTCGCCGATCATTAACTGGGTCATGACTTACGAAGGAAAGACTCAGGAAGCGTTGTTCTTTGCCGCAAACGGTGTGCTGTCGATGATCAGCGACAATGTCTTCGTGGCTACCGTGTACATCACGGAGTTGGCGGGCATCTATGAAAGCGGCGCTATCAGTCGCGAGCAGTTTGACGCGCTGGCGATTGCGATTAACACCGGCACCAATATCCCCAGTGTGGCAACACCGAACGGTCAGGCAGCGTTCCTGTTCCTGCTGACCTCGGCTTTGGCACCGCTAATTCGATTGTCATACGGCCGGATGGTCTACAAGGCTTTGCCGTACACAATATCGATGAGCACCGCTGGCATGCTGGCGCTGATTTATCTGTAGACAGACCAGGCTGCCCGCTTCGGCGGGCAGCCTTTTTTCAGAAAGTAGCCACTAGTAGCGCTGGAAGTCCCGGAATGTGCGCGGCATCCATGTTCCTGACGCCATGGCGTGCTATTTAAGGCGGCCCAATAACACGTTCCGGACACCCTAAATGTCATTCGATATCAGTAAGATCCGCATAGGCGTCATCGGCCTTGGTTACGTAGGCCTGCCGCTTGCGGTTGAGTTTGGACGGAAGTACCCGACTCTGGGTTTTGACGTCAAAGCGGGTCGCATTGCCGAGCTGAAATCGGGCAAAGATTCGACGCTTGAAGTTGACTCAGATGAGTTGGCGACGGCTACGCACCTCAGTTTCTCAGACGACATCGAAGCACTGAAAAGCTGCAATTTCTACATTGTCACTGTGCCGACACCGGTCAGCAACGACAATCGACCACTCCTGTTGCCATTGCGTCTTGCCAGCGAAACATTAGGTAAGGTCTTGGCACCTGACGATATTGTGGTTTACGAATCCACCGTGTTTCCGGGCGCAACAGAAGAGTTTTGCGTACCTATCCTCGAACGTGATTCAGGATTGAAACTCAATAAAGATTTCTTCGCAGGTTACAGCCCGGAACGAATTAATCCTGGTGACAAGCAACATCGCCTACCCTCAATTTTGAAGGTAACTTCCGGCTCAACTCCCGCGGTAGCTGATTATATTGATAGTGTCTATGCATCGATTATCACCGCCGGTACTTATAAGGCATCGAGTATTCGTGTCGCCGAAGCTGCAAAGGTAATCGAGAACACTCAACGTGATGTGAATATTGCGTTAGTCAATGAGTTGGCCATGATTTTTGAGCGGATGGAAATCGATACCGAGGAAGTATTGCTGGCAGCCGGTACGAAATGGAACTTCCTGCCGTTCCGACCTGGTTTAGTAGGTGGGCACTGTATAGGTGTTGATCCGTATTACCTCACCTATAAGGCGCAACAACTTGGCTACCACCCGCAAATGATTTTGGCCGGGCGTCGTATCAATGACAATATGGCACTGTACGTATCGTCGCGAATCATAAAGAACATGATCGCCAAGGGTATACAGCCACTGGATAGCCGAATTCTAGTGCTTGGGCTGGCGTTCAAGGAAAACTGCCCGGATGTAAGAAACACCAAGGCAATAGATATTGTGCGCGAGCTTTCATCCTATGGTGCTGCGGTTGACGTACACGATCCCTGGATAGACTCAAGTGAAGCACACGCTGAATACGGCGTGAAAATGACAGAACATCCTAGGCACGGCGCATACGATGTTGTCGTTGTCGCAGTTGCACACAATCAGTTTAAAGAAATGGGCGCGGCAGGTGTACGTGCATTTGGTAAAGAAACGTCGGTAATTTACGACGTGAAGTATTTACTGTCGGCGACCGAAAGCGATGACCGACTCTAATTCGGCGCGCGGAGCAATACCATGAAGATACTTGTGACCGGCGCGGCCGGGTTTATCGGCTTCCATACATCGAAGACGTTGTTGGAACGAGGTGACACAGTCATCGGGCTGGATAATTTTAATAACTACTACGATGTGTCATTGAAGGAGTCGCGAGCCGGGATGCTGGATAAGCACGACAACTTCCGTATGGTCCGAATGGAGTTGGCCGACCGTGATGGCATTGAAGAATTGTTTCGTGATGAGCGCTTTGACAAAGTAGTACACCTTGCAGCTCAGGCGGGCGTACGTTATTCGATCGAGAATCCACATTCGTATATCGAGAGTAACATCGTGGGTACGCTGCACATTCTGGAAGGATGTCGGCACAACGATGTCCAACACCTGGTTTATGCTTCTTCGAGTTCAGTCTACGGCGCCAATACGGCTATGCCATTTTCTATTCACCAGAATGTCGACCATCCTCTGGCGTTATACGGCGCTACGAAGAAAGCAAATGAGTTGATGGCTCATACGTACTCAAATTTGTACCGATTGCCGACAACTGGACTGCGATTCTTTACAGTTTACGGGCCATACGGCCGGCCTGACATGGCTTTGTTCTTGTTTACTCGGGCGATAATTGCAGGTGAGCCAATCGATGTATTTAACTACGGCAAACATCGCCGCGATTTCACTTACGTCGATGATATTGTCGAAGGTGTTGTTCGAACGATGGATCATACCGCCGGGCCGAATGAAGAATGGAATGCAGCCGATCCGGATCCAGGGACGAGTAGTGCACCGTACCGAATCTATAATATTGGTAATCAGCAGCCCGTTGAACTGATGCACTACATCGAAGTCATCGAAGATTGTCTCGGGCGCAAGGCAGAAAAGAATTTACTTCCATTGCAGCCGGGCGACGTTCCTGACACCTACGCGGACGCGACAGATCTTGCTACAGACGTCGGCTACAAACCAGCAACTCCGGTTTCAGAAGGTGTACGTCGGTTTGTGGCGTGGTATCTGGATTACTACAACGTGGATATGAAATAACGTGTCACAACCTATATTGAGCTCTCGTTATCCGCTGGATTTACCGGCTTGGCAACTTCTAAAGGATCACTATAAGTCCTCGATGAGGCACGCGGATATACGTCAATTATTTACCTGCGATAGAAACAGGGCTGAGAAATTCTCGCTAGAAGACGGCGATCTATATTTGGATTTTTCAAAGAACCTGTTGACGGCAACCACGCAGAAATTGCTGTTCTCGCTGGCGAAAGAGGCGGGTGTACCGACAGCCATTGAATCGATGTTTAATGGCGAACAGCTGAACGTTACGGAAGAACGTGCCGTTCTGCACGTCGCGCTCCGATCCAAGATGTCTGACCAGGTGGCACTCGAAGTTCCAGGTGTGCGCGACGTATGGCGCGTGTTGACGGAAATGGAAGCGTTTGTTGAGTCGGTACTTGGGGGGCGGCACCGAGGTGACACAGGTGAACGGTTAACCGATATCGTCAATATCGGTATCGGCGGTTCCGACCTGGGACCGGTAATGGCTTCACGCGCATTGCGTGAATACTGGCAGGACGGCATGCGCTTTCACAGCGTGTCGAATGTCGATGGCACTCAGCTTAGCGATTTGAAGCAGGAGCTAGACCCGTCTCGCACCCTGTTCATCGTTTGCTCGAAGACATTTACGACGCTCGAAACCATGACCAACGCCAATGCCGCGCGAGCATGGATTCAATCGACCTTGGGTGAGCAGGCGGTATCAGCGCACTTTGCAGCGGCCTCGACCAATCACGGAGCGATGGACGCATTCGGTATAAATCCAGATTTCCGTTTCGGCTTCTGGGACTGGGTGGGCGGCCGTTATTCGCTGTGGTCGGCAGTGGGGCTGTCGCTGGCGTTGGTTATTGGTATGGAGAATTTCCGGGCGCTGCTTGCCGGTGGCCGCCGCATGGATCTACATTTTCGTCAGGCGCCCCCTGAGGAGAACATGCCCATACAGATGGCAATGATTGCCGTCTGGTACAACAATTTCTACGGGGCTGAGTCGCACGCAGTATTGCCCTATGACAATCGCCTAGATCGCTTTCCTGCTTATTTGCAGCAGCTGCAGATGGAGAGTAACGGCAAGAGCGTTCGCCTGGATGGTAAGCCGGTAAAGGTATCGACCGGACAGGTTGTCTGGGGTGAGTCCGGTTCAAACGCGCAACACTCGTTCTACCAGATGTTGCATCAAGGCACACATCTCATTCCAGTTGATTTCCTTTTGCCGACATTTTCTTCGGGCGGCGACCAGAGTCAGCAGAACCTCGCTATAGCCAATTGCCTAGCCCAGAGCGAAGCACTGATGGATGGAGTTGATGCATCAACGATCAAACAGGAGCTCATTGTATCCGGCAGCCGTGCCCGCGCAGCAACTTGGATCGCGCGGCACAAAGAGCATGCCGGCAACCACCCAAGTAACACTTTATTGTTCCCGAGACTGACCCCCGAAGTACTGGGGCAACTAGTTGCGCTATACGAGCACAAAGTTTTCGTTGAAAGTGTTGTTTGGGGAATTAATTCTTTCGATCAATACGGTGTTGAGCTTGGCAAGCGATTGGCAAGCAATTTGGCGGACACCGTTAATGGTTCCGAACCCTATCGCGGTACAAATCAATCGACAGCACGACTTCTAGCGCGCATTGAAGAGCAAGAGTAGGGCCGATAGGATTGTAAGACGCGATCGGCTGCATCTATCGTCTTGCGGTCATCAGGGTAGCCAACTACGATGTCGCACTGCCCCCATGGTCGGTTTCGACCGTTCTTTCGTACTGCATTGCACGAATAGTCGTCCTGCACCATGATAAGTCGTAATATATTGAAAAGTAACATTAAAATTGCGATCGGCCTGTTAGCTATCGTGCTGTTCAGTGTGCGAAATGGCGTAGCGGGCCCCGTTATGCAGGCCGGCGACAGCTTGTTGCGGCACGATATTCAGGTACTTGCTGATCGGGGGGTCATTACAGGGCCCGTTACTAGTTGGCCATTGGCTTGGGGTCCGATCCTGGCGGATATTAGTGCGGCTGACTCCGCCGTGCTCGAGGCGAGTGATTTGGCGGCTTCGCTGGCAAGAATTCGCTCGCGGGCGGCGTGGGAAACCCGCACGCATGAATTGCAATTTTCGGCAGAAGTCGGGGCGGTAGATAAACCGAAGCGGATTCGTTCATTCGAAAATACACCGCGTGAGTTTCTGGAGGCTGGCGCTGGGGTTTCATGGATTGGAGACCGGTTCAGTGCAACCCTCAAAGGTCAGGCGGTCGATCAAACTTACGGTAGCGGCGAAACGCGAATGGATGGCACTTTCCTCGGCGTTGCTATTGGCAACTACCTGATATCGGCCAACACGCTTGATCGTTGGTGGGGGCCGGGTTGGGACGGCAGCCTGATTCTTTCCAACAATGCGCGCCCGATTCCGGCCATAAGTGTGGATCGAAATTTTACGGACGCCTTTCAATCGCCTTGGCTGAGATGGATTGGCCCGTGGGATCTGAGCGTGATGATGGGGCAACTTGAAAGTGATCGATACGTGCCTAATGCCCTGTTCTTCGGTATGCGAGTGGCTTTTCGGCCGTTGCGCTCTCTCGAGATCGGTTTGTCACGTGCAGCCCAGTGGTGTGGTGACGGTCGATCGTGTGATGCTGGCACTTTCCTTGATCTGCTATCGGGACGAGACAATATTGGTGACGCAGGTATTGACGACGAGAATGAACCCGGCAACCAAATGGCGGGTCTTGACTTTCGCTGGTCGACGCTTATTGCTGAACTACCCGTGGCCTTCTACGGCCAGTTCATTGGAGAAGATGAAGCTGGTGGTTTCCCCAGTCGCTACCTTGGACAACTGGGCGTTGATGGCAGCGGTATGTGGGGGGAGCATTGGTCGTATCGATGGTTCGGTGAAGTGGCAATTACCAGTTGCAACTTTTATGAATCGGGTGGCATCTTCAACTGCGCGTATAACCACTCGATCTATCAAACAGGTTACCGTTATCGCGGCCGCGCGATCGGTCACGGGGCGGATAATGACGCACGACTGATCGCCACCGGTCTTGTGCTAGCTGATGCCGAGAATACTCAGTGGCGACTTCTTGCACGATTCGGTGAATTGAATCGAGGAGCGGCAATTGATATTCGAAATACCGTTACATCTGAACCGGAGGATATTCTGAGTCTGGACTTGAGCTATGTACACATACTTTCTCACGGTGCACTTGATATCGGTGTCGGATTCGAGCAAGTCAGTCGTACGGGCGTCGAGAGCCGCGACGAGGCGCGGGCATACTTACAGTGGCGCAGCGCGTATTAAAGTGAGAAAAGCAGTGCAGCATCAAGTTCGGCTCTTCTCGACATTAATGCTGTTCGTGAGCATCGTAAGTGGGGCAGCAGCGGCCGGGCCGTTTGCCGCACCAGGAGACTTGCGGTTGCGGTAT
Source organism: Woeseia sp. D3-10 (assembly GCF_055809415.1). Lineage (NCBI taxonomy): Bacteria > Pseudomonadati > Pseudomonadota > Gammaproteobacteria > Woeseiales > Woeseiaceae > Woeseia > Woeseia sp. D3-10. The sequence continues at coordinate 416,907 of NZ_JBVVTW010000007.1, read as the reverse complement.
GACCTGCAGCTCTTGAATGATACCAGTGTCACTGATGTGCCACTCAATACATGGCCGGTATCAGTTGCCGACATTGTCGATGCTTTGGATCGGACCGATCCAGGCACTTTGACTATGGGTAACATTGAAGCTTATCAAAGAGTTCGTGAATGGATACGCGTTGAAACGGAGGCTGGGCAGGTAGGATATCGCCTATCATTAGGCGCAGCGAGCAAGCCTCGCGAAATTCGCTCATTCGAGGATCAACCCAGAGAAAATGGTGAGGTCGGGGCCGGTATACGTTGGACTGGAAACCGGCTCTCGTTCGATCTGCGCGTGACCGGTGTTTCGAGCCCGGTTGACGGTGAGCAGTTTCGGCCCGACGGATCCTACGCTGGCGTGGTTTTCGGCAATTGGATGATCTCTGCCGGATGGCCAGAGCGTTGGTGGGGGCCCGGGCGCGATGGCGGCCTAATCGCTTCCAGTAATGCGCGGCCAGTTCCTGCTGTGGGTCTGCAACGAAATGCGTCGAAGCCATTCAAGTCGCGATGGTTGAGCTGGGTTGGTCCCTGGACATTTAGTGCCTTCATGGGGCAATTGGATGATGAGCGAACAATCAATGATACGTCTCTGTTCGGAATGCGTGTAGCGTTTCGACCTTCGAGCGGACTAGAAATCGGGCTGTCGCGTGCAGCGCAGTGGTGTGGAGATGGGCGCCCTTGTTCAGGTTCCACTTTTGTAGATTTGTTGTTGGGCCGGGACAATAGCGGCGTCAATGTCGATGATGAAGATGAACCGGGCAATCAGTTGGCAGGCTTCGATCTGCGATGGACGTTGCCACGTAAGGTGCCTGTTGCCGTCTACGTACAAATGATAGGTGAGGACACGCGTGCTGGAGGTCCGGAAATCGGATCGTGGTTGCGACAAGCTGGCATAGAGCATTGGGGTAGATTGAACAGCTTGCAACATAGAACTCATGTCGAAGTTTCTGAATCCAGTTGTCGTGACGGCGGGCTTGGCTTTAGCCAGATCCAAGCAAACTGCGGCTATGAGCACGGCATATACCGGACCGGATTTCGATACAATGGCCGTTCTCTAGGGCATGGCATGGATGGTGACGGTTTGGCCTACTCACTTGGATCAACATTGGTACAATCTGCCGGTCATCTTTGGAGCTTCACTTTTCGTTACATAGATATCAACCGCGTCGGTGCACCGAATGACCGGCATACTTTGTCCGCCACGCCTCAGGAACTAACTGATATTCAGATGAGCCATGATCGACTGACGCACTTTGGCAGATTTCGCTTTGGACTCGGACTAAGCCAACTTGACGATAAGGTCAGCGACCGTTCGTCGACAGATGTGAGTGGATTTGTACAGTGGACAACAGAATGACTCGAATAAGAATAGTAAGTGGTAATACTATGGCCAGCTTGGCTGCCACTATGTTTATAGCAGCTCTGCTGGTTGTTGGTTGGTCAGGGCCGACATTGGCGCAAGGCAAGCAGCTATCGGCAGAACAGATGCGAATGATCAACCAATTGCCGCCAACCCAACGGCAGCAGGCACTCGATGCATTGCGTGAGTTCCAGTCTCAGCAACCGAACGTGTCGATTCAGACCGATAGCGACAGGAGCCAGCAGAGTGCATCGAATACTGAAAAGCAATTGCAGACAAGCGGGGTGCGCAAAGAGTTGTTCACAATGCCCCGTGCAGAGGCTGGAGGTAGCCTGGTAGTTACGTTCACACCGAAAAACGATCTTACGACGAATAAGCTCAAAGATATCGACGACGACCCAGCACTTAGTCGCATTGTTGGCAGTCATTTCTATGAACTAGATGATTCCGGAATTTTGACGTTGCCCGGGCTCGGCGATATCGCCCTTCTGGGGCTGACAGTAGAGAAAATTGTAGAACGCCTCGCTGCCGAGCAGGAATTGGCTCCATTCGTTATTCAAGCAAGTATTCTTGGGGTGGAGTCGGTTGGCTCGGCCGCGCTGGAACCGTTCGGTTATGGTGTCTTCGAAACGGCAGATGGGAGTTTCGAGCCAGACCAGTCCGGTCCGGTGCCCCCGGACTACGTGCTTGGCCCCGGCGACAACGTTCGGTTGCAGCTGTTTGGCAACATTAACAGCAACTATGATCTGGAAGTAAGCCGCGACGGAATGATAAATATTCCAGAGATTGGCCCGATGAATGTCGCTGGTCTTCGTTTTTCTGAGGTACGGGCTAGTTTAGATCGGCTTATTCAGCAGGCCATGATCGGTACGCAAGCAAGCGTCGCAATGGGCGCGTTGCGCAAAATTCGAGTATTCGTGATGGGCGATGTCAATCGCCCCGGTTCGTATATTGTCAGTAGCATGGCAACTATCAGTAGCTCGCTCTATCGCAGCGGCGGAATAAGTAAGGTGGGTTCGCTGCGAAAGATCCAGCTAAAGCGTCGAGGAGAAACCGTTGCGAACTTCGACTTATACGATCTGTTATTAAGTGGTGATACGTCGAATGACGCACGACTACAGCAAGGAGATGTAATCTTCGTGCCGCCTGTGGGAGTGACCTTCACGGTAGGGGGGGCCGTGCGTCGGCCAGCGATTTACGAAGCGAAGGAAACAATCACCTTTTCCAAAGCGCTGGAATTGGCCGGCGGCCTGATGCCGGACTCTTTTCCGCGAAGCAGCACTGTCGAACGTATTGGTAGCGATAAAACGCGTACAGTACTAAGTGTCGATCTTGATAGCCTAGAAGGTCGATCTGCCGGAATACGAGCCGGTGATTTGCTGATGGTGCCAAAAGTGCTTCCGGATTTGACGCAAGCAGTAAATCTGGATGGCCATGTGCGGCGGCCCGGCCCGCGAGAATGGCATGCAGGTATGCGACTTACGGATTTGCTGCCTACGTTATCAGACCTTGAGTTAAATGCAGATTCCAACTATGTACTGATTCGACGCGAGCATATGCCGGATCGACGAATTCGAATACTGTCCGCTGATCTGTCAGCTGCTCTCTCGGCCCCTCAATCCGGCAGCAATTTATTACTGCAGCCGCGCGACATAGTGCATGTCTTTGACTTGGAGTTTGGCCGGCAGCGCACCATCGCGCCGATTCTTGAAGAATTACGAATACGTGCGGATGCGAATACGCCATACCGAGAGGTGCGAGTGACTGGTTCTGTTCGTGCACCTGGCGCGTATCCGTTGGAAGAGGAAATGAGGATTGGCGATCTGATCCGGGCTGGCGGTAACCTGTCGGAAGGCGCCTATCTTGATGAAGCGGAGCTGACTCGATTCGCCGTGCAAGATGGCATACGTCGAGCGAAAGAAGTTATCGACGTAGATCTCAGGGCAGTGCTTAATGGTGAGTCCAGTGCCAATTTACTACTGGCACCATATGACAATCTAAGGATCAACAGGGTTCCCAACTGGGATTCTGACTGGTCCGTTACGCTTGAAGGTGAAATTCAGTTTCCTGGTGAGTATCAGATTTCTCGCGGTGAAACTCTGCGTGAAGTCCTCGAGCGTGCGGGAGGGTTGACCGAGCAGGCTTTTGCAGAAGGCACAATTTTTCTACGCGACGATTTGAGAACGCGAGAGCAAGATCAAATGGATATGCTTGCCCGCCGGATCGAAAGTGATATCGCAAGCATGTCACTTGAATCCTTAGACAGCACTGGTACTGAAGCTCTTCAGGTGGGACAGACTCTACTAAAGCAACTGCGCGATACTGAAGCAGTTGGCCGGCTCGTAATCGACCTCAATCGGACAAGACTTACCGAGCGTGGGGCCAGGGCGGATATCGATGTTGAATTAAGAGATGGAGACAGGCTGCTCGTGCCAGGAGTATCACAGGAAGTGACGGTAATTGGAGAGGCACAGTATCCGACATCGCACCTATACAAGGAAGGTCTGACTCGCGATGATTATATTTCGTTTAGTGGCGGTCTGACGCGGAAGGCCGACAAAAAATTGATATACGTAGTCAGGGCGAGTGGTGCAGTCGTGTCCGCGAATCGATCGAAATGGTTCAGGCGTGATGTTGGCACGGAGATTCGGCCCGGTGATACTATAGTAATTCCTGTCGAAACCGATAGAATCCGGCCGCTGACATTCTGGACAAATGTGTCCCAAATATTCTATCAGTCAGCGATCGCGGTAGCGGCAATTAGGACTTTTGATAGATAGAGTCGGCATGTATGCGGGAAGGGTGCACGTACCAGTTGGCTTTTCAGCCACTCGTGCGAGTGGCCAATAAACTACGATCGGCGCGAATTTAGGTAGACTCAGGATAGGCTGCCCGACCGGTATATTTGGCCGCGACTCCACAGTCGGTGGCGACGAGCGTTGATCTCCTTGATGTCTCGCAGTGCAAATCGAGAGGGCAATGTCTAATCGTTGCAAGAACGACCAGCGAAGCGTTCGGGCAGTTCATTGGCTCAGGGTTTACGAACAACAGATCAATTTGACGGTGAAGCGTGCTCGCGAAAACTATTTCGTTTGGGTCAATCGGCTTGATGTGATACTAAGCCATTGGCAATTGATCAGTTGACTCGACCAACTCTTGATACAGTCATGAGAGAAGAAGGCGATTGCGTTCAATGCCGATCGTAATTTTGGCCAAGAATGCGTGTTAGATAGGGTTGGCCAAGAGTCAATACATTTCAGTCGTGGCGAATAGAAATGAAAATTGAGCAGGAAGAAAATACGAAACAGGTACGAACGCCTGGCGACCAATCTGGCGTACGGCCGGTTTTAGTTGTTTCGCCTGATGGAGGTAGAGGTAGTGAAATTGATATTGTTGAACTTTGGCGACTAATTTGGCGCGGCAAATGGTTCATTGTGGCGATTGATTTTATTTTCGTTTTGCTGGCAGTGTTATATGCCATTACGGCAGCCGAGTGGTATCGGGCAGAAACATTATTGTCGCCGGTCACCGACAATGCTCCTCAGGGCATATCCGCCCGACTAGGCAGTTTAGGTGGTCTTGCGGGCCTCGCTGGAATTAATCTGGGTAAATCCGACGACGTTGAGGCATTTGCAGTACTCAGCTCGAGGGATTTTATTCGGGGATTTATTTCAGACAATGCGCTGTTGCCTGTGTTGTTTGCGGAGAATTGGGATGCGGAACGTGGTACCTGGATTATCGATGAATCCGAGGACGCCCCTGATTTAGAGGATGGCGTCAAATTGTTTAGGGAGGAAGTACATGGATTGTCCCGGGATGGTCAAACGGGCTTGGTAACACTGAGTATTGAATGGACGGACCCGGCTGTTGCCGCAGAGTGGGCTACCGACCTTGTTATTCGGTTGAATTCATATACTAGGGACCAGGCCTTGCGGGATGCTCAAAGAAATATAGTCTATTTGCAGGAGCAGATGGAGGCAGCCAATGTTGTATCATTGCGTGACGCAATCGGAAGCCTTATCGAAACGGAACTGCAGAAGGCAATGTTGGCGAACGGCGCGGACGAATTTTCGTACAAGGTGATCGATAGTGCGCAACCGCCAAAGCAAGCGATTAGGCCAAAAAAACTATTGATTGTGTTGCTGGCTTTCATTTTTGGCACCGTGTGTTCTTTGTTCGCTACATTGATACGGTATGGCATACGACGTCGATCAATGATGCAAAGCGACGGTTGCTCTGCTGCCCAGCCGGAATCGGTTGCATGATGGTAACTATCCCGGAAAAAGCGTTGTTTCATCCCAAGGTTTAATTAGTGGCGTGTAGTCAAAAATGAGGCGCGCGTTTCGTCGCAGCAGCGTGGACATTAGGAGTCAGTAGCTGATGAAGATTTTGGTTACAGGCGGTGCAGGGTTTATTGGATCCACGTTGATACGTCAACTTGTGAACGAGACGAATGATATCGTTATTAATGTTGATAAGTTGACGTATGCAGGCAATATGGACTCGTTACTGTCGGTCATCGACAATCCACGACATTATTTCGAGCAAGCGGACATTTGTAATCGTGCGGATATTGCACGTATTTTTGACGAATATCAGCCCGATGGCGTGATTCACCTTGCAGCTGAATCGCACGTCGATCGCTCAATTCAAGGCCCCGCAGAATTCGTAAGCACCAATGTCGTAGGCACCTGCACATTACTTGAAGTGGCCCGTGAGTATTGGCGAAAGCAGCCATCAAGCCGTCAGCAGCGATTTAAATTCCTGCACGTTTCAACGGATGAAGTGTATGGAGACCTTGGTCCAGACGACTCTCCGTTTACAGAAGATCATCCGTATGCGCCGAGCTCGCCATATGCGGCCAGCAAGGCAGCAAGTGACCATTTGGTGCGCTCGTGGGGGCGTACTTATCGACTGCCAGTTTTGCTAACCAATTGCTCCAACAACTATGGCCCTTACCAGTTTCCCGAGAAGCTGATTCCACTGGTGATTCTCAATGCGCTTGCGGGTAAAGCGTTACCGGTGTACGGGACAGGCGATAACATTCGCGATTGGTTGTATGTCGACGACCATGCGTACGCGCTGCGCCATGTTTTCATGTATGGGCGACCAGCTCGGACTTACAATATTGGTGGTCGAAGCGAAATGAGCAACCTGGATGTTGTCCGACTAATCTGTACCAATCTTGATCAGTTGCGACCGAGTAAGTTAGGGCCTCATGATCGATTGATTGAGTTTGTAGAAGATAGGCCGGGCCATGACCGCCGTTATGCAATAGATGACAGCCGCATCGCCCACGAGCTTGGGTGGCGTCCGTCCGCGAAGTTTGAATCAGGAATCAAAAAGACGATCCAATGGTATATCGACAATTCAATGTGGGTAAATCGGGTGCAATCCGGCGATTACAAGAATTGGATTAGGACGAATTACCAGATGCGGAATGAAAATCAGTGAAGATTCTGCTGTTTGGTTGCAATGGTCAGCTCGGTTGGGAGTTGCAAAGATCGCTCGCGCCATTAGGTGATCTCGTACCACTTGGCAGGCAGGTGACACTGGCAGGATCTGGAAACCTTGAAGATCACGCGGAGGTTAAGCGACTAGTAGATGCGCTGCGCCCAGACGTCATTGTGAACGCGGCGGCATTTACTAATGTCGATATGGCTGAATCTCTGTCAGAAACGGCAATGACGGTCAACGCAGTTGCTCCTCAGCACCTTGCGCGCCTCGCATTAGACCACGGCTCGTTATTGGTCCACTTTTCAAGTGATTACGTCTACAGTGGGGCTGGCGATAGGCCTTGGATAGAGACTGACGATGGCGACCCGATTAATGTCTATGGTAAATCCAAGCTGGCGGGAGACAAGGCTGTTGTAGAAAGTGGTTGCCGATGTTTGATATTCCGAACGAGCTGGATTTACTCGGCACGCGGCAATAACTTTTTACGCAAAATGATGAGTTTGTGTCGTACAACTGAAGTTTTGCGTGTTGTAGCGGACCAGATCGGTTCGCCTACCGGAGCCGACCTGGTTGCCGATGTCACGGGCTATGTGATCAACGCTCTGTTGCGAGGGGACGGAAAGGAAGGTGTCTACCATCTCGTGGCAGGCGGCTATACGAATTGGTATGAGTATGCAAAGTTTGTGATTGACAACGTTGCCCGTGTTGAATCAGAAGAAGTCGTCAAAACCACATCGATACTCCCAGTGACCAGCTTGGAGTATCCAGTGCCGGCCCGCAGGCCTGCGAATTCCCGTCTGAATACGGGCGCACTAAAAGCGACGTTTGATTTGCACTTGCCTGATTGGCGGCAAGGTGTTCAAAGAACGATCTCAGAAATTCTCCAGCAGCAATCAGGGCGGCTCTAATGGATCGGAAAGGTATCATACTGGCTGGGGGGAGTGGGACTCGGTTATATCCTGTTACACAAGCCGTTTCCAAGCAGTTACTGCCTGTGTATGACAAGCCGATGATTTACTACCCATTGTGCACACTGATGTTGGCCGGTATTCGCGAAGTCTTAATCATATCGACGCCGGAACATACGCCAATGTTTCAAGGCTTGTTGGGGAATGGACGGCAGTGGGGAATACATCTTGATTATGCGGTGCAAGAGAATCCTAATGGCCTTGCAGAAGCGTTCCTTATTGGTGAAAAGTTTATTGACGGACACCCGAGCGCATTGGTACTCGGCGACAATATATTTTACGGAGAGAATTTGCAGTCGCTGGTTCAGGCGGCAAGTTTACGTGGAGATGGCGCAACCGTATTTGCCTATCCTGTAACGGATCCGGAGCGCTATGGCGTCGTGGCTTTTGATGAACATGGAAATGCCGTTAGCTTGGAAGAAAAGCCAAACAAGCCTAATTCTCGGTATGCAGTAACGGGCTTGTATTTTTATGATGCCGGTGTTGTTGATATAGCGAAAACAATAAGGCCGTCGCAACGTGGCGAACTCGAAATTACCGATCTGAATATGATCTATTTGAAGAATAATAGTCTACGAGTCGAACTCATGGGGCGTGGCATGGCGTGGCTTGATACAGGAACTCATGAATCGCTTTTGGAGGCGGCTTCATTCATTGAAACGATCGAGAAGCGGCAAGGACTGAAGGTCAGTTCGCCAGAGGAAACAGCATTTAGGCAGGGCTATATTAATGCGCAGCAACTAAGGGAGCTGGCTGAGCCATTATCGAAGTCAAGTTACGGTCAGTACTTGCTCAATATTCTGGACGATCCAGTTTTCTGATGTCTATGGAATTTGTTCGCACAGATATAGAGGATGTGGTCCTCGTTAAACCAACAGTTCACGAAGATTCGCGTGGGTTTTTTGTCGAATCATGGGAACGTCGCAAGTTTGCAGCCGGCGGTATCGACGTAGACTTTGTGCAGGATAATCACAGCCGCTCAGTACGAAATACTTTGCGTGGGCTGCATTTTCAGGTCGAGTCCCCGCAGGGAAAACTTGTAAGGGTTACAAGCGGCGAAGTATTTGATGTGGCGGTAGACTTACGGCGCAGCTCGGCTACCTTCGGATTGTGGGTGGGCAAGTATTTGTCTTCAACGAATATGCATATGCTGTGGATTCCGCCGGGATTTGCACACGGGTTCCTGGTTGTTTCGGAATCGGCTGAGGTGCAATACAAGTGCACAGACTTCTATGCACCGGATTCAGAAAGGTGCATACATTGGCGTGACAAAGATCTGGGCATTCTATGGCCCATTGCTGGTGATGAACTTCCCGTTGTATCAGCAAAGGATGAGCGTGGGCTGATGTTCAGGCATGTGGATTGTTTCTCATGAGGCAAACTGCCGTGGTGCTGTGTGGCGCCAGGTCTAGTCTTCATTTTGATCGTATTCGCCGCATCTAAGGATTGCCAAATTGCTTGCGGAATCGTTGAAAGCCCAACTAATTCGGGGCGCGCTAGGCTCTGGACTGCTCGGTGCCGTCCATAAACTTATTGGCTTGCTTACCGCAATTTTGCTGGCAAAGTTGTTGGGCGCAACCGATTTTGGCTATTACGCATTTGCACTTGGGCTTGTCAGTTTGCTGGCTGTTCCTGGACAACTCGGCTTACCGCAACTGCTAACTCGCGAACTTGCCAACAGTCACGCTACGCAACGCTGGGCTGCGATGCGTGATTTAAAGCGACGCGCTATTCAGTATGTGTCGGTAGGAATCGTAGCAAGTTTGGCCCTCGGGATTGTGTTTTTCGGAGTCTCGTCAAACGCGCCTGCTATAGAACCAACGACTTTTATGATCGCACTGGCGCTACTTCCATTGATGATCGTGATGGAGTTGATTAGTGGCATGTTGCGTGGGCTTCGGAATGTAGTTCATGCAATGTGGCCAGTCGCCGCCCTCAAGCCAGGTCTTTTGGCGGCCTTTCTGATTATTGCGATGATCTTTACGCTGCAGATTGAGCCATCCACAGTCATGATCGCAAATTTGATATCCACTGCGGTGGCTATCCTGGCCTTGTTGATTCTCCTCAAGCGCTTTTGGCCGGCCGAAGCGAAAGACGCCAGTCGAGTCGGGTCCGAAATGCCGGGGTGGGTACGCAGCTTGTTGCCTTTCACTATGCTGGGCGCAGCGAATATTATCGTTCAGAAGACCGACCTGGTCATGTTGGGCTTTTTTTCCTCGGCAGAGGATGTCGGGATTTATCAGATTGTTGTTCAGGGATCCATGCTGGTGTCATTTGGATTTACGGCCGTGAATTCTGTCATTAGCCCGAATATTGCCAGGTTTTCGGCAACCGGGGATGTGAAACAATTGCAACGGTTGATGACTATTAGCTGCGCCGCCGTGCTATTGACTGGCTTGGTTGTCATGGCCGTTTTGGCCGTTTTCGGCGACAAGCTGTTAGCGGCGGTATTTGCGGATGAGTTTCGTCGTGGGTATGTACCGCTGCTGATCTTGGGATGCGGTCAATTGGCCAATGCCAGTGTAGGCTCGGTAGGTACATTTTTGAGCATGAGTGGATATGAGGGTGATACGCTACGCGCCATTGTTGTGGCAGCAGTTGTAAATGTCATACTGAATGCACTTTTGATTCCATCCTACGGAATTACCGGGGCAGCGATAGCCACTATGTTTTCTACTATCGTCTGGAACGCTATGATGTCGCTGTCTGTTTATCATCGGTTGGGAGTTGTGCCGGGACCGCTACGGCTTTCATGGGGAAAAGACCGAAAGGTGTTATGAAGCGCGCAGCAGTTATGCGTACGTTCAATAAGACCAGAGGTAGCTGGATAGACTCTGGTGGTAGGGAGTAAAAATATGAGCAAGCTGTATATCGACCCGGAGCGAAAAACTGGAAGTCAATCAGAAGAACCCACATCGCGTCGAGTCGGAGAGTTTGTTTTCTTTGATGGCTACCAGAAGTTCGGTCTTGCGCCGCCAGGACGAATAAAATTACATAAATACGAACATAAGAAAAAATACTCGATGATTCGCCCATTTCTAACTGCGATGGTTGATGATTCGAAGTCAATAATCGATTTAGGCTGTTCATCTGGCGTAATGGGCTTTCAGGCCTATCTTGATGGTTATTCAAATACCACATTTGTTGATCACGACCCGGAGTATTTGGCTTTGGTCAAAGAAGGGCTTCGCCATCTGAAGGCCCACGGACCGGATATCGAAGAAAACAAAGTACAAGACGTGCAGTCAACGGCAGACGTAATGTTCGTATTTGCGTTAATCCATTGGCTTTATTCTTGTACAGAAGAGTTCGGTAGCCTCGATCGAATTATCGAATCCTTGGCCAAACACTGTCGTGAAGTCATGTTTGTAGAGTGGGTTGGCCCGGAGTGCGATGCTGTGAAGAGTTTTGATCATCTGAATAGAAATCCTGAACTCCATCATGAAGAATATTCCCGGATCAATTTTATAGCGGCGCTAAAGGCACGATATGCGCATGTGGAATTAATTGGTGAGGTGCGTAAAGGCAGAGAAATTTGGATTGCGGCCAACAGCAGCATAAAAAAGAACTCATTGATGCAAGTAAGTGAGAAAATGGGATTCTGGGCTTGGGCTGTTCGGTTTAAGGCAGCCCGTCTGCTTCGCATTGAATAGGATTTTCGATGTGCAGTCTGACAATCATCGGTAGCTGCTTCACTGGAGTTACTTTCTGAACCATGGACTTTTTCGCAAAATTCAAATCGATCAAGGAACGTAAACAGCGACTGGTTTCACTGTTGTCCGAATGTAACGAGACCCTAAAGCCTGGGCTTTGGTTAATGACGGAGCCAAACATTGCCAAGCACAAATCTGTACACAACATACCCGCCAGCCTTTTGAGCACGAAATCGGTCAACAGGTCGACGGAAAACAAAGTATTTGCTGCGCTACGTTCCGTTTTTCTGGCTGGAGTTCCGCCTATTGCGCACTGGGTTTCGCGAGTTCAGATGGACATCGGCGATAGTAAAGAACGTGCTATGAACACGATAGCCATTTGTTCTAAGTCGCAGAAGCTTATTTTGTTCGACTTCCAAAATTCGACCGTGACACATGTTGGTGAGCAGGTGAACCTGAGCAAAGACTGGATAGCGCGCCGGCAACAGCTGGCCGATTTTCTGCCGCTGCCGACGCTTGAGGTTGATTACGGAAAGCATAGGCTCCGAGAAGCCTATTTTTCCGGAGTTGTGTTTGCGCAAATGTCCAGTTCCGAAAGGCTTCGCATTTCGAACGCGCTAGCCGGCCAGTTTGAACGAATTCTTGGTCAGTGTGGTCAGGCTGCTGATTCAATGCGGTGGCGCCAGGTTATTGATTTTGCAGAACGATTGGCCCTGCCGGCACCGTTTAACAAGTACCTTGAACGGCTCCGAAGCCCACTATCGCGTCTGACCGCAGCAATACCATTTACGCCAGCCCATGGTGATCTTAGTGGCTACAACATACTTGTAGCTGGGGACGACTGGGTGCTTGTTGACCTTGAAGATTGCGCGGATCTGCCGGCCTTCTTTGATGTGTATTTCCTGGCGCATCAAGAGTATTTGGCGGGGCGATTGGACATATGGAACTCGATCACCTGCGGTCAGTTGGCTGACCGGATAATCGCGGCAATTCGCAAGACGAACTCCGAATTGGTGGATATTCAACTCAGCGACTGGTTGTTTGCCATGTTTGTGACCGAGTGTTTCGTATGGCAATCCAAAGCCGGTGCGGCGCCCCTGAGCCAGTCATTGCTGGAACGATGGTGGCATCCCTTGTTTACATTGTTGGACGGTAAGTCGTCAACTGATACTGAGTAAGGATTTTCGACTTTTGTCCCAGATCAAGAATGCTGCACATAATACCGAACGGCACGATGTCTCGCTTCTTGCGTTGACAATGTCAATCGCGTTTCTGCCAATTCAGTTTCATATCATAAAGTACGTAATACTTACTCTGTTTCTGCTCTTGACGGTCAGGGTTGTGCTTTATCGAATCGAGCGTGTCAGTCTGCCGTATTCACCTGTCTACCTTGCGGTTGGCGTATTTATTGCTATTTTTCTGATTTGGTCGCTGCGCTCTTTAATTTTGGGCGCCCGGTTGGATTATGCCCTTAAAGATTCTGCCGGATTTTTCGTATACCTGACCTTTCCCATCTTTTATAGCTATATTGTCATTCGCAATGCCGGCGCCAGCTTTATAGAATCGATCATTATCACTGCGATAATGGTTGCAGTAATTAATGTATGCGCATTCGCAGCCTATTACGCGGTCTTTGATGGTCTGACTCTGGCGGGCCTGACGGCTGCAAATAGTTTCCTGTCTGCTGTCGGATTTACATGGGAGTTGGGAGCGAGTAGCGGGGTTCTGCGGGCAAACACGAAGGCGGGTCATTACATTTTGCTGGGGCTTGCGTTGGTGTTCTACCGATACATCAAATATCGAAAGTCTTCAGACTTGCTATGGATCGGCGTGTTGTTGATCGGTGCATTGCTTGATGGTCACAAGGCACTTATAGTATCAATAGTGTTGTTCGTATTGCTCGTTTCACCAATTGTGTTTCGCTTATTGCAGCTTGAACCATTGAAAACGCTGGCGCCCGCCGTAGTATCGATTCTTTTGATCGCGGTCGCATTTTCTTTATTCATTGATATTCAGGGTTGGTTGGACCGATTTAGCGGAATGAATTCGCCGAGTTTCCAGGTTCGAGGGGCGCAGATAGAATCCCTGCTTGCAGAGATTCGGGCGCATCCGATTTTTGGGAACGGCTTCGGCGCGAGTGCTAGTGTAATTCGAAGTGATGAGCGTCCGTTCATGTATGAAATGGACTTTCTTGCGGTGGCTATGAAGCTCGGCATATTCGGCGCGGGGGCGTACTTTTTGGGCTACTTAGCTACTGTGAGTGCGGCATTTATTCGATTCAAATCTGTTTTCGGCTATGTGATTCTGTCCGCAGGCCTTTCCTATTTTTTCTATATGGGTACAAACGGCGGATTCGCGATGTCGCCGATTTCATCGTTTTTTCACCTCATTTTGTTTACATGCGTTGCTTTGGGATTGCTTCGTCCAGATCCGACGGAGCAACAAGCATGGTCGTGACGATCGGGCGGACAATTCAGCGGCTAGATTCCATAGCAACTATTTGGCAAAGCGCATCGCCGGAATATTGGACTATGGGCACGGCCTAATGAAAATAGCGGCTCTGGAAACAATCAGCGATGAGGGCAGTCAGCCAGGAGTGGCAGAATGCGGCACTCGTGCGATGCACACTTTGCAAGACTTTGGTGCAGTGGTACTCAATTACAATGACTACACTTCAACTTTTGAGTGTGTCGGGAGTTTGCTCCGTTGCAATCCATTGCCAAGCGCAGTTGTAGTTGTAGATAATCACTCGACAAATGATTCCTACCGTCAATTAGTTGATAAGTTTGCCGGCGACGAGAGAGTGTCGATCATTGATTCCGGCCGCAATGGCGGGTATTCATTCGGCAATAATGTTGGAATCAGGGTATTGCGCGACCGTGGCATTTCGAATGCTGTAATCGCGACAAGTGACACCAAGGTGATATCGTTGGATCTGTTTGCGCGTCTCCAGCAGGAATGCGGGGAACAAGTTGGCGTTATTGCGCCGCAGATCTTTGCGTCCCGCGGACGGCAGAATCCGTGCATTGGTCAACTGAATCTCAAATATTTACTGGATTTGCTGTGGGTGCAGCGGGGCATGTTAGGGCTCTTGATGCGGCGGCGCTTGCGGTGGCTTGTGCGTAAGATCTTGCGAATGGATGGTAAGCCGATAACGCTAGCAAATTATTCCAGTACCAGTACAGATCACAATGTGACGCAAGTGTACAAACTGCATGGCGCATTTTTGTGTCTTACGAGCAACTATCTCGATAAGTTTGCTGGATTGGATGAAAGTATCTTTATGTTCGGGGAGGAGGATCTGCTAGCGTGGCAATGCCTGCAAGTCGGACTCCGTCAGGTACTCTTGGAAAACGTTATTGTTGAGCATGCAGATGACTCCAGCGTTGGCCTCACTTGGGGCGATAACGCTAAAACATTCGTAGACTCGGAGCAACGCAAGTCGGGTGCGGTGTTGAAGAGAAAGATACCAATATTTCAACTCTTTAAAGCTTGGCTTTCAGGCAAGTACTGACTATTGGTAGCCAATATGCCGATCGGCGGAAAATCAGCGCCTTCTTGCAATATGGCATCTCGACCAGTGGTTTTTCGCTACCTTATTAGCACGGCAAAATGCAGAGTGCAGTTTTGAGCAAACCCGTCATCTTAACGTTTATCAAGAATTATCTACCGGGATACAAATCAGGTGGGCCTGTACGTTCTGTGGCAAACATGGTGAACGAATTGAGTGACGAATTTGAGTTTAAAATAGTCACTCGTGACCGCGATCTCGGTGATGAACAGCCATATTGTGGTATTCGATCGGGAGAGTGGGTGAAGCGGGAGAAATGCTCGGTACTCTATGCTGAATCACGTTGGTTCACGCCGGCCAAAGTACGGCAAGTCATGAGTATGAATGACCATGACGTCATCTATCTAAACAGTTTTTTTGACCCGTTGTTTGCAGGGCTGCCCATATTTTGCGCACGTGTGTTACGAGCATCTCGACGACCGGTAATCGTGGCACCACGCGGGGAGTTTTCCAGCGGAGCTATAGCTCTGAAGACCTGGAAAAAGCGTCCTTATATCGCGGCAATGAGAGCGTCCGGGCTGTTTCGTGAAGTGGTATGGCAGGCGTCTAGCGAGCACGAAGCGATAGACATTCGCAGAGAGTTCAACGACCGGGCGTCGATCCGAATCGCATCGAATTTGCCTGGGGCATTACAGGTCGCGCCTAACAGTGTCCCTCAATCAACGGAGAGCGGGCTCAATATTCTGTTTGTTTCGCGAATTTCTCCGAAAAAGAATTTGGACTTCGCGCTGCGGCTGCTACAAAAAGTAGCTGGAAAAGTGAATTTTACGATCGTTGGGCCAAATGATGACGAGGCATACTATGCTGAGTGCCGGGCACTAGCTGAACAAATGCCCGAGAATATTTCTGTGAAGTGGAATGGTAGCGTGGAGCATGAGGCGATTGCTGAGCTAATGTCGAAACATAATTTGTTCTTTCTACCAACGCGTGGCGAAAATTATGGGCACGTGATCGCGGAAGCATTGTCCGCTGGCACGCCGGTACTAATTGCTGATACAACGCCGTGGCGGGACCTCGCAAGCGCGGGAGTCGGGTGGGATATTGCTTTGGATTGCGAACAGGATTTTGTGCGCGCAATTGAACAAGCGGCAAGCCGGTCTCAAGAAGAACATGCCGAATGGCGAAAAACAGTTATCGCCTTTGCGGCCCGGCGGCTACATAACCCGGAGGCGTGTCAGGCTAATCGAAATTTGTTTTCTGAAGTATCGCGGCGCGGAAATTCGCCGGCAGGTAGGACGTGAAAAAAAGGGCGTTCAGGGCCGTCTCTCAATATGTCGGTTGGTTCAAATCAATGTTACGTTGGTGCAGGATCACGCATAGTGCGTCCTGCGGAAGGCGTTCGCGTTGCGTGATCGGCGTTCGCACGTGAAAATTAAAGTATTTAGTAGGGCTTCTGCATCAGGTGAGATAGCGCACCGTGAGTCAGGCCATATTCGGGGAGCTAATTGGTGCTTAAAAAAACAGTAGTATTAATCACTGGGGGGACCGGCTCGTTTGGCAAGGCCATGGCGGAGTACCTGATGAATTCGGAATGCAGCGAGATTCGAGTTTTTAGCCGCGACGAGGAGAAGCAGGAGGCTATGCGAAATCTCATCGATGATTCCCGATTGCGATTTCACATTGGTGATATTCGTGATCAATCCAGTGTCAGGGCGGCAATGAAAGGGGTTGACCACGTTTTTCATGCTGCGGCATTAAAGCAAGTGCCATCTTGCGAGTTTTTTCCGATGGAGGCAGTAAAGACTAATATCCAAGGCAGCACGAATGTGCTCGAAGCCGCAATCGAATGTGGCGTGCAATCGGTGGTTTGTCTGAGTACGGACAAAGCGGTGATGCCAATCAATACTATGGGCATGACCAAGGCAATAATGGAAAAAGTAGTCCAGGCTACAGCGCGTCGATTGGCGCCGTCGGACACGCGGATCTGCTGTGTGAGATATGGCAATGTTATGTACTCGAGGGGCTCTGTTATTCCTTTGTTTGTTGATCAAATACGACGGAACCTGGATCTCACGGTTACAGATCCGGGCATGACCCGGTTTTTATTGCCTCTACGAGACGCGGTGTCGCTGGTTGAGTTTGCTTTTCGCCATGGGCGGCAGGGCGACATTTTTGTAAAGAAGGCTCCAGCGTGTACCGTAGAGACGCTCGCACAGAGTGTCTGTGATGTATTTAACTCAGAGTGCCGAATCGCTTCTATCGGCGTTCGGCACGGCGAGAAAATCTATGAGACACTGGCAACCGCTGAGGAATTGCGTCGTTCGGAAGACATGGGAGACTACTTTCGAATTCCAATGGATGCGAGAGATCTAAACTATTCCGTTTTTGTTAGTGAAGGAGAGAAAGAATGTGGCGAACGGGAAGACTATCATTCTCATAATACCAAGCGAATAAATCGTGCCGAGGTAAAGGACCTGTTGTTATCTTTGCCGGAAATCAAGACGGCGCTTACTGACTTTTCGATAAGTGCCGGACGGAGTGTAAATTGAGGGGTGTAGTTACCGGTGGAGCCGGATTTCTCGGTTGGCATGTCCGCTGTTGCCTTGAAGCCTGCGCGGAAATATCGACAGTGGTGGCAGGCCGCCGTGAATTTGCCGATGAGAAACAACTATGTGAATTGGTCCGCGATGCGGATTTTGTAATTCACCTCGCAGGAGTAAATCGCGGCTCCGACGATGATGTAATGCAGGGAAATATTGCGGCCGCGGACTCCCTTGTTCGGGCGCTTGAGTCGGCCGGCGCGAAGCCAGTAATTATCTATGCCTCGTCTATACATATTGATCGTGATACCAACTACGGCCATGCAAAGCGTATGGCGGGCGAGAAACTGAACGGATGGGCGACAGCTCTGGGGGGGCGCTTTGTTAATCTTGTACTTCCGCACGTCTTTGGTGAGCGAGCGCGCCCTCACTACAATTCAGTGGTAGCGACGTTTTGTCACGAGGTTGCAAACGGACATGTACCGGTTGTAGAGGAAGATGGGGAACTTCATTTACTTCATGCGCAGCGTGTTGCCGATATTATTCTAGAGTTGCTTTCGAGCGACCTGTGCGGGGAGGTACGGCCAGTAGGGCAGCCAATTTCTGTGTCGGAATTGCTGAATCAAGTTCAAAAAATCGACGTTACGTACAGACGAACTGGCATCGTGCCAGATATTCGCGATGAACTGCAAAGGGATTTGTTCAATAGTTACCGATCATATTTATTCCCGGAACAGTATCCATTCCGATTGAAATTGAATGCAGACAATCGCGGCCATTTGGTTGAGGTCGTAAAAGCGGACAATGGCGGTCAGGCATTTTTTTCTTCGACCAGGCCGGGAATTACCCGTGGAAATCACTTTCATCGCCGAAAGGTTGAGAGATTCGCAGTAATTCGTGGCGACGCGGAGATTGCGATACGTCGGCTGTTCGATGCAAAAGTATGGCGGTTTTCCGTTTCAGGTGATGAACCGGTTTTTATCGATATGCCGACCATGCATACCCATAACATCACAAATACTGGAGCTGGCGAACTGCTGACGTTGTTCTGGGCAAACGAGATATTTGATCCGGGCGCTCCGGATACTTTTGCGGCACAAGTGTAGGGACGAGTTGAGATCATGAGTCAATTGCTGAAAGTTGTAACAATTGTCGGTACCCGGCCGGAACTTATTCGTCTGGCCAGAGTGATTGCCAAGCTAGACAGCTGCGTTGATCATTGTCTTGTGCATACTGGTCAGAACTATGATTTCGAATTAAGCGAAGTATTTTTTAGAGAGTTGGGAATCAGGCCTGCTGATCACTATTTAGGCACAGGTGGCGGTACCGTAGGGGAAGTGTTGGGCAACATATTGATCGAAACCGAAAAGGTCCTGGACGAAGAACGGCCGGATGCGGTTTTGATACTTGGCGATACCAACAGTTCTATTTCCTGCATCATTGCCAAACGGCGGAATATACCGGTGTACCACATGGAAGCAGGCAATCGCTGCTTTGATTCGAACGTGCCTGAAGAACTGAATCGGCGAATTATTGATCGTATTGCGGACTTTAACCTTGTCTATACTGAACATGCGAGGCGACATCTTCTCTCTGAAGGATTGCCTCATCGCCGCATTTATTTAACCGGATCACCGATGCGTGAAGTGCTTGAATATTACGCATCCGGCATCGCCGATTCGAAGATACTTGATACGCTGAACCTAGAAAAACAGGGGTATTTGCTGGCTAGCGTGCACAGGGAGGAAAATGTCGACAGTAGCGAGAATCTGAGATCGTTGTTAGGCGTTCTACAGTCTCTGGGTACGAAGTATAATGTTCCGGTCATTCTGTCGACGCATCCGCGAACACGTAAGCGCATTGACGAGCTAAACATTGACCCCGATTTATCACACCTCACGCTTAGTAAGCCGTTCGGGTTTTTCGACTACAATAGTCTTCAGAAAAATTCGCTATGTGTTTTATCGGATAGCGGAACAATTAGTGAGGAATCTGCAATTCTGCAGTTTCGTGCGGTCACGTTGCGCAATGCTATGGAAAGACCGGAGGCTATGGACACCGGCAGTATTATTCTTACTGGCCTTGATCCACGTACAATAGAGAGTGCTGTGGACTTGGTCATATCGCAAGCAAAAGAAGGGTCCCCATTGCTGTGCCCAGACGACTATCAGGTGCGCAATGTCGCGCAACGAGTAGTGAATTTGATCGTCGGCACAGCACGACTTAGCAACGATTGGGATGGTATAAGGCCGCACGATCATCGTTGGACCCACTGAAATAACGACCCGTATTCTTCAAGCAATGGAATCCGTTGGTGAATTGGCGATAGAACGTAACTGCAATGCCAGTGTTTAACGGCGGTGATCCCGTGGCCAATGCAATTCCGAATGATTCGCTAAAAATTCTGGCGATACACCGCTATTTCTGGCCGGACAGCGCACCGTACGCAATCATGCTCAAAAGTATTGTGGAGCGATTGGCTGCTGACGGTCACGAAATGCATGTTTTGTCGTCGCAACCCTCCTACAAAGGCGTTGATTCGACTAACCGCCAAGCAATGTCTGAGCTTTGCAACGGTGTTTGGATCCGCCGTTTGCAATTACCGCATGAGGTTGGCCGGACTTGGCGGCGTATAGTTAATGCCATCCTTTTGGCCCTTGGTATCGTAGCGTATGCAATTCGACATCGACCATTCGATGTGATTATGGTGTCGACCGCTCCGCCGGTTCTGGCTGGGGCAGCAGCGGCGTTCGCAGCCCGCTTGACCGGCGCAAGATTTATTTATCATTGTATGGATATTCATCCGGAAATTGGGAAGCTATCGGGGGAGTTTCGTAATCCACTGCTATATCGCGCGTTGCGTGGCATTGACAGTTGGAGCTGTCGCGGTGCGGATCCGGTTGTCGTGCTTTCTCGCGATATGGAAACTGCCTTGAGATTGCGGTCGAATATTCGTGGGCTACAATGTCGAATTATTAATAATTTTGATCTGCCCGCCGAAGTGGATGATGTGCCGACCGAATTGCCGGCGGAATTACAGCGGTTGGATAAGCGATTTAGGTTGATTTTCGCGGGTAATATTGGCCGGTTTCAAAATCTGGACATAGTGCTGGACGCGTTTGAGCACTTGCGTGGCCGAGATGACATTGAATGCCTGTTCCTTGGTGAGGGTGTAGCGAAATCGGCCTTGCAACAACGAGTAACGGTCAGTGGGGATTCACGAATCCGGTTTTTTCCGCATCAGTCGGTATCGGTCGCTATTGCAGCGATGCAAGAAGCAGACATCGGACTTGTATTGCTGGCGAAGGACATTTTTCGATACGCATTGCCGAGCAAGACAATGACGTATTTCCGCGCAGGACGACCTGTTTTGGTCAGCATTGAGCAGGAAAGTGAATTGGCAAAAATGGTTGTGGATGAGAATGTGGGATTTACAGTTCGGCCCAATGACGCGGTTGCGCTTGCGGCAGCGATTGCTGCGGCGGCGGACAATCCGGAGCGCCTTAAGGTGATGGGGGAGAACGCCCGCGGTCTGGCAGATCGCCTCTATTCCGAAGCGATTGTAATGGAGCAGTGGTCGTCATTGATCCGCTGCTCTCGAAGACAGATATGATTGGTACGGATCGTTATGTTTTTCTGATTGGGGCGCCGCGGTCAGGGACGAATATGCTTCGTGATGCGTTAACTAAACTGCCAGAAGTTGGAACGTGGCCTTGTGACGAGATCAACTACATCTGGCGGCATGGGAATGTTCGTTTCGCTTCAGATGAGATCCCAGCGGAATTAGCGACGCCACCGGTGATCCGCTATATACGCCGACAATTTGAACGGCAGGCACGACGTGCAGGCACGAGACTTGTATTGGAAAAGACATGCGCTAACTCATTGCGAGTGCCATTTCTTCAGAAAGTCGGACCTGACGCGCGGTATATTTTTCTGGTGAGAGATGGTTTGGATGTAGTCGGTTCCGCAAAACAGAGGTGGACAGCCTCTCTGGATCTGCCGTACCTAGTGCGGAAAGCTCGTTTCGTGCCGGCGCTCGACTTGCCATATTATGCGGCACGATTCCTGGGGAATCGCTTAAGCAAATTGATGTCGCATGAGGACCGGCTGAGTGTGTGGGGGCCAGTGACTCGTAACATGGATCAGTGGAAAAGGGATTTGTCTTTGCTACAAATCTGTGCAATGCAGTGGCGTGCTTGTGTGGACGCTGCGGAACGGGACCTTGAATGTATCGATCAGGACCGTGTTTACCGACTTTCCTATGAATCGTTTGTGGCTGCGCCTGCGCAAGAACTTCAAAAGTTGCAGGCATTTTTGGGGCTTGAAAGTGCGTCGGCGGTAGTGGCGAACGCGACAGCCGGCGTTCGCGCCTCAAGCATTGGCAGAGGGCGCAGTAACCTTGATGGGGCAGCGATGGACGCGATAATTCCGTTGATTGGCGAGACGCTTGCTAGATATGGATACAAACCCTGAATGGAAGGATTGCGGACACGGGATGCGGTGCTAAAGCGTGCTTTCGATTTGTTGTTGTCATCGGTTGGACTCGTGGCTTTTGGTTGGATAATACTGATAGGAGCATTCGCTGCGAGAATTGATACTAGGGAGTCGGGCTTTTTCACCCAACTAAGAGTAGGGCGAAATGGCTGCTTATTTCATGTAATCAAATTGCGTACGATGAGAAGTTCGGAGAGTGGGGGGACAACAGTGACTACCGCAGACGATACGCGAATAACGCGGGTCGGGCGAATCCTGCGTCGGTTGAAGATCGATGAGTTGCCGCAGTTGATCAACGTATTCGTTGGGCAAATGAGTATTGTTGGTCCTAGGCCGGACGTCCCAGGCTACGCAGATATGCTGGAGGGCGACGAGCGTATCATCCTTACGGTACGCCCCGGTATTACTGGACCGGCAACCATCAAGTACAGGAATGAGGAGCACCTGCTCGCTACGCGTTCGGATCCGGAGCATTACAATCGGACAGTTATATATCCGGACAAAGTTAAACTGAATGTTGACTATGTTCGGCATTGGACGTTTGCCAAAGATGTCGCACATATACGCGAAACAATTTTCCCGCGCTAGGAGGCACTTAATGCTGACAACTAATCTTGCGCCCTGGCCATCATTCTCGGAAGAGGAAATTTCGGCGGTTGCTGATGTTCTGCGGTCGAACAAAGTGAATTATTGGACCGGTGATCAGTGTAAGAAATTTGAAGAGGAATTTGCGGAGTATCTAGGTGTTGCATATGCGATCAGCGTTGCAAATGGCACTTTGGCTCTAGAGCTTGCACTTGAGGCTGCCGGCATTGGTCCTGGCGATGAGGTGGTAGTACCGCCGAGGACATTCATCGCATCGGCAAGCTGCGTTATCCGGCGCGGCGCAAAGCCGGTTTTTGCGGATGTCAGCCTCGACTCTCAAAATATTACTCCTGAATCAATCAGAGCGGTCTTGAGCCCAGCAACTCGCGCCATTATTGCCGTACACCATGCAGGCTGGCCATGTGATATGCCGGCAATCATGGATCTTGCGAATGAGGCGCAGTTGCTGGTGATTGAAGATTGCGCTCAGGCGCATGGGGCCAAGATAGATGGCCGTCCGGTCGGAAGCTTTGGCCAAATCAGTGCGTTTTCCTTTTGTCAGGACAAGATCATGACGACAGGAGGCGAGGGTGGAATGTTCGTCACAGATGATGCGGAGATCTGGGATCGAGCTTGGTCAATTAAGGATCATGGGAAAAGTTACCAAGCGGTATTCCACCGTCAGCATCCGCCAGGCTTTCGATGGTTGCACGAATCATTCGGCAGCAATTTTCGAATGACGGAAATACAGGCTGCCATCGGCAGGATACAGCTCAAGAAGCTGGACGCTTGGGTGGATTGCAGAACGCAAAACGCGGCTGCATTGCAGGATGCAGTCGCGGGCTACCCCGTTCTTCGAGTGCCTAAACCATCTGCCGTAGTCAAGCATGCCTACTATCGTCAATACGCGTTCGTAAACTCCGAATATCTCGCCGATGGTTGGTCGAGAGACCGTGTCGCGGCAACAATTAATGACTGCGGTGTGCCGTGTATGACGGGATCGTGTTCGGAAATATATCTGGAGAAAGCATTCGCGCAGTGCGGCTTACAACCAACACGCCCAATGTCCAATGCCAGAAACCTGGGAAAAAATAGCTTGGCAATGCTGGTTCACCCGAGCCTGCGTGAGGATGATGTCAGACGATCATGCGATGTGCTTACCGCAACCGTCAGGCAAGCCAGTGGCACATAATGGCATGAGTATGCGGGATTTTGACAACTGCTAAATTGCGGCAGGTCTGTCAACGGCTTATTGGTGCACGTGTGAAGCGGATTTTGTTTACGGGGCTTGGGTCAAGAACACCGTAGAGGACGCTAACAACCGTCGGCAGCGCTGGTTGCTCGGCAAGTTCTTGATCTTTTTGGGTTGCCGCAATCGATATGACCTCGTAACCGTTGTGGGGAAGGTCTTTCCTAATTCGCCATATGCTGTAGTACAAGTGCTGCTCGTGGATAAGCGGGCTTCCACGTGCCACGCTGCGGAATCCTACCAATTCTTCGACTGCTTTATAACGCCAAGAACGGATAGCTGTCGATGACTGAACGTAACCATTTAGATGGCCTTGAGGCAGAAAACATCCACATCATGCGCGAGGCGGCGGAGGAGTGTGGATCCGGTCTTGTGCTAGTTCGTTGGTTAGAAAGTATTATTCGTTTCGAACGGCACAGCATCGCGGAGGTGGGAAATCAACGACCGGAACTCTGGAGTATTTACAACACTCGGTTGCCAAAGGCCAGAGTATGTATTTGTTTCCCTTGTCCAATTGGCCAGAGTCGGATTTCTGGCAATTCGCTTACCGCGAACGTAACGAGATTCCTACCTTAGATTCGGCATCAACAAGATTGGTTGTTTGTCGCGATGGTGCGCTGATAGCGACAGACGATGAACCTTAACGTTGGCCGATGATGATTAGGCTGAAGAAAGTATTGTCAGTTTCTGCACTCAGAGCCAAGAGAAGGCGGCGAGTATGTTGAGTTTCTCGATACGCCGTTTGACGTGGCAGAGCCGCGAGACGGTAAAGTCCTTTACGCTAAGGGGCGATGCGGCGAGATCAAGAACTTTGTTGGCATTGATTCAGAATTCCAGCCGCCTGACGATGCGGAGTTGACGCCAAATATGGATAACCGATTCGTCGAGGAATCAAATTCTGCGATGGTTGATTTACTGCAAGATAAGGGGTATCTCGACGCCGTCTGAGCTAAGGAGAGTTATGCCCTCTGGAACCCTAATCGGGTTGACCCTCTTGTGATCATTCCGTGCAAGAGCTGCGGGTTCGGCGTGTTGCGTGCCCATCAATTTATAGCATACGCAGCCAGTCGGCGACAAAGTACTGTTCGATGGAATCAAATACATCTAATTAACG
Organism: Woeseia sp. D3-10; assembly: GCF_055809415.1. Lineage (NCBI taxonomy): Bacteria > Pseudomonadati > Pseudomonadota > Gammaproteobacteria > Woeseiales > Woeseiaceae > Woeseia > Woeseia sp. D3-10. The sequence goes on along the minus strand of NZ_JBVVTW010000007.1, from coordinate 391,953 downwards.
ACGTCGCTAACAGGTGATGTGGATGAGGCGCATATGAACACGGCCCGGTGATTCAGGAATTGCAGTCAACGTGCCCCTCAAATCGCTATGCGCAAATATAGGAAAGTCTGCCCAATTTCAGATATTTGAGCTATCATGCTGCCTAATTCCGGGTGCCTCATATTGAATAATTTGTATGACAATCAAACATATAAGCTTGGCGCGTAAGATTCGTCATTGGCTCGTAGGTCTGCCCCGAGCAGGCAAGCAATTCATTTCAGTCGTCTTCGATATTCTAGGCTTTAGTTCTTGTGCCTTCGCCGCGACATGGCTTCTTATTGGCGTAAGTTCATCGATCAAACTGAACTTAGCCGTGTGCGGGTTGGTCTTGGCGGTTTCCATGCCGATAGCCTGGTGGCAAGGCCTTTACCAGTCAATCGTTCGTTACATGGGACTAGATCTCATTGTAGCTGGTGGCAAAACGGCGCTCGGCTCGGCAATGGGCGTCGCCTTACTTATTTGGACAACAAATCTCCTGTCTACACCGCTCCGCTGGGCCGTAGCGTTCGGGACTCTGTCGTTTATTTACATTTGCGGCAGCCGGTTTTTAGCCCGCAAGTTCCTTGAACAACGGAAGTCACGTCGCGACCGTGACAATGTCATTATCTACGGTGCAGGTGAAGCGGGCGCACGGTTAGCCATCGGTTTGCTTGGAAGCAATGATTTCACGCCGGTTGCGATGGTCGATGATGACTTTTCTTTGACTGGCAAGACCGTGCAGGGGCTTGTGGTCTACTCGCCGTCTGCTATCGAAAAATTGATTCGAAAGAACAAAGCAACACGTGTACTTCTCGCCATTCCCAGCGCTAGTAGGCAAAAGCGCCGGGATATTCTTGAGCGCTTGTCGGGCTTTCCAGTACGTGTCCAGACAATGCCAGACTTGGGCGACCTGATATCGGGAAGATCGCGTGTTGACGATATTAGCGACGTCGAAGTAGAGGACTTACTCGGGCGTGATCCTGTCCCGCCGGATGACTCGTTATTGAAAGCGTCCGTTACCGGCAAGGTTGTAATGGTAACTGGAGCTGGTGGCTCGATAGGTTCGGAACTTTGCCGACAGCTTATTTCCTTGAATCCGAAAGCGCTGATTCTGTTCGAGCGTTCGGAATTTGCGCTGTACGATATAGAGCGCGAAATTCGGGAGCGAGCAGCACAGCTAAAGAGTACGAGCCAAGTGATAGCTTTGCTCGGTTCAGTTAACCACCGTAGACGTGTTGCTGAAATATTGAGGTCCTTCAGAGTCAATACTGTCTACCACGCGGCAGCGTACAAGCATGTCCCCGTCGTTGAACACAATTTGCTGGAAGGCGTGTACAACAATATTTTTGGCACATTAAATACAGCACTCGCGGCCGCTGAGTGCGGGGTAGATACGTTCGTCCTGATTTCGACGGATAAAGCAGTAAGCCCCACCAGCGTCATGGGCGCAACCAAGCGATTTGCAGAACTCATCCTGCAGGCGCTGAACGATGAATTCGACCGAATTCGATTCTGCATGGTCCGCTTCGGCAACGTTCTCGAGTCATCGGGCTCAGTGGTTCCGCTGTTTCGGCGGCAGATAAGAAACGGTGGACCGGTAACCGTGACCCACCCGGAAATCATCCGTTACTTCATGACCATACCGGAAGCGGCCCAGCTCGTGATTCAAGCCGGTGGCATGGCCAAAGGGGGTGACGTATTTGTGCTGAATATGGGGGATCCGGTCAAAATTCGTGATTTAGCTATCCGGATGATTAACTTGATGGGTCTGACAGTCAGGGACGCCGATGAGCCTGAAGGCGATATTGAAATCAGATACACAGGATTACGGCCAGCTGAGAAGCTATTTGAAGAGCTACTGATTGGCAACAACGTGTCTGGCACGCAGCATCCGCGCATCATGCGTGCTGAAGAGGTTTATATCCCGAGCGATGAATTGAACAAATTGATTGCCGAGTTGGACAGCGCATGCAACGAACTCGATCGTAACCGCGCTCGCGATGTACTGATGAAATCAGTTTATGGGTATAAGCCACAGAATGGCATCGAGGATGTTGTTTGGGTTCGAAAGCAGAAACTTGCAGAAATCCGGGGAAGCGACACCGTCGTTGATTTCAAGCCACGCAGTGCCTGAACCTGCGTAGACTCGTGCCCATTTCTGGACGCACGTCAAGATTAGTTAGCGCCCCCTATGTATAATCGCCGCCTTGTTTGATTTTAGAGCGATGCAGGATGCTTGAATGCGTTTGACAATATTTGGATCGGGCTATGTCGGATTAGTCACGGGCGCCTGCATGGCAGAAACCGGCAATCATGTGGTTTGTGTTGATATTGATCAGGCCAAGATCGACCGACTGAATGCTGGTGAGGTCCCGATCTACGAACCGGGGCTCGAAGCCTACATAAAGCGAAACCGTGAAGCAGGACGCCTTGAATTTACCTCTGATGTCGAACGAGGTGTCGATCACGGGCTGTTTCAGTTTATCGCGGTAGGAACTCCGCCAGACGAGGACGGATCTGCAGATCTGCGACACGTTTTGACTGTCGCATCATCGATTGGTGCATACATGGACGACTACCGCATCATCATCGATAAATCGACAGTACCCGTTGGCACAGCAGACAAAGTTAAAGTTGCGATACAGGAAGGCCTGACCGCGCGAGGCGAAGCGATCGAGTTCGATGTCGTTTCCAATCCGGAGTTCCTTAAGGAAGGTGCTGCAATCAATGATTTCATGAAGCCGGATCGCATCGTCATTGGGACGGATAATCCGCGCACCACGGAATTGCTGCGTGCTCTGTACGAACCGTTCAACCGCAATCACGACAGGCTGATCAGTATGGATATTCGTTCCGCAGAGCTGACCAAATATGCGGCCAATGCCATGCTGGCGACGAAAATCAGCTTCATGAACGAACTTGCCAATATCGCGGAAACGGTGGGGGCGGACATTGAGCGGGTCCGCATTGGCATTGGCTCTGATCCGCGAATCGGTTACCACTTTATCTATCCTGGTGCGGGTTACGGTGGCTCCTGCTTTCCGAAGGACGTACGGGCTCTGGCACGATCGGCCGCAGCGAATGGGTACGAGGCGCAACTGATGAACGCCGTAGAGGATGTCAATAACCGCCAGAAAACCCGGCTGTTCGAAAAGATATCGACTTGGTTTGATGGCAAGCTCGAAGGTCGAACCATTGCAATCTGGGGCTTGTCTTTCAAGCCGAAGACGGACGACATGCGTGAGGCGTCCAGTCGCACCCTGATGGAGGCACTGTGGGCCGCTGGAGCGACGGTGAAGGCTTATGATCCGGAAGCGATGGATGAAACCCGACGCCTGTACCCGAATGAGAACCGCCTTGAACTGTGTGAGAACGCTACCGAGACACTGAATGGTGCCGATGCGCTGGCTATTCTCACCGAATGGCAGGAATTCCGCAGTCCCGATTTTCAGAAGATAAGGCAATCACTTAGCAGTCCGGTGATCTTCGACGGCCGCAATCTTTACGATCCCGATGCAGTGGTGGCGCAAGGTTTAAATTATTTTGCAATTGGCCGCAGTGCAACTGTAGGCGGATAACATCCAGGCGTACGGCCGGTTCGACCGGGCTGGGCGGCCAATATAGCTTCAGAGCATGGCCCTGAAACCAATTGGAGCTTGTCAGCCACTGCGTCATTGGCTCTAATTCAATACACCCCGGAGAGGAAACGAACAGAGCTGATGTTACCGCTGACCCATCTTGACCGCCTCGAAGCCGAAAGCATTCACATCATGCGCGAGGTAGTGGCCGAGTCCGCCAATCCGGTCATGCTGTACTCGGTCGGCAAGGACAGCTCCGTGATGTTGCACCTTGCGCTCAAGGCGTTTTACCCGGCCAAGCCGCCGTTCCCGCTGTTGCACGTCGATACCACCTGGAAGTTTCGCGAAATGATTAAGTTTCGTGACGCCACGGCCAGGCAACATGCGCTCGATCTGCTGGTACACACCAACCCAAACGGCATCGCTGAGGGTATCGGACCGGTTTCTCACGGCTCCGCTGTGCATACCGACGTGATGAAGACTCAGGGACTTAAGCAGGCGCTGGATAAGTACGGATTCGATGCGGCGTTTGGAGGGGCGCGTCGCGATGAAGATAAGTCGCGTGCCAAGGAGCGGGTATTTTCGTTCCGCACGGCGCAACACCGCTGGGATCCAAAAAACCAGCGCCCTGAGCTCTGGAGTATTTACAACACGCAGGTCGCCAAAGGCGAAAGCATGCGCGTGTTTCCAATGTCCAACTGGACCGAGCTGGATGTCTGGCAATATATCTATCGTGAAGACATCGCTATACCTTCGCTGTATTTTGCCGCGCGTCGTCCTGTCGTCGAACGAGACGGGGCGTTGATCGTAGTTGATGACGCGCGTCTGCCGCTGGCGGATGGCGAGGTACCGGTCGAAAAGCTGGTTCGCTTCCGTACCCTTGGCTGCTATCCATTGACCGGCGCTGTCGAAAGCACCGCGACGACGTTGTTGGACATTATCGGCGAAACGCTTTTGGCGCGAAATTCAGAACGTCAGGGACGTGTGATCGACAGCGACACGGGAGCGTCGATGGAGCAGAAGAAGCAAGAGGGCTACTTCTGAATGGACAGTCACAAGACGGAAGCTACGGACATTGCCAGATACCTGAAACAACAGGAACAGAAATCACTGTTACGGTTTATCACCTGTGGTTCGGTTGACGACGGTAAGTCCACCCTCATCGGGAGATTACTCTTTGACTCAAGCCTGATTTACGAAGATCAGCTTGCCGCGGTGCAGAAAGATTCCAAGACCGCAGGTACTCAAGGCGACAATATTGACCTGGCACTATTGGTCGATGGCCTGGTTGCGGAAAGAGAACAAGGCATCACTATCGATGTGGCCTACCGCTATTTTTCGACAGAGAAGCGCAAGTTCATAGCAGCTGATACGCCCGGACACGAGCAGTACACACGCAATATGGCAACCGGTGCATCGACGGCCGATGTCGCTGTGTTATTGGTCGATGCCCGGCACTCGGTGCAGGTGCAAACGCGTCGGCACGCCTATCTTGCGCAGCTGCTCGGTGTGCAGCGCATAGTCATTGCTGTCAACAAAATGGATCTCGTGGAGTTTTCGGAATCGAGGTTCAACCACATTCGCCAGGAAGTTGAAGAACTGGCGGCCGCACTTGAAATCGAGGAGGCCGTCTGTATTCCGATATCGGCACTTGATGGCGACAACGTTACCCGCGGTTCCGGGCGCATGCCTTGGTACAAGGGACCCCATTTGCTCGGCTTCCTCGAAGAGGTCGATATCCAGCCGGAGTCACTTGAGTCAGGATTCGCTCTGCCGGTGCAGTGGGTCAACCGGCCGAACCTGGATTTTCGCGGCTTCTGCGGAACAATAGCTTCAGGGGCGGTAAAGCCCGGCGACGCGCTGATCAATCTGCCATCTGGGCAGCGCTCTACCGTAGCCCGCATCGTCAGTCAGTCTGGCGATCTGCCGGAGGCGGTTGCGGGTCAGGCCGTCACGCTCACCCTTGCCGACCAAATCGATGTTTCACGTGGCGACGTGTTGTGTTCCGCCGCCGCTCCGGCGGAGCAGTCGGATCAGTTCGTGGCGCACCTGATCTGGATGAGCGAAAAGGAAATGCTGCCCGGCCGCCAGTACCAGTTTAAGACGGATAACCTAACTTTGCTGGGCTCGGTGACTGAACTGAAATACAAGGTGAACGTCAATACACTGGCGCACCATGCTGGCAAGACGCTGCAACTTAATGAAATAGCGGCTGTAAATATTGCGCTTGCGAAGCCGATCGTTTATGTGCCGTACCATTCAAATCGGAGGCTTGGCAGTTTCATCGTTATCGACAGGCAAAGTAACGAAACGGTTGGCGCGGGCATGTTGGATTTTTCTCTGCGACGAGCGGCCAACATCGTCTGGCAGGAGCTGCAAGTCGGCAAGGCGGAGCGCGCAGTGCAGAAACATCAGCGGCCGTGCGTGCTCTGGTTCACCGGTCTGTCCGGCTCCGGCAAGTCTACGATCGCCAATTTGGTGGAAAAAAAGTTGTACGACCTTGGCCGCCATACCTACACGTTGGACGGGGATAATATTCGCCACGGTCTGAACAATGATCTTGGCTTTACTGATGCTGATCGGGTGGAAAATATCCGCCGTGTCTCCGAAGTCGCCAAGCTGATGACCGACAGTGGCTTGATCACCCTGTGTGCGTTTATTTCACCGTTCCGTGCTGAGCGACAAATCGCTCGGCAAACGATGGCCGAGGGCGAGTTCATCGAGGTGTTTGTCGATACACCGCTTAGTGTCGCTGAACAACGTGATGTCAAGGGCCTGTACGCGAAGGCGCGGCGTGGCGAGATCAAGAATTTTACTGGCATTGATTCCGAGTACCAGCCCCCCACAGCGCCGGAACTTGTTGTGAACACCGTGCAGCTCACAGCAGAGCAAGCCGCCGTGGAAATCGTTAATTACCTGCAGTTGCACGGTTATCTAGATACGTTCTAGATCGGTGTTACTTCATGGACCGACAGCAAGATTGCCTGCTATGTTCAGTTCTTGCGCTGTTGCCATGCTGGCAATGGTCGACACAATTGGCGGGTTGCCGGTAAATCGCATGGGGATATTCGGAACGATCAAATCTCAATACAACAAGAGGGAATTTTGACGAGCACCGTCGGAATCTGTCGGACGTGGCGCCATACATACCCGAAGTTGCCTGAATGGAATGCTAGAGCGAAATGCTGATTTATCAGCGAGATTCCAATGCTATAGCGAAGCGATTGATACTTTGCCGACAGGTTATCGGTCTACGGGCGCGTGATCAGTGCATTGTGCATTTCAGAATTTGCCTGACATCAGGTGGTGTACGTGGAATGGCAGGTCCAGAATATAGAGCCACGTCCACAAAACCTGAACCAGGTCCGTGGCACGGTTCAAGCTGATGCAGTACAGTCGGCACACCTTTGAGACAGCAAGGAACCGAGACAGGCTATGTCCTTGATTCAACCCGTGATTTTGTCCGGTGGCGCCGGCACTCGGCTGTGGCCCGCGTCCCGTGCAATGTACCCAAAACAGCTCCTGTCGTTGACGGGCGAGCACACCATGTTGCAGCAAACAGCTTTGCGACTGGAGGCTGGCGCGGGGGTTGCTGACGAAACGCTTGTCGTCTGCAATGAGGCGCACCGTTTTCTGGTTGCCGAGCAAATGTTACGGATAGGCGCAAAATCCCGTGTTGTGCTGGAACCAGAGGGCCGCAATACCGCGCCTGCAGTGGCACTTGCTGCGTTGGTCGCACTGGCGGAAAAGACCGGGGCGGACATGCCTTTACTGCTGGTCATGCCGGCAGATCATGTCATTCGTGACGTCGAACGTTTTCGCTCGGCAGTTGATCAAGGACGGACGGCGGCAGCGGCAGGAAAGCTCGTTACGTTCGGTATCGTGCCGACTACAGCGCACACCGGTTACGGCTACATTGAAGCCGACACCGATGGGACCGAGACTGCCGCTATTAAGTCATTCGTTGAAAAACCGGACGAAGTCACGGCCGAGCGCTTGCTTGCTGGTGGCCGGCACTACTGGAACAGTGGAATATTCCTGTTTCGTGCTGACACATACCTTGATGAACTCGAGTCGTTTGCGCCGGAGATGGTAAGTGCCTGTCGCGAAGAGTATTGAGAAGGCCGTTCACGATACGGAGTTTCTACGCCCTGACGCCATTGCATTTAAAGCGTCTCCTGCCGATTCCATCGACTACGCTGTGATGGAGAAAACTTCGCGCGCAGCAATGGTGCCGTTGGATGCAGGTTGGAGTGACGTGGGCTCATGGGCTGCCCTGCACGAGGTTAGTGAACAAGATGATAATGGCAACGCACTGTTTGGCGACGTAGTTGCACACGAGTGCCGGTCGAGCTACATCAGCAGCCAAAGCCGGCTGGTTACGGCGGTCGGAATCGACAATATCGTGATCGTTGAAGACAAAGATTCCGTTCTAGTTGTGCATCGCGATCGCAGCCAGGATGTCAAAGCGCTGGTGGACGAACTAAAACGCAACGAACGCTACGAAGTGAACCTGCATCGTCAGGTTTTCCGGCCGTGGGGCAGTTACGACAGCATCGACAGCGACGAAGGTTTTCAGGCGAAGCGTCTGATCGTTAACCCTGGTGCCGTCCTGTCATTACAAAAACATGCGCATCGCGCTGAACACTGGGTAGTCGTGCGTGGTGTTGCTACGGTTACCCGCGATGACGAAGTTTTCGAGATGGGTGTCAACGAACACATCGAGATCCCGATCGGCGCTGTGCACCGTATTGCCAACAACGGTACCGAGCCTGTGCATATCATCGAAGTGCAGTGCGGCGATTACCTCGGTGAGGACGACATTGTCCGGCTCGAAGACAACTACGGGCGCCAAGGCACAAATACCTGAGAAAGTGGCGGCGTCTGCCCTCCAACGGGGTCGAGCCCTTCGGTCCTAAGCTTCAATGCAGGAATCTGCGCGGTCGATCCGTGCGCCAATTTGGCCCATAATCAGCGTTCAGAATACCCACCTTGCGGACCACCTATGCCTATCTCGATAGAATGTTTCAAAGCCTATGACATACGAGGCCAGATTCCTGGTCAGCTGAATACCGATATCGCCTACCGTATCGGTAACGCAACCGGTGCTTTTCTTGGCGGTACTGGCAATGTGGTTCTCGGCCGCGATATGCGTTTGTCCAGCGAGGAAATCGCCGACGCTGTGGCGCGCGGTCTCATGGATGCTGGCATGACCGTGCTGGATATCGGGCTGTGCGGGACCGAGATGGTTTATTTTGCGACCGGCCATCTGGGTGCAGATGGCGGCATCATGGTTACTGCCAGCCACAACCCGGCAGATTACAACGGCATGAAGCTGGTACGGGAACAGGCACGACCCATTAGTGCCGATACAGGCCTCGTCGATATTCGTCAGCTGGCTGAACAGGACGAACGCGCACTGGCCGCCTCCAAAGGGGAGCGTCGTGCTGTTGACGTGTTCGATGAATACATACGGCACATGCTGAGTTACGTTGATGTCGATGTGCTCAAACCGCTGAAGCTGGTCGTCAACTCCGGCAACGGCTGCGCCAGTATTGCGGTCGATGGTCTCGAGTCGCATCTGCCTTTCGAAATGATCAAAGTCCATCACGAACCGGACGGCACTTTCCCCAATGGCGTGCCCAACCCCTTGTTGCCGGAGAATCGCGAGTCGACGATCCAGGCCATTCGTGATCGCGGTGCGGATATCGGTATCGCCTGGGACGGAGATTTCGACCGTTGTTTTTTCTTCGACGAGCAGGGCGGTTTCATCGAGGGCTACTACATAGTCGGGCTGCTCGCGGAAAGCATTCTGGCCAAACACCCCGGCGGCAAGGTTGTGCACGATCCACGCCTGACCTGGAATACGCTTGATATGGTCGAGCAAGCTGGCGGTACTGCTGTACAGAGCAAATCCGGGCACTCCTTCATCAAAGAAACGATGCGCGCAGTGGATGGCGTTTACGGCGGTGAAATGAGCGCCCATCATTATTTCCGCGAGTTCTCCTACGCTGATAGCGGCATGATACCGTGGCTGTTGGTCGCTGAACTGGTCTCGCAGAGTGGCAAGCCGTTGTCAGCGCTCGTCGGCGAGCGCATCGCCCGTTACCCGGCGAGTGGTGAGATCAATCGAAAGGTGGCGGATGCCCCGGCGGTGCTGGCCATGCTGCTCGCGGCCTACGGCTCAGAGGCTCAGGACGTCGATGACCTTGACGGCTACAGTTTCGAGTTCGCCGACTGGCGATTCAACATCCGTATGTCGAATACCGAGCCGGTAATTCGCCTTAACGTTGAGAGTCGCGGCGACATTGAGCTGATGCAGGAAAAGACAGCTGAAATTCTGGGCAAAATTGAACGGCAGGGATGAGTGAGCCTCCTGCGCGGCCAGGGAGGTATGTCGGCGGGTTTTACAGATTGCATTTTTCTTGGCTAGAGAAAATGTCAAAAAACTTGCTAAGTTATTGTTTAGTAAATTAAAAAAAGAATATGGCATCAACTTTGCTTCGTTTACTGGCATATACACACACGCTTTAGCCACGGAGCGAGATAAAAAAATGAAATCCCCGATTCGTACCATCATTGGTTCAATTGCTGCGACATTGTTGCTGGCGAGCGCCGCGAACGCCGATCCGATCCTGGTTGATCCAACGACGGAAGGTTCTTCCGCTGAAGTCTCCATCAATTCGAGTGATTGCGTTCTTCGTTGTACGGCAAGCACCGTAATCTCCGGAGATCTCACCGGCATGTCCAATTCATTGGATATCGGTGACGAGTGGACGTTCGGCTTCTTTGACATCATCGTCGGCGGTCTTGGTTTGGTGTCCGATGCGACGGTTAGTGCAACTCTGGCGTTCAATTCACCGGAGTTCAGTGCGTCGGCAAACGGAAGCGGTAGCTACTTCACGTTTCTGGGTCTCGTCAGCGGCGGTTCGCTGACCTGGGATCAGCCGGAACATCTGGCATTGGAAGACGGTTCAGTGCTGGTTATCACGTTCGAAGACGTGTACGCCGGCGGTTTAGGTGGCCGTACCACCATTTCGGCAACCGTAGGTCACTACGCGGCATCGGTACCCGAGCCCAGCACGCTGGCGTTATTGGGACTTGGTCTTCTGGGTGTGGGTGTAGCGCGTCGACGTAAGCCGTCAGCCTGATTCGCATCGCGCGACCGCGCGAGCTGAACAGAACGAAAAAGGGGCCTCAGGGCCCCTTTTTTTTTGTGCTTGCTGATTGCCGGTTTCATTCACAGGTGCCGTTGATTTGTTTCTGTTCTACACCGGATCCGTCGGTAACAGGAACATTCGCCTGGTTGCTTGGAAACCATCAAGTCAGCAGGACAAAACAGCAAAATGCGGCACAGCAAGTCGTAGTCAATTGTCGGTTGATTCTGCGAGCTTACACACGCCGTTGTTTCGATGGTTGGTTTCGCATGCAGCGCACCAAAGTAGCGCAAACTTTCTTGGTCAGTGAGAGGAATATCACAACGTTGTAATTGCACAACCTTTACAATACGCCACGTTGCCGCTCGTGGGTGGTGACATGGGGTTAATTCGGGGTTGGCTGCAGGTCGACCGGAAAGTCCGGCAATGCGTGTCAGTTTGGGCGCAATTCTAACTAATAAAAATAATGCAAATTCGCATATTAAACAGTGTCATACGTGCACCTTTGCTCCTGCTCGCTTGCGTGGAGTTCTTGTTGTTGTGTGCGTCGGTATACGCCGGCTCGTACATCGTCTACGGCGACCTGTCACTGGCAGCCAGTATTGGCGGCTCGATTTTGCCCAAAGCAATCATTATGGCGCTGGTGATACTCACCAGTTTGATTTCCATGGGCTTGTATCAATTCAATCAACGCATGAGTTACCGCGAGACGCTGTTGCGGGTTATTGCCGGCGTCGGCGCCGGTGAATTGGTCATGTGGGCAATTTTCTTCGTTGTACCCATGATCACGCTGTCCCGGCTTGTTGTGCTTTGGTCAACTATTTGCGCCCTTGTTGGGCTTGCTGTCGTACGCTGGTATTTCCGCCGTAATGTCGACGAGAACATCTTTCGTCGCAAGGTGCTGGTGTACGGCGCCGGTGTACGCGCGGCCAGTATCGGGGACATGCGCCGTCGAGCCGACCGCCGTGGCTTTCGTATCGTCGGTCAGATTCGTGCTTCAGGGGATAAACCGTCGGAAAGCGGTGCTGCATTAACGGTGAACGGCAAATCAATTTGTCAGATTGCCGAGGAACTTGATGCTGATGAGATTGTAGTTGCGATGGATGATCGTCGCGGCAATTTACCGATCCGCGAATTGCTTGATTGCCGCCTGAAGGGCTTCGAAGTCATCGACTTGCTCGAATTTCTCGAGCGTGAAACCGGCAAGATTCGGGTCGACCTGGTTAATCCTGGCTGGTTGATCTTTTCTTCCGGTTTTCGGGTTTCACCATTGCGCTTGTTTAACAAGCGCATGCTGGACCTCGTAGTCAGCATCGCTCTGTTTCTGGTGAGCTGGCCGATAATGCTGATCGTGGCAGTTGCCATTAAACTCGAAGACGGTATGTCTGCACCCATACTCTATCGGCAATGCCGGCTTGGCGAAGGCGCAGTCCCGTTTGATGTACTGAAGTTTCGCAGCATGCGTGTGGACGCCGAGACTGACGGCAAAGCGGTCTGGGCAACCGAGGAAGACACTCGCATTACGAAGGTCGGCAATGTACTGCGCAAGTACCGGCTGGACGAGCTGCCACAAATAATTAACGTTCTTCGAGGCGAGATGAGCCTGGTTGGTCCTCGCCCGGAAAGACCAGAGTTCGTCACGCAGTTGCAAGAGAAGATTCCCTATTATTCCGAGCGCCATGCGGTCAAACCCGGACTAACCGGCTGGGCACAATTGCGTTATTCCTATGGTTCGACGGAAGAAGAGACGGTCGAGAAATTGCAATACGACCTCTACTACATCAAAGACCAGAGCTTTCTGCTCGATCTCGTGATCATCTTGCAGACGGTCGAAGTGGTTCTCTGGGGCAAGGGCGCTCGCTAACGGTCTGCTTAGGGTTCCAGACGCAAGTCCTGTACGCGGAATATCCGGCCAGCATCTTGTTGGCGGCCAAAGAGGATGATTCCTTCGATCTCAGCAAGTTCCAGTTCCCGATCACGCGGTGACTTCTTGACGTCGTCCAGGCTAATTCGAAGTACATGCATGCCCGGGGTAAGGTGGTATTGCCTGTTAAAGCGGTCGCTGTAATTCTGTTCGCCGGCCTGGTGAGGGCGATCATGAATACGGACATTCAGATCAAACGGGGTCGTGCCGTCAATCGCGATTTGCAACACAAGAGTTGAATAGTTCCGCCAGTCGGGCCACAGGTCGTGAAAGGTAATGCCGGGCCATGCGCCGTCCAGGAGTTCAACTTGTATCGCCGCGCCATCCGGCTGCGGAACCCGGGTAATCGATGCGAACTGACGGCGTATGAATACGTTCGATAGCGTAGAGTCAGGCTGCACCAGCTGTGGCAACTGTTGGAATCGTTCCAGATAAGCCAGAGAGGTTCTGGCAAGCGGCCACAATGCCCAGGTCAACATTCCCAACGCCAGCACTATGATCGCTGCAATCTGAACTCGTGTGAATGCGCTCGATGCCGTAACGACGACCGCAATGCCGATAAAAGCCGCGGCGCCAAACCAGTCGGACATCAAGTCGTGCCAAGAAGCATCGCGAGCGATTGGAATCTGCGCTGTCTCGCTAAGTGCACCTAACACCATACATATAAGCAGTGCTCGTCCGGCACGTAACAGTGGACTGAGTTTGCCAGGCAAGCTGGCAAAGATGCACAGGGAAATCAAGCCAAATGCCAGCACGTGGCCGGTATCGAAAGCAACTTGCAGCCACAACACGTTGGTCGGTGGCGCATAGAGATGTATCGTCAGCAGCAAGGCAGCGGCGATGAGTATCAAAGCTACTCGTGATTTGGTGGCAGATTGCTTCACGTGATTGATGGTCGGTCCAGGTTCACCGGTGTGAACTGAGTTGTTCCTGAGATGACGGCAAGCGTTACAATTCTAAACGAGAGCGTATCAAGGCTACAGTTCAATGATTGCATTCGGTGCGATAAGTTACGGTTTGGTTGGCGCTATGTACCTGGTGCTGGCTGTCCTGCTGTTCACTAATTGGCGAGGACACCGTGCCGGCGCCTATCTGGCAATTGCCAGCATGGTCAGCACGTTGTGGGCCAGCTCGCTTGCACTGCAGTTTGCCAGTGACTCGGTTGCACCAATGTTGCTGTTCCTTGCTGAGGTTGCGCGTGGCGCGGCCTGGCTGGCCTTTCTGTCGTACCTGGCAGGGCAGGCTGGTATCAGTCCTGCCATGCGCCGAATGGCGCACCTCGTATGGATTGCGGTCCTGTGTGCGGGTTTGTATATCTGGGTAGAGTCTGTTGCCCTGGGTCGCGCTGGTAACATCGGTTTCGTTCTTAACTATGGCGGACTGGCCATCAGTCTTGTTGGCCTGATCCTGCTCGAGCAACTCTTTCGCAATGCCACGCCGGCGTCTCGCAACTACCTCAAAATGCTGGTGCTCGGCGTGGGCGGAATATTTGCCTATGACATGTTTCTGTACTCGCAAGGTGTGCTGTTCGCAGTCAACGATACCGCGACCTGGATAGCCAGAGGCGCAGTCAACCTGCTCTTTGTCCCACTGATCGCAATGGCTGTGCGGCGCAGCCGCGAGTGGGGGCTGCAAATATTCGTTTCGCGGCAGGTAGTGTTCTATACGACAACGCTCACTACCGTCGGACTGTACCTGTTGTTAATGAGTTTCGGCGGCTACCTGTTGCTGCAGTTTGGCGGAACCTGGGGCAGTGTAGCCCGAGTCATGTTTTTTGCCGGGGCAGCGCTTGTCCTGTTTGTGTTGCTCTTTTCGAGCACCATGCGCGCTCGCTTGAAAGTCATCCTCAACAAGCACTTCTACAGAAATAAATACGACTACCGCGAAGAGTGGATGCGCCTCGTTTCGACTCTCGCCAATTTCGAAGACAGTTCGACACGGCAGATTGTCGTCAAAGCCATGGCTCAGATTGTTGACAGCCCAGCCGGTGTGTTGTGGATGCTGGACGACGATGAACGAGTTTACCGGCGTGCGGCCAGTCTTGATTACGATGTGACGGTAGCTGATATCGATGTCGATGACCCGTTGGTTGAGTTCATAAAGAAGGATAGCTGGCTCATTGACTTCGATGAATTCCAGCGCATTCCTGAAATGTACTCCGGACTTGAATTGCCAGAGTGGTTGGAGCCGCACAGCCGCGCATGGCTGATTGTTCCGCTGGTGTCGCGCCAGCAGTTGCTGGGAATGATCATGTTGTGTGAGCCACAGGTCGTACCGACGCTCAATTACGAAGATCGCGACTTGTTGAAGACCGTGGGCAGTCATATTGGTGTGCATCTGGCGCAGGAGAAGTCGGACAGTTTGCTGGTGCAGGCTGTGCAGTTCGCGGCTTACAATCGACTGACGGCATTTCTCATGCACGACCTGAATAACCTGATCGCCCAACAGTCACTGATTGTTGAGAACGCGAAACGCTACCGGGACAACCCGGACTTTGTTAACGACGCCTTCGAAACCATTGCCAGTGGCGTAACGCGCATGCGCAAGGTAATCGACCATCTCAATCAGCGATCGGCAGACAACCCTAAAGAGAAAATCGAACTCGGCAAGTTAATCATGCAGGTCACCTCGCATTGCGAGGACCGTGAGCCGGTCCCGGTGGCACGCGTTGGCGAACTGCCGGTGTGGATTTCAGGTGATAGGGATCGGGTCTTTATGGCACTTACGCATGCCATCAGGAACGCTCAGGATGCGACGGCGGACGACGGCGAGATCACGGCAATTCTTGAATCAACCGACGACCAGGCGATCATCACGATCACAGATACGGGCTGCGGAATGGATGAGCAGTTCATTCGCGAACGCCTGTTTAAGCCGTTTGACAGCACTAAAGGTACGCGCGGCATGGGTATCGGGGCTTACCAGATTCGCGAAACTATTCGTGCCCTTGGCGGTGACGTGGCGGTTAAATCCGTACCGAATGAGGGTTCCAGCTTCGTTTTCTCGCTGGTACGGTCAAACTGAGTCGATTGGCCGGATCTACGCGATCCATGATATCGCCGCTCAGCGCCGCTTCCTGACACCTCACGCTACACTCAATTCGGGCGCTACGAAGTTGCAGTTCTGTGACGCAAAGGCTATCTCGACTGTGACGCATCTCACACTATTGGGAAAGGCTATGTCGCTGTTTCTATGGAAAAAGTCTATACTTTGCGCGATCCGTCGCGGTATCGCTGACAGCAACAATTTGTACACGCATGGACTGCCGCGAGCGATGGCAGGTCTTTGATTGCGTGCCGCAGTTTTTCATTGACCGGCAGCCACAATTCATGACTAATCGCACCGCCCGCCAGATGGCACTCTACCTGCTGACCTTTGCTTTCCTGGCCGCCTGTCAGCCGTCGCCGGAAGAGCGAATGCAACAGGCCCAGCAGTATTTCGATGACGCTAACTACAGGGCTGCAACGATTGAGTTGCGCAACGTCCTGCAAACCGAACCCGAGAACGCGGATGCTCGCTTGCTGATGGCCCGCAGTTCGTGGCAACTGGGTGATGCGCCGACAGCCGAAACTCATTTCGCGCGCGCACTGGGAGCGGGCGGGAGCGGTGTTGAAATTTGGGTCGGTTATGGTCGAGCCATGCTGGCACAAGGCAAGGCAACCGAGGCCTTCGAGAAAGTGGTTCCCAATTTGCCGGAAGATACAGCCGATGAGGGTATGCAGGCATTTCTGGGTGATTTGTATTTCTCGTTGGGCAATGTGGACTCTGCAGAGGAACGCTATTTGCAGGCATTGGCTGTCGATCAGTCATCGCCTCGCGGTTTGATCGGCATCGGCATGATAGCCGCTGTCCGTGGACAGATGGACGTGGCGGCTGAGTCGTTCAACCGGGCTACAGAGGTGAATGCTGACTCGGCACTGGCATGGCTCGCACGAGGCAACTTCGAACGAGCGCAAAGCCAGCTTGACGCGGCGATTACCTCTTATCAGAACGCCATATCAGCAGAGAACGAAGAATCGACGCCGCCGGATAGAATTGCGGCACGCGGCAATCTGATCTCTGCACTCATCGATGCGACTCGTTACGACGAAGCTGGCGAACTGCTGGAACAAACCCGCGCCGATTTTCCACAACTCCCGCAACTTGAATATCAGAGTGGCCGCCTGGCGTTTGCACGTAACGATTACGACACCGCTCGCGAAATATTGCAGCAGTATTCTGGCAAATTCCCTGAGGACCCACGCGCCCACGCGATGCTCGGAATCATCAGCTTTTCGCGCGGCAATCTTCGGCAGGCCGAGTTTCACCTGATGCAGGCGGTACGTGGCGATGCGGGCAATGCCAACATGCGCCGACTACTGGCCGAGACCCAATTACGCCTCAATGAACCGGACGCCGCACTGCAGTTGCTCGAGTCGGCTGATGGTGGCGATTCGTTGTCACTCGCAATGCTTGGTCGTGCACAAATGGCGGCAGGCGACGCCGATGAGGCTATTCGCTATTTCGAACGTAGCGTTGAAATGGATCCGGAGAATTCACTCGTTGGATTGGCGCTGGCGACTACCTACATAACAGCTGGCAGGAACGAGAGTGCTGTCGAGTTGCTGCAGTCAATGCCGGAAACGGGTGACAGCGAGCTCCGCCGACAGACTTTGCTGATTACCGCGCTGCTGCGTGACGGCCGGGTAAACGAGGCAGTTAGTGAAGGCGAACGTTTGCTGCGTGAAAACCCGGATTCTGCCGATGTGCGTGTCGCAGTTGGCGCATTGCGCTACTCGTTGCAAGATCAGGATGGCGCACGTCAGCATTTCGAAGATGCGTTACGTATCGAGCCCACCAATATTGCAGCCTTGTTTAGTCTTAGCAGGCTGAAACAGGCGGCGGGCGATCTTCCCGGCGCGCAGAAGTACCTGGTCGATTTGCTTGCGGCACACCCATCGCACGTACCTGCGCTGATGTCACTGGCTGCTGTGCTTGAGGCGCAAGATCAGTTGGCCGAGATGCCGGCGTATCTGCGTCGTGCGACAGAGGCGGCCCCACACTCGGTAGCACCGCTAACTATTTTGGCGCGAACCGAGCTGGCCCTTGGCCGCCCGGATGCAGCACTCGCCGTTGTCGAGAGCGCAGATAAAGAATTCGCCGATGCGCCGGAAATGAGCCACATTCGTGGTCTTGTGCACCTTGCGCGTAACGAGCCAGAGCAGGCATTGCTGCAGCTGAGTCAGGCCGTGACCGCAGATCCTCGCAATGCCGCATTTCGTTTCGATCTGGCGCTGGCCCAAATGGCTGGCGAGCAATTCACTTCAGCCTTCGATACCGGCCGGGCTTTCATTGCGATGCGACCTGCCGATTTCCGGGGCGTGTCACTGGTCGTCAACGCGGCTGTTCGGGCGGGTGTGCCGGAGCGCGCGCGCGCGAGTCTCGACGCCTTTGCTAAAGCGAACCCAAATCAGCAGGGCGTTGAGGGTTTGCGTGGCGATCTGGAACTGGCTGCTGGCAACACTGAAAAGGCCATCGGACATTTTGAACGTGCCGCCGCGACCGGGTGGTCCCGGTCATTGGCACTGCGATTGTCCAATGCGTACCGCGTTGCGGGCAGCAGCAAGACGGCCGACCCGCTGATTCGCTGGTTGGATCAAAACCCGGATGATTCCGAAGTACGACTGGTCTATGCCCAAACGTTGACCGCCGCGGGGCAAGGTGCTGCGGCGCGGGCGCAGTACGAAAACCTGATGGAACGCGGTGAATTGAATGCCATCGGCCTGAATAATCTGGCCTGGCAATACTCGCAGGAAGGCAATTCCCGGGCCGTCGAGCTGGCTGAGAAGGCCCATGCGATGGCCCCTGACAATCCGCAGATTGCCGACACTCTGGGCTGGATTCTGGCCGGTCAGGGGGAGACCAACCGAGCCGTTGAACTGCTGCGCGAAGCTGCAAGCAAAATGCCGGGCAACGCCGAAATCGCCTACCACCTCGCGAGTGTACTGGCCGATGCCGGCGAAGCTGTTGAGGCCAAGCGGATCCTGGAGCGTTTGTTGGCATCAACGACCGAATTTTCCAGCCGGGCTGCGGCCGAACAGCTGGCTGCAAGCCTGTAATGGCCCGCCATCCGGAGAATGAGCGGTGAGTTCGACGTTGGCAGCAAGCGAGCAGTGTACGAATACCCGAGACGGGTCTGGCCCGTGGCCGACGCCGTGGGCGGTGCTGCTGGGTATTTTCGCAGTCAGTTTGCTGGCGCTATGGCCGACCTGGATGTCACTGCACGGTTTCTGGATCGAATCATCCCGCTATTCGCACGGCTATCTCATCGTCGCCATCATTGCCTATATGGTGTTTTGCCTGCGGCCTCAACTCGCCGGTGCAGCAGCCTCGCCGAGTCTGGTCGGATTAGCCGGGCTCGCGGTACTTCTGTCTGTGTGGACCATTGCCAACCTCGGCAGTATTCAGGCGATCCACCAGATATTGCTCCCGGCCATCCTGTGGTTGGCCGCCCTGTCTGTATTGGGCTGGCGACTGGCGGGCGTACTGTTGTTGCCGATTGGCTACCTGTATCTGGCTGTGCCGATCTGGGAAAGCGGCAATTTCGTACTCCAGTACTTCACAGTGCACGCAGTCGAATTTGCACTGGCCGTTGTCGGGATTCCGGCATTTATCAGTGGCAATTTTGTGAGCTTGCCGGCAGGGACGTTCGAAATTGCCAGTGGCTGCAGCGGGCTGCACTACCTGATTATTAGTTTTGCCATTGCGTTGCTGTACGCGTGGCTCTACGTCAAACGTATTGGACCGTCAATATTGCTGGTTAGTCTAGTTGTCTTTATTGCCTTGCTGACAAACTGGGTCCGGGTGTTCCTGGTGATCGTGGCGGGCCATGTCACCGATATGCAGCACTACCTGGTAACCGAAGATCACTACACTTTCGGCTGGATATTGTACGGCATAGCGATGCTGCCGCTGCTGTGGGTTTCCCGGAGAATGGATTGGCAGGCGTCTGACGAAACTGCCGGGAACTCGGTAAAGGCACCGCCACGACGTGCCGGCACACCGGCGCTCGGTATGTTTGCCTGTGTCGCTGTTCTTCTATTGGCGTCTTCCGCGATTATCTATGCGAAAATGCCGGTCATTGACGACGCGGAGGCCAATGTTCAATTGCCGGGTGATCGAAACGGTTGGGTTCGAGGCAGCGCAATGACGGATTGGCACCCGGTTTACAGCGGTAATAGCGCGGAAGTGCAGGCCAGCTACGTGCGCGGTGGGCAGCAGGTCAGTGTCTACGCAAATGTTTACCTGGCGCAGAGCCAGGGCAAGGAACTGATCGGCTACGAGAACCACATTGAAGGTCTGGAAGGCAGCTGGCGTTCAGTCGAGTCGGGGTTGGAGCAGCTGACGTTCGGCCAGGAAGGCAGCATGCCATTTCGCAAGTTGTTTCTCGTAGCGCGGAATGGCGCACAGCGCGCGGTGTATTTTCGCTATAACGTGGGTGGTCGTTTTTTCACCAGCGACTTACACGCGAAACTGTATTACGGGTTGGCGGTGTTTGCCGGACGGCCGGAAGCGGGTGTCGAGATTGTGTCAACGCGTTGCCTTGAAGACTGCGGAGATGCGCGAGACGTAGTACAAGACTGGCTGAATTCTTACGCGACCGGGCACCAGCTGGTAGTCGGCGCTGACAATGAATAACTTGCTCGGAACGAGCTCGAGCGGAGATTAAAGATGCGAAAAGGTATGCGGGAGATCACAGCACGACTGCCATTGGCAACGCTGTTACTGGCGGTGTTTGTGATCAGCGGTTGTGCGAGCAGTGGTGGCGGTGTGCCACCGGTTTGTCCGCAACCCGATGCGCGTTCTCAGGACTACGTCATCGGTGCAGGCGATACACTGGAGATCTTCGTTTGGCGCAATCAGGAGTTATCCGGCACCGTGCCTGTGAGGCCTGATGGCAAGATTTCGATCTCGTTGGTCGAGGACATGGTTGCTGTTGGTAAGACGCCAACTGAACTGGCGCGCGACATGGAAGAGGTCTTGTCCGAATACCTGCGTATACCTAAAGTAAATATTCTGGTTGCAGCGGAAGGTTCGTCCAATCAGATTCAGGTCATTGGCAGTGTCGTAACGCCACAGTCAATCGCCTATCGTGACGGCATTCGAATTCTGGATGTCGTCGTCGCAGTTGGTGGACTGGATGAATTCGCGGCTGGCAACCGCTCGCACATCGTCAGGCAAATTGACGACAGTTCTACTGAGTGCCGGGTCCGTCTGGATAATCTGCTGAAAGACGGTGACATGAGTCAGAACATCAACATGTACCCGGGCGATGTGCTGATAGTGCCCGAGTCGAGATTCTAGAGTAACTATGAACGATCTGATCATATTCCTGCGCCGGGAAATAGTTGGCGCGTGGCGTTACCGCTGGTGGGCTATGGGCGTTGCCTGGAGCATTTGTGTTGTTGGCTGGCTCTTTGTCTATTCGATGCAGGATGTCTATGAAGCGAACGCAAAGTTTTTCGTTGAAACGCGTTCCCGTCTTGACAGAGTGATCGGGGAGGTAACGACGCCGGATCAAGTGGGTGATCAGGTCAACCTGGTTAAGCAGGCGATGCTTGGCCGCCCCGTACTGGAGCAAGTGGCGCGGGAGACCGATCTGGACTTGCGTGCCAGCACAGCGATGGGCAAGAACGATCTGATCAGCTCGTTGCAACAGAAAATCGTTATTACCGGTTCACCGGGTATGGAACGGGCACCGCGTCCGACAGATGGTATTTACACGATCGCATTCCGGGACAAAGACCGCGCGATGAGCCTTGCCGTTGTTGAGGCGCTGCTCAACGAGTTCATGGTCGATGTGGTACGCGGTCGGCAGGACAGTTCTAAAGAAACAATCGAGTTTCTGCGGGAGGAAATATCGAAATACTCCGAGCAATTGAAGTCGCGCGAAAAAGCGCTTGCTGACTTCAAGCAGCAGAATGTCGGTCTGCTTCCAAGCGACAGTGGCGGGTACTTTAATCGGCTGCAGGATGAGCTTACAAACCTGAGCGGCCTGGAAGTCCAACTGGAGAATGCCCTGAGTCGCAAGGCAACGCTCGAGGCGCAATTACGCGGAGAAAATCCATTCGTAGACGAGCCCGGTACGGCGACAGGCAGTTCAGCGGGGGCGGCTCGAGTGGCTGGTAACGGGCCGCGCACTGAATTCGATACGAGGATCGCTGAACTGGAGGCGCAGCTGAGTGAACTGTTGCTGCGGTTTACGGACCGGCACCCGGACGTCATCTCGGTGCAGGAGCAAATCGATCAGTTGCGTAGCAGGCGCGCGGCCCGGGTCGAGGAAATGCAACAGAACGGCGGTACAACTACCAGTGCGATGGCGAACAATCCTGTGCATCAGCAACTGCAAATTGCGCTGAACGAGATTAATGTCGAAGTGGCGGGCCTGCGCAGTCAGTTGTCGCGGGACCGTGCGCGAATTGCCGATTTACGCAACAAGGTAGATATCATTCCTGCCATTGAGGCACAGCTGACTGAGCTGACGCGCGATTACGATCAGGTGAAGAGCACCTATGACGAGTTGCGGACACTATTGGAGCAGGAGGTAATTGCGTCCCGTAAACAGGAAGCAGCCGTCGTGAATTTTCGGCTGATCGATCCACCGTACGTTGGCAACGAGCCTGTTTCGCCAATACGCAGTCTGTTCCTGTTTGCCGTTTTGGTGTTTGCGCTGGGTACAGGTGGCGGTATTGCGTGGTTGCTGCACATGCTTAATCCCGTATTCCACGACGTGTCAAATTTGCGTGACATAACTGGATTGCCAGTTCTGGGTGCAGTCAGCATGACCTGGCTCGACCGTCATCACGCACACCGTAAGGTGGAATTATCATCGTTCGCGGTGGCAGGAGGCATGTTAGTAGTGACCTTCGTCTTGGCTTTGCTGGCTCAAGAGCCAGGCGGCCTGTTTATTCGTCAACTGGTTGGCTGAGGCAGACAATGAGTAAGATCGTAGATGCATTACGCAAGATCCAGGACGAACGTGGCGGTCGCCTGCCGGAAGTAGCAGAGCGCCCGCAGAAAATCGGCCGTATTGAAGCCACCAGCGTCGATACACCGGTATTGCTCCCTGACGACGCTGTGAATTCGGCAGCAGCTGTTTCAGTGCCTGAGAGAATCGTTCAAATCGACCGTGCGGCAATGCGCGACGCCGGTTTGATACCCCCGGCTGAAGATACCCGCAAGTTCGATGAAGAATACCGGGTTATCAAACGGCCAATCATCAAGAACGCTTTCGGCGTCAACGCTCAAGACATCAAGCAGGGCCACGTAGTATTGGTGACCAGCGCGCTGTCCGGCGATGGCAAGACATTCACCTGCCTGAACCTTGCACTCAGCCTGGCGCAGGAGAAAGACACCGCGGTAATTCTGATTGATGCGGATATACCGAAACCGCATATTTCAACGTTGTTGGATGCTCAGGACGAACCGGGTTTGTTGGATTTCCTGGATGATACATCGGTTAGGCTGGAGGAGCTGGAGCTCGCGACGAGCGCCGATGGGTTGACCTTCTTGCCAGCTGGAAAATTTCGCCAGAACGCAACGGAGTTATTGTCCAGTAAACGAATGCAGAAGTTGATCGATTATCTGTCGCGACGGAATCCGCGACAGATAGTACTTATTGATTCCTCGCCATTGTTGCAAACGACCGAATCACGGGCACTTACTGCATTTGCCGGTCAGACGGTCATGGTTGTCAGGGCTGGTGTAACGCCACGAGAAGCCGTCATGGATGCGCTGGCCACGCTGGATACCAGCAAGCCGACAAACCTGATTTTGAATCAGGTCCGATTTGGCAAGAACCGTGGCTACTATGGCGGTTATTATGGCAGCGACAGTTCAACTTATACGGACGATGGCCAACCGTCATCCAGCTCGTCATCGGCCAGTCAGGCAAACCACCGTTAACATCCCGGACCGGATTTCACCATGAACAAGAAAAATACAGTGTGCGCGCGAATTGGAGTATTGCTCTTAGTCACTTGCGTTGGTGGCACCGCTGCCGCGGAATTCGGTCTGGAACTGGAGGCCGGGATCGGGCATTCAGACAACATCGGGCGTCTGCCGGACAACGGCATCGATCCGCAAATGGACGAGATCGTCTACAACGCAGGGCTGAACATTACGTATGCCGATGAGAGTGCTCGGTCAGAGGTCAGCGTACGCGGA
The DNA here is from genome assembly GCF_055809415.1 of Woeseia sp. D3-10. NCBI lineage: Bacteria > Pseudomonadati > Pseudomonadota > Gammaproteobacteria > Woeseiales > Woeseiaceae > Woeseia > Woeseia sp. D3-10. The sequence continues at coordinate 368,071 of NZ_JBVVTW010000007.1, read as the reverse complement.
TCTCTTAACTACATTGACTACGACGGCAATTCATTCGACAGTGAATTCTTGCCAGCATTGGATGCTGGCGCGATCTTTCAATTGATCGAGCGCAATCTTCAATGGCAGTTTCAGGGTAATGTCGGCCAACAGTCGATCGACCCGTTTTCGCCGGTAACACCTGGTAACCGCCAGAACGTAAGTTATTTTACAACCGGCCCAATGGTGCAAATTCCTCTGAGTGCGCGGTTTGCGGCGACATTGTCGGCAACGTATTCCGATGTAAATTATGAAGAGCAACCATTTGATAACGGTCGCTACGGAGCACAAGTGGGTCTGGTCCGGCAGCTGAGTGAGAATCGGTCGCTTTCATTCAATGTGCGTGGTGAACGAACCGAATTCGATCAGGATTTGTTAAATCCGCCCATAAAGCGTTACGACGCCTTTGCACGCTTTGAAACGGAAGGTGCACGAAACGAACTGGCCGTCGATCTGGGTTGGTCGCGCGCAGATCGGGGCGGCGTAGAAACCGAGGAGCCTTTGGCCGTGGTCGAATGGCGACGGCGGGTATCCGAAGTTAGCACATTCACCCTGGAAGCTGGCACGCGAGTGTCCGATGCCGCACAGAATTTCCGCGGTAATCAGGCTAACAGCCCGCAATTGGGTCAGGTACAGAATCAGACCAATATCAGCGCACCGTTTCGTGAAAATTTCTCGACAGTGAGCTTTGCGTACGATCGACCACGGACTGATGTGTATGTGGCACTCGACTGGAGCGATGACGCTTACGAAGATGGTGGGCAGTTTGATCGCACCTCGACGAGCGCGAATTTTAACGTGACGAGACGTCTCGGTAATCGATGGGACGGCAGCATCTTTGGACGCATATCCCGACGAGATTACAGCAATCTCGATCGTGATGACGAAGACCAATCCTACGGCATCAGCTTTGGCTGGCGTCAGCTTGAAACGCTGGATATTGACTTACGCTTTGAGCGCAGCACCCGTGACAGCAGTGACCCGGGCAGTGACGTTGCGGAGAATCGTGTTCAGCTCGTGTTTCGCTATCGTCCGCGATTGGGACGTTGATAGCCTTAAGAACAAATTTCTTTTTGTATAACTAAGCGGCTTCGCGCCATCCGGCCGCAACAGTTGCAGTACCCCGGAAAACTGATGACCAGAACACCTGCCCAACCGTTGAATGCGTTCAGCGTCGATGTCGAGGACTATTTCCATGCTTCGGCATTGGCCGAAGGCGTGCGCCGTATCGGCCGCGATAACCTGGAATTCCGGGTGTGCGAGAACACCGAACGTATCCTTGGCGTACTTGACGAAGCTGGAGTCACCGGTACCTTTTTCGTATTGGGCTGGGTTGTTGAGCGTTTCGCCCCATTGATTCGGCGAATTCGGGATGCTGGCCATGAAGTGGCCTGTCATGGTTATTCCCACGCGCTAATTTACAATCAGTCACAAGCCGAGTTTCGCGAAGAAACAATCAAGGCCAAGAGCTTGCTGGAAGATGCCACCGGTTCCGCGGTAGTAGGTTACCGCGCGGCCAGCTTCTCGATTCGGAAAGACACCTTGTGGGCGCTGGAGGTGCTGCAGGAGACGGGCTTCGAGTACGACTCGAGTATCTTCCCCGTGCACCACGACCGCTACGGCATTGCTGATGCGGTGCTGGAGCCGCACCGGCGTGAATTGCCGAATGGCGCGAGTATTGTGGAAGTTCCGATGACGGTATTACCCTTTGGTGGTGTCCGCATTCCAGTCTCCGGTGGCGGCTATTTCCGTCTCTATCCGTATGCTTTTACCCGTGCAGCAGCGCGGCGGGTCAATGCGGCTGGCAGGCCCTGGGTGTTTTATATCCACCCATGGGAAGTGGACCCGGAGCAGCCGAGGCTGGACGTCAAAGGGCTTTCGAAGTTCAGGCATTACAACAACCTCGAGAAGACTGAACCGAGGCTGCGTCGCATGCTCGACGATTTCTCATTCGGTTCCATGGCCGAACTGGTGCAGGCCAGCGGATTGCAATCAGAGCAAATTCAATGTGATAGCGATCACGCTGCCTGATTTGTTATTCGGTGATAATAACTACTTTGTGATCGCGGAAAGCTGAGTTCCTATGTGTGGTATTGCTGGCATAGCGCCTGTTGACGGGCGCGCGATTCCGGAGCGTGCACCGCTGGAGCGTATGGTATCCGCCATTCGGCACCGCGGGCCGGACGGCCGTGGCTATTACTTGTCGTCAGGCATCGGTCTTGGCCATGCCCGGCTCAGCATTATTGATGTTGACGGCGGTAAGCAGCCAATTCATAACGAAGACCAGACGGTGTGGGTCAGCTATAACGGCGAAATTTTCAACTACAAAGAACTGCGCGCCGATCTGTTGCAACGTGGGCACAGTTTCTACACTGAAACGGATACCGAGGTTATCGTTCACCTGTATGAAGAATACGGTGACAATTTCGTCGATCACCTGAATGGCCAGTTTGCGATATCCCTGTGGGATGAAACCAAACGACGCTTGATTCTGGTGCGCGACAGGGTCGGCATCCTGCCGTTGTTCTATACGATCAAAGACGGTCAGTTGCTTTTTTGTTCCGAAGTGAAAGGCATGCTCGAAAGCGGCTTGCTGGATGCTCGGCTTAGCCCGGCTGCACTCGACGAGGTATTTACGTTTTGGTGCCCGGTTGCACCTCGAACGATGTTCGAGGGAGTTCATCAGTTGCGGCCCGGTGAAATGCTGGTTCTGCAGAGTGGGCAAGTGCATCAGCGCCAATACTGGAACTGGAATTACCCGGTCAATGACGAGTTCCATCGGGCAGACGAGGCTGATCTGACTGCCGAACTGCGATCGTTGCTCGACGATGCAACCCGTATCCGCCTGCGTGCGGACGTGCCGGTTGGCGCGTACTTGTCGGGCGGGCTGGACTCATCATCGCTGGTCGCCATGATCAAACAGCAGGACGTGACAGACTTGCGCACGTTTTCGATTGGCTTCGAGAGCAAACTGCTTGACGAGAGTGTGCATCAGAATGAGATGTCTGCGTACTTGCAGACCGATCACAGCAGTGTAACCTGCCGACAAGGCGATATAGCGGAGCGATTCGTTCAGTCAATGTGGCATGCGGAAGTGCCTGTATTGAGGACCGCGCCCGTGCCGATGGGTATGTTGTCCGGCCTGGTCCGCGAGAATGATTTCAAAGTTGTCCTGACCGGTGAAGGTGCTGATGAGGTACTGGGCGGTTACGACATATTCAAGGAAGCCAAGGTTCGTGAGTTCTGGGCAAGAAACCCCGACTCATCCTGGCGTCCAGCATTGCTGAAGCGTCTGTATCCGTATCTGGATTTCGGTAGCAGCCAGAATGAGTCGTACTTGAAGGCATTTTTTGGCGGCAGCTTTGACCAGATCGATACGCTGGCGTTTTCGCACATTCCGCGCTGGAACATGACATCGCAGATCAAGATGTTTTACTCGGATGACTTCCGGGCTGGCGTGGTTGACGACGTACGTGAGACCTTTGCAACGCGCATGGCACCATGGCGCGACTGGAAGCGATTTAACCGCTGGGAGTATGTCGAGGCCAGTACCATACTGCCGGGCTACATACTGTCGTCTCAGGGTGATCGGATGTTGATGTCGAACTCCGTTGAAGGCCGCTTCCCGTTCCTGGATCACCGGGTGATTGAGTTCGCAGAGAAACTGCCGCCGAAACTCAAGATGCGCGCTATGCGGGAAAAGTACCTGCTGAAGCAGGCTATGCGTGATGATCTGCCAGAGTCGATCGTACGGCGCAGCAAGCAACCATACCGTGCGCCCAATGTTGAGGCGTTTGTCGCTGAGGCAGCCAGTTCCGGAATGCTCGATTTTCTGCACAGCGATGCTGTCAGTCGGTCAGGCTACTTTGATTCACGGAAGGTCGATCGATTGCTCAACAAAGCACGTCGGTCGAGTGGCCTTGGAGAGCGCGATAACATGGCGTTCGTCGGCATATTGTCCACCCAGGTCTGGCATCACCTCTTTGTTGAAGGTGCCGGATCGCAATTTTCAGAAGTTACCCCTTAGTGCGAAGCACTATATTTGAACCCACAGGAAGGCAATCAGCATGGCTTCAGAGCTGCAAAAGAAAGTTAAAGACTTCATTCTTGAGAACTACTTGTTCACTGACGATCAATCGGCAATCGGTGAAGACGATTCGCTGCTGGAACGCGGTATCGTCGATTCGACGGGCATGCTTGAGATCATCATGTTCATCGAAGAAGAGCTGGGCGTAAAGGTCGAAGATGAAGAAATGGTTCCGGAGAATCTGGATTCAGTAAATCGAATCGCCGCATTCGTAGCGCGTAAGCAATAACGACGGAATTCGCATGCCGCAAAGCATTGCACAATCGTTTCTTCGCTCGGTCGAACGGCAACTCTCGTCTGACGCTGTCATAGCTCCTCGCGGTACCTGGAGCTACGAAGCGCTGGCAGGTCTGGCCGGCGCGGTTGCGAGCTACCTGACGACGCTCCGTCTTGAACGCGGTGACCGGGTTGGACTGTTGATGCAGAACAGCGCGGAGTACATAGGCGTTTTCTACGGCGTACAGGTGTCGGGGCGGGTGACGGTGCCGCTCAATTTTCAGGAACCGGCAAGTGTCATTGCTCATCTGCTGGAGCACTGTGAGGCGCGCGTTTTGTTCGTGCAGCGGACTTACCGTGATCTCAAAGCGCTGAAGACGATTCTGCATGAGCGAGGGGTTGAGGTCGTGGTTGTTCAGCGCGGTGACGTTGACACAGACGATCAAAGCACCTGGGCGGACATACGACGCGCAACGACCACGGATTGCCAGCAGTACCTGGTCGATACGCGGGTTAGCGACCTCGCATCGATCATGTACACCTCTGGCACTACAGGGAACCCAAAAGGGGTGATGCTTAGCCAGCGCAATCAGTTTGCGAACACAGCTTCCATCCTCGGTTATCTGAACCTTAGCTGGATAGATCGTGGCTTTAATATCCTGCCGTTTCATTATTCGTTCGGCAATTCGGTTCTGCATACGCATATGACAGCAGGTGCCTGCCTCGTTCTACACGACAATGTCGCCTTTCCGAGGGTTGTATTGGCCGCGTTACAGGAGCATCGTGCAACCGGTTTCTACGGTGTGCCTACAACATTCAGTTTGCTGTTCGGCGCAGGCAACCTGGCGGATTTTGATTTCTCAGCATTGCGCTACGTAGCCCAAGCAGGCGGCCCCATGTCCGTTGACCAGACTCGCTTTTTGCAGGAGACACTGCCTGGCGTAGACATTTTCGTGATGTACGGTCAAACCGAAGCGACGGCCAGGCTGACATGTTTGGCTCCGAGCTTTCTATCGACGAAGATTGGGTCGGTCGGTACTCCCATTGCTGGCGTGACAGTACGACTCGGTTACGACGATACCAACCGAGGTTCAGCAGAAGCACCCGTCGATGTCTATGTGCGCGGCGATAACATCATGCTTGGCTATTGGAAAGACCCGGTCGGAACGGCAGCTGTCCTGAGAGATGGTTGGCTGCGGACCGGTGACCTCGGCTATATGGATGAGGATGGCTTTCTTTTTCTGACAGGTCGCTCCTCAGAGATGATCAAAACCGGCGCAAACCGCGTCAGTCCGCAGGAGATTGAAGAAGTCATCGCGGGGTTCGAGGAAGTAGAGGCGGTTGCTGCCTATCCGGTTCCGGATATGACGCTGGGACAGGCTATTGCCGTCGCCATCGTTTGCAAATCAGGTGCGGAACTGCCTGCAAAATTAGTACAGCGCCGCTGCAGAGCGGCATTGTCACCGTACAAAGTACCGAAGTATTTGAAATTTGTTGATGCGCTGCCGCGCACGAGTTCAGGAAAAGTAAAGCGGCTCGCTCTTGCCAGGGAATTTGAGGAGAACAAGCAGTGAATGATAAGAAGCCTACGTTAACGACCGAGTCCCTGAGCATGGACATGGATGCCGAGATTGAAAAGATCACGGCAAGACTACGCGAAATTCTCGCGAAGACCTTGCGCAAGCGCGGTCTCATCATCGCGATGTCCGGCGGTATCGACAGCTCTGTATCCGCAGCGCTGTGTGTACGCGCGCTCGGCAAAAAGAAGGTGTATGGCTTGTTGCTGCCTGAGCAGGATTCGGCCGATTCCAGTACGTCTCGCGGCGATATTCTCGCCAAACATCTGGGTATCGATTACGAGTTGTTCAATATTGCACCGACATTGGCGGCAATCGGCTGTTACCAGCAGCGCGACGATGCAATTCGAAGCGTCTATCCGGAATACGGTGATGGCTGGGCAAACAAGATCGTGATATCCGGCGGTCTGGAAGGCCGGGTCAATCACTTCATGCTGGTGGTGCGTTCGCCGGATGGGAAAATGCACGAGAAGCGTTTGCCGCTTACTGAATACCTGAAAATTGTAGCAGCGACCAACTACAAACAGCGTATTCGCAAGACAGTCGAGTACTTCCATGCGGACCGCCTGAACTACGCTGTCGTAGGAACACCGAATCGACTTGAGTATGACCAGGGCTTTTTCGTCAAGAATGGTGACGGTTCTGCTGATGTGAAACCCATTGCACACCTGTACAAAACGCAGGTCTATGCGTTGGCGCGGCACATGGGATTGCCAGAAGAAATCTGTTCTGCTACTCCGACGACTGACACCTACAGTCTGGATCAGGGGCAGGATGAGTTCTATTTTGCGTTGCCGTATCAACAGATGGATCTGGCATTGTATGCCTTGAACAACGGGTACAGCGCTGCGGAACTCGGCAAGGCACTGGGTATTGATGCACAGCACGCTGCCCACGTTTACAAAGACATTGAGAACAAGCGCTCAACGACAGGTTATCTGCACGCGGCCGGCGTACTCGTCGAAAATGTCCCGGAGATCGTAAAATAGCTGGGCAGGAGTTAGCCAGTTGATCGTTCGTATCGCACGTTCGCTACAACGTCGGTGGCGCCATCGGTGCTACCGGCGTCAAGCGGTGGAGGAAAGCCGGCGTAATCTGGCGTCGTCGTCGGGGCATAACGTGCTGGTCATGTGCTATGGCAATATCTACCGCAGTCCCTACATTGGTCAGAAGCTGCGCACCCAGCTTGTTGACTCACCGTGGCAGGTTCGTTCGGCCGGGTTTCACGACAGGGTTGGTCGACCATGCAGCACTAACCACGTTGCGATGGCGGCTGAATTCGGTGTTGAATTGGCGCAGCACCGTTCGGCACGCATCGATCAGGAGCTTGCCGACTGGGCTGATTTAATCGTGATTATGGATGGCTTTAATCGCGATGCGTTGCGCGCATTTGTTGCCACTGATGAAAAGGTGATCTGGGCCGGAGCGTTTAACAACGAAGGGCAAGCGGACATAGACGACCCTTATGGGCGATCTCCCACACGCATTCGGCAGATTGTCGAGCAACTTGATTGTTCAGCAGAGTCGCTTGCCACTGCTTTGTTGGCGCGCTAGCGTCGAAACCAGTTAAGCGATTCGTGCAACCACGGCTTGATGTCACCAAGCCTCAGAATCTCGAGCTTTTGACCCGGAACCCAGGGACAAAGCACTTTCAGAATCGAAACCAATCGGTTCGAGTGACCGGCCGGAAGTTGCAGTTCTTCGCGAGACTTCAGCAAGAACATCAAGAGCAAATCCACATCTCCCCACAGCCATCGTGAACGTACGCCGTAGCGGTACTGTTCGACCGGGGCGACGGTTTCGCCACTGGCGATGCGCACCAGTATGGACGGGAAGTCCACTCCGGCGTCGATAGCCAACTGCAGTGAACCCCAGAACCGGCCATTTATCTCCATTAGTTTCGGCGTGTTGTCGCGTTCATCCAGCTTGAACTCGACCATTGCAACGCCGTGCCAATTCAGCGCGCTCAGCAGTTTCAAGCTGTACTCGTGCGCGAGAGGGTTCAATGCGACACTTTCCCCGAAGCACGCTGACGCCGCCGGATGGCGGCTTTTCGCGAAGCCGCTTGTGCGCAAAACTGGCAACCGGGCGACCGTTGTCGAAACAGTAGAATAAGCCGATACCCGGCCCGCTGACTCTTTCCTGCAGCAACACCGGATACGCGGCGGCGGGAATGCTATCTAACTTCCGTTTCAGTGAGCTGGCCGAGACTGCATAGTCGACCCCGGTATACAGCCAGCCTTCGGCGGTCCTGACCCGGGAACGCGCAGGCTTAAGCACGATAGGGTAGGGGATCTGCAAGCTGTCGACATCAAGCTGACCTGGTTCCGTAACAGTAAGGGATACTGGCGTGGCGACACCAAGCTCGGCGGCCAGCGCAGTTATACCTTGCTTGTCAGCTGCTTTATCGAGTGCATCGGCTGCCGGCAGCGGCAAGCGACACAGGGCCTCGAAGCGGTGACGTTGTTCGGCAACGGGCAAGACACAAACATCGGTGATTGGCAGTAACACATCAATGTTCAACTGTTCGACGAGTGATACCAGCGAATCGACAAACTCAGCCCGCGACAGAGCCGGGTCCGGGTACGTGTGATGTTCATGGCAGTAACGCGAGCAGGCAGCCAGGCATTTCGGTGCCTTGCTGGTGACGATCACTTCATGGCCGGCTTTACCCAGCGAACGGGTGACAGCGAGCGCTGAGCGGCTGTTTCCGTCAGTAACAAGTATTCTCATGGCGGATTCAGTTACCGACTAAAACAGGTCAATGGTCGCGCAAAGAAACAAGGCTTTGTCGCGTGAGTTATTTTCATGGACGTTCATGCGCGGAATAGACAGCGGGTCGTCATCCGTGCTGTACAAGCCGCTGGTCGTAGCGAATGCCAGAGCGTAGCCCGCCTCGCGGGTCTTACGCATGACCCGTTCGTCGTGATCTCCGTTGGGGTAGGCAATTGCGCGTACCGGTTCACCCAGCTGGGCCTCCAGCAACGCCCGACTCTGCTGCAATTCTTCGCGGCAGCGCTCATCCGACATTCGGCAGAGGATTCGGTGGCTTAGTGCGTGTGATGCGAAGTCGATACCCGCGGCGCGCATTTCCTTGACCTGGTTCCAGTTCATGTAACGATTGTAATGTACCGGTTGGCCATTCTTGCCAAGTTCGTGGCGCAGGGATTCCAAAGCCGCGGTAATTGCATCGTCGCTGGCGTCTTTCATGGTCACAACATGCTCGCGTATGTCATGAATCGTTATCTCACCGGCAGTTTCATGCTTGCCCAGCAAGCTTGCAAGGCGTTGCAGGCTGTCAGCGTCGCCGGCCTTCAGGAGCGTTGTCAGCCACATCAGCATCTCTTCCTGCCAGAACATGATGCTGTTTTCTATGTAATTCAGAGGAACGAAAACGACAGCAGGGATTTCGTACTTCTTCAGTATGGGAAAGGCGACTTCATAGTTATCGAGCCAACCGTCATCAAACGTGACCAGGCAACTCCTGGGCGGCAGCGGTTTACCGTGCTCGATGTGCGCCTGCAGATCGGCGAGCGCAATGGGGTTGAGGTATTTACGAATCGCGTGCATCTGCATATCGAACGAATTTGCGGACACGATAATGCCCGGGTTTGAGTCTGGTCGCGGTGTCCGCTGCTCGTCGATTACCCGGTGATAGGTCAGTACAACTGCCTGCCCACGCAATCGCTGACGCGCGATTACTGCCCAGATGCCGCTGTGAAACAGGCATCGGGCTAATGTTATTTTTATTTTTTTCAGTATCTTACGCATATTCTATTTCAAGCTTCTTGGTTTTCCGGGGTGAGCCGGCCACGAACGACGCGCACGACATCGCTAAGCAGGAGGCCTGCTCCCGTCAGGTTCCGTGGGTAATGCACAAATGTTGCGTGCGCTCGAGAGCGGCTGGTCCAGGCGGCGAGCCATGGCTCGAATGATCCCAGATGTTCAATTCGTGAGATACCGTTGGCGCAGCAATATTCAATGATATACATAAGCTGCAGGATGCCGGGAGAACATTTCGCATAAGTTTTGTCGTAACCAATTTTCAGAAACCACAGTGCGTCATATTTTTCCACGCACAGCGCCATAGACACTGCGACCTCGTCCACTACCAGGAAAAAAACACGCAGGCTGCCTTCCGCCGCAGCTGCCAAACTGTAGCTACGGAAAAAGGACTCGAGCCGCGGACGATTGAGTATCGACGATCCTCGCTGGCCTTTCCAGCTGCGATTTTCAATAGCGAATGCTTGATCTAGCAGGCCAGGAGTTTCGTCCACTGTCGGCGTGCAGGGTTGGAACTGCACTGCGCCGGTCGCCGTAGCGCGTTTTTGTGCTCGGCGATGGTCATAACGGCGTTGCGACGATAGCGTGGCGTAAAACGCGTCCCAACCATCTTGCAAGTCGAGGACGGCTGTGGCCGCAGTCGATGCGCGCATCCACAAGCCTGCCTGAAGGCGACGTTGTGGCGCGAAATTCGAGTGCGCCGGATCGGCCGGCAAGCGCTGCAATTGCACGGGCCAGCAGGCGCTGGCGATGGCTTCGTAGAGCTCCGGGAGTGCCTCCGGGCTCCCATACAACATTCCTGATGGTTCGTAGAGTTGCTCGGAGCCCAGAAACTCCAGCCATGTACGGCGCTCTCGCACGACCTTTACCAGCGGCGCAATCGCCGTGACTGATTCATTGGCGTCATGTTGAACCAGTACATGGAGTCTGTCACTTGCATGCAGATGTCTGGCACAGGCGTCGAACCAGGCATGGTCCAGTAGGGGCGAACGGGTAACGTTCGCCAATTCCTGCCAGTCGTCACGTAATTGTTGCAATGACTCGAGGTCCGCGCACAGGCGAGTGTTCACTGATGGTTTACTGGCCACGGCTAGAGTCGCAAGCGTCGTTTCAGCGCACGAACAAGGCTGAGCAAGTGCCCGGTTCCCGGGATAGCCGAGATGGCGATCAACAGCCGTTCCCGGCGGCCGAGTGGCACGTCCAGCATTTTCAGGCGCACGGAGGTTTCTACGGCAGCATCCTGATCTTCTTCCAGGAGTTGCAGTTTGCAGAGCTCGGACAGTCGCGTCTGGAAAACGCGGTCAACGCGTTCCCTGTTGTCCTTATAGAATTTTTGATCTTTACGATAGACCCGTTCCAGAAAGTCAATTCGCAGTTCGATCTGCTGGCGCATTCGCGTTTGCGTCAAGCGGCTCTCATCAATATGACTGCGGTTGTAGGTCAGCTCGGTGTCGACGAAACAAAGCGGAGCTTCTCGTGAGATTCGCGCGAAAAAATCCCAGTCACCGCAGATCGGGTCGTGCACAGGAAACAGGCCGTCGTTCGGTAGCATGGACTTTCTGAACACAGCGGTCGACGGCAGGACAAAATAGTGTTCTAGCGAAGCAGAGTACAGTGAGCCTATATAGGCCATGGTGCCGGCTGGCGCTGGACTGATGTCCTCGACGATTTTTCTCAACGGCAGTTTGCGAGCAAAGACTTTTGACCAGTCCATCGGGCTGTCATACCAGGTTTGAACTCCGTCGGGCGTTGTGTCGTCGTCAGACCGGTAAATAGTAAAGTTACTATAGGTACCGGACAGCTCCGGGAGGGCGTCGAGCAATGCCAGCTGCAGGCGCAGCTTGCCGGGCATGAACCAGTCGTCGTTATCGAGCAGTGCGATGTATTCGCCTGTTGCCAGGGCTATACCGTTGTTGCGGGCGGTGCTCAGACCTTGGTTTTCTTGAAACACGTACCGAACCCGGTCACCGTACCGTTGCACTCGTTCTCTGGTGTTGTCGGTGGAGCCGTCATCAATGACGATTAGTTCCATGCTGTCGATATCCTGAGACAGCACACTGTCGATAGCTTCGCACAACATGGGCGCTCGTAGATAGCTTGGGATTATTACTGTGAGTTTCACAGCATGCATTCCTGGTTCCGAGGGTCGTATCGGTTCTGCGCGGACATTACTTTTTCCCTTTGATCAGTTTCTTGGCCATGGCGCGCGCACGCCAGTAACCTGTGTCGAGCACGTAGCGCAGCTGGGTACGATGGATGCGGTAAGTGTCTACGTAGCGAGTGCCGTTCGAGAAGCGTTCCTTAAAAGGTTCCGCGCCAATCGTGAAGTCCAGTTCGAGGAGCTGGTTCTGCAGAGCGTAATTAGCGAGATGGCGTATCAGCACTATGCCCGGTGAGCCTTTCTCCAGTGAGGTATCGAAGCTGGGTTTGTACCAGAGCAAACGCCGATTCGAGATGAAACCAAAATGATAGGCGATTGCGCGATCGTCGAGCAGGACTGCCGAGAAGTGCACAATGTCACTCATCCCAGGCGCAACAGACAGGGCCTGAAGGAATGCAGCGTAATTGGGGTTTTCGAAACGTGAGATTCGATCGTCAACGCGACATCGCTCTATGTGTTGTTTGGCGAAGTCGTCCCATAACACGTCGGTTCGCTGCGTCTCGGAGAATACTTCGTAACGCAATTGTCCTTGAGCGGTTAGTTGGCGTTCGGCCCGGCGCACGCTGTACTTGTTGAGCAGCTTTTCGGCGCTAGCCGTGTTCTCGCCGAGTGCCAGGTACGGGGCGACAACCGAATAATTTCGCCAGGGGATCAGGCCGGTATTCGTGCACGCCTCCAGGAAAACCCTGGAGTCATCGTTGGCACGCGGAAGATTTCGTAAATGCATGACTCGCCACGTTGCTTGCGCGGCGAGGAACTCCAGCAGATGGTTTAAGACGCCGGTTGCGTTGGTGCGAATGACAAAACCCAGGTAATCGGAATTGTCGTCAGCGATAAAACGCAGGGTTCGGGAGCGATCAAGCATGAGCGGCGCGAAGCCGACGATAGCTCCTTCGGATCGAATCGTTACGAAGTAGAGTTCATTGTCGCCGGCGAGATGCTGCCACCATGTGTGTATCCACGCGTGTCGGAGAAACACGCTATTGTTGCCGGAATTCTCAACCAGTTGATCCCAATCCGTTGAACTTAACGGTATGTCAGACATTCGCTTGTGTATAGCGAACTGCAAGTTCAGCCGCTCCCGGCAATGCAGGCGGTGGTGGCAGGCAGTTTCGCGATGCCGTCGCAGATGCGCGCAATGTCGTTTTCGCTGACGTAGGCATGAGTGGGAAGAGTGACAATTTGACCCGCAATCGTTCGACCGCTCTGACTGACTCCGTTCTGGACGACTATGCGATCCCGAATCTCGGGAACGTCGGCAATTGACAACGGGTATGACGCGCTGCAGCCGTTGTTGCGATTACTCTTGAGAAACTCTTCGCGAGCGGCGGCATCGCGGATACGGATTGGAAACCGCAACCAGACTGGTTCACTGTTTGCCACAGGATTGATAGTTGCGAGCATCGGCGTACGTGGCAGTTGTGCTACATAGATCGCCGCGCAGGCCTGACGGCTGTTGTTTATTTCAGTCATGCGCTGAAACTGTGCCAGGGCCAACGGCGCGAGGCCGTCGAAGTAATGCTGTAGTGGGTAGTCGTCCTCATAGCGGGTAGCGCCCAGCTTCAGGAACGGCAAGTTGGCTGGAACTCCATAGAGCCATGGGTTCAGCAGTGCAAAATAGACGCCCAGTTTGACGAGCTCGATAGTGCGCGTTGCGACCGGCAGTGGCTGTAGTTCGTCATGCGCCGCGGACAGTCTTTCAGCCAGCGCGTCGTTATTGGTAACAATAACGCCGCCATTGATCGAGGTAATGATTTTGCCCTTGTCGAAGCTGAGTATTCCGGCGTCGCCGAAGGTGCCGACCGGGCGTCCGTCAGCGCTGGCGCCCAAACATTGGGCGGCGTCGTCGACCAGAAATACACCGTGTCGTTTTGCCAGGGCTTCTAGCTCGGGGAGTTGGTCCGGAATGCCGTAAAGGTTGGCGCTGACGATGGCCAGTACCTGGCTAAAATTTATCGATTCCAGTTGCTCAAGGTTGTAGCAGAGCGTGTCTTCGTCAATGTCACAAACCAGTACTTCCAGACCGGCCATTAGTGCTGAGGCGGCGACGGAATAACACGTGTAGGACGGGACGACGACGTAACGGCGTTCGCGGTCCGTTTGCTGATCGGCCAGGTTACGCAGCAGCAGGGACATGGCGCCACGACCGTTTGCCATCAGGAATACGTGCTTGACGCCCAATTCGGCACATAATGCCCGGCGCAGGTCGTCGGCAGACGGCTTGCCGACGGCGGTCAAACAGGCCAGCAGTTCGCGCAGGCGAATCGGACTACCACTGGGCGCTAGGGTTCTCATAGGATGTCGACGTCTCAAGGCCATGCGGTCGGCCGTAACAGGCGGGACTGGCAGTCCACGCCCGAAAATATGCATTATATCTTCATTATCAGTGAGATAGACAGTCTCTGGCGTGAGGAGGAACACACTTTGAGCGGCAGCTGGCTCGCCGTGCGGGTATCTGCCTGACGTTTACCCGGGTAAGTAGCATAGGGCAGAGAGCGATTGGCATTATGTTTCGCAAGCTGCGCCAGATGGTCGTCCAGAAGGCATACTGCATTCATGGTGTCGCTCAGCACGGACTTGTATCTACCGCCATCGGACGTCGCCCTGTAACGAGGGTGCCACCTAGTAACGAACACCGCGATGATCGAAATACTCAAAGACATGATGCTGCCGTCCCACGTAGTCGCCGTGCTGTTGTTGCTTGGCAGCGTGTTGCTGCTCAAGGTGGAACGACGGCAGTGGGCGAAATACCCGTATTTGTTGGCGGCCGTGCTATACCTGATTTTTTCCAATGGCATCGTCGCGTCGATGCTGATCAGCCCGCTTGAATACCGCTATCCGCCGGTGCTGGATGGCGACCGTCACCCGGCGCTCGATACCGCTGTGGTTCTGACCGCCTACGCGGCCGATGACCCGCGGATGCCGCTGAGCAGCCGGGCGGGCAGTTCTGCTCTGTACCGTGTTCTGGAGGCGGGGCGGCTGTTCGCTGAAGGACGAATCCGCCGTATCGTCATTTCCGGAGACGCCACGGCAACCGCGATCATGGCGGATCTGCTGGAGAGTGCTGGAGTTCCCTCGGCGGCGGTCACGGAGGACGGAGGAGCGGTGCACACTTCAGACAGCGCGCGGCGGGTTGTGGCCCTGTTGGGTGAACAGCGTTTTTATCTGATTACCTCGGCCGGGCATATGCCGCGGGCCATGGGTGTGTTCGAGGCGCAGGGCAGTCACCCGGTGCCGGCTCCCACCGACTACCAGTTGCCACAGGACTCCAACTCGGCGTCATTGATGCCCAGCCCGTTTCACTTGCTGGTGTCGGATCTCGCGATTAATGAATACGCCGCGCTTGCCTGGTACCGGCTGAGCGGTAAAACCGAGCGCTACTGGTAGCCGTGGCTCACGGTATGCTGCGTGCCAGCAATGGTCCGGCCTGCTGGGTCACCCACAGTGGTAGCTTGCGCCATACTTTGATGGCCAGTGCGAACTTCGGGTTGTCGGGATTGAGGCCAGGCAGATCACCGCCGTTCGGTAAATAGTATTGCCAGTACAACTGGCGGGCTTCAGCACCCCATTTTTGCTTGAACACTTCGCCGCCAGAGTCTGCTGTTGAACGCCCCAGGTGGTAGTCGCGAAAACCCGCTTCGCAGGCGTCCTTGATCATTTCCCAATACAGGACGTAGTTCACCTGGACCTTGCGGTAATCCGGATCCATGCCTGCCCACATACCCTCGACGGTGCCGTCAAACTGACCGTTGAACGCGGTCGCCACGGGTTGGCCATTCAGGCTGGCGACGTAAATTCGGACTTGGTCACCGAATGCTTCAATGATGGATCGAAAGTACTGCTTGCGGTATATCGGCGTGCCGAGTGAACGCCAGGAACGGCTCATGATGTCGTAGAAGGTGTCGAGCAGGTCCATGCCACCAGATTGCACGGTCACGCCGTCCTTGTAGACGCGGCGTATATTGGTGCGGTGCTTCGATTTGTACGAGTTCCAGACTTCATCCGGATCGCTGGCGAGCGAGATGGTCATGGAAACCTTGTGCTCAGACCGCGGCAGGTTCTCCTCACAGATGCTGAGCCCTCGAATTTCAAGGTAGTCGGCGTTCTGCTCTCGGGCAATTTCGCACGCGCGGGCGACCAGTGCGTCGTTCGCAGGGCTGTTCGTCGCGGCCGGCCCACCGTAGTTAACAAACGGCATCGAACAGAGAATGCGTCCGAAAATGCGGCTCTCAGTCAGGACCAGCGGGAATACCCCGTCGATCACCCCATTGTTGAGCGATGCGAGGTACCAGGTTCGGTGCCCAAACTCTTCTTGATTGATCTTTTGCCATTCAAACTGGTGATAAAAGCCGGCTGATTCGTTGTCCACAACGAAGCGATTCCAGGCGTCGCAATTTTCAGCACTAATGTCGAATTGGTGAACGCCGTTTTCTGGCAACTTAGTCATAGGTGAGTCTGGGTCTTGTTGTGAGTGGCCAATACCGGTGGCCAATATGCCGCATCTGGCGTGACCTCGGTGGGTGAGCGGTCACAGTACGCTGATTCCATCTCGAATCTGTCCGCTTTTCAGGTCGGCGGCATTGTACCTGAGCATGATCCCAACGGTGATAAACGACGGCCGATCCCGGCGCGCGCCGCGCTGCGGCGAGGAAAACCGGAAAGCAAAATGGAATTCCGCTAAAGTGGCGCCGGTGGTCACGTACCGGTGCTCGTAACTGTGAAGCAATCCCTAGAATTATCAACACTAAATCAATAGTTTAAGCCGCTATGGAAGCCTTGTTCTGGGTCAGTTTTCTGGCCGTTTTTTACACTTATTTCGGTTATCCGCTGATCCTCATGCTGCTGGGCGCTTTCCTGCGTCGGGGCGCCGATGATGCGGGCGCTGATGCGGCTGCTGTGCGTGACTATTCGATCACGGTGCTGATCCCGGCCCACAACGAAGCATCAGTTATTGGCGCGAAGATCGAGAACACTCTCTCGATCCAGTACCCGGGGCCCATGCAATTGGTCGTTGTATCCGATGGCTCAGTGGACGGAACTGGCGACATTGTCCGGAAATTCGAGTCGGATCCGCGACTTTGCTTCATCGATTTGCCGGAGCGCAAAGGCAAGGGCAACGCCCTCAATCAGGGTATTGCGGCTGCAAGCGGTGACATCGTCGTATTCTCGGATGCTTCGATTATGCTGGACGACGATGCGCTGATCGAAATCATTCGACCGTTTGCCGACGAGCGTATCGGCTGCGTGTCCGGGGAAGACATGATCGAAGGCGGTGCGGGCGAGGGGCTCTACGGCCGTTACGAGCTTTACCTGCGAAATCAGGAGTCACGTGTCGGCTCAATCGTTGGCGCAAGTGGTTCGTTCTACGCGCAACGACGAGTGATTGTTCCGGAGTTTCCGGACGGTATCGCGCCCGATCTTTTGTCGGTGTTGCACACAGTGACTCAAGGTTACCGGGCTATTTCCTGTTCTGCTGCGCGTGGTTACATGACTGCAGTTGCTGATTCCCGTGACGAATTTCAACGCAAAGTGCGGACTGTCATTCGGGGTATGACCGCAATATTCAAACGCAAGGCTTTGCTGAACCCGTTCCGTTACCCGGTCTTTTCGCTGTTTCTGCTGTCACATAAAGTGTTGCGCTGGTGTGTGCCTTTCTTCCTGATCGGCATGCTACTGGCGAGTGCGTTGTTATTGCCGGCTCCTCTATACTTGATAGCGCTGGTCGGTCAATTGGTCTTCTACGGGATTGCGATTGTTGCCTGGCAGCGTGAAGGCAAGGTTGAGCCGTCAACGCTCAGCAAGGTTGCGCTGTTTTTTAGTATTTCCAACGCCGCTATTCTTATCGCATGGATACGTTATCTGCGCGGTGTGCGCCAGGAAATCTGGACACCGTCGAGGCGCACCTGACGTGCAGCGGCCATCGATCACTCTCTGCATGTACGGCGATGAGCCGGAGTTTATGTTGGCCAAGAGTTTAGAGAGAACTTATCGATTCGTCCTGGCTGACAGTTTTCCTATCTTGTATGCATAGTCCGATCAATATTCTCGATTTGCGTGATTCGCCGTGGGTCGATGGCCCGGGTCGCACGGTGCTGCAAACGGCAGAGAGTCTGGATCGCGAGCGCTTCAATCTGATTGTCGGCGGCTTCTGCGGTGAAGACGTTAGTGACAACATATACTTGAGCGATGCCAGCAAGCGCGGGCTAAATACCTGCGCAATTGTCGAGAAAGCGGCATTTGATTCTAATGTCGTTCGACAGATCATGGCCACGATCGACGAACTCGATATCGATTTGCTGCACACCCACGATTTCCGATCCAATCTCGCCGGCATATATTGCGCCTGGCGGAGACGAATTCCGATCGTCTCAACGTGTCACGGTTGGATAGCCAATAACTTTAAACGGTCAATCTACAAGTCGATAGATATCCGATTGCTGCGGCGGTTTGACCGCGTGATTACCGTTAGTGAATTAATGAAGCAACAATTGTTGGCGGAAGGGCTTCATGCTCAGAACGTTGACGTAGTCGTTAATGCATTGATCATCGATGACTATCATCCCGATCACGAAGATCGACGTTTTCGGCGGGAGCTGGGCATTAGTGACGAAAGCATATTGTTGATGAATATCGGCCGTTTGAGCCATGAAAAGGGTCAGGCGCTGTTGCTCGAAGCGTACGCAGAGATTTGTAAAGAAAATTCAAATACGCGTTTGGTGTTCGTTGGAATCGGTCCCGAGGAGCAGTCACTGCGGGCATTAGTGGTGAATCTTGGCCTGGAAGACCGGGTTGTATTTGCCGGTTATCAGAGCGATATGCTCGCTGTGTACAACAGTGCGGACCTGGTTGTGCAGAGCTCGTTCACTGAAGGTATGCCGAATGTCATACTTGAGTCATTGTTGATGGAAACGCCAGTTGTCGCCACTGACGTGGGCGGCACTGCTGAAGTTTTCGAAGACGAAATCAGCGGCACTCTGATTGCAGCACAGTCGAAGCAACACCTCGTTGACGGCGTCGGCAGTTTTCTGGCTGATCCGGCCCGCCATTTGGCGATGGCCCGCCACGGTCGGCAAAGAATATCAGCCCAGTTTAATCATGATTCTCGTGTTAAGAAATTTGAATCGATCTATTCATCGCTCATGTCCGGGCGGACAGGCTGATGCTGTTTTCGGGATTGCTGCTGTCTATTTTCCTGGAGTACGTTTCTCCAGGCAGTTTTATCCCTGTTATTGCGGCCATAAAAATTGGCACTATCGTTCCATTGTTGACTTTCATATTTGCAGTTTCTTTGTCCGAACCGATCAGCAACGGTCGAATGTTCAGCAACGTTACCTCGAAATGGCTGTTTTTTTACCTCTTCCTGTTGGCGTTCTCGGTGTTGATTGCGGACGTTACGCTTTATTCCTGGACAGTCTTCAAGTTCGCACTGGGTTACATCTTCTGGTACGTGATGATTGTCAAGCTGGCAACGGACGTTGCGAAGCTTAAGCGATTGTTCGCAGTTCTGATTTTTGTCCATATAATCCTGCTGGGGTTGAACCCGGACGTTATTCTTCAGCCAGAAACACGTTCCTATTTGCGTGGCGCGTTTTTCCTGGGCGACGGTAACGATTTCTCATTGTCCGTGTGCGTCATACTGCCGATGTGCCTCTATCTATTGCTAGAGGCCAGTTCGAAGATTGCGAAGGGTGTTTGGTTGGCAGCACTCGGATTGCTGATTCTTGCAATCATTGGAACTCAATCGCGTGGCGCATCATTGGCGTTGGCGGGTTCGCTTGGTTTCCTGTGGTGGACTGGCAAGCACAAGGTTGTGGGCGTCGTACTGCTCGCTATTGTGGGTGTTGTAGTACTGGCTTTCGCACCGCCGGAGTACTTCAACCGCATGCAGACGATTGCGCACTACGAAGAAGAAGGCTCTGCGATGGGTCGGATCATGGCCTGGAAATCGGGTGTTCGGATGGCGGCGGCCCATCCCTTGACCGGTGTCGGCAGCGGGCATTTTCCGGTCGCATTGGGTACAGAGTTTCGACCCCCCGAGTTCGGTGATCAGAACCTGCCATGGCTGACAGCGCATTCCATGTATTTTCTCGTCATCGGTGAATTGGGAATTCCCGGATTTGTCTGCCTGATGGCACTCTTGTTCGGTGGCTACCGTCGTTTGAACCGCCTGCGCATCAGAGCCCGCGGCAGTCCGCACCCGGAAGTTGCGTCGTTTGAACGCCTGTTCCTGATGCTGAATGCCGCGTTGATCAGTTTTTGTATAGGCGGCGCTTTTCTTTCTGTGGCGTACTACCCGCATATTTTCGTGCTCTCGGGCATTATAGTTGCGGCAACCTTTGCCTATGAAAACAAAATTGAGGAATTTCGTCAGCAGTCGAATGCCAGCGCCGATAGCGCGGCTGATGATCCTTCTCTGATCGCAAGACCTGGAGAGAGAAACCGCGGTGCCTGAAAAGAAGAAAATTTTGTTGGTCCATTCGACATTGCACATTGGCGGGGCTGAGGAAGTCTCGGCCAATATTTGTCGCCGAATCGACCGTGATCGATTCGATGTGCATGTGTGCTTTCTGAAAGAGAAGGGCGTAGTTGCAGAGAAGATCGAGGGCGAAGGAACGACCGTGCACGCAGTTGCCCGTCCTAATCGCAGCAAGCCCGATTATTTCACGTCGTGGCGACTGCGACGCCTGATCGTCAGAGAGAAGTTCGACCTCATACATTCGCACGACGTGCATTCGTTGATGGACGGTTCTGTTTGCCGGCTAACTACGCCGGGCCTTCGGCATGTGCATACCTTTCACTATGGCAACTACCCGGAACGTGCGGCCAATTTCCAGCGAATCGAGCGAGCCACATGGCGCGTCCCGGACCGCCTTGTTTCCGTTTCGGAACACCAGCGAGAGAGCGTCCTCGAGCTATACGGCATGCCGGCACAGCGGGTCCAGACCGTTTGGAACGGGGTGGACGTGCTAGCGGAATTGCCCGCCGAGCCGACTATAGGCAAGTATCGACAGCAGGGTCGAATTGTTATCGGCAGCGTCAATACGTTGATCGAACAAAAGGGCATGCCGGACCTCATCAAGGTTGCTGCCAAATTGAAGACTCTGGATGTACCGCCGTTCGTTTTTCTGGTGGCTGGTGGTGGGCCGCTGCAGGAAGAGCTGGAAAACGAGGTTAAACGGCTCGGGCTGCAGGACGAGGTGGAGTTCCTGGGATGGGTTAAACAAGCACCGCAATCTGTTATTCCGCATATCGATATCTTTTTCCAGCCATCTTTGTGGGAGGCTATGTCGATGGTGCTGCTGGAATCGATGGCACTTGGTCGTGCGATCGTGGCTACCGCTGTCGGCGAAACGCCGCGAATTCTGCAAGATGGACGGCATGGACGCGTTTTGCAGCCCCGCGACATCGACGGCATGACGGCGGCGATGGCTGCCCTGTTGAGCGATGACAGCTTGCGTGCACAGATGGGTGCTGAAGCCCGTCAGCACTACCATGATAACTTTACGGCGCGAAGGCTTGCCGAGCGACACGAAGCACTATACGAGGACGTGTGTTCATAAGTCGGCTGTAATAGCTGAAGTTGCGATGAACCGAAAACAACAATGAAGATTCTATTTCTCTCCCAAATTGTTCCGTATCCACCTCACGGTGGTGTGTTACAGCGTGGCTACAATATCGTTCGCGAAATTGCGAAGAAGCACGATGTTCATTTGCTGGCATTTATTCATCCGGAAATCCTTACAGACCAGGCGATGATCGATGAAAGCCGGCGGGTGCTGGAGCGGATGTGCACATCAGTACATTACTTTGATCTGTGGCCGAAGAAGTCCAAAGTTCACAAGCTGCTGGCATTAAGCATCGGTACGGTTTACCCGGGCCCGTTCAGTGCATTGGCGCACACATCGGCGGCGTACAAGAAGTGTATGCAAGACTTGCTGGCCGAACACGATTTTGACGTAGTTCACTACGATACGATCGGCCTCGCACGATACTTGCGGTTCGCGCCGAATGTCCCGTCGGTAATCACTCACCACAATATCGAATCCAACTTGATGGAACGGCGTTCAAAGGTGGAACGTACAGCGTTTGGCCGATGGTATGTAGCCCGGCAAGCGCGTTTACTCCGCGAGTACGAAGCCAGCGAAAGTCCTAACTTCGACGTCAATGTCATGATGTCCAGTACCGACGAGAAAGATCTGCTGGCGATGGCGCCCACAGTACGCACTGCCATTGTTCCAAACGGCGTCGATATCGAGTACTTCAAACCCATAGAGGCGGTTACTGAGCCTGCCATTATCTATACCGGCGGCATGAATATGTTCGCTAATGAAGACGCTGTCATGTACATGCTTCGTGACATGTGGGCCGAGATCAAGGCGGCTGTCCCTGACGTGAAATTCTACGTCATTGGGCAGGACCCGACCCGCGAGATACTGGACATTGCCAAGAAGGACCCGTCGGTGATCGTGACGGGCTTCGTCGATGACATTCGTCCGTACGTGGCAAAGTCAGCGGTCTACGTTGTGCCGATTCGGGTCGGCGGTGGCACGCGCCTGAAGGTGCTCGATGCGTTGGCGCAAGGAAAGGCGATCGTATCAACATCGGTTGGGTGTGAAGGTATTGAAGTAACCAGCGGTCTCGATATTTGCATTGAAGATGACAGCAAAGGGTTTATTCGACGGACCATCGAACTACTCAAGAGTCGCGACAGGCGCGACGAACTGGGCAAGTCGGCGCGACGACTTGCTGTGGAACGGTATTCCTGGGCCGGGATCGGCCAGGTACTGGACGGGGTTTATGAAGACGTTGGCAGCCGCGACGGCAATACGCCGCGCGGTCAGCAGGACAGCTGAGTATGGAATCGCCCTACAAAAAACTGTATGACCGCCTGCCAGCTATGTTGCAGAACATCGCGGTGACTGCGTTCAGCATTTTGCTGGACCGGCAACGTTACGGTGGGCGCTTTCGTGAGTTTCAGGCGTTGCTCGACAAGAGTCAGTGGTATGACGACGCCGAGCTGGAGGCCTATCAGAACCAGCAACTGCAGAGAATTATCAAGTATGCCTATCAGCACGTACCGTATTACCGGGAGGTAATGGACGAGCGTGGCCTGACAGCTGCGGATATTCTTACCAAGGCGGATCTTCACAAGCTGCCAGTGTTGACCAAGGACATCATACGGGCCCGCTTTGCAGATCTGTTGTCAGACGAATTTGATCTGGAAACCGTTGCACGCGGAAACACCAGTGGCACGACCGGCTCGCCTCTTGAAGTGTGCTACGACGAAGACATGATTCGTATGAACTATGCGATGCTGGATCGTCAGTATCGCTGGGCTGATACACGCCTCGGTCGTTCTGGGGACAAAGTCGCTGTTATTCGCGGCAATGTCATTGTGCCTCTCGACCAGAAAAAACCACCGTACTGGCGTTACAACTATCTGCACCGGCAGATGTTGTTGTCATCGTTCCATCTGTCGCAGGACAACTTGCCTGCCTATGTTGCCGAACTACGCAGGTTCAATCCGCGGGTCCTCGATGGCTACCCGTCAACGCTTTATGTACTGGCCAAGTACCTCAAGAACAGAGGCGAGACTTTGCCGCTACACGCGATTCTTTCATCGTCTGAAACCCTCTATGATTTTCAACGGGAAACCATCGAGGAAAGTTTTGCTTGCAAGGTCTTCGATTATTTCGGCGCTGCCGAGCGGGTATTGTTTGCTACAGAATGCGATCAACACATGGGCCATCATGTGTGCGCAGAGTACGGCATTACCGAACTTCTGGACCGTGATCGGAAACCGGTCGCTACAGGTGAAACGGGAACGCTGGTCGCAACCTCGTTACACAATATTGCCATGCCCTTGATTCGCTACGTGACCAATGACATGTCTGCACTCAAGGCGGAGAAGTGCAGCTGCGGTCGCGGATTACCGTTGATGGAAGATGTGGCGACCAAAGCGGAAGACTCGTTAACACTCAAGGATGGTCGGATAATCTCGCCGTCGGTTCTTACGCACCCGTTTAAGCCTCTGACGACCATTGAGGAATCGCAAATTATTCAGGAGTCACAGGACCTTGTTGTCGTCAAGCTCGTGCCCGGCAAGGGTTTCAGTGAAGAACATACGGTAGCACTGGTGCATGGCCTGCAGGACAGGCTCGGCGCGGGTATTGAAATACGCATTGAGATCGTCGACGAACTGGAGCGGTCGGCCTCCGGAAAATTCAAATGGGTGATCTCTCGAGTGGCGCTCGGAATCTAAGGGACAAGTAACACATGTGTGGCATTAACGGAATATTTCTAAGAGATCGCGGTAGAAACGTGGATGAGCGCGCAGTGTTGGCGATGCGCGATTGTATGGTGCATCGCGGGCCTGATGAAGAAGGTGTGCATGTAGACGGTGATCTCGGGCTGGGACATCGTCGACTCAGCATCATCGGCTTGACCACCGGTCAGCAGCCCATGACCGACGCTACGGGTAACCTCTGTATCGTCTACAACGGCGAAACCTATAACTATGCGGCGTTAAGAGCGTCATTGCAGGGCAAGGGTTATACCTTCCGAACCGATTCGGATACGGAAGTGGTTCTTAACCTCTATGCAGAGTACGGCGCGGATTGCGTTACACACATGAACGGTTTGTTCGCCTTTGCGGTCTGGGACAAACGAAAGCGTGAGTTGTTCATCGCGCGGGATCGACTGGGAATAAAGCCGCTTTACTACACGAATACAGACAGGGGGTTTGTCTTCGCCTCTGAGATAAAGTCGGTGCTGGCCAGCGGCTTGCACGACTCGCGAATCAACACACAGGCTGTGTACGAATACTTCATGTTCCGTGCGGTCTGTGGTGAACAAACCATGTTTGATGGTGTTCAATCGTTGTTGCCGGGCCATCATATGCTGGTTACCGACGAGGGCATCAGAACGCAGCAATACTGGAACGAACATTCCGGTACGGATACCGGCATACACACCATGGCGGACGCTGTGGATCGACTCGACGAGTTGTTGACCGACGCTGTCAATGTGCGATTGATGAGTGAAGTGCCGCTCGGGACATTTTGCAGTGGCGGCGTCGACTCTAGTTTGGTTACAGCCCTCGCAGCGCGTGCGCGCGGTAGTGCAATTAATACGTTTTCAGTGGGTTTTGATGAAGTGGCCTTCGATGAGTCGGAGTACGCTCGAATGGTATCGGCCAAGTACGGCACGACACATCATGAAATACGGGTCAGCAGTAAAGATTTTGCGGACTATATTCCAGAGTTGGTGCATCTGAATGATGAGCCCTTGAACTTTGCGAATTCCGTGCACATCTATGCGGTAAGCAAGTTGGCAAAAGATTTCGTCACGGTCGTCTTGACCGGCGAGGGCGCAGATGAATTGTTCCTCGGTTATCCCCGCTACCATCTGCCGCGGTTTGCCGCTACGTTGGACCGGGTCGGTTGGTTAAGTAAGCCGTTGTTGTCGACGGCGGCTACCGTACTGCGGGACCACAGGTTTGCGAAGTTGCGCCGTTACCTCGATATATCACGGGAAGATCGAGTATTGCTGAATGCGGCCAGTGGTCAGGACGACGAAGTACGAGCAGTACTTGATAGTGCGGTACCTTCCAGTCTCGACTACCGCCGGGGGATCGCTCATGAGCTTGCCGATGGTGGCGATGTCATGTCGCGCTTGTCCGTCAATGATCAGAAAACCTACCTGGTTTCTATACTTAACAGGCAAGACAAAATGAGCATGGGGGCCAGCATCGAAGCGCGTGTCCCATTTCTCGACTATCGTGTGGTGGAATTCGCCAATCACTTGCAGTCATCGTGCAAGACCCGCGGTTGGGATACCAAACAGGTAGTGAAAAAAGTGGCGAGCCGCTATTTGCCCGAAGACGTTGTACACCGTAGAAAATCCGGTTTCGGCGTACCATTGGCGCAGTATTTCCGCGAATCAGAAGGTCTTGGCATGACAATCGAGCGGCTGATTAACGATACCAACTACGACGGGCTCCTGGACAAGTCAGTGCTGCAGGACAGACTGACGCAACACCGGAGTGGCAAAGCAGATCATTCGGAAATTCTGTGGACTACGCTCAATTTCCTGACCTGGAAAGAACAATACGAACTCTGAGCGCATAGCTATAGCGCGTGAACCACTTACGGAGCAGAACGGTGGAAAAAGACGGATCAAAAGCAGCTGAAAGTACGCTAAGCAAACGCGACATTCACGAGGAATGGCGAGATAATTATCGCACGCCTGATAACGAACATTTTTACCGCATGGCGTTTGCCCACATTGCGAACGTCTTTGATGCGCCGGCCGGTGCACAGGTTATGGATGCCGGTTGTGGCAGCTGTGCGAAGTCCAAGCATCTTGTTGACCAGGGATTGACGGTACTGGGCACTGACCTGTCTCAGCACGCGCTGGACATGGCCGGCGATGCTTTGCGGGGTACTCAATACGAGCAGGCTATCGAACTTCGACAAGCGAACCTGACAGCGATTACGATGGATGATGGCGCGATGCAGTACATCGTTTGCTGGGGGGTCCTCATGCACGTTCCGGATGTAACTACGGCTGTTGCGGAATTGAGCCGGATTCTTGCGCCCGGTGGACGTCTGGCGATCAGTGAAGGCAATAAGCGATCGGTGCAATCGGTCGTTCTGCGTTTCCTGAAGAAAGTACTGAATCGTGAACGGGCCGAGGTCATTGATACGCCCGCCGGTATTGAAAACTGGGAAGAGACGGATGAAGGTCGCCTGATGACACGGCAGGCGGATATTCCCTGGCTAATCCGTGAATTCGACCGGCACGGACTGAAGTTGGTCAGCCGCCGCGCGGGGCAGTTTTCAGAACTGTACTGGGTCGTGCCGACTCCGGTACTGAAAAAGCTAATTCACTGGTTTAACTGGTTATGGTTCCGCGTGTTTCGCTGGGGCGGTCCCGCCTTTGCCAATATTCTGGTGTTTGAGAAACGCCAGTAGCGAAAGCTAGTCGTCCAGAATGTCAGCGTACAGTTCCTGGGTACGCTGAACATTTATGTCGATGTGGAATTTCTGGTGCAACAGATCGTAACCGCGTTTGGCCATGGCGCCAGCTGCGGCGGGGTCGTCCAGCATACGAATTACTTTGTCCGCCAAATCTTTATTGTTGCCCGGTTCGAACGTATAGCCGGATACGCCGTTGTTAATGATTTCCGGCACTGCGCCGGCAGCGGCACCAATTAGCGGCTTGCGCAGTGACATGGCTTCAATGAGTACACGGCCAAAAGGTTCAGGGTCAATTGAGGTATGCAGCATGATATCCAGCGCGTTGAGATACTCCGGAACGCGGTTGGTGTAACCCGTAAATACAATTCGATCTCCCAGTTCGAGGTCTTTGATCAGGCTTTGTAGTCGTTCGAAGTAGTAGTTGTCGCTGGGAGAAACATCGCCGACCAGCATGCAAATCGTGTTCGGGTGCTTTTCAAGTATCAACGGCATTGCCCGGACTGCCGTTTCCTGACCTTTCCATTCTTTGATATTCCCGAGCACCCCTATGACCGTCGCATCTGGGTCAACTTGATGTGTGGCGCGAATTTCTGCGGGGTTGCTCGTCGCCTTCATGATGTCTGGGTCAATGCCGTTATAGATGGTTTCCGCGCGACGGATGATTACGCCTTTGTCCAGCAGGTTGTCCCGTACTGCGTCGGAAATGCTCACCACGCAAGCCAGTCGGCGCGCGTAGTAGCGCGACAGCCGAGGATAGCTGTTGTTGATTCCACGCTCATGCGTGATAGCGGGAATGCCGGCAAGCTGTGCGCCAAGCATCCATTCATTGTTGCGGATGATTGAGTTGTTCAGGTGCAGAAGGTCGATACGCTCGCGGCGCAGCAATCGCGACAGTTTGAAGGCGGCTATGGGCAGGAACCGGAAAAAATTCACCGCTTTCTGGACGATGCGCAGAACCGGGAAAGTCAAACGATAGGCTGTTGACGACTTCTCGTCAGGTACATTGAAACTCATCGGCAATGGGTGTGGAACCACCATGGTCTGGATATCAGCCGCGTTGAAGCGGGCGATAAGTTCATTGTCTTTACGAAAAACGACGACAGGTTCGTATTTCGAACGATCCAATCCGGCCGTAAGGAACAGCAGGCTGTAGTAGGAACCGCCAATGGTTCCATCGATATTGCCTTCGCAGTACATGATTCGGACTTTATTCATTGTTTTCTGATTGCCTGTTGTGCGGGGTTCAGGACTGGTTCGGCAGGAATCGCCGGATGACCAGACTGTACTGTTGTCGTTCCTGTGTATGCAACGCGATGAACCAGGCACCGGCAAGATACACCGGGCCAAGTAGAGCAAATTGCAGCATCAGTGTCAGTAGTGATGAAGCCGGAACGTGCATGTTGACCGCGTAACACGCGGCTGCAAAGGGTGCTGTGGCGGCGATAGGTCTGACGTAAGTCTCCTGTACGTACTTGCCGACGGGTAGTTCGAGCAAGCGCAAGACCAAAATGGGCAGCACGATGGCCATTATAACGATCTGCGGAATGGCGGTACCGAGTGCGACTCCTATTATTCCGAGGGACTGCACGAGAGTGATACTTAGCGCCAGGTTCGCGACGGCCTCAACGATTCGCAAGTTTGCGATGATCTTGTGCCGACTGATTCCGTAGAGAATGCTACTGATGGTGTTCTGAGGTGTCGACATTGCAACGGACATCGCCAAAATAAAGAGCACGTCGCCGGACAGTGCTGCGTATTCGTGGCCCATCCAGTGACCTATGAATTGCCGTCCCATAGTCAGGTAAATCGCAGCAATGGGTAGCGCCATGAGCATGGAGAGTCTGCCACCCTGCATGAGTACGGTCTGAATGGCTGCCGTGTCTTTCTTGGTTTCCAGTTCGCTGACCAACGGGTTCAAAACCGTATTGGAAATCAGTATCAAACGCCGCAGGTATTCAATCAGATTGCCAGCGATGGCGTAAAAGGTAACCGAAGCCGCATTCATGAATACACCGATGATCAATGCATCGGTATAGAAGATGGCTTTTTGGCCAAGATTGTTAACTACGACGTGTACGCTGTAATTGTAGAGCGATCGAAAGACAGGTATTTGCTCACGCAAAGGTCGGTGCTTATAGCGTAGCTGATAGCCGTGTTCACCCAGTAGTCGTTTGGAAGCGCGGTAGATCAGCAGATTATTGCCGATTCCGATGACCAACTGGATGATGGCCAGCGCGAGTATTCCGTAGCCCAGATTGAGGAAGACGAGTATCAACGCGAGACGTATGAAAGCAAAGACGATTCCGATCTTGTTGAAGATATCGTATCGCTGCAGCCCCATTACGACGCCTGTATAGACGTTGAATGCCAGAGTCTGGCCGATGGTCAGGCCGGCCAATACGATGACTATCTTCGCGACTGGAACAACTTCAGGGTCAACATTGAAAATACTGGAGAAGCCGAAGGCGAGTGCCGTAGAAACAGCCAGGGCAATGAAGCCTATCCCGCTGTAAAAAAGCAGGCTTGCACTGAGTATTTCATCGAGATTGTCGTCTTCCTTGCTGGCAAGGAATTTTGACACGTAACGAATAACTGATTCCCGTACACCGAAATCCAGCAAGTACAAATAGCCGGTGAACTGCATCATGATGACCCAGATACCGTACCAGGTATTCCCAAGCGATTTGACAATGAACGGCGCCAGGAAAAACGAAATGACGATGTTGACTGCCAGGTTCGCCCAATTCGAGAAAACGTTTTTGGCGACTCTCTTGCCGATAGACATTCGTTGGCTCAGGTGCGGGCGGGAGGAGTGGCGAAGAGGTCGCGGATGGCAGGGCGATCAGGCTTGCCATGAGCCGTCAGTGGAAGTGATTTCAATATCAGAATTTCATCGGGTTGCATGTACGGGGGCAGTTCGCGGGCGCATACATGGCGGATAGCGAAATCGTTGTCCTCATGCAATGACTTTGGAACGACGGCAATGGCAATGCGCTGTCCGACGCGCTCGTCTGGCAAGCCAACGGCTATTACGTGCTCAACGAGGTCACTGGCATGAATGACCTCTTCGACTTCGGAGGGGCTGATCCGATAGCCCGAGCTCTTGAGCATGTGATCGGTACGATCGACGAAAAACAGATATCCGTCCTCGTCCCGACTGACCAGGTCACCGGACCAGACAGCGAGGCGCTGTGGGCTATCGCCACAAAGTGCGGCGGGCAATGGTTTGAACCGCTCGGCCGTCGCAGCACTGTTCTGCCAATAGCCCATGCTGACGAGCGCGCCGCTGTGCACCAATTCGCCGGGCTCGCCCGGGGCACAGCTTTCGCCATTGGCGTTGATGACATCGATAGTCACGCCCGGAATGGCTTTGCCAATGGAGTCGGAGCGTCCGTCAAGCTGTGAAGGGTCGAGGTAGGTAGAGCGGAATGCCTCGGTGAGTCCGTACATCAGAAAAATACGAGTCACTCCTGCACGTGCACGCAGCCGTTGCAAAACGGACGAGGGAATACGACCTCCGGAATTGGTCATATACCGCAGGTGATCAGTGACATCCTCTGGCCAGACAACATTCACCAGTTGCGCCCACATCGTGGGTACACCCGCCAAGCCGGTAATCCGGTACTTGCGCAGCTCTCCGAGCAGCTGTTGTGGCATCGAGTAGTTCGTCAGTACCACTTCGGCATTCGTATAAAAAGCGGTCGTGATCTGGCTGAAGCCGTAGTCGAAACTCATTGGCAGCGTTGCGAGGATTCGGTCCTGATCCGTGTTCTCGAGATAGCCTGAGATGATGTGAACGCCATCGAGTAGATTTCTGTGAGAAACCAGCACACCCTTTGCTCGTCCGGTACTGCCGGAGGTGTAAAAAATCAATGCCGGATCATCGATACCGGGGGCTGGTGGTAACTCAATGACATTGCTGCATGTGGTAGTCAGGGCTTCGTGCCAGGTGAGCATCTCGAAATGCTCATTTTCCTGGGCTGCTGTTTCAGTTGCGTCGGTAAGTATTACGGTGCTTATAGCTGGCAGCGAATCGAGCACGCTTGCGATCGATTGAAACAGGTAACTCGTGCTAATCAGTATGGTCGCGCCGCTATCTCTCAGCACGTGCTCGATTTGACGAGGCCGGAGCAACGGATTGACAGGAACGTAGATGCCACCGGTAAACATTGTGCCGAATGCTGCGATTACCGCTTCCGGGCAATTGGGCAGCAATACGGCCACCCTTGCTTGCGGCTCGGACTGGCGGTTCGCCAATTGCCGGGAAAACGCCGTTACAACGGCAGCTAACTCAGCGTATGAATAACTGTCGTCCTTGAACGTCAGTGCAATTTTCTCAGGATTCCGGTCGGCTCCGCGGCTCAGTATGTCGGGCAGCTTGTGCAGCGACGAAGCATGACGGGTAGCGACCGTCATACGAGCACCGTCCGGCGATCTGCGGGCAAACCTTCATTATTGATGAATAAGTGCCTCATCCGATTAGAACTGGAAGTACACAAACACTTGCGGCGTTAATGGCGGGAAGACCAGTAACATGAAGACGAAATAGGCGTAAATAGCGGCCCGGACCAGTCGCGGCAGACTCAGAACGTGCAGCAGGTTCTTTGATCGTTCTATCCAGTACTCCAACAGCATCATGGGTAAGGCGAAGAATGCGAGCATGCCAACGATGTACGCCGAGAAGTCCGTCATACCGACATTTTGGAACAGTCCAAGAACCATTTCGTTGGCCTGCGTCAATGATTCGGCCCGGAAATAGATCCACGTAATGCAAACGATATGAAAAAAGACGATGACACTGATTAGTCGCCTTATTCCTGAAAGAGCGGTCAATGCCCAGCCACGCGCTTCCAGGACATGGTACGCGATCAGTACAGAACCATGAATGATGCCCCAGACGATGAAGGTCCAGTTCGCTCCGTGCCAAAGGCCGCCGAGAGCCATGGTTAGCATCAGGTTGCGGAATGTGCCGTAAACACCGCTGCGGTTGCCGCCCAATGGAATATAAAGATAGTCCCGGAGCCATGACGATAACGTAATGTGCCAGCGTTGCCAGAACTCGCTGGGTGTTCTGGAAAAGTACGGCATCTTGAAGTTCCAGGAAAGATTGATGCCCAGCCACTTGGCGATGCCCTGCGCTATCGATGAGTAACCTGAGAAGTCGCAGTAGATCTGTATGGCAAATGCGTAGATACCAAACAGGATTTCTGTGTTCGCAAGTTCTGCAGTTGGTGTCGAAAATATTCTGTCCACTAGCGGGGCAAGGTTATCGGCGATCACCACCTTCTTGAACATGCCAAACAGAACGTGGTACAGACCCTCTGCAAATGCACCCTGGGCCAGTACGCGCGGCTTCAGGATCTGCGGCATCAGATCTTTCGAGCGTTCGATCGGGCCGGCGACGAGCTGCGGGAAAAACGATACGTAGACAGCAAAGTCCAGCAGTCCGCGAGTAGGGCGGGTTACGCGTCGATATACATCGATCGTATAGCTGAGAGTTTGGAACGTATAAAACGAAATACCGACAGGCAGAATGATGTTTAGTGTGGGTATTGAGGCGTTGAAACCTGCGGCCTCCAGCACCAATGCGAATTCGTTTACAAAGAAGCCGAAGTACTTGAAGAATCCAAGTAAGCCGAGATTCGTGCATATGGACAGCAGCAACCAGCGCTTCCGGCGACCGGGTTCTTCACTAGCATCGACCTTTTGTGCAACGACGAAGTCGATTGCGGTGGACAGCAGTATCAGCGATAGAAATCGCCAGTCCCAATAGCCGTAGAACGTGTAGCTTGCGGCAAGCAGAAGGATGTTCTGGCCACGGTGACCGAGCCGCCAGTAGACCGCGATTACGACGGCGAAGAATGCCCAGAATATGAAACTGTTAAACAGCATTTATACGTTCGCCCTTTGTCATTCTGCTGCGGGGATCAGATTGGCCAGATCATGTGCCATGCGAGTGGTGAGAACTGTTGCACCATTGGGGTCCAGGTGCATGTCGTCGAGAAACGATGCTTCGTCGATACCGTTGAGATATCGATAATCAAGAACCGGAACCTGCTCCTCTTGCAACAAACGTGCAAGACCGGCGTCGATTTCATAAGGAAGGTCGCGAACCGGCATTGCCATGATGACTAATTGCGTACCTTGCTTCGACAGATCAGCGATCAAGTCTTGCAGGACGGTGTAACTGAATACCTGTGGCCCAGCGGAATCTGCCGCATTTCGCAGCCTGCGGTTGTTCTCTTGAGTCATTTGCTGATAGTGCGGAACGAGCAGGCTCAGGACGCGATTGCGCACGGTCTCTCGGTGCGCGTACGTGCGGAGTGTCCGGGCGGTCAGGAACTCGCCGATTTCAGCGCTCGTCAGTCTCTTGTGTTCGCCAATACTCAGCAGGTCGCCTGTTGAACAGAAAAATGCGCCGAGGCGCGTTGGAAGGATTCGCGACTGATCGCTGAGCTGGTTCCAGCCGAAACCCAGCACAACAGTTGCGGGCAGGACGTCACGGTCCAAAAACTGATTGTCAGCGATACAGGCCCAGGACCAGATCGTCGTTGCATCAGGCACGATCTTGTTCATCGTGGTAACAGCGTGTCCGTTTTCGTTCAGGAGCTTGCGGGTAATTTCAGCATTTACGCCGTTGTTGGTTAGCGAATTGCCCATGAACAAGATAGATTCCGGGTCGCCGGCTTTATAGTCGGCCGCCAGTTCATCGATCTCATTGATGTGTGCGATATTGCCGGACAGCCGGTCCTCTACCGCACGCAGAGCGACATCGCTGAACAGGATGGTGGCAAGCACAGCAACCACGGTCAGGAATTCGCCGCGGCGCGGGCGAAGAGGCTGACTTATTTGGTCCATAGGCTACTTATCTTATTGTTTGTTCGATAAATGATAGCGTCTGCAGGCTTGCTGACGGTATCACGAGGTCTCGGCGTTGTGATCCGGGTCACGAAATTTCCGTGACTGTTGCTTGCGCGTTACGGCCTACGGCAAAGGTCATGGCACTGATCCGATTTCCGCACGTCTCGCATCCGTGTCGATTACTTCGATGTTCAGCCCGAACCCGCAAAAAAGAAACGCAATCGGGTTGTCGTCGAATGCTTCGCCGGGTTGCGGTTTAGCGATCAGCCGAGCACCGGATTCTGTCAGATGTTGTATTGCTTCGGAGCCGTCGGCGGCGCGAAAACACAGATGGTGCAGCCCGCCACCTTTTTTGACGAATTCGACAAGGGGAGAGCTCCTGTCGACAGGTTCGATTAATTTGAGGTTTATCGAGCCTGCTTTTTCAAGGAACTGTACAACCACCTGTTGCCGGGTATTCGTCACTTTCTCTGTGCGCGCGCGGTAGCCAAACATCTGACAGAGCTTGTCGCGTGCCGGGTCAATTTTCCTGACGGCGATGCAAACGTGATCTAGATTCATGTGACCGGGCCCTTAATTCGTAGGAAGACGGGGCAATCAGGCTGCTTCATGAGTGGTTGTTTGCTGGAAATGTCGTTCAAGCCATTTGGCTGAGATTTGCAACATTTCCTCTTCCCACTCGCGGAACGAGAATACGTGGTTCGCGTTCTCAACTATGTGCAGTTCGTAGCTGTTGGCAACGTCTCTCAATTCACTTGCGTATGGCTGAGCGAACTTTTCGTCGAATTCCCAGTAGAGCCGGTCAGCGCCGCTGAAAATTAGCAACATCTGGCGGCCACTCTTTGCCATCTTGAAAAAGGCTTTGGGAAACAGTGGATTGGCATTGGATTCTGCTTGTTTCCCGGGTTCGCTGCCAGTCGCTGCGGGGGTTGGCGATGCTGATTTCTTCTTCGCAAACAGTTGCGCCAGCGATCTTCCAATGCTGCGGAAGTCACTCTGAAATGTAAGCAACCGCAGCCATGACTTCAGGTTGAATAAGCGCTGCACATAGCCTTTGCGCAATGCAGCAAGCTCTCCCTGACTGGCGAAGCGAGTTCTGTCGGCAGCCCCCATAGCAAGTGTTACGGTCATGCCAAGCGACAACAAACCAACGACTCTTTGATCGTCTTGGGCCAGCAATATGCTGCTGATCGCACCGCCACACAGGCCGCCAATTATGAATGACTTGATACCGCGTTCGTTCTGCAGCCAGTCCAACGCATCGATGCCGTCATTAACGAACGCTCCATTTTCGGTGTCGTTATAGACCTCGGCCAGGAGTTCCTTGCCCAGTTCACCTTCTGAGTCTCCCAGTCCATAGAAGTCAAACTTGAACACGGCATAACCCTGCTTAATGAAGGCATCAGTCATGCGGTTGTAAAGGCGGTGCGGGCCGACGCGCATTTTCACGCCTGGTGACAGCAAGACGATCATAGGTCGATTTGCAAGTTCACCCACGGGGGTGTGCAAGGTTCCGAACAAAAGCTTGCCATCGCGATTACGAAAGGTGATCGCTTCTGCGTTAACTGCCATTCTGTTGCTCCAGCCAACTCAGAGTTTCGGGGATTAGGGTGGTAGTGGTTGAAGTATAAGGCTTAATTTCACGCCAGAACGCCGGTTCTTCTACCTTAAGGAAGTGACTCGACGGAATTTGCTGAGCGAGCTCGACGAACTCCGGTCGATCTTTTTGCTTAATGTTCGGTGCTATCTGCACTACAAGTGTCTGACCAGACACCTTGCAAACTTCTGATGCCAACAGGTTAATTTTTCCGCATTGTTCATAAAAACCATGCGATATAAGGTAGCCGTCGACGTTGGCATGCTCGCCAGCTGCGAGCTTCTCAACCAGCTGTTCGCGGTTGTCGCGGACCTTGCCGTACACCGCGAGCTGAGTACTCAAGTTAATGCGCAGTAGTTCCTGCATGTACTTCTCGCCAGATACGATCGGTTCCCACAGAAGCAAGTGCCGAATACCGGCGTGGCGGGCAGCATATTCAGAAGCGAGTGTGGCGCCGAAGCGCATTCCGAGCAGGTCTATGTTCTCCAGCGTAGGACAATCTTGTCGCAATTGAGCTACAGCTGTATGGATGTCTTCCAGATAGCTCTCGGCACTGTAGTCTTCGGAATGGCCGGCGCTGTCGCCATTGCCGCGAAAGTCGAAGCGGAGCACGGCGACGCCCAGGTCGGCTGCACGGCGAGCAAAGTTGACATAAACGCGGTGGCTCCACAATTTTTCTTCGCCAAACGGGTGGCACATGACGATGCCCTGCTTGGGTGAGGCGTTACTCGGCGTGTGCAGAACGGCAAACAGCGGCTCGTCGGTGTCAGCAAAGTAGAATGGTAGTTCAGAATTCTGCATGTTATTGATTTTATTAAGGTAGTAGAGGGGCTTGCTGCAAAGCCAGCAATTCTTGCAGAACTCACCGCATCTGCAAGTGCACAGGCCGCAATTCTCGTCTTGACGCAGTTCACAGTGGCCGTCGGAGCGGCCGTTCTGCGGCCGGAATCAGAGGCCGTTTAACACCTGTCTGATCGCCAAACGGAAAGCTTCGTTCATTGAATCCAGACGGTATTTCGAGTTGGCAGTGGTTTTTGCCTGGGTACCCAGAAATTTCGCCAGTGCCGGGTTTTCAGCGAGAACCCTGACCTTCTCTGCCGCGTCAGCAACGTCATTCGGCCGGTAGTAGAAGCCACTCTGACCATCATCGATAGCCTGCGTGACCGAGGCAATGTTGGGGACAATCGTCGCAAGCCCCGAGTTCATGAACTCCAGGATGGCCAACGAGAAAGCCTCGCTAATGGAGGCATGAATGGCGAAAGTGCTCGAACGCAATATGTCGGCCATATCAGAACGTTTGCCGATGAGTCTGAAATACTCGTTAAGGCCGTTGCTTTCCAGTAGTTCTGTCAGCCGGTGTAGATCAGGTCCGTCTCCACAATGCACGAATACAACGTCTGTGCGCTTCATTTCGTGTACGTAATAATTGGCTACTTCGACCAAAAAATCGATGCGCTTGCGTGGGTCGGCTCGTCCCGATGACACGCAAATTCGTGTAGCGCGATCCAGTCCAAGGAGATCGTGAACGTAATACGGATTAGCCGGTGGTACTTCAATCGGCTCGACACCGTTCTGAATAGTGACCAGCTTGTTCGACGGGATTCTAGCGTTGAGTTCCGCTTTTTCACTCATGTACGGTGAAACACAAAACTGCAGGTCACAGTTGAAAGGAGGAATCTTCCGGAGAACGGATTTGACCACTGCCCTGATGCCCGTCGCATTGCGATTCTCGCCACCCGAATGGGCATGGTTAATAATGATTTTTGCTCCTGCCAGCCGGAGCGCGGCATATTGCCAGTTGCTGAATGTTCTGTCGCTGAAGTAAAGCAAGCGTACGCGCTGTTTCCGGATAAAGCGGCAGGCACGCCAGAGTTCATGGAGATTCCGGCCTGGCACGCGAAGCTGCACCGAAGTCACCAGCGAAGGCTGTCGAAGGTTAGGTGGCAATTGCCCGGTTACGGGGTAAGCGAGCAGCGATTGCAGTCCTTGCTGTTCTGCCAGCTCTCCGAATTGCAGCCAGAAGTTCTCCATAAGCCACCAGGAGAATCCTGTATCGGGGGCATAGTTGCCCACCAGAAGAATGCTGCCCACCTCTGTCGGATTAATGCTGCTGATGCCTAGAGGTTGATCCGCTTGGCTGTGCGCGGGCTCCTGGTCAGGTGGTAGATCGGACGAGGAGGGGAGTTGAGTGCCTGAATTCAGCACGCGAAGTTTGGTGACCACTCGTTCATTATTAATTGTTTCTTGCTGCGGGTATTGCTGGGGTCGAGGACGGCGCCAATATACAGCGGTGGCCGTCTTGGTGGTATAGCGAATCGTAAGTTTTTCTATTTACTACATTGGACGTCGGGCGTGTTGCAATCAATGGCACTTCGTTGTGGAACAAGTCCGGAAGATACTATTACCAGCCTGCCCGAAAATGAAACGCCGCCCAGATGGGCGGCGTGTCCATACTCATTGCAGCGTCGGTGGCATTGGGATTTTTGGGGGATCGGCCAGCTCCGACGTAACTCCGATGATTTCATCACCAGCCACGTATGCGCCGAGGTTAATCGCGCCACCGCCGAACATGTTAAGTACGTCAAGCCCTGCATTCAGTGCAGGTGATGCACCGCTCAGGCGGAAGTTTCCGCCGGATGCATTGACCAGCATTGGATCTGCTTGCATGCTGCCGACCAGGTCCTGATTGTAATTGCTTTGCCAGCTGGACAGCGAGTGATTCGCGTAAGCGATTCTGGCGAGTGTACCGACAGACCCATAAAGGTTATTCGCGAAGGTGATGTTACTTACTTCAGTAACGTCTTCACCTTGAATGCCGTATGAACTGTCCAGAACTATATTGTTACGGATGACGACATCGCGGTAACCAGTAGTGCCCGGCTTGACATGAATTCCCAAATTGTTCGCGTACAGCGTGTTGTTGGTAACGTCGATGTTGGCGGGGCTGGAGCCGTTATAGCCGATAAACACGATACCAGAGCCGGAGTTGTGAACGATGTTCTGGTAGGTGCGAGCACCGAACGCTGTGCCGGCGTCGTTGATAATACCGTGAGTGATGCCAACACCCAGGTTATAGAGCAGGTTGTAGCGAACGGTGATTCTGTGGTTCGCAGTTGCGCCATAAGAGCCTTTGATAAATATGCCGCCCTGAGAGTCATGAATCTCATTGTGCTCCATGGTGATACCGCTCGAATCATATAGAATGATTGCAGAGCCATTGTATTGGTTTGACGCACCGCGATTCTCAAACAGGTGGTTGCTGCGAATCAGCGAGTCCGTCGAATATTCAATTCGAATGGCGCTGTGATTGTCGCCCCAGCTAACTGTTTTGCCACGCACTGTAAGATTCTGAATCGTAATGTTGCTCGAACCCCAGACGACGACCGGGCCGGTATCTGCTTTGGTGTCTACATTGATTTCATCAATATAGAAGCCGTCCCAAACGATGTATTGGCGGTTCAAAGTACCGATGATCGGTTCGCCAATTGTATTCGTATTCGATTGCAGGCTAACTACGCCCTCTGCTCGAATAGTAATCGGGTCGCCTGGCCGGCCATCATTTACTGGATTGTAGATCGGCTCGTAGCGCTCGCCGGTGCCCTGCGTAGTCGAGTAGACGCCAGCTCGAACTATAACGGTGTCACCCGCTTGCGCGGCTTGTCCGGAGTTGGGGCTATTAATATTTGTGCTTCCCCACATGGCACGGCCAAGTGTCGACCAAGGACTGTTGGCACTATTTTGTGCGTAACTCACACTGTCGTCGCCATTAGCTCCATCGACATAGAGTTCCTTGGAATGAATGCCGGTTGCTCCCAGCATCATTGCAACAAACAGTGCAAATGCGTGGCCGCTGCGGCGTTTGATACGTCCTGTATCCCCGTGTTTGCGGGTCCATATCCGAGTAGTCATTTCCTATTTAACCTCGTTAGCCGTCTGTCCGGCTTGTAATGCATCTTGTGTGTACTTGCTCATGGCTGCGTATGCCGCTGCCGTAAGGTGACTGCCGTCTTCGACAGCAAACTCGCTCTTTCGTGTTCCGTCCGAGTCCGCGAGGAGCGATTCAAAGTCGAGAACCGTTATGCCTTTGGAGCGGGCAAAATCTTTCAGCCAGATGTTGACCTCGTTCACGTGCCCATTAATCATGCTTTGATAACTGGTCTTGCCAAGAATGTCGCCTACAACGCTGGCCGCCCAATTCGTAAAGCCCGCTTTGCCGCGAATGGACACCTCTGTTGCAAGAATTACTTCAATTCCTTCCTTTTCTGCAGCGGCAACCATCGATTGGTAACCTCTCTGGATGCGTTGTTTCGTTTCTGCCATCTTTCCGGGTTCTGCGCGAAAGATGTCGTTAATAAAGCCCCAGATTAAGACCTTGGCAGGGTCAAGCGCGACTACGTCCTGGCTGAATCGCTCTTGCATGTCAAAGGACTCGTTACCGCCTATTCCTCGATTAACCACTTTGTGACCAGCCAGCCGCTCGATTGGCCATTCTGCTGCGTACGAGGCTCCCAGTATTACCGCTGGAGCATTGTTGCCTGTCATTGGGTCCTGTTGAGCTCCAACCGTCGCTGATAAAAAAAGTGTCGTCAAAAATAGGAATCGGACGTGTAATCGCATTGTCTGGTTTGCCACTGTCGTTCGGTTTC
Organism: Woeseia sp. D3-10; assembly: GCF_055809415.1. Taxonomy (NCBI): domain Bacteria; kingdom Pseudomonadati; phylum Pseudomonadota; class Gammaproteobacteria; order Woeseiales; family Woeseiaceae; genus Woeseia; species Woeseia sp. D3-10. The sequence goes on along the minus strand of NZ_JBVVTW010000007.1, from coordinate 328,144 downwards.
GGGTACGGGTCTGTTGATCTTCAGTGCCATTGTTTCATAGCGTGTTGATGCTTCTGACCTGAAAAATCGGCGCAGGTTTAATTTACGACACGCATGACGTCGTTCGAGAAGCTGCTTTCAATGCCATATTGATTGACCGCCGTAGCGACAAAGTAATAAGTGCCGGGAGCCAGATTCTCGACTTGATAGGACGAAAGCCCCGGATTGTCGACATAAACGTCATTCGGATACTGGCCACGGGTCATGCCGTAGTAGATCTTGAATGCGGCGTGATCGGTAAACGGTGTACCGTCGGTATTTACCGACGGTGCAGCCAGTGACAACGTTACAGAGCCAAGCCCGGACTGCGTAACCGCAATCGAGAACTGGCGAAGTACCACGGTCGCCGTACCATCGGACACGCTGATCGTTATGTTGTTGTACGAACCTTCATTGCCGAGCAGCGGTTGCCCTGTTAATTGTCCATTGGTGGTGTTGAAGGTTGCCCAGTTTGGAAGGTTTTCGATCGAGAACGTCAGCGGGTCCCCGTCCGGGTCGGTGGCGTTCGGTGTAAATGTGTAGGTCTGCCCGATCGTAATGGCGGATGCAGGGCTGCCGGAAATGACCGGAGCCGAGTTGCCGTCCTGACCGGGGGGCGGCGAGTTGCCGTCGCCGTTATCGACTTCTCCACCCGCTGTCAGGCAGCCGCTCAAGGTCAGCAGCAGCGACAGGATGGCAAAAGTGCCGATCGACTTGGACAAAACTAGTTTCATTACCGTACCTCGTTCGATGTCTTGAGCGTCAGCAGGTGCAGGTGCTTTGGTAATGCAACCTTGCGAACGTTCGAGCAACCGTGGTTCACGAATTCCGGTAGTCAGGGGCTAATCTGGCAGGTGCCGTTAGATAGCGTCCGGGAGTGCGATCGCACTTCGGACTCTGGCAACCCCGCTGTCATAGGTAAAACCCGTAGACCGGAAGCTTTGCGTCCCTGTCTTTCGACAGGTTTGCCATTTACAGTACAGCCAAGTTATAGCACTGGACTGACTGCAGGCAAGGCCCGTACCTGTAAACTTTGAAGTCCATCATGCTTTAAGTTCACAGACCGCTTATGTCACATGACCGAATCGTCTCTAGCTGCTGATATAAGGGCAGCACGAATATTCGGCGGGGCAGGAAGTGCATGCACTCAATACCCCGTAACACCGGGCTTCAGCTTTATTAGAGCAAGTACTGTGCCAAAAAATACTAATGTGTTTAGAATCAGAGCAGTTACGTCTAAATTGATCTCGCCCTATGGCGTCGCATCCTAGCAATTTGCGAATTTTCTGTCGCAATTCTCTGACGCCGTTTAAGGTCTTTTCTAGGTAACAGCAGCTAAGTCCCCAGCATTCCAGCGGTTTTGTTTCGTCGCCGTTCAGCGACAGGTCCGAAGTGCTTGAAAATTCTGCGCAAAGTCTTTGATTGCGCGAAAGGACGGTAGACCAGTATCGCGGGAATCATGCGGCGAACCTTATGGTCGTCGCCGGGCTGAACCGGCTTTCTGCTACTATTGCCAGCCTTTTTCTCAGGCAGGAACAGACCCTGAAATGACCGTTCGTACCCGTTTCGCTCCGAGCCCAACTGGAGTCCTCCACCTTGGCAGTATTCGCACTGCGCTTTTTTGCTGGCTGTACGCGCGCCACACCGGCGGAGAATACCTCGTAAGGATTGAGGACACTGATCGCGAGCGCTCGACGGACGAGAACGTCACCGCCATTTTCGAAGGACTGTCGTGGCTCGGCATTACCTCGGATCAGCAGCCCGTCTACCAGACCCGACGTTTCGACCGGTATGGCGAGGTGATTGCCCAATGGCTGGACGAGGGTAAGGCCTACCATTGCTATTGCAGCCGGGAGCGCCTGGCCGCTCTCCGCGAGGAGCAAATGGCCGCTGGCGTGAAAACGCGTTACGACGGTCGTTGTCGTGATGGCGCTGTGCCTGTTGATGGGGTGAAGCCGGTTGTGCGTTTCCGTAATCCGGCGGACGGCGATGTGCTGGTGGCAGACCTTGTTCGCGGTGATGTGGTATTCAGTAACCGCGAGCTCGACGACCTGATTATTTGTCGCTCTGATGGTGCGCCGACCTACAACTTCACAGTGGTTGTCGATGATTCCGACATGGGTGTTTCGCACGTCATTCGAGGGGACGATCATCTCAACAACACGCCGCGGCAAATGAACATGTTTGCCGCATTGGGGGTCTCTCCGCCGAGTTTCGCGCACCTGCCGATGATATTGGGACCTGACGGGGCCAAGCTGTCCAAGCGGCACGGCGCTGTCGATATACGTGACTATCAGCAGCAAGGGTATTTGCCTGCCGCGTTGCTCAACTATCTGGTCCGGCTGGGTTGGTCACACGCGGATCAGGAAATTTTCTCGGTCGACGAGATGATTGCATTGTTCGATATCGCCGACGTCAATCAATCGGCCTCCGCCTTCAATCCGGAAAAGCTGCGTTGGCTCAATCAGCAGCACATCAAGGCGATGCCGGCTGAAGAGCTCGGCGAGCTGCTGCGGCCGTTTCTTGAACGGGCGGGGTTGGCTGTTGACTCAGGGCCTGAGCCGTCGGCAGTTGCAGACGCCTACCGCGAACGCGCCGAGACACTGGTGGACCTGGCCGAGAGTTGCCAGTACCTCTACAACGACTTTGACGAGATTGATCCTAAAGCGGCAAAGAAAAACCTTCGGCCGGTTGTGCTGGAGCCTTTGCTGGATGTGCGCGAACGATTGGCGGCATTGCCAGAGTGGCGGGCAAGCGGGCTCATGGAGACGATTGAAGCCGCTGCTGCGGCGTTTGATCTCAATATGGGGAAACTGGGTCAGCCGCTGCGTGTTGCGGTGACTGGCAATGGCGTTTCTCCGCCTATCGATATCACGCTGGAATTAATCGGCCGGGAGCGTAGTTTGCAGCGTCTGGATGCAGCACTCGAAATGATTCGCGAGAGAGCTGCAGCCAGTTGATAGCAATACGCTCAGGGAATTTCGGTTCCGCCTTGACAGCGCAGGCATGGCTACGTAAAGTCCCGGCCTCCGTGGGGCTATAGCTCAGCTGGGAGAGCGCTTGCATGGCATGCAAGAGGTCGGCGGTTCGATCCCGCCTAGCTCCACCAAATCCTTACGGAAACAAGTCCTGAGTCCCCATCGTCTAGAGGCCTAGGACACCGCCCTTTCACGGCGGTAACAGGGGTTCGAATCCCCTTGGGGACGCCATACAAACAAAAAGGCCCGTCTTGTACGGTTCTTTTATTTCTCGATTGATACGGTTGCGTCGAGTCGCATCACGCCCGATCCCACCTCCCGGGATGAGTCGCCTGTTAGCTGCGGTTGGCCACGCACCTGGCAAAAAGTGACATGGTTCAAGCACCGCGGCGCAGGATGGCGCCGTGGATGTCTTCGAGCTTCAGGCGACGGGTGTCGATGCCGTGACGGGCCAGCAGCCAGGCCGAGCCGGCCATGGTACCGGTGATGATCATTGCCGCCAGCATCAGGTTGTCAAACAACCCGGCAACACCGAGCAACGCACCTAGAATACCGCCTGTCTTGGAGCTGGCCGCAACAATGCCGGCCCCGGTACCGCGCAAGTGGACCGGAAAAATTTCCGATGCGTACGGGATGAGCATGGCGATGACGCCGCTCGCACTCACCAGCAAAAGGGCGATCGCAGCGCTCAGCAGCGTCGTCGACTCGTCGACGGAACCGCGTGCCAGACATACCATCCAGAGCGAGACGACCGTGAACACTATAAAAAGCACCAGTGAGCGAATACTGCTCCAGAAGTGATAGAGCCAAACTACCAGCAATACGCCCGGCAGGGCGACGAGCGCGGATTGGGCAATGATCGCATTCGCCTGCTCCTCCAACCCGGTTGCCCGTAAGCTGGTTGGCAGCCACAGCAGGAAACCGAAATTCACCAATCCCCAGGCAAGTCCGGTTGCCACCAACCCCAACGTGATGCCGTAGTAGGGCGCACACCAAAGTTCGCGCCAATTGCCGGTGTCCGAGTCCGGAAGGGGTTCGGCTACGACTGCAGAAACGTCGTGTTCATGGTCACCACAGAATCGCTGCAAGACGTTTCGCGCCTGCTGGTTCAGGCCCTTGCTGGTGAGATAGCGTGGGGACTCGGGAATGTAACGCTTAAGAAAGATCAGCAACAGACCTGTAGGTAGTCCGAGCATCCACAGGATTCGCCAGCTGAACAGGGGTTCGAGAATTGCCGCTGCACTGGAAGCGACCAGGAACCCGTCGGCAGTACCAATGTTTTGCATGTGGGGGCCAGTTCAAAATTCGCAGCATGTTACCGCCAACCGTTAGGCGGGTCAGGCTGTAGTGCAAATCAGTTGTGTGATTTTGTAGTGCAGTTTTGGCGGGTTCAGCGATGGAATACAGAACGCATCCTGTCTTCCATACGCTCAATGACATCGCTGTCGCAGGCATGGTCTCGCATCATCTTGCGAACACCCTGGTTTACCGCCGTGATGCCGCCGTTGCCGAGAAACTGATCGACCATCGAGCCCAGGAAGTCGTTGGGTTTCATCGTCCCCACTTTTCGGAACGTGGCCTCAAACTCTTTATTAACCTTGAAGCTGGAATTGATCGTATAGCCCTCGCTTCTCGCCATCTCGACGCCGAGAAGGTTTGTCGTAGTTACCGTTGGGACAGTGGTCGTGACGGTGAATGAGGCGGCATCTGCCCGCAGGCAACGCGCGGAATTTTTCTGGTAGTTGAGGAGGTATACCGCGGTTGCCGGCTCGACAAGGCGAATCTGGTCAATGGCCAGTTCATACAGGCCATTGAATACGCCGCCGCCCATTTCCCGCATGGCTTGTTTGAAACGTTCCTGATACTCATTATCTATGGTCTCGACCGTTCGCATATCCCCCGCATAAATGGCATTCAAGTACGCGGCACCGGGATAATCTGTGAACGGGGCCAGTTCTCGTTGTCTTGTGGCAAAGGCTAGCCGCACAGGTGTGAAAGCCGTGCTTTGCTGATCTTCTTCCAATACAGCATTGGCAATCAACATTTCCATGCCAGCAACGGTGTTGCTGGCATGCAGTTGGGCAAGCAACTGCGGTTGTGCCTGTTGCAGGCGAGATTGTCTGTCTCTTGCGGTCAGAGTGCGGAGCTTGTCAAAAGCGTTCAGCGCAAGGAGCGCGCCGTAGCGACCCTGTAGTTGCCGGAAGTACGCATTGAGCGTAGCCAGACCAGCTAAGCCGTTGGAAGCTTGAGCCTTCCGAGACGGGTAGGCCTGCATTTCCAGTGCCGCAAACTGCACAGCCTGACGATCCCGCTGGGCAGCAAATATCCGGTCGACCTGTCTCGCGGTGTCTGCTGTCAGATAAGTTTGTAAGTGCTGATTCGCTCGCTGGCCCACTGGCAATAAATTGACTTGAACCTGTTCCGGCGTTTGCTGTTGCTCGGCATAGGACTGAGCGGCGCGTACGGCATGTTCATTCGTATAGTTACGGATATCCTGCCGCGCGGCGTCAGCTGCTTCAGTGCTGACGACAAACTCCGCACTCTGTTCGGCTCGTGCGGCTTGTTGGGCTTGCCGACGCGCGTCCACTTCCTGCCTGGAGCGGCGGGTCACTCGAGTCGGTGACTCCATAGCGCTGGAATGACCCACCACGAAGCGTTGTTCAAAAAGGGCGACCGATTCCAGTTGTTCAAAACCGGGTGCATCGTTCTGAAGCAGCGTTGCCAGCGCGGCGACCATGCGGTCTGCACCAACGGCGGATTTTCTGTTGGCCACCTGCGCCGTGAAATTGAACCCGCCTTCGGGCCAGAGCACTTGGGTAAATAACTGAGCGACCTGGGTCAGTCGTTGGAGTTGCTGCGGATTATTCGTTCCGGTGCTGGCGACGGCCTGTTCTTGCCACGAGCGGGCAATCGCAGCGGCGTACGGATATATCTGTGCACTAACCGTGCCGCCACGTTGCAGTCGCAGAATGCTCAAAACACTATTGGCCGTTTTGGCGTCTCCGCCGATGGAGTCCACTTTCGCCCAACATGCCCGCGCAACCTGATTTTCGAGGCCAATCAAATCGCGGCTGGACATTTTGGAGAACGACTTTCCGAAAAATGGTTTGAAGCGACTGTCTTCAAAGAGTGCCAGAGCGGCATAATCACCGGCATTGCGCATTTGGTAGGTGTATTGCTCATAGCTCAATGGCTGACTCACCCAATTCTCGACCTTGGCCTCACATGAAGCGCGCGGATCAACTTTCGGTCGATAGGCCTTTGTATTGGCGCGCGACAGTATGTTTTTCACTTCACCGCCAAAATTCCTGCCCATGACTACCGGGCTGCAGCCTCGGCCAAGTGCCCACTGGGCTGTCCCGGTCATGCGATCACCGTTCGGCGAGACTATCCCTCGAATGACGAGCTCTTGTTGACGGCCTGTACCCGTGCCAAAAGCTATTGCGCCGGTTTGGGCATCGTACTGGCCGTTGATGGCCAGTGTTTTCTCGTAGGGTTGTCTGTGGGCTTTGAAGTTTGGCCCGAGAATTTGCCGTTCGATTGAACCCGATACGGTATCACCGGCCGGAAGTTGCAAGCGCACGGCAAAGCTCGTGGTATAGCCGTCACATTGAAAAACGCCGTCCCATTGGCCTGCAATTTGACCGGTAGCAGGGAAGGGTGGCTCATCTGCGAGTGTCTCGGTCGTGCTTCCGAACGATAACGCAGCCAAAAGAATGCCAAGCTTGATAGATACAGGGTTGACCAAGTTTTTCTTATTCAAAATATTGCGGGTCCTTGTCGTTTCTTAGACTCCGAGCAGCGGAAGTTGAGAGCATCAAATCACTGTTTCCGCTGATAGTAAGGTGTCAAGTCCGTTTTTTAGTTGTGCTGGATAATGGATATCCCAACACCTGTATACCAAGCCACAAATTCACCTGTATGACTTTGCGGCCACATTGTAGAGTCGTTGGGTACTCGTGCAAAATCGGAGCGCGTGTTTCTGCCGAGCGATTCTGCAATCCGCTGGTACTTTTCTGCGCATTACATTAGCTCATATAGTCGTGACGAATCATCGTTTGTCGTTCAGTCTCGCGGGCGGCAGCATGGCACCGTCTCTCTAACGGATTCCCAATCGGCGACTGTCATGGCTAATCAAGCGAAGTTCCAACCCTCTGAAAAAGCACAAGCATTCCTGGATACGGTTCAAAAAGGCAAGTACAAGCGCGAGATTATTACCGGCCTTGCGAAGTTCCTTGACAAGAAAGTGCCGGAAGACATGCAGGGTTTCTATTCGAAGAACGAGTTACAGACCCTCGTAGATCTTCGTGGGACCAGTTCCGACGTTGAGTCGCGTATGCCGGTAAAAATTACCCGGCATTACTTCGATTTGGCGAAGAACAGTGAGGCTATACAGACGCTGGTCAAAGCCAGTCCAAAAGAAACTTACGACCTTGAGGGCGCACCAGACCCAGGCAAACAGATGGATTACAGCCCGGTTGAAGGCTTGATTCACAAATATGAGCTTGGTTTGATTTATGTCGCATCAACGTGCTCTGCGCATTGCCGATTTTGCTACCGCGAAGAGCTGATAGCCAAGAAAGAAGTCGCACGTCCGGACGGCACGATTGCTCCGAAAGGACTCGCGCAGATTCCCGAAATCGTGGCGTATATTGAAGAGCACAACAAACAGGTTGCCGCGAATGGCGGCCGTCACCCAAAGACTGGTAGAGAAAAACTTCGCGAGATTCTCATGTCTGGCGGTGATCCTATGGTTCTTGGCAACAACAATATTGCCGAATGGTGGTCGGCGCTTGCAGACGCTGGAATAGAATCCATCCGGCTAGGCACCAAAGAGCTGGCTTTCTATCCGGACCGATTCGACGAGACGTTCTTCGACATGGTCGACAAGTTCCATGCAGCGTACCCGTCCACTCAGATCCGCTTCATGGTTCACTTTAACCATCCCGATGAGTTCCTGGCCAAAGACGCCGATGGCAACTACATCGATGACCCTGATGGCGGCCTGGAGTGGGTTCCGAGCACCAAACGCAGCATCAAAGAGCTGGGTAAGCGCGAATGGTTAAGTATTGATAACCAGGCTCCTATTATCAAAGGCATAAACGGTGATGCTGACGCATTGCGCATCATGCAGCGCGAACTGCGCCGAAACAGGGTGGAAAACCACTACTTCTTCTGTGGGCGGGACATCATTGGGCACAGAGCATTCAACCTTCCGATTGAAGAGGTGTGGAATATTCTGAACGAGTCTCAGAAGGGACTGTCCGGTGTTGAAAGTCATGCTCGCCTGTCGATTACGCACTACAGAGGCAAGACCGAAGTTGTTGCGGTAACCAACGAGCCGCTCGCCGGCGTCCCTGGCACCGAAAACGGCGTTGTAATCCTGAAGCTCTTGCGTGGTGCTGCCGATGCTCCGGATCGAGGCAAAGTCGCGATAGTTGGCCGGAACCCAGAGGCGATCTGGTTCAGTGGCTACGAAGATCGTGTGATTTACGACGAAGCCGGGCTGTTTACCCAGGCAGAAGAGCAGGTGGTGCAAAAGCCTCTGTTGCAGCAAGCTTGATCGGAAAAGGTGTACTGCGATGACGTTTGTTGTTGGTCAAAACTGCATTCAATGCAAGGACACGGATTGTGTCGAAGTTTGCCCTGTCGATTGCTTTTATGAAGGCCCGAACTTTCTGGTCATCAATCCAGATGAATGCATCGATTGTGAAGATTGCGTTCCGGCCTGCCCGGAGGATGCAATTTATGCAGAGGATGATGTACCCGAAGATCAGAAGGCGTTCATTGAACTCAATGCGGAGCTCGCCGATATTTGGCCGAACATTTCCGAGAAAAAAGAACGGCTTCCAGATGCCGATAAGTGGAGTGGGGTTTCCGATAAGCTCAAGTACCTCGAGCGCTAGAGTAGTAACGTCGGTTCACTCTTATGATCAATAAATTCCGAGAATCTGCCGCTTTGGCAGTTGCCGATATTCACGACGGTGCGACCGTATTGATCGGTGGTTTTGGCGAGGCCGGCAGTCCCATCGAGCTTATTCACGCGCTGATCGATCAAGGTGCTCGCGGCCTGACCGTAGTGAATAACAACACCGGCAGCGGCCACGTCGGACTGGCCGCCCTCATTGAGAACGGTCGCGTGGCGAAAATGATTTGTTCCTTTCCGAGAACAACGAATTCGACAGTGTTTCCGGATCTGTACTCGAGGAATGAAATTGAACTTGAGCTGGTTCCACAGGGAACACTGGCAGAGAGGATTCGTGCGGGTGGCGCAGGTATCCCTGCCTTCTACACGGCGACATCTGCCGGAACTTTGCTAGCGAAAGGCAAAGAAGTCAGGCAATTCGACGGGCGCGAGTTCGTTCTGGAGCCTGCACTGAAAGCGGATTTCGCACTGATCAAATGCCGACGCGCTGACCGCTTTGGCAATCTCGTGTACAGCAAGACAGCGAGAAACTTTTCACCCGTCATGGCAACGGCGGCGAAGACGACTATCGTCCAGGCCAATGAAACCGTAGGGGTAGGCGAGCTGGATCCTGAATCCATCGTTACTCCCGCAATTTATGTAGACAGAGTTGTCGAGATCAGGTCGCCACTTCAGGAGTCTGAGCTGGTGGCCAGACAGGTGCACTACCCATGAGTACTGGTGCTGAGAGCGGTACGGGTTGGAGTCGGCAGGACATAGCCCGAAAGATTGCCTTCGATATCCCGGACGGTTCGTACGTCAACCTGGGTATCGGTATGCCGGAAAGTGTCGTTGATCACATACCGGAAGATCGAGAGGTCATTTTTCATACTGAGAACGGATTGCTCGGCATGGGTCCGGCGCCAGCGCCTGGCGAAGAGGATCCTGAGCTGATAAATGCAGGTAAGAAGCTCGTAACTGCTATTGCCGGAGCTGCCTACTTTCACCACGCCGATAGCTTCGCAATGATCAGAGGCGGGCATATCGATATATGCATACTCGGCGCTATGCAGGTCTCACGATCGGGTGATCTTGCAAACTGGTCAATGGGCGAATCGGATGCAGCGCCAGCCGTTGGTGGTGCCATGGATTTAGTTGCCGGAGCCAGGCAAGTCATCATAGCTACTCAGCATTGCACGAAATCCGGCGTACCAAAACTTGTGGACGCGATAACGCTTCCGGCAACAGGTCGCGGGGTGGTCTCTCGGGTATATACCGATCTGGCCATACTCGGTATCAGAAATAACGCCTTTGAACTCATAGAACTCGCGCCGGGTATTGATCTCGACACGTTGCAGCAAAAGACAGGGGCGCCAATTGTTATTCCGGCCGACTACAACGTTGAAAAGGGAGTGTCCCGATGATCGCGGATAACAAGTCAGTTGCCGGTGGCGAACGCTCTCGGAGTGAGTTGCTCTACGAACGCGCCCAAAAAGTCATGCCGGGCGGTTGTAGCAGAAACACCGTTTTACGAAAGCCACATCCATTCTACGTTGACTATGGCAGCGGCTGCTATGTCACAGACCTTGATGGAAATCGAAGAATCGACTTTGCCAATAATATGGCATCGCTGATTCATGGCCATGCCAACGAGGAAATCGTCGCTGCAGTTAGTGCGCAGCTGCGACGCGGGACGGCTTTTACACTAGCGACAGAACAGGAAGTGCTGTACGCCGAAGAGATGGTTGATCGTGGCACCTCTTTCGAAAAGATACGGTTTGTAAATTCGGGAACTGAAGCGGTAATGAGTTGCCTGAAAGCAGCTCGAGCGTACACAGGGCGGCCTAAGATTGCGAAAGTCGAGGGCGCCTATCATGGCCTGTACGACTTTGCGGAAGTCAGCCAAACGTCGAACCCTGGCAACTGGGGTGACGCAGAAAGGCCGGCGAGCGTGCCGGTTGCACATGGCACGCCTCAATCGGCCCTGAATGATGTGGTGGTTATTCCGTTCAATGATGCCATCAAGTCCATCGAGATTCTCGAAGAGCACGTCGGTGAGCTCGCGTGCGTTTTACTGGATCTGATCCCACATCGGATTGGTTTAGTTCCGGCACAGAAAGAGTGTGTGCAGGCGCTGAGGCAGTGGACGAAGAAGAACAACATCCTCCTGGTCTGCGACGAAGTCATTACCTTTCGCTGTGGATTCGGTGGCGCGCAGGAAGCATTGGGCGTAAGTCCTGATTTGACCGCTATGGGCAAGATGATTGGCGGCGGCTTTCCAGTAGGTGCTATTGCAGGCTCGTCCAAAGTAATGGATGTAATGGATCCATTGAAGTCACCTGTTTTATTCCCTCACTCCGGCACGTTCTCTGCTAACCCGGTCACTATGACCGCCGGCCGTACGGCTATGCGATTGTTCGATCAGAACGCAGTTGACGGGCTCAATCGGCTTGGGAGTATTGCCCGCAAGCAACTTGCTGAAGCTATTGCGGTATCCGGGATCTCCGCGTGCGTAACGGGAAGTGGTTCGATGTTCAGGATTTTATTGAAGCCCGAGGCTCCATCGAACTATCGGAGTGCGTACGCGAGTGCTGCCGAGAATCAGAGCTTGCAGGTCTTTCTGGACTACATAACAGCGAATGGAATTCTATTGATTGGTACTGGTACAGGAATGTTGTCGACGGCAATGGGGCAGGCGGAAATTGACCAGCTTTGCGAGACAGCTCTTGCCGGATTCAGACACTTGAAAGCGAACGGCGGATTGTAAGATGACGATGAAGACTGAAGTAGCAGAGATACTTGGACGATTGGGTGTTCCGGCGTTCCAAAGCGATACCGGCACACTAAGAGTCACCACTCCGTTGACCGGCGAAGAGATTGGTTCCGTAAGAAAAGCGACTGTCGAAGAGGTAAATGCTCAGGTTGAGCAAGCGCATGATGCGTTTCTGCAGTGGCGACTGGTGCCCGCACCTCGAAGAGGCGAACTGGTTCGCCTTTTGGGCGAAGAACTTCGTAAATCCAAAGACGACCTTGGCCGGCTCGTCAGTATCGAGGTTGGAAAGATCCCTTCGGAAGGATTGGGCGAAGTTCAGGAAATGATCGATATCTGCGACTTTGCCGTCGGCCTGTCCCGGCAGCTCTACGGACTGACGATTGCCAGCGAACGACCTGGTCACAAGATGACTGAGGTCTGGCATCCGCTGGGTGTTACCGGTGTCATCAGTGCTTTCAACTTTCCGGTCGCTGTATGGTCCTGGAACACGGCGTTGGCGCTGGTCTGCGGCAACAGCGTGTTATGGAAGCCGTCAGAAAAGACGCCTCTCACGGCATTGGCATGTACCGCCGTTCTGGATCGGGCATTGAAACGATTCGGTGATGCTCCTGAGGGCTTGCACCAACTTGCTCTGGCGGACCGGGTTGGTGGAGCCGCCTTGGTTGAGAACCCCAAGGTGCCGCTCGTTTCGGCCACTGGTTCAACAGCGATGGGGCGGCAGGTTGGGCCGCGTGTTGCGGAGCGGTTTGGACGCACCATACTTGAGCTGGGCGGCAATAACGCCGGCATCGTCAGCGAGCAAGCGGATTTGGATATAACGCTGAGAGCAGTTGTGTTCAGCGCGGTCGGCACGACCGGCCAGCGTTGTACTTCAATGCGTCGGTTGCTGGCACACGATACGATTTACGATGAGTTCGTGGCAAAAGTCAAGAAAGCCTACGCGACGGTTACAGTCGGCAATCCGTTGACCAGCGACTCTCTGGTCGGCCCGCTGATCGACAAGTTTGCCTACGAGCAGATACAGAAGGCACTGGCTGATGCGCGTGCACTGGGTGCTACTGTGACGGGCGGTGAGCGGGTACTGGAAGACGAATTTCCGGGTGCCTATTACGTCCGACCCGCGCTCGTCGAAATGCAGGAACAAGCAGGCCCGATGTTGGAAGAGACGTTCGCACCCATACTCTATGCCGTGCGTTACACCAATCTGGCTGATGCCTTGCAGACACACAATGCGGTCGGAGCTGGCTTGTCGTCTGCAATTTTCACGTTGAGCGTACGCGAGTCTGAATTGTTCCTCGGCGCATCCGGTTCGGATTGCGGTATTGCCAACGTCAATATCGGTACGTCGGGCGCAGAGATTGGCGGTGCGTTCGGTGGGGAGAAGGAGACCGGCGGTGGCCGTGAATCAGGATCGGACTCCTGGAAGGCGTACATGCGTCGCGCGACCAACACCATAAACTACTCGACGGAACTGCCGTTGGCCCAGGGAGTGTCGTTCGATTTCGAATGACGATCTGCACGCAAATCCCGTTGCTGGCTGATCAACGAGCGACGGGATTCGCCCACGTGGCATGGCGTTGGCGTAGCTCTAGCCAGGTCGCGGCAGTGTTCTGATATGTACCGGTCAGCCGTTCCTGGCTGACCGGTACTCTTAAGCCACTCGGGGAGAATCAGTCACATTGCGCCGGTTAGCCTGATGCGGCCACGCTTGACGCCGCGAAAGGATGCGATGCCCGAACATTGTCAGGATCAGCGCACAAAAAAAGCCCCGTAATCGACGGGGCTTTTTCGTTGGGCATTGAGGGTTTTCGCTTCCCCAAACTGCCCGTTAGATAGAAAGGCGGCCGGGTGTACTGGCGCTTCGCTTTAGGCCTGTGATTGCAGGTAGTTTTCCGTGCCCATCTTTTCCAGCAGACTGATCTGGGTTTCCAGCCAGTCGACATGTTCTTCTTCTGATTCGAGAATGCTGGCGAATACTTCGCGGCTAACGTAGTCCTTATTGGCTTCGCAATACGCTATGGCTACCTGTAAGTCGGGGAGGGCATCCATTTCCAGTTTCAGGTCCGCGTGCAGGATCTCCGGCACATCTTCGCCTATGTTGAGTTTGCCCAGTTCCTGAAGATTCGGCAGGCCTTCGAGGAACAGAATGCGCGCGATGAGTTGGTCCGCGTGCTTCATTTCATCGATCGATTCCTCGTACTCCTTGTCGCCAAGTTTGTCGAAGCCCCAGTCTTTCAGTATTCGCGAATGGAGAAAGTACTGGTTAATAGCGGTGAGTTCGTTCTTGAGAACGCGGTTGAGGTGTTCGATGACGGTGCGGTCGCCTTTCATGTGGCACTCCGTGTGCTAGGTAGAGAAGGCCAATGATAGTGCCAGCCCGGGCAACTGCAAGTTGCCATACTGGCAATCAAAGTGAGAATGACTTTGATTCGCGGCACGCAGCCGGAGCTGCTGGTTGACGAGATGGAATCCCTGCTACGTGAGCCGTAGCGAGGCCGGTCATTGGTGAGCTAAGCGTGAACGGGTACGTAAAGAGTTGGCGCGGCCCGGTGCTGCTGTCCATGAACTTCGTTGAGTATTTCGCGCGCCTGATCCGCGCAGCTGCCGCAACGGGTAGCAACGCCGAGCTGCTCTTGTAACTCGTACAGGTTGCCGGCACCGGACTTGGCAGCGCGACGAATTTCCTTGTCGGTTACGGCGTTGCAGATACAGACGTACATGCGCGGTTTCCCAATCAATCAACGTGGCCTTATTTAAACGCTAATGAGAATGATTGTCAATCAGATTACTGAATGGGTGGCATCGACATGTAGTGTTAGTTAAAACAATGAGTTAAGGGGTTTTAGTAATGTGATTTATTATTGTGGGGCGTGATAACTACCGCCTTTCTGTCTTTGGTCCCGGGCCCAATTTCGTTATGCAGGGGGTAAGGCAGGACACGTCTGCCGGACGGCCGGCAGTGTTGCCGGACCTGATGTCTGTGTGGTTTGCCTGCTATCGACGAGCGCATACTTTGCCTTGTGGCAGGTACTAAGTCGTTGCCCGATGCTGCGACTTGCGTGCGTCCTTACCAACCGGTTCCTGGGGTCAGTCGAGGCTCGTATTCGGGCATGCGAATTTCGCCGGACCGGGTAGGCAGTAACTGATGTGACGTAAGCCATGCCATCGCTGGCGTTAACGTGGCAACATTGCTGGTCGCTATGCCGAAAGACCAAACAAAGAAGGGGAGAAATTGAGCGAATCGAGCCGCAAGCTTTTGATCGTCGAAGATGATCCGGGTCTGTTGAATCAGCTTAAGTGGTGCTTCGAAAGCTACGACGTAGTGACAGCCAGTGACCGTACCTCAGCGATCGCGGAGCTCCGCCGCCACGAGCCGTTGGTCGTACTCCAGGACCTGGGGCTGCCTCCCAAGCCTGACGGTGTGGAGGAAGGTCTGGCGACGCTCCAGGAGACGGTGAAGCTTTCGCCGTTCACCAAAGTCATTGTCGTTACCGGCCACGGTGATCAGCAGAATGCGCTACGCGCTATCGCGCTTGGCGCCTACGACTTCTACCAGAAGCCGGTCGATACTGACACGCTGCAACTAATCGTTGATAGGGCCTTCAACATTGCGGAACTGGAAAGCGAAAACCGGCGATTACAGGCTGTTGACACCCAGTCGCCGCTGGAAGGTATCGTTGCAGCCAGTGACGCGATGCTGCAGGTTTGCCGGATGATCGAGAAGGTCGCGCCAGCCAATGTCACAACCTTGTTGCTGGGCGAGTCAGGTACGGGCAAGGAATTGTTGTCCCGTGCAATTCATCGGCTGAGCCCGCGACGGGATAAGCGATTCGTCGCCATTAACTGCGCGGCCATCCCGGAGAACCTGCTCGAGTCGGAATTGTTTGGCTACGAAAAAGGTGCGTTCACGGGAGCCGCCCGGCAAACACCAGGCAAGGTCGAAATGGCGGATGGCGGCACGCTGTTCCTCGACGAGATCGGTGATATGCCGATGTCACTGCAGGCCAAGATGCTCCGCTTCCTGCAAGAACGGGTAGTCGAGAGGGTCGGTGGCCGCGAAGAAATACCAGTTGATGTACGGGTCGTCTGCGCTACCAATCAGAATCCGGTCGAACTGATTAAGCAGGACCTGTTCCGCGAGGACCTTTACTACCGGGTGTGCGAAATCACGATCGACATTCCGCCGTTCCGTGACCGCGAAGAGGGTCGATTGATTCTGGCCCGGGTGTTGTTGAACAAATACGCTGAACAGCAGAAGCGGGCGATAAGCGGTTTCTCGGATGATGCGGCGGAAGCGATAGAAGCGTATTCCTGGCCCGGCAACGTTCGGGAGCTGGAGAACAAAATCAAGAGCGCCGTAATTATGGCTGACGGCAAGCAGGTCACCGCCGCCGATCTTGGCTTGGCGGGCGTTGACGCCGAAGAAGAGACACTTAATCTTCGCGAGGTGCGACAGCACGCGGAATCCAAAGCTATACGCAAAGCGCTGATGAAAAATTTTGGCAATATTTCGCGCACGGCGGAACTGCTGGGTGTCACGCGACCGACGTTGTATGACCTGCTAAGCAAGTACGGCTTGTCCGCCGAGGCGTACTCGAAGCGCGCGAACGAAACAAAAGAGTAACAACGGCAATGGCTTGTCTTCAGTAGCCGCAGTCGCTGAGTGCGGCGTTGTACAGACCCGCTGGGTTATAGCGGCGCGGGCTAACTAGCGAACCTTGAACGCATCCGGATTCAGTTCGTGCCGTGCCAGCAGTTTGTAGAAATCCGTGCGATTTCGTTTCGCCAGGCGTGCCGCCTGGCTCACGTTGCCACCGGTTATCTGCAGAATCTGCGACAGGTAGTTGCGGGTAAATTCATCACGGGCTTCGCTGAACGAGGCAAGTTTGCCAGCGTGCTCTCCCAATGAGGTCTGTACCAGTTCGCCACTGATCACGGGTGAGCGCGACAAGGCAACATTCTGCCGCACGACATTGTAGAGCTGGCGTATGTTGCCCGGCCACTCCGCTGTAACCAGTAATTCGACAGCTTCTGGCGCGTAGACCTTGCGGTCAGTGTCGTCGTCGGCGGCGAGCTGCTGCAGAAAGTGCGACACCAGTAATGGTATATCTTCGCGCCGCGCATCCAGTTCAGGAAGGTTGATGTTGACTACATTCAGACGATAGTAAAGGTCTTCACGAAACCGGCCTTCGCGCATCATGTCCTGCAGGTCGCGATGGGTTGCAGAGACTATGCGTACATCGACCTGAATTGCTTCGGTGCTGCCGACGGGGCGAACCTGATTTTCCTGCAGCACGCGCAGCAGCTTGACCTGCAAGCGCATCGGCATGTCGCCAATTTCATCCAGCAACAATGTGCCGCCCTCGGCGGATTGAAACAGGCCCTTGTGGCTGCGCGTGGCCCCAGTGAAAGCACCTTTCTCGTGGCCAAACAATTCAGATTCGAGCAGGTTCTCGGCCATCGCACTGCAATTAATCGCGACAAAAGGTTTGTTGCGTCGCGGGCTTGCGCGATGAATTGCCTGTGCCAGCAGTTCCTTGCCCGTACCCGATTCGCCATTGATGAGTACTCGCGCATCGGTTGCGGCAACCATTTTTGCCTGTGCCAGTATTTCCTTCAGCTTCGGGTTGCGGGTAATGATCTCCTCGCACCAGTTGTCTTCTATATCCGCCATTGGTGAGCCGGATATTTTCATCGCGCGTTCTACCGCGCTCATGAGTTCATCTTTATCGATTGGTTTGGTCAGGAAACCGAATGCACCGCTCTGGGTAGCAGTCACGGCGTCGGGAATAGTGCCGTGCGCGGTTACGATTACAACCCGAAGTCCTGGCGACCGGCTTTGCAATTCTTTTAGCAAGCCTATGCCGTCCATCTTGTCCATGCGCAGATCGGTGATGACAAGATCCGGCTGGAAGCGATTGACGACCGCCAATGCTTTTTCCGCGCTCTCGACGGCTTCAACGTCGTATTCTTCAGCGCGAAGTCGAATGCTCAATAAGCGCAGCAGTCCTGGGTCATCATCAACCAGAAGAATTCGGCCTTTCGTTGTGCTGTTTTTGCTCGCCATGGACTTACTTTGTGTGACATCCGGGCCGCTATTATGGCGCGTGTACGATGAATTGTCCTGCCGGGTTTGCACTGTCGCCGATAGGTGACAGTTGCCGGGCTTCGCGAACAGTAACGCTATTGCTGATTGCTGCCGTTTTCTGTCTGTTCACGAATGGAACGTTCGATGGTCGTGATGGCCTCGAGTTTTTGTTCTGCTTCTGCCAGCGACTTGCGCAGCGCACGGTTCTCGGCTTCGACCCTGGCCAATTGCTGTTCCACGGCGCGTTGTTCGGTATCAGCGGTGCGTGACGATTGCTCTCGTAGTCGTGCCGTTTCCTGGCTGAGCATCAGGCGTTGTTCCACGCTGCGCAGGTGTACTGTCGCTAGGGCTATTTCGCCTGTCGTCAGCAGTTCGGTTTGCGAGAGCAAATCCCGCAATATGTCCTGTGCACGATCCGGGTCTGCCTCGACATGCCCGGGCGTGGCTAAAGCCAGTGCAAGGCGCAGTCGGCTTGAGGGGTTCGGAGTGAGCGAGGCCGTTGTTTCAGCATCGGCAAGTATCTCGGTCTGGGTTGCCGGGTCACCGTTGGCCAGTGCGTACAATTCCTGCACGTAACTGTCGGTATCCGGTGCACCGGATACTGCGGCCGGGTCATCACTGATGCTCGCACGCTGGCCGCGTATAAGTTCATCCATCTGCGCACAGCCACTCAGCGCGACTGCCAGCATGCAGACTGACAGTACGGGCATTAACAATGGACGAAATTGTGGTCTAGGCATTCGCAGCAATCCTGGGTTGTGCAGCCGCCTGACTTTGCGGAATGTGTATGCGGAAATACGCACCGGAAAATTCATCGGAGTCGATTAGCTCAACGGTGCCATCATGAGCCTGAATACATTCAAGTACAACTGACAAACCGATGCCTGTTCCAGCTACCTGGCCGCCTTGCTCGCGTTTCCCTTGAAAAAATGCATCAAATATCCGTGGTTGTTCGTCCGCTGGAATGCCGGGACCTGTGTCACCAAACTCAAGCACAAAATGTCGCTCCTCACGTAGGCCTCGAATAGTAATCAAACCGCCTTTCGGTGTGAACTTAATAGCGTTCGAAAGCAGGTTGTCCAAGACGGTGCGAATCTTGTCGCGGTCCGCATTGATAACTTCATCCTGTACCTCAAGCCTCAGTTGAATCTGACCTGCTTTCAGTGCGAGGCGCTGTGCTTTGGCAACAGTAACGGCAAGTGCGCGTATCGGGAAGTCGCTGCGCGTCAATACTTCGTTCTTGGTCTGCCATGCACTGAAGCTAAGGAGGTTTTCGATCAACTGCTGCAACTTGAGGCCGTTCAGGCGGAGGATATCCGTGACCTCGCGCTGCGCCGGCTGCAGATCGCCAACGGTGCCATCCAGCAATAACTCGGTGCCCTCGCGAATGTTGGCAAGGGGGGTCTTCAACTCGTGCGACATGTGTCGCAGGAAGCGGTTTTTTTCCTGCGCCAGTTCGAGGAGACGCAGTCGCAACCAATCGAGCTGGTGACCGAGTTTTTCCAGATCGGTCGGACCATTGATACGAATGGACTTGGAGAATCCACTTTGGCCCAGTTGATTGATCGCCTGATCGATCTGGCGAATTGGCCGTGCAACCAACAACGTGAAAAAAAGCACAACAACGATGGTTCCCGGTACAAGGGCAGCGGTTTGCCACGCCGAAATTTGCTGCGCATTGCGGATATTGTCCTGCAACTCCTCAACCTGACGTTCAGTGTGGTCGCTCAGTTGCGCGGTGAGTCGGGTAACGTTCTGGCGTAACGGTGCGAAGTCAGACAGTGCCTGCACGTTAAGCTCCGGATTAGCAACAGGCTGCAACAAGGCGGCCACTATACTCTCGGCTCTTGCGCCGACGTTGGCCGCCGGTTCCTCAGCAGCCGCCAGTGCGATCATGGGTGACATTATTTCCAAACGAGCTTGCAGCGAGGCGAAATCCTGACGCAAGAGTTCCCGACTGTCGTCACTTTGCAGCACGACGTGCTGCCGTGCGACGCGTTCCAGAGAGCCCACTTGTTCAAAAAGCAGTCGGTTTTGTTCGGCCGCCGAAACGCCCGTCATTACGAGCTGTTCACTCTGCTCGGCAAGACGGTCCAGGCTGAAGAGCGCCCAGATGATGGCAAGAAGCAAAGGCGCTGCAACGAGCCCGAATCCAACAAGGATCAGGCCGTTAAGCGAACGAGGGCGACGAAATTTCATGGGCGGAGTTTAGGGCCTGTCAGCGAGAATTGCAGCCACGCCAGCGGACTGGGTCAGGCGTTACAGGGCGAGCCTGGCCGGAACCGCAGGGGCTGCGGGCCGGCCGGGCATCTTACGCCGCCCAATAGGCAGACTTGTCGCCCGCCGCAATTTTTCGTTCCCATTCCAGGCTGGTGCGCACAATCGTGTCGAGGTCGTCGAACTTGGGCTGCCAGCCGAGGACCTTGTGAATCTTGGTAACTTCGGCAACGAGTTCTGGTGGATCGCCCGGGCGTCGAGCCTCTTCGACGATGTTGAGCGGCTTGCCATTGACCCGTGCGACGGCTTCCAGCACTTCACGCACACTGTAGCCATGGCCGTAACCACAATTGAGCGTTGCGGGTTTGCCGCCACTGCGCAGGTAGGTCAATGAATCGACGTGGGCTGACGCAAGGTCTTCGACGTGAATGTAATCGCGCAATCCGGTGCCGTCGGGCGTTGGGTAATCCGTGCCGTAAACGTACACCTGCGGTCGGCGACCAACCGCAGCTTCGCAGGCAACTTTAACCAGCAAAGTAGCTTTCGGGGTTGATTGACCGATTCGACCGCCGGGCTCGCAACCCGCGACATTGAAGTAACGCAAAGCGACGTAGCTCGGGCCGCCCGCGTGCGCGAGGTCTCGCAACATCCATTCGGTCATCAGCTTGGACGTACCGTACGGATTGATGGGGCGGGTTGGAGTCGATTCAGACGCCTTGCCCGTCTCCGGCACGCCGTATACCGCGGCGGTTGATGAGAACACCACGTGCTTCACACCGGCCTTGGTGGCGTGCTCGAGCAGGGTGCGGCTGCTGGCCGTATTGTTACGGTAATATTTCAGCGGATCGCTGACCGACTCAGGCACAACCGTGTGCGCGGCGAAATGCATCACAGTGTCAATGTCGTTGTTGGCGAATATTTTTTCGAGCAATGCGTCGTCACCGGTATCGCCGATTATCAACTTACCGCTGGTTACTGCCTCTTTGAAACCGGTCGACAGATTGTCCAGTACGAGGATGTCTTCACCTTGTTCGCCGAGTTGCCGGACGACGTGGCTGCCGATATAACCGGCTCCGCCAGTCACGAGTATGCTCTTGTGGCTCATGCGCTGTTTCCTGCTGTGCACTGATTGTGGGGTGGTCACAGCCCGCCTTGAAGCAGGGCGTTGAACTGTGAACCAGGAACTATTTCCAGATTGAAATTCTAACAATACTGAATTTATTGGCAGGACCTGAGTCGCACTAAAGCACTAAAACCAGTCCTGCCCGACCGGAGAGCGGCAATCCATGCGCTATTGGCGGAAGTGCGGCCTATAGTATCCTGATCGGCGCTATCGTTTGTAATTCCATTGCACGACCACCAACAAGGGCCTGCGGGACTATGACCAGTACGTTTTACAAATGGGGGGCAGACCGAACTCTGGTAACGGCACTGTGCTGCCTGGCGCTGGCCGCCTGCGGTGGCGGTGGGGGTGGCGGTAGTGCGGCTCCACCCGCGGTCAATCGGGCTCCGGTCAGTAATGCGGGGGTTGATCAGACGGCGCCGGAATTATCGACGGTGCAGTTGGTCGGCGAGGGCACAGACCCCGATTCAGGTGACGCACTGACGTTCGCGTGGAGCCAAACGGCTGGCACGGCGGTCACTATAAACGACGCGAATAATGCCCGAGCGAGCTTTGCCGCGCCCGCGGTTGCCGTCGGCGGATCCGGTGTTCTTACCTTTCAACTAACGGTAACGGACAACGCCGGATTGTCTGCCATCGATTCCGTAACCGTTACGGTATTGCCAGCGGGTTCGGTCGTCACTATTTCCGGAACGATGCGTTATGAATTCGTGCCAGCCAATCCGGCGTGCATCGGACTGAACTACACCGCAACAGAAAGCCGGCCGATTCGCGCCGCAACCGTGCAAGTAGTCAATGCGTCCACGAGTGCCGTGCTGGGCAGCGCGGTGACAGACGACAATGGCGACTATGCAGTATCGGTGACGGCTGGGACTAGCGTATTCCTGAGTGTACGCGCAGAGCTCAAGCGCAGCGGCACGCCGTCGTGGGATGTGGAGGTGCGCGACAACACCAGCAACACGACCGCGCCTTTGGAGCAACGATTGATCTACGCGCTGGATTCGGGTGACTTCAATACCGGCAGCATTGACCAGACGCGCAATTTGACGGCGACGACTGGCTGGAACGGAACAGCGTATTCGGGTCTGCGGGCGGCCGCGCCGTTTGCGGTGCTCGACGCCATTTACGATGGCATGCGACTCGTCATGCAGGCGGACAACGCTGCAACCTTCGAGCCGCTGGACGTATTCTGGAGCGTCAACAACGTCCCGGAAGTTGGTGACGGCACTACGAGTGAAGCCGAGGATGTCGCCGCGGGCCGTATCGGCACTTCGTATTACAGTTCCGATAACAAGATGTTCCTGCTGGGAGCGGCCGACAGTGATACTGAGGAGTTTGACAGTCACGTCATCGTCCATGAATGGGGGCATTACTTCGAAGACGCATTTTCGCGGTCCGACAGCATCGGCGGCGCGCATGGTCCGGGTGACCAACTGGATATGCGGTTGGCGTTCGGCGAAGGCTGGGCTACGGCATTGTCCGGCATGGCGCTCGACAGCTCATTGTACTGTGATACATCAGCAGCGGCGCAATCGAACGGTTTCTCGATCAACATAGAAAACTCTTCGCAAAGTCGCCGTGGCTGGTTCAACGAGTTCTCGGTCATGGAGCTGGTCTATGACTTGTGGGATGACAGCGTGGAAGTGGGTCGCGGTGACAGCGGCAGCATAGGCTTCACACCCATCTACGATACGATGGTGAATCGTCAATCCGTAACTGCAGCACATACCAGTATATTTTCCTTCGTAACTGAACTTAAAGACGAGTTACCTGCCAGTGCAACACTCGTTGATGAACTGCTTGGCTACCACAATATCAACGGGAGCGGAGTGTACGGCGATGGCGAAAGCAACGATGCCAACAGTGCTACTCCTCAAGACGCGCTGCCGGTCTATACAGCAATAAACCCGACAGGTATCCCGCTCAATATTTGTGTCAACAACGAGCATGATAATTCGCAAGCGAATGGCAATAAGTTGTCGCAACACCGGTTCCTGCGTTTCTCGGTGGCGTCGCCATCCCGCTACGCTTTCCGTGTAGAGGTCGATGCGGCGACGGCGGCCAGTTTGCCGGCCGATGATCCAGCCAACGAATCAGATCAAAGCGACCCGGATTCGGAAGTGTTTCTGAATGGCCAGCTCGTAGCTCAGGGGTTCAGCGGAACCGCGAACGTCGAAGACTTTGACTCCTTCGGCGTGCTGGCAGTGGGTAACTATGTGATGGACCTGACGGACTGGCGCTATGCCGATGAGGAAACGGCCGTCGGCTACCCCAACCGGGTTTGTTTTGATGTTACCGTTCAGCCTACAACCTGACCCTGTCGACACTTCGACCAAGGTGAATTGAATGACCAACAAACCACTGTATTTATCACTGCTGCTAACGCTTGTCATTGCAGGTTGTAACAGTGCGGATCAAGCAGCTGTCGGCAAGGACGCAACCACATCAAGTGCGGCTGGCAAAGTGAACAATGAACTGCCCGTCAGGTCGCCGGGCAAGCCTGGTGCCCCAATTACTATTGCTTACAAAGTGCTCGGCACACCGGTGGTTGGTCAGCCCGTGGCGATCGAAGTGCTCGTATCATCGTCGTTGAGTGAGGCACCTGTACAGGTTAGCTATTACGTTAACGATGCTGAAAGCATGCGGTTCCCGGATTCGCAATCAAAAACGATAGAGTTGAGCGCACCGGCCGACGATGGCTTTGCCGCCCGCCAGGTCACGGTAATTCCGTTACGTGAAGGTCGTTTGTACCTTAACGTTACCGCGGAAGTGGAAACGACAGCAGGCAGGATGCTAAAGACGATGGCTGTACCCATTGCCGTGGGGCAGGGCATTGTGGAACCCGTGCTCAACGGTGAACTGCGGGAGACCGCCGATGGCGAAACGGTCATATCGATGCCGGCCCGCGAAAATTAGGAAGTCGGTCGCCGTTTCCGCCGCGCACCGCGCCATTATGTAAATATTGACTGTCATGCACGGCCGGTAGTGCCCAGCGCGGCCGCCAGAACAGGCTAGAATCGCCGCCCCGGCCCTTTGTCCATAAGGGTTGCCGCCTTCCGGGAATTTATTCCCATTTTAGTTTCGGATTCGAGAGACGCATCACAGTCGCCATTCTCTCCTTTGTCTAGATTGGCTTGGCACATTGCCACAGATCAGCCACGGAATGCGGTCTGCCGGTCAAAAGAGAAGCCTTGATTCCTGGCATTGAAGACAGGTCAGGCCAAAGCGCACGGAAGATTGCGGGGAAACGACGCTCAGATGCAAATGGAAAGCAACGAGCAGCGGCCAGACAATAACAAGGGGCACTCCGGGCAACTGGACCTCAATACCTTGGTCGAGCTACTGAACCAGCATTATGACAAAATGCAGACGACTGTTAGCCGGTCGATAGCACAGTCATTGCCTGCGTCGACACCTATCGAAATTATTTTTGACAGCGTTACTGATGCGCTGCTGTCGGTAAGCGCCTCCGGAATTATTCGAAATTGCAACAGAGTGTGTAGTCGCTATTTCGATCTTCCGAAGGAAGACCTGATTGGTTCCGAGCTGGGTCGAATACTTCCATTCGCTGCAGGTAAGACACTCACCAGTTGTCTTGAACCGTTTATGTCCGATCTGGACGATACCCACATCGAGTTCAACAGTGGCGAAGTCGGCGCTGTTTCCGGGTCCGGCCGGAAGTTTGTTGCAGAGATTAACGCCAGCAGGCTGACCGGGGTTGACGAAGACATTTATGTAATCAGTCTGCGGGACGTTACTGACCGACGAGAAGCGGAGCGAGTTCTGCGGGACAACGAAGAACGTTATCGTGCATTGGTCGAAAATGCTCCGGAAGCGATCCTGGTTCTGGACGTGGACCAAAATCGGTTCAGTGACGCTAACGACAATGCGTGCTTGTTGTTCAATTTGTCGCGCCGCCGTTTGTTGAGTGCCGGCCCGGAAGCGATCAGCCCGAAAATGCAGCCGGATGGCACGCCGTCATTTGGCGTACGCCGCGGCTATATTGATCGCGCATTGAATGGCGAGCACCCGACGTTTGAGTGGCTGCACAAAGACGCCAATGGCAAAGAATTTCCGTGCGAAGTTCGTTTCAGCCGACTCCCCTCCGGCGACAAGCGACTCGTGCGTGTGAGTATTACGGATATCTCCGAGCGTAAACGCAACGAAGAAATTTCGTACGCACAGAACAAGATTCTGGAAATGATAGCTGCCAGCACGCCATTCGACCGAACAATGCGCTCGATCTGTCGGTGCACGGAAAAAATCAGCAGCGGCTTGCGCACAGCAGTCATGTTACTGGACTCTTCGCAGACGACGTTGAGCGTGGAGGAGGCTCCCAGCCTACCGGACGCTTTTCGCGTTCAGCTCGATCATACCCGGGTTAGCGAAACCGCTATCGCCTGTGGTCTGGCCGTGCATCGCAGTCGAGAAACAGTCGTTAGAAACATCAGCACCGAGATTGCATGGAAGGGACTGCACGCAAGTGCCGAGGAACACAAAATCCGGGCCTGCTGGTCATTCCCCTTATTTGCGACGGCTGGTCACATAATCGGAACGCTCGATGCGTACGTTGATGAGCCGCGTGAACCGACAACCGACGAGCTGGATAAACTCGGACGTATGGCGAAACTCGCTGGTATAGCCATCAAGCGCGAAATCGATGAAGAAAAACTTCGCAGCAGCGAGAGTCGGTATCGCGGTTTGTTCGAGAACGTTGTCGACGGCGTGTACATCTCCACGCGGGAAGGCGAAGTTGTCACCGTTAACCCGGCCTTGGTCGACATGCTGGGCTACGAGGACGCTGATGATCTCAAGGGCGCCGGCCGTACAACCAAACTGTACGTAAACCCAATTGATCGGGAACGGGTCTTCGCCCGACTTGAGGCACAGGGTTTCGTCAAGAACTTCGAGGCCCGTCTGCGCCGCAAGGACGGACGTGAAATTGTTGTTCTCGAAAATTCACGTGCCGTTTATAACAAGGATGGGGTCATTGTTGCTCACGAAGGCACGATCACCGATATCACCGACCGCAAGGTTGCCGAGACACGGGTCTTCGAAGAGAAAGAGCGTGCACAGGTTACGCTGCAATCGATTGGTGACGGCGTTATAACGACCGATGCGGCGGGTTGCATAGATTACATCAACCCCGTTGCTCAAGATCTCAGCGGCTGGGATATACGTTCCGCGCGCGGTCAGCCTATCGAGAAGATCCTGACGATTATCAACGAACATACCCGGTCAACGGTTGAAAACCCGGTAACCCGTTGCCTGAAAGATGGTCGTGTTATAGCGCTGGCTGAGAATTCGGTGCTAATCGCGAAGCAGGGTTTGGAGATACCTATTCAGGATTCGGCTGCCCCTATTCGGGACCGAATCGGTAATATTATCGGCGCGGTCATGGTGTTCCACGATGTCAGTCGTGAGACCCGATTATTCCGCCAGTTGTCCTACCAGGCCTCGCACGATGCAATTACCGGGCTCATCAACCGCAGAGAGTTCGAGAATCAACTGGTCGCGGCCCTCGAGAGTACGTCCAGCAACGCGCAGCTGACACACGGCGTACTCTATGTGGACCTTGATCAGTTCAAGGTGGTCAATGATACGTTCGGTCATACGGCCGGCGACGAGTTGTTGTCGCAAGTAACAGAAATAATTCAGTCCAACATTCGGTCCACAGACATTCTCGCTCGACTGGGTGGTGATGAGTTTGGCGTCTTGCTAGAGCGCTGTGATGAAGATCGGGCAATGGATGTCGCAGAGGCAATTCGTTCGGCGATTGAGGAGCATCGCTTCACCTGGCAAGAAGCATTTACCAATGTTCGTTGTTCTATTGGGGCTGTCGTTGTTACGCACGAAAGTCCGAGTGTTGCCAGCGTAATGAGCTCTGCGGATGTCGCGTGTTATACGGCAAAGGACATGGGTCGCAACCAGATTCACTTATATCGTGATAGTGACGCTTCGGTGCGTCATGAAGAGATGAAGTGGGTTTCTCGAATTACCAGCGCAGTTGAGGATGATCGGCTTGAGTTGTTTTATCAGCCCATCATCTCGATCGGCGGGCAGCAGGATGACGCGCCGGGTCACTATGAACTCTTGTTGCGTATGCGGGATGAAAATGGCGAGCTGGTTCAGCCTGACCAGTTCATTCCGGCCGCTGAACGCTACAACATGATGTCGACACTTGACCGGTGGGTGGTTCGGCAGTCATTGGAGACGCTGGCAGATCGTAACACCGACAACGGTGTTGCGCGGTTCACATTGGCAATCAACCTGTCGGGCACTTCTCTAAGTGAAGACCGCTTTTTGGAGTTCGTTGTTGAAGAGCTCAAGAAACACAAGCTGCCCAAGGGCGCAATTTGTTTTGAGATTACGGAAACAGCGGCAATCTCGAACCTGTCACGCGTTGTGCATTTCATGCAGGCGTTAAAAGCTTTGGGTTGCATGTTTTCGCTGGATGATTTTGGCAGCGGGCTGTCGTCGTTCACTTACCTCAAGAACCTGCCGGTTGATTACATCAAGATCGACGGTCAGTTTATTCGTAACGTGGTAGATAACAGCGTAGACGAAAGCATGGTTCGCGCGATTAATCAGGTAGGACAGGCGATGGGTATAAAGACCATCGCCGAGCGGGTTGAGAACGTGGCCGTACTGGACAAGCTGGCCGAACTTGGCATTTCTTACGCACAGGGTTACTACATTGCCAGGCCGACCTCGGTGGACTCTTTTGCGCCGTGGTCTACGGTGGCCCTTGCGACTCCATTGATGGCCTGATTCCGGTACCCGGGTTCCTCCTGTACACTGGGCGGGAATTTTTCTCGTCACAGATATTTAATGGGCAACGAAAGTAAACCGGCTGCAAAGCCTGAAACACCACTATTGGCTCCCGGCGAGCCGCATCCGTACCGGATTCTGAACGAAAACGCCGTCAGTCCAATCTTGCTGCTGTGCGATCACGCCAGCCGCTACATTCCGTCATCGCTGAACAATCTGGGTCTAGATCCTGTCGCCTTGCGCAGCCATCTGGCCTGGGACATCGGCGCGGCCGCTACAACGGAATACCTTGCTGATGCGCTTGGCGCCACCGCAGTGCTCGCGGGTTATTCTCGGCTGGTTGTGGATTGCAACCGGAAACTGCTCGACGCTCAGGCATTTCTCGAGTTCGGTGATGGCGTCGTTATCAATGGCAACCGCGGTCTCAGCGAAGCAGACAGGCAAGCTCGAGCCAGCGAGATTTACTGGCCGTATCACGGCGCAATCAGCCAGCAACTGGATCGACTTCGGGACGGAGGATGTCAGCCGATCATATTGGCAATGCACAGTTTTACGCCGGTCATGGACAGTGTGCCGCGACCTTGGGAAATTGGCATTCTGTGGGACAAAGACCCGCGGGTACCCGATATCCTCATCGCTGAACTGCGTCGCGCCGGCATCAATGTAGGTGATAACGAGCCGTATTCAGGCAGAGGCCCGCAGGACTTTACGATCGACCATCACGCTGAGTCGCGCGGCTTACCGCACGCCGGCGTCGAAATACGTCAGGATTTAATTCATGACCAGGCTGGTGTTGAGCGTATAGCGGCTCTATTGCAAGGCTTGCTGGAAAAGCTGCCGGAGCAGATCGAGATCAACGGCACGTCGGCGGCAATCATCTAAACGAAATGCTCGACGGGAATCTGTCACGGGGGTGGGAATGATTCAGCGAGAACCGGAGTTCACGATCGGGGTAGAAGAAGAATACCTGCTTGTGGACAAAGAAACGCGTGGTCTGGTCGTAGATCCGCCGGACTCCTTTCTTAGTGACTGCGAAGCCGAATGCGGTGATCAGGTAACGACCGAATTGTTGCGTTCGCAGGTCGAAGTAGGCACGAAAGTCTGCAGCAATGTGCAAGAAGCGCGCGAGGACCTCGCTCGCCTCCGTCGGATCATCATTGACGTGTCTGATCAATATGGTCTGGCGCCGATCGCCGCGTCAACCCACCCATTCAGCCGCTGGGTTGACCAGAAGCACACTGAGAAAGACCGCTACGAAGCATTGACCAACGAGATGGCGGGCGCCGCACGGCGCATGGTGATCTGCGGTATGCATGTGCACGTAGGAATCGGCGCCAATGATCAGCGAATTGATCTGATGAACCAGATGAGCTATTTCCTTCCACACCTGCTCGCCTTGTCCTGCTCATCACCGTTTTGGGAAGGCCGTGATACCGGCTTAAAGAGTTACCGACTCACGATTTTCGACGCGTTACCGCGAACGGGTTTACCCGAACGCTTTCAAAGCTATGCCGAGTATCAGCGGCACGTGGACATCCTGATAAACGCAGGGATGATCGAAGACTCGACCAAAATCTGGTGGGACCTTCGACCCAGCGGCCGGTATCCGACTCTCGAGACGCGCATCATGGATGTGTGTACACGTCTGGACGACGCCGTTGCCCTGGCCGCACTGTTGTTGTGTCTGTTGCGCATGTTGTACCGCTTGCGTATCGGCAATCAGCGCTGGCGTCAGTACACACCCATGTTGATTCGGGAAAACCGCTGGCGAGCCATGCGCTACAGCTACGATGAAGGCATGATCGATTTCGCAAAAGGGGAATTGGTAGCTTTTAACGATTTGCTTGAGGAAATTCTGGAACTAACAGCCGAGGATGCCGACGCGTTGGGCTGTACCAGCGAAGTGGCGAACGTGAGAGATATCGTCAGGCGCGGAACCAGTGCGCACCGACAACTACAGGTGCATGCGGAGGCAGTCGCGGACGGCAAGGACCAGGACGAGTGCTTGCGAGCGGTTGTCGACGCCCTGATCGAGGACACCCGAAGCGGGCTCTAGACCTCGCCGGAGCTGAGCCTAAGTCCTGTCGCTCCGCCGGCATCTGCCGGGGCGGACCGCCTTCATCTGTCCCGCGAATGCCCGACCGACGCGGCTAAACGGCGCGGACCGGCGTTCGGCAAAGCAGGGCAAATTGGCCAGCTGCTCCATAGACAGTGATCTGCTGCGCAAAACGCCGTGTCGGAATGCGGCACAAGTCGCATCATATATGGTCGCTTCTCCTTAGAATTGCGTTATGTACGTCTCGACTTCAGTTACAACTGCGGGAGCGCCAGCGTGTTAGACACCCTGCTGACCTTGTTGCCTACGACTTTCGGGTTCGCGGGTGTCATTTACTTGTGGCTGGCGATGCGAGTGCAACGCGCGGCGAGCGATTCGAGTAGCAATACCATCAGTTACTTCCTGTTCCTGGTTGGCACGATGGTTCTGGGTACGGCGTTCTCGTTGAATACGCAGGATCCGGATATCGACGGAATCGGGCGAGCATTGACCTATTTCAGTGCTGGCTTCATACCGGTCGCGATCTATTATCAGTATCGCGATTACACCATCGGACCTCCGCCTCGTTGGTTGTTCGGTTTGCTTTGCGCAATTCCGACAATAACGACGTTGCTGGCGATAACCAACCCGTTGCATGAGTTGATCTGGACGTACACGACAACAGCGGACGGACTGCAATTCACTATCGCCAGAGAAGGGACTTGGTTCAGTCGAGTCCACGCACCGTTCGGATACGGGTTGTTTGCCTACTCGGTCATCGCGCTGACCAGCCGTTTACCGAACATCGCACTCGCTCACCGGAAAAAAGTAAAGCTCTTCCTCGTTTGTGCGGTGTTACCGCTTGCGGTCAGTTTTGGCAATACATACCTGAGAATCGGACCCTACGAATTTCCGTTCACGTCGCTGACCGTGACATTGCTATTGCCGGTTTACTGGTGGCTCAGTCTGCATTTGCGGGTTTATGACTTTAGCCCCGTCGCTTACCAGACATTGCTGGATCATATTCGTGACCCGATCATAGTGCTGGACGATAACCAGTGTATCGTTAGCGCCAACAAGCCGGCACAAGTACTGCTGGAAGCCAGCGAACGGGAGTTGATTGGTCGCAATCTTTGGAAAGATTTGCCTGAAGCGAACCTGCTGGCCGAGCATGCGACCGGTTCGGATATGGCACAAACCGTACGTATGCGGCGTGATCGCTACTACGAAGTGTATAGCGCCCCTTTGAAAGGACCGTCTGGCCAGGATCAGGGTACGGTATTGGTGTGCCGTGATGTGACACAACGAAAACGCGCTTTGCGGGCACTTTCGGACAGCGAACACCTTATTCGCTCCCTGGTCGAAAATTCATCCAATGGGATATTGCGCTTTGCGCGTGATGATCGGGATATTGACCGCAAATTCCGTTGTACTTTTGCCAACCGGGCGGCCGAGCGATTCCTGCGCACCGGCGGTGCTGCGTTAGTCGGGATGCCACTGGAAAAGCTGGACCTCCTTGAACCACACAAACTACTGGAACGCTTCGGCGACGAAGTACGTAGCGCTTCTGGCATTAGCTTCGAAACGCTGGTGGAGCTGGAAGAGAAAGAAGCGTGGCTGCGCGTTGTTGGTGAGCCCGTTGGTCGCGACTTTTCGGTGACGCTGATTGACATTACCCAGCGAAAATACGCGGAGAACAAGATTCTTCAGGATGCGCTGCGCGACCCCTTGACCGGGATATTGAACAGACGAGGTTTTGAGAAAGAAGCGACTGCGTGCATCGCGGCGAATGAAACCGCGGCGGTCCTGTACCTCGATCTGGACCAGTTCAAATCAATCAACGACCGATTCGGGCACCAGGCCGGTGATGCTCTGTTGAAGGCGTTTGGTCATCGACTGGAATATTGCTTGCGCCCTGAGGATATTCTGGCGAGGCTCGGCGGTGATGAGTTCGCCATCGTTTTGCCTGGAGTGGGTGTTGACGATGCGAAGCACGTCGCCAGTCGCCTCGTTGAAACCGCGTCCGAGGCATACATTATCCAGGGACGCGAAATCAATTGCGAAGCTAGTGTAGGCATTGCTCTGATGCCGAAACACGGCGACGAGCTCTGGCATCTGGTGAGCGTGGCTGATCAGGCCATGTACAACGTTAAATCCATGTTGCGATCAGGCGCGGCAAACGATCGGGCCAGCTACGTGGATGCCGCCATCGCATCCTGAGGCGACATGCTACGGCGCGATTCGATTGACCAACAGACTCATGACATTCGGATCGGTCGTATCCATGATAAAGACTTCGACGACGTCATTGTTCGCCAGCGCGATATCCAGCGGTCCAGCCAGAACCGTTTGCGAGCCTGCTTCTGTAATCGTTATCTCGTAGTCACCAGCGATGATCGGGGTCATGCCTATCGAGAAGGTAAACGGAATGCCGGCAGATATTGGTGTGAAGTCTGCGATCGCGGCACCGTCACGCAGAAAATAGATATCAACGGTCTCGGCATTATCAACAGCATTGACAATATTCAAGCGCGCGCTGGTTGAAAACGGGCGTCTATTTGCCTGCACATTCAATATCGTGTGGTCAGCGGCAGGTCCTGCAAGTACAAGGGTTCTCTTGAAATCGGCGGCAATTATTTCCTCGCTCTCAACCAGTACAGCACCCATGTTGCCGGCGTCAGTCCACGTGTAGTCATTCGTGCCGGAACTCAGAGTGACGTCGTCGCTCAGGTTGCCAAAAGGCTGGTTCACTAGCAGCGGTGAGGCGAAGTCGTCGGCTTCTACAATATCAACATTGCCGATCGCCGGCGCCGCGTGCAGGAATTGTGCAGTGGGAGTTACCCGTGCATCGACCAGGTCTGAAGCTGATCCCGCCTGCGTAATGTGGCGTACGTGAGCAGGCGAATTGCGTGATGGGTTTTGATCGAATATAAGGATGCTATCGGTCGTGGCGCCGGTCATGGTGCGGCTGGCTGATTGATAGACTATCGCTTGCGGATCATTGGCTGCTGTTAAGGTTACGACATAGCTGCCAGTGGCATATTCGGCCGGGTCGAGTCGCTCACCGACGGCCAGCGTGCCGATTGCCGCACCGGCCGTTGGCGCGGTACCTGCTATGGCGAAATAAACATCCAGAGCACCAAGATTACGGGCGAGATGCATAAAGCCCATTTCAAAAACGGTTTCATTGCCTTCCCATTGCCGAGCTTCATCAGTCCACAAAGTGATTTGTGGATTGCTGATGCTGCCGCTGAGCACGAACAAGTAGTCGTCGTCAGCAATAACATCAAGAAACTGGCTGGCGAGTCTTCTGCTGTCACCTGTCCCGATTTCGGTGATGTCAAAATTGAAGTTGTAGGACAGGTCGTCGTAGTTCTGAAGTGGTGTGACGTCACCAAACTCCAGCGAACCCAAGCTGCGTTCTTCGACTTTGAAAACCACCGCAGGGGCGTCAACGATTGCATTCACACCGCGGATATTCGCTTTACCGGTCGCTTCTTCGCGAGCGCTTTCGGCGCAGCCGGCGAGAGTCAGAGTGACGATGCTGATCAGGGCAGCAATCTTGTAACTTGGGGTCATGAATCAGATGCTCGTTTTGTAGGCTTGATAAGGGACCCGGCATGGGCAAGCGAGTTTCATTTACTTGCTGCCATGCCGGTAAATTTGCGCCAGGGATCGGGCCTAGCTGGCCTTCTTGGCCTCGTAGCCGAACACCGATTTCACTTCAAGAAACTCGTCGATGCCGTGCGAACCCCATTCCCGTCCATTGCCGGAATGCTTGAATCCGCCAAAGGGCGCAAATGCATCGAGTGAAGCACCGTTGATGTGGACCATGCCCGTACGCAGTTGTGCCGCTACCTTGCGTGCTCGATCAAGGTTGCCGGAACTCACGTACCCGGATAAGCCATACGGCGTATCGTTGGCGACCCTGATTGCTTCTGCCTCATCGTCGTACGGGATAATGCACAATACGGGACCGAAGATCTCTTCGCGGGCCACGGTCATGTCATTGCTGACATTGGTGAAAATCGTTGGTTTGACGTAGAAACCGCGCTCCAAATGGTCAGGCCGGCCCGTGCCGCCGCACAACAGGGTGGCACCTTCGTCAATACCGACCTGAATCAGGTCTTGAATTTTCTGCCACTGCACCGCAGAAACCACGGGACCTACATGTACGCCTTTCTCGCGAGGATTGCCTACAACGACGCCGGCCGCTCTGGCTGCCGCTATTCGGTTGACGTCGTCGAGCCGGCTGCGCGGTACGAGCATTCGAGTTGGGGCGTTGCACGACTGGCCGGTGTTTTCGAAACAGTCACTGACACCGCCGTTCACTGCGCGCTCAAAATCGGCGTCGTCGAGAATGATATTGGCGGATTTGCCGCCCAGTTCCTGCGCAACCCGTTTGACCGTGGGCGCGGCATTCTGCGCGACAGCGACGCCGGCGCGAGTGGAGCCTGTGAAGGAGACCATTGCTATATCGGGGTGACTGCTCATGCGCGCCCCGACCGTCGGTCCGTCGCCGTTGATCAGGTTGAAAACACCCGCTGGAACGCCGGCTTCATGCAGGACTTCGGCAAACAGGATGGCGTCAAAAGGAGCGATCTCGCTGGGTTTCAATACCATGGTGCAGCCGGCAGCCAGTGCTGGCGCGACCTTGACCGCAATCTGGTTGATAGGCCAGTTCCACGGCGTGATCAGCGCGCAGGGGCCAATGGCTTCTTTCACCACAGCCGTTGTGCCTCGAATTTCCTCAAACGGGTAGTCGCGCAAGACTTTCAGTGCGGCGCCGATGTGTTGCGGGCCGCTGGCAGCCTGAGCGTATTTGGCCAGTTTCCAGGGCGCGCCCATTTCGTCCATGATCGCTTCCGCGACTTCGTCGTGCCGTTTGGCGAAAACGTCGAGAATTGATTGCAACAAATCCAGCCGTTCTTGTCGGCTGCTGGCAGCAAAACTGGCACTGGCCGCTACGGCTGCCTGGACGGCTTTGTCGACGTCGGCCTCGCTGCCCATGCTGATTCGACCGCATACTTCTTCGGTCGCAGGGTTGATTACGTCAAGTGTCGACGGAGTCACAGGATCAACCCATTGTCCATCAATATAGAATTGCAGCATTTCGCGCATGAATGACCTCCAGTCTCTAGGCCGCGGATCATATCGCAATACCTGCGCTGGTTTCATCGCAGGCGATGATTTTTCCGAAATCATGGCCACTGCGGGCAGGTAGCTATAGCATGGGCGCGGGCGGCGCTAGGGTCGCCGGGTCGGCGGAGATGCACCAGGAATGAGTACGACGAACGTCCATCGCGCAACACGACAGACTTTGGAGCCAACAGAGGCAGCCGCTCGGGCCTTTTCTGCCCGGCACCGGTCAAAGGCATTCGGTACGGTCGCGGCTAGCCGAGGGTGGTCAGCCTGATGGATCAGGAGCTCCGCGATAAACTTGTGTCGATTGTAGGTGCAGAAAACCTGCTGCCGGGCGAGGTCGTTCGCGCCCGCACACCGGCATGGGATACGCACCAGCCGTGCCTGGCACATGCCGTTGTGTTGCCAGCGAGTACCGGCGAAGTCGCTGATGTCCTGACAGCTTGCTACAGCGCCCGCCAGTCCGTTGTGACCTACGGCGGCGTGACCAACCTGGTGCAGGGCTGCGCAACAACGCCGGAAGACGTTGTTCTGGATCTGGCGCGAATGAATGCCATCGAGGAAGTCGATACAACGGCGCTCACGATGACTGCTCAGGCGGGGCTTGTCCTGCGCGACGCGCAGCAAGCAGCCCTTGATGAAGACCTCTTTTTTCCCATCGATATTGGCGCTCGAGACAACTGTACGCTGGGCGGCAACGTTTCAACCAATGCGGGTGGCACCAAGGTTATCCGCTTTGGTATGACGCGCGACTCGGTGCTGGGCATCGAAGCTGTGCTCGCGGACGGGACGGTGCTGTCGTCGATGAACCGGTATATCAAGAACAACTCAGGATTTGACCTCAAGCAGCTGTTTATCGGCACGGAGGGCGTCCTTGGCGTCGTTACGCGCGTGATTATGCGCCTTGCCAACAAACCACAGACCCACAATGTCGCCTTGGTGGCCTGTGACAACTACAACGATACTGTGCGGGTATTAAATGAAGTGCGGACCCGACTCGGAGCCGCTTTGTGTGGCTTCGAAGTGATGTGGAACAGTTTCTACGAGCAGGTCGTTCAGCCAGCCGGGCGTCAACCGGCGATGATTGCGCCCGGCCAGTATTGCTACGTCCTGATCGAGGCAATGGGAAGTAACCCCGATTTCGACGGCGATGTTTTTGCCGCAACGATGGAAGCCTTGTTGACCGATGGCTGTATCAGCGACGGTGTGTTGGCGAAATCAGGCCAGGAGCGCGATGCCATATGGGCAGTACGTCACGATGTGGAATGGATTGTGAGTGGGGCGCAAAATTTTGATATTAGTTTGCGCATTGCCGATGTTGGCCCTTATGTTGAATCGCTGACTCAAGAGTTGGGTGACGCGCTGCCTACTGCGCACGTCGCCGCATTTGGGCATCTGGGAGACAACAATCTGCACATATCAGTAGTGGGTGACTACAGCAGCAGTGAGCGAGACGTGGTCGAGCACTACGTCTATCACTTGCTGAAGCCTTACGCGGGTGCAATTTCAGCGGAACACGGTATAGGTCTTGAGAAGCGTAGCTGGTTGCCATTGTCGCGAACCAGTAATGAGATCGCGACGATGCGTGCTCTGAAGCGCACGCTCGATCCGCGAAATATATTGAATCCAGGCAAGGTGGTAGGCACTCCTTGAACGGGAGTTAGCGGCAATTGAACGTTGTTCTAATGCGATCGAGGCCTGCGCCGGCTAGCAGCAAGTCTGTGAACTCCGATGACGCGCAGGGCCGATTCGTTTCCAGTCAAGCTACTTAAGGTGACAGAGCTTTGCTTCCTGTGAACAGGGTCGCGGAGGCGCTGCACTTGCCGGACCGGACTCGCTATTTGTACTCGAGGCCAAATATAGAACAACAATCGACGGGCCACTTTCAGTGGTACCAGTCCTGATCTGGGGTGACTGCATGAGGTTTCAGGCAACGCATCAATGGACGGCGGTTTACGTCAAGAGAAAATGGGGGCACGGGTATTCCGTGGGGTCCTGAATGCCGATGATACGCAGCTCGCCTATATCGCTTTTGGTTCAGGTTACAGCGGCCTTTCTCCGGTGGGGGTTGGCTGGAAATACCGCGACGGCATGGTATTCAATACGCCGGCCGGTGCCATACACGGGCCTAAGGTAATGCTTATTGATCAAAATGCCGGATCGGGCGGTGACTTCTTACCGTACTCCTTTCAGGTACCGCCGTATCCGACGGAGCTGGATCAGTGAAGTGTGCAAAGCAATGTCGGATTCTGGCCATGCGCGCGTTGATGAGTGTGGCTGCTCTGGGTCTGTGTACTCTGCTGGCGTGCAGCAAAGCGCCTCTGCCTGCCGCGGCCCCCGACCTGGACACGGTGCTGGCTGGCGGGCTCGTATTCACTGGCGAAGACAGCGAGCCGGTCCTGGCCGATATTGGTATTTCGGGGGATCGCATTGTTGCTATCGGTGATCTTCGTGAACGAAACGCAACACAGCGCATCGACGTTGGTGGCTTGGCCGTGGCACCCGGTTTTATCGATATACACAGTCACGCCGTCCGCAGCGCTTCGAATGACGGTGTTTTTCGCTGGCCCGATGCGGAAAATTTGATACGGCAAGGGGTTACGACAGTCATCGGTGGCCCCGACGGCAGTTCGCCATTGCCAATCACCGCAACTTTTGATGCATTACGGGCGCGACCGGCGACGGTCAATTTCGGCACCTTCGTTGGCCATGGTTCTGTTCGGGAGTTGATCGTCGGTGAGGATGACCGTGCGCCAACCGCGCAGGAACTGGAGGCCATGCGGCAAGAGGTAGCTACGGCGATGCAAGATGGCGCGTTCGGGCTCTCCTCGGGCCTGATTTACGCGCCCGGCCGATTTGCGGCGACTGAAGAAGTGGTTGAGCTTGCCAAAGTTGCGGCTGACTACGGTGGAATCTACATCAGCCACATGCGGGAAGAAGGTCTCGATGTGCTGAAGAGCGTTGCCGAGACTATACGCATAGGTGAAGAGGGCGAACTGCCTACCCAGATCTCGCATCACAAGATCGTGGGTGCTCCGATGTGGGGTAAGTCGATTGAGACCTTGCGACTTGTGGATGAAGCGGTTGCACGGGGAGTCGATGTGAGTATCGATCAGTACCCGTACACGGCTTCGTCAACCAGCCTCACGATCCTGTTTCCGGGCTGGAGTCTTGACGGTGGTCGTGATGCTTTGTTGCAGCGAATTCGCGATCCGGCGCAACACGAAGAACTGCGTAAGGAAATTGTCTATCGGATCGAGGTTGATCGTGGCGGCAACGACCCGGCCAATGTCGTGCTTGCCAATTGCTCGTTCGACCGCTCACTCAATGGCATGAACTTGTCGCAGATTCTGGAAAGTAGAGAGATAACGGTATCGAATGATGCGGCGGCTGAATTGCTGATGGAGCTGGTTGCGGCGGGCAACTGCAGCGCAGTTTTTCATGCGATAGACGAAACTGATGTGCGCAACATCATGCGCCACTCACGTACGATGATCGCCTCGGACGGCGGCGTTGAGGGTCCGTCCGAGCGAGTGCCACATCCACGGAACTACGGCAGTTTCGCGCGGGTGCTCGGGCATTACGTGCGTGATCAGGGCGTGTTGCCCTTGCATACCGCTGTGCACAAGATCACCCGACTGCCGGCCAATCGGCTGGGGCTTGATGATCGCGGGCGTATCAGCGCCGGCGCGATCGCGGATATCGCCGTTTTCGACCCCGCCATGATCATCGACCATTCCACATTCTCGGATCCGCACCAGTATGCCGAAGGTATGCAATACGTTTTTGTGGCAGGAACCGCGGTGCTGCGAGATGGCTCAATGACCAGTGCGCGGCCTGGACGCTTGTTGAAGTCGGGCGACTACAGAGCGCCGTGAGACGGCGCAAGGGGGCGAATGCACAGGTACAATTGCAGTTCGATACGGGCAAGTGGTTTGCCTGAAAGCAACAGGACAGACAGTCAGATGCAGATAGAGCGTCAACACACACTCGGTCGCGACGAGGCGCGCAAGCGCGTGGAGCGCCTGGCGTCCAATTTGAAAGGACAATTCGACCTCGAATCTCGCTGGGAGGGTGATGAACTCCGGGTATCCGGTCGCGGGCTAAACGGGTCCTTGTGCGTGAGCGACGACCGGGTCAATCTGGATTTGAAGCTGGGACTCGCGCTGAGCTTCATGGAGTCTTCAATACGCTCGGCGATAGAGAGCGAGATGGACAAGCAGTTGGTGTAACCCAAGGGCGCAATTCGCCCACTTCGCGGCAAGGATTCGAGTTTATGGCAACAATTGTTATTGTTGGCGGAGGTCATGCCGCCGGGCAAGCAGCGGCCAGTCTTCGGCAGAAAGGTCATGATGGCCGACTACTGATTGTCGCAGATGAACCTTACATCCCTTATCAGCGCCCGCCGCTGTCAAAGGCTTATTTGTCGGGTAAAGAGGAACTGCAGCACCTGTACGTGCGACAACCGGCCTTCTACGAGAAGCAGGGCATTGAAGTGCGCACTGGCGTTCGTGTAGATGAGATTGATACGGCAAAGAAAACGCTGTCGGTCGCGCAGGAACACATTGGCTACGACCAGCTGTTGCTTTGCACGGGCTCGCGGCCGCGCCGTATGCAGACGCCAGGTTCGGAGCTTGCCGGTATTCACTACCTGCGTACGGTGACCGACGTGGATCGAATTCGTTCTGAAATGGCAGTAGCCGACCGCGTCTGCGTCGTTGGCGGCGGCTACATTGGATTGGAAGTAGCGGCAATTGCAACCGCAGCAGGTAAGCAGGTTAGTGTGCTGGAGGCCGGCGATCGGGTGTTGCAGCGTGTTGCTTCGCCGGAGTTAAGTCGCTTTTACGACACGATGCACAAGAGCCACGGGGTTGAGATCAGAACGAATTGCCAGGTTACGGGATTTACCGGCGACGACAGCGTGCGCGCAGTCCAATGCGGCGATGAAACGATAGCGGCTGATCTCGTGATCATTGGGATCGGCGTGATCCCAAACGTTGAGTTGGCTGCACAGGCTGGTCTGGTCTGCGACGATGGGATTGTCGTAGACGAGCGGTGTCGCACATCCAATGTCGATATTTACGCCGCCGGTGATTGTACCAATCACCCGAACCCGCAACTGGGACGACGATTGCGACTCGAGTCTGTACCCAATGCAATGGATCAGGCGCGGGTTGCGGCGACCAACATGCTTGGCGGTGACGACATCCACGACTCCGTTCCGTGGTTCTGGAGTGATCAATACGACGTGAAGCTACAAATGGTCGGGTTCTCGGCAGACGGGAATCGGCAGATTTTCCGTGGCGACATGGCCGGGCACAAGTTTGCGATTTTTCATCTCCACGACGACACAGTCGTTGCGATTGATGCCATCAATGAGCCGCGAGAATTCATGGCCGGCAAAAAAATGTTCGGGAAACGCGTCGATGTTGCGCGGCTCGCTGACCCTGCTGTCGAAACCAAGTCACTGCTGGATTGACGGCGAAAGGCTTGTCGTGTCGTCTCATAGGGGGGGCGTTCGACGGCATAATTGATGCTTCGCTACCGCTTGTGCGACGTGAAATTATCGCTCTCCACACATTGGCGACAAGCGGTTCGGCGGCTCTGTATAGCTGATAGTGAAAATGCGCATAGCGGATAACCGTGCGCCGCTCGTCTGTCCTTGGTGTGGTTGCTTCGAATCCAGGAGCCGAGCTACAGAAGCTCGACAGCTCGCGGTGCAGGCTTGATGATGGTGACAACCTGAACTCTGGTTGGCACGAATGAGCCAGGCAAAGATGCCAGGTGTAAGTCCTGAATTAGCAATTCAGGACGATCAGCAAACGCAGTGTCCCGTGCAAAAGCAGGCATTGGTTGCTGTTTACGTGAATGAAGTCTTGTAGATCTCGAGGGACTGGTCCGCGTTTCGTCCTGTGCTACGGAGGCCGCATGTGAATAAGACAGATCAGGATTTGCGAGCCGAACGGCGCTACGAAGAAGCGGGTGTTTGGATTGCGAAGCTGGACAAAGTGCATTCGGCAGCCGAGTTGCGCGGCTTACGAGAATGGCTCGAGGCTGATACGCAAAATCGCCGGGTTCTGCTCGAGCTCGCCTGTCTATGGGACAGAATGAACGTGCTTTCGGCGTTTCCACAGGGGCTGCAGGATCACAACGAGGGGAGTGAAAGTCTTTGGCAATTCGGGCAAAGAGTTGTCAAACCCTGATGATTCGTTGGCGTTCAAGCTACGCCCGATTGGTGTCACGTCCGGATTTGTTCCGGCCAATCGTTTTTTCGGTTCCGATAGGTGTAGTTAGGTATTGTGTCCAGGTTTCTACAATCGAGCGCAACGTAGGGTCGGGCAACTAGCGGACTCCTGGTGTCACCTGCTGGCAGATTCTGCGAGACCCGATTCGCGGTTCGCCACCACCCAACCGGGATGCACTCCGCAAGCACTGAGCTCTATTAGCTGCCTGAACGGTCTGCCGATTGATGCGATTGCCGGAAACCTCGGCACTTCATTCCGCCCAATCCCAGCCAACTCATATACGTTGGGTACATTCGCGCAGTCGGTGCCGGAATGTCGAGACTCTTCCTTAACGCCAATAAAAAAAGTAGCGGATAAAGCAAACCAGTTCGTCTACCCGTAAGTTGCGACTATTGCGGCGGTTCGGATGCAGTGACAGCACGCCAATGCAGCCATCGACAGTGCTAGCAGATATGGGCAGCTGTTTTCGATTCGCGAGCCGGGAGCCGCATAAGCGGTTGAATAAATACTGGTGCCATTTTCGCGTTGTTCGTTGAGGTAGCAGGCAACGCGAGCAGGACACCGAAAGCATTTCTCGATTACCGGCCAGTAGGCCGCCGTCGATTAAGTGGGGAGCGCTTTGATTCGGAGCTGCAATGCAGCGCGTGGTCGGAGTTTGGGCTGGTTGACAGATTGTTCCGGGATTTGTACCGGGGCCTTATGGGGAAGACATGAAATTCAATAATCGTGACACCAGATTGGTGGTTGTTCTTGCAGCCGTTTTCAGCACGAGCATCGGCGCTCAGGAGTCGCAAGATACTGAAGAAGCCGCTCTCGAAAACATCGTTGTAACCGGTACTCGCTTGGCCAGTTCGGGCTACGACACGCCAACACCGGTTACGGTGCTGGGCGCAGAGCAAATGGAGGCGGACGCACCGCAGAATGTGGCCGACATTGTTAATCAACTACCTTCAGTGGTTGGTAGCATGACGCCGAACACAGCGAATCTTCAGATCTCATCGGGCCGCGCTGGCATCAACGGCATTAACCTACGCAGTTTGGGGCAATCCAGAACATTGGTGCTGTTGAATGGTCGACGGTTACCCGGTGCAAGCAACGACGGCGTTGTTGACATCAACACCGTTCCGCAGTCGTTGATCGAACGTGTGGAAGTTGTGACCGGTGGCGCGTCCGCTGTCTATGGCTCGGACGCGTTGTCCGGCGTCATCAACTTCATCATGGACACCGACTACGTGGGCGTTAAGGCCGACCTTTCCGGAGGTATGTCAACCTATGGAGACGATGACGCCTTGCGCGCGACGCTGACAGCGGGCACTGAACTGCTTAATGGTCGCGGTCACTTTATTGCCAGTTTGGAGTTGGCCGATAGAGAAGGAATTTTCGGCGTGCCACGTTCCTGGAATAACGGTGGCAACTTCTCAATGTTCAACCCGGACTACACACCAACAGGCGGTCAGCCGGAGATTCTTCGCTTGTCCCAGGTTGGTCTGAGTACTGCGTTGGGCAATGGCATCATTACCAATACAGCGTTACGCGGTACAGCGTTCGGTGCCGGTGGAGTGCCTTACCAGTTCCAGTTCGGATCATTGTTGCAGGATCCATGGATGCAAGGCGGCGATTGGGCTGACGCTCAAGCGAACGATAAAGTCACGCTGACGCCAATGGAGAAGCGGCAAAGTCTGTTCACCCGCTTTTCGTACCAGTTCAACGACAACGTTGACGGTTACCTCGAGTACAGCAACTCCGATTATGACGCCCGCGGCTGGTGTTGTTCGCAGTTCAACGTTGCCAATATCAGTATTCAGGCAGATAACGCGTTTATTCCAGAGACGGTGGCAGCGCAGATGGCAACTCTGGGTATTACGGAGTTTCGTCTTGGTAGCATGAATGGCGATCTCAACCCGATCGAAAGCAGCAACAATCGCGGTGCGGAACGCTTCAGTGCCGGTCTGACCGGTTCGTTCGACATGGCCGGTTCGAACTGGAGCTATGACATACATGCCCAACACGGTGTGACCAGCACAACGGAATTTGCCAGAACCACTAATCGCGAGCGCTTTGCAATGGCGCTTGACGCAGTAGTTGATCCGGCAACCGGACAGATTGTTTGCCGATCCACACTGACTAACCCGAACAACGGTTGCAAGCCGTACAACCCCATGGGCATAGATGTCAATTCGGAGGCAACCGTCAATTATCTCTACAGTGGCGTAGGGACAGAAGGCACGCTGTACGGACCCAAGCGTGAGCAAAAGTTGACGCAAAAAGTCTACGCCATGTCGTTGCAGGGAGCACCGT
The DNA here is from genome assembly GCF_055809415.1 of Woeseia sp. D3-10. Taxonomy (NCBI): domain Bacteria; kingdom Pseudomonadati; phylum Pseudomonadota; class Gammaproteobacteria; order Woeseiales; family Woeseiaceae; genus Woeseia; species Woeseia sp. D3-10. The sequence continues at coordinate 284,551 of NZ_JBVVTW010000007.1, read as the reverse complement.
TCTCAGTGCCGGCCGGCGAAGTTTCTGTCGCTGTTGGTTTTGAGAGCAGAAGCGAAGAAATCAGCGGTGTTTCTGACTCCATTTCCGGCAACGCCGGCTGGTTCAATGGCAATTATCAGCCCGTATTCGGCAAGTACACCGTCAACGAAGCGTACTTCGAAACCATCGTCCCGATAATAGAGAACCGGCTCGAATTCAATGGTGCGGTGCGGGCAACGGACTACAGCACGTCCGGCAACGTGACTACCTGGAAAGCGGGCGTTACATTCAGTCCGGTTGATGACATTCGGTTCCGCACTACGTTGTCACGCGATATTCGTGCGCCGGGTCTCGGGGAGTTGTTTGAGACGGGCGGCGCGCAGACCAACTCTGTATCAGATCCATTCAACAACAATGAAACTGTGCAGTTTCTCGGGATTATTTCCGGTAACCCGAATCTGAAGCCGGAAGAAGCGGACACCTTTGGTTTCGGTGTGGTTCTGGAGCCTTCGTTCCTGCCAAAATTGAGGATGTCCGTCGATTATTACGATATTGAAATTACCGATGCTATAGGTTCTGTGGGTGTGCAAAGCATTGTGGACCGGTGTTTTGAGGGTAATCAGAATTTCTGTGATGCGATTACCCGAGGTATTGGGCCGCTTGGAACGGAAGTAATTACCGAAGTCCGCCGCAATCCATTCAACTACGTGGTGGTAAACGCTCAAGGTGTTGATATGGCCGCGAACTATGGTCAGATCGACATGTGGGGTGGCGATTTGTCATTCAGCGGCATTGCCACTCACTACATCAAGGAGACCTCGGACGATGGCATCACCGAACCGACCAACAGCGTTGGCCAGATCGGCGGTACCAGTCCGCCGGACTGGGTGTACCGGGCGACTGCGATGTTTAACCGGGATGCTCTTACAGCTTCTCTCACCGCCCGTGGCTTCAGTGACGGCGTTTACGATAACAATGCCATTGTCTGCACCAGCGGCTGTCCGACCTCCACCAGTATCAATCGGACGGTCAATACAAACGACCTAGACGGCGCACTGTATCTTGATCTTTATTCGGCTTACCGCTTCGACATGGGCGACGCGGATGCTGAGGCGTACTTCGTTATTCGCAACCTCCTGAATGACGACCCCGCAATTGTTCATAACGGCCCGAGCGGTGTGAGCCATCAGCTGATTGCGGCCAATCCGGCGTTGTACGATTTGCTGGGTACAGTGTTCAAAGTCGGACTAAGGGTGAGTTTCTAGCGGCACATACAGAGTGGTCGCCTTGCTGTCGGGATCCCGGCAGCAAGGCATGATCTCTCTTTCGCCGTGACGGTATGTAAGCCTGCGCTGGCTGCCCGAGTTCGATTGGCCACGAGTTCGTTTGCACTGAATGTGATTCGCCTCCGGCATTGAGTATTGATACCGGATTTCGACCGGGAGAGAAAAATGTTTGCTACACAATATCTGACCGGATTGGTTCGTCATTGGGCGGCACTGATTCTATGCACTGTAGTGGCCGCGGGATCTGCCTTTGCCCAGTCCTCTGGTTTTGATTTGATCATTGCCAATGGCCGGATCCTGGATGGAACTGGCAACGTGGACTTTCAGTCAGACATTGGCATTCGCGGCGATCAGATAATCAGGATAGGCGACCTATCAGGTGCGACCGCACGGCGGGTCATAGATGTGGAGGGCTTGTTCGTTGCCCCGGGCTTTATTGACCTTCACTCCCATGCCGACAATGGCCTGATATCAGACGAGATCGAAGGCCGTCGCGCGCACAATCTCGTCAGCCAGGGATTGACCACAGTTGTCGGCGGTGCTGACGGACGAAACCGGGTCTGGCCATTAACTGCGGAATTTGCAGCCTACGAGCGATTGGGTATCGCCATGAACATGGTACCCATGGTCGGTCACAGCACTATCCGTCGGGAAGTCATGGGCGATGACTACGAGAGAGAGGCTACGGAGCGGGAAGTGGCGGCGATGAAAGCCCTGCTTAGAGACGGTATGGATGCGGGTGCATGGGGTTTGGGGGCAGGGCTGGAGTACCGGCCCGCACGTTTTAGCTCCGAGCAGGAGGTGTTGGAGCTTGCATCTGTTCTGCCCCGGTACGATGGTTTTTATATTGCTCATCAGCGGAGCGAGCCGACCATGCCGATGTGGCAATTGCCCAGCATCGTCGATGGTTGGCCCATTGACGGGCTGCAGGCACTGGAAGAAACAATCAACATCGCGCGCGAGACTGGCATTCGGGTCGTAGCGAGCCATGTTAAGGCTCGTGGTCGTGCCTCGTGGGGGCGGTCCTCTCACGACATTGCCCTGGCCGATGCGGCGCGTGAAGAGGGGCTGGCGGTCTATTTTGACCAGTACGCATATGAAACCAATGGTGGCGGACCGCAGGTAATGGTACCGCTTTGGGCCTTTGCTCCGCCGGGCTTCGATCGTACCGGCGGCAATGATGATCCGCGCCTAAGGCAGTCCGGAATCATGGATGAGCATCGAGCGAATCTGCGGGCTAATCTGACTGATCCAGCCACGCGCAAACTGATAGAGCGTGACATCGAGTGGATGGTGAATCATCAGGGTGGGCCGGACCGGCACATCATTGTCGATCATCCCGACCGTTCGCTGCTCGGCAAGACATTGTTGGAAGCCTCTGATTCTCGAGAAGAATCGTACGTGGCCACTATCATTGACTTTGCGTTGAACGGTTTCGAAGACGTGCCGGGTGGCTTCTGGATGCGTGGTCACTCGATGCACGAGATGGATGTTCACAACTACATGCGCCAGGAGTACACCGCAACTTCATCCGACGCGGGCATCATTGACGTAGCGGGACTGGAGGGGCGGCCGGGAACGCACCCGCGAATGTACGGTGCGTTTGTTCGGAAAATTGCTCACTACACCAAAGACCGCAAGGTGATCTCTTTGCCTTTCGCTATCCGTTCGGCTACGGGTTTGCCGGCGCAAATAATCGGGCTGCGTGACAGGGGCTACTTACGCGAAGGCTACAAGGCCGATATTCTGGTATTCGATTACGAGCGTATTCGGGATCGAGCCAGTGTCATGGAGCGTGACTTGTACGCGGAAGGCATCGAATACGTATTCGTCAACGGCACAGCCGTGCTGGATTCTGGCAAACTGACAGGGGCATTGCCCGGCGTCATCGTTAAACGATCTGCTGCCCCGATGCGTTAGCCGGCCGAGCTCTGCAGGCCGCCTATTCGTAAGGGAGAAGCGGCCGCGCGTTGCTCTGTCTGAACTGAGCTCCTGCACTCGCAGAAGCCGTTTCCTATGTCCGTGAGTTTGCCGGACGTTCAAACCCATTGGCATAAAACCAAGAGTTGGTAGAGAGGGCGTGATTCTGTCCGCGGCATAGTAGCGCCAGTTAGGTGACTGTGCGCCGGACGGTGGCAGTGCGCCGCGAGTTTGCGGTTCAGTTCAAGTTGGGACCAGACGGCCGGTTTTAGTTTGTGGCCCCAAATGCCGTGGCGGGCCATCCTCAAGCGGGCGTCTTTTTCCGTAGTGATCCTCAGATATTGACTGAATGTTTGTTCAATTACTATGGACTCCAGGAAATGCAGCAGACATAATGACCGCTCGGCCACTATCGGGTTAAACGTATGGACAGAAGGCGATTTCTCAGCACGAGCGGTCTGGGAGCGGTTGGCGTCGGTTCCGCCGCTTTCGCGAAATCATCACCGCGGACATTGACCATGGTCACCTCGTGGCCGGCAGGATTCCCAGGGATCGGGACCAGTGCGAACCGCGTGGCCGAGCGCATTGAGGCTGCCAGCGGAGGGGAGCTGACCGTTAAGGTGTACGCCGCCGGCGAACGGGTCGGGCCGTTCGAAGTCTTTGATGCCGTGTCCGCCGGCGAGGCGGATTTGTACCATTCGGCGGACTATTACCAGGTGGCCAAAGCACCCGCCTACAACTTCTTCACCGCCATTCCGTTTGGCATGACAGCGACAGAGCTGGCAGGCTGGTTATTGCACGGCGGTGGCCAGGAGTTGTGGGACGAAGTGTCGGCACCGTTCAATATCAAGCCGCTTCTGTGTACCAATACGGGCGCCCAGATGGGTGGTTGGTTTAATCGCGAGATACGCCGAGTTGAAGATTTTAAAGGGCTCAAGATTCGCATGCCGGGGCTTGGCGGGATTGCGTTGCAGAAGCTCGGCGCCGTACCCGTGAATCTCGCTGGCGGCGCAATTCACGGCGCACTGAAGGACGGTTCCCTGGATGCGGCCGAGTGGGTCGGTCCGTGGAATGACCTTGCGGCTGGCATGCACGAAGTAGCGTCTCACTACTACTATCCCGGCTTTCATGAGCCCGGTGGTTCACTCGCACTGGGTGTGAACCTTGGTGTGTGGAACGGCCTCAGTGCGCGCCTGCAGGCCCTTCTTCAGGAGGTCACAACGGCAGAGTATATTCGCTCGCTTACCGAGTTTAACGTGCAGAACTCATCCGCACTGACAGTGCTCGATGAACAGCACGATATACGACCGAAAATATTCAACGATGAGGTCATGAGATCAATTGCAAAACATGCCAACGAAGCCGTTGCCGAGATTGCGGATAGAGATGCCTTGACCCGAAAGGTCTTCGATAGCTTCAGCGCCGCGCGGGCGAGTGCAATGCGCTGGGCCGTATTCGGCGAAGATGCCTTTACGGTGGCGCGACGCAAGCACTATGTGCGTTAGTCAAAAGACTCGCGTCAGCCCGAAAGTATTAAGGCACAACCGGAGCGCGGAGTTCATCACGCTGCTACTTGTCGCAACGTGGTTGCTAGCCGCCTGCAATCCGCAACCGACCGGGGTAGCAGAAAGCGATTGTCATTGGCGTGTCGCGTGGGATCCGTACGAGCCATATTCGTATTCCGGGGGCGGCGATGTACCGGTGGGATTCGACATCGACGTCGTAACCGAAGTCGCCGCCAGGATTGGCTGTGAATTATCGTTCCAGGAAATGGCGTGGAGCGAGATTCTCGAGGCGCTGGAAAGCGGAGTTGTCGATGTAACTGTCGGTACAGGGTACAAGAGCGACAGAGCGGCGTGGTCGTGGTACTCGGAAAGCTACCGCAAAGAGGTCATTGGCCTCTTGGTGCGCAAAGGAACGGCCGCGACTTTCCCCGGTTCTTCCATCGACGATGTGCTGGCTGGCGGTCTTATTTTTGGCAAGACTGTTGACGATACCTATACGCTGCCGATGGAGGGCGTATTCGCCCGGTATCCGAACCAGGTAAAAGCTCGTGTCAGCGAAACGGAGAATGTCGAGCGCTTGCTCAATCAGTCGATCGATGGCTTTCTGGTCGAGGTGAATGTTGCATCGGCCCTGGTTTCGAGACTCGACGTAGCACCTGCCGTTGAATTTCACGGCCTGGCATTCGATGCCGGTTCGTACAGACTGCAAATGAGCAAGAAGACAGTGAGTCCTGAACAGTTAGCTGCCATCAATGCCGCAATACAAGTGCTGTCTCAATCTGGCTGGCTGGCGCGCGGTATTGAGGCGTACGGCATACACGGTTTAACCGAAGAATGAAGAGGACTGAATGAAAATCACTCGCAGGCAGTTTGTTGAACGTGTCGGCGCAATGGGGTTTGGTGCCGCTTTCATCTCCATGCAAGCATTGGGTATGTTGCCAAAGGAAGGCGGCAGTCAGGCGCTGCCGGAGCTCCAGCCCGGCTCAGGCAATGGCAAGTCAGTGGTCGTGCTGGGTGCTGGCGTATCCGGTCTCGCAACAGCATTCGAACTACGGCGTGCCGGTTATGACGTTACCGTACTTGAGGCGTCCAATCGCAGCGGCGGTAGAAACAGGACGATACGCAAGGGCGATGTCGTACAGGAACTCAACGGAGTAACCCAGGCCTGCGAATGGGAAGAGGGGCTTTACTTTAATGCCGGGCCATCGCGAATTTCGTCACAGCACTGGCGCGTGCTTAATTATTGCCGGCAGTTTTCCGTGCCACTTGAAGTTCAGATTACGACCAATCGTGCTGCGCTTTATCACGATGACAAGGCATTCGGTGGCCGTTCGATCGAAAACCGCCAACTTCACTATGACACGCGCGGCTACATCGCCGAGTTACTGAGCAAGTGCGTCAATCAAGGTGCGCTGGATCGGGAATTGACCGATAGCGACAAAGGAACGTTGCTGGAGTTTCTGCAGGAGTTCGGTGACCTTAGCTCTGGCGGTGATTACGCCGGGTCCACACGTGCCGGTTATGCGCGACTGCCATCGACAGGCACGGATTTTGGCCAGCGGCGTGAGCCGCTCGCGTTTCGCGATTTGCTCGACGCAAATTTCTGGGGCTGGATGTTCAATGAAGACGAGATCTTCGGGCATCAGGCAACGATGTTTCAGCCGGTTGGCGGAATGGACAAACTGGTTACCGCCTTTACCGATCGGTTGCCAGCCGGTGTCGTTCAGTCGAATTGCATCGTTGTTGAGATCGTCAACAGCGACGACGGCGTGGAGGTTGTTTACCGGCAGACGGAGCCTGGCAGTTTGCCGGTATTCGATACTCCGCAACAAAATATACCGCATCAATTTGGCTTCGATCACCTTGGCGAACGCGCGACATTGCAGGCGGATTATTGCGTAACGACGATTCCATTCGCCGGCTACAAGTACATTCAGAACAATTTTTCCGCGCAGAAGAAACAGGCCATCGCCAAGGGACAGCACTACGAAAATTCTGTCAAGACCGCATGGCAGTCGCGACGCTGGTGGGAAGAAGATCTTGGAATATACGGCGGCGTGACGTACACGACACGGGACATCGAACAGATCTGGTACCCGAGCAATGGTTTCTTCGAAAAATACGGCACGATAGTTACCAGTTACAACGACGGTGAGGTTGGGCATCAATGGCACATGATGTCGCCACAGGATCGCGCCGCTGCCGCCCGCGTCAGTACTGAACATGTGCATCCGGGGTACGGCAATGAGTTGCAGCACCCGATATCGTTTGCCTGGCGTACGGTGCCGTTCAGCTGGGGTGCCTGGCCTGCCTGGGAGCCTGATGACAGTGCGGCCACAACGGCTATGTACGAGCAGATGATTCGGCCTGAGGGTTCGGTCTTTTTTGCCGGGGATATCGCCAGTTTGTGGGCAGGCTGGATGGAGGGCGCGTTTGCCGCCGCACACTCGGCAGTGGCCTCAATTGACGAGAGAACGCGGGGAGGCAAAGCGTGAGCGACGACGGGAAGCGTAGAGGACGGCGAGGTGACGGAGAGGTCCGCGTATTCAATGACAAAGGCAGTTCGAGGGTCCGGCGGACGTGGTCTGCACAAGCCGATTTTCGTGAGGTCCTGGAGACCCGGCTCGGTCGCAGAAGCTTTGTTGCTGCCGGTCTGGCATCCACGTTGTTGCCAATGTCCTCGTTGCTGGCGGGTTGCGGCACTCGGGATGCCGAGCTGGAGGCCGGTCCCGGCCCGGATTCTGAATCAACGTTGTCGTTCGGCGAAGTGGCTTACGACGAAGCCGCGGAAGACGTACTGCCTGATGGCTATTCGCGCCAAATACTGATCAGTTGGGGCGACCCATTGAAGGCCGGTGGGCCGACGTTTGCGGCGGACAATACGGATGTGGAAACCGCACTCCAGCAGTTTGGCTACAACAACGATTTCCTGGCCTACCTGCCGATGGACGCCAACAAGAATGCTTCGGAACACGGATTGCTGGTGGCCAATCACGAATACCCTTTACCGTGGCTGATGTGGAACGGTTTGGATGAAAGTACCGCCGCAGCGGAAATGAGCAGGGAACAGGTTGATGTCTCGATGGCGGCAGTGGGGCTCTCAGTGCTGGAGGTTAAGCGCGAAGGTAGTGAATGGCAGCTGGTTGCCGATAGTCGCTTCAATCGCCGTGTGTCAGCGTTCACGCCTATGGATATTCGAGGTCCTGCACGCGGTCACCCGCGGATGCGCACGAGCGACGACCCGGACGGCAAGACAGTCCTCGGTACACACGACAACTGCAACGGTGGTCTAACCCCGTGGGGCACGGTGCTCAGTGGTGAAGAAGGCTCAGCCGATTTCTTTAAAGGCGATTTTGAAAAGACGCAAGACAGCGCGCACTTAGCGCGCTATTACTACGATGCACAAAGCCATACGGGCGACTATGGTTGGGGCCGCTATCACGCGCGCTTTGATCTCGAACAGGAGCCGAACGAAGCGAATCGATTCGAATGGGTTGTTGAGCTTGATCCGTTCGAGCCCGACCGGCCGCCGGTAAAACGTACGGCACTTGGCCGGTTCGCCCATGAAGGTGCGCACACGGTCTTGAACAGCGATGGCAGAGTAGTTGTCTTCATGGGCGACGACTGGGAGTTCGAGTACATCTATCGATTTGTCACTGACGCGGTCTACGATGCTTCTGATCGAAGCGCAAACCGTCACTTGCTGGACAATGGCACGCTGTCCGTCGCGCAACTTGACGACAACGGTGCATTGCATTGGCTGCCTATCCGCTTTGGTGAGGGCCCCCTGACGCCCGCCAATGGCTTTGCCGACCAGGGTGATGTGTTGATACAAACGCGCCGTGCGGCTGATCTGCTCGGCGCTACGCCAATGGATGCACCGGAGGGTTTCGTCAGTGATCCGAAGCGCGGTGTGCTGTTCCTCGCCCTGACTCAGAATCGCGACCGCACGGCGAGCCAGGTATCGGCCGCAAATCCGCGTGCCAACAATGAATTCGGTCATTTGTTAGAACTGTTCGCACCGACTGTTGGCGATGGCGCGCACGACTACGCGGCCGATCGATTCGAGTGGTCACTCATGCTGTTGTGCGGCGATCGCGCTGAAGCCGCACCGTTCCACCCGGAGACGGCCGAGCGCAGCCGTTTCACGGACCCGGACAACCTCTCCGTTGATCCTATGGGGCGCCTGTGGGTGTGTTCGGATGATGGCAATGGCACGCGGGATGCGTTGTACGTGATGGAGACCGAAGGTCCGGAACGTAATCTGAGCCGGCGATTTTACATGCCACCGTTGGAGTCGGAATGCTGCAGTCCGGCATTCACTCCCGATGGCCGCACGTTGTTTCTTGCCGTTCAGCACCCCGGTGAAGAGGCGAGCAGTCTGGAAACGATAGTGACGCGTTGGCCCGAATTGCAGCCAGGCGAGCCGCCGCGTCCGTCGGTTATCGTCATTACGCGCGATGATGGCGCTGTTATTGGTAGTTAAGAAAAGGGTCAGGAAATCATGAGTGCATTGTCTAAAGAGGACTGGCTACGACGGGCGCAAGAATTGCGACCCGACGGCAAGCACTTTATAGACGGACGATCCGTGGCGTCACTCGACGGGCGTTCGTTCGATATTGTCAATCCAGCTACCGCAGCAGTGCACAGTACGGCGGCAAGGGGTTCCGGGCAGGATATCGATGCCGCGGTATTCGCTGCTCGTCGGGCGTTTCCGGCATGGTCCGCTATGGCGCCCCGTGAACGCATGCGTGTGCTGATGGATTTTGCAGATCGCATCGAGGCGGACGCCGAAAACCTGGCATTGATGGATACCCTCGACATGGGGATGCCAATCAGCAATATGATCGACGGCGAGGTTCCCGAAGCGGCCAGCATCTTCCGCTTCTTCGCAGAGACCATAGACAAGCTCAATGGCGAGGTCACGCGAACCGATGCGTCGGCATTCAACTACATACTGCACGAACCGCTCGGCGTAGTAGGTGCAATTACACCGTGGAATTTCCCGCTGACTCAGGCCGCCGGCAAGATTGCGCCGGCGCTCGCGGCGGGCAACACGCTCGTGCTCAAGCCTTCAGAGGAGTCGCCGCTCAGTGCAACCCGCATGGCGCAGCTGTTCCTTGAGGCCGGCGGACCGCCGGGTGTTTTTAACGTGGTAAACGGTCTTGGCGCGGAGGCGGGCAAAGCGCTCGCATTGCACATGGACGTTGCGAAGATTGCGTTCACGGGCTCAGTTGCGGTTGGCCGAAAGATGATGATCTATTCCGGTGAGAGCAACCTGAAGCACGTTGCGACCGAGCTGGGCGGTAAATCCCCGCAAATTATTCTCGCCGACGTTGATGATGTCGACTTTGCTGTCGATTGTGCGATCCACGGGATTTTCGGCAACACAGGGCAGGTCTGCAATGCCGCATCAAGAATGCTGGTACATGCCAGCGTCCACGATGAGTTCGTCGAAAAGCTCACGGCCATGACGCCGGGCTATTACACGCCGGGCGACCCGCTGGATCCTTCGACGACATTGGGCCCGTTAGTCAGTCAGCGTCAGAAAGAGACGGTTCTTGGCTATCTCGAAACCGGCCGGCAGGAAGGAGCGACGCTCGTGTTCGGTGGCAATCGGCCTGCAACGCCCGACACCGGCTATTACGTCGAGCCCAGCTTGTTCACGGGCGTGGCAAATGGCATGCGGATTGCGCAGGAGGAAATCTTCGGTCCTGTTGCCTCGGTCATACGCGTGCAATCCGACGAGGAAGCCATTCGGATAGCGAACGACTCGATCTACGGTCTGACGGCCAGTGTATTCACACGGGACCTCGCCAAGGCGCATCGTCTGGCGCGTGACATTCAGGCTGGCGTGGTCTGGATAAATACAATCAACGAATCCGATATGACGATGCCTTGGGGCGGCGTCAAACAATCAGGCAATGGCCGTGACAACTGTCTCGCGACTATGTATTCCTACCTGCAGACCAAGAGCGTCTGGACTCGAATTGGTTAGCGACGGGATGGTCAGGTTGTCAGTAGCACGCCGGGCTATATCCGCACTACATTGATCTGCGACAGTCGGTTTCCCGCGGTCAAGATTGTGCAGAAAATAGTGTGCCCCTGAATAAAGGCACTACCTTGATTTCCGCTGGTCTGGGTTTCGCCCGTCGGAATCTGTCCGGCCTCAGAACCGCACCGATACAGTGATGCTCCAGTACCTAACCGCGGTGCGGCGAACCAGTGTGTCATTGGCCAGATGATGGCGACCGGGCAGCACGGGCGAAGCTGAGACTATAAGCCACCGTCGCTGCGGTCTGATCTTTGCGGGTAGGCGTTTGTCCCGCAGAGGGGGCGACCAGCTTACCGATCCAAACCAGTCGCGCAGTTGCCCTCTGCTCACAATGCGCGTAGTGCAATCTTGGCGGCATGATAGCCAGGTATGCCGGAAACGCCACCGCCGGGATGGGTACCGGCACCGCAAATGTACAGACTCTTTATCGGCGTGGTACAGCCGGCAGCGTCAGCGTGCGGACGCATGGTGAACAATTGGTTCAGTTCGTACTGCCCGTGCGCAATATCACCGCCAGTCAAACCGTATTCGCGCTCCAGGTCCAGCGGCGACAATGCAGTCTGGGCGGTTATCGAGGCGCGAAAGTTGGGCGCGTATTTGTTGAATGTATCGATAATGCAGTTGGCAGCTTCTTTACGACAATCATCCCAATTCCTGCCTCCGGACAAATGCCGGGGGAAGTACCGGGCACTCAGACTGATGATGTGCTTGCCAGCCGGGGCCAGGGTGTCGTCGTGAATGGTAGGAATTACCGCCTCGATGATAGGCGATCGCGACCAGTTTCCGGAGCGTGTGTCATTGAAGGCTTCGCGGATGTACTCGATTGACGGCAATACGTAGATCATCCCCTGATGTTGCGGACCTGGCTCTTTACCCGGCTTGCAGATGAAGTCTGGCAGTTCACTGATTGCGCAATTCATGCGAAACGTGCCCGATTCCATCCGGTACGCATTGATGTCTTCGCGGAACTCCGGCGCTAAGTGTTCGGCATCGACCAGTCCAAGAAAAGTCCGCTTAGGGTCCGCATTCGACAGAATGACGGTCGCGTTGATTCGTTCACCGTTGTCCAGTTCGACGCCTGTCGCCGCGCCATTTTCAATGAGTACTCGTTTTACGGCCGTACTGGTTCGGATAACTGCACCGTGACTGACGGCGGCGTCGCGGATCGCGTCCGAGACAGCGCCCATGCCCCCTTTGGGTAAACCCACAGGCACCTGCAACTCCGTTCACTTCGCATAGCTGTCCATGCAGCAAACGAAAAGCCGTAGTCGGTGTGTCCAGATCATTCATGTTTCCGGATATGGCACCAAACGCGTAGGGCAGTTTCGCCTGATCGCTTTCAAGGTAGCGTTCCAGCAGGCTGCCAGCGCTCTGCGACATGGCCTGAACCAGGCGGTTGCGATTCCGCCGGCCCAGTTTGACCAGGTCGATGCCGATGCGCGCCCATTCGAGCAGGTCACGCAGACCGTTCCTGGAGGTGGGAGGCGGTCGCAGCATGCGCTTGGCGAAAAACGTGCTCAGGGGCAGCAGCATTTCGCGCAAGCGTTCCAGGCCTTCGACGTCGTTCGCGGAGAACTTGCGAATTTCCTGGTCATCGTTTGCCGAGTCTCCGGTCAACAGCATGTACTCACTGTCATTTAGCGCGAAAAACTCGTTCTCGACCTGTTTGATCTCAAGGCCGTGTTTGGCGAGTTCGAGGTCCTTGATAATCTGCGGTCGCAAGTAACCAACCACGAACGCGCAACTCGAATTGCGATAGCCTGGTGCAAACTCCTCAGTCGCTGATGCGCCGCCGACGGTGTAGCGCTTCTCGAGAACGAGGACCCGTTTGCCGGCACGAGCGAGATAGGCGGCTGAGGTCAGGCCGTTGTGGCCACCGCCTATCACTATGGCATCGTAGTTCATTGTCATTACGTCCGGACCTCTGTTACTGCTTTATGGCTAGCCGCCTTCATGCGACTTCTGCCGCTACGCTCATCAATTCATCGACACAATCGGCGAAAATCTGATTGTGCAGATCAACATGTTCAGCCGTGGTCGACGGCGACGTGAGCATCATGTTGTGGAAGGGGGTAATCATCACGCCTCGGTTGAGGCAGTAGAGGTGCAGCAACTGTTCAAGCTCACTGTCTGTTGTGGCTTCAACTTCCCGCGCGGTGCGGCGCGGTTTCACGGTATGTCCGTACTCGACCCGGGCACCCATGCGGCTCACGTGCCACGGTAGATTGTGTTTCTCTATCGTTGCCCGAATACCTTCTTCGAGTCGTTCGGCAATGGAGAACATGTACTGGAAGTTTTCTTCGGTAATGACGTTCTCAAGCATTGTGCGCACCGCGCGCAATGACAACGCGTTGCCGGACAAGGTGCCGCCGATGCCAACGACGACTGGGTGTTCCGGGTCGAGGAGTGCGTCAAAACGATTCGCGATGTCCTCGGAAACGCCGTACACCGCCGCAGGAATTCCGCCGCCGATAGGTTTGCCCAGTACGAAGATGTCGGGTTCGAGGCCATAGGCCTGCGTATAGCCGCCGGGGCCGGACGATATCGTGTGGGTCTCGTCGATGATCAGCAGAACGCCATGCTTGCGGGTAATTTCCCGCATACCGGCATGAAAGTCCTCGTCGGGCAATACCATGCCGCAGTTGGTCAGAGCGGGCTCTGCGAGTACGCAGGCGACATCACCGTGCGACAGTGCTTCATCGAGCGCTGCCAGATCGTTAAACTCAACGACCCGGGTAGTTTGTTCCAGTGGCACAGGCGGCCCGACGCTGCCTTCGCGCGGATTGACGCGCCCTTCGTCCAGCCGCGCGAGCGTTTCGTCGTGAGTACCGTGATAGCAGCCGTCAAAGACCAGAATCTTGGGTCGCCCGGTGATTGCGCGCGCAATGCGCGCGGCGAATCGATTGGCGTCCGTGGCGGTCAGCGTAAATGACCAGCGTGGCAAACCGGTTCGCTTGGCGAATTCGGCAGCGATACGCGCGCCGTCTTCGGTCGGCAGCATATAGGTGAGGCCCTGATCAACGGCTTCACGTACGGCGGCGACCAGGACATCCGGCGAATGACCGAACATTGCGCCGGTATCGCCCAGACACAGGTCGACGTAATTGTTGCCGTCGACGTCTGTGATCTGTGCACCTTTGGCCTTGTCAACGAATAGCGTAAACGGACTTTCCCACTCAACCAGCCATGGCATCTGCACGCCGGCAATGAAGTGCGGCGCCGAATCGGCGGCAAGTTTGCGGGACGTCGGATGGGCGGATTCGAACGCGGTTTTCTCACGTTCGAGCAGGTTCCTGATACGTTGTCTGCTGATCAACGGCATATAATGTTCCTGTGTAAGTTGTCGTTAAGGTCTTCGTTTACAAGCCGAGTTTTACTTCTTCAAACATGACGGCGATAGCGTCGGCATTTCGTTGTGTTCGCTGCATGACGCTGCTGTCTATGACGGACTGCATGTCCTGATCCAGACCCAAGCTTTGCAGCACGGCATCGCTGACCAGGCCAATCGCAAGCTGGTTGGCCACGCCGGTGCCGTTTTCTGCGATAGTGAAGGCGCCGCCTTCAGGGCTGATCATCGCGTCGATGACTTCGTGGGCAAGTTGTCGATGCGTGGATTTCGCATGAATCGCCGCGCCGCATATCCATGCCATCCGACCTTCTTTCGGATTCATGAACGCGACCGGTACGCCTTCGGCCTTCAGGTTCGCGTAGTCCGTGCTCCAGCCGAGCGCGGCAACAACCTCGCCGCTGGCGAGTGATTGCGCGATCGACGTGTTGTCGCTCGTGTACATGCGCAGCAATGCCCGTTGTTCCTGCAACAGGCCGCGGACCTGTTCAATCTGCTCAAGCGAAAGATCGAATGGGTCCAGCCCGGCATACAGGGCGGCAACGGATACGCCATCGACCTGGCTATCGATAGTGGCCAGCCGCCCTTTGTATTTGGGGTCCCACAAGATGCTGTAGCTTTCGTTATCGACGTACTCCGGCGCGATGTCCGTACGGTAGATCACCGAGGTTAGGCCCCAGTCCGTCGGAATCATTACCCTGCGACCGTCCACCATGCCGCCTTCTGCGTTTTTCAGCGCGGGGATGACGTCGTCCCAGTTGGAAAGCAAGTCCGTATCGATAGTGCCCAGCAGGCCAGCACGGTTCCAGCGGTCCACGACATTGGCGCAGGGCAGCATGACGTCGGGCTGATAGCCGGCGCGCATCTTTTGCAAAGCCTCCTCTTCGTCACCGTAAAGGCTGAAGTCAGGTGGGCGCCCGTATTTCGCCACGTACGGTGGGTAGAACGCGGGATTGTCGTAGCCGGCCCAAACAAACGCGACCGGGTGCTCAATCTCTATCGCGAGCGAATCCATCTGGAAACCTACGTGCAGCGCCATGCAGGCGGTCAGTCCAGCCAGCGCTCGTCGCGCCGTACTGGGCGGTCTGCGCCCGGAGCTGGACTCGTTTTCTTGCCTCGTGACCACCTGTTGCCTACCTGCTGCCGCTTGCATGCGCCGTCTCATATCGTCGGTTTACCCGTCTTTCCGGTCGCTGAGCGATTGTTCAATGAAATATGAAAGGATGATTGCAGTTTACGTTCTGATTGTCCACAATCACTGAACAATTGTTTAGCCAAGTGCGGGGAGAGTGGGTTGGATCAGGGGCGAAACCAGGCAGGGCGGGCGCAAACAGGTGCCCGGACTGCAGAACTAGTACAATCTACGCCTTTTTCTGCAGCAAGGGGCCGAGACATGGCGACCAAACCGGGTACTTCCCGAGTGAAACGGCGCGATCAAACGCGTCAGGATTTGATCAATGCCACCATTGATTCCATAGCCAGTCGCGGTTTTGCGGAAACCACGCTGGAAAAGGTGTCAAAGCGCGCGGGTGTCTCGCGAGGGTTGGTGAACTTTCATTTTGTCAGCAAAGAAAAATTGCTGATCGAAACGCTGGAGCAGTTGTCGGAGGAATACGCTGCGTCGTGGAAGAAAGCGCTGGAGAATGCAGCGCAGGACCCGGTTTCACAATTGGCCGCACTGATTGAATCCGATTTTCACCCCCGGGTTTGCACTCGCAAGAAAGTCGCGGTGTGGTATGCCTTCCTCGGCGAAGCCCGGTCGCGACCGACTTACACCGCGGTGTGCAAAGGCTGGGATCGCAGCTTCTCCAATGTGATGGAGAAGAGTTGCAAGGCCGTTGCGGAACTCGGCGGTTATGTCGATGTAGACCACGCAGTGGTCGCGCGAGCATTGGGAGCGCTGATCGATTCCTTGTGGCGTGAACTCATGTTGAGCCCCAAAGACTTCAGTCGCGAAGCCAGCAAGTCGATGTGTTTCCGTTATCTGGCCAGTGTCTTTCCACGGCATTTCGATGGCGACGGAATTCTGGATTCTAATGCGGCCTGATTCAGTTCATTCGGGCAAAGCCCGCAATGACTACCGCGAGCCGTCGCGCTGACGAGCGCGCAATTGACGATGGCGGGCAATTCTAACAACAGGCGAGCGGTATTTCCGCGATGAAGCCGACGTCCCGTTCCTGGCCAGTGCGGCTGGCTTATTTGCAACTTTCTCCCGGCTTGCTGCTGGTAACCGCCGCACTACTCGTGCCCCTGTGCCTGCTGGTAGTCGCGAGTTTCTGGAGTGCGCAGGGCTACGGCGAGTTCGACACGACGTTCACGCTGGCGAACTACGAGAAACTGCTCGAGCGGCCTGGCTACAGCCGTATCTTGCTGCGCTCAATCGGCATTGCCGGCTGCGTTACCCTGGTCACAATCGTTCTCGCTTACCCATTGGCGTATTTCGTCGCTTTCGACGTAAGCAAGCGCAAGTTGATCTGGTTGATCCTGATAACGTTGCCTTTCTGGACCAGTTATCTGCTTCGTGTGTTCGCGTGGAAGGTTGTGCTGGGCTGGAACGGGGCGATCAACTCAGGCTTGATGAGCCTTGGTCTTATCGATGAACCTTTCGGGTTCCTGTTGTACAACCCGCTCTCGGTTGTCCTTACGATGTCACATGCGTGGGCGACTTTTGCAATTCTACCGATCTATCTTTCGCTCGAGAAAATTGACCGTAATCTTTTTGACGCAGCCGCGGATCTCGGTGACGGCCCGTTCCGCCGTTTTTTCCGCGTCACGCTGCCGCTATCCATGCCGGGTGTTATCGCCGCGGCGGTCATCATATTTATTCCCACGGTTGGGGACTACATTACGCCGGCGCTGGTCGGTGGACCTGATGGCCTGATGGTCTCGAATCTGATTCAGGCCCAGTTTGGTAAGGCGAACAACTGGCCTCTTGGTGCGGCCATCTCGGTGGTTTCCATTAGCAGCGTAGCATTGCTGTCATTGTTGTTCGTTGCCGCGATCCGTTTCCTGTCAGCGAGGATCCGCTAGTGTCGGTGAAACGTACAATGGGTCAGCGTATACGGATGGTTTTTTCGTCGTCGTACATGTTTTACCTGTACGCGCCGATACTGATTCTGCCGTTATTCTCATTTAATGACTCTTACTACATCAGTTTTCCGTTCAAGGCATTCACCACCCGCTGGTACAGTGAGCTGGCGGCTGACCCGTCGATAATTTCGGCGTTGCTGGTCAGCGTTCAGATTGGTTTGATCACCGCGGCCCTGAGTACCGCATTGGGCGTGTTGACGGCTCGTGCACTCACGCGTCAACGTTTGCGTGGCTACCGTTCTATCGTTGGCTTGATCATGCTGCCGATGGTTATTCCTGAGCTGATCATGGCGGTGTCGTTGCTGGTCGTGATGAACAAGACAACGCTGGGGCTTGGCAAATGGGCGGTTGTGCTGGGCCACATGCTCGTTTGCTACCCCTTCGCTGTGGCAATTTTGATGTCGCGTTTCGAAGGTTTTTCTGTGCTTCTCGAAGAAGCGTCGCTCGATCTGGGTGCGACACCCTGGCAGACGTTCTGGCGGGTCGTTTTTCCATTGACACTGCCAGGTGTGGTGGCCAGCTTTCTTCTTACCTTCACTATTTCTTTTGACGAGTTCTTGATTGCGTACTTTCTGTCCGCAAGCGAACCCACATTACCGGTATACCTGTGGGGGCAGCTCAGATTTCCCAAGAAGCTACCGAGCGCACTTGCCCTGGGCACGCTCATCATTGCTTGTTCTTTTGTCATTGTCGCACTGGCCGAATGGCTGCGCCGACGACACGCCAACTCGGAACTAACTTCATGACACAACAGCCTCCTTTGGTCGAGCTGAGAAACGTGCACAAGCGATTCGGCAACTTCATTGCGCTGGATGGCATTAGCTTGAGCATAGAACAGGGTGAATTCTTTTCAGTGCTCGGACCGTCCGGTTGCGGCAAGTCAACAATGTTGAGAATGATCGCCGGGCTGGAGTCCGTCGACAGTGGCGAACTATTGATCGACGGCATCGATATGGACGGTGTGCCTGCGCATCGCCGGCCCTGCAACATGGTGTTTCAGAACTACGCGATATTTCCGCACCTCAGTTTGATCGACAACGTGCGCTATGGCCTCCGGAATCTCGGGCTGAGTCGTACGGATCGCGAACAGCGTGTCGCAGACATGCTGAAAGCGGTGCAACTTTCCGGTCTGGAAGAGCGGCGCCCTGATCAGCTCTCTGGCGGCCAAAGGCAGCGAGTGGCACTTGCGCGGGCGTTGGTCAGGCATCCCAAAGTCTTGTTACTTGATGAACCGCTTGGTGCTCTGGACAAAAACCTGCGTGAGCAAATGCAGTACGAATTGCGCGAATTGCAACGCGACGTTGGCATCACTTTCGTACTGGTAACACACGATCAGGAAGAAGCGCTGTCAATGTCAGACCGTATTGCGGTGATGCAACAGGGGCGGGTGTTGCAGATTGCTTCTCCGTTGCATGTTTACGAGCGTCCGAACTGTTCACAGGTTGCGCGGTTTATCGGCGACATGAATTTTCTCAGTGCGACGACCGAGACCGTACATGACAACGGGCGTGTGGACGTGCAGGTTGCAGGATTCGGGCTTGTTGATTTTTCGGAGTGTCTGGCAGGTGAAAGGTCGGGCCAGGCGCACACAGTGGCGATTCGCCCCGAGAAAATACAGTTGGCAGCAGGGCCCTCGGATTCCGGGCTGTGCACCGCCGGCACGGTACAAAGTGCTGCGTACTGGGGTGATCAATCGCATCTGCAGGTGACTGTCGACGGTTGCGATGCGCCGTTGACGGTTGCACTGCGGAGTCAGTCTGGAACTGAGAGTGGCTTGCCGTCACGCGGCGATCGTGTCTGGCTTTCCTTGCATCAGGCCGCTTTGCTGCGTTTCGCAGACTGATCTTCAGCGTCCAATTTTTCTAATCGGAGGCAACGTTCGATGACGACCGCCATGTACGCGGAACCAGGAGACCTGGAGCAGTTTCTCAAAGAGAATCCCGAAATCGAGGCGATCGATGCTGTCTTTCCTGATATGTGCGCAATCAGTCGGGGCAAGCGCCTGACCGTTGAGCACGCGAGGCAGTTGTACGCTAGTGGTCTGCAAATTCCGGCTTCCATGCTGATGCTGTCGGTTACCGGTAGCTGCATGGATCCGATCGGGCAGGGCGTAAGCGATGGCGACCCGGATATCGCAATTCGTCCGCTGGCGCGAACTTTGATTCGGGTGCCGTGGTCCGCTACGCCGCGAGCGCAGGTGACCGTGAGTTTTCTCAATGACGACGGTACGGCAAATCCGTTTGAGCCGCGCAATGTGTTAGCCGGAGTCGCGGCACGTTTCGCGGACAAGGGGCTGCGCCCTGTTGTGGCTTGCGAGCTGGAGTTCTGTCTCGTCGACCGTGAGCGGGATGCCGGCGGCATGCCGCAGAAGCCGGAATCAGCGGTCGCAGGCCGTCGGCACAAGAGTTCGCAGTTAATGAGCCTGTCGCATGTGGATGACTTTGAGGGCTATGTAACGGATGTAACCGCAGCCTGTCGCGAGCTGCAGTTACCAGTGACCGCTCTTAACGCCGAATACGGTGGCGACCAGTTCGAGATCAATCTTCGGCATGTCGCAGATCCTGTTCAGTCAGCTGATCATGCGATCCTGCTGAAGCAGGTGGTACAGAATATTGCGGTGAAGCACGACATGCGTGCGACTTTTATGGCCAAGCCCTACAGGGCAACGGCCGGAAGCGGCATGCATTGGCATGTCAGTTTGCTGGACGAATCGGGGAACAATATTTTCGATGACGGCAGCGAGCAGGGTGGCGCTGCGCTGCGACATGCGGTTGCCGGGGTTCTGGATATCATGCCGGAAGGGATGGCATTTTTCGCGCCGAACCTGAACTCATTTCGGCGCTTTCAACCGGGCCTGTTCGTACCGATGTCGCGTACGTGGGGTTACAACAATCGGTCTGTCGCCTTACGAGTGCCGGCAGGCAAACTCGAAGATCGCCGAATCGAATACCGTGTCCCGGGCGCTGATGCCAATCCCTACCTTGCACTCGCCGCTTTGCTTGCCGGGATGCATCACGGCCTTGAATCCCGAAGCGAGCCACCGACGCCGCGAACAGGGAATGCTTGCGAAAAGCCGGATGGGGGTCTGCCATTGCGACTGCCCGACGCGTTGCGGGCGCTCAGCGAGGCGGTGATCCTGCCAGGCTACCTTGGCGCGGAGTATTGCAAAGTCTACGCGGCGACCAAGCAACTTGAGTTTGATGCGTTTCTCGGCGAGCTCTCGGCGAGGGAAGTGGAGTGGTACCTGCGGGCCGATAGCTAGAGCAGGCGTACTGTCGCCGGACGGTGTCGCGTGGCCAGGATCGCACCGGATCGGGGTGCCATTTTTTTCACAGCGGATCACCGTCGGTGGCCCGGTCGGGTTCGCGTGCCGGTTGGTGCACGCCTTACAGTACTTTTATTAACAGTATGTTACGTGGCTATTGCGATTTTTTAAACATTTTCGACAGGCAAAAAATTCGCTGAACATTCGATCAGTTTTCCTTGGCAATTCACCTGCGGCGGTATAGTATCCGGAGGAGTTTGGAATCCAGCCCATAGCCCAAAATCAGGGATGCAGCCATGACCTTAACGATCACTCCGACTTCTTCTCGACGGTCCACTCGACTTCAGCCGGCGTCCATCGCCCGGTTCTGGTTGGCCATCGTGTTATCTGCAATTGTCTCGATTGCGGTGCCTGTGAATGCACAGGAACCGGGCTCAGGAACAATCAACGGCCGGGTCGTCAATCCCGGTACGCAAAACTACCTGTCAGGTGTGATGATTCGATTACGCGAAACCGGAGCGACAACGTCGTCGTCGAGTGACGGTTCTTTTCGTTTCAACAACCTGCCGGCAGGAAATTACTCAGTAGAACTTTCCTATATAGGTTTTGAGTCGAAGGTGGAGCAGGTGTCTGTGGTTGCCGGGGGTAGCGCATTAACGGTGATTGAAATCGGTCCTGTGACTCTCGACGAAGTAATTACCACGGGTGTACGAGGCGCCCAAGCGGCGGCACTCAACGAGCAGCGCAGCAATGACAATATTTCCAACGTCATCTCGTCGGATCAGCTCGGGCGGTTTCCAGATCGCAATATCGCCGAGGCGATGCGACGGGTTCCTGGTGTATCCATTCAGCGCGAAGAGAAGGCGGGAGACGGGCGTTACGTTTCCATTCGCGGATTGGATTCCGGGCTCAACAACTTCAAGCTGAACGGCATGAACGTCGCGCAACAGGAAGAAGACAATCGCCGTGTTGCGCTCGATGTCATCCAGATCGAAGCTGTGTCCAAAGTTATTGTGAACAAGACTCTGTTGCCGAACCACGATGGTGATGGCATTGGTGGTTCAGTCGAGCTGATCAGTGCGACCGCATTCGATTATCGCGAGCTGTACATTGATATGAATGCGGAAGGTTTCTACAACGATTTCAGCGACGATCTCGGTGGCAAGCTTGCAGGTACTTTCGCAACAGTCTTTGGTCCGGATGACCGCTGGGGAATTCTGGTGTCGGCCGCTTACAGCGATCGCAGCACCGCCGGCTACGGCTTGCTCAATGACGAAGACTGGGTGTCGGTTCTCGAACAGGACGATGACGATCCATTGGCCTCCGGCAATTCGCCTGAAGTCTACGATTTCGGCATGCTGCGTTTCGACAACGATCGTGAAAATGTCGGTATCAATACCGCGATCAGTTTGCAGGCCACCGACAACACGCTGTTGACCTTCAAAGGCAGCTTCAACCGCCTTGACGATACCGAGCTGAATCGCGGCATCTTTTTCGTAGGTGATGACGACGAGCTGTATCAGGGCGGCATGCTGAATCCCGAGGACGGCTATACGGCACGTATCTACGGTGAGTATGAAGAATCGGTGTTTCGCTCCCAGTCGTACAATTTGCTTGGCGAAACACAGCGCGGACCGTGGCGGTTCGACTATTCTCTGGGTTACTCGGAAGGTATCCGCGACGAACCCAACGACTACGAGTTGTCATTCGAAAAGGACATGAGCGCCGGCACGATACTATGGGATCGTTCGGACAACGAGTTTCCCTCACCAGTGCTGAATCCGACGGATTCGGCGGCCATTGCCAACGCGGCCGGCTGGTCGTTGAGTGGCAACGATATTGATGAAGACCGCGCGAAAGACCAAAAGACTGCCTTTACGTTTGACGCGATGCGTGACCTGACGGGTTCCGGCGCTTTCGAATACATGAAGATGGGCGTCAAGTACCAGCAGTCGAAGCGCTCACTGTTCGAAGCCAACGTGCTTGAGGCTGACGGCGATCTGTTCTTCGAGGAAGACGGATTCCGCGGCAACGATGTCAATTTTGCTGATATCGGTTCGCCTTACAGTTCAATCTTTGCGATAGACGAGGGTATGTTGAGTAACTGGCGCAACGTAGGGTTCGGCCTGGTTGACGACGGCGTACTCGAGAACGAATACGTTGACGATGGCTCTATCCCTCTGGACGCGGATACCTATTCGGCCACTGAGGACATTCTCGCCGGCTACATCATGGCGCAGGCAAACATTGGTAAGTGGGAGATCATCGGCGGAGTCCGTGTAGAACAGACCGAAGTATCCGTAAAGAATCTTGAGCTTATCGAAGACGATGATGCCGGCACCGAGACCTTAACGCCGATCAAGACCGACTCAAGTTACACCGATGTATTGCCGCGTTTGCAAATTAACTATCGCGCGTCGGACGATTTGATATTCCGCGGCGCGGCGTTTGCTTCGCTGGCGCGTCCGGAGTTTCAGTTCATTGCCGGCACGACGGAAATCGCGATCGAAGACGGTACGGCAGATATATTCTTGGGTAACCCGAACCTTGATACGGCGCAGGCCTGGAACTTTGATTTCGGTGTTGAGTATTACTACGGTGGTATCGGCATTTTGTCCGCGAATGTTTTCTACAAGACTATCGATGGCTTCATCTTTAACGATGACGCGCCGGAAGGCGATGGTGACGCCTCGCGCTTTGAGAACGACCCGCGGCTGGCCGGTCTCGAAATTGGTGACGTCGAAACGTTCTACAACGGCAAGACGGCCGAAGTTTACGGTCTTGAGCTGAATTTCATTCGACAGTTCACTGACTTGGAAGGTTTCTGGAGTGGTTTCGGTACCTACATCAATCTGACGATGCAGGAAAGCAGTGCCGATTCCGGGCTGGAAGGTCGGGATGATGTCGAATTCTTCAACGCCCCGGGGACCATCGGGACGGCAGCGGTGACCTACCAGGGTGAGCGCTTCGAAGCCAATCTGGCGTATTCGTACCGGGACAAGTTCCTGTTCGGCTTCTCGCAGTTCCAGGAGAGCATTTACGAGCAGGATTACGACTCGCTGGACTTCACCACCAACTTTGACGTAACGGACCGCATTCGTCTGGTCTTCCGTGCAACGGATATCACCGATGATGGCACTAAGGCGATCGTCCGCCGCACCTTCGGTAGCAGCAATGCGTATCTCGATAATTCGAACTACAACGGCCGCAACTTCACGCTGGGCATCAACGCCCGGTTCCGCTAGGCCTGGTCATGGAGCGAAACATGAAAGCGTTTACTGTTACCTCGTTGTTAATGGTCATAGCGTGGGTCGCGAACGCGG
The DNA here is from genome assembly GCF_055809415.1 of Woeseia sp. D3-10. Classification (NCBI taxonomy): domain Bacteria; kingdom Pseudomonadati; phylum Pseudomonadota; class Gammaproteobacteria; order Woeseiales; family Woeseiaceae; genus Woeseia; species Woeseia sp. D3-10. The sequence continues at coordinate 260,782 of NZ_JBVVTW010000007.1, read as the reverse complement.
GCGATGACGAATTCGTGCGACTGACCCCGGACGACCTGGTGTGGACTGAGCTTGAGCCCGGTCTCGATATGGCGATACTCGAAGGAGATCCGCGTAGTGAAGGGTATTACATCATGCGCGCACGCTTTGCGCCGGGTACTTTCAGTGCGCCGCATTTTCATCCGAATACGCGCTATGTCACCGTGATTAAAGGTACCTGGTATACAGGTACAGGTACGGTATGGGACAAAGAACATTCGATACCGCTTGGACCTGGCAGCTACATGAAGCACCCGGCGAAAGCCGCACACTTCGACGGTGCGAAAGATGAAGAGGTCATCGTCGAAATCCGCGGCATGGGTCCGGCGCCACTGGTCTATGTCGATGCTGACGGGCATCCGGTGGAATAAGTTGCGTGTCATCGGTTTGTCGCTGCGGCTGCAACGCCCGTTGCCGTGGTAGATCGACAAGCTATCGTCTCCAGTTGTAACCGGCACCGTTCTGCCACCTTCCGTGGGGGCGGTGCCGCCCCTGCTCGGATCGTTGCTATTGTTGGAGTAGTGGCGATTCGGTCAGGGGCGTCGGTGCAGTCCGGATACCCTGCGGTATCTTCACGCAAGAGTTCAGCCATCGACTGACCTGTGATGACTGCGCGGCACGCGCGCGCTCGGAGCCGCGGACAAGACCGTTTGCGCGTATCCGGGGCGGAAACGCCTTCTTGCTGCGACTGGGAGGGAGCAGCGGTGAGCCTGTTGTCACGCAGTACCTGATTGCTGCCGGCTGTCACCAGCTTGAACAGAAGCAGTGTTTTACGCGTAAATGCACCGCGTGTACCTCATCTCGCCTTGGCTACCGAAACGTCGTTACGCCTGCGGAGCGTGCGCCACCCACGCCTCCTGCGGTGCTTTGAGTTCCTCCGGAACGGGACGCGCCGGCCCTGATCTCAGCACTGTAACTCATTGTTGTCCCACCCGTGGTGGCCTGCGGCTGCTTCGTCTGCGATAGCCGCGATCAAAGGAATTTGGCAGGATGGTCGGGCGGACGGCCTGCAAATCGCTAATTTGATCAGCAAGTGTCGCCTGTTTTGAATACCGCAGCTTGCTTGACGAATTCGTTCGGGCGGCGCCGCGGAAGTTTGTTCAGTGCTGTACTCACCCGGAGTCACGATGTTTATTTTTTTGACGGCCATTACGGTTGTCTTGACCGTTTCTTTCATATGTTCACTTTGCGAGTCTGTGCTGCTGTCGACCAGCCCGGCTCAGTCGGAAGCGATGATCTCGCGGCACAAGCGTGCCGGTCAGTGGATGGCTGGGTTCAAACGCAACATTGATGTACCGATCGCTGCAATTTTGATTCTGAATACGGCCGCGCATACGGTCGGTGCGTCAGTCGCTGGTGCGAGCTACGCGAGCGTGTTCGACGAGAGCACATTGTGGATATTCACTATTGTCTTTACGGTTGCAGTACTGGTGTTGACGGAGATCATTCCGAAAACGCTGGGCGTGAGTTACCCGAAGGTTTTCTCGGTTCCCGTCGCCTACATGATTCGGGTCATGACTGTTGTGCTGCATCCCTTCGTGTTCGTCAGTGAACGGTTCTCGCGCTCATTGCGTCGCGGCAAAGCTGCACCGGTCACTTCCGTTGAAGAAATTCGTTTGCTGGCGGCGATGGGCCGTAACGAAGGTGCAGTGGGACCGCGAACAGCAGAAATGATCGTTGGTGCAACGCACCTGCGGCAAATGACGGCGAGTGATGTGATGCTGCCACGCCAGGGAATCGTGCAGCTGTCGGGAGAAATGACCGCCGCCGAAGCGCGGGCGGTTATAAAAGACAAGGGTTACAGCCGATACCCGTTCGTGCCCGGCAAAGACATTGACGATGTTGCGGGCATTGTCGTTGCCAAAGACCTGTTGCACTGGATGCACGATTTTGACGACGAAACACTGGCATGGTCGGAGCTGGTACGTGAGCCGGTCGTTGTCCCGGAAAGCATGCCGTTGACCGGATTGTTGCGAACGTTTCAGAACGAACGAATGCACATGGCCATTGTCGTCGACGAATACGGCGGCGTCGAAGGTATCGTCACTCTGGAAGATGTGCTTGAGGAAGTGGTTGGCGAGATTCTCGATGAGACAGACGAGCACATTGATGATACCTGGCAGCAAAACGACGGTTCCTTGCACGTTCGCGGATCCGTCGAGCTGCGGAAGATCTGCGCGAGGTTTGGTTTGCCATGGGAGCCCGATGACAACGTCGCTACCGTCGGTGGGCTCATTACTGAAATTCTGGGTCGTTTGCCGGTACGCGGCGACAGCGTGTCGTGGAAGAGTTGCCAGCTGGAGGTGTTGTCTGCCAGTTCACGGCGAGCCGAAATGATCGCGGTCCGGCCGATTGCCAGTGGCGATGTACCGGAGGATGGCTAGCGAAGTCCGGCCAGTGCGCATGCACCGCTGCAGCGGGAGCGAGCGGGGGACGATTGCGAGAGTGCTGACTGGTTTTACTGCAGGGCGGAACGCGCGGTTGCGCGAGCTGCGCTGTCAAGGCTGTGGTCGGTCGTGGCGGGCTGGCCGCAGTTGCTGCAGGCCAGCCGTATTGCGGCATAATTCGGCCTTCGGTCGTTCGCTGCCAGCGAACTGTGGCCGCACAGATAATTAAGCGCGGGCGTTATTGCCCCTGATAAATGACCGCTCGCGCGTGGAAGGAATGGATGGCGAATAAGGATCTTTGTGCCCGCGTCTCGGTGGCACCCATGATGGACTGGACGGACCGCCATTGCCGGTTTTTCTTGCGCCAGTTAAGCGCACAAACCCTGCTCTACACCGAGATGGTTACCGCTGCGGCCCTCAAGCACGGTGACAGTGAGCGGCTCCTGCGGTTTGATCCGTCAGAGCACCCGGTGGTCTTGCAGCTCGGCGGCAGTTCGCCGGAGTTAATGGCCGACGCTGCCGTCATGGGTGCTGAGGCGGGCTACGACGCCATCAATATCAATGTCGGCTGTCCCTCTGACCGTGTTCAGAACGGACAATTTGGTGCCTGTTTGATGGCTGATCCACAGCGAGTGGCGGCTTGCGTGCGCGCGATGAAAAAGGCAACGGCTTGTCCGGTAACGGTAAAGACGCGGATCGGCATTGACGATCACGATAACGAGGCCTTTTTACGCGAGTTCGTCGATACCGTAGCCGATGCCGGTTGTGACACCTTTGTTGTCCACGCTCGTATCGCGGTTCTGGCTGGACTCAGTCCCAAGGAGAACCGCAGCGTACCGCCCTTGAATTACCCAAGGGTCTATCGTTTGAAGGAGGCAAGGCCGGACCTGCAAATCGTACTGAACGGCGGGATTAGCGATAGCCGGCAGGTACTGGCACATTTGCAGCACGTTGATGGGGTCATGATCGGCCGCCAGGCCTACCACGCACCGTGGTTTATTCGCGAGCTGGACCGGGTGGTTTATGGCGTCGATCGCGACGAGACCCGACAGGACGTGATTATGAGCATGCGCCCGTACATCGAAGAGGCGTTATCAGAGGGTATCTATCTCAAGCATATCAGCCGTCACTTGCTGGGACTGTTTGCCGGCGAGCCTGGTGCGCGCGCTTGGCGGCGACATCTTAGCGAACATGCCTGGCAGCCTGGCACGGGATTTGAGGTCTTGGAGGATGCGCTGGCGAAGATGCCCGCGGCGCTAGCCGCCTGAGCACAATGGGTACAGTAGGCTTTTGGTCAATGGTTGTAACCGTTGTTTGCTTTCTGGCGGTGATTGTTAGCCATTACCCCGTTACAATGGCCGCTCGAATCACCGAGTGCGGAGTTACCTCACCACCATGAGCGGGAAGAATGTCCTAATGTCCAGCAAGAAGCCGACGATGGCCGATGAAGCCGATATTCACGAGTTGTACGAACTGTCAGTTCAGAATGTCGAACATGAAGTCGAATTCATGCAAAACACCTTTCGGGATATTCGTGGCCGTACTGCCCATTTGTTCCGCGAAGATTTTTGCGGCACTGCGAGTGCGGCCTGCCAGTGGGTAAGGCAAGGTGAGGAGTATCAGGCCATTGGCGTGGATATCGAGCCGTCAGTACTCGAGTGGGGCCGCGAACACCGTCTAGGCAAGCTGCCCGCCGCTGATCAGGCACGAGTCAGTCTGATCGAGTCCGATGTTATGACGGCCGAGACGCCGGCCGTCGATCTCATGGCAGCGTTTAATTTCAGCTACTTTATCTTCCAGGAGCGGGCGACCATGGTGCGCTATTTTCGACGCGCCTATGACAGCCTGAAAGAGGACGGCGTGTTTTTCGTCGATATGTTCGGCGGCCCGGAAGCGCAGGAAGAGACCAAAGAGAAAACGAAGCATAAGGAACACGGTTTTACCTATATTTGGCGTCAGGCGGAATTCCACCCGGTGACCAACTGGATGCGTTGTGCGATAGATTTCAAGTTTAAAGACGGCTCGAAACTCAAGAATGCCTTTACCTATGAGTGGCGTTTGTATTCCGCGCCAGAGATTCGCGACATGTTGCTCGAGGCGGGTTTTGCGACGGCGACCGTGTATTGGGAAGGCGAGGATGAAGACGGCGAGGGCAACGGCATCTTCACTCCGGACGCTCGCGGTGAGGCCGATCTGGCCTGGATCGCTTATATCGTTGCGGAAAAATAGTAGAAGTTATAAAGACTTGTATACGATTCTCGTATATCGTTCGAAGTTTGGCGCCAGCCGCGTTGCGGCTCGCTGACGTGACCACGGGCAGAGACTAGATGGGAAAGGACCTGCAAGTCGCTATATTGTTTGCTGACGTCGTAGGCAGTACACAGTTGTACGACGAGTTTGGCGACACAAAAGCGAGTGAGACAGTTGCGCATTGCCTTGATGTCATGAAGGACGCGACCCATCAGTTCGACGGCACCGTGATCAAAACGATTGGCGACGAAGTGATGTCGACTTTTCCGACGATCGACGCAGCGATGGCCGCCGCGACGCAGATGCAAACGCGCATCAGTGGCAACGAGATGGGTGGCGACGGCAGTATCCCTGTCTCTATTCGCATAGGGTGTCATTTCGGACCGGTCGTTCGCGAACACAACGATATTTTCGGTGCCGCCGTCCACACGGCCAATCGCATGACGTCACAGGCGAAAGCGCGACAAATCGTCATTTCCGGCATTTCCGTCGAACAAATGACCGAAGAATGGCGCGCGCAAACCCGTCAGATTGACGTAGCCACCGTGCGCGGACGCATAGACGAAGTCGCGCTGTACGAGCTGGTCTGGCAGCCTGAAGAGGCAACCAGCATGTTGCCCACCATCGAGTGGAACGATAAGACCCGCAAGGCCAATAAGATCACGCTGACGTTTCGCGATGCCACTGTCGTGGTCAATGAACGTCACAAGAGCATCAACATGGGTCGTGCCGACGACAATGATCTGGTGGTCAAAGGCAACCTGATTTCACGTATACACGCGAAGGTTGAAATGCGGCGGGGCAAGTTCGTGCTGGTCGACCAAAGCACGAACGGCACGTTCGTGCAGAACGTGCACGGTGAAGAAACCTTTGTCCGAAGGGACAGCACCGAAATTACCGGCGAGGGCATCATCGGGCTCGGTCGGGTCGCTAAACCCGGTACACCGCTGGCCATTCATTTCGTTTGCGAAGAGTAGGGCCGCGTTCGCTCGTTATCGACGAGTTAACGAGACCCTGACCGGCCTCAGGCGCTCTTGGCCAACGCCTCAGTCACTCTGGCATGCTCTTCTTTCAGTGCGGCTGGCAATCTCTCGCCGTAGCTCTCCAGATATTCGCCCACTGCCGCCATTTCTTCGCGCCACTGTCCGACGTTGACCGACAAGAGTGATTGCAGCGCACCTGTGCTGATATCCAGCCCGCGGGTGTCGATGTCGTCTGGCTTGGGCAGGTAGCCAATCGGTGTTTCAGTCGCGTCAACACGTTGTTCGCATCGGTCAATTATCCAGCGCAGTACCCGCAGGTTGTCGCCGAAACCGGGCCAGAGAAAGCGCCCGTTCTCGTCCTGGCGGAACCAGTTGACGTGAAACACGCGCGGCAGGTTCGTTGAGCGATCGGCAAACGACAGCCAATGAGCCCAGTAGTCAGCGAAGTTGTAGCCGCAGAACGGTTTCATCGCCATCGGGTCGCGGCGCACGACGCCAACCGCGCCGGTGGCGGCGGCCGTTGTTTCCGAAGCAACACCCGCGCCGACCAGGACACCGTGCCGCCAGTCGCGTGCTTCGTAAACCAGCGGCGCGAGTTCTTTTCGGCGGCCGCCAAACACGATCGCTGACAGGGGCACGCCATTTGGCGCTTCTGCGAGTGACGAGTAACTCGGGTTCTTCGTTGCCGACACCGTGAAGCGCGAGTTTGGGTGAGCAGCGGCGCCTTCGCCGGCAATGTACGGTTTGCCGTGCCAATCCGTTGCCGGCTCGCCTTCTTTTTTATCTTCCCACCACGGCTGGTTATCCGCCGTAGTCGCGACATTGGTAAATATAGTGTCGCTTTGAATCATGTCGTACGCGTTCTTGTTGGTCTTCGCGTTGGTACCCGGAACCACGCCGAAATAGCCGGACTCCGGATTAATGGCCCGCAGCTGGCCGTCGTCGTCGAGATGCAGCCAGGCGATATCGTCGCCAAGAGTCCAGATTTTCCAGCCAGGATGTGACTCGGGCGGAATCAGCATGGCGAGATTCGTCTTGCCGCAAGCTGACGGGAATGCGCAGGCGATATAACTGGTTTCACCTTGCGGATTCTCGACGCCGACGATCAGCATGTGCTCTGCCAGCCAGCCCTCCTGGCGTGCCTGATAGCTGGCTATCCGCAACGCGTGACATTTCTTGCCGAGCAAGGCGTTACCGCCATAGCCGGAGCCGATGCTCTTGATCGTCAGCTCTTCAGGGAAGTGCATGATAAAGCGCTTCTCGGGGTTGAGGTCACCGGTGGAATGCAGTCCTTTCACGAAGCTGCCTTCACGCTCAATACGTTCCAGCGCCGACTGGCCCATCCGGGTCATGATGCGCATGTTGGCAACCACGTACGGGCTGTCAGTAATCTCAACGCCGAGGCGGGCATAAGGCGAGTCGATGGGGCCCATACAGTAAGGAATCACGTACAGGGTGCGGCCACGCATGGCGCCGTCAAACAAGGCATCGATTTTGTTGTGCGCGTCGGCCGGCGCCATCCAGTGATTATTGGGGCCGGCATCGTCACGTTCGGGCGTGCACACAAAGGTCAGGTGTTCGACCCGCGCAACGTCCGAAGGGTCCGACAGGTGCAGGTAGCAATTCGGGTAAGTGGCCGAATCCAGTTCGGAAAGCACGCCACTGGCCAGCATTTCCTCAGTGAGTCGTTGATTCTCGGGATCGCTACCGTCGCACCAATGAATTTGGTCCGGTTTCGTTAAACTCGCAACCGAGTTTACCCAGTCTTCAAGTGCCGCAAGCCTTGTTGTCATTCTCATTCTCTTTATCGTAAATGGTCCGATCTACATAGCCAGACGGGCAAAACGGCCAAGAGGCCGGATGACTCGCGCAGTAATTGCGTTTGGATTATACAGAGCGAGACTCGATAGTCCCCCTTGTTTCACGTTCGTGAAACAGGAGAGGGCGGTCTGCGGCAGCGGAACGGCGTCCCGAGGCTGGCGTAGCACCAGCGGCAAAAAAAAACCGCCTGCGCCGGGGGAGCGGCAGGCGGTTCGGGTTGAACGCCTTGGGTACGCGTTCAACGTGCCAGATCATTCGTCTCCGGCGCGTCACAATGCAGGCGTCGCCAGTCAGCTTGCGCTGGCGACCTTGTTGGCCGCTGTTGCGGTTTTTCTGGCGGTCTTCTTTACAACCTTCTTGCTGGTCTTCTTGACCGATTTGCTGGCCTTCGCGACGGTTGCTTTTGCCGATTTAGCGGCTTTGCGGGTCGGTGACTTTGTCGCTTTCGCGGGCTTGCGAAACGATTTGATCGTGTCCGTCATGACCTCACGAGCTTCGCTGCCAGCGTTCATTACGATGCCGAACGATGCTTTAGTATCCCGGCCGAGTCGCGACAATTGTTCTGGCGTCAGGCGAATCTGCTTCTTGACCAGATCACGCAGGCAACTGGCATCGGCAGCGCTTTCGAGGCGCATGGCGATCATGTCGAGCTGATTGGCGGCCAGCGTGGTTTGTTGTTTCAGAATGCGGTCGGTCGTCTGGTGAGAAACCGCTGACAACTTAAGGCCAAGACCGGTCAGTGTCTTTAATGGTTTCTTGCCAGCGGTGATGCTTTGCGCGGCGCGCTTGCTGCGCTGACGGGCGCCACTTACGAGCGAATGCAGGCCACTCTCAGCGGCGTTTGAAATGCGGTCCATCGACTGTTCGATAGGCTGGTTCATGGTTGTTGTCCCTGGGTAAATAATTGTGCAGTGCACCAATGTTGCAACGCACAATAAGGCTTCAGCGACAGGCTGTCAAGAACTTTTGGTGCGTCGCAACAAAATCTGGCGACGCATAGTTTCAGGGAAAAAAGCTAGCAAAAACAGAGAGGTAAATTGTTTTACCAGAGAGCGCGGTTACGCGGCGACGCCGTCTTGTGCGTCTTTTCGCCAGATACTGAGCTGGCTGGGCGCCTGAACGCCCATTTTGACCCGGTTTCCACCGGCAGAGAAAACGGTAATTTCAATAGGACCGTTCTGGAACAGGTCGGCGAGGGTCGTTTGCGGGTCCACGTCATCGGACGGTCGAATCACGATGGATTCGGCGTCTTTGCGGCTGATGATCAACATGGGCGCTGTCCTGGTCTGCGTGGCGCGTCAGGCTTGTGCCAGCGCCCGTGACTGGGCGGCTGGACGGTTACCGGATGGGCCGTAAGTGGATTGGCGCTCGCCGGAAACAACGGCCAACGCTGCGGAAATCTGTTGATGACGCAGCCGGATGATCGCGCCATTGGTCTGGTTTTCTGCCTGGCAGCGGGCCGCGAGGTCAAGATATCGCTGCCAGCCGTCGGCGCTCCGGGTACCTGCCAGCAAGTTCTGCATACCGGCGTTATCGTTGTTGAAGTTGCGCTGCCTCAATAGAGCCGTGCGCTGGGTTTCAAGCGCTTCGAGTTCGTCCAGGCAGCCTTTCTTTTCTGTCGCAAGTTCCAGCAACAGGCTAGCATCCTGAGCTTCAAGAGCAGCACGTTCGCGACCGAGTATTGCCACTAGGCGGCTGGTACCGTCGATACCGCCTTCGATAATGTTCTCAAGTTGGGTCGCAGATGACGGCATCACGATCAGGCTCCAAACTCGCGTTCACTGCGAATCAACGCATCAGCGATCTTGCTCGCGTCGATTTCGTAGTCGCCATTGGCGATGGCCGTTTTGACCGCTTCAACCCGGGAAGCATCAATATCTGGCAAGGAGGCAAGCGTTTTATCCAGCCTTTCCAGTAATTTAGCGCCACTGGTCAATTCAACAGTGTCGCGACTTACTTTACTGTCTGGTGCCTGGCGATGCTCTTCGGCACGGCGGGAATCACCGGTCGACGAGGCGTCCCTGGCGCTACCTACTTTGTCCGAAATTTTCGTCAGCATGTTTGGATCCACCGGTTTTATCGTGTTAGACATAATCCCAACCCTCAACAATCATTGCTGCTCAAGCCCGTTATCGGCCATTGGCCGCGCAACTTTAGCTTTTGCAGACATAAATAAAAAAAACTCCGCTCGCCAGCCCGTGATCGCGTCACTGGACCAACACCTCAACCCGTTCGGCCGAGCGCACAAGGCCTTCGACCACCCGGCCGGAACTCATGTTCTCGACCCGTATTCTTTGATTTAACGCGCCATCCATCAGGGCCTTGCCGGTCATCCGGATATTGATGGCGTCGGTAGCCGCGTTCAGGGTTACGGTCTGACCGCGGCGAATCAGCAGTTCAACCTGCAAAGCGGCCGGCGTCACGATATTCCCGGCCCGCAGCGATTGTTTCAGCCTGTGCCCGACGGCTTCTTCGACCGAGGCGAGGTAGCCGCCCGGCAATCGGGAGACGTCGCGCTTTTCACGCTTCAGATCGGCGGCTGTCAGTGCGTGACCGCGCGGCAGGTTGTTCGTGAGCACCAGTACCGTTTCGGTTACGACGATATTCACCGGCACATACACTTTCCACGGCTGCGGACCTGTGCAGCGGACTCCTACTATAGTGCGCTGTCGGATTTTTGCGCCGTCGCGCAGGTAAGCTTGCAACGGTTCCTCACAGTCGGCGAGTCGCAAGCGCTGGTCGAGCGCTACTGCGCTGGCGGTGCCGCCGGTCGTGCGCGCGGCAAGAAAGGCTTCCGCGGCCTGTTCGATGTCGGCGAGGGTCTGCAAGCCCTCGTTCTGTTCTGCCGCAACGGCAAACGGTGTCAGGCACAAAATCCAGCACAGGCGTGTCAGCCGCATAACGTCAGTTACACGACGGCAGCCGCTATGCGGCGTCAAAAGTTCGACGAATTTTCGGCAGCCTTTGGCCATTGGCGTTGCAGTTCCTCTTGATTTCATTGGTTCACCTAACAACGGAGCAGATCCGTTTGCAGGCGAATATTTCTTGTCTATAGGCCAATGCAAGAGGCATGCCAGTGCCTGTGGCGGTGATTTCGCGGCCGATTGAACCAGTCCTTGCCGCTTTTGCGGCAAGGCTTTGCCGCCTGGACGATCGATTCCATGTCGGCAGCCGCACGCGAAACTTTAGCGAAGAATTGCGATTGCTCGGTTTCCCCGGGTTGGCATGGCAGTTGCATAGCTATTTGCAGCAAGTATTGGAGCCTTCGGGAATACGGATCATGAAAATTCAGGCATTTGCCACACACGAACACGCTTTACGAGTGCGCGCACAGCGCAACGAAGTGCTGTCGTCGAACATTGCCAACGCTGATACGCCGAACTACAAGGCCCGCGATCTGGATTTTGCCTCGGCGCTCAAACGCGCACAGGGCGGCCCGGGCGGCGCGTTGCCGATGAAGACCACGAGCGTGCTGCATAACCAGGGCGTCGGTTTTACATCTACAGGTGCCGAACTGAAGTTTCGCGTACCGACTCAGCCAACACTCGACGGCAACACCGTCGAAACAGACGTTGAACAAGCCGCGTTTGCTGAGAACGCCGTGCAATACCGCGCCAGCCTGACGTTTCTGAACGGTGCAATTTCAGGTCTGCGATACGCGATCAAAGGAGGTGACTGATGTCACTGTTTAAAGTATTCGATGTTGCCGGCAGTGCCATGAACGCGCAGTCGGTACGCCTGAACGTTACCGCGAGCAACCTGGCTAACGCCGGCAGCGTGAGTGGCGACCCCGAAAAAGTGTACCGAGCGAAGCAGCCCGTATTCGCAACCTTTAATGACGCGTTGGTGGCGCAAACAGGTGTGAGCGGAGTTCGCCTGACCGGAGTTACTGAAAGCACGGCGCCGCTGAACGTGCAATACCGGCCGGATCATCCCGACGCGGATGCGGACGGCAACGTCTACGTCAGTAATGTCAGCACAGTGGAGGAGATGGTCAACATGATGTCGGCCTCCCGTTCCTACCAGAACAACGTTGAAATGATCAATACAACCCGCGATCTGTTGTTGCAGACGCTGGCGCTTGGCCGTCAGGGCTAGCACTCAAGGATGAATGACAACTATGAATGAAATAAACGCGTTCGACAGTCTTGGAATAGGTCAGCCGTCCGCCGACAACTCGGCGCGAACCGAATTGGGTCAGGAAGCCTTCATGACCCTGATGATGGCCCAGTTTCGCAACCAGGATCCTTTTGAGCCGATGGACAATGGCGACTTCCTCGGGCAGCTCGCTCAGTTCGGCACCGTCAGCGGTATCGATGAATTGAACGGTGCGTTCTCCGGTTTGCAGTCATCTATTCAGTCAGATCAGGCGTTGCAGGCGGCGGGCCTGGTAGGCCGAACCGTTTTGGCTGAATCAGATATAGGCACGGTCAGCAACGGTGGCAGCGTAACCGGCGCCGTTGAGCTGCCTTCCAGTGTCAGCAACGTGCAAATTGAAATCACGGATGCCAGCGGTCAGCTCGTGCGGCGCTTTGATATCGGTGCACAACCATCCGGAGTCTCCCGTTTTAACTGGGATGGCCGGAATGACAGCGGTGAGATCGTCGCAGACGGGCAGTACGAAATTGCAGCGCGCGTCCAGTACGGCAATGAAATTGAAAGCGTGCCGACCTTGATAGAAGCGGATGTCGCCAGCGTATCGCTGGGCCGCGGCGGCTCGGGACTAACACTGAATCTGGCCAGCGGTGAGCAGATGTCGCTCGCTCGTGTACGCCAGATTAACTAAACAAATTCGAAACGGAATTCACTCAGGAGATACACCATGCCATTTGCGATAGCTCTTAGCGGATTGAACGCTGCATCGGCAGATTTGGAAGTTACAGCCAATAACGTCGCCAACGTAAACACCAACGGTTTCAAAGAATCACGCGCTCAGTTTGCCGAGGTCTTTGCCGTCGGTACTCAAAGTGTTGGTTCCAGTGCCTCTGGAAGCGGCGTGCGCCTTTCGTCGGTCGCGCAGCAGTTTACGCAAGGCAATATCGACTTCACTGACAACGCCCTCGATCTGGCAATTGGCGGCGAAGGCTTTTTCGTACTCAGTGACAACGGCGCACGCACTTACACTCGTGCCGGTGCTTTCGGTGTCGACAATCAGGGTTACGTAACCAACGCGCAGGGTGCGCGCTTGCAGTCGTACCCGTTCGCAGGTGACGGCTTGTTCAATACCGGTACACCGACGGATTTGCAATTGACAACCGGCGCGAACCCACCGGCGGCTACGACAGTCTCAAACTTCGGCTTGAACTTGCCCGCCAACGCGACGGCCCCGACCAACCCGGTTTTTGATCCTGCGGACCCGGCCAGTTTTAACCACACCACGTCCGTAACCATTTACGACTCACTTGGCGCCGCGCACACCGCAACCGTCTACTTCGTTAAGGACGCGGCACCGAACACCTGGAACACCCAGGTGGAGATAGACGGTGCTGCAGTTGCGGGATCTACGCAGATCACGTTCAACAACGATGGCAGTCTCAATACGCCAGCAACCGGCAATATGACGCTCGCCGCCTACACGCCTTCTACGGGCGCTGCGGACATTGCCATGGACCTCAATTTCTCAACGGCCACCCAGTTCGGCAGCAATTTCGGTGTGAACTCGCTTTCACAGGATGGCTACACAACGGGCCGACTTACGGGCGTCAGCGTTGATGCAGAGGGTGTGGTTTTCGCCCGCTTCACCAACGGACAGTCCACGTCGCTGGGCAAGCTGGCATTGGCCAACTTTGTAAACCCGCAGGGCTTGCAGCAACTCGGGGACACAAACTGGGGGCAGTCTTTTGCCTCTGGTGATGCACTGCTTGGTGAAGCCGGTACTGCATCGTTCGGCAATATTCAGTCCGGTGCTCTCGAGGCATCGAACGTGGACCTGACCGCGCAGCTCGTGCAGATGATAACGGCGCAGCGAAACTTCCAGGCGAATGCCCAGATGATTTCGACTGCTGACACCGTTACCCAAACCGTCATTAACATCCGCTAGTACGACTGACGGTAACCGGACCTAAGGGAGCAGGCACATGGACGAAATGGTTTATCTGGCGATGACCGGTGCGAAACAGACGGAATACGCACAGGCCATCAACAGCAACAATCTGGCCAATATCTCGACCAGCGGTTTTCGGGCCGATCTGCATGCCTTTTCATCGATCGCTATCGAAGGTCCGGGAGCCGAGTCGCGCGTGAATGCCGTCGTCGACTCGTACGGTACAGATTTCGCACAGGGACCGTTAGTGAACACCGGTCGTGATCTGGATGTTTCGATACAAGGCCAGGGTTTTTTCGTAGTGCAAGCTCCGGATGGGTCGGAAGCCTATACCAGGGCTGGCGACTTGCGGGTTAACTCCGGCGGCTTGCTGTCAAACGGGGCAGGACACCTGATCCTGGGTGATGGCGGCCCTGTAGCGGTGCCACCGAATTCCAGCCTGACCATCGGGGCGGACGGTACGGTCTCCGTGCAGCCGCTGGGGCAGGGGCCTGAAGCGCTGGTTATTGTCGATCGAATAAAAATGGTCAATCCGGACATCAAGCAATTGAGCAAAGGCAACGATGGATTGTTGCACTTGCCGGACGGCGAAACCGCCGATGCCGACTCAAGCATAACGCTGACGGCTGGTGCATTGGAACAAAGCAACGTGAACGTGGCGATGACACTCGTGAATATGATCGAGCTGTCCCGGCAGTATGAAATGCAGGTAAACGCCATGAAGACGGCGAAAGAAAACGCTGACTCAGCCGCGCAACTGATGCGTGTTGGCTAAGTCCGGATACAGGAAACGGAGAACGATATGAATCAGGCCTTGTGGATTGCCAAAACCGGAATGGATGCGCAACAGACGCGCATGTCCGTGGTTTCCAACAACCTTGCGAACGTGAACACCACCGGCTTCAAGCAGGACCGGGCAGTGTTCGAAGATTTGCTTTACCAAAACGTGCGCCAGGCGGGTGGCCAGTCTTCGCAGGACACGACGTTGCCGACCGGTATGAATATCGGTACCGGCGTACGAGTGGTTGCAACCGAGAAACTGCACACGCAGGGCAATCTGTTGCAAACAGAGAACGCACTGGACGTGGCGATCAATGGCCGCGGCTTTTTCCAGATACTGACGCCTGATGGCAATCTGGCCTATACCCGTGACGGCACGTTTCAGCGGAATGCAGAAGGTGAAATGGTAACGGCCAGTGGTTACCGCGTGCAGCCGAGCATCGTTATTCCCGATGGCGCGCAAAGCATAACGATTGGTGGCGATGGCATTGTCAGCGTCAAGCTGGCAGGCCAACCCATACCGGCGCAGGTCGGCACGCTGGAGACCGTCGACTTTATCAATGCGACTGGCTTGCAGCCTATCGGCGAAAACCTGTTCCTCGAGACCGCTTCCAGTGGTACGCCGCAAACCGGTACACCCGGCCTGGACGGCTTTGGCAAGTTGCTGCAGGGCTCTCTCGAGGGTTCGAACGTTAACGTCGTATCTGAACTCGTCAGCATGATCGAGACGCAACGCGCGTACGAAATGAACTCGAAAGCAATTTCGACCAACGATCAAATGATGCAGTACCTGAACAACAACCTGTAAACAGGAATCAGCAATGAAGCGTAAATTTCTTGAACAGATACGTCGCGGCGCCGGCATCGCAGTGATCGCGATGGCGGCGACGGGCTGTGCTCGCATCGATGCCATGCGTGATCCCTACGAGCCGCCCATACCAGTTATGCCGGAGCTGGCTCCCGCGACCAGTGGTGCCATTTATCAGCAAGGCGGCGCAACACGGCTGTTTGAGGACCTGCGGGCCGGCCGGGTTGGCGATATTCTGACCGTGCGTTTACTGGAAAGTACCAATGCCTCATTGCAGTCCAACACGCGGACATCGAAATCCACCGAAACCGAACTGAGCACACCGACCTTCCTGGGTCGCCCGGTAACCCGCGACGGCATCGCGATCTTCGACGGCGCGCTGGCTGGTGAGCAGGGTTTCGAGGGAGCAGGGTCGAGCAATCAAAGCAACAGTTTGCAAGGCAATGTCACGGTGACAGTTGTCGAGCGTTATGCGAACGGCAACCTGCGTATCCGCGGTGAAAAACGCGTCCTGCTGAACCAGGGCAATGAATTCATTCGTCTGTCCGGCATCATCCGCGCCTACGATATCGAACCGGACAACTCCATACCGTCGGCAAAGGTTGCCGATGCCCATATTTCATACAGCAGTAAGGGAGTTCTCGCGGCGGCCAACAAAATGGGTCCGTTCTCGCGTTTCTTTCATTCCGTACTGACACCGTTCTAGGCGCCGTATTATGAATAACAAGAACATACTATCCCGCGCAGCTACGGCCTTACTGGTGATTGCGATCCTTGTGCAACCAGCACTGGCCGACAGAATCAAAGATCTTGCAGCCGTCGCTGGCGTGCGTAGTAACCAACTGGCGGGCTACGGCCTGGTCGTGGGCCTGAACGGCACTGGTGATCAGACCAGCCAGACACCCTTCACGGTACAAAGCATCAAGAACATGCTCACGCAGTTCGGTATCACGGTACCCGAAGGGACCAGCCTGCAATTGAAAAACGTCGCGGCGGTCACTATCCACGCCGACTTACCTCCGTTCGTGAAGCCGGGCCAGACCATTGATATCACTGTGTCGTCCATTGGTAACGCGAAGAGTTTGCGTGGCGGCAGTTTGCTGATGGCGCCGTTACGTGGTGCTGATGGCAACGTTTACGCGATTGCGCAAGGCAACCTGATTGTCGGCGGTTTCGGTGCCAGCGGTAACGATGGCTCCAGCGTAACCGTCAATATTCCGAGCGCCGGGCGAATTCCGAACGGAGCCACTGTTGAACGTACGGTTCCCAGCGATTTTCACGCGAGCGACGCGATTCTGTTGAACCTGCACACGCCGGATTTCACCACCTCGCACCGTTTGGCCTCGCTCATCAATGAGACGATCGGCGCTGGAACAGCAGAAGCACTTGATCCGGTTTCGGTCAGTGTGCGTGCGCCGACGGATGCTAATCAGCGCACGTCGTTTCTCGCTTACCTCGAAAACCTTGAAGTGGATCCGGGGCAGGGTTCCGCCAAGGTCATTATTAATTCCAGAACCGGAACCGTTGTTATCGGCGCGCACGTACAAGTATCGCCAGCAGCCGTTTCGCACGGCTCGCTGGTAGTAACCATCAGCGAACAGCCTTTAGTCAGCCAGCCACAAGCCGCATTCTCGGATGCCGGTCAGACGGTGGTTGTACCGAGTTCGCAAGTGCAGATTACAGAAGAGGATTCGAGCATGTTCCTGTTCGCGCCGGGTACGAGTCTCGATGAGATTGTGCGCACTGTTAATCGTGTGGGCGCGGCACCGGGTGACCTGGTGGCGATACTTGAGGCGCTTAAGCAGGCCGGCGCATTGCGTGCCGAGCTGGTTGTTATCTGAGTTTTTTCGATGACTGCCTCGATCACCGACTTCGGACAATTCACAACCTTGAAAGCCAGCGCGGACCGCCAGGAATCGGCGGCGCTGCGTGAGGTTGCGTCACAGTTCGAAGCATTGTTCGTGCAGTCGATGCTCAAGAATATGCGCGGTGCCAAGCTGGCCGAACCGATGTTTGGCAGCGAACAAATGGACATGTACCAGGACATGTTCGATCAACAATTATCTCTGGAAATGGCTAACGGTCGCGGTATTGGACTGGCGGACATGCTGGTCAGGCAAATGGGTGGTGAAGTCGGTCAGGTGCCGATGAGCCGGGAAACCTTCACGCTGCCGGCCAGTCGCCGGAAGGACGGCGAAGTGGCGGAGTTGCCAGACTGGTCAGAGCCGCAATCGTTCGTTAAAGATGTGTGGTCGCACGCAGAGCGCGCCGGAGCCGCACTGGGCGTTGAACCGCGGGCGATCGTTGCGCAGGCCGCACTGGAAACAGGCTGGGGCGCCCATGTTATGCAGGACGCCAATGGCAGCAGCAGCTACAACCTGTTCGGTATCAAGGCTGGATCCGACTGGCAGGGTGACAGCGTAGCCCGCTCGACGGTCGAATACGAAGATGGCGTTGCGCAACGACGAGTTGAGCGCTTCCGTTCCTATCCCAATGTTGGCGCGGCATTTGATGACTACGCAGACTTCTTGCTGACCCGTGGTCGCTATGACCAGGCCATCGGTCAGGGCGGCAACGTAGCCGGATTCGCCGGTGCATTGCAGGAAGCGGGGTACGCGACTGACCCGCGTTACGCAGAAAAAATATCGCGGGTGCTGAGCAGCGACACAATGCAGGGCGCGCTCAGTGCGCTAAAGATTGACTCGAGTCGGCCGATAACCTCGGCGGGCACTATGGCCAGTGTGGACTAACGGCCCAGGGAATCGCTATGCCGAATATATTGTCAACGAGTTTAACGGGAATGATCGCGTTTCAGCGTGCGCTGGAAACGACCGGTCACAACATCGCCAATGCCAATACGCCGGGATACAGCCGTCAGGTCACGGAGTTTTCCGCGCGCCCGGGGCAGGGCGTGTACAACGGCTATATTGGTTCCGGTACCCAGATCAGTTCCATTCAACGAGTTTACGACGAAATAATTGGCGGCCAGCTGCAAACCAGCACGACCAGCCATGCGCGCTTCGAAGCCCTGAATGATCTTGCCAGCCGCCTCGATACGCTGATTGCGGATCCGAGCTCCGGGCTTAATAACCAGTTGCAGTCATTTTTCAATTCCGTGCAGGACATTGCCAACGACCCTTCGTCATTGCCAACCCGTGCGGCATTGCTGGGCGAGGCCGACAGCCTGGTGCTGCGTTTCTCGGAAATGGACCGCCAGTTTGCCGATCTTGATTCGGAAATCAGTCAGCGCTTGTCCGCGGCGGTGACCGACATCAATCAGCTGTCTACGTCCATCGCTGATCTGAATGACCGAATAACGCTGGGTCAGGCGGCGAATGGCCAGCCACCCAACGACTTGCTCGATCAGCGTAATCTGCTGGTCCGTGATTTGGCGGCGCTGGTTCCCGTTGACAGCGTGCAACAATCAGACGGTTCCATGAATATCTTTATCGGCAACGGGCAAACGCTCGTGGTCGGCAGTGAAGCGCGCCAGCTGACCACCCAGGGCAGCGAGTTCGATCCAACGCGTCTTGAGGTTGCGTACCAAACGCCCTCTGGAACAGCAGTGATGGACAACCGCCTGACTGGTGGTCAGTTGGGCGGACTGCTTGAATTCCGCAATCAGATGCTGGACCCGGCACGGCAGTCACTGGGCCTAACAGCCCAGGCAGTAGCAGTGACCTTCAATGAGCAAAACGCAGCAGGTATGGACCTGTACGGCAATATGGGCGGCGATTTCTTTGGCATCGGTGACCCCGGTGTTACTTACTCCAACCGCAACACTGGTAGCGGTACAGCAGAGGCGACTATTACCGACCTTGGCGCTGTGACTGGCGACGATTACATCCTGACGTACGACGGTGCCGCTTATTCCATGATGCGTGCCGATACCGGCGCTGCAGTCAGCATGACCGGAACCGGCACGGTTGGAGACCCGCTCGTGGCGGACGGTATCAGCATCGTTGCGGGCGGTGCGCCGGCGGCTGGTGACAGGATCATGATCAAGTCATCGATGAACGGCGCCGAGACCATTACACGCACGATGGACGATGCACAGCAGATCGCGATGGCGGGCCCTACCCGCACGCTGGCCAGTCTGAGCAATACCGGCACCGGCAGCATTTCGGCGACCGACGTAGTGGATCGTGACGATCCGGCATTGCTGGATACAGCGGTGATTCAGTTCACCGGGCCTGCAACTTACAGTGTGAACGGCGCAGGTTCGTTCGCCTACGTTAGCGGTGAGCCGATCATCGTTAACGGCTCCCAGTTTGCAATCAGTGGCGTGCCACAAGCGGGCGACGAATTTACGCTGGAGGCTAACAGCGGCGCGAGTGGCGACAATCGCAACGGCTTGTTGCTTGCCAACGTTCAGGCCCAGGGCATTCTTAATGGCGGTACGACCAGCATTAACGACAGCTATGGCCAGCTCATTGGTCAAATCGGTAGCGCTACCCGTCAGGTACAAATGAATTTTGACGCGCAGAGCGTCGTACTGGCCAACGCTGAAGCCAGCCAGCTTGCAAAGTCCGGTGTGAACCTCGATGAAGAGGCCGCGAACCTGCTGAAATACCAGCAGGCCTATCAGGCTATGGCACACGTGGTCAGCGTGGCCAACAGCATGTTCGACACCCTGATCAGCGCGACGCGGAGATAAGATATGCGAATTTCGACCAGCGGTTCACATCTGAGCGCTCTGTCGATGATGCAGCAATTGCAGTCGGCCATTGACCGTACGCAACAACAACTTTCGACAGGGCTTCGCCTCCTGTCTCCCGCTGATGATCCGATCGCCGCGGCGCGAACGGTGGAAATGCGGGAGTCACTGTCACGCCTTGATCAGTTTGATCGCAACGGCGAGGTCGCTCAAAACCGGCTGAACTACGAAGAGACCGCGCTCGTCAGCGTCAACGATGCATTGCAACGAATTCGCGAGCTCGCCATTCAAGGCAACAACGATACGCAATCGCCGCAGTCGCGCAGCTTGATTGCCGCTGAACTGCGGGAGCGGGTCGATCAACTGGTGCAGATCGCCAATCAACGAGACGGCTCGGGTCGCTACCTGTTCGCGGGCAACCGCGACAGCACGGCGCCTGTCAGCCAGCAGGGCGATGCATTTTCTTACGCCGGCGATCAGGGCCAGCGGCTGATACAGATTGGCGCAGACCGGCAGATTCCTGACGGTGATTCCGGTGCTGCTATCTTCTTCCAGATCAAAGACGGCAATGGCACCTTCAGCAGCAGCGCAGCTACCGGCAACACGGGCACTGGCGTTGTTTCTGTCAACAGTGTCATAGACCCAAGTCAATACGACCGTGACAGTTATACGGTCCGCTTCACGGCAAGCGACAGCTATGACGTTGTCGATAGCGGTGGTGCGGTTGTCAGCAGCAATAGTTTTGCGCCAGGCGATTCAATAGCGTTCAGTGGTATACGTTTCACTATTGATGGCGCGCCGGCTGCCGGCGACGAGTTCAACATCGAGCCGAGCCGGAATGTCGATATGTTCAGCAATGTATTGAACCTTGCGAACATCCTGGAGCGACCGGTGAGTGATGATGCCGAACGCGCTGGATTGCACAACGGCGTGAACGGTGCCTTACAGAATATCGATCAGGCTATCGACAATATTCTGACGGTACGTACTCAGGTCGGTACCCGTCTGAGTGCTATTGAGAGTCAGGTCGATAGCAATGCATCGTTTAGGCTGACTCTCGAGACCACAATATCCGGGATCGAGGAGCTCGACTACGCCGAAGCTATTTCGAGGCTGAGTATTCAAGCGACAACACTTGAAGCCGCGCAGCAATCGTTCATTCGAACGCAAGGTCTGTCGCTGTTTAATTTCCTCTAGAGCCGGATTTTCCGATAACGAAGGTGGTTGATTCAACTTTCGTGATACACGTCACAGTTCGACAAATAGTCGCTAAAGATTCTTCTGCAAATGCCGGCGCAACGCCGGTCTCATTTTCAAAAATTGTACTGAATCTGCTTAAAGTTTTTCCGAGCCATACCGATAACCTCCCCGTAAGGCGGTAGCGAAACAAGTTCGCGAGCCGTGCGAATCAGACCGGCTGCTACGGACGCCGGGATTATTAATCAGGAGTTAATGACATGGCACAGTCGATCAATACAAACGTTGCTTCGCTAAATGCACAACGTAATTTGAATCGTTCGCAAGGCTTGCTGAATCAGTCGCTTGAAAGACTGTCTACCGGCCTGCGTATTAACAGCGCAAAGGATGATGCTGCAGGACTGGCAATTTCCGAGCGTTTCACCACGCAGATCCGTGGTCTTGACCAGGCTGCTCGTAACGCAAGTGACGGCATTTCCCTGGCGCAGACGACCGAATCGGCATTGGGCGAGCTGACCAACAACCTGCAGCGCATTCGTGAGCTGGCAGTACAGTCGGTCAACGCTACCAACTCTGCATCGGATCGCGAAGCACTGAACGCTGAAGTAACTGAGCGTATCGCTGAGATCGATCGTATTGCAAAACAAACGAACTTCAACGGCGTAAAAGTCCTTGACGGTTCCTTCGGCACGGCAACCTTCCAGGTTGGCGCTAACGTTGGTGACACGATCTCTGTAAGCCTGACTACTGACGTAACAGCGTCAGCTATGGGTACGGTTAACACAGTGGCAGGAACCGACTTTGACACGTCGGCTACTACCGATGACATTACGGTCACATTTGGTGATGGCACGGACGCTGATCTTTATGGTTCCGTTGTCGTTGCGGCCGGAAGCACAGCACAGCAGGCAGCTGCCGCTATTAACGAAGGTAACGTCACTGGCGTTGCGGCCTTTGTTAACGGTGATGGCGAACTGCAGATCTTGTCGCAGAACGGCGAAGCTATAACGATTACTGAAACCGTCGCAGCAGGCGCCAACACGCTTGGCCTGGACGCTGAAGTGACAGCTGATGAAACCGCTGCAACTGCAACGACGTTGGCTGGCATGGGCGTTGACACAGTAGCAGGCGCTAACTTCGCTATTGCTCGTGTTGACTCGGCTCTGACCGCAGTGAACGGCTTGCGCGGCAACCTGGGTGCTATCCAGAACCGTTTCGAGTCAACCATTGTCAACCTGCAAACCGTCAGCGAAAACCTGTCGGCCTCACGTGGTCGTATTCAGGATGCTGACTTTGCTGCAGAAACCGCCGCGCTGACGAAGGCGCAGATTCTGCAACAGGCTGGCGTCTCGGTATTGGCTCAGGCCAATGCTCAGCCGCAGTTAGCGTTGAGTCTGCTGCAGTAAGCACGCAGAAAGTAGCTTGAATCGGTAAGGCGGCAGGGATGCTGCCTTACCGGTTATTTCAGGAGTCAGTCATGTCGGAATCAGCAGCCAATTCGATTTCCGGCACCGGTGTGCACCGAATTCAGGTGCGACCGGCGGCGTCGAGTACGACTGAGCAAAGCGGCAAGCCGGTCCCGGTGGACGGCAAGCTCTTGCCGGTTGAACCGGAACAAGTGGACATTGAGGCCGTAGTTGAGAAGCTGAATTTGGCGACTCAATCGATAGGTCGGGATCTAAGGTTCGAAGTCAATCTGGATAGCGGACACTCCGTGATTCAGGTTCTGGACCGGGAAACCGGGGAGATTATCCGGCAAATACCGCCGGAGAAGGTTTCGCCGACACGCGAGGAGAACGGCGCGCTGACGGTAAGACTTTACGACGACGTGGTCTGAGACCAACGCATTCTCGTCGGACGGTTCGCTTGGCACGGAACTTGTATTGATTAGCGGTAGCGCTGCGGTTTGCAGCACCCATCCACGCACAACGAGAAGCAGAAACCGCAATTATGGCCAGCATTATTTCCACAGGTATCGGTTCGGGACTGGACGTCAGCAGCCTGGTGAGCCAGTTGGTTGCCGCGGAAGGTCAGCCTGCCGAGCGGCGCATCGCCAGTGGCGAAGCCAAGGCACAGGCACGGCTTAGCGCTTTTGGCACTCTCAAGTCATCGCTGTCAGAGTTCCGTGACAAGCTTGATGGCATGCGCACCCTGGACAGTTTTCTTAATCGACAGGCCAGGTCAGGCAACGACGAGATTTTCTCGGTCAGTGTTAACAGTAATGCCGTACCCGCACGTTACGCCGTCGAGGTCGTCAACACTGCCTCAGCTCAAAAACTGCAATCAGGTGCATTCGTTGATGCCGATGCGGTTGTCGGCACTGGCACCTTGCAACTGGACGTCGGTGGTACAGCATTCAGCATTGAAATTGACGAAGAGAACAACACGCTTTCCGGCATTCGTGATGCAATCAACGCAGCGAGCAATAATAGTGGCGTAGCGGCGACCATCGTCAACGCAGCAGCAGGTAGCTACCTGATACTCAGCGCTGAAGACTCAGGCGCGGCAAACTCAATCACGGTTACTCAGAGCGGTGGTGACGGTGGGCTTGCGGCCCTGGAGTACGACCCGCTGAACGGTTTGAATTCATTGACCGAAAGCATCGCGGCGCAGGACGCGTTAATTCGCATCGATGGCCTGGATGTAACCAGCAGCAGCAACAGCATTACCGGCGCCATCGATGGCGTTACCATCGATGTCCATGAAAGCAATGCCGGAAGTACGGAAACCCTGACGGTTGAGAACAACACTGCAGCGGTCAAGTTGCGAGTGAACGAATTTGTTGAGAGCTACAATCAACTTGTGGCGACGTTCGATCAACTGTCTTCTTTTGATGCCGAGCGAGAAATAGCGGGACCCTTGCTTGGCGATTCGTCCTTGCGCGGCGTGCGAGACCAGTTGCGTCGGGAGATGAGTACCAGCATTGGCGATCTTGACGCAACCTTCAACACTTTGAGTGAGATTGGTATCGAGATTGGACTGGACGGCACCATGAGTGTCGATTCGGCTGACCTAGATGCGGTACTGGCCGATGACTTCGAAAACGTGGGACGCTTGTTCGCCAGCGAGAACGGTTTCGCGGTACGCCTCTTTGATCGCGTCGAAGGTTTTCTCGACGACGAGGGTCCCTTGACGACCCGCACAGATGGACTCAATACCACGATTGAACAATTCAGTGAGCAGCGTGATAGTTTGAACGAACGCTTGCAGGCACTCGAAACTAGGTTATTACGCCAGTTCAATGCGCTTGATGCATTGGTTGGTCAACTCACTAACACCAGTAACTTCCTGACCCAGCAACTGGCTGCATTGCCAAGCGTTGGCGGGTCTGGCAACAAATAAGAAATCAGGGACGACGACATGATGCAGAACAGCGGGATGGCAGCGATGCGTGAATACCGGCAGGTGGGTACAAGGCAGGCCGTGGAAGGAGCGTCACCCTATCGCTTGGTACAGCTGATGATGGAGCGGACGCTGGCGAAGATTGCCATTGCCCGCGGTCATCTGGAACGCAATGCCATCAACGAAAAAGGCCGGCACATTGGTGATGCCATTGGCATCATCAGTGGGCTGCAAGCCAGCCTGAACCACAAAGTGGATTCGGACTTAAGTGGCAACTTCGACGCGCTGTACGATTACATGTCTCGCCGCCTTCTTGAAGCTAACCTGAAGAACGACGACCAGATTTTGCAGGAAGTGGCTGGCTTGATGCGTCAGGTGAAAGAAGCCTGGGACGCGATTGGCGATGAAATCGCCGAACAACCGATGGCGGCCGGACTGGCGTAAGCCGGAACCGACGACAGACTGATGGCCGTTTCCAAGAATCCTCCGATGACGCTTGCAGCACTGGCAGATTTACACCGGCGCATTGAAGTGTTGGCGGCCGGCAGCCATTGGGAGGAAGTCGAGACGCTAATGACGGAACGCAATGCCTTGCTTGATGGCATGACCGGTTCGGACCGCAATGCGGCGCTGCGGGCCGCGCAGAAATCCACGGACCGCTTGCTGGCTTTGGCCAAGAGTGCCCGACTCGAACTGGCCGGTGATCTCGCAAAACTGCAGAGGGGCCGCAAAGCCACCGATATTTACCGGGCCCACCGCTGAATCTCATTCGGCCGATTTGACAATAGTTGGGTTTGTAACCACCTGTACGCAAAAAAGTGCAGGGGTAGCGTCAAAAATCCAGCGCTTGACAAATTTCCGGTCGAAAGAACCAGATACCGCCAAAAATTTGACAATATCTTGATTATTTGTGAGTCCGGTCACGTTCGTAAAGGGCTGGTGGCGACTATGCTTTTCTCCACTGCAGTTGCCACCCGGCAGCTGAGCGTTTCGGAAAGGCACGATGACCAACAGCAATACCAGTCAGGCCCGAGTACTCGTCATGGACGAGAACATTGATCGTGCGGCAGAACTCAGTCATCGCTTGCGCTTCTTGAACTACGAGCCCCTGATCGCCGCCAATCCGAAAGCCCTGCAGGAATTAGACCTCGATAGCGGCATAGCCTTGATGCTCGGCGATACTATCGTTGGTGGTGAGCTAGAGACGGCAGTTAGCGACTTGCTAAATGCACGACCGAACATGCCAGTGTTGCTGGCCTCCAAGGTACGCGACAGCAATCTTCAGAAAAAGCACGCTTGGCCACTCGAATTGCCGATTCGTCGCGCACAATTGCAACAGCTGTTGCGGCGGGCAGAGCGCTACGACGGTCGCGAGCAGCGCCAACGGCTGACCGGCAGTTCGTCCACGATTCGCAAGGTCCGCAAGATGATCGAGCAGGTCGCAGACTTTGATACGAACGTACTGGTCACCGGCGAATCGGGGACCGGCAAAGAGCTGGTTGCAAGAACCATCCACGACCTTTCCGAGCGCGCAGCACGGCCGTTTGTGCCGATCAATTGCGGTGCCATACCGGCCGATTTGCTGGAAAGTGAGCTGTTTGGCCACGAAAAAGGCGCGTTTACCGGTGCTGTCAGCACCCGGGTTGGCCGTTTCGAGCTGGCGGAAGGCGGAACACTGTTTCTGGATGAAATCGGCGACATGAGTTTGCCAATGCAGGTGAAACTTCTGCGCGTATTGCAGGAACGTACTTTTGAACGGGTAGGTAGCAACGCGACTCAGCAATGCAACGTGCGAATCATAGCCGCTACGCATCGCGATCTGCCGGCTATGGTTGCCGATGGCACGTTCCGCGAAGATCTTTTTTATCGCCTGAATGTATTCCCGATTGAGATGCCGCCATTGTGCAAGCGTGCGGCAGACTTGCCCGCATTGCTGGACGAGTTACTGATGCAGCACGTGCCGGGCTCAGACAGCAGCTTACGGCTGACACCTGCTGCGATTGCCGCCCTGGCGCGCTACCCGTGGCCGGGCAATATTCGTGAACTGAGCAATCTGGTCGAGCGCCTGGCGATCATGTTTCCGGAAGGCGAGATAGACCTCGCTGATTTGCCGCACAAGTACCAAACCACCGAATCAGCAACAGCCGATGCCGGCCAATCGCCGGAATTATCGGCAGTCGGCAGCGCAACCACTGCCAATCTGAAGCAGTACTTGCAGGATGTTGAGCGTGATCTCATCGTGCAGGCGCTGGAAGCCTCGGAGGGTGTTGTCGCCAAAGCGGCGCGTCGTTTGCAGATGCAGCGCACGACACTGCTGGAAAAGATCAACAAGTACGGCATCGCCTGAAACGCGGTCACCACCGCCTTTTATGGGGCTACTGCGCGTCCGTGCGGTAGCCACTCCAATCCTTTGCACATGCACCGCGAGCCGGCAACGGCCGGATGCGCCAGCGCGCGCATTACGGTCTTCGTTACGCACGGGTGAAGTCTCAGGAGTTCGTCAGTAGTCCGCCAGGTGTCAGATTTCCGACGCCGGAAGCCGTCATGAATCGTTCGTAAGTTATTGTTTTTCAAGTAAAGACACCTTGGCACATATCTTGCTTTGATAGGGCAGGAAGAGGAATATCGGAGTTCGTCAGTGATCGCCAGCGCCACAAATGCCGCAACGCTAGAGTCAGCGTTCAATGCGTTCAACGAGCAGTCAGCACTGCTCGAGAGTTCGTACCGTGAACTGCAACAGCGGGTTGCCAGTCTGACGGCGCGTCTCGACGAATCGCAATCGGCCCGGCACCGCGAGTTGCTGGCGAAAGAGCGTCTCGGCGAACAGCTTGCGAATACGCTGGAAGCACTGCCCGGCGCAGTCGTCGTTCTCGACTGCCGCGGCATCATCAGCGAATGCAATGCAGTAGCGGCCACGTTGCTGAATCAGCCGTTGCTCGGCCGACCCTGGTCTGAAGTCGCGAAACGCGAATTCGCTCCCGTCGACAACGCGGACGGTGAGCTGCAATTACACGATGGTCGGGTGCTGAGCATGCAACGCCGGCGGCTGGGTCGTGATCTTGGCGAAATCCTGTTGCTAACTGATGTGTCAGAAACCCGACGAATGACCGAAATGCTGGCCCGCCAACAGCGCTTGTCTGCCATCGGTGAAATGACGGCGCGACTGGCCCACCAGATTCGCACGCCTTTGGCATCAGCCTTGTTGTATGCCTCGCAAATGTCGCCTGGTGATAGTTCCGATGCCAGTCCTGGAGGCAAGGTGGTGGCGAGACTGCGGGAACTCGATCGAATGGTCGACGATATGCTGCAGTTTGCATCGGGTCCGAATCACGACGATGAAGGCATTGACGTCGCGTTGCTCCTCGCCGATGTCGCTGAAACCGGCTCGGTGCCGATGGGCGCCTCATCACGTGTTGCCGTCAATGTCGCCGATAGCAATCTCCGCATAGCGGGCAATCGTGGCGCACTGAAAGGCGCGCTACTGAATCTACTGGACAATGCATTGATCGCTTGTGGCGATGTAGGCCGGGTCGATCTCGGTGCTTGGCGGGATGCAGATCGTATCTGCCTGACAGTGTCTGATAACGGTTGCGGAATTCCTGATGAGGAACTCGCGAGAGTATTCGAACCGTTCTTTACCACCCGGCCACAAGGCACAGGCCTGGGCCTTGCCGTGGTTCGCTCAGTTGTCGACGCCCATCAAGGGGAGGTCGTACTCGAATCCAGCAGCGCGGGCACCACTGTTTCGTTGTGCTTGCCGGCAGCCGCAATACCCGCGTCGCTACGCGCACCCGAGCGGGGCTTCTGCCATGCATGATGCTGCCGTACTGATTGTTGAAGATGACGCGAATTTACGCGTTGCCTTATCCGATACCCTGGCCAGCGGTCGCTACCCGGTGTTGTCCGCGGGCAGTGGTGCCGAAGCTTTGAACATACTGGACCGCGAGCGAGTAGGGCTTGTGGTCAGCGACATTCAAATGGAGCCGATGAGTGGCCATCAGTTGCTCAGCGAAATCCGTCGGCAACACCCGGCCATGCCTGCTGTCTTGATGACGGCCTACGGCACGATCGAAAACGCGGTTGATGTCATGCGCGATGGCGCATCAGACTATCTCGTCAAACCGTTTGCAGCCGATGAACTGATCGCCGTGGTTGATCGCTACATGCACGTTGATGTCGCTGACAGTCAACCCATTGCCGGCGATGCCAAGACCATCGAACTGCTGCGTATCGCCGAGAGAGTTGCTCGCAGCGATGCGACGGTGACCATCAGTGGTGAATCCGGTTGCGGTAAAGAAGTGTTCGCCCGCTTCATACACGACCGCTCACTGCGACGTGACAAGCCGTTTGTAGCCATTAACTGCGCGGCCATTCCGGAAAACATGCTGGAAGCGGTCCTGTTTGGTTACGAGAAAGGCGCATTCACGGGAGCAACGTCGGCGCATCCCGGCAAATTCGAACAGGCCGAAGGTGGCACTTTGTTGCTGGACGAAATCAGCGAGATGGATTTGTCCCTGCAGGCCAAACTGCTGCGCGTCATTCAGGAGCGCGAAGTTGAACGCCTGGCGGGTCGCACGACGATAGCACTCGACGTTCGTGTGCTCGCCACCACCAACCGCAACCTTCGGCAATGCGTCAGCGATGGCGCGTTCCGCGAGGACCTTTACTACCGATTGAACGTCTTTCCACTGCGAATTCCGCCGTTGCGCGAACGCAGTGGTGACATCCTGCCGCTGACGGAACTGGCTATCGCACGCCATCACAATGCCAGTGGGCCGCGGCCTCTCCTGGCCGAGTGCGCCATTGCCCGCTTATTGAGTCACGATTGGCCCGGTAATGTTCGCGAGCTGGACAACCTCGTGCAACGCAGCCTCATCATGCTCAGTGGTGCAACGGTTAGGGCAACAGACCTCGCCTTCGAAGAATGCGATGCAGCGCCGCTGCCAGCCGCGCTACCTGCTGCAGCCAATTTGCAGGACGAAGTCAAACAACACGAATACGAACGTATCCGCAGTGCGCTGGGTGCACACCACGGTAAACGATCGGCCGCAGCGAAAGCGCTGGGCATAAGCCCACGAACGCTGCGCTACAAACTTGCGCGTATGCGCGACGAAGGTGTCGATACCGACGCCAATCAACAATCAACGCTGTACGGATGAGGATCCACCGATGAGCGAAATCAGCCCACAACAATTGCTCAGCCAGATTCGTGCCATGCAGTCGGAACTGCATGGTCCGCAGTCGGCACAGCCGGCGGCTGGCACCGGCTTCGGCGATTTGCTGAAGAACGCGATTACCGAAGTGAACAGTACCCAGCAGGCTTCCGCTGGAATGAAGCAGGCGTTTGAGACTGGCGCGACTGACTCGAGCCTCGCCGAAGTAATGATTGCCTCGCAGAAAGCGGATTTGTCGTTCCGCGCAATGACCGAAGTACGCAACAAGCTTGTTAATGCGTATCAGGAAATTATGAACATGCCCGTTTAAGGACGTAAACGAAGCACATGGAAAATTCAGCAATAGTTCAGTCATCGGGAATGCCGGTGAGCCAGATTAATCTCGGTGGCGTCATACAGATTCCGGCGGTGCGCCAGGTCATGCTGCTCGTGGGCGTGGCTGCGGCCGTAGCGGCGGGGTTCGCGATTTTTCTGTGGTCGCAAACACCGAGCTACTCGCAGCTCTACGGCAATCTTGACGCGACAGAAGCCGCGCAGGTTATCGAGGTTCTGCAAGGCGCCGAGATCGACTACAAGATGAGCGAGAACGGCAGCATCATGGTGCCGGATGCAAATCTGCACGATGCCAGAATGCAGGTGGCCGGTCAGGGGCTCGCACAAAGCAGTGGCGGCGGCATGAACCTGCTCCAGGATCAGTCGAGTTTCGGTGTTAGCCAGTTCATGGAGAACGCCCGTTACCAGCACGCCCTCGAAGCGGAGCTGGCACGCACAATCACCAGCCTTGGCGCAGTACGCGAAGCGCGCGTACATCTCGCCTTGCCAAAACAAACGGCATTCCTGCGTGACCAGAAGAGTGCCAGCGCTTCGGTGCTGCTGCAGCTCGGCGCTGGTGGCGCACTTGAAGCAGATCAGGCGTCAGCAATCGTGAACCTGGTGGCATCCAGTGTTCCAAACCTGACCGCCAAGAACGTGACGCTGATCGATCAGTACGGTCGCATGTTGAGTTCGGCTGGCGATCAATGGGGAGACGCACAAGCCGTTAACCAGTTCAAACACGCACAACGCCTTGAGGATATTTACACACGGCGGATTCAGGATTTGTTGACACCGCTCGTTGGCCCCGGGCGCATACGTGCACAGGTCGTGGCGAGTCTCGATTTCACGGTCACGGAAGAAACCCGCGAAACATACGACCCGGCCAGTACAGCGTTGCGCAGTGAGCAGGTTAGCGAAGAACGTCGGAGTGGCGGCGGCAGCGCGGCGGAAGGAATTCCGGGCGCTCTGAGTAACCAGCCTCCGGAAACGGCGGCCGACACACCTGAAACGAGTGCGGTTCAAACGCAAGACGCAACGAATTCGTCGCGCAGCAGTACCCGCAATTTCGAAGTGGACCGAACGATCAGTCATGTGCGGCCCCAAAGCGGCACAATACAACGACTGTCTGTCGCGGTACTGGTCGACGACAGCCCGCTCGAAGAAGGAGGAGAACCGCAAGCGTTCACTCCGGAAGACATCGAGCGATTCACGACCCTGGTTAAAGAAGCCGTGGGCTTCGATGAAGCGCGCGGCGATACAGTGGTTGTTGTCAATGCCGCGTTCCGCAGTGCACCCGCGCTCGACGAAATTGAAGAGCCGCCGTTCTGGGAGAACCCGGCCATGCAGGGCACCTTGAAACAGGTCCTCGGCGCACTGCTGGTTCTGGCTCTGGGCTTCGGTCTGGTTCGGCCGTTGCTGGGCAAATTGCTGGCCGGCGGAAACGGCGGTGGCGCGGCTTATGCCGGCGGCGTCGGTGCAGAACTGATGCCCGCGGGCAGCACGGTAGGCAGTCTGCCGGCGCCCAGTTTTGACGACAAAATTTCAGCGGCCCGCAACATAACGGGTGCAGACCCGGCGCGTGTCGCACAAGTAGTCAGAAAGTGGGTAAGTACCGATGAGTGATGTGCAGGAACTGAAAGGCACGGAACGCGCTGCTCTGTTGTTGATGACGCTCGGCGAAGCCGACGCAGCGGAAGTGCTCAAGTACATGGGCCCGCGTGAAGTGCAAAGCATCGGTACCGCGATGGCGTCCCTGACGAATATTTCACGAGACCAGGCAAATGTGGTGCTGGATCGCTTCATCACCGAAGTTGAAGAACAGACTGCATTCGGCGTTGGGACCGAGGATTACGTTCGCAAAGTGCTGACCGGCGCGTTCGGTGCAGGCAAAGCCAACGCCTTCATTGACCGCATAATGATCGGCCAGGATGCGCGCGGACTTGATGAACTAAAGTGGATGAGCTCCAAGGATGTGGCAGAAATTGTCGATGGAGAACACCCGCAGATCGTTGCGATCATCATTGCCTACCTGGACAGTGAGCAGGCTGCGGAGGTCATCGGCCTGCTGCCGGAAGAGCTACGTACGGAAGTGCTGATTCGCATCGCGCGCCTGAGTGATGTGCAGCAAAGTGCACTCGCAGAAATCGAAAATCTGATTGCCAACAAGTCTACCAACAAGAAGTCATCCGGCAGCGAGAAAGTTGGCGGTGACAAAGTGGCTGCCAACATTATTAATTCACTGGGCTCCGCCAAGGGCGAAGAGATCCTGGAGAAGATCAAGGAACGCAACGAAGATCTGTCCAACCGTATTCAGGAAATGATGTTCGTGTTCGACACGTTGCTGAATGTTGATGACCGCGGCATTCAGTCGTTGTTGCGCGAAGTGTCGAACGATCTGCTGGTTGTGGCGCTGAAAGGCTGCGACCCGGCGATACGCGACAAAATACTGCGCAACATGTCGAAGCGTGCCGCAGCGTTGTTGTCCGAAGACATGGAAGCACGCGGACCGATCAAGCTGAGCGAAGTGGAAGTCGCTCAGAAAGAGATTCTGGATATTGCACGTCGCATGGCAGACGCTGGCGACCTCGATCTCGGCCAGGGTGGTGAAGAGTATGTCTGATTCACCCGCTGCAGAACGCTGGCAGGTCCCGGCGATTGATGGCTCATCGGGGCAGGGTTATCCGACAGCCAGTCGATTGCAGGAACTGCAGGAACAGGCGCACGAAGAAGCGTTCAAGGAAGGCTTTGCCGAAGGCCTTAAAGCAGGTGAGAAGGAAGTGGCGGAGCGGGTCGTACGCCTTGATGCATTGTTGAATGCACAAGCCCGACCTCTGGACGAACTCGATGAGGTGGTCGAGCAACAACTGATGGAGCTGGCCATGAGTGCAGTCCGGCAGTTGTTTCGGCGCGAGCTGAAGAGCGATCCGAGCCACGTCATTGGGGTTGTTCGGGAAGCGATTCGTTTGTTGCCCGTAGCCTGTCGCGATATCAAAGTACATCTGCACCCTGACGATGCCATTCTCGTGCGCGAATCGTTATCCAGTGGCGACAACGAACGAGCATGGACGATTGTTGAAGACCCCCTGATTGCACGTGGCGGTTGCCAGGTAAGCACCGAGGCTTCGCAGGTCGATGCGCAGAATGAAACCCGGCTGAACGCATTAATCGCGTCCATTGCGGGCAATGAGCGACACTCATGACCGCGCCGGCCATTCCGTCGCCCGACCGCAGTGAACAGCGTGCGCGCGGCTTGGCGCGCTATGTCGAGCGGGCCAAAAAAGAAGCGCCGAAGCTGGTGGTCGAAGGACGATTGCGGCGCACAGTGGGCATGGCGATGGAAGCGGAAGGGTGTTTTGCCGCTGTAGGTGGTCGCTGCGACGTGGTCGTCGAAGACGGCCGCCGTGTGGAAACTGAAGTGGTGGGCTTCTCTGGAGACCGCTTGTTCCTTATGCCGCAGGGTGAGATGCGCGGCATTGTTCCAAACGCGCGGGTGGTGCCGATTCCCGGCGTGCCCGAAGTCACTGTCGGCGACGATTTGCTGGGCCGGGTTCTGGACGGACGTGGTCGTCCGCTTGACGGCGGCAAACCGATCGAGCGCAGACACAGTGTGCCGCTGGTAGGAAAGCCGATTAATCCCCTGGCGCGTCAGCCAATTCGTGAACCACTGGACGTTGGCGTGCGCTCTATCAATTCGCTGTTGACGATCGGGCGAGGCCAGCGAATGGGCCTGTTTGCCGGTTCGGGCGTCGGCAAGAGCATGTTGCTCAGCATGATGACGCGCAATACCAACGCCGACGTGGTGGTGGTGGGTCTGATCGGTGAACGTGGCCGAGAGGTGAAAGAGTTCATCGACCTGACACTCGGCAGCGAAACGATGCACAAAGCCGTGGTGGTTGCGACGCCCGCAGACGATACGCCGTTAATGCGTATGCACGGCGCCTGGTTGTCGGCGGCTATCGCCGAACACTTTCGCGACCAGGGCAAAAACGTACTGCTGCTTATGGATTCCTTAACGCGCTTCGCCCAGGCGCAGCGTGAAATCGCGCTGGCAATCGGTGAACCGCCCGCGACGAAAGGTTACCCACCCTCGGTATTTGCCAAGTTGCCGCAGCTGGTCGAACGTGCCGGCAACGGTGCAGACGGGGGCGGATCTATCACCGCCATCTATACCGTATTGGCCGAAGGTGATGATCAGAACGACCCGATTGTGGACGCATCGCGGGCCATCCTTGACGGGCATATCGTCCTCTCCAGAAAACTGGCGGAAGCGGGGCTGTATCCGGCCGTGGACGTCGAGGCCTCGGTCAGCCGCGCGTTGTCCAACATTACCGGCGGCGAGCAGCAGGCGCTGATTAGCCGCTTCAGGCAGATCTACGCGACTTATCAGGAACACAAAGACCTGATCGCGGTCGGTGCCTACCAGCGCGGCTCCGACCCCCGGGTTGATGAGGCTGTCGCGTTATGGCCGGCGATGCTGGACTTCTTGCGCCAGGAGCACAAAGGGGCAGTGAGCTTTGCTGACAGCCTGATGCAGCTGCGCAAGTTGTTGGCACCGGCATTGAACAAGCAGGGCGAGGCAGCGTGACATGAAAGAAAAGGCCGACCGCATTCAACGTGTTCAGCATATCGCCGAGAACGAAGAACGCACCTTTTGCCGGGCCATGGGCGAGGCACAGCGCCTTCTTAGTGACAACGAGCAACGGTTGCGCGAACTGCAGGACTATCGCCGCGAGTACGCCAATCGCAGACCCAATGGCGGGCAGGGCACGATCAGCAGTGTGCAATGGGCTGATTACCAAAATTTTTTGCAACGGCTTGACGAAGCCGTTCGCGCACAACAGGAGCTGGTGCTGAACAGCAAACAAAACCGGGATGCGCACCGCAAACGCTGGATGCTGAAACGCCAGAAAATGGAATCCCTGCAGCGGGTCGTGGATCGCTACCGAAGCGATGCCGTACGCGAAGGTGAGCGGCAGGACCAGAAGGCTCAGGACGACCTGCCCACGCGTGCCCACCTTTTTTCCCGAACGTCACGATGACTGGCATGGAACTTGCTCCCCATACAGTAAGGAAGCCGTTGGGCTCGTCGCCCGCGCTTAGCAATAAGGACTTTGCATGCTGCCGTTACCCGAATTAACTCAATCAGATCCTCGACTGCCATTCACCGGCACCTCGACAAAGCAAGGCTTGCAGAGCAAGGACGCCGCCGCATTGCCCACCCGCGGGTTTGCCGAGATGCTGACTGCCGCGGTGCCGCCGAAAGGGACGGGCACAACAACGAGCGGCGAGTTGCTTCCGGCAGGCGGCAAAGAGTTGCCGCTTTGGGGAGCTGACAGTACCAGCGAATTGCCGGCGGCGAGCAGCGAAGGTAGCAACAGCGACGCTGTTGTGAGCGCTGTGCAAGCGTTGCCAGAGGCTCCAGATGACCTGTTGCAAGGCGGCTTGCCGCAGATCGAAACGAGTGTGGAAGCACCGGTAACGACCGATCCGGTCGGAGTCGAACAGTCCGCCGAAACGGCAATGGATGCCGAACTGGCTGCATTGCAGCTCATGTTGCCGCCGTTGAACCCGGCGGCAGAAGTCATCGCGGAAGCAACAGAAGTTAACCCCGCACCAGCGCTGACAGCACCGGTTGCCGCTCGCGGACTGGGCCTTGCTGACACTAAAGGTGATGGCACGGCGGAGACCCGCTCAGCCAGTAACGGACGGGCGTATTCCGCCTTTCCCGGTCTGACGATGAGCGCAACGGGCACTGCCGTGGTTAACGGTCGCAGCAATGAGGCACAGCCGTTACTGGCTGCTGCGCCTCCCGCCGCTGCCGAGCCTTCGGCGCTGCTGCGTGATTCGCTGCAGCCGGCAATGACAGCAGCCGCGACTGCCGATATCGCGGCGGTTACAGGCAAGGAGTTTGCGGAGCTGTTGTCCGGTGGCAAGGACATCCGGCTTGAATCGCACGAAGCGCTGCCACGAATTCAGGCCATGGCCGCACCGGTCACCGGTCCGGGCAGCCCGGCACCGGCGGTGCCGGTCGCGGCTGCGGCCATTAATCTGCCAGTCACGGATGCACGCTGGGGCGATGCGCTGGGCGAACGGGTGACCTGGATGGCCGGGCAGAAGCTCGATAGCGCCGAAATACGGCTGAACCCTGCAGAACTCGGCCCGATCCGAATCAAAATAACAATGGAAGAAAACCAGGCCCAGGTGACATTCACGGCACAACATGCGGTTACCCGGGAAGCCATCGAACAGGCCCTGCCGCGTTTGCGCGAGCTGTTCAGCGGTGAGGGCCTCAACCTGAGCAACGCTGATGTGAACGGAGATGGGGTCCGGCATGAGCAGGATGGCTCCGGTCATGGCGACGATCGTCTGGGCAGTCACGATCAGTTGCTCGCTGATGCCGATGACGACGACGGGCTGGTAATGCCCACCGTGAGAGTCAGCAATAACCTGGTAGATACCTTCGTCTGAACGCGTCGGAATTCTGACGGCGGTCTGGACGGGCGTCGTGTGGAACCGCCGATACGCCAAAATTCCGACGTAATGCCGCCACAAGCCTGTTACAGCGGTACTGTAATAGCTTGAAAAATATAATAAAAATAGATCGTATCGGATCTGGCATAAGCCTTGCATCAGTGTTCGTGAAGAACTACTGGAGCTTGAGATGGCAGAGACAGATACACCGACCGCTGATGACCTTCCAGAGGCTGAAGCGCCCGCCGCAGGCGGCGGACTGGTAAAAAAACTCATGATAGGCGGTGGCGCCGTGGCGTTGCTCGCCGTGGGCCTGTTCGCTGGCCCTGTCGTGCAGAATATGTTGGCACCGGCTGACGACGCCGCGACGACCGAGGAAGTCGCGGAAATCGAGGAGAAGCCGGTGAAAGACGGTGCTCCTGAGCTGTATACCGGCTTGCATCCCGCCATGGTGGTCAACTTTCGTGACGCCGTTGGCGATCAGCATTTCATGCAGATCGAGATGGAGGTCATGACCCGCGATCAGGACGTGATCGATGCGGTTAAAGACCACACCCCGCTGATTCGCAACAACCTGATCCTGCTGTACGGCGGTGTGTCCTACGAACACATCACAACCCGCGCCGGCAAGGAACAAATGCTGGCGGACGGCCTGAAGGAAATTCAGGACGTACTGACTTCGCGTATCGGCAAGCCGAACGTCGAAGCCCTGTATTTCACCAGCCTGATCATCCAGTAGCCGGAGTCCATCATGACTGAACAGGTTCTGTCGGATGACGAGAAGAATGCGCTGCTTGATGGCGTTTCTTCCGGTGCCGTTGAAGTCCAGTCGGCGGACGGGCCGCAATACAAGACCGTCAAGCCGTTTGTTATAGGTCCGCGCGCTCGCATCGTCAGCAACAGTTTTCCCCGCCTCGAAAGCATGAACGAGCAGTTCGCCACGCGGCTCGCGGAAAGCACCGCGGCGTTGTTGCAAGTTGAGGTTGATATTTCCGCCCGTGCAATACACCAGCAGATATTCGCGGACTACAGCGAACTCTGGCCGGCACGCTGTGTGGTGGTCGGTTTCACGGCCGCCCCGTTGCCCGGTGAAGCGTTGATCATTTTCGACTCTGAACTCGTCAGTCCGCTGGTTGAAGCCTTTTTTGGCGGCAACAGCCCTGAATCGGTGGCCAGTACTGACACGGCCCATTCGGCAGGCGCGCTCAGCATTCTGCAATTGCTGG
This sequence comes from Woeseia sp. D3-10, assembly GCF_055809415.1. Classification (NCBI taxonomy): domain Bacteria; kingdom Pseudomonadati; phylum Pseudomonadota; class Gammaproteobacteria; order Woeseiales; family Woeseiaceae; genus Woeseia; species Woeseia sp. D3-10. The sequence continues at coordinate 223,310 of NZ_JBVVTW010000007.1, read as the reverse complement.
TTCGTGAAATCCTCTCTGCTTTGCACGATGTCTGGCTGCCGCTACGGGATCTGAAGATGGAACGTGCTGAAACACGTATCGGTCTTGAGGTCGTTGAGTCCATCGGTGCTGCCGAGACGGTTATTGCCAGCGAATTTGAAGTCGCGTTGGGCGAGAGCAACGAACAACGCGCTTCGTTCAGCGTGGTGTGGCCTGCCAACACCGTCGCGTCACTGCGTCCGGCCCTTGAGGGCAAACGCCGGGATCGCGATCACGCGGAAGACCAGCGCTGGGAAAAAGTCCTGCGTCGCCGAATGGTCGACGTCGTCGTTGATCTCAGCTCCAACGTCGGTCATGCGCGTATGACTCTGGGCGAACTGGTGAACCTGGCACCCGGTGACGTTATCGGTATCGATACGCCGCGCGTAGCCACAGTACTGGCACATGGCGTGCCATTGATCGAAGGACGCTTTGGTGTGCAAGCCGGACGCAATGCCGTTGAGGCGGTCTTGTGGCTCGAGTCACAGAACAGCAACTGAATACCTTGAGGAACGATTGAGATGAGTGAACAACAGCAAGAGACGAGCGGCGAGCAGTTCGCGCCCGATGAACTGGGTGCCGGCAAAGCCGCCAATAGCGGTGCGGATGTCAATCTGGACCTGGTTCTTGATGTGCCGGTCAACGTGACGTTACGAGTGGGCTCTACAGAAGTGCCGATTCGCGAACTGGTCAAGTTGGTTGAAGGCTCGGTCATTGCACTGGACCGCGATGCCAGTCAGGCGATGGACGTACTGGTCAACGGCACTTTGATCGCGCACGGCGAGATCGTCGTCGTCGATGACAAATTTGGTGTGCGTCTGACCGACGTTGTCAGTCCGGCCGAACGCATCAAAACCATTAACTGAGATCGGGACGATTAACGCAATGATTCGCGTAGTTCATAACACCGCACTGATCGCGGTGTGCTCCGTTCTCCCGGTTGCGCCTGTATTTGCTGCTACTGTCCCGCGAGCAGCTCCGGTTGGCGTGGGAGATGTGCTGAACATGGGCACCGGCCTGATCCTGGTCATTGCGGCGATTCTGGTCACAGGCTGGTTGTATTCGCGTACCCAGAAAATGCGCGGCGCCAGCAGCGACCTGATCCGTATTGTTGCCAGTCAGCCACTGGGTACGCGGGAACGCGTGTTGTTACTGCAGGTGGCCGACAAGCAGTTGCTGGTGGGCATGACCAGCAGTCAGGTGCAAACCCTGCATGTGTTCGACGAGCCGATAGCCATAACCGAAACGCCGGTTAACGGTTTCGCAGAGCGCTTGCGAGCTGCCGTCAAAGGACAACAGAAATGAGCCGCATGGTGTTCGCATTGGCGCTGCTGCTGTTGCCGGTTCTGACGTATGCGCAAGTTGAACCCGTCACCGTAACCGGGCCGACCGGCGAGTCTTTTTCGCTGAGTCTGCAAATTCTGGTCTTGATGACCCTGCTGACTTTGCTGCCAGCGGCCATACTGTCCACCACCGCCTTTGTACGCATCATCATTGTGCTGTCGATCCTCCGGCAGGCCCTCGGTACGGCACAAACACCGCCGAATCAGGTATTGCTCGGCATCGCCCTGTTCCTGACGTTCTTCATCATGACGCCGGTTATCGACAGCGTTTACGCCGATGCGGTCAAGCCCTACATGAGCGACGAAATCTCAACCGAGGTTGCGTTCACGCGCGCGGTCGCACCGCTCAGGGAATTCATGCTCGATCAGACCCGCGAAAGCGACCTGGAGCTGTTCGCCAACATTGGTCAGCGTACCGACATTACGACGGTAGAAGACATACCGCTGTCGATTGTGGTTTCCGGTTTCATGGTCAGTGAATTGAAAACGGCTTTCCAGATTGGCTTCCTTATTTTTATCCCGTTTCTGGTTATCGATCTGGTCGTGTCCAGCGTGCTGATGTCCATGGGCATGATGATGTTGTCGCCCATGCTTATCTCACTGCCGTTCAAGATCATGCTGTTCGTACTGGTCGATGGCTGGGCATTGGTGCTCGGTACCCTCGCTTCCAGTTTCTATACCTGAGGCCTTTGCAATGACACCGGAAACCGTCACGACGATAGGCCAGGAAGCTCTGTGGGTAACGATGCTGATAGCCGCACCGCTGTTGCTGTCAGCACTGGCCGTCGGTTTGCTCGTCGGCATGTTTCAGGCGGCCACCCAGATTAACGAGATGACGATGAGCTTCATACCGAAGCTGTTGGTCATCGTCGCCGCACTGATTATTGCCGGGCCGTGGATGCTCGGTGTGATTGTGAATTACACACAACAACTGATGGCGCAAATACCATCACTTATTTCGTAGGCCAGATGATGCCGCGAGGTTGCCATGAACAAGAGACGCAAAAGTGAATTTGAACCTGACCATCGGTCCGCTGTTCGAGTCGATCGCCCTGTATCTTTGGCCGTTCGTCCGGGTGGCGGCATTCGTTATGGTCATGCCTGTGATTGGTGGCAGTTTTGTGCCGGCACGGGTACGGCTGATGATCGCGCTGGCGCTGACGCTGGTCATCGCACCGGTCTTGCAGCCAGTGATCGCAATCGATTTTCTGAGTTTCGCCGGGGTCATTATCGTTCTTCAGGAGCTGGCGATCGGCATAGCGATGGGATTCGCGGTGCAACTGATATTCGATGCCATTGCGCTGGGCGGTCAGGTCGTCGCGATGAGCATGGGTCTGGGCTTTGCGGTATTTCTGGATCGACAGCGGGGCGTCAACATTCCGGTGCTGGGGCAGTTTTTCCTGATGCTTGGGATGCTGATTTTTCTGTCCCTCGACGGGCATCTGGCACTCATCCAACTGATCGCCGACAGCTTCCGGATCTTGCCGATTGCCGGAGCTGGCCTGACGCGCGGGGCCGTTTCGTTTCTGCTGAGCTGGTCGGGTCAGGTATTCGTGGTCGCGCTGAAGATTGCGCTGCCAGCGATTACCGCGCTGCTTGTGGTGAACCTGTCATTCGGCGTGATGAGCCGGGCCGCGCCGACTTTGAACCTGTTCGCGGTCGGCTTTCCGGTTGCGATGTTATTGGGCTTCGTGGTCATTTTTCTAAGCATGGGCAGCCTGACGGAGAACGTGTCGCGTGCGACAGCCGACGCTCTGGAAATGCTACCCGCGCTGCTTAACAGTCGCTAAAGAGAACGAGTAAATGGCTGACGAGCAACAACAGGATCGTACTGAACAAGCGACACCCAAGCGCCGTGAAGACGCGCGCAAGAAAGGTGACGTTCCCCGTTCACGCGAGCTGACGATGACCGGCGTCATGTTGGCCGGCGCGTCTGCCTTGTTGTTCCTTGCGGCTCCCCTGGGCTCGTCGATTGTGGGTGGTTTCGAGCGCTCGTTCACTATAGAGCGTGCCGCAATGTTCGATACCAGTTACCTGCCACGGGCTTTTGGCGAAGCGGCAGTTGAAGCAATGCTGGGTCTGGCGCCGCTTGCCCTCGTCTTAATCGTTGCAGTATTTGCTAGCGCAACGCTGATCGGTGGCTGGTCGTTCAGCATGAAAGCGGCGGCCTTCAAAGGCAGTCGCATGGACCCGATCAAGGGTTTCAAACGCATTTTCAGCGCGAACAGCTTGAACGAGCTGGTGAAATCGATGGCCAAGTTTTTCATCGTTGGTTTGATCGCCGTGCTCTGGTTGTGGTGGTCGGTTGACGAACTGCTGATGCTTGGCCGGCAGCCGGTCAAAGAGGCGGTGCTGGCGGCATTGCAGCTTTGCGGTGTGTCGCTACTGGTTATCAGTTGCGGCCTGATCGTAATCGCAATGGCAGATGTGCCGTTTCAGTTATGGAGTTATCAGAAGAAACTGAAGATGACCCGTACTGAAATTCGCGACGAATTCAAGGAAACCGAAGGCCGGCCGGAAGTAAAAGGCCGGATACGTCAGATGCAGCAGCAAGCCGCACAGCGGCGCATGATGCAGGACGTGCCAACGGCCGACGTAGTGATAACCAACCCGACGCATTTCGCGGTTGCACTCAAATACGATCCGGACGGCAGCGGCGCGCCACGGGTCGTGGCCAAAGGTAAGGATCTCATTGCGGCCCGGATACGCGAAATCGCGACCGAGAGTCGGGTGCCGTTGTTCTCGGCACCACCGCTGGCACGCTCGCTCTACCGCAGTACCAAACTGGGGCAGGAGATTCCCGGTGCGTTGTACAGCGCGGTGGCTCAGGTGCTGGCCTACATTTTCCAAATTCGCGACGCGGCATTGCCGGCGCACAAGTGGCCCGAGCGACCCGATCCTGTGGTCGACGAAAGTCAGTTTTAACTTTACTTTTTTGACGGAATAACAGCATGGCAAATTCGAAGGGTCTGGCAAGCGATATTGTTCGCGGATTGGGTGTGCCGCTCATGCTGCTGACGATGTTGGCGATGGTCATGATTCCGCTGCCGCCAATGGCGCTCGACATCCTGTTCACCTTTAACATTGCGCTGGCAGTTGCCATCCTCCTGACTGCCATCTACGTTGGCCGACCGCTGGATTTCGGTGTCTTCCCGACCATTCTGCTGGTAGTCACCTTGTTGCGCCTGGTATTGAACGTGGCATCGACACGGGTCGTTTTGCTGGACGGGCATACCGGTACCGGTGCGGCCGGCAAGGTGATCGAGGCGTTCGGTGAGTTTGTCGTCGGCGGCAACTATGCCGTGGGTCTGGTGATCTTCGGCATCCTGGTGATTATCAATTTCGTCGTGGTTACGAAAGGTGCTGGCCGGGTGTCGGAAGTCACCGCACGCTTCACCCTTGATGCCATGCCCGGCAAGCAGATGGCGATTGACGCCGACCTGAACGCGGGTGTCATTGATCAGGACGCGGCGCGCCTGCGGCGCCAGGAAATCGGTGAAGAAGCGGATTTCTACGGTTCCATGGACGGTGCCAGCAAATTCGTTCGCGGCGACGCCGTGGCCGGAATTCTCATACTGTTCATCAACATTATTGGCGGTCTCATTATTGGTACCGCCCAGCATGATCTGTCGCTGAGTGCGGCCATGCACAACTACACATTGTTAACGATCGGTGACGGACTGGTTGCACAGATTCCCTCACTGCTGCTCTCGACCGCGGTGGCCATTATCGTTACCCGTATGTCCAAGTCGCAGGACATGGGCAGCCAGATGTTCTCGCAGTTGTTTGCAGACCATCGCACCCTGATTGTGACGGCGACCGTTTTGACAGTGCTGGGGCTGATTCCCGGCATGCCGAACTTCGCGTTTCTGTCATTGGCAGCGGCCTGTGGCTGGGGTGCCTGGCGCATGGCGAAGCAACGCCAGCAGGCGGCGGCACCGCAGGCACTGCCGACGGAGCAGGGCGCGAGCCCGGCTGCGTTGCCGGATCTGAGCTGGCAGGACGTGTCATCGGTGGACATGGTTGGACTCGACGTCGGTTATCGCCTTATTCCGCTGGTGGACCGGGCACGGGACGGCGCACTGGTGAGCCGGATCAAAGGCGTGCGCAAGAAACTGACTGAAGACCTCGGTTTCCTGATTCCGCCTGTGCATATCCGCGACAACCTCGATCTCGGCCCAAGCTTTTACCGCATCTCTCTGATGGGTGTGCCGATCGGCGAGGCAGAAATCCATATCGACCGGGACCTCGCGATTAACCCGGGGCAGGTGTTCGGCAAGGTGAACGGTATCGCGACACGCGATCCGGCTTTCGATCTTGAGGCCTACTGGATCGATGCCGGGCAGCGCGAAGAAGCCCAGATGCTCGGCTACACGGTGGTCGATGCGGCCACGGTTGTGGCGACACACCTGAGCCAGCTGTTGCAGAACCATGCCCATGAATTGCTCGGCCACGAAGAAACCCAGCAGTTGCTGGACCGGCTGGCTGTGAGCACACCGAAACTGGTGGAAGAGCTGACGCCGAAGACCCTGCCAATGAGCGTGATCGCCCGGGTACTGCAGAATCTGCTGGAAGAGGGTATCTCGGTGAAGAATATCCGGCGGATTGCCGAAACCTTGGCGGAGACCGGCGCCAAGAGTCAGGATCCCGACGTTTTGTCGGCCGCCGTGCGTGTTTCGCTGGGTCGCTCAATTGTCCAGAACGTAGCAGGGACGCGGGCTGAGCTACCAGTTTTGACCCTGGAGCCAGAGTTGGAACGAATCTTGAATGAGAGTACTCGAGACGGGTCGAGCATGGGGCTGGAACCCGGTCTGGTGGAGAGGTTGCATGAATCGCTCAACGAGCAGGCACAGAAGCAGGAAGTCAGCGGGGACCCGGCCGTTTTGCTGGTACCGCCCAACCTGCGTCCGTGGCTGGCACGCATGATGCGCGGCATTCGCAACCTGCACGTATTGGCCTACAACGAGATTCCGGACGACAAGCGGATTCAGATGGTCGGTGCAGTGAGCTAGGCGCTCTGTCAGGACTTGAGGACTTACAGTGAAGATCAAACGATTTGTTGACAAGGATATGCGGGCGGTACTCCGGCAGGTGCGTGCGGAGCAGGGACCCGATGCCGTCATACTTTCCAACCGCCGTGTCGATGAAGGCATTGAGGTTATTGCTGCCGTCGATTACGACGCCGCCCTGATGCAGCACGCGATGGGTAGTTCACCGGGCGCTCGCGAGGCGACTGTCGCCACGCCGACCGAGGTTGAGCCACTGGCAGCCGGTGCCACTGAACATGTCGAATTCGATGACAGCGACGATTACGTCGAACTTGGCGCTGAAGTCAGAACCGAGGCCAAAGCTGCGGTCAGAGCGGAGCCGGTTGCCGATACGGTCCCCGCCCCCAGCCCAGCGGTTGCTCCCAAACCCGCGATCAGTGCCGCGCCTGTTGCGCCGGTGGCGGCTGTAGCACCGGCAAACGTGGTCGACTTCGATTCAGCCCGCACGCCGGTCAGCGGCAGCAGCGACGCAATGCTGGATGCACTGGTTGGCAAAGAATCATCGTTCCTCGCGATGCGCTCCGAGATCAGTTCGTTGCGAGGTTTGCTGGAAAATCAGGTGTCCGGATTGTTGTGGAAAGAAGGCAGCACCCGTTCACCGATGCTGGCCCAGGTATTACGCAATATGGCGCGCCTTGGCATTGCTCCGGACGTCGCCAGCATGCTGCTTACCAAGCTCGGCCCCGTCGACGAACTCAAACACATCTGGCAGCAGCCGCTCGCGACATTGGCGCAATTGATTCCGGTTACCGGCGACCGTCTATTGACCGACGGTGGTGTTGCCGCGCTGATCGGCCCTACCGGCGTTGGCAAGACCACGACGATTGCCAAACTGGCTGCACGCTACGCGATGCACCACGGTACCGATGACATCGCCCTCGTGTGTGCGGATGCGTACCGGATAGGGGCACGTGAACACCTGACGGCATTCGCCAATATTCTTGGCGTGAAGGTGGTTTCGGTCAGCGATCCGCAGGATCTTGGCCGCATTTTGGACACCTTGTCCTCGAAAAAACTGGTGCTGATCGATACCGAAGGTGTGAGTCAGCGTGATGCCGACCTTACTCGCCGGCTTGGTGACTGGAAGCAAAACGGTGCGGGCATCAAGTTCTACCTGACCTTGTCAGCCACCGCACAGGAAGCAGCGCTCGACGAAACTATTGCCAGCTTTAGTCAGGTTCCATTGGCTGGAGCGGTTGTGACCAAAGTGGACGAAGCCGGGCAGCTCGGTTGCGTGCTGAGCGCGTTGATCCGGCGGCAATTGGCATTGGCCTGGATCACCGATGGCCAGCATATCCCCGACGACCTGCACGCGGCTGAACGACGTAAGTTGTGGCTGCTGAAGCGTGCGGTTGACTGCATTGAAGCAAGCGAACCACAGATAGATGAATTAATGATGGCGGAGCGGTACGGCAAGGTGAGTGCGACCCATGCATAGTGTTTCTCAGGGTGACGGAATCAAACAGGCTCTCACACGACGACCGGTCAAAGTGGTTGCCATTACCAGTGGCAAAGGTGGCGTAGGGAAGACCAACGTCGCGACTAACCTTGCGGTTGCGTTGTCGAACAGGCGCCGCAAGGTCATGTTGCTCGATGCCGATCTTGGCCTTGCCAATATTGACGTTCTGCTGGGGCTGCAGCCGCGTTTCAATTTGTCGCACGTGATCAGTGGCGAGGCAGATCTTGCGAGCACGATCATCAACGGTCCGGCCGGCGTGCAAATCGTTCCGGCCGCATCCGGTAATTTCCTGATGACGGATGTGCCGGCTGTTTCGCAGGCAACGATAGTGCAGGCGTTTTCCGATCTGGCAGAGCAGCCGGATGTGCTGATTGTGGACACGGCGGCCGGTATATCGGAGTCGGTCGCGCGTTTCGTGCAGGCTGCGCAGCAGGCAATTATTGTCGTTTGCGATGAACCGTCATCAATTACCGATGCCTATGCTTTGATCAAAGTGTTCAGCCGCCATTACGGTATTTCCCGCTTCCAGGTTTTGACCAACCAGACTCGCGACGCGCGCCATGGTCAGGATCTCTACACCAAGATTCGCAAAGTCGCGGATCGTTACCTCGACGTTGTTCTGCGCCACGTCGGCAACGTGCCACACGATCAGTTCCTGCGGCGAGCGGTGCAGGAACAACGCGCCGTGGTCGATGCTTACCCTGCCAGTATTGCTGGCGAAGCGTTTCAGCGCATTGCGCAAACGGTGGACGAATTACCGGTCGCCCGGGGCCCGCAGGGCGGTATCGAGTTTTTCTTTGAGCAACTGCTGCATGCTGAAACAGTCTGTGTGGGGAGCATGGCATGATTGGCTACGCCAGCTATTCAAGTAATCAGTACATCTCTCAGGATGAACTGGTTACGTCGCACGTTGATCTCGTCAAACGAATTGCACATCACCTCATTGCACGCCTGCCATCCAGCGTTGAGATAGACGACCTCTTGCAGGCGGGCATGATCGGCTTGCTGGAAGCGTCACGTAACTTTGACGCAAGCAAAGGGGCAAGTTTTGATACTTACGCGGGAATTCGCATTCGCGGCTCGATGCTGGATGAAGTACGCCGACTGGACTGGACACCGCGCTCAGTGCACCAGAAGCACCGTCAGGTTTCCGAAGCGGTTCGGGAGATCCAGGCAGAAACCGGCCGGCCAGCTGAGTCGCAGGAAATTGCGGCACGACTGGGCATCTCTATAGACGAGTACCATGACATTCTTGCCGATACAGCAGGTAGTCGTCTGTTCAGCTTCGAGGAAGCGAACGAAGACTGGCAGGTCGGTCACGAGTTGCCGGCTTCAGACATTGCGACGCCCGACCAGGCGCTGGACGAAGACCAATTTCGCGAGTATCTGGTTGAGGCTATCGCTGAATTACCCGAACGTGAGCGTCTCGTGTTGTCGCTTTACTACGAACGCGAGCTCAATCTCAAGGAAATCGGCGCGGTACTCGGAGTCAGCGAGTCACGTGTTTGCCAGATTCACGGTCAAGCGCTGATTCGTTTGCGCGCGATGACCAACAATGGAGCCTAACGTTATGGCCGACAACAGCATATCGGGCCTCTACCGGATCTTGCCGGCTTACCCGGTAAAGCCGCCGCAACCGGCAGGTAAAGAAGGCGAGCAGGAACGTCGCAAACAGGACCAGCGACCGGACGGCGATGCCAGCGACACCCAGGATAAAATTCGACGTCCCGACGACGGTGACGACAGTTCAGTAATTGATGAGTATGTGTAATGTCTATCAATGATGCTTTCTGGCAGTATGCGCTGCTGCTATCAAATGTCATGCTATTGGGCGCGGCAGCTTTGGTGATTGTCCGTATGCGCAGCGAACTGCGCGTCATGCGTGAGTTCTGGACCAGCCCGGCGATGGCCGCGATGCAGCCAGAACCCTACGATGATCGCGATTTGCGACGTATGTTTGATCGACGGCTGACAATGCTGCAGAAATATGTAGAACAACAAGTTGCGACACGCTCGGACAGGGTGGTGGAAAGCCCAGTTGCCGTAGCGCCGCGCAGCAATGAGCTGCCGGTCGAGTACGCGACGCGAATGGCACGTGCCGGCGCCAGCGAAGACGACCTGGTTCGCGGTTGCGGCCTGAACAAAGGTGAGGCGCAGCTTTTGATGAGATTACATGCTGGACGGACGTCAGCAACCCAAGCAATTACACACTAAGGACCACGAGTAGATGAGTAGTAAAGAGTACTTTCAACTGGTTTCGGATTTTGCGCGCGAATTGACCAAAGGCGATATCAGCCTGCCGTCTTTCCCGGAGGTTGTATTGCGGATTCGCAAGCTGTTGGAAAAGGACGATGTGCTGATTGAACAGGTAAGCAGCGCGGTCAGTACGGACCCCGTATTGGTATCTCGACTTCTGGTCTTTGCAAACTCATCGCACCACAATCCTGCCGGTGTGCGCATCGAATCACTGGACGTCGCCATAAGCCGGTTGGGCTTCGAGCTGGTGAAGAATACGGCGGTATCGCTGGCTATCAAACAGCTGGCGCTGGCCGAGCAGCACAAAGACATTGCGCCGCAAATGCGTGCTGTCTGGCAGCGGAGCATGCAGTTGGCCGCTATGTCCTCAGTGGTTGCCGCGCGCAAGCGGGAGCTGGACAAAGAAGCGGCTTTCCTGTGTGGCCTTCTGCATCACGTGGGCAAGCTCTACATTCTTACCCGCAGCAAGGATTATCCGGCCTTGCTGGCTGACCCTGCGCAGTTCGAAGTGCTTGCGGACGACTGGCATCCCAAGGTGGGCAAAAGTATCGTCGAATCGTGGAATTTTCCCGAAGAGATCGTGCAAACGCTCGAGCCCGGCGAATACCTAAGCGAATTCACCCATGAGAACGCGACGCTGGTTGATGTCGTGCACGTAGCCGACCAGTTGCTTAAATTTGAGGATAACGATGACGATGGCGAGGCGGTAACAGACTTGCTGTCACAGCCTGCTGCAACCCGGATCGGTATCGCGCCTGAGCACCTGGCCGGATTGCGCAAGGCGTATAACGAGAAGCTCAGTGCGGTTCGTGAAGCATTGACGACCTGAGTTTCAGTCGTTGTAGCTGTCAAGTTCCAGTCGACGCATGCGGAGGGTCTCGGATTCGCGACTGAACAGATGCTGGATCAGAATTTCCTTCTGTGCTGCTGTCATACCAACAAACTCCACGGCAATGCCGTGGGGTTTGCTGCTGTCGCTTTCAGCGGGTGGGTCGGTAACTCGTACGACTCGGCAGAAGGTCTCTATGTAGCGGCTGTCGGATTCCAGTAGCAGCCGCAATACCAGCTTCGTGTCCGGTGCGTAGGCTTCCGCGGCGCCAAAAACCATACCGTCCGCACTGAGTTCGCAAACCTGGGGCAGCTGCCGGGCCAGCGATGCTTTGCATTCACGAAACGCCGGCAATTGTTCGACCACCATATTCATTTTTTCGTTCAGCAGCGTCAGAATTGCAGCGACCTTTTCCGATTGCGCTTTCATCAGGAACAGCTTTTCATCGAGGCGCGCATCGATATCGATCATCCGGGATCGTACGCCTTCGCTGTTACCCTCCCGAATCCGCCGCCTCTCCAGTCCTGCCGCGAACTCGTCTTCAGAAATGACCTCATAGCGCAGGTAGACGGACTCGACAATGCGAAAAGACCGTCGATGTTGGCTACCGTTACTCATCGTTTGCTGCCTCTGTAGTTAGATTGCTCACGACGGGAGCGTCTATGCTTTGTTCCGTTATCTCGTCGATATCTCCGCCGCGAATGATGCTGATATCTACGCGGCGGTTTTTGGCGCGATTGTCGGCCGAATCGTTTTCGGCCCGTGGCCTGGTGTCGGCGTGGCCGGTGACCATGAAGCGACCTTCCTCGGCTGCTGCGGTCTTCAGCAATTCATGGGTAACCGATACAGCACGCGACGTTGACAGATCCCAGTTCGAACGAAAACGCTCATTGTAGATGGGGATGTTATCGGTGTGGCCTGACACCGTAATCTCGCCGCTGTTGGCATCGATCATACTGCCGATTTTGAGCAGTACCGGCGCAAAGGCCGGGCGTACGTCAGCCTGACCCGAGTCGAACGATGCCTTCTCAAGAATGCGAATGATGACTCTCATGCCCTCGGTTTCGACAGCAACACTGCCATTGGCAATTTCTTCCTGCAAAGCAAGCCGCAGACGCTTGGCATGCTTCCGGGTTTCCTCGACTTCTTTCGATTTTCGATCGAGGAGGTCAAGCGTGTTCTGATTCGAGTCGATCGTAAACTGCTTGACCTGTTTCAATGCTGTCGGGTCAGGTCTGCCTGGACTGAATTCCCGTGTGACCACACTGGTACCTTTGGGGATGCTCTTAACTTCGACTTCGGCCTGTACGCCAAAAGCGTTCTTCATCGAACCCGACAATTGTTTGAACTTCAAAACGTCCATTTCGGAGAACGCGAGCAGGAGGACGAAGAAGCACATTAACAACGTCATCAGATCCGCAAAGGTCATTACCCATGCCGGAACACCGCCACCGCCATCCGATTTTTCCTGTGCTTGATCCACAGCGGCGTGCCCCTAGTCGACGTCTTCGACCGGCCGCTTGGAGCGAAGGCAGGTAGGTTTGCAGCATGTTTTCAATAACCCGTGGATTCTGGCCGCCCTGAATGCCGAGCAGCGCGTCGATGATCAGTGACTTGCGGGTGTTTTCTTCGCGACTGCGTACCGACAGCTTGTCGGCGATGGGTAATGCAAACATGTTGGCCAGAATGGCGCCGTAAAGTGTCGTAAGCAAAGCGACCGCCATCGCCGGTCCAATCTGTTTGGGGTCGTCCATATTGGCGAGCATCTGTACCAGGCCGATCAGCGTGCCGATCATGCCCATGGCCGGGCCAACATCACCGATGGCCTTGAATATGTCCTGACCATCGCTGTGTCTGGCGAGCGTCATGTTGAGGTCTTTGGTCAACATGGAGCGAACGATTTCCGCCGGATGGCCGTCGATAAGCAATCCCAGGCCGGATTTCATGAATTCATCGGGGACCTCGGCATCTTCCAGAGCGAGCAAGCCTCCCTGACGGGCAGTCTTGGCCAGCTCGACAGCGGTTTCGATCAGCTCTTCGGGTTCGGTTGGTTTGTGCAGGAACGCTTTCACGGCGATGGATGCAGCACCAAGGAACTTGCCCAGGCTGAATTTCATCATAGTGACCAGAACGGTACCGCCCAGTACCACCAACAAAGAGGGCATGTTGACGAACGTACCGGCCGAGCCGCCGAGCATGATTGACGCCAGCACGATGCCGAAAGCGCCTATCAATCCGATAAGTGTTGCAAGATCCAACGCGATGTCCTCCGTTCCTTCGGAATCCAAGTTGGGCAGAGTTCTGCCGGTGTTTCTGAGTTGCTATCGCTACAGGTTATCGGCAGAAAACGTGCCGCCTTTAGCTGGCGTGTCTATGCAGTGTTTATGGCCAGAGCTTCGCCGTTGTGCTGCGCCTCTGCGTACTTGTAGCAGTTTCTGCCTGCGGCCTTGGCGGCGTAAAGGGCGCTGTCGACGCGCTTGATAAGCGATTCAACCGTGTCGCCGGGGACCACTTCCGTGTAGCCCGATGAACACCCGACGTGGACGCCCTCGGGAGCGTAGGGCACTGTGATTTCACTGACGTAGTCGTAAAATCGACTGATCAGCGTTGCGGAGTTGGCGGCCGTTGTATCCGTGAGTATGACGGCGAATTCATCGCCCCCGAATCGTGAAACGAAATCAGTCTTGCGTATGAACGAGCGTGACAACGCATCGCCGAGCGAGCGCAGCACCTCGTCACCGGCCGCATGGCCGTAGGTGTCGTTTATTTCCTTGAAATGATCGAGATCAATGAAAATAACGGTGACTGGCTGATCCAGAATAAAATTAATGTTCAGACAGTGGACAATTGCCTGATCAAAGGCGCCGCGATTGAATGCACCCGTTAGCGAGTCGCGCTTCATCTCTTCGCGAACCGAGAGCAAGTCCTGGCGCAGACTGCTCATGCGCTGGTTCATCTCGCCGATACGTCTTTCGTAGTCCTGCTTTTGTTGCTCAAGGCTTTCGGCGATATTACGAATCGTTTGGTTCAAGGTGGATTTGATTTCCGGCAGCAAGCCGCTGGCAACCGCAGTCTCGACTGTCTTCAAATTGCGATTGATGCAGGACTCGGTTTCGCGGTCACGCTGGCCTATTTCCCGAAGGCCGCTAACGAGGTCTTCCACGACCCCGCGATAGTCAGCGATGCGACTGTTGACGAAGTCTCTTTCGTTTTGTCGTCGATCAATATAGAAACGGCGAATATGGCCCCAGCGACGTTCCCCGTCGGTTGAGCCCGGAATATCCAGTGTCGGGACCGGGGCGCCATTCTCAACGTGGCAGGCAAGTTCGGTGCACTGTGTCCGAAACATATCTTCCGGAGCGCCGTCGTCGATATCGAAACTGATGTCTCCCATGGAGCGAACGACGGTGCCGAGAGTATCGATGGCGCCGTCTGTGGTGTTGTTTCCGAAATTGGCAGTGGCTGATGGGACATCTTCGCCGTTGCCTTTTCGAGCTCCCATCAATTTATTTACAAATCCCATTGGAGTGATCCTGAGTTCTGTGGAAGCCGCATCAGTTGCAGCCGTCAGGGAGGATATCGGGCACAAAGTCCGCAACTTTAGAGGCTGGCGAGCAAACTGTGACGGCGTTCCGGAATCGCAGGGCATTCTGTTAAATGCACTCCATTTAGTCTCGTCGCTGCATACTTGGAAACTGTGATCTCAGCACTTGTTTGCTTGGGGTGGGAAACATATATTCAGCGTCCGCATGACGTTATCGCCAACATTGTTCCGAATGAGACGATTCGCAGCGGAGACCCGTACCAGCAATGAGGCAGTACGTACCCCGGCGCAGCACACAGTTCGCTGGGCATAACGACGAAAAAGGACAGTTTCGCAGCACTAACGCGATGCGCATTTGAAGGAACAAAAGGCATGTCCGGCTCCATTCAAGCAATTGCCGCTCAACAATCAGAATCGGCACAGTCCGTCGCCAGCAGCGGCAGCTCACCCCATCGGCATCAGGACCGGCGTCTGATCGTTGTCATTCACGAAGCTGTGGATCAGTCGCGACAGATCAAAGAACTCATAGAGTTTATGGACGCTCCGCAGGTGCTGACCGCGACTCCGGATAACTGGCGGGAGCAAATTGGCGACCGCCGACTTGCCGCCTTGTTCGTTAGCGCGGGTTTACCGAAGTCCGTTCAAAACAGAATTTTCGACGGCGTTGCAGCGATCGATTGCAACGTGCCGTTGGTTGTCACGGGTGCTGGTAGTCCGATGCCGGATAAGCTCGCACCCTGGGCTAGAATCCTGAATCTACCCAATCCGATGCAGATCGACGAGCTTGGCGCTGTGCTCGAAGAGGTCTGGGCGGTCAATGCTGTACGCCGGACCGACACGCTGGCGCCTGGCACGGAACTGATTGGCGAGAGCACCGACATGCGCATGATTCGGGCGCTGATTGAACGGGTTGCTCCTTCTCAGGCGACGGTACTTATTTCGGGCGAGTCCGGAACTGGCAAAGAACTGATTGCCCGGCAGATTCATGATCAATCCGGTCGCAGTGGCGAGTTTGTTGCTATCAACTGCGGCGCGATACCGGAACACTTGTTGGAAAGCGAATTGTTTGGCCACGAGCGTGGCGCATTCACCGGCGCGCAGGCGGCGCGGGCGGGACGCTTTGAGCTGGCCGAAGGTGGCACGTTGTTCCTCGACGAGATTGGCGACATGCCAACAGCAATGCAGGTTAAGTTGCTGCGCGTATTGCAGGAGCGAGTCATTGAACGCGTAGGTGGTACCAAGAGTATTCCGGTCGATATCCGGGTGATTGCGGCGACGCATCGGAACCTGCAGCAGCGCATCGATGATGGCACATTTCGCGAGGACCTCTTCTATCGTTTGAGTGTTTTCCCTATTGAGGCCTCGCCGCTGCGTGAACGTCCTGATGACGTACCGGCGCTTGCGAACATGCTTATCGACAAAGTTGCTGAACGTTACGGTGTTCGTATCTCCCTTAGCGATGCCGCGCTGGCGGCACTGTGCGACTACGACTGGCCGGGCAATGTCCGTGAGCTGGCCAATGTTGTCGAACGGCTAGCCGTCTTGCGTCCACATGGCGAAATTCAGCTCCACGAGTTGCCGGGGGCGTTTCGCCGCGATGAAGACGGTGATCCCGGCATTGCTAGTAAGTGCGCAGATTCAACGTTGCAGCTGCCGGAAGACGGACTGGACCTGAAACAGCACCTCGCCACCATTGAGCGCGACATGATCGCTGCCGCATTGCGAGATGCGGATGGCGTTGTGCAAAAAGCGGCGAAGAGTCTGGGGCTGGGTCGGACCACTCTGGTCGAGAAAATACGTCGGCACGATTTGCGCGATTAAAATCGGTGTTGCGGAAGGTGCCGTAGTTGCCAGGTGCGGAAACTTTCAGTTGAGCGTGACGAGATACGGCACGGTATAGTGCCGCTGTGACACATTCCCTTACAGAATTTTTTGCGGAGAACAGCCCGCTGGCCCGGCATTTGCCGGGCTTCCAGCCGCGCGCCGGACAGGCGTGGATGGCGGAAGCGGTCGCTGAAACCATCGCCGATCGCAAACACCTCATCGTCGAAGCCGGTACTGGCACTGGCAAAACCTTCGCCTACCTGTTGCCGGCCTTGCAATCCGGTTGCCGCACGATTATTTCGACCGGCACGCGGGCGTTGCAGGACCAGCTTTATCACCGTGATCTACCCCTGATCAGCAAAGCGGTCGGCCGACCAGTGACCACGGCCTTGCTCAAAGGGCGGTCGAATTACCTTTGTTTGCAGCGTCTTGAGATCGCCGCGGCCGACGCGCCGGAAGCCATTGAAGATCTGGCGGAAGTGCGTAGCTGGCAACACCGCACGGTCAGTGGCGATCGTGCCGAACTGACAGCAGTTCCGGAAGACTCGGTCATCTGGCCATTGGTGACCTCAACGGTCGACAACTGCCTCGGCCAACAATGCCCCTTGTACAGCAAGTGCTTTGTGGTCAAAGCGCGGCGCAAAGCACAGGAAGCGGATCTGGTGGTCGTCAATCATCACCTGCTGTTGGCCGACCTTGCGATGAAGGAATCCGGTTTTGTCGAGTTCCTGCCCGGCGCGGACGCCATCATTCTGGACGAAGCGCACCAGATTCCGGACCTCGCTGCGCAATTCTTCGGCGTCAGCCTGGGCAGTCGGGAGCTGGAACGGGTATTCGATGAAATTGACGCGGCCACGCTGGCCTACCGTGACAAAGAACTGGTGCGCAGGGTCGACAAAAGCCGCACCGCGGTGCGGGTAATGCGGGTCGCCGCACCGCGCGACCAGGGACGCTACGAATTGTCCGGCGTGCTCGCCGAATTGCAGACGCCATTGAACCGATTGCTCGCGGCGCTTATTGATCTCAGCCAGGTACTGGAACAACTGGCGCATGCATCGATGGATATTGCCAAACTTGCGGAGCAGGTC
Source organism: Woeseia sp. D3-10 (assembly GCF_055809415.1). Classification (NCBI taxonomy): domain Bacteria; kingdom Pseudomonadati; phylum Pseudomonadota; class Gammaproteobacteria; order Woeseiales; family Woeseiaceae; genus Woeseia; species Woeseia sp. D3-10. Next base: position 205,901 of record NZ_JBVVTW010000007.1, on the reverse strand, counting down.
GGTGGTGCGGCCGAACGCTTGTCGCACCTTTGTAGCGATGACACCTGGGATGGGCTGCGCTGGCTGGACGTAAATCCGCGCAGTATTCGCCTGCACCTCACGCCCTTGGATGTTTCAGGAACGATGCGCAATCTGCTGAACGCTGGCAACCAGGCGTGGGTATTCACCTCAGCAACCCTGGCCGTTGGCGATGATTTCGGCCATTTCACGAGCCGGCTTGGCCTCGACAATGCGCCGGGACTGCGATTTCCGAGCCCGTACGCACTGGAGCGCCGCGGCCTGGTGTATTTGCCGCCGGGTATGCCCGCGCCGTCGGACAGCGACCACACCGACCGAATGATGGAAGCCGTAATGCCCTTGCTCGACATGACCGACGGCGGCGTTTTCTGCCTGTTCACGAGCCACAGAGCTCTTGCCGCGGCACGCCGATGGTGCAAATCCAGACGGCGACGTTTCCGCGGAAGGCCGTTACTCGCACAGGGTACGGCGCCGCGCGATGACCTCTTGCAGCGCTTCCGCGAGCACGGCAATGCGGTACTCCTGGGAACCGGCACGTTCTGGGAAGGGGTGGACGTGCGTGGCAGCGCGTTAACAGTGGTTGCCATCGACAAACTGCCGTTTGCCTCGCCCGCCGATCCCATGACCATGGCAAGGGTTGAGTTCATACGTCGCCAGGGTGGCAATCCGTTTTCTGAACACCAGTTGCCACAGGCTGCCCTGACTCTGAAGCAGGGCGCGGGGCGCTTGCTGCGCGATCAGGAGGACTATGGCGTGATCGTGCTGTGCGATCCGCGGGTTCGTTCCAAAGCCTATGGCAAACTATTTCTGGAGTGCCTGCAGCCGATGCCGGTTACTGACAAAGTGGATGACGTTGCGCGTTTCCTGACGGCTCACGAGCAAGCTCAGGTTGCGGGGGTTGGTTCATGAATGTACTCGCACTGGATACCTCCACGGTCGCCTGCACCGTTGCATTACAAGTTGGTGACGAAATTGGACTGCGCCACGAAGAGCAGCCACGTGAACACACGCAGTTGTTGTTGCCAATGATTCAGGAACTGCTGGCCGAAGCCAGCATCAGTAGCGCCCAACTGGACGCGATCGTGCTCGGCAATGGACCGGGTTCGTTTATAGGGATGCGAATAGCAGCGTCGGTCGCTCAAGGCATTTGCTTTGCATCTGGCGCGCTGCTGGTGCCTGTTTCGTCACTGGCGACAGTCGCAGTTGCCGCGTTGCGTGAATCGGCCGGGCAACCCGTGCTGGTTGCGCAGGATGCGCACATGGAAGAAGTCTACCTCGCTGCCTATAGTGGTGATGTTAAGTCGCCCGAGGTTGTGTGGCCGGCGAGCCTGCAACACGCGGGCCGACTTGCTGAGCATTTGCCAGGTGCGGTGACCGCGGGCGCGGGCTGGCAACGGTATCCCGAGCTGCTGGCGGCAAACCGCGACTGGCTCGGCAGCCAGAGCGAGATCCTGTACCCGCGCGCCGACGATTTAATGCAGCTTGGCCTGCGTGCGCTGCAGCACGGCCAGACGGTCGAGCCGGACAAACTGGAGCCTGCTTATCTACGTGAACAGGTGGCGACACCGCCCGCTGGATAAGCAAAAAATCCCGTTGGCTCTTTTTCAGTAACAGAACTGTCATAGAGGCTTGCTGTAATACGGCTGTCATCCACCCAGAGTGTTGTTGCCGGCTTGGCCGGCACCGGAACCAGAATACTTATGACCGCAAGCAAGATACTGATAGTTGAAGACGAACCGCCGATCCGCGAAATGATCGCGTTCCATCTGTCGCGTGCAGGGTACGAAACCTTGCAGGCTGAGAATTGCCAGCAAGCGCGGCAATTGCTTGCCGACGAGCGCCCTGTACTCGCACTGATCGACTGGATGTTGCCGGACATGAGCGGGCTGGAATTGACGCGTCAGCTGAAGCGCGACAGCGACAACGAAGATCTGGCGGTCATCATGCTTACCGCGCGTGCGGACGAGCATGACAAAGTGTCGGGATTGCAAGGTGGCGCGGATGACTACGTCACCAAACCATTTTCGCCGCGTGAGCTCATTGCCCGGATTGAAGCGATTTTGCGGCGCGTGGGCGTCACGGAAAACGAAGGCATCGACGCCGGCATTCTGCAGCTCGACACCGCTGCACACCGGGTCCGGGCGGCCGGCAATGAGGTTGCGCTTGGACCTACCGAGTATCGCCTGTTGAGCTTCTTGATGACGCACCCGGATCGGGTCTACAGCCGCGCCCAATTGCTGGACCGGGTTTGGGGTGCCAACGTGTACGTTGAAGAACGGACTGTCGATGTGCATGTTCGCCGACTGCGAAAAGCGCTAACTGAGCACGTAGCCGAGCACTATATTCAGACTGTGCGTGGCGCCGGCTACCGATTCACTGTGCAGGACAGACAGACCTGACGTGCCGAACGCGCGACGCAAATACCTGACCTCGCTCGTGCTGCTGCTGGCGGCAGGGCTGACAATCGGCTGGATTTACGCGGCACCTTTGACCGGCTTGCTGGTGGCAGCCCTGCTGGTGCTGGCGCACCAGGTGCGGCAGTTGCTCAGGTTTGAGCGCGCCCTGATGACCGATCGGCTGGAGGACGTTCAGCTTGGCGACGGGATCTGGTCGCAGTTGCTGTCGCGGGTCAGCTACTTTCGACAACGTAGCCGCAAACACAAACGCCGGCACCGGCTTTTGTTGAAAGAGGTTCGCAATTCGACCAATGCCATGCCCGACGGTGGCATTGTGCTGAATCACGATTTTGAAATCGTCCTCAGCAATCAGGCCGCGGAGACGATGATCGGCGTGCGTATGCCACAGGATCGGGGGCAACGCATCGACAACATACTGCGTGATCCGGTGTTCGTCGCCTACCTGAAATCAGCAAACCGCGCTCACGTCATAGAACTCTCATCGCCGCTGTCTGACGAGGTGTGGTTGTCGTGCCGGTTGCTCCCGTTCGGCGCCAAACAGTACCTGCTGCTGATCCGCGACGTTACGGAAACGATCCGGGTGAACACGATGCGCCGCGATTTCGTCGCCAACGCGTCTCATGAACTCCGATCCCCACTGACCGTCATCAGCGGCTATCTGGATACGCTTAGTGACGACCCGGAAATGCCGAGCGACTGGCAGCGGCCGCTCGCGCAGATGCGTACGCAGGCTGAGCGCATGAACCGGGTGGTGGCGGAGCTGCTGGAATTGTCGCGACTGGAGAACCCGCGTTCGATGCGCGACGAGCAGGACATTGATATCGCAGCGGTGCTGGCATTCGCCCGTCGCGGTTATGCCGGCGAACCGGGCGTCCCGTCGATCGTAATCGAAACACCGCTGACGGCACGTCTGCGCGGAGTCAGTGCCGAAATTGAGACGGTGGTAAGTAACTTGCTGGCAAACGCTGTTCGTCATACGCCCGCAGAGGGTCAGATTACGTTGAGCTGGACTGCGACCGACGACGGCGGCGCACGCCTGTGCGTAACTGACACCGGCGAAGGTGTGCCGGAAGAGTTCATACCGCGACTGACCGAGCGCTTTTTCCGGGTGGACTCCGGTCGAAGTCGCGATGCTGGTGGCGTAGGTCTGGGTCTTGCCATCGTCAAGCACGCGCTCATGCGCCACGATGCGCAACTCGACATAAACAGTACGCCGGGCAAGGGCAGTCGCTTTAGTTGTTATTTCCCCGCCGTTCGCGTGATTGCGGCTGAGCCAATACCGATAGATGCGAGCCGGAGCGCGCGCTGAGCCTCGGTGGCTGAGCTTACCGGGTGCGCAGCAGCAACTGGCATCGATCGGCAAATTTTCGCCTTCGTCATTAAACTGTAATATCTCTGTCATCTAATCGTCGCCCAACGCGGGTGTTACAGACAGGTGTCAGTTTGATGAACGATTGCTTACGAGTGAGTTGTCTGGCGGTAGCGCTCACCATGATTGCGAGTCCGGACGTGTCTGCACAGGCAACGTGGCCCGATCGTGTCTCGTTCGAGGGTGATTTTCGCCTGCGATACGAGAACATCGATGCCGAGCCGAGTGCCAGGGTCGAGCGCAGTCGATTGCGCGCTCGTCTGGGGCTGACCGCACGGATGGCCGACGACCTCAAGATCGTGCTCGGCGTGGCGACTGGCAATGGCAGTCCGGTGTCCACCAACGTGACCCTGGATGGCGGGTTTTCAGCGAAAGACATCACTCTGAACCGGGCTTACGTGGATTGGCAAATCAACGACCAGTGGACTTTGCACGGCGGCAAGATCAAGAGTCCGTGGGTGCGGCCCGGCGGCTCCTCGCTGGTCTGGGATTCCGATCTCAATCCGGAAGGTGCGGCGGTTCATTTCAAGAACGGTGAGTACTTCGGATCAGTTGCCGCCCTGTCTGTCGATGCGAGGTCAGACGCTGACGACTCATTGCTGCTTACTGCGCAGGCTGGTCGGAAATTCCAGCTGGCCGATCGGCAAACACTGACAGCCGGAATGGGCTACTACGTTTACACAAACACAGCAGGCAATACGCCGTTCTACAATGGTGCGGCGGCGGGAAACAGTGTGGACCTTGCGGGCAATTACCTGAACGACTACCGCCTGCTGGAGTTATTTGCCGAGTACAAGACCACCCTGAATGGCTTGCCGTTAACGGTATATGCGGATGTTGTCCAAAACACGGCTGTCAGCATTGAGGACACGGCTTATGCCGTTGGTGTGGCCATCGGCAACGCCAACGCGCCCGGCAAGTCGCAGTTCTCCTACGCGTGGCAAGACACTGAAGCCGATGCCGTACTTGGCACGTACAACGATTCGGATTTTGCCAATGGCGTTACCGATGCTGATGGGCATTTCATCAAAGCGAAATACGCGATACGCGACAATGTGAAATTGGGCGGTACGCTCATCATTGCCAGACACGGCGCAATTACCGGTGTTGAACGCGACTACGACCGGATCATGATTGATCTGGAGTTCACATTTGAATAAGCCGAAACTTGCCATGTTGATCGATATCGTTCATCTTCCGGCATTAATTTCAAGGTTAAACAACCATGCAGACGTCAGACCTTAGCGATCATATTTCTCAGCGTTATAACAAAGATCTGGAAGACCTCCGCAACAACGTGTTGCAGATGGGTGGTCTGGTTGAGACGCAACTATCACTCGCGATAACGGCCATAGTGACCGGCGACAGTGCGCTGGGCCTGCAGGTGGCGGGCGACGATTACAAAGTCAATAAGCTGGAAGTGGCGATTGACGAAGAATGCAATCGTCTCCTCGCAACCCGCTCACCGGCCGCTGGCGATTTGCGGCTGATTGTCGCCATCATCAAGACCATTACGGATCTCGAACGTATCGGTGACGAAGCTGAGAAGATTGGGTATCTCGCTTCCAAACTGGCGGAGATGGATCGGCCTGCGGATTCGTACCGTGAACTGAAGAGCCTCGGCAATCACGTGCTGCAGATGGTTCGTGATGCGATGAATGCATTCGCCCGACTCGATGTTGCGGCGAGCTACGCTGTTGTTCGTGAGGACGAAGATGTTGACGAGGAATACGATGCGATTACCCGGCAAGCGATTACCTTCATGATGGAGGACGCACGCAGCATCAAACGGGTCATGAACGTCACCTGGTCGGCCAGAGCCCTGGAACGGATCGGCGATCACGCCAAGAATATTTGTGAGTACGTCATTTACATGGTCGAAGGTCGCGATGTACGTCATACGGAAATCGCGCAGGACGATATTTAGTGAACAATTCGAGCAACCGCTACCTGAATCTCGCCGGCGCGCTGGCCTGCATCGCGATGATGGCCTATGCCTTGTACGCGGAACACAAGCTGCTGCTGACTCCTTGCCCGATGTGCGTATTCCAGCGCCTCGCGACGGTCGCACTGGGCATTATCTTTCTGGCGGCGGCAGTTCAAAACCCGGCAGGGTGGGGGCGTCGCGTTTACGCCACCGGAATTTTTCTTGCCGCTGGCGCAGGCATCAGCGTCGCTGGCTGGCATGTCTGGTTGCAAAACCTGCCGGCAGACCAGGTGCCGGCTTGTGGCCCCGGTTTTGACTACATCATTGATTCGTTCCCGCTGCTTGATGCTCTGAAAGTCATATTCTCCGGTTCCGGCGAATGCGCCGAAATTGACTGGCTGTTTCTAGGGCTGACGATGCCTGCCTGGGTTGCCATTTGTTTCGTGTGTCTGCTGGTTTACGGGCTCTGGGTCAATCTGCGCAGTACCCGCGCCGCCAACGCATTGGCGTAACTGGCTGGTATCACGCGTCGGGCAATAGCAGTCGCTCGATCACCCGACGGTAAATCGCCGTAAGTTTTGGCAGGTCGGCGAGGCGTACGTACTCGTTTACCTTGTGTATGGAATCGTTCACGACGCCGAGCTCAACGACGTCGGCGCCGGCGGGCGAGATAAAGCGGCCATCCGAGGTGCCACCACCGGTAGACAGTTCGGTGACCGTACCGGTGACTTCCTCAATCGCTGTTGATACCGCGTTGGTGAGTTTGCCCGGCGCTGTCAGAAACGGCTCTCCGGACAAGTGCCATTTCAGGTCGTAAGCAATGTCGTGGCGGCTGAAAATTTGGTCGACGCGGTCCTGCAGTGCTTGAAAGGTCCATTCTGTCGAGTAGCGAAAATTGAAACGCGCGGAAAGCGACGACGGTGTGACGTTTACCGCACCGGCGCCGGCTTCAAGTTTCACAACCTGAAAGCTGGTCGGTGGAAAATGGGCGTTGCCTTCGTCCCAAACCGTGTTGTGCAGTTCGGCGAGCACCGGCGCAAAGCGCCGAATCGGGTTATCCGCCAGTTGCGGATACGCGACGTGACCTTGCACGCCGTGCACCGTGAGTACTCCACTTAGAGATCCGCGTCGGCCGTTCCTTACGGTATCGCCAAGTGTGTTCAGGCTGGACGGTTCGCCGAGCACGCACCAATCGATGGATTCACCGCGTGCGCCGAGCGCTTCTACAACTTTCAGTGTGCCGTCACGGGCAGGGCCTTCCTCGTCGCTGGTAATGAGCATGGCGATACTGCCCGCGTGCTCGGGGTGCGCGGCCACGAATTGTTCGATAGCGACGACCATTGCGGCGAGTCCGCATTTCATATCGGCGGCGCCACGCGCGTAAATGTTGCCATCGCGAATTTCAGGAACGAACGGGTCGGATAGCCATTGGCTGTCATCGCCAGGCGGGACGACATCGGTATGCCCGGCGAAACACAGCAACGGACCCGTGTCACCGCGGCGTGCCCAAAGATTGCTGACATCAGCAAACGGCATGGATTCGCAGAGAAAACCGACCGCACTGAGACGTGCGGCGAGCAGCTCCTGACAGCCGGCATCGTTCGGGGTTACGGAGGCTCGTTGCAGCAGGTCCCAAAGTAATGTGACAGTCGGATCGGATTCGGGGCATGGGGAGTGGGGCTGGGCGGGCTTCATCGTTTCTGGCTAACCTTCGGGTGTGAAAAAAAGACTTGTAAATCAATATGTAATTAGTTTCTGGTCGATCTCCGGAGACGCTTAGCAGGCTGCAACAAATTGGTAACAAACGGCGTTTAAGCTGTGCGCCTCTAGTTTGACTGTTCCTGAACGTGTCCGGAGGTTGACCGTGGCAAAGAGAAGCACAGCGCTGGCATTGCTGGCAAGCGCAACACTGATTTCGGCGTGGGTACCTGACGCCAACGCACAGACGGGCCGTGACTACGTTTACATCGTCGGCTCGAGCACGGTTTATCCGTTTTCCACGGTGGTCGCAGAGCGATTCGGCCGCGGCGGCAGTTTCAAAACCCCGAAGGTCGAGTCGACGGGTACCGGCGGCGGCATGAAATTATTCTGCGACGGTGTGGGTGTTGCTTACCCGGATATCAGCAATGCATCGCGCGCGATCAAGCAGTCGGAAGTTGACCGCTGTGCCGAGAATGGTGTCGACGAGATCGTCGAGGTCAAGATTGGCTATGACGGTATTGTGATCGCCAACGCGGCCAGTGCGGAACCTGCCGCGTTTTCCCGACGAGTGATTTATCTGGCACTGGCGAAAGAAGTGCCGGGCGATGTCGAGGGGCAATTGATTCCCAATCCATACACGCGCTGGAACGAGATCGATCCGTCGATGCCGAACAGCAGGATTGAAGTGCTGGGGCCGCCACCGACGTCAGGCACGCGCGATGCCTTTGTAGAGCTGGCCATGGAAGGTGGATGCGAGACCATTCCATGGGTCGCTGCGCTGGCCAAGTCGGACAGCAACCGTTTCAAGGCGATTTGTCACACGGTCAGGGAAGACGGTGCCTACGTTGAGGCAGGCGAGAATGACAACCTCATCGTGCAAAAACTTGAAGCAAACCCGGCGGCTTTCGGCGTGTTCGGTTTCAGCTTTCTGGACCAGAATGCAGAGAAAGTGCAGGGCGCGATGGTTGACGGCGGTGAACCCACCTTTGAGGCCATTGCGGACGGCAGTTATCCTATATCGCGGCCGCTGTTCTTCTACGCGAAGAAGGCGCACGTCGATGTTATTCCCGGCTTGCGCGGATTCTTGCGGGAGTTCACCAGTGATCGTGCCTGGGGTGAAGATGGCTACTTGTCGTATCGCGGTCTGATACCGATGCCCGAAGACGAGCGCGCTGACATTGCCGCCGCGGTGAGTGCGCTGACACCCCTGTCCGTAGCCAGCCAATAGCGATTAAGACGTAACAACGAGCGGCCTGGCCTCGGCCAGGTCGAATGGGCCTACAGGGCCAACCCGATCTGGCCGATGAACGTGCGTACCCGATAATGCAGATGACAACATTGATGCTGGTTCTGTCAGGAATGACGCTGGTAGCGTACAGCGCCGGGCGTAGTCGTGCGCTCACAGCAGTCGGTGGTCCATCGAGGATCTTCAATCTGCATTCCTTGCCCGGCTACTACGGTTACTACACCGCCATGTGGTGTCTGTTGCCAGCACTGGCGGTGATCGTGCTGTGGCTCTTTCTTGAGCCCCGCGTGGTGATGGCGTTGCTGATTGCGAAATTACCGGATGGGCAACAGGCCTTGCCAGCGGGCCAACTCAGTTTGCTGCTCAACAATATTCAAAACCTCGCTACCGGCGATGTTGTATCCGGAGCGGTGGATGCCGCTCTGGCGGATGCAGCTGCGAGCTACAACGCTTTCGGAGTGCAGAGTCGGCGCTGGCTTGCTGTGTTGGCACTGGCATTGGCATTGCTGGGTGGCTTGCAAGCATGGCGGCGCGTTCAACCCCTGTTCAGGGCACGGAATCGCGTTGAGACCATGATGGAAGGGTTGTTGATTGCGGCCTCGAGTATCGCGATTCTGACAACGCTTGGCATCGTCATGTCAGTGTTGTTCGAGGCGCTGCGGTTCTTCGGTGAAGTTCCTGCCAGCGAATTTCTGTTTGGAACAAACTGGAGCCCGCAGACGGCCATTCGGGCCGACCAGGTTGGCTCTTCCGGCAGTTTCGGTGCAGTTCCGCTGTTTACCGGAACACTGCTGATAACAGCCATCGCGATGTCAGTTGCAGTTCCGGTCGGCCTGTTAACTGCAGTTTATCTGGCTGAGTACGCCAACTCACGAATTCGCAATGTTGCCAAGCCCTTGCTCGAAGTACTGGCGGGCATCCCGACCGTCGTTTACGGCTTCTTCGCGGCATTGACCGTGGCGCCGGCGATACGCAACTTCGGCGAGAGTCTCGGCTTCGAAGTAGCCTCGGAGAGTGCATTGGCGGCGGGGCTGGTGATGGGCATCATGATTATCCCGCTGGTTTCGTCATTGTCGGACGACGCAATCAATGCGGTACCGCGCGCAATGCGTGATGGCGCACTGGGTTTGGGTGCTACTCAGTCGGAGATGGTCTCGCAGGTCATATTGCCAGCGGCATTGCCGGGCATCGTAGGAGGCATCCTGCTTGCCGTATCGCGCGCGATCGGTGAAACAATGATCGTGGTTATGGCGGCAGGCCTCGCGGCGAACCTGACCGCGAACCCCTTTGAAGCGGTCACTACCGTTACCGTGCAGATCGTTACCTTGTTGGTAGGTGACCAGGAATTTGACAGTGCCAAGACGCTTGCAGCATTTGCACTCGGCCTCATGTTGTTCGTGGTGACACTTGCATTGAACGTGATTGGATTGAAGGTGGTTCGGAAATACCGGGAGCAATACGAATAATGGATGGTTTTAGCGACTCCCGCAGAAAAGTAGAAGCCAGCCTCGCGCGGCGTCACCGCAAAGATCGCTTGCTGCACTTCGCTGGTTTGCTGGCGACGTTTCTAGGCGTAGCATTTTTGCTCGTGTTCTTTGCGTCGGTGGGCCTGAAAGGTGCGTCGGCGTTTCAACAGAGTTACGTGTCGCTCGACATCGACTTTTCCCGCGAGGATCTGGCACCGGCAGGTGAACTCGATCTCGAGTTTGCCGATTTTGACGCGGTGGTTCGCCGTGCATTGCAGAATCTGTTTCCTGACGTCAACGACCGCCGTGCACGGCGCGACCTGAATCGCCTGGTCAGTGTTGGTGCGGCTTACGAATTACGTGACCTGCTGGAATCAAACCCTGAGTACCTTGGTACCCAACAGACGGTTTGGCTACCGATGACCGCAGACGTGGATATGGTGGTGAAAGGCAATATCGACCGCGATATTGACGAAGCGCAACGGCAAGTGAACGACCGGCAACTGACGTGGATCGATGCACTGCTTGCAGATGGTCGTATCGACAAACGTTTTAACTCCGCGCTGTTTTCAAATGGGGATTCGCGCGAACCGGAGCTTGCGGGCATTAAAGGCGCTCTGATGGGAACGTTCTACATGCTGGTCGTGACTATCGTTCTCGCGTTTCCCATCGGTGTTGCAGCAGCGATTTACCTGGAGGAGTTTGCGCCCAGAAATCGCTGGTCTGATCTGATTGAAGTGAATATCAACAACCTTGCTGCAGTCCCTTCTATCGTATTTGGCTTGCTCGGTTTGGCCGTGTTTATCAATTGGCTGTCAATGCCGCGCTCGGCGCCGCTGGTTGGTGGGCTCGTGCTGGCGTTACTGACATTGCCCGTAATCATCATCGCGGCCCGCGCAGCGATAAAGTCGGTGCCACCGTCCATACGCGATGCGGCGCTCGGGTTGGGAGCATCGCGTATGCAGGTGGTAACGCACCATGTTCTGCCATTGGCTATGCCCGGGATGCTTACCGGCGCTATTATCGGTATGAGCCGTGCGCTGGGTGAGTCAGCGCCATTGCTGATGATCGGCATGATCGCGTTTATTGTTGACGTGCCGGCCGGGTTTACCGACCCTGCCACCGCGTTGCCTGTACAGATTTACTTGTGGGCAGATAGCCCGGAGCGGGCTTTCGCTGAGCGCACGTCCGCAGCAATCATTGTGCTGCTTGGCTTTCTGTTGGTGATGAATATGGCAGCGGTCATCATGCGCAAACGCGTGGAGCGACAATGGTGAAGGCAGGACAACGCGGAAGTACGCCAATGGTTGGCAATGCAGTTAAGAGGGTGCAGTTCGATGACGATGAACAGGTGGATGATTTGCCGGTAAATGATCAAGACGCGATCAGCAAGCGGCCGACAACGGACGCAGATGACGCGGCCTATGCCAAAGAACGCTTTGCCGCACCCGATGCTGTCACCGTCGGTACCGTTGAAAGCGAGAACTCGCACATGTCCGCGCGCGACGTCAATGTCTGGTACGGAGATATCCACGCGATTCAGGGGATCACGCTTGAGATTGGTCGCAACGAGGTAATCGCGCTGATCGGTCCGTCAGGTTGTGGAAAATCCACCTTTCTGCGTTGTCTGAATCGTATGAACGATACGATCGAATCAGCGAAGGTAACTGGCCAGATTCTCCTGGATGGCCAGGATATCTATAGCAAAGATATTGATCCGGTGGCGCTGCGCGCACGCGTTGGCATGGTTTTCCAAAAACCCAATCCATTTCCGAAAAGCATTTACGACAATGTGGCGTACGGTCCGCGGATCCACGGACTTGCTGCCAGTCGCTCGGAGCTGGATGACATCGTGCACACCAGTCTGGAGCGAGCAGGATTATTGAAGGAAGTGCGTGACAGAATTGATGAGCCGGGAACCAGCTTGTCCGGCGGGCAGCAACAACGGCTCTGTATCGCGCGCACGATCGCGGTGAACCCGGAAGTTATTCTGATGGACGAACCCTGTTCAGCACTCGACCCAATCGCTACTGCCCGTATTGAAGATCTGATCGATGAGTTGTCGCAGAATTATGCGATCGTTATCGTCACGCACTCGATGCAACAGGCGGCACGGGTCTCGCAACGTGTCGCGTATTTCCATCTTGGCAGGCTCGTGGAAGTGGACGAAACGGACCGGGTATTTACCAATCCGCGTCACAAGCTGACAGAAGACTACATTACTGGCCGTTTCGGTTAGCCAGCTTCCTTCTTAAAGACGCGGGCATAGCCGTCGGCTGAAAAACCGACGCCTATGAACTTGCCACGCTCGAGCACCGGCCGCTTGACCAGCGTGGAATTCTCAAGCATCAATGCAATCGCGCGACCTTTGGTCAGGTTCTCCCGGTCCATTTCCGGGATACGACGCCACGTCAGACTGCGTTTGTTCAGCAGTTTTTCCCAGCCGAGGTTGTCACTCCAGCGCTCGAGCATTTGCACCTCAAGCCCGTCTTTACGCAAATCGTGGAACTGGTATTCAATGTCATGTTCTTTGAGCCACCGCTGTGCCGCTTTGCACGAATCGCAACTCGTGATACCGAATAACTTGAGTACTTTCATATCCTGTCCGGTTCATTCCTGGCTGGCTAATCGGAGTAATTCATTCAGGCCTGTCCGCGCGCGTGTCTTGGCATCAACCTGCTTGACGATAACGGCGCAGTATAACGAATGTGAGCCGTCCGCTGCAGGCAGGTTGCCGGCGACGACCACGGATCCGGCCGGCACTCTGCCGTAGGTTATTTTGCCGGTTTGGCGGTCATAAATGCGAGTGCTCTGACCAAGAAATACACCCATGGAAATGACCGAACCTTCTTCCACAATAACGCCTTCGACCACTTCCGAGCGGGCGCCGATGAAACAATTGTCCTCGATTATCGTCGGTGTCGCCTGTAACGGTTCCAGTACACCACCAATGCCAACGCCGCCGGACAAGTGCACGTGCTTGCCGATCTGCGCGCAACTGCCCACGGTGGCCCATGTATCGACCATGGTACCGCTGTCGACGTAGGCGCCAATATTGACGTAGCTGGGCATCAATACGACGTCGCGAGCGATGTGCGCGCCGTGCCTGACGACCGCATTCGGTACCACGCGAACGCCAGCTTCGTGAAACTGTTCGTCGCTATAGTTTTCGTACTTAAGGCCAACCTTGTCGTAGTAGTTGCCAAGGTCGGTGGGCATGACCCGGTTCTCATTGAAACGAAAGCTGAGCAATACTGCTTTCTTCAGCCAATCGTTGACTTGCCATTGTCCATCGCGTTTTTCGGCAACCCGCGCAGCGCCGCTGTCGAGCAGAGCAAGTGCATCTTTCACGGCAGTACGAAGTTCCGGCTTGTCGAAGCCAGCGACATCGCGTTTTTCGAAGCCGTTGTTGATGAGATCTATCAGGGTCTTTTCGGTCATTCTTCTTCCAGGGTCAGGATTGTCGTTTAAGTTTTTCCACCAGGTGGTCGCCCAGCGCTTCACAGGTTTTTGGCGGCAACGGTTTGCCGTCTTCGCCCATAACGTAGAACACGTCTTCAGCACGTTCACCGATGGTCAGAATTTTTGCCGTATCGATGTTGATACCGTACTCAATGAACGCCTGGCCGATTGTACTGAGCAATCCGGGCCGGTCTCCAGCAATGATCTCCAGGATGGTTCGGCGACTGGCAATATCTTCGTCGAAATGAATCGCAATCTCTGTTGAGAACATGCGTACCTGGCGTGGCGGAGGGCGTGTCACCGGTTTGGCGGAATCGTCAACTGTGTTCATGACTTGCCGTATTGCGCTGCGTATCCGTTCCAGTCGGGCGTCGTCCACGTCATTGCGCATGTCCAGTTCCATGAATACGAAAGTGTCCATGCTGTAACCGTTCTTGAGCGGTACGATACGCGCATCGACGATCGTCATCCCCAGTTCTGCGAGCAGCGACGTGGTTTGCGCGAACGTGCGTTTCGTACGCGGGGTATAGAGCAGCGCTTCCAGGCCGTCACCGCTGGTCTGCCGCCGTACGTCGAAGAAGCCTTTCGGCGAGTTCAGATCCGAACGCAGCATGACCTGCGTATGCCAGGCGATCTCCGCACCTCGATAACGAAGGTAGTAATCGTCTGTCAGCAACGACCATGCGTCATTGATACTAGCTTCGGACACGCCATCGTCGCGGAGCGACTGCAGTGCGGTCTCTTGCTTGTCCTGTATCAATTCCGCCCGGTCGACCGGGTTCTCGAGACCGTTACGCAGGGCACGCACTGTGTGGTTGTAGAGATCGCGAAACAGGGTAGCCTTCCACGAGTTCCACAATTTCGGATTGGTGCCGCGGACATCCGCAACCGTAAGCAGGTAAAGATAATTAAGCCGCATCTTGTCGCCGACCAATCCGGCGAATTCGTTGATGACGTCCGGGTCGCCAATGTCTTTCTTTTGCGCTGTCATCGACAGCAGCAGGTGATGCCGCACCAGCCATGCCACGGTCTTGGCATCGTACTCACTCATACCATGTTCAAGGCAAAAGGCCTGTGCATCCGAAGCACCGAGTTCCGAGTGGTCGCCGCCGCGGCCTTTGGCGATATCGTGAAACAGACCCGCAAGGTAAACGATCTCGGCCTTGTCCAGCGATTGCATGATCTGGCTGCAGTGCGGGAACTCATGATCAAAACGATCGAGGGCGAAACGGCGCAGATTGCTGACGACGAACAGTGTGTGTTCGTCGACGGTGTACGCATGGAACAGGTCGTATTGCATGCGACCGACAATGCGGCCGAAAGCCGGTATGTAGAGTCCCAGTACGCCGTACAGGTTCATGCGCCTGAGTTGGTGGGTGACACCTTCCTCCGCGCGCAACATCTGCAAGAATAAGCGGTGATTGCGCGGGTCCTGGCGAAAAGACTCATCGATCAGATACAGGTGGCGTTTGATCAGGCCGACAGTCCAGGCGCTGACGCCGCGAATTTCAGGCCGTTGTTGCAGTACCAAAAAGATTTCGAGCAGAGCGGTCGGGTCGCGCGAGAAGACCTGATCGTTCGCCGTTTGCAGGTAGCCGTTCTTGACCTGAAAGCGCTCATTCAGCGGTTCAGGGGTCGCATTGGGGTCCAGGAGTATGGCTTCTTCGAACAACTGCAGCAGCATTTCGTTCAGGCGGCTCAGGTCCATGACCGTGCGGTAGTAGCGCTGCATCATTTGCTCGACCGCGAGCGTGTACGCGGCATCTTCATAGCCGAGCAACTCCGCCAGGTTGGTTTGGTGGTCGAACAGCAAACGGTCCTCGCGGCGGCCCGTCAGGATGTGCAGCGCAAACCGTACGCGCCATAAATAGGCCTGGCCTTCGCGAAGTCGTCGCAACTGACCTTGTGACAAAAAGCGATGCGCGATCAGCTCATCGAGCGTGGCTGCACCGAAGTGGCGTTTCGCCACCCAGCCGATCATCTGGATGTCGCGCAGCCCGCCCGGGCTGCCTTTGACGTTGGGTTCGAGCTTGTAAGCGGTGTCGTCGTAACGGTGGTGGCGGGCTCGCTGCTCTTCGAGTTTGGCCTCGAAAAAACGGTCAGACGGCCAGATGTCCGGTGCGGCGACGGCGCTGACCATTTCGGTAAACAAGGTTTCCGGTCCGCGCAGAAGGCGTGCTTCCATCAGTGTGGTCGCGACGGTCAGGTCGGCGCGGGCTTCGTCACGGCATTGCTCAACCGTGCGCACGCTGTGACCCAGGTCGAAGCCGAGATCCCACAGGTCAGTCACCAGTGCAGCGATCGCCTGCTGCTGGGTATCGTCCGGGAGCCCCGAGGTCAGCAGCATGATGTCAATATCGGAACAGGGGTGTAACTCGCCACGCCCGTAGCCGCCGACCGCGACCAGCGCGATGCCGATTCCGTTCAGCGGGCTGTGGCGGTCCCACAGCCAACCCAGCAATTCGTCCACCAGTGAAGCGCGCAGATGCACGAGATCGGTAATATCCGCGCCATCGCGAAAGAGGGTGGCGAGAGCGGCGTCAGCATCGCGCATTGCCGCTCGCGCAGCCGCAACGTCATCACAGGCAGACAATGCGGTCAGCAGTTGTGCGGGCAGCGCTTCCTGCCCTGCGCCCTCTAGCGGGCTCACCGGTCAGCCGCGCCCAGCGTTAAGACCTCGTAGCCATCATTGGTAATGAGTACGGTGTGCTCCCATTGCGCGGACAGCTTATGGTCCTTGGTGACCACGGTCCAGCCGTCCGGCAGCAAGCGGACGTGCCGTTTGCCCGCGTTCACCATGGGCTCCACGGTCATGGTCATGCCGGCCTCGAATGTCAGCCCCGTGCCGCGTCGGCCGTAGTGCAGGACCTGCGGGTCTTCATGGAAGACGCGGCCGATACCGTGCCCGCAGTATTCGCGAACGACGGAAAAGCGGTTTTTCTCGACGAAAGTCTGGATTGCGGCGCCGATATCGCCCAGATGTTTGCCGGGTGCGAGTTCCGCGATCCCGAGCCACATGGCGTCGTAGGCGATCTTGGCCAGACGTTCGGCCTGTACGCTGGGTTTCCCGACAAAAAACATGCGACTGGTATCGCCATGGAAGCCGTCTTTGATCACGGTGATGTCGATATTGATGGCATCGCCGGCTTTCAGCACCCGGTCGCCTGGAATGCCGTGGCAAACCACGTGATTGACCGAGGTACAGATTGATTTCGGAAATCCGCGGTAATTCAACGGTGCCGGTATGGCCTGCTGGGTTTCCGTAATATAGCGATGGCAAATGGTGTCGAGTTCGCCGGTTGTAATGCCCGGTACCACGTGTGGGCCGATCATATCGAGGACGTCGGCGGCCAGTCGGCCGGCAACGCGCATCTTGTCCTGCTCTTCAGCTGTCTTGATAGTTACTGTCATAAGTCTGCAAATAGCCGGGTATAAACGCCTTTTCCCACAACTCGCGGGCAACCTGAGGAGGCCGCCAGTGCGAATTCGTGGGTATCGGCAGTTCGACCCCTAATTTTCCTTGGGAAACTGCGTTGTTGAGAGTAGCGGGGTATGGTATAAAGCGCGCGCCCTTGAGGCAATTAATCCACACGTACATCGACACATCGCGCTGGGTGCCCCACCTAAAAAGGGGTTGCGGGATGGGATGTACGGAGGCCAAACCCGGAGAAATAACATGGCAGACGTAACTATGCGCCAGATGCTAGAGGCTGGCGTGCATTTTGGTCATCAGACCCGTTACTGGAATCCAAAGATGGCACCCTACATCTTTGGCGAACGTAACAAGATTCATATCATCAATCTCGAGAGAAGCTTGCCCCTGGCGCGCGAGGCCTATGCCTTCGTTAAGTCATTGGCGGCCGACGGCGGCAAAATCATGTTTGTTGGCACCAAGCGTGCCGGCCGTGAGGCGATTCGTGAGCAGGCCACTCGTTGTGAGATGCCATTCGTCAGCTACCGCTGGCTCGGCGGCATGCTCACCAACTTCAAAACCATTCGCAATTCTGTCAAACGCCTCAAAGTGCTTGAGCAGATGGCAGCCGATGGTGCTTACGAAGGACTGACCAAGAAGGAAATTCTTGGCCTGTCTCGCGAGCAGGAAAAGCTCGACCGTTCGCTGGGCGGTATCAAGGAGATGAACTCCTTGCCGGACGCACTGTTCGTTGTTGACGTCGATCACGAAGACATTGCTGTTCGTGAAGCCCGCAAACTGGGTATTCCGGTTGTGGCTGTCGTCGATACGAATTGCTCACCGGACGCGGTCGATTACGTTATTCCAGGCAACGATGACGCCATGCGCGCCATCAGCTTGTACGCCACTCTGATTGCTGATGCTGCCCTCGACGGCAAGTCATCACTGCCGGACGTAGCGCTGGGTGACGACGACTTCGTCGAGCTTGACGAAGACGGCAAGCCGAAAAAATCCAGCAAGAAGAAAACAGCCCGCAAGGCGCCAGCGCGAGCCAAAGTAGCCAAGAAAACGGCAACGAAGAAGGCGGCACCGGCAGCAAGCGCCGAGGCTGATGCAGGCAAGACGGAAGCGTCTGCTGACGCAGAGCCGGCTAAGGCGGCTCCTGCGGAAGTTGCAGCAGACAAAGCTGAAGCGACGAAAGACGCAGAGCCTGCCAAGACGGCTGAATAGGCGAAACAGGCGAACGGCCGCTTGCGGCCGTTTTCGCGATACAGAACAGAGATAGAGGTTTAGTGATGTCGATAAGTGCATCGATGGTAAAAGAGCTGCGCGAGCGTACCGGCGCGGGAATGATGGAATGCAAGAAAGCTCTGGTTGAGACCGGCGGCAATATTGATGAGGCGATTGAGAGTCTGCGCATGTCCGGGCAGGCCAAGGCCGTCAAGAAGTCGGGTCGAATCGCTGCAGAAGGGCGCATTGAAATTGCCGAAGAAGGTAATAAGGCGCTGTTGCTCGAAGTCAATTCCGAAACGGATTTCGTGGCGAAAGACGAAAACTTCACCGCTTTCGCGGTTGCGGTAGCGCAGACGGCTCTCAGCGGCGGGATAAGCGATGTGTCAGCACTCAATTCCGCCACCCTGGCCGACGGCCGCACCGTGGAAACGGCGCGTACTGAGCTGGTTGCCAAAGTCGGTGAGAACATTGCCGTTCGGCGCCTGGCTGAAGTCGAGTCCGCTGGCGAAATCGGCAGTTACACCCACGGCGCACGTATCGGTGCAGTCGTTGCATTGGAAGGTGGCGACGCCGAGCTGGCGCGCGACATCGCCATGCACGTGGCGGCAACGAAGCCAACCTGCATCGACGAGAGCGGCGTGCCTGCAGAGTTGCTCGAAAGCGAGCGACGTATTTTCACGGAGCAGGCGGCTGAGTCGGGTAAACCGGCAGAGATCATCGAAAAGATGGTGTCCGGTCGGGTTGCAAAGTTTCTGAAGGAAATTACGCTGGTAGGCCAGCCCTTCGTTAAAGACCCGGACGTAACGGTCGGCAAGCTGCTTTCTGCAGCAGGTGCCAAAGTGACGGCCATGGTCCGTTTCGAAGTGGGCGAAGGCATTGAGAAGAAGCAGGAAAATTTCGCTGAAGAAGTGATGAAACAAATCAAGGACAGCGCCAGCACCTGATAGCAGGGTTGGCTGTTACGCCGCAGTCGAGACAGGATGCGGCGTAATATTGATTCTTGGAAAGTAATCTAAAATATTGAAAAGGCAGGAAAATGAGCGATAGTCCAGTGCTTTACCGTCGCGTAATGCTGAAGCTGAGTGGCGAAGCGTTGATGGGCGACCTGGACTACGGCATTGAGCCCAAGGTAATCAAACGCATTGCCCACGAAATCGCCGCGGTGCAGCAGCTCGGCATCGAGGTGGCGCTGGTGATCGGCGGCGGAAATATCTTCCGCGGTGCGGGTCTCGCGGGCGCGGGTATGGATCGGGTCACTGGCGACCACATGGGCATGCTGGCCACGGTCATCAATTCGCTCGCGATCCAGGATGCGCTGGAACAGATGAACGTCTATGCACGGGTAATGTCTGCGCTGAAGATTCACGAAGTTTGCGAGGATTACATCCGACGGCGAGCAATTCGCCACCTTGAAAAAGGCCGGGTTGTTATTTTGGCCGCAGGTACCGGAAATCCGTTCTTTACGACCGATACCGCTGCCAGTCTGCGTGCCATCGAGATCGGCGCCGACGTGCTGATGAAAGCGACGATGGTCGGTGGAGTCTATGACATGGACCCCAAGACCAACGCGAATGCATCATTGTTTGATACTGTCTCGTTCGACAAAGTACTCATCGACAAACTGCAGGTAATGGATGCGACGGCTGTTGTGATGTGTCGCGACAACAACCTGCCACTGCGTGTGTTCAGCATGACCGAAGAAAATGCGCTGATTCGTGCTATGACCGATAACGAGGTTGGTACGCTCGTCACGGCATGAGCGCATAGTGAATTTGCACAGACAGACAAGGGCCGAAACGTGATTAACGACCTGAAAAAAGACGCTGCAGAGCGCATGGAAAAAAGCGTACTCGCGCTAAAGCAGGAATTGACCAAACTGCGGACCGGGCGGGCACATACCAGCCTCCTTGACCATATTACGGTGGAGTACTACGGCAGCGATGTGCCGTTGAGTCAGGTCGCCAACATTAACGTTGAAGATTCGCGCACGCTTACTGTCACGCCGTGGGAAAAGCCCATGGTGCAGGCAATCGAGAAAGCGATCATGAATTCCAATCTCGGTCTTAATCCAATGTCAGCTGGCACGGTTATTCGCGTGCCGTTGCCAGCCCTGACCGAAGAACGCCGCAAGGACATGATTCGGGTGGTGCGTCAGGAAGCTGAAGGCGGTCGTGTGGCGATTCGGAATATCCGGCGTGATGTTCTGGGTGATGTCAAAGACCTGCAAAAAGAAAAACTGATTAGTGAGGACGACGAACGCCGTGCTCAAGATGAGATACAGGGTATAACTGACAAGTACATTGCCCGCATCGACGAGGTTCTCGCTGAGAAAGAAAAAGACTTGATGGAAATCTGATCGCGGTGACTGTGGCTATCAAGCAAGCATCGTCGGAGGGTAATGCGGCAGCGGAAGATATTCTGCCGCAGCACGTTGCCGTGATCATGGATGGCAACGGTCGCTGGGCGAAAGCGCGCTCGAAGCCCCGTACCCTTGGGCACCGGTCCGGAGTCAAAGCGGTTCGCGTGCTGGTCGAAGCCGCCGCTGAAAGGGGGATTTCCTACCTGACGCTGTTCGCGTTCAGCAGTGAGAACTGGCGACGCCCGCGGGAAGAAGTCAGTACCTTGATGAATCTGTTCCTCGAAGCCCTGCAGCGCGAAGTGGACGATTTGCATCGTAATAACATTTGCGTTCGCTTCGTTGGTGAACGAGACGGCCTGGCCGACGCACTGCGCGCCAAAATCGACGCCGCTGAGCAACAGACCCGCGGCAATGATGGCCTGACGTTGATTGTCGCTGTCGCCTACGGCGGCCGTTGGGACATCGTCAAAGCGTCGCGCCAGCTGGCAGCGCAAGTTGCCGCAGGTACGCTGGACAGTGACGCAATTACCGAAGAGCATTTTGCCAACGAGCTGGCCTTGTCGGGCGTGCCTGACCCGGATTTGTTGATACGGACCGGTGGCGAGCAGCGCATTAGCAATTTTCTGCTGTGGAATCTGGCTTACGCTGAATTGTTTTTCTGCGATTGTTTCTGGCCGGATTTTGATGCGGCTCAACTTGATGAGGCGCTTGCCCATTTTGCACAACGCCAACGGCGCTACGGCTGCACGGGCGAACAGGTCGCGGCGGTTTGACATGCTGAAGCAGCGGATTTTCACGGCGATTATCGCGGCATTGTTGCTGTTCGTCGTGCTGTTTGTGGTGCCGGCGACGATCGCACGTACGGTTATCGCCGCGGTTATTCTGGTGGGTGCCTGGGAATGGGCTCCGTTCGCCGGGTTGGTGCGGACGGCTCAACGGCTGCTGTTTGTAACTGTGGTAGCCGGTTTGCTGGCGGTTCTGCAGTTTCAATTGCTGTACGGACTGCTGACCGTTGATGCGGTCTTCGTTGTTGCCCTGATCTGGTGGCTTACGGCTTTCGTATGGATTTTTCTGTACCCGACGCCCGTGCCGAAAGTGTTGGCCTGGGTCGCCGGACTTGCTGTCCTGCTTCCGGCCTGGCTGGCTCTGGACATCATTTATCGTCAATCCGCAGCCTTGTTATTGTTCATGCTGGTTATTGTCTGGGCTGCCGATGTCGGTGCGTACTTTGCGGGCAAGCGCTTCGGTAGCGTCAAACTGGCGCCACACATCAGTCCTGGCAAGACCTGGGAAGGGGTGGTCGGCGGTTTGCTGCTCGTTGCGCTGCTCGGCAGCATTGGTGCCTTTTATTTCGATCGATCGCTTGCCGTGATGCTGCCGTTTTGCATGGCGATCGGTTTGGTGTCAGTGGTTGGCGACCTCACCGTCAGTATATTTAAGCGCTCTGCGGGTATTAAAGACAGCGGACGGCTGTTCCCGGGGCATGGCGGGCTACTGGACCGGATTGACAGTGTTGCTGCCGCAGCGCCGCTGTTTGCGCTGGGAACGCACTGGGCAGGTTTGTAATGGTCGCTGTTCAGTTTGTATTCATATTGTCAGCGGCAGGCTGGACGGGAACTGCGGATGCGATTCTCAGTCATAAGCAGGCAATGACCGGCCGGAAAGCGAAACGGCGGCCGGCCCCGAATGCAAGACCTGGAGGGCTTCGCCCATGATCGAGGCTCTGACGAGTCTGGCAGCGTTCATCGTTGCTATCAGCGTGCTGGTGGCAGTGCACGAATTCGGTCATTACATTGTTGGCCGCTGGTGCGGGATGAAGGTGCTGCGCTATTCGATCGGCTTTGGTAAACCATTGCTGACGAAAGTGGCCGGTAAGGACCAGACGGAATATTGCCTCTCTGCAATTCCCTTAGGCGGTTACGTCAAGTTTCTGGATGAACGGGAAGGGCCGGTCGACCCCAGTGATCAGGGCCGGGCATTCACTCACAAACCGGTACCGGCGCGAATCGCGGTTCTTCTGGCAGGACCTGCATTTAATTTCCTGTTTGCCATTTTGGCGTATTGGGCACTCTTTATTAATGGCGTACCGACAGTACGGCCAGCCGTAGGTGAAGTAACGCCAGCCTCGTACGCAAGCGAGGCAGGGCTGCGTTACGGCGATCGTATCCTGGCTGTCGACGGGCGTGAGGCCGCGGATTGGGAAGCGGTGCTGGTGACTGTGCTTGATCGTCTCGTGAGCAATGGCGAGGTGCAACTGGACCTTGAAGGCGATGACGGTTGGCAACGCTCGGCGACTTTGATCGTCGGCGAGAATCGCAGCCACCTGACCGAACCGGGAATGCTGTTCGAGGGTCTCGGCTTTCTTCCCTGGCAACCTCCCGCCATCATTGGTTCGGTTAGCGAAGACGGTGCGGCCCGCGCAGCAGGCTTGGAGCCTGGTGACCGTATTACCGGTATCGACAATCAAGCCGTTGCTACCTTCGGGGATCTGCAGCGTGTGGTTACTGAGCGGCCGGGCGCGACCGTTCCTGTTGATTACCAGCGGGACGGCGAGCAGCGGACAGTAGATGTAGTTCTTGGGCGCGTTGAAGAAGACGGTGTATCACGAGGGCTGCTTGGCGTTGGTATCGACAATGGCGCAGGTGATCACTGGTATGTCCGCAAGTACGGCGCATTGACCGCTGTATCGGAGGCGACCGCGCAAACGTGGGCGTCAACGGCCTTCACGGTCAGAATGCTGGGCCGTATGTTCACTGGCGATGTATCCGTCAAGAACATCAGCGGCCCTATTAATATTGCACAATACGCGGGCGATTCGGCTCAAGCCGGTTTAAACTCGTTTCTGCGTTTTCTGGCTCTGGTCAGTATCAGTCTCGGCGTACTCAATTTGTTGCCGGTGCCGGTACTGGACGGCGGCCAAATTGTGTTCCAGACGATTGAAGGCCTGAAAGGCAGTCCATTGTCGGAGCGCTCCCAGTTGCTGAGTCAGCAGGCAGGCATATTCGCACTGCTGTTGTTGATGACCTTTGCTTTTTATAACGACATTGCCCGACTTATAGGATGAAGTTTGTCCTGCGAAGACAAGCCCGGAACCCATTTATGAACTTAATTGCCCAATCCCATGCTCGTCGTCACATCGCGACTACTTTCATTGGTTTCATAATGCTAATGCTTGGGTCAATGACGGTGCAGGCAGAAGAGTTCAAAGTCGGCGATATGCGGGTGGAAGGCTTGCAACGCATTGCTGAGGGTACTGTCTTCAATTACTTGCCTATCAATGTTGGCGATACGGTTGACGATCTGCGCATTCAGGAAGCGATTCGTACTCTCTACGAACAGGAATTATTCGACGATATTGAAATGCGCCGTGATGGTACGACGCTGGTCGTGGCCGTTAGCGAACGTCCATCAATTGAGGACTTCTCGATCGAGGGCAACAAGGACATCAAGACCGAAGATTTGATGGAATCCTTGCGCGGCGTAGGATTGGCACGTGGTCGTACCTTTGATCGATCGGTGCTCGATAACGTGCAGCTGTTCTTACGCGAACAGTATTACGACCGCGGCAAGTACGCCGTCGTAGTTGACTCTGAAGTCGAGGACCGACCCAATAACACCGTCCGTATCAAAGTGACGGTGAAAGAAGGTGACCGAGCGCGGATCCGGCAGGTGAATATTGTTGGCAACGAAAACTTCTCTGCGGATGAGGTTCGAGCTGGTTTTACGCTTGATACAGCCAACTGGCTGTCGTGGTTACGGCAGGATGATCGTTACGCGAAAGAGTCACTTGAGGGCGATCTTGAGATTCTGCGTTCGTTCTACATGGATCGAGGTTTTGCCGATTTTCGGGTTGAGTCGACTCAGGTCGCGATCTCACCGAATCGCAAGGACATCTACGTCACAGTAAACATCCACGAAGGCGAGCGGTACACGATTTCCAACATCAAGCTGGTCGGTGACATGGTTGTCCCCGAAGCGTTGTTGCGCGCTTTCGTGTTGGCGCGGCCAGGTTCGATATTCAATTTGCGACTGCTGACTCAATCCAGTGAACTAATGTCGTTCCGACTCGGTGAAGAGGGTTATGCCAACGCCGAAATCGAACCCGTACCGGAACTGGACACCGAAAAGAAAGAGGTGTCAGTAACCTTCTTCATTAACCCGTACAGCCGAGTCTATGTAAGACGAATAAACTTCAACGGCATCGATGAAGTTGACGATGAAGTACTGCGGCGGGAGATGCGGCAGGCCGAAGGCGCGTATTTGTCGAACCGCCTGATCGATCGATCCAAAGTTCGTCTCCAGCGTTTGCCTTATATCGAGAATGTGGAAGTCGACAATTCGCCGGTACCGGGCAGTCCCGATCTGGTGGACGTGAATTTTGATCTCGAATACCGAATGCCGGGACAGTTCAGTGGTGGTGTTGGCTATTCAGAGTCGCAAAAATTGATACTGAACGGCAGTGTCGTGCATACCAACTTCCTGGGCACGGGCGATCGGGTAGCGCTGCAACTTAACTCCGGTCGCTATTCCAAATTGTACAGTTTGTCGCATACGGACCCTTACCGCGGGCGTAATGGATACCGACGCACAGTTGGTATCAATTATCGTGACATAACCCAGTTTACGTCCGGGTCGTCGGACTTTTCGACCACCAGTTCCGGTTTGACACTCGACTATGGCTACCCCATTACTGAGTTTCAGTCATTGAGTTTCGGCTTTAACTACCAGCGCGCCGAACTCTTGTCTTCGACGTCAAGTACCCAGCAGGCGCAGGATTGGGTTCTGAACAACGGTGACACATTCTTCGAGAATACAGGCACCGGTATTAATTTCTTCGGCACCAGCTTTGATACCCTTGAGCTGATTGCAGGCTGGACTTTTGACAGCAGGAACCGCAGTTTGTTTGCCAATCGGGGTAGCCGCCACCAGTTGGTTCTGGGTATGGCTGTGCCGGGCAGTGAAGTCGAGTATTTTACGGCACGTTACAATTTCACCAAGTACATACCGCTGTTTGGCCGCTGGACTGCGCGAATTAACTCAGAACTTGGCTACGGTGAGGCTCTGAACTCCACCACGGCTTTGCCCCCGTTCAAGCAATTTTACGGCGGTGGTCCTGAGTCTATTCGAGGCTATAAAGAGTCGTGGATGGGGCCGCGCGACAGTTTTGGCAACCCTTACGGTGGTAACGTGTTGGTTGCGAATCAACTTGAGCTTATAATTCCCCTCCCGGAAAAGTGGAGTGGCAAGACCAGGGCCAGCTTCTTCTACGATATCGGTAACGTGTTTAATACAGGCGAGGTCGCGTTCAATGACCGTTTGGGATCGCCGGTCAGCTATGAACCTGATTTTGATGAATTGAAGACCTCGGTGGGTGTTGCCGTGGAATGGTTGGCTCCACTGGGCTTTTTCCGCTTCAGCTATGCTTTGCCGTTGAACGAGACGACTGGCAATGACCGATTTTTCGGAGACGAAATCGAACGCTTTCAGTTCTCCATTGGCCAGGCATTTTAGGCCTGCTGATTTTTTTGAATTTCTTACGGAATGGATTGATATATGAGTTTTTTAAAGCAACATTTCACCAAAGCGCTGGCAGTCTGCGCGCTGCTGTGTGTCGTCGCCGTCCCGGCACAATCACAGGAACAGAAAATCGGCTTCGTCAATGTACCGCTGCTGATGGATCGTGCGCCCCAGACAAAAGCCGCAATGGATGCTTTGGAAGAAGAGTTTGCACCGCGGCAGCGTGAGATTCTCGCGAAGCAAAAGGAATACCAGGACCTGACCGAGAAAGTGCAACGTGATGTTGCAGTGATGGGCGAGTCCGAGCGCCGTAACGCAGAAAAAGACCTGCGCGACCTTCAACGCGAAGTTGTTCGACTGCAGAATGAATACCGTGAAGACGTTAACCTGCGTCGTAACGAAGAACTGGGCAATTTGCAGCGGTCTTTGTTGAAAGAAGTTCAGGACTACGCTCAAGCGTCCGGCTTTGATCTGGTAGTCGGTGACGGCGTACTGTTTGCGAGCAACGCAGTCAATATCACCGAAATGGTTCTTCGTGCGGTTGAAGCGAACTATCAAGCCGCCAATTAGTGATGGTCATTACGTAGGCCGGGCCAGCATCGCTGGCACGGTTTACGGCGGGAGATAGTGTTGGCAGTCAGCCTTGGAGAACTGGCGGCACAATTCGGTTGCGAGCTGAAGGGCGATCCGGCGACAACTGTCGATCGGGTAGCGACGCTGTCGGAGGCGACGGCAGGCAGTATCAGTTTTCTTGCCAACCAGATCTACCGCACTGTGCTTGCGACGACCGGGGCGACCGCAGTCATCTTGCGTCCTGATGATGCGGCGGATTGCCCCGTGAATACGTTGATCACGGACGACCCCTATCTTTGCTACGCCCGCATTGCGGCCGTATTGCATCCGCTGCCGAGCTACAGCGAAAGCGTGCATGCGAGCGCGGTTGTAGATGATTCTGCAACTATCGGTGCGGGTACACACATTGGTCCAAACGCCTGTATAGCCGAGAATTGCGTGCTAGGTGCTCGAGTCTACGTCGGTGCTGGCTGTGTTGTGGGAGCCGGCGTACATATCGGCGATGACACACGGTTGCTGCCCAATTCGACGCTGATGCATGGCGTCCAGATTGGCGCACGCTGTATCGTGCATCCGGGCGCGGTAATTGGAGCGGACGGTTTCGGCAACGCAATGAGTCGTGACGGTTGGGTCAAAGTGCCGCAAATTGGCAGTGTCGAAATAGGTGACGATGTCGAAATCGGCGCGAACACGACGGTCGACAGAGGTTCGATAGAAAATACCGTGATCGCCAACGGCGTGCGCCTGGATAATCAGATTCAGATAGGGCACAACGTCAGAATCGGCGAACACACGGCACTCGCCGCCATGGTAGGCATTGCGGGCAGCTCCGTGATTGGCAAGCGCTGCATGCTCGCGGGTATGTCTGGCCTCGTTGGTCACATTACGTTGTGCGACGATGTCGTTATCGGGGGTGCTACGATGGTCACGAAAGACATCACAACTCCCGGCGTATATGTCGCTAGTTTTCCGGCTGAACCCGATGGGGACTGGAAACGTCAGGTGGCAAGATTCCGGCGTCTGGGTGAGCTGACGAAGCGCGTCAGGCAACTCGAAAAAGGGAAATCCGACAATGAGTAATGACGCAACGGTTTTGGAAGCGACAGGTATCATGAAGTACCTGCCGCATCGCTACCCGTTCCTGCTGATCGATCGTATCGTGGCCTGCACACCGGGCGAGTCGATCACGGCGATCAAGAACGTCAGCATCAACGAGCCGTTCTTCCAGGGGCACTTCCCTGGCAACCCGGTTATGCCCGGCGTGCTGATAATAGAAGCGATGGCCCAAGCGGGCGGCGTCCTGTCGCATTTGTCAGATGCCGGCTTGAGTCCGCGACCGTTGTACTTCCTTGCCAGTGTCGATGATGCCCGTTTTCGCCGACCGGTTGTGCCGGGTGATCAACTGGAGTTCGTCGTGCGGACGGACAAAGTGCGGCGCGGTATGTGGCGATACGATTGCACGGCTACAGTAGACGGACAGGTTGCAGTCAGCGCCAAGATTCTGTGCGCACCCGGCAAATGATTCATCCGACCGCCATCATCTCCGCTACGGCGGTTATCGCTGACGACGTGCAGGTCGGCCCGTACTCGATCATCGGTGAGCAGGTAGAAATTGGTTCGGGTTGTCGGATTGGCAGCCACGTGGTTGTCAACGGTCCAACGCGCATTGGACGCAATAATCGTATTTATCAGTTCGCGTCCATTGGTGACGACCCGCAGGACAAGAAATACGCCGGTGAGCCGACCCGGCTGGAAATTGGCGACGGCAACACGATTCGCGAGTTTTGCACAATTAGTCGCGGCACAGTGCAGGACGAGGGTGTAACCAGCATCGGCGACGACAACTGGATCATGGCCTATGTGCACATTGCGCACGATTGCCAAGTCGGCAGCCATACGATATTCGCCAACAACGCTACGTTGGCAGGGCATGTGCACGTGGGTGATTGGGTCATCATGGGTGGCTTTTCGGGCATCCATCAGTTTTGCCGTGTGGGCGCACACGCATTCCTTGGCATGTACAGCGGCGCCAATCGCGACGTGCCGGCATACACGATGATCTCCGGGCAACCCGCATTGCCGCGTGGCATCAATAGTGAAGGCTTGCGACGGCGCGGCTTTTCCTCGGCACAAATTGGCAATATCAAAAAAGCCTATCGACTGCTCTATCGTCAGGGCTTGAAGCTGGCTGATGCGATAGTGGAAATCGAAAAGCTCGCAGAAGGGCTGCCTGAGATTGTTGTCTTGCTCGATTCGCTGCAGAAGTCGGATCGCGGCATCGTTCGCTAGGGTCAGGGATTTGCGAATTGGACTCGTAGCCGGTGAAGCATCAGGCGATCTTCTCGGCGCCGGGCTGATAGAGGCGTTGCGCGAACGGGTCCCGGGCATCCGCTGCGAGGGAGTTGCCGGCACGGCAATGCAACAAGCCGGTTGCGATGCCTTCGAAGAATCGGATGCACTGGCAGTAATGGGCTTGATAGAGCCGTTGCGGCATATTCCCAGACTGCTGCGACTGCGTCGGAACTTGGTTCGGCACTGGACTGCAAACCCGCCGGATGTCTTCGTTGGTATAGATGCGCCCGATTTTAATCTGGGGCTCGAACGGCGGCTCAAGGACCTTGGCGTACCGACGGTGCACTACGTGAGTCCGTCCGTTTGGGCATGGCGGCAGCGGCGAGTCCATAAAATTGGTCGAGCGACGGATAACGTGCTTTGCCTCTTGCCTTTTGAGCCCGATTTTTACGCTCAGCACGGTATTGCGGCGACGTTTGTCGGTCACCCACTTGCCGATCGCTTACCACGGGAAACCGATGCCCAAACCGTGCGGAAAGAATTGGGTATTAGTGCTACGCGCGTTGTTACTGTCATGCCGGGCAGCCGCATGTCGGAAGTGACCCGGCTCGGGCCGGTGTTTCTGCAGGCCTGTCAGCGCTTGCTGACTCGCTACGAAGATATTGCTTTCGTTACGCCGCTCGCGAGCCAGGCAACCCGCGCTTTATTCACTGAGCAACTAACGGCAGTGGGACTGAACGCACATTTTACTCTGCTGGATCGTCGTTCGGAGTCCGCAATTATTGCTGGCGACGTCGTGTTGCTGGCATCAGGAACGGCAGCGCTGGAAGCGGCGCTGTTGTGTCGCCCGACAATCGCTGCCTACCGGCTTGCGCCATTGAGCTATTTTCTGGCGAAGGCGTTGCGGCTGGTGAAGGTCCAGTATTTCACACTGCCCAATCAGTTGACGGAGGAGCCGCTGGTGCCCGAGTTCCTGCAGGGCGGGGTGACACCGGGGGCACTTGACGATGCTGTTTCGTCACTGCTGGACAGCGATGCGGAACGCGCACGCATTCGGCAAGTCTTCGCCGGGCTACGCGATCAGCTGGCGTGTGATGCGAGCGAACAAGCCGCGCAAGCGGTCCTAACGCTGGCGGCGCGAAGCACTGGTCGCCAATGAGTGGGCGTGCGTTGCTCGTCGCAGGAATTGACGAAGCTGGTCGCGGCCCACTTGCCGGACCTGTCGTTGCGGCGGCAGTAATTCTGCCAGCAGATTGTGCAATTGACGGTTTGACGGATTCTAAAAAACTGACAGCGCGGCGGCGCGAAGAATTGGCGCCAGCCATTAAGGAGTCCGCTATTGCCTGGGCGATTGCTCGCGCCGATGCGGCTGAGATCGACAGCCTGAACATCTTCCAGGCGACCTTTCTGGCGATGCGCAGAGCCGTGATCGGTTTGCGGGTCCTGCCGGATGCCGTAGAAGTGGACGGCAAACATTTGCCGAAACTGGAGTTCTACGGAAGGTCAGTTGAAGGACGAGCCATCATTGGCGGAGATGCAACGGTAGCCTCCATCAGCGCGGCGTCGGTACTCGCCAAGGTCGAGCGTGACCGCATGATGTGTCGGCTCGATGACGCATTCCCACAGTACGGTTTCGCGCAGCACAAGGGCTACGGCACGCGAGAGCACCGCGAAAGCCTTCTGAAGTTCGGGCCCTGTCCGCAGCATCGGCGCAGTTTCCGGCCATTGTCGGAGATGTTGTAGGCATTCCACGATTCGATTCCCCATCGTCTGGCTAAGGCTGATAAAATCATCGACCGCCCAACACAGGACTGTCCACGGCCGCGGCGCGGCACGAATACCGGATGAGCAAGCCTTTCGTACATTTGCACTTGCACACTGAGTACTCGATTGTCGACGGTACTGTGCGCATCCCTGCGCTGATGCAACGCTGTGAAGATACCGGCATGCCCGCGGTGGCGCTGACAGACCAGAACAATATCTTTGCGCTGGTCAAGTTTTACCGGAAAGCGCTGGCGCACGGTATCAAACCCCTGATTGGTGCTGATCTACGGATTCGCCGCGACGAGGATAGTGGTCTGTATGACGGTCTGGTGTTGTTGTGCCAGAACCAGCAGGGCTACCGGAATCTGACGACACTGGTCAGCCGCTGTTACCTGGAAGGGCAGTACCGCGGTGTGCCGATGGCGCGCCGCGAGTGGCTCAATGCGGAGAACTGCAGTGGCCTGATTGCCTTGTCCGGCGGCATGCACGGCGACGTAGGGCGTGCGCTGACGAACGGGCATGAAGACGATGCCGAGTCCATGCTCGACCAGTGGCTCGACCTGTTCGGCGACCGCTACTACCTGGAGCTGACCCGCACCGGCCGCAGCGGCGAGGCTGTCTGCATGCAGCGCAGCTTGCAGATTGCCAGCAAGCGAGGTGTTGCCGTCGTTGCTTCCAATGACGTGCGTTTCCTCGACGCGAGTGATTTCAATTCGCACGAAGCCCGGGTCTGTATTCACGACGGTCGAACACTGGACGATGCCAGCCGGACCCGCAAGTACAGTGCCGAACAGTACTTGCGTAATGGCGATGAGATGGCCGCGTTGTTCGCGGACGTCCCTGAGGCGATCAGCAACTCGCTGGAAATTGCCCGCCGTTGCAACTTAAACCTGACTTTGGGGCAGTCGGTCCTGCCGGCGTTCCCCGTGCCGGAAGGACAATCGACGGAAGAGTTTCTGCGGGCTGAATCGGAGCGCGGTCTGGAGCAGATGCTCGAGCGCAAAGTGCTGGCAGAAAAAACACCAAAGGAACGCCTTGAAGTCGTGGCGACACCGTATCGGCAACGCCTGGTATCCGAGCTGGATGTCATTTGCGAGATGGGTTTTCCGGGTTACTTCCTGATCGTTGCCGACTTCATTCGGTGGGCGAAGGAACAGGAAATCCCTGTCGGGCCCGGCCGTGGGTCCGGCGCGGGTTCACTGGTTGCTTATGTACTTGGCATTACCGACATAGACCCGTTGCAGTATGACTTGCTGTTCGAGCGCTTCCTCAATCCGGAGCGTGTGTCCATGCCCGACTTTGACGTGGACTTCTGTATGGAAGGGCGTGATCGGGTTATTGATTACGTGGCGGAACGGTACGGCCGGGAACGGGTTTCGCAGATCATTACTTACGGCACGATGGCTGCCAAAGCCGTTGTCCGTGACACAGGACGGGTGCTGGGTCACCCGTACGGCTTTGTTGACCGGATCGCGAAGCAGATTCCGTTTGAGATCGGCATGACGCTGGACAAGGCGTTAGAGCAGGAAGCCGAACTTGCGGCAATGTACAAAGACGACGACGAAGTGCGTGGCCTGATCGATCTGGCGCGTTCACTTGAGGGACTGGCCAGAAACGCGGGCAAGCATGCCGGTGGTGTCGTTATCGCACCCGGCAAGTTAACCGATTTCACGCCGCTCTATTGTGAAGAGGGCGGCGTGAATGTCGTCACACAGCTTGATAAAGACGACGTGGAGGCAGCAGGCCTCGTCAAGTTCGACTTTCTAGGCCTGAAAACGCTCACGATCATCGATTGGGCGGTACGCATCGTCAATGCGGGTCGTGCCGACAATCCGCTGGACATCGCCAGTTTGCCGATGGACGACGCGCTGACGTTTGAGCAATTGCGCGCGTGCAATACAACCGCAGTCTTCCAGCTTGAATCGCGTGGCATGCGCGATCTGATCAAACGCCTCAAGCCAGATCAGTTCGAGGACTTGATCGCGTTGGTCGCACTGTTCCGCCCGGGTCCTCTGCAGTCGGGCATGGTCGACGACTTCATTACGCGCAAGCACGATCTCAACAAAGCCGACATTGATTACCTGCACCCGGATTTGACCACTGTACTGGGGCCGACCTACGGCGTGATTCTGTACCAGGAGCAGGTCATGCAGATTGCCCAGGTGCTGGCCGGGTATACGCTGGGTGGCGCCGATCTGCTGCGCCGTGCGATGGGCAAGAAGAAACCCGAGGAGATGGCGAAGCAGCGCGAAATTTTTGTCGACGGCGCGACTGAGCGCGGCGTTGAGAAGGCCACCGCAACGCGCATTTTCGACCTGATGGAGAAGTTTGCCGGCTACGGATTCAATAAGTCGCATTCCGCCGCATATGCCTTGCTGTCTTACCAGACTGGTTATCTGAAAGCGCATCACCCCGAAGCGTTCATGGCCGCGGTGATGACGGCCGACATCGACAATACCGATCGCCTGGTCATGTTGAAGGACGATTGCCGGGCAGTTGGCAATCAAACCGCTACCACCCAACATCAATCGGTCAGCTTACGAATTTCGCGTCGCGGGCGAACGGCAAATCTTGTACGGTCTGGGTGCCATTAAGGGTGTTGGACGGAGTGCAGTCGAATCCATGATTCGGGAACGCACAGAGCATGGGCCGTTTTCGAGTTGCGTTGAGCTTCCGGCGGGGGCGCATAGACCTCGATCGCGTTAATCGTCGGGCTCTGGAAGCGATGATCAAGTCCGGTGCACTGGACAGCTTTGCGAATTCTCGCCGCGGTCTCATCGAACAACTGCCGGAAGCAATTCAAGAGTGCAGGCCAAGCTGCACGCGCCGCCGCCGCGGGACAGAATGACATGTTCGGTCTCGCCGGAGCGGCGACACCGGAGCCGGTCCCGGAAATCACCACGACCTTGCGGGAATGGGCTGACTTCGAACGGCTGAAGAATGAAAAGGAAGCGCTCGGCCTGTACCTGACAGGGCATCCGTTTGATGCCGTGCGCGGTGACGCCGGGTACTTTGTCGACGGACGTCTTGGCTGACATCGGCTCGGAGCCCGCACCGCAGAGTAACGGCGAACGGGAAATTTTGCGCAGGCCCGTCGCGAAGTGACGGTGGCGGGCCTGATTATGGATATTCGCAAGCGCGGTAATCGCGTGACGGTCGTGCTGGACGACGACACCGGTCGGCTGGAGTTGTCTCTGTTCGGAGAGGCGTTCCAGGAGTTTCGTGACTTATTGGCCAAAGACGAGATCGTTGTAGTCTCAGGCGGTTTGCGATACGACGACTTCAGTGCGAGCTGGCAAGTCAATGCCAAGAATATTTTGCCCATCGATCGGGTTATTGAACAACGTGCTCGCAGTATGATTCTGCGATTGCAGCCGAACGGGCAGGGGCAAAACATGCTCGCCCAATTGCACGATGTCTTGTTACCGTACAGGAAAGGGCAGTGCGACGTTGCCGTGCAATACACCGGCGCCGGCGCGCGGGCTCGGCTCTCGCTGGGTGCCGACTGGAATGTGCGTCCGAGCAGGGAGTTACGCGACAAACTGATCGAGCTATTGGGGCGCGACAGCGTGCGACTGCTCTACGCATCCAGCCGGGAAATGATGTAGAGTTCTTGGTTTCCGGCGCTTGCCGGAGCTCGGGTTGGAGCTTTGAGGGTTCCCGGGGCAATGAATCAGTAACGTTTGTACAAGGCCAGTATGGATTTGAAATTCCTGGAATTTGAACAGCCGATTGCAGAGCTGGAAGCAAAAATCGACGAACTTCGCTTCGTGGGTGATGACTCTGAGATCAATATTTCGGAGGAGGTCGCGCGTCTCAAGAACAAAAGCGAGACGCTGACCAAAAGCATCTTTTCGAAACTGAGTGCCTGGCAAATTGCACAACTGGCGCGGCACCCGATGCGACCGTACACGGCCGATTATCTGCGCATGCTTGCGCCGGATTTTCAGGAGCTGCACGGCGACAGAATGTACGCTGACGACCCGGCGATCATCGGCGGTATCGGTCGTATTGATGGTCGCGCAGTGATGTTCATCGGTCACCAAAAGGGCCGCGATACCAAGGAACGGGTGCGCCGAAATTACGGTATGCCGAAACCTGAGGGCTATCGCAAAGCGCAACGGCTCATGCGTATGGCCGAGCGATTTTCTCTGCCTATTGTTACCTTGATTGATACACCTGGTGCTTACCCCGGGCATCGGTGCAGAAGAACGCGGGCAAAGTGAGGCGATTGCGTACAGCTTGTACCTGATGGCCGGACTGCGGACGCCTATCGTCAGTATCGTCATTGGCGAAGGCGGCTCTGGCGGAGCGCTCGCTATCGGTGTCGGTGATCGCCTGTTGATGTTGCAGTACGGCGTGTATTCCGTCATCTCCCCCGAAGGTTGCGCAACGATCCTGTGGAAGAGTGCTGAAAAAGCCGAAGATGCGGCGGAAGCCATGCGGATCACCGCTGCGGATCTGAATGGTTTTGGGCTGGTGGACGAAGTCTTGCAGGAGCCGCTCGGAGCGGCGCATCGCGATCCTGAAGCGATGGCAGAGGTCATGCGCAACGCACTGAACAAGCACCTCGCGGATCTCGACAAACTGGATAAAGACAAGCTGGTCGAGGAGCGACGGAAACGCATCGCAGGTTTTGGCCAGTTCAAAGAAACCTGATCTGGCCGGCCGGCCGAGCCAGGCTGTAGCAAGCCGTGCCTTTGAATAGCGCAATCTTTCGCGAGCAGCTCCGTTCCTTCGGAGACAACTGTGGTCGTCCGAATCGGGTTCTCGTGGCATGGAGTGGTGGCAGGGACTCCACGGTGCTCCTGCACTTATTGCGTGGGTGGGCGAAAGACGCTGGCACCGACGTAATGGCGTTGCATGTCAACCATGGTCTGCAGCGTCGCGCCGATGATTGGCAGGCGCAGTGCGAAGCTCACGCCAGCGAGCTGGGCGTGGCACTGAAGAGTTTTCGGGTAGTCGTCAACAACGAAGGTCTTGGCCTTGAGGCCAGTGCACGGACGGCACGTTACGCCACTATGCAGTCCGCCATGGAGCCGGGTGACTGGCTATTGACGGCTCATCACGAAGACGATCAGGCGGAAACCCTGATGTTGAATTTGCTGCGCGGCAGCGGCATTCGAGGACTGCGCGGCGCTGCCGTGTGGCGTCAGTTCGGCCCCGGTTTTTTAATTCGGCCATTGTTGCATGTCTCCGGGCAGGCCATTGCCAACTACGCGGCAGAACACGACCTGGTCTGGATCGACGACCCTTCAAACGCGGATGAGCGCTACG
This sequence comes from Woeseia sp. D3-10, assembly GCF_055809415.1. Lineage (NCBI taxonomy): Bacteria > Pseudomonadati > Pseudomonadota > Gammaproteobacteria > Woeseiales > Woeseiaceae > Woeseia > Woeseia sp. D3-10. Next base: position 169,868 of record NZ_JBVVTW010000007.1, on the reverse strand, counting down.
ATCGCAATTACTTGCGGCGGACGGTCTTGCCGGCCTTGCACACCCGCTGGCCACAGGCAGCGCGCTCGTTGTCGCGCAGCACTGCTCACGTCACCGAGGCTGCCGGTCTGTTGGACGAGCTGGCGCGCAGCGACATCGAGCTGTGCGGCAGTCCCGCGCGTTTGTCTATCGCCGCGATGACTACTTTGTCCGCAGCACGACAGCGCAACCTCGTGCGTGCGGCTTGCCATGCACTTGATCTGAACATTCCGCCGTACCATCAGTTGCATGCGATTCAGAACGAATTGCTCAATGCCCGCAGTGATGCCAGCCCATTGGTAAGCTGGCCTGATGCTGAGGCGCGCCGTTACCGGGATAGTCTCTATCTGTTGCCGACGACAGCAAAGTTGCATACTCCGAGCGTCGTCTTAGGTTGTGACCAGCCGAGTGTCGTATTGGCACAGCAGCAAGGTGTGCTGTCGCTGAAATGGTCAGAGTCGGGTGGTATTCGCGAGGCAACCGTAGCGGCTGGCTTGCAGCTTCGGTTCCGCCAAGGGGGCGAACGCATTCAGCCTGCGCGCGACAGTAGCCGGCGACGACTGAAGAGTCTTTTACAGGAGGCGGGCATCGTTCCGTGGATGCGCGATCGGATTCCACTTTTGTTCGCCGGTGAAGAACTGGTCGCTGTGGGAGACTTGTGGATCGCGGCTGAATTTCAAGAACCTTCTGGTTTTAGCGTGAGTTGGGAACAAAAGCCGGCATTATTCTGACGTGGGCGCCGTAGCGCTCGTTGTTATAAATTGGCCGTTCTGATAACTTGCAACACCGTCTTTAATCAAACGACGGGTCGTACACAGGACCCCCTTCAGGGGTGCCGATCGGGTTGGAGCGAATCACCGCGCATTACAGCAGTCAGGCGCGGCGTTTTGGTCTGACCCGTTGTTATTTCCCGCGCGTGTACCCACAGGGTTCGTTCATGACATCGTATGTTTTCATCACCGGCGGCGTGGTGTCCTCGCTCGGTAAGGGCATTACTTCTGCCTGCCTGGGCGCTATTCTCGAATCGCGCGGCTTGTCCATCAGCATGATCAAGCTGGATCCGTACATCAACGTCGATCCTGGCACGATGAGCCCGTTTCAGCACGGCGAAGTCTTCGTTACCGACGATGGCACCGAAACCGATCTCGATCTCGGGCACTACGAACGCTTTGTGCGCACGACCACCGGTCGCAATAGCAATTTCACGACGGGCCGAATTTACGAAACGGTCATAGGCAAAGAGCGCCGTGGCGACTACCTGGGCGCGACGGTGCAGGTCATTCCGCACATTACCGATGAGATTAAGGAGAGCGTCAAACGCGGCGCAGGCGATGCGGATATTTGCCTCGTCGAGATTGGCGGTACGGTAGGCGATATCGAATCGCTGCCGTTCCTTGAAGCAATTCGACAGATGGGTGTTGAGCTTGGACACGACAAAGTGGTCTACGTCCATCTGACGCTTGTGCCGTACATCGCGACGTCGTCTGAAATCAAAACCAAGCCTACTCAGCATTCGGTCAAAGAACTGCGCTCCATTGGTATTCAGCCCGACATACTGGTTTGTCGTTCCGAGCAAATGCTGCCAGCGGAGCAGCGGCGAAAAATTGCGCTCTTTACCAATGTGTCAGAGAAAGCCGTGATTTCGGCTATCGACGTCGATGATTTGTACAAGATTCCGGCATTGATGCAGGCGCAGGGTCTGGACGAAATTGTCGCGACTCAGCTAAAACTCGAGTTGCCGGAATCTGACCTCAGCGAATGGTCAGAAATCGTTAAGGCGAAGTTGAACCCGGAAGCCGAGGTCAATATCGCCATGGTCGGCAAGTACGTGGACTTGCGCGATGCCTACATCTCGCTGAGCGAAGCCCTGTTGCACGGCGGTATCCACACCCGAACACGCGTCAATATTCATTATTTCGAGTCCCAGCAAATAGAGCAGGACGGCACTGACTGCCTGCAGGACATGGACGGGATTGTCGTACCCGGTGGGTTCGGTGATCGTGGTGTCGAGGGTAAGATCAAAGCCGTCAATTATGCCCGATTGAACAAGGTGCCGTACCTCGGTATCTGCCTGGGCATGCAGGTGGCCGTCATTGAAGCTGCACGAAACCTTGCCGGTCTTAGCGGTGCGCACAGTACGGAATTTGACCGAACAACCTCGCATCCGGTTGTCGCATTGATCACTGAATGGCAAACGGGCAGCGGAAAATTTGAGGAGCGTAGCGAACAATCGGACCTGGGCGGGACCATGCGCCTCGGCTCGCAGCAGATAAACCTGCAACCCGGGTCGCAGGCAGCGAAGTCGTACGGCAGCGAGATCATTCACGAGCGGCACCGGCATCGCTATGAAGTAAACAACAATTACCGGCAGCCGCTTGAAGAAGCAGGCATGGTCTTTTCCGGTCTTTCAGTCGATGACCTCGTCGAAATGGTCGAAATACCCGATCACCCCTGGTTTGTCGCCAGCCAGTTCCATCCAGAGTTCACGTCGAACCCCCGTGACGGACACCCGTTGTTCACCGGCTTCGTCCTGGCGACCCGCGCACACCGCAGCGGCCTGATGCCAAAGGCAGCAGAAGCATGAAGCTGTGTGGCTTCGAGGTCGGTGCAAAGGAACCGTTGTTTCTGATCGCTGGCACCTGTGTTGTGGAAAGCGAAGCCATGACCATCGATACGGCCGGTAAGCTGCAGGAAATTACCCAGGAGCTGGGGATACCGTTCATCTATAAGTCGTCGTTCGATAAAGCCAACCGCAGTTCCACTGGCAGTTTTCGCGGGCCGGGCATGGAAGAGGGCCTGCGCATACTGGGTGAAGTGAAGCGCCAGCTGCAGTTGCCTGTATTGACCGATGTACATGAAGACACGCCGATGGACGAAGTTGCGTCGGTTGTCGACGTGTTACAGACGCCGGCATTCTTGTGTCGACAGACCAATTTTATTTTGCGGGCAGCCAGTGCTGGAAAGCCGGTGAATATCAAGAAAGGGCAGTTCCTGTCGCCGTGGGAAATGCAGAACGTTGTCGATAAGGCGCGTACCACGGGCAACGAGCAGATCATGGTGTGCGAGCGCGGGTTCTCCTTTGGTTACAACAACCTCGTGTCGGACATGCGCAGCCTTGCTGTGATGCGCGGAACCGGCTGCCCGGTGGTCTTCGATGCTACGCACTCGGTGCAGCTGCCCGGCGGCAAAGGATCAGTATCGGGCGGACAACGAGAATTCGTGCCGGTGCTCGCGCGTGCGGCAGCCGCAGCGGGTGTCGCTGGTGTGTTCATGGAAACGCACCCAACGCCCGACACAGCGCTCTCGGACGGCCCAAATGCGTGGCCGCTCGCCATGATGCGGGAACTGCTCGAAACACTGCTAACGATCGATCAGGCTGTCAAACAGCGCGGATTCCAGGAAGCGGAATTCGGGTTGGGCGTTACGGCAGACAGCTAGCTCAGAATTTTACCCACGATCCCCGCCGGGACGAACTAGAACAAGGCAGAACGATGATCCAAATTACTGATATTCATGGCCGTGAAATACTCGATTCGCGGGGCAACCCAACGGTAGAGGCGGAAGTGCGTCTGGCGGACGGAACTCAGGCCCGCGCCGCCGTGCCATCCGGTGCGTCAACCGGTACCCGAGAAGCGGTTGAACTGCGGGATGGCGACAAGTCACGGTACCTCGGTAAGGGCGTTCGTAAAGCCGTTGCCAATGTTAATGGCGTGTTGCGTGACACCTTGCTCGCGCAAGAGTTTGCGGATTGTCGTGCAGTTGATCAGTGCATGATTGATTTGGACGGCACGGACAACAAAGGCAAACTGGGTGCGAATGCGTTGCTTGCCATTTCGTTGGCTACCGCTCACGCTGCCGCGCGTTCGGCCGGTTTGCCGCTGTACCGTTCGTTGGGTGAAAGCTCGACCATGCCGGTGCCGATGATGAACATCATTAACGGCGGTGCGCACGCCGACAACAACGTCGATATCCAGGAGTTCATGATTCTCCCGGTTGGCGCGCCTAGTTTTAGCGAGGCACTGCGTTATGGCGCCGAAATTTTTCACGCACTGCGCGGCGTTTTATCGTCGATGGGTTTGAATACGGCGGTAGGCGACGAGGGTGGCTTCGCGCCGGACTTGCCCTCCAATCAGGCCGCGCTTGACACCATTATGACCGCCATTGAGAAAGCAGGATTTTCCTGTGGCAAGGACATCGTGCTGGGGCTGGACGTGGCGAGCTCCGAGTTCTACACCGACGGCCGTTATCGCCTCAGTTCTGAAAAACGGGACTTCGATGCCGCGGGTTTCACTGATTACCTTGCGGGTTTGGCTGATGCGTACCCGATTGTGTCAATCGAAGACGGTATGGACGAAAGTGACTGGGATGGCTGGAAGTTACTGACAGAAAGACTTGGATCGCGGGTGCAGCTTGTGGGTGACGACCTGTTCGTGACCAACACCGCTATCCTCAAATCCGGCATTGATCGGAAGATTGCAAATTCTATATTGATAAAACCCAACCAAATCGGTACCTTATCGGAAACTCTTGACGCGATTACTATGGCGATCGACGGCGGCTACACGGCTGTGATTTCGCACCGCTCCGGGGAAACGTCTGACAGCACGATTGCCGACATTAGCGTCGGTACGCGAGCGACCCAGATCAAGACCGGTTCATTGTCGCGCTCGGATCGCATCTCCAAGTACAACCAGTTGTTGCGTATCGAGGAAGAGTTGGGCGGCAAGGCCAGCTACGCGGGCCGAGCCGGGTTTAATGTGACGCTGCCTGGCTGATCGCCAGGCTAACGGGGCGATCGATACACTGACATGCGCTGGGTAATGTACACACTGATGGTCATGACTATCGCTCTGCAGGGCCAACTGTGGCTGGCCGACGATGGCTATCGGAAGACCCGGAATCTGTCATTGGCCGTCGCCGAGCAACGCCAGCAAAACGAGGAGCTGCGTGAACGTAACGCAGCACTTGATGCTGAAGTGCTGAACCTTAAGAACGGACGGGCCGCCGCCGAAGAGCGGGCCCGTACCGATCTTGGCATGATCGGCAAGAACGAGACGTTTTTTCAGGTTGTGCCCGCGCAAGACACCGCTCGTCACTGATACCGACCTGAACACGGTGCCATCCCCACAACCCTATCCGTTGCCAGACTGGCGACGAGCTGGCGGCTTGCCGTCAGTCACCGCAACCATTCGTTCGCAGCCAGAAGATTTTCGGGTCAGCGAGGTCATGGAGCTTGAGTTTTCGGGCGCTGGTGAGCATGACTGGTTGTTGCTGGAGAAAACCGGCAACAACACCTTGTGGATCGCCAAGCAATTAGCTCGTTTTGCCGGCATTCCGTTGCGCGACGTCGGGTATTCGGGACTCAAAGACCGGCATGCCATCACGACGCAGTGGTTCAGCGTCCGGCGTGCACGGGGGCAGGAGCATGTCTGGACGGATTTCACACTGGATGGCGTGGTCATGCTCGAATGCGTTCGGCATTCCCGCAAACTGCGCCGCGGAACTCACCGGGCAAACCGCTTCGATCTGACCTTGAGAAACGTCATAAATGACCCACGACCGGCATTGGAGCGCATAGCCACTGCTGGTGTGCCGAATTATTTTGGTGAACAACGTTTCGGTCATGGCGGCGGCAACGTGTTGCTTGCGCGCCGGTTGTTCGCTGGTCAACGCTTGAAGAGAGAACAGCGTTCGCTGGCGCTGTCGGCGGCACGCTCACTCATATTTAACGACGTGCTCGATGCACGGTTGGCAGCAGGTAACTGGAATCAATTGTTGCCCGGTGACATCGCAAGCCTCGAGGGCAGCAACAGTCACTTTCCTGTCGATACGGTGGACGAGGTTCTCGCCGAACGATGCCGCCAGTTTGACGTGCATCCAAGCGGTCCTATGTGGGGTCGCAACGGACAGGCCGACGCGCGGTCTGGCATCGAGCAGGAAGTGCTGGCACGCCACGGTGAATTTGTGACGGCGTTGGAGCGGCACGGCGATGCAGCGCGGCGGTCACTACGGCTTATGATTCAAGAGCTGGAGTGGGATTACTCGGGCGATTCAATGAGACTGCAATTCACCTTGCAAAGCGGCTCTTTCGCGACCGCCGTCTTGCGTGAAATAGCGGTTTATAACGACGGCAGCCGCGACTCAGCCGTTGCGTAGCAGCACGTAAACCGCCCCAGTACCGCCGTCTACCTGGCGCGCGGATGTAAATGCGAGCACCTCCCGCCAACGACGTAGCCAGCGATTTACCTTTACTTTCAGTACCGGTCCGCCAAGACCGGAGCCGTGACCTTTGCCGTGCACAATTCGCACGCAACTGAGGTTGTCGCGCACGCTGTCCCTGATGAAAGCCTGTAATGCTGATTCGGCAACCGTCGCGGTCATGCCGTGCAGGTCGATTTCTGCCTGCACGCTGTAGCTGCCGCGTGCCAGGCGGCGCAGGGTGCGTTGACCGATTTCCGGACGCCGGAACTGCAAGCGTTCACCGGCGCCTGCTTCGAGATCCTCGGGATTCCCGAGCAGGCTTTCGGTCAGCACGTCGTCTTCGTCGCGGCGCCGGAAACGGGCGCGTGGCGCGGGACGCTTGCGCTCAGGCTCGACGTAGCTCGTGTTGAGCGGCCGCGTACCAGCGACAGCGCGGCGAAATAGCGCAGTTTCGTCCTCGTCACCGGAGGGTGGTTTGTCGCTGTGATCGTCGTTCATGGCTACCGGAGCAAAGATTAATTCAGCTGTCTGCACGCCTGACGCTATGGTGAGGAGGCAACATTCAGTATAGTGAGCGGCGTTTCGCCCTCGCGACGTTGGCGGCCAGTTTACCTTACCCGGTGCGCTATCTGCCGGCGGACCCGAAAACCAGTCTCTCGTGTAAATGAAAATTTTAGTTAGCAATGACGACGGCTACCTCGCCACTGGCATCAATACCCTGGCGGAAGCCTTGGCCGATATCGGTGAAGTTGTCGTCGTCGCCCCGGACCGAAATCATTCGGGTGCCAGCAACTCACTGACTCTGCATTCGCCGCTCAGAATTCACAAGGTTCGCGAGAATTGTTACTGCGTGAACGGCACACCGTCGGATTCCGTGCATCTGGCCCTTTCCGGTTACCTCGATTTCGAACCGGATATCGTCGTTTCAGGTATCAACCACGGCGCAAACCTTGGCGACGACGTGATTTACTCCGGTACTGTCGCGGCCGCGATGGAAGGGCGGTTTCTCGGATTTCCGGCTGTTGCGCTGTCTATGGTCGGTCCGCGCGCAACCCATTTTGCTACAGCGGCGAAGATTGCCTGCGAGCTCGTTGAGCGTCTCGAGCGCGAAACGCTGGCAGCAGACACGATTCTCAACGTTAATGTGCCGGACTTGCCGTATTCGGAACTGGCGGGTATGCAAAGTACCCGGCTCGGTTTTCGGCACCGTTCGGAGCCATTGATCAAATCCAAAGATCCGCACGGTCGCACGATTTATTGGATAGGCCCGGCCGGAGACGGACAGGATGCCGGACCTGGCACCGATTTTGCGGCGATCGAGCAAGGTTACGTCTCTGTTACTCCGCTCAAAGTCGATCTTACGCGGCAAGACGCCGTTAAGCCGTTGCAGGACTGGCTGAACAGATGACGCCTGCCGACCCGGGTATTCGCGGCATAGGTATGACCTCCCTGCGCACGCGCGAGCGACTGGTGCAGCGCCTGATGGACCAGGGGATTCGTTCAGACGAAGTCCTGGGGCAGATCCGCCGTGTGCCGCGGCATCTGTTCGTTGATGAGGCGCTGTCCAGCAGGGCGTACGAAGACACCGCTTTGCCCATAGGGCTCGGTCAGACGATCAGTCAGCCCTATGTCGTCGCAAGGATGACGGAGGCAATGCTCGAGCACTTGTCGGGAGCCCGTCGGGTCCTGGAGATTGGCACGGGCTGCGGCTATCAGACGGCAGTGCTGGCGCCGTTGGTCAAAGAGATCCATACCGTCGAGCGCATCCCGGCACTGCTCCGCCGCGCCCGTCGCCAACTCAGCGAACTGATATTTACAACGTCCGTTTTCGCCAAGGCGATGGCTGGCTTGGCTGGCCAAAGTACGGCCCCTACGACGGCATACTTGTCGCGGCTGCAGCACCGAGAGTGCCTGTGCCACTGCTCGAGCAATTGAGCGAGCAGGGCTGTCTTATTATCCCTGTTGGGCCCAGCGGCCGGCAGGAGCTGGCTCTCGTTACCCGCAATGGCAATGAGTTGAATCAGCGTTCCCTCGGGGCCGTTAGCTTCGTGCCATTGGTTCATGGAAAGTAACTAAAAATCATGAAAATAGATTGCTTACTTAAAGTGAAAAGTAATTCCAGTTCTTCCGCCGGATGAAACTCTTCGGTGCCTTGTACGAGCGGGTCCTGAGCTGGTCAGTGCATCCCAGGGCTGAACAGGCGCTGGCCGGTATCAGCTTTGCCGAATCCTCGTTTTTTCCGATCCCACCGGATGTCATGCTGGCACCCATGTGCCTCGCGCGACCTGAACGCGCATGGCGGCTCGCTGCGATTACCACCATCGCCTCGTTGCTCGGCGGCATTGCGGGTTACGCCATTGGCGTGTTTCTGTTTGACCGCATTGAACCGTGGCTGATGGACAGTCATTACTGGTTGGCGTACCTGAAAGGCCGCGAATGGTTTGATACCTGGGGTATCTGGGCCGTCTTTCTGGCCGGCTTCTCGCCGATACCCTACAAGGTGTTTACGATAGCGGCTGGAGTAGCGGCACTGAATCTGCCCGGCTTCATCGTTGCGTCGCTGGTGGGTCGGGGAGCGCGTTTTTTTCTGGTGGCAGGACTGGTACGCGCAGGCGGACCCCGTATGGCTGCATTTCTGCCGAAGTACGTCGAACGCATCGGCTGGAGTGTTGTAGCCGTTGCGGTTGTGCTTGCCGCTGTTGGGATGAGTCGCTGAGTCCAGTGACTCTCGCATTGGGGCGAAGGAATGGCGAGCCATTGACATGAAGCCGGCGAACAGTATCAAGGGCGTGGTTGTCCTGTTCGTGTCCGTGCTCCTGCTGAGCGGGTGCGGGCTGTTCGACGGTCGGGACTGACGCATCCCGTGACGTGCATATCGTCCGCAGTGGCGAAACCCTGTTCACGATTGCCTGGCGATACGGGCGGGACCATCAGGATCTCGCGCGCTGGAATAATCTGGGTGACGGCTCGTTGATACACCCGGGCCAGGTGATCAGGTTGAATCCGCCTTCGGGCCGTGCTGCGACGGCCAGTGGCAGAGGCGCGAGAGCACCGGCGCCGTTGCCGCCGATTCCGGCTGGCCCGTCTCCGGCCTGGGCCTGGCCGAACGAATGGCAAGCAAGGTCGCCGTGGAATTCGGTCAGCGCCCGGGCGCCGGTACGGGCGTACTGGCTGGCGGGACGGGTCGGCCAGCCGGTCATTGCAGCGGCCGATGGTCGTATCGTGTATGCCGGCGGTGGACTAATCGGCTACGGACAGCTTATTATCATCAAGCACAACGACACCTACCTCAGTGCCTACGGGTACAACGCGTCGCTCCTAGTCAAGGAGGGCCAGACGATCAGGAAAGGTCAGCGGATCGCGACCATGGGTGAGGGGCCGGGACAACAGCCGCGACTGCATTTTGAAATCAGGCGCAACGGCAAGCCAGTTAACCCGCGACAGTATTTGCCAGCGAGATAATTCGACTTGTGACGCCGGTTTTCGGGCGTTCGCGGGCTGTTCCGAATTGAATCGGGAGAGGCGCCGTGGCTTATACGCAAAACCTGGACAGTGGCATTCCGTCGCCGCGTGATCGCGGCCAGCAATCTGGTACTAACGATCCCCCCATTGACACTGCGGACCGAAATTCGCGTGCACGCGTGGGCATTGATGCAACCCGCCTGTATCTGAACGACATTGGCGCGTCACAACTGTTAACTGCCGAAGAAGAAGTAACATTGGGGCGCCGTGTGCAGCGCGGGGACGAACGCGCGCGGCAGCGGATGATCGTGTCGAACTTGCGTCTGGTCGTGAAGTTGGCTCGCCGTTATCTCAATCGTGGCTTGCCGCTACTGGATCTCATCGAAGAAGGTAATCTCGGACTGATACACGCGGTCAAAAAATTTGACCCGGAACGCGGTTTTCGTTTTTCCACCTACGCGACATGGTGGATACGGCAAACGATCGAACGGGCCATCATGAATCAGTCGCGCACGGTACGCTTGCCGATACACGTCATTAAAGACATCAATATCTGCTTGCGTACTGCCTACAAACTCGGGCAAAAACACGCGGGCGAGGCCAGTGCTGCCGAGATAGCATCCAAGCTTGATCGCGACGTGGCCGACGTCGAGCGTCTGTTAGCGCTGCATGACCGTGTCATTCTGGGCTCGACCAGCAACGACGAAGAACGCAGCCCGCTGGAGGCATTGCCAGCCGCACGTGACGCCGAACCACAGCACTGCGCGCAACGCGCCGTAGTTGCAACCCTGCTGGATGACTGGCTGTGCCGCTTGAGCGACAAACAACGGGCAGTGGTTGAGCGTCGCTTCGGACTGCATGGCCACAACCGGTTAACGTTGGAACAGATCGGCAGCGAAATAGGTGTTACCCGGGAACGGGTTCGGCAGATCCAGTTGGAGGCGCTGCGCAATCTGCGCGGCATGATGGAAGATCAGGACCTGTCTTTCGATACACTGCTGGGTTAACGCTGGTCAGTCGATCAGCAATAACGCGGCAGGCCGGCGTCCCTCGGCCACCAGAATATTGAACGTGCGGCAGGCTGCCGGCGTGTCCATGACCTCCAGGCCAATGCCGCGCCGTGCCAGACCAAACATCAGGTCTCTGGGTGGGAAACGGTGCTGCCAGCCGGTACCAAGCACAATTACTTCAGGCTTCTCGACCAATAGTCGTTCCAGGGTTCCGAGGTCTATCTGGTCTATGGCCAACTCTGGCCAGTCACGAATCAGTGTGTCCGCGGTCAGCGCGACATTTTCCGTGAACGTTTCCTCACCGATCGTCAGCGCACCGCGTTCGATGCGTCGAATACTCAGATCGGTGTGATTGTCGCGGGTAAATTTCATTGATTTGCTGCGTTACCTGGGAATTTCGTCGCGCGGGTGCGCCGGAGGTCGTGCGCGGTTACCATTGGGCCGCCCGATATAGCCGGGCGGCATCACACAAACCTCGGCCGACTGTTCAAAGTCGGACGATATCACTTCAGGAAAGAAAGAGACTGCCCGTGCAAACGGGTCGGGACCCCAGGTATGGCCAAAACCGACGCCAACGCCATTGTTGCTTTGCCGTGCTCAGTTTCATTTGCGATGAATGAGGCGGGTTGTGGTCGCTGGCTTGCTCGTTCGGTGGCGAGTCAGCAGGCTGGCGATTGTACGGTGCTGCAACGGGTGCTCGCTGAACTGGCGCTGCCGACTCCCGAGACAGGATTCGCGGGATTGCGTTACTGGGGGCAAACCGGCGCGGCTCCTTCTGGGTGGCTGGCAGGTGCCGACCCGGTTTGGTTGCAGGCGGGTCTCGACAAACTCGATTTGCACGCGCCGACAGCGGATGACCTGGACCCCGATACGCTGCGCGAGCTTTTTGCAGACCTGCAACAAGCGATAGTCGCGGATGATCAGACCCATTTTGAGGCTGTCGGAAACGTCGGCTATCTGAAGTCGACGCAGCCATTTGCTACATCGTCGTTACCGGCTGACGTGATTAACGGCACCCGCCCGGACCCGTACCTGCCGAGCGGTGCTTCGGCCACGCGCTATTTGCAGTTGTGCGGGGAGATTCAGTTGGCGTTGCACGACCACAGCCGAAACTTGCAACGGGAACAGCGCGGTCAGCCGCCGGTGAACAGCCTGTGGCTGTGGGGCGGCGGTACCGTTGATGATCATGTACCCCGCGCATTACCGGCGCTGTACGCGAACGAACCTTTGTTGCGTGGCTACTGGTGGTATTCGCAAGCTTCGGTCAGTGACTGGCCCGGGTCACTCAGCCAGTGCGCAGCGGCCGGCAAAGGCCCGGTCGTGGCGGTCGTTCCACCGCCGGCCGCTGCTGATTCCGTGGATGCTGTTACCTCAGCTCTGCAGGAACTTCAGGCGTTGCAGGCGAACGGCCAGCTACCGGACATTGCACTGTTGTTTATGGATGGCGAGGTACTGCGCGTGCGGCGTAGCGATCGCTATCGATTCTGGCGTCGTTCACCAGTACTGCCGGTCGGGGGTGACGTATGACCGCAGGATCACGGCCATTTAATGACAGAAAGCCCGGTGTGGCCGCGATGCGTGAGCTGAGCGGCATTGATTCTGTGCTCGCTCGTGTTTACGCCGCGCGTGGCGTAGAAAGTGTGAATGACCTTGACTACGGTTTGCAGCACCTTGCGCCTGTCGGGTCGCTGGACGGCATCGAACAGGCTGTGGACCTGCTGCTGCAATACCGCGACAAGCGAGTGATGGTCATCGGCGATTTCGATGCCGACGGCGCGACCAGTACTGCTTTGGTCGTACGCTGCTTGCGCGGCTTCGGCTTCGCCGTTGTGGACTACCTGGTGCCGAACCGTTTCGCGTTTGGCTACGGTTTGACACCGGAGATCGTTGCGGTGGCGAGCGAGCGCAAGCCGGACTTGCTGCTTACTGTCGACAATGGGGTGTCCAGCATCGAGGGCGTAGCGGCGGCCAATGCGCTGGGCATGCAGGTGTTGGTCACGGACCATCATCTACCCGGTAGCGAACTGCCAGCAGCGGCAGCGATGGTGAATCCCAACCTGGCCGGCTGCGATTTCGTGAGTCCGAACCTCGCCGGTGTCGGTGTCGCTTTCTATTTGATGGCGGCACTGGGCAGGCGGATGCAGGCGGAGGGCCGCGATGGCGCTGCGAAAATCCCGGCGCAGTTCCTCGATTTGGTGGCGCTTGGCACGGTTGCCGACGTGGTCCGCCTCGACCGCAACAACCGCATACTCGTGCAACAGGGACTGCAACGGATTCGTGCCGGGCGCTGCGTGCCGGGTATCAAGGCGTTACTCGAAATTGCGGGACGCGTACATAGCAGGGTGGTCAGCACGGACCTCGGATTCGCAGTAGGCCCCGTCTCAATGCCGCCGGTCGACTCGAGGATATGTCCGTTGGTATTGAGTGTCTGTTGAGCGACGACGCAGCGCATGCAGAGTCACTGGCAGCCGAGCTGGATGAGATCAATCGCGAGCGCCGGGAAATAGAAGCGACGATGCGCGACCAGGCGTTTGAGTACGTGGACGCCATGGACGCGCGGCATTTGCCGCCCTGTGTTTGTGTTTACGATCCTAAATGGCATCAGGGGGTCGTTGGTCTGGTTGCGGCGCGCGTCCGCGAGCGGTGTCACCGACCGGTGATTGCTTTCGCTCGGGAGAAGCCGGGCGAACTCAAAGGCTCAGCAAGGTCTGTGCCTGGCGTGCATATTCGCGACCTGCTTGAAGCGGTGTCGACCGCGCACCCGGGCTTGATGGGCAAGTTTGGTGGCCATGCCATGGCGGCGGGGCTCTCGTTGCAGGAGCAGCACCTGGACGAATTCCGCAAGGCAGCATCACGGCAACTGAATCGTTTGTACCCTGAGGCAGACTTCAGTGGCGCTATTGCGACTGACGGTATGCTGCCGGCAACCGCACTGACGTTGAAGTTTGCGCAAACGCTCCGCGGTGCAGGCCCGTGGGGAGCGGGTTTTCCGGAGCCGCTGTTTCGTGGCGAGTTTCGCGTCCGTGAGCAACGGGTGGTTGGTGAGCGTCACTTGAAGCTGAGGGTCGAGCCGGAAACGGGCGGCCCGCTCATTGATGCCATTGCGTTCAATCAGGCAGAGCAAGGTTTGCGAGGGACCGTGCAACTCGTCTTCAAGCTGCACGTCAACGAGTATCCGCGGCATTGAATCGCCGCAACTGATCGTTGAACAGATCGTATCCATTCGCAGTCCTGTACCTCGTCCCTCGGCATGTTAATATGCCGCGTTTTTTGGCCACCCGCGCATTCCCAATGGAAATCAGTCAGATCCGAGCAAAAATTACCGACCTTACCGAACGCAACGAGGCGTTAAGGGGGTACCTTTGACTACGATAATAAGGCGGAACGGCTGACCGAAGTTCAGCGAGAACTTGAGCAACCCAACGTCTGGGACAAACCGGAACGGGCCCAGGCATTGGGACAGGAGCGAGCAACGCTGGAAGACATCGTTGTCACGCTGGACGAACTCAAGCGAAGTTTGGCCGATGCGGATGAGCTTCTGGAAATGGCTGTCGCCCAGAATGACATGGGTACGGCGACAGAGCTGGAAAGCGATCTCGGCAATTATGAATCCCGCATTGGGGCGCTCGAATTCCGGCGCATGTTCAGCGGCGAGATGGATGGCGCAAGCGCCTTCGTGGATATCCAGTCCGGTGCCGGTGGTACGGAAGCGCAGGACTGGTCGGAGACGCCGTTGCGCATGTATCTGCGCTGGGCGGAAACACACGACTTCAAAGCTGAACTAATCGAAGCCTCCGCTGGCGAAGTCGCCGGCATTAAGAGCGCGACCATCAGGATTGACGGTGAGTACGCTTACGGTTGGTTGCGCAAACAGAGACCGGCGTGCACAGACTGGTGCGTAAATCGCCTTTTGATTCAGGCAATCGCCGGCATACGTCATTCGCGTCTGTGTTTGTATCACCTGAGGTTGATGACGATATTGATATCGACGTAGACCCGTCGGATTTGCGCATTGATGTGTACCGGGCGTCGGGCGCGGGCGGTCAGCACGTGAACAGGACAGAGTCCGCTGTGCGTATTACGCACTTGCCGACGAATACCGTCGTGCAGTGTCAGAATGATCGGTCGCAGCACAAGAACAAAGCAACGGCGATGAGAGCAACTCAAGGCCAAGTTGTACGAACTCGAAATGCAGAACAGGCGCGCTCAGGCAGCGCTGGTTGAAGACAGCAAAGCCGACGTAGGCTGGGGCAGTCAGATTCTGGTCGTACGCGCCTGGACGCAAAGTCGCATTGAGGATTTACGAACCGGCGTAGAAACCGGCAACACTCAAGCTGAACTGGATGGTGGGCTTGACGATTTCATCGAAGCCAGCCTGAAGCAGGGATTATAAGTGTCCAATAGTAATGACAAAGACGAGAACTCGCTGATTGCCGAGCGTCGCCGCAAATTGACCGCGCTGCGCGAAACCGGCAATGCGTTCCCTAACGACTTCAGGCGCAATGCGCTGGCTGACGAACTCCATCTGACATACGGTGAGCAGGAAGGCGAGCATCTGGAGTCGGAACAAATTGAAGTGAGCGTCGCGGGTCGCATGATGGCGAAGCGCGTGATGGGCAAAGCAAGTTTCGTCAAGCTGCAGGATCGCAGTGGGCAGATACAGTTACGGCTTGAGCGTGATCATCTTGCGGACGGTGTGTACCAGGACTTCAAGAAGTGGGATGTCGGCGATATTGTTGGCGCACGCGGCAAACTGTTTAAGACCAACACCGGTGAGCTGACGGTACGCGCCGATGATGTGCGGTTGCTGACCAAGCCACTGCGCCCGTTGCCCGAGAAGTACCACGGACTTGCAGATGCGGAGACTCGATACCGGCAACGCTATGTCGACCTGATCATGAATGAAGACAGTCGCCGCGTATTCCACATTCGCACGCGAATTGTTGCCTATATCCGCGCGTTCCTCGATTCTCAGGATTACCTGGAAGTTGAAACGCCGATGATGCAGTCGATTGCTGGTGGTGCGAACGCGCGGCCGTTCAAGACCCATCACAATACGCTCGATATGGATTTGTTCCTGCGGGTAGCGCCGGAGCTAAACCTCAAACGACTCGTCGTTGGTGGTTTGAGCAGCGCGTAGCTACCAAATTCAACCGCAACTTCCGCAATGAAGGTGTTTCGAACCCGCCACAATCCTGAATTCACGATGCTCGAGTTGTATCGGGCATACGCGGATTACCGCGACCTGATCGATTTGCTCGAAGCGTCGGGCCTGAAAGGAATGACGCAGAGCGTTCTGGGGTCTACGGCCGTAGAGTACCAGGGCAGTACATTCGAACTTGGCAAGCCGTACGCCCGGCTGACGGTTGAGGAAGCAATCCTCAAGTACAACCCGGGGTTGGAAGTATCACGTTTGCGTGACCGTGATTACCTGGTCGAACACTGCAAGTCATTGGGCATACCGGTCAAAGACAACTGACGGTTGCGGCAAATTGCAGATTGAAATATTCGAAAAAACAGCGGAAGCGAAGTTGCATGAGCCGACTTTTGTAACCGCGTATCCAACCGAAGTATCTCCGTTATCACGCCGCAACGATGCCGACCCTTTCATCGTTGATCGATTCGAGTTCTTCGTCGGCGGACGTGAATTGGCCAACGGCTTTTCTGAGCTCAACGATTCGGAAGACCAGGCCGAACGATTCCGGGAGCAGGTCGAAAACCAGGCTGCCGGTGATGACGAGGCGATGGCATTTGATGCGGACTATATCCGTGCTCTGGAATTCGGTTTACCACCGACAGCGGGTCTGGGTTTGGGTATCGACTCGGCTGAGTTATGTTGCTGACAGACTCACCGTCGATCAGGGACGTCCTGTTGTTTCCCTACATGCGGCCTGAAGTTTGATCGGCCGGCGTTAATTCCTGGCCTGCACAGCTCAGCGTCTTGTCATGCAGATCGGCGGGTACCAGGGCGAGCAGCCAGTCTTCGGCACTAGCGACGACGACACCCGATTCCGCGTCCGCAAACCGGACCGGCTCGCCGATTGAAATCGGTGTACCGTCAAAGCGGTAACGGGCGACCCGGCGTTTAACCGAACCGAGATGCTCGGTACGGGCCACGATTTCCTGGCCGGGGTAGCAGCCCTTGGAAAAACTGATGGCGCCCAGTTTGTCGAGGTTCAGCATATGCGGTGTGTACTGTCCTGAGGTCACGTCGTTGATATCGCTAATACCGGCCTGAATTCGGCGCGCTGCCCATTGTTCTGTCGTTAGTGGCGCAGTAAAACCTGGAGCCTCAGCGCCAAACGCGGAGGCTTCGGCATACAGCTCGACGACCGATCTTTGCGCGTCGAGGCTGACTGTGATTATTCCGGATCGGCAGCGGCTGGCGTTAGCGGCCCGCTCCGGCAGAAGCTCCAGTGCGTCCAGCGTTGCCAGATCCTGTTCATTTGATAGCGCGATGGCCCGCCATTGCGCGGATACCGCTTGCAGCTCGAGGCGTGCGCGCAGGCGGTAGCGAAGCAGGCCGGCAATCACGGGTTGTGCAAGTGATTCCGGCAATACCATGCCTATGCCGTCGTTCAGTGCCAGCAATCTCAATACTGCGATTACGCGCCCTTTAGGGTTGCACCAGGCCGCCAACGGTGACAATTCCGTGCTTACGAGATTGAGGTCCTGGGTGAACTGGCCCTGTAAAAAGCCGGTGGCGTCGTCGCCAGTGGCGAGAATTTGAGTGTACATACCGGTCCATGGATGAAGGCAAATGCGCGCAGCCATTGGCTAAGCGAGTAAATAGATGGCACTCACTAACTGCGTCAATGAATTTCGTATGGCATAATTCGCGGATGAAAAAGCCCCGTAGAAAAGATCAACGAACCCATCAGCCACGATGCCGAGAACGCGAATGATACTCCGACCGACGACCACGGCAAGGCAGTACCCGTCGAGATCGGCGGGCGCGATGGTTTGGACCCGACTCGTTACGGCGATTGGGAAAAGGCCGGGCGTTGCATAGATTTCTGAAGATCGCCGAACACCCTGTACAACCAGACTGAATAGGAAGCTCCCCGGGACATGAGTAATCCCGGGCGACCGTTGTCGCCACACCTGTCAATTTACCGTTGGCCCATCACCATGACTTTGTCGATCCTGCACCGGATCAGCGGCATTGCTTTGTCGATCGGGCTGTTGATGTTTGCCTGGTGGCTGGTTGCGGCCTCCAGCGGCGATGCTGCCTATCAGGATGTCGTGGACTTTGCGGGATCAATACCGGGCCGGGTAATGCTGGTTGGTTGGAGCGCGGCTTTCTTTTTTCACCTGGCCAATGGCATTCGCCACCTAGTTTCGGGATCTTGGCTACGGCTTTGAACTCAAGACCGCGAATGCGTCTGCCTGGTTTGTCTTGCTATCGACCGTCGTGCTGACGGCTCGCTATTGGGTGGCGTTATGAGCAGTTTACGTTCGCCTTTGGGCAGAGTGCTGGGTGCTGGTTCGGCGAAAGATGGCACCGGCCATTTCTGGTCACAGCGTGTTTCTGCTCTCGGTATTGTGCTGCTTGGGCTTTGGTTCGTCGCGGCGTCTTTGGGTTTTGATACCGTTGACCGCAATGGCTTGATCGAATGGGTGGCCATGCCGATGAACAGTATTTTGCTGCTGCTGTTGGCCGTCGCACTGGCCTGGCACTCGAACCTCGGTGTTCAGGTTGTCATCGAAGACTACATACACGGACCGTTTCTCAAGGTGGTTTCATTGATTCTTTGCAAGTTTGCTCATTTGCTGGCGGTAGCGGCCGCTTTGTTTGCGGTACTTAAGATTGCCTTTGGCGCGTGCCGCATGAGCGATTACGAGTTTGTTGATCATAGCGACGATGTTGTTGTCATTGGTGCTGGTGGTGCCGGTTTACGCGCAACGTTCGGGCTTGCCGCAGGCGGGTTTCAAAACTGCCTGTGTAACCAAGGTATTTCCGACCCGCAGCCACACCGGTGGCCGCACAAGGTGGCATCAGCGCTGCGCTTGGCAATATGGGGGAAGACGACTGGCGCTGGCACATGTACGACACGGTCAAAGGTTCCGACTGGCTCGGCGACCAGGACGCGATCGAATACATGTGCAAGGAAGCGCCGGATGCGGTGATCGAACTGGAGCGCTACGGCGTGCCGTTCTCGCGTACCGAAGATGGCGCACATACCAGCGTCCGATTGGGGGCATGACCACCCGTTTCGGCGAAGGCACGGCACAACGAACTTGTGCGGCGGCCGATCGAACTGGTCACGCTATGTTGCATACGCTCTATCAGCAGTCGTTGAAGCACGAAGCGGAATTCTTTATTGAGTATTTCGCGATTGACCTGATCATGGAAGACGGCGCGTGTCGCGGCGTGGTGGCGCTGGATATGGCCACGGGCAAGCTGCACCGGTTCCGGTCGCATCAGGTAATTCTGGCAACCGGCGGTTACGGTCGCTCATACTTTTCCTGTACCTCGGCGCATACCTGCACCGGCGATGGCAACGCCATGGTATTGCGCGCGGGTCTGCCTCTCCAGGATATGGAGTTTGTCCAGTTTCACCCGACCGGGATTTACGGCGCAGGCTGTCTGATCACAGAAGGGGTGCGCGGCGAAGGCGGTTATCTGACCAATTCGGATGGCGAACGCTTCATGGAGCGATACGCGCCCAATGCCAAAGACCTTGCCTCGCGCGACGTTGTCAGTCGCTCAATGACGATAGAGATTCGCGAAGGCCGCGGCGTAGGCACTGAAAAAGATCATATTCACCTGCACCTGGAACACCTTGGGCCTGAGGTGATTCATGAACGCCTGCCAGGTATTGCGGAATCCGCGCGAATTTTTGCGGGTGTTGACGTCACCCGGGAACCGATTCCGGTATTGCCGACAGTGCACTACAACATGGGCGGTATACCCGCCAACTACAATGGTGAGGTCAGTCGCTTTGCGGGACGGCGATCCCGATGCCGTTGTGCCAGGTCTTATGGCGGTTGGTGAAGCCGCGTGCGTTTCCGTGCACGGAGCAAACCGTCTGGGTTCAAACTCTCTGTTGGATCTGGTGGTCTTTGGCCGTGCGGCAGCGAAACACTGTGCAGAAACGATGCAACCCGATGCTCGGCATAAGCCGTTGGGTGCTGATGCTGGTCTGAACAGTGTTGCGCGTATCGACAAGTTGCGGAACGCTGATGGTGAACGCAGCACAGCGGAAGTCCGCCTTGAGATGCAGAAGGTCATGCAAAACCATGCGGCGGTTTCCCGCACCGGCGAAACGCTGGATGAGGGCGTCGCCGCGCTGCGTAAGACATACTCGACATTCAGCGATGTGCGCGTTAGCGACCGTTCATTGATATGGAATACGGACCTGATTGAAACGCTGGAACTTGAAAACCTGTTGCAGAATGCAACAGCGACCATCGAGTCCGCGGCTAATCGAAAGGAAAGTCGTGGAGCACACGCTCGTGAAGACTATCCGGACCGTGACGATGAAAACTGGATGAAGCACACACTGGCATGGGTTGATGAGGGCGGTAAAGTCGCGCTCGACTACCGACCAGTGCATTTGCACACCATGACCGACGAAGTAGAGGTGGTGCCGCCCAAGGCCCGCGTTTACTAGAGCAAGCGTACACCCTACATTTTCAAACGATTATTGAACGCAGGAGCACGACGTGGCGGAATTCCGTTTACCGGCAAATTCTCGAATCAAGAAAGGCCAGCATTTTCCGGCACCTCAGGGGGCCAGCAACGTGCAGAGATTTGTGGTCTACCGCTATGACCCGGATAGCGGTGAGAATCCGCGCATGGACACTTATGAGTTGGACATGACTGACTGCGGACCGATGGTGCTCGACGCGCTCATCAAGATAAAGAACGAAGTGGATTCGACATTGACGTTTCGTCGTTCCTGCCGCGAAGGCATTTGCGGCTCCTGCGCAATGAATATCGACGGTAGTAACACGTTGGCCTGCACCAAGTCAGCGGACAGCGTTAAGGGCGAGATTCGGATTTACCCGTTGCCGCATATGCCGGTGGTGAAAGACCTCGTGCCGGACCTGACGAATTTTTACGCGCAATACGCGTCAATCAAGCCGTGGTTGCAGACGCGAACACCGGCGCCACCGGATCACGAACGCCTCCAGAGCAAAGTCGATCAGGAAAAAATTGACGAACCCGCCGCATGCATACTTTGCGCCTGTTGTTCGACCAGTTGCCCCAGCTATTGGTGGAACAGTGATCGCTATCTTGGTCCTGCCGCACTGCTGGCGGCTTACCGTTGGTTGGTGGACAGTCGTGACGAGGCGACCGGCGAACGGCTTGATGACCTTGAAGACCCTTTTCGCCTGTACCGTTGCCACACCATCATGAATTGTTCGCAAGCCTGTCCCAAAGGTCTGAACCCGGCCCGGGCGATTGCCGAGACCAAAAAAATGCTGGTGGAACGCCGCCACTGAGGTCCGCCAATGCGCTCCGGCAGACAGGCCACGCAAATCGCAGCTGCGCTGGCAGTGCCGGCGCGGCATGCGTGAGTTGGACGTGCTCTTGAGCGCATGGCTCGACGACCACTTTGACAATGCCTCTGACGCTCAAATGACGGGATTTTGCTCGCTTTTGGCGCTTCCTGATCCGCAACTGGCAGGTTATTTGTTGCAGGGGCAATCGGTCAGTGATCCGGACGCGGCAAGTGTCGTCAAGCTCATTCGAGGTGAATCTACAGCCTGACCCGGTCTTGCAACGTCGAGTTGCGGCCGGTGGTCTGAGCGCGCTCTTGATTGGCACGGTACTAATCGGTTTGCTGCCGATAGAGGCCGCTCTCCGCGTTAGCGGGGTCGCCGCCTGGTTGTGGTACTCGCTAGCGGAAGTCCGGAGCTGGTACAGCGCTGTTCGCGTGCTCGTTTCCTTGCGGTTCGCGACCGATGGTCAACTGGCACGGCTTATTCCAAAATGGACTATGGCAGCCGTTGCAGGTATTACCTGGCAGCCGGGTCACGTCCCGGCACGCATGGTTGCGGTTCTGGGCAATGAGACCTGTCGACTGGGGTGGGACCCTGCTGAGCGCAAAGAATGTGGGGGCGGACTGATTGGCGCCGATTGCAGGCCCAGCTTCGATTCCGTTGATGGTGGGCCGGGTTTTGGCCGCATAGCTAATACTGCTACTATCCGCGGACATCACTGTGTGGGTGGAGCCGCTCGCTGAGCCGGCCGGCGCGCTGCGGTGAGGGCTTGCGACCCAGATCACAAAACGAAACCAAAAATACTATGGAACACTGGGCATTGTGCGAACTTTCCCGACTGCGGTCGGTCTATCCCGAAGTCGATTGGCGAGCCCACTCGCAGGAGTGGGGCTGGCCTGCATGACGACTGAAAGTAACCGACGCCCAACTGGTCAAGCGGGTCCAGAAGGGTGACAAAGGCGCATTTGATCTGCTGGTGCTGAATATGCCAGCACAAGATCGTGAATCTGGTGATGCGGTATGTGCGAGACCCGGATCAGGCACTGGACATTACCCAGGAGGCGTTTATCAAAGCCTATCGGGCGTTGCCGCGGTTTCGTGGTGACAGCGCGTTCTATACCTGGCTGTACCGAATTGCCGTGAACACGGCCAAGAATTATCTGGCGGCCCAGCGTCGACGTCCGATGGACGTTGAGCTGGATATGCAGGATCCAGAACAGTACGACCTCCACGCAAAACTGAAGGAGACGGACACTCCGGAGGGCGTAACGTTGAGTCATGAGCTCAATGAAACCGTGGAGCGGGCTATTGCGGCGCTCCCGGACGACCTGCGAACCGCAATTGTTTTACGCGAGCTCGAAGGAATGAGCTACGAGGAAATTGCCCAAGCTGATGGAATGCCCGGTGGGCACGGTCCGGTCGCGAATATTCCGCGCCCGTGATGCCATCAGCAAGAAAATCGACAACCTTATCGACTAACGGTGAATTATGAATGACGCGCTGAAAATGCAAATTTCGGCATTGCGAGCGACGGCGAGCTGCCGACGGCTGAGGCTGAACTGCTGATCCGCCGATTGGCTGAGGATGTCGAATTGCGCGAGCAAGCCGACGCGTACATGACCATCGGCAGGCTGATGCGTGGTGAGCGCAGTGCGGCAGGCGCTGACGGATTACGGCAGCGTATAGCCGACGCGGTCGCAGCTGAGTCTGAATTGACGGCGGTAGCGGCGACCTGGAGCGAGAATCGCTGGGTTCGCTCGGTAGCAGGGGTTGCGATTGCCGCATCGGTGGCGATGCTGGCGCTGGTCGGACTCGGTCAGTTTGAATTGGGCAGCGATGGGCAAGGTCCTGCGCCGGGAGCGACGCAGCTCACTGCGGGCAACGCGGTGGCTTACACGGAGCCAGCCGTTGCGGAAGTTATGGCGGACCGACCCAGCGACCGATTGATGCAGTACTACCTCAGCCACGGAGCGACATCCGGTGAGCTTGGTGCCAACGGCATATTGTCCCGCCTCGTGACGTTGGAGTTGCGTGGTGGTGAACTGGTTGAAGTGAATCCGCAAGACAATGACCCTGCCTCTGCAACCGATGCCGCGGACGATGAGGATGGCGCAGTGGCCAGGGACGAATAAGCAGCATGCACCGTATCAGTCTGGCGCTGCCGGCGCGCACATGGTCCCGCGCTCTCTGCGCGGCGGTTACTTTCATTTTGGTAGCCGGGCCTTTGCACGCGCGTGGCAAGGCGTCGCCGAATGACTGGCTGGACCGCATGTCGTCGGTCGTGACGACTGTCGACTACGAGGGAACGGTTATCCGGCGTAAGAACGGCCGTTCAGAAGCGCTCAAGGTTGTGCATCGTGTGACCGACGGCGTGGTCCATGAGAAAGTAATCACTCAGGAAGGCAACGGCCTCGAAATCATTCGCAACGGCAACGAAGTGCATTGTATTTTGCCGGATCAAAAATCCGTTTTGATCGAACAGTGGAACGATCGCAGTACCCTGTTTTCTACGTTGCCAAGCAGCGAGGTTCGTTTCGGCAGCGAATACGATTTGTCGCTGGTTCGCGAAGAGCGGGTCGCGGGTCGCCGCGCAATGTTATTGGCGATTCGGCCACACGACGGCATGCGTTTCGGTCATCGTTTGTGGCTGGACCATGAAACCGCGTTTCCGTTACGGACGGAATTGGTGGGCAGTGATGGCACGCTCATCGAACAATTGAAATTTGCGGACATTCGCTTCGACTCGGTCATAAGTGATCAGGCGCTGGCGCCGTCGTTGAACCTCGATAATTTCACCTGGTATTCAGAGCCGGCCCGTCTGCAAGTTGTTGATGTGGAAACTGACTGGCACAGTGACGACTTACCGAGCGGCTTCCGCGCTGTGTCGACCCGAACTGAGCAAATGCCAGGGCTGGACAATCCGGTGACCCACATTGTCTACAGCGACGGCCTCGCGACCGTGTCTGTTTTCATCGCTGACGAGCAGGACGGCCAGAGCGCCGAACGCTACCAGGTCGGCGCGTCCAGTTCGTACAGCACCCACGTCGCCGGGCACCAGGTCACGGCGGTGGGCGAAGTTCCTGCCATTACCGTGCAGCGCATTGCGAGTTCGATGCGTCGCAAATAGCGCTGAATCCGGTAGTATCACCCGCTGAAGACACAGGCTGAATGCACCGTTGAAGGCGGGACTTTCCGAATGAATGCACCCATAGCACGAGTCACCGCTGTTTACGGCGCTCGCGTCACTGTGTCCGTCGATGCACCATTGGCCTGCGCTCGATGTGTAGCGGGGTAAGGGCTGTGGCGCAGGCCTGTTGGGCGGACGGGCAGCCGCGAAGGAATTTGAGTTGCCGTTGCCTGCAGGGGTCGCTCTGGAAGTCGGCGACGAAGTGACTCTGGACATGCGGCCCGTAGGCGCGCCTCTTGCAAGCATGCGCTGTGGGCGTATGGCTTGCCCTTGGCCGCTATGCTGCTTGGCCCTGCGCTCGGCCACTGGTTGTGGGGGCCGTTGTCGGACGCGCAGCTTGCGCTGGCTTCGCTGACGGGGCTGGCCATTGCGGTTGCTGTGGGGCGGCGTTTGTTGCTGAACAAGCCGTGCGCCGGGCAGCTCGTGCCGGCAATCAGCGGTCACAGGCCGCTCGCAACGTGAGTCGAGCGGGAAACACCGTACCCGTGTTCCAGGTTTACAGTCGCGCAGGATGTCATTTGTGCGAAGTGTTGATCGAGGAGCTGCTGGCCGTTGCTCGTGGACGCGCGGAGGTTGAGGTTTTGGACGTGGATACGCGTGAGGACTGGCGCGAACTCTACGGTTTGCGAGTGCCGGTGGTCGAGATGAACGGCCGCTTTCTGTGCCAGTTCGAACTGGACCGGATCGCCGTTAAGGAAGCACTGTCCGGACATGGGGCTTGAAACCCGCCGCCTCATTATTCTGCTGGAACGAAGAGCACTGCGCGAGCTGGCCCAGGCGCTGCGCGCACCTAGTTGAGTACCAAACTGTCCCGACCATGAAGCAGATTCGCAACTTTTCCATTATTGCCCATATTGACCACGGTAAATCGACGCTGGCTGATCGTTTCATACAGATGTGTGGCGGCTTGCAGGACCGCGAGATGTCAGAGCAGGTTCTGGACTCCATGGACATCGAGCGTGAACGCGGTATCACGATCAAGGCGCAGAGTGTTTCGCTCGACTACAAGTCTCCGGACGGACAGGTTTACCAGCTGAATTTCATTGACACACCGGGGCACGTCGACTTTTCTTATGAAGTATCCCGCTCGCTGGCCGCGTGCGAGGGCGCACTGCTGGTTGTTGATGCTGCACAGGGCGTGGAGGCGCAAAGCGTTGCAAACTGCGTTACCGCCATCGACATGGGGCTGGAAGTACTCCCCGTACTGAACAAGATCGATCTTCCGGCGGCTGACGTGGATCGAGTGATTCACGAGATAGAAGACATCATCGGAGTTGAGGCACAAAATGCCTGCCGAGTCAGTGCGAAGACAGGCCTAGGTGTCGCCGAATTACTGGAACAATTGGTGGCATTTATTCCGCCGCCGGTTGGAGAACCGGAAGAGCCTCTGCAGGCACTGATTATCGATTCCTGGTTCGACAATTACGTGGGGGTGGTTTCACTGGTGCGCGTGATGAACGGCAGCCTTAAGAAAGGCGCCAAGTTCACCGTCATGTCGACAGGGCGCAGTTACAACGCCGACCGGGTCGGCAAGTTCACGCCGAAAATGACGGATCGCAGCGAGTTGTTCACCGGGGAAGTGGGCTTTGTAATTTCCGCAATCAAGGACATATTCGGTGCTCCTGTCGGCGACACACTTACGCTGACCGCTCGACCGAGCGCGAAACCGCTGCCGGGTTTCAAACAGGTGCAGCCGCGTGTCTTCGCGGGTCTGTTTCCTATCAGCTCGGATGACTATGAGGGCTTCCGTGAGGCATTGCAGAAACTGCGATTGAACGACGCCGCCTTGCATTTCGAACCAGAAACCTCGGCGGCACTGGGTTTCGGCTTTCGCTGCGGCTTTCTCGGCATGTTGCACATGGAGATTGTCCAGGAGCGTCTGGAGCGTGAGTACGATCTCGATCTGATTACCACCGCGCCGACCGTCAGTATTCGAAGTTCAACAGACCAATGGCGAGATTATTTTTGTTGATAACCCGTCGAAGTTACCGCCAGCGAACGAAATCACCGAATTGCGCGAACCGATCATCAAGGCCAGCATCCTGGTGCCGGAAAAATACGTTGGGCCGGTCATTAAACTGTGTATTGAAAAGCGCGGCGTGCAGGTACAGATGCGCTACCTGGGTGCCCAGGTTTCGCTTGAATACGAAATTCCATTGGCGGAAGTTGTGCTCGAACTTCTTCGATCGCCTTAAGTCTGTCAGCCGCGGCTTCGCATCTTTTGACTATGAGTTCGTGCGCTTCGAAAACGCGTGGCATTTGGTACGTCTCGACATTCTTATTAACAAAGAACGTGTTGATGCATTGTCCATTATTGTGCACCGTGAGACCTCCACGCAGCGTGGCCGGGATCTGGTCGACAAAATGCGAGAATTGATCCCGCGGCAGATGTTTGATGTGGCGATTCAAGCAGCTATTGGATCGCAGATTATCGCGCGCAATACAGTCAAGGCGCTGCGCAAAAACGTTACCGCCAAATGCTATGGCGGTGATGTTTCGCGTAAACGGAAGCTGCTCGAAAAACAAAAAGCCGGTAAGCGCCGTATGAAGCAGATCGGTTCGGTCGAAATTCCGCAGGAAGCGTTTCTGGCTGTATTGCGGACAGACAAGTGAGATGTGGACGTGAACATTAATCTAGCGTTGTTACTGACAGTATTGACGGCGATTTCGGGGGTTATCGTCGCTTACAACATGTTCGTTGTGCAGAAGCGCTCGAATCCGCCTGGTGCGGTCGAGTCGTCAGTGATCGAGTACGCACAGTCGTTTTTCCCGGTGCTGTTGATGGTGCTGGTGATTTCTGCTCGTTCGTATTCGAGCCGTTCCGCATCCCATCAGGCTCCATGAATCCGACGCTGCTCCAAGGTGACTTCATTTTCGTCAAGAAGTACACCTACGGATTGCGCTTGCCTGTACTGGAAACCAAGATTATCGAGACAGGTGAGCGGCGGAGCGCGGAGATGTCGTGGTATTCCGTTTGCCGTCAGACCCGAGCATCAACTACATCAAGCGCGTTGTAGGTCTGCCAGGAGACAAGATTCAGTACCGTGACCATCAGTTACTGATTAATGGTGAACTGATGCCGCTGGGTACTGGCGCTGCATCGGCGGAGTTTCCGGGGTCGTTGCAGTTCACCGAAGTGCTCGGTGAGCGCGAACACGAAATCCTGGTCCGGAATCCGGGCAGCATGGCGCCAGAACAGCAATACACGGTTCCGGAAGGCGCTTGGGACTTCATGATGGGCGACAACCGCGATAACAGTCAGGATAGCCGCTATATCGGGACTGTTCCCGAGACGCACCTGGTCGGAGAGGCGGTGCGCATCTGGATGCACATGGACGGATTGAGCTGGCCGCGCTGGGAGCGGGTGGGCATGAAAATTCAATAATGTGGTGTAAATCACTGAAATTGCCATTAAAATCGGCTGAAATCCAACGCTATCAAAGGCGTTTCGGCGCGCCAGGCCGGGACTGACGGAGGCACATTGTGACGAGTACTACCGACCGCAGGGTCGCAACAGTCAACAGAAAGAACATTCGTGGCATGACCACGCTGGGAATGCTGATTCTGGTGGTGTTTCTCGGCATGTTCGCATTTGCCGCCATACAGCTGACGCCCGTGTACCTGAATTACATGAAGGTGGCCGGTGTCGTGGAAGGGGTCAAGGAAGAATTTGACAGTCAGGCACCGACGCTGAGCAATATTCGACGGTCGATCGAACGTCGCTTCAGCATTGAGAGTGTAGCTGTGCTGACGGCGAAAGACGTTAAAGTAACCCCGGATTCCGGAGGCTTTCTGGTCGCGGCGAATTACGACCACTCCGTGGCGTTCCTCGGTAACGTGTCGTTCACCGTACATTTCGAAAAGTCCGCGTTGATCCGTCGCTAGTCTTTGCCGCCATGGCGGCTGGCGTGATGGTCTGGCAGGATAGGCCTCCCGAAAACGAACCCGCGCCGCTCGTACAGGGCAGAGGCTTTACACCATTGGAAAACGCTGCCGCGTGGCTCGCCCGAACGCTGGACTACCAATTCGCTGATCCAGACCTGCTCGACAAAGCGCTTGAGCCCACCGCAGTGCGGTCGGCCAAAGCAACGAACGCCTGGAATTTCTCGGCGATGCTGTTCTGGATTTCGTCATTTCCGCCGAAGTCTATGCGCGCCGACCGGATGCCGATGAAGGTGACCTCAGTCGCTTCCGCGCCACGCTGGTTAATGACTCGTCACTGGCTGAGCTATCAGCCGCACTGGGAGTTGGTGAATATATCAATCTGGGCAGTGGTGAGAAAAAAACCGGCGGACATCGACGATCTTCGATCCTCGCAGATGCGCTGGAAGCTTTGTTCGGGGCTGTTTACATAGACCGCGGATTTGCAGCGGCAGAAACGCTGGTACTGCGCGTCTATAAGGAGCGTCTGGCGTCGCTGCCGGAGTCCGGGGATCTGAAGGATGCCAAGACCCAGTTGCAGGAGCACCTGCAAGGCATCGGTCTGGAATTGCCCAGCTACGAAGTCAGCGACGTCAGTGGCAAACCGCATCGGCGGCGTTTTGTGGTGACATGCCGGGTGTCAGCGTTAGAGCTTGAATCAACCGGGCAAGGCACGTCCAGGCGGATCGCCGAACAGAACGCCGCCCGCGAAATGCTCGCGGCAATCAAATCACAGCCGAAGGCTCAGTGAATGAATAAACCAGAACACCGCTGCGGCTTTGTCGCGGTAGTCGGCCGACCCAATGTCGGCAAGTCCACTCTGATTAACGCGATCATTGGTCGCAAGATCAGTATTGTCAGTCCAAAGCCGCAAACGACCCGGCATCGGATACTCGCGGTACACAATGAACGAGACAGTCAAACGGTATTTGTGGATACGCCGGGCTTGCATCTGAACGCGAACAAGGCCATGAACCGGATGATGAACCGAACGGCGGCCAATGCCTTGCTTGATGCGGACCTGGTACTGCTGGTTTGCGAGGCTGATCGCTGGACAACGGAAGATGAAGCAGTACTGGCACGGGTTCGGGAAAGCGGCAAGCCGACGATGGTTCTCCTCAACAAGATTGACCGAATCAAACAAAAAGAAGAATTGCTGGGCTTGATAGCTGCGATGAGTGAGCGCTACCAATTCCTGGAGATTTTGCCGTTGTCGGCGAAAGACGGTGAGAATATGGATCGCCTGTTGTCGTTGTTGCCGGAACGGTTGCCGGTTTCGCCGCCGTTGTTTCCGGATGACATGGTCAGCGATCGCAACGACCTGTTTCGCGCCGCAGAACTTATTCGCGAAAAATTGACGTGGGAATTGCGGCACGAGCTGCCGTATGGCCTTACGGTGCAGATCGAACGCTTTGACGACGAAGCCGAAGGTATCAGCATGCACGCGGTAATCTGGGTCGAGCGCGATAGCCAGAAGGGTATCGTGGTGGGCAAGGGTGGCGCACTTCTGAAAAAGATTGGCACACAGGCCCGCATCGAATTGAAACGGCAGTACCGACGTCCTGTGCATCTTGAAATGTGGGTCAAAGTTCGCGACAACTGGGCCGACAGCGACAAAGACCTCGCGCAACTGGGCTACGACGTTCCGTGAATGGCGAATCGAAGCTTCTGCAGTAAGATACGTCATGAGTAGCAGTCTTCGAGTTCACAGTCAGCCTGCCTGGCTGCTGCACCACCGGCCATTTCGGGATAGCAGCCGCATTCTGGACTTGCTCACTCGCGACTACGGCCGGCTGTCGCTGGTTGCGCGCGGGGCACGCTCCGCTAAATCGAGCCTGAAAGGCATACTCCGTCCGTTCCTGCCGCTGTCTGTGTCATGGGTCAGTCGTACGGAACTCGGAACGATGACGGGTGCGGAGATGAACGGTCCACCGGTCTCTCTCGGCGGCGACGCTTTGCTTTCTGGTTATTATGCAAATGAGCTACTGCTCAAATTAATGCACCGCCATGACCCTCAGCCCGAAATTTTCGCAATGTACGGCAGAACGGTTCAGCGCCTTGCCGGGGTTACTCAGCCAGCCACACTGCTGAGGCAATACGAAATGGAGCTGCTCGGTCTGCTCGGTTACGCGCTGAACCTTGACTACGACGGCGTGCAACAG
This sequence comes from Woeseia sp. D3-10, assembly GCF_055809415.1. NCBI lineage: Bacteria > Pseudomonadati > Pseudomonadota > Gammaproteobacteria > Woeseiales > Woeseiaceae > Woeseia > Woeseia sp. D3-10. The sequence continues at coordinate 139,455 of NZ_JBVVTW010000007.1, read as the reverse complement.
CTGGAGCTGGAGCCGCAGCGCTACTATGAGTACCGTGCTGAACAGGGGGCACTGCCGAGCACTTTGACATCCGGTGCCATGGTGTTCCGGGGTGACGAATTGCTGGCCATACGGGCTCAGGAATTTCGCGACGCCGCAACGCTGCGGGCTGCCAGTCGCCTCATGCGAGGCGTCATCGCGTATCATCTGGATGGCAAAGAGCTGCAAAGTAGGAAAGTGTTGCGTGAACTGCGCAGCAAGTCGGCCGGAATCGGGCGCGACGACATCAACAAGGAATCGGGGATTGACTGACATAAGACCATTGCACCTCGGGGTCAATATCGACCACGTTGCGACGTTGCGGCAAGCTCGCGGCACTCATTACCCTAACCCAGTGGACGCGGCGTTGCGTGCAGAACGGGCGGGCGCTGACAGCATCACGTTGCACCTGCGAGAAGACCGCCGGCATATTCAGGACGCGGATCTGCCCGCAATGAAGTTGCGGATGCAAACCCACATGAATCTCGAAATGGCGGTGACCGATGAAATGCTCGACATCGCATGCGAGCTGCAGCCTTCGGATGTCTGCCTGGTTCCGGAGAAGCGGGAAGAGCTCACCACTGAGGGTGGGCTGGATATCATCCGGCAGCATAAGCGCGTCAAGGATGCTTGCCAGCGGCTGAGCGCTGCAGGCATCCGGGTGTCCTTATTTATCGACCCGGATGAAGAACAGTTGCGCGCCTCGCGCGACGTGGGAGCTCCGGTTGTTGAGTTGCATACCGGGGCTTACGCTGACGCCAGCGATGACGCACAGCAGCACGAATTCAATCGCATTGTGTCGGCAGCCAAAACCGGCGACGAACTTGGCTTGATCATTCACGCCGGCCACGGGTTGCACTACGAAAACACAGCGCCTGTGGCGAAAATTCCGCAAATAATCGAGCTCAACATCGGCCATGCAATCATCGCACGGGCGGTTTTTGACGGTATTGCGAAAGCCGTATCCGACATGAAACAGCTGATGCTTGCTGCCCGTACTGGCCGTAGGGAAGATGCATGATTTTCGGTGTTGGTACTGACCTCGTTGAGTTGTCCCGGATACGTCAGACCTACGAGCGGTTCGGTGACCACTTTGTAGAGCGTTTGCTGATGGACGAAGAACGGCTGCTGTTCGAACGGGCGCGAGACAAAGCGCGTTTCCTTGCCATGCGTTTCGCGGGCAAGGAAGCTGCGGTTAAAGCGATGGGTACCGGGTTTGCACACGGGGTCTGGATTCGGGATGTTGGCATCATCAACAACGAGTCGGGCAGACCTTTGCTCATCTGGTCCGAGCGGGGCCGTGGCGTGTGTCAAGAGCTGGGAATTGGCGAGGGCCATGTGAGCCTGACGGATGACGCTGGCTTGATCATGGCGTTCGCGGTTGTGATGAATGCACCGGTAGAAGGAGCGCGACCCTGATGCATTCGTTTTGCCTTCGATATTGAAACCGTACCTGACGTTGAATTCGGCCGCCGCATGTACGACCTGGACGGCCTGAGCGATGCCGACGTAGGCACGGCCATGCAGTTCAAACGCCAGCAAAAAACCGGCAGTGACTTCCTGCCGCTACATCAGCAGCGAGTGGTTGCGATCTCCGTCGCATTTCGTACCGCGGATACGTTTAAAGTCTGGACGCTGGGCGACCCGGACGCTGACGAAGCCGAGATCATCCGGCGATTTTACGACGGCATCGAGCGCTACACGCCGGAACTGGTGACCTGGAACGGATCCGGTTTTGATCTTCCGGTACTGCACTATCGGGCGTTACTGCACGGCATTCAGGCACCACGTTACTGGGATACGGGCGATAACGACCGCGACTTTCGCTACAACAACTACCTCAGCCGATTTCACTGGCGGCACCTTGATTTAATGGACGTGCTTGCGGGATTCCAGATGCGCGGGCGCGCGAGTCTGGACGAGATTGCGGTCATGCTGGGCTTTCCAGGCAAGCTGGGGATGAGCGGCGACAAGGTATGGGACTGTTGGCTGGATGGCGGTGTCAACGACATCCGGAACTATTGCGAAACGGACGTGCTGAACACCTATCTTGTCTACCTGCGTTTCGAATTCATGCGCGGCAACCTGAGTGAGGCCGCCTTGAACCGGGAGTACGTGCTCGTCCGGGAAACGCTGGCGTCGATGGATGAGCCGCATCTGAATGAATTTGCCGCCGCCTGGAAAGAGGTCTGAGCCGACGATGGCGAGAAAGAAGGCAGAACCGGAGACGGCGGCAATCAGCACGGTGACCCACGATGGGCGCGGCATAGCACGGATCGAGGGCAAGACAGTATTTGTGGCAGGCGCGCTCGCCGGCGAGACAGTCCGCTTCCTGCGTCGCAAGCGCCGGCGAAATTACGATGAAGCCGAGTTGCTTGAAGTGCTTGAACCCTCCAGCGATAGAGTGGCGCCGCGTTGCGCAGCATACGGTGTGTGCGGCGGGTGTACGCTGCAACACCAGTCACAGACAACTCAACGGGACATCAAATCGGACTCGTTGCGCGACGCGCTGCAACGCATCGGTGGGGTGACCCCTGAGGTCTGGCTGGAACCCGTCTTTGACAGCGGTGAGGAAGGCGGTTGGCACTACCGCCGTCGTGCGCGTCTCGCTGTGAAAGACGTGCCAGCGAAAGACCGGGTCCTGGTGGGCTTCCGCGAACGTCATGCTCCCTATGTGACCGACATGCATCGCTGCGAAGTGCTGGCTCGGCCAGTGGACAGCTTGTTGGATCCGCTCAGTGAGCTGGTCGCGAAGCTGAGCATCCGTGCCCGGCTGCCACAAATCGAAGTGGCCATCGGTGATGAGCAAACGCGGTTGGTGTTTCGTGTCCTCGATGAACCGACGGCGACTGACCGGCAGCACTTCGAAGAGTTTGCCGTAGCACACGGTATTACGGTTGCCATGCAACCGGGTGGACTGGATTCCGTATACGACCTGTACCCACTCGACCCTCCGCCGTTGTACTACACGCTGCCGGAATACGACATTGAATTGCAGTTTCAGGCGACCGATTTCGTGCAGGTTAATGCCGAGATCAATCGCCGTATGGTGCAGCACGCTTTAACGCTACTGGCGCCTGAGCCCGGTGATCGGGTGCTCGATTTATTCTGTGGTATTGGCAATTTTTCTCTACCGCTGGCACGGCTTGCTGGCGAAGTGCTGGGCATCGAAGGCGAGCAACGACAGGTTGAGCGAGCAACCGCCAATGCCCGCCGCAATGGCCTGGACAACGCCAACTTTCTCGCGGCCGACCTTGATGCCATTGATGGCAAGGAGCCGTGGTTAAAAAAGCAGTGGCAACGTTTGTTGCTCGACCCGGCTCGCAGCGGTGCCTTGGCCGTCGTGCAAAGGATCGACAAGATCAAGCCCCAGCGTATTGTTTATGTATCCTGTCACCCGGCGACACTGGCCCGGGATGCGGCGGAGCTGTGTGCGCGGGGCTACCGGCTGGGCTCGGCGGGTATCATTGACATGTTTCCTCACACCAGCCATGTTGAATCGATAGCGGTGTTTGATAGAAGTTAATAAAAACAATAGAATAGCGATAATATCTAATGTTATTTATGATTAAAAAACCGGTGACAGACTGCCGCTGTAAGGGCTATCCGCAACTCGGCGGTGCGGCCTGAGCCGCGCGGATACCGTGCCACTCGGACCGGTCATGCTGGACATCGAGGGGCTGGAGCTGACTCCGGCTGACCGCGATCTGTTGCGTGAACCGGCGGTCGGCGGAGTGATTCTGTTCAGTCGAAACTTTGAATCACCGGAGCAACTGGCTGCGCTGGTGTCGTCGATTCGCGCATTGCGCAGCCCACCATTGCTCATTGCGGCTGACTACGAAGGCGGGCGCGTGCAGCGCTTCCGGGATGGTTACACAGCGATTCCGCCGATGCGCCTGCTGGGACGACGTTACGACAGCGATCCGCAAGACGCGCTGGCGTTGGCCAGAACCTGCGGTTGGTTAATTGGCTCGGAATTGCGGGCATCCGGGATCGATCTGTCATTCGCACCGTGCGTTGATCTCGACTGGGGCCCAAGCGAAGTCATCGGTGATCGCAGTTTTCACCGCAAGCCTGCGGTAGTTGCCGAGCTGTCGATAGCACTCAGTCACGGCATGCGCGATGCGGGTATGGCAGCCGTGGCCAAACATTTTCCAGGGCATGGCGCCGTGGTGGCAGATTCGCACGAACGGCTGCCGGTAGACCGTCGCCCGTACAGTGTTTTGCTGGACGACATGCAGCCCTACGAAAAGCTCGTGCAGCGGCGTGTGCTGGCCGGCGTCATGATGGCGCACATCGTCTATTCAGAAATGGATCCGTTGCCTGCCGGCTTTTCCCCGTACTGGATCAAAGAGCAACTGAGGGGCCAGATCGGCTTTGATGGCGCTGTTTTCAGTGACGACCTGTGCATGAAAGCAACGCTGCCCTATGGCTCCATGGCCAAGCGCGCACAATTGTCCCTGGATGCAGGTTGCGACATGGTGCTGGTATGCAACGATCGTGCGGCTGCGCAGTCGGCCGTCGCAGCTCTCAACGGTCATTCCGACCCGCTGGCACGGGTAAGGCTGGCGCGATTGCACGGTGTAGGGACGCCAGCCAGGGATACACTGCTGGCCACGGATGAGTGGCGACAGGCGGCAGAACGACTTGCGGACTGGCTCGATCGGCCGACGCTGGAACTGAACGCGTAGCTGGGAGCACGGAACAATGACAAGTTCGAGTCAGCAATTCGCCATTATCGGCGGCAGTGGCTTCGCGACTTTCGGCGGCGATGCCGCCGGTGAGACGGCAAGCACCCGTTTTGGCGCACCGTCTTCCCCCCTCAAGCAGCTGCAGTTTGCAAATCACCGCGTGTACGTGCTTGCCCGCCACGGCGAAGATCACGATATCCCGCCGCATGCCATCAATTATTGCGCCAATCTCGCGGCCCTGAAGAATGCTGGCGTGGACAGCGTGATTGCGCTCAATACCGTAGGTGCGATCCGCCGTGATTACCGGCCGGGTCAGCTCGTCGTTCCGGAACAGTTGATCGACTATACCTGGGGCCGAGTTCACAGTATTTACCACGAGCCTTGCGCTACGCTGGACCACATAGACTTTACGGAACCCTTCAGTCCGGGTTTGCGGGCGGCGCTGCTTGAGGCGGCTGGTCGTGCGGAAACCGAATGCCACGATGGTGGTGTGTACGGCGTGACCCAAGGTCCGCGACTGGAGACGTCGATGGAAGTCAACAAGCTCGAACGAGATGGTGTCGACATCGTAGGCATGACAGCGATGCCCGAGGCGGCGATCGCTCGTGAGCTTGGAATGGAATACGCCTGTCTGTCGCTGGTCGTGAATATGGCGGCTGGCCGTGGCGAAAAGGCGATCCATGAGGACATAGAGGACAGCACCATGACGGCCAAAATGCAGGCCATGCGGGTGTTGAAAGCGTTTTTTCAGAGGCTCGAAAACGACTGATCGATTGTGGCCGTTCTGGAGCCTAAGGTGCCGGAACCACAATCAATGTCGCGCAAATGTCAGCAGTAAAACGCAGTGTGTTGCATCAGCTCATCAACGTCAGCGCAGAGCCGTTGTTGCTTGCGCGCGTTGATCAGACTGACTGGCCGGTGGCTTTGTGCAACCCGGCTCTTGAAGCGCTCGCAGATCGCAGCGACCTGGTTAGTACTCCCGTCACCGATATCGTCGAAGCTCTGCACGGACGTGAGACCGCGCGCGAACTGAGTGAGACCATACGCTCAGGTCAGGAGTCGAGCATCCCTCTTGAGATCAACGGCCGTAACTGGTTGTTGGTCTTGAAGCCGATTGAAGAAGCCGTTGATGGTAGTGCGCGCTATTACGCCGCTGCCTGGCGCGACAGCGCCAGCATGACCAGTGGTGGCGACGCGAGTGCCGCGCATCAGGCTCTGCTGCGTGCGCGCCGGCGTATTCGTGACCTGTCCAGAGACGATCCGTTGACAGGGTTGCTGAATGAAGCCGCGTTCCGCGATGTGCTGGCCCACGACTGGGCCGTTGCTGCCCGCGAGAAAGCGCAGCTGGCTTTGCTGGCGTTGCGTGTGGATGACTTTTCCCAGTACCAGCGGGTTTTCGGTCAACACGCCTCGGAGTCCTGTTTGCGGCGCGTCGCGCAGGCCTTGCGGCGCTGCCTGCGGCGGGCGAGTGACGTGGCAGCGCGACTGTCTTTCGATGGCGAAGAAGTGCTGTTGATCATGCTGCATGCAACAGACACAGACGCGGTCGCGGAATTCGCAGAGATTATCTCGACCGAAGTGCGCGGCTTGCGCCTGCATCACCCGCATTCCAGTAAGGAACGTTACGTAACCGTTTCGGCGCGGTACTCAGTGGTGGCAGCAACCGGTGGTGCGGCCGACGCTCAGGCGTTTCTAACCGACCTGATCAGCACCTGAGTTTACTCAAGCGGCGGTAAGGCCTCATTGGTCGCTGTCTCGGTCGCTTCAAGGCGGGTTACTTTTGCGAGTATGCCGAAACGCGGGTGATCGTAGTAACGCAAATCACCGCTTTTCATGATGCGGTCCTCGTTGATGCGCAGACGGACCGTGCCTGTGGGCTGCGGGTCGTATCCAGCAAAAGGCGTGTTGCCGCGTTGATCACCGAAAGCCGGGACGTTGCCATTGCTGTTACCTTCCAGTTTCGGGGTCAGTGTAAGGTCCACGACCAGATGCAGGAAGCGGCTGAGATACAGCTGCAATTCACCGTCAAATTCGAAAGGTACGTTGCCGAGGCGGCGTAGTGGAATGGTTGGAGACGCATCGCGACCAAGGACCGATTGAGTCCAGCCTGACCAAAGAACGGGTTCGTAGGCGTCGAGGCGGTCGAGTTTGTTGTATACGTCGACGAGCTGCAGCTCTTCACGCCGCAGTACTTTCATTTCGACCTGCTGACCGGGCAACACGATTTCTTCCAGTTCGGTGTCCAGGGAATCTTCGCTGTCATCCGGCACCGGTATCAGGTCGCCGAACTCCGGAATTGCATCGGCATTCAGCGGCGCGAGGCGGCCGTCGTCTTCCGTGCTGCCAAAGCCGTCGTCGTTCGCTAGCGCTGGCTGTTCCGGCGGGAAAACTTCATTGCCGGTCGAGACGCTTTCGCTGTATCGAAACAGGATGATCTCGACCGCATATCGGCGAGCTTCAGGCTCCGGCGCAATGCTTTCGGTGGTGGTCTGTGCTTGCGTAACAGAGCCGGCGAGCAACAGCAGCGCGAGACCCAGCGGGCTAAGACCTTTCATGTGGCGCATCGTAAAACTCCGGGCCGGCAGGCACTCAGGCATTGACGGCAGGCTTGCCTGCACCAGCCGGTGCCAATTCGGTTAATAACGTGTCAATGGCGGCAAACCGGTCGTCGATATCCACCATCGGTTGGCGAAACTGTAGCCGATCCGCGCCGCGCATACGATAAATATGACTGCGGGTTTGCATCAACCGTACGAGTTGCAACGGATCTACGTCCGCGTCGTCGCCAAACTGCAGGAATCCAGCTTCATCTGACGCGTCGATTTTTTCGATGCCGAGTCGCGCCGCGCTGGCTCGGATGGCAGCAACGCGCATCAGGTTCTTGGCCGCTGGCGGTAACAAGCCGAAGCGATCGATCAGCTCAACCTGCAAATCGCGGAGTTCCTGGTCACCGCGAGCGCTCGCAATGCGCTTGTAGAGGATCAGTCGCAGGTGGACGTCAGGTACGTAGTCGTCAGGCAGTAGCGCAGGTACGTGCAAATTGACCTCGACGCCGGCATTCAGTGGTTTGTCGAGGTTGGCGACTTTACCTTCGCGCAATGCTTCGACGGCGCGTGTGAGCATTTCCGTGTAGAGCGAAAAGCCGATCTCCTGTATTTGCCCGCTTTGCGTATCGCCCAACAGTTCACCGGCGCCACGTATCTCGAGATCGTGGGTTGCCAGCGTAAACCCGGATCCCAGGTCTTCAAGAGAATCGATAGCTTCCAGACGCTTTACGGCATCGGCGGTCATTGCCCGTTTGGGCGGCGCAATCATGTAAGCGTAGGCGCGGTGATGCGAACGGCCGACGCGACCACGCAGTTGGTGCAATTGGGCGAGGCCGAATCGATCGGCGCGATTGATGATGATCGTATTGGCCGTCGGTACATCGATGCCGGATTCCACAATCGTCGTGCACAACAGCAGATTGAATCGACGGTGGTAAAAATCGAGCATCACCTGTTCCAGTTCGCGTTCGGGCATCTGACCATGGCCGACGCGAATCTTGGCTTCCGGTACCAGCGCCGACAGACGTTCACCGATACGGGCGATGTCTTCCACTTTGTTGTGGATGAAATAGACCTGGCCGCCGCGTTTGATTTCGCGCAGACAGGCTTCGCGTATGACTACGTCATTCCATTCGCTGACAAAGGTTTTTACCGCAAGGCGTTCGGCCGGCGGAGTGGTGATTAACGACAGCTCGCGCAATCCTCCCAGAGCCATGTTCAAGGTGCGCGGAATAGGCGTGGCAGTCAGGGTGAGGATGTCGACTTCACTGCGCATCGATTTAATGGCTTCTTTGTGGCGAACGCCGAAGCGGTGTTCTTCGTCAATGATCACGAGGCCGACTTTCTCGAAATCTTTCACGTGCTGCAGCAAACGATGCGTGCCGATAACGATATCGACTCGACCGTTGCGCATATTCTCAACGACGGACTTAACCTCTTTCGGACTGCGAAAACGCGACATGACCTCGACGCGGACCGGCCAGTCAGCGAATCGATCCTTAAACGTCTGGCCGTGCTGCTGGGCAAGCAGCGTGGTCGGCACCAGCAATGCGACCTGTTTGCCACCGTGCACTGCGGCAAAGGCCGCACGCAGCGCGACTTCTGTCTTGCCAAAACCAACGTCGCCACACACCACGCGGTCCATCGGTCGTGCGGCGGCAAGATCGGCCAGTACGTCGTCGATGGTCTGCTGCTGGTCTTCTGTCGGCTCGAACGGGAAGCCGCTTTCAAATGAGCGGTAATCAGCTTCGCTCCATTTGAAAGCGTGGCCGGGTCGCGCTTCGCGCCGGGCGTAGACGTCCAGCAACTCGGCGGCTACGTCGCGAATTTTGTTGATGGCTCGTTTACGGGCTTTTGCCCATTGGTCGCTGCCCAGTCGGTGTAACGGTGCGTTCTCGGGCGCGGCGCCGGTATAGCGGGAGATCACATCAAGCGATTGCACGGGGACGTACAACTTGTCGCCGCCCGCGTATTCAAGATGGAGAAATTCGGCGACAGTTCCGCCGGCTTCCAGTGTAACCAGCCCGAGATAACGACCAACACCGTGTTCAGCGTGCACAACCGGCGACCCGGCTTGCAGATCGTTGAGCTGCCGTATGATGCTTTCAGGGTCGCGTTCAGCGCGTCGGCGACGATTGCGTTGCCTGACTTTCTCGCCGAACAGTTGTTGCTCACTGACGATCGCGACACCGGCAACCGGCAACCACACGCCATCTTCCAGTGGAGCGACTGCAACGCAAAGCCGTGAATCGCTCTGGCAGAACTCGGCCCAGCTGGTAACCCTCGCTACCTTTTGGTCGCGACCTTGCAGGAAGTCGCTGACACTCTCGCGGCGTCCTGCGGAATCGGCGGTAAACAGCACGCGGCCGGCAAAGTTATTGAGGAACGTCATCAGCGCTCGCGCCGCGTCTTCGAAGCGAGCTTCGATTTTCATGGCGGGCGGCAGTCGCGATTCGACGTTCAGCACCGTCGGACTTTCGGGGATCTTGTTCGAGCTGGTTGCCACCTGGCGGTAGTGGCTTAACAACTCGGCAATGTGTTCTGGAGAGGCAAAGGTTTCTTCCGGGCTCAGGATCGGGCGCTCCGGATCCAGCCGGCACAGTTCGTAACGTTCTTTGATTTCCGTCCAGTTCTGCGCCAGCAGGCCGTTCAGGTCGGTCGGCGCAACAATCACCGTGTCGCTGTGCAGGTAGTCGGCGAGCGTGGCCGTATCTTCGAAAAACAGTGGCAGGTAGTACTCGATGCCACCGTGCGCGATGCCATCGGAGATGTCGCGATACACACGGGATTGCGAAGGCTGGCCTTCAAAACGCTCGCGATAGCGTCGTCGAAACAGTTTTACAGCTTCGTCGTCTAGCGGTACTTCGCGCGCGGGCAAAATGTTGACGTTTTCGACTTTCTCGCCTGACATCTGCGTGTCAGGGTCGAAACAGCGCAGCGTGTCTATTTCGTCGTCAAAGAAGTCGATACGCAACGGTTCAGTGGATCCCATAGGAAACACGTCCAGCAGGGCGCCGCGAACAGAGAACTCGCCGTGTTCTTCGACCTGCGGCACGCGCAGGTAACCGGCAGACGACAGTTTGTCGATGAAGGCCTGACGGTCGAGTGTGTCGCCGGTGTTGAGGCTAAGCGTACGGGCTGCGACATAACCGACCGGTGGCAGGCGCTGCAGGAGCACTGACGCCGATACAATCAGAATGCCCCGTTTTTGTTGCGACAAGCTTGCCAGAACCGCGAGCCGCTGCGAGACGATGTCCTGGTGAGGCGAGAACGTATCCCACGGCAATGTTTCCCATTCGACGAAGTGTGCGACGGGCAGGTCGCCGGCGAACCAGCGGGCCTCGGCTTCCAGACGGTCGGCTTCGCGAGCGTCCGGTGCAAGCAGCAATACCGGACGGGCCAGGCCGCGAGCAAGTTCAACGGCGGCGAGTGCGGCGCTGGCGCCAGTCAGGCGGCCGATCGATCGCAAGCGATCCTGATCAGAGGGAGGAATTAGGAGGGGCAGGTCGGACACGAGTGGCTGGCTGTTTCAATCGGCCGGCGATTATCGCATACACACAAAAAAGGGACAGGTGCCTGTGGCATCTGTCCCTTTCGTCGCAGGGTGGTGAGCCCTGCTGTGTTAGCGCTTGCTGACGGCGTGAATCACGCGATCAAACTCAAAATAGACGGCGAAACCGGCATAATCCCAGCGCGTGATAGGCGGTTCGCCTACCGGGCTCTGGCGCGCGTCCGGTGTACCGAACTCGGCTTCGACGCGCGCTTGGGTCATGCCACGGATGGGTTTGCCGGTCTGTTCGTAGCGTTCGGCATTGTCGGTGCCGCCCATTTGCAGCGTATCCGCCTGGGCTATGCCCATCAGGCTGGCCGCCAGTACCGTGAGGCTCAGTGCCCGAGCTTTGTTCATTTCCGACTCTCCGTTGGGTTGTTCGCGGACTATAGCATTGGCCGGGAACAGGCAAAACATGGACTTAGGCCGTTTTGTACACCGTAGGCTGACAGGTCTCCCGGACCTCGGTCACAGTTTCCACCCGGCAGCTTGCGGAGCCACGACTCATCACCGTTTAGGAACGGATGTGGTTTAATGCGGCCGATGATTCATCCAGTCGAACTGTTTGTCGGATTGCGCTATCTGCGCGCCAAACGCCGCACCCGTTTTGTTTCCTTTATCACACTCGTTTCGATGGCCGGCATCGCTTTGGGCGTCGCCGCGCTGATCGTCATCCTGTCGGTGATGAACGGATTCGAAGGGGAGCTGCGCAGCCGTTTGCTTAGCATGACAGCACACGGTTACGTTGCTGCCGACGACGGCGCTTTGTCGGATTGGCGAGAAATCCGGGAACGCGTGTTAGCGCACGACGGTGTGCTGGCTGCCGCACCCGTCGTAAAGCTCGAAGGCATGATCCGCACCGGCACGGAGCTGAAGCCTGTACAGATTGACGGTATCGATCCGGAAGCTGAGGAAAGCGTCGCAGGACGTACGATCAATCTCGTGGACGGCAGTCTGGCCGATTTGCAGCCTGGCATGAAAGGGATTGTCATTGGCCGATTGCTGGCCTGGGATCTGGGCGTTGATCTGGGCGACAGCGTCGTCTTGCTGGTGCCGCGCGCCGGAACGAATGGCCAGATGGAACCGGTGCTGGAGCGTTTTCTGCTGGTTGGCATGTTCGACGCCGGCGTGCAGGAGCACGATACCGGCCTCGCGTTAATGCATTTGCAGGATGCCGCCCGGCTTGCCGGGCTCAAGGCAAATGAAGTCAGCGCTGTGCGTTTTCTGTCGGAGGACGTGATGGCGGCACCAACCATAGCGGCGGCCTTAGGCGATTCACTCGGGTCGGGATACCGCAGTTCCGACTGGACCGTTGAGAACGCCAGCTATTTTCGCGCAATCCGAATCGAAAAGATGATGATGTCGCTGATTCTTTCGCTGGTTATCGGTGTGGCGGCGTTCAATATTGTCGCCAGTCTGGTCATGGTTGTGACCGACAAGACGGGTGATATCGCAATCTTGCGCACATTGGGTATGGGGCCGAATGGCGTTGTGCGGGTATTTTTTATCCAGGGCGCGATGATCGGTTGGCTGGGCGTGTTTGCTGGCGTCGGCATCGGCATCCTGCTGGCGCAGAACGTGCCGACCCTGGTGCCGGCGTTGGAAGCGTTCTTTGGCTTCCAGATCATGCCCGGTGATGTCTACTACGTGACCCGAATTCCCTCTGTGCTGGAAAGTAAGGACGTCATTGTTATCGCGATCGCTGCTTTCATACTGACCTCGCTGGCAACTTTGTACCCGGCCAGACGGGCGGCACTGGTCGACCCTGCCAGCGCTCTGCGCTATGAGTGAGCAATGACCAAGCTCTACGAATTTTGGATAGGCAGCCGCTATGTGCGATCGAAAAGCGGGAACCGGTTTGTCTCATTGATTTCGCTGATCTCGATGTTGGGAATCGCGATCGCTGTTGCCGTGCTCATTATTGTTTTATCGGTGGTGAATGGTTTTGAACGCGAATTGAAAGATCGGCTCTTGTCGATGTCCGGCCACGCCAGCATCGAGGGGCCGGATCAGCGCCTTGCAGACTGGCAGCACTTTGCCGATACCGCCGATGCCAATCCTTTGGTGGTTGCCAGCGCTCCGTACGTGGAAGGTCAGGGCATGCTAATCGCGGGCAGTAACTTGAGTGGTGCTGGTTTGCGAGGCATCAATCCACCATTGGAGGATCGTGTGTCCGGCGTCGCCGGCGTGATGACCGACGGTGAGCTGACCGATCTCGTGGCAGGCAAATTCAACATCGTCCTCGGTAGCGAATTGGCGGCACACCTGAATGTCGGGCCTGGCGACAAGGTTACCGTAACGCTGGCGGTGGGCACGGTGACTCCTGCCGGCATCATTCCGCGCAGCAAACGATTTACTGTCACGGGTATTTATCGCGTAGGTATGTACGAGTTTGATCGGCGCCTTGCCTTTATCAATATTGACGACGCGCAACGGCTGTTTCGGCTCGGCAAAGACGTTAGCGGCGTGCGTCTGTCGGTGCACGAATTGTTTGGAGCCCCGGCGATCGTTCGCGACGTTGCCTTGGAAGCCGGTGGTGGTGTGTTAGTCAGTGACTGGACTCGGCGTCACGTTAACTTTTTCCGATCAATTCAAATCACCAAATCAATTCTGTTCGTGATCCTGTTGCTGGTTATTGCGGTGGCCGCGTTCAATATCGTGTCGACGCTTGTTATGGTCGTCAAAGACAAGCAATCGGATATCGCGATCTTGCGCACCATCGGTGCGCAACCCGGCGAAATACTACGCATCTTCATTACTCAGGGCACCGTAATTGGTGTTACCGGCACCCTTGCAGGCGTTTTTCTCGGTGTTCTGTTGACCATTAATCTGGAGGCCATCGTGGCGTTTTTTGAGTCGAGCTTCGGTATGAAATTTCTGGCGGCAGACGTGTATTTCATCAGTGACCTGCCGGCCGATTTGCGCTGGCCAGACGTGCTTAAAGTGAGTGGTATAGCGCTGCTGCTCGCGTTGCTTTCCACGTTATACCCGGCATGGCGCGGAGCGCGCACGATGCCTGCGGAGGCATTGCGTTATGAGTGATCAGGTGCTCCTCTGCCGCGACGTGGTACGGCAATTCAGGGAAGGCGGCTCGTCGCTTGAAGTGCTCAGTGGCGTGAACCTTGATGTGCGGCCTGCCGAACGGCTGGCGATCATCGGCTCGTCCGGTTCCGGCAAAACCACGTTGCTACAGATCATGGGGGGGCTGGATGAGCCTACCTCAGGTGACGTCATCGTCGGCGGCCAGACCATCGCGCACACGAGTGAACGTGAGAAGGGTCTGCTAAGGAACAAATACCTTGGTTTCGTTTATCAGTTTCACCATCTGCTGCCGGAGTTCACAGCAGCTGAAAACGTCGCTATGCCATTAATGATCCGACGCATGCCGCGCGATCAAGCCCTCGCTGACGCGGGCAGACTGCTGGACCGCGTGGGACTTGGCGCGCGACTGACGCACAAGCCCGGCGAGATGTCTGGCGGCGAACGGCAACGTGCGGCTGTTGCCCGTGCATTGATCACGCAGCCGAAGCTGGTCCTGGCAGATGAGCCAACGGGCAATCTCGATGCCGGCAATGGGGAACACGTATTGAATCTGATGCTGGAACTGAATCGCGAATTGCAAACCAGTCTGATTATTGTGACTCATGACCATGCGATCGCGGCACGCATGGACCGTATTCTGACACTCGAAGGCGGCGTCCTTAACGAAGCGTAATTAAAGGTCGCTGTTCTTGCGACGTCGGCGCTTTTCGAGGTAGTCAGCGATAGACGCACGCCACAGCAGATCCAGGCCGATATAGCCCAGCAGGGACGCGATTCCGCCCAGCAATACGCAGCCGAGCATCAGTGGTTGCCAGATGTTGAGGAAACTGTCGGCCAGCCAATGCCAGCTGAGTTCGAAGTTGATCTCGCGCGGTTCCAGTCCGAGCAATAAACGCCCCAGCTGGTAAGAAAAAATGAACATCGGACCGATGGTCAACGGGTTGCTGACAAAGGTTGTCACCGCGGCGACCGGGATGTTGATTCGGAAGGCCAGTGCCAGCAAGGCGCCTATCAACATGTGCCCGGGCACGGGTTGGAACGCGATAAACAATCCCAGAGCAAAAGCGGGCACGATGGTGCGGCGTCGCACACCCCACAAGCGCTGGTCGTGCAGCAGGTGATCGAACGGCGCCAGGTACCAGTGACCGTGGAAGTGTTGGCGTTTCAGGGCAAATTTTCGAAAAAAGCGTCTTGGCATATTACTGGCGATTCGGTGTTATCCGGCTTCGGGTCGCGACTACGCGCGGCATCATATATGCAATTGATTGCGGATGCGGAACATGCTGCGGATCTGCCTTCCGGCACTCGCGGGCGCCGCATCCCTGTCGTTTCTAAAGCAATTACCACCCACCGACGGCGCACTGGCTGCGGCTGGCGTAGGCCTCAGTCTGCTGGTCTGCCACCGTACCCGGCCGCTGGGAGCATGGTTGCTCGGTTTGCTGCTGAGCTGGTTGGCGGCCAGCCAGCAACTGGCGGATCAATTGCCCGCAGAGCAAGACCGTAACACGTTTAAATTCATAGCAGAAGTAATTGAATTTCCTAGGGAAGATTGGCCGCAGGTCCGGATGCTGGTGGCCCCTGAAGAGGCTCATGATCTGCCGAGGCGGGTACAACTGACCTATTTCGAGCCAGCGCGCGTCCCGCAGGCGGGCGAGCGTTGGGCGCTGACTGCCCGATTGCGGAGACCGCGCGGGACCCGCAATCCCGGCAGTTTCGATTACAGCGGCTGGCTGCATCGGCAAGGGATCGGAGCAAGCGGCTATGTGCTGACGGCGGAGTTGCTGGAACCGCACTCACCGGCGTTAGTGCTGGCCATGCGCCAGCATATGGTGCAACGATTGAGTCACTTGTTGCCGGAGGATGACGCGAGCGCAACGTTGTTGGCGATCAGTGTCGGCATGCGTCACCGGGTGTCGCGAGCAGCATGGGAACGCTACGCCGCGACTGGTACCAGCCACCTGATGGCTATTTCCGGTTTGCATATTGGCCTCGCTGCAGCAGGCGCAGGACTATTGGCCTGGATAATGTCCGCCGTTTGCTGGCCGCGCGGCAACAGCCGCGATACCGCGACCGTGGTCGCCTTGTCGGCGGCTATCGCCTATGCCGCCATCTCGGGTTTCGCGGTTCCAGCTCAGCGTGCTTGCCTGATGCTGAGTCTGCTGGCCGCCTGCAGGTTGCGTCGCCAGGTACTGTCAGCGCAAGACGTGCTGGGCGTCGTTGCCCTCGTGCTGTTCATCGCTGAGCCACTGGTTATTTTGACTCCGGGCTACCTGCTGTCTTTCTCGGCCGTTGCCGTGCTGTTGACGCTCGCTCGTGAGCAACAAACGGGCCTTGCGAGTGGAGCGCTGCCCCGGGCTGGCAGGTGGCTGGCTGCGCTGCTGCAGGTGCAAGGCATGTTGCTCCTCGGCCTGTTTCCGCTGACTGCATTCATGTTTGAGCGCCTGGCCTGGCTCGCGCCTGCGGCAAATCTGCTGGTCTTGCCCGTGTTTACGCTAGTGACTGTACCAATGGCGTTGCTTGGGCTGTTGCTGGACGGTCCTTTCGCCGTGGTTGGCGACCATGTCTTGTGGCTGGCGTACCGCAGCCTGCAATACATCGACGAGCTGCTGCGGTTGCTGGCCGCTGTCCCTGGTGCCGGATACCGACTGGCAACACCGGTCGGCGTGCCATCACTCGTTCTGTGGTTGCCGTTGTTGTGGGTACTGCTGCCGCGCGGCGCACCTGGCCGCGGGCTTGCCTGGGTCGCGCTTGCCTTCGTTGCTTTTTCCAGACCGCCGCCACCGCCATTGGGTTGTATCGATCTGTATTCGCTTGACGTTGGGCAGGGGCTGGCGAACGTCGTGCGCACGCACAACCGGACATTGTTATTCGACACCGGACCGGCATACCGCGGCGGTAGCAATAGCGCTGAACACGTGGTCCTCCCATTCCTGCAGAGTCAGGGAATCAGGCAGCTGGACATGCTGATTGTCAGTCATGCCGATCAGGACCATGCCAGCGGTGCGGCGAGTGTGCAGAGTGCACTGCCGGTGATGACAACCCTGGTCGGCGAATCACCCGGCCCTACAGAAGCTGCCAGCACTCGTTGCAAAGCCGGCCAGCACTGGCGGTGGGATGGCATCGACTTCGCCATTCTGCACCCTGAGGCGGGTTATCCGATCACTGGCAACAACGCATCCTGTGTGTTGGCGATTGCCGCGGGCAAACAACGAATCCTGTTGACCGGTGATATAGAACGTCCTGTTGAAACCCATTTGAGCTATGGCGGGCGGTTGCGCCCGGTCACATTGGTGCAAGTGCCGCATCACGGCAGTCGAACATCGTCCAGTGCGAGTTTTGTCGCTGCATTGCACGCCGACATTGCCGTGGTTTCGGCGGGTTACCGGAATCGCTGGGGATTTCCGAAAGACGATGTCGTAGCACGTTGGCAGCACTCCGGTGCGAAAGTAATGACGACAGCGGCATCTGGCGCGATTCAGCACCGCTTGTGCCAAAAGCAGGGACTCGTCCTTGAAACCGAGTACCGGCAAAGCGCCGCCCGCTACTGGCATGACAGCCGTTAGAGAAGTTCGTGGACGTTGCGCGGGAATTTTTGGGCGGGTCCCTGTATATTTCGACTTTTCCGCACACCCTGACTCTCTATATGGTTGAAATCGTTAAAGCTGGCGGCTGGTTAATGGCGCCAATCATCCTCTGCGCCATTATCGCCATGGGCATCATGCTGGAGCGATTCTGGACGTTGCAGCAAAAACGGGTATTGCCCGATGACCTGACCAGCAAAGTCTGGAGCTGGGTGAAAGAGAATTCGCTGGATCACCGGCAAATTCAGACGCTGCATCAGGGTTCGCCGCTGGGACAGATACTGGCAGCCGGTCTGATCAATCGTGATCGCGAACGGGTGATCATGAAAGACAGCATCGAGGACACCGGGCGGCACGTCGTGCACGAACTTGAACGATACCTCGATACGCTGGGCACGGTTGCCGCGATATCGCCCTTGCTGGGTTTGCTGGGCACCGTCATTGGTATGGTGAAAGTGTTTACGGCGATTACCACGCACGGTGTTGGCAATCCGACAGTACTTGCCGGCGGCATTGCTGAAGCGCTGATTACCACGGCGGCCGGTCTCACGGTTGCGATACCGGCGCTTATTGGTTACCGCTACTACCGCAACCGGGTCGATACTCTCGTCGTAGATATGGAAAAAGAAGCGATCAAGCTGGTCGAGGCGTTGCACCGCCGGCAGTCCTACAACAAGCAGTCCCAGAACAATTCATGAACCTTCGGATTCGTCCACGCGCTGAACCCGAGGTCAATCTGACTTCGTTGATCGACGTCGTATTGCTGTTGCTGATCTTCTTTATGGTTTCGACGAGTTTCGTCAAACAATCGCAAATTTCGATTCGCTTGCCGCAGGCGGAGTCGTCCGCTGTGGTGGAGGAAAAGCCGCAGCAACTGGAAATCATGATTACGGAGCAGGGCACTTACCTGATCAATGGGCGGGAACTGGTTAACAATCGGCCAGAAACAATTCGCAATGCGCTGGAAAAACTGTCCGACGGTAATACCGGTTTACCGTTGACGATCAGTGCTGATGCGAGCGCCAAGCATCAACACGTCGTAACGGCCATGGACGTTGCTGGCCGTCTCGGTTTTTCCCAGATCAGCATTGCCACGCTTAACGACCCGACTGACGAGCCGCAGTGAGTAGCTATTTCGATCCACGCATCACGACGGTCTACAAACGTCTCTGGCTCTACGTCCTGCCGCATCGCGGCATTGGCATAGTCGCACTGATCGCGATGGCGGCAACCGCGGTCATTGAAATGTCCATGGTTGCGCTGATCGAGCCGTTGATGGACGAAGCGCTGGTCGCGAAAAACCTCGAAACGGCGCGCTGGCTGCCGATCGCATTTGTTTTCGTATTCATACTGCGCGGCGCCGCCGGTTTTGCTACCGAGTCTTCGTTGGGCTGGATAGGTCGAAGTGTTATCAGCTCGCTGCGCCGTGATCTGTTTCAGAAATACCTGACCCTGCCATCGCGCTTTTTCGAGACCCAATCGACAGGGCCGCTGCTGTCGCGCATGACCTACAACGTAGAGATGGTTGCGGAGTCTGTGACCAACGTCGTGACCATACTCGTTCGCGATCTGTTGACCGTGATGGCGGCCATAGGCCTGATGGTTTACCAGAGTACCCGTCTCTTCGTCACGGTCGCGGTTGTGTTGCCGATCATCGCGTTCATCATTCGTGCGCTGGGTACTGCATTCCGGCGCTACAGCGGCCGCATTCAGGATTCTGTCGGTGAAGTAACTCAAGTGACGGAAGAGGTGCTGACAGGTCATCGCGTCGTGAAAATATTCGGTGGCCGCGATTACGAGATGGGTCGCATGGTTGATGTCGACGAAAGCAATCGTCGCCAGCACATGAAACTGATTCGTACGCGTTCGCTCGGTGTCGCAATTACCCAGGTTGTATTTGGCTTTGGCATCGCCGGAGTTGTTTATCTCGCCGGCATTGAATCTGTGAATAACAACCTGAGCCCCGGCAGCTTCATGGCATTCTTTGGTGCAATGATGTTGATGATGCAGCCGCTACGGCGTATCACGAATGTGAACGCCACACTTCAGCGGGGCATCGCTGCCGGTGACAGCCTCTTCGAAGTCATCGACGAAAACGACGAACCGGATACGGGCAACTTTGCGGATGGCAGGGTGAAGGGTACAGTCGAGTTTCGAAATGTCAGCTTTTCCTATGGCAATGACAACGCAACTATCATCGATGACCTGTCGGTTAAAGTGGCAGCGGGCAAGACCCTGGCGATAGTGGGTCATTCGGGTAGTGGCAAATCGACCCTCGTTTCTCTGTTGCCGCGTTTTTACGATGTCGAGGCCGGCGAGATTTTGCTCGATGATCGACCGGTCAAGGACTACACGCTCGCCCACCTTCGCGACAGCATAAGCCTCGTCAGTCAGGACGTGGTGTTGTTCAACGACACGATTGCAAACAATCTGGCGTACGGCCAGCTGCGAAAATGCACCCGTGAGCAGATACTGGAAGCGGCTGAGGCAGCACATGTGCTGGAGTTTGCGAGCGAAATGCCGGATGGCCTGGAGACCATGGTCGGTGATCGCGGTGTACTCTTGTCCGGCGGGCAACGGCAACGTATCGCGATAGGCCGCGCCTTACTCAAGGATGCGCCCGTGCTTGTGCTGGATGAGGCAACGTCGTCGCTGGATACCAAGTCGGAGCGGCGCATACAGGATGCATTGAATCTGTTGATGGAGAACCGAACAACATTGGTGATAGCTCACCGGCTTTCTACTGTTGAAAGCGCTGACCGGATTATCGTTCTCGACAAAGGCAAGGTTGTGGAGTCGGGAACACACACGGAATTGCTGGCAGCGGAAGGGCACTACGCGTCGTTATACCGAATGCAGTTCTCTGACGATTCCGGCAGCACCTGAGCGGGTAAGATATCGATATGTCGCGCCAGCATGAAAGCCGCGTGCAGCGACTCTGGTATGCCGATGGTTACTACCATTGGTTGCTGGTGCCATTGAGTGTGCTGTTTGCTGCGCTGAGTGCGTTCCGTCGAGCGCTGTACCGATTGGGTGTTCTTCGCACCTGCAGGGTCGACGTGCCCGTTATCGTCGTGGGGAATATTTCCGTTGGCGGCACAGGCAAAACGCCTGTCACTATCTGGCTCGCAAAGCAATTGCGTAGCCGTGGTTTGAATCCAGGCATTGCGAGTCGGGGGTATGGCGGCGTCATTGGCGACACACCGGCACAGGTCAATGCAAACAGCGACGCCGATATTGTTGGTGACGAACCTCTGCTCATGGCAAGGCGTACAGGGTGCCCGGTCGCAGTGCATCCAAACCGGGCAGCGGCGGCCCGCGAGCTGATTGCCATGGGCGTCAACATCGTAATTACCGACGATGGTTTGCAGCATTACAAGTTGCAGCGCGATTTCGAGATTGCCGTGGTGGACGGTGCGCGCGGCCTTGGGAACGGCTGGGTGTTGCCGGCAGGACCGCTGCGGGAAGCGGGGTCGCGACTCTTTTCTGTCGACAGGGTATTGGTGCATCTTGCGACGCGCAGTTCCTCACCGCCGTCATCAGTATCGCTTCCGATCAGCAAGACCAATGGATTTCATCTCGTTGGCCATGAACTACTCAGTGTTGACGGTCAGGAAGCGCGTACGTTTGATCAATTCGCTGGCAAGACCGTTCATGCGGTTGCGGCGATCGGTAATCCGGAGCGTTTCTTTCAAAGTCTGGAGCGGCGCGGCATGAACATTGTGCGCCATCCGTTTCCGGATCACGCGCTATTTACGAGCAAGGACCTCGTGTTTGATGGTGACTTTGATATCGTCATGACTGAAAAAGACGCGGTCAAATGCGGACCGTTTGCAACCACGCGATATTGGTACGTGCCCGTAGATGTTGAGATGCACGATGATGAGTGGGTGGACGCTCTGGTGAGGAAACTGCTACCCGGCACCAAACAGGAACAGCAATGAACGATTTTGTGGTTGTCATTCCCGCACGCTATGCATCCGAACGCTTGCCAGGTAAGCCGTTGCGGCTCATTGCGGGCAAGCCAATGATCGAACATGTGTACGCACGGGCGTTGGAAAGCTCCGCTCGTGAAGTCATTGTGGCTACAGACGATGAGCGCATCGCCGAGGCAGTTACCGCATTTTCCGGCAATGTATGCATGACCGGCACGGGGCACACATCGGGAACAGAGCGACTCGCCGAAGTGTGCGCGATAAAGCGCTGGGACGACGATGTTTGCGTGGTGAATTTGCAAGGTGACGAGCCACTGATGCCGGCAGCATTGATTGATCAATGCGCTGAACTGTTGTTGGACTCTACCGTGCAACTATCGACACTTGCGTCGCCATTACAGTCTGCTGACGACTTTGCCAACCCAAATATTGTGAAAGTGGTTTGCGCTCTGAACGGCAATGCTTTGTACTTCAGCCGTGCGTCGATTCCGCATGCACGAAATTTCAGCGATGCGCCGTTGGCGATGGCTTCGGCACTGCATCATCACGGTATCTACGGTTACCGGGTTTCAGTCCTTAAGCAACTGGTCGCCGCCGCACCTTCGTCACTGGAAACGGCTGAACGCCTCGAGCAATTACGGGCACTTAGCCTCGGAATGATCATCAGGGTTGGCGTTCCCCGTTCCCGACCCGGTATCGGTGTTGATACTGAAGACGACTTACGTGCAGTGGACGCCGCCATCCTCGCTCTGGACTGAGAGCAAACAATACTGTTAGTTGGGCAGCGGCAACACCGTCGAGTACTTCACGCGTCGCAGTACGAACGTAGAGCTTGCCGACCGGACCGCCGCGTGCTTCAGAATTTTGGAATTCAGAAATTCGTTATAAGACTCCATGTCTTTGCCAACGACGTGCAGAAGGTAGTCACGTTCACCTGATACGGAAAAGCATTCGGTCACTTCAGGAAGTAAGGATACGTGCCGTTCGAACTGTTGTCGGTTGGCATCCGTGTGTTCCGTCATAGCGACCATCAATAGAACCTGGATATTAATCCCCGCCAGCTTCGGGTTGAGCAAGGCAACCCGACGTTCGATTAAGCCGGCCCGTTCGAAGTCGCGAATTCGTCGCCAGCAAGAGGTTCGCGACATCCCAACGAGTTCCGCCAGTTCATTCTGGTTGCGAGTGGCGTCGCGTTGCAGCTCGTTCAGCAGCAGGTGATCGGTTTTGGAGAGTTTCAAGTGCTCATCTCGTTAATAAAGTTGGAAATAATAAAACAAATGTTTCAAAAACCAGCCAAATATCGCAAAGAAAGGGCAATTTGTCACCAAATTCCGCGCATACTAGGGAAAATGATCGCACTTTAGGAGGGCGCCGCAATGGCTGACTTGTTTGAAAATCCAATGGGGCTGGATGGTTTTGAGTTCGTCGAGTTCGCGTCCCCAGACCCGAAAATTCTGACGGATGCGTTTACCTTGCTTGGCTTCACTGAGGTGGCGAGGCATCGTTCGAAGGACGTTACCTTGTGGCGTCAGGGCGGCATCAATTTCGTCATCAACAACGAAAAATTCAGTCAGGCCTATTATTTCGCGCAGGAGCACGGGCCTTCAGCCTGCGGTATGGCATTCAGGGTAAAGAACGCTCATGAAGCCTACGCACTGGCATTGAAGAACGGTGCGCAACCAGTTGACATACCGACCGGACCGATGGAATTGCGGCTGCCGGCTATCAAAGGAATCGGGGGTGCCACCGTTTACCTTATTGATCGCTACCAAGAGGGGACGTCAATCTACGATATCGACTTCGATTTTCTGGAAGGCGTGGATCGCAACCCGGTAGGCTGTGGTTTCAATATCATCGACCACCTGACGCACAACGTTTACCGCGGACGCATGCAGTTCTGGGCAGACTACTACCAGAAGCTGTTCAACTTTCGGGAGATTCGTTATTTCGATATCAAGGGTGAATACACCGGTCTGACATCCAAGGCTATGACAGCGCCGGATGGTCAGATCAGAATTCCGTTGAATGAGGAAGCGGCGAATGGCGGTGGCCAGATTGAAGAGTACCTGATGGAGTTTAACGGGGAGGGCATTCAGCACATCGCGTTCAGTTGTGACAATCTGTACGAATGCTGGGACCGCTTGCAGAAGCAGGGTATCGAGTTCATGGCGGCGCCACCGGACGCCTACTATGAGATGCTTGACGAACGACTTCCGAACCACGGTGAGCCGATCGATGAATTGAAATCCCGCGGTATCTTGCTGGACGGCACGACCGAAGATGATGATCCGCGGCTGCTGTTGCAGATATTTTCGTCCAACATGGTCGGTCCTACGTTCTTCGAGTTCATCCAGCGCAAGCGGGACGAAGGTTTCGGTGAGGGTAATTTCAAAGCGCTGTTCGAATCCATTGAACGAGATCAGGTCGCACGCGGGAAAGTCGCGGCTGCCACTTGACGGGAGCAAATTATGAATCTGAAACGCATTCATCACGTTGCCTATCGGTGTAAAGATGCGAAGGAGACGGTGGAGTTCTATCAACGAGTGCTGAACATGGATTTCACTGTCGCGTTTGCAGAAGACCAGGTTCCGTCCACCAAAGAGCCCGATCCGTACATACACGTTTTCCTCGACGCGGGTATGGGCAACGTGCTGGCATTTTTTGAGTTGCCTACGCGGCCGGCCATGGATCGTGACCACAACACCCCGACGTGGGTGCAGCATATTGCGTTCGAAGTAGAGGACTACGCAGCGTTGCTGGCGGCGAAAAAGCACATAGAATCGCACGGCGTTGACGTTCTCGGGCCTACGAATCACGGCATCTTTCAATCGATCTATTTCTTCGATCCGAATGGGCACCGGTTGGAGCTGGCCGCCAACACGTGTACCCAGGATCAGATCGATGAGCTCAGGCGCGTCGCTCCTGAAATGCTTGAGGAATGGAGCGTAACCAAGAAGGCGCCACGGCATGCCGCCTGGTTGCACGAACTGAATTTTAAGGATGACGAATAAATGAAACTTGCATCCCTCAAAGCAGGCCGTGATGGCCAGCTTGTTGTAGTCAGCAAAGATCTCTCGCGCTATATGTCAGCAACAAACGTTGCACCCACGCTGCAAGCGGCACTCGATGACTGGGCCAATTCCCGTCCGGCGCTCGAGGCGATCGCGGACCAGCTTGAGGCAGGCAATGGCGAGCCGTTCAAGCCGGAAGCTTGTGCGTCACCCTTGCCACGTGCTTACCAGTGGGCAGATGGGTCGGCATATGTGAATCACGTAGAGCTGGTACGTAAAGCACGCGGGGCGGTATTGCCCGAGTCGTTCTGGACAGACCCGTTAATGTATCAGGGCGGCTCGGATTCCTTTATCGGTCCCATGGATGATATTCGTCTCGCCGATGAAGCCTGGGGAATCGATTTTGAAGCAGAAGTAACTGTCGTAACAGACGACGTACCGATGGGTGTGTCTGTTGAAGAAGCACTTGATCACGTCGTCATGGTCATGTTGGTCAACGATGTTTCTTTGCGCGGACTGATTCCCGGCGAATTGGCTAAGGGGTTCGGCTTCTTCCAGTCGAAGCCGTCCAGTGCTTTTTCGCCGGTTGCAGTCACGCCGGATGAGCTTGGTGATCGTTGGCAGGATGGCAAGCTTCATTTACCACTGCTGTCTTTCCTCAATGACCAGCCATTCGGCAAGCCGGAGGCTGGCGTTGATATGACATTCAACTTCGGTCAATTGATTGCGCATGCGGCTAAGTCGCGACCTCTGGTTGCCGGCAGTATTGTGGGTTCCGGCACGGTCTCCAACTTGCTGGACGGTGGGCCGGGCAAGCCGATTGCCGAAGGTGGTGTGGGTTATTCCTGTATCGCGGAAATCAGGACCATCGAGACGATCGAGCACGGCAAGCCGAGTACGCCTTTTATGCGCTTCGGTGATCGCGTGCGCATTGAAATGCAGGACAAGACCGGCGCATCTATCTTCGGTAGCATCGATCAGGTAGTTGTTAAGTACGAAAGCTAGCTACGGCTATTACCGCAATAACCGGTATCAGGATCGCATTCCTTAATGCCCGTGTGGGCGATCATGAAACAAGTATCAGCGTTGGCGATGAGCGCGCTGATGATGTGTTTTGGTGGCTGCAGCTTGATAATTCGTTGACCAAAAGTTCAGTTGAATGCGCCCTTCGGTGGGTAACGAGGTCTTTCGGTATCTGCGATACGCTCGGCGAGAGCGACCAGCGTACCTGAATCCCTTTCAGCCAAGCCGTACGCCAAATCTGGCCGCGGTTTGCGGATAACACGTTTCTCCTGGCCATCGCCGGCCGCTGCTGTCATCGGGCCGTGTATCTGGGGTAGGTACCTAAACTGGACGTATGTTTGGGCATCTGCTGAGCGTCTTTACTGGCCCGGCGGCAAAGTAAGGCAGCAAATTGCACCGGCTAGTGCGGGAAAATATCAGGCAGGAAATGTGGTTCTGAATGATGGAAGATAAAGAAAAATTATCTATTCTGTTTATCTGCATGGGCAGTAGTTTCTCTCGTTATTTGCATCAGGGAGCCAGGTGATCCGGGCTCAATTCTGGCTACAAGTTGAAACCTACGGCAGTTGTTACGACATCGTTTCGACGGCACTGCCATGGACGGTACGCCGGCGCTGATCCAGGATTCCTGCTCGGCCGCAATCGGCTGCTTACTCTCGTCGATGCAAACTATCTTCTGGCAAGAACTATTGCGAAACACCGGTTGCATTACCGATGATGCGCTGCGTAACATGGCCAAATGTTCAACTGATGCGCTGCGTAATATGGCCAAATGTTCAACGTAATTTCGGCGCGACTCAGCGCAATGATGTTCCTGCAGTTCTTTGTGTGGGGTGCGTGGTACGTCACGATCGGCAACTATATGGCGGCGCACGGCATGGCCGACCTTACACACTGGCCATACACCGTCAATCCCGTCGCTGCCATCATTGCGCCGTTCTTCCTGGGGTTGGTTGCGGATCGCTATTTCCCGGCCGAAAAAATGCTCGGTACCCTGCATATCCTCGGTGGACTTATCATGTTCGCGGTGCCGCTGGCGACGGGATCACCCGGTTTGTTCGTTCTACTGCTGCTGCTCTACAACATGTGCTACATGCCAACGCTGAGTTTGTCGAACTCGCTGGCGTTTCATAATATCGAGAGTCAAGAAAGGCAGTTTCCGATGATCCGCGTATTCGGCACGATTGGCTGGATCGCTGCCGGCCTTTTTATCGGCATTGTCCTCGGCCAATTCAGCGGCGAAGAGTTGCCCGACCGGACGCCCTTGCCGCTGTATACGACGGCGATCGCAAGCCTGGTGCTTGGCGCATACAGCTTCACGCTGCCCCACACACCGCCGCCCGCCGCCGGACAGGCAGTGACATTTCGGAGTATCGCGGGCGTCGATGCATTCCGCTTGCTTGGCAGCCGATCCTTCTACATTTTTCTCGGCTGTGCTTTCCTGATCTGTATCCCACTCGCTGCTTACTTTAGTTTTGCGCCGATTTTCGTCGCGAATGCCGTTTACGATCAGGGCGTAAGCAATGCGCTTGTCGATGTGCTGCCGAACCCGTCTTCTTTGATGAGCATTGGGCAGATGTCGGAAATAGCGTTCATGTTGCTGATGCCGCTGATGTTCATGCGCCTTGGTGTGAAATGGATGTTGGCCATAGGCATGAGCGCATGGATCTTGCGTTATGCGCTGTTCGCCATCGGCGCCCCCGACGCGGTGTTCTGGATGGTCGCTGGCGGAGTCTTGTTGCACGGGATCTGCTATGACTTCTTTTTCGTAACCGGCCACATCTACGTTGACAAGAAATCCACGCCAGCCGTGCGCGGCCAGGCTCAGGGCATTCTCGTATTGGTGACCTACGGACTCGGTATGTTTGTTGGCGCGCAGATTGCTGGTGCGATCTTCAACCGGTTCCTGGATGGTGCAACCACACTGACGCTGGAGCGCTGGCAGGAATTCTGGTGGGTGCCGGCCGGATTCGCATTGCTTGTCCTCGTGTTGTTCATGCTGACGTTTAAGGACGATGTCGAGCGCTCAGCAGACTAGCCTGTATGTGTGCAAGGAGATAGTTCTTGAGTTCTTTGAAGATATTGGTTTTTGGAGCACATCCGGATGATGCGGAACTCAATGTCGGTGGCTGCGCAGCTATGTGGACAGCTCAGGGACACAAAGTTAAGTTTGTTTCGACAACCAATGGTGATGTGGGACATGCACTCAAATTCGGTAAAGAACTGGCAGACATTCGCAAAAAAGAAGTGGAAGCAGCCGCCGAAGTTTTGGGAATAGAGACTGCGGTAATGGATGTTCACGACGGTGAACTCATGCCAACACTTGAGAATCGTTTGATATTTCTGAGATACATTCGTGAATGGGAAGCAGACATAGTAATAGGACATCGCCCCTATGACTATCATCCGGATCACCGCTATACAGGCGTCTTGATGCAGGACGCAGCATTTATGGTGACCGTGAAATTTGTGCTTCCCGATGTTCCGGCCTTAACTCACAACCCTGTGTTCCTGTTCTCCTACGATCACTTTCAAACACCCATTCCTTTTAGCCCCTCTATTGCTGTTCCCATAGACTCCGCCATGGATAAGAAAATGGATGCCCTTTGGCGGCTGGAGTCGCAAATCGAGAGCTACTGGTACAAACAAAACTTTGTCGACGTATGTCCTGTCCCCGGTGAACCAGAGGCTCGAGCTCACAGAAAACAGGAGTTTTTTGATCAATGTCTATGGAAGCCTGTCTGGCGCAAGCAGGCGGATCAATACAGGGAGCTGATTCACAATACGTATGGGGCTGAGATCGCCACACAAACCAGGTATGCCGAGGCCTTTGAAGTCTGTGAATATGGCAGGCAGCCGACAGAAGAAGAACTGAAAAACTTGTTTCCAGACATTGCTATCCAGTGAGCGGAGGTTTGGCCAGGTTATCGGTTGCAGATTTTTTAGTCCTGGGTAGCCCATCTGCCGCAGTCCTAACGGACTCAGATTCTGTTTGGTGAATCGACCCTTGAAATCCGTTTCGAAATCTTCAGCCGCGAAATCCGGAGCTGAACGGCCTGCCTCAAACGCATTCTGCTGCAGTTTCGCGTAGGCACGATTCTTGGCGCAGTCCGGGACGGGTGCGATGTCCAGGACGCTGGAATAACCGCTGCCGCGATGCTCATCCTCGACGCCGTGCAACACGTCAGGATGCCAAAATACGGTGTCACCGGGCTCCACTTGAGGAATGGATCCGTAGCCTCTCAGCAACAGATCGTGGTATTCCTTCACGATCATCATCGCGCGACACGCGGCTGCGCCGCACAACTCATCCTCCGGAATATCGTCTTGCAGGGCCCTGAGCAGCATCCAGACTATCGCGTTGGCGACAGGAAGCAGTTGCAGTGTGCCGTCGTTGGGCCCTTGCGATGTGAGTGCCGTCCAACCCTGAAACGTGCGGAACATTCGGCAGACGGCGGGTGACGGAATTTCTTCGATCTCTGTCCGTCCCCAGGCTTCGAATGGGTCGTACTGCGCAAGGTCGCCGCCGAAAACGTGACGATAGACCTTGTCACGGTACGCGGGGTCGATCCATCGCTCGATTGAACCAGCATCGACGTGCGCCGACAATCCGAGTGAGGCATCGCCCGCCTGGCGAAATCGCACACGGTCTGCGTACAAGAGGTCGTGATCGGGGTCGAATACTGGTCCCTCCGGCGAGTCGGCGTGCCAAAGTCTGTTCAGGAATTGCTTCACCGCAGCCATTGCAGGATCAGTTCGCGCCTCCATTTGCGGCGGCGACCAGTAGACACCGTAGATCTGGGGCTTGGCGCTCGCCAGGGTGCTGAAATAGTCGTCGACGGCACCGCTGGCGGCGAGCTTTTCGAGGTAGTTGTTGCTGGTTAGGTAGTCTTCGAGCTGCCGGTTCCAGTCAGTGACACGCTGTTCTTCGAACACATTGCGAATAACGAGGCAGCCGCGCTGGCGAATCTTGTGCTTCTGCTCTTCCGTTACCTGATCAAGCTGATTGAAATCGAGATCCGGCACCGGTTGTATGCCTTGAGCACGTTCCTGAACGATTTCTTCTATCTGGGACTCGACGGACTCGGTGATACTCGCAAAGCGAGTAGGCATGTCCGTAAATCCGGGCGCGCAGCGTACGCTCGGTTTCGACAATTCGCGCCCGATAGGGCTCGTTTGCAGCATTGGCTTTTTGCCTGGCTTCCTGAAGCATGTTTCCTCCACCACGGGACACAATTATTAGTGTACCGCAGCAACCCGATATTCCTTAACTGAGTGTGTGAATCGAAGTGTCAGGTGGAGACGCCGTCCAGTCGGGTCCAGGTCGATTGGTTGCGGCTGCTGATCGACGCCGCTCGAATGAAGCGCATGCCAGCGACACCATCCCTCCACCGTGGCGCAGCCGGTGTCGCCATGCGCAGGGTAGTTGCGCACGGCGCGGGCGAAGCCTGCGTAAAGATTCGCAAAAGCTTCGAGATAGCCTTTCGGATGCCCGCCGGGCGTGCGACATGCTGCGATGGTCAGCTCCGACAGATAAGCGGCGTTGGTGCCGGGACGCGAAACCTGGTCGGGCTGGCCGCGAAGTTTGATTGTCATCGAATTGGGTGATTCCTGTGCCCAGAAAATGCTACCGACATCGCCGTAAATCTCGATACGGAGGGCATTCAGCGCGCCGCTGCACACCTGGCTGGCGGATAGCAGGCCGGATGCACCGTTGGAGAGGTGGAACATCGCTGCACCATCGTCGTCAATCGTGCGCCCGGGTACAACAGTACGCAGCTCCGCCGCAACTTCGGTGATGCTGTGTCCTGTCATAAATTCGACCAGATGGAACGCGTGAGTACCGATGTCGGCAAACGCGCCAGATTCGCCGCTGCGTGCCGGGTCGCTGCGCCACATTGCCTGTTTGCTTGCTTTGGTATCTTCCTCGCGCGACAACCAGTCCTGCAGATAGCTGACGGTAACCCGACGAATGTCACCGATCTCACCGGCTGCAATTCGTGCACGCGCCTCAATGGCGAGCGGATGGCCGGTGTAGGGGTGTGTTAGTCCGAAAAGCAGGCCGCTGTTTGCGACCGCATTCTCAATGCGAAGTGCATCTTCGAGGTGACCAGCGAGGGGTTTATCACAAATTACGTGGAATCCCGCAGCCAACGCTGCACATGCTGCATCTGCGTGTGAATCGTTTGGAGTCACAATCGACACACATTGAATCCGTTCGTCTTCCGGCAAACTGGCTTCCCGATCAAGCATTTCGGCGAAGCTTCCGTAGGCACGATTCGGTGCCAACCCTAAGTCGACGCCGAAGGCCCTTGATGCATTTGCATCACTGCTGAATGCACCTGCGACCAGTTCGATGTCGCCCGTGATGTCGGCGGACGTCCGGTGGACTGCGCCAATAAGTGCGCCCTTGCCGCCGCCGATCATTCCCATTCGAATTTTCTTCGTCACGTCGTTCCCTTGTGAATTGTCTTGTCCGGCATCCGCTATTGTGCCGGTGTCAGCGAAATTCAGCGAAAGCTGATCGGACCTTGATCGCCCTCTGAATGAGTGCTGCCATTTTTCGCCACCTTCCCGATTGTAGAAGTACTCGATGAAACTAAAGATATCCGTTCTTGCATCAGCATGCGAGCCGTAACGACGACGGTCTCACTTCTGGCATAATGGCGATCCTACGTACTTTCCGCGGTACTTTATTTTGATCGCTGTGTCCTGAGATGAATAAATTCAAATCTAATTCGGTCGCTGTTTTTTGTCTGGAGCTTTCCTTGCGTCCTGCTCGGACAAGGAACCGGCTGTCGATGAACCGGCCGAAAGCAAACCGGCAGCTTTTGCGGCAAGCGACTGGCCTGCCTACGGTGGGCAAAATGACGGCAACCGCTATTCCACACTTGAGCAAATAAATCGCGACAATGTTGCCAAGTTGTCACCGGCCTGGCAGTTCGATATGGATAATCCTGGGGCGCCCCAGACCCAGCCGATCGTCGTCGATGGCGTGATGTACGGCTTTACACCGACGCTCGAAGTTATCGCTCTCAACGGTGCGTCAGGTGAGCTCCTGTGGTCATTTAGAGCGCCCGATGGCCCGAGTGATTTCGCAGGCCCATCGCGCGGACTCTCGATGTGGAAGCATGGCGACGAAGCGATCTTGTTCGCTGGTGTCGTCGACAAGCTCTACGCCCTTGACCCCGCCAACGGCCAGCCGATTGCCGATTTCGGCGATGACGGTGTGCTGGATTTGCGAACGGGTCTGCCGGGCGATACCAGCCGCTTCTATATTTCCCTGGCGTCACCGGGCGTGATCTTCCACGATTCCATAATCGTCGGATTCAGAACCGGTGAGAATCCGCCCGCAGCACCCGGCGACATCCGGGCGTTTGACGTCAAGACCGGGGAGCTGGTTTGGTCATTTCGCACTATTCCGGCGGCAGGGGAGCTGGGTGCCGACACCTGGCCGGAAAACGCCAGGGAATTGCAGGGCGGCGCCAATGCCTGGGCAGGATTCGCGCTCGACGAAAAACGTGGCATCGTCTACGTGCCGACGGGCTCTGCTGTCCCGGACTTCTTCGGCGGGGATCGAGAAGGGGATAACCTTTTTGCCAATTCGCTGCTGGCACTGGATGCGACGACCGGCGAACGCATCTGGCACTTTCAGGCCGTACGTCACGACATTTGGGACCGTGATTTTCCGTCGCCGCCCTCCCTGGTAACAGTACAGCGGGACGGGCAAGCGATCGACGCTGTGGCGCAGCCGTCGAAACAGGGCTATATGTACTTGTTCAATCGTGAGACCGGGGAATCACTCTTTCCCATAAAGGAGTTCGAAGTACCGCCCAGTCCTATCCCGGAAGAACGTGCCGCAACTATCCAGCGATTGCCAACATCCCCAGAGCCATTCGCAAGGCAGACGTTGACGGCGGACATGCTGACGACGCGCTCGCCGGAATTGAATGCGTGGGCGCGAGAAGTATTCGGCACATTCCTGAGTGCCGGCGAGTTCACGCCGTTTCGAACCGATCAGCCGGTCGTCCTTATTCCCGGCTTCGATGGTGGAGCCGAATGGGGCGGTTCAGCGGTCGACCCCGACAAGGGCATCATTTACACAAACAGTAATGACATCGCCTGGACGGGGCAACTGGCGGCAAGTCCTGATGGTATGGGCTTCGTGGAGGCCCTGTATCAAGCGCAGTGCGCTGTCTGTCATGGTATCGACAAGCAAGGCTCCCCGCCGGAGTTTCCATCGTTGACAGCTGCGGCCGAGACATTGTCGGCTGTCGAGATAGAAAACATTATTCGTAACGGCGTCGGCCGCATGCCCGGGTTCCCGGCATTAGCGCCAGAGGCCGTCGCCTGGGTCTGACGGATCTTGTCCTCAAACCCGAAAGCGCCGGTCCAAGCAGCATTGAGGAAGACTCGGTATCGTCTGCGTCAGATGATGGGAGCACCGTTCCCTACCGATTCACCGGCTACCATCGCTTCTTCGATCCTGATGGCTATCCGGCCGTCGCGCCACCCTGGGGTACGCTGAACGCGATAGATCTCAACACCGGCGAATACCTGTGGAAAGTCCCGTTGGGTGAGCATCCCGAGCTGAAAGCAGAGGGCATGGAAAACACCGGGAGTGAGAATTATGGAGGGCCTGTCTTAACTGCAAGCGGCTTGTTGTTTATCGGCGCGACACTGTTCGATCAGAAAATGAGAGCATTCGATGCTGCGACCGGCGAGTTGCTTTGGGAGTACAAAATGCCGTATTCAGGGATGGCAACGCCAGCCGTCTATATGGTCGACGGCAAACAGTATATTGTGATTTTGACGAGCAACGCGCGAAATCCGAAGGGCGAGCAAGGTAGCGCCTACATCGCATTTGCGTTGCCAGAGTAAGCCTCACTGCTTGCGAAATATTCCGAAGCCCAGGTAGGCGAGGGCGATGGATAACAGCGGATTGATGGTGTTAAAGAATGTCCAGGGCGCGAACTCCAGCGGCGATATCGCCAGTGCTCCAGTGATAAAGGCGCCCGATGTCGTCCATGGGATCAACGAGGTACTGAGCGTCGCGCCTTCTTCCAGGCATCGGGACAACATATGGTTCTCGAGTTTTTGTTGCGTATAGGCATCCTTGAAAATCTGCCCGCCAAAGATAATGGAAAGATACGCCTCACCCATACTCATATTGGCAACCACACCCGCAGCAATTGTGGTTGCCATCAGGCTCGCGGCACGCCTTATGCGGATCAGGAGTCCGCTCAACAGTACTCGCACGAATCCTGCGCGATCGAGTATGCCGCCGAGCGACAACGCGAGCAGTGCAAGCGACATCGTCCACATCATGCTTTGTATGCCGCCGCGGGTCAGCAGTACATCAAGGCGATCAAGGCCGGTATCCGCGAAATAGCCGCTGTGCAGGCTGTTTAGTACCTCCGCAACGGATCGATCCTGCATCGCAATGGCCAGCACAGCGGCAGTAGCTACACTGCCCAGCATGCTGATTTCGGCCGGCACTCGTTTGAGGCTTAGGGCCAACAACACGATCAGCGGCAGCAGTGTCAGCGGGCCGATCGCGAATTCGATTGCGAGGTGGTGTTTCAGGGATAGCAGTTCCTGCTCAGACGTTGCCTGGCCGCCGTAACTTAGCCCGACGAGGGTAAAAATGATCAGGCAGATGATGTAGGTGGGGAACGTCGTGTACAGCATCGAACGGATGTGGGAGTAGAGGTCCGTGTCCGCGCTCATCGCAGCGAGATTGGTCGTATCGGACACTGGCGACATTTTGTCGCCGAAGCTGGCGCCAGAAACAACCATCCCGGCAACCAGCGGCAGTGGCATGCCAAGCGCGCCGCCAAGTCCCATGAGGACAACGCCGATCGTGCCGATTGTTCCCCAGGCTGTCCCAGTTGCGAGCGACATGATGCTGCACAGCACCAGGCCGGCCGGAAGAAAGATTGCCGGATGCAGCAGGTCGACACCATAGTAGATCAGTGCACCAATCGTTCCACTTTCAATAAGCGCGGCAATCAGCACGCCGATCAGAAAGAAGATAAAGATGGCGCCGAGGCCCCTGTGTATGCCGGCGATCATTGCGGCTTTGATGGCCTGGAAACTAAAACCGAGAATCGCTGAGTGGACTGCAACCCAAACGAGCGCGATCAGCAGCAGACTGTGCAGGCTGACTTCAAGCCATAACAGTCCGGCAATGACAATGGTAATGACACCGCCGAAACAGATTGCCGACTGCAGAAAAAGAGGATTTTGTGGTTCCTTCATTTTGCTACGTTACAATGTCTCTTAACTTTGATCCAGCGGCTATAATTGCAGTCGGATCCACCACGGACTGATCTATTGTTTCTCAAGAATTGTTGGTACGTTGCAGCCCGAAGCGAGGACATCAAACAAACATTGTCTGCCCGCATGCTGCTGGCAGAGAAGCTCGTCTTGTACCGGCAACAGGACGGCAGCGTCGTTGCGCTGGCGGATGCTTGTCCGCATCGAAAGTTGCCGCTGTCGAAGGGACGGCTGCTTGGCGACAAAGTCGAGTGCGGCTATCACGGTATGCAGTTCGATGCTTCAGGAGCCTGTGTGTCTATACCGACGCAGGATCGAATTCCGCCCAATGCCGGCGTACGGGCGTATCCCGTAGTAGAGCAATGGGGTTTCGTCTGGGTTTGGATGGGCGACTTTCAACTGGCAGACGAATCTAGAATTGTCCATGTTCCCAACTACGACAAGGACGGCTGGGGAGTGACAGCAGGCGGTACGCTGGAATTCGACTGCCACTATCTTTGGGTAACCGATAATCTGCTGGATCCATCGCACGTCGCCTGGGTGCACAAGTCGTCTTTCGCCGCACCCGGTACCGACGGTACGCCTTTGGAGATTCAATCATTTGACGATGGCGTCGTCGTGTCTCGATGGATAAGCGACCAGCCGTTGCCACCTTA
Organism: Woeseia sp. D3-10; assembly: GCF_055809415.1. Lineage (NCBI taxonomy): Bacteria > Pseudomonadati > Pseudomonadota > Gammaproteobacteria > Woeseiales > Woeseiaceae > Woeseia > Woeseia sp. D3-10. The sequence continues at coordinate 104,123 of NZ_JBVVTW010000007.1, read as the reverse complement.
CTACGCGCCATTGGTCAAGTTCGATGGGAATTGCGATCGCCTACAGCACTACGAAGTTCGCCTGCCGAGTATATGCATCAATCGCGGCATATTTACACCGGCAGGTACCGGTGGCGACGTCGACAAGCTGGACGATAGAGCCTATGTCATGGAGTCCTACAACTTCATTACACCGATTGATGAAGATCACACTGCCTACTACTGGTTTCAAAACTACAACACCGACGCGGACAATCCGGAAGTATCGGAGCGTCTCAACAATGGGGCCATTACCGCGTTTAATGAGGATCGCGAGATCCTTGAAGCGGTTCACCTGGGCATGAAAGACAAGACGACCCGCAACCTGAACCTGGGCCTCGATGCCGGATCGCTGCGTTTCAGGACGTTACTCGACAAGGCCATCGCAGCGGAAAAAATCGCCTAGAATGGATATCGTGGCCGATATTCGAGCTGGCATCGACAATCTGCTATTCAACTGTATTGAGGCGAAAGCTGGCGAATCGCTGGCGATTATAAGAGAGCAAGGCGGCGGCGACTACTACTCGAGCACGCTTGCTGATGTTATTGCCGTACACGGGCGCAACCGTGCGCTGAATGTCAAGATTGTAGACACGACATTTGTCGAAGATGCGAGCGAACTACCCGCCGATGTTTCGCGCGCAATGGGTACGGTGGACCACACCCTGTTCCTGGCGAGGATTGGCGATCAGGTCAGATTCACCGATCTCGGCGGTGCTGGAACAAAAACAATGTGCTATGCGTTGGATGAGGATAGTTTCGGTTCCGCTTTTTGTAGTGCCGATTATCGGTTCTTCGTTAGCCTGAAGAGTCTCATAAACGCTGCAATTTTCGGCGAAAACAGAGTCACCATTACGTGTCCGTCGGGCACGAATCTTGTTGGCACGTCGCCCCCAGACCCCGGTGACGACAATGCAGACGACGTTTTCATCCGACGGTTCCCATTGACTGTGTTTCGGCCGGTACCGGCAAGTACGTTTTCAGGACGACTGGCGCTCTCGAAGTGGCTAAGTCCGACAGGTTCGCGCTACTACCGGCCAGATAGCGTGTTGATTGACGGCGTGGTTATTGCGCTGGTCGACAAGGGACGAATCGTTGGATTTGAAGGCAACGAGCACGAAGTCAGGAAAGTGCGCGCCCACTACGATTTCGTTGCCAAAAAGTACGGTATTGATGGCGACGTCATACACTCATGGCACGCCGGCATTCATCCGCAAAACGGTTACACCGGCTTGGCTGCCGACAACCTGACACGTTGGTCAGGCTCGGCGTTCGGCAATCCTCGCTATCTTCACTTTCATACCTGCGGAGACTATGCGCCGGGTGAGATTTGTATTTCGGTATTTGATCCAAGTATATCCGTGAACGGTTCGGAACTATGGTGCAACGGTAGGCTGGACTTCGCTGAAACGGAGGAAGTGCAAAGGTTGCAAGCGAACTACCCGGGCATACGAGAGCTTTTCGAACGACCAGTGCGGGATTATGGCCTGGGAGATTCTCAAACAAGATAGCCGGTTGCCGAGCTACTTGTAGTATCCAATGGCGTCACCTTCCGTTGTGACGCCAAGACCGTTCAACAGTCGATTCGAGTAATTGAAATAGGCAACGACCTGGTTGACTTCGAGAATCTCACCGTCATCGCAGCCGGCCGCGATAAGCGCGTCGATGTCAGTCTTCGCCATGCCACGTACGTTGACAGTGAGTTTGGCGGCGTACTCAAGGAGTGCAAGGTATTTCCCTGAGAATACGCGTTGTGGCTCGCCAGATTGCAACGCGGCATGAATGTCGTCAGCGCGTTCGTCGTCGTCCAGTAATCGTCGCGCGTTCTTAAAGTGGTGTGTCAGGCTGTACTCACAGTTGTTCTTGATGCTGGTATAGGACGCAACGACTTCGAGAAACCACAGCGGCAGCGTGATGTCCGGGTGGTGCAGGACGCTTCGGTACAAAGCGATGTGCCCTTGCATCGTGTGCGGACGAAGTGAATGAGCTTTCATGACATTGTCGACAGTGCCATGTGGCGTTCTGGCCTGGTCGTACATTTCTCGAAGGTCACCCGTCGCGTCATCTTCCGCAATCATTTCAATCCATGCACCCATAGTGTTCCTCAGTTGCTTTGCTGTTCGGCGCGCTAATTCTAATGTACCTGCCGGTCGAGAAATCGTTGACCTGCAGTTACGAAACGTAGCCAAAAAGGGACTGTAGTGTAAACGTTTAGATCTGCTTGCTTCGGTGCAATAATGGTATGAGCGATCGAAATTCAACGGCGGCGTGCCGTCAATCGTCCCGCTTGGGATCAGAGGGCAAGAGTTCCAGATCCTGTAGGTGTATCACCCGTCCAGAAAGTGGCCCAAGTCGTTCGAGTGAGTTGTAGACCGTATCTTTGGGTACAATTCGGGCTACAAATCGTGTCGGACACGGCTGGATTTCGGCGGCCATGTGCGGATAGAATGCCTAAGATAAACAGATACTTATGACTAAAGATTCACGTACCAGCGTACTTTTCGTGTGCATGGGCAACATTTGCCGCTCACCAACAGCGGAGGGCGTGTTTCGTAAACACGTAGCCGATGCAGGCCTGGCCAATTGGATCGATATCGATTCCGCAGGCACTCATGCTTACCATACGGCGGCGCCGGCCGATCGGCGGGCAATGGCTGCGGCGGAGAAGCGCGGCTACAGTCTCGACGGTATTACTGCCCGGCACGTCCAGGACGAAGACTTCGAGCGATACGATCTCTTACTGGCGATGGATGACGACAATCTGCGCGCGCTGCGTGATCGCAGCGGCATTGTTCATCACGAAAAAATTCGACTGTTTCTTGAGTTTGCGGAAGCCGATACGCTTGAAGTGCCGGATCCTTACTACGGTGGCACAGCCGGTTTCGAACGGGTGCTGGACCTGGTTGAAACCGCTTCTCTTGGCTTACTGACCGAGCTGCAAAAGAAAAAGGGTGGCGGCAACGCCTGATTCTGCGTTGCCAGCCACCCCTTGTTCAGACGAGCTAACCGGCCTTAGGGTTGTGAGGGTTTGTCCTCACTCACTGTAGTTTCTGCTTTGGTCGGTGTGGCTGGTTGCGGTTGATCCCACGGCAGCAATTTACCCTCAGGTTTCGGCTTGGCCGGCGCGGCTTCTGCGGCCGGCTTGTCAGTGGCTGGTTTGGCCGTTTCGACGGGCTTGCTTTCCGGACTTGGTGCTTGTTTTGCCGGTTCTTTCACTGCTTCTGCCGGTGCCGAATTCTGACGGCTGGATTCGCGGGGTGCCTTGCTCGAATCGGCGCCAGCTGTTTCCGCTTTTGGTGCCGCGCGTTTCTTTGGTGTATCTGAACTCACGGTATCACTGCGTTGAGCCTCGCGGACTTCGGCATCGGTCATTCGCAATCGAGGTAACTCTGGCTGTGTATCTTCATAGTCAGCCGGCCGGGCTTTGCTTGCCGGAGCTGCCGCACTTGCAACAACCGTTGTAGCGGCGACCGCTTTTACAGCTTCCGGTTTTTCGTTGGTCGCAGGTGCGGGCGCTGCTGCTTTTTCCGCAGCGGTATTGCGCCGGGGTTGGCTGTCGTTCGACTGGCCGTTTGCTGTGTTAGCTGACCCGGATGCTTCATCAGTTGCTTTCTTGGCCGCGGGGCGCTGTCCAGCATTCTGATCGGCAGGCGCTTTAGTTGCCTGCTCGTTGTTCGCTGCATCGGCGGACTCAGCGGTTTGTTGCGTGTTATCAGTTTGATTCTCAGTCCGGTCTGCCGATTTCCGGCGACGCCGGCCACCACGACTGCGGCGCTTCTTACGCGGTTGCTCGTTACGTGCTTCATCGCCGTCTGTCTGGGCTTTCTGGTCCTGGCGTTTCTCAGCGGTGTCACTCTGGCCGTTCTGTTCGTTCTGAGTTTTGCGCTCGTCGTTCCGCGCGTCCGATTTCTTGCCACGTTTCTTGGAACCGCGCTTCTTTTCGCCTCTTGGCTTGTTGCCATCTTTGTTGTCAGAACTCTCGTCCGTTCGACGACCGTCACGCTTGCCGCCGCGCCCTCGACTGTCTGATGATTTTCTCGAACGTTTGGCTGACGAGGGTTTTCGTCCGCCTTTGGCCGGCTTTTTCTCTTTCTCTTCGCTAGATGAAGAACCGGCAAACAAGGCGGCGAGACGGGCAAGGAAACCCGGCGCACGCGGTGCTGGTTCAGCCACAGCGATTGGTCGCGGTGGGGCAGGTGTCGTTGCAACAACCGTGGTAACCGCCGCCAGTTCGGCAGGCTTGCGTTCCTGCAGGCTATCGGGAACGGCATCTTCATCTTCAGGGTCAGACAGCGTGTAACTGCTGCCGGTGTTTTCTGGCAATTCCACCTGGTCGTCGCGCACGCGCCGAATTCGGTAGTGCGGGGTTTCCAGTCCTTCGTTGGCGACCAGGACCACGTGGGTGTCGTTACGCGCTTCCAGATTCTGAACCCAGTCGCGTTTCTCATTCAGCAAGTAGGTAGCAACTTCCACCGGTAACTGCGCGATGACCTTCGCGGTACGTTCTTTGCGCGCCTCTTCACCGATGATGCGCAGGATGGCAAGCGCCAGCGATTCCACGCTGCGAATATTGCCAATGCCGCTGCAACGGGGGCAGGTGAGGTAGGCTGATTCGCCGAGCGAAGGCCGCAGACGTTGGCGTGACATTTCCATCAGGCCAAATCGCGAGATTTTGCCAATCTGCACCCTGGCACGATCCTGACGTACCGCTTCACGTAGCCGGTTTTCAACTTCACGTTGCGCCTTCTGCGGGCCCATGTCGATAAAGTCGATCACGACGAGTCCACCCAGGTCGCGGAGGCGTAACTGGCGAGCAACTTCGTCAGCCGCTTCCAGATTGGTATTCAGTGCCGTTGCCTCGATGTCGCCGCCCTTGGTCGCGCGCGCCGAGTTGATATCAATGGAAACGAGCGCCTCGGTATGGTCTATCACCAGGCTACCGCCAGAGGGCAAGTGGACCAGGTGGGCAAACGCGGACTCGATCTGAGTTTCGATCTGGTAGCGTGTAAACAGCGGTACCGGATCGGTGTAGTGCTTCAGCTTGCGTTGATTCTGCGGCATCACCTGCTGCACGAATTCGCTGGCTTCGATGTAAGTGGCTTCGTCGTCGATCAGAATCTCACCAATTTCAGAGGTGAGGTAGTCGCGCAATGCGCGGACGACGGCGTTACTCTCGCGGTAAATCAGGAACGGCGACGGACGTTCGACAACCACTTTGAGAATGGCGTTCCAGACGTTCAGCAGGTTTTCGAGGTCCCAGGCAAGTTCCTCGCTGGTTCGGTCAATCCCGGCCGTGCGCAGAATCACACTCATGCCTTCCGGGATATCGACATTTTTCAGCGATTTCCGCGCTTCATCACGGTCGTCACCTGTAATGCGGCGAGATACGCCGCCAGAACGTTCTTTGTTGGGTTTCAGGACAATGAAACGGCCAGCCAGACTGACGAAGGTGGTGAGCGCTGCACCTTTGTTACCGCGTTCTTCCTTGTCGATCTGGACAACGATGTCCTGACCTTCGCGCAGTACGTCCTTGATGTTGACTTTGCCGCTGGGCGCGTCTTTGACGAAATACTCGCTGGAAATTTCTTTTAACGGCAGGAATCCGTGACGTTCCGCACCGTAGTTAACAAAGGCTGCTTCGAGGCTGGGCTCAATGCGGGTGATCTTGCCTTTGTAGATGTTGGCTTTCTTACGTTCGCTGGCGGGAGCCTCTATATTGAGGTCGAATAAGCGTTGGCCATCGACCATCGCCATGCGCAACTCTTCTTCCTGAGTCGCGTTGATTAACATTCTTTTCATGATGCCCTACTTGTTGATTGGGCAGCACAGTTGGTCGGTGTAATGAGGCGGGAAGAGCGGTACAGGAAAGCAGCACGAACCTGCCGGGGTGCGGGGCACCCGAGCTCGTTGGCGTGTACTCTTTGAAGGCCGGACCTGCGAAGATCCAGCGAATCAGAAACAAAATCATTGTTACCCTGCGGCATGCCGCTCTGGCGCTCACCGGACAACCGGTTTGCTGCCAAAAGGATGTCCGGCCTCGCTTGTACGGGCCGGATATGAATAAAATAAACGCTAAGACGGTCATTGACCGTACTGTCGCTTTCTTTGGAATGTGTGGCCAGACAGAGGTCCAGTGGTCCACACAGCGCCGTAATATAGCACAGCATTTCCGCTCTGCATCCCGATTCTTGCCCAAAACTGAAATAAGTGATTGCTTATGCAACCGAATTCCCCACCGTCCTCGGGCGGTAACAACGGCGCGGGCTCCAGCGAGCAAAGCGTTGGTGTCCGCAAAGTGACAGTGGCCTCTGACGACGCCGATCAACGCATCGACAACTTCCTGCGACGGCATTTGCCGGGCGTGCCCAAGAGCCGTCTATATCGCTTGTTGCGAAAGGGAGAGGTGCGGGTAAACGGTGGTCGTGTGCGGGCGGAGCACCGCCTGCAGGCCGGCGACGAAGTGCGCATTCCACCCGTACGGATTAACAAGGACGGTGCGCCGCCGCCGCAACACCGTGTCGATGACTTGTCGTCGCGGGTGATATTTGAAGACAAGTACCTGCTGGTGATCAATAAGCCCGGTGGGGTTGCGGTACACGGCGGCAGCGGCATCAGTCACGGGGTTATTGAGCTCTTGCGTGCTGCACGTCCGGAGCTTAAGGACTTGTCGCTCGTTCACCGGCTCGACCGGGAAACGTCCGGCTGTCTGGTTTTGGCCAAGCGTCGCAGCGCGTTGCGTTCGCTGCACGAGCAGTTCCGGGAAGGGCGGGTGGAGAAAAACTACCTCGCTTTGGTACCCGGCAACTGGCAGTACGGCGAGCAGATTATTGACGCGCCTTTGCTGGTTACGCACCGGCGAAACGGCGAACGACACGTCATCATTGATCCGGAGGGTAAGCCGGCCGCTACCAAAGTTAGACTGTCGAGAACCTATGGCATCTACAGTTTATTGCAATGTCAGCCGGAAACCGGCCGCACGCACCAGATTCGCGTGCACCTGGCCGCGGAGGGCTTTCCGATCCTGTGTGATGAGCGTTACGGTGACCCGGACGTTAATTATCGGGCCGCCAGCAATGGTCTGCAGCGCTTGTTCCTGCACGCTCAGTCGATCGCATTTCCCGACACGAACGGCAACGAACAGCACTTTACGGCACCGTTGGCCGATGACCTTGAATCGTTTTTGCAGGGCCGACTGCCGGCGCGAAAAAAGCGCAAACCGCACCATCTTCGAAAAAAGTAAGTGCGCTCAGGGTTGCAGTTGGCCGAGTTCTCGCAGCGTGGCGGCAAGCCAGATCATCGGCAGGCCGATCAGTGCTGTCGGGTCTTCCGTGCTGACTGAGCGAAACAGAACAAAGCCGGCGCCTTCGACTTTGAAACTGCCTGCGCAGTCATAAGGCTCGTCGTGGTGCAGGTAAACCTCGGCCTGGCGTCGGTCGAACTTGCGGAAGCGAACAGTGGTTTCGTCGATGTGCTCATAACGCTTGCGACCGTGCGGGTCGAGCACACAGACCGCCGTCAGAAATTGCAGAGTCTTGCCGGATGCGGCCATTAATTGCTCAATGGCTTTGGCGTGGCTGCCGGGTTTGCCAATGATGGCTGAGTCGAGTACGGCAACCTGATCGGCACCGATGATGACAGCGTCGCGGTATTGGCTCGACACCGCTTCTGCTTTGCTGCGGGCCAGCCTGGCCGCGAGGCTGTGCGGGTCAGCGGCGCTGACAGCCTGCTCATCAACACCCGGCGCGACTACCTCGTATTCATTGAGAAAGCGGTCTAGCAGGCCCCGTCGGTAGCGGGAAGTTGAGGCCAGAATGATCGGTGCGGCAGACGGATTTTGCACGGTTCGAGAGCCACTAAGGTGAAGGGCCGGCCAGTGTACCTGCTTTGCCTCTGCAGGCTACTCTTCCGGCTCGGGAAATCCGCTTTGACAGGGCGCGACAGGCTACTTATGATGCGCCCGCCATGGCGAACCCTCTGCTAGATCACGTAGCGCCCGAGTATCTCGCGCGTAGAACTCAAGTCCTTGAAATTGTTGATAAATTATCAACGTTTGAAAGGCTTTCCGAGATTGTGCAGGCGGATTTCGTCGCGCTGGGAGCTGACCGCTTGCCGGCGGGCTGGCAGGACACAGCAGTTAAAGTTCAGCTGCAATTCGGCTGGGCTGATGCTCGTGAACGTTTGCCAGAGGTGCGCGGCAGTGCCGAGACCGGGTTGCCGGCTGTCTGTCAGCGATGCCTTGAACCCTGTACCCTGTCGCTGACAACGTCGTTCAGAATGTTGCTGTTGAACAGCAAGGATTCGCGATCGATCGATGACGCGCTCGAAGTCTGGGGTGTGGAAGATAACAAGCTACGGCCGCTGGATGTGGTCGAAGAAATGCTGGTAATGGCAATTCCGTTGGCTGCGATGCACACGTCAGATGACAACTGCATCCAGCTGCCGGGCAGCGAGAAGGCAGAAGAAAAACCGAACACAATTCGGCCGTTCGCTGACCTGAAGGCACAAATTGAGAAGTCCCGGTAACGGGATCCAGGATTCACCCCGACAAATTATTATATGCGGGCGGTGCACACATCGCCCACTTGTGGAGAATGAAATGGCTGTACAAAAGAGTCGTAGAACACCGTCAACACGTGGCATGCGCCGTTCGCATGACAAAGTGAAAGGACCGGCATTGTCTGTCGATCCAACCTCGGGCGAAACCCATCTGCGCCATCGGGTATCACCGGATGGTTTCTATCGTGGCAACCAGGTTATCGAACCGGCTGTCAGCGACAAAGACGAAGACTAAAGCTTCGCCTTTTCGCGTTTCACGCGTCTGATGGCCCTAGCCTGACAGACTGAGTGACTGACGAATCCATCATTTCTGTCGATGCAATGAGCGGCGACCTCGGTGCCGAGGTGGTCGTGCGTGCGGCGTGCACCTGTCTTGAACGTCATCCTCAGCTGAAGTTGATTCTGGTGGGTGATCAGGATCTGCTGTCAGGTTTGGTCACGCGCATTGTTGGCGATGAGCCGCGGTTGTCCATCCGGGCGGCGAGCGAAGTGGTGGGGATGTCCGAAGCGCCAGCGGACGCCCTCCGTAAGAAGAAAGATTCGTCCATGCGTGTCGCCATTGACCTAGTGAAAGAAGGTGGCGCAACTGCCTGCGTTAGTGCGGGCAACACCGGGGCACTGATGGCCACGGCCAAATTCGTGTTGAAGATGCTGCCCGGAATAGACCGCCCGGCCATTCTGGCCGAGTTGCCGTCGATTGGCGGCACGGTGCATATGCTCGATCTGGGCGCCAATACATCCTGCAGTGCTGAGCAATTGTTCCAGTTCGCGGTAATGGGGTCGATTGTTACCGGCGATATCCGCTCAATTGAACGGCCGCGCGTTGCCCTCCTGAATATCGGCGTTGAAGACACCAAGGGGCATGAAACCGTGAAAACGGCTGCCGCTATGCTGCAGGCAAGCAGTCTCAACTACGTAGGCTATATAGAAGGCAATGAAATCTTTGCCGGCAAGACGGACGTTGTGGTCACGGACGGCTTTACGGGCAATGTCGCCCTCAAGACGATGGAGGGCACGGTAGGCCTTGCCTCGCATTATTTGAAGAGTGCTTTCAAGCGTAATCTGTTTAGCAGGTTGCAAGCAGTGCTGGCCAGTCCGGTACTGAAAAGTCTCGCTGTGCGCATGGACTCCAGAAACTATAATGGTGCGTCATTGGTCGGACTAAATGGTATCGTTATAAAGAGCCACGGTAGTGCAGATTCTGTTGCATTTCAGCATGCCATTGAGACTGCGTTGCTGGAAGTTAAGAACCAGGTGCCGGAGCAGATTGGCAGTCTGCTGAAGCAGGAAGCCGCATGAAATATTCACGTATAGCCGGAACAGGCCGCTATCTGCCGGAACGCGTCTTGACCAACGCGGATCTGGAAAAGATGGTCGAGACCAGCGATGAATGGATCCGAACCCGCACGGGCGTCGAACGCCGCCATATTGCTGCCGAGGAGCAATCGACTTCGGATCTTTGTATTGAGGCGGCGAAGCAGGCCATGGATGCCGCGGGGGTTGGAGTCGACGATATAGACCTGATCATCGTTGGTACGACGACACCGGATCTGATTTTCCCCAATATCGGCACGCTCATTCAGCAAAAACTAGGTATACACGGTTGTCCAGCATTTAGTGTTGAGGCTGCGTGCACCGGCTTTATTTACGCATTGTCCACAGCCGACAAATTTGTGCGTGCAGGCGAGGCAAAGTGTGCGCTTGTCATTGGCGCTGAAATTTTGTCCAAGATTGTCGATTGGAGTGACCGAACGACGTGTGTCTTATTCGGTGATGGCGCTGGTGCTGTAATTCTCCAGCCGTCAGATGAAGCCGGTATTATTTCAACGCACCTGGGTGCAGACGGACAGTACAAAGACTTGCTGTACTACCCGTACGGCGCGTCGCATCAGTTACACAAGACCGCCGGTGATGACGCCAAGATCATCATGAAAGGGAACGAAGTTTTTAAAGTAGCCGTCAAGACGCTGGGTGGAGTTGCTGAAGAAGCTCTGAAGGCGAACAACATCAGCAAAGATGAACTCGACTGGCTGGTACCGCATCAGGCGAATTTACGCATTATTCAGGCAACGGCAAAACGTCTGGATATCAGCATGGATAAAGTGATTCTAACTGTGCAGGACCATGGCAACACATCGGCTGCGTCAGTACCGATGGCGCTGGATGTGGGTATACGCGATGGCCGTATCAAAAGAGGGCAGCTGGTGTTAATGGAGGCCTTCGGTGGAGGCTTCACCTGGGGCTCTGTGCTGATGCGTTATTGATCAAGCCACGAACTAACACTTAGTCGAGAATGGGCATGGCATTGCAGCTGGTCATTGGCAACAAGAACTATTCGTCGTGGTCATTACGTGCCTGGCTATTGCTGGCAGAAAAGGGGATCGAGGTCGAAGAGATTCGAATACCCCTGGATACACCCGAGTATCAGGACCAGATTAAACCGTACTCACCAACACGCTGTGTACCCGTGTTGCTGATCGACGGTAAAGCAGTCTGGGACACGCTGGCAATCGCAGAAACAGTGGCCGAGCGTTTTCCGGAACTGCAATTGTGGCCGGCCGATGCGGAGCGACGCGCTCACGCACGAAGTGTCAGTGCTGAGATGCACAGCGGTTTCTCTTCACTGAGATCGGCGATGCCGATGAATTGCCGGGCGATGGGTCGGAAGGTCCCTTTGTCCGACGGCCTCACACGGGATATTGACCGCGTGTTTGCAATCTGGAGCGATTGCCACAAGCAGTACGGCGGTGATTGGTTGTTTGGCGAATTCAGTATTGCGGACGCCATGTATGCACCGGTCGTGTTGCGCCTCAGAACCTACGGCATCAATCTGCCGGAATCGGCGAGTCACTACCCGGCACGCTTGCTCAAGAGCATTGCACTACAGAACTGGTTGGCTGACGCAGAGTCAGAGACGGAAGTAATTGAAACGGACGAGGCTGGACGATGAAGCAGGGAATGTTAGGTACGTTGGGCGCGCTGAGCGCGTTGTTGCTGCTTGTTTCGCAACCGTCGTCTGCAGAAGTTTACGATCTACCGCCGGAGGGCACGGACGTCATCGGTGCGGTGACCACCGTACGGGCAAGGGCGGACGATACGTTGATAGATATCGCCCGGCGGCATGGACTCGGTTACGAGGACATTGTCATTGCCAACCCGGACGTGGATGTCTGGTTGCCCGGCGAGGGCACGGAAATTCTATTGCCGACTCGGTTTGTGCTGCCACCTGGCCCCCGTCGCGGCGTTGTACTTAACCTGCCTGAATACCGTCTTTACTACTACCCGAAGGTCGCGGCGGGCGAGAAGCCGGTCGTGATGACGTTTCCGATGAGCATTGGCCGCATGGACTGGGAGACGCCGCTTGGCAGAACGCGAGTGACCGAAAAAGTCAAAAATCCTGTCTGGTACCCGCCGGACTCGGTTCGTGCCGAGCACGCAGCCGAAGGCAGGCCGCTACCACGAGTGGTTCCGGCCGGGCCGGACAATCCTATGGGCTCACGGAAGATGCGCCTTGATATTCCAGGTTACCTGATTCATGGCACCAATCGACCTGCGGGTGTTGGCATGCGCGTTACTCATGGTTGCATACGCATGTTTCCCGAGGACATCGAATACTTGTTTGAACATGTCGCCATTAATACCGAGGTCACCATCATCAACGCGCCTGTGAAAATGGGGTGGGATGGCGACGAGTTAGTGTTGGAAGCGCACCGAATTCTGGACGTGATTGCACCGCCTGCAGATGCCGTATTGGCCGACGTTGCAGACGTCTTGGCAGGCGAGGCGGATCGGGCGTTAGCGATAGATGACGGCTCGGATCCCGATTCGATCGCCGAATTACCCGCTGCGACAACAACCGCAGACGGACTGACTGCGCTAACGGAGCAATTCGTGGTGGTTACGGCTGCGCAGCAAGGTGAGCTCGACTGGGCTGCGGCAGAAAGTCAGGTTGCAAAGCCGAGCGGTATACCGCAAAGCGTTGGAAGGCGCATAAAAAACGCCGCGACAAGCGCGGCGTTTGAGTAAAGCTTCGTAGTCTAGCGCTACTTGGACATCGATTTCTGGAACATGCGTTCCAGGCGGTCCCGATTCGCGTCACAGCACGATTGGGCCGAGTTAGCGGCGGACAGTGCACGATCTGCTGTGCTCTGTGCGCTTGCAGCGGCGCGGGCAGCGCTATCTGCAGCTGCACGTGCAGCTTCTGCTGCTGATTTTGCTGAAGCTGCGTCACGAGCGGCGGCGTCGGCTGTGGCCCGTACGGCATCAATACCTTCGGTGCTGGCACAACCAGAGGCCAGACCGAGGACCAGCACGGCTGCGCCCACTTTGAGTGCGTTTTTGATCATCATCCAATTTTCCTCTGTTGGAATAAGTTTGCCCGCGCATTATTTCGTAAAGCGCGCTTATCTTCAATAAAACCCATAATTTATCCGTGACCTGTCGGGCATAAGCGACAGCTCATTCGACGCCTAAATGCCCATTGGGCAGTGCGGCGAGTGGCGAGCATACGCCATTTTGTGTGCTTGTCATCATATTTCGACAGACTATTCAGTCTCGATTGACAGGCGTATTCAAGCACCATCCGAACGGTCAGGGTGGATTATGATGGGCAGGGACGATTCGACGCCGATAACAGGCAGGAGGGCAATTCCGATGACCTACATTCTTTATGGTGATCCCGGCTCAGGTTCGGCGATAGTCGAGCTGGCTCTTGCCGAAATCGGTGTGGGGGTCGAATTGCGCGATGTTTCGCTGGATAACGGTCAGCAGAGCGGTTCGGACTATGCGGTCGTCAATGCTCAACGCAAGCTCCCCAGCCTGATTACACCTGACGGCACATCACTCACCGAATCTGCTGCCATATTGCTAACGCTGGCTGAGCGCCATCCCGAAGCTGGCCTGTTGCCGGAGGCATCCCGCGATCGCGCTATCGCGATGCGATGGTTGCTGTTCATGGCGGCAGAGCTGTATCCGATTATCGAATTTCATGACTACCCGGAGCGGTTCCAGCCTGAAGGAGAGCAAACGTCGTCGGGTCGACGTGATGAATTGCGCACCCACGCAACCACTATCTGGCAACGCCGTTGGCTGCTGGTTGAGGCTGCTGCCGAAGCAGACCCCTGGTTCCTGTCCTGCGGATTCGGAGTGCTGGATATTTACGCCGCCGTCTTGTGTCAGTGGGCGATGGACGATGCATGGCGGTCCGAGAGGTTGCCGGGCATAGCCTCCATAGCGCAGCGGATTGCCGGACGGGAATCGCTGAAACGTGTTTGGAAACGCCATTTCGAGTAGTCTTTTGGCATTGTCGGTTGTCGCTATACCAATGACGAATACTGTGCTGATAGTTGAAAATTTGGGTAAGTCGTATGGAGACCTGGTTGCGGTCGACGGCATCAGCTTTCGCGCCGAACGAGGTGCCGTGTTCGGCCTGCTGGGACCCAACGGTGCCGGTAAGTCGACGACTATCAATTGCATTTCGGGTTTGTTAGCGCCGAGTTCGGGACGCGCAAGCATCAATGGCGCGGATATAGTCAGCAACGCAAAAGTGGCGAAGCAATCGCTGGGCGTCGTGCCACAGGACCTCGCATTGTACGAAGACCTTTCTGCGATCGACAATTTGCGCTTCTGGGGGCAAGCCTACGGCCTTCGAGGGCGCGAGCTCAACGACCGTGTACAGACCGTACTCACCTATATCGGCTTGGCAGACCGTGCCCGTGAATTGCCCAAGACATTTTCGGGTGGCATGAAACGACGCCTGAATTTCGGTTGCGCTGTTGTTCACCAGCCTGCTGTATTGCTGCTGGACGAGCCAACGGTGGGTGTCGATCCTCAATCACGATCGCGGCTTTTTGATCTGGTGGAAGCGGAGCGCGCCAACGGTGCCTGCATCGTTTACACAACGCACTACATGGAGGAAGCAGAGCGCTTGTGTGATTCCGTGGCGATCATTGACAACGGCCGCCTCATTGCTCAAGGCACAGTCGCCGAATTGCGCGAGCAACTTGATGCGCGTGACGTGCTGCAACTCAGCGGCAGTTTCGACACCGAGAACTGCGCGCAAGCAATAAAGAATTTACAGGCGGGTGTACTGGACAATTTGCAAATTGTTTCGCAGGACGAGGGCTCTCTCGTTCTCAGTTTGCCCGATGCTTCACAGCACTTGTCCACCATCTTTCAGGTACTGGATAACAGTGGGGCGACGATCACTGAGACGAGCCTAAGGCGCCCCAACCTGGAAACACTTTTCATGTTGCTGACTGGCAAAGAACTGCGCGAGTGATTCATTGAGTTTCCTGATTGCATCCGCCAGCAAAGACCTCGTGCGTTGGAGCCGCGATTCCGTCTCGGTGTTGCTCTGGCTGGGCATACCATTCTTGATCGGGGGGCTGCTGACGCTGTTGATGGGTGGGGAAGGCTCAAAGCCTCGCGGCACGTTGTTGATTCATGATCAGGACCAGACTTTCCTCAGCTCTGCGATTGGTGGCGCGTTCACTCAAGGTGAGCTCGGCGAATTAATTGTCGTTGAGACGGTCACGCTGCCTGAGGGCGAGGCCCGAATTGATGCGGGAGGTGCAAGCGCTTTCCTCGTGATACCCGAGGGGTTCAGTGAAGCCTTGCTGAATGCCACACCGTTGCAATTATCACTTACAACAAACCCTGCCCAAACGATATTGCCGCAGATCATCACGGATGTTGTCGAGGTGCTGCTTGATGCGGGTTTTTACGTACAACAAATGTTTGCGGCTGAGATTCAAGCAGCATCGGCCGCTGGCGATGCACCGGACAAGCTGTTGGTCGCCAGTATTGCTGTAGCGATCAATGAGAAGCTGGAGGTGGCGGGAGGACTGATGTTCCCACCGGCATTTGATCTCGAGATTCTTGCGCCACCGCAGGAACAACCCAGTCCGCCTATTGCCCTGTTGTTCCTCCCGGGAATCGTCCTAATGGCGGTGCTGTTCGCGGCCAACAGTCTGGCCGCGGACTATTGGACTGAACGGGAACAGGGAACCCTGCGTCGCCTGCTGTATGTGCCAGACCGCGTACAGCACTTCCTGATCGGCAAGGCTTGCGCCGCCGGGGTGGTAACGCTGTTGCTGGCGGGGCTCACTTTGCTGGCAGGGTTTTCGTATCACGGCATACCTTTTGGTCACTTCCTGCCGTCATTGTTATTTGTCACTGTCGCGGGCGTCGCCTTGTTCGGGTGGTTCGGTTTTCTGCAGATGCTGGCGAACAGCCGGCGCGCCGCCAATTTACTGACGACGATTCTGCTGTTTCCGCTGCTGATGATTGGCGGCAGCTTTTTCCCTTTTGTCGCAATGCCCGATGACCTAGCCGCTCTTGGCCGCCTGACGCCAAATGGTTTTGTTGTAGACCGACTGACAACAGAGATAACAGCAGCGAGTGCGTGGAGTATCAGTTCCAGCAGCTGGCTGATACTCATCGTCGGCTCGACGCTGGGCTTGGTCTGTTCTGGCTGGCGCCTTCGCAGTGGTTTTGCGAGGAGTTAGTCGGATGCGCAATGTCCTGTTTCTGGCCTGGCGCGACCTGCGGCATCAACTGAAGCAAGGTGAAACCTTGTTGTGGTTGTTCGTCATGCCGCCGATATTCTTCTATTTCATAGGGACAGTCACTGGTGGCTTTGCGACCGGTATTAGCGGCACTGATGCAACGTCCGTCGCAGTTATTGCTGAGCAGCCGGGTTACTTGCGGGAGCAACTGGATCTGCGCTTGCGGGATAATGATTTTGCGCCGGAATGGTATGAAAGCGCAGCCAGTGCAATCCTCGACGACGGCAGTGCACCGCACCGAATGCTGCGGATAGCACCGGGTTTGACGGAGACAATCGAGCGGGGGGATCAGGTTGGCATCAGCTATGACACCCGTGCATCGGCATTGATCCGGGATTTTGAGGCGATTCGCATACAGCGCGGCTTGTACACCGCATTGGCCGATATCGTGGTCGCTGGAGCGGTGGGATCAGGTGGCTTGTCGCAACTCAGCCTTGACGCGCTCAACAACTCCGCGAGAGTTTGGTCGCTGGAAGTTACATCAGCGGGCAAGCGTGTCGATATTCCGACCGGTTTCGAACAGGCGATTCCGGGAATTTTGGTCATGTTCACCTTGCTTGTTCTCCTTACGAGCGGCGCATCGTTGCTTGCTATCGAACGCAGCCAGGGCTTGTTGCGTCGATTGGCATACGCTCCTGTGACCCGCACAGAGATAGTGGCCGGCAAGTGGGTCGGCCGAATGGGCCTGGCGAGCGTACAGATCCTAGCGGCGTTGATTGCGGGAACCTGGTTATTCTCAATGCACTGGGGCCCGGACTTCGCCATGGTGTTGCTTGTGCTGGTCGCGTGGGCGTCATTTTGTGCATCGGCGGGCCTGTTGCTAGGCTGTCTCGCGCGAACTCCGGCCCAGGCCGCCGGCCTGGGAGCGTTGCTGGCCAATCTGCTGGCAGCGCTCGGCGGCTGCTGGTGGCCAATAGAAATCACCCCTGACTGGATGCAAACGTTGCAAAAGCTATTGCCAACCGGCTGGGCGATGGATGCGTTGCACAAGCTTGTCAGCTTTGAGACGGGTGCCGCCGCTACTGTTCCTCACGTCATCGCCTTGCTGGTCGGTGCAATGCTGGTCTCTGTGTTTGCAATTCGACGGTTCCGTTACGAGTAACTGTCGAGTCAGTACTTCAACGACTTGTCGGTAAACGGCTGTGAGGGCTTCTTGCCAAGAACGCGCTTGAGGACACTGTTCATCGTGGCAGGGTCGTTGTCAAAACCACCGTGGGTGTCACTCTTTGTAGTTCTTGTTTCGCGTACATCACCGTCACTGACATGCAAAGTGAGCTTGGGCAACCGGCTTGCGAGCGACTTGCAGTAATCCTGCATGCCCAGGATCGATGCCGGGTGTGGCTCTTCTTCGAACGCGCGGCTGACGAGGTATAGCAACGACTTTCGGTAAACGCCTGTCACAGTGTCGTCCAGCTCAAGTTTGCTGGACAGGTTGTAAATATCCATTCGGTCGATACCTGCCGACGCCTTGCGGGAAGTTAGCAACGGACGGTAATGACTGCGGAACAAATCGGTAGTGGCAGCAGGTGCGAGCAGGCTGGCGCTGGTAACCCGCAGTTGTGCCGACAGTCGAATTGCCGCCTCCAGCAAATACGCGTGCAGAATTGCGCCGGTACTGTGGCCCACGATATGCAGTTTCATCGCGGAGTCGTGTGCGGCGAACGCATTGATGAACGCCATGAGTACCGCAGTTCCCGCGCCATCGTCGGCAAAGGGGCGCTGTGCGCCGTATTTCATTTCACGCCACAGAGCGCGACCAGTCGTTTTGGTTAGCCGTTCAATAAGCCGGTCAGTCCAGTCGCTGCAGTCCGCCGGCACGTTCGTTGACTTCAGCGTGCCGGCCGCGCACGACGTCTTTCAGTTCTTCCAGCAGCCCGGTGTCGTACATGAAATGGTAGGGGTAGATTCGATTGGCTTTGAACGTTTCTTTCATTGCAGCTATGCGTCGAGCGGAATCTTTCACGCTGTTCAGGCCGCCATGTGCATAGAGCAACAGGTGATCGTACTTGTCACTCTTGGCGACGAGTTCGGCGGTTTGCTGAACGTCGTCGAGATTGCTCCAGTAAATACCGTCATCATGGAAATGGCCATCGTCGATATGGACAAAATGGCCGGCGATTTCCGCCCGTGTTGGTGTCTTGCGGAACAGGCCTTCGGTACGGCTGGCGTCTGAGCCACCCTCACGCGGCAAGTGCCAGATTTGTGGCGTCGGCAGTGCCAGTCTCAGCACCCATGCATCCAGAAGATGGTGTTGCCAGTCTTCGTACAGCCACAGGGCAGTACCTTCCTGGCCCCACTTTCGGCCCCAGCTGTTTTGTATCCAGAAGCCTTTGTCGTTGTAGCCAACGATCGAGAAAGCGTGTGCACCTTCCGGTTCATCGCGCAATGGAATGACGCCGGTTTTCTTTGAAGGCTTACTCCACCCGGCGTGAATATCCGCGGAGCAGAAGATGACACCGGTTTCATTCAGGGCAGCGTGAAAGTCTGAGACCCGGGTGCCGAGCCTGTAATAGGCACCCAACGTATTCTCGCGCGCTTCCTTTGCCGCTTTGATGGTTAGCATTCCCTGCTTGCCATCCTTGTAAGGCCAGGTGCGGTCGAGGCAGACGCCCATGTTGTACCAGCCTTTTATGGCGCCGCGGCAACTGGAACCGTCGTAACTCTCGCCTCGCCATTCATCGTGGCGCTTGGCCATTTCGTACAGCATTCGTGGGCTGACCGTGCCGCGGCGACGACTCTGAGCCCGTTGCAGATTGACGACCGCAGCCAGGGCGAAGCCTGTGCAGCAGCCCTCATTACCCTGGTCCAGAATGTGCAATCGGGTCGGACGTTCGATTTCATTGGCAAGTCGAATGAGAGCAGGTTGGTAAATCCAGTCCCGGAAGTCCGGCACGTCAGCAACAACGTTCAACTCATACTTGCCAAGCTTGGCGGATGTAGTGTCTGGCATACTCAGTTTCTTATTTGGCATTGATTACGGAAAAGAATAGTCGAATTGCTCAGGAATTCCAGATTCGCGTGATTGCGAATTCGCCGTAACAATCCTTTGGTGAGGGTACCGATCGTTGTTCCAAAAAATACAGCTTCAGGAGATTAACGAATGCAAACTCTGGACGTGTTTCAATCACTTTGGGCAATGGAGCAACGTCATCCACACAAACCGGAGCCGTGCGCTGAGGAAAACGTCGCTCGCATCGCCGAAGCGGGGTACACGGGCGTGTGTCTGGATCCCAGCGTGCCGGAAATCCCTGCAACCAGGGCGTTGCTGCCTTTGCTGCAGAAATACGGGCTGCAGTGCATGTTGAACGTCTTTCCGCACACGGTCGCGGAACTGAAGCCTTTGTTGCAGCTGGCCGAAGAAATGGATGCGGAACTTGTAAACATCATTGGCGGAGTAATGCCCGTTGCGGTAGAGGATGCGGTGCCGGTGGCTGAGCGCTGGCTACGCATGAGCGACGAGTTCAGTTTTCCGGTACTTTTTGAAACCCACCGTGATTCACTGCTTAACGATCTGTTCTATACCTTGCAACTCATCAAGCGCCTACCGGAAATGCGTTTATGTGCGGACTTGTCGCACTTTGTGGTCAATCGGGAAATGCGCTTGCCACTACGTGACGAAGATCGTGAGTACATGAGTACGATCCTCGCTCGGTCGGACTGCTTTCAGGGGCGAATTGCGAACCGCGAGCAGGTGCAAATTCAAACCGGCTTTCCACAGCATCAACCGTGGGTCCAACAGTTTCGGGAATGGTGGGCGGAAGGCATGCGCAATTGGCGGGCGCGGAGCGCTGCGGATGCTCGTTTGATATTTCTCTGCGAGCTCGGGCCGCCGCCGTACGCCATGACCGATGCTGAACAGAATGAGCTGTCTGACCGCTGGGAGGAAGCGGGCATCATTCGGGAATGGGCGCAAGCCGCCTGGCGCACCCAGTAGATCGACCGACCGGTTTTGCCGGAATTTCGTCTAATGACTATTCAGTCGACAATAGGCGAAATGATGGGAGCGAGGACAGGACCGGGCTGGCAACAAATTCAGGCTAGCCCGGCCTTTGCGAAACTCAGGAGTGGTCTGCGCCGGCTCCAGTGGCAGGGCCGCGATGTGCGCCCGGAACTGCGACTCAACACGGCTGAACTTCACCGTTGGGTATTCTATCCTGCGGCGTTATCGCCCCCGCAGCGTGGTTTATACCATTGGTGTTGACGGCGATATTCGTTTCGATCTCGCGATGGTTGCCGAGTTCGGCGCGGATGTGCACGTGTTCGATCCGATGCCTGACACGGCGGGCTGGATTGCCAGCAAGGCCCTGCCAGCAAAGTTCACTTTGACCGTTGGGCTGCCGCAGATCGTGATGGCGAGCTATCTGTACGGCGCGGGGCTCGCGACGACAATACCTACTTGGCCCGCGCACGGGTGCGGGCCTGCAGTTTGCGGACTTGGATGAAAAAGTTGCGTCACGCTCGTGTCGACCTGTTGAAGATCAACATCGGTACGCAACAGTGTGCGGTGCTGGACGACCTGGTCCTGTCTAACGTTCGCCCCGGGCAATTACTACTCGGCTCCCACGACTGCAATTCCGCACAAGAGAATTCTGTAAGAGCCACGATCATTCGACGTTTGCGTGCGGTTGGCTATCGAGTGTTTTCGGTGTCGGACACCGGGCGGGAAATTTCGTTGCTGCTGTCGACGTCCAGTTTGAACGCAACGACATAGTCGGTCGCAGGTTGATCGCCGACTACATCCCCTCCGGCAGTGATGACTACGTAGGTTGAGCCGTTCAGGTGATAGGACATAGGCGTGGCGGTTGCCATAGCGGGCAACGCCGCGATATAGCGACAAGCCAGCGTTGGGCGAGGAGCGACACAGTAATGATCAATGCGTCGTATCCGGCAGTTGTGCCGCAATCCATTCGTCCACTATTTCCTCCAGCACAGCGATGGGCAGTGAGCCGTTACCGACCACGACATCATGAAAGCGCCGGATATCGAAGCCGCTACCCAGTGCCTGTTCGGCTTTCTGACGCAGAGCGCGAATGCGGAGTTCACCGATCTTGTACGCCGTGGCCTGAGCCGGCCAGGTTATGTAGCGGTCAATTTCGTTCTCAATCTCGGTACGGGTGAGGCCGGTGTTTTGCAGCATGAAGTCGATGGCATCATTACGGCTCCAGCCAAACATGTGCAGACCGGTGTCTACTACGAGTCGTGCAGCACGCCATGATTCGTACGACAGGCGGCCAAAATCGTCATAGGGATCAGTATACATGCCCATCTCGAGACCGAGCCGCTCGGCGTACAGCCCCCAGCCTTCGCCAAATGCAGAGTGGTATATCGAACGGCGAAATGCCGGCAGATCCAATTCGAGCGCGAGCGCGCTCTGCAGGTGGTGTCCGGGCACGGCCTCGTGCAGTGTCAATGCGGTCAGGGTGTATAACGGAGCGGCGTGCAAGTCGGTGGTGTCAATGAAGTACGTTCCCGGCGTAGTCCCGTCGCCGGTTGAGGCAACGTAGAAAGCACCGCGGCCCGGATTGCTCTTGATGTTGTAAGTTCCGCGTGGAAGCCTGGTGAAGAAGCGGGGTAATTCTCCTTCGGCGGTTTTCGCGATGAGTGCGACATTCCCAAGGAGCTCCTTTTC
The DNA here is from genome assembly GCF_055809415.1 of Woeseia sp. D3-10. Classification (NCBI taxonomy): domain Bacteria; kingdom Pseudomonadati; phylum Pseudomonadota; class Gammaproteobacteria; order Woeseiales; family Woeseiaceae; genus Woeseia; species Woeseia sp. D3-10. The sequence continues at coordinate 82,352 of NZ_JBVVTW010000007.1, read as the reverse complement.
ACTACGGGCGAAAAACTCCGGAGCACGACGCAGATGCTCGAAAAACTCGTGCAAGCTGCCGACGAAACCTACTTGCGAACGAATGTCGTCCATCTCGTCATGAATGCGAGCTATTTCGGCCATGCCAAGTTCATGAATCTCGGCGGGCGTCATGGCGGTCGTCGTGTAAAAATTCAGCAGGTATTCGTAATATTCCTGCCCGCGATGGACGCTGATAATGCCAGCACTTTGCCGGCAATGCGGAATGTATTCCTCGGTATACACCTCAAGCAACTCGCGGAACCCCGGCATTACGCTGTCGCGTATCAGCTCGGCTCCACGCGTGGCGAAACGCTGCCGATCATCCTCTGCAATGGCGACCGGGAAACGCCTGAAGGGCGCGTACAGAGGACTGTCTTCCGGTGTTGCTACTATGAGTTTCGAGATGGTCTTGTCGTAGTCCGACATGGCATCGCATTGCTGCGCGTAACCGCGTTGTGCGGCCTCCCGGAGCAACTTCAGATGCTCCTCATTGTAGCGAGGAAAGTCAGCCAGGCTTACAAGATAGCGTTCGTAGTCTGCGCTGGTGATGAATGCCATGTTCGCAGGGGCTGCTACAAAATAACTGTGATAGCCGAACAGCGCATTGATCGGGAAATAGCGTTCCGGCTGTTCGTAGCTGTCGCGTTCAGTCATGCGCTCATAGCGAAAAACGCGGTAGGAAATTCTGTCCTGCCCACTCAGGCTGTCGAAGTCGATTTGATTCAAGCGAGCGAGGACTGATTCATTGTAAGCCTGCCGACGCGCGTACGCGTCAGCGGAAAAAGAGGGTAGTGGACCGCTCATACGAAAAGCATCGGGGTCGCTGCGAAAGTAGACTTGTTCACGCAAAGCGGTTTGCCAATGTTCGTCGAGCAGAGCATGTAACTTGTCGGCAGGTGCTGTGCTCGCCGCGTTCGCATGGATTGTTGCTGAGAACAAAAGAAGAAGAACCATGCGCGCTATCTGTTTCATAAATCGACTTCCCGTGATCGGCGAGCTGCTGAACGCCAGCCCAATCGCCAGCTGACGCAGAATTGGCGCGTCGATGGCACCCTCTGGGCGCCAACTTGTGACGCAGCGCTCAGACGATTGTAGCCGGGTCTCTAGAATTGGTGTATTCCGGCAACCGGTCCGTCGCAATGCACGCCAAGACCCAAGAACAGGCCAAGCCACAAGCGCCCGGCATCGAGCTTAAACCCAAACCCAAACAGGTCTCAAACGTCGGCATGCTGGTCGACAAAGTGGCGCCACTCTACGCCCTGTTACTGGTGCTCTGGGTCGTTGCGTTGGTTGAATGGCTTTGGGTATGGAAGGTTGCGATTCCGGATCCGCTCTATGTGACGTTACTGGCGGGCGCGATGACGGTTTACGTTGTTGCCCGGACCTGGTTCGACTGGACGTACCTTGCCGCGCTGAGAAAACAATTGAACGAGCGGTCGACAGTGCGCGAGTTTCTTGATGGCTTGCGCGGGCTCGGGTACCGGGTTTTTCACAACCTGCCTGGCGATAGCGGCAATATCGATCACGTTATCATTTCAATGCACGGTGTATTCAATATCCAGGTCGTGGCGCGGCGCAGAACGGCCGGCGGCGAAAACCGTATTCGTTACGACGGTTCCGCCGTATCCCTGAATGGCGGGCCTTACGATTCGAGTGTCATTGAGTTTGCCGGGGCTCGTTCGAAACAATTGCAGCGCTTGCTGCGTGAACACACCGGCGTTGAATTGCCAGTGAAAGCCGTGTTGTTATTTCCAGGCTGGACAGTAGATTCGGCTGAAACCCAGAGCGAGGCGGATGTCTGGGTCCTTAGTCCCAAGGCCTTGCCGATGTGGATAAAGAACACCCCGGAGGTGCTTGGCGGTCGCGAGGTTCGGCAGGCAGCGAACGAGCTTGCGGCTTACGTCGCAAACTACGAATGAGCGGCACCTGCGTTTACGCTTGTACCGCCGGCAATACGTAGCGAATCACGGCGACAAAGTGACAGGCACCGCCCGCGAGCACGAACAAGTGCCAGATTGCGTGGTGATACGCCATTCGCCGGGCGACATAAAAGGCAGCACCGACCGTATAGGCAATACCGCCCGCGATCAGCCATATCATGCCTTCGGAACCTATCGCTTCGGCAATCTTCGGGCTCGCCAATATCACCAGCCAGCCCATTAACAAGTACCCGCCCAGGGACAGCTTTGGGTAGCGGTGTCGGAACCACAACTTGCTGATGACTCCTGCCGTCGCCAGTGTCCAGATTGCCGCGAACATCCACCAGCCTGTCGTGTCGCGCATAGAGACCAGCAGAAACGGAGTGTAGGTGCCGGCAATCAGCACGTAAATTGCACAATGATCAATTAGCTTGAATACATGGGTGTGTTTGGACGCGTGCAGCGCATGGTACAGAGTCGAGGCGAGAAACAGTGTGATCAGGCTGATGCCGTAGACGAGACTCGCGGCGATTCGCCACGGATCGTCCGCGCCAATCGACAGGTAAAGCATCCAGCTGAGGCCGGCGAGGCTAAGCAGTACGCCAGCGCCATGGCTGGTCGCGTGCAACAGCTCCTCGAACGCTGTGTACCGTGCTGGGCTGATCGGCATGACCTGACTCTGGCGGCGACCGCAGAAATCGCGTAGTGGGAATAGAACAGCAGACTATCACGGGACCGAGAATGAGACCGGTCCACTTGCGGGCCTTGGCGTGGCAGAATGTCGGCACTTAGACGCTGGGTATCCCCGAATATGAACCGTTCCACACTACTGTTACTGACCTTGCTGGCGTTTCACACACCGGCGTTTGCGGCCGACGTTCAATCGCGCATCGACGCGGTGGCGGTGTACCCGTCCGGCGCGGTGGTCACTCGCGTGGCGCGCGTAGAGTTGCCGGCCGGAACGTCGACGGTTCGGCTGACTGGACTGGTCAACGATCTCGATCCGGATCAGCTGCAATTGCAAGCCGTGGCCGCGAACGTAGAACTGGGTCAGGTCCGGATCGACAGGGAACAGCAGCGCGATGCTTTCAACGCAGAAATTGACAGCCTGAATGCCGACATCGCAGCGTTGCAGGAAAAGATTGCGGCTATTGACGATTCCGTGAAGAGCGCTGAACTGCGTTTGAAATTCCTAGATGGACTGGCAGCGGGGTACTCAAAAGAAGCCTGGCTTGGCAGTGCCAGGGGCGCGGCCGATATCAACAGCTGGCGGCAGGCGCTGGCATTGCTCGAGTCCGCATCGACTGATGCGTATGCCAGCATTCGTACGCAAAAAGCGGCTCGCGTGGCCGCCGAGCGCGATCTGTCATTGTTACAGCGCAATTTGGCGAGCAAGCGCGGCGCTGCATTGAGTTCGACGGTACTGGAAGTTACCGTTCGTGCGGCAACTGCCACGACGACCGAATTGCGCTTGAACTACTTTCAGGATGAGGCGGGTTGGCAGTCACAGTACGAGGCCCGGCTCGACAGCAATGACGGAACCTTACGTCTGACTCAGCAGGCGGTGGTCGCACAAGGCACTGATGAATCCTGGAACAACGTAGAGCTGTCATTGTCGACCAGCGATCCCTCAGGGGATCTGGAACCTGGCAGTCTGGATTCCGAATTCCTGGATTTCTATGAGCCCGTGCCGGCAGCGCCTGTCAGAAGTCGGTTACAGCAACTAGGTGCCATGGCGGACTCGATGGAAGAAGTGAGTGTCGCTGCCAGCAAAGAGGTTGCCTCACGCGTGGGTAACTACGCCGTGACTTACGACTTGCCGGGGAGAGTCAGTGTCGCCAATAACAGCGACGAGATGCAGTCCTTCGACGTGACGGCATTTGAATCTGTCGTGATGCTGGTTACCCGCATCGTGCCGCGCAATGGCGATCAGGCCTATCTTGCCGCGCGTTTTCTCTACGAAGGCAGCGTGCCTCTCTATGAAAGTGATCTGCGAGTCTACGTGGACGGTGCCTATGCTGGTGCGAGCACGATGCCGACAGCGTTGCCGCAAACCGAGGTGACAGTGCCGATGGGGCAGGATCGGCGCGTCGAGGTGAAAATCGTCGATCAGGGTGCCGTTACGGGTCGTGGCGGGATCGTCAGCCGTAAAAAGACAGAAACCACGAATTATATTTTTGAGATAACGAACCGCCGCCAGTCAGAAACCGTGGTTGAAGTTGTCGATTTGTACCCGGTGTCTCGCAACAAGGATATTGAAGTGGACGTAGCGCGTAATTCGACTGAGCCAACCGAGAAAAATATTGACGATCAACCGGGCGTTGTTCTGTGGAGAAAGACACTTCAGTCAAATGAAAGCTGGCGGATCCAGCACGAATACACTGTTACTTACCCTGCTGACAAAGTGCTTTCACGGCGTTGATTGGACGCATGCGAAGGACCGTTCTTGGGGATTCAAGGCAAGAGGTGGCATTGCATTGCGCACACACTGGCCGAAAATCTGCAGCGCCTGTTATCCCGTTCTGCTGGCCGGCGCTGGTCTCGCCGAAACTTAGCGCGGGTTGCCATGCCGGTTGACCGGGTCAAACGACGAGGTTCATGAATTCCCGCGACCTCCAAGGTGAATGGCGCTGGCTCGGTAGTGGTTTTCTGCTTATGGCGTTCTCCGGGTTCGGCCAGACCTATTACATTGCCATATTCGCGGGCCAGCTGAAGTCCGCTGTGCAGCTGACAGACGGCGGGTTTGGCAGCCTGTACAGCGTCGCGACGCTTGCCAGCGCGGCATTACTGACCTGGGCGGGCAAGTACGCTGACGACATCAGCGTTCGCTGGCTGGGGGCCGCGGTATTGTGCGGCCTCGCGCTTACGTCGATTGCCATGGCACACGCTGACTCCATGCTGACTCTCGGCCTGGTCTTTTTTGGTTTGCGCTTCTTTGGCCAAGGTATGTGCACTCATGTAGCAATTACCGCTATGGGCCGGTGGTTCAATCTGAAGCGTGGCAAGGCCGTATCGATAGCGGGTCTTGGCCTTCCGTTCAGTGAAGGGCTGCTGCCGCTGTTCGCAGTGGGCATGATCAGTCTCGTTGGCTGGCGGGATACGTGGTTGGTATCGGCGGCGCTGCTGGTCGTTATTGGCATTCCTGCTTTGATCATGCTGTTAGAACACGAGCGTCATCCGACTCGCGGTCCGTTAGCGAAAGAACACGATTCCCGGGTTTCTGCTCGGCATCATTGGACGCGCACAGAAGTCTTGCGGAATCCCACATTTTATCTGCTCATGCCGATCACCCTGGCGGCGCCGTTTATTCTCACCGGAATATTTATTAGCCAGGTACCGGTAGCGGAGATCAAAGGATGGGATATCTCACTCTTCGCAGCCAGTTTTCCATTGCTGGCTATAACCCACGTAGTCGCGGCACTGGCCACGGGCAAACTTGTGGATCGTTTCAGTGCCCGACACCTGCTTGCTGCAAGTTTGACGCCGCTGGCTTTGGGGGCCGGAATCCTTGTGTACGCAACAGATCCAATGGCATTACCGGTCCTGATGATGGTGCTTGGCATCAGTATGGGAATGTCGTCAACCACACACGCTGCCTTGTGGGCGGAGTTGTACGGCATTGATAACCTGGGTTCAATTCGTTCAATCATCACCGCGGCCACGGTTTGCGCGACGGCGGTTGCCCCCGGCCTTATCGGAATGCTGATGGATCATGGCGTGGCACTGGAATTACAGCTGCAGGTGATGACGTTTTACTGCGTAGTAGCAGCGCTGCTGGCATACGGACTCAAACCTGCACTTGATCGCGTTGCAGCAAGTTAGTGCCTGTTCTTAGGCTTTCATTGACAGAGGGATTGTGTTGCAAAAGATAGCGCTGTTTGCCGACGTACAAAATATTTACTACACGACCAAACAATCGTTCGGTCGGCAGTTTAACTACCGGGCATTGTGGGAGCGGGTAAGCGGTCAGGGCGAAATTGTTGCGGCGACGGCGTATGCGATCGATCGCGGGGATGACAAGCAACGTAAGTTTCAGGATGCGCTGCGCAGCATCGGTTTCGACGTGAAACTCAAACCGTTCATCCAGCGCCGCGACGGGTCCGCAAAGGGTGACTGGGACGTTGGGATAGCTATCGATATGATGGACGCTGCGCCGACAGTCGATACCGTGGTGTTGCTGTCGGGGGACGGCGATTTCGATTTGTTGCTGGAGAGGGTCCGCAAGAATAACGGCATCAACGCCGAGGTCTATAGCGTGCCCGCTTTGACCGCCAATTCATTGATCGAACATGCCAGTAGCTGGCACGCGATCGACAGAACGCTGTTGATCTAGTCTGGTTTTCCCAGCATGGAGCGGAGTTCTGCAACCTGAAGTTCCAGTTGTTCTACCCGCTGCTCCAGATCTGCAATGTTGCTGCGAGGTGGTGCGTGGCTGGCGGCTGCCTTGCTGGCATGCGCTGCCATATCAATCTCGCCAGACAACAGGTGCATGAATTCCGAGTCTTTTCGACCAGGTGTTCGCGGCAGCTTTACGACCAAGGGGCCGCGTTCGTGCTCCACTAGGGACGTCAATGTTGCAACAACGGCTGAGTTGTCTTCGAACTCGTGCAAGCGGCGACAGTGAGTGCGGAGTTTCCCAGGCGTTTGAGAGCCGCGCAAGAGCAATGCGCAGATCACAGCTAACTGTGCGTCATCGAAATGAAAGTCACTGTAGCGGGTATTGCAGAAGCGCTGGGAGTACTTCTCGATGCTGCTCTTGAAGTTCTCGTCGATGCGCAGCAGGCTTTTCCCATCCAGCAAGCGTGTCGCTCGCTGCACTTCACCCTTATTCAGGTTCATTGCCGGGTTACGGCCGGATTTCTGATTACAGGCGTTCGTTAGCCCATTGAGGGACAACGGGTACTGGTCGGGCGTAACGATGGATTTTTCTATCAGGCAACCAATGATGCGGGCTTCTACAGCGTCTAATTTGAGCGGCACAGCGAGACCTCAACGTGTCGGCAGACTGCGGACTATAAGCGTTCTGTCCGGCTGGAGTGCGACTTTTCGGCAGCAGACCGATCTTCTGCCGGATAAGCAGGCGCTAATCGAGCCGAAAACAATGCAGGCATCCATCTCCAGCTCAGACGGATTGGCCAGCATCGTCCTTGAGGCGCATGACTTTGGCACGGTTTACGTAAAGTAAGTCGCCAATTTTCAAAACCAGTGAGTCTTCGTACCTGCTCAGGCGACCATCGGCATAAGCGATTTTCCACAACAGGTCGATCACCCTGACTTTCTCGTCGTCGCTCAGTGAGTTGTGCAGTTGCCTCGTGAACTGATGAACTTCGACCATTGCCTCGGCCTTTTCATCGGCCGCGTTTGCGAGTTGATTCGCTTCTTCTGTACTTAGATCAAAGTGCTTTTTGATCAGTTTGATGAGCAACTCGAATTCCGCTTCCTGGAAGTCATTGTCAGCGCGTGCGACATCGACCATGAGCACGGCAGTTGCCATTCGGATAGCGTGTTCTCGTTGTTGGGGGTCGTCAGTTTGGGCCGCATTGCCGGCCAGGGTTCTGTTCAATCTTTCCGCGAGTCGCTTGAGCATTGTCTCTCCAGTATGTGAGTCTCCATGTTACTGGGACGGCGATACCGCCGTCGAGTTCGTTCAATGTTTGCGGTTCGTACGTGAGGTATAGTCAGCGCCCGGCCCGGACGCGTTTCCCTGGTGGATGAATCGAATACACCGGCAGCATCGGGATTTCCGATCGGGTGGCGTTACCTGCGCTAGTAAAGAAGCAGAGGGCACGTTCGCTCCGCGGGTGTCGAACCGGGCGCCGGGTGCGGCAAGTTGATCTGCAAGAGTTACGGCTATAGTGATTTTGGTGGGCCAGTTCCGCCGCTCACGGTGTAGAATGTCAGCGGTTGTTTTGGTCCATGTTGACACTCCCGGGCAGCGGACGCCGGGAACTGGAGCACGCGCGATGGGCACCATCACCGCAAAAATGGAAGCCGAGCTGATTCGCATCTTCAGCCGTTTCGATACAGACGGCAGCGGCTATATCGAAGAAGCGGAATTCCACAAAATCCTCGATAGCCTGGGCTACGACGAAAGCAACGAAGTGCGCAGCCTCGAATTCGCCGCCATTGACGAAGACGAGGATGGCAAAGTCCGTTTTCGCGAGTTCGCGGACTGGTGGCTCGACAACCGCTAGTTGTTGCGGGCGCCCGGCACGTACCGTTCTTTAGTCCGCTTTTCGACGTCCTCGCGGTAGTAGGCAATATCCTTAAAATTGCGGTCGATATAGCGGTTTACCTGGTCGTCAAAATGCTCGGATTGAGGGTCGTTGCTTTGACCGCCGGCCAGGACCGATTTCGCTCTTACCTTGTCACCAAACTCCACCACTGCGACGAAACTATTGCCTCGGTAGCCGTAGAGACGTTTGGTGCCCGCAAAGCGACGGGCACCGTATGCTGCCAATGCGCCCCAACGGCTGGACGCCATGCCGACAGCATGGCTGGGCTTGTTGTCGTCAAAAGGTAGGTCGATATCACCGTTCAGCCGCTGAAACCGGTTCACTTCTCCCCACGGCATCTTCCAGCTACCAAAATCTGCTTCCAGTGCAGCCAGTGTTTCCGCAAACAGATGGAGACGTTCGGCGGGCGGTGAACCTTCACCGAAGTAGTTGACCCGCTCCATACCCTGCAAATTGTTCGGGTTGGCCCCTTGATCTTCGTAGTGCATGCCATAGAAGTGGGCAAGTGTCATCGCGACGGAATCGGCACTGGTAGTCATATCCCAAGCGCGCAGTTCCGCAATGGCTTCTGCCATATCGCTGGCGGATTTTTCACTGGCGTCCCACGCAGCGAGGAGGCCCGGAATCAGTTTTTCAAAACCGGGCAGGTGAGGGTCGTAGGCAAGTTCAAGCAAGGAATCCAGCGTGAGGTCGCTAACGCCGGTCAATACGCGCTGCGCATGAATACCCCGGAAATTTTCCGGGTCAGGCGCCATGTAGACCGGGTAGTTTTCGCGCTTCGGGCTGAACTCGGCAGCCGCGGTAAACGGCGTTGAGTTGGTGTTCTGAATCCATCCATTCTGTGGATTAGTGACCGTGACAATCTCATCAACCGTGTGCAGGCCCAGCCAGTCGGTTGCCGGATCGCTGCCGTCGACGGGTTTGCTGAAGTCAATCGCTGGATTTCGCTTGGGAATGAAATTGCCGTGGAAGTAGGCGATGTTGCCGGAGGAGTCGGCAAACACGGTGTTATTGGACGAATTTGTGCGGATATCCATCATCTCGCGGAACTCGTCGTAGTTCTTGAGTTTTGTGCGTACGTAGGACTGGGTAAGGGCGTTAACCGGGTCCCAATTGATTCGCGTCACGACCCAGCGATCGCCTGTCTTATGCGTAACCGGGCCGTGATGAGTGTGGTACATCGTGAAGGTGCGTTCGCCAACGTCATTGCCATCGGCGTACTTCAAGGTCACCTGCGATGACTGGACCGGCCGAAATTCGTCACCGTAGCGATATACGAGCTTGCCTTCGACCTGGCGTATGTCTTCCACGAACTCGTCCATGAAATCAACGTTCGTCGACGTGTGCATCCAGCCGGTGTGTTCGTTGAAACCCTGATAGATGAAGAACTGCCCCCAGGTCACCGCGCCGTAAGCATTGAGACCCTCTTCGCTAACGGCATGCATCTCGCCCCGGAAATAAAACGACGTGTGCGGATTGATCAACAACAGCGCATTGCCGTTGCGGGTGAGTGGTGGCGAAATCGCGATGCCGTTGGAACCGGCGGGCTCGGTTGTGTCGAGTTCGGCTACGCGTGCGGCTTCAATGCCGTCCAGTGCGCGGCCTTCGCCGTAAAATGCCTTGATGCCGTCCAGTGGAATTTGCTCGATATCACCGCCAATGGAGCCTTCACTGAAGAACATGGGCATCCACGGTTCAAACCGTGTGAGCAGTTTCGGCTCTACATCAGGATGGCTCAGCAGGTAATAGTTCAGACCATCCGCAAACGCGTCGCACAACGCTTGTAACCACGGTGGTGCTGCAGCGTACGCTGCCTTGGCATCTTCAACCGACATGTAAAGGCGGGCGCGCAGGTCGCTGTATATCGCCTCTTCGCCTTCCACTTCCGCGAGTCTGCCCGTCGCCCAGATATAGTTTCGTTCGATACGGGGAAAGTCGTCTTCCGCTTGCGCATACAACATGCCGAATACCGTGTCGGCATCTGACTTGCCGTACACGTGCGGAACCCCGAAATCATCGCGCAAGATCTCAACATTTGCCGCGCGGGCTTCAAGACGAGCATGCTCCGGGTCTCTGTCGTTAGTTGCCGTTGCCGGTGGTTCCGGCGCACAGGCCGCCACGAACAGCAAAGCAACCAGCAACAAGGTAGGTAAGCGCCTGATAGAGACCAACATGGATTTACTCCCGGGTAACAATATTCGAATGGAATGTGTGTGCCACTGCTGCGTCATTGCGATCAGAGCGTAGCAGTATCAATTCAATGGGTCGATTTGCTCACGGGGTCGGTCGTCGGCCAGCGCACGTACAATTGCCGCAGTACCGTCGCCGACCAATGCAGCGGCAATCGCCCGTGCCATACGTTGCCGGTGCGGCGGCGTCGCGAGGCTGTTCAGCGCCTGCTCTGCAAATGCCGGTTCCAGCGGGTCTCCCATTGTCGCCTTGATCAATCCGCTGGCATATTCCGTAAGAAATTCGGGGTGACACTGAACAGAAAACGCGTTTTTGTCGTCGTAGACAAGGCCGGCAAGTGGGCAGGTGTCGGCGGTAAGAACGACACGGGCATCGTCCGCGGCTTCGGCAACTTGCTCCTGGTGATAGGCGAGGCTCGATATAGTGGCAAGGTTCCCGTTGTCCGGAGCGCACAGAATTGAGTAGGTCTGCAGTCCGGCAATCCAGCCGTTCGCCGAGCGCTCAACTCGACCACCGAGCGCCTCGGCAATCAGCTGATGCCCGAAACATATGCCGACCTGGGGAATAGCCCGGCTGGCGCAGTCCCGGGACAGTTTTTTTAAGGCGTTAATCCAGGGAAAGTCGTCATGGACACTGTGCCGGGATCCCATGATGACATAGCCGTCGTACTCTTTGGCGTCAGGTACCGAATCGCCGTTTACCACACTGATGGAACTAAACAATGCTCCCGGCATTTCGTCGCTGATCAGGTTGATCAACATCTCCGGGTAGCTGCCGTGGGCTGCCTGCAATGCTGGTCGAGTAGTGCCGGTTTCGAGGACAGCAATTCTCAATGGGGCAGCGTCGATTGGCTGCTGATGTTGTTCGGTATCGCTCAAGCCTGACTCCTGCGCCTGCGCTGAGGGTGTGCCAGTGTAGCCTTAGTCCACACCGCCGTCATGTACCGCGATATCGCAAAGGGCTGGTGGTGGCCTTGCCGGCCCGTCAGGCAAGATTGTGCGTAAACTCAACAACTAACAATCGAATGCGGAGCCCGCGAACACACAGTATCTCTAGGTCAACCGGTTTGCTGGTGGCCGGCATTTCAGTCGTCGGCCGGGTCGTGGATTGGCCTTTTTCTGGCCAATTCTGTGCGCAACGTCAGCGTTCTTGATGACGATACACTCTACTATTGGCGTCTGATTTCCGGACGGACGACCGGAATACCGCAGAACATGGACGTACGGATGTTGAATCATTCAGGAATAGGGCAGTACCTCGACGCAGGGTCACTTAGTCAGTTCGCCAGTCGAATCATGGAAATTCTGCCCGACACCGAGTCGATGGCTGTGTGTGATGCGGCGGGTCCGCTGGTTTGGTGCGGGCCACGCCCCGAAGATGCGGACCTTTGGCCCGGAATCGAAGGGCACCTGGAGCCAGCAAGCGCCGCTGATCGTTGCATTGAGCTGGCTTCCGGCAAGCGCCTCTACCAATTCAGTTTGCAGAAGACGGGCAGCGGTGGTGTAGCCGGCATATTGGCCATACTGGCGCGGCAAGACGTTGGTCTCTTGCTCGCCCAGGTCCGTGGCGAAATCAGCGAAATACTCAGCTGTATTGTCAAACAACTCGATATCCGCCTGGAATTGTCAGCGGTACGGCAACAGTCCGGTCGTGAGCGCCAGGACATGCAGTTGCTGTCTCAGCTCGACGACTTGCAGCGACAAAGCGACCAAAGCAATGTGTTGCAGAAGGCCTTGCAAACCGTTGCGCGTCACTTCCGCAGCGAGCTTGCCGTCATGGCGGTTCCGAAGCAGGGTATTCGTCATGCCTGGCGGCCGGACGGCGATGTCAGTGCGGCGAACTGCGAGGCGATGGTGCCGATACTCTCCAGTCTTGTCGCTGCAGCACGGCAGCGCGGTCGTGTACTGATTGCGGACGCCGCAGGCGTCCTGCAGCGATTCGCACGCATCGAAGGCGAAGCCAATCTCTTGTCATCACCAATACTTGACGACAATGACGAAGTCGTCGGTGTGCTCGGTCTCGTCGCCACCAGAAAATTCTCCCGTTATGACGTTCGGCTGGTTCGCGTTGTCGCGTCGCGAGTTGCAGCACTGATTGAAAGGCAGGTGCCGGTGTCGATGTCGGCGCCGGAAACGAGGCATGACTTGTTGCAGGAAATGGACAGGCAACTGCAAAGTAATCGCACCCAATACCGTGCATTGCTGCTGATCGATATCGACAAGTTGCACGTCATTAACGAAATGCACGGTCATTTCGGCGGTGACGCTGCCATCGCACGCGTTTTTGAAGTGGCAAAAAAACACGCCGGAGCGAGTGGCTTGTCCTGCAATATTTCTGGTGGCTCTATCGCATTGTATCTGCCGGAGTCCGACGAACAGAACGCTGTAGCTTGTGCCGACGGCATACGTGATTCTTTGCACAAGAATCCCGCCGTATATGAAGGTCGGACAGTAGAAATTTCGGCAAGTATAGGAGTGGCGACGATGCCGGTCGCGGCTGAAGATGCGCCTTCGGCATTGAATATCGCCGAAGTCGCCTCACGCTCTGCGAAAGCCCGCGGCGGCGACCAAACCGTGGTGTTTGATGATCTGGATGCCAGCGTCATGCGTCGGCGCGAAGACCTGAATCAGGTAGGCGAGTTGCAGGCTGCATTATTGGATAACCGTTTCGTGTTGTACGGGCAACAGATCGTTGCTTTGCAGGAAGAAGATGCGCGACCGCGCTACGAAGTATTGCTACGAATGCTCGATGAGCGCGGCAACGTGCACTCGCCGAATCGCTTTCTGTCGGCCGCCGAACGTTATCAAATGATGACGTCGATCGATCGCTGGGTGGTTCGGGAGACGACCAATATGTTGAGTAATGCTGAAAATCAGCTGGAGATTAATCTGGCCAGTTTCAGTATCAACGTGTCGACGCAGTCTATGATGGATGAGGAGTTTGCCGGGTTTGTCGAGCAACAGGTTATAGAGAGTGGAATTGCACCGGATACCTTTTGCTTTGAAATTACTGAGACTTCAGTGATTCGGGACCTGGATAGAGCTCAGGACTTGCTTCGCCGCTTGCGGCGTCTTGGATGCAGGCTTGCACTTGATGACTTTGGTACGGGGCAGTGTTCCTTCGCCTATCTCAAGGATATTCCTGTTCAATACATCAAGATTGACGGGGCATTTATTCGTGACATTTTGGACAATCCCTTATCGTTGGCGATTGTTGAATCAGTCGCCAAGATTGGCAAAGTTATCAACGCGCAAACTGTGGCGGAATACGTTGAAACCGAAAAAATACTGGACTGCGTACGCACAGCCGGCATCGACTTTGCTCAGGGCTACCGAATCGGCAAGCCCAAACCTTTGACTGACATTCTGGACGCATTCGGCGCGCCGATGATCAGCGAGGCCGAGATGATGCAGGCGAGCGCCTGACGTTCTCCACGGGTCGCCACGAAAGGCAACCTTAAGGCTTGTTCGCGCAGTCGTCGAGAACCGCTCGGCCAATGAAACTCTTGGTCGGCGGGCAATGGCCAGCCACTGGACGCGCAGGCGGGCCAGGCAGAGGCCACCAGCCGATTTCCTTCTGATCCGCGCGATCGCATCCTAACTCTCTGTTCATCCTGGTATTTGCGGAATTGGGGTTGTACGGGCAGGCATTCATAAGAGATTGTTGGTGCCGCGGTCGTTCTTGCAACGATTGCAGTGCATTCCCTGGCGCGAATTTCCGCTAGTGGCTCGGAACGTCCACCCTGTCGGCGTCCCTCAGTAGGAATTCATTACCATTCTTGACATTGCCATCGTATGAACTAGGGTGAAACCAAGGACCATCCAAATAAAGAGCAGATCCAATCGACTGACTAATAAGTAAAACGCACGTCAACATCGGGGAATGCACATGAATTCTGTCCGCCTGCCGCTAGTCCTGGTAACCGCTCTCTTTTTCGTATCGGCTGCACTGGCTGAAGGACCACCCGAACAGTCACGGGTGACGCAGAAACTTCTCGATGACAGCGGTGGAATGGCAGATATTCGCGTGGACCGGCATTCCGGTCAGGTCAAATTCGTTCGACTACCAGCGCGCAGCAGACCCGGCGCGGCAAGAATGGCTCGGAGTGCTCCGCCTGACGACCGGGCGAAAGCGTTCTTCCGGGAATACGGTGCTGCTTTCGGCGTCGAGAAGCCCGATGAGAACCTCAAGTCGCATAAGACGATGCGAGATATGTCCGGCAGCGAACATGCTGTTCTGCGACAAACCTTTGAAAACCTTCCGGTGTTTGGCGGAGAACTTCGTGCTCATTTTGACGCATCCGGTGAAATGTTTGCGGCGAACGGCAACTACGTTGCCGGGATCAAAATCAATACGACGCCGCGCCTGAGTGAGCAGCAAGCGAGTGATATCGCCATCCATGCAGTCGCCGACGGTGCCTCACGGTTCGCCAAGCAGCCGGGTGGCGCACGAGAGCGGGCGTACCGTCAAGGAACGGTTGCAACCGGGCTGTCGGCCGTTGCAACTACCCTGATGGTGTTTCGCGAAGGGCTGCTCCGTGGCACGCCCGGCCAGGACCGACTCGCCTACGAAGTTGAGGTGACCAATCCGGCCATCACGGTGCGTGAGTTTGTCTATGTGGACGCACACAACGGCAGAGTCATCGATCAGATCACGGGTATCTATCATGCTCTGGACCGGGAAATTTCTGAAACCGCATTGGCGAATGTGGTTTGGGACGAAAGCAACGGAGACCCGGAACCCATACCGGACGGCTGGGCGGCTGGGACTGCTATGCAGGTGCTGGATTGGAACAACGAAATTGATGGCGCGAAAGAAACTTACAATTTGTTTGCGAGCATGTCGGCGGGTAGCTACGACTCGTATGACAATGCCGGTTCGACGATGCGGACCGTCAACAATGACCCGAACATCTCATGCCCGAATGCGAACTGGAACGGTACGTCCACCAATTACTGCAGTGGCGTTACCGGTGACGACACTGTCGCGCACGAATGGGGCCACGCCTACACCGAATATACCAATGGCCTGATCTATCAGTGGCAGTCGGGCGCGTTGAGTGAGTCCTATTCGGATATTTGGGGGGAGGTTGTTGACCTGATCAATGGGCGTGGCACCGACGATGCGGCTGGCAGCATGCGCAGTGATGGCAATTGTTCGGTATTCGGTATCGGCACGCCAAGCGTGGACAATGCCTACCGCTGGTTGTCCGGCGAGGATGACCCGGCATTTGGCGGTGCCATTCGCGACATGTGGAATCCGACCTGTTACGGCGACCCGGGAAAGGTCACGGACAGCGAGTATTTTTGCAGCACCGCCGATTCCGGTGGTGTGCACTTTAATTCTGGAGTTCCGAACCACGCATTTGCCCTGATGGTCGACGGTGGAAATTATAACGGCCAGACCGTTAACGCCATTGGGCTGACCAAGGCCGCACATATTCATTGGGCCGCGCAACGATTGCTCACACCGGTTAGCAACTTTGTTGATCACGCTGACGCACTTGAGGCGGCTTGCAGTTCGTTGATCGGTATCGACTTGCCAGCGCTGTCTACGGATTCGAGCAATGCCGGTTCATCCGGAGAGGTTATTTCAGCAGCGGATTGTGCAGCAGTAAGCACGGCAATTGCAGCCGTCGAGTTGCGTACCTTACCGACGCAATGTGGTTTCGAACCACTACTGGCGGACGAAGCACCGCCATTGTGTGAGAACCTGGGGGCTGTTCAACCGGGAACCTTTGAGGGCTTCGAGGCTGGCGCATTGCCGGCCGGCTGGACGGTTGGTCAACGTGCGGTTGCCAATCCAGCGACCTTCGATACCCCGAACTGGGCCGTCAGCAGCAATTTGCCGGACGGCGCGAACAGCCTGTTTGCGGCATTCGTACCAGACCTTATTGTCGGCAATTGCCTGGACGATGACGAGTCCGGTGCGGTCTTCCTCGACAGCCCGGAAATCAACCTGCCGCTTGATGAAGTGCCACGACTAGCATTCGATCATTGGGTTGCAACCGAGGCCGGTTGGGACGGTGGCAACCTGAAAATCAGTGTGAATGGCGGACCCTTTACAGTAGTTCCTGGCAGCAGCTACTCCTTTAATCCGTACAACACGAGCCTCGTAAGTGTCGCGGGTGGCAACACCAATCCGCTGGCGGGTGAGGAAGCGTTCAGCGGCAGTGACGCCGGCACTGTGACCGGAAGCTGGGGACAGTCTCAGGTCAATCTGCTGGGCATGGCGCTTCCAGGTGACAGCGTAAGGTTACGTTTTGAATTCGGCGGGGATGGCTGCAACGGCTTGATCGGCTGGTACGTGGATAACGTGCAAACCTATTCCTGCTCGCTCGATGAGCTTCCTGTGTGTGGCGACGGCATGACGGGTCCGGGCGAAATGTGTGATGACGGCAACAGCGCGGGTGGTGATGGCTGTTCCAGCAGCTGCCAGATCGAAGCTGGCTATCGTTGCGACTCGCCGATACCGGGCAGTTCAGGCGCTAACATGGTTGCCGATGGCAGTTTCGAAGCGGGCACTTTTGGCGGCACGTGGACTGAATTTTCTTCCAACTTCGGTTCCCCGATCTGTGATGTTGGAACCTGCGGTACCGGCACGGGTACCGGGCCTTCCGATGGACTGTTCTGGACATGGTTTGGCGGTGTCGCCACCCTGGAAGAGGGCTCAGTGTCGCAAGCCGTTGTCATTCCGGTGACAGCCGATGTGATGACCTTCGATCTCGAACAGATCATCTGTGACAGCGGCGCCGATTATGTCGAGGTGTTGATCGACGGCAATCAGGAATTCAGATCGGACGGCAGTGACGCACTCTGTGGGACCTTGGGTTATGCGCAGCAAAGTGTAGACCTCAGCGCCTACGCGGACGGCTCAGCGCACACGATTGAATTTCACTCGGAAGTCTTCGGTACCAATGGGGCCGGTTCCAACTTCTTCGTCGACAATGTCGTTATCAGCGATAACGTGGCCACCGAGGGATTACCCAGTCGCTGCGAAGCCATACCTCTTGAAATGGCCTGCAATGCCGGTCGTGTCAGCTACGACGACGGCGTGCCCGACAGCTGGACGCTGGTCGACAACGAGAATTCGGGTCTGGTTTGGACCAATATTGCGACGTCCGGCGAATCCGGTAATTACACCGGCGGTAGCGGCGATGCAGCCACCGTTTCGAGTGACGCGTTCGGCCCTGCCGAAATTGATACTGAATTACGTAGCAACACGTTCAGCCTCAAAACGGCGACTGCAGCATCGTTCAACTTTCGTGCTAATTACCAGAACTTCGCCGCGCTGGACTTTCTGGATGTTGATGTCAGTACCGACGGTGGAACCTCGTGGACGAACCTGTTGAGCTGGAACGAAGATCACGGTGGCTTCCGTAGTCTTCCCGGCGAATCCGTAACGCTCGATCTGACCCCTTACCTGGGCGAAGACGAGGTCCAGTTGCGCTGGCGTTATTACGACCCAAACACCGATGACTGGGACTGGTATGCGCAGCTTGATGATGTTGATCTTGCCTGCAATCTCAGTGGTCGTATGACAGGCGGTGGGCTGGTTCGCGAAAGCTGGCGTGATTACTCGATACACGCGTTTACACTGAGCTGTGAGGCGGACGCGAAACACAATCACATGCTGATTACGTGGCGAGACGGGCGGAACCTCGGGCTGTTCCAGTTGACGGAACTTGACTCGGTAATGTGTTCTGACCGGCCACTTATTGACGAGGGCCGTCCGGAAGCGGGTTTCGATACCATCGAGGGCAGCGGTAGTGGTCGTGTCAATGGCGAACCAGCGACTATACGCTTCAAACTGACAGATGCTGGCGAGCCGGGCTGGCGCGATGATCGGGTAGAGTATTCGATCAGCGGGCCGAACGGTGCGACAGTATCGTCAACCCTGAACGGTGGCAATCATCAGGCCCACCGCAACTAACATATCGATTGTGGCCGGGCATTTTCCCGGCCACAATCGGAATGTTGCCCAGATCCGCACCTTTTGCCGGTTGTACCTGAAATCATTTACATTGGATTTTTGACAAAGGTGCAGCGCCCATGCGTACCCAGACTTTACTAATGTTACTCGCGGTGATGATTGCGGGCTGCAATGGTGCAACGGTGGTGAATGCAGAAGCGCCAGCCGCCGCGGCAAGTGTGCCAGTGGAGCTTGAACTTCGGTTTGACGAAGCCCTGGACTACCGGGACTTGCGCCTGCGGTTGTTAACGGTCGAGGATTCGCGTTGTGCGACCGGACTGACCTGCGTCTGGGCCGGCGAGATGCATGCGGTCATAGCGGTTTCGCGCGGTAATGCCGCAGAGGAAGAGGTCAGTCTGCGTACGCGAGTCGGAAGTGAACCGGAAGTGACCAGCGCTTTCGGTTACGAATTCACTTTGCTGTCACTGGTTCCGCACCCAAAGAACAACATGACCATCAGTCGCAGCGAACAAACCCTGCGGCTGATGATCAACAAACCTTAGCGATAAAGCCGGCCGTAGCTCTCGAGCTTAACTCGCGCGGCGACGAGCGCCTGACGATGAACGATTGTTGCGAGGCGCGCCGCGCTTCTTGGTGGCAGCTGGCTTGCCCGAGCGATTGGCACCGGAGTCGTCGCGTGCAAAGCGCGGTCTGGAGCGTGTATTCGCAGAGCGGCCGTTCTTGATGGGTTCGGCCCGGATGCTTGGATCGACTTCAAAACCGGGAATCACTTCTTTCGGAATTTTGGTCTTCAAGAGCGACTCGATGTCACGCAACAGCTTCAGCTCGTCCACGCACACTAACGAGACCGCCTGACCGTCCTGGCCAGCGCGAGCGGTGCGACCGATACGGTGTACGTAGTCTTCCGGCACGTTGGGTAGCTCGTAGTTCACGACGTGTGGCAGGCGTTCTATATCAAGACCGCGGGCAGCGATGTCCGTTGCAACCAGGACCCGAACCTTGCCAGCTTTAAAATCAGCGAGAGCACGAGTACGAGCGCCCTGAGATTTGTTGCCGTGGATGGCAGCGGATGTCAAACCGTCCTTGTTTAATTGTTCCGCCAAACGGTTTGCACCGTGTTTGGTACGAGCAAATACCAGCACCTGGCGCCAGTCTTCCTTGCCAATTCGTAGCGACAGCAGTTCACGCTTACGGCTCTTGTCGACCGGGTGTACGAGTTGGCTGACGCGTTCAGCTGTTGTGTTGCGTGCAGCGACTTCGACTTCAACCGGCGCACTGAGCAAATCAGCTGCAAGTTTGCGAATGTCCTCTGAGAACGTTGCTGAGAACAACAGTGTCTGCCGCTTCTTCGGCAAAACTTTGAAAATCTTGCGCATGTCGCGAATGAAGCCCATATCGAGCATGCGATCTGCTTCATCCAGCACCAGGAGGTCAACCTTGGAAAGATCAATAGTGCCTTGCTGCATGTGATCCAGCAGGCGTCCCGGTGTAGCGACAACGATGTCGACGCCACGTTTCAGTTTGGTGATTTGCGGATTGATGCTAACACCGCCAAAAATCATCGTTGATCTGAAAGGCAAGTGGCGTCCGTAGTCACGAACGCTGTCTGCGACCTGGGCCGCGAGTTCGCGGGTTGGCGTCAGGATCAGGGCGCGTATAGTACGTTTTGAACTGTCTTTTTGCTGCATTAATTGCAGCAAGGGCAGGGTGAAACCTGCTGTTTTGCCGGTGCCGGTTTGTGCGCTGGCAAGAATATCCTTGCCCGCGAGGATCGGCGGTATGGCTTGTTGCTGTACGGGAGTCGCTGTCGTGTAGCCCTGTTCTTCTACAGCACGCAGCAATTCGGCCGAAAGGCCGAGTTCTTTAAATAACATTGATTGTAGCTCCGAATCGTCTGACCAATGGCGACCAGTGTCGCGACGGGTTCGGTCCAGACTTGGATTCTTGAGTGACTGCAGGCCGCGGATTGCGTGCCTGAAGTAAGTGGCGCAGACCGAAGTGCGCCAAGACGCGGCGGACTATAACAGAGTCAGTCTGAATTGGAAGGGCAACGCATCCCAGTTTCAGTATGACGGGTGTAGCGTCGGTCCCGTTGGCGAGGCAATCCCAACGTCGCTAGGACTAGGTAGCAGTCTCGCAACGATTACGTCCATTTTCTTTGGCTTTGTACAATGCTGTATCAGCTGCTTCGAACAAGTCATCGCTGCCGTCCATGCTGTCTGTATGTGTTGCGATGCCTATGCTAACGGTGATATTGCGGTTGGGCCATGCATGTCGTTGTACCGCACGTCGGGTCCGTTCTGCTATGACGTGTGCACCTTTCGTGTCGGAGCCAGGCAGTAGGACGACAAATTCCTCGCCGCCGAAACGGCCGACGGAATCGTAATCGCGCGTAACGTCTCGTAACAACTTACCCAGCATTTCCAGGATATCGTCGCCAGCCTTATGACCGTAGGTGTCGTTAAAGGACTTGAACTCATCCACGTCGATTACCAGCAAGGACATGGCTGTCTGTTCTCTCTTCGCACGATTGAATTCTTCAGTCAGGCGGTGACGCAGCCCGCGTCTATTGAGCAATCCGGTCAGCGAATCGGTAACTGATTGCACCCGGAGGTTGGCATGGGATTCTTCCATATTACGTTTATGCTCTTCGAGCCGTGCTACGTGACCCTCTTGATCAAGCAGGGATTGTTCGATGCCTTCAATGTCCTTGCGCATCTCAAGTTGGCTGACCACTAATCGGGAAAGTATTCGTAACGCATCCGCTTGCGCGATTGTGAGTTCGCGCGGTTTCCTATCGATAACGCACAACGTGCCCAGTGCTTCGCCACTCGGCGTAACCAAAGGCGCTCCGGCGTAAAAGCGAATGTTGGGGTCGCCGGTAACCAGAGGGTTTTCTTCAAAGCGTTCGTCTTTGCGCGCATCATTGATCACGAAGACATCATCGGGGGTCACGATTGCATGTGCACAAAACGCGTGTTCGCGCGGTGTTTCCTGTGCTTCAAGTCCGACTCGAGACTTGAACCATTGCCGGTGATGGTCGACGAGACTGATCAATGCAATGGGCGATTCACAAATGACCGATGCCAAGCGAGTAATGTCGTCGTAGTCTCGCTCCGGCAATGTATCTAGAATGGAGTAGGTATCGAGTTTACGAACTCGTTGGGCATCGTTTTCCAGTATTGGCGCTGAGCTCATTTCAGTTTATATCCTTAAAAATTAAGGTTTTATGCACAATCCATAGTGCTGGCAGCGGCTTTGCGGGAGCGCATAAACCTACCGAATCTCGTCTGCTATTCCCATATATCGGCGTGAGTCAGTGGCGCTTTAGCCCAGTGTTCCGGTCGTTGCACACGACCGCATGACGTGGTTTCGGTTTGTTCTACGTGTTTCCACCGCGCTGCATACCGTTATGGCAGTTGTAGCGAACTGCATTTAGAATCCTCTGAGTCCGAACAGGGCGGGTGTAGTTCAATGGTAGAACTTCTGCTTCCCAAGCAGATAACGTGGGTTCGATTCCCATCACCCGCTCCAGCCGAACGCGGTTGATTATTCGGACTTGTAAACAACCCCGCCTTTCATAACAAAGCCGACGTTTTCGAGCGTCGAGATGTCCTCAAGCGGATTACCGTTCACCGCAATGATGTCGGCATAGTAACCGGGAGCGATCTGGCCAACGCGATCTTCCCAGCCCAGCAGTTTCGCGGCATTGACAGTCGCCGATTGCAGCGCTTGCAATGGAGTCATGCCGAAGCGGACCATGCGTGAGAACTGTTTGCCGTTGTCACCGTGCGGGTATACGCCGGAGTCCGTCGCGAAGACCATGTTGGCGCCGGCTTTAACTGCCATTGAAAAGCTTTCGCGTTGCCGCTCGCCGACCATGCGATCTTTGTTGATGTTTTCTTCCGGTACACCGTTCGCTTTGCCTTCCGCCAGTGTGTACTCCGTGTTGTAGATATCCATGGCCAGATAGGTGCCATGTTTCTTGGCCAAACGGATGGCTTCGTCATCGAGGAAGCTCGCGTGGTCTACGGAATCAACGCCGGCCAGAATGGCAAGCTTGATGCCTTCGGTACCGTGCGCGTGCGCAACAACCCGCCGGTTGTGGGTATGCGCTTCCTCTACAAGCGCCTGCATTTCTTCGAGCGAGTACTGCGTCTGGCCAGGAATTGTGCCTTTCGAAAATACGCCGCCAGTGGCAGTGAACTTGATGTGGTCCACCCCGTACTTGACGTTCTTCCTGACCTGCCGCCGAACTTCCCAGGGGCCGTCCGCGACGCCGTCTGCGCGCTCTTGATACGCGTGATTTAGTGAGTTTCCGTCAGCGTGGCCACCGGTGATACCGAGGGCCGGGCCGGCGACAGCCATGCGCGGCCCCGGCACATCGCCTGCCTCGATGGAGTCTCGTAACGCGACATCCATATAATCGGACGCACCGACGTCACGAACCGTGGTGAATCCGGCCAGCAGAGTCTTTCTTGCGTTGACAACGCCGCCGATGACAGCGCGATGCGGCGACTGGAAATAACCGGCAAAGAAGTAGTTATCGAGGTGGCCCATCAGATGCGTGTGCATGTCCATGACACCCGGCATAACGAACCGGTCAGACAGGTCGATAACCGTCGCATCGGCCGGAATATCCGTTGCCTGCTGATTCACGCTGCTGATTCGTTCGCCATCGATCTGGATGACGGCATTGCGAGTAACCTTGCCGTCCACCGGATTCAGGAGTTGTCCTGCCTTGATGTAAACCACGTCGGCCATGGCGGCCGGGGCATTGGCTATGGCACAAACGAGCAAAATCACTGAGGCTGTAATCGTTTTCATTTCCTTCCTTTACTGGGGTTTGAGCACAAATATGCATTGAAGTAGCCGCACTGCCATTGTCCATTTCTTTGTGACTCTGTACTACACTGGCGGTAGTTGCTGCTGCAATTAGTCTATTTAGGGGGATACCGTGATCAAATTTGAATTGAATGGCAAGGCTGTTACCGCCGCGAGTCCAGAAGACACTTCGTTGCTGTGGGTCATTCGTGACGAGCTCAAATTGAAAGGCACAAAGTTTGGCTGCGGTATCGCGATGTGCGGTGCGTGCACAGTGCACCTCGACGGGAACGCCATCCGCTCCTGCGTGACACCGGTCAGCGTCGCCGCGGGGCGCAAGGTGACGACCATAGAAGGTCTGGACAGCGCGGCTGGCAAAGCGTTGCAAAAGGCCTGGGTGGCGGAACAGGTTCCGCAATGCGGTTACTGCCAGTCAGGACAAATTATGCAGGCAGCCAATCTGCTGGATACCAAGCCGAATCCTTCCGATGACGATATCAACGCCGCGATGAACGGCAATTTGTGCCGCTGTATGGCGTACGTGCGAATAAAAAAGGCAATCAAAGTTGCTGCCAAGCGCGGGGAGGCCTGATCATGGTTATGAAAGTGAACTCGATTGGTAGTGAACTGAGTCGTCGCCGTTTTCTGGTAGGTACTGCGAATGCCGGTCTGATCATGGGGCTCGGCGCATTGTTGCCGGGTTGCAGCCAGGAGCAAGCAACGAGTGATTTGGCTGCGGGCGATATGACGAAGAGTTTTTCCCCCGCAGTTTGGTTTGAGATTGATGCGCATGGCGCCGTAGTCATCAACATAGCGAAGGCCGAGATGGGCCAGCACGTTGGTACTGCGCTGGCGCGTATCGTGGCTGACGAACTGGGTGCCGCCTGGGACAGCGTTAACATCAAACACGTGGATACTGACCCCAAGTGGGGGTTCATGGTGACGGGTGGTTCATGGTCCGTATTCACCAGCTGGGTCATGTTGTCGCAAGCCGGTGCTGCAGGTCGTACAGTGCTGGTTGATGCCGGTGCCGCGCTGTTGGGTGTTGCTGCAGCGGATTGCGTAGCAAGGGATGGCAAGGTAAGCGCGGGCGGTCAATCCGTGAGTTTTGCCGAGATCGTGCAGAAAGGCGACATCAGTCGCAGTTTCAGTGAGGAAGAATTGGCGGCCATGCCGATCAAGCCGGCAGCCAGTCGCGACCTCATTGGCAAGCCAGTGGCTGCCCTCGATATTCCGGCAAAAAGTGTCGGTGCGGCTACTTACGGACTGGATGTCGAGTTACCCGGCATGGTCTACGCTCATCCGTTAATTCCGCCAACCCGCTACGGCAGTTCGATCCTTTCGATCGATGACAGGGCGGCGCTCGAGATCCCCGGCTATCAGCGAACTATTGAAATAGATGACCCGAGCGATGTGATTCAGGGCTGGGCACTGGTAATCGCCGACAGTTTTCCCAGTGCGATGAAAGCGGCTGCGGCGATTGTCGTCGACTGGACGCCCGGGCCCACGGCAAAGGTCAGCGAGAGCGACCTGATTGCTGAGGGTGAGCGTCTGGCGAATGACAAGAGCACGGGCGTATTGGTCGTCGATGACGGTGATGTTGCCGCCGCTCGTGAATCGGCAGCAAAAACGCATACGGGGATTTACCGCACGGCTACCGCGCTGCACTTTACGCTCGAACCACAGAATGCTTTGGTCGAATTTGATGCCGAGGGTGTTTGTCATGTACACGCTGGCAATCAATGGCAATCATTGATATTGCCGCAACTCGCAGCCGCACTGGAAATGCCGGAGTCCAGTATTGTCATTCACCAGTACTACCTGGGCGGTGGCTTCGGTCGACGCCTGTATGGCGATCAAATGATTCCGGCGGCATTGGCCGCTCGTGCTCTCGGCAAGCCGGTCAAACTCGTGTTTCAGCGCGAGGATGACAGCCGCTTCGATTGCACCCGCTCGGCTTCTGTTCAGCAGTTTGATGCCTCGTTCGATGCCGAGGGCCAGTTGACGGGTGTTGAACATGCGGCGGCAGCGGGTTGGCCGACTCTCACAATGGCACCCGGTTTTCTGGCTGACGGTGTCGATGGCAACGGCAAGTTTGATACGTTTTCAGTCAGTGGCGCGGATCACTGGTACAGCCTGCCCAGCCACAGGGTCCGCGCGGTCAATAACGATCTCGCGCAGAAGACGTTTCTTCCCGGCTGGTTGCGCGCCGTCGGTCCCGGCTGGATAGGTTGGGGCGTTGAAAGTTTTATGGATGAACTGGCCAACCTTGCCGGGGAAGATCCCATTGACTTTCGCCTGGCCCGGCTCGATGCAGCGGGTAAGAATTCGGGTTCCGCACCATCGGCCGTTGGTGGCGCTGCGCGTCTGGCAGCGGCACTGCGCGACGTAAGAGATCGCAGCGGCTGGGGGCGTGATCTCCCGGCAGGTGAGGGTATGGGAGTTGCTGTCTGTCATGGTCAGGAACGGAACATGCCTACGTGGGTAGCATGTGTGGCTCATGTAGCGGTGGACGAGAGCAGCAAGAAAGTGACGGTCAGAAAGCTGTGGCAGTCGATCGATTGCGGCACAGTCGTGCACCCGGATGGCGCGCTGGCTCAGGCACAAGGTGCGGCATTGTGGGGAGTGAGTCTCGCGCTGCACGAAGGCGCGGCGTTCAAAGACGGTCAGGTTAACGAGCGTAATCTCAACACCTATACGCCGCTCAGGATGGCCGATGTGCCAGAGCTGGACATTCGCTTTATGGCTAGCAGCGAGATGCCTACCGGTCTCGGCGAACCGCCATTGATTCCGGTGCCGCCAGCAATTGGTAACGCGATTTTTGCGGCAACCGGTACGCGCGCGAGAAACCTGCCGATACGTTTGTAGGAAGCCAGGCTGCAACTGCGCACGGCGTCGGTCAGGTGATGATCGATGCCGTGCGCTTTCAAGGCACTTTCAGAAGAGGTAGCCCTGCCGTTTAGCGGCGCGCGAAAACGCGATCAGGTAGATGCCAATCAGTACGATCGCTACCGGCAAGACAGCGGCTTGTCCGCCGAGGACAGCGAATGCGTCTGTGAGCAAGAACGTAGCACCGATCTGAACAACGACTGCCAGCAATGACAGCGCGAACAATGCAATTGCCCAACTCTTCCGCAATAGCAGTGCAAGGCCGCCGAGAGCACCGCTGAATACTGCGAAAGCATTTGCCCCCGTAACCAGTGCCGGCATGCTGCTGCGCAAGTTGCGTTCGGCTTCTGTCAGTGTACTGAGGGCTTCCGGGCTGGCCGTCACTTGCAGCAAATAGGTGGCGACACCCAGCAAATTCCAAAGCAGTGCCAGGCTACTGATGATCCAGAATGCTGAAGTCGGTTTGACATAAATCCTGTCGTTCATTGGGGCCCCCCGGCTTGTTTGTGGGATACGGCTGTCTGCGCCGCTTGCCCTGAGTTTGCGCCGCATCCCGCTAGCGTGCAAATCATGAGTTCGGTCGTAAGTGACCAGAAACGGCAGGATTGGTGTGACATTTGTGACCTGTGACGCACTTCACACGAATGCCTCATTTGCCCCCTAAAGATTGCCTGTCCGTGGCCGCTAAAGACTTACGAGTGAGGCGCGGAGCGCAGCCGCGTCGGCGGCCGATTAGCCATCGGTATAACAAGAACTTACAGAGACGCAGATAGACACATGACTGAGCAACTACAGAGCATAGGGCGTTACGAAATCATCCGTCCCATCGGCAGCGGCTCACAAGGCGCCGTACACCTGGCTCGGGACCCTGTATTGGATCGCTTTGTTGCGATCAAAGTGCTCAACGCGAGCAGTTCTGAACTGAACAGTCTGAGTGACGATGGCACGCCACTCGAAGCACGTATCTCCAGCAAACTGAAACACCCGAACATCGTGCCTATTTTCGACGCGGGCAAACACGACAATGATCCTTACCTTGTGTTCGAATTCGTGGAAGGCACGACACTGGCTGAGCAGCTGAAATCACACGGCAAGATGACTATTGAAGAAGCGGTGCCGGTCATCGCGGCAGTGCTCAAAGCGTTAGCAACTGCACACGAGTCGGAGATTTTGCATCTCGATCTCAGCCCCAGAAACATTTTGATCGACAGTGACAGTGTGCCGCGGGTGATGGATTTTGGCCTGGCGCAGTACGTCAATTTCACGCATCAATCCAGCGACACAGTAACCGGTACCTTGCGCTACATGGCGCCCGAGCATTTTCTGAACAAGCCGCTGGGCCCGTGGACAGACGTGTTTGCGTTGGGTGGCACGTTCTATCAGATGATCACCGGCGATCATGCGATGAAAGGCATGACGGTGGAGCAGGTGCAGTTGCAGATCATCTCTGCGAACGTTGATTACGAAGCGTTGAAGAGCATCCCGCACGGCGTGGAGTTTATTCGCTTTCTGCAAGGTGCGTTGGAAAGGGACCGGGAAGGGCGCTATGCCGATTGCGGCGTAATGAGTGAAGCGTTCTCCATTTTTCTGCAGGAAACCGGCCTCGGTGAACTGGCAGAGAATGCGGATACCAACCACAGCACTATCGAATTCTTGTTGCGGCGCATGCAGCGTAAATCCGACTTCCCGACTGTATCGCGAACGCTGTCCGATATTAATCAGATGACCGGTGAAGACTCACGTGTCTCGGCTGACAAACTGGCGAACGTCATTCTTCGCGACTTTGCTTTGACCAGCAAGCTTCTTAAGCTGGTTAACTCAGCGTTTTACGGCACGCGCGCTAACGAAATCACCAGCGTTTCGCAGGCAGTTGTGTTCCTCGGTGTGGAGCAGATCCGCTTGACGGCGAACAGCCTGACCTTTTTTGGTCACCTCAAAGGTGACTCTGCAACGCTGAAAGATTCGTTGACGCGTTCGTTTTTCAGTGGCCTCGTCGCACGGCATCTCGCGCAGCGCGCCAAACTGCCGCGCGCAGAAGAAGCGTTTATCTGCGGTATGTGCCAGAACGTGGGTGAGAATCTCGTTATCTACTACTTCCCCGATGAATACGCGGATATCAAGGCTCTGCAAGATGACAAAGGTCTTGGCAAGATGGCGGCTTCACGTGGCGTGTTGGGCGTTAGTTACGCGGAGCTCGGTGCGGCGGTTGCCAAGACCTGGAATTTGCCGCGTTCGATTATTGACGCGGTACGCGGCTTGCCACCGGGGTCCGTTGGCAGGCCCAAGGATGAAGGTGCAGCATTGCGCGATATCGCCGTTTTCGCCAATGATCTTTGTGAGTTATTTCAGTCACGCAGCAGCGAAGAAATGCGTCCGGAAATGCTGTTCTTGCTGAAGCAGTTCGAAGAGAGTATTCCGCTGGAGACAGAGTATTGCGTGAAGCTGGTGGGCGCCGGTTATCAGAAGCTGAAGGAGTACGCGCCGATATTCGAGATCAACGTAGAGTCGAGCGACTATTGCCGTGCTGTACACAACTGGCTGGAACAGCAGATGGAAATATCGGCACGTATTGCGGCCGCGGGCGGTAGCTAACGCCGCGGTCTACCTGTGGCGGCCGTTCCAGGCCAGCCGTGTTGCCGCCTGCTTTAAGCGGGCACGATTGGCATCCGTGGGCATGGGTTCGGATTCACCAAAAATGGCGCGGACCCAGTGACCATCCGTCGGGTTCGGTAGCAAGATGAATTTGTCGCCCCAGTCGGCGCGATCGCGTTCCATCAATGCCATGCGTTCGTCGACATCCTTCACGTAGTAATCGCGTCGAAAATCGTTCAGGTTATCGCCCAGCATTAACGCGATGTCGAAACGCTGTTCGATTGAGGCACGCGCCGGCGTTTTGTCGGAGGTCTCGCGAAAGACGTACAGGTGATCGCTGTCGGCGTAAGGGAAGTTGAGTTCCTGTAGTTGCAGAAGTGCGTACTCGTAGGTGCGTTCTCCCTGATCACGGTTTGTGACGTAGAAGATCTCGACTCCTTGTTGCTTGCAGTAAGCCAGGAAGTCGAGCGCACCGGGTACGGCCGTCATCAGGTTCTCCGGCAGCCATTCATCCCAGATGGCGTCATCAAAAAAATCCCGGCCTTCGTTGACGAGGTAGCCCCAGTAACTGTTGGCATGCAGGACCGTGTTGTCGAGATCGGCGATCACCGCGAGCGGCCGGTCGTCGGCGCTGCGTTCTGCGAGCGCGATCTTCAGCCGCAGTTGCGCAAGGCTGTAGGCCTGATAACACAGTGCCTGAAATTCAGCCGCGGTTTGCTGCCAGGCCAGTGCCCAGAGGAGTGGGTTGCTGTCGTCATTGTCGACGCTGGCAGCTAAGGCGGGTGCGGTACTGACAGCGCCACCTGTAGCGAGTATCAGCGCCAGTAAGCGGCGGCGGTCGTGATCGGTCATGTCGATCATGCGGGTTCCTTGTGCAGGCATTGGCCGGTTGCTTGATTGTAGCTTGTTGTGGAGGAGTGCTCTTACTCCTCCGGGTCAAAGATGGCTTCGATGGGTTGCTCGAACAGTCGTGCAATGCGAAACGCCAGCGGCAGCCCAGGGTCGTACTTGCCGGTTTCAATGGCATTGATGGTCTGTCGTGATACTTCGAGTTGCTCGGCGAGCGTGGCTTGTGACCAATCTCGCTCGGCACGCAGGATTTTCAGTCGATTCTTCACTGGCCGTCCTTCATGCGGTTGCTGCGGCCCGGCCGGAACAGCGCTTGCCTGTGACAGACAGTGGCTGGCGGCGGAGTTTGCGGGTTCTTGTTGTGTTCATCCTGGTCTCTGCGAATCGGTGAGGGGCCATGTCTAGCGATACCGCCAGGCGCCGTAGATTTGCGCCGCTGACCAGATCAGGACGACAGGGGTAAACAGGTCCATGGTCTGCGGTGCCTGTTGGCCAGCGGATTCGAGCAGCGTGTGACCGGTCGCGAGTAACAGGTACGCGGCCAGTGCAACGCCGGCAGCGTCCGTTTGAATTTTTCGTTGCAGCTCGTCGGTTTGCCGCAGGAATCGCCGGTAGGCGAACAGGGTACCGATCCCCAGCAGACTGGGCGCAGCGAGCAGGAGGGTGAACAGGGGGCGTGTCAGTTCTGCGTGCTCCCTGAGCAGGCTGTTTGCCATGGTAAAGCTGATTGCCCAGACGAGGCATGAAGCCATGAAAATGTACTGATTACGGCGATCCTTGGCACTGCCGAAGCTGCATAAGAAAGGCTGTCTGGGTTCGTCAGTAGGGGAATTGTTGTTCACGATCTGCTCCGCTGTTGTAAAGGTTGCTTGTCATGAGGAAACTGTAGAGAGTGCTTGTCAAAAAGTAAAGTAAACTTGTCATTTTTTATATATTAATTGACGGATAAAAAGGGCTGGCAAGCTTGGATTAACTGTATATACTCACAGGTACTGTCTATTTATACAGGGTACCTACGATGGACCAGTTAACCCCCCGTCAAAAACAGATTCTTGAAATGATTCAAGACTTTATAGCCGAATTTGGCATGCCACCGACACGCGCCGAGATTGCCCGGGAGCTGGGTTTTAAATCGGTTAACGCGGCTGAAGACCACCTTCGTGCCCTGCAGAGGAAGGGGGTGCTGGATTTGTTGCCCGGTGCTTCGCGCGGTATTCAGCTCAAGGACTCCCTGCGCGATCAGCTGGGTTTGCCGCTGGTTGGGCGGGTTGCGGCGGGCAGCCCGATTCTGGCTGAGGAGCACATCGAAACGCATTACCGTATCGACCCTGCGCTGTTTCGGCCGAAGCCGCATTACCTGCTGCGGGTGTACGGCATGAGCATGAAGAACGCGGGTATTCTGGACGGCGATCTCGTTGCCGTACACCGCACGCCGGAAGTGCGCAGCCGGCAGATCGTGGTCGCCCGCATCGATGACGAGGTCACGGTGAAGCGCTACCGGCAGGATGGCAAGGTGGTTTGGCTGCTGCCGGAGAACGAAGAGTTTGAACCTATCCAGGTCAATCTGGATGTGCAGGCGATGGTCATCGAAGGCGTCGTGGTCGGGGTCATTCGCGATGGCCTGTTGCTGCACTGACTGAACCTGAACGCCAACGCCCGGTATGAGCGATGCACTCGACAAACTGTTGCAAAGCCCGCGCCTGTGGCGAGGGCGGGCACAGGGCAGCGCCTGGCAGGGACTCGCCACAGGGTACCCACGCTTTGACGAGCACCTGCCAGGCGGTGGCTGGCCGCGGCATGCGCTGACCGAAATCCTGCTGGAACAGTACGGCAGCGGTGAACTGAAACTGCTGATGCCGGCGCTGGCGCGTCTCAGCCAGGAGGCCGGTGGCTGGCTGAGTTGGATCGCACCGCCGTTTCAGCCGTACCCGCCCGCCTTGCAGCAATGGGGCATCAACCTGTCACGGGTGCTGATCGTGAAACCACGGGCGGCTACCGAGGCGCTGTGGGCGGCTGAGCAGGCTTTAAGTTGCGGTAATTGCGCCGCAGTCCTGTTGTGGTCAGATCGTTTTGACAGTACGGCGAGTCGTCGCCTGCAGCTTGCCGCCGAACAGGGCAAGAGCTGGGTTATTGCCTTCCGCTCCCTGCGCGCGCGGCGGGAACCTTCGGCGGCTGCTTTGCGCATAGAGCTGCGGCAGGGCAATGGCGGCACGGATATCCACATTCTGAAAAGCCGTGGTGGACGTCCGGCGGCAGTACCGGGTGTCATTCACAACTATGCCGATCTGCCGGGGCACTAAGTCGTGGCGGTTGCCGGTAAAAAGTCCGCCCTGTTGCGGGACGCGGGCCCGACGCCCGCTGTAACGCGTACCCCGGAGCAACAGTCGTTACTGCCGGAGGAGCCGCCGCTATCGCCGTTACAACGCCAGCCGCTGCTGCGCACGACACCTGACGAACAGCTCTGGCTGTGCCTGTATTTACCGCGATTGCCACTCGAGTCATCGAACGTTGCTGATGACCTGCCTCTGTACGCGGTCTTTGAAGAGCGGCAGGGCATACGGCAGATTCTGCAGGCCAGCGTAACGGCGGCGGCGGCGGGTGTGCATCCGGGTCTGTCCGTAGATGCGGCACTGGCGCTGTTGCCTGAGCTGCAACTCGAAGAACGCGATGCTATTCGTGAGCACGAGTTGTTGCAGGAACTGGCGGCCTGGGCTGAACGTTACACGTCGTTTGTCGTCGTCGAAGCGCCATCGTTGCTGTTACTGGAACTGAAAGCCAGCCTGCGGCTTTTTGCCGGTTTGAAGCGCCTGCGCAGCGAGATCGTAAAGGCACTCGAGGCGCAGGGTTACAGTGCCTTACCAGCCATTGCGCCGACGCCACTGGCGGCCACCTGGCTGGCACGGGCGGGCAGCCGGCGTTGCATTGTCACCAGTGACAAGCTGAACAGAGCGGTGAGTGTGCTGCCGCTGTCCTGCCTGGCATGGCCGGCGAAACTGAGCGCCTCTTTGCAGGGCATGGGTTTGTCGCAGATCGGTGATTTGCTGCGTCTGCCACGCGACGGTTTCACTCAGCGCTTCGGCGCCGCACGCTTGCTGGAACTGGATCGGGCGCTGGGCAGGCTGCCGGACCCGCGTCCGCATTTTCGCGCGCCGCAATCGTTCGTGGCCGATTGCGATCTTGACGGTGAACACAATGACCGCGCCTGGTTGCTGAATGCCTGTGAGCAGTTGCTACAGAAGCTAGAGCGGTTTCTGTTGACGCGGCAGATGGCAAGTCGTCGTCTGCTCTTTCGTTTCTACCATCTGCAGCACGCGGCCACTGTGCTGACGCTTGGCAGCGCCAGAGCGGAACGTAGCAGTGCCCTCTGGCTACAGCTGCTGAGCATCCGCTTTGAACAGACTGAATTACCCGCAGGGGTTATTGCGATTCGTTTACAGGCGGCTGACGGCCAGTCACTCACAGCGACAAGCGCATCACTGGGTTTCAGTTCAGGCCCCGATGACGAGGTGCCCATCGATCACCTTATCGAACGACTGGCGGCGCGTATGGGCAGTCAGGCGGTGCACGGTATCGATACGGTGGCCGAACACCGGCCGGACTACGCCTGGCGTCGGCAACGGCTCATGGAGCGCGTGCCACGCTGCGCAGCACCATCGCCGGCACCGTTGTTACGGCGTCGACCGTTATGGATGCTGGAATTGCCGGAAGCCTTGCCTCTGCAGCACGGTCAACCCTGTTACCAGGGACCGCTTCAGCTTGAACACGGGCCGGAACGGATTGAAAGCGGCTGGTGGGACGAGGCCAGTATTGCTCGCGATTACTACGTGGCAAGCAGCCCGGCGGGTACCTGTCTTTGGGTCTTCCGTGATCGCAAAGGAGGTGGCTGGTATGTGCACGGGTTTTTCGGCTGATGAATGCTTATGCAGAACTGCACACGCTCAGCAACTTCAGTTTTCTGCGTGGCGCTTCGCACCCTGAGGAACTGGTCGCAACCGCCGCCGAACTCGGTTACGAAGCACTGGCGATTACGGATGAGTGTTCTGTCTCCGGGGTAGTGCGGGCGCACACGGCGGCAAAAAAACACGGTC
This sequence comes from Woeseia sp. D3-10, assembly GCF_055809415.1. Classification (NCBI taxonomy): domain Bacteria; kingdom Pseudomonadati; phylum Pseudomonadota; class Gammaproteobacteria; order Woeseiales; family Woeseiaceae; genus Woeseia; species Woeseia sp. D3-10. Next base: position 48,812 of record NZ_JBVVTW010000007.1, on the reverse strand, counting down.
TGAAGAAGCTGCTTATCGGCGCGGAGTTTCGGTTGACGTGCGGACTGCAACTCGTCGCTTTGGCTACGAGCCGTGCGGGCTACGCCGCGCTGTGCGGCTTGATCAGTCGCGGTCGCAGGGCCGCGGATAAAGGTCACTATCGGGTAAGTGCGAGCGATTTCGCTGATGGCCTGCCGGGCTGTCTGTTGCTCTGGTTGCCGGGCCGGAGCCTGTCACTTGCTCGAGAGGATCAATGGATTTGTACGCGTTTCGCCGGGCGGCTGTGGATTGCGGTGGAGCTGCTGGCCGACGGCCTGGATAGGGAACGTTTGGCGAGCCTGCAGGCCGTGGGTAAAGAATGGACTTTGCCGCTCGTCGCCTGTGGTGATGTCCATATGCATTGCCGCGGGCGTCGTGCTTTGCAGGATACGTTAACGGCCATTCGCGAAGGGGTAACGGTGGCGAATGCGGGTTTTTCCCTGCACGCCAATGGCGAGCGTTACCTGCGGCCAATCAATGTGCTGAAGCGAATCTACCCGGCCGCATTGCTGACCGAGAGTGTACGTATAGCCGAACGCGTTAATTTCTCGCTGGATGAACTGCGTTACGAATACCCGCAAGAGCTGGTGCCAGACAACGAAACGCCGGCCAGCTATTTACGCAAGCTAACCGAAGCCGGCATGCGCACACGCTGGCCGGACGGTACGCCGGCAAAGGTAACAACCATTGTCGAACACGAACTTGCCTTGATTCGTGAACTCAATTACGAAACCTATTTCCTGACGGTGCACGATATCGTCGCATTCGCACGTTCGCGAAACATCCTGTGTCAGGGTCGCGGTTCGGCGGCGAATTCGGCTGTGTGTTTTTGCCTTGGTATTACGGAGGTGGACCCGGATCGCATGGTGATGCTGGTCGAGCGTTTTATTTCCAAAGAGCGTAATGAACCGCCGGATATTGATGTCGACTTCGAACACGAACGCCGTGAAGAGGTTATTCAGTACATCTACAGGAAGTACGGCCGTGAACGCGCCGCACTGGCGGCGACCGTTATTACCTACCGCGCACGCAGCGCATTACGCGATATAGGCAAGGTGCTTGGTTTGTCCGGTTTGCAGCTCGACAGACTGGCGCGCTCGATGCAGTGGTGGGACGGCAACGAGGTTGACGACAGCCGCGTACGTGAAGCGGGCCTCGATCCTGACAGCCCGGTGATCCGGCGGCTGTTGTGGTTGACGCGACAATTGCTGGGCTTCCCCCGGCACCTGTCACAGCATGTCGGTGGTTTCGTTATTGCGAACGGTCCGTTATCCGCACTGGTGCCGGTTGAAAATGCCTCGATGCCGGATCGCACTGTGATCCAGTGGGAGAAAAATGACCTGGAAGAGCTTGGCCTGCTGAAAGTCGATGTGCTGGGTCTTGGCATGCTGACGGCTATCCGCCGCAGCTTTGACCTGATCCACAAATTCGATGGGCGGCGCTACACACTCGCCAGTGTCCCGGCGGAGGACCCGCTCGTTTACGATATGGTGTGTGACGGCGACACGATGGGCGTGTTCCAGATTGAGTCCCGTGCGCAGATGGCGATGTTGCCACGACTCCGTCCACGCAGTTACTACGATCTCGTCATTGAAGTGGCCATCATTCGCCCCGGACCGATTCAGGGTGACATGGTGCATCCCTACCTGCGGCGCAGAAACGGCGAAGAAGCGGTTGATTACCCGAGTGAAGAGGTACGTGGTGTACTGGAGCGCACGCTCGGGGTGCCGATTTTTCAGGAGCAGGTGATGCAGCTCGCTGTGGTTGCTGCCGGGTTTACGCCGGGCGAAGCTGATCAGCTGCGCCGTGCGATGGCAGCCTGGAAACGCCGTGGCGGTCTCGGGCCGTTCGAAGACAAGCTAATCAATGGCATGCGTGAACGCGGTTACGAAGAGAGCTTCGCCCGGCAGCTTTTCCAGCAGATCCTGGGCTTCGGTGAATACGGTTTTCCAGAGTCGCATGCCGCCAGTTTCGCGTTGCTGGTGTACGTATCCTGTTGGCTGAAGTGCCACGAACCGGCCGCGTTTTGCTGTGCTTTGCTGAACAGCCAGCCGATGGGTTTCTACTCCGCGTCGCAACTAATACAGGATGTGCGTCGCCATGGTGTCGAGGTTCGGCCTGTGGACGTGAATAACAGCGATTGGGATTGCAGCCTCGAGTGTGCCGCCAACGGGGAGCCTGCGTTGCGTCTGGGTTTGCGGCAGGTCAAAGGCCTGCCCGAGACGGCCGGACGTCAGCTTGCACAAGTGCGCTCGGTCGCCGCTTTTCGTAACGTGCAGGACATGGCAGGGCGGGTTGGTTTGCAGCGCAACGAGTTAGGTGCATTGGCCGCGGCGGGGGCGCTGACCGCGCTGGATGGTCACCGTCACCGCGCGCGCTGGACGGTTGCAGGTGTCGAGACTGCAACACCGTTGTTCGCTGACCTCGAGCGCTATGAACCGGCAGCGATGCTCAAAAAACCCACGGAAGGACAGGACCTGGTGGCCGACTACCAGAGTCTGGGACTCACACTGGGCCGACACCCGTTGGCGTTGTTACGAAAGCGCCTTGTTGATGCACGCTATCTCTTGTCCAGCGATCTCGCCGGTATACCGAGTGGTCGGCATGTCCGTGTTGCAGGGTTGGTCATTACCAAGCAACGGCCGGGTACCGCTGGTGGCGTAACGTTCGTCACCCTGGAAGATGAGTCAGGCCATACGAACCTGATTGTGTGGAAAAAAACGGCAGAGCAACAACGGCAGGTGCTGTTGAATGCGCGCCTGATGGGCGTGGAGGGCGAACTGCAGATAGAGGGCAAGGTGATTCACGTCATAGCCCGCCGGCTGATTGATCACAGCGAGTTACTTGGTGATCTGACAGTGACATCGCGGGATTTCCGCTAATCGAAACGTAGCTGCTGTCAGTCGTCGCCGTACATGTCGAAAGAGTAGGTGTCGTCAAGGTTGCGACTTTCCTGGATCTCTTCAAGCCGGCGACGAATCTCCTTCTTGCGCATGACATCGTCAACGCCGGTCTTCTCCATTTCCGCCATCAGCTTCTCGACGTTCACTTCCATGGAAACATCCAGGTCGTCATCGTCATCCGAGCTGTCGCTCGACATTACAACCGTTTCAGTGCCGTCGAATTCTTCGACATCGTCGTCGTCATCGACAGCCGCTTTCTGCGGTTCTTCGTTTTCCAAGTCGCTGTTGTGTTTCTTTCCCGGCATGGATCCGCCCCTCGACTCTAATCCACTTCATCAGCTACCAAACATTGGTGACGTTCATTAGCTGTATACCCGGATTGCGGGAGGCGCGCAAGATCGTGTTCGGCAGTTCTGGCGGAAGCAGTGAAATACGTGTCGGTAAGCATTTCACTCGCCGCGTATTGCTTGCTCAGGACCCGATCAGGTTGTTGATTTCAAAGATCGGCAAGAGAATTGCGAGCACGATGAGCAATACCACGAGCGCCATGATAATGACCATCAGCGGCTGCATGATGCCCAGCAGTGCCGCAATGAGGCCATCGACCTCCCGTTCCTGATTGTTCGCGGCGCGCCCCAGCATCTCTTCCAGTCTGCCGCTGGCTTCACCGCTGGCGATCAAATGCGTCATCATCGGCGGGAACACCCGGCTTGCTGCCAGAGACTTGCTGATCATGGCGCCTTCGCGAATACGCAGGCTCGCTTCTTCAACGGCTTCACGCATGGGTATGTTGACCACGACCTGCGAGGCTATACGCAGGGAATCCAGAATCGGTACGCCGCTACCGGCAAGGATGCTCAGGGTCTGAGTAAAGCGTGCAGTATTTATACCGCGAGTCAGACGGCTGATAATGGGAAGCCGCAGCAGAACACGGTGGTACTGACGCTTTGGACCTTCTTTCTCCAGCAGCTTGCCAATGCCGAAAACAGTGGCGACGACGCCGACGATCAGCGCAAACCAGTGATCCCGCAGAAAGTCGCTGGTCGCAATCATGATTCTGGTTAGTAACGGCAATTGCTGGTCGTAGCTTTCGAAGACATAGACGACCTTCGGCACTACGTAGGCGAGCATAAAGCTGATGATGGCAACCGCTGTGACGAACAACGCGATGGGATAAATAAGCGCATTGCGGACTTGCTGTTGCAGGACCTGGCGGGATTCGGTGAATTCAGCCAGCCTCTCAAGCACGGCGTCGAGATGGCCGGATTGCTCGCCGGCAGACACCGTAGCCCGGTACAACTCGGGAAACGCCTGCGGGAAATCGCTGAGCCCGTCCGCCAGCGTGTGCCCTTCCATGACACGCGCGCGCACACCCAGCAAGATACTCTTGATGCGCGGCGTTTCGCTCTGCTGACTGACTGCCAGTAACGCTTCCTCCAGCGGCAATCCGGATTGTGCCAGTGTAGCGAGCTGGCGGGTGAGTAACGCAAGGTCCGGTGCGGAGATGCCGCGACGTATTCCTGGCGTACGGGTTTTCTTGTCCGTCTTGGACGCGATCTCCGTTACCTTGACCGGCAGCAGTTGCTTGTCGCGCAGCAGTTGCCGGACATGTTTCGGCGTGTCGCCTTCGAGGAGGCCTTTGGACTCCTTTCCGGTCTTGTCGATGGCGACGAACTCGAATGCACCCATTAGTCTGTTCCGGCCTTGCTAGTCTGCGCGGGTGACGCGCAGAACTTCTTCGAGTGTTGTCTCGCCATCCAGTACCCGTCGACGACCGTCATCGCGAATACTCGGTGTCATGGTTCGTGCGTGCTTTTCGAGTTGCTGCTCGCTTGCGCCGTCGTGAATCATGGTACGCATAGCGTCATCGACGCCGATGACTTCGTAAATGCCGGTACGGCCATGATAGCCAGCGCTGGCCTCAACGCCCGGCCGGTACAAGGTCGGTGGTTCAGCCGGGTCAAAATTCAGCGTCGAACATTCGTACTCACGGGCGGTGTACGGCGTTTTGGTTTTCGGATCCAGCACGCGGACCAGTCGTTGCGCAATAACTCCGATGAGACTGGACGAAAGCAGAAACGGTTCGACACCCATATCGCGCAGACGGGTTACGGCGCCGACGGCCGTGTTGGTATGCAATGTGGACAAGACCAGGTGCCCGGTAAGACTGGCCTGAACAGCAATTTCCGCTGTCTCCAGATCACGAATTTCGCCAACCATGACGACGTCGGGATCCTGCCGAAGGATCGCACGCAAGCCCCGCGCGAAGGTCATGTCAACTTTGGTATTGACCTGTGACTGGCCTATGCCATCGATGAAGTACTCTATCGGGTCTTCAACGGTCATGATGTTGCGACTGTTGTCGTTAATTCGTTCCAGTGCAGCGTATAGCGTGGTGGTCTTGCCTGAACCGGTCGGGCCGGTAACAAGAATAATGCCGTGAGGCTTGTGAATCAGATCGTCCATCAAATTCAGCGATTCACTCGCCATGCCCAGTGACTTCAGGTTCAGTCGACCTGCCTGTTTGTCGAGTAGTCGTAGCACCACTCGTTCACCGTGTCCCGAGGGCATGGTGGACACGCGAACGTCGACCGCGCGCCCTGCGATACGCAACGATATGCGTCCGTCTTGTGGCAGGCGTTTTTCGGCAATATCGAGTTTCGACATGACCTTGATTCGGGAAACCACGAGTGGTGCCAGGGCGCGACGAGTTTGCAGGATTTCCTGCAACACGCCATCAACCCTGAAGCGCACGCCCAAGCGGTTCTCATAAGGTTCAATGTGCACGTCAGAGGCGTTTTCTTTGACGGCTTCGGTAAGCACGGCGTTGATGAAGCGGATAATCGGCGCGTCATCGTCGCTCTCGAGCAAGTCCGAAGGTTCCGGCAGTTCCTGTGCCACCCGCAATAAATCGGTGTGGTCATCGAGGTCGCCGACCATTTGCATGGCTTTGTGACTGCCTTGCTCGTAGGTTTGTTGCAGCAACGTGTCGAAAGCGGCCGGTGTCACTCTCGTCAATCGCAGCTTCTTGCCAGCGAACCGTCGAGCTTCGGCAATGCTGGTAGGCGTTGCGCCAGCACGGTAGGCCGCCTGGAGCGTGTCGCCTTCATCGGACTGAATAAGAACGCCGTGTCGCTTCGCGAAGGAGAAGGGCAGAATCTTGAGATCGCCAACCTGCGGCAGGGCAGGTTCGACTACCGCGGCGATGTCTTCTTCCAGAAACAGTTCCGGTCTTTCTTCCATCGTGTGCTTATCAGTCTTGCGAATCGTTGTCAGACGATTCGTCAACCGGTACCGGCCGGTCGTAGCTTTCAAGAGGCGGAATTACGGGGCGTTCGACGCCGCGCATTTGGTTTACGCCACCGCCACCCGACTGGATGTTCCGAATATAGTTGTATTTGGCGTCGGTCTCGACTGCCGTCTGGGTGCTGTCGCGCAGTATTTTAGGCCGAATGAAGACCATCAGGTTGGTCTTGACCTTACTAACGCTGCGATTTCGAAACAGTGCTCCGACGACCGGCAGGCTGCCTAAAATCGGCACACGCTGGGTGTTCTCGCGCAAGCTGTCTTCAATCAGACCGCCAAGCACCAGAATGCCGCCGTCTTCAACGATTACCGTTGTTTCGATGATGCGCTCGTTGGTCACCAAGTCCGCGGCGCCGGCTGTCGCCGTTTCGCTCAGGCTCGAAATTTCCTGTGATATCTTCAGGAGTACGGCGCTGCCTTCATTGATCTGTGGAGTAATCGTCAGCTTGACGCCGATTTGTTCGCGTTGAATGGTCTGGAACGGATTTACCCCGCCGCCACTGCCTGTACCGGTATTTGAGAACGAGCCGGTCAAGAACGGCACTTCTTTACCGACGTTGATGCTGGCTTCTTCGTTGTCGGTCGTGACGATCGTTGGTGTGGAAATTATGTTGGTGTCAGCATCGCCTTCAAGTGCGTTCAGGATGGCGGCGAAACTGGTGCCGCGATCGCTGATCCGCCCGACCCCCGTCGTAATACCTTCACCAATAATGCCGTCAGCACTCGTCGGTGTGTCGCCGCCCAGCAGTCCGGCCAGATTGACGATATTGCTACCGGCATTCGAAAAGCGTGTGGCGCCCACGAGGCTGTTGCTGCCACTGCCATCGATGGCCCAGGTGACGCCGAGCTCCGATGCCTTGTCAGCCGTTACCTCAACGATGATGGCTTCGACCAACACCTGTGCGCGCCGGATATCCAGGCGATCAACAATTTGCATTAGCGATCGCATCATCTTTGGCGGTGCGTTCATGATTAGTGCATTGGTTTGCGCATCGGCCCAAACGCTGACTTCCGACGAACTGGAGGCGCTGCCCTGGGCAGCGCCGGTTGCGGCAAGTTGCTGTGCGAAATGCTGCTGCAGCTTGCCAGATAGTTCCTCGGCATCGGCGTACCGCAAGTACCTGACTTGTGTGTCGCCGCCGTCTTCCAAGGGTGTGTCAAGATGGGCAATCAGCGCCCGCAAGCGCAATCGTTCGCTGCGGTCGCCGCCGATCAATACGCTGTTAGTTCGAGCATCGGCAACGAGGCTGGTGGTCACGGGCATGCCGTCCGTGCGCGGTGTTTGGGTTAGCGCCGTCAGTACCCGGACGATCTCTGATGCGGATGCGTGTGATAAAGACACCACTTCAATGTCTTCGTCGTTTGACTGGTCAATGCGCCGGATGATGCTGATCATGCGCGCTACGTTGCCCGCGCGGTCCGAAATTATCAGCATGTTCGAGCCGGGGTGCGCGGCAAGATGCCCGTACTGCGGAATCAACGGCCGAAGTATGGGAACCAGTTGGGCGGCGCCCACGTTTTGCACCTGTATTACCTGAGTCACTATGTCATCGGCACCGGCACCCTCGCCGGACAGGAAGCCGGGATACTGGCGAGCACTGGCATTAGGCAGGATTTTGATGAGGCCCTCTGACGGTATGGCTACGTAGCCATGCACTTCGAGTATCGAAAGAAATGCTTCGTAAAAAGCGGCCGGGGACATGGGGGTTGCCGACAGCATCGTTACTTTGGCGTCAACTCGCGGATCAATCAGGAAGTTTTTGCCCGTCACTTCCCCGACGGCTTCGACGATTTGTCGGAGATCGGCATCTTTGTAATTGGGCGTGATAGTAGGCTGTTGGGCTTGTGCCAGCGGACAGGGCGCTCAGCGCCAGCAACAACAGACCAACGGTCCGCCACCCTTGCGCCAACGTTTTTATGCTGACTTTGTTCAAACTAGTCCCTATTGGTCGTCGAGTTGTAGCTGATTGGTATTCAGTACCAGCGTTTGTGGCTGGCCGTTGCGTTCAACGGTTACCGATACCTGTTCGGCTGTACCCAAATTCTGGAATATTTGCATGGCTTGTTGCGGATCGGTAAGTGCCGCACCGTCGATGTCTTTAATCAGGTCACCCGGTCGGAGACCAAGTGCGGCAAACTGCCGCCGGTCTCGCCCGGGGTACACACGATAGCCCTGTTGCTGGCCGTTAACGAAATACGGTGTCGGTCGAATGACGTCGGCCAGCTTGGTCACATTCTGCGCAACCACATTTTGAATGCTTTGCGTGTCGTCCTCAGTCACTGTCGCCCGGTTAACGGCGGCGACGTTTCGCCGGCTCCGCGGTGCAGTGTCAGGAAATTCTTTCGGCAACTTGAGGACTTCAAGTGCGCCACTTCGATTGAGAACGACGCGGTCAGTATAAACCGCATGCAGCGTAGCTCCCGGCGCCACCGTATCCCGAATGCTGTAGATTTTCTCTTCGTTGCGGTTGTCGGAGATAATGGCGATAGAGTCAGCGGTTTCAGCGGCAGCGATGGTGCCTTTCAGGATCAAACTAAGGTTGGTCTCTGCAAGGTCTTCAACGGGTTGCGTCTCAACCTGCTGAACGGGGGCCTGCTCTGCATTCGCTTCCCCAAACAGGTGCGTTGCGGCGATGAGTTGGACGTCAGCCGATTGGGCGCTCTTCGCGCTGTTAACAGCTGCCATGGCAGGGGCCGTAATCGGGTCGCCGGCAGCCGGTGCGGGAACCAGCAACCAAATCAGACGGGCCAGTTGCCAGCCAAACACCACGATCAGCACGAATGTGAGCCAACGCGGCAACTCGCGCGTCGCCATGGCTAACAGGCGCTCGCTGTCTAAGTTGCTGAAATCGGACCACTTTGCATTCAATGTCATAACCGGTATTGGTGCCTCGGGGCGCTGCGTTCCGGAAGGTGGGGCGTGTTTGCCTCCCAGATATAAACGCAGCTGGGTGATGATACGGTTTAAAACCAGCCGCTAACAAGCCCGCGACCAAAAAAACCTATATGGCGCAAGTATATATCGTCACTTGTTGAGGTACTTGTAAGAAGCAGAGCCCGGCGGTCAGAGTGGCGCTAATGACGAATTTTGCGACCCAGGGTTTAAGTACGCCGGGAACGGCCCATATATAATGCATTCTGATTACCGGGTCATGAACAGGTGCCCCGGGCTGCCAATCAACCACTTAACAATGAAGTCCGCACGATATGTCTACCGAGAACGACGACCCTTCACCGTTGCACGATGATGACCTCGCGGTCGAAGAGTCGCGACCTGAAATCAAGCAGCCACCGTTGTACCGCGTCCTGCTACTTAACGACGACTACACACCAATGCAGTTTGTTGTCGGAGTTCTGGAATCGGTGTTCAGGATGGAACGGACGGCGGCGACAAGGGTCATGTTAGAAGTACACACCAAAGGTCAGGGCGTTTGTGGCGTTTTTACTTACGAGATTGCCGAGACCAAAGTTGCGCAGGTAACGAGCATCGCGCAGCAGCAACAGCATCCTTTGTTGTGTACGATGGAAGAGGTTTGATTTTTTCCGAGCTTGGGCGCTCGAACTAAACGGGTAACACACAATGCTAAGCAGTGAACTGGAGTTCTGCCTCAACGAAGCGTTCCAAAACGCGCGTGACAAGAGGCATGAATTCATGACCGTCGAACATTTGCTTCTGGCATTGCTCGACATTCCACGTGTGCATGAGATTCTTAAAGCATGCGATTCCAATATCGCCGATTTGCGCCGACAGTTAACGGACTTTATCGACGAAGCGACGCCACGTATGGATGGCGACGACGAGAATGACGTGCAACCAACGCTGGGTTTCCAGCGAGTCCTGCAACGCGCTGTTTTTCATGTGCAGTCCAGTGGAAAGAAAGAAGTCACCGGCAGCAATGTGCTGGTTGCCATTTTCAGTGAGAAGCAGTCGCAGGCTGTGTACTTTCTTGCGCTGCAGAATATTTCGCGGCTCGATGTCGTCAATTATATTTCGCACGGCATGCCAAGCGTTCCCGGCGAGGGCAGCGGTGAGCAACAAGAGGCACCGTCCGTTGATGGTGAGGCGGAATCCGAATCGAGCGCACTGGACAAGTACGCGACCAACCTCAATCAGCGGGCTATCGAAGGTAAGATCGATCCTTTGATCGGCCGCGATTTGGAAATTGAACGGACCGTGCAGATTCTCTGCCGCCGTCGTAAAAATAATCCGCTGTACGTTGGCGATGCCGGCGTGGGTAAGACGGCGCTGGCAGAAGGTCTGGCGCGCATGATTACTGAAGAGCGCGTACCTGAAATCCTGCGAGAGAGCACGATATACGCGTTGGACCTGGGCTCATTGATTGCCGGCACCAAGTACCGCGGCGACTTCGAGAAAAGACTCAAAGCGGTGCTGTCCGAAATCAAACAGGACCCTGGTGCCATACTCTTTATCGACGAGATACACACGGTGATCGGCGCTGGCGCGGCTTCTGGCGGTGTCATGGATGCGTCGAACCTCATCAAGCCGGTGCTCGCGAACGGCGAACTGCGCTGTATAGGTTCAACGACCTATGCGGAGTACCGCGGGATCTTCGAAAAAGACCATGCGTTGGCGCGTCGCTTTCAAAAGATTGACGTGCCGGAGCCGAGCATAGACGAAACCGTTGCGATTTTGCATGGACTGAAATCGCGCTTCGAAGAGCATCACGGTGTGAACTATCAGGATTCAGCGTTGCGGGTGGCCGCTGAGTTAGCCGCGAAACACATTAATGATCGGCAGTTGCCGGATAAAGCCATCGACGTGATTGATGAAGCTGGCGCTCATTTGCGATTGCAGCCGGAAGAGAGTCGCGAGAGCGAAGTTACGGTGACGTTGGTGGAAAACATCGTGGCCAAGATGGCACGAATTCCAGCCAAGAGTGTATCAGCATCCGATAAAGATGCTTTGCGCACGTTGGAGCGTGATTTGAAGTTGTCGATATTTGGTCAGGATACGGCCATCGATGCGCTCAGCTCTGCAATCAAAATGTCGCGTTCCGGTTTGGGTGAGGAGGAAAAGCCGATTGGTTCGTTCCTGTTCGCCGGGCCCACGGGTGTCGGCAAGACCGAAGTTACCCGCCAGCTCGCGATGATACTGGGCGTGGAGCTCATCCGTTTCGACATGTCCGAGTACATGGAGCGGCACACCGTGTCACGTCTGATTGGTGCACCACCGGGCTACGTGGGTTTCGACCAGGGTGGCTTGCTGACAGAGGCGGTCAACAAGAACCCGCACGCGGTTGTGTTGCTGGATGAAATCGAAAAGGCGCACCCGGAAGTGTTCAATCTCCTCCTGCAGGTCATGGATCACGGCACGTTGACAGACAATAACGGCCGCAAAGCGGATTTCCGCAACGTCGTTCTGGTTATGACTACCAACGCCGGCGCGCAGGAAATGAGCAGGCGGGCCATGGGTTTCGCACCTCAGGATCACTCGTCTGACGGCTCGGAGATTATCAGCAAGGCCTTCAGTCCCGAATTCCGCAACCGACTGGATGCCATCATTCAGTTTGCCTCCCTCGATGCGCGTTCGGTCACCCGGGTGGTCGACAAACTGGTTGTAGAGCTGGAAGCGAAGCTGAGCGCAAACAATGTAACGCTTGAGTTGGATGATGCGGCCCGTGCGTGGATTGCTGAGCGTGGCTATGACCCGAAAATGGGTGCGCGGCCGATGGCGAGGGTTATCCAGGAGCACATCAAGCGGCCGTTGGCTGAAGAGCTGTTGTTCGGCTCATTGGCCGAAGGTGGCCATGTTCGGGTGGCAGTCGACGCAGACAAGCTGGTCTTGAAAGCGGAACCGGCACGTCGCGAACTGGAGCATCTGCCAGAAGCGGATACGTGAGAGTAATTGGATTAGAGGGCGCAGACTCAGGGCGTCTGCTGATAAGAGCTCGGCGATTGCCGGGCTCTTTTGTTATCGGCCGCGGTAGACGATCCGGCCTTTGCTGAGGTCGTACGGAGTCAATTCCACGGTCACTTTGTCGCCGGTCAGTATGCGAATGTAGTTTTTTCGCATCTTGCCGGAGATGTGCGCGGTCACGATATGGCCGTTCTGCAGCTCAACACGAAACGTCGTGTTGGGCAGCGTTTCGGTCACAACGCCTTCCATCTGAAGTGCTTCTTCCTTCGCCAAGTTCTATGTCTCTGGTAATTCGGGCTCGCGCATTGTGCAGAAACGTCGCCGCTATTGCAATGCGGCATCTGTCACGTTTTCAGGCCGAAATCAGGCTGGTAGCAGCAATTGGGGTGGTCGGCAGGGTGTCCAGCGCCGTGCGTGGCTCGCAGGCAACATCCAGCAAAGTGCGGAACTCGGGGCGGCTCACGGTTTCAGCGCCGAGCGTGAGCAGGTGGCTGGATACGACCTGGCAGTCCAGTACAGCGAATTCCCGTCGTTCCAGTTCACGGCATAACGCGAGCATGGCCACCTTGGATGCGTTGCTTTCCCGGGAGAACATCGATTCGCCGAAAAATACCCGCCCGATTGCCAGGCCGTACAGTCCGCCTACCAATGCCTTGCCATTCCACACTTCGATTGAATGTGCCCAGCCCTTGTCATGCAGCGCCTGGTAGGCGCCAGACATAGCCTCTGTGATCCAGGTGCCGTGCTGCCCCATACGCTGTCCCGCACAGCCCGAGAGAACCTCGGCGAAGGCGGAATTGAAACGAATCTCAAACGGACAGGTTTGCAGCCAGCGGCGTAGCCTCCGGGCAATATGGAAATGGCCGGGGCGGAGGACGCAGCGCGGGTCCGGGGACCACCACAGGATAGGCTGCTGCTCGTCGTACCAGGGAAAAATGCCGTGTCGATAGGCGTACAGAAGCCGCTCGCCGGACAGGTCGCCACCGGCTGCGAGTAGGCCGTCGGGCTCTTTACAGGCGCTCTCGATGTTGGGGAACGCCTCGACAGGATCGTTCGCGGCCAGCCAGCGAATACCGGGCGTGTTGCCTTCGCTCACTGGGGTTCCCGGTCGAGCGACTGGCGGTAAGGGCTGTGGGCCTCGACATCGTCAATGTAACTGTCGACGTGCGCCTGTTCCTGCTGCAGATACTGGCCAACGGCAGCGAAGAACTGATCGTGCGCAAGCCAGTGAGCCGACCAGGTGCTGGTCGGTAAAAAGCCGCGACTGATTTTGTGCTCACCCTGAGTGCCCGGTTCAAAATGTTGCAGGCCGTGCTCGATGCAATAGTCGATGCCCTGGTAGTAGCAAGTCTCAAAATGCAGGGCATCGTGTTGTCCGTCGCTGCCCCAATAGCGCCCGTACAAAGTGTTCTTACCGACGAAAAAGACAGCGGCCGCGATAGCTTGGTCTTGCTGAATAGCGAGAATGACCATAATACTGGCCGGCAAGCTGGCGGCGACACGCATGAAAAAATCGAGGTTGTAATAGGGCATGCCACCGCGGATCAGAAACGTGCGACTGATCAGTTCGTACACAGTCGCCCATAGTTCTGCGGAAATCTCGTTACCGTGCAGACGTTGAAAGCGAATTCCCTGTTCGCAGACAGCACGCCGATCACGGCGAACTTTTTTGCGTTTGCGGGAGCTGAACTGGGTGAGGAAATCGTCAAAAGTCTGGTAATTGCGGTTGTGCCAATGAAACTGGCAATCCTTGCGCAGCTTCAGTCCAGCCTGCTGCAGAACAGGCAGTTCGTCTTCGTGCGGGAACTGCACGTGCAGCGAAGAGACACAGCGTTCTTTGGCAAGAGCGAGAGCCCGCTCAAGCAGCGCGCGCGGGGCTGAATCAGCGACTTCCGCCAGGCACAGCAAGCGCGAACTCCCAGCCGGCGTGAACGGAACCGCAGAAACGAGCTTGGGGTAGTAGTCCAGGCCCGCCTGACTGTATGCGCGTGCCCACGCCCAATCAAAGACAAACTCGCCGAATGAATGGGTCTTCTCATACAGGAGCATGGCGCCGACGAGCTGGCCGTCAGTATCACGCATGAGCAGGTGGCATGGCTGCCAGCCGGTGGCTGGAGAGACGCACGCCGTTTCTTCGGCAGCGACCAGAAAGGCGTGTTGCAGAAACGGGTAGTCGTGACGATTCAGCCGGTTCCATGCATCAGCATCAACCTCCTGCAGTCGCTCGACGATCTCGATCGGCATTGTTGGACCTTCTGGTCGTGCGTCCGGCCTTCCGCTCAGGCCGCGGCAGCGCCGGTAGCGGCGGGTTCCGTTTGTTCGTCGAGGTATTTTTCCGCATCCAGTGCGGCCATGCAGCCGGCGCCTGCCGATGTGATGGCTTGCCTGTACACTTGATCCGCGACATCGCCGGCAGCGAATACGCCGTCGATGCTGGTTTCCGTTGCTCCGCCCTGCAGGCCCGATTTAATAACGATGTAGCCATTACGCATGTCGAGCTGTTCGGTGAACAACGCGGTATTCGGTTTGTGGCCAATAGCAATAAACACCCCGGTCAGAGTCAGGTCACGGGTTGCAGCATCGGCGTCCGTGCTGCGGACACGCAAACCGGTAACACCGGCGTCGTCACCGAGCACTTCATCGACAACGTGATTCCACAGCAGCTCAATCTTGCCTTCTTCCGCCTTCTTGAACAGTTTGTCCTGCAGGATTTTCTCCGCGCGCAATGTGTCGCGACGATGGACCAGAGTCACTTTCTCCGCAATATTGCTGAGATAAAGGGCTTCCTCGACGGCTGTATTGCCGCCGCCAACCACCGCGACCTGCTGATTGCGGTAGAAAAAGCCGTCGCAGGTTGCGCAGGCAGAGACGCCGCGGCCCTTGAATGCTTCTTCGGACGGCAGTCCGAGGTACATGGCAGTGGCGCCCGTGGCGATAATCAGCGCATCGGCTGTGTAGCTGCCGTAATCACCTTCCAGCAGAAAGGGGCGCACGCTGAGATCGGCGTTGTGGATATGGTCATTGATGATTTCGGTGTTGTAGCGTTCAACATGTTGCAACATGCGCTGCATCAGGTCCGGGCCTTGCAGGCCTTCAACATCGCCCGGCCAGTTATCGACATCGGTAGTCGTCATCAACTGACCGCCTTGTTCGATGCCGGTAATGATCACCGGATTGAGATTTGCGCGCGCCGCGTAAACGGCCGCTGAATAGCCTGCCGGGCCGGAGCCCAGTATGAGGACGCGGCAATGTCTGGATTTGCTCATGTATACTTCGCCTGGTTCGTGCCTGACGGCGCACGTCGTGTTATCCGAAGATCAGAAGAGTGCGTTCGTTGCGGCGGGATTCAAGTCTGTTCGTGGAAGCGACACCGCGTGTCGCCGTAGTCGCCAGTGTAGGCAAAAGCGATTCGGCGGGCAAAGTTGAGCGAGTAGGGTGGCCGCGATGGGTGGCCCGGATTCGTCTGCCAAGCGTACAACGCGACCTCGTCACTCAGGTGTACTAGAATCAGGTCCTTGTCTTTGATATATCGCAAATTACCTTAATATGGCACGACCCAGTCAAGCTGCCCGTACGGATAGCGCACTCTCCGATCACGTCGTTCGCACTTTGCGCGAAGGCGCCCTTTACGTATTCGGGGCATTCGCACTGATTCTGTGGTTTGCCCTGTTTACTTACGATTCCGCCGATCCGAGTCTGTGGCAAGCCAGCAGTGCCGATCAGGTGAGCAACGGTGTCGGCCGGGTCGGGGCGTACCTCGCGGACTTGCTGTTCACGTTGTTTGGGCGTCCGGCGTACCTGTTCACCCTGATGGTGTTCTACATCGGCTGGATGATCTATCGCGAGCAACGCACGCAACAGGAGCTGACCCGGGCGGATGTCGCGTTGCGAGTCGGCGGCTTCATTGCCACGCTGGTGACCAGCTGTGGTCTGGCGACGTTGCACTTTTCATCCTTGGGTTTTCGTCAGTCCGCAGGGGGCATAGTCGGTCAGGTTATTGGCGGTGGTCTCGAATCGGTAATGAAGCTGCTGGGCGCCAGCACGCTCCTGTTTTTCCTCTGGATGGCAGCGATTTCGCTCTTCCTGGGCGTTTCCTGGCTGAAGATCATGGACCGCATAGGCCGCGCATGCCTCGATGGTTGGGATGCTGCTCAAGCGCGTTTGGGTGCCATTCGGGACCGGGCGGAAGGAAGGCGCAAACAAGCGGCCCGTCAGGATGTCTTCAAGGCTGAGCAGAAGCGCACTGCGAATCGTACGCCGCCGCGCATCGAGCCGGTTATGCCCACGGCCGAACCCAGCGAACGTGCGGAGAAAGAGCGCCAGGTGCCGCTGTTCGATCCGCCGGATGCCGGCGAGTTGCCACCGTTGTCATTGCTGGACGACCCGGCACCGCAGAAAGCCGGCTATTCCAAGGAATCGCTCGAGGCGATGTCGCGACTGGTCGAGTTGAAGCTGAAAGACTTCGGTATTCAGGTTGAGGTAATTTCCGTCTCGCCAGGCCCGATCATCACCCGCTTCGAACTGGACCCGGCACCGGGTGTGAAATCCAGTCAGATATCCAACCTGGCGAAAGATCTGGCGCGCTCACTGTCAGTCGTCAGTGTTCGCGTGGTCGAAGTCATTCCCGGAAAATCCTATATCGGGCTGGAAATACCGAACGAGAACCGGGAAATCGTCTCGCTGGGTGAGATTCTGAAGTCGAAGGCCTACGATGACATGGCCTCGCCGTTGACTCTGGCGCTCGGCAAAGACATAGGCGGCCATTCCGTTGTTGCGGATCTGTCGCGCATGCCGCACTTGCTGATTGCAGGCACGACCGGTGCGGGCAAGTCGGTCGCAATCAACGCCATGGTCTTGAGTCTGTTGTACAAAGCTCAGCCGGAGCACGTTCGGCTGATCATGGTCGATCCGAAAATGCTCGAGCTGTCGGTCTACGAAGGTATTCCGCATTTGCTCACGCCGGTCGTAACCGACATGAAAGAAGCCGCGAACGCATTGCGTTGGTGCGTGGTGGAAATGGACCGACGTTATCGGCTGATGGCGGCCCTTGGTGTGCGCAACATTGGCGGCTACAACCGCAAGGTCAAAGACGCAATCGCGGCAGGTAAGCCGATCAAAGATCCCACGATCATGCCGCCGCGGCTGGAGGATGACGAAAAAGTCTGGGAGCACCCGACGCTGACGCCATTGCCATTTATCGTCATCATCATCGACGAGCTGGCCGACATGATGATGGTAGTCGGCAAGAAGGTGGAAGAGTTGATTGCCCGCCTTGCACAAAAGGCGCGCGCATCCGGTATCCACATGCTGCTGGCGACTCAGCGGCCGTCCGTTGACGTAATCACCGGCCTGATCAAAGCAAACATACCGTCACGTATCGCTTTCCAGGTGTCGGCGAAAGTCGATTGCACGGACGATTCTTGATCAAATGGGCGCGGAACATTTGCTGGGCCACGGTGACATGCTGTATTTGCCGCCGGGGACGTCACTGCCCACGCGGGTCCATGGCGCGTTTGTGGCCGATCACGAAGTGCACGCGGTCGTTAAACATCTGAAGAAAAGTGGCCAACCGCGCTATATCGATGAAATTCTTGAAGGCCCGTCGGGTCAAAGTGCAGGACTCGCCCGCTGTCGACGGGATCCAGGGGGATTCCAGTGATGGTGAACAGGACGCTGCTCTACGATCAGGCGGTACAAATCGTTATGGAAACCCGTAAGGCATCAATTTCCGGCGTACAGCGCCGACTGAAGATCGGTTACAACCGCGCGGCGCGCATGGTGGAAACTATGGAGCAGGCGGGTCTGGTCGGAGTCCCGCTGCAATCCAACGGTACCCGCGAAATATTGGTGCCCCAGGGTTCGAAAGAGTAATGGCACGGATACGGGTCTGGGTGAGAACTGCGTTTCGAGCACTGTTGTGCAGCGCACTGTTTATCGCTCCGTCGATCGCGTCGGCCGCTGAACCGCTGAACGGTGAAGCCCTGCTGCGCCACTTTGTTGACGACATGCAGACGCTGTCTGCCACGTTCGAGCAAACGCTGGTTGACGCTGACGACAACGTGGTCGAAGAGTCTGAGGGTACGGTTGAACTGAGTCGGCCAGGACGGTTTCGCTGGACGTACACTGCGCCGTACGAGCAACTGTTGGTTGCGGATGGACTCAATATCTGGAGTTACGACGCCGATTTGGCGCAAGTGACGGTAAAACCGCAAGCGGAAGTACTCGGCGATACGCCGGCCGTACTGCTGGGTGGTGGCGGTGACGTCTTTAACGACTTTACGTTGGTGGACAGCTTTAGCGATCGTGGAGTCGACTGGTTGAGATTAACGCCGGCCACCAGTGACGGTGGATTCGAAAGCGTCGATCTTGGTTTTCAGGACGGCATTCTGTCGCGAATGATTTTTCTTGATGCACTCGGTCAGAGCACGTTGATTGCCCTTTTCAATGTTGAGGTCAATGAACCTGTCTCGGCGGAAATGTTTACCTTTGAGGTTCCCGACGACGTCGACCTGGTCGGCGAACCGTTGACTTCGGCCATCGCTGACCAATAGTGCTGCCGTTACGTCACACAAGTCGTTGGCGGTTCGCCGGCGCAATTATTCTGCTGGTCGTGTTGCTTGCAACGATGGCGCCTACCGTCGTGTTCGACGTGCGGCTCAAGCAAGTGGCATCACACGACAAGTGGGCGCATTTCATTGCCTTCTTTTTCCTCGCGGTGTGGTTCAGTGGGCAGTACGCACGACGATCGTACTGGAAACTCGGACTGTCACTTCTGGCGTTCGGCGCTTTGATCGAGGTGTGTGCAGTACGCCAGCGGATACCGGAGCGCCGAGTGGCTGGATCTTGCGGCGGACTTTGTCGGTATTGTTGTCGGCCTGATGCTCGCCTGGACAGGTGTTGGCGGCTGGAGTCTGCGCCTTGAAGATTGGCTTCGCGTTTCGAAATTGGGCGGGTCGTTGATGGCTGATTTATTTGACTCCATGAGCGACGATAGCGGCAGACCGCTTGCGGACCGGCTGCGTCCAACCGGCCTCGATGACTACTACGGGCAGCAACACCTGCTGGGCGAGGGCAAACCTCTGCAAAAGGTCATCCGTTCCGGCCGCGTGCATTCGATGATTTTGGAGGTGCCGCCAGGAACAGGCAAGACTACGTTGGCGCGTATCGTTGCTGCATCAACGGATTCACGCTTTATCGGCTTGTCGGCCGTGATGGCCGGAGTCAAAGACATCCGGGCTGCAGTAGCTGAAGCACGCGAACACCGCGCACAGTACCAGCGACGCACGGTGCTGTTTCTCGATGAGGTGCATCGCTTCAACAAGTCACAGCAGGATGCTTGTCTCCCGTTTTGTCGAGGACGGCACGCTGACCTTTATCGGGGCGACGACCGAGAACCCTTCGTTCGAACTCGACGAACGCGCTGTTGTCCCGCGCTCGGGTCTATGTTCTGAAGTCGCTGGACACGGAAGCCCTCGAGCGGGATTCTGGAATCGTGCGCTAGGTGACATTGCAACCCGGCTCGGTATGACAGAGTTCAGTATTGAAGATGAGGCGCGTGAACTGCTTCTGCAAGCAGCAGACGGAGATGCCAGGCGGGCGTTGAATCTGCTTGAGATCGCAACCGATCTTATCGAGCCCGATGAAGGGGCGGGGCTGATCACAACCACCCTGGCTCGCGAGATCGCGGCGGGTGGTCGTCGTCGCTTCGACAAGCAGGGCGAGCATTTTTATGATCAGATTTCGGCCTTGCACAAATCAGTGCGGGGTTCAGCCCCCGATGCGTCTTTGTACTGGATGACCCGCATGCTGGATGGCGGTTGCGAGCCCTTGTACATCGCTCGCCGACTGGTCCGTATAGCCAGCGAAGACATTGGCAACGCAGACCCGCGCGCTTTGCGTATTACGCTCGATGCCTGGGAAGTGGTTGATCGGCTCGGCAGCCCTGAAGGCGAACTGGCGTTGGCTCAGGCAGTCATTTTTCTGGCCTGTGCGGCGAAGAGCAACGCGGTCTACACGGCTTCGAAAGCAGCTGCGGCCGACGTGGAGGAGTTCGGTACGCTGGATGTACCCAATAAGCTGCGCAATGCGCCAACAGCGCTGATGAAGGAACTCGGCTACGGCAAAGCGTATCGTTATGCTCAGGATGAAGCCGACGGTTTCGCGGCTGGTGAGCGCTATTTTCCGGACGACATGCCGGACCGTACGTATTATCATCCGGTCCCCCGCGGGCTTGAGGCCAAAATTGGCGAAAAGCTCCGCGATCTCGCTGAGCGAAACGCGCGCCACAAGCGCGACCCGGCGGATAGCGACGAACCCTGAATACACGACTACCGAGCGTCGATCATGATCGATCCGAAAATTCTGCGTCAGTCCAGCGATGATGTTGCTGCCAATCTTGCCCGCCGAGGCTTTACGTTCGATGCTGGCGCGTACCTGACACTGGAGTCGGAACGCAAAGAATTGCAGGTTCAGGTAGAAGCGCTGCGCAACGAACGGAATGCGAGCGCAAAGCAGATTGGCCAGGCAAAAGCGAAAGGGGAGGATGCAACTCCGCTGCTGGAAGCGGTCAAGGATCTCGGGACAAAGCTGGATACCGCAGACAGCCGGTTGCAGATTGTGCTGCAGCAGTTGCAGGACATTGAACTCGGGTTGCCCAACTTACTGCACGCCGACGTTCCTGATGGCAAAGAGGAAAGCGACAATCAGGAAGTCCGCCGCTGGGGTGAGCCGCCCGCGATGGAGCTTCAAGCCTCGCGATCATGTGGAGCTTGGACACGCAGTCCGTGTCTGCTGGATTTCGATACTGCTGCAGGCATTTCAGGTGCGCGTTTTTCAATATTGCGCGGCCCGTTGGCACGACTGCAGCGCGCACTGATTCAGTTCATGCTGGATGTGCACACGACCGAACACGGTTACGAGGAAACCTACGTTCCCTACCTCGTACAGGCGGACGCTTTGTTGGGTACCGGGCAATTGCCCGAATTCGAGGCCGATCTGTTCAAGACGGAAACGGAAACGCCGTACTACCTGATTCCAACGGCTGAAGTTCCGTTAACCAATATGGCCCGTGACAGCATCATTGACGCGCAGGAACTGCCGCGTCGGTTCGTTGCACATACGCCGTGTTTTCGCTCGGAAGCGGGTTCATACGGCAAAGACACGCGTGGCATGATTCGACAACACCAGTTTGAGAAAGTCGAACTGGTGCAATTCACCAGGCCTGCCGATTCCGACAGTGCGCTGGATGAACTCACGGGCCACGCCGAAAGTATCCTGCAACGCTTGGGGCTTGCCTATCGGGTTGTTGTTCTGTGTGCCGGCGATATTGGCTTTGGCTCGCGGAAGACATTCGATATTGAGGTTTGGTTGCCGGGCCAGGAGCGCTATCGGGAAATTTCGTCATGCAGCAGTTTTGGCGATTTCCAGGCACGCCGCATGCAGGCGCGCTGGCGGAATCCTGAGACAGGCAAACCGGAATTGCTGCACACATTGAACGGTTCAGGCGTTGCTGCTGGTCGCGCACTCGTTGCGATTATGGAGAATTATCAGAATGCCGACGGCAGTATTTCTGTGCCGGACGCATTGAAGCCGTATATGGCAGGAATCGAAACCGTCTCAGTCTGAGGCTCGGCTACTTTCCGGATAAGTAGTCTTTCAGCTCGATGAAGGCCTGCTGCCACCGGTCTTCTGCGCGTCGGTAATCCATTTGCCAGTCTTCCGTGGCGGGTATCCCAGCCTCGATGACCGTCAATTCAGTCTGCGCTTCTTTGCTTGTGCTGATGTCTTTCAGGATGAAATCGACGGTGATCGGGCCGCTAGCCAGCGGTTCTTCGTCTTCCCGCGGCGCCAGTACCAGGCGCATGCGTCTTGGCGGCAAGAAGATATCGATACGGCCTTTGAGTTGCGTGTCGTCATGCAATGCCAATTCGAACGGCCCGCCGATAAACGGTCGGAAACTGCCTTCGCGGGCAAGCCACTTTGTAATCGAATCTATATCGGTTATGGCGGCCCATACCTCCTCAGGTGTTGCAATGAGCACAAGGTCATCGCGCAAACTGCGAGTGACGTGTTCGGGGTGATGCATGATGCGAGTGCGAATAGTCTGGTCGTCGTCCAGTGGTGCCGATGGGGGCGGAGCGGAGTCTGTTTTCGGAGAAGACACAATATGCAGATCGCGTTGCGGAAACGGAATTTCCACACCTTCGGCGCGAAACTCACGATCAATGGCAAAATTTAGGTCGCTCAGTACGGTATAACGGCGCTCGATACGCAGAATGCGAACCCGTAGTTCGAAGTCCAGCGACGAGTCGCCGAAGTTCATGAATAGCGCCCGCGGTGCGGGGGCACGGCCGTCGGTAATGACTTCTGAGTGCTCGGAAGCAACGCGTTCGAGAATTTGTTTGACCTTTCTCTGTATCGCTGCCATAGGCAACGCCCACGCGCACCAGAAGGCGGCCTTGCGGGTCGCGTAGCACCCAGTTTGTGACCCGCCCGGAGACCACTCGGAGTTCGGCACGAGGACGTTTCGATTGTCCCTGCGTTTCTATCTCGGTTGCTCGAATTCGGATTCTGCGAACGAATCCTTCGGTGTCTCCCACCGAGATAAAGTCACCGGCACGAATAGGACGTTCGAAAAGGAGGATCAAACCCGACACGAAGTTGTTGGCAATTTCCTGCATGCCAAAGCCAATGCCGAGTGCGAGTGCGCCACTGACGATGGCAAGGCCGCCAAGATTGACCCCGGCCATGGTAAGGCCGATCAATGCCGCCAGAATGAAACCGACGTAGCCGATCAGAGTAATGACCGCTTCGCGGGCACCCCGTTCGGCGACGATATGCTGCAGCCAGCGTTGGTCTATCCAGCGTTTGATCCAGCCAAGCAGAACGATCACGCCGGCAAATACCAGAATGCCGCCAATGATATTCAATGGGACCAGTTGAATCTGGCCCACGGTGTAACCGACCTCAATTCGGTTGAGCAACTGATCAAGCGTAGTGCCGGATTCGTCCCACACGTAAATCAGGTAGACCGTGAAGCTCAGCCAGAGGACCAGGTCGGCCACTAACTGCATAAAGCCGAGGCCCGAGCGAGAGCCGTCTTTGCGAACACCCAGGTTGCGGCGAAAGCGAATTGCGCCCGGTGAATCGTTCTGCATCAGGTAGGTAAATGCCTGATAGACGAGCCACAGGAGGATCCACAGCACCATCAGCGCCAATGCGGTGCGAGTGGCACCGTGGATCACGAAACCGGCAAGATTCCGGTAACCCAGCAAGAGGGCGACGATGCTGGCGAAAAGCGTGAGAGTGCCACAGAGTGCACAGCGCCAATGGTTCGCCAGTGCGAATAACGGGTGTAGGCGCAGGCTGCGTTGGTGACGTGGTTGACCAGGAAGTCGTTGATGGCCAAACCCTCTGGTCTCGGTGCTCCCGGCGAATGGATAACGAGTTGGTTTCCAGAACAACGTAGAAAAGTTTGAAGTTGGCGTTTGCTGAAAAAAGCGCAGAACGCCGGCGAAGTGGGCATGTGATCAGGAAGTCGGCCTGTTGGTAACGGGAGCACTTGTTATGTCGCCGGAAATGACAATGACGGTACAGCCGTCCAAATCACGGGACAGCGGCCGCTGATCCAGAACCGCCAGCAAATCAAAGCTGGCGTTTTGAATTCCCAGAAACAAAACCAGCAGCAGGACGAGGCCTTCCAGCGACATTGGTGAGTACTGAGCCAGCGGCTTGGGGAACAAGTACTTCATTTGCGGCTCTGCCGCGTGACCGCCGCCAGCCTCGAACCAGACCGTAAAGCGGTGGCGCAAATGAGACCCAGTGCTGCCGCCAGCACACCACAGGTGACCAGCATCCAGAGCAAATCAGCCGGCGTTAATCCGTCGGTAACGTCGAGTGCAACGGCTCCGCGCAACCTGGCCGGGGTTGCTGCCAGCCGTGCCGGCAGCGCGGCGGCCAGGGCAAAGACAGAGTCCGTTCGGTTGGCGGCGCTCAGAGGCCATTTCCTCTGAGAACCGAAGCGGACTCTGCTTGCCCTGGCCGCCGCGCTGCCGGTCGCTCAAACATACCCAACGGATTAACGCCGGCTGAATTCCTGTGGATGCTGGTCACCTGCGGCAGCACTGGGTCTCTTGTTGCACCACCCTACACATATGTTCAATGAAGTACTTGTTCCCCACCCCGCTGCTTGGCTCGCTCACGATATTTTGGAAGGCCTCGTCCTGCTGCTGGTTTTGTTCTCGGTGATTTGCTGGTGGCTCCACGTCGCGGCTGCATCTATTTGGACTCGGCTGTACCGTCATTGACTGGGCGACAGGACCACTGTCCCCACCAACGGCGTGTGCGAGCTGATTCCCCATCGCCGTCACCTTGCCTGCGTCTGCGCTTTTTTTCTGTTCTTGGGTTCGGTTTATCGTTTTGGGAACTCGTGACCCGAGGTCCTCGGTGGCCGCATCAATGATTTTCCTGGTCACGAACGTCACTGATATCTGCCTATATCGGTCCGATTCCCGGACTGCGGCACCAATTCCAGGGCTGTGCAGCATCTGTGCACTCTCACGCCTCACCAGCATCGTCACCCTCTTGCTGGGTTACCAGAATCTTGCCGCTTGGCCGCCCACGGTGCCGCTCGCACCGCATTGGCCGGTACTGCGATCCTCCTGTGGCACCGTCTATCAGGCATTTCTACCTGATCAGGAACAAAGTTCACCGGGCGGACAACTCGCCGCAACCTGGGTGTTCGCAAAGACGGCTCTTCGGTCCGTTAGTGGCCGACCTGGTCTTCTGGCTGAGCTTCACGGTCTACCTGATTTACGTGTGGGACGAATCCGGCACTACGCTTGATCAGTTGCTCAACCGAATTGAGGTCGGTTACACCGTGGGCCAGATTCAACTGGTCCCATTGAATATCATTGGCGGCATTCTGGTATTTGCCGGCGTGATCGTTCTGCTTGGCTGGATCAAAAAGTCGATAGACCAAGCGCTCGCTGCGCGTACGAACGGGGTGCCCGCGAACAGTGCTTCTGATCGGCTACGTCGGTTTCATTCTGGCGGCATTGATCGGCCTTACCATGGCCGGGGTCGATCTTTCGGCGGCCTTGCCATCGTCGGTGGCGCACTCGCACTCGGCATTGGCTTTGGCATGCAGGAAATTGCCAACGGTTCGTGTCGGGTTTGATCCTCCTTTTCGAACGTCCCTATTCGTATCTCGGTGGGAGACACCGAAGGATTCGTTCAGAATGGAATTTGGAGAGAAATCGAAACGTCCTCGTGCCGAACTCCCTGGTCTCGGGTCGCGACTGGGTGCTACGCAACCGCAAGGCCACCTTCTGGTGCGCGTGGGCGTTGCCTATGGCAGCGATACAGAGAAGGTCAAACAAATTCTCGAACGCGTTGCTTCCGAGCACTAGAAAGGAACGGCGCATGCGCACCGCGGGCGCGATTCCGTGGGAAAGCTCGGCAACTCGTCGCTGGACTTCGAACTACGGGTTCGCATTCTGCACATCGAGCGCCGTTATACGTACTGAGCGACCTAAATTTTGCCATTGAGCGTGAGTTTCGCGCCGAAAGGAGATTCCGTTTCCGCAACGCGATCCCATCTGTCTTCTCCGAAAACAGACTCACTCCGCCCCCATCGGCACCACTGGACGACGACCGCACTCGCATCATGCATCACCCCGAACACGTCACTCGCAGGTACCGCGAGATGACCTTGTGCTCATTGCGACACCTGAGGAGGTGGTATGGGCCGCCATAACCGATATAGATTCGATTACAATGACGATTCCGACCGTTTATCGGCGGGCCGTTCGACTGGCATGACGACACGCAACTCAAAGGCCGCATATCGATATCTTCTTGCCGCCCATGCGCCTGGGTCTGGCACCGCTTGAACCGCTGGCTGCGGCCCGATCACCGTCGTTCATCCTGAAGAACATCAGCACAAGCAAAGAAGCGCAGACTGAATTGACGGTCATCGAGGGCTATTCCATCCGGCCACGGAACCGGCGGAAGTCGACGCGCAGAAGACCGGTGGCAGCAGGCCTTCATCGACTGAAAGACTATCCGGAAAGTAGCCGAGCCTCGGGTTTCGATTCCTGCCATATACAGCTTCAATGCGTCCGGCACGGAAGTTTCCCCGTCGGCATTCTGATAATTCTCCATAATCACAACGAGTGCGCGACCACACGTATTTAAACCGTCAATGTGTGCAGCGATTCCAGCTTTCCTGTCTCAGGATTCCGCCAGCGCGGCATGCAGCATGCCTGGAAATCGCCAAAATTTTTATTACGTGTCCGATAGCACTCCTGGCCCGGCAACCGAACCTCAATATCGAATGTCTTCCGCGAGCCAAAGCCAATATCGCCGGCACACAGAACAACAACCCGATAGGCAAGCCCCAAGCGTTACGGGTGCTGCTTCCAGACCGTGAGTTCATCAGCGCGGTTCGGAATCGGCAGGCCTGGTGATTGGTTCGACTTTCTCAAACTGGTGTTGTATCAAAATGGTGCCCGCGCGTTTCGTATGAACCCGCTTCCGAGCGAAAACACGGCGTATGTGCAACGAACCGACGCGGCAGGATCCTGCGCGTCAATGATGCTGTCACGGGCCATATTGGTTAACGGAAGACTCAGCCGTTGGAATCAGGTGGTATACAGCTTCCGTCTGAACAGATCGGCCTCGAATTTGGCATCGTACCCGACGAAGCATCCTGTACGAGGTAGGGAACGTAGGTTTCCTCGTAACCGTGTTCGGTGGTGTAGTCCGCATGAACTGAATCAGTGCGCGCTGCAGTAACAGGGCCGCGCTGAAAAACGCGCGCCTGAAATGCCTGCAGTCATATCGAAATCCAGCAGAGCGACTGCCAAGCTCCACCTGATCGCGAGGCTTAGTCCATCGCGGGCGGCTCGCCCGGCACAGACTTCCTGATTGTCGCTTACCTTTGCCATCAGAACATGAGCAGTTGGTCAGGCGACTCGATTCAATGTCCTGTCCGAGTCTGCGGGCTAATCTGCAACCCGGCGTATCCAGCTTTGTCCCGAGATCCTTGACCGCTTCCAGCAGCGGAGCTGCATCCTCCCTTTTCACTTTCCCTGGCCAATCTGCTTGCGCTCGCATTCCATTTCCTTGCGCACGCTTTCCTCTGCAATTCTTTGCGTTCCGACTCGTCAGGTACGCGCCAGCATCAAACGTGAGGTTCGGCCTGACGTCCATCGCTGGACTGACGCTTCGGATCGATCTGACGCTCGGTAGTCGTGTATTCAGGGTTCGTCGCTATCCGCCGGGTCGCGCTTGTGACCGCGTCGCTCAGCGAGATCGCGGAGCTTTTCGCCGATTTTGGCCTCAAGCCCGCGGGGACCGGATGATAATACGTACGGTCCGGCATGTCGTCCCGGAATCACGCTCACCAGCCGCGGCAAACCATCGGCTTTCATCCCTGCAGCATAACGATACGCTTTGCCGTAGCCGAGTTCCTTCATCAGCGCTGTTGGCGCATTGCGCAGCTTATTGGGTACATCCAGCGTACCGAACTCCTCCACGTCGGCCGGGCACACTCTTCGAAGCCGTGTCATCACACATTGCTTCGCCGCCGCAGGCCGGAAAAAGACTGCCTGAGCCAACGCCACCTCCGGCTGCCGAGCCGACCACTTCGGATGCGCAAAGCGCACAGGTCTTGCGTTTCCAATGTCTTTCGCTGGCTATACAGCCCGGGGTTCGCGAGCCGATGTACAAGAGGCTCACAACCGCCATCCAGCATGGGGTCATCCAGTACAAAGACGCATCGGGGGCTGAACCCGGCAGTTGATTTCTGGGCCAAAAATGCTCCCTGCCTTGTCGAAGCGACGACCACCCGCCGCCATCTCGCGAGCCAGGGTGGTTGATCGGCCCCGGCCCTGGGGAGCCGAAAGATCGGTTGCGATCTCAAGCAGATTCAACGCCCGCCTGTGCTCTCCAGTCTGTGCTTGCAGACACGCCTGGTGCTTGACTCAACTCTGTCATACCGAGCCGGGTTGCAATCACTAGGCGCCACAATCCGTCAGAACATGACCCGAGCGCGGGACAACAGCGCGTTGCTTTCAGTTCGAACAAAGGGTTCTCGGTCGGTCGCCGATAACATGCCGTCCTCGACAAACGGCAGAAAAGCATCCTGCTGTGACTTGTTGAAGCGATGCACCTCGTCGAACGGCGCCCCGTGCGTCGCTGGTCTTGTGCGCGGTGTTCGCGTGCTTCAGCTACTGCAGCCCGGATGTCTTTGACTCGGCCATCACGGCCGACAAGCCGATAAAGTGTGAATCCGTTGATGACAACGATACGCCGCAACCCTGTCACAGGTTCCCGAATTCATCGGACACAGCATCCCCTCGGCCCAGCAGGTGTTGCCGTAGCCAGTTGGACGCAGCGGTCCGCAAGCGGTCTCGCTATCGTCGCTGTAAATAAATCAGCCATCGAGCACCCGCCGATTTCGAACGCGAAGCCAATCTTCAGGCGCAGACTCCAGCCGCCGGCTCGCAAGCATCGGGCCGATTCGACAAAGTCCGCCGCAAGATCCGTATCCGCTGGCGTACTGACACACCTCGATCAAAGCGCGAACGCCAGAAGTGACGGTCCGAGTTTCCACTGCGAATCGTCGTGCGTACTGCCCACTGAACCACACCGCGAAAGAAAAAGCAATGAAATGCGCCCCACTTATCATGTGAGTGCCACTGCCACACATCCGAACACGACGGTAGGCGCCATCGTTGCAAGCAACACGACCACAATAATTGCGCCGGCGAACCGCCAAAAGCATTGTGACGTAACGGCAGCACTATTCAGAGCGATGGCCGAAGTCAACGGTTCGCCGACCAGGTCGAAGTCGTGGGAACCTCAAAGGTCGCAACAAGTTTCCGCCGAGAGCACAGGTTCTGACCTCAAACTGTGAAAAGGGCAATCAATTGCTCTGAATTGCATGCAAGAAAAATCATTCGCGACAGAATGCCGTCCCTGAAAACCAAGATCAACCGTTTCGAATCCACCGTCACTGGTGGCCGGCGTTCATCTCAACATGTCCACGATCGCTAAAGCTGTCCACCAACGTAAAGTCGTTAAAGACGTCACCGCCACCACCCAGCGGCCTGGCCGGCGTATTGCTGAGTACTTCCGCTTGCGGTTTTACCCGTCACGGTACATGGCGTCAGTAACTCCAGATATTGAGTCCATCCGCAACCGACCGGCGCAGTGTACGTCCGCGAACCCGGTCCTGCGTTCAACCGTACCCTCAGACTCTTCGACCACGTTGTCCATGACGTCAACCAGCGTTTGCTCGAACGTGGCAGAGCGGCCCATGTCGTCAACAAAGTGCAGGACGGCGGGCAGCTCGCCGGACGCATCAGGCCCAACATGACGGAGCGATAGGACGTTGCGTGCCGCGCTGCTCGAAACACAGGTCTCACCCAGACCCGTATCCGTGCCATTACTCTTTCGTTCCTTGGGCACCAATATTTCGCGGGTACCGTTCGTGCCGCGGACCGACCAGACCCGCCTGTCCATAGTTTCCACATGCGCGCGCGGTTGTAACCGATCTTCAGTCGCGCTGTACGCCGAAATTGATGCGTTACGGGTTTTCCATAACGATTTGTACCGCCTGATCGTAGATACATCCTGTCGCTGAATGCCCCGGCATCCCGTAGCCGGCCAGTCCTGCACCCGACGGGCCTTCAAGAATTTCATCGATATAGCGCGGTTGGCCACTTTTCTTCAGATGTTTAACGACACATATGACAAACGCGCCATGGACCCCGCGTGGGCAGTGAGACAGTCACAGCGAATCCGGCATGTCACCGTGGCCCACGGAAGTGTTCCGCGCCCCATTTGATCCAAGAATCGTCCGTGAATCCACTTTCGCCGACACCTGGAAAGCGATACGTGACGGTATGTTTCTTGATCAGGCCGGTGAATACATGAACGGACGGCCGCTGAGTCGCCGGCACGTGCGCCTTTTGTGCAAGGCGGGCAATCAACTCTTCCACCTTCTTGCCCACTACCATCATCATGTCGGCCAGCTCGTCGATGATGATGACGATAAATGGCAATAGCGGTCATATCCGCTTTTTTCGTCATCCTCCAGCCGCGGCGGCATGATCGTGGGGAACTTTGATCGGCTTACCTGCACGATACATCTTTGAGCCTTCGGTTGTAGCCGCCGATGTTTGGCACGCCCGAGGCCGCCGTTCGTCCATTTCCGCCACGGCACCAACGCAATGCATTCAGCGGCTTTTTTCGTCGGTTACGACCGCGCGGAATCCGGATCGCTTCGTAGACCGAACAGCTCGAGCATTTTCGGATCGACCATGATCGCCCGAACGGTCCTGCGGCTGAGCTTTTGCCAACAGACTCAAGACCATGGCGTTGATTGCGCTTCCGCGCCGGTCATCCACAAGTGCGGGGCTGTTGAACAGATCCGCAACAACAGCCCTATGTTCCTTGCCGAGCGCCGGCCTTCGGCGAGGCCGTGTCAGATCGTAGGCCTTCGACTTTAGAATCTCACCCAGCGAGACGATTTCCCGGTTCTCGTTCGCTATTCCAGCCCGATATAGGATTTTCCGGGGAAACTCGACCACGCGAACACTGACGACAGACAGTGAGCGCGCCGTCTTTCGCCAGGTTGGATATCTGACTGGATTTCACACCCAGCGGGTAGCAAGATCGGGCCTGGCGAGACGGAAATTACTGATTCGAAGTCTTCTGACGACCAGTCGCGACAATTCCTTGGAATAGCCGGCTCTGCGGTGCGGTTGGCGACTCGCCCGCATCCGGCGGATGTAGGACGCTGTTTCCGCACGTTCGCTGGGTCCGGCCGTCACCCGGCTCGATGCGCCGGGGCAGCGCTTACGATTGCGCAGTGGCACCTCTGCTCAGCCTTGAAGACATCCTGACGGGCCACTTTGTTTCTTCCCTTCGTCCCGAATGGCACCCAAACGCGCTTGAGCAGCATGCCAACAGTCGAGGCATGCGCGGCCTATGCGGTCCATGATCTTCAGCCAGGAAACCCCCAGGACAATCGCTGCCATCCAGAGGAAAAACAGGAGCGTGCTGGCGCCCACAGCTTCATTACATTCGAGAATAACCTGACCGACTGCCCCTGCGGACTGACGAAAACCCAAAAAGGTGCAACGCCGCATTCGCAACGCGACATCCGCCGGGTTCAGCTCCTGTTGCGTGCGTTGCTCGCGATTCCAGCGATCCTGAGATTCATCAGGGTGAACAGGTACGCCGGACGCCGCAAGTCCCCGGTACGCCCCGACCCGGCCGACACCGTTGCTCACCTGATCGGCGGCTTTGTTCACTTCCACAGACTCGGATCAGCAGAAATCGTAAGTGAAGCGGGCAAACCACAGATGCGTGCGAATGCCCCGAATACGTAAAGGGCGCCTTCGCGCAAAGTGCGAAGCTTTTGATGGGAGGGTGCCGCTATCCGTACGGGCAGCTTGACTGGGTCGTGCCAGTATTAAGGTAATTTGCGATATATCAAAGACAAGGACCTGATTCTAGTACACCCTCGTGACGAAGTCGCGTTCTGCCTGGCGGTTCGAATCCGGCCACCCATGCACACTCGCTCGACTTGCCCGCCGATCCGCTTTTGCCTACACTGGCGACTGGCGACACGCGGTGTCGCTTCCACGAACAGACTTGAATCCCGCCGCAACGAACGCACTCTCTGATCTTCGGATAACACGACGTGCGCCGTCAGGCACGAACCAGGCGAAGTATACATGAGCAAATCCAGACGTTCAGCATCCTATACTGGGCTCCGGCCCGGCAGGCTCTCGGCGCGCGCCGTACCCGATCCATTACCGGCATCGAACAAGGCGGTCAGTTGATGACGACTACCGAATATCGAATAACTGGCCGGGCGATTTAAAGGCCTGCGAGGCCGAACTTGATGCAGCACATGTTGCAACATGTTGAACGCTACAACACCGAAATCATCAATGACCATATCCACAACGCGATTCTCAGCGTGCGCCCCTTTCTGCTGGAAGGTAATTACGCAGCTACACAGCCGATGCGCTGATTATCGCCACGGGCGCCACTGCCATGTACTTCGGACTGCCGTCCGAAGGATTTCAAAAGGCAGCGGCCTCTCAGTCCCGACGCTTCTACCGCAATCAGCAGGTCGCGGTGGTTGGCGGCGCCGAACAAGCCGTCCGAGGAAGCCGAATACTGCGGAGAAAGTGACTCTGGTCCATCGTCGCGACACATTGCGCCGGCGGAGAAAATCCTGCAGGACAAACTGTTCGAGGAAAGACGAGAGCTGCTGTGGAATCACGTTGTCGATGAAGTGCTCGGTGACGACGCGGTATCGGTTTGCGTGTCCGCAGCACGGACGCCGATGCTCCGTTCGTAACTGAGCCGGTTGTTTATTGCTATTGGCCACAAACCGAATACCGCGTTGTTCACCGAACACTCGACATGCGTAATGGCTACATCTACGCACCTGCGGGCGAGCACATCGAGCACGTCGCTGCCGGCGATGTCGCGGATCGTTACAGGCAAGCCATCCGCAGGCGCGGTACATGTGGATGCGGAAAAATCCTCGAACGAACGGAACCCGCCGCTACCGGCGCTGCCGCGGCCTGAGCGGAAGGCCGGACGCACGACCAGAAGGTCCGACGATGCCGATCGAGAATGCGTCGAGCGACTGCAGGAGGTTGATGCTGATGCATGGAACCGGCTGAATCGTCACGACTACCGTTTCTGCAACACGCTTTTCACTGCGAAGAAAACGGCGTGCGTCTCTCAGCCACCGGCTGGCAGCCATGCCGCTCATGCGTGATCTGACGGCCAGCTCGTGGCGCCATGCTATTATTATGAGAAGACCCATTCATTCGGCGAGATTTGTCTTTGATTGGGCGTGGGCACGCGCATACAGTCAGGCGGGCCTGGACCCCCAAGCTTCCGTTTCTGCGGTTCCGTTCACGCCGCTGGTCTGTGCCTGGCGGAAGTCGCTGATTCAGCCCCGCGCACGTGCTTGAGCGGGTCTCGCTCTTTGCCAAAGAACGCTGTGTTCTCTCGCTGCGGCCTGGTCCGCACGAAGACGACTGTGGTTCTCCCTCACATAAAGCCTTGCGCAAGCAGTTCCGTTTCTGGCAGACAACCGCAATTACCAGAACTTTCGTTCCTGACCGGTCACTCCCGCAAACGCCGAAACCGCGCGTGATCGGCCCGGATCTGCTGCGAACAGGAATCCACAGTAAGTTTTCCGCAGAACTATGGGCGACTGTGTACGAACTGATCAGTCGCACGTTTCTGATCCGCGGTGGCATGCCCTATTACAACCTCGTTTTCATGCGTGTCGCCGCCAGCTTGCCGCCGGTCATTCTCGCTATTCAGCAAGACCAAGCTATCGCGGCCGCTGCGGTTGAGGACGACTGTACGGGCGCTATTGGGGAGGCGTGGACGACACTGCCCTCGTTTTGAGACTTGCTCTACCAGGGCATCGACTATTCGGATCGAGACACAGGGCCTCAACGGTTTGAACCGGGCACCCAGGGTGAGCGCAAAATCAGTCGCACCTGGTCGGCTCACTGGCTTGCGCACCGATCGGTTCTTTCGCTGCCGTTGCGCAGGTCCTATCTGCAGCAGGAACAGGCGCACGTCGACAGTTACATTGACGATGTCGAGCCAGCCTTTCGCCAGTCGCTCGACCGGGAAGCCCATGAGCGAAGGCAACACGCCCGGTATTCGCTGGCTGGCCGCGAACGATCCTGTCGAGGCGTTCCCGAACATCGAGAGCGCCTGTAAAGAGCCCAACAGCCTACTCGCAGCCGGTGGCGACCTGCTCGCGAGCCGCTTCTGTACGCCTATCGACACCGGGCGTTTTTCCTGGTACGACGGAGCGGCTCCTGGTGGTCCGCGCTCTCGTCTCCGTCCATATTCCCCGGGAGGCTACACCGCTGGTCAACCTTCCTCGTTTGAGATTCGTTTCAATTCCGCCTTCGCGAGGGTTCTCTCGGGCTGTGCGGGACAGCGTATGGGGCAGCACGGCACCTGGATCACAGAGGCTATGTCTGGCGCCTACCAGGCGCTGGCGAGAGGGCTGGGCACATTCAATCGAAGTGTGGAATGGCAGGGCGATTGGTTAGCGGCGGACTGTACGGCCTGGCAATCGGCGGTTATTTTTGGCGAATCGAATATTCTGCGGGAAAGCGAGAACGCATTCAAGGTGGCCATGCTCACATTTTATACCATGAACGACGGGAATTCGCTGCTGAAATTCCCCAGGTCGTATCCAGCCACCTTGCCTCACACTCGTACAGCCGCCCCGAGTTCCGCACTTTGCTGGATGTTGCCTGCGAGCCACGGCAGCATGGCCTGCCAACAGCCCCGTCCCTGTCTGCCCGGCCTGATTTCGGCCTGAAAAAAGTGACAGATGCCGCATTGCCGAATAGCGGCAACGTTTCACAATCAGCGAGCCCGAATTACCAGAGACATAGAACTTCAGGAAAAGCAAGAGCGCTTCAGATGGAAGGCGTTGTGACCGAAACACTGCCCGAACACGAAAGCGTTCGTGTTGAGCTGCAGAAGCACCATGTGACCGCGCACATCTCCGGCAACGGAAAAAAACTACATTCGCATACTAACCAGCGACAAAGTGACCCCAACACGATGGACTACGAGCCTCAGCAAAGGCCGGATGATTCTACCACAGCCCGAATAACAAAAGAGCCCGGCAATCACCCAAGCTCTTATCAGCGGACGCCTGGATCTACGCCTCTGATCCAATTACTCTCACGTATCCGCTTCTGGCAGATGCTCCAGTTCACTGCCGGTTCGCTTCACCAGCTTGTCTGCGTCGACTGCCACCCGAACATGGCCACCTTCGGCCGATGGGGGCCAACAACAGGCCGCTTGATGTGCTCCTGGATAACCCTCGCCATCGGCCGCGCCCCCTTTTTCGGGTCATAGCCACGCTCGGCGATCCGCGCGCATGCAGTCGACTCAAGCGTTACATCTGTTGCGCTCAGCTTCGCTTCCAGCTCTACGAGCGTTTGTCGACCCACCCGGTGACCGAACGCTCGAGGGAGGCAAACTGAATGATGGCATGGTGGGTTCGGTGAAGGCCTTGTATTGATCATCTGTTCGAGTGATCCTGAGGTGCGAAACTCCATGGCCCGCCTGTCACTTCCCTGCGCGCCAGCGGGGTTCGGTAGTCATAACCAGAACATGTCTTGTCAACGTGCCGTGATCGGTGAACACTTCCCGGTGCCCCTTTTCGATTTCATCCAGCAACGCAACCACGTGCGGGTTCTTGTTGACCGCCTGTCAGCAAGCCACCCTGGTCGAAAACCCCACGTAGCCCGGTGGTGCACCGATCGGAAAACAGTGACACGGTGTGCCGCTCCATGTACTCGGACATGTCAAACGGATGAGCTCCACGCCCGGGTCCACGGCCTGGTTTTTTCACACCCGTGCACGGCGAACAGGAACGAACCAATCGGCTTTTCCTCCTCACCCAAACCGGAAACTAGATTGCAGACTAAGCGCATCGATGGCCCTGTCCTAGACCAAAATATCGACAACTTCAAATCACGCTCCAAACATACACAACCCTATCGGATGCTGATACACTCTTGGCTGGATCATCATGTTGGCCACGAGTTCACCAACGTCACCGTAACTTCGCTCTCGCGACTCTCTTCCGCTGCAACCGGCACTGATCACATCGATGGCTTTATCCGCGACCGGTATCAACTAATGTGTTTCGCGGCTAGACTCAGCGGCCAGGCCCCCTCGGCTGAATCCTGATAGTTAGCCATAATGCTCTTCGAAGCGCGATTTCAAGTCCGTCAAAATCGCCAACAGGCACGTCCGATCTGAAAGCGGAACACGCAGAAGCGCGTGGGATTCGAAGATCCGCGGTACTTCGCATGTCGTTGAACCTATACAGCGCAGTTCACCGTTCGCGAGCACCGGCTGTTCGACACCGTCCATGACACCGCCGGAGGCCGCGGCCGGCGCCGAATACAGCCGTGTCCTATCTCGTCGATAAAGAGTATGGCACGGTATGTTTTGATTTCGGACAGCACCGCTTTCGTCTTTTCTAGTCGCCGCGGTACTTGGTGCCGGCAATCAATGAGCCCAGGTCCAGAACGCGTATATCGTGCTCTCTCAGGTACGCGCTCTTCGGTAAATCATGCGCGCCAGACCTCCTGCCAGCGCAGTTGCTTGCCCACGCCGGCATCGCCGACGTACAGCGATTTTACGACGGCGGCAGAGAATCTGCACGGTCTCAATTTCCGAATCGCGGCCGATCAAAGGATCGATCTTACCTCGATAGCCCGCTGAGATAGGTTGGTCGCGTACTTAGTGCGCTCGATTCGTCCGCATGGACAGTGTTTCTTGTTGCTCACCGCTGCCCTCGCCGGGAACGCTTGGCATGCCGTCGAATATAATTGACGACATCGAGCCGCGAAAATATTCTGCAGCGCAAGAAAGTACACAGCCTGCGACTGCTTCTCACTGAATGGCGGCTGCCCGCATTGCTGCGGTGGACTTCTTTCTTTCCACTGGACTGCACATGAAAAACGGGGCCCAGGACTCGCTGGAAACCCAGGCGTTGGTTGCACGTCATTCTCGTCGTCGCCATCCTCACGCGTGGCGTCGCTTCGTCCGATTTAACTGTCGCGCCATCAGCTTGGAATCGCATGCTTTAAGAATCTCATGCACACGTGGAATGTCGAGCAATGCCAGAAGCAAATGTTCGACGGTCATGAATTCATGCCTCTTGTCACGCGCGTTTTGGAACGCTTCGTTGAGGAAAACCCCAGTTCACTGCTTAGCATTGTGTGTTTATTTCGTTTTAGTTCGAGCGCCCAACCTCGGAAAAAATCGACGCCTTCCATCGTACACAACAAAGGATGCTGTTGCTGCTGCGCGATACTCACTACCTGCGCAACTTTCGCTCTCGGCAATCTCGTAAGTAAAAACGCCGCAAACACCCCTGCTTCTAACATGACCCTTGTCGCCGCCGTCCGTTCCATCCTGAACACCGATTCCAGAACTCGACAACGAACTGCACTGGTGTGTAGTCGTCGTTAAGTAGCAGGACGCAGTACAACGGTGGCTGCTTGATTTCAGGTCGCGAAGCTCTTCGACCGCGAGGTCATCATCGTGCAACGGTGAAGGGTCGTCGTTCTCGGTCCATTCTATCGTGCAGACTTCATTGTTAAGTGGTTGATTGGCGGCCCGGGCACCTGTTCATGACCCGGTAATCCGGATAGGCGTTTGTATTGGGCCGTTCCCGGCGTACTTAAACCCTGGGTCGCAAAATTCGTCATTAGCGCCACTCTGAGCCGCCGGGGTTCTGCTTCTTACAAGTATGAACAAGTGACGATATATACTTGCGCCATATAGTATTTGGTCGCGGGCTTGTTAGCGGCTGGTTTTAAACCGTATCATCACCCGGCTTGCGTTTATATCTGGGAGGCAAACACGCCCGCCTTCCCGGAACGCAGCGCCCCGATACCGGTTATGACATTGAATGCAAAGTGGGTCCGATTTCAGCAAACTTAGACAGCACCTGTTCTACATGGCGACGTCACGTTGGCTCGCATTCGTGCTGATCGTGGTATTGCTCGCATTCCGCATCTGATTTTGGTTGCTGGTTCCGCACCGGTACCGCGACCCGAACATGTACGGCCCCTGCCATCAGTGTAACAGCGCGAAGGCGCCCAATCGGCTGACGTCCAACTAATCACCTGTTTGGGGAAGCGAATGCAGAGCAGGCCCCCGTTCGCGGGTTAGAGACGCAAGACCTTGCAGAGACCAACCTTAGTTTGATCCTGAAAGGCACCATCGCTCCGGCTGAAAGCTGACTCTATCCGCCATTATCTCCGACAACCGCAACGAAGAGAAAAAGCCATTCGGGGATACGGTGGCGCCGGGAGCTACGCTCCATGCGGTTCCTACTGACCGCGTCGGTTCTCAATCGAAGTGGCGCACTTGAAGTCCTCAAGTTGCCGAAAGAATTTCTTGCACCGCGGAGCCGGCGAAAACGTCGCCGCCGTTAACCAGGGAGGCGCTTGAGGACGACACGCAAAGCATTCAAAATGTGACGCAGATGACCAAGCTGGCCGACGTCATTCGACACGACACCGTATTTCGTTGACCGACGGCTATGAGTCTGTACCCCAGACCGGCGGCGGTTTCCGCGCTTGGTACCCGACGGTGACCTGATTAAAAGACATCGACGGTGCGGCAGCGCCGGACGAGCCATGCAAATATTCCAGAATTTGGGTACAGCCGAACAGGTATCGGTAACCGTTGAACGCAACGGCCAGCCACAAACGCTGGTACTGAATACCAATCAGCTACAACTCAACGACCAATAGGGACTAGTTTGAACAAAGTCAGCGGACGCGGCAGAGGGTGGCGGACCGTTGGTCTGTTGTTGCTGGCACTGAGCGCCTGTCCGCACACAAGCCCGACACTTACTGTCACACGGCCCAATTACAAAGATACGATCTCGGGAAAGTGACGGGCAAAAACTTCCTGATTGAGTGGAGTGACGCCAAAGTAACGATGCTGTCGGCAACCCCCCCGGCAGTTTTTACGAAGCATTCAATCTCGAAGTGCATGGCTACGTAGCAGTACGTAGGAGGTTCGTCAAAATCCTGCCTAATGCCAGTGCTCGCCAATTATCCGGCTCCTGTCCGAGCAAGGGTGCCGGTGCCGATGACATGTAGTCACTCAGGTAATACAGGTGCAACAGGGGCGGCCGCCCAACTGGTTCCCATACTTCGGCTGATTCCGCAGTACGGGCGTCTTCCCGCGCACCCCCACTCGACGTCTGATAATTTCACACACACAATTAGTAGCACGCATCATCAGCATAGATCGGCACATTGACCAGTCAAACGACGAAGACATTGAAGTCGTGTCTTTATCACACGCATCCGCATCATGGTCCGGGGGCCTGACAGCACTAACCCAAACACCGCGCACGGACGGCATGCCCGTGACCACCAGCCTCGTTGCCCGATGCTCGAACAGCGGGGCCCCGATTGCGCTTGCGGGCGCTGATTGCCCGTCTTTGACACACCCTTCCGAAGACAGCAGCGACACACCACAGTCAGCCGGGTGCGTGCCGAACTATCTGGCAAGCTGCAGCAGCATTTCGCACAGCAAGCCGGCACTCCCCGGGCAGCGCCTCCAGATCATCGGGAGTTGCGACAACTTTGGGCATCGGCAAAGCCGATGATTAATCATGAACGCACCGCCAAAGATGATGCGATCGCTAATGCAACCCTTGATCGCCCACCCGGCGCGCACAGGCGTTGGTCGAAGGCCGTGGTCGCTGAGCAGCGGAGCGAGGCGTCGGACTGCGCGGCCTGGGCCATCGATGGGCATGGCAGCGAGCGCCTCGTGGGCGCCACACGCTTTTCGAATGCCGGTAGCGGATCCTGTCGATCTGGCGGCTTGCTGGGCGGCGATACACCGACGAGTGCTGACGCATTATTGGTAAACAACGGGGGTCGGGCGGATCAGCGATCGCGGCACCAGTTTCGCCGCCATCCTGAACGCACTTGAAGGCGATGCTGACACCAACATAATTTCCACACCAAACCATCACGACCGACAACGAAGAAGCCAGCATCAACGTCGGTAAAGAAGTGCCGTTCTTGACCGGCTCGTTCTCAAATGCAGTAAGTGCAACTGCTTCGTTCGACGCGAACGAAGATGGTCAGAGCGAGATTACTCCACAGATCAATGAAGGCGGCGCCGTACTCCTGAAGATATCACAGGAAATTTCGAGCCTGAGCGGCGACAAGCGGCGCCGCGGACTTGGTGACCAACGAGCGCATCATCGAAACAACGGTAATCGTTGAAGACGGCGGCATTCTGGTGCTTGGCGGTCTGATTGAAGACGGCTTGCATTTTAGGCAGCCTGCCGGTCGTCGGAGCACTGTTTCGAAATCGCAGCGACCTAAGGTCAAGACCAACCTGATGGTCTTCATTCGCCCTACTACACGACACCCAGACGGCAGTCGAGACCGACGCCAAATACAACTATCCTCGGAACATAGTGGGGTGGCGGTGGCGTAAACCGAATGCGCGGCGTCGAACGCCCCGTAATTCCGCCTCTTGAAAGCTACGACCGGCCGCTGCCCGACGAATCGTCTGACAACGATTCGCAAGACTGATAAGCACACGATGGAAGAAAGACCGGAACTGTTTCTGGAAGAAGACATCGCCGCGGTCCGCAGGTTGGCGATCTCAAGATTCTGCCCTCTCCTTCGCGAAGCGACACACATCTCCTCGGTCCGATGAAGGCGACACGCTCCAGCGGCCTACCGTGCTGGCGCAACGCTTGCCGGCGTCCCAAACTCGAACAGTTGTCCGCAAGAGGGGTCCCGATTGACAAAGTGACACCGGCCGCTTTCGACACGTTGCTGCAACGAAGTTTACGAGCAAGGCAGTCACAAAGCCATGCAAATGGTCGGCAACCTCAATGAGCCACACCGATTTCTGGGGTGGCACAGGAACTGCGGAACGACTGCTCGAGAGCGACGATGACGCACGATTATCCGCTTCATCAACGCCGTGTTTACCGAAGCCGTCAAAGAAAACGCCTCTGACGTGCACATTGAACCTTATGAGAACCGCTTTAACAGCAGGATGCGCTTGCAGGGTTGATGGCGTGTTCAGGAAATCCTACAAACTCGTCGCGCCCTGGCACCACTCGTCGTTTCCGAATGAAGGTCATGTCGACTACCAAAAACACCTGCCAGACGGACAGATATCGTTGCGTATCGCAGGGCACGCAGTTCCACCATCCCCTGGACACGGTGAACGAGTGGTGCTACGACTACTCGACGAACAGCTGAAGCCTGAAGTCACTGGGCATGGCGAGTGGAAGCTGATGGACGATCTGATTCACAAGCCTCACGGCATTATTCTTGTTACGCAACAGGTTGGGCCACCACCACGCTATACGCTGCACTGGAACGAATTAACGACAACAGTCGCAACATCATGACCGTTGAAACCCGATAGAGTACTTCATCGATGGCATAGGCCAGTCACAGGTCAATACCAAAGTTGACATGACCTTCAGTGCGTGCGATCCTTCGGCAGGATGCATGGTTCAGCGAAATTCATGATCTGGAGACAGCGGAAATTGCTGTTCAGGCCACTGCTTACCGGGCACCTGGTCTTGTCCACATTGCATACCAATCAACCGTTTCCTCTTTCGTCCAGTCTCATCGGAGTTATTGCGCAACGTCCGGTCCGCGTGCTAGTCCGAAAACCAAAACGCCGTACGCCCGTGAGTACGAATGTTCGACGCTTGACCCGGCTGAACCACCGACCGTGAGCCAGCGCTGGGCTTCATGGCCGTACCGGCATTTACGAAGTCATCGGCGTCGATGACGCTATGCGTACCATTCACGACGGCGCAAGCGACGGCGAGCTGAAAAGCACGCACGAACCATAGCACCGAGTATTCGCGATGACGGTCGTCGACGGGTACTGGATGGCGAGACAACACTCGAAGAAGTTCTGCACGTCACCCGCGCAGATTAGCAAGCCAGGAACAGACTAATGGTGCGTTCGACTCGTCGCCATCGACAAGACCGGAAGGCGACACGCCGAAACATGTCCGGCAACTGCTGCGCGACAACTGCTGCCGGTCAAGGTAACGGAGATCGCGTCCAAGACGGACAAGAAAACCGTGCGCCAGGAATACATCGCGGCATCTCCGCACCGGACCTTGCGTTACTCACCCGCCAGCTCGCTACACTGGCACGATCCGGTCCGCTGGAGGAAGCGTTACTGGCAGTGAATCAGCAGAGCGAAACGCCGCGCATCAAGAGCTCTTGCTGGGTGTGCGCGCGCACGTGTCATGGAAGGGTACACGCTGGCGACAGGCTCGGCGATTTCCGGGCGGGCAACTCCCGAGTTGTACATATATACCAGCGACCCGAACGGCCGTCTGAGAGGCTGGCTGAATTCGCCCAATCCCGCCAGGTCCTGCAACAGCAAGTCCGCAATGCGCTTATTTATCCCATCGTCACAGCGGTTGCCATCATGGCTTATGCTCGCCTACGAAGGTCGTCTATGTTTTCGAAAGCTACGACCAGCGATTCCGTTACTAACCAGATCCATCCGTGCGACCCGCGACTTTTCTGCGGGATCACTGGTTTGCGCTGATCGTCGCCGGCGTCGTCGCCACTGTCTTCGGCAAGCTGCTGGAGAAAGAAGGTCCAAAGCGTCAGTACCGCCCGTGTTCTGCTGCGGCTTCCGTATCGCCGTCTGACTCGCGGTCTGAATTGCTCCACGCTTTTGACCCCTGAGCCGCTCCGGTAGCGGCGGTTCAACGATTCCCTGCGTCTAGCCTCGCAGGTCGTGGTCGACATTGCCCATGCGTGAAGCCGTTGAAGAAGCGAGCCTGCGCGCTCGCGAAGGCGTCAGCAAGTCTCTGGCAGGCCGTATCCGCGAATGATGACGCATTTGATCGCCAGCGGCACTCGAAGAGATGCCTGGCGCCGCGACTCGGTCGGGAACGGGAGGTCGATGGCCTCATTGCGGCACGTCTGGGCATCATGCCGCCGCTGATGGTCATTATCATCACACTGGTGGCGTCGTTCGCTCGCAATTCTCTTGCCGATACTGAAATCAACAACCTGATCGGGTCCTGAGCAAGCAATACACAGCGAGTGAAATGCTTACCGACACGTATTTCACTGCTTCGCCGACCCGAACACGATCTTGCGCGCCTCCGCAAGATTCGGGTATACAGCTGATGAACGTCACCCTGATGAAGTGGATTAGAGTCGAGGGGCGGAATCCAGTCCGGGAAAGAAACGCGACAGCGACTTGGAAAACGAAGAACCGCAGAAGTCGATGACGACGACGATGTCGAAGAATTCGACGGCACAGAAACGGTTGTAATGTCGAGCGACAGCTCGGACGAAGATAGCGACCTGGATCGTTCCATGGAAGTGAACGTCGAGAAGCTGATGGCGGAAATGGAGAAGACCGGCGTTGACGATGTCATGCGCAAGAAGGAGATTCGTCGCCGGCTTGAAGAGATCCAGGAAAGTCACAACCTTGACGACACCTACTCTTTCGACATGTACGGCGATCTCTGACTGACAGCAGCTACGTTTCGAATTAGCGGAAATCCGGCTGTTCAGATCACCAAGTAACTCGTGCTATAATCAGCCGCAGGCTATGACATAAATCGCCTTCCCTCTATCTGCAGTTCCGCCTCCACGCCCATGGCGCGCATTCGACCGCGCCCTCCCGTTGTTGCTCTGCCGTTTTTTTCCACACAATCCAGTTTCCTGACTCATCTTCCAGGGTGACAACGTTACGCCACCAGCGGTACCCGGCCGTTGCTTCGGAAATAACCAACCCTGCAACACGGACCATGCCGACCACTCGGTATACCGGCGAGATCGCTAGAGATAGCGTGCGTCGACAAGGCGCTTTCGTAACAACGCCGACCGGATCTGAGAGTCCGGACTCTTGGTAGTCGGCCGCCGGTCCTGTCCTTCCGTGGGTTTTTTGAGCATCGCTGCCGGTTCATAGCGCTCGAGGTCAGCGAAGCTGTGGTGCGGTCTCGACACCTGCGAGCGCGCGCGGTGACGGTGACCATCCAGCGCGGTCGGCGCCCGCCGCGGCCGTGCAGTAACTCGTTGCGCTGCAAACCAACCCGCCCTGCCATGTCCTAGTTACGAAAAGCAGGACGATTTCGAGCGCTTGTGCAAGCGTCCGGCCGTCTCGGGCAGGCCTTTGACCTTGCCGCAAGCCCAAGGAAGCGCGGCTCCCCGTTGGCGGCACACTCGAGGCTGCAATCCTGACAAAGTCCACAGGCCGAACCTCGACACCATGGCGACGCACATCCTGTAGTTGCGACGCGGAGTAGAAACCCATCGGCTGTTCAGCAAAGCACAGCAAAACGCAGCCGGTTCATAGCACTACAGCCGACAGGAACCTGAACTAGCAGCATGCGACTCTGGAAAACCGTATTCACCGAAGCCCAGGATCTGTCAACAGGGCGAAGCTCTCTTCGTGACCCGCGTTCACGCATGCCATTGATTAGCTTGTACTCGAACGGCCCGAGGCCCGGCCGCGGCGTTTCCAGGCTGCCATCGCACGGCGCAGCTGATCAGCTTCGCCGCGTAAACCCGGCAGCAACCACAGCGAGCTGCATCACCTGCTATTGAAAAATCGGCACCCCGGACGTTGCGCTCCACGTACCTTCTTCCCACTCGGGTAATCAACCACTTTCTTCCGCCTCCCGCCGCAGGTAGGGATGCGCCATCTCACCCTGAATCGGTCCCAGGCATTAGCCACTTCAATGACGAGATCGTAGTAACTGCGTGGACGGAGTCGTGGCAACTGCACCGTTTTCGAATCTGGAACACGGCCGATCCTGCACCATATCGAAACGAGCAGTATCCGCCGGGACACTGGCGAGTGTGTAGCGCCGCCCATCGAATTTGTGGATCAGGTCAAAGCTGCAGCGGATAGCCGTCGGCACTGCCAAGACCCAGCACATCGACTTTCTCTTCCAGGTCATTTTTCTTCCACTGGATCACAGTGCGATCCGGCATCAAGGCATTTTCAACCGGCACGGTCGGATAACGGACCGTTCGCAATAACGAAACCACCGACATGCTGTGACAGGTGCCGGGGGAAGCCAGCAATTGTCGCGTC
This sequence comes from Woeseia sp. D3-10, assembly GCF_055809415.1. Lineage (NCBI taxonomy): Bacteria > Pseudomonadati > Pseudomonadota > Gammaproteobacteria > Woeseiales > Woeseiaceae > Woeseia > Woeseia sp. D3-10. The sequence goes on along the minus strand of NZ_JBVVTW010000007.1, from coordinate 4,001 downwards.
AACCACAACAGCCGCCGGATCATGATCGAGGCCCCTTCACGTACGCGGCTGTCGTCGACCTCGTTGCCGTCCGCCGCTGCAAAGCGGACAAACCGAGCGCCTTCCCTATATCGCGTAATCCACTGCGTGCGCGGTCATCACGGTTCGCCGCCGGTGCGGCGCATTAGCGGCCGCTTCCTTGTGATCCTACTGAATAGCCCTTTCACGGCGTTCGTGTTCGAAGTCGACATCAATATCCAGCGGTTCGTCGGTTTTCCTCGACCAGCGATTCACCAGGTCCACCTCCGTAATCCAAGCAAGAGCGCGGCCTCCAATTCGCCGCCGAACCGCGACCCTGACAGGATGTTTCGCGAACGTGCGAATGCAACGATGCCCCCTCGTGCACCGTCCCCCATGGGTTCGTTCACATCGAGGCAAGTTCGTGTTCGACAATGGTTGTTGCTCAGGCGTACCGGTCCGGCCAGCGTGTGCCCGGCTTCGGTTGCACAGCTGGCCGGCGTTTCGTTGTCTGGCACCAGCTCTTGCGGGTATTCGTAACGCAGTTCATCCAGCGAGAAATTAACGCGTTCGGCTATACGTACACTCTCGGTCAGCGATGCCGCCGGGTGGGAGAATTCGCTTCAGCATTTATTGGCCGCAGGTAACACTCACAATTGGCGTGCAGGGAAAAACCCGCATTCGCCACCGTTACCCCTTCGCGAATGGCCGTTGATTCCCTGCAAAAAGCAACACCCGCGGCAATCATATGGACATCACCACAGGCGACGAGCACAAGACTCCAATTTTACCCACGGCCTGCAGGCTCGCCAAACGTTCCCTATCCAGGCCGTCGGCCGCGCCACCCGCACGCCCCCGCAACACATACCCATTAGATCCTCTCGAGCAAGTGACAGGCTCACAACTCAGAGCGACAGAAGAGACAGCCGGCAGGCCATCAGCGAAATGGCTCGCACCGTTACATAGTTTATCCGCGGCCCTGTGCGACCGCGATTGCTACTCGTCCTCGCCAAAGCGACGAGTTGCAGTCCGCACGTCAACCGAACCCCGCGCCGAATAGCACTTTCTTCAGACCGTGCTTTTTTGCCGCCGTGTGCGCCCGTACCCGGAGACAGACGCTCCCATCTAATGGCCGGATTCGGGCCGCGGTACGACCGTCCCTCAGGGTGCGAAGCGCCACGCAGAAAACTGAAGTTGTTGAGCTGCAGTTCTGCATAAGCATTCATCACGAAAAGGTGCACATACCAGCCACCTCCTTCGATCACGGAAGGGTACCGGCCGGATGTAATCGCGGAGAGCTGGCCTCGTCCCCACCAGCCGCTTTCAATCCGTTCCGGCCCGTGTTCAAGCTGAAGCGGGGCCCAGGTAGACCGGTCCCTGCGAGGCAAGGCTTCCGGTCGGCCATTGCCGACGCCGTAACAACGGTCCGGCGAGATGGTGCTGCGCAGCGTGGCACACGCTCCATGAGCCGACGCCAGGGGCTGTCCGGCCGGTGTTCGGCCACCGTATCGATACCGTGCACCTGACTGCTCGATAAGGTGATCGATCGGCACCGTCATCGGGGCCTGAACTGAAACCCAGTGATGCGCTTGTCGCTGTGAGTGACTCGCCATCAGCCGCCTCTAAACAAAATCGCGACCCCTGCGGGTAATTCAGTCTGTTCAAAGCGGATGTTCAGCAGCTGTAGCCAGAGGGCACTGCTACCGCTCCGCTCTGGCGCTGCCAAGCGTCAGCACTGTGGCCGCGTCCCTGGGAGTCAGAAAGAGCAGAGCGACGAACTTCCATGTCCCGCGTCAACAGAAACCGCTCTAGCTACTGTAGCAACTGCTCACAGGCATTCAGCAACCAGGCGCGGTCATTGTGTTCACCGTCAACGAACGATTGCAGCACGCGAAATTTTCGGCTCCCGATCCAGTTCCAGCAAGCAGTTGCAGTAGACCCCGCGTGGCAGACGCAGCATCTGCGACAACCAGGATGGCCTGCAAAGAGGCGCTCAGTTTCCGGCAGTCCAGGCAGGACAGCGCACCGCTCTTGTTCAGCTTGTCACTGGTGACCCTGCGACACCCGGCTGCCCGCCCGTGCCAGGTGAGCCGCCCGGCGGCATCAGCGCAATCGCTGGTAAGGCACTGTAACCTTGCGCCTCGAGTGCCTTTACGATCTCGCTGCGCAGGCGCTTCAAACCGCACAACAGCTGCTTGGCTCGTGACGGCGACGATGGCGCTTCGACGACGACAAACGATGGTTCAGCCCCAGGCCGCCAGTTCCTGCAACAACTCGTGCTCACGAATAGCATCGCGTTCTTCGAGTTGCAGCTCAGGCAACAGCGCCAGTGCCGCATCTACGGACAGCCCGGATGCACCGCCGTTACGCTGGCCTGCAGAATCTCCGGTACTGCCCTGCCGCTCTTCGACCGCGTACAGAGGCAGGTCATCAGCAACGTTCAGAACTCGAGTGGCAATCACCGTGAGCCAGAGCTCGTCAGGTGTCGTGCGCAGCAGCGGCTGGCGTTGTAAAGGCGATAGCGGCGGCCTCCAGCAGTGACAGAACTTGTTACTCCGGTCTACGTTTTACAGCGGGCGTCGGGCCCGACGGCAGACTTTGAGAACCGCCACGACAGTGCCCCGGCAGGCATAGGCTCCTGAATGACGGCCGGGTTCAGAAATACCACCGCGCTTTTCAGAATGTGGATATCCGTGCCGCCATTGCCCTGCCGCAGCTCTATCCGCAAAGCCGCCGCGCGCGGCAGGGAGCGGAAGGCAATAAGCCCAGCTCTTGCCTGTTCGGCGCAAGCTGCAGGCGACGACTGGCCACGTACTGCAAAACAATCTGACCAACAGACTGCGCGCAATTACGCAACTTAAAGCTGCTCAGCCGCCCACGGTAGCCGCCGTCACTTCCCCCTCCCGGTCATGCCCCATTGCTCAAGGCGGGCGGCTGCTGGCTAAAACGGCGTGCGATCCAACTCGCGCCACCCCGCTGACGCGCCAGCGCCGGCATCAGCAGTTTCAGTTCACCGCTGCCCCGTACTGTTCCAGCAGGATTTCGTCAGCGCATCCGCGGCCTGCGCCCGGCCCTGCTCGGTCTGCAAAGCGTGGGTACCCTGTGGCGGAGGGCCTGCCCTGTGCCCCGCCCTCGCCACAGGCGCGGGCTACGGTTTCCTGGAGTCATCGCTCATACCGGGCGTTGGCGTTCAGGTTCAGTCAGCGACAGGCCATGGAATTGACCCCGACCACGACGCCTTCGATGACCATCGCCTGCACGCTGGATAGGTTCAAACTACTCGTTCTCCGGCAGCGGCCAAACCACTGCCGTCCCTCGGTAGCCGCCGTACCTCGTCTCCGATGCGGGCGACCACGATCTCCGCTGCGCACTTCCGGCGTGCGGTGTACGGCAACGAGATCGCCGGAACAGGAGAGTGCCCAGTTCTTCATGCTCATGCCGTACACCCGCAGCAGGTGATGCAGAACAGCGCAGGGTCGATACGGTCCGATGTGTCAGCCAGAATCGGGGCTGCCGCCGCAACCCGCCCAACCAGCGGCAACCCAGCTGATGGCACAGGGAGTCCCTAACAGATGCACCGGGCGATCAGATGGCACCTCCTCTGCAGGGCACGAAGGTGGTCTTCAGCCGCGTTAACCGATTCCGCTCGGCGCGTGTCGGTGGCATGCCAAATTCGGCTATAAAGTCTTGAATCATTTCAGTCAGACGGGGGTCACTTGGTCCATCGTAGGTACCCTGTATAAATAGACAGTACCTGTGAGTATATACAGTTAATCCAAGCTTGCCACCCTTATCCGTCAATTAATATATAAAAAATGACGACACTTACTTTTTGACAAGCACTCCCTACAGTTTCCTCATGACAAGCAACCTTTACAACAACAATTCCCCTACTGACGAATTTTCAACAGCTCTTAATGCAGCTTCGGCAGTGCCAATATGGATAATGAGTACATTTTCATGGCTTCATGCCTCGTCTGGGCAATCAGCTTTACGGCAGGTGC
>NZ_JBVVTW010000006.1:0-22082 GCF_055809415.1 Woeseia sp. D3-10 | reverse complement strand
TTTTTTTTTTTTTTTTTTTTTTTTTTTTTTTTTTTTTTTTTTTTTTTTTTTTTTTTTTTTTTTTTTTTTTTTTTTTTTTTTTTTTTTTTTTTTTTTTTTTTTTTTTTTTTTTTTTTTTTTTTTTTTTTTTTTTTTTTTTTTTTTTTTTTTTTTTTTTTTTTTTTTTTTTTTTTTTTTTTTTTTTTTTTTTTTTTTTTTTTTTTTTTTTTTTTTTTTTTTTTTTTTTTTTTTTTTTTTTTTTTTTTTTTTTTTTTTTTTTTTTTTTTTTTTTTTTTTTTTTTTTTTTTTTTTTTTTTTTTTTTTTTTTTTTTTTTTTTTTTTTTTTTTTTTTTTTTTTTTTTTTTTTTTTTTTTTTTTTTTTTTTTTTTTTTTTTTTTTTTTTTTTTTTTTTTTTTTTTTTTTTTTTTTTTTTTTTTTTTTTTTTTTTTTTTTTTTTTTTTTTTTTTTTTTTTTTTTTTTTTTTTTTTTTTTTTTTTTTTTTTTTTTTTTTTTTTTTTTTTTTTTTTTTTTTTTTTTTTTTTTTTTTTTTTTTTTTTTTTTTCAGGCGCCCATACAATAAACGATAAAAAGGCAATTGAAGCAGTGGCATATACCATTGATGCATAGCCAAAGAGTTTTTTGCGTGAAAACGTTGGCACGATTTGAGAGATAATGCCAAAGGCCGGCAATATCATGATGTAGACCCTGGGTGACCAAAGAACCAGAAGATATGCTGGAACAAGACTGGGTCACCACCACCGGCTGCATCAAAGAAGCTTGTGCCAAAGTATTTGTCGGTTAATACCATGGTTACAACGCCAGCCAAAACCGGCATTACAGCGATTAATAAAAACGCGGTAATTAACCATGTCCAGACAAACAAGGGCATCTTCATGTAGGTCATGCCTGGTGCACGCATATTAAATATCGTCACAATAACGTTAATCGCACCCATAATGGAGCTAATACCCATGATGTGCACCGAAAATACAAACAGGGCAGTACTGTCACCGCTGTATGTGGTCGACAAAGGTGCATAGAAGGTCCAACCAAATGCCGGTCCGCCACCTTCAACGAAAAGCGACGACAAAAGAATAAGGAAGGCAAAAGGAAGGATCCAAAAGCTCCAGTTGTTCATTCTTGGCAGGGCCATATCAGGCGCACCAATCATCATGGGGACCAACCAGTTTGCCAATCCGGTAAATGCTGGCATTACCGCCCCAAAGACCATAATCAGACCATGAACGATCGTCATTTGATTAAAGAAATTCGGCTCAACTATTTGTAGGCCTGGCTGAAACAGCTCAGCACGAATGACCATTGCCATTGCGCCGCCCACTAAAAACATAATGAAAGCAAACCATAATAAAGTGTGCCAATATCTTTATGGTTAGTCGTTAATACCCAGCGCATTAAGCCTTTTGGAATGTGATGATGATGATCATCGTGGTCGCCATGAGCGTCTGGAGCATTTGCGATATCTGTTGCACTTGACATGTAAATTTTCTCCTACTGGCCATTCATGATGGCATTAACATCTTTTGCTTGAACCATTTCACCGGTGTCATTTCCCCATGCATTACGCTGGGAAAGAACGACCGCAGCGATTTCTGACATAGTAAGCTGTCTCGAAAATGACTGCATTGCAGTGCCGGATTGTCCGTACACGATAATGCCAATATGATTCTCTTGGGGACCCAGCGCTACGGGTGACCCCTTAATTGCTGGGAATACACCAGCAAGGCCTTCACCATTTGGCATATGGCATGAAGCACAAACCGCGTCATACACGCGTTTGCCGTCCGCCATTAATTCTTCCATCGACATATTCATCGCTAACAAACGTTGCTCTTCTTCTTTTGCTCTTAGCGCAATCGCTTCTTGTTCATCAATCCAAGCATCGTACTCAGCAGGGTCTTTTGCAATGACCACAATCGGCATAAAGCCATGGTCTTTTCCGCAAAGCTCGGCGCACTGTCCACGATACACGCCCGGCTCATTCACATTTGTCCAGGCCTCGTTTATAAAACCGGGGTTTGCATCTTTTTTAACTGCAAAATCGGGCACCCACCACGAATGAATCACATCGTCTGAGGTAATTAAAAATCTGACTTTTTTGCCTGTGGGGATCACCAGCGGACGGTCAACTTCAAGCAGGTAGTTCTCGCCTTTGGTAAATTTGTTTTGGATCTGTTCGCGCTCAGTCGCAAGCGTTGAGAAAAACTCAACGTCATTATCCATGTATTTATAATGCCACTTCCATTGTGAGCCGGTGACTAACACAGTAATATCTGCCTTCGACGCATCTTCCATTTCAATTAGCGTGCTCGCAGCCGGCACCGCCATCGCTATCAAAATCATGAAAGGGACCACAGTCCAAGCAATTTCTACTTTTACGTTGTCGTGGAAATTGGCGGGTTTAGCGCCTTTGGACTTTCGATGCTTGATCATAGAATAGAACATGACACCAAACACCAGCACAGCGATAACCACGCAAATGTAAAACATCATCATATGTAGACCATATACATCTTGGCTGATGTCAGTAACACCCGGTCGAAGATTAAGATTCAGAACGTTCACTTGCCGCTGTAGCAAGCGCTAACATGGGTGAACTCATTAATATGGCAGTAAAAGCTAATTGCAGCGACTTCACACTGGACTCCCGAAGTTGTGTTTAGCGAGTCAGCTCTCTTAGGTTCAGTTTACAGTACGACCGAAATTATGTGGCTGACTTTTCGTCATGTTATTGATATGTGAATAACTGTGTAATGATTAATCAAACAATAGCTTAGGTAAAGCACTTTTTGTAGGAAAACCTTCGTATCACATCGTTAAACCCATATTTTTGCTGAATAATTAAACAAACTGAAGTTTTTGACTTAAAATCTTTGTATTTAATGTGAATATTTTGTGACAGGAGGGTTAACTAAAAGAATCATTGAATATCCGAAAAGAAGGGATGATGTTGATTGTAATCGCATCAATCGACGAAACACGCCGTTGCGGTCACAAACAGCCTATGCGATTCTCAAGGCACTACTTGACTATGCTTCGCGCGAGCGTATGGAAAAAGGAAAAGGCCGCTCAATACGACCTTAAAAATCTGGCAGCCTAACTGAAATTCACATTATCGCGAATGACGCCAACGGCTAAACCCTCAATCTCAAAATGTTGAGAGCGTAAATCGACCTCGATAGGGGAGAACTCCTCGTTTTCTGCAATCAAGAAAACCGTAGGGCCTCTCTTTTCAAAGCGTTTAACCGTGACATCCTCGTCAATACGCGCAACAACGATCTGACCGTTTCGGGCATTGTTGGTCTTGTGCACGGCAAGTAAGTCACCGTCCATGATGCCAATGTCTTTCATACTCATACCGTCAACTCGCAGTAAAAAGTCTGCGCCGGGGTGAAACATGGCAGGGTCTACTTTATAGTGTGAATCGACATGCTCTTGCGCCAAAATAGGTTGCCCGGCCGCTACTTTACCGATTAAAGGAATGCCGTCTTCTTCAATCTCGTCCTCTAGTGGGCAATTTAGGCGAATGCCACGAGATGTTCCGGGAGAATTTCTATCACGTTCTTTTTCAGCGAGAGCCTTAAGGTGCTCTTCAGCAGCGTTAGCTGATTTAAACCCTAACTCGCGAGCGATTTCAGCGCGCGTTGGGGGCATGCCTGTGTCTATCATCGTAGATTTTATGAGCTTAAGAACTTCTTCTTGCCTGGGAGTTAGTGGACGCATAACCAGCCTGTTTTTCTATACAGTTATTTGCAGTATATCGCGATTTGTATAAATGACAACTGCTTTGAGCAAATCTTAAGCGACTTCAATGGCGCGCTGTCATGCGCTTGAGCTACCGTGATTGCACTGTGAAACAACAACGGCGCATTTTTTATCCAGACTATTTTAAGTATAAGCGAGCAAAAGCGTGCTAATATTTGCGTCTTGATTCGCTTAGGAGCCATTATGCAAGCGCTTGGCAACGCTCTTCGTTTTCTTATTTCAAAGGCTATCGGGTGGCTGATATCTGTTAAAAGTGTACCGGCCGATATTGAGAAAGAGTTAGGTATCGATAAAAACCGACGATTTTATATCTATTGCCGACAGTATCATTTGCCGACCAACTTGCGCTTCACAAATCCACCCAGGCGCTTGGCTTGCCGAGCCCCTATGATGGCATCGAGATTGAAGGCAAGGAGCGAAAGCGTCGTTACTTTTTAACTCGTCCGCAAAGTCTATTTACGCGTCGAATTGCAAAGACATCAATAGAAGATGTGTTTACTGAATACTTCCATATTCACCGTGAGCATCCTGAATTAGATTTACAAATCCTGCCTGTCTTTATTTCTTGGGACGCTCCGCTGGCAAGGAAAAAAGTGGTTTTGCTCAACTTTTAGCCAGCAAAGCTTCACCCTAACTGGCTACGCAAGTTAATGATCGTCTTGTTTTTTGGGCGTGACAATTTTGTGTCATATTCGCCAGCAGTGTCCACCAAACAAATGGCCGAGCTGCACGGCAGCGATAAGCAAATTGCGCAGAAGCTGGTGCGTGTGGCGCGAACCCATTTTCAGCGTAAACGACAGACTCTAAATGCTGGCCCGACCCTATTAGAACGCAGTACGCTTTATAACAGCATATTGGGCGCGGATTCGGTTAAACAGACTATCTCTGATGAAGTTAAACAAAAAGGCAGCAGTTACGAGGCTGGGCGAAGTAAAGCGGTCAAGTACATAGATGAAATTGCCGCAGATTATCGTGAAGGTTTGATTCGTACTGGCGATCGCGTACTCACTCGTATCTGGAACAAAATATATGACGGCATTGATGTAGGTCATGCTGAACGAGCGAGAGAACTTGCACAAAATGGCCATGAAATCATATATGTACCTTGCCACCGCAGTCATATGGATTATTTGCTGCTCACCTATGTCATTTATCATGAAGGCTTGGTGACGCCGCATATTGCTGCCGGAATTAATCTTAATTTCTGGCCTGCGGGTGGCATTTTCAGGCGTTGTGGCGCGTTCTTTTTGAGGCGTAGTTTTGCCGGAAAAATAAGCTCAACACAGCGGTGTTTCGCGAATATCTGGAATTACTATTTAATAAAGGTTACTCAGTTAAGTATTTTCCTGAAGGTGGTATGAGCAGAACCGGGCGTTTACTGCCACCTAAGACCGGCATGCTAGCAATGACGCTGCAAGCGATGACCAAAGGCATAAACAGACCCGTATCGATAGTACCGGTATATATTGGTTATGAGCACGTTATGGAAGTGAAAAGCTACATGAAAGAGCTCAAAGGAAAGACAAAAAAGAAAGAGTCCCCTACACAGGTATTTTCTGCTATTCGCAAACTCAAAAACTACGGCCACGGCTTTGTTAACTTTGGAGAACCTATTCAGCTAAACCAGTTTCTGGATGAAAAAGTGTGCAGACTGGCGTAAAGATAAGATGGAAGACGACAAAAAACCAAAATGGCTCACGCCTGCGGTTAATCAACTAGCTGACACCATTATGACGCGCATTAATCGAGCTGCTGCCATTAATGGCACGGCGCTTTTGGCGACCCGTCTTATCTCTCGTCTAAAACCCAAATTATGAGTAGAAAAGAGCTGGTTAAAAGTGTTAAGGACTACCTTAATATGTTTCAGCACGTCACTTATAGTGAAGACTGCACCTTGCCAGACGAGACTGCCGTTAATTTAGTTGACCGTACCCTTGCCCTTAACCGCTTTGAACAAAGCGAAGATAGCTTCGGTCAGATGGTCTCTCCGAAAGACGACAGTGCGGTGTTGCTGACATTTTATCGAAACAACGTGATGCATATGTTCGCCATCCCTTCTCTGATCATGGGTGGCGGTGTCCGCCAACCTCAAAATGCAAAAAGCAGATATCCTTCGCCTTGTTGAGACTATCTTTCCGCTGCTCAAACGCGAGTACTTTATGCGCACGAAAGTACTGATGAAGCAAAGCAAGACGCCGAAAAGCTTATCGATTACATGAAATCGGTGGGTATGTTGCAGCAGCAAGGCAAGTTCGTCTGCCCGCCTCGTGCCGCCAGATCTGACCAACGCTTTCACTCTTCGTGGTTATTAGGCCGTGCGATGCAAGAAACGTGGCAGCGTCATGCCATTGTACTGCATGTTTTAGAGACTGAGAAAGTCATTGGCCGCGCACAGCTTGAGCGACAGAGTCAAACGCTTGCTGAGCGCATGTCAGCCTTGTTTGGAATGAGCTCACCGGAATTCTACGACAAAAATGTACTTAGTGCGTTTGTGAATGCCCTGCGGGACAACCAGCATTTGCATCATCAAGATGATGGTAAATTCCGGCTTTCTCTGAGAGCAGCTTAGCACTCAAACACGCAATAACGCCCTTGGTGTGGCCAGAAATTATGCAGCATCTTGAGCAAATTTAAGCTGGCTGTGACATCTGAGGCCAGAAAAAATTCGATACGCCGGGTCTTGCGTATGTTCTTGCGCTGAATATGACCCGTGTTTTGCCTCAGTTAAGCTCTTTAAATGACTGTCGAATATCGCCCGTTCGCCGGTTTTAATGTCAAAACCGACCAAGACTAAACCTTGCGCTGCGCCGTGATTGCGATAATGAAATAAAGGTAATGTTCCACTGCTCACCAAGAGTATCTAAAAAGTGCATTAATGCCCCAGGGTACTCAGGGAAGGCAAACGAAAACAAGGTTTCATTCAGTGCTACTTGTGGTTTACCGCCGACCATATGGCGAAGATGCAGTTTAGCCAGCTCATTGTCAGATAAATCAAAACACTGATATTCGTTATCGCGCAGTCGTTTTAACAGCGCCTCATACTCGCGCTTACCGCGTCTGAGCTTCACCCCTACATAAATGTGAGCTTCATGCTCATTGGCAAATCGATAATTAAACTCTGAAATATTTAACCCGCCAAGCGTTGCGCAAAATGCTCTAAAAGCGCCTTTTTCTTCCTTGAGTTTAACCGCAAACACCGCCTCTTTTTGCTCACCTAATTCACAACGTTCAGATACGTAACGTAAAGTGTGAAAATTAATATTCGCGCCACACAAAATGCCTGCGATATTTGCGCCTTCAATACCATGTTGTTTGCAGTATTTTCGCATCGCGGCAATCGACAGTGCGCCCGCAGGCTCGGCTATGACGCGTGTATCGTCAAAAATATCCTTAATAGCCGTGCAGATTTCATCATTGCTGACACTCAAGACTTCGTCCACATATTGCTGACATAGTCGAAAGGGTTCTTCACCAATTGTTTTTACAGCGACGCCATCTGCAAAAATACCCACGCTAGGCAGCGTTACCGGTTTGCCTGCTTCAAGCGCAGCTTGCAAACACGCTGATTCCTCCGATTCCACAGCAATAATGCGAATATTCGGATTAATTTGCTTAACATAAACGGAGATCCCAGCGGCCAAACCACCCCCGCCCACTGCTACAAATAAATAATCAAGATGCTGAATATGTTCCAAAATTTCCTTGCCAATCGTCCCTTGACCTGCAATCACATCAGGATGGTCGAATGGCGGGATCATCGTCATGCCGGAAGCTTCGCAGAGACTTTTAGCATGCTCGCTGGCTTGGTCAAAACTGGTCCCGTGCTGCACCACCAGGTGACGTATTCCTGCCCGAAATGTTTTACTGCATCCAGACTTTAATTTCTGGGGTGGTTTCAGGCATTACAATGACGGCGGCAATTTTTAAGTCTATTAGCCGCATAAGCTACGCCTTGCGCATGGTTACCCGCCTGAAGCCGTCACTACACCAGCCTGCTGCTGCGCGTCGGAAAGCTGAGCGATGCAGTTATATGCACCTCTGAGTTTAAACGACTTTACGGGCTGTTGGTCTTCTCGCTTTAAGAAAACGTGATTCTTGATTTGCTTAGATAAACTTGGCATTTTGACCAAATCGGTCGAAATGGCAGCATCGTAAATAGGCGCCTGTAGAATTTTGACTAAATAGTCTTGTTTGCTTAGGGGCTTTGTTTGCTTGGATACTGGGCTTTTGAGGCTTACGCCTGATTCTGTGCTCATCTTGCCTGTCTAATTCTAGCGAATAATAAAGTCTTGGTTGGCAGAATCATCGCAAACAATCACAAATAGGTCGAGCTTTTCATAACAATGTCGCGCTTTACATTACAAGCGCAGACCTCACGATACAGGCCTCTATAAACTGGAAAAAACTGATCGTGCGTTTGATATATCCTGTTAAGGCTAGGGTAACTTGGCGAATTGACAACATACATACTTTTGCAAACATCAAAATAACTTAGCAAGTATGGTAATTAAGCGATTAAATACTAGTAAAATATTTATTCAGATAGCTTGACCCTCACCTAAAGGTATATACTCCAGGATAATCATGTTAGTCAATAACAAGCATGGGTAATCAATTGTGAAAATAACAGAGAAAAACAAATTCAGCGTCGGACAGCTAAGTAAATTAAGTGGCGTCAGCGTGCGTACTTTGCACTTCTACGACGAGAAAGATTTACTGACAGCTAAAAGGGACAGTAATGGCTACCGTTTTTACTCTAACTACGATGCTGCATTGTTACAGCAAATCATTATCTATCGACAAATGGATATGCGTTTGGAAGATATTGCGACCATCATTCACGCTGACAACTTTGACTTGTTAAGTGCTCTGCAAAAACAGCACGAGCTGCTAATACGACGTCGTGAAAGCACCGACGATATGATTAAACGAATCGAGGTATCAATCAAAATGACACAAGGTGAAGAAAATTTGGATGCAATCCTTAAAGGGTTACCGGGGCAGCGAAAATTGAAGAGTGGAAGTCTGAAATCAAACAGGATGAACACGGCGATGATGTGTTGGAAGCTTATGGCAAAATACCAAATGATGAAGTCCAAGATATCAAAGAAGGAGCTGATGTTTGGACAAACATTATATGGAAGAAACCCATCTACCTGCAAGCGATGAAAAAGTGCAAACGATGATGAAAGAGGCCTACGTAATTATGAATGGTATGTATTATAAAACCATGGATGATTTTAAGGGTGCAAACTACGAGTTTGTAAAGGCAATATGCAATGAGGGAAGAAAAGACAAAGTAGTCGTCGATATCTATGAAACTTATCAAAAAGGCATGGCAAAACACTATTTTGATGCGATGGAATATTTTGCTGAAAACTCGCTTAAGGATAACGAAGAGATGTATCTTCACCTAAGATAGAGAAATGTACAAAGTGAGATAGCGAGTGACTGCGTAACTTCCCTCAAGTGGCACTACTACCTATGTCATTCCAGCCTGCACAGAAATGACTTCGATGAATTGAAGCTATGAGTGGGTACTATAATTTAGAAATCGTGTGCTCGCATCACTCGTTTGTGCGAAAAAACCATACCAAAGCCCCGTACCAATGCGTATGCCTATGCGAGATACTATCCACGTTGATTAAACAAGGATAAAAAGACAAGGATGTCACTTTCAGTTGTATACACTCGCGCAAATATCGGTATAGATGCACCGCTGGTCACTATCGAAGTGCATTTATCCAACGGATTGCCGTGCTTTCAATTAGTAGGGTTGCCCGAAACTACAGTGAAAGAAAGCCGCGACCGAGTGCGCAGCGCAATGATAAATGCGGGATTCGAATTCCCCAGCAAACGCATTACGGTGAATATGGCTCCTGCTGATTTGCCAAAAGGTGGCGGGCGTTTTGACCTAGCTATCGCAATTGGCATCATTGCCGCCAGTGAAGAAATACCCGCCACTCAACTAGAAGCCTTCGAATTTGTAGGCGAGCTGGCGCTTTCTGGTCAGCTTCGCGCGATTGATGGCGCACTGCCAATGGCCTTTGCCACGCAAAAGAGTAATCGGCAGTTAGTCTTACCTCAAACTAACGCCAGTGAAGCGGCGCTTGTTACCCAAGCGTCAGTGCTTAGCGCGGATGATTTGTTTGACGTGTATTTGCACTTAATCGGCAAAAAAGAGCTGCCAATAGCCCAATCCGACGATGGCGAATGCCAACAGCAAGACTACGGGGATCTCAATGAAATTATTGACCAACAGCATGCAAAACGAGCATTAGAAATATGCGCCACCGGCGGCCATAACCTGCTATTTTTTGGGCCTGCGGGAACCGGCAAAAGCATGCTGGCAAGTCGTTTACTGTCGATTATGCCTGATTTAAGCGAAGAGGATGCTTTGACGGTAGCAAGCATCCGTTCAATTAGCGGTGAAGCTATACGCCCAAACAATTGGCGCAAAAGGCCCTTTAGGCAACCGCATCACTCAAGTTCGGCCGCGGCTATTGTAGGTGGCGGAAGCTATCCGCGCCCAGGGGAAATTACGCTGGCTCACAAAGGCGTGCTATTTTTAGATGAGCTGCCTGAGTTTGGCAGGCATGTATTAGATGTAATGCGTGAGCCGCTTGAGACAGGTGAAATAAATTTGTCCAGAGCCGCACAAAAAATTACCTACCCCGCTGATTTTCAGCTCATCGCGGCTATGAACCCGAGTCCAACTGGAGATGTTGATGACAAACGCTCCAATGCAGATCAAATTTTGCGATATCTTAGCCGCATTTCTGGCCCACTGCTTGACCGCATCGACCTTCAGGTCAACGTGCCTCGCATCCCATTAGAGGATGCCATACGCAAATCATCAGCTGCTCGTGGTAAAAATATCGAAAGCAGCAGCATTGTGAAACAACGCGTAGAGCGCGCTCAACACATACAGCTCAAGCGTCAAAATATGCTCAACAGCGCCCTGAACAATAAAAGCGTAGAGCAATTTTGCTTATTAAATCAGGAGAATCAGCGCTTTGTGACTCAAGCGATGGATGCTTTAGGACTTTCGATGCGCGCCTATCATCGTACTTTAAAAGTGGCTCGCAGTATTGCTGATTTGGCAGGGAGCGAGACTATTGAGCAGGCTCATCTCGCTGAGGCGCTTAGTTTTAGAAGCTTCGACAGATTGCTGTATCAACTGAGCAACAATTGAGTGAGATTCTTTAGCAAGGGCTCTTGCGCTCGCTCTTTCAAATAGCACAAACCCAAGTGATATGCCTCAATATTGGTGACTTTAAGTGCGCGCACTTTATTCTTAACAACCGAATTCTCAAGCACAATTTTGGGCACAAAGCCAACGCCAAGACCCAATGACACCATGCTCACGATGGCCTCGTTTCCAGACACTTGCGCATACACTTTTGGGCGAATATTTTGCTCTGCAAACCAATGATGAACGATTCTTTTTGATGGTCCTCGCGCGGGCAGAATCGCGTCGACCTTTTGCCAGTTCATGTCTTGCCAACGGTCAACTTCCATATTCTTAGGGACAATTAATACGAGCGGCACCGTATCAATAGCGGCAAAGCTTACGTGCTGCGGAAAATCGGGCGTATAAATCGCGAGGGCTAAATCTGCTTGACGCGCACTTACCTTATCTAGTGCGAGGGCATGATCGCCTGTGTCGAGCTTAATTTCTACCAGCGGGAAATGCTGATGTAAGGTGTCGAGCATCGTCGGCAGGTAGCTTTGACTCGCCGTCACCGAACAGTAAAATGACAGCTCTCCGGATAAGGCTTGTTCATGACTGCGCATGCTTTGCTTCATTAATGCGTATTGTGTCAGCGTCTGATTGGCAAACTCTAGCAAAGCCTTGCCAGAGGCAGTAATGGAAACACGCCTATTATTGCGTATAAACAAAGCACTGCCGCATTCATCTTCAAGTCGATTAATTATTCTCGAAAGTGTGGGAGGAGACACAAACATGGCCTCTGCCGTTTTTGAGAAATTCAGTGAGCTTGCCAAGTGTTGAAAGAGTTTCAGGCTCTTTATGTCCATGATGTATTTCCATTGTTTTGCAAATGACTCCACGAGTTTGAGCATTGGCTTGCGTTGCGAACTCATTGCATTGTTTGTTTTACCCTATACTTTCATATAATGAAATACTTTCTTTTAAATAATTCAATTTAATTAATCACACAATTTTTGTACAGTAATCGCATCGTCGCGGTAAGCGACCACAAAATTTTGGAATTAATATACATGTCAAATTATTTTAATAGCCTCCCGTTTAGAAAGCAGCTCGACCAATTGGGTCAATGCCGCTTTATGAAACGTGAGGAGTTTGCCAGCGGCTGTGAAGCGCTAAAGGGCAAGTCTGTTGTTATCGTGGGCTGTGGCGCACAAGGCCTAAATCAAGGCTTAAACATGCGCGATTCAGGTTTGGATATCGCCTACGCGCTCAGACAAAGCGCCATTGATGAAAAACGTGATTCTTTTAAGCGCGCCAGTGAAAACGGCTTTACGGTGGGCACTTACGAGCAGCTTATTCCAACAGCAGATTTGGTGTACAACCTTACACCCGATAAGCAACACGCAAACGTGGTTGAAGCTGTTATGCCGCTAATGAAACAAGGGGCAGTGCTTAGCTACTCTCACGGTTTTAATATCGTAGAAGAAGGCCAGCAAATACGCAGTGACATTACTGTGGTCATGTGTGCGCCAAAATGCCCCGGTACTGAAGTACGTGAAGAATACAAACGCGGGTTTGGTGTACCAACATTGATTGCTGTACATCCTGAAAACGATCCCCAACAAATTGGATTAGAGGTCGCCAAGGCCCTAGCTAGCGCTACCGGAGGTGATAGAGCAGGCGTATTGGAAAGCTCTTTTGTTGCAGAAGTGAAATCAGACCTGATGGGCGAACAAACGATATTGTGTGGTATGCAGCAGGCCGCAGCCATTCTTGGCTATGACAAAATGGTCGCTGACGGCATCGATCCAGCCTACGCTGCTGCCCTGATTCAATATGGCCTGGAGGCAATTACCGAGGCACTTAAGATTGGTGGCGTCACCAACATGATGGACCGCTTATCAAACCCTGCGAAAGTCGAAGCTTACGCGCTTTCAGAGCAACTAAAAACACTTTTGAGACCGCTTTTTGAAAAACATCAAGACGATATCTTAAGCGGCGAATTCTCGCGCACCATGATGGAAGATTGGTCAAACGGCGATGCTAACTTACTAAAATGGCGAGAAGAAACCGGTCAAAGTGGGTTTGAGCAAGCGCCTGTATACAATGGAAAAATTGACGACCAAGTGTTCTTTGATAAAGGCATTTTGATTGTTGCCATGATTAAAGCAGGTGTTGAGTTAGCCTTTGACGTAATGGTAGAAGCCGGTATTTTACCTGAATCAGCGTATTATGAGTCGCTTCACGAAACACCACTTATTTCCAATACCATTGCAAGAAAGCGCTTGTACGAAATGAACGTAGTGATTTCAGACACCGCTGAATATGGCAATTACTTGTTCGCCAATGCTGCCATCCCGCTATTGCAGGAGCACATCATGCCAGCGCTCAAACCTGAACAACTCGGAAAAGGCTTTGACTCCGCTTCCAACGCGGTGGACAACAAGCAGCTAGTTGAGATAAACAAAGCCATTCGAAGTCACGGAGTTGAAAGTATTGGCCAGGTATTACGAGGATATATGACTGACATGAAGGCAATCGTTTAGCCTCTTAAATACGCTCAATTGCGCTGAAATATACCAGCGCGTAAACAGTTCTGTCGTTAGGTGCTTTAACTAAGCTCCTTTTGCCCGGTCAATTTGGCCGGGCTTTTTTGTGGCTAGCCTTTGGTGAGTTTTAGTGGGCCATGGCCTAAGCTAATCAAAATCCAATATGTCGGAAATTGCTTTAGCGTTTTGAACGCTGGAAATAAAAGTTCTCAAGCAACAAAAAACAAAGCACTGTAAGTCCTGGGAGAATCATAACACCCAGAAAAATGTAGTTGGGATAGACGTGATTTAAAGCGATCAAGGGTAAAACGCTCAAAACGACAAACATCAATAGAAAGCGATAAAACAATTTGCGACTAAGTTTAATACTCATTTGGATAATCAATCCTCCATTTAATTGCCTCAGTTTCGTTTAAAGCTTACTCAGTGCGAAGCGCACCGAAAGATAGGTCAGCAAACCAAAACTTAAAAACCCATAGGCAATTGGCGTAATGCTGGCATCTAAAAACATGTTGATGAATACTGCAATAGGCACTGAAAGTAGGCTAGTAAATGAACCGATAAAGGCGGCGCCAACACCTGCTATATGACCAACGGGCTGCATGGCGAGTGAATTGAGATTGCCAAATAATATACCAATGAAGAAAAACCCGACGAACATGGTGGATACGAATAACCAAAGCGGCGGTATACCCGAGAAGAAAAGACTTTGAACAAGCAAGGCAGTAGCAAATAAGAGCGTTAATACCAAAGCCCAAGAAATGAGCTTCACCATTCCTAAACGTACCACCATCATGCCATTAAAAAGTGAGGCCGCGCCAATCGAAAATGCTAGGGTTGCAAATAGTAAGGGGAAATACTCTCCCGTATCATAAATGCTTTGAAAGATTGTCTGCGAGCCGCTGAGATAGGCTAAAAAAGCGCCAAAAACTGCATCCCATGCCAATGGATGCGCCCATAACAACTGGATGCGTAATTAAAAATGCGATAGAGCGCATAAATTGGTGCCAATTAAATTTTGCGCGAGCGTGTCGGGGAAGCGTCTCCCCTTGGCGAGCGAAAAACCATAGCCCCGAGATGAGTGTAACAAGCGCAAATACAGTGAAAATATGCCGCCAACCTGCGCTTTGCATTACAACTTGACCAATGAGTGGCGCTATCATGGGTACCAAAATGAATATTACGGTGATAAAGCTCATCACCCGTGCCATTTTATCGCCAACATATAAATCTCGAATGAGCGCCATTGATGCAACCCGAGGCCCTGATACCCCTATAGCCTGAATAAAGCGTCCTATAAGCATGCTCTCCATGCTTTGTGACAAATAGCACAGCAAAGTACCCATCAGAAAAATGATCAAGCCAACAAGTATGGTGAGTCGCCTGCCTCTGGCATCTGCAAAAGGACCAAAAAATAATTGACCAAGTGCCATACCGGCAAAAAATAAGGAAATAATGAGATAAGTTTGTTGATTACTTGTGCTCGCTAACTCAGCACCAATTACATCAAGAGCCGGCAACATCGCATCAATGCTTAGCGCAACCAATGAGGTAAGTAAGGCCATTAATATGATGAACTCACCGAGAGAAAGAGCTTTTCGAGTACCGTGCATTATCACGGCCGTTTCACCTTTAGTATCATTCATCGCGTTGCAAAGACGTTATTTTGCCATTAGTTAATGAGTATATCCAACTATGCAGCTTTACGATTTGCCCGCGCGCGATGGCGTCTTGAAAGACACTGGTGCGCCTGACATTTTCTGCCTGCTGTAACACATTTAATTCGCACAAGCGCGCAAGGCGTTCATGCTGGCTTAGTCCATTCAGCTCGCTTTCATGTTCTGCAGCGATATCTCGTATATGTAACAACCAATTATCAATCAAACCCATCTTATCGGATTTTAAAGCCGCCTCAACACCACCACAGCCATAGTGCCCGCATACAATCACATGCTTTACTTTCAGCACGTCAATCGCATATTGCAAGACAGACAAACAGTTAAAATCGGTGTGAATAACCATGTTCGCCACATTTCTATGTACGAAGATATCGCCCGGCATCAAATCAACAATCTGATTGGCGGGAACACGCGAATCAGAACAGCCGATCCATAGATAAACCGGAGATTGCTGAGTGGATAGCTTTTCAAAAAACGCCGGATCTTTAGCGTGGGTCGCCTCCGCCCAGCGGATGTTATTATCGAGTAATTTCTTTATTTCAGGCATGTGTTAGAACAATAGCTTAGGAAAATCTGTGACAAATCGCTTGTGTCACTTTTACGTAAAATACAAAAATGAAAGCGTTAGTCCATTAACATATGGTAAGCAGTGTAACACAGGCTCAAAGCTGTGCGAGGACAGATTAAACGCTTTTTGTATTGCGGGTGGCCTTGATGCTCAGACGCTTGTTATTGTGCCATTGTACAAAGTCTTTTGCTTGCATGGGCTTGCCAAAGTAATACCCCTGAAAAACGTCACAGCCCATTTCATGCAAAATGTCGATTTGTAAGGCCTGCTCAACGCCTTCAGCGACAATTGACATCGACATATGATGACCAATAGTAACAATCGCGCTGGCGAGCTTTCTGGCAGTGCGCTTATCGAGCGAACTCACAAAGGCCCGATCAATTTTAAGCACGTCCAAAGGTAAGTCTTTCAGATGGGAAAGCGAGGAATAGCCGGTACCAAAATCATCTAGCGCGATCGTAAAGCCGAGATAGCGCAGCTCACTTAAGCGCTCAATGCCCTCGTCTAAATTTTTCAGTAAGCCCGACTCTGTCAGCTCAAATTCTATTTGACTTGGTATCACGCCGTATTCATTTAGAATGAACATTGTTTTGTGGACAAAGTCCGGCTTGGCAAGTTGCAATGCACTGACGTTAATTGCCACACGCCCGTTAAAATCAAAACCCTCTTGTTGCCATGCCTGCAGCTGCTGACATACTTGACGAATAATAAGTAGTCCAAGCTTGTCGATATGACCGTTTTGTTCCGCCAATTCAATGAACTCTACCGGCGATACAAAACCAAGCTCTTGGTTAACCCAGCGGGCAAGTGCCTCAGCGCCTTTCAGCTCTCCTTCTTTTGACACCTTGGGTTGATACATTACAAAAAGCTCGTTCTCATTGATAAGTGCTTGTTCAAGTAATATATCAATACGGCTTTCTCTATCGGCTTTTTCTAAAGTGCTTTTATCAAAGGCGTTGTAAGCAAGCTTCTCCTGTTTTGCTTGCCTAAGCGCGAGACTCGCGCATCGAATGACGTCACTTTTACGCGGCGTTTGCCCCGGAAAAATCACTCCGCCAGCGCAGCTGTAGAGTTTAATTTCTCGACCTGAATGCTTGATTGGCGCCTGAATGAGTTGACTGCAAATGCTGTAGTGTTGCTCAACAAGGTGTTTAGGATCACCTTTCACATTCTCGATAACGATGGCAAACTCATCTCTTGAGAAACGCGCTATTTTCATATTTTCATCGACACAATCACGCAAGCGCTCACCTAGGACCTTAATCGCTGAATCAACAAATTCAAATCCAAACTGACGGTTGAGCTCAGACATTTTCGTTAATTCAAGCACCATCAATAAGGATTGAGATTGCGCGGCCAAATTACGTTCAAACTGCTCTTCGATAATTTTGTGTAACTGCGTGATGTTCGGTAGCTGCGTTTGATAATCGAAGTACGCCATTTGGCGAAGCTCTGATTCAAGTCTGTTTCTGCGCATTTCAGCACCCGCTCTTGAGGTCAGTACACGCATGATTTGCTCTTGAGTCGATGTATGCTCAAACGGGTGATCGTAGAGCGAAATAATGCTTCCTTCGATGCCACCCACCTCATTGATAATCGGATAATTGATATAACCTGTCGCTCTTACTTTCTGAAACAAGGGAACGTCTGGGAAATCTCTATATAAGCCGTCCTTGATGATAGTTGGATGGTCTTTTTCAAATAATCGATTGTCAATGGTATCGAGAGGATATGAAAAGTTGGGAATGAGTTTATGCTGATGAAAAGCCGCCTTTGTGCGGATCCAAGGTTTTCCATCTTCTACCGAATATAAGGCTAAGTACGTAAAACTGGCGCCGCTGACTTTATCAAGTTGTTCCATCATCTCAACATAAAATCGATCGCTGTCTACCGATGACGTTCCCTCTGCCAAGTTTGCCAACATCTCCTCCAACTGTTGCCGAAGGGCTATCTGCTTGTTCAAACTGGCCGTTTTTGCGGCTAATGAAATGGAGATACTCAAACATGCTGCTACGTTTAAGATAGTTGAGGGCAAGCCACCAAAATATATTAGGTCAAATTTACCACTATCTACCATTGCGTTTACAACAGAAATACCAACTATCAAGGTGAGGGTGCTGCATAAAATACCGAAAACCACATATTCTTCGCGTTTATGTAGACGCACAGCAACGCCAATCAACACACAAACAACAAACGCAGACACGGAGTAACGGGCAAGTTCAAATGCACTTTGTGAGCCTGCTAAACGATATACCTGTTCATTGCCAAATACTGTGTAGCTAACCAGCTCAACATCTCCTGAAAAGCTAAGTGTGTATGGCATAACGATATTGGCAATTAAGCAAAAAATACAAATGCTCAACACGGGATAAAGGATACGTCTTTGAGGCCTCTCTCCGCTCCATTGTATAAAGAGCACATACAAAAGCGGTGTAGTTATCAAAATAATCGCAATTTGCATGCGTAACCAAGTAAGTGCGGTTTCTAAATTAGAGGCTTCGTGATAGCTCCAAGTGGCAAATTGAAAAATGGTCATCAATACGCAACCAAGCATGATGGTATTGAGATAGGGTTGTTTTTGGTTCAGTTTTGAGGCGAAAACCAGCACAAAGCACAGCAAATTGATTGCTATGCTTGCAGAGTAGTAAAAAGAGACTAACTCAGTTCCCATCTGAGCGTAGATAACCTTGTTGAAGTGTTGAAAACCTTGTGCAGGTTTTTATCTATAACAACTTTATCTACTGAATCAGGAAATTCTTGACCTTTGTTTGCAGCTTATTCAAACAAAACGCTTATGCGCGTATTTCACCGTCTCCATAGACGAGAAATTTTTCAGTGGTAAGCTGTTCAGCTCCCATTGGTCCGTAGGCATGAAGCTTACTCGTTGATATGCCAATCTCAGCCCCTAAACCCAGCTGTCCACCATCTGAAAAGCTGAGATGAGGCATTGAGCATAATCACCGAAGAATTCACCTCACGCATGAAACGCTGAGCGTTTTGCAAATGCTCAGTCACAATAACCTCTGTGTGCCCACTGCCATAGGTCTGAATATGAGATACCGCATCGTCAAAGTCGTCAACCACTTTTACAGCAATTTCAAGCGCTAAGTATTCAGCATCCCAATCTTGCTCAGTTGCTGCTACTGCGTCACTTTTTGTAAGCAGTGGTAGAGACTTGTCGCAAGCATGAACACGGACAGACTTATCGGCGAAAAGCTGGTCAATTAACGGAAGCGATTGCTGCGCAATATCGCTGTGAATAAGCAGCGTCTCCAAGGCATTGCATACGCCCGTTCGCTGAGTTTTTCCGTTCTCTAAAATCGGAAGTGCTTTTACAAGGTCGGCATCGGCATCAATGTACATGTGACACACGCCCTTAAAATGCTGAATAACGGGGATTTTACTGTTTTGCGATACGTATTGTATTAGCCCCTCGCCACCACGAGGGATCACCAAATCGATGCTGTCGCTCAATTCCAGCATTTGCGCCATCACCTCTCTGTCGGGCACGGGTATAACGGTTGCCACACCAACTGGAAGTTGCGCCGCTTCAAGCGCGCTGTGTAACACTTTTGCAAGCGCTTTATTGGAATGCTGCGCTTCTTTTCCACCTCGAAGGATGACTGCATTACCGGCTTTCAAACACAGGGCAGCCGCATCAATCGTCACGTTAGGCCGAGATTCGTAAATCATTGCCACTACACCAAGCGGAATTCGCATTTTTCCGACCTGAATGCCGCTGGGGAGGGGTTTAATATTGGATATACTCCCCAGAACTTCGTCTTGATTGGCGATTTCAATCACCGCATCTGATATTGAATTCACAGCCGCAGTGTCTAGCGCAAGCCTGTCTATCATCGCATCACTTAACCCGCTCTTTTTGGCTTCAGCAAGGTCTTTTGCATTAGCCGCTAGAATGTCTGACGTGCTATCGCGTAAACCTTGAGCAATGCTGACTAACAATGCCTTTCGTTTGCCCTGTGATAAATTAGCTATAGCTGTTGTAGCGGCTTTTGCGTCAGCTGCCGCTTGCTTGATATCAAATGTCATAACGGTGATATTTTAGCTCCTAATGAGTGGATGAAAGTTATTGTTCAACGTGCGTCTGTGGGCCCATCAGCACAAAGTTGTCGCGATGCAGTACTTCGGCGCTTTCGCTATACCCCAGAATGTACTGAATTTGGGCGCTTTTTGCGCCCTTTATCTGTTGTATTTCTGCTGAAGAATACGTCGCTAAGCCCTTTCCTATTAATTGACCATCGTGAGTCACCAACACTGCGTCGTCTTTTGAAAAACTGCCGATTACGTCGATGATACCAGCGGCAAGTAAAGAAGCCCCGCGTTCAGTAACAGCTAAATATGCGCCATGGTCGATGGCGATTTCGCCTTGAGGATGAGAAGTGTGGGTCAACCAATCTTGTCTAGCGGTAGTCTCATCATTCATTGGAACAAATAAAGTACCCGGACAATTACCCTCCGCCAACTCTTTAAATGTGTTCTCTTTTCGACCATTTACCAGCACCGTCTGAATACCCGACCCTGCACACTTTTTCGCCGCTTCAAGTTTCGTGATCATGCCCCCTGTACCTACCGATGAACCGGCTCCACCCGCAAGTCCCATTATTCTTTCATCGATATGAGTTACCGTCTCTAGTAATTTTGCTTCTGGGTCTTTTCTTGGATTACCGGTGTACAAGCCGTCAACATCCGTGCAAATGATCAAACAATCTGCCTGAATCGCAATGGCTGTGTGCGCCGCTAAATTATCGTTGTCGCCTACTTTTAATTCATCCAAGGCGACGGTGTCATTTTCATTGACGATGGGAAGAACATCGTGATCGAGAAGCTGTTGGATGGTATTTTGAATATTGACAAAGCGCTTGCGGTCGTTCAAGTCGTCGACAGTAAGCAGTAATTGAGCGCACGAGAAATCAAATAGATTTGCCCAAGTCGCCATCATCTTCGTTTGTCCAATTGCCGCCATCGCTGGCTTTTTTCCCAAACTAACTTGCTGGCCGGTTTTTATTTCTCCTCGTGCCGCCGCAACGCTGCCAGAAGACACTAAAATCACTTGCTTATTCTGCTCGCGACAGCGTTTGATGAACCATGCAACGTTAGTAAGAAACTTCTCACTGGTGCCAGTCCCATCTGGAGATACCAGTGCACTGCCGATTTTTACTACTGCTGTCTGCCAAGAAAAGGTGCTCATTGCTCACATAAAGTGTAGGGATTTGCGCACAGGATAAGGATTTGGTGCTGTTTCTCAAGCGAGAGTGACGGCTTTAGTGTTTAAAGCGATGTTTTTCTGGCTTTTTCGTGCAATTTTGCCAAAAATGCCCATAAAGTCACATTTTGTTAACAAGAGAACAGCATGTCTAAAGGAAAACGCATAAAAAAAGAGAAAGCTGAAAAAGCAAAGCTCGCAGAATTTGAGCAAAATAAACTCAGCGAAACACAGCAAGACCAAGCACCAAAGTACAATGCTTTTACCAATCCTAAAAATGTAAATTGGGTCATTTTATCTGGCGCGATGGCCACGCTGATAATCGTTCTTTTATTTGTACCTCAGCAATTAGGGGCAGGCATTACTTCCGTATACAGCGTTATGTTATGGACGGGCTTGTTCGGAGCAACGCTGTTCAGATATATCGGCAGAAGTGGGTGGTACGGTTTTTTTACTGGCAGCATTGTAGGTATGTTTTTACACATATTTGCGCCACTTTTACAGTCACTTTTCACCTAAATGAACCAATTTGGCGTAACAGGTTCAAAATAAGTCTGCGTTGACCGAGCTTTTAGTAGTTCGATGTATTGCTAAAGGGCGGGGCTACGCGTTAACGATATGCGTTTAGTTTAATAGCACCGATAAAAATAAAGAGTGAAAAGTTGTAAATGAATGGAAGAATAGCCTCTAAATCAACCATGCACGCAGTATTCATTGTGTTTGCGTGTTTCCTAATGGCCTGCGGTGGTGGGGGCTCAAACTCTTCGTCAGTTCCCGCAAGACCAAACCCAGCGCCGTCACCCAATCCTGTGCCGTCTCAACCTCAATGGACATTTGGTGTATACGAAAGTGCAAGCAATTTTGCTGCGCGCTGCGAAAGCCCACGCAGCGGCATCGACCCCATTAGCGGCAACGCGTATCCCGACACGGCAGGCTCTGCGCTAGAAGAAAAGCTTTGGATGCGTTCGTTTAGTAACGAGACTTACTTGTGGTTTGATGAGGTGCCTGACAACGACCCTAACGACTTCACCATCCCGGCCTACTTCGCTCAATTAAAAACAACAGAACTTACAGCCTCGGGCAAGCCTAAAGACAGTTTTCATTTTAGTGAAGATACTGCCTG
>NZ_JBVVTW010000005.1:0-63597 GCF_055809415.1 Woeseia sp. D3-10 | reverse complement strand
GTGGATTCGGGTTGTCGTTGGTATTGGCTTTGGCTCGCGGAAGACATTCGATATTGAGGTTTGGTTGCCGGGCCAGGAGCGCTATCGGGAAATTTCGTCATGCAGCAGTTTTGGCGATTTCCAGGCACGCCGCATGCAGGCGCGCTGGCGGAATCCTGAGACAGGCAAACCGGAATTGCTGCACACATTGAACGGTTCAGGCGTTGCTGCTGGTCGCGCACTCGTTGCGATTATGGAGAATTATCAGAATGCCGACGGCAGTATTTCTGTGCCGGACGCATTGAAGCCGTATATGGCAGGAATCGAAACCGTCTCAGTCTGAGGCTCGGCTACTTTCCGGATAAGTAGTCTTTCAGCTCGATGAAGGCCTGCTGCCACCGGTCTTCTGCGCGTCGGTAATCCATTTGCCAGTCTTCCGTGGCGGGTATCCCAGCCTCGATGACCGTCAATTCAGTCTGCGCTTCTTTGCTTGTGCTGATGTCTTTCAGGATGAAATCGACGGTGATCGGGCCGCTAGCCAGCGGTTCTTCGTCTTCCCGCGGCGCCAGTACCAGGCGCATGCGTCTTGGCGGCAAGAAGATATCGATACGGCCTTTGAGTTGCGTGTCGTCATGCAATGCCAATTCGAACGGCCCGCCGATAAACGGTCGGAAACTGCCTTCGCGGGCAAGCCACTTTGTAATCGAATCTATATCGGTTATGGCGGCCCATACCTCCTCAGGTGTTGCAATGAGCACAAGGTCATCGCGCAAACTGCGAGTGACGTGTTCGGGGTGATGCATGATGCGAGTGCGAATAGTCTGGTCGTCGTCCAGTGGTGCCGATGGGGGCGGAGCGGAGTCTGTTTTCGGAGAAGACACAATATGCAGATCGCGTTGCGGAAACGGAATTTCCACACCTTCGGCGCGAAACTCACGATCAATGGCAAAATTTAGGTCGCTCAGTACGGTATAACGGCGCTCGATACGCAGAATGCGAACCCGTAGTTCGAAGTCCAGCGACGAGTCGCCGAAGTTCATGAATAGCGCCCGCGGTGCGGGGGCACGGCCGTCGGTAATGACTTCTGAGTGCTCGGAAGCAACGCGTTCGAGAATTTGTTTGACCTTCTCTGTATCGCTGCCATAGGCAACGCCCACGCGCACCAGAAGGCGGCCTTGCGGGTCGCGTAGCACCCAGTTTGTGACCCGCCCGGAGACCAGCTCGGAGTTCGGCACTAGGACGTTTCGATTGTCCTGCGTTTCTATCTCGGTTGCTCGAATTCGGATTCTGCGAACGAATCCTTCGGTGTCTCCCACCGAGATAAAGTCACCGGCACGAATAGGACGTTCGAAAAGGAGGATCAAACCCGACACGAAGTTGTTGGCAATTTCCTGGATGCCAAAGCCAATGCCGAGTGCGAGTGCGCCACTGACGATGGCAAGGCCGCCAAGATTGACCCCGGCCATGGTAAGGCCGATCAATGCCGCCAGAATGAAACCGACGTAGCCGATCAGAGTAATGACCGCTTCGCGGGCACCCCGTTCGGCGACGATATGCTGCAGCCAGCGTTGGTCTATCCAGCGTTTGATCCAGCCAAGCAGAACGATCACGCCGGCAAATACCAGAATGCCGCCAATGATATTCAATGGGACCAGTTGAATCTGGCCCACGGTGTAACCGACCTCAATTCGGTTGAGCAACTGATCAAGCGTAGTGCCGGATTCGTCCCACACGTAAATCAGGTAGACCGTGAAGCTCAGCCAGAGGACCAGGTCGGCCACTAACTGCATAAAGCCGAGGCCCGAGCGAGAGCCGTCTTTGCGAACACCCAGGTTGCGGCGAAAGCGAATTGCGCCCGGTGAATCGTTCTGCATCAGGTAGGTAAATGCCTGATAGACGAGCCACAGGAGGATCCACAGCACCATCAGCGCCAATGCGGTGCGAGTGGCACCGTGGATCACGAAACCGGCAAGATTCTGGTAACCCAGCAAGAGGGCGACGATGCTGGCGAAAAGCGTGAGAGTGCACAGATGCCGCACAGCCCGGAATTGGTGCCGCAGTCCGGGAATTCGACCGATATAGCGGAGCAGCAATATCAGTGACGTCGTGACCAGGAAAATCATTGATGCGCGGCCACCGACACTCGGGTCTACCAGGCGAATGGATAACCAGTTGGTTCCCAAAACGATAAAACTGGCAACCAGCGTTAACAGAAAAAAGCGCAGACGCAGGCGAAGTGGGGCGATGTGATCGGGAATCAGGCCCTTGATGCTGTTGGCTGGGGACAGTGGTCCTGTCGCCCAGTCAATGACGGTACAGCCGAGTCCAAATAACAGGACGCCAGCCGCGACGCGAACCACCAGCAAATCAAAGCTGGCGTTTTGAATTCCCAGAAACAAAACCAGCAGCAGGACGAGGCCTTCCAGCAACATCGGTGAGTACTGAGCCAGGCTGGGAACAAGTACTTCATTTGCGGCTCTGCCGCGTGACCACCGCCAGCCTCGAACCAGACCGTAAAGCGGTGGCGCAAATAGAGACCCAGTGCTGCCGCCAGCACACCACAGGTGACCAGCATCCAGAGCAAATCAGCCGGCGTTAATCCGTCGGTAACGTCGAGTGCAACGGCTCCGCGCAACCTGGCCGGGGTTGCTGCTGCCGGCAGCGCGGCGGCCAGGGCAAAGACAGAGTCCGTTCGGTTGAGCAGGAATTGCTGCATGGCTGTCTGAATTTCCGTGATCTGTTCTACGAGCGCGATCGCTTCATCGCGAACGCCGCCACATTCGGATTGGCGGGCAATTGACTTATCGAGTGCAGCACGGATTTCGCGACGCTGATCCATGACCGTGCCGCTGACTTCGATGTCTATTTCGCGCAGGGGCTCGTAACGTGCCTCAAGGCGTCGTCGTTCAGCCGTTGCCTCGACATTGCAGGCACCCGCCGCCGTCGCTATATCGACCGAGCGACTGCGGGCTTGTGCGAGGAATTCTCCGGATCGAGATCATCGCTACTCAGGCGATTTTCGAAATCAAGTAATACGGCGCCGGCAGCGAAGGGATCAAACTGCTGCGAATCCTGCGCCTTGGCTGTCGTCTGTAGCGCCAGGAAGGCAAGCAGGAAGATGAACAAGCGGGCATGCAGAGGACGGTGGCATGACGCTGTGTTCATCGAGTTCGGCATTACCGAAGTGAAGGGCGTCGTAAAACATCAGATTGAATACATTGCCGCGATAGTGCACCGCCGGGTACAGCTTGAATAGCGCCGGGTGCTTATTGACATACCCGGCGCCAGAATCTGATCAGTCGCGGCTCATGAAGAGCTGCAGCACGTACCAGAACATCAACATGATCGAGGCGAACAGTGCCATCGAAGCTGCTACGTACCGCTCTTGTGGGTAGTGATGCATGATGTTGGACGTGTCATACAAGATTGCCGCACCTGCGAAACCAATCATCGCAACGGAAAACCAGGTTCCCAGCTGAAAGCCGAACAGCAAGCTGGACACGATGCCAACCATTGCGAGCAGACCTACCCAGACCAGCATCCCACGCAGGAACGAGAAGTCTTTGCGGGTAATCATCGCGACGGCAATGAGGCCGACACAGCCGAGGACTGTAACGCCTGCTGCAGAGTCTATAACGCCCGGTTGCGTTGCTTCCGCTATGAAAAGCAGCGGAGAGAACACCAGCGCCTGCACGACGATGTAAACCCCTGAAAGCGGCGTACTGTGCCTGTTTCGACTCGAGTCGTTGCGCGACGTGCGTAGCGCCCCAGCCAGCCAGCATCAGGCCGCCTATGACCATCAGCCAATTGTTAATCATCGGGCCGGCTATGCGCGCGGCGATACCAGACTGGAAGTAGGTAGGCCTCAACGGCAGCAAACGCAAGTATGCCAGCTACGACGTGCGCATAGCACTTCCATATGAACTGCGAACGGTCTTCCACCGAAAGACTTGAGGCCGGGGCAAGATAATTCACGTTGTCATTCATTCAGGTAACTCCTGCGGTCATTGATGGCAGCCATCTTAGCATTTTGTGTGCGGCAAAGCGCCACAATGCGGAGTGGGTGTGAGCGCCGGCAGGGCGGCACCCGAACGGTTGCCGCCCCATAGTCAACGCTACTTGCGAACGTACTTCTTCACAGTTCGTGCCCCACTTCGGCGCCGTAAATATTGCCGTTGGCGTCTACAGCAACACCTTCAGCGGCGCTGGTTGCCGAGTTGTCCTGATCGGGTTCGGGATCCGGGATAAAGCCGGTTACGAAGCCATCGCGGGCACTGCCAATACGGATGCCGCGCTTCCACCCCTGATTACGCCGCGCGTTCGACTCGGAATCCGTGGAGTACAGAATGTCATTGGCGTCAATGAACAGACCACTGGGCCTGCCAAACTGCGTCCAGGTGGCGAGGTGCTTACCGCCCTGATCAAAGATTTGCAGTCGGCTATTACCGCGGTCAGCAACAAACAGGCGACCTTGTGAATCCATTGCCAGCGCATGTGGGTCGCGGAACTGACCGTCATTGTCACCCGTAGTGCCCCATTCACCGATATAAGTGCCGTTGCGATCAAACTTGACGATTCGGTTGTTGCCGTCCGCGTCGTGGCCGTCGGCGACGAAGATGTCACCGTTGGGGGCGACAAGAACATCTGACGGTTTATTGAAGGTGTCTGGTCCGGGGCCGGCTACGCCTTCCTTACCAAGTGTCATCAACAGTTTGCCATCCGGGCTGAATTTCATGACCGTGTGGCCTACGCCTTCCGGCACAGGTGCATAGCCGACAGCATCGGCAATCCAGACGTTGTCGTCGCTGTCGACAAACATGCCATGGGGCCAAACGATTTGGCCAGCGCCAAACTGTTTGACGGCGCGGCCACTTTGATCGAACAGCAGCACCGGATTCAGATCGCTGCCGACGCACAGGTTCGTTCCGCAGCGATCGGCAATCCATATGTGCTGACCGTCGTTTGCCGGATAGATAGCACTGGTCGCACCCCATTCGCGGTTGTCGGGCAGTTTGGCCCAGCCTTCTACTGTCCGGTAGTCGTTGGGTGCGTGGTTCTGCGCGGTGGCTGTGCCGCACAGCAGAGCCACAACAGCTGCGGATACCAATGCGGTCTGGCGGCTCTTTATTCTCATCGACATTTTTGTTCCCCCTGGAGTTATCGACTAAGCGTTGGTTTTTAAACGGTTACTCTTGAACTTTGCCTATAGTGTTTCGCAGTATCCCCACACCCTCGACTTCGATCTCGATGACATCGCCAGCACTCATGGCGCTGGTGTCGCCAGGGGTGCCGGTGAAAATCAGGTCGCCTGGGTAAAGCGTTGCGTACTGGCTGATGTGGCTGACGATCGCATGTGCGTCATGAATGAAGTCACGCGTTCGCTGAGACTGCATAACCTTGCCATTCAAGCGGGATTGCACAAGGACATCGTTGTAATTGATGCCTGTCGCAATCACCGGCCCCAACGGTCCAAAATCGTCGCTGGCTTTACCGCGGAACCATTGCAGGTCGTTGGCCTGCCATTGCCGTTCGCTGATGTCATTGCCCGCGGTCACTCCGAAGATGTAATCGGCAGCATCTTCCACTGACACTTTGCTGGCTGACTTGCCCATAACAATCACAAGCTCGGCCTCGTAGTGCAGGTCGGTTGCTCCAGCCGGAGGCCGCACCTCGGTATCCGGGTCGGTAATGGTGGTTGGCAATTTCAGAAATATCGGCGGATGTTCGGGCAACTGGCGGTCGCCACGGTGGCTCAAATAATTGTAGCCAACAGCAAATACCTTGGAAGGCTCCGCCGGCGCGAGAAGGCGTACGTCGCTGCGCATTACACTGCGCCCGGTTGGCTTGCCGCCCAGGTACGGCGCAGCGTCCAGCTGCTGGATGCGGTCACCGTCCAGACGCCCGTAGCTGATCGAGTCGCCTTGCTGGTAGCGGACAAAATACTGGGTATCGGTTGCCGCCCACGCGTTCGTAAACAGGCCGGAGACGATCAACAGTGCTAACTGTAGTATTCGCATTCATTCCCCCTATACCGCCAGCGTTAACACTCGCGCTGCGACATGCAAGCGATGGCAATACGCTCTCTGTGCGGCAATCGGCATAGTCGAGTTTTCGCCTCGCAAATGCAAGTGATCGGACCGGGTGAAACCAATGAGTCACCGTCTTTCGGTGTTGTAGCGAGATTGTAATTGCCCGAAAAACTCGGCATCGTGAGCGCGGCTTGCGAAGGGGGATCTATGCAGGAGTTGGGTATCTGGGCGTTGCTGCCGCTGTTGACAACGCTGCTGCTTGCGTTCGTGACTCGCTCGGCCCTGATTTCAATGCTGGTCGGGACGTTGGTCGGCACCCTGTTGCTCGGCAGCATGCCGGGGGCAGGGCTGAACCAGCTGTTCCAGTCGTCACTGGGCAATGCGGATTTTATCTGGATCTGCGAAATCGTC
Organism: Woeseia sp. D3-10; assembly: GCF_055809415.1. Taxonomy (NCBI): domain Bacteria; kingdom Pseudomonadati; phylum Pseudomonadota; class Gammaproteobacteria; order Woeseiales; family Woeseiaceae; genus Woeseia; species Woeseia sp. D3-10. The sequence continues at coordinate 57,178 of NZ_JBVVTW010000005.1, read as the reverse complement.
GTGCTTATCGGTATCTTGTTCGCCCTGTTTCGCCGTGCCGACGTTTTGAACGCGCTCGCGGCACGTTTCTCGGGTGGGCACGGCAGCCGCCGGAAAGTCGAAGTGTCAGCCTGGTGCATGGGCTTCGTGATAGTTGACGATTACTTCAGCCCGTTGCTGACCGGCTCGGTAATCCGGCCGATGTCAGACAAGGCACGCGTACCGCGAGAAAAGCTCGCGTTTATCCTGGATTCAACCACGGCGTCAGTGTGCATCCTGGTGCCGTTCACCGCCTGGGTGCGTACGTTGCGAGCCTGATCGCCCAGCACGACGCGGTCGCGTCCGTGAATGAAGGGCTGATGATTTACATTTCGGCGATCCCGTACAATTTTTACCCGTTGCTGCTCATCGCCTTTACGTTCTTCATGTGCCTCGGCGTCATCCCTGATTTCGGACCAATGCGCACAGCCGAACGCCGGGTGCGGGAGACCGGGGCGCTTGTCAGGCCGGGCGGCAAGCCGCTGTCCGGTGCGGACGACGGCATGCCTGAGGTCAATCGCAAGTCGGCACCCTCAATAATGTTTGAATTGGCTGCGCCGGTATTCCTCTTGATTGGCTTTGGAGCCTGGTCGCTCATAGTTGGTGGCTCGGTGATGATCGTTGAAGCATTCATGCTCGCGAACGCCTACCTGTTTGCCGTGCTCGCAATACGCGGTGAATTTTCCAGTGTGAGCGATGCGGCTGATGTCATCGTCAACGGGACTCGTAGCGTCATGGAAGCTTTGCTGATTGTATCGCTCGCCTACGCGCTGAATGCGGTTACTGCCGAGTTGCAGGCTGCCAACTACATTATCGACCAATTCGCGGCGTACCTGACACCGGCGACGGTTGTCGCGCTGACTTTTGTGCTGACGTCACTCATTTCCTTTTCGACAGGCACGTCGTGGGGCGCGTTTGCGTTGATGATGCCTGTGGCGTTACCTCTCGCTTTTGAATTCTCGGGCGGAGAAGTTACACCGCTGATTTTCCAGACGGTGGCCGCCGTAGCGGGCGGCGGCATTTTTGGCGACCACTCATCGCCCGTTTCCGATACTTCTGTACTGGCATCCGTTGGCGCGGGCAGTGACCACATCGATCATGTTGTTACGCAATTGCCCTACGCCATATTGATTGCCGTGTTGACGGTCGCGTTGTACCTGATTATTTAAGGGGGTGACGGTGAGTCTCTTCGACACGGAACTTGATCGACGCGGCAGCAACTCATTCAAGTGGGATGGCAATGAGCGTCAGTTCGGACGCAGTGATCTGCTGCCTTTCTGGGTGGCCGATATGGACTTCGCCACACCGGCGCCAATACTCCGTTCGATCGAGGAACGTATCAGACACCCGGTACTTGGTTACGAAGTACGCCCTGCCGAGTACGCCGATACCGTACTGGACTGGGTCGCACGTCGGCACGGCTGGAACGTGCCGCGCGACTGGTTGGTATTTTGCCCGCCAAGTTCAATCGTTGCCATTTACGGTCTGATCATGACCCGGACCAAACCTGGCGACGGCATTATCGTACCAACGCCGACCTACGGACCATTGATCGGGCTGGTTGAAAAGAACGGGCGACGCCTGATCCGCAGTCCGCTGCGGGAAACGGCCACCCGATTCGAACTGGACGTGGAGGGCATGGCCAAACTCGTTGAGCACGATGGAATGATGGTCTTGCTGTGCAGCCCGCACAACCCGACCGGCAGAGTGTTTGACAGCAAAGAACTGGCTGCATTGTGCGACCTCGCCTACGAGCGGCAACTGACCGTGGTTTCGGATGAGGTGCATGCGGACCTGATCAGACCCGGTCGCCGCCATCTGCCGTTTGGCAGTCTTGGCATACAGCGGTCCGCGACTGTATTTTCGCCGAACAAGTCGTTTAATACCGCCGGGTTGCCGCAATCGTCGATAGTGATCCCTGACGCCTCGCTGCGTAAGTCGATGCAGGCTTTCCTGGATACGTTGCAGATCAATCACGACCACACCTTCGGTGGGCCGGCGATGATCAGTGCCTACCGCGAATGTGAAGGCTGGCTGGATGACGCCTTGCGCTACATCGACGGCAATCATGCGCGGGTGGCGCAGTTTTTTAGCGAACAACTGCCATCAGTACGAGTATGGCCGGCGGAGGGGACCTATTTGGCCTGGCTGGACTACCGCGCCCTCGGTATTGATGAGGCAGAGGCACAACGTCGATTGGTGGAAAAAGGCGGCGTCGGCCTGTACCCCGGATCATTGTTCGGTGACGAGGGAGTGGGGTTCTTGCGCATGAACGTAGCTTGTCCGCGCAGTGTTCTGGAGCGGGGGCTGCAGCAGATCCGGAAGGCCCTGCTTGATTAATAGGGTTGCGAATATTCGCCATCACCGGTTGAAACCGGGCGCGCTGTCCCGCACAATTCGCCGCGCTGTCGAAACAGCGTTGTTCCGCACAGCGGAATGGCGCGACAGCCGAGTCGTTACGGAGAGGTGGCAGAGCGGTTGAATGCACTGGTCTTGAAAACCAGCAAGGGTTAATAGCCCTTCGTGGGTTCAAATCCCACCCTCTCCGCCAGACTAATCAAAGAGCCCCTATTGGGGCTCTTTTTTTGTGGCGATGTGCGGCTCCTGTTCGGTGGCAGTGAACGCGGTGGCCACTTGCAGGTCGAACATCGCTATGAATACTTGCCGTGGCAACCTGTACAAACCAACAAATGCACTTCCGGGACTGTGCGCCCTGATGCTGTTGGTTGTCGCGATTCCACAGGTTCACGCGGGTACCAATCCTCAGGCAACGTACGAAGACCTGCAGCTAGCCGGCAATGAGGATCCGGCAGACTGGCTGGCACTGGCTGTAGCGGCGCGCGAAGCAGGCGACCTGGAGTTGGCGACCGAGTCGCTGCAGCGGGCAGAAAGCCATGGACTTGCACCGTTTCGGCTCGGACTTGAGCGTGCTCGCCAGCTCGTTCTCGTGAGTGACCGGGGCGCAGCGCTGGCTGAGTTGCAGGCATTGTTCGACGGCGGTTTCACGGCTGTCGATGCAATCCGCCTGGATCCGCTGCTCAACGGTTTGGCCGGCGAGCCAGGGTATGACGCGCTCATCGCGAGCATGGAAGCCCGGGCATTCCCTTGCGAACAAAATGAACGGTTTCAGGATTTCAATTTTTGGCTCGGCGATTGGGATGTGCACCTTGCAAACGGCACATTTGCCGGCACTAACAGGATTCGTGGCGCTGAACATGGCTGTGTGCTGATCGAGGAGTGGGCATCCGCAACTGGCGGAACCGGCCGCAGCATCAACTACTTCGATGCGGCCAGCGGTGAGTGGGTGCAGATTTGGAACGATGCGGGTGGCTCGCAGATCAATATCCGCGGAGGCCTGACAGAGTACGGCATGCGTTTGACGGGTCAGATACACTACGTAGGCAGTGGTCTGACCGCGGCCTTCAGAGGGCTGTGGACGCCGCTTCCCGACGGCCGGGTACGGCAGTTTTTCGAACAAGAGGCGGCGGACGGAACCGGCTGGACACCGTGGTTTGAAGGTTTCTACAGCCGGCAAAACCCTGATTAGTAAACAGGAGACACCTTGAACTCAGGATACAAACAAGGGCCATTGCCCACCGGTAACCCTTTGGCAAACGCGCTGGTCGTGATTGTCGGGGCCCTGGCTATCGGCGTGTCGCTGGTGCTGGGTATGGTCGCGTTCGTCGTACTAGGTTCCGTCGTACTCGTTCTGGCAGCGATAGTCGCCATCCGTTTATGGTGGTTTCAGCGCGGGCTACGAAAACAGGCACGTACTCGTTCATCCGGTCGCCCCGAGCAAAATCCGGACGGCGTTATTGAGGGCGAATTCAGAATCGTATCGCGTGACGACGAGTCCCCGGAGTCACGATGAATTCCCCGCTTGCTTGCGTAGTCAAAACGACTAAAACACCGTAAGCTCGCAGTCCATGAGCAACGGAAACTCAGAAGCAGACCGGCGCAGCCGGCGACGTAAACGCCGCTTGGTTCTCGGCGTCATATACACCGCAATAGCGGTAGGCTTGGCGTGGTTCTTCGAATCGCAAGCGACTACCACCATCATCTTTGTTCGCCACGCTGAAAAATTGAGCGAGACCGAGACTGACCCGAGTTTGTCGGCCGCTGGCCAACGGCGGGTTGCTGAGCTAACGCGGCAACTGAAAGATGCCGACGTTATTGCCGGGGTCGACGCGATCTATTCAACGCCGTACAAGCGCACTCGCGAGACGGCGCAGCCATTGGCAACGGCGCTGGATCTGCCGGTGACGAGCTACGACCCGGACGACAACGATGCTGTGTTGGCAGATATTCTGGACAAGCACAAAGGCAAGATCATTCTGGTGGTCGGCCACAGCGATACCTTGCCGGGTTTGATTGCTGATTTAGGCGCGAGCAAAAGGGTCCCGCCGATAGCTGATTACGAGTACGACAACCTCTACCTGGTGTCTATTCCCTGGTTTGGCAAGACCAAGACGATCCGCCTGCGGTACGGCGAACCGTACCTTCCTGTGGCAAGTCAGTAGCATTATTAGCTTTAAAGTTAGCTAATAAAATATTGATAAATAACATGTTTTATCAAGACGATTTGACCGTCAAGACCCGCGGCCGGGGTTGCTATGACCTTGCCGGGCAAGTGCTCGCCAGCGTGCGGAGCTCCGGTGTCGTTAACGGAATTTGTCACGTGTTTATCCGTCATACCAGCGCGTCACTGATGTTGTGCGAGAACGCAGACCCCGATGTGCTGCGGGACCTGGAGGCGTGGATGGCGCGCGCGGTGCCCGACGGCGATTCGCTGTTTACGCACACTGCCGAAGGGCCGGATGACATGCCGGCGCACGTTCGGTCTGTACTCACCCAGTCCGACCTGAACCTGCCGGTGCGTAATGGGGTTTGCGCTCTCGGTCAGTGGCAGGGCATCTATCTTTGGGAACACCGGCACGCGCCGCACGAACGGCAGGTGATGCTGACGGTCTTCGGCGACTCAGCCTGATCGGCAGAATTCAGTCCTGGTTGTCGTAGCGACCACTGCGCAGACCGGCCGCTTCCCGCAGCATGACCGCCTTTTGGAGGAATTCGGCGTGCCGACTGATCAGGACATCGGCCAGCACCGCATCCTGAATGGTCCGGTCCTGATTGATAAGAAACGTTGCGCGGCGCACGCCGACGCCGAACGGCCCATCAACGTCGTACATTTTGACCGCTATTTTGTCCTCGTCGGACAATAGCGTGAACGGCAGACGTTGCTCTTTGCGAAAGCGGGCGTGGCTGGCGGTGTCCTGCGGGCTGACCCCGGCCACCTGCAGCCCGACTGCGCGCAAGTCCGTGAACATGTCACGAATCGTACAGGCTTCCTTGGTGCAACCCGGGGTGAAATCGGCCGGATAAAAATACAAAATCAGCGGCCCATCGGCGAGCAGTTGTGAAAGTTCGATGTCCTTACCGGTGTGATCCGGAAGGACGAATTCCGGTGCTTGTGTTCCAGGTTGCAGCATCTAATTCCCCGTATCGCGCGCGGACTTGGTGAAGTCCACCTCCATGACCTGATAGCCGGGCCGGTTCATGCCCAGCGCGAGGTAAGTTTGCTGGGCTGACGTATTGTCGCTTTCCACGTAAAGGCGCAGTCCACAGCTGTGTGGATCCTCGCGCGCCTGGCTTTCAACGTAGCGATAAAGTCTCGCGAAGACGCCTTGCCGACGAAAATCCGGGTGTACATAAACGCTCTGGATCCACCACATGCTGCCGTTGCGCCAATCGCTCCACTCCCATGTAACCATGATCTGGCCGACGATTCGACCGTTGACTTCCGCGACCCAGTAGCGACCCTTGCTCGGGTCTGTCAATGGCGCAGACACGCCGGGCTGCAGGAGACTGAGATCGAGCTGTCGGTCCTCGGTTTCCGTTGCCATGGCAGCATTGAACGCAACCAGTGTTGCAGCATCAGTCGGTCGTGCATCGCGCACATGTATGTCCATACGTCCTCGTCGGTTTCTGAAAAAGAGTGTCTGTGCCGGTATTATGCGTAATTCAGACGGACAACAGAGCACTGAGTATGAATTACGGAACCGGAATTCTGAAAGTAATGGCGACAATGGCTGTTACGAGCATCGTACTCAGCGCCTGCAGTCAGGACAGCGCAGAGAATGATGCCGCTGTCCTCGATACGGTGCCGGAGTTTTCGGCAAGGGCGTTTTACGAGACCACGAGCTATAGCATGGTGAGGTCTTCCGGCTATGCCTTCGCGCCTGATTTGTCGTCGGTGCTGGTGTCGTCCGATGCCAGCGGCGTGTTCAATGCCTGGGAACTGCCGCTGGACGGCAGCTCCGCAAAAGCACTTACCCATTCTGATGACAACGCTATCGCTGCCTTAAGCTGGTTCCCCAATGACCGCCGCATTCTTTATACGTTCGATGGCGGCGGTAACGAATTGCACCATGTCGCGGTCCTTGAGACGGATGGCGAGAGCCGCGACCTGACACCAGGAGATGAGCACAAAGCGCAGTTTCTGCGCTGGTCAGACGATGGCAAGTATTTTTACCTGCTGACCACCGAACGGGATCAGCGAAATTTCGATATCTACCGTTATTCGACAAGCGATTACTCGCGTGAATTGCTATTCCGGAATCCCGGCATGAGCGTTGGCGACATCTCTGCCGATGGCCGTTGGGTGGCACTTGAGAAACCACGGACCAGCGCGGATTCCGATGTGTATATCGTGGACTTGCAGGGCGACGATCCGCAGCCTGTGTTGATTACCCAGCACATGGGCAACGTTGCGCACGGCGTGTATGGCTTTACGCCAGACAGTCTGAATCTGGTTTACAGCACTAACGAGCACGGCGAATTCAATCAAGCCTGGACGTACAACCTTGCCAGTGGCGAAAAGTCTGAACTCGTCAGCGCGCTCTGGGACGTTAGCTACGTTGTGTATTCGCCGTCGGGCCGGTACCGGGTTAGCGGGATCAATGCCGATGCCCGCACGCAGGTGACGATGTATGACACCCAAACTAACGAGGTAATGGAACTGCCGGCGTTGCCCCCGGGCGATGTAGGAAGTATCCGCTTTTCTGCCGACGAAACCCGAATCGCGCTGAGTGTGAATGCGGATAATTCGCCGGCGAATGTGCACATCATTAATTTTGAACAGCGGGTAGCACGGCAGTTGACGGATGCGCTGAACCCGGCAATCCGGTCTGACTATCTGGTCGAAAGCCAGGTTGTTCGTTACTCAAGTTTCGACGGGCTCGAAATCCCATCAATCTTGTACAAGCCACACGGTGCTTCTGCTGAGAACCCGGTACCAGCGCTGGTCTGGGTGCATGGCGGTCCCGGTGGTCAGAGTCGTACCGGCTACAACGCAACTCGCCAGCACCTGGTGAATCACGGATACGCGATTCTGGCCGCAAACAATCGTGGCTCTTCCGGTTATGGCAAAACGTTTTATCACCTCGACGACCGCAAGCACGGCGAAGAGGATCTTAAGGACATCGTGTACGGGCGCAATTACCTGGAATCGCTGGACTGGGTGGACAGCGACCGTATCGGCATTATTGGTGGTTCGTACGGCGGCTACATGGTTGCTGCGGCACTGGCGTTTGAACCCGAAGTGTTCGATGTCGGTATCAATATATTTGGCGTGACGAATTGGGTGCGTACCTTGCAGAGTATTCCGCCGTGGTGGGAATCGTTCAAAGAAGCGTTGTTTGATGAGATGGGCGACCCGGCGACGGACGCCGAACGCCATCGTCAGATATCGCCGCTGTTCCATGCTGAAAACATCAGCAAACCGCTGCTCGTTATTCAGGGCGCGAACGATCCTCGTGTGCTGCAAGTGGAAAGCGACGAGTTGGTTGCTGCCGTGCAGAAAAACGAAGTGCCTGTTGAATACGTGGTATTTCCTGACGAGGGTCACGGCTTTGCCAAGCGCGAGAACCGGATTACGGCGTCAGAGGCCTACGTGAAATTCCTGGATACCTGGTTGAAAGGTAAGCAGACGGCTGACTGACGGAATGACAGAGGAAGCGCGCACCTGGCGCCGTTATTGTGACTGACGCCATAATCTACCTCGACCCGGACAGTCCACTGAATCTGCAGAATCAGATTCGGCAAAAGCTGGTGGATGGAATTTTGAACGGCGCCTTTCCACCGGGCAGCCGCTTGCCGTCGTCGCGCAAGTTGGCGGTTCAACTTGCGGTGGCAAGAAACACTGTCGTTCTTGCGTACCAGCAATTGCTGGCGGAAGGCTATTTGATCAGCCAGCAGCGCAGCGGCATTTTCGTCAATAAGGAAATGCTGAATACGCGCGTCGGCTTTCGCGGCGAAACCGTCGCCGCCAGCCCGGAAGAGGCGGTACGCTGGAAGCGCTGGGTCAAGAGCGAAACCAGTACCGGTCGTGCTCCCCGCGATCTGCCGAATTGGTCAAAGTACCCGTACCCATTTATCGATGGCAAGTTCGACTCGTCATTGTTTCCGCTGGCTGAGTGGCGCGAAGCCAGCCGTCTGGCATTGAGCGTTGCCGACGTTCGTGACTGGTCAACAGGCAGCGGCGATGCCGACGACCCGATGCTGATCGAAGAAATCCGCACCAAAATTCTTCCGCGCCGTGGAATTCAGGCGAAGCCGGATGAAATTCTGATCACGCTGGGTACGCAGCACAGTCTGTATCTGCTGAGCGAATTACTGGCCGACAAGGCGGTTACTGCCGTAATGGAGGAACCGGGCAACACCGCCATGCGTCAGTTATTGGAACGGCGCGGTGCGCGGGTTCGGCAGCAAAGTGTTGATGACAGCGGCATTATCGTAGACAGCACTTTGCAGGAATGTGATCTGGTCTACGTGACGCCGAGCCATCAGATACCGACCACCGTCGCGATGCCTGTAGAACGGCGTAAGAAGCTATTGCGTGCGGCCGGCGAAGAAAATTTTCTTATCGTGGAAGATGATTACGAGTGCGAGACCAGTTATATGGAGCGACCGGCTCCCGCGCTGCGCAGTATGGATAAGGAAGGCCGGGTGCTCTACGTCGCCAGTTTTTCCAAGGTCCTGGCACCGGGTATTCGTATGGGATTTATTGTCGCCAACTCGGAGTTCATTCGTCGGGCCCGAGGGATGCGCAGGGCCATGCTCAATCATCCGCCATTGAACAACCAGCGGACTGCTGCATTCTTTCTGTCGTTAGGTCACTACGATGCCTTGATGATGCGCATGGCCCGGATTTTCCAGGAACGCCGCACGGCATTGCGCGATGCATTGAATTACTACCGTTCCGTATCGCTGGAGATTACGCCGGAAGTGGGGGGGACCACGTGGTGGGTTCGATTGCCTGAAGACTTTAATGTCGACTACCTTGCCAGCGAAGCGGAACGGGAAGGCATCCTGATTGAACCCGTGCGTCACTACTACGCCGATCCGGAAAAAGCACAGAATTGTTTCCGAATGGGGGTCACCAGTTTGCCCATAGAACAAATTCGTCCCGGTGTCGTGAAGCTCACCGAACTAATTCGTAATCTTGCGAGTGGCCGGGTGGAACACCTGGACTCGAGCAGCGGAGAATGGCTGACCGGCGCCGAACTCGCTGCGGCGATGAGTGAACGTATCATTCTGTACAACGTTGTGTACGGCGTTCCGTGCACCATCGAGTTGCACAAAGACGGGCGAATGGTGGGTCGCGCGGGCTACGCGAACGAGGATTGCGATACCGGTCGCTGGTGGGTGGATGGTGACCGTTGGCACCGGCAGTGGCAGCAGTGGGTGTACGGCGAAGAGGCCGCGTATTACGTTGTGATCGATGGGGATCGCATTAAGTGGTTTAACGAAGATCGGCAAATCGTTGATGCTGCTTTCATCCGCACAACGGTGTCGTCGAACTAAGGCGCAGACGGTGCCGTCACGTTGCTACGCTGGAATCAGGGTAGTGGAACGCGATATCCTTCCGCGCTCTTGCGACAACCGCATGTCTTGTTGCTTTTTGCGCCCGTAGCTCAGCTGGATAGAGCACCTGCCTCCTAAGCAGGGGGTCGCAGGTTCGAATCCTGCCGGGCGCACCAATTTTCACGCCATCACACGGTTTCAGGCACTTCGCCGTTCATCCGCTTCGCGGGACTTCTACACTTACTGCAAGGAGTTGCACCCGGACGCGCGGGAGACGTGATTTAGCAATCACCGGGCACCAGTCATCATCGGTACTTGTTGCTCTGAAGCAGGTCAGATTACCCGATAGTGCCCCCAATTGTTTCCCGGCTATGCCAAAGTGTAAGTGATTGTAACAATGCAAGTGCCCGATATTGCTTAGTTTTCCAACCGTTCATAGAGTGGTCGAAAGGTTGCCGGATCGCCGGCCGCAAGGGGCAGTACGATGCAGGCAGACGCCAAAACGAAAACCCACATATCCGAAAGCGGCTTGTTGCCCGACGTCATTATTCGTGCGGGTATACGTCGCCTACTGAAGCAACGCTTGGCAGAGATTCATGCCGACGACTGTGAACTCTCGGCGGCTGCTTTGTCCGGCTTCGTTGAAATGATGAACGGTTCCGCGATTGCGCTGTTGCCTGAGCTGGCCAACGAGCAGCACTACGAAGTACCGGCCGCGTTCTTTGCTGAAATTCTGGGTACGCATCGGAAATACAGTTGCGGTTACTGGGGACACGGTACGGACAATCTCGAGGTTGCTGAGGAGGAGTCCCTGCGCATCAGCTGCGAACGTGCGGCGATTGAAGACGGCATGTCCGTGCTGGACCTCGGTTGTGGCTGGGGATCGCTGAGTCTGTGGATAGCCAGCCGCTACCCACGCTGTCACGTAGTGGCAGTATCCAACTCTCAATCGCAACACGATTACATTGTGGCTGAAGCTGAACGACGCGAACTCACAAATCTTGAGGTTCGGATCAGCGACATGAACGACTTCGATCCCGAGCAGACATTCGATCGTATCGTCTCGGTCGAAATGTTCGAGCACATGAGGAATTACGGCAAATTGTTTGCGCGGATCGCCGCCTGGTTACGACCGGAAGGGCGGTTTTTCATGCATATATTCTGTCATCGCAGTACACCCTACGAGTTTATCGACAAAGGCCCCCGCGACTGGATGAGCCGGCACTTCTTCTCGGGCGGAATCATGCCGAGCAACGATCTGCCGTTGATGTTCCAGGACGATCTCAAACTGACGGAGCGCTGGCGCTGGAATGGTCAGCACTATGCGCGCACCGCGAACGCGTGGCTGTGGCGTATGGACCTCCGTCAGCAAAAGATTATGCCAATCCTTAAAGACACGTATGGCACGGCGCAGGCGCAGACCTGGTGGGTGCGCTGGCGAATGTTTTTCATGGCCTGTGCCGAGCTGTTTGATTACAACAACGGCGAGGAGTGGTACGTCGGCCACTACCTGTTTCAGCGCCGCAAGCAAGGGAGCGACTGAAGCATGGCGTTGCTGTTGAACTTTCTGGCGTTTCAGGTTGCCTGGTTTGCCGCTGTGATCAGTGCGGCCGCGGGCCAACCCTGGATCGGTATGTCGGTCATGGCAGGTGCCGTGATACTGCATATAGTGTTGGTACCCCGACCGGCGGCGGAATTCGGTCTTGTGCTCGTGTGCGGCGTGATTGGTGGCACGTGGGACAGTTTACTGGTGATGTTGGGCTGGGTTAGTTATCCGTCCGGCATGTTGCATGCATCCGCTGCTCCTTACTGGATAGTCGGTATGTGGATGCTGTTCGCGACGACGTTGAACGTATCGCTGGGCTGGTTGAAGCCGCGAGTCTGGCTCGCCGTGCTGTTCGGTATGGCAGGCGGCCCGCTGGCCTACATCACCGGTGCGAAACTGGGTGGCATCGTATTAAGTCAGCCGCTGTTCGCACTTCTTGCACTTGGAGCAGGCTGGGGAATCATGATGCCGTTGCTGCTGATTGTGGCACGGCGGTTTGATGGCGTAACCGAACATGCCGATGCTCGCGCTGGCTGGGCACTCGACTGATGGCAATGGCTTCTCCATTATTGTTGGCGTTGTTAGTGACACTGGGTATCAGTGTCGCGGCCTGGGTCGTCAGCCTTATCCTGAACGACGTAAGTTTCGTTGACAGCCTTTGGTCGCTGTTTTTTCTTGCGGCCGCCGCCGTCTATTTAAGCCAGGCAACGGCTACTGGCCCGGCCGGTCTTCTTGCGTTTGTCTTACTGCTTACTTGGTCCCTGCGTCTCGCTTTGCACATAACCGTTCGCAACTGGGGCCAACCGGAAGATGCTCGTTACCGGGAAATTCGGTCGAACAATGAGCCCAATTTCCGCTTCAAGAGTCTCTACGTTGTGTTTGGCTTGCAGGGCGTACTGGCATTCATTATTTCCTTTCCCTTGTTGTTCGCCGTAAGCAACAGCGCCGGGATCGGTGTTCTTCAATGGGCTGCCACATCGCTCTGGCTGATTGGTTTTGTTTTCGAGGCCGGAGGCGATTGGCAGTTGATGCAGTTTCGCAAGCGGCGCCGTAGTGAAACGGCGGTTCTCGACAGCGGTTTGTGGCGCTACACGCGGCACCCGAATTATTTTGGCGATACTTGCGTATGGTGGTCCTACTGGTTGTTTGCCGTAGCCGCTGGCGGTTGGTGGACCGTATTCTCGCCTTTGCTCATGACCTTTCTCATTCTCAAAGTATCCGGGGTGACATTGCTGGAAAAGACCATCGGCAACAGGCGACCGGAATACGCGAGCTACATCGCTCGCACCAGTGCATTCTTTCCGTGGCCTCCAAAACGCTCGGAGAGCTGAAATGAAATCGATACTCTTCTTTTGTCTTTTCGTCCTGAGCAGTGCAGGCATTCACAGCATCGCGTCGGCGGGTGAAACGGAACGTTGGGAGTTCAGTGTATCCCTCGACGGCTCCGCAATTGGTACTCATCGCTTCGAGCTTGATGAATTCGCCAATACGCGGCAGTTAACCAGTGAGGCGGCATTCGACGTGAAATTCCTGTTCTTCACGGCCTACCGGTATCGCCACGAGAATACGGAGATATGGTCAGACGGATGCCTCGCTGACATCCAGGCACGCACCGTAACCAATGGCAAAAAGCAGGTAGTCAACGGAGCAAGAGAGCAGGGCGCATTCGTTGTCCAAACTGATGAAACAAAAAGTTCGTTGCCGGACTGCGTCATGTCCTTTGCCTACTGGGATCCCGTTTTCTTGCAACAGGCGCGTCTGTTGAATCCACAGACCGGAGAGTACCTGGCAGTTTCCGTGGAGGCGTTGCCGCTGGCAATGCTGCAAGTGCGCGGTGAACAGCAACAAGCGCGTCATTACCGTCTGACTGCAAAAGGAATCGATGTCGAACTGTGGTATTCCGAGGACGATGAATGGCTGGCACTGCAGTCCATTGCCGGTGACGATCGCGTGATTCGCTACGAGTTAATTTGATATGAAGAACTCAAGAGAGGGGCGGCCTTTATGCTGGGTATCGTTTTGGGCAGTGCTGATGTCAATTAGTGCGTGCAGCAGCTCGGGCCAACCATTGGCAACGGTTGAGCATGTTGATCTGGAGCGCTTTATGGGCAGTTGGTATGTCATCGCGAACATACCGACCTTTCTTGAGAAAGAGGCCTACAACGCCGTGGAGACCTACGCGCAGGATACCGACGGCAGTATCGAAACCACGTTCACCTATCGCAAAGGCAGCTTCGATGGCGATCGGAAAGAGTACACGCCTCGCGGCTTCGTTGGTGACGATCCATCCAACGCCGTATGGGGCATGCGCTTCATCTGGCCGATCAAAGCGGACTACCGGATCATTTATCTGGACCAGGACTATTCGGTAACCGTGGTAGGTCGCAACAAGCGCGATTACGTCTGGATAATGGCCCGTGAGCCGGAAATTGACGATGACTTGTATGACGAGTTGATCGCGTTCATAGCGTCTGTCGGTTACGACACTGACAAGGTTCGCAAAGTGCCGCAGCAATGGTGATGAATGCGCGACAGTTGCCGTTCTTCGGGGCATGCCGGTGAAGATCGCCATAGTCGGTAGCGGTATAGCCGGCAACACGGCGGCTTATCTGCTCCGCGCAGAGCATGACATTACCGTCTTCGAGTCCGGTTCCTACGTCGGTGGCCACACGAACACGGTCAGCGTAGAGAGCTCCGTTGGCACGCTTGCGGTCGATACCGGCTTTATTGTTTTCAATGACCGCACGTATCCGCAGTTCAATCAACTATTGTCCGAAATCGGACAGGACTGGCAGCCCAGTGTCATGAGTTTCAGTGTGCAGTCGGCGGATGGCGCGCTCGAATACAACGGCGCGTCGCTTGGCAGCCTGTTTGCTCAGCGTCGCAATCTGCTGCGGCCGTCATTCTGGCGAATGCTGACGGATGTACTGCGTTTCAACAAAGACGCTGTCAATCGCCTGTCGTCGGACAATGCTGAGGAAACAGTCGGTGCCTATTTGGCCAGCAATGATTATTCCGCGGAGTTTATTGATCACTACCTGGTGCCGATGGCGGCTGCAATCTGGTCGGCGGAACAACGCACTGTCCTTGGCATGCCGATGATGTTTCTCGCGCGATTTTTTCACAATCACGGTTTGCTGCAGATCAAGGATCGCCCGCAATGGCGTGTGATAAAGGGTGGCTCAAGTGCGTACGTTGCGCGGCTCACCAGCGGCCACGCGGATCGCATCCGCTTAAATTGTGCCGTGCGTGGCATTACCCGCCGAGCTGACGGCGTGTATATCCGCTCGGAGGCTGCGACTGTGGAGCGGTTTGATGCAGTGTTTATGGCGTGTCACAGCGATCAGGCACTTGCACTCCTTGATGACGCCGACGAGGCGGAGCAGGAAGTGCTTGGCAGTATTGTCTACCAGAAGAACCAGGCCGTATTGCACACGGATGCCCGGCTCATGCCTCGTCGCAAAGCGTGCTGGGCGGCATGGAACTACCACCTGCCAACGACGCCGGGCGGTCCGGCCGCAGTGACCTACAATATGAACATCCTGCAAGGACTGCAGGTTCCAGAGCAGTACCTCGTATCGCTCAACAGTGAGCAAAATATCGATGAAGAACGGGTGTTGCGGCGCATTGACTACGAACATCCTGTCTTCAGTATGGAGTCGCACGCGGCCCAGGCACGCCATGCGGAGCTCAATGCCAATGGCAGAACCTTGTTCTGTGGCGCTTATTGGCGCAATGGTTTTCATGAAGACGGTGTAGCCAGTGCGACAGCCGCCGTGCAGCACTTCGAGGAGGCCCGTGTCGATGGACAGCGGAATCTTCGCAGGGCAGGTTAGGCATGTACGCCATATGCCGGTAGTCCATAGTTTCAGCTATAGCCTGTTCATGATGTATCTGGATCTGGCGGAGTTACCGACGGTCTTTGCCGGGCGCTGGTTCTGGTCTGCGACAGCACCTGCAATAGCCCGTTTTCGCCGTAGTGATCATCTTGGCGACCCGGCAGTACCATTGGCCACAGCGGTGGCATCGCTGGTCGAAGAGCGCACCGGAAGCAGACCGGTTGGTCCCATACGTTTGCTGACACACCTCCGTTATTTTGGCTACTGCTTCAACCCAGCCAGTTTCTATTATTGCTTTGACGAAACAGGCAGTTACGTTGAAACGATAGTTGTCGAAGTGAACAACACGCCCTGGGGTGAGCAGCACTGCTATGTCCTGTCTGCCAGTTTAAGCACGCAGTCTGGTACGACCTTGCGGTTCCGCCCCGACAAGGAAATGCATGTATCGCCATTCATGCCGATGGATCTGGATTACGACTGGCAGTTCACGCAACCGGCTGAGGCATTGCGCGTGTTCATGGCCAACAGTCGGCACGGCGAGCGCTTGTTCGACGCCTCTCTGCTGTTACAGCGCCGGGAAATAAGTGGCGCTGCGCTTGCCCGGGTCTTGATTGTTCACCCGTTGATGACGGCAAGACTGATAACCGCAATCTATTGGCAAGCTCTGAAATTGTGGATCAAACGTGTGCCATTGCACATTCACCCGGCTAAAAAGAACAAGGTGACGACGCGATGAATGACCTGTCCCTGAGCTCTCCCCGTTTTCTGGCCGGTACGCCACGGCCGCGTGGTCTTGACATGCTGGCACGACGCAAGGTGTTGGCACGACTGGAATGCCTGCGGCACGGGCGAATCGTACTTCGAGAATCGGACCGCAGTCGTGTGCTCGGCGATCGGCGACTATCGGCTGAGCTTGCAGTTGAAATTGCTGTTCTGGATCCGCGGTTCTACAGCGACGTGGCCTTTGGCGGTGCCATCGGTGCAGCCGAGGCCTACATTCGTGGGTACTGGGAATCCAGTGATCTGACCGCCGTTGTTCGCCTCCTGTTGCAGAACAGGGACGTACTGGAAAATCTGGAAACAGGGCTTGCACGCCTTACCCAACCATTGCAGAAAGCGTTTCACTGGTTCAACCGGAACAGCCAGACAGGCAGCCGCCGCAATATTTCGGCGCACTACGATCTTGGCAATGACTTCTTCGCGCTCTGGCTCGACCAGCGAATGATGTATTCAGCGGCTTACTTCGAGCGACCGGACATGTCACTGGATGACGCAGCGACCGCCAAGCTCGACCGAATCTGCCGTAAGTTGCGCCTGTCTGAGCGGGACAGGGTGTTGGAAATTGGCACAGGCTGGGGCGGCTTCGCAATTTATGCCGCCAGCCATTACGGCTGCCACGTCACCACGACGACCATTTCGCGCAAGCAATATGAACTGGCCCGCGAGCGTATCTCGGCGTTGGGCCTGCAGGACAAAGTGACGCTATTGCTCAGGGACTACCGGGAATTGGATGGGCAGTTTGACAAGCTGGTCTCCATCGAAATGATCGAGGCGGTTGGCAGTGAGTATTTTGCGACGTACTTCGATGCCTGCTGCCGCTTGCTGAAACCCAGCGGCATAATGTGTTTGCAGTCAATCACGATTGCTGATCAGCGTTACGCGGCAACATTGAAGTCGGTGGATTTCATTCAGCGTTATATTTTTCCCGGTGGCTGCCTGCCGTCTTTGACGGCCATTGCGCATACGCTCACTTCGGCAACGGACATGCGCATCGTTCATTGCGAAGACATTGGTCCGCACTATGCGAAGACCTTGCGTCAGTGGCGCTCGCGTTTTACAGCGCAGCTGGATGCGGTTCGTCAGATGGGCTATTCCGATGAATTCCTGCGGCTATGGCACTACTACCTTTGTTACTGCGAAGGGGCCTTTACAGAACGGGCGATAGGTACGGTACAGCTGCTGATGGCCAGACCCGGCAACCGCGAGATGCCGTGGCAGGGTTGACGTGCGGCGTGCCGGACGTGTCGACTGGTTCATTGTTTTCACGGTATACGCCCAGTAACCTAGTTCCACCGTACCTATCTCCAAGGTGGCATGCTGCGATTAGCGGCACAGATCCAGATGCACTGGCGAATATTCAGTATTTCTCTCGTTGCCGTATCCCTGAGTTCGTTGGCAGCCGCTGACAATAGTGAGGATTTTCAACGCGGTCTGCAGTCCTTCCACAACGGCGAGTTCGAATCGGCGTTAAGCCGCTGGTTGCCACTGGCGGAAGAGGGGGATCTCAGTGCCATGTACAACGTCGGCCTCATTTACGACGAGGGTTTGGGCGTGGCCCCTGACAAATCCCTTGCGTTGCACTGGTACCGTCGGCCGGCAGAAGAAGGCGATGTGTCGGCCCGGTTCAGTATCGCGCCAGCGTCTATCGATTTCGGCGACGGCGTGCCGGAGAACAACATTGAAGCGGCACGCTGGTATGAAGCGGCAGCGAGCCAGGCCGATGAGCAGGCCCAGTTCAATCTTGGGGTGATGTACAGCCACGGTGAAGGCGTCCAGCGAGACATGCAGCGCGCGATGCATTGGTATGGCCTAAGCGCTGACCTCGGCTATGTGCCGGCACAATTCAATCTTGGCTATATTTACGACCTGGGCGACGGTGTGCCGGAAGACAATGAACGCGCGCTGCGCTGGTACCAGCGTGCGGCCGAGGCAGGCGACAGCGATGCGCACTACGCCATAGCATTAATGTACGACGAGGGTGACGGTGTCAGCGAAGACAACCCGGCTGCTGCAGTCTGGTATCAACAGGCGGCCGAGCTCGGCAATGTCCGCGCTCAATTCAATCTCGCCATCATGCATGATGTCGGTGAAGGCTTGCCGGAAGACAATACCGCCGCACTTTACTGGTACGAGCAGGCGGCTGAGCAGGGACACCGCTCCGCCCAGGTGAATCTGGCTATCATGCTGGAAGAGGGAGAAGGTACGGCTGCGGACCTGGTCCGGGCCATGTTTTGGTATCAGCAGGCGGCCGCACAGGGTTCGCCGCGTGCTGAGTACGCCATCGCGCTCATGTATGACGAGGGCAACGGTGTTGCTGAAGACGATGCCCAGGCAGCGGCCTGGTACCGTCGTGCGGCCGAGCAGGGCGATGCAGATGCGCAGAACAACCTCGGCGCCATGCATGACGCCGGCGAAGGAATACCGGAAAACAACGATCTGGCATTGTATTGGTACTCGCTGGCGGCGGAACAGGGCAACGCGGTTGCGCAGAACAATCTGGGCGCCATGTACCTGAACGGGGAAGGCGCCAGCGAAGACAAGGTCGAAGCGTACAAATGGTTCTACATCGCTGAGAATCTGGGCAATGCCGCGGGCAAACAGAACCGCGTCGCCTCGTCGCGAAACATGGTGCTGGCCGACATCCTGCAGGCGCGCCGGGCTGCGCGACAGTGGCTTAATCGCTTTCACGCGGACAGCGCCCCGTAACCTGGCGCTGTGGCCGGCGCGCGGGCACGTGCCGTCTGGTTTGTTAACATAGCGGTCCTTGCGGTCATTGCCAGCGGAACGTTATGCCCATTCAGACCCGGTTTCACGACTACACGGACGGCAGTGTTGGCTTGCGAGCGTGTATTGCCTGGGATGACACCATCTCGGTGCCTCGTCCTGGCGTTTTGATAGCGCATGCGTGGCGGGGAAGAAGCGAGTTCGAAGACCATAAAGCGCGTGAGCTGGCCGCTTTGGGTTATCTGGGCTTTGCACTCGACATGTACGGTGTCGGCAAACTGGGCACGTCGCCTGAACAAAACCGAAGCATGATGCAGCCGCTGATCGATGACCGTGGTGTACTCCAACACCGCATATCGGCGGCATTGGCAGAGCTTCGCGGCTTACCGGAGGTTGACCCCGCAAGGACTGCCGCCGTAGGTTACTGTTTCGGTGGCCTGTGCGTGCTGGATCTTGCGCGCAGTGGTGCGGATGTTAATGGGGTAGTCAGTATGCACGGACTGCTTGGCGCGCCGATAAACTCCGCGACACAGGACATCAGTGCGAAGGTGCTGATTCAGCACGGCTGGGACGACCCTATGGCTACCCCGCAAGATGTTCTTTGCATCACGCAGGAGTTAACTGCCAGAAAAGCGGACTGGCAGTTGCATGCCTTTGGCAATACGCTGCATGCGTTCACCAACCCGGCCGCAGCCGATCCTGCCAACGGCTTACTGTTTGACGCGGATGCCGACCGCCGCAGCTGGCGTGGAATGCAGGATTTCCTGCAGGAAGTGCTCAACTAATACCTACGCAGCAACTGGTTGCGTCAATAATGGGGTACATCGTGAAATTCATATTGAAGCTAGCAGGTACATTCGCCGTTCTGGCACTGGCCGCTTGTGGCGACAAGCCGGGGCCTGATCCGGTTTCGGCTGTTGCTCCGGAGGTCAGTGCGGCGGAAGAGGCTCTAAAGCTGATCACGGCTGATTCGATGCGTGACTACATCATCGAACTGTCAGATGACAAGTACGAAGGCAGAGGCCCCGGCAGTCGCGGCGACCGAATGGCACGCGACTACCTGGTCAAGCAGATGGAAGCACTGGGCTTGCAGCCGGGTGCGGCCGATGGCAGTTGGCAACAGCCTTTCAATCTGGTCGGTGTTACCTCTGAACAACCACCGGTCTGGCGGTTCGAAAAAGACGGGCAGGAAACCACGCTTAAGCAGTGGGACGAATTCATTGTGGCGAGCGGTGTGCAAGCGGATCGGGCTGCAGTGTCGGATGCCGAGCTGGTTTTTGTCGGCTACGGAATTCAGGCGCCCGAGTACGAATGGGATGACTTCAAAGGTATGGACCTGCGCGGCAAGGTGCTGGTCATGATGAACAATGATCCGTCCTGGGATCCGGAATTGTTCGCCGGTGAAACACGTCTGTATTACGGCCGCTGGTCGTACAAATACGAGAGTGCTGCGGCACAGGGCGCGGCAGGGGCGATCATTATCCATACAACACCATCTGCCGGTTATCCATTTCAGGTCGTACAAACGTCGTGGACTGGCGAACAGTTTGAATTGCAGGCCGGGGACGAACCGCGCATGCAGGTCGAGGGCTGGGTAAGTGAAGACGCGGCTCGCAAGGTCATAGCCATGAGCGGCCATGATCTCGACGCGTTGCGCGAGGCGGCCGATAATCGCGACTTCGTGCCCGTACCGTTGGGTGTATCCACGTCCATTGGCATGGACGTCTCCATCAATCGGGTCGAATCCGCCAATGTCTTGGGCTTGATACCGGGCAGCGATCCTGAACTCAGCGACGAGGTGGTGATCTACACTGCGCACCACGATCATCTGGGCATAGGTACTCCGAACGCTGCAGGCGACAATATTTACAATGGTGCGATGGATAACGCGTCCGGCGTCGCGCAGTTACTGGCGATCACGCGCGCAATCAAGGCCTTGCCAAAGGCACCGCGGCGTTCGGTGCTCATAGCCTTTGTTGGCGCCGAAGAGCAAGGTTTACTGGGTTCCATGTATTACGCGGCGAACCCGACGTTTCCGCCCGGAAAAATTGCCGCCAACATCAATTACGATGGCGGCAACATCTGGGGGCATACTCATGACCTGACATTCATCGGGCTTGGAAAGTCAACTATCGATGGCATCGTTGAAGGAATCGCTGCGCAGCAGAACCGGGTTGTAAAAGCCGATCAGTTTTCTGACCGCGGTTATTTTTACCGCTCCGATCAGTTCAGCTTTGCGAAAATCGGTGTTCCGGCATTGTATCTGGATACAGGCACGGAGTTCGTCGACAAACCAGCCGACTGGGGTGAACAGCAAGTCAATCACTACACGGACGTCAATTACCACCAGCCGAGTGACGAGTACGACCCCAGCTGGAATTTCGACGGCATGATCGAAGACGCGAGCCTCGGGTTCTGGACCGGCCTCGCGATAGCGAACAGCGATACGATGCCGAGCTGGAATGCCGGGGACGAGTTTGAAGCGGCGCGTCTGGAAGCGCTGGAAGCCGTCAAGGAGTAGGTTCAGGGACCCGCCTCTCTCACCGAAGGGCGTTGCCGGGCGAACCAGTAAAGCAACAGACCCGCCGCCAGCAAGCCGCCGGTCATGGCCCAGGCATCCAGTGATGACTGGAACATGATCCACAGGCACAGGACGAGTGCGAAACCGGGAATCGTGTAGCCGCCAATAAGCCGGAACGCCTCGGCGCGTTCCTGTTCATCCGCGCGTTGCCGAATGATCGGCAGTGATGCAATGCACAGCGCGTAGGAGATCAGCCGGGTCAAGGAGCTTGCGGCGGCCAGCCAGACAAACGAACCGGTGAGGGCGAAGACGGTGCCCAGCACGCCGAGGAAGAGGATGGAGTTCGCGGGTGTTGCGTGTTTCTCGTGCACTTCACCGAACCAGCGGGGCAACAATCGTTGCTCTGACAGCGCGAACGTCAATCGTGGTACGGCAAGCATAATTGATGCGAGGTTACCGCCGATGGAAAAGACGGCGGCGAGAGCGATGATGATTCCGCCGGCCGTACCAGCCAGCACTTCGCCGACGTCTATCAGTGTCTGACTGCCGTCTGCGTCCGGCAGTACTGAGATGTAAACGAGTACGATCAGAAAGTACAAGACCGCAATCATCGCGATAGTCGACACCAGCGCTCTCGGCATCGCATGTTTGGGGTTTTTCGCTTCACCCGAAATTATCGTCGTTGATTCAAAACCGACGTAGGCATAGATCAGCAGCAAGGTTGTGCCACCCAGGTCGTCAAGGCTGGGAAAGTTGCCCGGGAACAGCGTGTCAGCACTGACGTACTGCAGACCGAGCAGAACCATGAGTACGATGGGCGTCAACTTCATGAACGTCAATATGGCAAGTGCGCGTACGCCGTCACGAACACCGAGATAGTTGGCGTAAGTTAGACCGGCACCGACACTGACAACGAGCACCGCGCGACCAATTCCGTCGCCAAACCAGGGGATGACGGCGCCAAGATAGGTGGCCATTGCGGCGGTGTTGGCAGCAAAGGCTGTCATCCGGCTCAGAAATAACGTCCAGCCGGTGCTGAATCCGACTAAAGGACCAAACGCGGTGGTGGTGTACAGCACGGGTCCGCCAGTCTCTTTGAAGTAGCTGGACAGCTCAGCGAAAGTCAGAACGATAGTAATGACCAACACCCCGACAATCAGGAACAACCAGGGGCTCCACGGCCCGGCCTGCGCGGCGATAGATGCGGGCAGCGCAAAAATTCCCGCGCCAATCACGCCGTTAAGTGCCAGCGCAGTGATACCCAGAAAGCCAATACTTCGCAGCAGCTTTTTGGGGTGGTTTCCGTGAACGGTAGTTGCGGTCATTGTCAGAGCACTGGTTGTATTGGTTCAACGGACCATAGACAACAATCAGGTCGACGCGCAACTGCCAGCGCTCTGGGCGGGTCCGGCAGTACTCACTGCTTGCAACTGGCAAATGCCGCTTGCCAGTGCTGTTGTGCCGTTCTATGGCCTGGCAGTGCGGGGTCATGCTGTAGGCGCCACCCGTGGTTTACGGACGGACAGTTCGTTCGGCGATGGCGGTGACGCAGGGCCGGGGAGTGGCCGGTTTCCCGCGTGTACTTTGCTGCTGGACAGGCGATAATGGGCCGCATCCGACCTCCTTCGGAGCAGTTGCAATGCGAATATTGCCAGCCATATGCCTCGTGCTTACCGCCGTCTTGGCCGCCTGTTCCTCCAACACATCAGAAGT
Source organism: Woeseia sp. D3-10 (assembly GCF_055809415.1). Taxonomy (NCBI): domain Bacteria; kingdom Pseudomonadati; phylum Pseudomonadota; class Gammaproteobacteria; order Woeseiales; family Woeseiaceae; genus Woeseia; species Woeseia sp. D3-10. Next base: position 34,173 of record NZ_JBVVTW010000005.1, on the reverse strand, counting down.
GCCCATGCCCGAAAAAATTCCGCACAAGCTAAACATTCACGGCGACGAGCGTGTCGATGATTATTTCTGGATGAACGATCGCGAAGACCCGCGTGTGATCGACTGGTTGAACAAGCAGAACGAATGGACCGAGAAAAGCATGGCGCCCATGCAGGGCCTCAAAGCGTCATTGTTCGATGAGATGCGCTCGCGGATTAAAGAAGAGGATGCCTCAGCACCTTATAAGGACGGAGACTATTGGTACTACTACCGTTATGAGGAAGGGCACGAGTACCCGGTGTATTGTCGAAAACGTGGCGAGCTGACTGCGCCTGAGGAGGTGCTGCTCGATGTCAACGAACTGGTCGGTGATCATGAGTACTTCGCCGTCCGGAATTTTGCAGTCAGCCCGGATCACAACCTTGCTGCTTACGGTGTGGATACGCAGGGCCGGCGTTTCTACACGATTTACTTTCTTGATCTGGAGTCGGGTCATCTGCTGGATGATCAGATTGTTGATGTCACCAGCAATTTTGAGTGGGCCAATGACAGCAAGACTTTGCTGTACTCCGCTCAGGACCGCGAAACCCTGCGCATGGATCGGGTATACCGACACGTGCTGGGCGCAAAGAACGATACCCTGGTGTATGCAGAAGCGGATGACACGAACTGGTTGTGGGTCGAGAAATCATTGTCGTCGCGCATGTTTTACCTTGTAAGCGCAGCCACCGTGTCGACGGAGGTTCGCTATCTGCCCGCAGACACGCCACAGGCAGAACCACGCGTGTTTTTGCCGCGCGAGCAAGATCACGAATATTTCGTAACGGACGGTGTTGACCGTTTCTTCGTTCTGTCCAATGACGATGCGCAGAATTTTCGAATGTTTGAGGTACCTCTCGACAATACTGCTCGTGACCAATGGCGGGAAGTCGTTCCACACCGGGACGATACCCTTATCGAAGGCTTCGATGTCTTCGAAGACTTTGTTGTGTTGTCATTGCTGCAGAACGGTGTCGTGCAGCTGGAAGTGATGCCGAGAGGCGAGGGCGAGACCTGCCAGGATCCCGTTCGACGAAGATGTGTTTACGGCTTATTCAGATGACAACGTTACCGATCCGGATTACCCACTGGTTTCGCTACGGCTATGAGTCCATGACCACGCCGGAGTCGGTGTACTGGCTTTCGATCTGCAAACGCGTGAACAAAAACTCGTGAAAGAAGACACGGTTCTGGGCGGATTTGATCGTGGCAACCTGCGAGTCGAAGGCTGTTCTTGTGCCGGCGCGGGATGGCGCATTAATACCCGTGTCCATGGTGTACCGCAAAGGCATTAAACTGGATGGCAGCAATCCATTGTTGCAATACGGTTACGGATCATACGGCGTCACGATTCATCCTTCATTCAATTCGGATCGCCTTAGCTTGCTGGATCGCGGCTTTATTTTCGCGGTAGCCCATATTCGCGGTAGCTCGAAGCTGGGGCGCGATTGGTACTACGAAGGTCGCCAGCTCAAGAAGATGAACACGTTTAATGACTTTATCGACGTGTCCAGGTTCCTTATCGACAAAGGTTATACCTCGCCCAAACATCTGTACGCGCGCGGAGGCAGCGCAGGTGGTTTGCTGATGGGCGCGGTCGTCAATATGGCACCGGAGTTGTACAAGGGCATCTCCGCGGCCGTGCCGTTCGTTGATGTTGTAACAACAATGCTGGATGACAGCATCCCGTTGACGTCCGGGGAGTGGGATGAATGGGGCAATCCGAACGAGAGAGAGTATTACGAGTACATGTTGTCGTATTCGCCGTACGATAACGTGGAACGGAAGAACTACCCGAATATGCTTGTAACCACCGGCCTGCACGATTCGCAGGTGCAGTATTGGGAGCCTGCCAAGTGGGTGGCCAAACTCAATGAGTACAAGACCGACGATAACCTGCTGCTGCTACAGACTGATATGCAGGCGGGGCACAGTGGCAAGACCGGGCGCTTCCAGAGCCTGGAGGACACGGCTCTTTACTACTCCTTTCTTCCTGTGGCTCGAAGGTATTAGGGAATAATGCGTGAACCGTGAAAGGACAGTTCAATGACCGCACGAAATATGCTGTTGGCAGTAATTGCTTTATTGGGATCGGCTCACACACTTGCCGATCAACTGAGTGACATTAATAATTTTCGGCAGTATTCGGACACCTTTGCCAGCGCCGGTCAGCCCACTCAGGAGCAATTGTCCGCGTTCAGTGATGCCGGCTTTGAGAGAATTATCTATATAGCATGGTCGGATCAGGCGAAAGCACTGCCGAACGAAGATAGGCTGGTTGCCAACCTGGGCATGGATTATCTGCATATTCCGGTAGATTGGGATGCGCCGACCCTCGGTGACTTCCAGATGTTTGCTGCGGCGATGCAACTGTCGCCAGAACGCAAAACATTGCTGCATTGCCAGGTGAACTTCAGAGCGTCCGCGTTTAGTTTCCTCTACCGGGTTATTTATGGGGGTGTGTCAGTTGAGACTGCCAAGCGCGATCTCAATTCTGTCTGGCGCCCCAACAAGACATGGCGAGACTGGATTTTCGCGGTCCTGGCAGCCCACCAGATATCGCCACAATGCTCGGGCTGTGATTGGAGTATCCCGGCAGAGTAAGGCGGTTGTGCGTGCAACTTGCCTGCAATTGAATGGGCGTCGCAGGTATGCTCCAATCTCCTCGCAGCACCGACTGTCTTTTTCGGTCCGGGGGGATCCATGAAGTACATATCCAAACTGTTCATCAGTAGCGTCTTAGTCTTTTCCATTGCTGTCTCAGCCACCGCGCATTCGCAGGAGGCGGATCTTGTCCTGCGTAATGGTGTTATCTGGACGGTTGACGAGGCTCTGCCAAAAGGTGAAGCCATTGCCACTTTGCGCGACAAGATCATCTACGTCGGCGACGAAGCCGGAGTTTCCAGGCACGTTGGCCCGAACACAAGGGTTATAGATCTTGATGGCAAGCTGGTTGTGCCGGGTTTCAATGACAACCATGTGCACTTCGAGGGCACCGGGCGGTTGTTGTACGGTTTGAACTTGCTGGATGTTTCCGACGCGGCATTGTTCGCTGATCGTATTCGTGAAGTGCATGAGCGCTACGCAGCAGGCACCTGGATCACGGGTGGCGACTGGTCGGCGTACGAGACCTGGGCAGCCAACGACGTGGCGGAAGCCGGACGGCAAGTGAATCCGGATGATCAGTACGGCAACCTGTTTTTGCCGAACAAAGCCATGATCGACAGTTTTACCAAAGACCGCCCGGTACTGGTCCGGCGCTTTGATCGCAAAGTGTATCTGGCGAATAGTGCCGCGCTGGAGCGCGCAGGCATTCGCAAGGGTATGCCGGACCCGGAAGGCATTGCTGTAGAGCGTGATCGCTCCGGCGAACCGACCGGCGCGTTGTTCAATCCGGTAGCGGGTGCGGTCGAATCAACCGTACTCGTACAGGACAATGTTCGCATGCTGTTCGAGGAGCACATCCCGGAACCGTCACGTGAACAACGTACGGCGGAAACTTTGCGTGCGTGGGAGCAAATGAAGTCCGTTGGGGTAACCAGTTACTCCGACGTTACCTCAGCGCCCGTGCAGGTCGATATTTACCAGGAACTCATAGACAAAGGTTTGATGACCGCGCGGGTTCGTTACCGCCCGCCACTGGATCAGTGGGAATCCATGAATAATCTGGGTATCCACGTGGGCTTCGGCGACGAATGGATACGCTACGGTGCAGTTAAAGCCTGGATCGACGGGATCATGGGCAATAGCTCGGCGCGTTTTTACGAACCGTACACGCACAATCCGGCAAGCCGCGGCATATGGCGGGATATCATGTTTCCGTTCGAACGCAGCCCCGATGATCCCGAGGACATGCAAAGCCGGCTCGAACGACTTGCGCTGCAGGCAGATGCACACGATATCCAGTTGACGGTGCATGCGATCGGCGATGAAGCAAACGGCTACCTGATGGATATGGTTGAACGTCTCATTGAGCAAAACGGCGAACGCGACCGGCGTTTCCGGCTAGTTCACGCCCAAGTGATGACCGACCGGGATATCGAACGTGCAGGTCGAATGGGCGTGGTGATGGAAGTTCAGCCTTATCACACCTCGGACGACATGCGCTGGATGGAAGAAAGAATCGGCCGTGATCGCTCGCGCGGTGCTTACGCTTTTCGGCGCATGTGGGATGCCGGTTCAGTCGTCACCTTTGGTTCCGATTCACCGGGTACGAATGCATCACGTTACTACCTGAATCCGCTGCTGGGGATTTATTCGGCGGTTACCCGCAAGACGCTTTCCGGGGCGCCTGGTGCAGTGGTTTCCGCAGGAAAAGTTGACGGTCGAGCAGGCTATTCAGGCGTATACGTTGAATACCGCCTATGCCGCCTATGAGGAAGACATCAAAGGCTCGCTCACCGTAGGCAAGCTGGGCGATTTCGTCGTGCTATCGGACAATTTGCTGACAATGAGCCCTGATGACATCAAAGACGTCAAAGTGCTGACCACGGTGGTGGGCGGCAAGGTGGTTTATGAAATGCCGTCGCGTCCGAGCCTCAGGCGAAATGATCAAGGGGAAGCGGTCGGCGCTTCCCCTTATTTTGTTGCCGGCGCGCTCTAGTCTGTAACTCTCAGTCTTTGTACGGACTCCCGCAGTGATGTCAGCCAACGATCCCGCCATCAGCAAGCGTTCCATCGCGATCGCGGGAAATATTGGCGCGGGTAAATCGACGCTGGTGGAGTTCCTCAGCTCGACCTACGGTATCGCACCGTTTTACGAACCCAGTGAGGACAATCCTTACCTGCCGGATTTCTACAAGGACATGAAACGCTGGGCGTTTCATTCGCAAGTCTATTTTCTGGGCAATAAATTCCGCATCCACCAGGCGCTGGACCGTATGCCGGGTGTCGTAGTGCTCGACCGTACCATTTTCGAAGATGCCGAAATTTTCGCGACGGCTTTGCATGACCTGCGGCATATCGATGACCGGGACTGGGAAACCTACTGCGGCTTTTATCAGGCTATTTTGCAGGCTATCAAACCGCCGGACCTTATGATTTATCTGCGTTGTTCCATGCGGACATTGCGCAAACGCATTCGGCTGCGCGGACGAGAGATGGAGCAGGATGTGCCATTGAGTTACCTCAAGCGCCACGACCGTCTGTACGAAGAATGGATAGAGAGCTACGCGTTGGGAGACAAGTTGATTCTTGAGACAGATCGACTCCGACTACATACATGATCTCGTGTATCGCCTGGACGTGATGCAACGAATTGAAGCGGTGTTGCCGCCCGAGATCCGCAGGCCGGGTTGTTGAGCAGGCAACATGGCGCCCGGGCACACGTCGTCTCACTGCCGAATGGCTCGATAAAACTGGAGGGTACTGGCTCACCATCAGCGTACGCGGGGGTAAACTCACTCTCCGTCAAAGTGGCAATGATCGCGTTGGAACATCGCTCGGTAATAGCTGCGCCGTCCCCGGGAAGTATGCTGAAGTTACTTTGCGTGCCATCAGCCGCTACGTGCGCTTTGGCCCATACCGTGAACCGTACCCGCTGGGGGCATTCCTTTTGCCAGCGCTCCGATGTCAGGCCACGTTGCGCCGCGATGTGCTCGTCGCCATAGGCCTCGATGTTTTCCTGCAGACCCGGGTTGTTCAGTATCCGTATTGTCTCCTCATCGCCGGCTTTGCGAAATTCGACCTGAAACTGAACATAGACACTGATAGCTTTGCCATTCACGCGGGCAGGGGTCATACGTGCTTTTTTCGCCGCGAGGACTATGGCTTTGATGAAGACCTCGTCGCCGGCTGCTTTGACGTAGCAGCCGCTCTCTCCCATTCGCCCGGAGGCTTTAACCTGGGATGCGCATTGCAATAGTGCTGTGGCGTCGCCTCGCAAGTCAGGAAACTCGATACGCGGGAGCAATGCGTCTTCAGGATGATCAAAGGTGGCGGGTACGCGTTCGGCATTGGCCAGCGATGAAAACAACAGGGCAACAATCGAAAAGTAACGGGTCGTTCGTGCTGTCATACAATTTCCGAAGTGCGGCAAAAACAGAGGTGGTCGCTTGCTAAGAGTCGGTTGCAGGCAAAGAGTTCCCGGGAAATGCAGCCCGCGGCAACAGGTCTGGTCACTCACTCAGGGCCTGAAATTCATACATAGCTTCAACGATAGGAGACAGCGTCTCCCCGTAACGACCGAACCAGTTGTGATACACGCGACGGATACGGGCATCCCGGTACAAGGACGCCAATGCGCTGTCGGCCAACAGGCGGAAGTTCGTGTCGCCGCGACGAATCATCACGAATACGGTTCCCGGGAAAAAACCTGGCGAGCCATGACGTACTACGAACCCGCATTGCGAAACACCTGGCCGATGAGCATGGCGCGGTCCGACGCGTAGCCGTCAACTTTGCCATCATTCAATTGCTTCATGCCTTCATCGTGGGTACTGATCAATGCCAGTGTAAAGCGATAGTCGTTCAATCGTCCGTATCGTAGCAAGGCGTCCTCGGTGGTTGTGCCCTTGATAACCGCGATTCGGGTATCGGCAAGGTTCTCGAGAGAGGCGATAGGACGTTGTTTACGTGAGAGTACAGTGCCGCCTGTGATGAAAGTCATCAAGGTGAAGTCGACTTGTTCGCGCCGGCTCATGGTGACTGTCGTGGCACCGCACTCGATATCGACGCGCCCGTCGGCTACAGCACTGATTCGTTCAGAGGGGGCAACGAGCGGGATGAATTCCAGTTTCAGGTCACTACGCCCGAGCTGCTTGCCAACTGCTTCAGCGATGTGCCGGCAAAGATCGATGGAATACCCGGTGGTCTTGCCGTCGGCGTCGATAAACGACATGGGCGGTGCATCAGGTACAAAACCGATACGGAACGTGCCGGTATCGGCCACCCGTTGCAGCGTAGGACTGTTGTAATCGTCTGCGATGACTACTTGTGTCGTCGACCAGCAGTACTGCGAATGTCAGCCAGCGATTCATACGATTCTCCGGACTGCGCGACCGCAATGGCCAAGCGAGTTCTTGCAGTCTGGCAAGGCTCGCCGTTGATGTCCACATAGCCGCCCAGGTTGGCGGCCTATTCCGGGCGCAGTCGAATGGTTTCGACAGTGTTCTCGAGGATTGCGTCCCTTGAATACAGCATTGGGAAAGAGCCCTCGGTGGCCCAGCCTTCCAGCAGGTTGCCGTAAAACGGTGACCGGGGATCACCCGACTGGCCTGGTGCGTTGGTCATTCTCGCAGCGTCCCAATTGCCTACGTCGAGCACCATACGGAAAGAAGCGCCGGAGCGGACGGTAAAGCTCGGGCGGGATTAAATCCCGTGTTGTTGGTCGTATAGCTGCTGCCACCGCGTGCAAGATCGGGATACTGCATGCTGGCTCGCAGTTTTTTGTCGGCAAGCTCAAGAAGCGGGTGCTCAAAGCGAATCCGGTGCAAGTCGCCCCAACGCCAGTTGTCGCTGCTCTTGCCAAGTAGTGCCGCGGTTGCGCTCCACGCGTTGCGCAACGTCACGCTGACAATCGCATCCGTTTGTTCGTCGTCAAGCAAGCGGAGTATTGCCCGTGTGTCCAGACTGAGTGCGGGAGCAGATGTCTTCGAGGAAAGCATCGAACTTAGTGCCGGACCGTAAGTGGCGGTACAGCCAAACGTTATACAACGCGGCCGGCCCCGAATTCGGGGTCAGTGTTGCGTCCCATTCGCGCAACATTGTCGCGGCGGGTTGTCGGTCGTCGGCAGGAATGGCGGCGATGAGCTGCCGAGCGAGCACCGAATGATAATCTCGCTGTAACGCAAGGGAGTTTTCGAGCGTGTGATTGTCATCGCCAGCCAGCACTTCCCACAGCCGTTGGTAACGCCAGGGCGCGGTCCATTCGAAGCCGAGTGGGTACTTGCTGATCGGGTAGCCAGGCGGCAGGTTGTTGGAATTGGCTGACCCGGTGAAGCCGCGTTCCGGATTATATTCGACCGGTAATACATCCATGTCGTAGTAGCCGTCCCATTCATAACGACCGTCGCCGGGCACGGGAAGTAAGCCATCGAATCCTACCCGACGCGGAAACAGTCCTGCGGGCTTATAGCCGATATTGCCGTCGATGTCGGCATACACCTGGTTCTCGGATGGCGCGCCCCAGCGATTCAACGCTGCCAGGAATTCGCGCCAATTATTTGCCCGCATGTATTCGACACTGCCGAAATACGGCGCCATACCCGCATCAAGCCAGGCAGCACGCACAGCGAAGAACTTGGTATCGGTTTCGGAAATGATAGGTCCGTGACGGGCAAAGCGCAGGCGCACGGTGACGTCCTTACCGCCGCGTACTTTTATGGTGTCCTGAAGCTCTGTGACCGCTTCCTGATGTTCCCCGTATCGGTAACTGTTGCCGTCAGCCGATCGCTCGTAGACATAGACGTCTTCCTGGTCAATCGGAAAGATCGTCAAGCCAAATGCAATACGCTCATTGTGGCCAATGGATATGCCGGGCAACGCAGGTTCTCCTGCGCCGATCACGTTCAGGTCGGGGGCAACGAGGTGTGCGATGTAGCGGAGTGAGGGTACGGCGTGGCCCCGATGCGGGTCATCCGCAAGGATTGGTCGGCCGGTGCTGGTTCTCTCCGGTGCTACCACCCAGTTGTTGCTGCCAAGACTGGTGTCTTCGCTGTTTGCTCGTGACAGCAGCACGGCTTGTTTCGCATCGTTGAATACGACGGGTGCGGTAGCCAATTCGTAATCGTTCAAAACGTCATCGGGAATGTCACAGGGATTGAGTCCTTCAGGAACCTGTGTCTTCCATTCCGGTTCCAGTGGCCGCCAGTATTCGCTGGCTGCGAGATTCCCGGAACAGGCTAGGCGGGCTCGTTTTATTTCGCTTGCGGCGTTCCGCCAGAGTCCGTGGCCGCGTATCCGTACCACATCGTCGGCCTGCCATTTTTGTGGTTTGTAGTTAAGTAACTCGAATTCCGGCGGCAGCAGGTCAGGGCGGCTATTGAGTAGATCAATATACGCATTGATACCAGCTGTGAACGCGGTAGCGATCTCCTTGGCGTCGGAGCCGTAGGACAGCCATTCCCTGGTACATATCTCCACGGTACAGGAACAGGCGCGAGGCGCGGTCTTGCGCCACGTAATCCGCGGCCGAGTACGGCCGACAGGCGTCCCAGCCCGCGCAGCCGCCAGAGATCGATTTGCCACCAAGCGGTCCCGGGCAGGCGTTCCGACCCTGGACAAAAAATGCGTCGTAATGCGTACCTGCATAGATGTGCGGTATGCCCCAGCGATCGATCAGGATTTCGGCGGGCTGCTCCAGTCCCTTTGCTGTGAACTGCCGGGGTTCGTCGGCATAGGAAGTTGCCGCAAACAGCAGCACTAACAGGGTCAATACTTTCATTCAGCAACACACTCCGTATCCATCAATAGCCAGCGTAGTCCGGTACGTTCGTGTACCAGCACGCATTGAGGCCCATCAAGCAACAGGCGGAACAACTCAGGTGGTGAACTAACGGCACTGCCGCGAGTGGCGGTGCCGCCAGGCTCGGTCGAGGCGGGATCAAACGCCAGTGCGCTCGTTACAGTGAAAGCGTCATCCGGAAGGGTTACCGCTTTGAGGCCCAGGGCTGCCCCGATAACCTGGCTCAGTTCTCGGCGACTGTCGGCGTCGGCTTGAGAGATCAGTGCTGGCTCCCCTTCGGGCAGTGGTGTGCTGCGACAGCCAGCGCTGACTATCAGCAACAACGGTAAACACAGGTACAGCATTTTTCGCATTAGTGGGTCTCCACGATGCGCATCTCGCGCCACGGCGGTTTCGGCAGGTATAAGTCTTCTTCGGCGTACTCAGCCGAACGCGATTTTTCGAAACCCGGCATGCCGATGGAGCTAGGCGTTGGGCAGCTGCCGCTCTCGCGGTACTGCAGCGCGGCGGCAAAGCGGGATTCGTTGCTGTCACCCAGCGGCTGGCTGAAATCATCCGCCACCTGGCAGCCGGGGAGAACAGTGGTCTGGATGCTGGCATTTTGCGGCGAGAAGCCGTCGGCGTAATCGCCAAAACCCTGCTCGTTTTCACCCCGGAACTGAATGGTGAAATAGGTCGTTCCACAATTGTCCGTGGGGTAGAAGCCGAACTGGTTCGCCGCAAGTCCGGGAACCGATCTGAATAACCTCGATGCCTATACCGCGCAAACCATTGATGACTGACTCGCTCGCCGAGCATGTCCCGGATCCGGTCAGTACGAAAACCCGCGAGAGATTGAGGGTCGGCAATGACTGGCCGTTCGTACTGGTATCGAAAAAGGGCATTGGCGTGATGGCCTCACCAGTGACCGGGTTCGTCGTCGTGTGTTTGTCGTTGAAACTCATCGTTTCAAAGGCACCATTTGCCCGTGGCTGGATTACCGGCGATCATGTACGCCAGTTCGCTGGCGATGTAGAGAAAGCCACCGCCGTTATAGCGCAGATCGATTACCAGATCCGTGACGTTGTCATTGGCCAATTGGGTGATCGCGTCAATCAGGCCCTGTTCGGCCGGAGCGATGTGATCATTGAACAACAGGTAACCAACATTGCCGCTGCTGGTTGTCACCGAGCGGACGTTTTGTACCGGCGTCGACGTTACCGTTTGTGCGGTCAGGTTGATGTTTCGTATGGTCCCATCCGGGTCACGAACTTCGAATTGATGAGCCTCACCCGCGGTCGCTGGCGACAGTCCGTTGTTCAGTGTATCGACATCAGTGCCATTGGCTACATCGACATTGTCGATTGTCAGGATTTCCGCACCGCGTAGCAGACCGGCATCACTGGCTGGCGTATTCGGGTCCGTGTAGGCGACGAACAATTGCCGCGGCGGTGAGCGGGAGAGTAGCGCCCATTGTACGCCGTAGCCTACACCGGCACCGGTCTGCGACTGCGCAAACCACTCTGCGGTGTCCTGCGTGAAATGGTATTGATCTTTGTCGGTGCCGGAGGTTGTTGTGGCGCTGGTCTTCAGACCCGCAAAATACTCGGGCGTGCTGTACAGGGCCGGATTGCGGTCAACGATTTCCCGGTACCAGAGGTAGGTGTCAAAACTGTAGGAACGCAGAAAGTTGTTCTCGTCCGTGCGGGTACCGCTTCTGTCCGCGTAAGCTCGACCAGTGGCGGGGTTTATGCCACTGCGGGGATTGACACACAAAGACTGGAAATCGCTCGCTGGCTCGAAAACACCCTGAACCCAGCTACCGATGCCCGGCCCGCTGCCACCACCGTTCCCACCATCACTACCGCCTCCACCACAAGCGGCAAGCGCAAGCAGCGTGACGAAGCTCAGTGCAATGGCCCGGCTGCGTTGCGACCGGAAGGTGTGGCGTGTCTCGGTCATGGTGATGAATTGAGTAAGGACGCCGTCATCATACCGGCAAGGGTCTGGCCGGGCGAGTCCGCGGTCTTTGTGTCGGAAGGTTGCAGGGCCGTGGACTGGCACTTAGGCTTGATCGCCTCAGTCAGACGAGGAGAGCGTTCTGCAGCATCAAGACTTGGCGCCAATCACGATAGACGCACGCTTTTGCGGGCCGGAGAATTCGGCGAATGGCGGTTATACAGCGGGGCGCCTGGCGTCGGGGATGACCGGCAGCGTTGAAGTGACGCTCCGTAAACCGCCGCCGTTGCAGGTGCCGTTGACTGTCAAAGAGAATGCCGACGGTAGCCGTGGTTTGTACAAGGAGGATGCGCTAATAGCCAGCGCGCGGCTCGCTCCGGTCACCATCCGCGATTTGGCTGTGCCGTCGTTTTCTGAGGCGGTCGCGGCCGCCCGGCGTACATTTCCCGACCACGCTCATCAGGTTCCGGGTTGTTTTGTCTGCGGTCCGAACCGCGTACCGGGTGACGGATTGCGCCTGCATGCAGGTCCACTGGATGCCGGGGACCATGACTGGACGGGCCCGGTTGCCTGTTCCTGGGTACCCGCCGCTGATCTCGGCGATCAGGATTCCAGGGTACGCAGCGAATTCGTGTGGTCTGCGCTCGATTGCCCGACGGCGTATGCCTGCGCGTCGACAGCGGGAATGCGTTTGCTGCTACTTGGCCGACAGACTGTTGAGATAGTTCGTCTGCCCGAGGTTGGGGAGCGATGCATAGTGGTTGCGCAACGCGGTGCAAACGAAGGCCGGAAATTCTTCGCAGATGCCTGCCTGTACTCCCACAATGGCGAGACGATGGCGCGCTGCAACGCGGTGTGGATTTCGGTGAGTGAAGACGTGCTGAAAGCTGGCACCAGAAAAGCCGGCTAGCGCAATGGGGAAACTTTCGGACGAACGGTCTTCAATTCAATATGAGCGGTGCGGGTTTGATTGCGGCCGGCGCGTTTAGCATCGTACAACGCCTCGTCCGCGCGTCGCAGCCACTCGTCGGCTGATTCACCGCCATCAAGTTGCGCGACCCCGAGTGAAATGGTGACGGGCCGGTCTTTGGCGAGTTCATTGGCTTCGACCAGCGTCCGGAGCTGCTCCGCCAATCGAGTTGCTTTGTCGATGCCCAGGTCGTCAACGACAATCACGAACTCTTCGCCGCCTATGCGGTAAAGGCTGTCGGTTACCCGGATCCGCAAATTGATGATGTCCGTAAGCTGAATCAGGATCTGGTCGCCCGCGGCGTGACCAAATTCGTCATTGATTGCCTTGAAATGGTCCAGGTCCAAAAAGATCACCGAGGCGGTCGCCGAGGTGCGCTCATGATTGGCGATAATCTCGGCTATCTTTTGGTCCAGTGCACGACGATTGCCAGCGCCGGTCAACGGGTCGCACGTTGCCAGGCTCATCAATTGCTGGCGCTGGTTGCGTGTAAGCGCGGCAAACGCGTAGGCAAAAACAGATGTCATGGTCATCGTGATGCTCGCCGTCGCCAACAAGAATATGCTTACATTGCCGTACAGGGCAGGGATGCTTGCCAGGATGGATATAACGGACAAGACGACGGCTTCTTCCGGTTTAAGCAGATAATAAGCGACAACCAGGGACGGGTACGCCCAGTAGAGCTGTTGCGGACCCACCAGATAGAGCGTGCCGAGAAACCCCGCCAGGCAAAGCAGGGTGATGCAAATACTGGTTACTCTTACTTTGCTTGAGCGCAGCACAAAAAGGCCCAGCGTAGAAAAGCCGGCGACGACCGCCAGATCCAGCAAGCCAATCCAGATCTCGGCATTCGCGAAGCGCACGATGGCGAACGGCAGAACGCCGAAAGCACCTGCTCCGCACAACATCAGCGGCAGGTATTCCTCCAGCGAACGGCGTTTCCTGATGGCTTTTTGTTGCTCTTTAATCACGTCAGTGTTTGCGGTGATACCGCCTCCCGTTGTTCCCGGTTGTGCGTGTTCTTGTTTTTGTGTGCTTGTCTTGAAATGGCCGGGAGCGCTAAGCATTAACCTGTTTTATGTACGGTCAAGCAAAGCTATGCCGATCTTCCGGCCAGTCACCAAGTCCTGCTGTCCCGCTCAAATCGGGCTTCGGAGCAACGTCCAGCAACCTGCCAATATTACGAATCAGGCCGCGCATACGCCGTTACCGGAGTCTCATTCCGGGCTTTCCGCTTGGCCCGGGTATGTTCTCCGGGGGCCTCACGGGCTGGACTTCAAGCATGTTCGTACAGCGTCTGACTGGTCGCTCAGCGTCGCACGGAGCTCGAATACGCTCCCTGCAGCACCGTTCAACGGCTTTCCGGGGGCAGCTCAGCACCCGTGAAGCTAGCTAGTGGCTCACCCGCTGTATTGAGTATCACTAGAGTCCGATCGTAAATCTGCAATCGCCGGGTCGCCGCCAGTACTTCCATAAGCGACGTATCAGCCAGCATCACCTCATCTCGGCAGGCTTTTTTGGTTCCTCCCAGTATACCGGCCGAGAAAATGCCGTCGTTCATCTCGTACGTGCCGCTAAAGCGGTTACAGGCGCCTTGCACGTATAGTCTCAGATCTTCAGTAAAGATAAGGCGGATATCCTGATTGCCGCCGAGCCCATTTTGCGTGGCGTCAAGCAGTCGCCATTCTTTAGCGGCCAGGTCAGCGCTGGAAGGCGCCGCCAGCGTGGCCGCTTTTTGTTCGCCGACCGAGCGCAGGTTCACCAGTGCGAAGCCAGCAAGAAAGAGAAGAAAGAAAGCGAATCCGGTAATGCCTTTCATGGGACTGGTCCTTGCGCGTGGTACGGTTCGATTGCGACGACCAGTTTAGCGCACGCGCGCGCCCTTTGATTGGTGAGCGTCCGGGTCTGATATACCATGCGGCGACACGGTATTCCCCCTTGCCGGCCTATTCGGAGAGCCCTCATGCAATTTCGTACACGAACAATGGTGCCGGGATACGCACGGCTGGCTTTGCTGTTTTTGTTTGCTGCGAATCTTGGTTTCGCAGCGGACCTGCAGCGACACACTGTGCTGGCAGACGGTCATCCGCTGGCGGTTTGGGAAAAGAGCGCAGTAGGGGCGTCGCACGCAATTCTGCTGGTGCATGGCAGGACCTGGAGCGCGCTACCCGATTTCGATTTGCAGGTCGACGGGGAAGAACTTTCGCTTATGGATGGCCTGGTCACGGGCGGCTATGCCGTTTACGCCATTGATCTGCGTGGCTACGGTGAATCCCCGCGCGATGATTCGGGGTGGTTAACACCGAATCGGGCTGCGGATGACGTTGCGCGGGTTATCGACTGGATTGCCGACCGACACCGCAATGGCGGCAAGCCGCACCTGTTCGGCTGGTCGATGGGTTCGACGGTAACGCAGCTTATGGCGCAGCGTCATCCGGGCAAGATTGCATCGTTGACCCTGTTCGGTTACTGGCACGATCTCGACACGAGGCTGCCGGCCGACGAAGACGGCATTGTGCCGGCCCGGCAGACAAACACGGCGGCAGCGGCGGCCAGTGATTTCATTACGCCGGGTTCAATCAGTCAGCGTGCTATTGACGCCTACGTTGCCGCCGCACTGGCCGCCGATCCGGTACGAACGGACGTGCGGCGAATGGACCAGTACAACGCACTTGACCCTGCTCTAGTCAGCGTACCGACGTTGGTAATTCAGGGTGAGTACGATCCGATTGCGCCGACTGATCGCCAGGCAAAATTGTTCCAGCGGCTGGCAACGGGGCACAAGCAGTGGGTGGTTGTGCCGGGCGGCGATCATGCGGCTTTTCTGGAGGCGCCGCGCGCGTATTTCCTGTGTGAACTGCTGGCGTTCATGGACGGCGCTACACCCTAGGTCGCAGCCACTCAGACTGCTCGCGGTAACGCGGGGTTTTACCGGTCAGGTGCTGCAACTTCTGCCTGATTTGAATCAGGCTCTTGCAACCAGCATTGCCAGTATCAGCTGACCGGGCAACGCCACGCTGGTGAAAAGACAGAAAAGTTGGTTTCTGATCGCGAGCTTTGTGTGGCGTTCGCCAGCGAGGTTCTTCCGGGTTCCGTTCGAAATGTCGACCTGCTTGTCACGTGTATGCCGGCACTAATAACATGCAGGCATTGTATTTGGTCTTCAGGTGCATCCATTGACGGCACTTTTGCTCTCTTTAGAGGGCCGTCGCCTGCCGATGTGTGAGCCATTGAGCGCAACGCGGCAGGCGATATCGGAGTACCATCGCTGGCGCTATGGCCGGAAAGTGCAGGATGGATGGAACCTCTGCGCATTGGCTGGTCTATTGGCTCCATGATTACCGAGCGGTGACGGCAGCAGGTAGTCAATAATCAGAATCCGGGGGCTACGCGTACAGAGTGCTACGGCACCCCGGTCCGGGTCGGTACCTACACGCCAGCGTTGTCATTGTCACGCTGCCTGGAAGCAGATAACTGGAATAAGTATGCCACGCAAACTACAACGCGCGATTCTGATCCTGGCCATCCTTGGCTCGGCCGGTCTCCTCTCATTCTTGCTGGTCACCTCAAAAGCACCTCCCGAGAAAAAGACGGAGGTCGCACTGGCAACGCTCGTTGATGTACTCGAGCTGCAAGGTATCGATGAGCAGTTCAGTATTCGTACTCAGGGCACTGTCAAGCCGCGGACTGAAACGGTCCTGAGCGCGGAAGTGGCTGGAAGCATTGTCAGCATTTCGCCGAAGTTTGTTGCCGGTGGCTTGTTTGCCCGTGACGAAGAGTTGATGCGTATTGATCCTACGCGTTACGAAGTCGCCGTGCAGCAGGCGGAAGCACTACTTGCACAGCGACAAATTGAGTTTGACGGTGCGGAGAAGCTGCGTAGTCAAGGGTATCGGGCCGAGGCGGAGTTAGCGTCAGCCGCTACGGCGTTGGCCGCCGCACGCGCCGGTTTGGTTACTGCTCGACGAGATCTGGAAAAGACCCGTATTCGTGTCCCGTACGCGGGCATGGTTCGAGCAAAAGAAACGGACATTGGCTATTTCGTCAATCCAGGTAGCCGGCTCGGTGTTGTGTTTGCGACTGACTATGCCGAGGTTCGATTACCGCTAACGGATGCCGACCTCGCATTTGTTGATTTACCTTCCGAATCAGGAGGGACTGCCGGCCCGATAGTGCGCTTGACCGCTGTGCAACGCGGAGTTGCGGAGAGTTGGCAGGCACGAATCGTACGTACAGAAGGCGTAGTGGACGAGCAAACCAGAGTTACCTATGTCGTCGCTCGCGTGGACGACCCTTACCAGCGGAAAGCGAATCCAACCTCGGTCAGTGCATTGCCCATGGGGACATTCGTTGCTGCAAGCATCGAGGGCCGTACTCTGCAAAACGTTGTGCGCGTACCAAGGTCCGCGTTGCGCGGTGGTGACCAGCTATTGTTTGTGGACGACGACGAGCGCCTGCGTATACGCACAGTCGACGTACTGCGAGCCGACGCAACGTCCGCGTGGTTGCGTAACGCTGAACTGGACGGCAAGCGTATCAACCTGACGCCGATTGAATCACCTGTCAATGGGATGCAGGTGCGGGTCAGCGGCCGCAACGGCGCCGACGTCGCCGCCAATTCGGAGGACTGAAAGTCATGAAGCCCAGCATGACCACGTCAAAAACCGGCGCGATTGCCTGGTTTGCCTCCAATCATGTTGCCGCGAACCTGTTGATGCTGATGATCGTCGTCTTCGGGGTTGCCTCCGCATTTACGATACGCAAACAGACTACGCCGGACTTCGAGCTGAACAATGTGCAGATTCGCGTGCCGTACCTTGGCGCTGCCCCGCAGGAGGTCGAGGAAGGCGTCGTCATCAAGATTGAGGAGGCGATTCAGGACGTCGAGGGCATCGTCAAAATCAATTCGAATGCGTACGAAAGTATGGGCATTGTGACGGCCGAAATAGAATCGGGCGCTGACCTAAATGAAGTACTGAGTGAAATCAAAGTACGGGTCGATGCAATCTCGACGTTTCCGGCTCTGACAGAAAAGCCCGTAGTTGCGAAACAAGAAGTACCGATTCACGTCGTGTTCCTGTCGGTATACGGCGATATGGATGAGTTCGCTCGCAAGACCCTGGCCCAACAGGTGCGTGAAGAGTTGATGGCATTGCCGTCGGTGAATCAGGTGCAGGTGCTTGGCGACCGGCCGTACGAAATCAGCGTCGAAGTGTCGGAGCAGACATTGCGCGAGTACGGACTGACGATGAGTGAAATATCGCAGGCGATCCAAAGCAGTTCTGTTGATTTGCCCGGCGGCTCGATCAAGAGTACGAGTGGCGACATCTTGCTGCGTACGGAAGGCCAGGCGTACACCGGCGATGAATTTGATCAGATAATTCTGCGCACCTTTGCTGACGGTACTCGTTTGACGTTGGGCGACATTGCCACCGTTCGTGACGCGTTCGCCGAGTCAATGGATTTCGGCCGTTTCGATGGTGAGCCAACTGCCGTGCTTCGGGTACTCGCAAGCGGAGGCCAGAACGAGCTGGAAACGGCCGCGGTGGTAGAGCAATACACCGCCGAAAAACGGGAGAGCCTGCCAGTCGGTGTGCAGATCGATACCTGGGTGGATCGCTCGCACTACCTCAAGGGTCGTCTCGACATGATGATGACCAACATGTTTCAGGGCGCACTACTTGTCTTCATTATCCTTGCTTTGTTTCTGCGGTTGAAAGTGGCGTTCTGGGTAATCGTGGGTATTCCCGTTACATTCTTTGGCGCCTTGTGGTTACTCCCTTACGGGCCCTGGCCCGTCACCGTCAACATGATCAGTCTGTTCGGTTTCATACTTGTGCTCGGTATCGTGGTCGATGACGCCATTATTATCGGCGAGAGCATTTACACGAAAGTTCGCGCGGACGGGCACACGCTGGACAACGTGATTGACGGCACGCGTCGAGTGGCTGTTGCGGCTACCTTTGGCGTTCTGACCACTATCGCAGCGTTTGCGCCGTTATTGTTTCTGGAAGGAATTTTCGCGCCATTTTTCGAAGCCATGTCGATGGTGGTTGTTCTGTGCCTGCTGTTCTCATTGGTTGAATCGAAACTGATTTTGCCGTCGCACCTCGCGCGTGCGTCAATCAAACCGATTGATGAGTCCGCTATTTTCCGGCCGTACAGCGAGATGCGTCCACTGGAGCGTGTGTCGCGGTTTTTTCAGCGCATTCAACGGCGGATTCAACATGGTTTGCAGTTCGTGATTCAACGATGGTACTTGCCGATGCTCGGCAGGGCGGTCGACAACCGCGGATTGACGATAAGTATTTTTGTCGCTGTGCTGATCGTGACGATAGGCCTGATGAATGGGGGAGTTGCCCGCGTCGTCATGTTTCCGGATGTGCCTGGCGACTTTATTCAGGCCGAACTGACGATGAACAGCGGCACCGCGCCTGAGCGGCGCAACGAAGTGTTGCTACAGATAGAACAAGCGCTGCTCGATATTAACGCGGAGTATGCCAGCGAGCATCCCGAGTCTATGGAACCAGTGCATCACGTGGGTGTATTCACGAACGGCGATACCAGTGGAGTGTTGTTTGTCGAATTACCGCTCGATGAGAATCGGCCGCTGGAAGGTCGGGCGGTCACCGATTTGTGGCGCGAAAGAGTCGGAGAAATTCCCGGTGTCAAAGAGCTGGATTTCTCATCGGGGGATAACATTGGCGGCGGCGCGGCGCTAAGTTTCAATCTGACCGGTAGCAACTACGAGTCACTGGAGCGCGCAGCATCAGAATTGGAAGAGCATCTGTCGGGGTTCGATGGAGTGTTCGACGTTCGTAATTCAGTGGACCACGGTGCGGAAGAAATCCGGCTTACGATCAAGCCGGAAGCTGAAGCGTTGGGCTTGACGATGTCGTCTCTGGGACGGCAGGTGCGGCAGGCATTTTACGGCGAAGAGGCGCAACGAATTCAGCGTGGCAAAGACGAAGTCAAAGTCATGGTGCGTTATCCGCGCGAGGACCGCCGATCAATAGCCGATTTGGAGAATATGCGCATTCGAACGCCGGCGGGAGACGAAATACCGTTTGGTGATGTTGCCGAGATTGAGTTCGCGCAGGGCTATTCCAGTATCAATCGGCAGAACCGCAAACGGGTTGTCGCAGTGTCCGCCGATATTGACCCGGACATCGTCGAGCCGGGTGTGATGATCCAACAAATTGCAGAGGATTACATACCAGGCCTTGTGTCCCGACATGCCGGGGTGAGCTTCGAACTGGATGGCGCCAGTCGTGAAGAAATGGAACTCGGCGAGAGTCTCGCTAAAGCGTCGGCCGCGGCTTTCTTTCTGATTTTCGCATTGATCGCGATACCGCTGCGTTCCTACAGCCAGCCGCTGATTATCATGTCGGTCATTCCCTTCGGTTTGGTCGGTGCAGTGATTGGCCACATACTGCTCGATACGGCGATCAGCATGTTTTCCCTGTTTGGTCTGGTTGCTCTTGCAGGGGTTGTGGTGAACGACAGCCTGATCATGATCGACTTCGTAAACTCCGCGCGGAAAGAAGGCCGGTCAGCGCGGGATGCGGTAATACAGTCAGGTGCACAGCGCTTCAGGGCAATTGTCCTGACCTCACTGACCACGGCGTTCGGTTTGTTACCGATTATTTTCGAGCGGAGTGTGCAGGCCCAGTTTGTCATTCCTATGGCTATATCGCTGAGTTTCGGCATCTTGTTTGCGACTGTCATCACCTTGTTTCTGGTTCCTGCGTTATACCTCGCGCAAATCGACTTTCGGCGGGGGACGCGGTTCCTTGTTGACCTGTTGCTGGGTCGTGAAAAGTCGACAGTTACGGAGCCAATGAATTCAGGATTGCCGCCGACACCGGCCACCAGGAGCTCCCACGATGGAAGTTAGTCCGTAGAACGCGTTCTGCAAAACCCTAAAGCGCTGTTGGCTGCGGACGGGGACTATGACGAATACTGTGGCTCCGCTCCTGGCCGCCGTGATGGTAGCCGGGCTAGAAGAACATTTGCAGCAACGCGCGGAACGCCGCAGGGTCGACAACTGCTACGAAGGCCAGCCCACTTAGTGCGCCACACAGATGAGCGTCGTGATTGATACGGCCACGCGCCTGCTTCCCCGCCCACCAGGACCACGCGACATAGAGCACTGCGAAAATGGCGGCGGGTATTGGGATGGGCAGAGGAAAGATGATGAGGGTGCGCGCCGGGTAGTAGACGATGTAGGCAAATAAAACGGCCGACACGGCGCCTGACGCGCCAAGTGACGCGTAATGCTGGTTGTTCTGATGCTTGAAATAACTGCAGGAATGGCTGACGACCAAGCCTACAAAATACAGCAGTAGAAAATAACCGGTACCCAGCGTCTGTTCCAGCTGAAACGCAAAGAAGAAAAAGGTCACCATATTGAACAGCAGGTGGCCAAGGTCAGCGTGGATGAAGCCACTGGTAATGATGGTTTCGTAACGTTTGGCCCGCAAAAACCAATAGGGGCGAAACAAGCCCTTCTCGATAATGGCTGGAACGCGGTAAAGCCCGAGCAGACTGATAGCAATAGTCAGTGCCAGGATTGCTGTTGCGGCGGGTTCGGTCATGTCGGGTCCTGTAATGTCGAGACTGTTAGCGTAAAGCAGCGATGAGCACGCTGGAAGAGCGGATTTCAGGCCCTCAGGGATTGTCGCCCCACACCGTGCCCCGTAGACTGCGCCGGCGCGATAGCGGGTATTAACCGGTATCGGCGTGAGTGCCGCTATGCGGCGGCGATCAAGTCTGCATCAAACCGACTCCAAGGTCGCTTGTTGCACGATCTGCTGCTGGATAGGTAACAACCATGTCCCATCGACCAGAACGCAGCGAGCAACATTGTGGATTATCCCGTCAGCTTCAGAAGTGATCACACCGACATCTTGCACGGAACTATTGTTGCGGATCCGTACCGCTGGCTTGAAGGCGATGTTCGTGATCACGCCGAGGTTGCGGCATGGGTTGGCAAGCAGAACGAGATCACCGAAGCGTTTCTACGGGACATAGGTGAGCGCGAGCGTATTGCCAACCGACTCCGCGCGCTGTGGGATTACGAACGATTTGGTTTGCCGGTGAAAAAGGGCGGTAGGTACTTTTTCGAATGCAATACGGGCCTGCTGAATCAAAACCTGATCTATGTGCAGGACGATCTGCACTCAGAACCGGAACTCGTTCTGGACCCGAATACGCTGTCAACGGACGGTACCGTTGCGGTCGCGTCCTGGTTCCCGAGTCCAGACGGGCGTTTTCTCGCGGTGCTACTGCAAGATGGCGGCACGGACTGGCGAGCTGCGCGGGTACTGGATATTCGCAGCGGCGAGTTCCTTGGCGACAGGTTGCAGTGGCTCAAGTTCACAGGCCTGGCCTGGCATCCGAATGGCCGTGGTTTCTACTACAGCCGCTACCCAGCGCCTGAGGATGGGGCGACGTTTCAGTCGCTGAATACAAATCAAGCCCTCTATTTTCATATACTCGGTGAGGCACAGGAAAGCGACCACTGTGTCTATTCGTGCCCGGAGCACCCGGACTGGGGCTACGCTGCGGAAGTTAGCGACGACAAACGGTTTCTGCTTATTACCGTCTGGAAAGGCACCGATAACCGGTTTCAACTCGCGTTGCTGGATTTGCGGAATGACTCTGCAGAACCGCAGATGCTGGTCGAAGGGTTCGAACACGATTTTTCTCTGGCCGGAAGTCGCGGCTCGGAATTGTTCTTCCGCACAACCTGTGATGCGCCGCGCGGCCGGTTGATAGCGATAGATACGGAACAGCCGAACCGGAGCGAGTGGCGGGAGATCATTGCCGAGACAGACAATGTACTGACTGCGGTTAGTTGTGTGGCAGATAATTTTATTCTGCAGTACATGCAGGATGCCCGGTCCCTCGTCAATATTCATGAACTGGACGGGAGCTTTGCCAGCAGTCTCCGTTTGCCTGGCATTGGCAGCGCGTTTGGCTTCGCGGGAGACGCGGAGGGCGCAGAGACTTTTTACAGCTATTCCAGTCTTGCGACCCCGGCGACCATATTTCACCTCGATGCAAGTAGCCGAACGTCGACCGTGTTCAAACGTCCCAGCGTTGATTTCAATAGTGATGACTATGTCGTAGAGCAGCGGTTTGTTAATTCGACAGACGGAACGCAGGTTCCGATGTTCATTGCTCACCACAAGAACACAGACCTTAACGGCGCGAATCCAACCGTGCTCTATGGCTATGGTGGGTTCAATATCGCTGTCACGCCGGAGTTTTCTGCTGCTCGTCTTGCCTGGATGGAGATGGGGGGTGTCTGGGCAGTTGCGAACATTCGCGGCGGCGGAGAGTACGGCGAGGACTGGCACAAGGCCGGCACCGGGTTGCAGAAACAGAATGTCTTCGCGGATTTTATCGCCGCGGCGGAAGAACTGGTTGAGTTGAAATACACTAAGCCTGACAAGCTTGCGATATTCGGTGGGAGCAATGGCGGTCTACTGGTTGGCGCCGTTTGCAATCAACGCCCGGAGTTGTTCGCCGCCGCAATGCCGGCGGTTGGGGTTATGGACATGTTGCGCTTTCATCGCTTCACGGCGGGTCGCTTCTGGGTCGATGACTACGGCTCACCGGACGACCCGGATCTGTTTCCGGCGTTGCTTGCGTATTCGCCGTACCACAACATTAAGCCTGGCACTGACTACCCGGCGGTGTTGATTTCAACCGCCGATACGGATGACCGCGTGGTGCCCGCACACAGCTTCAAGTATGCCGCCGCGCTGCAAGCAGCGCAGTCGGGTGACCGACCGGTACTGATTCGAATCGAGACCCGGGCCGGTCACGGTGCGGGAACCCCTACTGACAAGGTCATCGCAGAATACGCGGATCGCTGGGGGTTTCTGCTGCGCGTCCTTGGCATGCAGTTGCCGGACGGATTCGGAACATCGCCCGGCAATGACGCTCGTTCCCGGAAATAGGAGAGGCACCTTCCGCTGCGTGGCAAGCGCCAGTAGCTTGGATGACCGACGGTATAGCGACGGTCGGTTCAGAATACTCAGGTTCGCGGCGTTAGCGGACCTCGGTCCTTGGTGGTCTGATCAGTCCTGCTGAGCCGGTGATTGTATATAGCCAGTGGCCGGTGCAGCGCGTTTAATGCAATGCTGTTGCTGCTGGCGCAGCATGTCTGTCTGACACCCGACGAACTTTGAGCAAGCAATGAGTAGCAGTACCGGCGCAGTAACCGAGACTCCCGAAGCAAGCGCACGTAATGGTGTGATCGCGGCGTTGGCCGCATTCAGTATGTGGGGCTTCCTGCCGATTTATTTTAAAGTGACGCAGCACGTGCCCGCGCTTGAGATACTGGCGCACCGCATAGTCTGGGCTGTTCCGTTCGGCGCTTTGATCATCGTATTGCGTCGACAATGGCCAGAAGTCAGACGAGCAATACGGCACCGCCGTACGTTGTTACTCTTGATGGCTGCGTCAATGTTCATTGCCGTCAACTGGCTGGTATATATCTGGGCGGTTCAGCAATCGCAGATATTTCAGGCGAGTCTTGGCTACTACATCAACCCGTTGATATACGTGGTCATCGGCGTATTCCTGTTTGGCGAAACGTTGCGCCGGGTGCAGATTCTGGCGGTCGTATTGGCTACGATTGGTGTTGCTGTCCTGACCGTCAGTGGTGGGCAGTTCCCGTTAATCTCGATAGTGCTGGCGACATCGTTTACGTTTTACGGCGTCATTCGCAAGAAAACGGATGTTGGCGCAATGCCAGGCTTGTTCATCGAAACGTCCATTTTATTGCCCCTGGCACTTGGCTACGCGATTTATCTCGCCAACGCGGGTACGGCGGTCTTTGCTAATATCGGCACGAGTCAATCGATGTTGTTAGTACTCGCTGGGCCGTTGACCGTGTTGCCGTTGCTTTGTTTCGCACTGGCTGCCCGACGCCTCACGTTGTCGACTGTTGGCTTTATGCAGTTCCTGGCACCGACCCTGCAGTTTCTCGTTGGCGTTGCTTATGGCGAAACCTTGAGTACGGCACACCTCATTTGCTTTGCGTTTATCTGGTCTGCCGTTCTGTTGTTCAGTCTGGACGCATGGCGCAGCAGTCGCGTGCGCGTACCCATAACCCAACCGGGCTAGCCGATCCGTCCCTCAGTTCTATCGTAGCAAAGCAATGTGCGGTGTTTCGGGATTGGTTTCAACTGCGCAAAATGACGTACGCCAGGTATAGCCCGTACAGCGCTACGAACAGGATGCCGTGAGGGCGTTGAATAGTTCGCTGCCGGCCAGTCACCAGGGCGACAATAAGCATCACGCTGGCACCGGTAACCAATAGCAAGTCGGCGTTGTTTACGACTTCGAACGGCAGTTCGACGATCGCCGAGGTAAAGCCCAAAATCCAAAGCAGATTGAAAATGTTAGAGCCAACCACGTTGCCGACGGCAATGTCGGTTTCACCACGGCGAGCAGCAACTGCCGATGCGACCAGTTCGGGCGTAGACGTGCCGACAGCGACGACGGTCAGACCGATCAGGGCGTCATCCACCTCCAGCAACGTGGCAATGCCGAGAGCACCATCAACGACCCACTGCCCCCCCAGGTAAAGGCCGGCGACGCCGAACAAGATATAGACGGTGGAGCGGGTCACAGTGAGGTCGGGGCGAACCTCGGTTGCGAAACTGTCGGGCGTGCGGCTCATCTTGTAGACGTAGAGCAGGAATAGCGCAAAAAACAACAGCAATATGGCACCGTCATAACGACTGATGGTTAATGCCGGGTTGTCGGTGAACAGTGCCGCGTTGGCCAGAAATCCGACGAGCAGAGCAGCGGTAAGCGAGAACGGTATTTCCGATACCACCGTAGAATCTTTGACCGGTAATGGGCGGATTATCGCGGCGACGCCAAGCACCAGTAATACGTTGGCGATGTTACTGCCGATAATATTGCCAATCGCCAGGTCCGGGTTATGGCGCAAGCCGGAGATAAGGGTGACCAGCAACTCCGGCATGGAAGTGCCAAACGAGACGATAGTGAGGCCTACGACCAACGGTGAGATGCCGTAGCGGGTTGCCAGGTCGGATGCTCCCTGCACCAGCCAGTCAGCACTTTTTACGAGCAGCAGCAGGCCGGCAAGCAAGGTGACAATGTCGAGCAAGACTTGGCTCCCTGAAAATGGAAAGGACTAGTGGATCATACTTGACGGCGTGGTTGCCGACAGTCGTTTTCTACGTATGGATCCCGGTGTTCGGTCCGGCTCACCGGCGCTTATTGCGCGGCACGGTCCTGATCGGTCGGGGAGTCGGGCGGCGCAGAAACAGTTGCACATGATTGGCCATACGTCGTCTTCGCCTGGTCCGTGGAATAGGCCTGGACATGACAGTCGTTAGAGTGGCGAGAACGACTGATGACGACGATTCGTTCCAGGTTAGTGACCGATCATTCAGCGCTGCTGCTTGCCATTCGGTTGCGGCCGAATTTCTCGCCGAAAAAATCGCCTGGTAGCCATGTGGGTTCCGCGTCGTCGTTGGCTACGGCGAGGCCAATACGCACATTGGCCCGTGCGAAACGTAGCGCCGATGGCCAGTCGAATGGTCGGCTCATATCGTCGCTGGGTTGGTGGTAGTGCGTGGCGAGGTGGTCGCGGAAGGCTTTTTCGCCATCGATATCCGTATCCGTCGAGCTGAATCCAGGGATCAGATAGACCGCCGGCACACCCTGGCGGACGAAGGAATATTGATCGCTGCGAATGAAAATGACTTCTTCAGGGATAGGGTCTGGCGTCAACGTGAAATTCTCGGCAGCGATGGCCGAGTCGATGGTAGCGCCGAGCGTCGTGTGTTCTGCGCCGAACGCAATGATGTCTGCAACAGGATACAAAAATAACGGCATATCCAGATTCACGTTCGCGGTCAGGGCTGAATGCGGCACCGTCGGGTAGTGAGCAAAGTAGTCGGAGCCCAGTAGTCCGCGTTCCTCGCCGGTCAGAGCGATGAACATGATGGAGCGCTTTGGTGGCTGCTCCAGTGCCGCGAATGCCCGTGCGGCCTCGATCATCAAGGACACGCCCATCGCGTTGTCGTAGGCGCCATTGTAAATCTCGTCGCCATCTACGGCCGCACCGGTGCCAACGTGATCGAGATGCGCACTGTACACAACGTACTGGCTTTTCAGCTCCGGATCGCTACCGGGCAGTATGCCGATCACGTTCGGGCTGGTCGTGTGCTCATGATTGGTTTTGCGGGACAGCGAAACTTCAACACCCAGCGCGGTAGAACGTGGCTGGCCGTTCTCTGCCGCATCCAGCGCTTGTTCAAAACTGATCGGTGTGGTGTCGAAGAGGGCGGTTGCGGCTTCTACACTGAGCGTGGCAGCGCCCAGCAGCTCGGGATTAAAGCCCGCTGCTTCACCCGACAAATTGACCCACGCCATGCCTGGCCGTCGGCCGGCGTTCATGGTCAGGCGTTTCCACGGGTACTGTTTCTGGCGTAAACGAGACTGCAGGCTAATCGAGCCTATCGCGCCACGTTTGACCATCTCTTGCGATTTGGTACGGCCTGATGAGTAAAAAGCTCGCTCGTTGTGGTCGAAGGTATCGGGTGCGCCGCTGAAGATGGCAACGATTTTGCCGTTGACATCGATGCCTTCGTAGTCGGAATAGCCGATTTCCGGCGCGTGTATGCCATAGCCTACGTACACGACCTCTCCGCGTACAAAGGTCTCATCCCGTACCTGATCACCGCCCATGATGAAGTCTTCTTTCCACTTAAGCCCGGCGTCGCCACTGTCCTGGTGCAGTGTGACGGTAGCCTTGTCGACGTCGATACGATTGGCGAGCAGCGGTACTTCCTGAAACCAGGTATTGTCCTCGCCACCCGGAGTAAGTCCGAGTGCCTCGAATTCGTTCGCAACGTAATTTGCGGCCGCGACGTAATTCGATGTACCGGTCATTCGTCCCTGCATTTCATCCGAGGCGAGGTACTCGACGTGCGCCTGCAGTGCATTCGTCGTAATGGTGTCCAAGGCGGTGTCCGGGCTGACAGGCGCTTCGGTTTGTTCGTTATCAGGCGCGCAGCCACAAATAAGGGCAAGAACAAGCAGCGGAGAGAATTGCCTGAGCACGCTCATAGTAGAACCTTCCAAGTGAAAGTAGTTGCAAATGCTAGCATTTTTCCCTCGTCGCGTAAGTAACCGAAAGGAACTAACTCCGGGAGTCCAGCGGGTGATAACGTGCGTATTGCGGCCTTTGCCGCGACAGGTTGAGGAGCTGGGTCATTGAAGTCAGGAATCATCGCAGCGGTCGCCTTATTTGGTGCTCTGTTGTTCGCGGCCGGTTTCAGCATGGGAGCGTCGATTGGCGACCTGCTGGATCCCGCTAAAGTAGCGCCGCACATCTACCAGGTGAAACTCGACAACCGTCAGGTTCGGGTACTGGACACTACCGTGCGGAACGGGGAGCTGCCGCCCCTCCATCAGCACCCGGACAGACTCACCGTTTTCCTGAATTCCTGCGCGTGGCTGGAAACGACTGGCCGCGGTGAACGCCGAATGCAATCGTTCACGACCGGCGATGTGGTCTGGGAGCCCGGTATGATGCATGGGGGCGAGCCGGCGAACGTCGTCCACGATTGTCACCTGCTTGAAATTGAATTGAAAAAACAACGCGAGGGAGTGGAATGAAGAAAGCCTTCACATTGCAATACTCACTGGAAACACTGTGCGTGCTATTGGCACTTCTAAGTGGCATAGCGGTGCTGCACCAGTTCATTATCGGTAAGCACTTCATCATCCCCACTGTGATACTTATCGTGCCGATCATTACCGGCAACATTGCGCGCTTCGGCTACCGTGATTATCGCTGGGCGAAACACCTTGCGTTCTGGATCGGTGTGTTAATGACGGCTCACTGGTTCTTTGCCTTGTTTTACGCGCAATCTTTGCGCGCAATGTTGGGTGGTGCTTTCGAGCCCGTGGCGGGCGCAATCACGTTGCTGCTGGCGTACCTTACTTTTCAATATTTTCGTCGAAACCAATTGTCGACCTGAACCGGAGCTCCATTAATGAGTATTTCTGTATATGACCAAACGGTCGGCGCCATGTCCCGTATGCTGCTCAACCTCGACGCAATCATCGATAAGGCGGAAGCGTATGCCGAGGATAACTCGATAGATCCGAATGCATTGCTGCAAGCACGGTTGTTTCCGAACATGCTGAATCTCATCTCGCAGATCAGAATCGCGACCGATATTGGCAAAGGGGCGGCAGCCCGCTTGTCGGGCAGTGATGTACCAGTCTGGGAAGACAAAGAAGCAACATTTGCGGATCTGCATGCACGTATACGCCAGTCACTCGATTACTTTGCCAGCTTCAAACCGGAGCAGTTCGACGGCGCGGAAGAACGCGCGATTACCTTGAAGGTCGGGGGGCAGACCCTGGAATTTACCGGCCAGTCCTACGTGCTTGGGTTTGTATTGCCGAACTTCTATTTTCACATTTCGACGGCGTACAACATCCTGCGCCACAATGGCCTCGCGATAGGCAAACGCGACTTTCTTGGAGCACGCTGAAACCGCGGAGTCTGTCGATGGTAGTCCTGCATCATCTGGAAAACTCCCGCTCACACCGCATCCTTTGGTTGCTTGAGGAGCTTGAGGTTCATTACGAATTGAAGACCTACCGGCGTGATCCGGAGACTTCGCTGGCTCCACCTGAGCTGCTTGCCGTGCATCCGCTGGGCAAAGCGCCGGTGATTACTCATGACGGTCGCACTATCGCGGAATCGGGCGCGATCATTGAATACCTCCTTGAGCAGTTTGATAGCGAGAGTGCCCTCTTGCCGGCAAAATCAACTGCGGCCTATCAACAGTACCGATACTGGATGCACTTTGCGGAAGGTAGCTTTATGCCACTAATGGTGATGTCGCTGATTTTCAACCGGCTGGAGAAAGCCAGGATGCCGTTTTTCGCGAAACCCATCGCGAAGAGTATTGCCGGGAAAGTCAGGCAGTCTTATTTGCAGCCCAACACGAAACGCGCGCTGGATTATATGGAGGCAACGTTGGCGGCAAGTGAATGGTTTGCGGGACCGGATTTTTCGGCAGCTGACATTCAAATGAGCTTTCCGGTTGAGGCCACAGCAAGCCGCGCCGGGCTTGGCGATCGGTATCCGGCTTTACAGGCGTTTCTTACTCGAATTCACGCGCGTCCGGCTTATCGTCGGGCCCTTGAACAGGGCGGCGAACTCGCGCTGATGAGTTAGTTATAGGTAGTTTGACAGGAGTTGTTATGAAGCTTGGACTCGCAATTGTGTTTTTCTTCGGCTTGATTTTTAACGTCGCAGTCTGCGCAGATTCAGAGATGCCACAAAAGGCAGTTCTGGTGACTGGTGCGAGTTCAGGCATTGGTTTAAATATCACCAGGCGTCTTGTCGCGGACGGTTACTTTGTCTATGCGGGCGCGCGCAAGGATCAGGACCTTGCCGACCTGAATGAGATAGATAACGTTCAGGCTGTGAAACTGGACGTTACTTATCCCGAACACATTGATGCGGCGGTCGCGAGAATTACTGACGCAGGTCGCGGCTTGTACGGCGTGGTCAATAACGCCGGTGTTGCGGTGATGGGTCCCTTGATCGAGACGGACATTGAGGAGCTGGAGTGGCTGTTCGACGTCAATGTGTACGGCCCGTACCGGGTAACCAAAGCCTTCGCGCCGTTGTTGCTCGAGTCCGGCGGACGGGTGGTCAATATCACTTCGATTTCCGGAATTCTCAGTGGCGCGTTCCTTGGCCACTACAGCATGAGCAAGCATGCACTCGAGGCATACACCGATGCGTTGGCCAATGAAATGCTACCTTTGGGTGTGCATGTCAGCGCCGTAGAGCCGGGCAATTACAACTCGAATATCGGTGCAACTGTGCGCCGTCGACTGGAAGACGGCAGTTTCGATATTGAGGGATCTTTGTTCAAGGATCGCTTGCAGTTTCTGAGCGGCGCAGTGGCTGATCGTTCCCGGTATCAGGAACCGCATGCGGTGTCGGCCGCGGTTGTGCACGCGCTGTTCGATCCGCGGCCGCAACGCCGCTATATGGTGACGCCATCTCAGGGTGAAGCCGAGATGACCATTCAAAAGGCCATCGAAGAGACTGTACAGCTCAATCAGAACAACGCTTACAGTTTTGACCGTGATCAGTTGGTGCAGATGCTGGATGCGGCTCTGCAACGAGCCCGCCTCCAACAGGAGTGATAGCGGACCGGATGTCCAAGGCCAAAAAAAACGCCCGCGTATAGCGGGCGTTCTCTTTTGCGTTGTCGCTAAGTCTATTTCTTGGCTTTGCGTTCTTTCGTTTCTTTGACGACGGCTTCCGCCACGTTCGCCGGGCACGCAGAGTAGTGGTCGAATTCCATAGAGAACTGACCGCGACCCGAGGTCATGGTGCGCAGGTGGCCAATGTAGCCGAACATTTCGGCCAGCGGTGCCTGCGCCTTGACGCGAACGCCGGTTGGGCCGGTGTCCTGAGACTTGATCATGCCGCGACGGCGATTGAGGTCACCAATGACATCGCCGACATGTTCGTCAGGCGTGAAAACGTCAATTTTCATGATCGGCTCAAGCAACTGCGGACCGGCTTTCGGTATCGACTGGCGGTAGGCTGCACGTGTTGCCAGTTCGAACGCCATGGCTGAGGAGTCAACTGCGTGGTAGGAACCGTCGAGCAGGATGAAACGGACGTCCAGCATCGGGAAGCCGGCAAGGGTACCCTCGGACAGGCAAGCACCGAACGCTTTCTCGATCGCACTCCAGTATTCCGCGGGGAACGTTACCGCCCGTTACTTTCGATTCAAACTCGTAACCAGCGTTGGTTTCCGCCGGTTCGATGCGGTAATCAATCTTACCGAACTGACCGGAGCCACCTGTCTGCTTCTTATGGGTGTAGGAATCGTCAACCGCCTTGGTGATGGTCTCGCGATAAGCCACCTGCGGTTTGCCCACTTCCACTTCCACATGATGCGTGCGACGAAGGATATCGACCTTAATGTCCAGATGCAGCTCGCCCATGCCCATCATGATGGTTTCGCCGGAGTCTTCGTCGGTCATGATGCGGAACGACGGATCTTCCTGAACCATCTTGTTCAGTGCGACACCCATTTTCTCGTTGCCTGCTTTGTCTTTCGGCGCAATGGCAATTGAGATCACGGGATCCGGGAACACCATCGGCTCCAGCGTTGCCGGTTTGTTCGGGTCGGCAAGTGTGTGGCCGGTCTGGGTATTCTTCATGCCGAGCAGGGCGATGATGTCACCCGCCTGTGCGGTCTCGAGCTCGGTGCGCGAGTTCGCGTGCATCTCGACAATACGGCCAATGCGTTCGGTCTTGCCCGTGAACGTGTTGAGTACGGTGTCGCCTTTCTTGATTTGGCCCGAGTAGATACGGGTGAAGGTCAGGGCACCATACCGGTCGTCCATGATTTTGAACGCGAGGGCACGCAGTGGCTTGTTGACGTCCACAATGGCATAGCCGCCCGTTTCGTTGCCTTCCAGGTCAATTTCCGGCTGAGGATCAACTTCGGTCGGGTTCGGCAGGTAGTCAACAACTGCATTAAGTACGTTCTGTACACCTTTGTTTTTAAAGGAAGAACCGCAGTAAGTCGGGAAGAAGTCGAGACCAATCGTGCCCTTGCGGATGCAACGCTTGAGGTCTGCAATGGAGGGCTCTTCACCTTCCAGGTATTTCTCCAGCAACGCGTCGTCCTGCTCGAGGGCAGTTTCGATCAATTTTTCACGCCACTCGTCAACCTGCGCCTGCATGTCAGCGGGCACATCCTGTTCGGTGTACGCGGTGGGGTCGCCGAGACTCATCCCAGACCCAGGCTTTGCGGGTCAGAAGGTCAACGACACCCTTGAAGTTTTCTTCGATACCGATTGGCAAAACCATAACCAGCGGACTTGCAGCCAGTACGTCTTTAACCTGCTGCACGACGCGCATGAAATCCGCGCCGATGCGATCCAGCTTGTTGACGTAAATGATGCGCGCAACGCCGGCGTCATTTGCGTACCGCCAGTTGGTCTCCGACTGAGGTTCCACACCGCCGGATCCGCAGAACACGCCGATGCCGCCGTCCAGGACTTTCAATGAACGATAGACCTCAATGGTGAAATCCACGTGTCCAGGCGTATCGATGACGTTCAGACGATGGCCGTTCCACTCACAGCTCGTGGCAGCGGACTGGATCGTGATACCACGTTCCTGTTCCTGCTCCATGAAGTCAGTGGTGGCAGCGCCGTCATGCACCTCACCGGTCTTGTGAATCTTGCCGGTCAGCTTAAGGATGCGTTCAGTCGTGGTTGTCTTGCCGGCGTCGACGTGGGCGAAGATGCCGATGTTGCGGTAGATGTTGAGATCTCTCATGTCAGTACTTTTTTAGTCGTCAAATTGTAAGGACCACTCGCAGCAACGGCCCGGCCCGGCAGAGTGCATTCACACTGCCTGGCGCTTGTCGGGAGGCCAGTTTGTCGCCATGGGCGGCTTGCATGTTCGGCGCCGAAGAGGGGCTGGTTCGCCAGCCCGCGCAACTGTTGCGGGGCCAAATCGGCCGTCGGGCGCGGATAATATCAGCCACATGCCACTATAACCACCGGAAAATATGTGGGCTGCCCGCGCATTCCGGCTCGGAGCGCTCAGCGACGCAGGATAGCCAGCCAGCGAGCCATGTTCAGCAGGCTCATCAGGGATGCCGCCACGTAAGTGAGCGCCGCGGCCGTCAGCAGCCGGTGGGCGTGCGGATGGTCGGCGGGCTTGAGAATCGATTCCCGCTTCAGCAATGGCAGGGCCCGGCCGAAACTGGCGTCAAACTCTGTCGGCAAGGTGACCAGATGCACCAGGATGCTGGTCGCGAGCGTCAGGAGCCCTCCCAGAAACATCAGCATACCAAGGGCCGGCGCGCGGGTCAGGGCACGAGAAATGGCGATACCATCAGGACGAGCGCGCCGACCCGTTCGACCGGGCGCATCATTCGCACCAGCCGGCCGCGCCAGCGCAGGGGGCGATAGCCCTCGGCGTCCTGAATGGCGTGACCGACCTCGTGGGCGGCGACGGTGATGGCGGTCAATGAGTGACCGTCGTACTTGTCATCGGTGAGCCGCACCGCTTTTGCGGATGAGGTCGTAGTGATCGCCGTTCTGGGTGCGCTCAACAGTCACGGTGTTCAGACCGGACAGATCGAGCAGGTGCCGCGCGAGCTCGGCGCCACTGCCGCCATAACGATTGGCCGGTGTTCAGTAACGCGTTAGCACGCGTTGACCCAAATGCCGGGTCCGAAAACCAGCAGGAGCACGAGCAGGGCGAGTAGGAGGTAGATCATGGCGGGCGATTGTAGCCCACGTTCACAGCGGGCGGCGGTTCCGGATTATTCACTCCAGCCTGTCGGTACGGTGGCCGGTTACCGGATCGCGGCACTCGCTGGCCAGTCACTGCGTTAATTCGTCAGGGTGTTGCGAGCGGCGAATAGCTGTAGGCACCGTCTTGTCTGACTGTGGACTATGTCAAACCGATGTCGCAATTTGCAGAATTTCGGTCAAAAAGTGACGAAAATTTGCAGTGATCGGCGGCTGTTTTGTAGCTAGCCGGGGCAGCGGCTTTCGACCAGAGCCTTGTTATGCAGTGCAATCCCGGGCACTGCCGGTCTGGCACAACGTTTGCAACCCAAATTGATATTGCCGGACCGAGATAAATCCAGAACAAGGGGATCCGAAACAATGTCTGCACAATTGATTCAAGACTGGACCGAAAGCCAGGTACTGCTGAAATTCGGCGCGCACAAAGATGTGAAGTACAAGGTTTCACCCGTGC
>NZ_JBVVTW010000004.1:0-17927 GCF_055809415.1 Woeseia sp. D3-10 | reverse complement strand
CACCTGTTGGTCGTGGTAGTTCAGCGGTCAACTTAAACATAATCCCAACCTCGGCTATTAAGCGAGTTGAGGTATTGCGTGACGGCGCGGCTGCACAATATGGCTCTGATGCCATTGCCGGCGTTATCAATATTGTTTTGAAAGACGCTTCAGAGGGCGGCAGCGTAAGCTTAACTTATGGTGAGTATGACTCACAAATGGCTGGTTCACCTCAGCTACTTGAAACGGGTATTGATGCTAATGGCAACCTTGATTTTACTAAAGGCGCTGACGAAACCTTCGATGACGGCGCAACTCGCACTTTTAGCGCAAACAGTGGTTTTGCCCTAGGCGAAAAAGGTTTTGTGAATGTGTCTTTAGAGCTACGTAACAACGAACCAACTAATCGCTCTGGCATAGACGAAAGAGAGCAATACAATCGTTTGGCGGATGGCACTTTAGACCCTAGTGAATTAACCATTGACCGTTATAACCATCGCTTTGGTAAAGCCGAGATTGAAGATATGGCGTTGTTTTATAACTTAGGTTACGCCCTATCAGAGTCTGTTGATTTATATTCATTTGGTAGTTATTCAGATCGTGAAGGCAACTCAGGCGGTTTCTATCGCCGTGCTAAAGACTCACGAAATGTTGAGTCTATTTATGCCGACGGTTTTTTACCACAGATAGTCTCTGATGTTAAAGATTACGCCTTTGCCATTGGGGTTAATGGCGAGACAAACGATTGGACTTGGGACGTAAGTGCGAATTACGGACTCAACGACTTTGGTTTAGGAGTTACAAATAGTTTAAACACGTCTCTTGGCGAAAATAGTCCAACATCATTTGACAATGGTGCCTTAAAATATCAACAAATTGTCTTAAATGCTGATGCTAATACCTCGGTAGATTTAGGTTTGCCTGACATTGTGTATTTGACGATTGGCGCTGAATACCGACACGAAAATTACCAAATAGAAGTGGGTGAAGAAGCCTCTTACATTACGGCTACTGACGCAAACGGAGATCCAATTGCCTCTGGTGGCGCACAAGTTCTATCGGGTTTTTCTCCTGATAGCGCAACCGACGAAAGCCGTCACAATGTAGCGGTTTTTGCAGAGCTAGATACGTATTTGACAGAGAGTTTAAATGTGATCCTTGCCGGTCGTTTTGAAGACTATAGCGACTTTGGCAGTACCTTCACTTCTAAACTAGCCGCACGTTATAGTGTAACCGATGACTTTTCTCTTCGTGGCGCAATTAGCACAGGCTTTAGGGCACCTTCACTGGCGCAAACCTCATATAAGTCTATCAGTACAGTTTTTGAAAACGGTATTCCTAGAGAGGTAGGCTTATTCCCTGTGACGGATGATGCAGCAGTAGCGCTAGGAGCACAAGAATTAGAAGCTGAAGAGTCAGTAAATGCAACGGCTGGCTTTATTTATACTTATGACGACTTCACCTTCACGGTGGATGCTTATCGAGATAAAAATTGATGACCGTATAGTGCTTTCAGAAAACTTAAGAGGTGATGCAGTTGTAGATATTCTGCAACAAGCAGGTGAAACCAACGCACAAAGCGTTCGCTATTTTACCAATGCAATAGACTCTACAACTAAAGGTGTTGATATTGTTGCAACTTACCGCTTTAATTTAAACGGTTTGGGTGAAGCAGGCTTTGGCTCTTTAACGTTAAATGCAGCAGCGAATATAAACGATACAGAAGTAACACACATAAAAGATAATCCAGCTGAATTAGCGGCACTTGGCGACACTTACTCAATACTTTGCACGCAGAGAAGTGGCTCGTTTTGAACAAGGCACGCCAAAAAACAAAGTTAATTTATCGGCGACTTGGGATTATAACGATTGGTCAACCACGCTTAGAGCAACGCGATATGGCGAAGTGGTTGATGTTTCAAGTAACCCAGAGAATGATGAAGTGTTAGCGGCAAAATGGATTACTGATGTTGAGGTCTCGTATCAAGCTAATGAGAAATGGACGGTATCTGTAGGTGCAAATAACCTATTTGATCAATACCCTCAAGACACGGTAAGCAACATAGGTTTTAGTAACTTTAATCAGATATTTACCTACAGTGCATTTACACCTTACAGCTTAGATGGTCGTTTTGTTTACGGTAACGTTAGCTACCGTTTCTAAATGTTAACCCTGAAAGAGGCGTCTACTTTGAAGTCAATTGAAGTGACGCCTTTTCAATTTTCACCCTTTCATACGACGCAAGAGCACTGTCGGCAAGGTTGCTGTTTCCCTTTTGCATTCGTTTATAATGCTCTAATGTTTTTGATAAATAGCGTTCAAGCATGTTTTGTTCGGTTGCGGTCTGATATTGCCAAAGGGCCTCACCTACAACGCTAACTTTTTGTGATTGCGGTAAGCTAGCTGTTGTTACTAAAAGTACCTCATAAAAACGGCGGTTCTCTTCTACTACCTCCTCATGGTGTAGACTAAATTCCATTTTCCTTAGTTGGTTACGTAGTGAAAATTGATGATGCACAGGGCACAACAGAAAATCTAACGCTAGGTCTGGAAATCGTTGCTTTAGTTGAGTGATAAACTCAAGCATTAAGTCGCCGCCAACGCCCGCAATAATTATTAAATGTTTGCCGTTAGGTTTTTCTATGCGGTTTAAGGGTAAACAGGAAACGTCTTCACACAATACTTGCCACTGATGTTGTTGATTTGGAAAAAACTGTTTTAGGTTTTGCTCTAAATTAGCCATTAGCTCAGGCACAATATCAACAAAAAAGAGCTGGCTACTTATGCCGTTTTTTAACAATGCTGCACCCAGTTGACCATGATCACAACAGGTATCCCAAATATAGTCATAGTTATATTGTTTATGGGCATGCTCTGCAATTGATTGAATTGTACTTAAACGATTGCTAAGTCTCACCTGTTGGCGTCCTATTTTACTATTATGAATAGCTACTGATTGAATAATCATCGCGTTACTGCAACAATCATTTTATATTATTGATAACTCGATACAAAGGAATCTTAATGGACCGTTGCAAGGACAAAAACATGTCAAAAAATACTCTGCTAATTACAACTTTGTTTACGCTTGCAGTTACGCTTTTTGCATTCCAATCAAACGCAGCTGAGTTTAAAGAAGGCGTGCATTATCAAGAAATAAAGCCTTATGACGTTAATAAACCTGAAGTCCGTGAGTTCTTTTCATTTTACTGCCCTCATTGTTTTAAGCAAGAGAGCTTCATGAGAGAAATTAAATCAACCTTACCGGCCGGTACTGCGTTTATAAATAACCATGTCGAGAACATGCCTGGTCAAAATGTTGAAGTTGAAATATATCTAGGTAAAGCCTTGATTGTTGCGGAACGATTAAAACTAAAAACTCGCTTTACTGATGCCGTGTTTAATCTTATTCATGTCAAAAAACAGAAGCTAACCTCTGTTCGCCAAGTAAATTCTATTTTTACCCGCCTAGGTGTCGAAACGAAAAAAGTATCAAAACTTATCAATAGTTTTGTTATTAAAGGTGAATATGCGAGTCGCAGTAAAAAAACTCAATTGCTCCGTGAACAAGGCATTAATAGCGTGCCTGCGCTAATTATCAATGGTCGATACAAAACGTTGGGTAATGGCTTTAAATCAAAACAAGAATACTTCGCTTTGATTCAGTATTTATTAAATAAACCGCTTTAATAACAAGGTAATATTTTGACCAAATATATAGACAGCAACGCCCATTATTTAGATGAGTATTTTACCGACTTAGATATGTCTGACAGCCTTGTAGCGGAAGGTGAGTTTGAAGGTTGTACGTTCACAGACTGTAATTTTAGTGATGTAAACTTTGAAGACTGTAAATTTATAGAGTGTCATTTTGTTCGCTGCAACCTAAGCTTATCCAAAGTTGGAGGGTGCCAGTTTTCAGATGTTTTGTTTGCAGATTGCAAAATGTTGGGTATTGATTGGACGCGAGCTTATTGGCCAAATATTACGTTGTCGGCGCAGGTAAAATTTGAAAAGTGCGTGCTCAATGACAGTTCATTTTTTGGATTGGAGCTACCTAGTTTGGTACTAGAAGAGTGCAAAGCCTATGATGTCGACTTTCGCGAAGGCATTTTTAAAAACGCAGACTTTAGTTTTACTGACTTTACTAATAGCCAATTTAACAAAACGGTTTTAAATAATGTTAACTTTACCGAAGCCGTCGGCTATTCCATTAATTTATTTGAAAACGATATTGAAGGTGCAACGTTTTCAAGGTTTGAGGCCGTAAACTTACTAGAAAGTATTGGGCTAAAATTAGTTTAACGTGTATAACGCGCCTTCTTTTTTCAGAGTATTATCATGACATTAACAGAATTATTATCGATACACCCTTTTAGTTGGCAATCCATTGGTGCAGCATTATTGTGCGGTTCCATTATTGGTCTTGAACGTCAGTTACGAGGCAAGCCTGTTGGCATTAGAACCTCGTCGCTGATTGTACTAGGGACTTATATGTTCGTCGCGATTTCTGCCTTTGTTATAAACGACGCCTCTGATCCGTCTCGTATTATTGGTCAAGTCGTTACCGGCGTTGGCTTTTTAGGTGCCGGTGTAATGATGACCCGAGAAGGCGTTGTGACTGGCGTTACGTCTGCTGCAACAATATGGGCACTTGCCGCGTTAGGTGTCTGTGTAGCTGTAATTGACTCGATAGTGGCAATAAAACTGTCGGTGTTAGTTGTGGCTATTTTATACGGAATTGATGCAGTAGAAGGTTACTCTGCTAACTTAAGTCGTGGCGTACATGCCAAATACAGCAAATGGCGTCGCCACAAATAATGGCACAAGACGCAATCAAAAACAGTCAACATTTACGTCTATTCAGGAGAATTGAGTGATAAGCCAAAAGTATCACCGCATTGTTTTTTCGTTTTTTATGGCATTGATCATGTCTTGTGTTATGTCACTTGTGATCACTACTTTTAACGTAGGTATAATTCCAGGCTTATTATTAATGTGGTTAAAAGCGTGGGGATTTGCCTTTACAGTCGCATTTCCTGCTATTTTTATCGTGTCACCATTAGTACATAAATTAGTCAATTTGGTTCTCGTTGATAAATGACAAACTTGTTACGAAAAGTGCGAAAAAAAAGCAGCGTATTAATAACACTGCTTTTTATAAAGCTTACTTATTTCCAACTAAAAGACTAATCTTCCAGTGAAATTCCTATATTTGTTACGCCGTCAGCATACGCTTTGCTAAGTGCAAGTTTTTTGATTTCATTCGCCGAGAGCTTTTTCATTTCAAACGTTTCTAACCAATCAATCAACTCAGTAAGTAATTCAACTTCGTGGATCATTAGCTCATGGTCACGAATTTGAGCGTTATCTAGCTCTGTATCGCCCGCTTGGTATTCAATCAAATGGACAATACAACCTTGAGAGATTTTTGCGATATCTACACCGTCAAAATCATCTTCTGTCTGCTCACCAGCGATATAGTTTAATAGGCCTGTACAAAAGTATATTGCTGGATACACACCATACATATCAAAGTCAGCTTCATCGGGCGTTAACAATTCGACTTTTTCTTCTAACGCCGAAAAATTCAACTTACTTCCGTGAACTAATAAGCGTTCCCATAAGCTGTTCATTACGTTGTCTATTTGATGTGGCTGAGGAAATTCGGTAACTGTGGTAAAAAGTTTGTAATTTGGCAACATTCGTTGCAATAGAACGAGAGAAAGAATACCTTGCTGCTTGCGCGGAAGGGCACCGAATTCGTGCAAAGTTGTTCGCCTTGTTTTGGCTCATAAATATAATCTCAGTTTAATAGAATCAAATTGAGCAACATAATTAACTTTGTTGCTCTGATAACTGCTGCTGCGCAACAAGTTGTTGTTGGGCAAAATTGAATTTTAACCGATACTCGGTAACCTGGCTTTCTAATTCTGAAATTTTTTCATCTAAATCAGTTTTCAACCTAGAGTTTTCCGCTCTTAATTGCTGAATAACAGTTCTTGCATGATCAATTTCAGCTTCGGCCACCAATTCAGTTTCTTCTATATGACCTTGTTTATAGGCTTCTAACTCATCCCTATGTTGTTGCTCTATTTCATTAACTAGCTTTAATTCATGCTCAACTTGATGGTTTCGCTCACGTTCTTTACGTAACTCGTCTTTAACTTCTCTTAAGCGTTGTTGACTTTCAACTAGGTCATCATCAACTTGGGCCAATTGGCCCATCGAATCATCAAATCGAACTTTCAGCTGTTCAAAATCATTTTTCATTTGAGCATTTTCGATTTTGAGCGTTTCAATAAGTTCGTTAAATTCTATATTAGTTTCAAGTAACTGATCGCTTTGCTCGGTACTAACATTTTGTGCGGTAGACAATTCGAGCTTGCAATGATGCCGCTTTCTGCTCTGAGTAATTAAATTGCTCTTGCAGTTCTTGCTTAGCATCGCTGATTGTTTTCAATTCTTTTGCTAAACGACTATTTGTCGCCTCTAGCATGGCCATCGCATCATCAGCATTAGAATTACTAGCCACTTTTTCTTGATATGCAACCAACTGCTCTTTTGTTTCAGCTAATTCCACTTTAAGTTGCGTAATTTGCTGCTGAGACAATCGGTCATTCTCGTTAGCTAATGCCAGTATGTTCGCTAAGTCGTCGTTTTTGACATTTAATTGGTCAATTTGTTGTTGGTATTTAAGCTCTAGCTCGCCAATTCGACTTTGCAGGCTAGATGCTAGATCTTCGGCTACTTTAACTTTTTCTGCTAATTCTTTATTTTGTTGAGTAAGCGCAGTTGAGTTTTCATCACCATTTTGAGTTGCTATTAATAGCTCACCTTGTAGGTTATCTCTCTCTCTTTCAACGTCTTGAAGTTGCGCTGTCATGGCTAACAAGTTATTTTGTAATTGCTGATGAGCAATATCTACATCCACTTTTTGGCGCTCGATTTGCTCTTTTTCAATTGCCCAGTTAGCCGCTTGCTCTATTTTTTGAGCTTCATAAGCTTCAAGCTGTTCTGCAGTCTCACGATTGGCCTTGGTTAAGGCGTTTTCACTTTCAGTATACTTGGCGTTCAGCGCAGCAATTTGCTGTTGAGATTGGCGGTCGTTCTCTTCGGCCGACGCCAGTAAGTTCGCTAAGTCGTCTTTTTTAACATTTAGTAGGTCAATTTGCTGTTGGAGTTGTTGTTCCTGCTGTTGGTTTTGCTGTTGAAGCTGCTCAATTTGTTGTTGGAGTTGTTGTTCCTGTTGTTGATATTGTTGTTCCAACTCACCAATTCGGCTTTGTAGGCTAGATGCACGATCTTCGGCCACTGCAACCTTTTCTGCTAATTCTTTATTTTGTTTTGTAAGCGCGGTTGAGTTTTCATCACTACTTTGAGTCGCTATTAATAGCTCACCTTGTAGGCTATCCCTTTCACTTTCGAGGTCTTTTAGCTGCGCCGTCATCGCTAACAAGTTATTTTGTAATTGCTGATGAGCAGTGTCTACATCCACTTTTTGTCGCTCAAGTTGTTCTTTTTCTAAAGCCCAGATAGCTGCTTGCTCGCTTTTTTGCAATTCATGGGCTTCAAGCTGTTCTGCAGCTTCACGACTTGCTTGCGTTAAGGCATTTTCTTTTTCAATATACTTTGCGTTCAGTTCAGCGATTTGCTGCTGATATTGCTGCTTTTGCTGGTCAATTTTCTGTTCAGCTATGAGTTGTTGTTCAGACTTAGACTTTGTTGCCGTTTCTAACGCATTTTTGGTTTCTTTTTGGCTTATTTCTAAAAGATTAGTTAGCTTATTTGAGTTAGCTAACGCCTCAGTTAAGGCACTTTCTTTTTCAATATACTTGGCGTTTAGATCAGCGATTTGTTCGATAAAATCGGTCTTCTGAGAATCAAGTGAGTCGTTCAATTCCTTTATCGTAGACTCTAGAGATTCGACATTAGCTTGCTTTTGCTGTTCTTGGCGAACCTGCTCTTGTACTAATTCAGCATTGCGTTTTTCGAGCTTATGAATTTGCAGCTCAAGATTTTGCACCTTTTCTATTTGTGTTACTACGTTGTCTTTACTAGATGACAACTGCTCTTCTAATGCAATATAAGCTTGTTCTTTTTTACTCAACTCCAATGATAGCGTCTTATTACTTTCTTCAGCGCCTTGGAACTTTAATTTGTACTCAACACCTAACTGCGTCTTTTCTTCTAACAGCTCTTCAAGGTGATCAATTTTTTCGGTCAACGATGTCGTTAATTGCTGAAGAGAGCTTAACTCTCCAACTTGTTTTTCTATATCGGATTGATAACCGATAACTTCTTCTTGCAACATCTTATTGTCAAAAGCATCAACTTCAACTTGTTGCTCTAATTCTGCAACGCGATTTTTAAGTTTTGATATGCTTTGGTTCTGCTCGACTTGTTGTTTTGCGAATTCAGTTTCTGCTTCATTTTGACTTGTCGAAAACTTGGTTTGTTGCTCTTGCAGTTGTTGTTTATGATTGACGTTTTCTTCTGAGGTCTTGTCTAGTAAATCGGAAAGGTGACTAATTTGTTGCTGCAACTCGACTAGCTGCTCAGCTTGCTTTTCAGCTAATATTTTTGATTGGTTCGTATCTTCAATTTCTGCATTAGTTGCCTGAGTTGACTCAATAATATCTTTTAAATCGCCAATTTCGGTCATAAATTGACTAATTGATAAGTCTTTAACAAGCAACTGTTCAGAGAGCCGCTCAGACTCCAGTTCAGCTTTTTTGAGCTTCTCTGTGAGTAACGCAATTTCACTTCCATCGGCTATCGGCTGCGCTTGCTGCAAAGCTTCGAGTTGTTCTTCTTGAATTGTTAAGTGCTGTGACAATTCCACAAGGGCATCTTCTGCTTCCTGCTTGTCATTCTCTACCACGGCTAACGTCTTTTGCAATTTTGCTAATTCGTCTTTTACCTTTAGTAGCTCTTGTTCTTCCACTTTATTTACAGCCAATGGTCGCTCTCCATGAAAGGCTCGACTTAATTAAAAACAGAATAGCAACTTTTGTTATGAAAAATAACTAATTTTTATGGCAAAAATAATTGTCATTAATCATAGACTGTCTGTATGCTTTTTAAACCCTAGTTTTATTGATGTATTCGACATGACGTTAACCACTCCAGCACTACTTTTTCCTGCTATCTCTTTGCTTTTATTAGCTTATACCAACCGATTTCTTGTTCTTGCGCAACTGATTAGAGAACTAAATCAGAGAAACAATAAAGGCCTGGAAATCGTTGTTAAAAGACAAATCACCAACTTAAAAAGTCGCTTACATTTAATCCGCTCGATGCAAACCTGTGGCGTATTAAGTTTTCTACTGTGTGTATTGGCTATGCTGGCGTTATTTCTAGAGCAACCGCAACTTGGTTCTATTATGTTTGGGTGTAGTTTATTAACCTTAGTTTTGTCGTTGTTAATGTCGTTATATGAAGTGTGGATAAGCTGCAGAGCAATTGAAATCGAACTTGAGTCAATGCAAGACTAAGGAAATATCTAATAAAAGTTCAATTGATGGTAACAATTTAATAGATTTCAGACACAAAAAAACCGCATGTGATTAACATCTAACATTGCGGTTTTTGTTTTAACTGAATAACTTCATTTTAGCCAGTTGCTTAGATAAATTTACGACCTTTGGCTAAACTTGGCTTTTTAATTAAAGCTTAAAAAAAGTGTCTTTATAATGTTTAAGCTCTGCAATACTCTCGCGAATATCATCAAGGGCTAAATGAACACCTTTTTTCTGAACGCCGTCTAGAACTTCAGGGCGCCATCTTCTGCCTAATTCTTTAATTGTGCTTACATCTATATTTCTGTAGTGGAAAAACTCTTCTAGAGAAAGCATGTGAATATGCATAAAGCGACGGTCTTGACCTATGCTATTTCCGCACATTGGAGAAACACCAGCTGGCACATAATCCTTTAGAA
Organism: Woeseia sp. D3-10; assembly: GCF_055809415.1. Classification (NCBI taxonomy): domain Bacteria; kingdom Pseudomonadati; phylum Pseudomonadota; class Gammaproteobacteria; order Woeseiales; family Woeseiaceae; genus Woeseia; species Woeseia sp. D3-10. The sequence continues at coordinate 8,007 of NZ_JBVVTW010000004.1, read as the reverse complement.
AATCAATAGTCATTTCACAGGCTTGCGCTTCTGTTACTGTGCTTTTTTTACAGCGGTCAGTAAGGCCAGTTTTACCGTGTTGGCGAATGCACCACTCATCCATGTTATCTAAAATCTCGTCCGACTGATGGATGGCTAGTTCTGGGCCTTCGGCAATGATATTTAATTCACTGTCGGTGACTATGGTGGCTATTTCCAAAACTTTGCAATGTCTTGGCTCTAGTCCAGTCATTTCTAAATCTACCCAAACTAGGTTATTTTCACTAAAAGACATATAAGGGCCTACTCATTCCTTTTTATCAAGGTCGGTTACGTATACTATAAAGGCATTGTTATTCTTTTTAATGACTTTCACAAGTTTTAATAACTAAATCATAGAGCAAAAGTGGCAAAACAAAAGAAATTATCCAAATCTCAAACACGTCGTATCAAGGCCAATCAAAGTAAGCGATTAGCTAAAGCGAAAGGTGCTGAAAATCAAGAACCAGAAGCAGTTGTTGATGATGCGTTATTAGGCCCGCAAAGTTTCGGTCGTGTAATTACTCGCTATGGTCAGCATGCCGATGTAGAAATGGAAGATCAAACCATGATCCGCTGTAACATTCGTCGTAATGTTGCATCATTAGTTTGCGGTGACTCTGTCGTTTGGCGACCATATACAGTTAACAATGAAGACTTCCAAGGTGTAATAGAAGCCGTTGAACCACGAACCAGTGAATTTGTTCGACCTGACTTTTATGACGGTTTAAAACCTGTGGCTGCCAATATTGACCGTATTTTGATTGTATCTGCGTTGCTACCGGATTTAACGCCTAACATTATTGACCGCTATTTGGTTGCCGTTGAACAACTTAGCATTACACCAATCATCCTAATAAACAAAATGGATCTGCTCGACGACTCTAACCGCGATGTAGTGGAAAATACCGTCGCCTTGTATCGCTCTATTGGATACGAAGTGGTTACCCTGTCTGCTATTGAAGAAGAAGGCATTGATCAGGTAAAACAACTTATCGAAGGGCACACCAGCGTGTTTGTTGGTCGAATCTGGAGTGGGTAAGTCATCACTTACTAACGCAATACTACCAGACGTAAACATTGAAACAAAAATTGTATCAACGAATAGCCGTTTGGGTCAGCACACAACAACCGCTTCTAGGCTCTATCGTTTAGAAAATGGCGGCGCTGTTATTGACTCACCAGGAATACGTGAATTTGCAATGTGGCATTTAAGCCAAGAAGAAATATTGGCTGGTTTTGTAGAGTTTTCAGACTTTATAACGCAATGTAAGTTTAGAGACTGTAGCCATAAAAACGACCCTGGTTGCGCATTAAAACAAGCAATTAAAGATGGTCATGTTAGTGAGCAACGCTATCAAAGTTATATTCGAATTTTACAAACCGTTGATGAAATTACGCTTCGTCATCAGTCTAAAGATTCAAAATAATTCTCAAATTACGGTCTGTCGGTTACAATAATCGGCTCACGAAAAACAGTAGGAAATGACAGTGAAATACGACAATTTAAAATTAGCCTTTCAGTACGCATTACCAAAGCATGGTGTGTCTAAACTTGTCGGTTATTTAGCAAAAGCAAAGCTTGGTTTTGTCACCACGTTTTTTATTAAAAGTTTCATAAAAGCTTACGACATTAATATGGACGAAGCGAAATACCCAGATCCAACACATTACAAAACCTTTAACGACTTTTTCACCCGTGAGTTGGCTGAAGATGTTCGTACTATTGTTGATGGCGAAAACGAAATTGCACATCCTGTAGATGGTGCCGTAAGCCAACTGGGTAAAATTGATGATGGTCGTTTAGTACAAGCTAAAAACCATTACTACACAGCATTAGAATTACTAGGCGGCTACGAAGATTTAGCAGAGAAGTTTGATGACGGTGATTTTGCCTGTATCTACCTTGCGCCTAGTGACTACCACCGTTTGCATATGCCAGTTGCTGGCACATTAACAGATATGATCTACGTACCGGGGGACGCGTTTTCTGTTAACCCATTAACGGCGCAAAACGTGCCTAACTTGTTTGCTCGTAATGAGCGTGTTGTGGCAATGTTTGATACTGAACTTGGCCCAATGGCGATGGTATTAGTAGGCGCTACTATTGTAAGAAGTATCGAAACAGTATGGGCTGGTGAAATTACACCTCCTCGCGGTAAGTTTGTTAATCGTTGGGATTACCCAGCGGAAGGCGAAAAGTCTGTTAAGTTAGAACGTGGCGAAGAAATGGGTCGCTTTAAATTAGGTTCAACGGTTGTTTGTCTATTTGGAAAAGACGCTATTGAATTTGCAGACGATGTTAAAGCAGGTTCAACCACTCGCTTAGGTGAACTGTTCGCAACTAAAAAGTCTAACTAAATCAATATGCCAGGCTTACTGCAACTCCACCTTGGGGTGCTTCTCTTAGGTGGGGCTGGGCTTTTTGCCAAATTAATTGATTTACCTGCTCTGGATATGACGGCTTATCGAGCTATATTTGCCGTTATATTTCTGGCTTTATTCATTCGTTATAAAAAACAATCCTTAACACTTAAATCAAAAAAAGATGCACTAACCGCCTTAGCGATTGGCACATTGGCTGCAATTCACTGGGTCACCTACTTTTACGCGATCCAAATTACAACAGTGGCTATCGCCATGTTAGCGCTTTTCACCTATCCCATGATGACGGTTTTTATTGAGCCCTTATTTAGACGCACTCGCCCTACCAATAAAGATATGGTTTTGGGTTTAGCAGTATTATTTGGCGTGGCTATGCTATTCCCAGACTTATGGTTTGGTGGTGAGTCATTAAGTGACGATACACTGATGGGAATAGGCTGTGGTTTAATTTCTGCGTTTTGTTTTGCACTTCGAAACATCCTAGTTCAACACAAGTTTAGTCACTATTCGGGTGGCCAATCTATGTTTTTTCAATTTTTGGTGACCGCCCTCTTATTATTTCCAATTGCAGAGACGCCTGCGTTAGACCTCACAGCTGAGTCTATCGGTAAGCTCATTTTATTTGCCGTGGTATTCTCTGCGTGTGCACATGCTCTATTTGCGTCTGCTATTTCATTGACCTCAGCAAAAACCGCCTCTTTGGTTGGTTGCTTACAACCAGTTTATGGTATTACTTTCGCATTTTTAATTCTTGCTGAAGTGCCTGCACTTGCTACTATTGGTGGAGGATCTATTATTCTCGCTGCGGCAATATATGAAACTCAGGCAACTAAAAAAGCCTCCGCTAAACAATAAGCTGCGCTCACGCCAACAAAATAAAGAGTACGCCTTATGATGGTTTTTGCTCATCGCGGTGAATCGGCACTGCATCCGGAAAATAGTCGTGTCGCTATTCGCCACTGCAACGATGATATGATGCACGGTGTGGAAATTGATATCTTTGAAACCGAAAATGACTTTGTAGTGTTCCACGACAGGTGGCTTACTCGGTTATTAAACATCGACAAACATGTTACTCAGCTTTCAGACTACGATTTACAGACAATACAAGGGAATGATGGTGAACCATTGCCAACATTGTCCTGGCTTATTGAGTATTGTGCTCAATTTGAATTTGTTTTAAACATTGAGATTAAATACCTTAAATCTATAAAGCGTTTTGAACGAGAATTAAGCCGACTTTGTAGTGAATTCAATTTTGATCGAAGTCGTCTGATTATTTCTTCTTTTAATCACCATTATTTAAAAGATATCTCTGAACACCTGCCAGATTTGAAACTTGGTCTATTATTAGCGGTAAACCCAATAAATATTGAGTCTTTGTTAAAGGACTTTGCTTTGTATAGTGTTCATTTGGATATGGACTGCCTAAACTTAAAGCTTGTACATGCAATACAAGCACAAGGGTTGAAAGTTTTTGTTTTTACTGTTGACCGTGCCGAAGAAATTAAATGGTTATACAATAATGGAATAGATGGACTTTTTGCGAATCACCCAAGGCAAGCTTTTAATATTATTGAGCAATTAACGATGACCTCTACTGATTAGGAGATATCATATGGCGTTAAATTTATCGACTGGTGCCGATCTATGTTTTCGTTCTGAAACCGCAAAATTACTTGCACTGAATGTGGCCCAGATTCATACAGGCATGTTAGACGGTGAAAACTCCATTGAGCAAATCGGCGACTCTTTTCAAAATCTTGCTAACTTTTGCTTATCGATGCAAAGTAACGATGAGTGTTCAAAGGAAACACAACAAGCTGCCGCCAAAATGTATGAAAAAGTAAATGGTGCAATTGTCGCTTTCCAATTTTATGATCGCCTTGCACAGAGACTCAATCACGTTCAAGAAAACTTAGTTTTACTTGCCGACTTATTAAGTGATAACGAAAAATTAGAAAGCCCGGAAGATTGGGGTTCGTTGCGAATAAAGATTCGTTCTAGTTATAGTATTGATAGTGAAATGGCGATGTATGAAGCTGTTATGAATGGGGCCGGTTATTGAAGAGGCTATTGAGCTGTTTAAAAAAGAGCTAAACCAAAGTTCGAGTGACCAAGCTATCGAACTGTTTTAACTGCGCGGAAAAAAATTAATGAAGTCTGCGCCGTTACATTGGAAAGAATCGGAGAGGGTAAAAAAACTTATTGAGTATGAAGTTTTAGACACTGAAGCAGAAAAGTCATTCGACGATTTGACTGAGTTGGCCTCTGAGATTTGTGGTACTCCTATATCTCTCATAAGTTTAGTGGATCCAGATCGACAGTGGTTTAAAAGTAAAGTTGGTTTAGGTGCCAATGAAACAAACCGAGACATTGCTTTTTGTAGCCATGCAATCTTACAAGACGAAGTTTTTGAGGTAGAAGACGCCAGTAAGGATGAACGCTTTTTTGATAACCCCCTCGTTACTGAAAATCCAGATATACGCTTTTACGCAGGTATGCCATTAAAATCACCTGAAGGTCTTCCTATTGGTACACTTTGCGTTTATGATCAAATTCCTAAGAAACTCGATGCTCATCAGAAAAAGGCGTTAGAGATACTAGGCCGTGAAGTCATTAACCAATTAGAACTTAGAGTCAAAACTAAAAGATTAGAACAGGCAAATCAGTTTAAGACTGAGTTCTTATCAAACATGTCTCACGAAATTCGTACACCACTTAACGCAATTATTGGGTTTAGCGAGTTACTACTCAGTGACGCCGATACATTACTTAAGGATAAACAAGCTAGAAGCTATATTGAAAACATAGATTTTAGTGGCAAGCACTTATTATCGATGGTTAATGCGGTTTTAGAGCTGAGTAAAATTGAAGCCGGTAAGATGACATTAGAACCTCAACATTTTGACGTATGCGACACTGTTGATAATGTTTTAAACATGTTAAACATCAAGGCTCAAGAGCAAGGCATTAACATAAGTCACTCATATTCTTCTGATAGTAACTTTGAGGTTTATTTAGACCCAGGTAAGTTGTCGCAAATTATTATTAATTTAGTTAACAACTCTATTAAGTTTTCCAATTCAGGCACTACTATAACCTTAAACTTAGAAATTCAATCTAACCAGGCCATTATTAATATCATTGATGAAGGCGTAGGAATAAGCGAACAAGACTTACCTAATATTTTTGATAAATACCACCAAGTTGGTAATAAAAAAGCACATGGCACAGGGTTAGGCTTGAGTATAACGCTTGGATTACTTGAGTTGATGAATGGCGAAATATCCGTTAGTAGTGAATTAGGAAAAGGCACACACATTAGACTAGAAATTCCACTTCCTGTTATTAAAAAACAAGTACAAAAAAAGCAGATTCAATCAGAAAAACACCTTCCGCCTGGAAAAAACATTTTAGTAGTCGAGGATAACAATATTAATCAGGTGTTAGTAAAAGCCATGCTGGAAAACCTAGGCTGCAATGTGTCACTTGCAGACAATGGTTTACAGGGCGTGCAACTGTGTAAAGACAACACGTTTGATTTAGTATTGATGGATATTAACTTACCCGACATTAATGGTTTTGAAGCAACTGAACAAATAAAAATAAATAAGCCAAACCAGACGGTTGTCGCATTAACCGCTGATGTATTTGTCGATGATAAAGACTCGTTGTTTGCCATGAAATTAACCAAGCCAATTACCTTTAGCGGGTTATCAGAGGCTATGACCCAGGTGCTTTGCTAGGTTGCTGCGAATTACAAGGTTACCAGTGTAGCTTACTCTCTAACAACGAGAGTAAGCGAAACTTATGACTTCGCTAATTGAGTCTTTTTGTTGTGAAAGTAAAAAGAGTCTATCTACGCCCAATGCTACACCTGCACAATTTGGAAAACCACTTTTTAAAGCGTCAATCAAATTCTCATCGATTGGCATAACCGGCTTATTTAACAAAGCTCGCTGTTTCGTTGTCTTTAGTAAATCGCATAAGCTGTTCTTGCTCACTTTGCAGTTCATAATAACCATTAGCGAGCTCCACCCCTTTAAAATAGAGTTCAAAACGGTGCGCTAGCGTTGAATTGTTTTTATTAATTCTGGCAAGTGCGGCTTGCGATGCGGGAAGATCATAAACAAAACAAGGACACCATTGCTCTGTCGAATTATACAAGGAATTAGGCGCGCCTAAAGTTGGCTCGATGACAACACTAAACAACCATTGCAAAAGAGTATCTTTATTAGTTTCATTGTGAACCCAGTCATCATGTGGGCTGTGGGTAAGAACTAGCGCTTTTAATTGGCTAATCTCAGTAGTATCTAGCTCAATATTGAATGCGTTTTGAAATGCAGCTTGATAACTAATACGTATCGCAGCCTGCGTATTCAAAAGATCAGCAAGGCATCAACTTCATCCATTAACGCATGTTCATCATAATCTACTCTGTACCATTCCAACATAGTAAATTCGGGATTATGTAATCGACCAGGGCTTTCATTTCGAAAGGCTTTGCATATTTGATAAATGGAACCACTACCTGCGCTTAATAAACGTTTCATGGCAAATTCAGGTGAAGTTTGTTAAAAACAACTGCTTATTTTGTCCCGAATTGTCATGAAAAAATTCACTACTAAATGCATCTAGGTGCACATCCGTAACAGTGCCATGACTAAGAAGTGGCGTATCGACTTCTAATACATCACGAGACATAAAAAATTGGCGAATTTTGTTAATAAACTTAGCTCGTTTGCTTAAGTGTTTCAATTGAGCTACTAGGTTGCCACATTAGATTTCCCTTGTATTTACGGTACCGAACATTAAAACTAGGTTACGAAGTTATTCCAAGCTGCAGGCAAAAAAAAGAGTCAGCTAAGCCGACTCTTATGTTACCAAAAATTGAATAAATCCAAACTAAACGTTACAAGTAACGACTAGTTTAGCGTCATTAATTTATTTTTGAGCACGACCAACATAGTCGCCAGTACGCGTATCAACACGAATCACTTCACCCGTTTGAACGAATAAAGGAACACGTACTACCGCACCTGTACTTAATGTAGCTGGTTTGCCACCTGTACCCGCAGTATCACCTTTTAGACCAGGGTCTGTTTCTGTAATTTCTAATTCAACAAAATTAGGCGGTGTTACAGCAATTGGGTTACCATTCCATAACGTTAGCGTACATACGTCGTTTTCTACTAACCATTTTACTGAGTCTGCAACGGCTTTTTCATCTGCTGCAATTTGCTCAAATGTATCGTTGTTCATAAAATGCCAAAACTCGCCGTATACAAGTAAGCTAGATCTGTATCCATTACGTCTGCGCCTTCAACTGACTCGCCAGACTTAAATGTTTTTTCTAATACTTTACCGCTAACTAGTTTCAATTGAACTCGGTTAAAAGCTTGGCCTTTACCTGGTTTAACGATTTCATTTTCTAAAATGTTGCAAGGCTCGCCGTCAATCATTAATTTTAGGCCAGCTTTAAATTGGTTTGTGCTGAATGAAGCCATGTCATCCTCTAAGTAGATTAATACCAAAATATAAGTGAAACGAATGATACAACAAGCAAACTTATCTGTTGAGTCCCAATGGCAAAAAGAATTA
>NZ_JBVVTW010000003.1:0-10631 GCF_055809415.1 Woeseia sp. D3-10 | reverse complement strand
TGTTGTGCCATGCAATTCTTTTTCATAAAAGCGTTCTAGACCTAGCTTGCCTATACTGCGTGTTGCGGCGTAGTTTTGCAGTTGTTCAGTCGCTTCTAATCTATTTAAGTCGCGTTTATTAATTTTGCCTACATATCCCAAAACATGTGTCATAGCGTCTGCATAAGGATAGTGTCGGTTTAAACGAGCCTCTATTGAGACGCCCGGAAAAAGGTGCTGTTTTACCGAGAATTCAGCAACCTCTTGCTCAGTCAGTTTTGTTTTTATCGGAATACTTTTAAAGCGACGTTGATACTTTATTACTCGCTTAAAGTGTTCAACTTGTTCATCAGGGATATGTGCTATCTTTTGCAGTTCGCTTAAGTCCAGTCCATGTCTTTAACCGATTCAGGAACAATTTCCAGCGAAAAGCTAGGCTCATTGGCTGCAAGTATTTTTCCATTTATGTCGCGGATGACACCGCGATTTGGGGGCACTGGTTGGACTTTAATACGATTATCGTTAGAGCGAGTTTGGTAGGTTTGGTATTTTTGAATTTGTAAATAATAGAGGTTGGCAATCAGAACTCCCATCAAAATGGCTACCGCAATTAAAGCCACAATCGCACGTCTAGCAAATAGTATTGCTTCGGCGGTATGATCTTGAATTCGATAGGAGTTTCTGCGCATAGTTATTCGCGATGGTAGGGGTGATTATTATTCAAGCTCCAAGCCCGATATAAACTTTCTGCTACTACAACGCGCACTAATGGATGAGGAACGTCAATGCTGACAGTGACCACTTTTGTTCAGAGCGTTCAATACAAGCGGGGGCTAATCCTTCGGGACCACCAACAAGTAAACTAACGTCCCGGCCATCCATTTGCCAGCTAGACAGCTGTTTCGATAAATCATGCGTAGTCCATGGCTTACCGGTAACTTCAAGTGTAACAATACGATTAGACTTGGGCACCGCCGCTAACATTTTTTCGCCTTCAATATCAAGAATACGCGCTATATCGGCATTCTTGCCACGTTTTCCTGGACTGATTTCGATTAGCTCAAATGAGCAGTCCCTTGGGAATCGGCGTTGATACTCCTGAAAACCTGCAGTTATCCAGTCCGGCATTTTGTTGCCTACGGCGACCAATTGTATTTTCATAGCGGATTAAATCAACCTAATTCTGCCAAAGCTTCTCTAGTTGATAAAAATCTCGAGTCGCATCCTGCATAACATGTAAAACTACTGGGCCCATATCAACTAAAACCCATTCACCTTCTTGCATGCCTTCTTGGCCCAGTGCAGGGTTGTCAGTTTGTTTAGCTTCTAATAAAACGTGGTCGGCAATTGACTGGACGTGTTTTTTTGAAGTACCAGAACAAACAACCATGTAATCTGTAATTGATGATGTTTCTTTTACATCAAACGTCATTACATCTTTGGCTTTTAAATCGTCTATCTTGTCTAATACGAAATCTAATATTTGTTTATTTTGCAAAACGCTTTTTACTCTCAGAAGGAAAAATTTTGGACGACCATTCTACCTGTGTAAGTACTTTTAGTACAGCGCTTACACGACTAATCTAAAATCGTGTAGTTTTAGTTTTTTGTCTAGTTGTCCGGTTAAAGTCTTTTAACATCACCCAGTCTGCGGCTAAGCTATACATCGGATAATCAAATGTTGCAGGCCTATTTTTTTCAATAAAAAAATGACCGACCCAAGCAAAACCATAACCTAGAAGGTAATAATAGTAGATATAGGTATTGGCTGGTTAATAGGGCGTAAATTGCAACGGCGACAACCGATAAACTGCCAATATAATGCAACCCTCTGCACACGGGATGTAAATGTTCTGATAAATAGTACGGGTAAAACGCTTTAAATGTTGTGATTTTTTGCATGTGAATTTCTATTATTTTTGTCTGAACATCAATGTACCAGATACATTACCAATTTGAATATCTGTTAACGCCTGATAGTTATCGCCATCAAATAAAGGTTTATTTTTTTCTTTTGTAACAAAAATTGCAACGCCTTCACTAATCTCACTTTCATTAACTATTGAATCAACTGCTTTTACTAAATATTGGCCTAGACCATGGTGTTGATGGTCAGGGTGAATCGCTATGAAAGTTAACAAATGATAGTGTTCATGAGGAATAGCTGCTGCCACACGTTTTTCCTTTTCTATCATGTTTTTGGGTGCTTAAATATCCAGCGTGTAGCATCATTTTTAAACGCCAATGCCAAAAGCGTTCAGGCTCTAGCTCTCGTTGAGGTTCAATTAAACATGCTACGCCTAGTAAATGTTCTCCAGAAAATAGGCCGATCATAGGCTGTTGAGTTTGCCAAAAAGCACCAAGCTCTTCGCGAATCGCATTTCTAAGACGCTTGTCGTACGTCTGGTTTGTCGCCATCGAAGATTTCTTTAAAAACAGGGTCTTCGTGATAGGCAACATATAATAACGACGCCGCTAAATTAATATCTTCCGCGGAAAGCAAAATAGCTTTAATTGAATTATCTTCACTTAGTTGGGCAGTTGTACTCATTGGCGTTAAATACTCTTTGTTGTTGTTATTTTAACCAACTTAGCAATATCTTTTATATTAGCCAAGAGAATATTTTGCGTGTTAACACTTAAAGCACTACTTTTATATTAAATACTTTTATTTGAAATAAGGGGTTTTGTATGGATATGTCTCAACATTCGATATCGGGTTTATTTGAACAATTAGGTTTAGATGGTACACGAAGTGGTATTTACCATTTTGTTAAAGAACACAATATTCCAGATGATGTGACCATTGACGAGGCTTCATTTTGGAATGCATCGCAAGCGTCATTTTTAAGAGACTCGCTCGAATCGGATGGTGATTGGAGCGAAATTGTTGATCAACTAGATGCAATGCTGCGGAAGTAAAAAGAACCAGGTGAAGACAAACTCTAGGTTATTTGGGCAGTTTTATTAGATGTAAAAAAAGGAGCGGTTCACGCTCCTTTTTAATTAACCTATAAAATAAACGTCTATTTAGTCGACGTAAAACTTCTGTTTGAATTTGATGTTTTCAGTTCGATTACCACGTTGTACATCAATCGAAAAATTAAATATCTCTTCGTTGCTGTATTTTAGTTGAGCCAAGTAATAAATAGACTCACCTTCCTCAACCTTTTTAAAATCTAATTGCGTCGTTTGCCCTAGTAAGTTTCTAGCCGTTCCAGTAAGACTAACGTTTTGCGCTTGTTGTGAGCTAGTTTCCAACACCGAGATGTTAATAAGCGCCATATATCGACTACGTTCGAGTTGGTAGCTTCTTGCCGTCTCTGGCTTAATAAAGGCACTAGGAAACGCAATATAGTGTATATCCCAATTACCTTTGGTGATTTTTTGCTCTGCCATAGATAATCCAGAAAACAGAAGGGTGGCAACCAGAACTAGTAAAGTAAGTAGTGTTTTTTGCACGCTATTCTCCAGTTATAAAAGTCGAGTTAATAAGTCATTAAAAAGTAATTGCAAGAATTGTAAGCCAATTAAAAACACTAATAGACTGAGATCTAAACCGCCTAACGGAGGAATGATTTTTCTAACTGGTGCAAGTAGCGGTTCCGTGAGTTGATGCAACAATGCCTCAATAGGGTTGTAACCCTGACTAATCCAACTCAATATCGCTCTGATAATAGTGACCCAGAATAATAGGCTAAATACCTCTTTTACAACTGATATTAATGACGCTATGAGCAAACCAATCCACGGAAAAGACTCACCAAAAACAAGTTGTAACGTGGTTACTTTTGCAAATGCAACGATAAAAACCAGCAATACGCCGGCCCAGTCAACGCCACCAATACCAGGGATCACGCGCCTTAGAGATCAAACAGGATTGGTCGCTTTAACAATAAACTGACTCACCGGATTATAAAAATCAGCACGGACGAGTTGTAACCACACTCGTAAAATCGCGACCATTAAATACAGGTCAAATAAGGTGTTAATTAAAAACTGAGTAGCTTGCATATTATAGTTGACTCATCTCTTGTGCTCTTGTTACTGCAGCGTCAAGCGCTTCATCAACAATAGCTTGTAATTTTTTATCGTTAAATACGTTTAGGGCAGCAGCGGTAGAGCCCCCAGGTGATGTTACATTTTCTCGTAGCTCAGCAAAACTCTTGTCTTTGTTGAATGTCATCTTTGCGGCACCTATAGCTGTTTCTTGTACCATAATGTTTGCAACGTCATCGCTAAACCCAAAAGCTTTTGCTTTATTTGCCATCGCTTCCATAAATGCAAAAAAGTAGGCAGGTCCAGATCCTGATACAGCCGCAAGCTGATCAATTTCAGCTTCAGATTTTAACCATACAGCGGCACCAACATGCTCAAACAACTCAGTGGCTATTTGTTTATCTTGCTCTCGTACAGAAGCGTCATACTTGTTTACGTCAGAACCTAAATATAAACCAGAAACTCCATGACCAACTAATGATGGGGTATTAGGCATACAACGAATAAACCTAACATTGCCAATAATATCGGTGTAACGCTTCACTAATAAACCCGCAGCTACTGTAATTACTAACTTGCCCGAAAAGTCTGCACCACCTTCGACAAGATCACTCAATACATCTGCCATCATTTGTGGTTTTACGCCAAGAATAATAACGTCGGCCTGTTGGATTGCTTGTTGGTTGTTTAACTCTGTTTTTATGCCAAATTTTGCTTTTAGCGCTTGTTGTTTTTGTTCGGTTCTATTTGTAGCAATTATTTGTGATGGTGAAACGCCACTGTTAACCATACCACCAATGATAGCGCCTGACATGTTGCCCGCGCCGATAAATGCATATGTAATATTTGTATTTTGAGTCATTAAAATCCCATAGTTATTATTGATTTAACTTACCCTAGGGCCAAAAATAGCGGTGCCCAAACGAATCATGGTACTGCCAAATAATATAGCATCTTCCATATCAGCGGTCATGCCTAAGGATAACGTATCTATGCTTATATGTTTATGCTGCAACTGTAAAAAACAAGTGTGTAGTGCTTGAAACTCTCTATTTTGTATACTTTTGTCTTCATAAGCATCTGGGATTGCCATTAAACCTCGAACAGTTAATGATTTAAACTCGCGTAGCTCATCGATAAAGCTATCAACGTCTTGTAACGGTATTCCTGCTTTAGATGGCGATTGTGAAATATTAACTTGCACTAAAATATTTAGTTTTTTCCCCAGTGCTTGGCAATGCTGCTCAAGTCGTTTAGCAATCTTAATCCGGTCGATACTATCTACCCAGTGAGCATGTTGTGCAACAATGGCCGTTTTATTACTTTGAATTGGGCCAATAAAGTGCCACTCAATACCCGGAAGCGACTGCAGTTGCTGCGCTTTTTCTTGCAGCTCTTGTGCGTAGTTCTCTCCAAATTTTCTCTGGCCAGCGTCATAGGCTTGTTGAACTTTATCAAAAGACATCGTTTTACTAACCGCAATCAGAGAAACGTCGTTGACCTGTCGGTCGGCTTTTTGTAGTGCAATCGTCATTTTATCGTGGGCAGTTGCCAGCCGATTTGCTATGGTAATGTTAACGTTATTTTCGGACATAAATTTGTCTTAGTTATTTAATAGGTTAGCCATATGGATATTACTGAATTACTTGCCTTTAGTGTGCAACATAATGCTTCAGATTTACACCTTTCAGCAGGTACTCCTCCAATGATACGAGTCGACGGTGACGTCAGACGAGTAAACATACCGGCACTAGATGCTAGAGAAGTACAATCGCTTATTTACGATATTATGAATGATAAACAGCGTAAAGAGTACGAAGAAAACTTAGAAACGGATTTTTCTTTTGCAGTTCCTGACCTCGCTCGTTTTCGTGTTAATGCATTTAACATGGATAGAGGCGCAGCAGCCGTATTTAGGACTATCCCATCAGAAGTATTAAGTCTTGAAGATATTGGCGCCCCTGATATTTTTAAAGATATAGCGGAAAACCCTCGAGGGCTTGTTTTAGTTACTGGTCCAACGGGATCGGGTAAGTCAACCACGCTAGCGGCAATGATTGATCACATCAATACTCAGCGCCACGACCACATATTGACCATCGAGGATCCAATCGAATTTGTGCATCAAAATAAGCAAAGTTTGATTAGTCAGCGAGAAGTGCATAGAGATACACTTAGCTTTAGTAACGCCTTACGTTCTGCTCTTCGTGAGGATCCAGACGTTATCCTTGTTGGTGAGCTACGAGATTTAGAAACTATCAGACTGGCAATGACAGCGGCGGAAACCGGCCACTTGGTTTTCGGCACACTACATACAACCTCTGCACCAAAAACTATCGACCGTATTGTCGACGTATTCCCTGGCGATGAAAAAGACATGGTTCGTTCTATGTTATCTGAGTCGTTAAGAGCGGTAATCTCGCAAACACTTTGTAAAAAAACCGGTGGTGGTCGAGTTGCGGCCCATGAAATTATGATTGGTATTCCAGCGATTCGTAACCTTATCCGAGAAGATAAGGTCGCGCAGATGTATTCATCGATTCAAACGGGTGCAGCGCACGGCATGCAAACTATGGATCAATGTTTATTGAACCTGATGAATAGAGGTTTGGTGAGTAGAGAGCACGCTCAAGCAAAAGCTCATGATAAAAATTTATTGAGCCAAGGGTTTGGCGGCGGATTCTAGGAGTAAAATATGGAGTCGATGGAGCAAATATTTAATAAAATGGTGGCGGAAAAAGCGTCAGACCTTTTTATTACAGCTGGACTACCCATAAGTGCAAAGATTAATGGTGAATTAACACCATTGGATCATGATGCTTTATCTGAGTCTGAAGCAGAACGACTCGTTCGTAGTTGTATGTCAGATAAACAACAAAATGAATTTGATACTGAAAAAGAATGTAATTTTGCCGTAGCAAACGATGCAGGACGTTTTCGTGTTTCAGCCTTTTGGCAAAGAGATAATGTCGGCATGGTCGTTCGCCGAATTGTGACTAACATTCCTGATGTAGATGAGCTTGGTTTACCAGCGGCGTTAAAAGACGTCATTATGGCAAAACGTGGCCTTGTATTGTTCGTTGGTGGTACTGGCACCGGTAAGTCAACTAGTTTGGCAGCCTTATTACGGATACCGAAATCGTAATTCCAAAGGACATATCTTAACAATAGAAGATCCAATCGAATTTGTTCATGAACATAAACGATGCATGATAACGCAACGTGAAGTTGGTATTGATACACCTTCTTTTGAGTCGGCGTTAAAGAGTTCATTACGACAAGCGCCAGATGTTATTCTGATCGGTGAGATTCGATCGCAAGAAATCATGGAGTACGCTTTATCCTTTGCGGAAACTGGTCATTTGTGTGTTGCTACTTTGCACGCGAACAACGCGAACCAAGCAATAGATCGCATTATGCATTTGGTACCAAAAGAAAAGCACGATAAGCTTAAATATGACTTAGCGCTAAATTTAAAGGCGATTGTTGCCCAGCAACTTATTCAAACGAGTGATGGAATGGGACGAGTGGCTGCAATTGAAGTCTTACTGAACTCGCCTATGGTAGGTGAACTAATTAAGAAAGGCGACATCTCAGGCATTAAAGAAGTGATGGCGAAATCAAAAGAGTTTGGTATGCAAACTTTTGATCAGGCGCTGTTTAACCTTTACCAAGAGTCTCGAATTAGTTATGCCGATGCATTGCACCATGCAGATTCGCCAAATGACCTACGCTTAATGATAAAATTAAGGAATAATGAGCAAACCGGTTCAGGTTTCCTTCAAGGTGTTACCGTCGATGGCATTCAAAAAGACGATTAACTTAATGAGTTAGATACCAAAATAAAAAACCGAGATAATCATCTCGGTTTTTTTGTACCTAAAGCTTAGGGTCGCTGGCCTAAATTAATAGGCCATGCTTTAAGCTAGAGTGTTTTTTGTGTAGCAGATGTTGCTGAACTAGTTGCAGCAGACGCGCCTGCAGTTCTTGCCGATACGACAACTTTAGCACGGTTCTCAGTCGGCATTACAGATGGCGTAGGACCTTCCGTTTTGCTTGCCGGAGCAGGCTTAGTCATAGGGGCACTAGCTGTTCCCTTGTATACAGGTGTTAGGCTAGCTGGCTCGTGCAATACTTTATCAACAGTCTGTTCTACAGGTGCAGGATGAGTATGATTTTCTTCAAACTCAGTGTCTGTAGCAGGATAACGACTCTCTACCACTTCATCCGCTTCTTTTTCCGAGTTAACGTTTGGTTTGTTAGTTTCAACCGAACTTTCAACTGGAGTATCAACAGAAACTTCTTGTTCGTCTTTCACCTCAGACTTCTCAGAGGATGATTCAACAGCATCGTCAATTGAATTATCAACTATAACTGCTTCAGTTTTTGAAGTTTCAGCCACAGCTTCATCTGTCTTTTGGTCTTCGACTGGTTGTGATAACTGAACATTATTGTTAACAACGTCATCAGCAGAAGTTACAGACGAGTTCTCGTCAGAGGCTTGAGTCTCAGAAGGCGCTACTTTTGATTTTACTGCACTTCTACGCGACTCATTTTTGGTGCTCGATGTTGATAACGGCTTTTTACGCACTTTAACAACTGGTTTAGTAGCTTTGCTCTGACTTTCGTTATTGGTCTCAATAACGGCATCTTCGCTAACTGTAGCTTCAACCGCCGTATTAACATTTTTGACAGATGTTTCTACTTTAGCTTGTTGAGGCTCTACCGCATTATTGACAACTGACACAGCTTCTACATTCTCGTTTACCACTGCAGTATCTGCGGTATTCGCTACTTTTGTATTGTCTTCCGTTTTCTCAATACGAACCTTTTTGCGATTGTTACGACGCTTACGACGTTCTTGAAGCTTTTCTTCTTTTGGCGCAGGTGCTTGAGAAGTTTGTTCACTACTTGTCTTTTCGTTGTTTTCAACCTTTTTGCGAGATTGGTTGCGAGGGTTTTTAGTCTTTGGACGTTTGTTATCCGCTCGCTTGTCATCATTGCTTTCTACACGGTCGTTACGAGAGTCAACATCTTTTGTTTTGTCTTTATCTTGTGGACGATTACGAGTATTTCGATTTCGATTTTTATTATTGTTACGACGGTTGCCGTTACAATCATTTTTATCGTTACGGTCGTGTTTACCTTTGTTTTGTGATTTCTTTTTATCAGACTTCTTGTTATCCGAATCATCTGATGAAAATAAGTCGCTTACAAACTTGGCAATCTTTGCAAATAAGCTCGGACCTTTTACTTTACTTTCGGCTGGCGCTGAAACCTGTGGTGCTGGAGCTACTGGTGCAGGAGCCGCAGGAGTTGCAAAACCTTTTAATACAGGTTGCTCAATCTCTTTTTTCATAGGCACAACGATTTCTTTTACAAAATCACTTTGTTCAGGCTGTTTGACCATTTTGAAGCTGGTGTCAGCAGCTCTTCGTCTACACGTACACGCAATACTTCATAGTGTGGTGTTTCTAAATGAATATTAGGAATAATAACAACGCTGACGTTATTGTTTTTCTCAATGTGACGAACCGCATCACGTTTCTCATTTAGCAAGTAAGACGAAACAACAACTGGAACTTGAGCTTGAATTTGAGCTGTGTTTTCTTTAATCGCTTCTTCTTCAATTAAACGAAGGATAGAAAGAGCTAAAGATTCGTTAGAACGAATTGTGCCTTGACCGTCACATCGAGGACAAGTGTGTTGACTTGCATCTCCTAGTGAAGGGCGTAAACGCTGACGAGACATCTCAAGTAAACCAAAACGACTTATCTTACCTATTTGAACACGAGCTCTGTCTTGTTTTACGCTGTCTTTTAAACGGTTCTCAACATCACGTTGATGTTTAGGTGGTGTCATATCGATAAAATCAATAACTAAAAGACCGCCCAAGTCGCGAAGACGTAATTGGCGAGCAATTTCTTCAGCGGCTTCTAGGTTAGTATTTAAAGCAGTTTCTTCAATGTCACTACCTTTAGTTGCTTTTGACGAGTTAATGTCAATTGAAACTAATGCTTCAGTAGGGTCAATTACAATTGAACCACCTGATGGCAAACGAACTTCGCGTTGGAAAGCAGATTCAATCTGCGACTCAATTTGATAGTGCGTAAATAGAGGAACTTCGCTTTGGTAAAGTTTTACACGCTCTAGGAAGTCTGGGCGGAATAGTTCAATGTGACTTTTGGCTTCATTAAAAACATTTTGGTTATCAATAATGATTTCACCAACATCGCGTTTTAAATAATCACGAATGGCACGAAATACAACGTTGCTTTCTTGGTGAATTAAGAACGGAGCAGGTCGGCTATCAGCGGCTTGTTGAATAGCATCCCAATGAAGAAGTAGGGCACGTAAATCGTATTCTAACTCTTCATAAGATTTACCAACACCTGCAGTACGTACGATTAAGCCCATGCCTTTTGGTAATTCAAGCTTACTTAACGCTGCTTTAAGTTGCGTACGCTCATCGCCTTCAATGCGACGTGAAATACCGCCGGCACGAGGGTTATTAGGCATAAGTACTAAGTAGCTACCAGCGACACTGATAAAAGTAGTTAAAGCTGCGCCTTTTTGGCCGCGCTCTTCTTTATCAATCTGAATGATTACTTCTTGACCTTCTTTAACAACTTCTTTGATGTTTGGGCGACCAT
>NZ_JBVVTW010000002.1:0-13090 GCF_055809415.1 Woeseia sp. D3-10 | reverse complement strand
ACATAATTGAAAAAAGCTACGGCGGTTTACAGTACATATCAAGAGCTATCCCTTCGATTGTTTTGACCTCATTCAAACCTTAAATGAAATGGGAGGAAGAGTTACTGGTGAGATTGCAATACAAAAAGTTACACAAGAACGTAATAGCTTCCTTCAGGTTAAGATAATAAATCACATCGAAAAGCGGCTTGGATGAATTTAGATCACATTGTAGATTAATTGATAAGTTTTAAAAAAAAAACAATAAATAAGTGAATTTCACGACGGGGAAATCCACCGCATAGAAGCATTTTCTAGCTTTGATTTCCCTATTTGGTGAATTCGCTAAATAAAGAATTAATTAATACACACAGCAGTGGTATTGGATGCCAGTCACTTCGGCAATCATAAATGGGAAATCATGTGATTTGTCGGTTAAGTACAAATAATTGGCGGAAGAGTGAACGCTTAAAATCATTTTATTTCATATGGTTAAGTTTGTGTTTTCTTCCTTGCCAACTGGTTGTAAGGTAATAAGTATTAGCCCTAAAAGGAAATAAAGATGATAAGAAGTAAAGTGACTTTAGCAGTATCGCTGGCATTTGGTTTAGTTGTTAGTGGTTGTGGAAGTAATTCATCAGATGACGATAGTCAAAATGTAACCCCAACTGAAAAAGTACTAACTGTTTACGGGCAAAGCCATTGATGGTTATATTGTTCGCGGAATCATATTTTGGATATTAATGGCAATGGTAAAGCTGAACCAAATGGCACAAAAAGAAACTGAAGAAAGTGGTGATTACACGTTAGTTGTACCTGAAGAAGATGCTCAGTGTTTGGCTTATTCTGCAATCATTGTTGATGTTCCAGCAGGAGCATGGGATGAGGGCTCTGAAGATGAGAAAATGTCGAGCTTCATGAAGTAACCGAACCCTATCAAATTATATTGCAACCTTGAGCCCATAACAGAACAAGACTTCACTAACGGTTTAGTTAGAAATATTTCCCCTTAACGACAGTGGTTTGGGAAGCGATTGAGCGCAGTTATCCACAATTGCGGAGAATCAAGGTAAAAACCCTAATGACAGTGCATCTAACGCTAAGCATTGCCATTATCTGAAAAATCACGAAGAAGCTGTTCAAGAGCTACAACAAGAAATTGAGAGAATAGGTTAATGGCTTAGTTCAGTTTTACAACCTATCAGCGGATCAAATGTATGCTGACTTTATTGCGGATAAAGACTCTGAGGCTTTTCACGCAGCACAAGATATTATGAAAGGATTAAAAGCAGCTTATAAGCATAAAACCGATTTAAGAAAACAATATGCAGACTATCCAGATGCTGAGATCCGAGTTTTTGTATCATAAGAAGTCCAGAGTTAGATGAATATTTTCAAGTTGATAATGGCTGGTATCGTGATGCTATTGTATTTCTTGGTACAGAAGACTTTATTGAATTTAGTAAGCTTCAAGATACTGACAAGCTGGACCAAATTGATTTCATCACCAGTAAGTTCCATGAGTTAGGCCAAGAGTCGAATAATCAAGGCAAAAATGGCTGGTTAAGTGTTAGAAAGGACGCTTATAGAGATTCTAACGGAACTTATCGCTGCGCGAAAAACGAAAGGGTAAGTTTCATGTCAGATGGGATTCATTATGAACTTGGTAATGGCTCAGATTCAGATGCTTTAGCTAACTCGTTTGAAGAATGTAACTTTGATGACTTTAGTTCTCCATATGAGAGAAATTATCACCTTCAGGTATACCGAAGGTGATGCTGCATATAGTGCAGAATTTTACTTTAGAGCTGAACAAGCCCGTTTTACAGAATTAGCTGATTGGAAAGAGTTCACCGCAACAACCGACTTAAACGCACAAAGCATGATAGATACTCTTATTTTAACCCCTTATAAATGGGAAGATAGCGTTAATATTGATACGGCATACTGGCGTGAGCACAGGAAAAGAAGAAGGTGATGTGCAAATAGATGTCGACAATGATGACAATTGGCAGAGAGCTACTAAGCAAGATGATGGAACAGTATTATATGAGTGCAGCACTGATGGTGAAAACTGGACTGGTTGTTCCGAATAAGAATTAATATTACTCCCTGTAATCGGCGATCTAAATGATCGCCTTTTTATTGTCTTGAAATACAAACAGGTTGGAAATTTACTGGGTATTCGCAACTATTAAAGTGTACTAGCTCAGACTTGATCTGACAGTTACCCGTTTTTCTATCGGTGACTGTCAGGCTCATTTGAGCTAAATTCTCTTCCGCCCAAATGCGTTTCCCATCTTCTAATGTTTCAAGTGGCGTTCTGCCACGCACGTTTTCCTTTGATGAGTTCGTTCAGTATTGTAATAAACCAGCCATTCGTCCAGTGATCTTCCCCTGAAGAGTTTGAAGTCCAATATAAATCGGCAAGCTAGGTGTCTAGTGTTTCAGGGGAAGATCGCAAAATATAGCTTCTAGCTGATGAAATGGTGAAATCTCAAACTAGGCGTAATCAAATTCCCACTGACGTTTTAATTAATGAACTAAAACTGAACACTAGAGCTGTTATTATCACGCTAAGCAATGCCTTAAGCATTGTCTTCAAGTTAATTATTTCTATATTGATAATTATTGTTGGTATTACGGTCTTTGGTTCCGTATCAGGATAATCACGTTACAAATTGAAGCGATTGACATGCTGATCATCGGAGTGCAATTTATATTCTTCGACATAGTGTTATTTTTGTTGCAACGATTTTTACTTCCTATGAATGCTTCACAACGGACGAAAACTTTAAGTCTAAGAGTTGCTGATGGAATGTTAGAGTAAGTTTAAAAACCAATTTACTTTTTGCTAATTAAAGGAGGATAAGTATGGCTTGGTATTGGTGGGTTCTTTCATTTGTAGGTGGGTTAGTATTTATTGCGTTTGCGCTGCTCTTGGCTCTCAGCATTTGGGCTAATAGTGTGAAAGCGAAGCGAGAGTCTGAAGTCTTATTGTGTTTATCTAAAACCCAGGTAGACAGGGTTAACAATTACTTCGAAGCATAAATTGACAGAAATTGAAGTTTTATTCCTTAGTGAACTAATGTCAAAACCGGAGTATTTTGGCTTTTTGATAGGCGGACAAACCGATAGATATGAAGAGCTGGTGGACAAGTACATTGAACGTAAATATGATGAGCTACAAATTAAGCTTACTGATCTCTGAAGTCGTGAAAATAAAGACTTTGTTATTAAAAATGGGGGCAGTGGCCGCTGTGTCCATTGCTCATGGTCGAGATAAGCTCAAAGAAATGCCACAATAATATAAAGAGGTTTTAATGAATGTTATCCAACTATTTCGTCGTCAATACAATGAAGGTTAATATTGGGTAGTTGGCTATTCAATATCAGTTAGATTGACCAATTTTCAGGTCACACAGTCCAGATACATAGAATTAAATTGATACCTGCGTGGGCGACTGATGGTTTGGAACAGGGCCACACTATTTCTAGGTCGAATCATACAACCCAAAAGTAGACATGGCTTTACTCATTGAGTCAAAAATAACCTAAAAGTTTAAATGTAATCCAAACAAGTGTTTAGTACTCTTAATGTGGTAGTTGAAGACTTCATCTAAGTAACCACTGTGGAACTTGTAAAAAATAGGTATGTCTAAATCGCATACATTAAAGTTCGTCATTACTGTAAAATCAAAGGTATTATTTGATGTAGGTTTTCCACCTATAAGCTGACCTGTGCGGTATTCTAAAGCAAGGTGTAAGGTTTCGAAAATTAAAAAACTTTCCCTAGAGTAGCCATAAAGCCCAATTCTGGTGCCTTTGTGGTTAATGAACTTTGAGTCACTATAAGTCGAGTCCCAAAAAATACCATCATCAGGGTCGGTTATAACATCATGTCTAAGCTTGACTCCGGCCATAACTTGAAACGTTTCGTACATTCCAATAAAAACTGTTGCATGGGCGGAGATAAAGTTGTAACCACGACTAACAGTTTCGATGGCCATCTCATGGTAATATTCATCTCTTGTATTACCAGCCTTGTCTCTATTTATGTACTTAAATTGGCTGGCTAAAATTGGAAGGGGGTCTATATAAGAAAGCCTCTCCTGCAAAGTGGCATCTACAGGTGGGGTGCCCTCTCTCGCTTCATGTGTCGCTTGACCATTCGATTCATGCTCTAATCCAAAACCAAAGTCTGTCAGAACCCATCGACTAGTCGAAGAGTAATTACGAGAGTAATTTACTTGAACACCGGGATTAAACCTTCTGTTCACAACAGGCCCTGAGTATCGAGAACCTGCATAAAAGTCGAATTCTCCTGCAAAAGTAAAATAGACATTGTTATCAAATTTACTGACACCCGTTGTTTTAGATATTGGCTGTTTGTCGTTATCTATATCAGTTAACAGATAGGAAAAACTGTATTGAACGTCCAATGCTTTCTCTAAATCATTGTCATAAAAGTAGTCATAACCAATATAGTTACCACTGTAATGACCAATTCTGTCAATGCTTAATAAACTATGATTATCAACAGCTTCAAAAGCACCCTCGGATACTATTGTTTTCATATTATCAAGGCTTTTAAATGGGATGCTTGATGCAGATAATGAACCAGATGTTATTAGGATAAGTATGGAAAGGGGTACTCTCATGTTATCTTCCTTAATCAGATATTGATAAATCAGCTATGATTTTTACGCCAATACTAATTTGCAAACCATCAAATCCTGAGATGCCATCTGCAGAAAAGTAGGTGGCCTTTATGAAATACTTCTGCGTGTCTAAATGAAATTCCATCAATGCACTGTAACCATTGAATGAATCGACCTCATCTTGAAAAAGTGACTTCAATTGCATATCGTTATTGGCCAAGTCTCCAGTTATTAGTCTATTCTCATATGCAAATGTGAAATTGTAACTCCCCTCTTTCTCTAGAAATGTAAAATAATCACTATATGGTATCAGGCCGATATTAAAAGCCATTAGTCCGCCATCATCTAGTTGAGATTCAAACGATTCAGAATATGTGAGCTCGGAATAACCGAATCCCGCAGTCCATCCTATTCCCAAATTGAAAAGATTGGGGGAGAGGTAAGAAAACTGTAAATTTGCATAATCACCACTGGATCGTAATATAGTCCCTAAGTTGGATTTATCGGATTCAATTTTCGCTAAATCCGCCACGTTATAATTAAAACGAGTTAATCCATTACCTTGGTCTACTTCCCAGAAGACCCCTCCAGAGTTGGCTTCACCATCTATGTCTGTACCAGCTTCGATCCCGTATTGAAATTTCGCTGGTTGAGAATCTAATGCACTTGTATCTTTACTTGGGTCACTTAGTACAGTTCGTGTAGATATAAATTCATTGTCGGCCATCGTGTATGCGCTAAATAAAATGGAACACGCGAAAAATAAACAGGTTGGGAGAGTAGATTTAGACATAGCATGTAAGTCCCTTTAAATGGTTGTTTAATTTTTAGTCAACTTTGGCGGAAATTACAAGGTATATAGATATTATTATTATTAGAAGGGCAAATTTTGATTTAGAAGTTACGTATTCTAACATTTAGTGGGTATTACCAAGTCCGTGGCCGAGTGAAGCTCTACAAATCCTTTTTTAAAGAGCTTATTTACTAACCTTCTGGAATAAATCGGGAATATACCTCTCAGAAAAGCCTGCGATGACACTCAAAGACATCAAATTATAGATATTCTCTTTCGCGAAACTAAAAGCAAGGTCAGAGTTTGATAAAAGAAAAATACAAAACCCAGAAAATAACCCTAAAATTGGAATAAATGCAGCTTGAAGGAAGATGTATATTTTTCCATCCTCTAAATTGATTGATATGCTTGTATTTCTCTGCATTAGCGAGAGAGTACTACCCAATACACCAGTACTACCACAAAGAAATAAATCGTGCGGTAATAATCCAACAAATTTATTTAAAGTAAATAGGAGTAAGGTAATAGCAGTAGCTGAGGTTAATCCAAACAAAACTAACCATAGCTTTGCTTGATTAGGAGACAATAGCAGCAGGATTCTTTTTTCAACAGACATGAAAAATTGATCAACTTCACTTTCTTTTTCACAAGAGAATGCGTGATTAATTGCTGATGCTAACTCTCCTTCAACAGATTTTCTTATTTTTTCAGGTGTTGAGATTGGGATTTTGCCAGATAAAGATTGATATTTATCTACTGATTTTGAGAATATGTTTTGGTCGCATGAAACTTCCCATCTTAGTGCCCCAGCATCGTTAAGATAAACAATAGCTTTATCATTGTTACCATAAATAAAGGAGATAGTATCTCCACCAGTGGTCCTTTCTCCTACTTTATATCTTTTAATCATAGTCAGTCCTAACTTAATTCCACGTCGATAAGAAAAGTATCTTACCTGGATTGGTTTCAAATCGATAGTTAACTAATGTCGCTTGTTTAGCCATCGTTTAACTGGTTGCATAAGTATTGATCCACTGTTTGTGTTCTTATGATTGTGATGTCAAACTTGTTGATGAAAAAATAGATGACCTTTCAACATGATCACACCACCAGCTCAGTATCTCTCTTCGTTTCTCTATTAATTCTGCTCGGTTATAAGGTGCTCGGCTAGAGTTACTATCTACATGAGACAAACACATTTCTATTAATTCAGAATTGAAGTCTTTTTCATGTAAGGTTGTACTAGCGAGTGCTCTGAGCCCGTGTGCCACTAATTCACCAGCAAAGCCCATTCGTTTTATAGCCATGTTTGCAGTTTGAGTGTTGATATGTGTGTTGTGCATTCCTCTTTGGCATGGAAATACGTATTGATCGTTACCACTTATCGGTTGCATAAATTTTAAGAGGCTAATCATCTGCAGGGTAAGAGGGACTATATGCTCAGCTTTTTTCTTCATTTTATGAGCAGGAATCACCCAAATTCTCCGTTCCCAATCAATTTCTGTCCACTCAGTTTTGGCGGCTTCCCCTGGCCTGGTAAGTGTTAATAACTGCCACTCCACAAGACACCTAGTCACAGTTGAAACTTTTGCATTAGATAGAGCTTTCATAAACTCTGGAAGTCTTTCCGGGCGTAACGATGGCATATTTTTATGCTTTACGGGAGGGAATAATTTAGTTACATCTCTAACAGGATTTACTTCAACTAATCCCATTGCAATAGCATGGTGCATAACTTCATTAATATAACGGCAAATTCTTTTAAGAGTTTCTATATTACCTTTGGTTTGAATGGGCTTTAAAAATTTCGACAACTGGCTGAGTTTTTATATCTCGTACTGGAAGATTTCCTATGAAAGGAAAACGTGTTTTGACAGAATCATCCAAGCTTTATTGTATGTAGCGGGCTTTACTGTTTTCTTTTTTAGTTCGAACCAATCCTCTGCGACTCTATGAAATGTGTTCCTCAGAGCGTTGGCATGTTCTAACGACTCATTATCTCGCTGGGACTTTGGGTCAATGTTGTTTGCAATTTGCTCTCTGAACTTAGTTCTAATTTCTCTTGCAGATAGGAGGCTTATATCGGGAAAAAGGCCAAGACTAATATTCGTTCGTTGTTTCGTGTGAGGCTTTTGATAGTTAAATAGCCATTGTTTAGAGCCATTTGGCATAACTCTTAATGCTAATCCGCCACCATCAGACAAATTATATTGCTTTTCTTTTGGTTTAGCTTGCTTAACTTGGGTAGCGGTTAATGGTGTAACTATTTTAGCCATGTAACATCCTTTTTACTGAAAAGTGATTAATGTTACATCTTATGTAACATTAAGTGCTGGATGATAGTAAACCACTGTGGACTTAATGGGACAATGAATATCTCTGAATGCGTTAATTTTATTGGGCTGGTGGATTTTGTTGGACTTTAATGGAGAAGAAATGGTGCCCCCTCCCTGACTTGAACAGGGGACCTGCCGATTATGAGAAAAATTCAAGCCCTGTTTTTCAGTGTTTTTTGATGGGTCTCAGTGAACAATAATGAACAGGTTAAGTTTGTAAGTTGTTGTATTTATTGGATTGTTAGTTATGTTGCTTTTGTTCTTTGAAATCTTTGCTTTTTCATTGAGGTTCATTTAACCTGCTACAAATATGCTACATATTTTATTTGGTGCTAAAAATGACTCAACGGAACTCGATTAAAGAAAGAATCAATAACGCTTGCATCAAGGACCTCGATCCAGAAATTCGGAGGGTCAATGATTCAGTGATATCGGGGTTCCATTTTAGAGTTTCCCCAAAAGGGAAAATTGTTTATTACGTGTTTTATCGACTAGATGGAAGACAGGTAAATTTTAAACTTGGTTCCCATCCACAAATCACACCGCAACAAGCCAGAGACTTAGCAAAACAAAAGTTGGGTGAGGTGGCGAACGGTGTTGACGTTCAAGCGGAGAAAAAAGAAAAGCGTGAACAAACTGAGCGTAATAAATTAACTAAACTTTCTATATTTTTAGAAAAAACGTATTTACCGTATCAAGAAGCCCGCAACCCCAAAACAGCCGATCGAATTATTAAATCGATAAAAGCCGGATTTCCTCACTTATTAGAAAAGCAGTTAGCTGATATTTCAGCAAGCCAAATTGAAGTTTGGCGAAACGAAAAACGAAAGTCGGGCATGAAAGAAGCAACAATTAATGGATATGTTTCGACTCTTAAAGCTCTACTAAATCGTGCGGTCGAATGGGGCTTTATTGAAAAGAACAATTTAGAAAACATTAAAAAACTAAGAAGTGACAATAAACGCATTCGCTTTTTAAATGATGACGAACAAGAAAGATTAAAAACAGCTTTAGAAGAACGTACAGTCAGAATTAAAAAAGAACGTGATAATGCGAACCTTCATCGTGTTATGCGAAACAAACCAACGTTACCTGAATTTAAAAAACGTACTTATGTTGATCACCTAACACCAATTGTTCAATTGGCTATGTATACCGGAATGCGAAAAGGCGAAATTTTAAGTCTTAAGTGGGATGACGTAGATCTTAAAAACAAAACAATTACCGTTCAACCAGAAAACGCTAAGTCAGGGAAGCGCAGACATATACCAACAAACGCGATTGTTTTAAATATGTTAAAAACATGGAAAAAAGAAGGCGGAACGGTTGAGCATGTATTTGAGAATGAGCCCAATAGGCCATTAGCAGACTTTAAGAAAGCTTGGATGAATCTTTTGAAAGAAGCTGATATCAGCAACTTCAGGTTCCACGATTTACGCCACCACTTTGCTAGCATGTTCAGTGATGAAAAGTGTCGACTTGAATACTGTCAGAGAGTTATTGGGTCATTCTTCGATAGAAATGACTTTACGATATGCTCATTTAGCGCCAGACCACAAAGCAGCAGCGATTGAGTTGTTGGATTGACGGGATAAATAAATAGGAAGGACAAGTAACTTGAAAACTTTAGATTATAGTGACTTTTATACTCAAATTGAGCAGTTCGAAACACTACCGAATAGTATTGATGAAATAACAATTGATAAATTTAAAGCAGTCTACGGGTCAGATAAGGCTAATGAAACTCGTAAAATAATATACTTTTTTATGTCTAAGAAACCGATACCACGGTTGCGTGGTGAAAGCAGAATTATATACATAGGGAAAACAGACAATAGCTTTAAAGAGAGGCGCTTTAAGGACGCTAAACTTCATGCAACGTCAAAAGCCAATTTTTTAAAGTACTCAGTAATACTCAAGGAGTACGGAGAAATAACAGTTAAGTTTTGTGAGTTCTCTAAGTTTGGAACAACACCAGCAAAAGCTGAAGGGCAATTTTTGTGGTGGTACTTCCAAAATCACTGTGAATATCCTCCCGTCAATTACACACAAACAAAAGTTAGAAATGACGTAATAGAAGTTGCTGACTAGCTAAAAAAGTCATTAAATTCATAATCTTTTAATTGGCTTTGATGTGAGATAGTATGCTTTCACATAGTCTTTTATTGCACAGCAGGGATGTACAGTGTTTGAAATAGGGAAAATTTATAATCGTAGGCAACATATTCATGGGGTCTATGCGGGTCAACAATATGGTGGAATATCAACACCTTCTAATCATCCATATATATTCATATTTACAAGTAAAGCCGGCGCAGAATACGGTTATTCAGACGATTTTAGTCCGGACGGCACTTTCAGGTACACAGGGGAAGGCCAAGAAGGTGATATGACGATGTCTAAAGGCAATCTTGCCATTAGGGATCACAGGAAGAATAATAAAGAGATACTTCTATTCGAATCTACAACTCAAGGCCATGTTCGTTTTGTGGGTAGATGCAATTATATAACTCATCATACAGAGCAGCGGCCCGACAAAAATAATGAACAAAGAGATGCTTTTGTTTTTCATTTAGACATCGATAATTCAGGTAAAGTTAGAATTGAGTCGCCAGCCGGTGATTATTTAGTTAGGCCGACTAGAACCACTTCATTATCCAGGTTGCGCGAAATAGCAACCAGCCGAACCCCTGCTACTTCAGATCAAAAAACACAGCTTGTTAGTGTTAAATATAGAAGTGATGCGATACGTTTATATGCAAAAAAAAGAGCGAATGGCCACTGTGAAGGCTGTGGATTAAAAGCACCATTTGAGACAAATCAAGGCCCTTATTTAGAGGTACATCATTTAACGAGACTTTCAGATGGTGGTGCAGATCTACCTGAAAACGTTATTGCGGTTTGTCCTACTTGTCACCGGAGGGCTCATTACGCTATGGATTCAAAAGAATATAATGAGATCTTAAGAAAAACCGTAATAGAGATAGAAAGTAATCTTGAATAATTTGTTTTTCTTGAGTGAATCTTAAAGTGTTTTAAAGTTAACTTTAAAACAAAAAGTGCTTATGAATCATACCTAAATTAAACATGGGCGTGTAAAAATTTAAAGTTATAGATGATCTGAACACCATGAAAACACTGGTTTATCTTTAAATAAGTTTAAGTTCAGAGTCATTAATCATTTTTAAAAGGACGTTAAGTGACTGCAAATAAGTATTACTCAATGGATGAACTTGATAGGCATTCAAATATATCTAAATCACAACTAGTGGATTTGGCCAAAAATAGGAAAGTTCGTTTATCTATAGATTGCACGGAATTAAAAGGAGTGTTCTTTTCGTTAAATGGTTCTGAAGTTATTGGACACGGTCAAGGGTTATATAATGGTAAGTTACTTCTTAACGAAGAGGATAGCTTTCGATTAGCAACTAGAAAATCGATTATTTTATACGTTGCTGAGTTAGAGGAACCCGAGCTTGTTCAGTTTAATAAAACTCAACATGAGCCGCTATCTTGTGAGCTATTCAACGATTGGCAGCCACTACATCATCTAGACCCAAACAAAAAAAATGGCATTTTCATAAATACGAAGCTAAGCGTGGACACTGATAGCAACCTTTCTTTAGCGATTAAAAGATTTGATCTAGAAAAGGAAGAGCTACTTAAACCAATCGGCAATAACCCTTTTAGTAATAATACTGGAACCATAAGAGATATTTATGTTGAGGGTGAAGAATTCTTGATATTACAATCTGTGATAAATGTAAACGAGTTGCAAAATATAACTAGAATACCTGAACCACCTCAACAAAATGTCGATTCAGCTAAGCCCGATCCTGAGGATTTCAAAGACGAAATAGACAGGGTGTTCGCGCGAATAATTGTTGTTAATAATAACCCTAAATTTCTAGAAGCATGGCGTATTTTAATGAAAGATATTAGAAGTGAAGAAAGGGTTTATGATTGTAACAGCATCGTAAGAGCTATCAGTCACGCTGATATTGCTTTTGTAAATAGTTATAACTCGGGAAAAGACTTAGAGCTTTCTACTATGAGAAATCGGTATACAAAAATAAGAAAGAACCTATTTAAGGAAAATAATTAATAAAGCTGCATTTTACGTTTAATAAAGTGTAAAAATGCGCCAACTGATTCCTTTTGATTTTTGTGTGTACCTGGAGAATCTGATTCTGGATTTACATAATTTCAAAAGAGAATGCGATGACTACTAAATTGAATACGAAAAATATAATGAAACCTAGCGCTCAATTATTTAATGAGCCATACCAAAATTTAGGAAAAGTTCTAAACAGCTTAGCTGATATTGCCGATACGAAACGGGTAACGGGTAATGGCGTGCGGCGATTTAGAAAAGAAGAGGACTACTCATCAAGAAAGTCTATGGATCCTAGAATATTAGAACAATCAATCCATGAGCTTTTTTTCAAACCGATAAAAGAGTTTGTATCAGAATCATTTGCATACTTTTTTTCGGATTGTGTTCGAATGGGGTTGCAGAATTTACTCGGAAATAGTAAAACGAGTTCCTATGGAAGGGATCTCTCAAAAAGCAGTAATGTATTCAGTAAATAGGTATTTGTTTGTTGAAATGTTAGCTAGCGTTATATGGAAGGTTGGAACTCAGCAAATGCCAAATAACAATGTTCCATTCTTTTATTGTGAAGAATATCCTATTAAAAGTGCTATTTCATTTTATGAAAATCAGAACAAATTATCAGATAATCATGTAAATGATTACTTCGCTGATAATGAGAGAAGCTTCAGAAAGTGGAAGAGTGGAGAAGAGCTGCCAAATATAGGAAGTTTACAACGGATTGCTCGAGTGGGCATCACTTTCTGACGAAATGGCCGCTACAGAGGATCGTGAAACCCTATTTTTAACGCGGTTTATTGACTCTTTTCATCGAAAAACGAATTACAAGTTTGTTGATATTTTAAGAAATGCAGTGAAATCTCGTTTACTGACTAATAGCGAACCGACGATAGATTTTTGGACGAGTATTTTTTGAGTTCTATGCTGAGCAGTTAAATGGTAAAATCTGAAGTTGACATACTCTTACTGTTGAGGGAAACCAACTACATAAGCTTTTAAAAAGAACTTCAAATAAACCTGAGGGTAGCCTCTCTGAATATTCTAGCCGACTAGCAAAACCTGAAAGATTAGTAGAAGAAAATAATCTGACAGATGAACTTGCTTATCACCAAGAATGGCTGAAGGGCAGATTGTTGATTCTGAGTGGGCGAATTTCGGATAGTAGTGAGCATTACGCTAAAGCAGTCGAATTGTCATTGTATAAATC
>NZ_JBVVTW010000001.1:0-8211 GCF_055809415.1 Woeseia sp. D3-10 | reverse complement strand
TGTATGGGTTCGGTTCATATGCTAAGTTTCAGCGTTTGCCATGTATGAATACGTCACCTCAGGAAAAAATGATTATCAATCCTACCGGTATCACAGCTGCTGTCGGTTGTTCAGCCTATGCGGGTATTCCGTTAACGCACCGTGATCATGCGCGTAATGTCTTATTTATTACCGCGCACTGTAAAAATTCCATAGATACATTAGATTGGCGATCTTTTAGCGCGAGAAAAACAGACCATTGCGGTCTATATGGGTTTATTGAAATCTGATGTGTTATCCTCTTAATCTTATGAGGTACGGTAAAAGTCCACAAACGCCATTAGCCATTGTTGAAAATGGGACACGCGCGGACCAGAGGGTTATTCGAGGTGAACTGGGTGATCTTTCGCATTTGATCGCAGAGCATAAGATCAAATCTCCGGCTATGATTTTCATTGGAGAAGTTGCTGCTTTGTCAGAGCGATTGAAATGGTTTAAACCGGATCAGCACATCACAGGTGAGCAAACGTATTATTTAAAATCTGCCTCCTGATAGGGCAGATAAGAAAACTAACCGATTAGGACAGATTTATGATTCATAATTCAATTTTCGAAGCCATTTGGTAATACCCCTGTTGTCAGAGTTAATCGTTTGGCTCCTGAGCATGTGGAAATGTATTCAGAGGATTCGAAGCGTTAAAGATCCACTTGGCATCATCTAAAGGAGACAGGCTAAGGCGCATGCCATTATTCAAGATGCTGAAGCCTCAGGTGCGTTAAAGCCTGGTCAAACAGTCATTGAAGCAACATCGGGAAATACTGGTATTGCATTAGCCATGGCGTGTGCTGCCAAAGGCTATCCTTTTGTTGCAGTCATGACTGAAACATTTTCCATAGAAAGGCGCAAACTGATGCGAGCACTGGGTGCAAAAGTATTATTAACCCCAGCAGCAGAGCGCGGCAGTGGTATGGTGCGGGTAGCAGAAGAATTGGCTGAAAAAAACGGATGGTTTCTGGCCCGTCAGTTCGAAAATCTGGCTAATCCTGCTTACCACAGAAATACAACAGGGCCAGAAATATTGCGGGATTTTGCGGATAAAAAACTGGATTATTTTGTCAGTGGTTATGGAACCGGTGGCACCATCACAGGTGTAGGTGAAATGTTGAAACTGGCACGACCTGATATACAGGTGATTGCGACTGAACCAGTTGAAGCGGCTTTACTCAGCGGCAAAGAATGGAGCCCGCATAAACTTCAGGGCTGGACACCGGACTTTATTGCCGATGTGATGAGTAGGGACGTATATGATGCCATTATTCCTGTTGATGAACATCAAGCCAAAGCCGGCGCATTAGGTTTGGCAAGTCAGGAGGGTATATTGTGTGGTATCTCTGCCGGTGCCACTTTTGCAGCGGCTCTTGAAGTGGCTAAAAAAGCGTCAGAAGGATCGGTGATATTGTGTATGTTGCCAGATACTGGTGAGCGTTATTTGAGTACGTATTTGTTCGAAGACATCAACGAAGGGTCAGATGAAGTCGTCTGAATAGCTACTCCTCCTGATGAATAACTGTTTATGATAGACCGATCCCGTAATAACTGAAACCAGCATTTTTTGCTTTTTCAGGTTCCAGATATTACGCCCATCGAAAATCACATGTGAGCGCATCTTTTCCTTCAGAGTTGCGAAGTCAATCGACCAGAATTGTTTCCATTCAGTAACCAAAGCAAGGCCATCGCTGTCAGCGGTGGCCGCATCAGCCGTTGAGCAAAACGTTATGTTCTCTCTTTTACCAAGTTTGGCTTTTACAGCCGGCATACCTTTAGGGCAGAAAGCTTTGATATGGGCCCCCGCTTGCAACAGTTGTTCAATCAAAACCAGACTGGGTGCTTCGCGAACATCATCAGTATTGGGTTTGAAGCTCAAGCCCCAAATGGTTATGGTTTTGCCTTGCAGATCCGAATAATGTGTTGATATTTTTTTGAACAAAACACTTTTTTGGCGTTGATTAACCGTTTCCACTGCCACCCAGAATATCCATGTTGCATTGATTTTCCTGGCCGATATGAATCAGTGCGCGAACGTCTTTCGGAAAACAGGAACCCCCATAACCGACACCTGGGTAAATAAAATGATGTCCGATGCGCGGATCTGCTCCCATAGCCAATCGAACCTGTGTGATATTGGCGCCAACTTGATCAGATACGTTGGCTATTTCATTCATTAAACTAATTTTAGTCGCCAGAATGCAATTGGATGCATATTTGGTTAATTCACTGGAAACCATATCCATCACATGCATTTTGTCACGGCTGCGATTGAATGGGGCATACAGTTCTTTCAGAGTTTCTGCGGCTTTTTCTGTTTCACAACCAATGACTATGCGATCCGGATACATAAAGTCCTGAATTGCAGCACCTTCTTTTAAAAACTCAGGATTGGATGCGATATCAAAATCAATGTCAGCTTGCCTGGCATTCAGAGCCTGTTGAATGGTCTGTTTGACCTGATTTCCAGTACCAACCGGTACTGTCGATTTTGTTACGATGAGCGCATAATTGCTGATGTTTTCTCCAATGATTTTGGCAACAGTCAAGACGTGACTCAGATCGGCAGAACCATCTTCGTTGGGTGGCGTGCCGACAGCTATAATGATGATTTCAGCATTAAGGATGGATTGTTCAAAATTATGGTTGAATTGAAGACGCTGTGCTTTTTGATTTTTTTTCAACAGTTTTTTCAAACCGGGTTCATAGATGGGTACTTGACCATCTTGCAACAGACCTATCTTTTCCTTATCTATGTCAAAACATACGACGGTATTACCCACTTCTGATAAACAGATACCAGTGACCAGACCAACATAGCCTGTACCAATAACAGCAACTCTCATAGATTTTGTCCAATATCAACTTTAGGTAGAATTTAATGACATTTGTGACAAATGTTCAAATGAAGATTATGTTAACGCAGGCAATAGATGAATTTTTAAGGCTGACAATTGTTTTGTGAAAAAAGCAGATGTTGGTTTTTCCTTCAATATTCGAGCACGAAATAACGGCTGAAATCAACCAAGTAAGTCTTTTACAAAGACTGCAAATATTGTATTCAGACTGCATTCTAATCCGTTCATACTATGCACAGTTAATCCATCCCGATTCTGGTTCTATCCTGGATGTAATCAATGGCTTTTTAATGCTATAATCCCCGGGTTTTGTGGCCCCTAAGATAGGCTTCAATTAATCCCATTTTAATTTGTAATTAACAGGTACGACATGACACAACAGATTCCAATGTTCATTGATGGTCAAGCGGTAATCAGCACTTCGTCTGATTGGCTTGATGTGACCAATCCTGCGACTCAAGAAGTCATCAATCAGGTTCCTTTCGCCACCGCTGCAGAGAGTAGATCAGGCTGTGGCTTCTGCCAAGAAAGCTTTTGAAACTTGGAAAGACGTTCCGGTCACACAGCGGGCGCGTATGATGTTGCGTTATCAGCATTTGTTGAAAAAGCACCACGATGAAATAGCTGAGATTCTTGCAGAAGAAACCGGCAAGAATTTTGAAGATGCCAAAGGTGATGTATGGCGTGGTATTGAGGTTGCGGAGCATGCGGCTAACATCCCCACTTTGATGATGGGTGAAACAGTTGAGAATGTAGCCAATAAAGTAGACACTTACAGCCTGATTCAACCATTGGGTGTGTGTACCGGTATTACCCAGTTTAATTTCCCGGCGATGATTCCTTTGTGGATGTTTCCTATGGCGGTAGTGTGTGGTAACACATTCGTATTGAAACCTTCTGAGCAAGATCCCAATACACCCATGCGCCTGGCAGAATTATTTTATGAAGCAGGTTTTCCCAAAGATACGTTGCAAGTTGTACACGGTGGCAAAGATCAGGTGGATCAACTGTTGAATCATCCGGATATTGAGGCGATTTCATTTGTTGGTTCAGTGCCAGTAGGTGAGCACATTTACCGCACAGGTACGCAGAATCTGAAGCGCGTACAGGCTTTTGCCGGTGCTAAAAATCACATGGTGGTGATGCCAGATGCCAATAAACAGCAGGTCGTAAACAACATTGCTGGCTCAGCCTGTGGTGCGGCGGGACAACGCTGTATGGCTATTTCGGTCGCTGTGCTGGTTGGCGAAAGTCGCGAATGGTTGGATGAGATCAAAGGCAAGATGACAGAAATGAAGCCAGGATACTGGAAGAACAAGGAATCATTTTACGGGCCACAAATCAGCCCTCAAGCAAAACAGAACGTTGAGAACATGATTAAGCAAGGTGTCGAGGAAGGTGCTACATTATTACTGGATGGCCGTGGTCATACGGTAGAAGGTTATCCCAACGGTAATTGGGTTGGGCCAACATTGTTCTCCGATGTAACCGTAGATATGGACATTTACAAAAAAGAAATTTTTGGTCCTGTTTTATGTGTAATGACAGCTGATACTTTGGAAGAGGCTATTGAGTTAATTAATAACAACCCGTACGGTAACGGTACTTCAATCTTCACATCATCGGGTGCAGCCGCACGTAAATTCCAACACGAGATTAAAGTCGGTCAGGTGGGTATCAACATTCCTATTCCTGTGCCTTTACCATTTTTCTCTTTTACAGGTTGGAGAAAATCTTTCTATGGTGATCAACATGCCTACGGCAAGCAGGCGGTTCGGTTTTATACGGAAACCAAAACGGTCACATCACGTTGGTTTGAGTCAGATATTCCCGATGACACAGGACCCAATGCCACCATTAACCTTTAAATAGACGAGAATATTATCGATGGACTTTAATCTGAACGAAGATCAGCAGGCATTCGTACAAGCTGCCAAAGAGTTTGGCGAAAAAGAAATGGCTCCGTATGCCGCTGAATGGGATTTAAAAGCACATTTTCCCGTAGATGTGATCAAGAAAACTGGTGAACTGGGTTTTCTTGGATTGTATGCTCCAGAAGCTTATGGTGGATTGGGATTGAGTCGCCTGGATGCTTCTTTGATATTCGAAGAGATGTCAAAATACTGTACTTCGACGACGGCTTATCTAACCATTCATAATATGTGTGCCTGGATGTTGACCAGTTTTGCTGAGGCAGAGCTGGCTGAGGAATGGGGCACACGCCTGACATCTGGAGAGATGTTGGCTTCCTATTGCTTGACAGAACCTGGTCATGGTTCGGATGCGGCTAACCTAAAAACCACAGCAGAAAAAGATGGCGATGATTATATTATCAACGGCAGTAAAACTTTTATCTCAGGTGCAGGCTCTACAGATGTATTGATATTGATGGCACGCACTGGTCAGGAAGGCCCCAAAGGTATTTCCTGCATTATGGTGCCAGCAGACTTGGACGGCATCAGTTATGGCAAAAAAGAAGAAAAAATGGGTTGGAACTCACAACCAACGCGGTTCGTGGCGTACTGAAAATGTCAGAGTGCCGCAAAAATATCTGATTGGTCAGGAAGGTCAGGGTTTTACCTTTGCAATGAAAGGGCTGGATGGGGGCGTCGATATTGCTCCGTGTTCATTAGGTACTGCCCAGGCTGCAGTCAATGCTGCTCAGCAATATATGCATGAACGCAAACAATTTGGACAATCTCTGGCTTCATTCCAATCACTGCAGTTTAAGCTGGCAGATATGGTCACTGAACTCATCGCTGCGAGGCAGATGGTGCGTTTGGCTGCATTTAAGCTGGATACCAAAGACCAAAACGCCATGGCTTATTGTGCGATGGCAAAACGTTTTGCCACAGATTTGTGTTTTAATATTTGTGATGAAGCGCTGCAGTTGCATGGTGGTTATGGCTATATTAAAGAATATCCGCTGGAACGTTTTGTACGCGATTGTCGGGTACACCGTATCTTGGAAGGCACCAATGAGATTATGCGTTTGATTGTGTCCAGAAAAGTATTGGTAGAAGGCGCAACCGAGGTGATCGTCTGATGACCATTCAAACACATTATCATGAAGGTGATCATGGCACGGTAGCCAGAATCGTTTTGGATAAGCCCAAGGCATTGAATGCACTGTCCACTGAAATGATAGTTGCTGTACAGGCTGTGTTGGATGAATGGAAGCATAATGATCGCATCAAAGCTGTGTGGATTGAAGGTGCCGGTGATAAAGCTTTTTGTGCCGGCGGTGATGTGGTTATGCTGTATCATTCCATGCAAGAGACGGCTGCGGGTGATATACCGGAAAAAGCAGCTGAATTTTTTACTCTGGAATATCGTCTGGATTACACCATTCATACCTACGATAAACCCATCATTATTTGGGCCGATGGTATTGTAATGGGTGGTGGTTTGGGTATCGCTGTTGGTGGTTCACACCGCATTGTCACTGAAAAATCTATGGTGGCCATGCCAGAAGTGACCATCGGCTTATATCCGGATGTCGGGGCATCCTGCGTTTTCCAACGCATGCCAGGGAGAACTGCCGAATTTTTGGGCATGACGGGTGCACGTATGAACGCAGCCGATGCATTGTTCACAAAACTGGCTGATCATTATCTTGAATCTGAAAATAAGGCTGATTTGCTACAGGCTTTGACAGCGTTGCCATTCACTGACCCTCATCTGGAGATTTCTGAGACCATTACTTCTTTGGGTGAATCGCAAGTACCGGTAGAAAGTCAGCTCAGGCGACATTTTGATGTGATTAATGACTTGATGAAGGGTCAGCAACTAGCTGATATTGTTGATTCTTTTAAGTCTCTGGAAACCAATGAAAAATGGTTGGGTTTTGCTCAAAAAGCCATTTTAAGCGGCTGTCCAATGACTTTAGTTCTGGTTCAGCAACAAATCCAACGTGCCAAACACATGAGTTTGAAAGAAGTTTTTCAAATGGAACTTATGGTTTCCACACGTTGTGCTATGCATGATGATTTGGCCGAAGGTATTCGCGCACTGTTGATTGATAAAGATGGACAGCCACAATGGTCAGCTCAGAATGTGACTGATATCAGCGCAGCGCAGGTTGAAGAATTTTTTACGCCGCCATGGCAGGGTTGAAAGCGCCACTAACAAACCTTTAGAGGACAACATTATGGGAATTAAAGTAACATTTATTGGGTTGGGCAACATGGGCGGCCCAATGGCACACAATTTGATTAAAAACGGTTATGAACTGACTGTTTATGATCTGAACAAACAGGCAGTGGAAGAAGCTGTAGCTGTTGGCGCACAGGCCGCTGATAATGCCGTTGAGGCTGTGAAAGAAGCCAACGTTGTGATTTCTATGTTACCGAATGGTGCGATTGTTAAATCCTTGTTCTTGGGTAAAAACGGCCTGATTCCACATTTGAGAAAAGATGTGTTGGTGATCGACTCTTCAACCATTGCAGCCGCCGATGCTCGTGATGTGGCTCAAGCTTGTCGCCAACAGGACATTGCCATGATTGACGCGCCGGTTTCTGGTGGAACTGCAGCGGCTATTGCTGGAACGTTAACTTTTATTTGTGGTGGTTCGGCGGCTGACTTTGAACAAGCTAAGCCAATATTATCAGCTATGGGTAAAAACATTTTCCATGCCGGAGAAAATGGAGCCGGCCAGGTTGCTAAGATTTGTAATAATATGTTGTTGGCAGTACACATGATTGGTACAGCCGAAGCGTTGAATATGGGGACATCCCAAGGCTTGGACCCAACTGTGCTCTCTGAGATTATGAAAGCCAGCTCTGGTAATAACTGGTCTTTGCAGCTTTATAATCCATATCCAGATGTGATGGAGAGCGTACCATCTTCGAATGGGTATCAAGGCGGATTCATGGTGAATTTGATGAGCAAAGATTTGGGCTTGTCGCAAGAATTAGCCAGCCAATCGAAAAGTTCAACGCCTATGGGGTCACTGGCGACGCAACTGTATCAAATTCACCAGAACAGCGGATACGGTGAATTGGATTTTTCAAGCATATTGAAGTTAATGCAAAAATCGGATGACTGACTTTCCAGCGCTTAAGGAATCTGTTTTTTGCAGATATTGATTTACAATCATTGCTAAAGCCTCAGACACCTGAACATAAGCCACGCATTTTATTGTTGTACGGTTCATTGAGAAAAAGATCTTTCAGTCGTCTGGTGATTGAGGAATCTGAGCGTTTGTTACAGCGATTGGGTGCAGAGACTTCGGGTATTTAATCCCAGTGGCTTACCCCTACCTGATGATGCGCCGGAAGATCATCCTAAAGTGCAGGAATTACGTTCACTGGCTACCTGGTCAGAAGG